>NZ_NPKO01000025.1 GCF_008329605.1 Mycolicibacterium sp. P9-64
CTCTCTTTGGTTGTGAAATTGAATCCCTTTTATCCCATTTGATTTCATTTTCTGCATTCGGATAATGGAGTAACTCATGGGGTACGCACCCTTTCTGAAAATCGATAGATTAATAGAAAGTGTAACACACTACACTTTGCACGCAAAGTTTCATGTGGTCTGCGACGCTAAAAGCCAAACCTTGGGCTTTGCCCAAACCCACTGGGGAACTCTTCCCCAGACCCCCTTAATCGAACTCCCCAACCCCTCAATCCTTGAGGGGCTCCCTCGCCGGTAGGCAGCTCAAAAGGTGTTGCCTTTTGAGACACCAAGAGGGTCTTGGTGAAGTGAGTCTATCAACTCCTTATCCTCCCTTCGGTCCGGTACCGTTGACAGACGCCATACGGGCCTCTCTCGCCTTTGTAAGAGGTTGCCCCTAGTAAAAACCCTTAAAAAGCAAAAAAGACGCTTCTAGGGGTAGCGTCAGGGAAATGCGGATTTACAACGGTAAGCATTTGATACAAGTCTTATGAGACAGTCAGAAGTCATTTAAAACGCTAATTTCATTATGTCTCAATAAACTCTACTCTATTGGAATTGTGAAGTGATACACTTAAACTAACGTACGCAGGTTTGTTGAATAAGGACTTCAAAAAATACCCTTAATTAAGCTAAAAAGTCCTTCTCTTTATTAAGAAGGACTTTTTTATGTGTTATTCCATTGTCTCATTCATTGTAATAGTTTCGCTTGCTTCATGACCAGATTCTCCATGTCCTGGTCCAAACAAATTCAATATTACAACTCCTACAAGAATCAGTGTTATTCCTGCAATGCTAGCCATGTTAAGTTTTTCCTTCCAAACTAAAACTGAAATTACTGTAGTCAAAACAAGTCCTAAACCTGCCCATAATGCATATGCAGTGTTTAAGGAGATTGTTTTTAGCGACAAGGATAAAAAGAAAAAACAACCAACGAAAGCTATTATTACCCCTATTGTAGGATAGAGTTTTGAAAAGCCTTCAGATGCTTTTAATAGGGAAGAGCCAATAATCTCCCCCACTATTGCAAGTGCTAAATATAGATATGACATTATTCGTCCTCCTGAATCATGTTTATTAGTTCATCAAAAACTTGTGTTTTTAGTTCTTCATTTAATGGTGCCATTCCAAATATTTCTGAAAACCAAAGACCATCTATGGATAATCTTGTAATTGTTATTTTGACAGGATCAATTCCATCAGTTATTAACTTTGTATGCAAAATATCGTATCTCTGCCGGAATTCATCTAATAAATCTGGATTAATAAACATAGCAGCCATTAGTGCGGAATTTAGATTATTGTTTTCTAAATCGGAAAATGTAGATTTAAGATAAGCCCTATTCCATTTTCCTATTGCGTTATCATCGTCGTTATTAACTAACGTATTAATGCATTCGAAATAATTATTTGTCCAATCTTCCACCATTCCTTTAATTAATGCTTCCTTGCTAGGAAAATGGTATAATAATCCACCTTTACTCACGCCAGCTCTTTGGGCGACTGCCTCTAATGTGAGTTTGACAACTCCTTCTTCTTTTACAATTTCAGATGCAGCAATCAATATATTTTTTTTCTTATTAGCATGCTTTGAAATAGACATAATAACCTCCATAACTTAGATACATATAATATACCTTCTGGACGGTTTTTTTGTCAATCGAATTAAAGCTCTTATTTAATATCACTCTTTCACATAAAAATAATCCAATAAATTAATCTAAAGATTGTGAAGAAATGTACTTAAAGTAAAGGGAGCTTTAGTTCAACAGTCGATTTCTTAAAATCGGCTTTATTTATGGGTGAAAATTACATTACCGTTGTAAATCCGCATTTTCAGGACTCTACCCCTTCTAGAGCGCCTCTCATTGTTTTAGCGATTAATTATTATTCCCCTTATTATTTTTTTGAAAATGTTCTTTGTAATATAAATAATCAACTTTATGTTTTGTGGACATTAATTGAGTCGCTAATATTGCGGTGTAAATTGTCGTCAATCCTAGTGCTACTACGGCTAATAAATTTAAATTACTTTTATTAATGCTACTGTTACTATTCATGAAAGCTCAACTCCCTTCTTTAAAATTAGATTTCTAAATATCAAAGATTTTTATTCGAACACCATCAATTCTCCCCTTGTTTTAGGGTGGAGGCTGGCAAGGGGGTTTGGGGGAAGCCCCCATATTGCGTAGATCCATAAGGCAAAAGAGAAAATTTATGAACGGAAGCTCTGGCGGTTTTGGCGGTATAATGGCTCGAGCAAGCCGATTTCCTGAATTCCTCGTTTTAGGTACGTCGGCTTGGCGAAAGTACAGCACCGCCAAAATTTCGGAATGCAAGGAGAAAAGGGTGGAGATTTTTCGGTGGTCTGTCCGAAAAATACTACCCGAACCTTGCGTGGAGAAAAGCCCTTTAGGAGATATAGAAGGGAACACAGAAAAAATGTTGATATATCAATGTTTTAGTTAAGGTAATGTGTCATAGCTTGTGACACGTATATGTGTCATAGCTTGTGACACATAGTTGAATTAAGATGTGTCATTTTTTGCTTGACTATAGTTCATTTTTGACCTATGATGTGTCATAAATTATACATATAGGTATCACAGCTGATGATACATAACAAGGGAGAGAAGGATTCTATGCCAGCAGAGGTGCGTAAATTGGACGAGCAGAGAAAAATTAATGTTGAGTTAACCCCTGAACAACTTCAAATGCTTCAAAGACTTATTGATCTTGAACAGCAAGAAAACAAAGACAAAGAGCAATTTGAAGAGAAAAAGAAAAATCATAATTTCATCCAGCTTTATCGTGACAACATGCCAGAATTAAGATGGTTAATGGCAAATCATAACTTCTCAAGTTCTTTATTATTTTTTATCTTGGAACACATGGATAACAGAAATGCTTTAGCTTGTTCTTATGCAGTTTTTGAAGATTATTTTGGCAAATCAAGGTCAACAGTTTACAGAGCAGTAAAGCTTTTAGAGGAGAATGGATTTTTAAATGTTTTAAAAATGGGAACATCAAACGTCTATGTAGTGAACGAAGACCTTGCTTGGACAGATGGCAATGACAAAAAGAAATTTGCTAAATACGATGGTAAAATCCTTGTCAGCAAAAAGGAAAACAAGGACTTTGAATACAAAAGCCAATTTGATAAATTTAAAGCCCTTAGAGAACGTGAAAACTTAAAATAAAGCGAGTAGATAACTACTCGCCTTTCTTTATTTCAAGAGCATATTTGCCCTCATTTGAATCTTGGTCAACACTTGTAAAAACACCAATATCTTTTATTGGAATAAGAGTTCCAGAACCTAAATGAGGTCTCTTTCTATCCCTCATAAAAAGCATTAATTCTCCCTCTTGGTCTAGTTTCTCCAACTTCTCAACCAATTGTTTCACCTTCATCAGCGTTCCATCTCCATCCCTTTTTGCCTTTGTGGCTTCTCCATTTTTTCTAAAGAGTCCTGGACTAATTTATCTTGCCTATCATCCAGGAACTTGATTGTACTTCGGTCTACATCATTCATCCTCAAGAACGTTTTTACTCGGTCAAGTTGAGCGTGTAAAACTTTGCCCACCCTCTCTTTAAAAACAGAAAACTCCTTGCTGATCTGCACGAGTTTTCCCTTCAATTTTCCGTTCTCTAATTTCAATTCCCGATTCTCATTTTGGTAAGACCGGTTCTCAATTTTTAGAGTGTCCACCTGTTGTTTTAACTCCTTTTTCTCCTTCAACTGGTCATTATATTTATTAACGAGTCCATTGTACTTTTCTATCAAGTCTCCATAGTTCTTTACAATGTCTGTTTGCTTCACTTTTTGCAGTGCTTTTTTCTCTGCTAAGGAGTCTAAATTCTCTTCAATATCTTTGTAGTAATAGCGAATTTTATCTTGTCCAATTTGCATATCAGCTTTCAGCTGCGTAACTTCTTTTTGAGTCTTTTCCAACTCTTTCTGCAGATTCTCTGCTTGTAGCTGATAAGCCACACCATTGGTCGCATAATCGACTAGGCTTTTGTAGTCTTGTTCCTTCATTCCAACAAGCCCTAGAACCTTTTTAGCTTCGATATTCGCAATCGATTTCGATTTATCATCAATCTCTTGAATATGCCCCATTGTCCGCTCATATTTCTCTTGGGCTTCCTTCTCCATGCTTTGAAACGTTTGAGCCTTATATTTAGCCGTCTCCACGTGTTTACGGCTCGACGAGACCCCTCTTTCCAAATTAAAGTCATTTTGCTTCAGGTACTGATTAAAATCGTCCTGAAGACTCACCAGTTGCTTTTTCTGGCCAAAGAAATCTTTAGCCGATAGTCGGCCATCCTCCGTTACTGGAACGAAGCCTACGTGCATGTGAGGGGTTTTCTCGTCATAGTGAACAGTCGCATAGATTAAATTCTTTTCACCGTATCGATCAGCAAGGAACTCATGAGCCGTTTCAAAATACCTTTTCTGCTCTTTGGGTGAAATTTTATCGAAGAATTCCTTGTCAGAGGTAATTAAGAATTCAGCCAGCTTAACTGCATCTTTACGGATCTTTTTTCCAGAGGTCACATTGTCCTCAATTACTTGGCTAATTTTCTCGTTGTAATCAATCTGCCTTTGACCGTTTATCAAGTCATAATTCAGATGAGAATCAGCTTTATTGATGTCGGGATTCGTTTCACTTTCCCTCTCTCTTTGGTTGTGAAATTGAATCCCTTTTATCCCATTTGATTTCATTTTCTGCATTCGGATAATGGAGTAACTCATGGGGTACGCACCCTTTCTGAAAATCGATAGATTAATAGAAAGTGTAACA
>NZ_NPKO01000027.1 GCF_008329605.1 Mycolicibacterium sp. P9-64
AGTGAGAAGGGAGAGGCTTTTAAAAGTGTAAAAAAGGTTGATATATCAGTGGTTTTGGAGATTTTCGTATGTGTTCATTTGAACACAGTTGTGTGTCTAAATAAACACAAACAAAAATACGAACAAAAATAAAAAATCGTAGTTGTCAAATTAAACAACTACGACTAAATTTTTTAAAATAATTTATCTGGTAAATCCTTTAATATTGGCATTTTCATAGCTTTATGAAACATGACTTGTAAGGCTTCATTTACACTGTCTTTATCTCCTGCATAGATAACATGAGGATTTACAAAGACTGCATATGCTTTAGCATTATTGCCTTCAACACCCGACTCACCTTTAAATAAAAGTCCTTTTTTAACTAAGGAATTGATTGCTAAACTAGTATTTTGCCTTGAAATACCTATTAGTTTTGCTTGGAGAAAAGCCTTTTTTTCATGTAAAAATCACCTGTAAAAGAGCCGAAAAATCTTCGATTTTTAAGGCGATTTTTACAGATACAGAAGGGGAATTTAAAAAAGTTAGATATATCAAGGGTTTGAGGGGTTGACTATATATCTCCTGAGATATAGACTATATCTTATACGATATATATCTGTGGAGATATACTTCAAGTACATACATAAGTGGATTAAAAAATATACTGGAGGTGTAAAATACATAATGAATCAAGAAGAATACCAACGGTTAAAAAAGCAAAAAATGCTACATGCAAACATAGACACTGAAACAGGAGAAATCGTAAGTCTTACAGTGCCCTATAAACCTATGAAATCGAATTTAGGAGGTGGTTGGATGGCTATGTATCAAGAAGCTATGGATTGGATGGCTGACGCTAAATTAAGCTATGAAGAATATAGAGTGCTAATGAAATTGTTTGCTAAATTAGACTTTGAAAATTATATAAGAGTAACTCAAACAAAGATTGCTGAAGATTTAGGTATGAAACAAGGAAACGTAGCAAGGGCTATTAAAGGCTTACTAGAACAAGATATTATTCGTAAGGGTCCGAAAGTCGGTAATTCAAATACTTATCGTTTAAACCCAATGATCGGGCATAAAGGGCAAGCAATCAATAAAACCAAAAAGGAATATGAACATCTAAAAAGGATTAAATAAAAGGAGGGGTGTCAAAATCGACACACCCTCTTTTTATTAAGGCATTTGCCAGCCAAAAAGGGAAAAGAGGTACTTTATCACAAGATATAACGGAACAACGCATACGGCCGTTCCTAAGCCATATTTAAGGGCATCTAGCCAATAGCTGATAATCGCACCTTTTTTAACGTTCGAAATCAATTTCATGGCTTTGCTCTCGAGTCCGTTCATGTTTTCGTTCATTTTGGCGGTCATTTCCTTCATGCTGCTGCTCAACATTCCCTCGATTTCGCCCATTTTTTGGAGCGTCTGCTGATTGTTCGCGGACATCTCTTTCCTGCCATTCCCCATATGATTGAGCAGTTGATTTGCGTAGTCTCTCTGCGTATCGTCTAGCTTTTTCAAAATCGAAATCATTTTGTCCTGAACGTCCTGACTGGTCTTTCTGATTTTCGAAAGTTCGTGGTCTATCGTCATTTGGCTTGTCCCATCTTTGTCCATGTGAACTCTGATGTAGCTTTTCATGAGACCGTTCAGCTCGGTGGTTTCCTTCATAAGTTGTTTCAGTTCTTCCAATCTCGTATCCTGCGGAACTTGATATGTCGGCGATTCCTCGCTCTTGACCACGTTCAATTTTTCTTTCAAACTCATTTGCCAACGTCTCCTTTTCATAAGCTAAACCAAGCTTTTTTCCCCTTACGAAGCGTTCTGAATCGGGGTGCTTGAAGCTAATATTTTTATTTGTAATTTTGGTATCGATATTAAACTCTTTTTTCAATTTATCGGCTAGATCGTCAAGGCTATGAGCCTTTCCTTTCGTGTGGTCAATACATTCTCGAATCTCATCTTTCCAACTGTCTTTCCCTTTTTCTAAAAGGGATTTTTCAGCCAATGTATAGCGAGTTTGTGCCGAAGGCTCCTTCACAACAGAAAGACCTCTTTCTAAGCACAAGCGGTCGCTCACCTCACGAATGTTGTATAAATCCTTTTTTGAGGACTGATATTTCTTGCCATCTTCAAAGCTGACCGCATTGATGACAATGTGATTATGTATGTGGTCTTTGTCTGTATGCGTGTAAACCACTGCTTCATGACCTTTCGCTATTTCCCTGGCTAAATCCTGCCCGATTTGGTTTGCCATTTCGGGAGAAACTTCTCCTGGCTTAAACGATTGAATGACATGGTGGGCTTGAATACCGTCTGTTTTGCCCCACAGTTCCCTTGTAGCTTTGAATTGAGCCTTGGCATAGTCAGCAGGGCAATTGACCCCCTCACGCTCTTCTGCTCGCTTCTCAGCGTACGAAATCAGCTTATTGGCTACTTTTGTATTGCCAAGTTGAATTGTTGCCATAAAGCGTGCAACTCCTTCTGTACGTCTTGCAATTCCTCTGAAGGAATCGCTTTGCCCTCATTTGCTCGCTTCGATAACTGGTTCACGTTGTTTCCGATCGCTCGCAATTGACGGGCTATCTCGAATGCTCCCTCCCTATCAATCTTGGGAGATGACATTCTCGCCCCTTGTGCCTTCTTCTTGCAGAAGGTAGGCACACTCATTCCAGAATCTTTCGCCATCTGCTCAAGTTTCTGAAATTCGAGGTCGTTCACACGAAATTTAATCTGCCGATTCTCTTTCCTGTTCTCGCCCAAAAAGACCGCCCCTCCTTTCCAATTTTCAATTGGAGTAATGCCTTATACTCGGTTGTCTTGTCTCCGAGTATATCACATTACAGAGGGTTGGCAAGCTTCGTATTTGGTACCCAAATACAGCTTGTTGGGGCGAGCCCCAAACCCCCTAAGACCTTGGGCTTTGCCCAAACCCACAAGGGGAAATTTTCCCCTTGACCCCCTCCAAAAAACTCCCCCAACCCCCTCAATTTTTGAGGGGGCTCCCTCGCCGGTAGGCAGGTCAAAAGGTGAACTTTTGACACACCAAGAGGGTCTTGGTGAAGTGAGTCTGTCAACTCCTTATCCTCCCTTCGGTCCGGTACCGTTGACAAACACCATAAATCGCCCTCTATGCGTTTTTATGGTTGTACCCTAAGTTAAGTAAGGCAAAATCAAAACAAGCCCCTTAAAAGGCAAATATGAAGCTTACAGGGGCATATCGAGATTAAAGGAGACAAATCTTTATAGGTTTTTCCCCTTGTTTTGAGGTGGGAGCTGGCTGGGGGTGTGGGGGCTAGCCCCCGCATTGCGTAGATCCATAAGGCAAAAGAACAAATCTATGAACGGATGAACTGGCGGTTTTGGCGGTACAATGGCAGGAGCAAGCTAACCTCCGAGGTTCCTCGTTTTGAGTATGGTTAGCTTGGCGACATACGACCACCGCCAAAATTTCGGAAAGCAAGGGGGAAAGGGTGGAGATTTTTTTGAGCGATAGCGTTCCGAAGGACAAAAAAATACTACCCGAACCTTGCTTGGAGAAAAGCCCTTATATATAGAGTGAGAAGGGAGAGGCTTTTAAAAGTGTAAAAAAGGTTGATATATCAGTGGTTTTGGAGATTTTCGTATGTGTTCATTTGAACACAGTTGTGTGTCTAAATAAACACAAACAAAAATACGAACAAA
>NZ_NPKO01000028.1 GCF_008329605.1 Mycolicibacterium sp. P9-64
TATGTCGGCTTGGCGACCAGTCAACCCCTGCCGAATTTCGGAAAGCAAGGGAGGAAAGGTGGAGATTTTTTTGAGCGATAGCGTTCCGAAGGACAAAAAAATACTACCTGACCCTTGCTTGGAGAAAAGCGTTTTGGCTTTTGGGGTTTGCCATGCAGCTGCATGGCTCGGCGAAGCCGAAAAGCCTCGCAGAGCACATGAAACTTTGCTTGCAAAGTGTAGTGTGCTACACTTCTCTTAAACTAGCATTTTTCGAGAAGGAGCTGAACCCCCAAAATGAGCTATGCCGTTTTACATATGCAGAAGCTAAAACAACCTGCCATTAAGGGCATTCAAATTCATAATCAGAGAGAAAAAGAGAGTCAGACGAATGGTGATATTGATGGGTTACGTTCACATCTAAATTATGATTTGGTCAATTCAAAACCGATTGATTATAGCGAGAAGGTCAACAAAATGATTGAGGAAGGAGTGACGACTGGCAAAGCCATTCGGAAAGATGCGGTAAAGGTGGCGAGTTTCCTTGTCACTTCTGATTCCGAGTATTTTCAAAAGCTATCGGAACGAGAGGAAAAGCGATTCTTTGAATCAGCTTATGAGTTTTTTGCGAACGAATACGGAGAAAAGAATATCGCTTATGCAATGGTTCATAAAGACGAGAAAACACCGCATATGCACGTCGGGTTCGTGCCGATCACCGAAGATGGTCGGCTTTCAGCAAAGGACTTTTTCGGTAAAAAGCAACAACTGGTGAAGCTTCAAGATAAGTTTCATGACCATATGGTGCGAGAAGGCTTCGACTTGGAGCGAGGGGTCTCATCAGACCGTAAACACGTTGAGACAGCCAAATATAAGGCTCTGACGTTCCAACAGATGGAGCAAGAAGCTAAAGAGAAATATGAACAGACAATGGGGCATATTCAAGAGATTGACGACAAGACGAAGGCGATTGAGAACATTGAAGCGAAAAAGGTTCTTGGACTTGTTGGCATGAAGGAGCAGGACTACAAAAGCCTAGTAGATTATGCCACGAATGGAGTTGTCTATCAGCAGAAGGCTGAGGTTCTCCAGAAGGAGTTAGATAAGGCTAAGACAGAAGTTCAGCAATTAAAATCAGATATTCAGACAGGACAAGACAAAATTCGACAAAACTATAAAGACATCGAAGAAAATTTGGATTCAGTAGCGGAGAAAAAAGCCCTGCAAAAATTAAAGCAACATGATGTTGTAAAACAATATGGCGAGCTGGTAGAAAAGTACAATGGATTGGCTCGGAAATTTAATGAGCAATCGCAGGAGAAAAAGCAGTTAAAACAAGAGGTAGATACGCTGAAGCTAGAAAACCGGTCTTACCAAAATGAGAATCGAGAATTGAAATCGGAGAACGGGCAATTGAAGGAAAAACTCATGCAGATCAGCAAGGAGTTTTCGGCTTTTAAGGAAAGAGTGGGGAAAGTTTTACATGCTCAAATTGATAGAGTAAAGACGTTTTTAAGAATAAGAGATGTAGCCCCTAGTCATATAAAAGCCCTGGATGACAGACAAGATAAATTAGTCCAGGATTCCCTTCAAAAATTAGAGAAACCGCAAAGGGAGAATCAGCGAGGAATGGAGATGGATATGTGAATTATATATCCAGCCCCTCCTCGTCTTTCTCCCATTCTTGAAATCTAGCTAATAGATACTGCTCTTTCCCTTTGTTTCCTCGGTGAATAAGACTTGAGTGAATCATAATTGCACCAGTTTTTCTAGCAATTATTTGAGCATTTTCAAGAGTTTTTAAAGTTTCTACAACGGTTTGTAATGAAACATCACTTTTTTTAGCTAATTCTCTTGTTGTAATGATTAATGTGTTAGTCGATTTGTCCATGTTTGCAAGTATGTATTTTACTACTTGCATTTTTTTATTTCCTAATGTGTCTATAAGCTGAATTATTGCAGTTAAGTATGTAATCATGAAGCCATTTCTATCAGTCTTTTTGATTAAGTCATCAGCTTCAAATATTTCTCCTGTATCAAGGTCTTGCAATCTTCTTTTTCCTTTATAAATCACCTTGTTTTCGACTTTTTGTTTTGGCATTTTATTCCCTCCCTTATTTGTTCTAAATTTATCATAATCATAACAAATGTTCAAGAAAAAATAGAACAAATGTTATGAAAAACTAGAACAAATGTTATGAAAAAATAGAACACGCAAAATGCTCATAAACCTTGTTATATCAACTTGAAATCTATTAACCTATTTTTTTTTCTCTTTTCTATAAACATAAGGGCTATGCTCCACGCAAGGTTCGGGTAGTATTTTCTCCGCCTATCGGCTCCGAAAATCTCCACCCTTTCCCCCTTGCCTTCCGCATTTTTTGGCGGTGCTGGACTATCGCCAAGCCGAACAGACCCAAAACGAGGATCTCCGAGGGTCGGCTTGCTCTGACCATCATACCGCCAAAAACCGCCTGTTCATCCGTTCGCAATGTCTGCCTTATGCCATATTCAGCTACGCATGAAAACCGTGGGGTTTAGCCCCCACACGACTAGCCAGCACTCACACCCCAAAACAAGGGGAAAGACAAAGGGCTTAAAAACGCCTTAAAGGCGTCTCTGTTGCCTTTAAGGCAACGAAGGTTATCTAAATAAGGGTCAAGCCTTCAAAAGGGCTATATGAGCCTTATATGGCTTTTAAGAGGGGTTTGTACTTCCTCCGTTTTAGGGAGGAAGGTGCAGGCTAGGGTGAATTGGCGAGAGCCAAGAGGGACTAGTCCCTTCTAGCGTGAATAGATTAGGCACAAGGGCCAATCTAGGGACGGTAGGACTTAGCGGTTCGGCAGGTACAATGAATGGTTCAAGTCGACAACCTCAAAACCTCGTTTTAGGTATGTCGGCTTGGCGACCAGTCAACCCCTGCCGAATTTCGGAAAGCAAGGGAGGAAAGGTGGAGATTTTTTTGAGCGATAGCGTTCCGAAGGACAAAAAAATACTACCTGACCCTTGCTTGGAGAAA
>NZ_NPKO01000010.1 GCF_008329605.1 Mycolicibacterium sp. P9-64
TCATCGTGTTCAAGCGCTCCATGGCCTCGGGTTACGCAGGCGTGCAGAACCCGCTGTTCTTCCGCGAGAACACCCAGATGTTGTTCGGCGACGCCAAGGACCGGGTGGACGCGATCAACGCCGCGCTATAGACGGGCGTACGTCAGGCCCGTAGGCCGTGGGTGAGAAGGGTCGCCAACTCGGCATAGGCTTCGGCGTCGGTCAGCCCCGTCGCGGTTCGCACACCGCGCTGTTGGATGCGGACCATCATCGTCGAGGTGAGGTCGGCGGCGAACGAAGCATGCACCTTTCGAAAGGCCCCGGCGGCGACTCCCTCCTCGATCAACTGGCGCACGCGTAGCGCCGCAGCCCTGGTGTTGGCTTCGTAGACGTCGCGCGCCGAAGCGAACGCGCTGAGGTCGGCCATGAACACGTCGGAGGCGACGGCCAGTTCGGCACCGACTGCGGTGAGGTACGCCGAGACACGCTCACGAGAACCGCCTGCGTCGGCCAGGGTCGCTTCGACGGCGTTGGTAGCGCGTTTGAAGAAGTGCACCGTCACCCGCCGGACCAACTCGTCCTTACTGGCCGCCAGGGTGTACAGGGTCGACTTCGAGCACCGGAGCCTGGACGCGATGTCATCCAGCGTGAGGTGGCTGAAGCCCTCCGCCAGGAACAGGGTCAACAGGTCATCGAACAGCTTGGTCCGCCTGCGCGTTGCAAAACCGCTGTCAGCCAGGTCGGACATCCCGCGATAGTACTGCAGTCACTCTTGGAGTACTCTTTTTCGAACGATACTGATCGATCGATCTCAGTACTACTTTGAAAGGCGACCTTCGTGGCCGTAGACCGCCTGCTCCCATCTGACGACGCTCACGACCTGATCGCGCTGACCCGTGACGTCGCCGACAAGCTCCTCGAACCCATCGTCGACGCACACGAGAAGGCGGAGACCTATCCCGACGGGGTGTTCGCCCAACTGGGTGCCGCAGGGTTGTTGAGCCTGTCGCAGCCAGAGGATTGGGGTGGCGCTGGCCAGCCCTTCGAGGTGTACCTGCAGGCGCTCGAGGAAATCGCCGCCCGCTGGGCCGCGGTCGCCGTCGCGGTCAGCGTGCACAGCCTGTCGTCGCACCCGCTGCTGACGTTCGGCACCGACGAGCAGAAGCAACGCTGGCTGCCGGGAATGCTGTCCGGCGAGCAGATCGGCGCCTACAGCCTGTCGGAGCCCCAGGCAGGATCCGATGCCGCGGCGCTGCGGTGCTCGGCCACCGCCGACGGCGACGGCTACGTCGTCAACGGGTCGAAGTCATGGATCACCCACGGCGGCGTTGCGGACTTCTACACGTTGTTCGCGCGCACGGGTGAAGGATCCAAGGGGATCAGCTGCTTCCTGGTGCCGGGCGATCTGGACGGGCTGACGTTCGGCAAGCCCGAGGAGAAGATGGGCCTGTCGGCCGTACCGACCACGTCGGCGTTCTACGACAACGCCCGCCTGGATGCCGACCGACGCATCGGTGCCGAGGGCCAGGGCCTCTCGATCGCGTTCAGTGCGCTCGACTCCGGCCGGCTGGGCATCGCCGCCGTCGCCGTCGGCATCGCGCAAGCCGCACTCGACGAGGCCACCCGATACGCCAACGAGCGAACCACGTTCGGCCGCAAGATCATCGACCATCAGGGGCTTGGTTTCCTGTTGGCCGACATGGCTGCGGCCGTCGTCAGCGCACGGGCCACCTACCTCGACGCAGCGCGCCGACGGGACAGGGGCCTGCCGTACTCGACGGAGGCCAGCGTCGCCAAGCTGGTTGCCACCGACGCCGCGATGAAGGTCACCACCGATGCGGTTCAGGTGTTCGGCGGTGCCGGCTACACACGGGACTACCGCGTCGAGCGCTACATGCGGGAAGCGAAGATCACGCAGATCTTCGAGGGCACCAACCAGATTCAGCGCCTCGTCATCGCCCGCGGCCTTACCAGCTGAGACCGGGGCATGCCGGGGATATGCTCGCCGGCATGCATCTCGACGAACTGCGCTGGTTCGTCGTCCTTGCCGAGATCGAACACGTTACGGATGCGGCCGCCGAGTTGGGCATCCCGCAGCCGACCCTGTCCCGCGCCCTCGCCCGCCTCGAGGCCGAGGTCGGCGTCCCCCTCTTCGATCGGGTGAACCGCCGGCTGCGGCTGAATGCCTACGGCGCCATCGTGGCCGAACACGCCCGTCGCGCCACCGCCGAGATGCGCTCGGCGAGCGAGCGGATTGCTGCGCTGCGCGATCCCGACATCGGGACGGTCCGGCTGGCGTTCCTGCACTCGCTGGCCACCTGGTTCGTCCCGGATCTGTTGCGGCGGTTTCGATTACATGCACCACAGGTCCACTTCGACCTCTATCAGGGTGCTGCGGACGCGCTCGCGAACCGAGTGTTGGAGGGTCACGCGGACCTCGCCATCACCTCGCCGCGGCCTGCAGGCCAGGGATTCGTGTGGCACGGGTTGTACTCCGAACGGCTGTGCGTCGCGGTACCGCATGGACATTCGCTGGCCAAGCGTTCCCGGGTGCGGCTCGCGGACGTGGCAGACGAACCGTTCATCGTGCTGCGCGTCGGGTCCGGACTGCGGACGCTGACCGACGACCTGTGCACGGCCGCAGGAATCCAGCCGCAGGAGGCATTCGAGGCCTCCGAGATTCCCACGATGGAGGGCCTGGTTGCTGCGGGCTTCGGGGTTGCGGTCGTTCCCGTACCGCGTGCCGAGCGCGCTGATCCGATGGTCACCTACCTGCCGCTGTCCGACGCAGGCGCCAAACGGCAGGTCGGGTTGGCGCTGGCCGCAGGGCGCGAGATGCCTGCGGCGGTGACGCGGTTCGTCGAATTCGTCAGGGACGACCGGACCTGATCATGCACGTCAGGCATGATATTGCCTGACTTCATGCATTGGACATACGATGAGGCCCGGCCGACACTCGATCGGTGAGCATCGACGTACCGCACCTCTCCGACCCCTGGGCCGGACACCAGCGCGGATCGACGGAGTACCGACGGCTGCTGGCGGCACTGTTCTGCGCAGGCGTTGCCACCTTCGCCCAGCTGTACTCACCGCAATCGGTACTGCCGCTCATCGCGGCCGACCTGAACACCGGCGCGGCAAACGCAGCGCTGATGGTTTCTGCCGCCACCGCGGGCCTCGCGGTGGGCGTCATCCCCTGGTCGATGGCCGCCGACCGGATCGGCCGGGTGAGGGCGATGTCGATGTCGGTCACGGCGGCGACCCTCCTCGGCCTCCTCGTCCCGTTCGCACCGAGCTACGAGCTGCTGCTCGCGGGGCGGTTCGTCGAAGGCCTGCTGATCGGCGGCGTCCCGGCGATCGCGATCGCCTACCTCTCCGAGGAGATCCACTCCGACCACGCGGCGCGCGCAGCGGGGATGTACGTCGCGGGCACCACCGTTGGCGGCCTGCTGGGACGGCTCGTCGCGGGCCCCATCGGGGAGGTCGCCGGTTGGCGGATCGGGGTGCTCAGCGTCGCGGCCCTATGCGGGGCAGGAGCACTCGGCTTCGTCCGGCTCGCACCCCTGCCCCGCGGGTACGACCCGGCGCGCGAGCGCTCCCACACTGCCGGTGTGCTCCACAAGCTGGCCACCAACCTGCGGTCGCCGCGTCAACTGGCGCTGTTCGCGCAGGCCTTCCTGCTCATGGGCGGATTCGTCGCCATGTACAACTTCCTCGGCTTCCGGCTCGTGGCCGCGCCGTTCCACCTGCCCCAGACGTTGGTGAGCCTGGTGTTCCTGGCCTACCTGGCGGGCACGTGGGCGTCGTCGCGGGCGGGGGCAGAGGCCACCCGGTTCGGGCGCAAGCGGGTGCTGCTGGCGTCGATTGCCACCATGATCGCAGGCGTGACGATCACGTTGAGCGACAACGTGTTCGTGGTGCTCGCCGGACTCGTCATCGGCACGGCGGGCTTCTTCGGCGCACATGCCATCGCATCCGGCTGGACCGGGCGCGAAGCCACGGTCGGCAAGGCCCAGGCGTCGTCGCTGTACAACCTCTTCTACTACGGCGGGTCCAGCGTCATCGGCTGGCTCGGCGGCGTCGTGTTCGATGCCGCAGGGTGGACGGCGGTCACCCTGACCATCGTCGTCCTGGCAGGCGTCGCCGCCGCCTCGGCGCTGGCGCTGCTGCGCCGCGACTGAGCTACTCGCGACCGTCGGGGTTGGCGAGAACGCTCAAGGCGGGGTTGACGACGAAGCGGGCCCGGTTGCCACCCGCCTTGCGCGCTTCGAACATCGCCGCCGTCGCGATCGTCATGACCTCGTCGACGACGTCGTCGGGAGGAAGATGCATCAGCGGGCGCAGGGGCGTGCTGACCACACCGACGCTGGCGGTCAACCGCGACGGGGTGCTGCTCACCGCGGAGCGCACCCGGTCGACGAGCGGTGACGCGTCCGGGGTGGTGAACGTGTCGGCGATGACGAAGTCGTCTTCGGAGACGTGGGCGACGACCGCGTTGTGTCGGACGCAGCTGCGCAACGCAGACCCGACCGCGACCCTGGCCAGATCGCCACCGCGCTCGCCGGACATGCCCGTGATGAGCGAGAAGCCGTCGATGTTCACGATGACGAGAACCAGGTACCGGTCGTCGTCGCGGTGGCGTGCCGCCAGCAGCGTTGCGGTCCGCTCGTAGAAGGCGCCGCGGTCGAGCAGCCCGGTCAGCGGCTCGAGCTGATTGATCTCCGCGTCGTCGCCGATGAGCCGGATGCCCGCCCGGCACACGGCGGCCGCGAAGACGTTGATTAGCGCCACCAGGCAGACGCTGCCGACGGCCAGCGCCGTGTCCAGAGGCGCGAGGCGGACCGCGAGCACCGTCAGCGTCGCGATCGCAACCGTCCACGTGAAGGCCAGCAGGCGCAAACCATGGAAGCACGTGGTGTACGCGGAGAGCACCGCGAACGAGGAAGCGCCAAGAAGACCCGCCACCGGGCTCGTCGGGATGAGGCAGGCGATGGCGATGCAGATGGTGCCAACCACGACGCACGCCGCCGACTCGGCCCGGGACGGCCACCGATGGCGCAACCAGCGCAGCGCCATCACCACACAGCATGCCGTGACGGCGACGGCGAGGACCTGACCGACCAGACCCTTCGGACCCAGTGGGCTCACCAACGAGATGATCGAGACCAGACCGAGGGCGAAGATGACCCCCGCAACGACTCGGCACGTACTCGCCTGCAGACCCCGCCCGGCAAGGATTGCCGTCAGCCAGTAGTAGTGATCATGCCGCGGCCTCCACCGCTCAGTCGTCACGCCGAGTCCTCAGCGCGAGAGACGCGCAATGGACACATCACACCGACCCCCTCGTCACCCGAACCGATCCGAACCTATCAATGACGTGGCGGTTCGTCACCCGTCATTACTCGCCTCGGGGGGCGAGGTCACAGTCACCAGAGTGCCATGATCGATCTTGGATTCGATCACCATCGCACCGCCCATCGAATCGAACCTCGCCTGAAGCGACGCCAGCCCGATGTGCCCCTCTGCAACACGCTGCTCGACGATCGACGGCTCGAACCCCGCGCCGTCGTCGGCGACGGTGAGCACGATGCGGTCCCCGGCGCGGAACAGCCTCACGGTCACCTCGGTCGCGCCGGCATGTTTGTTGATGTTCGCGAGCAGCTCGCGGGCTGCCCGGTAGAGCAGCGCCTGCGAGGCAGGCCTGCCGACGTCTTCGAGATCGGAATCGATGATGAAGTCGCCACGTGCCTCGTAGTGGCGCAGCAGCTCCCGCACCCCGGGCGCCAGACCAAGCTGGGCGAGCACCTGCGGGTGCAGCGCCGTCACCGTCGAACGCAGGCCTGCCGCAGTCTCGTTGAGCGCTGCGTAGACCATGTCCAGCGCGGGATCGGGGATGCGTTCGCGTACTTCGTCAAGCTCCATCCGCGCGGCCAGAAGCGTCTGCAGCGGGCCGTCGTGGAGGTGCTCGGCGAGGGCCCGGTTGGTCCGTTCGTCGGCCTGCATCGACTCGGCCACCAGCCTGCGGCGCACGTCGAGCAGTGCCCTCACCCGCGCCGCACGACGGGTCAGGACCAGGCACAGCGCCGTCGTGGCGACCGCCAACCACAGCAGGAAACCGAACTGCAGGTACACCACGTCGGGCAGACCGACGTGGTCGTCGCGTTTGGAGTACACGATCCACGCCGCGAGATAACACGCCGCGGTACTCAAGCCGAGGACGCCGGTCACCACCGGCCGGTCGCCGAACGCGACCGAGAGCGGCAACAGGAAGAACACCGGCAGAAGCGCCGCCGTCGCGCCACCGGAGACGACGCACAGCGAGACGACCGCCAGCACGTCGACGCCCGTGGAGATCCAGCCGCCCCAGGACGGCACCGGGCCGCGGAACACGGCGACCGCCCACAGCACGGCGACCACCGCGTAGGCACCGAGGATCGCCGTGTAGACGCCGGGCAGCCAGCTGTCGACCTCCCACAGCCAGACCAGGAAGCCCATCAGCGCGATCAGCGGCAGGCGCAGCAGCGCCGAGACTCGAACCGGTTCTGCCGCGAAGTAGTCGACGATGCGCCGGAGTTGGCGACCCACGGCTACTCCAGAAGTCCGCGACGCATCGCCTCCGCGACGGCGGCGCCGCGATCGCCGACACCGAGCTTCTCGTAGAGCCGCTGCACGTGGGTCTTCACCGTGGACGGCGCCAGGAACAGCTGCTTGGCCATCGCCGGGATGGTCTGGCCGCCGGCGATGAGGCCGAGCACTTCCCGCTCGCGGGCACTGAGCGTGGGGGTGTCCGATTCGTTGCGGCGCTGGATCTCTCCCACCAGGCCCGCCGCGAGGCTGGGCGCCACGACGTCACGGCCCTTGGCACAGTTCAGCACCGCCTCGACGAGTTCGGCCCGGCTGGACTCCTTGGGGATGAAGCCGGCAGCGCCGTCCTGCAAGGCGCTGTAGACGATCGCCGATTCGTCGTGCGCGGAGATCAGCAGCACGCGCGTCGGCAGCTCGTCGCGACGCACCGCGGCCGCAACCTGAGCGCCATCGAGGCCAGGCATCCGGTAGTCCAGAAGAGCGACCTGCGGCTCGTGCGTGCGGATCAGCTCCAGGGCCGAAAGGCCGTCGGCGGCCTCGGCGACCACTTCGATCGCTCCGCTGGAGCTCAACGCGCGGACCACACCATCGCGGAACAGCGGATGATCGTCACCCACCACCACGCGTACCTTCTCGCCGCTCGACCCGGTCACGCGGTCAGCTTCGCACAACACCGCGGCGCGTTCCCGAGATTGACACTCGGGTCACTCACCGCAGCGGTGGTCACGAAATCGTCATCAGAAAGTCGACGATCCTCATTCATGATTTCTCCACGTGCGCACCCGAGCGCGGCCAACCCGAGACAGCATCGGATGTCAGGGTGCAAGCTGACTTGATTTGGGGAACCACTGAGATCGGACAACAGATAGGACCGCATGGTCGACCAACTCGGACACGCGACCGAAGCGCTTCGTAAGGCGCTGCTCCAAGTCGAACGGTTGAAGACCCAGAACCGAAGCCTGGTGGAGCGTTCGGTCGAGCCGATCGCCATCGTCGGGATGGCGTGTCGATATCCGGGCGGCGTGGATTCCCCGGAGAGTCTCTGGGAAGTGGTGTCCCAGGGCCGCGACGTGGTGACGGACTTCCCCACCGACCGCGGTTGGGACGTGGCCGGACTGTTCGACCCCGATCCCGACGCGCCCGGCAAGTCCTATGCGCGGTCCGGCGGGTTCGTCGAGAACGCCGCGGGCTTCGACGCCGGGTTCTTCGGGATCGCCCCCAGCGAGGCGCTGGCGATGGACCCGCAGCAGCGCATGCTGCTCGAGTTGTCATGGGAGGCCCTCGAGCGTGGCGGCGTGGACCCAACCTCGTTGCGGGGCAGTGCTACCGGAGTGTTCGCCGGTGTCATCTCCGGCGGCTACGGCATGTCGGCCGACGTCATCGAGGGTTATCGCCTGACCGGAATGACGTCGAGCGTCACGTCGGGCCGAGTCGCATACGTGCTGGGTTTGGAGGGGCCCGCAGTCTCGGTGGACACGGCGTGCTCGTCGTCGCTGGTGGCACTGCACATGGCCGTGCAGGCCCTGCGCCTCGGCGAGTGTGACCTCGCCCTGGCAGGCGGCGTCACCGTGAACGCCACCCCGACCATCTTCGTGGAGTTCAGCCGCCACCGCGGGCTGGCACCCGACGGCAGGTGCAAGCCGTACGCCGGAGCTGCCGACGGGGTCGGTTGGGCGGAGGGCGGCGGTGTCCTCGTCGTCGAGAGGCTGACCGACGCACAGCGTTCGGGTCACCGGGTGCTGGCCGTGGTGCGCGGATCCGCGGTCAACCAGGACGGCGCGTCCAACGGCCTCACCGCGCCCAACGGGCCGTCGCAACAACGGGTGGTCCGCGCGGCGCTGGCCAATGCCGGGTTGTCGGCCGCGCAGGTCGACGTCGTCGAGGGGCACGGAACCGGTACCCCGCTTGGTGATCCGATCGAGGCGCAGGCACTGCTGGCGACCTACGGTCAGGACCGGTCCCGGCCGTTGTGGCTCGGCTCGGTGAAGTCGAACATGGGGCACACCCAGGCTGCCGCCGGTGTCGCGGGCGTGATCAAGATGGTCATGGCGATGCGCCACCAGACGGTGCCCGCGACCTTGCACGTGGACGCGCCCAGCCCGCACGTGGACTGGACCGCGGGCGCGGTGTCCCTGGTGACCGAGGCTCGGCCGTGGCAGACCGGCGAAACGCCTCGCCGCGCGGGCATCTCGTCGTTCGGGATCAGCGGCACCAACGCCCACGTGATCCTCGAGTCGCCCCCTGCCGTACCCAGCGCCGAGGGGCATGCCGCGGCACGGATCCGGCCATTCGTGTTGTCCGCCAAGTCCGCGACGGCATTGTCCGGCCAGGCGCGTCGATTGCAGGACTACCTCGACTCGCATCACGAGGTCGACGTCCGAGACGTCGCATGGACGCTGGCCGGGCGCGCGGTGTTCGACCACCGCGCGGTGGTCATCGGTGCGGATCGCGCGGCGCTGGTGGCGGGGTTGGCCGACGAGGCGTCCCAAGCCGTCCGCGGCCACGCCACCGGTGTTTCGAAGACCGCGTTCGTCTTTCCGGGCCAGGGCAGCCAGTGGCTCGGGATGGGCCTCGAATTGCTGGACGGCTCCGAGGTCTTCGCCAACCAGATCAACGCGTGCGCAGAGGCACTCGGCGAGTTCGTGGATTGGTCGCTGCTCGAGGTGCTGCGCGGTGTTCCTGGCGCACCAGGGCTCGACCGCGTCGACGTGGTGCAACCCGCGCTGTTCGCGATCATGGTGTCGTTGGCCGAAATGTGGCGTTCGGTCGGCGTCACACCCGACGCCGTCATCGGGCACTCGCAGGGTGAGATCGCCGCCGCCTACGTGGCGGGGGCGCTGTCGCTTCGCGATGCCGCCCGGGTGGTCGCGCTGCGGAGCAAGCTCTTGGTGGCGCTGTCCGGCGAAGCGGGCATGGTGTCGTTGGCATGCAGCGCGGAGCGCGCCGCCGAGTTGCTGCTCGACCTCGGTGACGGGGCGGGAATCGCTGCGGTGAACGGCCGTTCGGCGGTCGTCGTATCCGGCGAGGGCTCCGCACTCGACGAGCTGGTGCGCCAGTGCGAGGCACTCGAGATCCGGGTCCGCAGGATCGACGTCGACTACGCGTCACACTCGGCGCAGGTCGAGGTCATCCGCGACCAGCTCGTCGGCTCGCTGGCCGGGATCGAGCCGTCATCGAGCCGCATCGCGTTCTTCTCCACCGTGACAGGCGATCTCGTCGACACCGCCACCCTGGACGCGGAGTACTGGTTTCGCAACATCCGCCAGACCGTGCAGTTCGACGGGGCCGTGCGGTCGGCGTGCGGCAACGGCTACCGCGCCTTCATCGAATGCAGCCCCCACCCCGCCTTGATCGCGGGCGTCGAGGACGCCGTCAACGACTGCACCGACGCCGCCGACCCGATCGTGGTGCCGTCTCTCGGCCGCGACGACGGTGGCCTCGACCGGTTCCTCGCCTCGGCGGCGCAGGCGTTCGTCGCGGGGATCCCGGTGTCGTGGCGCCAGGCGTGTGACGAAGGGCAGCTACTCGAGCTGCCGACGTACGCCTTCGAGCGACGGCGGTTCTGGCTGTCGGGCGGCGGTTCGGGTTCTTCCAACGCAACGGGTTTCGGCCAGTCAGGTGCGTCGCATCCGCTGTTGGGTGCGGTGGTCGAGGTCCCTGAGACTGGCCAGGTGTTGTTGACGGGCCGGCTCACGGCCGCATCGCAGTCCTGGCTTGCCGACCACGCGGTCGGCGGCGTGGTGTTGTTCCCCGGCGCGGGTTTCGTCGAGCTGGTGATCCGTGCCGGCGACGAGGTGGGCTGCTCGAGGGTCGAGGAGCTCGTGCTCCAGGCCCCGCTGGTGGTGGCACCGTCGGGCGTGCCGGTTCGGGTGGTGGTGGGTGCCGCGGATCAGTCGGGTTCGCGTGCGGTGTCGGTGTTCTCGCGGCCGGGCGACGAGGGTTCGGAGTGGACGCTGCACGCCGAGGCCGTCGTCTCGGCGGACGGTGTCGGCACCCCTGCGACCGACCTCTCGGTGTGGCCGCCTGCGGGCGCCGTCGCCGTCGACGTCACCGACGCGTACCAATCGTTGACGGCGCGCGGGTACGAGTACGGCCCGGCGTTCCGGGGTCTTACGGCGATGTGGCGCCGCGGCGACGAGGTCTTCGCGGAGGTCGCACTTCCGCAGGACGTCCAGGCCGGTGAGTTCGGTGTGCATCCAGCGCTTCTCGACGCCTCGCTACACGCGTTGGCATTTGCCGCCGACGATCAGCAGTTGGCGCTGCCGTTCTCCTGGCAGGGGGTGTCGCTGCACGCGGCAGCAGCGTCCGCCGTGCGCGTGCGCATCGTGCCGACCGGTGCGCACTCGGTGTCCATCGAGCTTGCCGACGGGCTCGGGTTGCCCGTCCTGTCGGTGGGATCGATGACCGTTCGGCCGATCAACGCCGACCAGCTCGCACTCGCCGGTCACGGCAGCAGCGAAGGCGAGCTCCTCGAACTCGAGTGGTCACCCGCACCGACGTCGGAGCCTGCGCCCGCACCCGACGACGTCGTCGTCTTCGAATCGGGCCCGACCTCAACCCCTTTCGAGGTCGAGGACGTTCGAACCGCCGTCCACGCTGTCCTGGCACGGGTGCAGGCCTGGTTGGCCGAACCGTCGGGTGTGCTCGTCGTGGTGACTCGTGCTGCGGTGGCCTTGCCGGGTGAGGACGTCACCGACCTGGCGGGGTCCGCGGTGTGGGGTCTGGTGCGTGCCGCGCAGACCGAGAACCCCGGCCGCATCGTGCTCGCCGACGTCGACGGCCCCGTCGACGTCCCGGCGATCCTTGCCGTCGGTGAACCGCAGGTGGTCATGCGCGGTGGCGTTGCCCACGTTCCGCGGGTGGTGCGCAACCACGGCACCGAATCACTACTGGCGGCGCCGAGCTCGGGTAGACCGTGGCGCCTGGGCATCACCGAATCGGGCACGTTCGACAACCTCGCGCTCGAAGAGGTACCCAACGCCGACCAACCGTTGCGGCCAGGGCACATCCGCGTCGAAATGCGGGCCGTGGCAGCCAACTTCCGGGACGTGATGATCACCCTCGGCATGTTCACCCACGACGCGCTGCTCGGCAGCGAGGGCGCAGGCGTCGTCGTCGAGATCGGCCCCGATGTCACCGGCCTCGCCGTCGGCGACGCCGTGATGGGTCTGTTCCCGGAAGGAACGGGCACGCGTGTCGAAGCCGACGCGAGGCTGATCGCGCCGATCCCGCCGGGCTGGTCGGATGCCGAGGCCGCCGCCGCGCTCGTCGTGTTCACCACGGCGTTCTACGGGCTGCGCGAGCTTGCGAAGGTCGAGCCAGGCCAGTCCATCCTGATCCACGCCGCGACGGGTGGCGTCGGTCTAGCCGCAGTGCAGCTGGCCCGGCACTGGGGTCTGGACGTCTACGCGACGGCCAGCCGTCCGAAGTGGGACACGTTGCGGGCGCTCGGGTTCGACGACGATCACATCGGCGACTCGCGCACGTGCGACTTCGAAGAGAAGTTCATGGCCGCTACCGGTGGGCGCGGGTTCGACGTGGTGCTCGACTCGTTGGCGGGCGACTTCGTCGATGCATCGCTGCGACTGCTGCCGCGGGGCGGCGTGTTCCTCGAGATGGGCAAGACCGACATCCGTGACGCGGACACCGTCGCCGCCGCTCACCCCGGCGTCCACTATCGCGCGTTCGACCTCTTCGAGCCGGGCCGCCCCCGGATGGGCGAGTACGTCGTCGAGCTGTCGGGCATGTTCGCCTCGGGTGTCCTGCGGCCGTTGCCGGTGACGACGTTCGACGTCAGGCGCGCACCCGCCGCGCTGCGATACCTCAGCCAGGCCCGGCACATCGGCAAGATCGTGTTGACCATGCCGGACGCGTGGGCGCAGGGGACCGTGCTCATCGCGGGTGGCACCGGCATGGCGGGCGCGTCGGTCGCGCGCCATCTGGTGGCCAATCACGGTGTCCGTCAGCTGCTACTGCTGTCGCGTCGCGGACTCGACGCACCCGGTGCGGTGGATCTAGTGCGTGACCTGACCGATGCGGGCACGCACGTCCAGGTGGTCGCCGCCGACGCCGCCGACCGCGAACAGCTGACCGCCGCACTTGCGGCTGTCGACGGCGAACACCCGCTGTCGGCGGTGATCCATGCGACCGGTGTGCTCGACGACGCCGTCATCGGATCGCTGACCCCGGCACGCGTCGACACCGTGCTACGGGCGAAGGTCGACGCGGCGTGGAACCTGCACGAGCTCACCCGTACGTCCAATCCCGCTGCGTTCGTGATGTTCTCGTCGATGGCAGGCATCGTCGGCTCGGCCGGTCAGGCGAACTACGGCGCCGCAAACGCCTTCGTGGACGCCCTCGCCGCCCATCGACGCGCAACCGGGCTGCCGGGCACCTCGCTGGCGTGGGGGCTCTGGGAACGGGCGAGCGACATGACCGGCCATCTCGGCGACGCCGACCTCGCCCGCATGGGCCGTGACGGCATCCTGGCCCTGTCGACCGACGCCGCCATGGCGCTGCTCGATTCAGCGCTGGTAATCGGCGAGCCGCTGCTGGCTCCGGTTCGCATCGACCGCGGGGCCCTGCGCGCGCGATCGACCGCCGGGTTGCTACCCCCGATGTTCGCCAAGCTCGCCAGCACGTCGGGCAGACGGCGCGTCGACGACTCACTGGTGGCGGCAAAGTCGAAATCCGCGCTCGCTCAACGCTTGCACGGGCTGACCGACGACGCGCAGCAGGCACTCGTACTCGATCTGCTGCGCGCGCACATGTCGACGGTGCTCGGCACCGTCGAGCCCGAGGCCATCGCACCCGAGGTAGCGTTCTCCGACCATGGATTCGACTCGCTCACCGCGGTCGAACTGCGCAACCGGCTGAGGACCGCGACCGGATTGTCCCTGTCCCCGACGCTGATCTTCGACTACCCGACGCCGAGCGCTTTGGCGGGCTACATCCGGCAGGAGTTGGCAGGCGTGCCGCAGGCGGTCACGCAGACCGTCACGACCACCTCGGTGATCGACGAGCCGATCGCCATCGTCGGCATGTCGTGCCGCTACCCGGGTGGCGTCGACTCACCGGAAGCGCTGTGGGACATGGTGGCCGGCGGCCGCGACGTCCTCTCCGACTTTCCGACCGACCGTGGCTGGGACCTGGCTGCGCTGTTCGACGCCGACCCAGACGCGCCGGGCAAGTCCTATGCCAACACCGGGGGCTTTCTGTACGACGCCGCCGACTTCGATCCGGCCTTCTTCGGGGTGTCCCCCGTCGAGGCGCTCGCCATGGACCCGCAGCAGCGGCTGTTCCTCGAATTGGCTTGGGAGGCGTTGGAGCGCGGCGGTTTCGACCCCGCATCGCTGCGCGGCAGCGCGACCGGCGTGTACGCGGGCATCTACGCCCAGGGTTACGGCATGGGTTCCGATGGCGCGGAGGGATTCCGGCTGACCGGTCAGGCCTCGAGCGTGGCGTCGGGCCGGGTGTCCTACGTGCTCGGACTCGAGGGGCCCGCGGTGTCGATCGACACGGCGTGCTCGTCATCGCTCGTCGCGCTGCACATGGCGGTGCAGGCGTTACGCCTTGGCGAGTGCGACCTTGCGCTCGCGGGCGGCGTCACCATCAACGCCACGCCCGACATCTTCGTGGAGTTCAGCAGGCAGCGCGGATTGTCGTCCGACGGGCGGTGCAAGGCGTTCGCCGGCGCTGCCGACGGCACCGGGTTCGCCGACGGTGGAGGCATTCTCGTCGTCGAGAGGCTCTCCGACGCTCAGCGGCTGGGTCATCGGGTGCTGGCGCTGGTGCGCGGATCGGCCATCAACCAGGACGGCGCCTCCAATGGGCTGACCGCACCGAACGGGCCGTCGCAGCAACGCGTGCTGCGTGCTGCGCTGGCCAACGCCGGGCTCAGCGGTGCCGAGGTCGACGTCGTCGAGGCGCATGGCACCGGCACCACGCTCGGTGATCCCATCGAGGCGCAGGCGTTGCTGGCGACCTATGGCCAGGACCGGCGTCACCCGCTGTGGCTGGGTTCGGTGAAGTCGAACATGGGTCACACCCAGGCCGCCGCCGGTGTCGCGGGAATCATCAAGATGATCCAGTCGATGCGCCACCAGCAGCTGCCCGCCACGCTGCACGTCGACGAGCCGACACCACACGTCGACTGGTCCATGGGCTCGGTGGCCCTGCTCACCGAGGCCCGGCCATGGCCCTCCAACGGCACGCCGCGTAGGGCAGGAGTCTCGTCCTTCGGCATCAGTGGCACCAACGCCCACGTGATCATCGAGCAGGCGCCGCCGGACGATTCGCGGGCCGTCGATGTGCGCACACCATCGGTGGTACCGTGGGCACTGTCAGCGAAATCCTCTGAGGCACTTACTGATAACGCCCGTCGCATCGCCACGCACGTCGGTGCTCACCCCGAGCTCGACGCCGTCGACGTCGCCTGGACCCTCGGTGGCCGTTCGGTCTTCCCCCACCGCGCGGTGGTACTCGGCGCCGACCGTGATCAGCTGCTCGGTGAGCTGCTTTCGCTCGCCGACGACCAGGTTGGCCAGGGTGGGTTTCGTGGCCGTGCGTCGGGATCCGGCAAGCTCGCGTTCGTGTTCCCAGGTCAGGGCGCCCAGGTGCTCGGCATGGGTCGCGAGCTGCACGCGGAGTATCCCGCGTTCGCCGATGCCTTCGACGCTGCTACGCGTGAACTCGACAGGCATCTGCTGCGGCCGATCCGGGACGTCATGTGGGGCAGTAACGCCACCGTGCTCGATTCGACGGAGTACGCCCAGCCCGCACTGTTCGTCGTCGAGGTCGCGTTGTTCCGCCTCGTTGAATCATTCGGAGTCACACCCGATTACGTGCTGGGCCATTCGATCGGAGAGCTGACTGCCGCGCACGTCGCGGGCGTGCTGTCGCTGGAGAACGCGGCAGCACTCGTCGCGGCCCGCGGCAGGCTGATGCAGCGGCAACCCGATGGCGGGGCAATGGTGGCGATCTCGTCGAGCGAGGCGGATGTGCTCCCGTTGCTGCGCGACGGCGTCGCGATCGCAGCCGTCAACGGACCAGCCTCCGTAGTGATCTCCGGCCCGCAGGATGCAGTGCGCTCGATCGCGGAGCAGGCCCGCGCGCAGGGGCGCCGGGTGCACCAGCTGGCGGTGTCACACGCGTTCCACTCCGAGCTGATGGAACCGATGCTCGACGAGTTCAACACGGTGGCCAGCGGAATGTCGTTGGCACCCGCAACGATTCCGGTGGTCTCCAACGTCACCGGCACGCTCGCCGACGCCGACTTCGGGTCGGCACCGTACTGGGCGCGTCACATCCGCGGAACCGTACGCTTCGCCGACAGTGCGCGATTCCTCGAGTCCGTCGGCGTCACGCGCTTCCTCGAGCTCGGCCCCGCATCCGGCCTGACGGCGTCTGTCGAGCAATCGCTGCCAGACGCCGAACCGGTCACGGCGTCGACGATCCGCAAGGACCGTCCCGAGTCCACGACCCTGCTGTCGGCACTGGCCGAGCTGAACGTGGCGGGCATGCGGGTGGACTGGCGCAGGACCGTCCCTGGCGGACGCCTCGTCGACCTGCCGACCTATGCCTTCCAGCGGCGGCGATTCTGGTTGTCGGAACGGACTTCCGGTTCGACGGACGCAGCAGGACTCGGCCTGACCGGGACTGACCACGCCCTCCTCGGCGCAGTCGTCGAGTCCCCCGAGACCGGCGGCGTCGTCCTCACCGGGCGACTGTCGGTGTCTTCGCACCCATGGCTCGCCGATCACGCGGTCGGCGGGGTGGTGCTGTTCCCCGGTGCGGGGTTCGTGGAACTCGCAATCCGGGCGGGTGACGAGGTGGGCTGCTCGAGAGTCGACGAGCTGATGCTGCACGCACCGATGGTGCTTGCCGCCGACGGCGTTGCCGTGCAGGTCGTGGTGAGCGCTGCCGACGACGCGGGCAACCGCGTCGTGTCGATCTTCTCGCGCCAGGCCGCGGAGTCTTCGACCTGGGTGCTGCACGCCGAAGGTGAACTGGCCGTGGCGTCTTCGCAGCCCGGCGCCGACCTTTCGATCTGGCCTCCGGTGGGGGCGCGCGAGGTCGCGGTGACCGACGCCTACGCGCAGCTGTCTGCACGAGGCTACGAGTACGGCCCGACCTTCCAGGGGCTTTCCGCGATGTGGCGGCGCGGCGACGAGGTGTTCGCCGAGGTCGCCATCCCGAGCGACCTGCCGTCTGCCGGGTTCGGCGTGCACCCCGCGCTGCTGGACGGCGCACTGCACGCGGTGGTGTTGAGCACCGACTCCGACCGTTCTGCCCCTCACGTCCGCGGTGACGAGTTGGCGCTGCCGTTCTCCTGGCAGAAGGTCTCGCTGCACGCCTCCGGTGCCACCGCGGTGCGGGCCAGGATCGCCCCGAACGGGCCCAGCTCCATGGCGATCGACCTCGCTGACGGCCTCGGTCTGCCGGTGTTGTCGGTCGAGTCGATGGTGGCCCGTCCGGTGACCGCACAACAGTTGGCGGCCGCGGTCGGCGGCTCGGGCGGTGGTGAGCTGTTCGAGGTGACCTGGTCACCCGTGCCGTCCACTTCGGCGCCCCACACCGACGGTGTGGTCGAGGTGTTCGAATCCCGCACCGACACTGCCGAATCCGATGATGGCTCCGCCGTGTACCGCGCAGTACACGCGGCGCTGGCGAGGGTGCAGGCGTGGCTGGCCGAACCTGCTGGCGTGCTGCTGGTCGTGACACGGGGCGCCGTCGCGTTGCCAGGCGAGGACGTCACCGATCTGGCAGGCGCCGCGGTGTGGGGTTTGGTGCGGGCGGCGCAGACCGAGCACCCAGGCCGAATCGTGCTCGTCGACACCGACTGTGACGTCGATCCGGTCGCCCTGAGCGCCGGGGTGATCGCGACCGGCGAGCCGCAGGTCGTCGTCCGTGGCGATGTACTTCACATCGCGCGGGTGCTACCGAGCCACGCCGCCGAGACGGTGCTGACACCGCCACCCGGCGGTGCGCCTTGGCGGTTGGCGGTGTCGACGGCCGGTACGTTCGATGACCTGACGCTGCAGGAGATTCCGGACGCCGACGTGCCCCTCGAGACGGGCCGCATCCGGGTCGCGGTGCGCGCCATCGCGGCCAACTTCCGCGACGTCATGATCACCCTCGGGCTCTATCCCGGCGACGCCGTGCTCGGCATCGAGGCGGCGGGCGTCGTCGTCGACGTCGGGCCCGGCGTGTCGGGAGTATCCGTCGGCGATCGCGTGATGGGGCTCTTCCCCGACGGCACCGGAACCACCGCCACGACCGACGCGCGACTCGTCCTCCCCGTCCCCGCCGACTGGGGCTTCCCGCAGGCCGCAGGCTTCACGGTCGGCTTCGCCACCGCGTTCTTCGCGCTGCGCAGGCTCGCCGACGTTCGGCAGGGGCAGTCGGTGTTGATCCACGCCGCCACCGGTGGCGTCGGGATGGCCGCGGTGCAGCTGGCCAGGCACTGGGGTCTCGAGGTGTTCGCCACCGCCAGCCAGGCCAAGTGGGACACGTTGCGGGCCATGGGTTTCGACGACGATCACATCGGCGACTCGCGCACGTGCGACTTCGAGCAGAAGTTCCTCGACGCGACCGCGGGCCGAGGCGTCGACGTGGTGCTCGACTCGCTGGCAGGGGACTTCGTCGATGCGTCACTGCGGCTGCTGCCGCGCGGGGGTGTGTTCCTGGAGATGGGCAAGACCGACGTCCGCGACGCCGACGCCGTCGCCTCGGCCCACCCGGGGGTGCGCTACCGCGCGTTCGACCTCTTCGAGGCCGGCCCGGACGGTATCGGCGAGATGCTGGCCGGACTCGTCGCGTTGAGCGATACCGGTGTCCTGCAACCGTTGCCGGTTTCGAGATGGGACGTGCGGCGCGCACCTGCGGCGCTGCGGTACCTGAGCCAGGCCCGGCACGTCGGCAAGGTCGTCATGACGATGCCGGACGCATGGGCCACCGGCACGGTGCTGATCACCGGCGGCACGGGCATGGTGGGCGCCGCAGTGGCGCGACACGTCGTCACCGACCACGGTGCCCGCGACCTGCTGCTGGTGTCCAGGCGCGGTCCCGACGCTCCCGGTAGCGACGATCTGGCCGCCGAGCTCACCGCCGCGGGTGCCAGGGTCACGGTGATCGCCGCCGACGTGTCGGATCGCGACGCGCTGGCCAAGGTGCTGGCGGGGATCGACCATCCACGCGCACTGTCCGCGGTGTTCCACGCCGCAGGCGTGCTCGACGATGCGGTGCTCACGTCGCTGACCCCGGACCGGGTCGACACCGTGCTGAGGGCCAAGGTCGACGCTGCCGACAACCTGCACCAGTTGACGCGCGACCTCGACCTCGCGGCGTTCGTGATGTTCTCGTCGATGGCGGGGCTCGTCGGCGCGTCGGGGCAGGCCAACTACTCGGCGGCCAACGCCTACCTGGACGCCCTCGCCGTGCATCGCAGGGCAGTGGGCCTGCCCGCGATGTCGTTGGGCTGGGGTCTATGGGAACGGGCCAGTGGCATGACCGGGCACTTGGAGACGGCGGACCTCGCGAGGCTGAGCCGCGACGGGATCATGGCGATGACGGTGCCCGACGCGCTGGGATTGTTCGACACGGCGCTGATCGTCGACGAGCCGTTCCTGATTCCGGCCCGCATCGATCGGACCGCACTGCGGGCCAAGTCGGCGGCTGGCACACTGCCCCCGATGTTCAACGACCTGATCTCGGGCCCGGCCAGGCGCCAGGTCGGTGACTCGCTGGCCGCCGCGCAGTCGCGGTCGGCGCTGTCGGCGCGGCTGGCCACGCTGGCGTCGGATGACCAGCACCGGCTTCTCCTCGACCTGGTGCGTTCCCACATGGCGACGGTGCTTGGGCTTCCCACGCCGGAGGCGATCGGCGAGGACCTCGCATTCTCCGATCACGGCTTCGACTCGCTGACCGCCGTCGAACTGCGCAACCGGCTCAAGGCCGCGACGGGCCTGACGTTGTCACCGACGCTGATCTTCGACTACCCCAACCCCGCCGCGCTCGCCGACTACTTCCGCACGCAGCTGGGCGGCGAAGCCCAGGTACCGGAGGCCAGTTCGGTGGACGTCGAGCTGGCCCGCGTGGTGGCGTCGATTCCCGTGCAGCGGCTTCGCCAGGCTGGGGTGCTGGACCTGCTCCTCGAGCTGGCCAACGACACCGGCAGCGTCGACCAATCGGCCCAGCCGATGACCAGAGCGCGCGACATCGCCGACATGGACCTCCAGGACCTGCTCGCGGCATTCGACGACGAAGCCGACCCCCAGTAGGGGCGATGAGCGCTTGCGCGAAGAGCAGATTGCACGTATGAGAGTCGTCGTTGCAGGGGTCGAGGGTCCCGTCGGCCAGGGGGTTGCCGCGCGGCTGGTCAGCCTCGGCCACGACGTCATCGGAGTCGGTCCCCGAAGACCCGAGAGTTGGCCGGGCTCAGTCGTGTTCATCACTGCCGACGTCACGGACGACGCGACGCTCACCCACGTATTCATGGGTGCGGTCGCCGTCGTGCACTGCGGTCCGGAGGACGAAGGTACCTCGGTGCTCGTCGACACCGCAGCGGCCGCAGGGGTTGGCCACGTGGTCGTTGCGTCGAGGCTGCCATCCGAGCGCGCGGGTCTGACCGTCATCCGCACGCCGATGATGTTGGGCCGCAACGTCGACGACGATTGCCTGCGCCGCTTCGTTGGGCCCTTCGTGCCGGACGACGGTTCCGCGGACGCACCGCTGCAGGTGGTCCATCCCGAGGACGTCCAGCGTGCCTTCGTACACGCGCTCACCGCATCCGAGCCCGGCCCCGCCACCGTCGACGTCGCAGCCGACGGCCACACCACGATCAGGGCCATCGCAAACGCAGTCGGCAGACCGGTGATCAGAGTCCCGTGGCGCCGCGGTCGAGCCGCCCCGCCGCAACTCGACGCGAGCGGAGTGTCGTCGTGGAGCGCGTCGGAGTGCGTCGCCGATTTCACGCTTGCCTGCCGTGGCCGGATGACATTCGGCGACAAGGTCTTTGCGTTGCCGTGGCGGCTGCCACGAGTGCGACGAATCCCTGCCGTCGACGCGCCCGCCCCCGATGGCGTGGCCCCGGTGCCCGCGGGCATCGACAACGCCAACGGCGAGTTCGACACTCCGATCGACCCGCGCTTCCCGGCGTTCGTCGCGACCAATCTCTCCGAGGCGCTGGCCGGACCGTTCACGCCATCGTCGGCGTCGGTGTCGGTGCTCGGCACGCGAGCCTCGGGCATGGTGATCGCCGCGCGGCTGCGACCGGGCGGAGCCGTGCAGCGCGAGATGTCGGTTCGTACCACTGGGGTGTTCGGGCACCGGCTGTATGCCGGACTGACGTCGGGCCACTTCATGGCGCAGACGGTGCCGTTGGTCGACCCCGAGTTGATCCTGGCCGCGTTCTTCGGCCGCACCGTCGAGGGGCTCGAACTGTTCGGCGATCGACGGCCGCCGGTCGAGCCGCGTGGGTTCGGCAAGCAGCTGCGCGCGGTGGCGACGTTCGCGAACAACCTCTTGGTGCTGTCGGCCGGCTCGTTCCGCGACACCCGCGACTTCGTCGCCGACGTCGCGCGATTGGAGCAGCAAGCCACCGACGCGGCGGTCCTCGATGACCGCCGCCTGCAGACGCTCGTGCTGCTGGCCCGCGATCACGTCGTCCATGGCTGGGTGCTGGCATCGGCGTCGATCCTGGTGAGCCACGCGTACGGCGTGATCCTGCGGCTGCTTGCGGGGCGCGAAGTGATGCCAACGACGGGCCCGGACTTGGCGAGCGCGCAGTCGCTGGAGGCCGTGCACCGACTCGTCGAGCTGGCGGGCACCGAGCCCGCCGCCGCTGAACTGCTCGCGCAGCCGGCCATCGATCTCGCGACCCTTGCCGAGCGTGCACCCCGGTTCGTCGCGGCGCTGCACCGCGAGTTGGCTCTCGTCGGCCACCGCGGACCTGGCGAGGTCGAGATGCGCAGCACCACCTACGCCGACGATCCGACCCAGCTGATGCGGATGGTGGCCAAGGCGTTGGTTGCCGGGCCACGGGAGGCACCCCCACCGCCACGCATTCCCGGCCCGTTGACCCCGATCGCGGCGGCTGCCGCAAGCCAGTTGCGCGAGCGCGAGGTGCGGCGCGACCGGATGGTGCGAGCCATCTGGGTGTTGCGGACGCTGCTGCGTGAGCATGGGCGCCGACTCGTCGCGGCAGGCCGGCTGGCCGAGGCCGACGACGTCTTCTACCTGCTCGTCGACGAACTCGATGCGCCGCCGCCCGACATGGCGGCCGTCGTGGCCAGGCGCAGGGCCCAACAGCAGGCGCTCGAACTGCTGGTGCCACCCGAGGCGTTCAGCGGGACGTGGCGGCCGACGCCCGCTCCCGGTGCGGCCCTGGCTGGCGGGGAGACCCTGCGAGGCATGGGTGTCGGCGGCGGCCGGGCTCGCGGCCTGGTCAGGGTCGTCCACGCAGGGACGATCGACGATCTGCAGCCCGGTGAGGTGCTCGTCGCGAAGGTCACCGACATCGGCTACACCCCGGCGTTCGCCTACGCCGCCGCGGTCGTCACCGAATTGGGCGGCCCGATATCGCACGCCGCGATCGTCGCGCGGGAGTTCGGAGTGCCCTGCGTGGTCAATGCGCGCGGGGCGACGACCCGGCTGGCGACGGGCACGCTCATCGAGGTCGACGGCGCGTCGGGCGAGGTGACGGTGCTCCCAGAATGACAGGGACTGACGACACCTCCCCGTCGCTTCGCTCGCCCCACGTGCCCGATCGTGTTCTCGACGGGTGTCATATCGTGACGGTCATGGACTTCGCGATGTCGGCCAAGGGGCAGGACTACCACCAACGACTCACCGATTTCATGACGGAGTTCGTGTTCCCTGCCGAAGCCTCCTACGAGGCGTACCGCCACGAGAAGGGGCCGGGTGACCACACGGTCCCGCCGATCATCGAGGAGTTGAAGCCCAAGGCCAAGGAGCGCGGGCTGTGGAACCTCTTCCTGCCGTCCGAGTCGGGGCTGACCAACTTGGAGTACGCGCCGCTGGCCGAGCTGACCGGCTGGAGCATGGAGATCGCGCCGGAGGTGACGAACTGCGCGGCGCCGGACACCGGCAACATGGAGACGCTGCACCTGTTCGCCAACGAGGAGCAGAGCAAGCAGTGGCTCGAGCCATTGCTGAACGGCGAGATCCGCAGTGCGTTCGCGATGACCGAGCCCGCGGTGGCCTCCAGCGATGCCCGCAACATCCAGACCACCATGCTGCGCGACGGCGGCGACTACGTCATCAACGGTCGCAAGTGGTGGATCTCGGGCGCGGCAGACCCGCGTTGCAAGCTCCTCATCGTGATGGGACGGACCAACCCCGACGCGGCAAGTCACCAACAGCAGTCGATGATCCTGGTCCCCGTCGACACCCCCGGTGTGTCGATCGAACGTTCGCTGCCGGTGTTCGGCTGGCAGGACCAGCACGGGCACTGCGAGGTGTCGTTCGACAACGTGCGCGTGCCTGCCTCGAATCTGCTCCACGAGGAGGGCAGCGGGTTCGCGATCGCGCAGGCCCGGCTCGGACCCGGCCGGATCCACCACTGCATGCGCGCGATCGGTGTCGCCGAGCGGGCGCTGGCATTGATGGTCGATCGGGTGAACAACCGCATCGCATTCGGTAAGCCGTTGGCCGAGCAGGGCGTGGTGCAGCAGCAGGTTGCGCTGTCCCGCAACGAGATCGACCAGGCTCGGCTGTTGTGTCACAAGGCGGCGTGGGTGATCGACCAGAAGGGCAACAAGGAAGCGCGCAACGAGGTGGCGATGATCAAGGCGGTCGCCCCGCAAATGGCGTGCAACGTCATCGACCGCGCCATCCAGGTGCACGGTGCTGCAGGCGTCAGTGACGACACCGTCCTCGCGCGGCTGTACGGCTGGCACCGTGCGATGCGGCTGTTCGACGGACCCGACGAGGTGCACATCCGTAGCATCGCGCGCGCCGAACTCGGCCGCGAGAAGTCCGCGTTCGCCGCTGCGGTGACCCCGTAGTGGCGGGCGACGATCTATCCGGGGCGTGGAACTTTCGCGACGTCGCGGTGGAGACGGGAATCCGGCCGGGGCGGTTCTTCCGGTCCAGTGAGCTGACCCGCCTCGACGACGATGGCCGTGACGCCATGGTGCGGCTGGGCATCACCGACGTCGCGGACCTGCGGTCGTTGAGTGAGGTCCAGAAGCGCGGATCGGGCCTGGTGCCCGACGGTGTCGCGGTTCACCTGCTGCCGTTCCACGAGCTCTCCAACCAGGCTGCTGCCGAGGGCAGCACCGAAGCGCCGCACGAGTACGCCTTCGAGCGGATGATGACCGAGAAGCCCGATGACGAGGCCGTCGCCGTTGCGGCAGCGCGCTTCATGACCGAGGAGTACCGGCGTTTCCCCAACCTGGCCGGCGCACATCTTGCGGTGCGCCAGGTCATTTCGATGCTGGCCGATGAGCGGCCCGTCATCACGCACTGCTTCGCGGGCAAGGACAGAACCGGCTTCACCGTCGCGGTGACACTCGCGGCCGTCGGCGTGCCCGACGAGGCGATCATGACCGACTTCCTGCGGAGCAACGAGGCGGTGCCGTCACTGCGGCTGCGCATCCTCGAATCGATTCGCAATCGGGCAGGCGAGGGCGCGACGGACGAGATCCTGACGTTCGCCGAGGCGCAGCTCACCGAAGAAGTGCTTGGGGTCCGTGAGGGCTACCTCGCTACGGCGCTGCACACCGTTGCCGAGGACTACGGATCTCTGCCGAATTACCTTGACGCGCTCGGCGTGACCAGCGAACAGGTGGATCGGCTGCGGACCAACCTGCTGGCCTGATTGGCGCTGTCCATCTGGCCGGCTGCGCGTCACTCACCCCGCCCACAGCGGCGCTCGCCCAACGTGCGCTGGTGGCGGAACTCCGGCATGAAGCCCGCCATGCACGCACGTTGGACGCGTTCGCCGACTCCGTGCGCCGCGTCAGCCCTGCGGCACCTCGACGTCGGACATCAACACGCGCACACCACCGGTGGACAACCTGCCCAAGGCCTCGAAGAACGCGCCTGCCTCTGGTGTCGTGACCGCAAGGCAGGCGGCGTCGTAGTCGGGGTAGTAGAGATCGATCATCCGGTAGGCAGGCGTCGGCGAGCCGTCCTCCTTGGGAAACACCTTCGACGCCTCGAAGCGAATGTGGCCGGGAATCTTGCGCGCGGCCTCCAATTGCTCAGCCCCGTAAGCTGCTTCGAACGCGCCCGGATCGGTGGGGTTGTCGTAGATGACCGTGATCTTCGTTTCAGACATGGCAGATCCTCCGCTTCATTTTTGTTGGTGATGTTCGAGAAGGTCAGAAGAACACGACGGCGACCACCCAAGCCACCGTCGCGAGCAACCCTCCCGCGAGTTCCACCCCCACCGACAATGCGACGCCCTTGATGGCGTGCACCGTCGACGTCCACGCGACCCGTTGGTCGCCTCGCTTCGCCAGCTCGGCGAGGTACACGCCGAGCACGAAGCCGAGCACAAGACCCAACACCGGAACGACGAAGAACCCGATGATGCCGAGCACCGCTCCGGCAACCAGGCTCAACGTCCCGACATCGGCACTCTTCATCCGCCGCATGGGCCACAGATACTTCACCAGTAGCGTGGCGGCGAGCAGTGCGGCGACCACGCCGAGCGTCACCCATGCCACCGTCGTCCGCTCGACGAGCGCCCACACCAGGATCGCGCCGAACACCAGCACGGTGCCGGGCAGCAGCGGGACCAGGATGCCGACCAGTCCGACGGCGATCACGAGGGCGATCAGAACGATCCCGACTGTGCTCACGAAGCAAGTCTATTGAGCTGCGCTGAGAGATCGAGGACATCGTCGAAGGCCAGCGCCCGGGGCAACCTCATACCTGGATGTTCTTCGCGCAGGCGTTCATCACGGTACTAACACCACCTTGCCCCGAATACCACTGTCGGCCAGGCTCTCCAGCGCCGCCCGACCCTCCGACAGCGGATACCGCACCGGCGGCGGCGGTCGCAACCCCGCCGCGACGAGCTTGCCGAGCCCGGCACCGATCTCGGCCTGCGCTCCAGGCGTGCGGTTGATGAACTCGCCCAACCCGACGCCAACCACGCTGACGTTGCGCAGCAGCAGCCTGTTGACCTTGACCGACGGAATGCCACCACCGGAGGCGAACCCCAACACCAGCAGCCGCCCTTCGGTCGCCAGCACCCGAATGGCGTCGTCGAACGCCTCGCCTCCGACGGGGTCGACGACGACGTCCACTCCGCGACCGTCGGTGTGATCGCGCACGGCCTGCGCCCACCCGTCGGTCAACGGCAGCACGACGTCCGCGCCGAGCGACTCGACGAACTCCGTCGCACCCGGCCGATGCACCATCGCGATCACCCTGGCGCCCAGCGCCTTTGCGATCTGAATCGCAGCGGTTCCGACGCCGCCCGCAGAGCCGAGCACCAGTACCGTCTCGCCGGCGAGCAGCCCGCCGCGCCGGACCAGCGCGAAGTACATCGTGTAGTAGTTGCCGAGCAGGCACACTGCCGCGCCGTCGTCGATCTCATCTGGTGTCGGCTGCACGCTCGCCGGCAAGAGTGCCACGCGTTCGGCCCATGCGCCGAGCATGCTCAACCCCGTAACCCGCTGTCCCACGGCGAAACCCGAGTCGGCCGGGGCCGAGCGAACGACCCCGGCGACCTCGGTTCCCGGCACGAACGGGGGGTTGAGCTTGAGTTGGTACTCGCCCTTGATCAGCAGCAGGTCGGGAAACGACACGCCGGCCACACCGACGTCGACGACAACCATCCCCGAATCGACGACATCGGCGGGGTCTTCGACGTCGGTGTAGACCAACCCTGCTGGCCCGGAAAGCTCTTGTGCGACAAGCGCCTTCACGGGTTGATCAGCCGAGCTTGAAGCTGGCTGACTGCGCCGCGGACAGATCCGTGATCTCGCCCCACTTGCCCGCGACGTCGTCGACCGACGGCACGCTCGAGAACGTCACGCCCTCGTTCTGGAACAGCGCGGTGCGCTGCACCTTGCCGCCGCCGACGATGAAGACCGAGTCGGTGTCGGCCAGTTCCTCGGTCATCAAGTACGCCACCACCGGTGCCACGTACTCCGGCGTCAGCTTCTCGAACACCTCGGGCGGCAGGATGTCCTGCGTCATGCGGGTGGCGGCGATCGGCGCGACGGCGTTGGTCTTGATGTTGTACTTCGCGCCTTCCTGGGCCAGCGTGTTGATCAAGCCCACCAGGCCCAGCTTCGCCGCGCCGTAGTTGGCCTGGCCGAAGTTGCCGAACAGACCGCTCGTCGAGGTGGCGACGACGACGCGGCCGAAGCTCTGCTCGCGGAAGTGCGGCCACGCGGCCCGAATCACGTTGTAGCCGCCGTACAAGTGCACCTTGAGCACGGCGTCCCAGGCCTCGAACGTCATCTTGTGGAACGTGCCGTCGCGCAGGATGCCCGCGTTGCTCACCACGCCGTCGACCTTGCCGAACTCGTCGAGCGCGGTCTTGATGATGTTCTCGGCACCCTCGGGCTCGGCGACGCTGTCATAGTTGGCGACGGCGCGGCCGCCCGCCTCCTTGATCTCCGCGACGACCTGGTCGGCCATGTTGTGCCCGGCGCCCGATCCGTCCCTGGAACCACCGAGGTCGTTGACCACGACGCTGGCCCCCTCGCGGGCCAGGGTCAGGGCGTATTCACGGCCGAGGCCACCCCCGGCTCCGGTGACGACGATGACGCGATCCTGCACTCCGGGCATAGTTTTCCTTTCCTCGGTCCTCAGTGACGAGACTGTCGTTGCGTGCCGGTGCCGAGCTCTAGAAGAGCCTGCGCGCCAGCTTCCACGCCTTCTCTGTATACGGCGGGTAGATCAAGGCGGTTAAGTCGGGTCGGGTTGGCTTGGTCAGCACCGATTTCTTGTGACTGAACTCCTCGAACCCGAACCTGCCGTGATACGCGCCCATGCCCGACGGGCCGACGCCGCCGAACGGCAGCTTGGTCGTGGAGAACTGGAACAGCAGGTGGTTGACCAGCATGCCGCCAGCCGATACCTCCTTGATCACCCGCTCGCGCACGCTCTTGGTCTTGGTGAACAGGTAAGCCGCGAGCGGCTTGTCCCGCGAGTTCACGAAATCGATTGCCTCATCCAGGGATTGGACCGTGACGATGGGCAGAATGGGCCCGAAGATCTCGTCGGTCATCAATGGCTCGCCCGGATCGGGATCGACCACGACGGTCGGCTGAATCTTGCACGACGCCGCGTCCGAGCCGCCCCCGATGGCCACCTTGCCCTTGGTGGCCGACAGCGATGCCGTCAGCCGGTCGAAGTGCCGTTGGTTGACGATCGGCTTGCCGCCCGGGTCGTTGGCCTCGAACGTCGAGACGGCCGCCTTGATCTTGTCGACGAGCTCGTCGCGGATCTTGGCATCGGCGATGACGTAGTCCGGCGCGATGCAGATCTGACCGGAGTTCACCAGCTTGGTCCACGCGATCCGCTTGGCGGCCACGTCGATGTCGGCGTCGGCCGCGACGATCACCGGGCTCTTGCCACCCAACTCGAGCGTCACCGGGGTCAGATGCCTCGCCGCACCTTCGTAGACCTTGCGCCCGATCTCGGTACCGCCGGTGAAGCACAGCTTGTCGAACCCCTGCGCGATGAGCTCCTGGCTCACGGCGCCGTCACCCTCGATCACCACGATCGCGTCGCGGTCCAGATACTGCGGCACCAACTCCGCCATCAGGGCCGATGACGCCGGCGACACCTCCGACGGCTTGAGCACGACGGCGTTGCCCGCGGCGATGGCTCCGACCGCCGGGCCAAGCGTCAACGCGAACGGGAAGTTCCAGGCACCGATGATCAGCACCGTGCCGAACGGCTCGTACTGGATCCAGCCGCGGCCCGGGAACTGCGAGAACTCGAGCCTGCGGTGCTGCCGCTTGGTCCATTTGCCGACGTTCTTGGCGGCGTCGGCGGCCTCACTCGCGGTGCTGGCGATATCGGCCAGCCACGCCTCGAACGGCTTGCGGCCGAGGTCCTTCTCGAGCGCGTCGGCGATGGCGGCTTCGTTCTCGGTGACCAGCTTCTCCAGCGCCAACAGCTGCTGCTTGCGCCACTCCACGCTGCGGGTTCGTCCGGTGGCGAAGGCCCTGCGCACGCTCGCCACGATGCTTGCGATGTCGGGGGCGGTCGCTTCGACCGCTTCGGCGGCGACTGAATCTGTGGTCATGGTTGGTGTCCTTCCTGACCCGAGGAAGACCCAATCCTAACCAACCGGTTGGCCCAGTAAGAAGGGCTAGTTTCGCTCCGCGGTGACGAACGTAGAGAAGGTGCCGGAGTCCACGTCCTCGTCGGGAAGCACCCAGCGATCCAATCGACGCATCTCGTCGACCGAACGCACGCCCGACGCCGCCCAGCCGTGCTCGTTGAGCCAGTCGGTGACGTTCGCGCGATCGGGATCGTCGTACATCAACTCCTGGATGTTCAGGGTGCTCTCGAGCCCGAACCGCTGCGCGATGCGCTCGAAGCGTTCCCGCATCTCGGCACGGCGGCCTGCGTTCGTCACCCCCGCCGTCTCCACGGCGATGCGGCTGCCGGGAGCGCTGAGCTCGGTGATCTGCTCGAACAACCGGTCCTGTGCGTCGGCCGGGAGGTACATCAACAGGCCTTCGGCAAGCCATGCGGTAGGAGCCGACGCGTCAAAACCGGCCTCCTGCAATGCCTTCGGCCAGTCATAGCGCAGGTCTTGCGGCACCTGACGCAGCTGAGCCGCCGGTTCGACGGCGTGCTCGGCGAGTGTCTGGGCCTTGTACTCGAGCACCTTGGGCTGATCGATCTCGTAGACGACGGTGCCCGCCGGCCAGTCCAGTCGGTACGCCCGCGAGTCCAGCCCCGACGCCAGGATGACGATCTGCCGGATGCCCGCCGCCGCGGCCGCGGTGAAGTAGGCATCGAAGAAGTGGGTGCGCACGGCCTGGTAGTTGCCCATGTGCTCGAAGATCGCGGCAGCTTCTGGATCCTCTTCCGCGATCTTGGCCACGAAGCCGCCGTCGAGCACGAACTCCCAGATCCCGGTGCCCGCCCCGGCCACCAGAATCTTGGCGTACGGATCGCGGATCAACGGGTTCTCGCTGTCGGTCTCACCGGCCCGGGAGGCTGCCACCATCACCGCGGTCGATCCGACGCTGGTCGCGATGTCCCACGTGTCGTCGTGCGAGCGCAGTGAGCTCATGATGTCGCTCCATCGGGTCTGGCGCGCGGGCGCACGCGGACGAAGATCATTTCGTTCGTCATGCTACCGAAAAAAGTTAGCTTGGCTACGCGGCTGCGCGCCGCACCCGTCGAGCTGCGGAGAGTTACTCAGCGAGCTTCCACAATTTATTCGCCAGAAGTAGCTCGAGCTTCTCGACGATCACGGTCAGCTCGTCATGGCCGCCGACGTAACCCGCATAGAAGCCCATTCCCCACATCACCGCGATCAGCATCTCCACCAGCGTCGCGACGTCGGTCTCCGTGGTGAGCTCACCGCGCTCGATTGCGTCGGTGACCGCCCATGTCACGAACGCACGGGAGGTCTTCAGCGAGTTGTGCTCGTCGCGGCTGAGCTCGGGATGCCGCTGCGATTCCAGCACCGACGTGACCAGGAAGGCCGCCGCCGAGCGGTCTCGGGATTCGGCCTGCATCGCGGCCGAGAAGAAGGCCGACAACCGCTTCAACAGCGACGTCTCTACCTCGGCTTTCGCCATTCCGGCGGCGACCACCATCTCGTTGGTCTTGTCCACCACCTCGCCGTACAGAACACGCTTGCTCGCGAAGTAATGGTTGATGGCAGGTCGCGTCAGGTCTGCACGTATCGCGATTGCCTGGAATGTCGCTGCGTCATAACCGAGTTCGCTAAACACCTCGCGGGCGGCACGCACGATGCGCTCACGGGTCTCCGCCGCCTTAGCTGCAGGCGGACGTCCTGGACCCCGGGTAGCGGTATACGGCACAGTCAAATTGTGCCACACGCCATCGGTGTGTCCGAGGTAAATGGTTGCGGAAGTGCGGAAAGTATTTACCGCAGCAAACCTTCGCCAGCCTCGGCCAGTTGTCCCCTCCGTCGTGCCCGTCGATTTGCCGGAGGCTTACGGGCACCCACGATCAGCGGACCCAAAGACCTGCCAACTATGGTGACGCCATGGCGAGCGTGGTGACCCGGCAGTCGTACTTCGATGCCGGCCTCGACGTGCTCGCCGAACTCGGATACGGCGGCCTGAAACTCGCCGAGGTATGCCACCGGCTCGGCGTCACGACCGGCTCCTTCTACCACTACTTCACCAGCTGGTCGGCCTACACGCGGGCGCTCATCGCGCACTGGCGGCAAGCCCGCACCGTCAGCGTCATCGACGCCATCCGGGCCGTGCCGGATCCGCGGCAGCGCATCGGCTCGCTGATCAAGGAGGGGCTCGCCCTGCCGCACGGCGCGGAGGGCGCGATCCGGGTGTGGAGTGCCATCGACGCCGAGGTGCACGCGGTGCAGGCGGCCGTCGACAGGCAGCGCTTCGACTTCGTCGTCGAATCGGCGTTCGAGATCTTGCAGAGCACGCGCCAGGCGCAGGTGTTCGCGTCGTGGGCGCTCTATCTCCTCGTCGGCTACGAACAGGCGGTGCTGCCGCCGCGCAGCGCCGACGAGATCGAATGGATCGCCGACCAACTGCTCAACGCACTGGATACGGGACGTTTCGGCACGCTCACCGACAACGGCTGATGGTGCCCGCCGCGCCGGTACCATCCGGTGCATGCTGACCCCGGCTGGCCTGTGGCGCCGGGCGGCAGACCGGATCAACGAACGTGATCCCGAGCGCGACGCCCTTCGCCGGGCGGTGCGGGCAGCGATCGTGGTGCCCATCGTCGGAGCCGTCGCGTTCGCGCTCGGAGGTGGCTCGCAGACGCCCATGTTCGCCATCTTCGGGTCGGTGTCCCTTCTGGTCATGGTCGACTTTCCCGGCAACCGTGCGGCCAGAGCGGTGGCCTACGGCGGCCTCGGCTTCAACGGCGCCGTGCTCATCACCCTCGGTTCACTGGTGGCCCCGATCCCCTGGCTGGCCGTGACCTTGATGTTCCTGCTCGCGGTCACCGTCACGTTCTCGGGCGTACTCAGCGAGATCGTCGCCGCTGGGCAACGGTCGACACTGTTGACGTTCGTGTTGCCCGTCTGCACCCCGCCAGGACCGATTCCGGAGCGGCTGTTCGGCTGGTTCATCGCGTTGGCGCTCGCCGTACCCGCCGCGTTGTTCCTACTGCCGCCGCGACACCACGACGATCTGCGCAGGCATGCCGCAGCGGTCTGCCGGACGCTGGCCGACCGGCTCGACGGCCGCGCATCGGCCGGTGACCTGACCTCGGCGATGGGGGCACTGCGCGACAACTTCCTCGGTGCCGACTTCCGGCCCGTCGCGCTCACCGCGGGCAGTCGCGCGCTGGTGCGGGTGGTCGACGATCTGCAATGGCTGTCCGATCGCATCACCGACGGCTCCGCGGATCTGCTCGCCGAGATGCGGGAACCCATCGTGCGGGTGCTCCGCGACGCGGCGAGCGTTCTCACCACGCCCAAGGCCGAGGGCCGCGACGAGCTCCGCTCCGATCTCGCGCTGGCGCTTGCCGTGCTGCGGCTGGTCGCGCAGAGCCGCTACCGCGACGACATCGTCGAGATCCTCGGTGAAGAGGCCGACGACACCGCGATCGAGACCGGCCGAAAGTTGTTGACTCGTCGCACGATCTCGGCGTGCGTCAGTGCCACCGGCCGCGTCATCGGCGTCGCGGCGGACGCCGACGCCAGGCCGGTGTGGGCCAGGGTGCTCGGCCGCCGCCTGCCCGAGTCCGGCGCCTCGGATCGGGTGCTGTCGGAGTCGCAGGCGATAACGCACCTGACTGCCGGCTTCGTCTCCACGCGAGCGGTGGTGGTGCGCAACAGCTTGCGCACCGGCCTCGGCCTTGCGGTCGCCGTCGCGATCACGCACGTCTTTCCCGTCCAGCACGGCTTCTGGGTGGTGCTCGGCGCCATGTCCGTGCTGCGCAGCAGCGCGCTCACCACCGGCACCCGGGTTCTGCGCGCGGTCACCGGTACCGCAATCGGCTTCGTGCTGGGCGCTCTGTTCATCGAGCTGATGGGCGTCGACCCCGTGGTGATGTGGACGATGCTGCCGGTCGTCGCCTTCGGATCGGCCTACGTCCCCGAGGTGGCGTCGTTCATCGCGGGCCAGGCGATGTTCACCATGATGGTCCTGATCATCTTCAACGTGATCGTGCCGACGGGCTGGAGTGTCGGGCTGATCCGCGTCGAGGACGTGGTGGTCGGCGCAATCGTCGGCGTCGTCGTCTCGCTGTTGTTGTGGCCGCGTGGCGCCTCCGCGACGGTGTCGAAGGCGATCGACGCCGCCTGCACGGTGGGGTCGACCTATCTTCGCGCGGCGGTGAACCGCGTCCTCCGGGGTGCGTCCGAGGCCGCCAACGACCGGGTATTCGAACTCGGATACGACGGGTTGACGGCGTCTCGCACGTTGGATGACGCTGTGCGTCAATACCTTTCGGAAAGCGGCGGCTCCACCGATCTACGCGGGCCGGTGGTCAGGGCCGCCAACCGTGCCATCCGGGTGCGCTCGGCAGCTGAGCTGATCGCCGACGTCGTGCCGCCGCCGCTTGCCACCTACCCGCGGGTGCGCACGGTTCTCGAGAACCACACCAACGCGGTCTGTGCACGCCTAGACGGCGAGGCGGGCACCGTCCAGCACGGACCCATCAGCGACGACTTCGTGCTGGCGTTGCGGGCCGAATCGGGTGGCGACGCCCTTTCGGTGTCGGCGGCTCTGCCGCTGGTCACCGTCGCGGCGAACCTCGGCGAGCTCGAGATGCTCTACCCCGAACCGGTTCGGCCCGTCGCCAGCCGCCGTTAGCGGCCGGAGGTGTGCGGCATCAACGCGTTCGGCGGGATGGCGCCGAACTTGCCCGCGTTGAAGTCCTCCATCGCCTGGACCAGCTCCGCCTTGGAGTTCATCACGAACGGTCCGTAGTGGAAGACCGGCTCACGAATCGGCTTGCCGCCAAGGATCAGCACCTCCAGCGCAGGGCGGTTGGAGTCCTGACCATCCGCGGCGGAGACCGAGATTCGATCGCCAGGCCCGAAGACCGCCAGCTGACCCTGCGTGATCGGATGCGCGACGGGCCCGACCGTGCCACGGCCGGAGAGCACGTATACGAGCGCGTTGAAGTCGCGGTTCCACGGGATGTTCAGCCGCGCGCCCGGCTCGATGGTTGCGTGGGCGAACGTGATTGGCGTGTACGTCGCACCGGGACCCGGCCCGGTTCCTTCTTCGTTTCCGATCTCGCCGGCGATGACGCGCACCAGCGCACCACCGTCCTCGGACGACAGCAGCTTGACCTGCCCACCTTCGATGGCCTGGTACCTGGGTGCGGCGAACTTGTCCTTCTTGGGCAGGTTCACCCACAGCTGGATGCCGTGGAACGTGCCGCCGCTCTCGACGAGCTCGGCGGGTGGAGTCTCGATGTGCAGAATGCCGGACCCGGCCGTCATCCACTGGGTGGCGCCGTCGGTGATCAGACCGCCGCCGCCGTGCGAATCCTGGTGCGCGAAGCGGCCATCGATCATGTAGGTGACGGTCTCGAACCCGCGGTGTGGGTGCCAGTCGGTGCCCCGCGGCTCGCCGGGCTGGTATTCGATCTCGCCCATCTGGTCCATGTGGACGAACGGATCCAGGTCGGCCGCACTGACTCCCGCGAAGGCCCGGACGACGGGGAAACCCTCGCCCTCGTAGCCCCGCGGTCCCGTGGTGATCGAGCGCACTGGGCGTTCGGTGTCCGAGGCTGCGGGCCCGGAGACCCGGGGCAGGGTGAGCGTGTCGGCGGTGATGGCTGGCATCGGAACCTCCTTGGTCGTAGCGTATCCAAGGTAACCGGACTACGGTCCGATTAATTCCGCGGGTGGCCGTTGGGCCAGGGCCGCGATGGCTGCTGCCCGCGCATCGGCGGCACTGGCCGTCGCCAGCGCCGCGTCGGCCGCAGCCCGGCACTGTGCCAGGGTGACCGTCGCGAGCTTCGCCCCAACACCTGCGATCGCCGCAGCGGCCGCCGACAGTGACGACACCCCGAGGCCGACCAGCACGCAGGCCAGTAGCGGATCGGCCGCGGCCTCACCGCAGACGCCGACGGGCTTGTTCACCGCGCCGCCGGCTTTCGCCGCCGTCGCGACGAGCGCCAGCACGGCGGGTTGCCACGGGTCGGTCAACGTCGCGAGCTCGGCCGACATCCGGTCGGCGGCCATCGTGTACTGGGTCAGATCATTGGTGCCGATCGACAGGAAGTCGACGTGGGCGAGGATGCGGTCGGCCAGCAGTGCGGCGGCGGGCACCTCGATCATCACGCCGGGCGTCAGACCGTACGAACGAGTCTGTGCGGCAAAGGCTTCCGCCTCGGCAGGCGTCGCGATCATCGGCGCCATCACCCACGGCGCATTGCCGGTACGCTGCGCGGCCGCGGCGATCGCCTCCAGCTGCCGGGTCAAGATGGCGGGGTTGGCGTCGGCGATGCGAATGCCACGTACCCCCATCGCGGGGTTGGCCTCGTCCGGGTGCCCGACGAACTTCAGCGGCTTGTCCGATCCCGCATCGAGGGTCCGGATCACCACCTTGTACCCGTCGAACGCCTCGAGGACGTCACCGTAGATCTGGGCCTGCTCGTCGACGCTGGGCTCGGTGTCGCGGTTGAGGAAGCACAGTTCGGTGCGGAACAACCCGATGCCCTCAGACGGAGTGTCGCGCGCCGACCGGGCGGAGGCGCCGTCCTGCACGTTGGCCAGGATCGCGACGACGTGCCCGTCGACGGTGGCACCAGGACCCGTCCACCCCTTGGCGAGGTCGGCCTCCTGCCGAGCCACCTCGACGGCCCTGGCCGCTGCGTCCGCGTCGGGTTCGACGGTGATCGTGCCGAGCGTGCCGTCGACCATCACCATCGTGCCGGCGGCTACGTCGTCGAGGCCGGTGACCGCGACGACGCACGGGATGCCAAGCTGGCGGGCGATGATCGCGGTGTGGCTGGTCGGCCCGCCGAGACTCGTGGCAAGCGCAACGACGAGCGCAGCGTCCAAGCCCGCCGTGTCGACCGGCGCAAGGTCCTCGGCACACAGAATCGACGGCACTTCGGGTACCGGCACGCCCGGCTCGGGCAGCCCGCTGAGGTCGGCGATGACACGGTCGCGGACGTCGCGCAGATCGGTGACGCGTTCGGCCATCATCCCGCCCAGCTGGGTGAACATCGCCGCGATCTTGTCGATCGCCGCGGCCACCGCCTGTACCGCAGGACTGCCGGCGTTGATCCGCTTCTCGGCGTCGGCCAGCCAGGCCCGGTCCTGTGCCAGCATCGCGGTGGTGGCCAGCACTTCGGAGGCAACACCCGTGGCGTGCCCGGCTCGCGCGCGCAGCCGGTCGGCGACTGCCGCAGCAGCCGCCGTGAATCGAGCCACCTCGGCAGGCCGGTCCGCCTCGGCCAGTTCGGCCACCGGACCGTCGTCGATTCGGGGGCGCGCGCCCGGCCGGATCACCGGTGCGTACTGCACGCCACCAACCGCAGGCACACCCTGCAGCACGGTCTGTGACGTCGTCGTAGTTGGCGTGGTCATGTGAACCAGGTTACAAGAATCCATTGACAAGTCAACACAGTCAGGGGTAAAACAACACATAACAACATTCTCATTGCCGATTTCCCACACAAGCGGAGGGTCATGTACGCCGAAGAGCGCCAAGACGCCATCGCCGCGCTGGTGATCAGCAAAGGCCGCGCGTCGGTGGCCGAACTGGCGAAGACCTACGACGTCACCACCGAGACCGTCCGCCGCGACCTCGCCGTCCTCGACAAGTCCGGTGTCCTGCGTCGTGTACACGGCGGTGCCGTCCCCGTACGCGCGCTGCATCTCGTCGAACCGGGCGTCGGCGAGCGTGAGTCCACCAGAGCCGACTTCAAGGACGCCATCGCCGCCGCCGCGACCGAGTTCTTCCCGCTGAGCGGGGCGAGCGTGTTGCTGGACGCAGGCACCACCACCTCACGCATCGCGGGTCTGATGCCGACCGATAGGGAGCTCGTCGTCGTCACCAACTCCGTACCCATCGCCGCACGGCTTGCCACCTTCCCCTCGGTGTCCCTGCAGCTCCTCGGCGGCCGGGTCCGTGGCATCACGCAGGCCGCCGTCGGCGAACAGGCGCTTCGAGTGCTGGACAGCATGCGGGTCGACATCGCGTTCATCGGTACCAACGCGATCAGCGCGAGGCACGGGCTGTCCACCCCCGACAGCGAAGAAGCCGCGGTCAAGCGCGCCATGGTCGGTTGCGCCAACTACGTCGTGGTGGCTGCCGACTCCACCAAGATCGGTCGTGAGGACTTCGTCAGCTTCGCGCCGATCTCCAGTGTCGACACCCTCATCACCGACAGCGAGATCAGCGACGCCGACCGCACGATGCTCACCGACCAAGGCGTCGAGGTCGTCATCGCCGAGGACGCGTCATGATCGTCACCGTCACCCCCAACCCGAGCATCGACCGCACCGTCACGCTCGGCACACCCCTGACCCGCGGCGCAGTGCACCGAATCACCTCCGCCACTACCGAACCCGGCGGCAAGGGGGTCAACGTCGCCCGCGCTCTCACCCTGGCAGGCGTCGATGCCGTCGCCGTCCTGCCCTCCGCCGACACCGATCCCATCGTCGCGGCACTGCAAACCAGCCGCGTGGCGTTCCGCTGCGTTCCCGTAACGGGCGCAGTCCGCACCAACCTGACGATCACCGAATCCGACGGCACCACAACCAAACTGAACGAACCGGGGTCCACGCTCGACGACTCCGCACGCAACGCCTTGACCAAGGTCGTAGTCGATGCCGCCGCAAGCGCGTCGTGGGTGGTGCTGTCCGGTTCGCTACCGCCGGGCATGCCCGACGACTGGTACGCCGAGATCGTCGCGACGCTCGCGCCCGCCGCGTGCAAGGTCGCCGTCGACACCTCCGAGCGCCCGCTCCACGCTCTCGCCTCATCGTTCGGCCTGGCCGCGCCCGACCTCATCAAGCCCAACGCCGAGGAGCTCGCATCGCTGGTCGGCGCATCGCCCGACGACCTCGAAAGGGCCGCCGCTTCAGGTGATCCCGACCCCGTGGTGCTGGCCGCGCACCAACTGATCGATCGGGGCGCCCACACCGTGCTCGTCACACTCGGCGCGGCGGGCGCGATACTCGTCGACCAATCCGGGGCCTGGCTGGCGACGCCCCCGCCCATCACGCCGCGCAGCACGGTCGGCGCGGGGGACAGCTCGCTGGCGGGCTACCTGCGAGCTGAGGTCGCCGGGGCCGAGCCCCCACGGAGGCTCCAGATGGCCGTCGCCTACGGCAGCGCTGCGGCCGCCCTACCCGGCTCTGCCCTGCCGTCCCCTTCGCAAATCGACCTCGAAGCCGTTCGGGTGTATGCGATTACGCCCACATCCACCCGACCGCAACCCATCAGAAAGTAACGAGATGCCCATCACCACAACCGACCTGGTCGCCCTCGACGTCGACGCAGGCGGCGACAAGGAAGCCGTCATCGGCCTGCTCGCCGATCGCCTTGCCGCCGCTGGCCGCGCCACCGATCGCGCCGGCTTGGTCGCCGCCGCGATGGCACGTGAAACGCAGTCGGCCACCGGCCTGCCCGGCGGCATCGCCATCCCGCACTGCCGCTCCCCCTACGTCGACGACGCCACCATCGGCTTCGCCCGACTGTCGCCACCCGTCGACTTCGGTGCACCCGACGGTCCCGCCGACCTGGCCTTTCTGATCGCCGCACCGGAGTCGGGTGGCTCCGAACACCTGCAGCTGCTGTCCAGCCTCGCTCGAGCATTGGTGCGCAAGGACTTCGTCGAATCGCTGCGCAACGCGTCGTCGGCCGCCGAGGTGGTCGACCTCGTCGAAGGCGTGGTCAACCCCGCACCCGCCACGCCCGCCCCGGTGGCGCCGGTGGTCCAGGACGAGAGGCGGAGCATCGTCGCCGTCACCGCCTGCCCGACCGGCATCGCACACACCTACATGGCCGCCGATTCCCTTGTCGCCGCGGGCAAGAAGGCCGGCGTCGATCTGCAGGTCGAGACACAGGGCTCGTCGGGCAGCACCCCACTGCCCGAAAAGACCATCGCCGGCGCGGCCGCCGTCATCTTCGCCACCGACGTCGGGGTCAAGGACAGAGCTCGCTTCGCGGGCAAGCCCGTCATCGCGTCCGGCGTCAAGCGTGCGATCAACGAGCCCGACAAGATGGTGGCCGAAGCACTCGCGGCCGCTGACAATCCGAATGCAGCGCGGGTGGAGGGCGTGGCAGGCGCATCGTCGTCCGGGTCGTCCGCGTCCGGCGGCGTCGGGTGGGGCACCCGCACCCGGCAGATCCTGCTGACGGGCGTGAGCTACATGATTCCGTTCGTGGCTGCGGGCGGTCTGCTCATCGCACTCGGCTTCCTCTTCGCCGGCTATGACATCGCCAACAAGCCCGAAGGCGCGGCGCAGTCGCTCGGCAACATCATCGCCACCACCAACTCGCTGACCAACCTGCCATCGGGCGGTTTCGTTCAATACCTCGGCGCGGTGTTGTTCACCCTTGGCGGGCTCGCGTTCTCGTTCTTGGTACCCGCCCTGGCGGGTTACATCTCGTTCGCGATCGCCGATCGCCCCGGCATCGCACCGGGATTCACCGCGGGAGCCGTGGCGGTCTTCGTCGGCGGCGGGTTCATCGGCGGCATCGTCGGTGGCCTCATCGCCGGTTTCACTGCGCTGTGGATCAGCCGCATCGACGTCCCCCGCTGGCTGCGGGGTCTGATGCCCGTGGTGATCATTCCGCTGGTTGCCTCGCTCGTCGTCGGCCTGCTGATGTTCCTGTTGCTCGGCCGTCCGCTGGCCGCGATTACCTCGGGGCTGACCAGCTGGCTCGGCGGCCTGTCCGGCAGCTCGGTGATCCTGCTTGGCATCATCCTGGGCCTGATGATGTGCTTCGACCTCGGCGGTCCGGTCAACAAGGCGGCCTACGCCTTCGCCACCGCTGGGCTGAACGTGGCGGACCCGTCCACCCTGCGCATCATGGCGGCCGTCATGGCTGCGGGCATGGTCCCGCCGCTGGCGATGGCACTGGCATCAGCCGTGCGACCGGGCCTGTTCACCGAGCCCGAGCGCGAGAATGGCCGCGCAGCATGGCTTCTCGGTGCCTCGTTCATCTCGGAGGGCGCGATTCCATTCGCCGCGGCCGACCCGCTGCGCGTCATCCCATCGATGATGGCTGGTGGTGCCGTCACCGGCGCGTTGATCATGGCCTTCGACGTGACACTCAAGGCGCCACACGGCGGCATCTTCGTGTTCTTCGCCATCGGGCATCTGGTGTGGTTCCTCGTCGCCTTGGCGGCGGGCACCCTTGTCGGCGCCGTCGCCGTCGTCGCCGCCAAGCAGTTCGCCAAGCCCAAGGTCGGTGCGGAGGACTCCCCCGCACTCGCCGCCGTCTAATCCGTCAGCCCAACAACAACAAGGAGAACGATCATGCCCGCCAAGACCGTCACCGTCGGATCCGCCATCGGCCTGCACGCCCGGCCCGCGGCCGTCATCGCCGAAGCCGTACTCAACGCCGGCGTCCCCGTCACCCTGTCCGTCGACGGCGGCGAGCCGGTCGATGCCGGTTCGGCGCTGATGATCATGACCCTCGGCGCAGGCAACGGCGCCCAGGTCACCGTTTCCTCGGATGACGCCGCAACCCTCGATGCCGTGGCCACGCTGGTCCAGCAGGACCTCGACGCCTGAGGGGTTCCGCACAGCCGGGCCAGAAAGCGGATCTGGGCCCATCAAGTCGGCATTAGGATTGCCGAGTGCACAGGGTCCGGGGGCTTGACGTCAGGGGATGCGCTGTAAATCGCGCATTTTTGAATTTGCTGGTGGGGAACCAGCACAATTTGGGTGGGGTCGTCGTCGAGGGGGGTGACGAATGCTGCGTCGCATCGGTGTCCTTCTCGCTGCGCTGATCCTGGCGTTGGTGAGCGCTCCCCCTGCGTTCGCGATCGAACCGCCCACGATCGATCCGGCGGCCCTGCCACCTGATGAGACGGGCCCGGATCAGCCCACCGAGCAACGCCGCGTGTGCTCTGCACCCACGGTGTTTCCCGGAGCGAACTTCGCCGACAAGCCGTGGGCGAGCGACTATCTCCGGCTCGCCGATGCGCAGAAGTTCGCAACGGGCGAGGGAGTAACTGTCGCCGTCGTCGACACGGGCGTCAACGGGTCACCGCGCGTGCCGGCACTGCCCGGCGGGGACTTCGTCGACGCAGGCGGCAATGGAATGTCTGACTGCGACTCCCACGGCACGCTCACCGCGTCGATCATCGCCGGACGCCCGGCCCCCACCGACGGCTTCATCGGGGTGGCTCCCGACGCGCGCATTCTTTCGCTGCGCCAGACGTCGGACAACTTCCAGCCAACCGGGTCGCGGGCCGACCCGAACGACCCCAACACCACGCAGACCGCGGGTTCGCTGCGCAGCCTGGCCCGGTCGATCGTGCACGCGGCAAACCTGGGCGCGCAGGTGATCAACATCAGCGAGGCTGCCTGCTACAAGATCACCCGCCCCATCAACGAGACCAGTCTGGGCGCTGCGATCGAGTACGCCGTCAACGTCAAGGGCGCCGTCATCGTGGTCGCGGCGGGCAACACTGGGCAGGACTGCAACCAGAACCCGCCGCCCGACCCGTCGGTACCGGCCGATCCGCGAGGCTGGAAGCAAGTGCAGACGATCGTCTCGCCCGCGTGGTACTCGCCGCTGGTGCTCACAGTCGGCGGCATCTCTCAGAACGGCCAGCCGAGCACCTTCTCGATGTCGGGCCCATGGGTGGGCGCTGCCGCGCCCGCCGAGAACATCACCGCCCTCGGTTACGACGGCAATCCGGTGAACGCGCTGCAGGGGCAGGACGGCCCCGTCCCGATCAACGGCACGTCCTTCGCCGCGGCGTACGTCTCCGGACTCGCCGCGTTGCTCAAGCAACGGTTCCCCGACCTGACCCCCGCGCAGATCATGAATCGGATCACCGCCACCGCACGGCATCCCGGTGGGGGCGTTGACAATTACGTCGGCGCCGGTGTCATCGATCCCGTCGCCGCACTGACCTGGGACGTGCCGCCCGGGCCAAAGACCATCCCGTACAAGGTCAAACAGCTGCCTCCGCCGGTCTACATCCCGCCGCCGGACCGCGGACCGATCACCATCGTCGTCATCACCGGTGCGGCGCTTGCACTGATACTCGGCATCGGCGCGATGGCCCGTCGCGCACTGAGGCGTCGATGAAGGCCTTCCTTGCGCAGTTCGGCCTCCGCTTCACCACCGGCCACCTGTTGTGGGCGGCGGTGCTGATCCCTGCGTTGATCGCGATCTTCATTCCGCTGGAACTACTTTGGGTTGGCATCACGCTCGCCGTGATCGTCGCGATCGCGGTGGTGCTCACCGTGCGTGGCCGCAGGCTCACCGGCTGGTTCACCGCGATCTTCTCCTGGCGACGCCGGTACAAGTCCGCGCCGGAGCCCCCCTCGGCGCCTGCCGTCGGGTCGACCGTGATTCCCGCCGATCACGTCGCGGTGCGGTGGCACGACGATCACTTGGTCTCGGTGATCGAGTTGGTTCCTCGGCCCTTCACACCGACGGTCATCGTGTCGGGCGAGGCCTACACCGACGACGTCGTCGACACCAGACTCGTCGAACAACTCATCGCCGCATACAGTCCCGACCTGGAAGCCGACGTCGTCTCGGCGGGATACCGGGTCGGCAAGACCGCACCGTCGAGCCTCGTCGCGCTCTACGAGCAGGTGGTCGGGCCGTACCCGGCGCCGGCCAACCGCCGCACGTGGATCGTGCTGCGGGCGCTGCCCGCAGCCGCGGCCAAATCAGGTCAGCGGCGCGAAGCCGGCGTGGCCGGCCTTGCTCGTTACCTGGTGTCGTCGACGACGCGGATCGCAGATCAGTTGGCCAGCAAGGGTATTGACGCGCGCTGTGGGCGCAGCTTCGACGACTTCGATAGGGCTACCGAGATCAGCTTCGAGCGCGAGAGCTGGTCGTCGATCAAGGGCCGCAGCACGTTCACGGCGGCCTATGCGGCGGCCGGCGGCCCCGACGTCTGGTGGTCGGCGCGCGCGGATCACACCATCACCAGGGTCAGGGTGCGGCCAGGAACCGCCCCTACCACGACGGTGCTGTTGACGACGCTCGCGAATCCGTCTACGCCGCGCGGCTTTTCGTGCCTGTTCGGAGGCCAGCGGGCGGCCGCCCTGCAGGGCCTCAGCCCGTTGACCGACCGGCACTACGAGCTCCCGATCGGATCGGCGGGCGTGCTCGTCGGGGAGACTGCCGACCGGTACCCGGTGTACATGCCGTTCGACGACGTCGACGTCAGCATCAACCTTGGCGACGCGCGGCTGTTCACTCAGTTCGTCGTGCGCTCGGCTGCCTCGGGCGCCGTAGTCACGCTCGGTCCGCAGTTCCGCGAGTTCGCTGGCTTCATCAACGCTCGCATCGGCCAGGTCGCGAAGGTGGCGTGGCCCAACGCGACCACCTACCTCGGCCCACACCCGGGGGTGGGCCGGGTAGTGCTGCGGAGCAACTTCATCGACACACCGCGGCATCGTCAGCTGCCCATCCGGTTGATCAATCCTCGCGAGGAGAGCCGCTACCAGATGGCGCTCGAACAATGATCTTGGGTTTGCTGACAGGCGTAAGCTGGGATTTCGAGGAGGGGATATGACGGGGGAATTGAAAGTCGATACGGTCGATCTCGTCTCCAAGGCGGTTCAGATCGAGTCACTGCATTGGAGCAACCCGCTCACCGACAATCCCCTCGTCATACCGCCAGATCAGCTGCATCTGTCGAAGACCGCGGTCGAGAACCTCCAGAAGAACGCCACCTTCCTCTATCAGAACCAGAATTACGGCCATCTCGAGGGGACACGGCTCGCGGAATCGCTGCGTTCGGTCGCGAAGGCCTACGACGACATCGACGCCGCATGGAAGGCGAACATCGATGGGGTCGGGCCGCCGGCCCAGCCGGTGATGCCGCAGGCCAACACGATCCCCGAGCCGACGGTGCCTGCGCCGATGGGAAGCCCGCTCGGATTGAGCTCCGATGAGTATCTCGACGTGGAGGCGGCGCAAAAGGCCCTCTCGACGGGCGATCACGGCGCATCGCTGCGCGAAGCATGGCAAGCCTGGACCAACAACGGTCTCGCACTCAAGAAGTCCGCAGAAGCCTTTCAGGTCAAGATTCAGAACTGGGAGGGCGAAGCAGCCGAACAGGCGTATGGCAGGTTCAACGACTACGGCCATTGGTTGTCGGAGCTCGGGGCGACCTGGGGGAAGCTCGCCGATGAGGCCATGCGCATCTCGGACGCGCACGTGAAGACACTCATCAAGCACACCGAGGTGTACCAACAGTACGAATTGCTAAAGAGCCAGATGGCCGCGGCGGTCGCCAACGGCGGCAGTGCGGCAAAGACTCTGGGTCTTCAGATGGAGCAGCTGCAGAAGGAATCCGAGGAGATCCGCAAGGGCTACGCGGGTGAGGCTGCCCCACACCAAGTCACGGTGAGCACGCCGCCACCCCCGAGTGGAGTTCCGAAGACGCCCGTAGCGTCCAACGGTGACCCGCGCCAGAAGCCTGGTACGGGCGGTAACCCATCTGGTGCACCGGGTGGACCGGGCCAAGGGTCGCCGGGCGGAGCGCCACCAACGGCGCCCCCGGCGACGGCGCCACCGGCATCGCCGCTGTCCGCGCAGAGCCCCACTGGCGAAGGTTCGCCCTCAGGCGGTTCACCATCAGGTGGCGGGTCGCCGTCCGGCGGCGGATCCCCGTCGGGCGGTGGATCGCCCGCGGGCGGTGGATCACCGAGCGGTCTGCCAGGGGGCGGACCGAAGGATCTGCCCAAGCTACCGACCGATGATCCCCGCTTGAAGCCCGCAGCGGCGAGCGGTGGCGGAGGATCCGGCGGAGGCGGTGGTGGCGGGATTCCGGCAATGGGGCTGCAGCCCAACGTCGGTGGCTCATCGGTCGGTCCGAGTACGACGGCTGGCGGGCCAGGAGCAGGTCCCGGCCCGAGCGTCGCCGGTGCGGCCGGTGGCGGCATGGGCGGAATGGGCGGCGCGCCGATGCACGGCCAAGGCCAGGGGGGCGGCGGCAAGGAGCGCAAGCGCACGCCCGGCCTGGCACCCGACGAGGACATCTACACCGAGGATCGCCCGTACACCGAGGCGGTCATCGGCCTTCGTCGCCGCAAAGAAGTCCAGGACAACAAGGACTCCAATTGACCGAGGAGATGCATCCCCAGGTCGCCGCCGTGTTGAAGCAGGCACAGCGGTTGCAGTCGCTGATGGACGACCAACTGGCTAAGATGAACTCCGTGTCCTACACGGCAACCGACGAAACGGAGACCGTCGAGGTCACCCTCAACGGCCACCACCGGCTGACCGACGTGTTCATCGAAGACGGCCTGCTGCGCCTCGGCGCGGCGACGGTCGAGGGGCGGGTCAACGAGGCGTTGCACAACGCATCATCCATTGCGTCAGCATCGATCGACGCGGACCGTGAACGCCTCGACGCGGCGGTCGCCGAGATCACCTCGGAACTGGACGACGATTCCTGGCGGTAGAGCTCGTGCAGCGTCAGAACCGCAGGTTGCGAAGGATGTCGTACACGCCTGCGATCCACAGCAGCATCGGGATGACGGCAGCGATTGCCGCACCATCAAGCAGCTCCAGGATTCGCTTGCTCACCGGTGACATCCGTCGCACGCCGTCGGTTGCACCCACCAGGATCAACGCGACCAAGGCGACCGCCGCGTAGATGCTCAGCACCAGCCATGCCCTGTCCGGGTACCACAGGCACAGCCGGATGGTCACGCCCGTCGGAATCAGCACTGTCGCCGCCAAAAGCGCCCAGGCGCACCATCGTTGGGCGTAGAGCCGCGACCGGAAGGCGCATGTCGCGGTGACGAGCCCAGCCACGATCAGGCTGTGTATGAAGAAATGCCCCTGCACCACCACAGCGATCGAACCGAGCGCGAGCACCAGCGCACCTGCGGTGAGAAAACCGACCAGCAGCTGTCTGGCGAGGTGGCTGCGCTCGGTGAGACGAGCCGCCGACTCGGGCACCGACGCGATGATCGCCTGCCAGGTCGGGGATTCCCCGTCGGAGGCGTCTGGACCCGAAACCGGGTCGAGCAGTTCGTCATTGGACACCGTCTCGCCGGGGGCGGGAATCGGCGGCAGCGCGATACGAGCGACGGCCACGGTCAGCTTCGCCGCGTTGGTGACGACGATCAAGCCGAAGGCGATCGCTCCAGCCGGCACCCAGTACTGCCAGCCGTACCCGTAGGCGACCGCCGCGGCGGTGATCGCGACGGCCATTACCGCGCTGAACGATGCGACCTCGGCGCGCTTGCGCGGCCCACCACGCGTCGCCAACACGAGAAGCAGCGCGACGGCCCCAGCACCTGCCACGTTCGGAGCACCGAGCCCGCTGATGCCGGCAGGCAAGGGGACGACCAACGCCGCCGCACCAGCCAATAGCGGAACCGATGCGATGAGCAGGCTCTCGGCCATGTCGAGATTGCCGTAGCGTGTCCTCGCCATCACGCTACCGACGAGCACCCCCAAGCCAATCAGACCGAGGGCGAGCGTCCACCACCAGTCATGCCCGGTGTCCGACCATGCGCGCAATGCGGCGCCAGTGATCACCAGGGACACCAGCGGAATCGCCACGCCCACGAAGCGATTCAGCGCCGTGCGATCGAACTCCGGTGACTCGTCGAGCACTGCGATGGCATCGATGACGTCCTCGACCAGTGGTCGGTAACGCTCGGTGCGGCTGACCGACACCAGGGTGACGAGCGTCCCGTCGACCACACCAGCGTCGTCGAGCGACTCGGTCGCCTTGATCGGCGGGGCACCGGGGCGGGCGAACGCCCATTCACCCTGGGCCTTGAAGTCGAAGCCCGCAAGCACCTCGGCGGGGGTGTCGTCGAGCAGCTCGGCCAGCACGTCCACCGCCTCGTCGATGTACGTCTCGATCGGCGCGGACGCCGGGAGAACCAGATCAGTGAGGCGGCGTCCCGTCAGAACCGTGACACGGGTCGTCGACGGCCGGCCGGGCGTCACGCCCGGCGTGCTGGGTGCGGCGGCCGTGGTGGTCAACGACGCTCGAGCCTGTCGAAGTCATCCGATAGCGCGGCACCGAGTTCGGTGATCCGCCGGCGGAACGTCTTGCCAAGCAGGTCGAGCTGGATCTCCGTGCCCGCGGCGATGTGCTTGTCCCATGGCAACACGATCACGCGGCCCGGCGGCACGTGCCGTTCGAACTGCTCGACCAGATCGGCGACGTCGATGTTCGGCTTGCCAGGCACGACGTGGTTGATCACCACGCACGACCGGCCGAGCAGATCCTGATATCCGTTCTGTCGCAACCAGTCCATCGTGACGGCGGCTTGCCGCGCGCCGTCGATCGATGCGCTGGCCACGATGACCAGACCCGACACCGTGGACAGGACACCGCGAGAGGCCGGCTGGAAGAGGCCTGCGCCACCGTCTGCGAGGACGAGGTTGTAGTACCTCGACACGATGCCGGTGGCACCCATCCAGTCCTCGTCGTTGAACTCGCGGCGGGCTCCGCTGTACTCCTCCGAGGACAACACCTCGAGGTTGGCGGCGTTCATGCTGGTGTACGCGCGGATGTCGTTGTAGCGGGCAAGTTCCTTGTCCGCCAACAGATCCGAGATCGTCGCGGCGGACTGGCGGCCCGCCCGGTCGGCCAGGTTGCCGCCGTCGGGATCGGCGTCGACGGCGAGGATGCGGTCGCCGCGTACCTTGCTCAACTCCGAACCGAGCGCCACGGTGACCGCGGTCTTGCCGACGCCGCCCTTCAGACCGAAGATGCCGATCTGGTACGAGTCACGGGCATTGCGGCGGATCCGCGTGTGCAGGTCCAGTTCGTAGATCTCGTCCGGCGACAACCCCAAGTTGATGCGCGTCAGCATGTAGATCACGTGCCGCCAGCCGCGCTGGGACGGCATCTTCACCGCGGATCGCACGCCGACGTGCGAGAGGGCGTCGATGGCGCGGTGATTGCCGATGGTCGCGGCCGATGTCGGCTGGGCCTGCCCCTGCTGAGCCGCCGTCCACGCCGCCCGGTTCTCGGATTGCGGTTCTGCGAAGTGTTGCGACGGCGCGGGCGCGGGCGCCTGTCGAGCTGGAGGGGCCGGTGCAGGACGGGCCTGCTCGTAACGGGCGCCGGTGGTCGGCGCACCCTGCGGTACGCGCATCATGCCGTTCGATACGCGCTGCTGCCCGGTGGCTTGGGTAGGCCGCATCTGGCTGGTGACCTCGGCCGGGCGCGGCGGTGGCGCAGCCGACACGGCGGTCTTCGTCGGCGGCGCAACGGGCATCGGGCCCGACGTGGGAGCCGACGGCGCATCGGGACGTGCCACGTGTGTCGGCATCGGTCCGGCGGAGCCGGGTCCTACCGAGTCACGGTCGACGGCTGCTGTCTCCTCCTCGGGCGGCGTCGCGTCCGGGGAGTGGAAGAGCCGGTCATAGTCGGCCGACATGGAAACCTCTCAAGGGTTGGTTACGTGCGGCACGAGCTGAAGTGGGCGGAGTGGCATTCGACCATCCCGCCCACCTCGGTGCTCGATTCGCTACGTGCCGAAGGAGCCTTTGACTGCCATTTCGGCATGAAGCATCGTCGTACCCGCTTCTTGGATCGTCTGCCCGAGATTCTGCAGCGCCGCATTCAGCTCCATGGACGCATTGTTCCACTTCACCTGCAGCGCCTGGTACGCCTCCGCACCATCGCCATGCCACTCTGCGACTATCCTGGCGAGTCCGGCGCTGCCCTCATCGAGCAAGCCGTGCACCGTCCCTGAGTAGCCGTGAATCTCGAGGGCGAGCGCCTCGATCGCGGCAAAATTCCATCTCTGTGGTACGCCAGCCATGATTTTCTCCGATTCTTTTGGTTGGTCGCGTTGGTCAGTGGTTGATGTTCAGATTGCTGAAGGTCTGGTGGAGCGCGCCGGCCTGGTCGCTGTCGGTCGTGTCGTACTTGTGTCCACCTGCGTTGAGGTTCGCCACGATCTCGTCCAGCGCGGTCCTCTGCACCTGAGCTGCCTCCTGGTACCGCACGAATGCCGCCTGGGCCGCCGTGCCGGACTCGCCTTGCAGGTTCGCATGCATTTGTCCTGCTGTCCCGTCGACCTGCGCCATGACGCCTTGCAACGACGTCGAGATGTGATCGAAGTTGCCCGCCTCAGCAGTGATGACAGATACGTCTGCCTGTAGCTCGCTCATACCTCATGCCTTTCTAGTCGTGTCCTCACCAGGGAATGGCGAGTCTTCCAGCCCCCCTGGGCCGGGAAGTCTTGTATCGACGCCTACCAGTCGTCTTCCTCGTCCTCCCCCAGGTCCTGGGGAAGGAGGGTCGGCGCGAGCAACCCCGTCTTGGAGCCGCCGCCGCCCTTGCTGCCGTGACCGGCGCCGCTCATCGGGCCGCCACCAGCGCCCCCGGAATTGTTGACGGGTGCGGATCCGGCGCCACTGCCACCTGCCGCTGCACCAGGCACCATCGCCACCGGCGACGCGCTGGGACTCGTTTCGATCGGCTGGGAGACGAGGCTGGACATCAACGGTGTGCGGGCCGCCGAACCACCCATGCCAGGCAGCGACGCGGCTCGTATCAATCCGGCGCCCGAACCGGCTCCCGAACCACCTGCCAACGGGTGGTTCGACATCGGGCTGGCGCCGATCAGGCCCATCTGAGCACCGTTGTTGGAGCCGAAACCGCTACCCATTTGGCCGAAGATCTGAGTCACCTGCTGAAGCGGCTGGCTCATCTGCTGTACCGGCTGCGTCACCATCTGGCCGAGCGTTTGGGGCACCTGCGCAGCCATGGAGCCCACCTGCGACACCATCTGAGTGGCCATCTGAGCACCCTGCTGCGCGCTGCCCGTCTGCTGGCCGGCCTGCTGTCCACCGTTCTCCGCATGTTGCGCAGCGCCTTGGGCAGTCGTCGCGACCGTGTCTATCTGGCTGCCCAGACCACCGGCCGCCAATCCCACCGTCTGCATGGTGCCCTGAGCGGTCACCGCAGCGAAGGTCGCCTCACGGATGATCGCGCCGCCCATCATCGCGACGTTCTCGCCGACCGCAATCGCGGCCCCAGCTTCGCCGACGCCGGGGACGACCATGGGCTTCATCGGCGTGATGGGCTCGAAGACCGTGTTCATGGTGGTCTCGGCCTGATAAGCCTCCATCACGGCGGCGGCCTGATTCCACATCCGCACGAAGTAGTCGGCCTCGTTGACCCCGATCGGCACCGCATTCACCCCGAGAAAGTTGGTGGCCTCCAGCACGCCGTGCGTGATGTGGTTCATCTCGATCTCGGGTAATGGCGGTGTGGTGACCGCCGCCATCATGTATGCGTTGGCCTGCGCGATGGCCTGCATCGCCCGCTTCTGCGCCTGCAATGCCGTGGTGCGCAACCAGACCACCATCGGGGTGGTCGCGTCAACGGCCTGCTGGCTGGCCCCGCCCTGCCACGAGCCCTGCAATGCCACCAGGCTGGCTGCAAGCTCCTCGGCCTGTGTCTCCAGTGAGATCGCAAGGGTCTCCCAGCCGGCTGCTGCCTGGAGCATCGGCGCTTCGCCGGCTCCAGCCATCAACCTGGCTGTGTTCACCTCTGGTGGCAATGCTCCGTAGAACATCGCCAACATTGCGGGCACTGCGGACATAGTTTGCTGGACTCAATCTTTCGTCGTTGTTCCGTTGTTATTACGACACGAATGTCATTTAAGTGAGAGCGGCAGCGCCGGAATCATCCACGGCGCCGTAGATCTGTGCCGATTCGATGTATGCCGCTCCCGTGCGCGCGAGTTCTTCCTGAGCGAGGGCGTTCAGCGCATTTGCCTCAAGAGCCTCGGTCGCGAAGGCCATGGCGGCCTGCACCGAGACTTCCTCCGCACCTGCGGGGACCAAAGCGCTGGCCTCGGTGGTCGCGGCCGTGCCGGATGCGATACCGCGGGCACCATTTGCGACGACTTGAGAACCGACGCCGATGGCAGCGGGATTGTGCTCCAAGGGTTCCATTTGCCGTTACTCCTTACATATTTCGAAAACACTGCATAGAGGGTCCTGGACCCGTCCTGGAGCGGTTGCTTGCTCCCCCGTGGAATCGATCCCCGATCCCTTTGCTGGCGAGTTGCCAGAAGCGTTGCTGTACGTCTGAGAAAATTCTACCGGTCTGTAAGGGGTGGTGCTAACACTTCTTCTTCGGGGGGGTCCACGTAGGCCGCCTGAATGACTTCCTTGCCGTCCTGAGACCGCAAGAGTCCCTGGCCAGGAGGGCGTCGCTTCAGTTTGAACTCGCTGGTCGGGAAGTCCATCTTCTCTCCGGACAGGAAGAGGGTCGGCGAACCCGCGCCGTACGCAGCCCCGACGAACTTGTCCATCGTCGATCGCTGGGCCTGGCTCATCTGACAGGTGACCACGATGTGTAGCCCGATGTCGGCCGCAGCGGGCAAGAGTGCCGTCAGCGGCGACATCGGGCCGAACGGGCCGCCTGCCGCCACGACCATGTGCCAGTCATCGACGAGCAGGACCACATCGGGCCCCTTCCACCACGACCGCGCCCGCAGCTGCGAGGTGGTGAGATCCGCCGGTGGCAGGCGGGCCTGCAAATTGGCCGCGAGCGCCTTGATCGCTTCCTCGAGAACCGCGTTGTTCCTGTTGATCGCGAATGCGTCGAGCAGATGGCTCTGCGGAACGGCATCCAGCAGGCCCGACCGGTAGTCGGCCAGCATGAACCGCACCTGCGCCGGGCTGTTGCGCGCGCAGATGGCCGATGCGACGGCTTGAGCGATGGTGGTCTTTCCCGACTTCGGCGCGCCGAAGATCAGCAAGTGCGGCGAGCTGTGCATTGCGGTGTAGGTCACCGACAGGTCGGCCTCGCTGATCCCAAGGGGGATCGTCCACCTGGTGCGGTAGTCGGAATCAGGGCCGGGCGGGTTCGGGTCGAGCTCGCGAAGGTAGATGCGGTCGGGCAGCACCCTGATCTTCGGCGCCTCGTCGGTGTGGAGGTTTCCGATGTGCTGAACTGCGGCGGTGATGGCAGGCACCAGGTCCGCCGCGTTGTGCACACCGTCCAGACGTGGCACCCCGATCATGAGATGGTGCTTCTCCATCGAGATGGCGCGGCCGGGCCGGTTGACCGGGATGTCGCGGCTCATACGGTCGACCTGCGTCTCGTTGACGTCGCCGAGCCGGAATTCGACCTTGGTTCCGAGGTAGTCGCGAATCCGAGCCTTCAACTCCGTCCAGCGCGGCGTCGAGATCACCGTGTGCACGCCGAATGCCAGTCCCTGCCCCGCCAGGTCCTGAACCACCGGCTCGAGATCGGGGAATTCCGAGACGAACGCGGGCCATCCGTCGATCACCAGGAACACGTCGCCGAACGGGTCCGCCGACGCCGGATGATTCGGGTCGCCCTGCAGTTGGCGATACATGGCGATCGAACCGACGCGGTACTGCTTGAACAGCGCTTCACGTTGACGCAGAACGGCTTTTATCTCCGCCACCATGCGGTTCACCCGGTCTGGCTCGGACCGGGTGGCAACGCCCCCAACGTGGGGCAGATCCTCCAGGTACATCAGACCACCACCGCCGAGATCGATGCAGTAAAACTGCACCTGACGCGGCGTGTGCGTAGCGGCGGCCGAAAGCATCATCGTCTGCAGAAACGTCGACTTACCGGTCTGCGGCGCACCGCCGATCGCGATGTTGCCTCCCGCCGCCGAGACGTCGACGCCCCACACCTCCTGCTTGTGCCTGCGCGGCTCGTCCATGATGCCAAGACCGAAACGCAGTAGCTGTGGATGGTCACGCTCCACCAGTTCGTTGACCGGCGTCGGTTCCGTCAACGGCGGCAACCACATTCGATACGCGCGGATCTCACCCGTGGTCAATTGCTCGAGGACGACCTCGCGCAACACCCGCTGTTCGGACTCGGTTGTCATGACGTCACCGCGTCCACGATCGGCGCCGCGGTGAACTGGCGGATCCGCACCTTGCTCACCGGAGCGTGTTTGGCCACCACCTCGCCGCCGTCGTCCACCGGCGTCGGCACGTAGTTCACGCCCGTGAAGACGCTGTGGAACTTCACCGGATCCTCCATGCCGACCCGCAGGAAGCCGACGCCGCTCTCCTTGTTCGTGATGTATTGCGCCTCAGGCGTTCCGATCACCATCTTGGACTCGGCCGAACTGGTGGTCCGCAGCGCGATGCGATACGTCAGGTTGGGCTCCAACTTGTCGATGCGGGCGCCGCCGGTATTCAGCGACTGGGTCGCGAGCAGCAAGTGCACGCGCAGCGACCGGCCAACACGACAGATCCGGTCGAACAACTGGATGAAGTCCGGGTGATTCTGCAGAAGCTCGGCGAACTCGTCGACGACGACGAACAGAGTGGGCAGCGGAGCTAGATCGGCACCCCTCTCCCGATGTTTCTCGTACTCGGCGACACCCGACAGCGCACCGGCCGCACCGACCTGGATACCCGCCTGGCGAAGGATCGACTGCCGCCGGTCCAGCTCACCGGTCAGCACCTCACCCATGCGACTGACGAGCTCGGCCTCCTCTTCCATGTTGGTGACCACCGCAGCGGTGTGCGGCAACTTCTCCATGCCGAGGAACGTCGAACCGCCCTTGAAGTCGGTCAGCAGGAGGTTCACCTGGTCGGGGTGGTGCGTCGCGGCGAGCGAAAGGATCAGCGTGCGAAGGAATTCCGACTTACCGGAACCGGTGGTGCCGATGAGCATCCCGTGTGGGCCCGCCCCGAACTCCGCGCCCTCCTTGATGTCGAGGTACTGGATCTCCCCGGTCTTCAGCTCGTGGCCGAACGGAATCCGGAGCCGATCCTGGTCGAGATCGCTGAACATCCGCCAGCGGTTCGGCGTCACTTCCTCGATGGTCTGCGCACCGACCAGTTGGTGCCACTCGGTGGCCACCTTCTTCTGCACCCGGGTGCTCTTGTCGATGATCGTTCCGGTGATCGACCAGCCTGCGAGCTTGCGAGCGATGCGGCCTGCCTGCGCCGGGGTCAGCTTGTCCGTCACGTCGGTCACCAGGCGGAAGCTCTGATTGGGCAGTCGGTCGTCAGAAGTGCCGTCGGCGTCGACGCGGATGCGGTACGCCGAGCCGCGGTGGTTGCCAATCGTGATCACGGTGACGCCGGCTCTGCCATCGGTGGGGAAGCCGGCCTTGCCCCCGGTGAGGTCGATCACCACGACATAGGGGCCGCTGGGGGTCGAGTCCGCTGTGTGCGGTCCGCGCGCGGTCAGATCGCTCAGCCCGTCCGGTCGGGTGAACACCAGGCGCGTCGCGCCTGAGGCATCGGTATCAGTCTGGTGCTGCGTGTGGGGCAGCCATTTCAGCCATGCCCACTCGGGATCCTCGGGGTTGTCGGTCAGGACCCGGATCTGGAGCAGGTCCGGCGGATGGAACACCGCAAGGTGACAGACGATCGCGGTGATCAGCCCAGCGGCACCGGCCAGGTCGCCGCCGATCGCGATGGTCGGAAAGGTGCGCAGCTGAACGAGTTTCGGGCAGTCATGAATCAGGCCATGGGTGCGCAGGAACTTGGTCAACCACATGTGGCTGACCGGCTCGAGGTGCGGTTGTGGTGCGGCCTGCGGCCCCGCGAGCTCGCCGCCGACGGCGGGCTTGAGCAGCCGGTCGACGGCGGCCTCCGACCCGAGTCCGATCCGGGTGGCGGCGTAGAAGTCATGGTTGACCTGACGCGACCACTGCCGGTTGGTGCCGATGATCGACAGCAGGTCCTCGGGATGTGGCGCGTGGTAGTTGAAGAACGTCACCTGCGCGGCGGCTGATGACGTCACACGGGTCCGCAGGCCGGAGAGGTACCGCAGGTATTCCTTGCGGTCTGCGTTGATCTCGGGCACCTTCTTACCGCCCGGCCCTCCACCGGCCATGAAGCCGACGGTGCCCATGATCATCATCAACGGCATCATCAGCATGTACGGCGAAAGCTGCCGGACGCCGGTGAAGATCATGATGGCGATCATCCCGAGCATGCCGCCGCCCATGACGTACGGCAGGATCTTCTGGACACCCGACGGCGGAATCTCGATGCCCAGGTCCTCGGGCGGGGTCACGTTGATCTCGCCTGGCGTCAGCCGCGGGCCCCGCTTTATCGTCGGGGTGAACTTCTTGGTGGTCATCATCCACCTCCTGGACGTGCCGGCAGTGTGGCACTCGGTACGGGGTTCGGATCGCCGATCTTGCGCGGATTGGGATCGGCGGGCAGCGTGTCGTGTTCGAGCAGTGCTGCCTGCTTGGACAACACCGGGCCGTCGACGAGCAGGCCGACCACCTGCCACGGTGCGGTCTTCGGCGCCGATAGCCCGAGGGCCTTGGCGGTCTCCTCGTCTGCGAGGCCGTACCGCACACCCTGCGGGTCGATGTAGTAGAGGCTCTCGCCGTAGCGCGGATCCGGCGACTGCAGCCGGATGTACTGTCCGCCGTCGATGAACACCGTTGAGTCGCCGCCGATCTGCTCGATGCCGTTGTTCAGCGACCCTGGGCTGATCGGAAGGTGGCGTCCGATGACGACGGTGGTCTTGGGCGACTGGTCGCCCGGTTCGCGCTCCCACGACCAGCACAGAGTCGGCGCGTCGTCACGCAGTTGGATCTCCAACGGCTTGTCCGGCAGCGGCGAGGTGTACACCTCCTCGCGGATCTTCGCCACGTCGCTGGACTCCACCGACGGCGGGGTGATCAGCCCGTAGGAGTTGGTCGCGCGCAAGGCCGCTGCCGTGGTGTCGTTGACCTTGGCGACCCCGTCGGGCAGCACCACGTACTTCTGCTCGTCGGCGTCCGTCACGGTTTGGAAGACCGACCCGATGACCAGGTTCTCCGGAAGACCGACGTTGTTCGGCGCACCTGCGGCGGGCACCTGCGGCAGCAGCCACGGGCCGGCGTTGGGCAGTGCATTGAACAGTCCCTCCGAGATGGGAGTTGCCTTGGCCGTCACTGGAATTCCCACCGCAGACGTCACGGCACGGTCACCCAGCTCGATCGCATGCCTGCCGGTGTCGGTGACCAACCAGTTCTTGCCCTGGAACGACACCAGCACACCCTGATCGGAGCCCATCGCATTGACTGACCCGTCGAGGACGAGAGGCAGCACGATGATCGATGAGTTCACCGTCGGTGCAACGCTTTCCGGCTTGGTAACGGTGTCACAGAGCGTCCACATCGAATTGGGCGACGTGGAGACCGGGGTGGCGTACGGGGCACCGGGGATGCCGATGGGCTGACCCTTCGGCATCCGGTTGAGTTCGTCTGACTTCACCGCGCTGGGCGTACCGGGGTTTCCAAGAACCAGCTGCGCCGAGGTCAGGTTGTACACCGGATGCAGCAGATTGGCGCCGCCCATCACCACGTACAGCTGGTTGGTGGTGCGGTCGACGAGCAGGTTGTCGCCGCCACGCTTGCCGAGCGGCTTGAAGTACGCCAACAGCGCAGCGCCGAGGCAGACCAACACCGCGATCACGATGCCCAATGAGACTGCCCGGCTGTAGAACTGCAGCGGATCGTCGAACATCCGGGTGTCACGGCGCACGATGGCGTGCTCGACGCGGCGCAGGAGGAACCGCCAGCCACTGACCTGGACCTTGGTGGTGAGTCGGAAGCCGGCCATCGCTCTACTCGACGATGCTCAGCCGCGCATGCACGGCATCGATGGCCTCGGTCATGTCTTCACCGTTGATCTCACTGAGCTGCTCCACCCCAAGGCTGTCGAACTCGACCGAGCGGGCCAGTCGCATGTCCCGGTACTGCTCGCCGGCCTCGACCAACTGCCTGGCATAGCGGCCGTTGCCCGCGATGTCCAGGGCCGGCTTCCCGTTCAGGGTGCGCTGACTCAGCAGACTGGCGGCGTCCAACACTCGCTTGCCCGCTTCCTCACTGATCGTCGAGTCATTGGATACGGCAAGCACCTTGGCGATGTCGACGATCTCGTCCGGCGAGTACGAATCGAACTCGACGCGTGTCGAGAACCGCGACCGCAGACCGTCGTTGACCTCTAGCAGCCGGTCGATGTCGGCGCTGTAGCCGGCAATGATCACGACGAGCCGGTCGCGGTCGTTCTCCATCCGCGCCAGCAAGGTGTCCAAGGCCTCGGTGCCGAACGGGTCCGCTCGGCCGTCGCGCTCCTGTACCAGCGTGTACGCCTCGTCGATGAACAGCACGCCACCGAGGGCCCGGTCGATGGTCCGTGCCGTCTTCACCGACGACTGCCCCTCGTACTCGGCGACGAAGTCCTTGCGCGAGGTCTCGACGAGCTTCGGTTCTGCGATCACGCCGAGGCCGGCGAGAATGTTGGCGACCACTCTGGCGATCGTCGTCTTGCCGGTACCGGGGGGGCCGGTGAAGATGATGTGCTTGGACTGTTGGGCGACCTTCATCCCGCGCGCCGCTCTTACCTTCGCCATTTGCGTTGCGGCGCGGTATCTCTCGATCTGGTCCTTGACCCTGCTGAGCCCGATCTGCCGGTCGAGTTCGGCCTGGGCGTCGATCAAGAGCTTGTCGCGTGCCGACGTGTCCGCGACCACGCTGGCCGGGTCCCATGGATCGGTGCGGGCCGCGATCTTCTCCGCCGTGGTGGTGACCATCCGGTAGTTCGGATCCTTCAGCGCCGCAGCGACCTTCGGCACGGGGTGGGTGGCCTGCAACCACTCGAGCAGCGCAATTGCGGATTCCTCGTTGCCCTGACTGCGGCGGGTCATGGCCAGAGACCAGGCGATCGCGGTGGCACACGCCTCGCCGGCGGGCGACGAGTTGGATTCGGTGAGGCGGCGTTCGGCCTCGGTGAAGAGTCCGAGGTTGGCCGCCGCGACGCCGTGCGCCACACCCGCCGCCGCAGCGAGGAACTTGTCCGGCCAGCTGCTCGCGCCGCGCACCTCGTCGATGACGTCGGTCCAGCGCTCGGCGGAACCGTAGATGACGGCCTTGACCCACGACACCAGGTGCTCTGCGCCGGTGGACGGCACGTCCTCGAGTGCTTCCATTGCGTCGGCGTGATTGCCGACGGAAGCCTCGTTCACCGCGAAGCCCATGGTGATCGCCAGCGGCGAGTTCACCGGGTAGGTGATGTCGCCGAACTGGCCCCCGATGGGAACCCGGGCATTCAGGGTGTTCATCGAGATCTCGGCGGCGCCGGCCAGTTGCCCGAATCGCGTCCGCGAGAACCACGCCCGGAATAGCGTCGCCCGGTCGGTGTCACCACAGCGGATACGCCCGATCCAGCCGTCGCAGGCGGTCTCGTCGATCGTGGTGATCTCGGTGAACAGTTCGAGGGATCGTGCGGGAGCGTTCGGCAGCATGCCGACGGCGCTGCCGAAGAGCCCGGCCAATTGGTCAGTCATGGTTACTCGCGTATCGGGTGGCGAAGACCTGGGCCCGGGCAGCTTGGGCTTGGTCCGGTGATGGGAGGTCGAGGTCTCTGGTCAGGAAGTCGTGCGTGGCGGCGTTGTCGTGGCCTTGTTCGCGCATGCCGTCGAGCATGAAGGAGTACTGCGCGGATCTGGCATCCTGCGTGGCCAAGCGCGCGATCACGACGATCTCGTCAGCGAGACTCGATTCGGTCATCGTCGTGACCTTCGGCGACAGCTCGATGCGGTTGACGCGTCCATCCATGAAGGTTGTCACGGTCACGGTGCCGGGCGGATTCGTGACGGTGAACAGTGGCACCGACGGTTCTTCGGCGGCCGCCTCGTACGGGCGCGGATCGAGCGCGTCCAACACGTCGGCCGTCATCGAGTCGTCGTCGACGACGTAGTCACCAAACGCGTCGAACACCGATACGCTCGCATCGACGTCGGGCGTGAAGAATTCCAGCGCAGCCAGATCGTCGTGATCGTCTTCGGGATCGTGCGGCGGAGAGTCGGCCACCAGGGGAATGTCCTTTCTCAATCCGAGTAGGCGTGATCGGCGGTGTTGTGGTCTACGGTCTTGTCGAACCACGACCCGGACGGCAGGAATTCGATCAGTCCGTCGAGCGCGCGTTGCAGGTTCTCGTTCGTACCGGGCAGGAAGCTGCCGTACAGCTCACCGTTGACCTTCCTGGGAATGGACACGAGGCGGCCCAGATGCGAGTCGAGCACACCCGCGGCGACGTCGGCCTGTGTGTAGGTGCCGCCCGAATGCCGCTCATTGGCCGTGATCTCGACCCAACTCTTGGGGCTGGCGATGAGTTCGGCGTACTTCTTCGCCGAGGCCTGGTTGATGCCGAACTGAGCCAGCTGGTTGGCCGATCGCGCGTCGCCGAGTCTGCTTGCCTGGGCGGTCAACGGCTCGACCTCAGCCGGGGTCGCCGAACCGAGGACGACGTTCACCATCGCCGCCAGCCCCACCTGCGGCGCGACGCGTTGCAGCACCAGCATCTCACCGTCACGGGCGGCAACGACGTGTCGAGACCCCTTGCGGCACACCACGAAGCGGACCATCTTGCCGCCAACGTCCCGGCGCCACCATCTACCCTCGAGTGTTCGGTCAGCACGGCTGAGCGTGTCGACCATCGCCGCGACCTCGGGATGGGGCTCGCCATACACGGTCAGCACACCCTGCGCGACGAGGTCTCGGGTTACCTGCTCCCACACGATGTTTCGCAAATCGAGTTGCGGAATGTTGGGCCGGATCCCCAGCGACGGAGGGAACTCCATGACGTTGAGCTTGTCGGCGATGACGAGCATGCCGTCGATGGTGACCTCGACGCCGACGACGTCATCGATGTGTGGGGCGTCTTGTCCGGCGCTGCCCGCCGCGGTCATCTGGTCTGCACCCGGTCGCCGAGACGGCCACCGGCCATCCCGTCGATCCTGTCGTACGCCCCAGCGGACGCGTCCAGTTTGTCGGCCATTTCCTCCCCAACCCCCTTCATTCCCGAACCCGCGGAACGGCGTGCGTTCTGCACCGCCTCCACCGCCGTCACGGTCGACCACGAGATCACCCCGTGGCTGACCCGCACCGAAGTCTCCACACCGTCGGCGACCTCGACGGCCGCCCGAATCTCGGTGGCCGCTAGCCGCTGTTTGGCGGCCAGCTCCCGCAGCTGGGCCGTCGCAAGTCGCAAATCGCCGGACATGTGATTCCCCTTCGTCCCCATCTTCCTATGTCTCTGGCGCCGGCGGCGGGCCGATTGGATTTTCCGAGTCCACCGTAACCGTGATCGGCGGGGTCAGCTGACTCGTCTCACTCCGGCCCCGGGCCAGCAGGTTCGTCGTCGTTCGCCTCGTCGGGCTTGCCGCCCCTCGTGTCGGGCTGCGCGGACATCAGCGTGGCGGCGGCGCCGTGGTGTCGCGCGCCACCGTGACCGAAGCGCGCGCCGTCATCGGGCTCCCCGATACCGGTGGTCAGCTTCATTCCCGCGGTCACTGCCCGGCCGCCGGTGAGGTTCGGCGCATTGCTGCGCGGAGAAAAGGTGTATTTGCCGACGCTCTGCAATTGCCCTTGCATCCCCATGCACCGAACCCCCTTGCCGGATGCGAGCGTACCAGCGGTTCAGGGCCCCTGCGCGCACCAATTCTCCGCCTGCTGAACGGCGGCAATGCACTGAAAGTCTTACCGCTGTATGTGTCGTACTGCGTTTATGACGGCCTCAGCGCTTCGTCGCCAAGGTGCAGCCGGGCAAACAGCCGCGCCACACGACGCCCGTCGACGCCACGCGAATTCACTGACGATCGCCGCGCCGGAGCGCGGATCCGGCCGCCCGCCTGGGGCCAACATCGTTTGCTGAGCCCCTTGGCCGGCCGCGGACCCCCCGATGATCCGGTGGTGCGGTCGAGCTGTGGTTGATACTTGAATCCAGGCAGGCAGCCACATCGTCTGGAATCCACGGGAAGGAGCCTCGTGCCGTGAGCGAGCGTGATGACGCCCTGCGAAGGCAGCTCGGCTGGACCGGGCCCGAGGAATCCGACTACGAACCGCCAGCACCCGTCGAGCCGACCTTCTCCCGGGCACCCACGCCGCTGCCGTCCCGGCCGCCCGTCGATTTCGTTCCTGCCGATGCCGCTCCGCCGCCCGACGAGCCGCCAGCACCGGAACCCGTCGCTCCCGATCCCACCGCGCACACGACCCGCGAGCTGGACCGCCCGCCAGGAGGCTTCTCACCGCCGCCCCGCTACGGACCGTACGACACGGGTCAGTTCGGCGGCCTCCTCCGGCAGCAGAACCCGCCTCAACCACCGAGTCCTCCGCAACCGCAGGGGCCACCGCAACAGGCGGGACCTCCGCCGGCGCCCAACCCTCCGCAGTGGGGACAACAGCAACAGCCGCCCGGTTGGCAATTGCCGCGAGCGCCGCGGCCACCTGCGCCGCCCAATTCCCCGACCCCGCCGCCTGCCTCCTGGCCTGCGCAGCAATACCCACCCGACCCACGCCAGGCTCCGCCGCAACCGCCCGGGTCCTACGCGGACCGGATCAGACGCGACGAGCTCGTCCCTGCCAAACCGCGCCCGCCGTCGCGCGGCTGGCGCCTGGTGCTGTACCGGCTCACGTTCGGGACGGTCAACCTGGGCCAGTCCGCTGAGGAGCTACGGCAGGCCGAATCGGAGGCCCGGATCAAGTCGGTGCTGCGGGGCCACTACAAGATCGGCGTGATGGGCAAGGGTGGGGTCGGCAAGACGACGGTGTCCGCGAGCATCGGGTCGATCTTCGCCGAGCTGCGCCAGGACGACCGCGTGGTCGCCATCGACGCGGACACGGCGTTCGGCAAGCTCGGCAGCCGCGTCGACCCGAATGCGACGGGTTCGTACTGGGAGCTCGCAGGCGATCAGCACCTCGAGACGTTCGCCGACATGCGTAGCCGGGTGGGGAACAACGCCGCGGGTCTGTTCGTGTTGGCCGGTGAAGCCAGTCCCGCCCGTAGGCGCGTGCTCGACCCCGCCATCTACCGGGAAGCCACGGCACGTCTGGACCGCCACTTCACGATCTCGATCGTCGACTGCAGCTCGACGATGGACACGCCAGTGACCCAGGAGGTGTTGCGGGATCTGGACGCCCTGGTCGTGGTCTCGTCACCCTGGGTCGACGGCGCCGCGGCCGCCGGTCAGACGATGGACTGGTTGGCCAACCGCGGCCTGACCGGGCTCTTGCAGCGCACCGTCGTCGTGCTCAACGACTCGGATGGGCACGCCGACAAGCGGACCCGGTCCATCCTGGCTCAACAGTTCGCCGGCCAGGGCCAGGCCGTGGTGGAGGTTCCGTTCGACGGTCACCTTCGGACCGGACGGGTCATCGAGCGCACCACCGAGATGTCGCCGGCGACCCGACGCAAGTTCATCGAGGTGGCCGCGGCGCTGGCCGAGCACTTCCCGACCAACGACGATCGCGAACGCACCCGCGACCGGTTTTAGCGTTCAGCGCCAATCGATCTGGCTGATCACTGACTCGATCAGCTCCGCCGCGGCGGCGTCCACCGGCTGGCCCGCTTCCGCCGCGACGATCGCATCCTCGGACACCCCTGCCGCCTGCGCGGTCTCGCTGATGGTGAGGTTGGCCCGGCGCCGTGCCGCGTAGAGCCGCTGCCCGAGCGTCGCCGTCGGAGCCGACGCGCTGAGCAGGGTCAGCTCGTCGATCTGGCGGCGCACCGTGCTGAGCGCCTTCAGAAGCGGGGGAGTGAGGCGGCCGATTCGCGCCGCGCGCGCCGCCACTGCCTCGAGTTGTCGAAGGTCGGTGAGGATCGCGGTGACCCTGGGGGTGAAGGCCGGATCGTCGACCGGGGGTAGTGAACCGATGGTGTCGCCGAGGGTGTTGACGGCGGCCTCGACTGCCTGGGCGATCAACGAGCCCTCGTCACTGCCGGCCGGTGGTCCGGCGGGCTCCGCAGGTGCGACGGAGCCACCCCGCCTGATCCGCGCGATCGCGCCCGGTGGCCACTGCAGAATTTCTTCGAGCTTGGTCCGCGTCCGTTCTCGCGGCCAGCTGCGGCCCTTCTCGAACGCGATCAGCGCACCAGCGTTGATGATGCCGTCGGCCGCCAGGCTGCGCTGGCTGATGTCGAGCTCGCGGCGCCGCGCCGCAGCGGCGGCACCCGCGCGCACCATTCCCGGATCTACCTCGGAGTAGGCATCTTCGGCATCGGCAGTGGTGTCGACGCTGATCAACATCCCCTCCTGCCCAAGTGTTGCACCCTGATGTTCGTGTCTACATTAGCCGGATTTTGCGTCGATGCTAACCGTTGCGTGTATCTCGTTTGAACCGTGTCACGTTCATTCTTGCAGATCCCCGGGCTTGCGATGGGCATCGCTACCCGCAGATCAGCAGCGATTTTTTGACCGCATCGGCGCCGCCGATCTTCGCTTCGGTTGTAACTGTTGCGACGCTACAGTTCTTCACGTACATTCGAGCCATCGCGCCCAGCACGACTGTGGCGCTCGGATGAAGGAGCAAGACATGACCGCATTGGGTTGGGACGGGCTGCCAATAGGCGAGTGCACCCGCAATCCCGAGCGCTGGACGACCGTGGCCGACGAAGAGGCCAAGGCCATCTGCCGCCAGTGCCCACGTCGGTGGGCGTGCGCCCGCGAGGCAGTCGAACTGCCGAGGGCCGAAGGGCTGTGGGCAGGCGTCGTCATCCCCGAGGCAGGTCGTGGGCGGACGTTCGCGCTCCGACAGCTGCGGTCGTTGGCCGAACGAAACGGCTACACCGTCCGCGCCAGGCGGCTCTTCCTGGAATCGGCCTGACGGCTCGCATCGCTGCCGATCGAGGGGACGGCAGCGCTGCGAGCGCAACGGAATAGTCGGGCGCCGCTCGTGGTTGGGATGGTTCGACGGTGTCGAGCAATGCCCCGGGTACCACCCCAGAACAGTTGCTTCGTGCGACCACATGCCGAGAGGCGCACTGCCGGCACCGTCACCCGAGCCGTCGACGCACAATCGCGTCGACGGCTCGCTTCATTTCCCCGCATCGCGTATCCACAGGCCGAATCCCCTCGTGGATGAATGTGCATCGGTGTCGGACTCCGGTCCTAGCGTGACGCCATGACGTACTGGATCAACACCGTCAGCCGCGGCCACGTGCTACGCGGCGTGGCAGGCGGTTTCACGCAGGCCAACCACGGCAAACCACACATGTTGCGACGGATGGCGCGGGGCGACTGGATCATCTTCTACTCGCCCAAGACCGACTATCCCGACGGTGCACCGCTGCAAGCGTTCACCGCGATCGGGCAGGTCACCGACGACGAGGTCTACCAAGTCGACATGGACCCGCAGTTCCAGCCGTGGCGGCGCGGGGTCGAGTTCCTGCAGTGCTTGGAGACGCCCATCCGTCCGTTGCTCGACGACCTCGACTTCGTGGAGGACAAGTCGCGTTGGGGCTACCGCTTCCGGGCCGGTGTATTCGCGATCGACGAACACGACTTCAACGTGATCAAGGACGCGATGACCGGGCTAGTCTTGACGGGTGAGCAACACCGAGCAGGCACCTGACGAAGTCGCTTGCGCTGCTTCGCGATTCACCGGTGTGCTGCACCCGCGCGACGTTCCGTTGGGTGGCCCTCGAGCGATCCGGGTGCGCAGGACGCTCCCGCAACGTGAACGCTCGCTGATCGGCGCGTGGTGCTTCGTCGACCACTACGGTCCGCACGACCTCAGCGCCGGACCGGGCATGGACGTCCCGCCCCATCCACACACCGGCCTGCAGACGGTGAGCTGGCTGTTCAGCGGCGAGGTGGAGCACCGCGATTCGGCAGGCGTGCACGCGATGATCCGTCCCGGCGAGCTCAACCTGATGACGGCGGGTGCCGGCATCTGCCACTCCGAGGTGTCCGTGGCCGGCGCGACGCCTGCGACGAGGTACCTGCACGGCGCGCAGTTGTGGGTTGCCCTTCCGGGCTCCGACCGTGAGACCGATCGCGGCTTCGCCCACTACGTACCCTCGCCGCTGGCCGTGGATGGTGCCCGCGTCCGCGTCTTCCTCGGCGAGCTGGCTGGGACGCGGTCACCGGTACACACCTTTACGCCACTGCTCGGCGCTCAAGTAGATCTCGGCCCCGGCGCGACAGTCACGTTCGACGTCGACCGGACCTTCGAGCACGGCGTGCTGCTCGATCATGGCAGCCTCGAAGCAGGCGCGGACGCGCTCGAGGTGGCCGATCTCTGGTACCAGTCGCCCGGGCACGACACACTGACGCTGACCAACCGCGGCGAAGAACCGGCCCGCATGCTCCTGCTCGGTGGGCCGCCGTTCGGTGAGCAGTTGGTCATGTGGTGGAACTTCGTCGGCCGCAGCCACGACGACATCGCCAGGTACCGCGAGATGTGGCAGGCCGAGGACGAACGCTTCGGCGTCGTCACCGGTTACCCAGGAGCCCGGTTGCCCGCTCCGCCACTCCCGAACGGCAGGCTTCGGCCGCGACCAGGCGCCGAACCGCCTGCGTGACCGTCGTCGCCGATATCGTCGACGGCGATGACCACCGAACTGCCACCGGCGTACTTCCTGCGCGACGGCGCCGATTTTGTCCCCACCGACATCGCGAGGGGCCCGTGGGGGTCGTTCATGAGCGGCGTCTTCGTCGGCGGCATCCTCGGCCACGCCGTGGAGCGCGCAGTCGACGACCCGGATCTGCAGCCTGCCCGCCTGACCGTCGACCTGTTGAGGCCCGCCGCGATGACACCGATCCGGATCCGGACCGAGGTCGTGCGTCGGGGCCGACGGCTCGTGCTCGTCGAAGCGGAGATGACGCAGTCCGACAGCGACACCGTGGTGGCCAAGGCGAGCGCGCTCTTGCTCCGCAAGGGCGAACAGCCGCCGGGCTCGGTGTGGACACTGCCGGTGGTCATGCCGCCGTTTCCATCAGAGCCCGACGAGCCCCTCGACGCCGCCACGATGCTGATCTGGACCTACGGCAAGGATCCCGCCGTCGCCGGCCGCAACCTCGACCTATCGGAATGGCAGCACGACGGACCGAAGTTCGTCTGGATGCGCCACGTCAAGCCACTGGTCGACGGCGAACCCACGTCGGTGTTCACCCGCGCCGCGATGGCCGGTGACGTGGCCAGTTCGCTCACCCACTACGGCACCGACGGTCTGTACTTCATCAACGCCGACTACACGGTGACGCTGAGCAGGCTGCCCGACGGACCCGACATCGGATTGGCCGCTTTGACGCACTCCAGCCATGGCGGTGTCGCCACCGGAACGGCAGCGATGTTCGATCGCCGCGGACCGATCGGCACGGCGACGGCCACGGCCCTGTCGAACCCTGGCTTCTCGCCAGGATCGGCGGGCTGACCGCTTAGGTCAGGTACTGGGCGGTCGAACCGGACACCGGCATCTGGGGCATGCCGAGCTTGCGATGGTCCCAGCTGCGCATCCGGGTCGGCACCACCCGCACCGCGATCCGGTTGTTCATCATCTGGTCGACGTAGGGCCGCATCTCTTCGGTGTACGGGGCGGTGTAGCGCTCCCACACGCTAATACCCACGCGCAGAAGAAGATCCGGGTCACTGTCGACGATTTCGGCGTGGCCGTCGATCGACACTCCACGCAGCGTGTCGTACGTCTTGCCGTCTTCGATCATCACGGTGATGGTCGGGTCGCGGCGCAGGTTGACTGCCTTCTGCGACTTGGCCTTGGTCTCGAACCAGACCTCACCGTCGATGACGGCGTACCACATGGCCACCAGGTGCGGCTTGCCGTCGGCCGACAGTGTCGCCATGGTCGCGGTACGGCTGTGATCGATGAACTCGACGATCTCGTCGTCGCTCATGACGATCTTGGAGCGCTCGTTCTTTCCCATCCCGAATCTCTATCAGGCGCTTGCAGCCGCCACGGTCACCGGGATGCCGTTGAGTGCCCCGTTTCCGGACGGCTCGTCGAGGAACTCAGGCGGCGACAGCACATTGGTGTTGACGCCGGGGGAGTCGTTGGCGACCGCCAGTCGGGTGCCGGGCTTGCCGTGGCCCCAGCCGTGCGGCATCGACACCACCCCGGGCTTGATCGCTTCGGTGACCTCCACCGGTACGTCGATCTGGCCGGCCGACGACGTGACGGTGACGACGTCGCCGCTGGCCACACCGCGCCGGCCTGCGTCGTCGCGATGCATCAGCAGGGTGCATCGCTCCTTGCCCTTCATCAATGGCGCGACGTTGTGCAGCCAGGAGTTGTTGGACCTCAGGTGCCTTCGGCTGACCAGGACCAGTTCGTCGGGCTCGCGGTCGAGGCGGGTGGCCAGCCTGGGCAGGTCGTCGAGCAGGTACTGCGGGGCGAGGCGCACCTTGCCGTCGGCGGTGCCCAGAACGCCGGGTAACTGCGGGATCATCGGTCCGTAGTTGATGCCGTCGGGTTGCGCCTTGAGCTTCTCCAGAGTGAGGCCGTCGGGGTTCTCGCCGTAGCGATCGCCGAACGGACCGGTGCGCAGCGTCAGGTCCAACACCCGTTCGGGGCCGCCGGCCAAACCAGTTGAGTCGTAGTGCTTGCGGAGCTGCGCGCCGTCGAGCCCCTGGGTGAACGCCATGTAGTCGAAGAACCCGTCATCGATTGCGGCGACGTCGACGTCCTCCGCCGGAGTGCCCGTGCACAGCCCGGTGAGCCGGATCAGGATCTCCCACTCCTCGGGGCGGTCGGCATCGTCGGCCTGGAACACGGGCGGGGAGTAGTTCGCGATGCTGTTCACCGCGAAGTTCAGGATCAGATCGTCGTGGTGCGGCTGCTCCAATGGCGAGAGGCCAGGCAGGATGACGTCGGCGTGCCGGGTGGTCTCGTTGAGCCAGAGGTCGACGGAGATCATCGCCTCCAGCTGGGGCAGCGCCTCGTCGAGTTTGTCGCCTCGAGGCGTGGACAGCACCGGGTTGCCCGCGACGGTGATGAGCGCCTTGATCTGGCCCTCCCCCGGCGTCGCGATCTCCTCGGCCATGCACGACACCGGTACCTGACCCAGCACCTCCTTCGCGCCTCGCACGCGGGTGCGGAACCGGCCGAATTCGGCGAGGCCGTCCTCGAGGCCCGGCTGGGGCTGGACGGTGATCGACCACGCCGCCGCGCGGGGGAACATGAGTCCGCCTGGGGCGTCGAAGTGCGCGGTCAGAATGTTGACCACGTCCACGAGCCAGCTGGCTAGGCTGCCAAACTCCTGGTTGCACAACCCGATTCGGCCGTATACGACTGCCCGCGGCGTACTGGCCAGTGTGCGGGCGAGTTCCCTGATCCGTTTCGCGGTGATGCCGGTGGCCTCGGCGACGCGCTCCGGTGACCAGTCGGCGGCCACCTCCTTCATCCGTGCGAGACCGTCGACGAAGGGCTCGACGGCACCGAGCGAAACCAGGCCCTCGTCGAACAGGGTGTGCACGACGGCGAGCAGGAACGCCGCATCCGTTCCCGGGGTGATGGGTAGCCACTCGTCGGCGCGCGCGGCAGTGGCGGTGCGGACCGGATCGATGACGATCACCTTGCCGCGCTTGCGGATTCCGTCGATGATGCCCATCACGTCGGGGGCGGCGAGCAGCGATCCCTGGGATGCCGCGGGGTTGGCTCCCATCACGACCAGCAGGTCGGTGCGCTGGATGTCGGGAACTGGAAACAGCCACCAGCCGCCGTACATCAGATGCGACGACAGGTTCTTGGGCCACTGATCTATGGTGCCCGGCGAGTAGGTCATTGGCATGCCCGACATGCCAAGCAGCACACCGGCGTAGCGGGCCAGCGAGAAGGAATGCGCCAGTGGGTTCCCGGTGTAGGCGGTCACCGCGCCGATCCCGTACTTCTGGATGACGGGGGTCAGCAGTTCGGTGCACCGCCTGAACGCTGCGTCCCAGCTGACCTCCTGCCACTCTCCGTCGACCTTGATCATGGGCTGGCGGATGCGGTCGGGATCCTCGTGCACCGCGCCGAGCGTGGCGCCCTTCGGGCAGATGTGACCGGCGCTCCAGGTGTCTGCGCGGTTGGCGCGGATACTGGCTACCTTGCCGTCGGCAACCTGAATTTCCAACCCGCACATGGCTTCACACAGTGGGCATGTGTAGAGATGCAGGCCGTCTTCGCCGATGCCCGCCAACTGCCTCGTGGATCCGGTGGTCATTGGACTGTCTCCCTCGTCCTGCTTCATGCGACCGTTTGTTGTGACACACTGTAACGACTAATCGGCGGCCGAGGGAGCAAACGTGGAGACCAGTCCGGCGACGCCGCGGCACCGCCGCCAGGGGTCGCGGCGTGATCCGTCGATCGACGCCTCGGTACTGGAGGCCACCCGTCGCCTATTGGTGGAACGGGGATACTCGGCGACCACCATCGACCTCATCGCGACCACCGCAGGGGTCAGCAGGCCCGCCATCTATCGCAGGTGGACTTCGAAGGCGCAGCTCGTGCACGAAGCGGCGTTCCCGGACGTGGGCCCCGGAGTTCCCGCCGATGACTTCGTCGCCGAGATCACCCGACTCTGCCACGGCGCCATCGCCATGTACGGCGACCCCGTGGTACGCGAAGCGATACCCGGCCTGCTCGTCGACCTTCGCTCGGACCGCCGGATGCGACGGGTCCTCAGTGACCGACTCGAGGCCGCCGTGCGCGGCCGACTGGCCACGCGCCTCGACGAAGAAGTGACCAACGGAGTGGCCAGGCCGGTCATCAGCGCGGACACCATCCTGGACGTGATCGCGGGCGGCGCCTGGTACGCCGTGTGCGTGCGCCGAGTCAAGGACACCGACCGCGCCGCACGTGAGCTCGCGCTTCTGGTGCTGCGCGGTGTGATGTCCTAGCGGCCGTCAGGCGGTCTTGCCGAGCATCGGCAGCAGCAGCCTGCGGCGGGCACCGATCTCGTCGGCGAAGTGATTGAGCGCCACCGGCAACGAACGCGCAATGGTCACCGGGTCGTCATCCGTCAGCCCGAGTGCGTCGACGGCCTCGTCGCACGCAACCAGCGCCCACTCGACACCAGCGGCGACGCAACGCTCGTCGACCGCGTCCAGCAGTGAACCGCAGTCGCCGCGAAGCGACTGGACCCCGGAGAGATCGAGCACGAAGGGCTTGTCGCCGAGGATGAAGCGACTTGCGTAGGCCGTGAGCCGGTCGAGATTGCCCTGGTGGATGGCGCCGCTGACGCCGACCACGGTGGCCAGTTGACGGCAGTGCGCATGGATCTGAGCGCCGTCGCAATCGAAGGCGGGGTTTCCGTACCGGAAGGTGGTAGTCATGGGAAGCCTCATTTCGATGATCAGCTCGGTGCGAACCTCGATTCCGAACGTATGCCGCAAATCTAAGGCGTCGGGGAGCTGCGTCTAATACTCTGGTGAGAACGGTTTTTCGCGCTACAGATGTGGCGCGGGCAACATCGCCCGACGGTTTGATGGCGAGCATTTCCGGGTATCCCGGCGGCCCCCGGGTGGGTGCCGGTACACCTCGACGCGACCCACGCCCGACGGCTCCGTTATACCCTCTGCGCACTGGACCCCTTCACGAGAACGTCAGGACATGGATCGAGTCAGCAGAGTGGTGGCGGTTTTCAGCGCCATGTGCACGGGATTGCTCATCGCAGGATGCTCGACCGTCACCCAGGGGCAAGCGGTCTCCCCGCTGTACGACCCGTTCCGCGCGGGCGGTCTGCCTGCCGAGGACGGCCCCAGTGGCATCCGGGACAACGCTCCCCAACCGACCGGAGACGTGCAGGGCACCGACGGCAGTGACATCGACAAGTTGGCGCTGCTGGCCGTCAACGACGTCACCGACTTCTGGGAGAAGAACTACAGCCCGTCACTGAGCGGCACGTTCACCCCCATCGAGCGGCTGGTGTCCTACGACTCGAAGGATCCGTCCAGCCCCGCGGTGTGCGGGACGGAGACCTACCAGGAGCCCAACGCGTTCTACTGCCCGAGCCGCAAGATCATGGCGTGGGATCGGGACGTGATGGTCCCCACCGGGCAGCAGTTCTTCGGCGACGTCTCGATCGCCGCCCTGATGGCCCACGAGTACGGACATGCCGTGCAACACATGGCTGGCATCGTCGACGACTCAACCACCACCATCGTGAGCGAGCAGCAGGCCGACTGTTTCGCCGGGACCTACGTCCGCTGGGTCGCGGAGGGCCAGTCGCCACGGTTCTCGCTCAGCACCGGCGACGGTCTCAACCACGTGCTGGCGGCGGTGATCACCCTGCGAGATCCGATCCTGGGCCCGCAGGACACCGAGATGCTCGAGGCGGGCCACGGCACGGCGCTTGACCGAGTCAGCGCCTTCCAGATGGGGTTCGTCTCCGGTGCAGCGGAATGCGCCAAGATCGACCTCGACGAGATCGAGCAACGACGCGGCGATCTGCCGATGGCGTTACCCCTCGACCAGACCGGCGACGTGCAGAGCGGCGAGGTGGCGATCGACAAGGACACCGTCGACACCCTCATGGAGGTGCTCGGCGAGGTATACAAGCCGACTGACGCGCCCAAGCTGTCCTACGACGCCGAGTCCTGCACGGACGCTCAGCCCAGTCCTCCGGTGTCCTACTGTCCCGACACCAACACCATCTCCATCGATCTGCCGTCGCTGACGAAACTGGGCGAGGCCGCCGACGAGTCGAACTACGTCCTGCTGCAGGGGGACAACAGCGCGCTATCGGTCGTGACGTCGCGCTACGCCCTTGCCATGCAGCACGAGAACGGCGACCCCGTCGACACCCCGGTGGCTGCCATGCGGACGGCGTGCCTGACCGGGGTGGCGCAGCGCGCCATGGCCGAGCCGATCGAGCTGCCAAGCGGTAAGGGCCTGACGCTGACGGCGGGGGACCTCGACGAGGCCGTGGCCGGGTTGTTGACCAACGGCTTGGCCGGTAGCAATGCGGACGGTCAGACGGTGCCCGCCGGCTTCACCCGCATCGTGGCGTACCGCTCGGGGCTCAGTGGCGACCGCGACCTCTGCTACCAGCGCTTCAAGTAGCCCGGGTACTCCACTTCTCATTTCAGGTCGCGTTCACTTCGCGAACCCGAATGGAGCCCATATTGCTTGCCGGACAAGTGATCTACGTCGCTTATCGACGCTCCACGAACGGCGCTCACACACCATTGCTGCCAATCTCCGATCAGATCCTGCCAGCGGAATTAAGCCGCTGACCTCCGCGTTCTGAATATCTGTACGGCAGGTACGGAAATCCCGAACCGGCTGACATGGGTTCGAACCGCGGCCCACCAGGACGCGGGTCGACCCACCAAGAGAAGAAAGAAGCGCACGAACATGAAGAAGCTCGGATTCACCACCATCGTCGCCAGCGGCCTGATTGCAGGCGTGCTCGGCTTGGCGGCTCCTGCCGCCCAGGCTGTAGCTGGCCCGGTGTCGCCGACGACCATCTCCGCCGGCATCGACCACCACACGTGGCTCGACCAGATCGGCCCGTCCGTCAGCGTGCCGAGGGTCGACACCAGCGTTCACCAGAGCCGCTGACCGAAGCAAGACCAAAGAGGGGCACCCCACGGGGTGCCCCTCTTCTTGATTGGCCGCCTCCGCGTCAGTGAGCTGTCCCAGTTGTTGCGAGACCGCGTAGAGGCCCCATTCATCAGTTCTTCGCACCCACTTTCCTTGTAGCCAAGCAGCTTCCGTCGCACGACTGGGTTCAGACCCGTCGATGTGCGGAGCATCATCGTTTCCAGCGACACACCCGGGCTACCGGTGGTGAGGCACGCGGGACACCGAATGACGCTGCCTTGCGAGATCTTTGAGAACTAAACTGGCTCGATGCAGGTTCTCGACACGATTGCCACGGTTCTGCTGTTCATCGTGCTAATCGGGTGGGTGTGGTTGTCCATCTATGTCGGGGCCACGAGCGTCGCACTGAGCGACAGCGGCGCACCGGGAATCACCTCCGTCGGCGTGGTGCTCGCAGTCGTTGGGATACCGCTGTCGGTGATGGCCGCATACGTGATTGCGGTGATTCGCACGTGGCAGGCCGACGGCTACACGTTCTACTACCCGCTTGCCGCGTTCGTCGTGGGAACTGCGTTGGCTGCCTTGGTGATGGGCGTAGCGATCGGAATCGTCCAACTCGGCCTTCGCCTCCACGGCACCGACGAGGAACGTCGCCGCGACGACGGTGGCGGGCAGGCACGCGACACGGGCGGCACGGCAGCACCGGTGATACCCCCAACGATGGAACCGGTCACGCCGACGCCTGCTCCGCCTCGGGTACTGGCCTTCGAGTCGATGCACGAATTGCGGGATGGGTCGCTCTGGGTCGAACTCGGCATCGAGCGAGAAACGGGTCGCCGCTATCTGAGAACCCCGATGCCGCAACGCAACGGGGAACGGGAGGAGTACTACGGCATCGACCTCGGACGGTATGAGAGGTTCGCCGCCAATCCCACGGAGGCGCACGAGTTCGCCGCACAGTGTCGCCGCCAAGAGCACTCCGACCGATTGTTGTCCTGGCCCGGTGCGCCGGCGCCAAAGCCGATCACCGCCGATCGAGTGCGTCTGGCCAAGAAGCGCGCGACCTTGTTGACGGATCACCCCACCAACTCCATGGGTGTTCCGGTTGCGGGCGTTCCCGTCGGAACCGCGTTCGTCCGGATCCTTGGCAACACCGTCGATCCCGACGGCAATGTCCAAGTCCAGCTGCTGGGAGTCGACACTGCGGCCATCTCGATCGATGCCGGTCAGCTGGGACTGTAGAACCGCGGTACTGGCTTCCGGCTCCACCCCTCGTTTCGCCGGCTCGACGATCGTCGGTCACGCCGCTGGGCGCGTCGTTAGTCCAACCCCCGACTGAGCAGCCGCCCTCGCGGAGCTTCGTCCAGATGCACCCGCTTGCCCGCCAGCCAGGTGCTGCGCACGACCCCCGCAAGGGGACGCTGGTCATAGGCCGAGACGGGGTTCTTGTGTTGGAGCTTCGCCACGTCGACGATGAACGCATCATCCGGTGCGAAGACGGCGAAGTCCGCCGCGTACCCAAGTGCGACGTGGCCCTTGGTGTTCATCCCGACCTGGCGGGCGGGGTTCTCCGCCATCCACCGCACGACGTCGATCAGGGTGTAGCCACGACGCTTCGCCTCCGACCACACCGCGGGCAGCGAGATCTGCAACGATGCGATGCCACCCCACGCGACACCGAAGTCACCGATGTCGAACCGCTTCAGATCGACGGTGCACGGCGAGTGGTCGGTCACGATGCAGTCGATGACGCCGTCGACCAGCCCTTGCCAGAGCAGTTCTCGGTTGCCTGCCTCGCGGATGGGCGGGCAGCACTTGAATTGCGTTGCCCCTGCGGGGATTTCCTCAGAGACGAACGACAGGTAGTGCGGGCACGTTTCGACGGTGAGCTTGACGCCGTCCCTGCGTGCGGACTCGATCATGGGCAGGGCATCGGAGCTCGAGAGGTGCAGGATGTGCACCCGGCAACCGGTCCACCGCGCCAGTTCGATGACCTCGGCGATGGCGAGGTTCTCGGCGCCGCGCGGTCGCGACGACAGGAAGTCGGTGTAGTTGTCGCCCTTGGGAGAGGCCGCGCGGTCGATCGCGTGAGCATCCTCGGCGTGCACGATCATCAGCGCACCGAACGAGGCGATCTCCTTGAGCGCCAGTTCGAGACCGACAGGATCGAGCGGAGGGAACTCATCGACCCCGGAGTGCAGCAGGAAGCACTTGAAGCCGAATACTCCCGCGTCGTGCAGCCCGCGCAGATCCGCGACGTTGCCCGGGACCGCTCCACCCCAGAACCCGACGTCGACGTACGCCTGGTCGGCCGCCACTGCCCGCTTGATGGCCAACGCCTCGACGTCGACGGTCGGCGGGATGCTGTTCAGTGGCATGTCGACGATCGTGGTGACACCGCCCGCGGCGGCGGCACGGGTCGCGCTGGCGAAGCCCTCCCACTCGGTTCGCCCCGGCTCGTTGACGTGGACGTGGGTGTCGACCAGACCAGGGATGAGGACTTCGTCGTCACCGAGCTCGACGACCTCGTCGGCATCGAGCTGGTGCTCGATCGGTTCGATGAGGACGATGCGGCCGTCCCGCACCCCGACGCAGCGCGCCACCTCACCCGCGGCCGTGATCACCCGCGGAGCGCGGAACAACAGGTCCAACTTCTCAGGCATCGGAGGCGCCCGGTGCCTGATCGCGGATCAACGCTTGGTGGCTCGACGGCAGTGCATCCCACCAGGTTTGACGAGCCTCCGCCAGCGCCTGGCTGTCGAGGTCCCCGAACAGCCGCAGGCGGGACAGTCCACCGTCGGGATAGACGTCGAGCCGCAAGTGCGTGGCGGAACCGGCGCCGTCGACGACGAAGCGGTGGCGGGTGTCGGGCTGCACCGCGACGCGGGGCAGCAGCTCGGCCCACGCGCCGTCGTCATTGATGTCGGCCGCTCGGGTGTCGATGGTGCTCAGTCGTGCCCATCCCGGGGCATTGCCGACGTAGTAGCCGGTATCGATCTCGACGTATCGAGGGCGCCCGGCCGCGGCGAGAGCGAACACCGCGAAGTCGTTGCCGCCGCCGCGCCGCCGCGCGTTCTCCCAGCCTTCGCCCATGTTGCGGGCCCGGCCGGGAAGGATGATGTTCGCCGGTGAGGCGTAGAACGCGTCCGACGCCGCGACCAGTCGACCGCCATTCTCCGCAGCGAGCAGATCCAATGTCCCGCCCAGGAACCGTGGGTCGAGCACCACTTCGCCGTGCACGCGCAGCCGCGCGACACCACCGTCGGGATAGATCGACAGACGCACGTGAGTCCACCGGTGCCGGTCGGCGACGGGGTAGGCGTTGGCGGTGTCCCCCGCCGCCGGGGACTTGTCGACGATGGAGTGCCAGTCGGCCTTCATCACCTCCTCGACGGAGGGATAGCCCTCGATCGACGCCGCCTCGACCGATACGAACGGCGGGTAGTTACCCTTGAAATAGGCTGTGTCGACGATGATTCCGTGGATGACGCCCGGCGTGCCGAGCCGCACGATGGCGTAGTCGTGACCGTCGTCGCGGCGACGACGGGTTTCCCAGCCGTCGTACACCTTTCCCTTGTGTCCGAACTCGCTGGGATCGAACCGCGGAGCTTCTGGCCTGATGAGGTTCTCCCGCTCGGCGAACAACTCATCGTTCGCCGCGGACACACTGGCGCCGAGCGCACGCATCGCAAGGTCGGGCAACGCGGTGAAATCCTGCGTGGTCATGCTTCTTCTCCCATTCGCGCGGTGACGAAGTCGGTCGACGTTTCGGCGATGGTGCGGCCGATCCTGCGTAGTAGTTCGGCTGCATTCGCGATGGATTCGTGAATGTCGGGCTCCAGTTCTGCGAGCGTATACGTCATTCGGATTCCGGCACTGTGCAATTGACTGTCGCTGAGTGCGCGCCGACCCGCCACCGCGACGACATCCACGCCGGCCTGCCCAGCGGCCGCAGCGACCCCGACTGGCGCCTTGCCACGCAAACTCTGCACGTCGAGTGAGCCCTCACCGGTGACGACGAGGTCCGCCCCGACCAGCGTGTCCCGGAAGCCGATGAGGTCGAGGACGGTATCGATCCCCGACCGGATCGTCGCCCCGAGAACGGACACCGCACCGAACGCGGTTCCGCCTGCCGCGCCGGCTCCCGCGACGGCGCAGTCATCGCGGCCGGTCGCGGTGCCGACGAGTAGTGCCCAGCGCGTCATCGCGTCCTCCAACTCCACCAACTGCTCTGCTGACGCACCCTTTTGAGGTGCGTAGACAGCGGTGGTGCCGTTCGGGCCAAGTAGCGGGTTGTCGACGTCGCAGGCGACCTCGAAGTGCGCGTCGCGTGCCGCCGGGTGCAGACCGCTCAAGTCCACCCGCACCGCGGTGCGCAACCCTGCCCCGCCGGGTGCGACGTCGTTTCCTTCGGCATCGAGAATGCGGACGCCGAGTGCTTGGAGCATCCCCGCGCCGCCGTCGGTCGATGCGCTGCCGCCGACACCGATGACGATCTCGCGAGCGCCGCCGTCCAATGCGTGTCCGATCACGGTGCCAAGCCCAAACGTGCTGGCACCCATCGGCTCCAGGCCAGCCGGGAGGGTAGCCAGCCCGACCACCGACGCCAGCTCGACCACGGCTCTCGATCCCCGCCGAGCATACGCAGTCCGCACGGGTCGGCCCGTCGCTCCGGTGCCGTCGACCTCCACGAACGTCCAACCGGCGGCGACGGCGGCAGCTACCGTGCCGTCACCGCCGTCGGCTACCGGCGTGCACGTGACGCGCAAGGACGGGTTGCCTGCCAGGAGCCCTTCGGCGAGTGCCCGCGCAACTTCGGCCGCAGTCAGGGATCCCTTGAACTTGTCGGGTGCCAGCACCACGTGCGTCACGACGGGTGGTCCCTAGTCCAGCAGCGCGAGGGAGGTCGGCGCGTGTCCCGCGAGCTCGACGACCTCCTCGAACTCCGTGACGTTGTCGATCTCGGTGCCCATCGCGATGTTGGTGACGCGTTCCAGAATGACCTCGACGACCACGGGCACCTCGTGCTCACGGGCCAGCCTGCGGGCCCGCTCGAGCGCGTCGCCGATCTCACCGGGCTCGGTCACGCGTAATGCCTTGCAGCCCAGGCCCTCGGCGACCTTGACGTGATCGACACCGTAGCCCTTCGGCACTGAGGGCAGCCCGTCGTCGCTTGCGGTTTCCTGCGTGTTGATGTTGTCGAAGCCCAGTTGGACGCAGTAGTCCATGTCGAACGTGCGTTGCGCCTGGCGGATCAGACCGAGGTAGGAGTTGTTCACCACGACGTGGATGTAGGGCAGGTTGAACTGTGCGCCGACGGCCAGTTCCTCGATCATGAACTGGAAGTCGTAGTCGCCGGACAGTGCAACGACCGTCGCATCGGGATCGGCGGTTACCACGCCGAGTGCCGCGGGGATGGTCCAGCCAAGCGGCCCGGCCTGTCCACAGTTGATCCAGTTCCGCGGCTTGTACACGTGCAGGAACTGCCCGCCGGCGATCTGCGAGAGCCCAATGGTGCTGACGTAGCGGGTGTCTCGATCGAAGACGCGGTTCATCTCCTCGTACACCCGCTGCGGCTTGACCGGAACGTCGTCGAAGTGCGTCTTGCGCAACATCGTGCGTTTGCGGGTCACGCAGTCGTCCACCCACGCCGAGCGGTCCGGCGTCGTGCCCTCGGCCTTGCGCTCCCTGGCGACGGTGACGAACTGCTCGAGGGCTGCCTTGGCATCCGAGACGATGCCGTAGTCGGGCGCGAAGACCCGGCCGATCTGGGTGGGTTCGATGTCGACGTGCACGAACGTGCGGCCGCTGCGGTAGGTGTCCAGCCCACCGGTGTGGCGGTTGGCCCACCGGTTGCCGATGCCCAGGACGAAGTCGGATTCCAGCATGGTCGCGTTGCCGTAGCGGTGCGCGGTCTGCAGACCGACCATCCCGGCGAAGAGACGGTGATCGTCGGGGATCGTGCCCCAGCCCATCAACGTCGGCACCACGGGGACGTCCAGGAGCTCGGCGAGCTCGACGAGCAGGTCGGCGGCGTCGGCGTTGATGATGCCGCCGCCCGCGACGATCAACGGGCGCTGCGACGCGCCGAGCATGTCGAGCGCCTTCTCCGCCTGCGCCCGCGTCGCGGCCGGCTTGTACACCGGCAGTGGTTCGTAGGTGTCCGGGTCGAATTCGATCTCGGCCAGCTGCACGTCGATCGGCAGGTCGATCAGCACCGGGCCGGGCCGACCGGACCGCATGAGGTGGAAGGCCTTGGCGAAGGCTCCTGGCACCTGCGCAGGCTCGAGGACCGTCATGGCCATCTTGGTGACCGGGCCGGCGATCGCCGCGATGTCGACGGCCTGAAAGTCTTCCTTGTGCAGCCGGGCGACGGGCGCCTGCCCGGTGATGCACAGGATCGGGATGGAGTCGGCCATCGCCGAATACAGCCCGGTGATCATGTCGGTACCCGCAGGTCCCGACGTTCCGATGCAGACTCCGATGTTGCCTGCCTTGGCGCGGGTGTAGCCCTCTGCCATGTGGGAGGCACCCTCGACGTGGCGGGCCAGGACGTGCCTGATCCCGCCGTGGGCGCGCATCGCCGCGTAGAACGGGTTGATCGCTGCACCCGGAAGGCCGAAAGCCTGTGTGGCACCTTCGAGTTCGAGGACCTTCACCGCTGCGTCTGCAGCGCGCATTCTGGGCATGTCGGTTCTCCGTCGTTGAAGGTTAGTTGAGTGAATTCACTTCGGGGTGTTGCCCGAGAGCCGCTCGACTCCGCGCATCAGCGCTGAGTGGTCGAGCTTGCCGTCGCCATTGGCGAGCGCGGAGGCCATGAGTTGGGCGACGACGGCACCGAGGGGCGTCACCACGCCGGCTTCGCGTGCTGCGGCGGTGACGATGCCGAGATCCTTGTGGTGCAGTTCGATCCGGAAGCCGGGGTCAAAGGACCGATCCAACATCTTCTGGGCCTTCTGGTTCAGGACGGCCGAGCCGGCAAGCCCACCTCCGAGGACCTCCACTGCGGCCTTGGTGTCGACGCCATAGGCCTCGAGGAAGGCGATCGCCTCGGCGAGCAGTTCGATGTTTCCCGCGACGATGAGCTGGTTGGCGGCCTTGACGGTCTGCCCGGACCCGCTGGGTCCCACGTGGACGACCGTCTTCCCGACGACGTCCAGGATCGGCTTCGCCGACTCGAAATCCGTTGCGGCCCCGCCGACCATGATCGACAGGGCGGCGTTGATGGCACCGGCTTCACCGCCGGACACCGGTGCGTCGATCAGTCTGAGTCCGCGCTCGGCCGCCTGGGCGGCCAGAGCGGTGGTGACGTCGGGCCGGATGCTGGAGAAGTCGATGATCAGTGCGCCCTCGGGCGCGTTGTCGAATACTCCGTTCTCCCCGGCGAGCACCGCCTGAACGTCTGGTGAATCCGGGACCATGACGGCGATGACGTCGGCACCCGCCACGGCCTTGGCGATGGAGTCGGCCGCGGTGCCGCCGGCTTCGACCAGCGCCGCCGTCCGCTGCGGCGTGCGGTTGTAGCCGACGACGTGGTGGCCGGCCTTGGCGAGGTGAACGGCCATGGGGCTACCCATGATTCCGAGTCCGATGAATGCGATGGTGCTCACGAGTCTCCTCGATTCCGTCAGGGGTTTGTTGTCGTCAGCGGTCGGCGGGCGACGTGCGCTGGTCGCGCGGCAACCAGTCGAACGGGTCGTCGCGGGTCGCCTTGTATTCGAGCCCGACGAAGCCGCGGTACCCGTGCCCGGCGATCTGGTTGAGATACCCAGGGATGTCGAGCGTTCCGGTGCCGGGTTCGCCGCGCCCCGGTGCGTCGGCGATCTGGACGTGACCGATGCGGTCGGCGTACGCCTCGATGGCGGCGCCGACGTCGTCCCCGTTGACCGAGAGGTGGTAGAGGTCGGCGAGCAACCTAAGCGAGTCCACACCGGAGTCGGCCTTGACCCGGTCGATGACTGCCGCCGCGTCGGAGGCCAGCTTCAGGGGGTAGGCCGGCGTACCGCTGACCGGTTCGATCAGCACGACCGCACCGATCCGGTCGGCCGCCTTCCCTGCCAGCGCCAGGTTCTCGGCAGCGATGTCGTCTTGCTTCTCGGGCGCCACGCCGTCGATCCGATTGCCGTAGAGGGCGTTGAATGCCTTGGTGCCCAGTCGTTCTCCGATTCCGACGACGACCTCGATGTTGTCGCGGAAAGTGGATGCGTGCGCGGGATCGGACAGCAACCCGCGGTCACCGACAGGCATGTCGCCTGCCGCGAAGTTCAGCCCGGTCAATTGCACGCCGGCATCTGCGACGGCACGAACGAATTCGTCGACCTCGTGGTCCCCGGGTACCGGGGTGGCGAAGGGCCACCAGAATTCGACGGCGCTGAAGCCGGCGTCCCGTGCTGCCTGCGGTCGCTGCAGCAGCGGGATGTCGGTCAGCAGGATCGAGCAGTTGACGGTGTAGGCAAAGGTAGGCATCTGTTGTTCTTTCGCGTGTGGTTCGGTCAGGAGTCGGTGGTGCCGTCGGGGTCGGGCAGTCCTCGATAACGGCGCCATCCGCCGTGTTCGGTGATGTCGGTGAGTTCGGCGGCCTTGGTCTCCACCAGTCCCGGGCGCAGCCCGACCGCGAGGACCGAACGTCCGTCCTCGAGGGCGATCACGGTGAGCTCGAGCTCCTCGGGTTCGTCGGGCAGGAAGTCGGTACGGATGTCCTCGATCGGGACGTCGTAGAGCTCGCCCTGGATCGAATTGCCGCCGGACTCGGTCAGGAGCAGCGCGGGGAACTCGTCCCGCACGGAGTAGAACCGGTAGATCGGGGCGGTCCGGACGGCGCCGAGGAAGGTGTGCGCGGACACGTTGTGGTGCAGGTTCCCACCGCGCATCGCGCCCCCGTTGCAGAAGAGCTCAGCCATTTGTCCGCTCCTTGTCCTGTTGTTGCGGTCCTGTTGTTGCGATGCCGTCAGGTGACAGACCATCCAGTGTCCGTGGCCGTCTTGGTGGCCGTCATAATTTCGCGATACGAAAACTGCTTTCCGCTGGACGGACATAGTTAACCGCTTGGCGATCGTCGATGTCAAGGTTGAGCCGCGTCGGAGGTGGTGCGATCGGCTTCGCCTACCGTGCGAATCGGGCGTGAATGCGCAGCTCACATGCCACGACAAGATTCGGGTGGTGATGTGCCGGAAACCGAGGCGGGTCGGCCGTGGAGCGCTCGGAGACGTCCAGGTCTTGACGTGATCTCAGCCACAGTGCACACTTCCACAAGACGAGAACTGAATTTCGCTATGCGAAATTGATCGACTGCAGACCGTCGCCGTGACTTTCACGGCGCCCAAGGCCAGGATTCACCCCAACAACGAGGAGCGTCCGACGGAGATGTCGAAACAAGGAGATTCCGAGCTCATCGGCAGTGACCACTCCCCTGCCTCGGCACCGAATGCGCCCGGCATGTTCGAGATCAGCGAGCGGCTCTACAACCAAGACCTCGCGCCGACGAAGATCGTCGGCCGGCGCTGGAGCGGTTACAACATCTTCACGCTGTGGGCCAACGACGTGCACAGTCTGGGTAACTACGGCTTCGCCCTCGGCCTGTTCGCGATGGGGCTGGGCGGCTGGCAGATCCTGCTCGCGCTCGGCGTCGGCGCAGCCCTGTTGTTTGCACTGCTGACGTTCTCCGGCTTCATGGGCCACAAGACGGGCGTCCCGTTCCCCGTGATGTGCCGCATCTCGTTCGGCGTCCGGGGCGCACAGATCCCGGCCGCGATCCGCGGCGGCGTCGCCATCGTCTGGTTCGGCATCCAGACCTACCTGGCATCGCTGGTCCTGCGCGTGCTGCTGATCGCCTTCGCTCCCGGACTCGAAGGCCTGGACCACAATTCGATCCTTGGCCTCTCCACGCTCGGCTGGCTCACCTTCGGTGTCTTGTGGATCGTGCAGACCTACATCGTCCAGCACGGGCTGGACATGATCCGCAAGTACGAGGCGTTCGCCGGACCCGTCATCCTGTTCACCATGGCGGCGCTTGCGATCTGGATCTTCACCGAGGCCGACGGCGCGATCGCCTGGTCCATCGACCACTCCCTCACCGGTGGCGCCATGTGGCAAGCGATCTTCGCCGGAGGCGCGCTCTGGGTCGCGATCTACGCCACCTTCGTACTGAACTTCTGTGACTTCACCCGGAATTCGACGACCCGAGCGTCCATCATCAAGGGCAACTTCTGGGGCATCCCGATCAACATGCTGTTCTTCGGTGTCATCGTCATCGTGATGGCAGGTGCGCAGTTCAGGATCTCCGGTGTCGTCATCGAGAGCCCGGCGGACATCGTCGACGCCATCCCGAATACCTTCCTGCTGGTCGCCGCGTCCCTGGCCCTGCTGATCCTCACCGTTGCGGTCAATCTGATGGCCAACTTCGTGGCACCCATCTACGCACTGACCAACCTGTTTCCCAAGAAGCTGAACTTCGCTAGTGCCGGACTCGTCAGCGCCGTCATCGGCCTGATCATCCTGCCGTGGAATCTGTACAACAGCCCCGCGGTGATCGACTACTTCCTCGGCGGCCTCGGCGCCCTACTCGGCCCCCTGTTCGGCGTCATCATCGCCGACTACTGGCTGCTGCGGCGCACCCGGATCGACGTTCCCGCGCTCTACACCGACGACGCCGCTGGCCCGTACTTCTACCGCGACGGCATCAATCCCCGGGCCATCGCCGCCTTCATTCCCGCAGCACTCCTCTCACTCCTGATCGCGTTCATCCCTGCGCTGCACTCGGTCTCGGCGTTCTCCTGGTTCTTCGGCGCAGGCATCGGTGCCGTCGTCTACCTCGTCGTGGCGGACCGCAAGCAGACCTTCGACGACGTCTCGGGCGAGCCCATCGCGGTGGCAAGTCTGCACTGACCCGGTAACGTCCCGTCCGTCCCCTGCCTGTAAGGACCGTGCATGCGCATCCTCGTCGTCAACGTCAACACGACCGAATCCATGACGGCCTCCATAGGTCGCCAAGCGGAGGACGCGGCGGCGCCGGGAACCGAAATCATCGCGCTGACACCGTTGTTCGGTGCCGACTCGGTGGAGGGCAACTACGAGAGCTACCTCGCCGCGGTCGCGGTCATGGAAACCGTCCTGCGCTATCCGGAGCCCTACGACGCCGTCATCCAGGCGGGCTACGGCGAGCACGGCCGCGAGGGGCTGCAGGAGCTGCTCGACGTGCCGGTCGTCGACATCACGGAAGCCGCCGCGAGCACCGCCATGTTCCTCGGCCACAAGTACTCGGTGGTGACGACCCTCGATCGGGCCGTCCCGCTCATCGAGGACCGGCTGAAGCTGGCTGGGCTGGACGCCCGGTGCGCCTCGGTCCGGGCGAGCGGGCTGGCCGTGCTGGAGCTCGAGGAGGACCCCGACCGGGCCGTCGCGGCAATCGTCGAACAGGCCGAACAGGCCGTGTCTCAGGACAAGGCCGAGGTCATCGTGCTCGGGTGCGGCGGCATGGCAGGACTGGATGCACGCATCCGCGAACGTACCGGCGTCCCGGTCGTGGACGGCGTGGCCGCCGCGGTCACCATCGCCGAATCATTGGTCCGGCTGGGTCTTTCGACGTCCAAGGTGCGCACCTATGCCGCACCCCGACCGAAGACCTTCAAGGGTTGGCCACCTCCGGGCCGCTGATCACCGCAACGCTCCGCGATCCGAGTCTATCGTTCTACGAACAACACTTTTCGCCATGTGGAATAGTGTGGTTGGCAGCAATCGGGGGGGACGGAGCGCGGACACGTGGCGGGCAAATCAGCGGAGGGCGGCGGCATCCAGTCCGTCGAGCGCGCGTTCGAAGTACTCGAATGCATGGCCGCCGCCGGCGGCACCATCGGGCTCAGCCAACTCGCCGAGGCGTCCGGCCTCCCGGTACCCACCATCTACCGGCTCGTGCGAACTCTGGTCAACACCGGTTACGCACGCCAGCTGCCGTCGCGGCAGTATTCGTTGGGGCCCAAGCTGATCCGGCTCGGCGAGACCGCCACCCGGCTGATCGGCGCCTGGTCACGCCCCTACCTGGCCGAGGTGGTCAAGGCCACCGGAGAGACGACGAACATGGCCGTGCTCGACGACACCATGGCGGTGTACGTGGCTCAGGTCCCTTCCGAGCACTCGATGCGCATGTTCACCGAAGTCGGTCGGCGGGTCTACCCACATCGCACCGGGGTTGGCAAGGCGCTGCTCATGCAACTGTCGAACGAAGCCGTCCGAAACATCGTGGCCCGCACCGGAATGCTCGCCCAGACACCGACCACCATGACCGACCCCGAGGCCCTGATCGCGGACCTCGAGCTCAGCCGTCGCCGCGGGTACGCGCTCGACGAAGGCGAGCAGGAGATCGGCGTGCGCTGCTTCGCGGTGCCGGTCCCCGACGCGCCCACGCTGACCGCGATCTCCGTCTCCGGCCCGGCAGCACGGGTGACCGCGGACTCGGCCGACCACATCGTGCCGCTGCTTCAACGGGTCGCGAAGGATCTCGCGGGCCAACTCCGCGACAATTCAACGGTCTGATCGCACTCAGCTCGAGCCGCTTGGCGCGAGACGAACACCACGTCGAGGACTGTGCGACGGCCGACGGCTGCAGTCACCTCGCCTGACCGGAGATCACTCCGGTCGACGAACTCGTGCGCACCGTGCGGACGCTCGGTGCGGCAAAGCGTGAAGGCGGCCCGGCTGTGCCAAGCTGCTCTCATGGTCGAGGTGTTGATCGCCGAACCCGGCGAACTTGGCGCAGCCCAGCTCGAGTCCGCAGAGACGTTGGTACGCAGCGCATTCGGATCGAGTTTCCGACCCCACGACTGGCTGCACGCCGTCCAGGGCGTGCACGTGGTCCTCACTGCCGGCCAGTCCCTGGTGGGGTTCGCCGCCGTCGTCGCTAGAACCCTGCACCACAACGGCATTGCTCTTGACACCGGCTACGTCGAAGGAGTCGCGGTCTGCGCCGACCACCAGGGCTGCGGGCTCGGCCGCATCGTCATGGACCATGCCGAGGCCATCATTCGCGGGCGCCATCAGCTTGGTGCCCTCAACGCCGTCGAGACGGCCGCAGACTTCTACGCGGCACGCGGCTGGACGCCGTGGACGGGGCACACCCAGGCAACTGGCCCGGCAGGCGTCATCGATACCTACGATGCCGCCGACCGGATCTACCTTCTCAACCCCACCGGGCAGGACCAAGAGCTTGGCGCGGACGCTGCATTGATCTGCGATTGGCGGCCTGGAGACCTCTGGTAGATCGGGCCCCTCCTGCGCGACAACGCCCGCCGACCCCCAAGGGTCACGAATCCGATTCACCCTCGAATTGGGATATGCACAGGTCAAAAACCGCGCTTCAGCGGGTGTTTGACGGAACAGCATCTGGTCTGCGGAATTTGGCTCGCGTCTGTCGCGTGCAACTCACCCGGTTCAGTGACCTCGCTCTGCGGACGACGATGGTGCTGCTGGCGGCAGCGGAGGCCGCGACCGACGGGTCACGACCCACTGTGACGGATCAGAGAGTCCCGGCGGGTGCTTGGACCGGAAAACACACGAGGTCACGAACTCAATGGAGTTCGTGACCTCGTGCGGCGCGGTTCGTAGAACCGCTCATTGTGGGCGAAGGGGGACTTGAACCCCCACGTCCCGAAGGACACTGGCACCTGAAGCCAGCGCGTCTGCCATTCCGCCACTCGCCCCAACAACCGGGGAAGACTATCACGCACACCGGCCCACTCCCCAACCGTGCAGATGGCGATGGTCAAAGCGTGAGACGAGCCCCTGACCTGGCGTGATCCGATTCTCAGAGTTCTGTGTGTCCTCTTGCGACGGCGATGGCCGATACCATGAAGGCAACATCGAGGCTTCGCGACACGCAGGGCCTCGGATCAGGCCGAAACGAGACGATCGAGGTGGGCGGTGACATGGGTCTTGTCGGCCGCTTCGAGCGGAAACTCGAGTCGACCGTCGGCGACGCCGTCGCCCGCGTCTTCGGCGGAGCGATCGTGCCTCAAGAAGTCGAGGCCATGTTGCAGCGCGAAGCGGCGGCCGGAGCGCGCGAAGTCGCGGGCGGCCGTATTTTGGCCCCCAACGACTACGTCATTACCCTCAGTGGGTCCGACCATCAGAAGGTGAGCGCCGACCCCGACCTCAATTCGACCACTTTTGCCAGATACCTGGAGGGATACATACGTGATCACGGGTGGCAAACGTATGGTGAGGTGGTCGTCAGATTCGAACCGTCACCGAACCTGCATACCGGCCAGTTCCGCACACGTGGAGCGGTCAACCCAGATTCCACCAGCGGCGAACCCGCCCAGGACGCACGAGAGCACGCGTACACCGCAGAACCAGGAGTACTCCCAATGAGCGACAACCCGAGCTACCGCGGCGGCCAGGGACAAGGGCAGCCCGGCGACGAGTACTACGACTACGGACGCCAGGGTGAAGACCCGCGCGGACAGTACCCGCCCGAGCAGGGCGGCCACCCGCCGCAGGGTGCTCCGGCCCCGGGCTACCCGCCCCGTCAGCCACCGCCGCCGCCCGCCGGATACGACCAGGGTGGATACCCGCCCGCTGAGCCGGGTGGCTACCCACCACAGGCCTACCCGCCGCCGTCCTATGACCAGGCCCCGCCCGCCGGCTACGGCCAGCCTCCTGCGGCCGGTTACGACCAGCGCCCGGCGCCCGGTGGCTACCCGCCGCCCCCACCAGCACCCGCTCAGGGTGGCTACGGCCAGCCCGCAGGCGACTACGACTACGGCCGCCCGCCGGCCGCTCCCCCACGTCACGACGACTACGGCAGGCCAGAGGCTCGTCCGGCGTACCCCGACCAGGGTGGCTACCCGGAGCAGGGCGGCTACCCCGCAGAGCAGGGTGGTTACCCGGCCGAGCCCGGCGGCTACCCCGAGCAGGGCGGCTACGGGGATCAGGCTGGCTACGGCGCCCAGGCCTACGGACGCCAGGACTACGCGCAGCCCGCGGGCTACGACTACGGCCAACAGCAGGGCGGTTACGCCGCCGAGGGTGGCTACGGCCAGCCGGGCTACGACTACGGCCAGCCGCCCGCCCAGCCCGCCGGGTACGGCGGCGCGGGGTACGGCGCCGCAGGCGCGAACGTCACCCTGCAGCTGGACGACGGCAGTGGCCGGACCTACCAGCTGCGCGAGGGTGCCAACGTCATCGGCCGCGGTCAGGACGCCCAGTTCCGTCTTCCGGATACCGGTGTCTCACGCCGGCATCTCGAGGTCCGCTGGGACGGCCAGGTCGCGCTGTTGTCGGACCTGAACTCGACGAACGGCACCACGGTCAACAACGCACCGGTGCAGGAATGGCAGCTGGCCGATGGCGACGTCATCCGGCTGGGCCACTCCGAGATCATCGTTCGCGTTCACTGACGGCTCTGGCAGGTCACTGGCTGAGTGAAAGCTGTTCGCTTCGCCCTCACGCCCATCACGGCCCAAGTATCGTGACGTTGCCGAATGCGGCGGAACGCGTACGGAGGGCGCCGGGGCGACGGCTGTGGGACGGTGACGGAGAGGACGTCAGATGCAGGGGCTAGTTCTGCAGCTGACGCGCGTCGGATTCCTGTTGCTGTTGTGGCTCTTCATCTGGTCGGTGCTACGGATTCTGCGCACTGACCTGTACGCCCCGACGGGCGCTGTCATGGTCAAGCGTGGGCTGGCGTTGCGAGGCACCTTGCTGCCGAATCGGCAGCGCCGAAACATCGCCCGCCAGCTCGTCGTCACCGAGGGTGCGCTCTCCGGTACCCGGATCACACTGGGTGCCCAGCCCGTGCTGATCGGCCGGGCCGATGACTCGACTCTCGTCCTCACCGACGACTACGCATCGACACGGCACGCCCGCCTGTCCCAGCGAGGCGCCGAATGGTACGTCGAAGACCTAGGATCGACCAACGGTACATACCTCGACAGGGCGAAGGTGACGACGGCGGTTAGGGTTCCGATGGGCACGCCAGTGCGAATTGGCAAGACGGTAATCGAGTTACGTCCGTGACGCCACGCACGCGAGGAGCGAAATGACCCCGCGCACGCGAGGAGCGAAATGACCCCGCGCACGCGAGGAGCGATATGACCCTCGTCCTCCGATACGCCGCACGCAGCGACCGCGGTCTGGTTCGTGCCAACAACGAAGACTCGGTGTACGCCGGTGCGCGGCTGCTTGCCCTTGCCGACGGCATGGGCGGCCACGCCGCGGGCGAAGTCGCCTCCCAGCTGGTGATCGCCGCTCTGGCACATCTCGATGACGACGAGCCGGGCGGTGATCTGCTCAGCCAACTCAACGAGGCCGTGCACCAAGGCAACGCCGCGATCGCCGCGCACGTCGAGGCGGATCCCGAACTCGAGGGCATGGGCACGACTCTCACGGCAATCCTGTTCGCGGGCAACAAACTTGGCCTCGTACACATCGGTGACTCCCGCGGCTACCTGCTCCGCGACGGCGAGCTCGGCCAGATCACCAAGGACGACACCTTCGTCCAGACATTGGTCGACGAGGGCCGCATCACCGCCGAGGAGGCGCACAGCCACCCGCAGCGCTCGCTGATCATGCGGGCGCTCACCGGCCACGAGGTCGAGCCCACGCTGATCGTGCGCGAGGCCCGCACCGGTGACCGCTACCTGCTGTGCTCCGACGGGTTGTCCGATCCGGTCAGCCACGACACCATTCTGGAAGCGCTGCAGATCCCCGACGTAGCCCAAAGTGCCGACCGGCTCATCGAATTGGCGCTGCGCGGTGGCGGGCCGGACAACGTCACCGTGGTCGTGGCCGACGTCGTCGACTATGGCTACGGCCAGACCCAGCCCATCCTCGCCGGCGCAGTCTCGGGCGACGACGACCAGACCGCTCCGCCCAACACCTCGGCGGGCCGGGCGTCTGCCTTCAACCCGCGCCGCAATGCGGCCGGGCCAACGAAACGGCCGTCGACCGAGCCGGAACCGCCTCCGCGCAAACCACGGTCACGGCGCAGGATGGCCTACGCGGCCGTCCTGTTGGTGCTATTGGTGGTCGCCGGGCTGGCCGTCGGCCGGTTCATGCTGCAGAGCAACTACTACGTCGCCGAGCACGACGGCGCGGTCTACATCATGCGCGGTGTGCAGGGCTCGTTTCTCGGAATGCCACTGCAGCAGCCGTTTCGGATCGCCTGTCTCGACTCCCGCAACGACCTGAAGATCATCGGCGTCGACGACCCCCGTACCGGCTGCCAACTATTGAAGGTCGGCGACCTCCGGGAGTCCGAGCGCGCGCAGGTCACCGCTGGACTCCCCACCGGCAGCGTCGACGACGCCATCCGGCAGCTCAACGAGCTCGGTCAGACCTCGCTGCTGCCGATCTGCGCACCGCCCAAGCCGACGCCGACCACTAGCGAGAAGCCACCGCCGCCGGCCGCGCCGCCGGGACCGTCCACCCCGCCCTCTGCCGGTGTGCCGCCCGTCTCGACGCCACCGCCTAGCCAGGACCCGTCGCCGACGGCCGAGGTCCCCACCACCGTGACCGCACCTGCTTCGCCCGGCCCGCCACCCTCGTCGCAGCCCCCGCCCACGCCGTCGCCGACTGCTACGGCACTGCCTCCCCCATCTCAGGAGCCGGGCACCAACTGCCGGGCTGCGTCATGACGACCACCCAACCGCAGGTCCCGGTGACCGTTGTGCCACCAATGCCCAACCGGCGCAACGCCGAACTGTTCCTGCTCGGCTTCGCGGCAGTGATCACGATGGTGGCACTGCTGATCGTCGAGGCCAACCAAGAGCAGGGCCTGCGCTGGGACCTCGTTCAGTACCTGGTCATCTACGTCGCGCTGTTCGCCGTCGCACATCTGGCGATCCGGCGCTTCGCGCCCTACGCCGATCCGCTGCTGCTTCCTGTCGTCGCGGTGCTGAATGGCCTTGGCCTGGTGATGATTCACCGTCTCGACCTCGCTGCGGGCCCTCTCGCTCCTGGCGTCGCGCCCGGACCGAGCGCCAACCAGCAGATGCTGTGGACGCTCGTCGGCGTCGCCGGCTTCTCGCTCGTCGTGATCTTCCTTCGCGATCACCGGGTCCTTGCCAAGTACGGCTACGTGTGCGGCCTCAGTGGCCTCATCCTGCTGATCATTCCGGCATTGCTGCCGCGGTCGATGTCCGAGCAGAACGGCGCCAAGATCTGGATTCGCTTGCCCGGCTTCTCGATTCAGCCCGCCGAGTTCTCCAAGATCTTGCTGCTGATCTTCTTCGCTGCAGTCCTGGTCGCCAAGCGCGACCTGTTCACCAGTGCAGGCAAGCACGTCTTCGGCATGGATCTGCCTCGGCCCCGCGACCTCGCCCCGCTGCTTGCGGCATGGACGGCGTCGGTCGGCGTGATGGTGTTCGAGAAGGACCTCGGCACCTCGCTGCTGCTGTACGCGTCGTTTCTCGTCGTCGTCTACATCGCCACCGAGCGGCTCAGCTGGGTCCTGCTCGGTCTGACCCTGTTCGCGGCGGGAAGCGTTGCGGCGTACTACGCCTTCGCCCACGTGCAAGTCCGCGTGCAGACCTGGCTCGATCCGTTCGCCGACCCCGACGGCGCCGGATATCAGATGGTGCAGTCGCTGTTCAGCTTCGCCACAGGCGGCATCTTCGGCACCGGCCTCGGCAACGGCCAACCCGGCACCGTGCCCGCGGCGTCCACCGACTTCATCGTCGCCGCGATCGGCGAGGAGCTCGGCCTCGTCGGCGTGGCGGCCGTGCTGATGCTCTACACGATCGTCATCATCCGCGGCCTGCGCACCGCCATCGCGGTCCGCGACAGCTTCGGCAAGCTGCTCGCCGCAGGCCTCGCCTCGACGCTGGCCATCCAGCTGTTCATCGTCGTCGGCGGCGTCACCAAGTTGATCCCGCTCACCGGCCTGACCACCCCGTGGATGTCGTACGGCGGCTCGTCACTGCTGGCCAACTACGTCCTGCTGGCGATCCTGATCCGGATCTCGGATGCCGCGCGTCGCCCGCTCAACCCGAAGGCACCGAACAGCACGCCGATAGCCGCCGCGGGCACGGAGGTGATCGCGAAGGTATGAACACCTCCCTGCGCCGCGTCTCCATCGCGATCATGGCGTTGATCGTGCTGCTGCTGGCCAACGCCACGATGACCCAGGTCTTCACCGCCGACGGATTGCGCGCCGACCCGCGCAACCAACGTGTCCTTCTCGACGAATACTCCCGCCAGCGCGGCCAGATCTCGGCAGGTGGCCAGCTGCTGGCCTACTCGACGTCGACCGACGGGCGCTTTCGGTTCCTGCGGGTCTACCCGAATCCGCTGGCCTACGCGCCGGTTACCGGCTTCTACTCACTGCGCTACTCCAGCGCGGGTCTCGAACGCGCCGAGGACGCCGTGCTGAACGGTTCCGACGAGCGCCTGTTCGGCAAGCGGCTTGCCGACTTCTTCACCGGTCGAGATCCTCGGGGCGGCAACGTGGGCACGACCCTCAACCCGCAGGTGCAGCAAGCCGCATGGGATGCGATGGCACAGGGCTGCAACGGTCCGTGCAAGGGCGCGGTGGTTGCTCTCGAGCCGTCGACGGGCAAGATCCTGGCCATGGTCTCGGCGCCGTCCTACGATCCGAACCTGCTCGCCTCTCACGACGTCGACCAGCAGTCCGCGGCGTGGGAGCAGCTGCGGGACGACCCGAACGCGCCGCTCGTCAACAGGGCCATCTCCGAGACCTATCCCCCGGGCTCGACGTTCAAGGTGATCACCACCGCCGCTGCGCTGCAGAACGGCGCGACTCCGGACACCCAGCTCACGGCTGCTTCGCGAATTGCGTTGCCGGACAGCACCGCAACGTTGGAGAACTACGCCGGCTCCAGTTGCGGCGGCGGTCCGACGGCGTCGCTGCGGGAGGCCTTCGCGAAGTCCTGCAATACTGCCTTCGTCCAGCTCGGCATGAACACCGGAACCGACGCGCTGCGGGGTGCGGCGCGCGCGTTCGGGCTCGACTCCGCTCCCCTTTCGATTCCCCTTCAGGTGGCCGAGTCGACCGTCGGCGCCATCAGCGACCCGGCCGCACTCGGCATGTCGAGCATCGGTCAGAAGGACGTTGCGGTGACCCCGCTGCAGAACGCCGTCGTGGCCGCGACGATCGCCAACGACGGCGTCAGGATGGCCCCGTATCTGGTCGATGACCTCAAGGGTCCCGACCTCTCCAACATCAACACGACCGCTCCTCAGGAAGTCCGGCGAGCGGTGTCCTCACAGGTCGCTACTACACTTACGGACCTGATGATTGGCGCCGAGCAGGCGACGCAGCAGAAGGGAGCCATCGCCGGCGTGCAGATCGCTTCCAAGACGGGCACCGCCGAGCATGGCACCGACCCGCGCAACACTCCTCCCCACGCCTGGTACATCGCCTTTGCGCCGGCCAAGGCCCCCAAGGTGGCCGTCGCGGTACTCGTGGAGAATGGTGGCGATAGGTTGTCCGCCACCGGGGGTGCGCTGGCCGCGCCGATCGGCCGCGCCACCATCGCCGCGGCGCTGCGGGAGGGATCATGAGCGCGCGCGTCGGAGTGACGCTGTCCGACCGCTACCGGTTGCAGCGACTCATCGCCACCGGTGGCATGGGCCAGGTGTGGGAAAGCGTCGACACCCGGCTAGGCCGTCAGGTCGCCATCAAGGTGCTCAAGGCAGAGTTCTCGTCCGATCCCGAGTTCGTCGAGCGGTTTCGCGCAGAGGCCCGCACGGTCGCCATGCTCAACCACCCCGGCATCGCCAGCGTGTACGACTACGGCGAGACCGAGCTCGACGTCGGTGAGGGCCGCACCGCATACCTGGTGATGGAACTCGTCAACGGCGAACCGCTGAACGCCGTGATCAAGCGCACCGGACGGCTATCGCTGCGGCACGCCCTGGACATGCTCGAGCAGACTGGCAGGGCCCTTCAGGTCGCCCACACCGCCGGCCTGGTGCACCGCGACGTCAAGCCGGGCAACATCCTCATCACGCCCACCGGGCAGGTGAAACTCACCGACTTCGGCATCGCCAAGGCCGTCGACGCCGCTCCCGTCACCCAGACCGGCATGGTCATGGGCACTGCGCAGTACATCGCACCGGAGCAGGCGCTCGGCAAGGACGCCACCGCGGCCAGCGACGTCTACTCGCTCGGGGTGGTCGGGTACGAGACCCTTGCGGGCCGACGGCCGTTCACCGGTGACGGTGCGCTGACGGTGGCGATGAAGCACATCAAGGAGCAGCCCGCACCGCTGCCTGCCGATCTGCCGCCCAACGTGCGCGAGCTGATCGAGATCACCCTGGCCAAGGAGCCCGGCCACCGGTACCGCTCCGGTGGGCCGTTCGCCGACGCCGTGGCCGCGGTGCGCGCCGGACGCCGGCCGCCCCGGCCCAACCATGCGCCGTCCATCGGTCGGGCCGCCCCCGCGGCGATCCCGTCGGTCACCCAGGCCCGTGCCGTCGCCGACTACGGCAGCAGACCGCCGACCGCCGCCCGCCCGCGCCCCGTGACGGGCAGCCACCGCACGCCGGTGCCGGCGCGCCGCACCTTCTCCCCCGGTCAGCGCGCGCTGCTGTGGGCGGCCGGGGTGCTCGGTGCTCTGGCCATCGTCATCGCGATCCTGATCGTGCTGAACGCCCAGGATCGCAAGGACAACCAGTCGCCGCCGCCGACGATCACCAACACCAGTACCACCATCGTGCCCCCGCCGGCGCCCGCCTCACCGGGCGCGATGCCCGCCCCGGCGACGTTTGATCCAGCGCCCGTCGTCGACGGTGGAGACCACGACGGTGCGGATCCATCTCCCGTCGCTTCGCTCGCCCTGGCCTTAGAAGACACGGGGCAATGACCACCCCGCAGCACTTGTCCGACCGTTACGAACTCGGTGACATCCTTGGGTTCGGCGGCATGTCGGAGGTCCATCTGGCCCGCGACGTCCGGCTGCACCGCGACGTCGCCGTCAAGGTGCTGCGCGCAGACCTGGCCCGCGACCCGAGCTTCTATCTGCGGTTCCGCAGAGAGGCCCAGAACGCCGCGGCACTGAACCACCCTGCCATCGTCGCGGTGTACGACACGGGTGAGGCCGAGACGCCGACCGGTCCGCTGCCCTACATCGTCATGGAGTACGTCGAGGGCGTGACGCTGCGCGACATCGTGCACACCGACGGTCCGATGGAACCCCAACGGGCCATCGAGGTCATCGCCGATGCGTGCCAGGCGCTGAACTTCAGCCACCAGCACGGCATCATCCACCGCGACGTCAAGCCCGCCAACATCATGATCAGCAAGACCGGCGCGGTGAAGGTGATGGACTTCGGCATCGCCCGCGCGCTGGCCGACACCGGCAACCCGATGACCCAGACCGCGGCCGTGATCGGCACCGCCCAGTACCTGTCCCCGGAGCAGGCTCGTGGCGAGAAGGTCGACGCCCGCTCGGACGTGTACTCGCTGGGCTGCGTGCTCTACGAAATGCTCACGGGGGAGCCACCTTTCGTCGGTGACTCACCGGTGGCGGTGGCCTACCAACACGTCAGGGAAGATCCCGTGGCGCCGTCGCAGCGCTACGAAGGCATCTCCCCCGACTTGGACGCCGTGGTGCTCAAGGCGCTGGCCAAGAATCCCGAGAATCGCTACCAGACCGCCGCGGAGATGCGCACCGATCTGATCCGGGTGCACAGCGGCGAGGCACCGGACGCCCCCAAGGTGTTCACCGACGCCGAGCGCACGTCGCTGCTGACGTCTCCCCCGCCGTCGCGTGGACGCTCACAGCCGACCGAGCACATCCCCACCCATCAGCCCGGTTACGTCGAGCGTGAGCGAGGCGGATCGATCGCGCGGTGGCTGATCGCGGTCGCGATTCTGGCCGTGCTGACCGTGGTGGTGACGGTCGCGATCAACATGATCGGCGGCAGCCCGCGCGATCAACAGGTGCCCGACGTGGCAGGGCAGGGGGAGCTGGATGCCACTGCGGCCCTGCAGAACCGCGGCTTCAAGACCCACATTCAGCGCAACCCCGATTCGAAGGTGCCGCCCAACAAGGTGATCAACACCGATCCCTCCGCGAACAGCACCGTGGCGGCAGGCGACGACATCACCATCAACGTGTCGACGGGCCCCGAGCAGCGCGTCGTGCCCGACTGCAGCACCAGCCTGACCTACGCCGAGTGCGTCACCAAGCTCAAGAACGCCGGCTTCGATCGCGTCAAGAAGACGGACTCGGGCAGCATGACCGTCCCCAAGGATCAGGTGATCACCACCATTCCGTCGCCCAACCAGACATCGGCGATCACCAACGAGATCAACGTCGTGGTCAGCTCGGGGCCGAACACCAAGCCCGTACCCGACGTGAAGGGCCGCACCCTCGACGAGGCGACGGCGATCCTCGCGGCAAGTGAGTTCAAGGTTCCGCCCATCCCGATCCAGGTCGACGGGCTCAAGTCGACGCTGGGACAGGTACTGGGAACGGTGCCGCCCGCGAACGAGGTCGTCCCGGTGGACACCCCGATTCAGATCCAGGTGTCGCTGGGCAACCAGTTCACGATGCCGGACTTGCGGCGCATGTTCTGGGACGACGCCGCACCGTTGCTGCAGTCATTGGGCTGGCAGAACATCGGCACCAACTTCGTCAAGCTTCAGAACGCCCAGAACAGTGGCGTGCCGAGCAACGGAATCGTTACTCAGGACCCTGCGGCGGGCACCCCGATGAAGCCCACCGACACCATCACGCTGAGCTTCGCGCAGTAGCCGCCCGAACGGTCTCGGCGACGTCGCGTTCCAGCTGAGCCACCAATGCCTCGGCGGGCGGCGTGCCGCACAGCGTCAGCCAGTTGGCCAGCATCCGGTGACCACCCTCGGTGAGGATCGACTCGGGGTGGAACTGCACTCCGTGGATCGGCAGATCGACGTGCTGCACGCCCATGATGACGCCGCCCTCGGTGCGCGCGGTCACCTGCAGCACGTCGGGCACAGTGTCCGGAAGGATCGTCAGCGAGTGATATCGCGTCGCGGTGAACGGGTCCGGAAGTCCTTGCAGCACACCAACATTCGCGTGGTGCACGCTGCTGGTCTTGCCGTGTAGCAGTTCCGGAGCCCGGTCGACGGTGCCGCCGAACGCCACCCCGATGGCCTGGTGTCCGAGGCACACGCCGAGCAGCGGAGTCTTCGCCGCCGCGCACGCACGCACCAGGGGGATGGACGCGCCTGCGCGCTCCGGAGTGCCAGGGCCGGGGCTGAGCAGGATGCCGTCGAACTCCTCGGCGACCGCTTGGACCTCGGCGTCGCCGGCCAGGCGGGCGTCGTCGTTGCGCCAGACTTCCGCGTTCACGCCGAGCTGACCCAGGTACTGGACCAGGTTGAACACGAAGCTGTCGTAGTTGTCGACGACCAGAACCTTCATCGGTCCAGGTTACTGGGTGCTCTCAGTAGCCAAGGGGACCGGCGGGCTTGGCGAAGCGCATCCGCACCGGGGCCGGGTACCCGACCAGCTCGACGCTGTCGCGCGGCTGCTCGGTGTAGCCGAGCCCGAACCTCACCACGTACTGCTTGTAGAGCGTGACCAACGGGGCGGCCGCGAGCGCCGCCCGCATCGCAGGGACGTTGCCGATCGCGGTGATGACGTACGGGGGACCGTAGGTGCGCCCGTTCAGAAGCAGGGTGTTTCCGACACAGCGGGGAGCCGAGGTGCCGATGAGCCGCTGATCCTGCATCTGGATGCCCTCGGCACCGGCGGTCCACAGCGCGTTCAGCACCGCCTGGACGTCCTGCTGATGGACCACCAGATCGTCGGGGGAGGCGTCGCCGGGGAATCGGCCCTCGGCGTCGCGCTGCGCGTCGGTCAGGGTGATCACCAGACCTGGGCCGCGCATGGGGTTCAGCCCGGCGTCGGCGGCGAGCACGTCGGCACGGCTGGTGATGGCGGCGAGCGCCGCATCGGCGCCGGGGGAGCCGCCATGGCGGGTGTCGATCTGGGTGACGAGCCCGTCGCGATCGCTGGAGAGCCGGTCGACGGAGGCCTGGGCGTCGCGGACCAGGTCGACGAGTCGCGGTGAATCACTGCGACGAATCTCACCGCCCTGCGAGGCGGTGTGCGTCGCGGCCAGCAGCAGGCCCGCGCACAGGCATACGGCGGGCACGCCGAAACGCCAGGCGGACCGGCGATGAGCGTTCGAGGGCTCGCGTGTCGTGCTCATCGTCCCTCCTCGGCGGTGTTGGCGATTTCTCTGTGGGACAGCGTGCTGGGTTAGGCTCTCAGGTGCATCCGCTTCATCGTCGCACCCGCGACGCCGACTGTCCGCGAAGGTACCCATGCCCAAGTCCAAGGTTCGCAAGAAGAGTGACTTCACTGCCAGCTCGGTGAGTCGCACTCCGGTCAAGGTCAAGGCCGGGCCGTCGAGCGTGTGGTTCGTCGTGCTCTTCATCGGTTTGATGCTGATCGGCCTGCTGTGGCTGCTGGTATTCCAGTTGGCGGCCACCAACCCCGTGGACGCCCCGGGTTTCCTGCAATGGATGGCCGACCTCGCCCAGTGGAACTACGCCATCGCGTTTGCCTGCATGATCAGCGGCCTGTTGCTCACGATGCGCTGGCGGTGAGCATCCTTCCCACCAGGATGCATTCAAAGTGGTCTCGATGCGTTACCCGTCCGGCTACCTTTTCTTCACCCAATCACATCGTTGTGATTCATCCCCATTGGGGATAGCGCCTGTGGATAACCCGATACGCCACGCTTAGAGGGTGTTAACAAGCTATGCAGCAAACTGAATGGGGTCCACCGACCGCCGGCATTGCTGCGTGCGGAATTCTCGGCCTCTTGATGGCCACAGCCGTTGTGACCGTAGTCACAGATGCCCCAGGGCGCATCCTTGGGGGCATTGCCGCGGTCGGATTGCTAGCGTTTGCAAGCATGTCGTGGCGGGCACGGCCAAAGTTGGCAATCACGCCGGCCGGAATCGTCGTCCGCGGCTGGTTGCGCACCCACACGTTGCGGCGTGACGACATCGCCCGAATCCGCATCACGGAATTCCGTCGGATCGGGCGCAAGGTGCATCTGCTCGAGATCGACACCGCCGCCGACGACCGCTTGCTGGTGTTCACCCGATGGGATTTGGGCACCAGCCCACTCGACGTGCTCGACGCACTGACCGACGCCGGCTACGGCCCCCGCTAGCCAGCCCCGCCCTTCCGCGAGCGCGCGTGTTTGTACCCCGACACGCCGCGAAAGGTGAGCATTCTGCGCGCGCTCGCGCAGGGTTGAGCGCTACGAAATGGTGATCGACTCGATGACCACCGGGTCGACGGGACGGTCGCCACGGTCGGTCGGGGTGGCGCCGATGGCGTCGACGACCTTCTGCGACTCCTCGTCGACGACCTCGCCGAAGATGGTGTGCTTGCGGTTCAGGTGCGGGGTCTTGCCCACCGTGATGAAGAACTGCGAGCCGTTGGTGCCGGGCCCGGCGTTGGCCATCGCCAGCAGGTAGGGCTTGTCGAACTGCAGTTCCGGGTGGAACTCGTCGGCGAACTGGTAGCCCGGTCCGCCACGGCCGGTACCGGTCGGGTCGCCGCCCTGAAGCATGAAGCCCGAGATGACGCGGTGGAAGATCGCGCCGTCGTAGAACGGGCCCTCCGTGCCGCCGGTTGCGTTCTCGGTGCTGTAGTCCTTGGTGCCCTGCGCAAGCCCGACGAAGTTCGAGACGGTCTTGGGGGCGTGGTTGCCGAACAGTGCGATCTTGATGTCACCGCGGTTGGTGTGCAGGGTCGCGGTCGCTGTCTGAATTGGGCTCGTCACGGGATCCAAGTCTGCCATTCGTCTCTCCGGTGCCGGATCACGCCCCCGCCCGAATAGTGTTGACGCGGTCATCGGCCGCCGTCTGGTCGCCGATGATGGCAGGCTGGAACTTCATTCAGAGGACCGCGGAGAGGTGCGCCCATGAGCTCGAAGACGAGTGCCGTCCGGTTGACCCCAAGGGAGAGGTTCGCCCGAGGCCTGAAGTACTCGACGGTGGGCCCGGTCGACGTCACCAGGGGAGCGCTGGGGATTGGACTGGGGACGGCGCACGCGTCGGCGACGTGGCTGGGGGAGCGGTACCGCAGCGGCAAGCTGCGCAAGGATCTCGCCGCCGCGCAGGAGTCGATCGTCAACGAGCTCGCTGCGGCCCAGGAGGTCGTCGCCAACCTGCCGCAGGCGTTGCAGGAGGCCCGACGCTCCAAGCGCCGTCCGCGCCCCATCTTCGTGATCGCGGCAGGCGCCGCGGTGCTCGCCATTGGGGCAGTGTCGTTCTCGATCATCCGGCGCTCGACGCAGCCGGATCCTTCGCCGCTTCCGCCGAGCGTGGACGTCACCCCGAAGCCATAGCGGCGCAACGAAAGTCAGGCCTGACCGAGTCGAGCTGCCTGCCGCGTGAGGTGGTGGCGTTCGGCGAGATTCGGCGCCAATAGGGCTGCTTCGGCGTAGAGCCTTGCGGCAGTGGGAATGTCGCCGGCCTTCTCGTGCAGATACGCCGACGCGGCAGTGTGGCGGGGTAGGCCCGGGTCCACCGCGGCCAACGCCGCGAGACCCGCCGCTGGACCGTCGGCCTCGCCGATCGCGACGGCCCGGTTGAGTGCGACGACCGGGCTCTCGGTGAGTGCGAACAGTTCGTCGTACCAGCCGACGATCTGCACCCAGTCGGTCTCCTCGGCGCGTTGCGCGTCGGCGTGGATCGCCGCGATCGCCGCCTGCGCTTGGTATTCGCCGAGTCGGTCGCGACCCAGTGCTGTCTGCAGGATGACGACGCCCTCGGCGACGAGCGTGGTGTTCCAGCGCGACCGGTCCTGCTCGGCAAGCGGCACTAGGCTGCCGTCCGGCCTGGTCCGCGCCTCTCGCCTGGCGTGGTGCAGCAGCATCAAGGCGAGAAGCCCTGCGGTCTCGGGATCGTCGGTCATCGACGCCAGCTGCCGGGTGAGCCGTATCGCTTCCGCCGCCAGGTCGACGTCGCCGGTGTAGCCCTCGTTGAACACCAGATACAGCACGCGAAGCACCGTGGCCAGGTCACCCGGTTCGTCGAATCCGACGTCGCGCACGGTGCGCTTGGCGCGGCTGACGCGCTGCGCCATCGTCGCCTCCGGCACGAGGTAGGCCTGGGCGATCTGGCGTGTCGTCAGCCCGGCGACGGCGCGCAGCGTGAGCGCGACGGCCGACGAGGCCGACAGCGAGGGATGCGCGCACAGGAAGAACAGATGCAACGTGTCGTCCGCGGTCTCGGTCGGTCCCGGAGGCGGCTCGACCGCGACGCGGTCCTCCCTGTCGCGGCGCGACACGTCGGAACGGTGCGCGTCGAGGAACTTTCGCCACGCGACCGTGACCAGCCAGCCCTTGGGATCGGCGGGCCGCTGCTCCGGCCAGGTCAGCGCCGCCTGGATGAGCGCTTCCTGCACGGCGTCCTCGGCAGTCGCGAAGTCGACTCCGCGATGCACGAGCACGCCGATCACGGCGGGCGTGTGTTCCCGCAGCAGCACCTCATCCAGCGCCGGTTCTGACCTGGCCGGTCCGGTCATTCGTTGACCGTGAGGTGTGCGCCGAGGAAGGGCCGCAGCTCGAGCCACTCGTGGATCGGCTTGCCGCCCGCGCCCGGGGCTGCGGACAACTCACCGGCGAGTTCGAGTGCCCGCTCGTAGGTGTCGACGTCGATGATCATCCAGCCGGCGATCAGGTCCTTGGTCTCCGCGAAGGGTCCGTCGGTGACCGGCGGCCGTCCCTCGCCATCGGACCGCACGAACGTGCCCTGCGGCGAGAGCGCCTGACTGTCCACGTACTCGCCGGTGCCCACCAACCGCTCGGCGAAGTCGTTCATGTACTTCACGTGAGCGTCGACCTCTTCCGGCGTCCACTGATCCATCGGGATGGGATTGATGGACTCGGGCGCGCCGCGGTAGTGCTTGAGCATCAGGTACTTGGCCATGGTGGTCTCCCTTTCCGTGATGGGCCACTGTGGCCTCATCTACCCCTGGGACGGAGCCGCCACGCCGTTCTCGACATGGCCGCGGAAATTCCGGCTAGGACCTCGTGGCGAGCCGGTGCCGCGGGTGCGGTTCATGGCCGATGGTCGGGCTGCGCGCGACATCTCCGCAAGCAGGACGGGAACGAAGCCGTGCGGGATGCGTTCGCGCTCCACGAGGCAATCGAGGATGGAAGGAACTGACGCCTGGGCCCTGAGCCGATTCCGACGTAAGAGTTCGACGCGGCGAAAACCCGTCGAAACACGTAATTTTGTGGAGCCTAGGAGATTCGAACTCCTGACATCTGCCTTGCAAAGGCAGCGCTCTACCAACTGAGCTAAGGCCCCCAAACCTGCGGTCAGCCGGGTTGGTCGGCGGCGACGTGCCACACCTCGACGGCGTGGCGCGATCGCCACACGATCACCGCCGCGGCGGCCGCGACGGACAGCACCACCAACTTCAACCTCACGGTGCCACCCTTCCGGTGAGCCCGCCGGTGACCCGGCAACCGTGGGCCTAGGAGGACTCGAACCTCCGACCTCTTCGTTATCAGCGAAGCGCTCTAACCACCTGAGCTATAGGCCCGTATAAACGCACTACGGCCGAGCGACGAGATTACCGTAACGCCACCGATGCACCCAAACCGCGGGAGTCAGTCACGTCGGCGAGCCGACAATCAGTCCCGGTCGGCGAGGGTCACCTCGACGCCGCCCACGATGTCCGTCGTGAGGTTGTAGATGAACGCCCCGCAGGTAGCCATCGCGGTCAGCAGGACGATGTTGACCAAGCCGATCAGCGCCGCGCCACCGAAGATGGTGCCGCTCGAGACCAGTTCACCGCCACTGCCACTGGCACTGGTGAGCAGATCGCCGACGTTGCTGTTGAGCTTGCTCCACACGCCCATTCCGCCGAGCACCAGGTACAGGAACGCAACGGCGATCATCCAGACGAAGAACAGCGCCACCGACAACACCAGTGAGACCTTCAACACGCTCCACGGATCGAGCCGGCGAATCTGCATGCTGGCACGCACCGGTCCCTGCGGTCGGCTGGCCACCTGAGTACGGCTTGCCCCCTGCGGCCGGGCAGCAGGCTGCTCCTGGCGATCGGCGGGCTTGCGCTGTGGGCCGCGGGGTGTCGGGCCCGACAGGTCGGGCAGCTCGCTGGCGTACACCTCGGGACGCACGGTCTCCGTCCGATCCCCACGCGCCGGCGCAGGGTCCTGCTCGCGCGGTGCACTCGGTTCACGGGCCGGCGCCTGCTGCGGTGGACCGGCTGGAGCGGCAGGGCCGCCCGAGATGAACCGGTTGAGGCGGGCGTCGACGCCGGGGTTCTGGCCGGCGGCCGAACCTGCCCTGCCAGCCTCTGGGGCCGACTCGGGCGGGCGCGACGTTGGGCGAACCCGCGACGTACCCCGCTGCCAGGGGGGAACGTCGCCGTGGTCACCGCCCGTCGAGCCGTTGGCACTTCCGGGCCCGTCACCCGCGCGCGGGTGTCCTGGCTCGTTCGGTGAACTCACCTACGGCTCCTTCGCTAAGGCCGGTTGCCGGTGGCAGCCGGTGTCGCGCTACGTCGCGTCTGACTCTGACTCTGCCGATGATGACTCATCGTCTTCGGAAGCGTCCTCGTCGGCGTTGCGCGCGATGGCAATGAGTGTCGCGCCCTCGCCCAAGTTCATCAAGCGCACCCCCTTGGTCTGCCGTCCGGCCTTGCGCACCTGACGTGCGGCGGTCCGGATGACACCACCTTCGGAGGTGATGGCGTACAGCTCGGTGTCGTCATCGACGATCAACGCTCCGACCAGACTGCCACGTTTGCGGTCGTACTGAATCGTGAGGATGCCCTTGCCGCCGCGACCCTGAACCGTGTACTCGTCGATCGCGGTCCGCTTCGAGTACCCGCCCGACGTTGCGACCAGCAGGTACGTACCCTCCTGGACGACGTTCAGCGACAGCAGCTGGTCCTCTTCGTTGAAGCGCATGCCCTGGACGCCCGAGGTGGCACGGCCCATCGGCCGCAGCGCCTCGTCGGTCGCCGAGAAGCGGATGGACTGGCCGTTCGCCGATACCAGCAGCAGGTCGTTCTCCGCAGAGCACAGCACCGCACCGACCAGTTCGTCGCCGTCGCGCAGGTTCACCGCCACGATGCCGCCCGAACGGTTCGAGTCGAAGTCGGTGAGCTTGGACTTCTTCACCAGACCGTTCTTCGTGGCAAGCACCAGGTATGGCGCGTCCTCGTAGCTCTTGATCTGGATGACCTGAGCGATGCGCTCCTCTGGCTGGAAGGCAAGCAGGTTCGCGACGTGCTGACCGCGCGCCGTCCTCGACGCCTCCGGCAGCTCGTAGGCCTTCGCCCGGTACACCCGTCCCTGCGTGGTGAAGAACAGGATCCAGTCGTGCGTGGAGCCGACGAAGAAGTGCCTGACGATGTCGTCCTGCTTGAGGCCTGCGCCCTGGACGCCCTTGCCTCCGCGCTTCTGGCTGCGGTACAGGTCGGACTTCGTCCGCTTGGCGTATCCGGTCTCGGTGATCGTGACGACCACCTCTTCGCGGGCGATCAGATCCTCGTCGGCGACGTCACCGTCGGCCGGGATGATCCGGGTTCGCCGGTCGTCGCCGTACTTCTCGACGAGCTCCGCGAGCTCGTCGTGCACGATCGCACGCTGACGTTCCGGCTTGGCCAGAATGTCCTCGAGGTCGTCGATCTCGGCCTCGATCTTGGCCAGGTCGTCGACGATGCGCTGACGCTCCAGGGCGGCGAGGCGCCGCAACTGCATGTCGAGGATCGCCTGCGCCTGGATGTCGTCGATGTCGAGCAACTCGATGAGGCCCGCGCGGGCGATGTCGACGGTCTGCGACGCCCGGATCAACGCAATGACCTCGTCGAGGGCGTCCAGCGCCTTGACCAAGCCCCGCAAGATGTGTGCGCGCTCGTTGGCCTTGCGCAGCCGGTAGGTGGTCCGACGCACGATGACGTCCAACTGGTGCACCACGTACAGCCGGATCAGCTGGTCGATGCGCAACGTGCGGGGTACGCCGTCGACGATCGACAGCATGTTCGCGCCGAAGCTGGTCTGCAGCTGGGTGTGCTTGTAGAGGTTGTTGAGCACTACCTTCGCCACGGCGTCGCGCTTGACCTCGACGACGATGCGCAGCCCGACACGGTCGCTGCTCTGGTCTTCGATGTTGGAGATGCCCGCGAGCTTGCCGTCGCGCACCTGATCGGCGATCGAGGTGATGAAGTTGTCGTGGTTGACCTGATAGGGCAGCTCGGTGATGACGAGCAGCGTGCGGCCCCTGCTGTCTTCCTCGACCTCGACGACGCCGCGCATGCGGATGGACCCGCGGCCCGTCGTGTAGGCGTCGTGAATCCCTTGTGAGCCAACGATCAAGCCGTAGGTCGGGAAGTCAGGACCCTTGACGCGTTCGGTGACAGCGGCCAGGGTGGCCTCTTCGTCGGCCTCGAAGTTGTCGAGGCACCAGAACACCGCCTCGGCCAGCTCGCGCAGGTTGTGCGGCGGCATGTTGGTGGCCATGCCGACGGCAATGCCGCCGGAGCCGTTGGCCAGCAGGTTGGGGAACCGGCTTGGCAGAACGGTGGGCTCTTGCACCCGGCCGTCGTAGTTCGGGATGAAATCGACTGTCTCCTCGTCGATTTCCCGAAGCATTTCCATCGCCAGCGGCGTGAGACGGGCTTCGGTGTACCTCATGGCGGCCGGCGGGTCGTTGCCCGGTGAGCCGAAGTTGCCTTGACCGTCGACAAGGGGATACCGCAGCGACCACGGCTGGGCCATGCGGACCAGGGTGTCGTAGATCGACGAGTCACCGTGCGGGTGATAGTTGCCCATCGTCTCGGCAACGGAGCGTGCGGATTTCGCGTGTCCACGGTCCGGGCGGAAGCCGGAGTCATACATTGCGTAGAGCACGCGGCGGTGCACCGGCTTGAGGCCGTCTCGGACCTCGGGGAGAGCGCGGCCGACGATGACGCTCATCGCGTAATCGATGTAGCTGCGCTGCATCTCCTGCTGAATGTCGACCGGTTCGATGCGATCGGTGGTCGCGCCGTCGTCTCCCGGCGGCAGGGTGGTATCAGTCATCGTGTCTTCAGCCCTATTCGTCTTTGGATACCGGCGTTAAACGTCGAGGAAGCGAACGTCTCTGGCGTTGCGCGTGATGAAGCTGCGGCGCGCCTCGACGTCCTCGCCCATCAGGATCGAGAACAGCTCGTCGGCTGCGGCGGCGTCATCGAGGGTGATCCGGCGCAACACTCGAGCGCTGGGATCCATCGTGGTCTCCCACAGTTCCTTGGCGTCCATCTCGCCAAGACCCTTGTAACGCTGAATTCCGTCCTCGGAGTTGATCTTTCGTCCGGCTGCACGCCCAGCTTCCAGAAGTCCGTCGCGCTCGCGGTCCGAGTACGCGAACTCGGGTTCGCTGCGTTGCCACTTCAGCTTGTACAGCGGCGGCTGCGCGAGGAAGACGTGCCCATTCTCGATGAGCGGCTTCATGAACCGGAACAACAGCGTCAGCAGCAGCGTTGAGATGTGCTGACCGTCGACATCGGCGTCGGCCATCAGCACGATCTTGTGATACCGCAGCTTCGCGATGTCGAACTCGTCGTGAATACCCGTGCCGAGCGCGGTGATGATCGCCTGGACTTCAGTGTTCTTGAGCACCCGGTCGATACGGGCCTTCTCGACGTTGATGATCTTGCCGCGCAGCGGCAGGATCGCCTGGTACATCGAGTCGCGGCCGCTCTTGGCCGAGCCGCCGGCCGAATCACCCTCCACCACATACACTTCCGAGAGCCTCGGGTCGGTGGAACGGCAGTCGGCGAGCTTGCCTGGCAGGCCCCCGATGTCGGTAGCGCTCTTGCGGCGCACCAACTCTCGGGCCTTGCGGGCGGCGAGGCGCGCCTGAGCAGAAGAAACCGCCTTGTTCACAACGGTCTTGGCTTCCGCCGGGTTGGCTTCGAACCAGTGGCTGAGCTGCTCGTTGCAGATCTTCTGGACGAAGGACTTGACCTCGGTGTTGCCGAGCTTGGTCTTCGTCTGGCCTTCGAACTGAGGATCGCTGACCTTGACCGAGATGACCGCCGCGAGACCTTCGCGGATGTCGTCGCCGGTCAGGTTTGCGTCCTTCTCCTTGAGCAGCTTCTTGTCCTTGGCGTACTTGTTGACCACAGTGGTCAGCGCGCTCCGGAAGCCCTCTTCGTGGGTGCCGCCCTCGTGGGTGTTGATCGTGTTGGCGAACGTGTGCACCGACTCGGAATAGCCAGCGTTCCACTGCATTGCGATCTCGACTTCGTGGCCGGTGCCCTTGCCGTCGAAGTCGATGATGCTCTGCTGGATCGGGGTCTTCGTGCGGTTGATGTGCTTGACGAAGTCGACCAGGCCGCCGGGGTAGTGGTAGGTGCGGTGCTTGGTCTTGTGGGGACCCTTGGCCTCCGCTTCCTTCTCGTCGGCGGACTTCGGCGCATCGGCCGTATCACTGACGACGTCGTCGACGACCTGGTCGACCGTGACGCGCTCGTCGATCAGGTCGATGGTCAGCCCCTTGTTGAGGAACGCCATCTCCTGCAGCCGTCGCGCGACGGTCTCGAAGTCGTAGACCGTGGTCTCGAAGATGTCGGGATCGGCCCAGAAGCGAATGGTCGTGCCGGTCTTCTTGGACGGCCCGCCCTGCTTCAGCGTGCCGGGCACCGAGCGGTCGTAGTACTGAAACCACTCGTGGCCGTCGCGCATGACCGTGGCCTCGAGTCGCGTCGACAGCGCGTTGACCACGGAAACACCAACACCGTGCAGACCGCCACTGACGTTGTAGCCACTGTTCTCGCCGCCGAACTTGCCGCCGGCGTGGAGTTGGGTCATCACGACGTCGATGGTTGGTATGCCCGATGCGTGCATGGCGACGGGGATACCGCGTCCGTCGTCGGTGACCTGAACGCTTCCGTCGCCGAGGATCTTCACGTCGACACGTGTGGCGTGACCGGCCATCGCTTCGTCGATCGCGTTGTCGACAACCTCCCAAACCAGGTGGTGGAGGCCCCGCTCACCCGTAGAACCGATGTACATGCCCGGACGTTTCCGGACTGCCTCCAATCCCTCTAGAACGGTGATCGAGTCGGCGCCGTACTCCTTGGGAGCACTCTTGTTCTGGGCAGGCACGTTGAACGCGTCTCCTTGGGGTTCGCAAGCGAGGGGATCGAAGGCCCATCGCGGTCTGAAATCAGTCTACCGTCACGCCCGGTCAGGACTGAGTCTGAGGCGGCGTTTCTACACACCTAAAAACGACGTGCGCGGAATTTCTCGACAATCCTCGCGTCCGGCCGCCCGAGAGAACTCATGAGCGGACTGACGCGGCTCTCAGCCGCCGCTCAGTCCGCGGTCACCCGTACGTATCGCGTGGACCCCGTCCCGCGATGTGATATCTGCCCTTGCGCCACGTCGGTGCGGTCGGGCCCACGATCTTCAGCGAGGTCACGACACCGTCCCCGACGGCGGCGGCGATCTTGGCCAGGATCTGCGCCTGCACCATTCGAAGCTGCGTGGCCCACGCCGTTGATTCGGCCTCGACAGTCAGGATGCCCTCCCGCAGCGACGAAGGATTCGCATGTTCGGCGATCTGCTCACCGACCACCGTCGACCACTGGCCAAAGATGGAGCCTTCCGCGACTCGTGGGGTCCAGCCGCGGCTGCGCGCCATGTCCATGGTGGCCGCGCCGAACATTTGGGGATCCCGCGAATCCGGACCGGGCCCCGACCACGTGCGTCGGCGGCCGGGCCGGCCGGCCACCCTCTTGGCAGGTGAGGTGCGACCGCGGCCGACGTCCTTGCCCTGACTTCGTGCCGCGCCGCGTGCCTCCTCCAACGTGCGCCGCACGAGATCCATCCCACGCAGATGCGCCAAGTGGTCCGGTGGGCTGGCCGCGTCGCGGGTCTCCTCGGACTCCGTCATCCGATCACCTCCGATACTCGACCCGTGTCGTCGTCGCGCATGCCGATCTCGATTCTGTGAGCATCCCAGTCCGTCGGAACGTCATCGTGCACCGCGGCGGTGACAAGAACTTGTTCTGCGGATGCGGCGACGTTCACGAGAGCGCGCCTGCGCGCAGTGTCGAGTTCGGCGAACACGTCATCGAGTAGTAGCACCGGATCACTACCCTCCGAACGCAACAGCTCGTAGGCCGCCAAGCGGAGCGCGAGTGCCATCGACCACGATTCGCCGTGGCTGGCAAAGCCTTTCGTGAGCTGGTCGCCGAGTCGTAGCTCCAGGTCGTCGCGGTGCGGGCCGACGAGGCACACGCCACGTTCCAGTTCGGCTGACCTCTTTCTGGCCAATTCGGTCAATAGCGCAGCCTCGAACACCTCCGTACTGACGGTGCCTGCCGCGGCTTCGGCCTCGACGGCTTCTACCGAACTGCGGTATCGGACCGCAGCAGCACGAGAGGACGGCGCAAGAAGTTGGTAGGCCTTCTCGACTTCGGGAGCGACCTGGTTGACCAGATCCACCCGCGCGGCGATGAGTTGTGCGCCATGGGTTGCGAGGTGGCCGTCCCACACCTCGAGGGTCTCCAGCGCACTGGAGTCACCGCGAAATCTGTTGCCGGAAGCGGTCTTCAGGAGCGCGGTGCGTTGACGAACCACCTTGTCGTAATCCGCGCGCACACCGGCCACCGTCGGCCGGCGCGTGGTCGCGAGCTCGTCGAGGAAGCGACGCCGTTCGCCTGGGTCGCCGCGGACGAGGGCCAGATCTTCTGGCGCGAACAGCACCGCCCGCAGGACGCCGAGCACTTCGCGGGGGGAGCGAACGGGGGAGCGGTTGAGCCGCGCCTTGTTGGCACGGCCCGCGGTGATCTCCAAGTCGATGGCGAGTTCGCGTCCTTCGTTGACGATGATCGTGGAGACCACCGCCCGCTCTGCCCCCGCACGGATCAGAGGTGCGTCCGTCCCGACGCGATGCGATCCCAGATTTGCCGAGTACCAAAGCGCCTCAATGAGATTCGTCTTGCCGAAGCCGTTGGAACCGATGAACACCGTCCGGCCGGGCGCCAGGTCCAGCTCGGCCCGCGGCCACGACCGGAAGTCGGTCAATCCCAAATGTCGGACGTACAAATCCCAACCCCGAGTCGCTTCTCTTCCAGCCTCCGGATCATCCGGACTTACTTATTCTTTGGACGGCATGGCCACCGAACTGGTTCCGCAACGCGGCCACGGCCTTCATCGTCGGCGAGTCGTCCTGCCTCGACAAGAATCGCGCGAACAACGATGCCGCGATGCCCGGCACGGGAACCCGCAGCCGGATCGCTTCCTCGACCGTCCAGCGACCCTCTCCGGAATCCTCTGTGTAGCCGGTGATGTCGTCCAATCCGGGATCTTCCTTGAGTGCCTTCGCAAGCAGCTGCTGCAGCCACGAGCGCACCACGGTGCCATTGGTCCATGCTTGGTAGACGGCCTGCGGATCCTTCACGAGCTCTTCCGCGGCGAGGATTTCGTAACCCTCGGCGTAGGCCGTCATCAGCGCGTATTCGATGCCGTTGTGCACCATCTTGACGAAGTGACCTGCACCGACCGGTCCGGCGTGTACGAATCCATCGGCAACGTCACCTGGCGGGCGAAGCGCGTCGAAGATCGGCATGGCCCGCGCGATGTCGGCGTCACTACCGCCGACCATCAGGCCGTAACCCTCGGTCAGACCCCAGATGCCTCCGGATACACCTGCGTCGATGTAGCCGATTCCCTTGTCGGCCAACAACTTTGCGTGCGGTCCATCTTCGGTGTAGCGCGAGTTGCCACCGTCGATGACGAGGTCGCCCTCACTGAGTTCCTCGGCAAGCGCCACGATGGTGTCGTGCGTGACCGGACCGGACGGCACCATCACCCAAACGACGCGCGGCGAGGGCAGCGCCTCGGCCAGCGCACCCAATGTCGGAACGTCGGAGACCTCTGGCCTTGGATCGAAGCCGATGACTTCGTGTCCACCCTCGCGCAGACGCTCGCGCATGTTGAAGCCCATTTTGCCGAGACCGACCAACCCGAGTTGCATGTGCGCCTCTTTCGTGGCGTTGGGCCGGTCAGCCCGGAAGCCGCACCGGCATCAATAGATAGACGTAATCGGTTTGGGCCGCCGGGAACGGCCCGGACGAACCCCCGGATCCATCATCATCGCCTGCCGGACGCAATACCGCGGGTCGGCTAGGTGTCGTGAAACCGAACGTCACCTTCTCAGAGTGCAACGAGCCCAGGCCATCGGTCAGATAGGTCGGGTTGAACGCAATGGTCAGGGGCTCACCCGAGAATTCGACGGGCAAATCTTCCTCGGCGCGACCAACGTCGTCCGCTCCTGCCGACAAATGCAGGACGTCACTGGAGAATTCCAGCCGAACCTGAGCTCCACGGTCGGCGACGAGCGCTACGCGCTTGATGGCCTCCGTCAGCTCGGCCACACCCACCGTGGCCACCGCGGTGTGCTCCGCGGGTAGCAACTGGCGAAACTTCGGGAACTCCGCATCGAGCAGCCGGCTGGTGGTGCGCTTGCCATTGCTGCGAATGCCGAGCAGTCCTTCCTTGCCAACCGCGCTGCCAGCGCCGAGTGACAAGTGCACCTCGGCGCCGTCGGTGCCAGCCTTGGCGGCTTCGGCCAAGGTCTTGGCCGGCACGAGCACCGCGGCCTCGAGATCTGCCGCATCGGTCGACCACGTCAGCTCGCGGACGGCCAACCGGAACCTGTCCGTCGCGGCCAAAACCACCTTCTCGCCGGAGATTTCGACGCGAATGCCGGTGAGCATCGGCAGTGTGTCGTCACGACCTGCGGCGACCGCCACCTGTCCGATGGCCTCGCTGAACAGATCCGAGGCCACGACACCGGTCTCGTCGGGGAGGCCGGGCAACGTCGGGTAGTCCTCGACGGCCATGGTCGGCAGCGAAAACTTCGCACTACCGCAGGTCAGCAGGACCCTGGTGCCCTCGACGCTGACGTCGACGGGCTTGGCCGGCAACGAACGCGTGATGTCCGAGAGCAGTCGTCCCGACACCAAAACGCTTCCAGGAGAAGCGATTTCGGCGGCAACTCGAACTTCTGCCGAAACCTCGTAGTCGTATCCGGAGATCACCAGTCCGTCGTCGGTCCCGGTCAGAAGCACACCGGACAACACGGGCACGGTGGGCCGGCTGGGCAGGATCCGTGCGACCCAGGCCACCGCGTCGGCGAAGTCCTCGCGGACCAGCCGGAACTTCAAGTCGGTGAGACCAACCGTCGTCGTCACCACGTCCATAGCGTCCCTTCGATGCAACCAACCAACAAGCTCTAAGCAGCGGATATGACCCCGTCTCGCGACGAGTCAGACCACTGCGGTTCACCGACCGTACCGGCTCAGAAGAACAACCGTAGAGCGTTCCGCCCCAAGTTGAAAGCTAATCCATGTCACCGACGAATGCCTCGCCGGACCGCGAGATGCGGGTGGGGAGGAGCTTTCCCCAGGGCCCTTCTTCTAGAAGTAATTCTTAGTAGATAGATGAGTATTAGTAATAGGGGCTGTGCAACTCGTGGATGAACCCATTGGTTGGCTGGTGGGGCGTGCTCGGCGCTCGTGTACGGGGTGTGGATGGGCCTCTCGTGGATTCGGGGCTCCTGTGTATGACTGACGGTGTGTGAACGGAGCGAGCTCGTTGGCCCACGTTGTCGACGGGGTTGTACACGAGCCCATCCACGAGCATTTTGTGTGACGAGTGGTGCAGTCGTGACCAAAGTTTCTCGAAAGATTTCCGCGCAAGACGCGCGAAATGGGTCGGTCAGCGCTTGGAGCGCTGACGGATCCGCGTCGTGAGTTCCGTGACGTGGTCGAAGATCTCGCGCCGCTCCGCCATCTCGCCGCGAATCTTCTTCTCCGCGTACATGACGGTGGTGTGATCGCGGCCGAACGCCTGGCCGATCCGCGGCAGCGAGAGATCGGTGAGCTCACGACACAGATACATGGCGATTTGACGGGACTGTGCGAGTGCCCTGGTCTTGCCGGGCCCGCGCAGCTCCTCGACGGTGATCTGGAAGTACTCCGCGGTGACGGCCATGATCGTGGCCGCGCTGATCTGCATCGTGCTGGAGTCCGAGATGAGGTCGCGCAACACGATCTCGGCCAGTGACTTGTCGATGGTGGTCTTGTTCAACGACGCGAACGCCGTGACGCGGATGAGCGCGCCCTCAAGCTCGCGAATGTTGCGCTCGATGCTGCTGGCGATGAGCTCGAGGACGTCGCCGGGCACGTCGAGCCGGTCCATCTGCGCCTTCTTGCGAAGGATCGCGATGCGGGTCTCGAGCTCCGGCGGTTGAACGTCGGTGATGAGACCCCACTCGAACCGGGTTCGGAGCCGGTCCTCCAAGGTCGCGAGCTGCTTGGGCGGCCGATCGGAGGAGATGACGATCTGCTTGTTCGCGTTGTGCAGCGTATTGAAGGTGTGGAAGAACTCCTCCTGGATGCCTTCCTTGCCTTCGATGAACTGAATGTCGTCGACGAGCAGGACGTCGATGTCACGGTAGCTCCGCTTGAAGGACGCCTTGCGATCGTCGCGCAGTGAGTTGATGAAGTCGTTGGTGAACTCTTCGGTGGACACGTACTTCACGCGCATGCCGGGGAAGAGCCGCTGGGCGTAGTTACCCGCCGCGTGCAGAAGGTGTGTCTTGCCCAGCCCGGATTCGCCCCAGATGAACAGGGGGTTGTAGGCCCTGGCCGGCGCCTCGGCGATCGCGAGGCTCGCGGCGTGGGCGAAGCGGTTCGAGGCGCCGATGACGAACGTGTCGAACGTGTACCTGCGGTTGAGGCTTACATCGTTCTTCGACGAGGAGTTCGGCTGTTCTCTGGTGAAGTACGACGGCCAGCTTTCCTCCGCGCTGGCGAGCGCTTCCTCGTCCTCGTCCACCTCGTCGGGGTCGGGGAGGATGTCGTCGTCGTGTGGTGGGGCGGGTGACTCGGGAGTCGCGATGCGCACGCCCAGTTCGACCCGCTGACCGAGCCGTCTGCTGAGGCTGGTGATGATCGGCTCGCGGAGGTGGCGTTCGATCTCGTTCTGGACGAATGACGTCGGAACCGACAACAAGGCAAAGCCCTCGGCGATGACCAAGGGCTGGACCATCTTGAGCCAGGCTCTTTGCTGAGGGGTGAGGGACGGTGACGCGGATCCGCCGTTGACCGAATCCCGGGAGGCGGAATCTCCGTTGAGTTCGGCGACGACGTCATTCCAAATCGCGACGAACGGCGGATCAGGGTCGGTTGTCAAAAGAAGACGTACCCCCTCGAGGCCGCGCTGACGACGGCTGAATAGACGAACCGGAAACTGTCCACATACTTATCCACAGCCTGTGGACAGCGGACACCGGGTCGTCATGTCGTTGTCTACGTGTCGGATGACCGTGCCCCGGGGCTCGTCACAGTGCTTTGAAACTCTGTGGGCTCGCGGGTGGGTGGTCGTCCTCAGTTGGTGGTCATCGCCGCTTCACGCCGAAACGGCACTGCCAGAAGTTAACAGTTTTCGCCGCGAGTGCCAACCGTTCTGCAACATTGATTGGCACTGCACGAGAGGTATCTGAAGCCTGGTGAAGGATGTGACTCGTGTGACGTATTCCGTGGTGGGCGTCAGTGGTTTGACCTAGGGAAATCTCGTCAGTACCCTCGAACAGTCGCCCAAATGTGGCGGCACGGCTGCGACCCGGAAGCTCGGGGTACCGCGCCGGGGCTAGCAAGCGATACAGACGTTCGAACGAACTGCGCCTGTGTCCGAACCGGTATGACTACGTCGTGTCGGTGAAGGATGCCGACGCGACAGTCAACCGAGGAGTAACAGCCGTGGCCAAGGGCAAGCGGACCTTTCAGCCGAACAACCGTCGTCGTGCACGTGTGCACGGCTTCCGGCTGCGCATGCGTACCCGTGCCGGGCGCGCCATCGTTTCCGGTCGGCGCAGCAAGGGCCGTCGCTCGCTCACTGCGTGATGCCGTCCTGGATCCGCAGCAGGGTATAGACACGTGCTTCCGGTTCGGTACCGGATGACGCGGTCGACGGACTTCGGGCTGACGGTCAAAAGGGGAGTGCGGGCTGCTCAGCCCGACCTCGTCGTGCACGCGGCCTGGTCCGTCGATGACGAAGCACCCAAGATCGGTCTGGTCGTGGCGAAATCCGTTGGCAATGCCGTCGCACGTCATCGCGTCGCGCGTCGGCTTCGGCATGTCGCCTATTCAGTCGTCGACGAGCTGGGCCCCGGTGACCGGTTGGTCATCCGCGCGCTGCCCGGTAGTCGCGACGCCCTCTCTGCGCAGCTCGATCAGGAACTCAGGACCGCGCTGCGGAAGGCGCGGTCTGGTTCGCGTGGCAGCCGTGAAGGTGCAAAACCATGACGAGCCGGCTTGCCAACGGGGTGGCGCGCGGCGCCATCCATGCGATCGAGCTGTACCGAAACATGATCTCGCCGCTGCGGCCCCCGTCGTGCCGATTCACGCCGACGTGTAGTCAGTACGCGGTTGAAGCGTTGCGGCACCACGGTCTGTTGCGTGGTGGTTGGTTGGCGGTGGTGCGGCTGTTGAAGTGCGGTCCGTGGCATCCAGGAGGATGGGATCCAATACCGGACCCGCGGCATGAGCACGATCACGACGGAACCGCCACGCTGAGGAGCGATTCGCTTGTTTGATTTCAACTGGTTCAGCCTCGACTACATCTATTACCCGGTCTCGGCGATCATGTGGCTTTGGTACAAGGCGTTCTCGTTCGTGCTTGGGCCGTCGAACTTCTTTGCCTGGGGACTGTCGGTGATGTTCCTGGTGTTCACGCTGCGCGCCATCCTGTACCGGCCGTTCGTCCGCCAGATCGAGACGACCCGCCAAATGCAGGAACTGCAGCCACAGATCAAGGCCTTGCAGAAGAAGTACGGCAAGGACCGCCAGCGGATGGCGCTGGAGATGCAGAAGCTGCAGAAGGACCACGGCTTCAATCCGATCCTGGGCTGCCTGCCAATGCTCGCGCAGATTCCGGTATTCCTCGGGCTTTACCACGTGTTGCGATCGTTCAACCGGACCCAGGGCGGTTTCGGTCAGCCGCAGTTGTCACCCGAGTTGAACCGGTCTCTGGGCAACTACTTCTTCAGTGCCACCGACGTCGGCCACTTCTTGGACGCCCACCTGTTCGGCGCCCCTCTTGGCGCCAACATGATTCAGACCGCTGGCCTCGGCGCGTTCAAGGAATTCGATCGCCTGTCCGTGATCCTGGTGGGCCTGCCGTTGATGATCCTGGCCGGCGTCGCTACCCACTTCAACAGCCGCGCCTCCGTCGCGCGCCAAAGCCCTGAAGCGTCGGCCAACCCCCAGACCGCGATGATGAACAAGCTGGCGCTGTACGTGTTCCCGCTCGGCGTCGTGGTCGGTGGACCATTCCTGCCGCTGGCGATCATCCTGTACTGGGTGGCGAACAACATCTGGACTTACGGCCAGCAGCACTACGTGTTCGGCAAGATCGAGCAGCGCGAAGAGGCGAAGAAGGTCGAGGAGCTCGAGCGGCGGGCGGCCAACGCGCCGGCCCCCGGTGTGAAGCCGAAGCGGAACAAGGGAGTCGCGGCGGCGAAGCCGGCCGTTGAGGACGCCGTCGAGGTCGTTGAGCAGACCGAGTCCGATGCGGTCGAGGAGACGCCGAAGGGTGCCGAGATCGTCGATGACGACCCGACCACCAACGGCTCCAAGAACGGAAGCCCGCAGAGCGGGACCTCTAATCGCGCGCCGCGCCGGACCAACAACCGGCCCAAGAAGCGAAGGACCTGACCGGACCCGAGTGCGGATCACGACCGCAGCCCGACCGGTGGACGAGGAAGAAGGACGGACATGACAGAAGCTGATACGACCGAACGCAGTGAGACGACGGCGGAGCCGAAGGCCGAGCCGCTCGAAGACCGGTTGGTCGCCGAGGGCGAGATCGCCGGCGACTATCTGGAGGAGCTGCTCGATCTGCTGGACTTCGACGGCGACATCGATCTGGACGTCGAGGGCGACCGTGCGATCGTCAGCATCGACGGCGGCGACGATCTGAACAAGCTCGTTGGACGCAAGGGCGAGGTGCTCGATGCGCTCCAGGAGTTGACGCGGCTCGCGGTGCACCAGAAGACCGGCGAGCGGAGCAGGCTGATGCTCGACATCGCCAAGTGGCGCCGTCGTCGCCGTGACGAGTTGGCCGCGCTTGGTGATCGTGTGGCACACCGAGTGCTGGAGAGCGGCGAGCGTGAGCAACTCGATCCAATGACACCGTTCGAGCGCAAGATCGTGCACGACGCCGTGTCCGCCGTCGACGGTGTGCACAGCGAGAGCGAGGGCGCTGAGCCGTCCCGCCGGGTCGTCGTTCTTCTTGACTGAGCGACCCGAGTTACAACCATGTAGTTCCCAGCAGCGGCCCGGTGGCGGATCCGGAGGATGTTTCACGTGAAACATGGCGAGGTTCCGGATACGCCATCTGCGGCCGCTGCTGTCTTTGGAGAGCGTCTACATCTAGCCGAGCGATACGCCGCGATCCTCGCAGGCGCCGGTATCGAGCGAGGTGTTCTCGGTCCGGGTGAGGTACCCCGGCTGTGGGACAGGCATGTGCTCAACAGCGCGGCGGTAGCCGAACTCGTGGAGGACGATGAGATGGTGGCGGACGTCGGAAGCGGGGCGGGACTGCCCGGCATTCCCCTCGCGCTGGCTCGTCCGGGCGCTCGGGTCTTCCTGATCGAACCGCTGTTGCGCCGCGCCGAGTTCCTCAAGGAGGTCGTCGACGACTTGGGTCTCGATGTCGTCGTGGTGCGCGGCAGGGCGGAGGACGGAAACGTCCGTCGTGAGCTAGGGGAGATCGATGCGGTGACGTCGAGGGCGGTCGCATCGCTGGACAAGTTGGCAAGGTGGTCCTTGCCGTTGTTGCGCGAGGGCGGACGGATGCTCGCCTTGAAGGGCGATCGAGCCGAGGATGAAGTCGTGGAGCATCGGCGGGTGTTGAACTCGTTGGGTGCGGTGGACATAGGGGTGGTGAAATGTGGCGTGGACTATTTGACTCCACCCGCCACCGTGGTCGTGGCGCGACGCGGGAAGCGGATATCACGGTCGAGCCCCAAGGGGCCGTCGGGCAGGAGCAGGGGATGACACCGGCACAGGACGGAGACGGGGCGCGCGGCGCAACGCCGACGCCCGTTGTTTCACGTGAAACATCCGGGGCGAGCGTAGCGACGGGGGAAACGGATTGGACGCCCGAACCGGTGCCCCCATGGAAGGACCCAGCGGTAGATACACCGATCGGCGCAGAGGCCGAGCGCGCGGTCAGTCTCCTGCACGCGGCGAAGGCTAAGCACCTACCGCGACCGCGTAGCCAACGCGTCTTCACGATCGCGAACCAGAAGGGCGGGGTTGGCAAGACCACTACGGCCGTGAACGTGGCTGCGGCACTCGCCCTGCAAGGACTCAACACGCTCGTCATCGATCTCGATCCGCAGGGCAACGCCAGCACCGCCCTCGGCATCGAGCACCGCGAGGGCACTCCGTCGTCCTACGAAGTGCTGATCGGGGAAATCTCGTTGGAGGAGGCGCTGCAACGCAGCCCTCACAACGAACGCCTCTACTGCGTCCCCGCGACCATCGACCTGGCAGGCGCCGAGATCGAGTTGGTCAGCATGGTCGCCCGCGAGGGTCGACTGCGCAACGCACTTGCCGGGCTCCAGGAACACAACTTCGACTACGTCTTCATCGACTGCCCGCCCTCGCTCGGCCTGCTCACCATCAACGCACTCGTGGCCGCACCGGAAGTGCTGATCCCGATCCAGTGCGAGTACTACGCACTGGAAGGTGTGGGGCAACTCCTGCGCAACATCGAGATGGTGAAGGCTCACCTCAACCCGCACCTGGAGGTCACCACGGTGATCCTCACGATGTACGACGGCCGGACGAAACTCGCGGATCAAGTCGCGGCCGACGTACGCGCACACTTCGGGGACAAGGTGCTCCGCACCGTCATCCCGCGCAGCGTCAAGGTGTCCGAGGCGCCGGGCTACGGGATGACGATCCTCGACTACGACCCAGGATCACGCGGCGCGATGAGTTACCTCGACGCCAGCAAGGAGCTCGCGGAGCGGGCGGACATCCAGCGATGAGTTTCACGACACGACCGACAAGCGCTTGGGCGAAGAGGAGACGAGCATGACGCAGCCCGTACGCAAGAAGAGCGGCCTGGGCCGCGGGCTCGCATCGCTGATTCCGACGGGACCCGCCGACCCGGCCGAAGGAGCCGTCGACCACGAGCCCGGCAAGATGGGTCCGCAGATGGGTAGCGCGGCGGCCGACGTGTTGTTGGGTGGACCTCCGGCACCGGTCGTCAGCGAGGCGGGCGCGGTGTACCGGGAGCTCGATCCCGCGTCCATCGAGCCGAACCCCAAGCAGCCGCGCCAGGTGTTCGACGGCGACGCACTGGCGGAGCTCGTGCACTCGATTCGCGAGTTCGGTCTGATGCAGCCCATCGTCGTTCGCGCAATCGAATCCGACGGCACCACGCCGCGCTACCAACTCGTCATGGGGGAGCGGCGATGGCGCGCCGCACAGGAGGCCGGCCTCGCAACCATCCCGTCGATCGTCCGCGAGACCGCCGACGACAGCATGCTGCGGGACGCACTTCTCGAGAACATTCACCGCGCACAGCTGAACCCCTTGGAAGAGGCGGCGGCGTATCAACAGCTGCTCGACGAGTTCAACGTGACACACGACGAGCTTGCTGCCCGCATCGGCCGGTCGCGGCCGGTGATCTCCAACATGATCCGGCTACTGCGGCTGCCGATCGCGGTGCAGCGACGAGTAGCGGCAGGGGTGCTGTCCGCAGGGCACGCGCGTGCGCTGCTGGCCCTCGAGGGTGGGTCCGAGAAGCAGGAAGAGTTGGCTGCCCGGATCGTCGCGGAGGGTTTGTCCGTGCGTGCGACGGAGGAGGCGGTGACGCTGGCCAACCGCGAGGGACCGGCCGCGCAGCCGGCACCGCGACGCAAGCCGATTCAGATGCCGGGACTCCAGGACGTTGCTGAGAACCTGTCGTCGGCCTTCGATACCCGCGTTACGGTGAGCCTCGGCAAACGCAAGGGCAAGATCGTGGTCGAGTTCGGGTCGGTCGACGACTTGCAGCGAATTGTGGACTTGATGAGCGCGACGAAACCGTGACCTACCACCCCACGTAATTACGTCACTGTGACACATCGGCCGCTGCGAGCGCCTGTCGATGCCGCTTTGAGGAGTAAATGCGTTGCGCACCAACACGATTCGACCCGAAGCCGGGGACGGTGATGGCTCGCAGGCGGAAAGTGAACCCGCCTCGCCGGGCTTCACTATCCTGGAGGGGCAACCGATGATTTCTGGACCATCTGAGAACCGGAGACCCTAGTGTCGGCTCGAATCATGCCGCTGCGACTCGAAGCCTTCGAGCAGCTGCCCAAGCACGCGCGCCGCTGTGTGTTCTGGGAAGTCGATCCGTCGACGCTGCCGGGTGAAGATCACCTCGCCGACCCAGAGTTCGAGAAGGAAGCCTGGCTGTCGATGGTCATGCTCGAGTGGGGCTCGTGCGGTCAGCTCGCCGTGCCATGCGATGCCGACGGATTCTCCACCGATGACGCCCCGTGTCTCGGCTACGCGTTCTACGCACCGCCCCGCGCGGTGCCGCGGGCTCGACTGTTCCCGACCGGACCGGTGAGCGCCGATGCCGTTCTGCTCACCTCGATCGGCATCGAAGCCACCGATGATCCCGACGGCCTGCCACGTGGACTGATCGCATCGGTGGTTGGCGACCTGGTCCGTCGCGGCGTCAAGGCGTTGGAAGCGTTCGGGCGCACGGCCGAAGCCGCTGAACTAGGCGACGTTCGACCGGTTCCTCCCGAACTGCTCCCGGTGGTCGAAGTGCTCGGGGACTGCTCGGTCGACCAGTGCATCGTCGACTCAGACTTCCTCGGCGACGTGGGGTTCGAGATCGTGGCCCCGCATCCCTACTTCCCGCGGATGCGTCTCGAGCTCGAACAGGGGCTGGGGTGGAAGGCCGACGTGGAGGCTGCGTTGGAGCGCCTGCTCGAAAGCGCACAATTGCGCCCGGTCGGTGTCGGCGCCGGACCCTGCGTGTAATCCCCGTCAGCTCACAGGGTTCCGGCGACGACGCGTCCTTCGAAGATTACGGTGTCGAACTTGATGTCACCGACGACGCTGGGTTCGACCTCGAAGAGATCTGCGCTCAGAACGCACAGATTCGCGACCTTGCCCACCTCCAGCGATCCCATCTTGTCGGCTAGGCGCAGCTGCTTCGCGCCGTTGATCGTGTATCCCGCCAGCAGCAATTCACGCGACAGCTTGGCGTCCGCTTCCGGACGCGAGCTACCCGGGTACACGTCGGGGGAGAGCGGGTACTCCGGATCGACTCGGGTGGCCGCGACTTGCATGCCGAACAACGGATTGCTCCGATGCAGCTCGTAGCTGGTCACCACGTCACTGGAGAACGCAAGCACAGCACCGCTTTCCGCGATTTCGTTGAAGCGGTACATGCGATTCCAGCGCTCGTCACCAAGGTGCTTCTTGGCCGTCTCACCGAAGTACGCGCCTGACCAATGCGTCGTCCAATTGACGATGATGCCGAGCTCGGCGGGACGGTGCATGTCGGCAGGGTCGACGAGTTCGCAGTGCGCCAACGTGACCTGAATTCTCCAATCACCGCCCGTAGCACTGAGTTCGTTGCGGGCTACTTCGACCGCATCGCAGGCCACCCGGAACGCCCGATCGCCAACCACGTGGATGTGCACGTCGACGCCCTCGATGTTGCACAGCAGGAAGCACTGGACGAGCTCGTCGGTCTCCATCCCGATGTCGCCGCGGTGATCCGCAGGCACGTGGCTGCACAACGGGGTTAGAACCGCACCGTTGCCGGTTTCGTTCGTCCCGTCCAGGAACAGCTTCACGGTGTTCAGCGCGACGTGCTCGCTGGCATACTCCGCGTCATAGGTCTTCAGGAGCGCAAGGACGCCCGGTAGGTCGGCGGAGTCGCGAAAGCGCAGCGCCCCTACGTAATACATGTTCAGCTCGCCGGCCCGGTCCAGCGCTGCGATGGCCATCAGGATCTCGTCGTCCTCGACCAGCGCCTCGAACAACGCCGTCACGCCGTGCTCGGTCATGAACCGGAAGAACCGCCCGACCCGGGTAGGGGTGAGCTCTTGCGGAGGTGTCCAACCGATCTTCTCGTAGACCTTGTCGATGAAGTGAAGATGAACCATCTCCCGCAAGAGCCCAGTGGGGTCGCCGGTCTCGTCGCGCACGAACATCTCGAGCCCCGGCACGGGATCGCGGGTGGCCCTGGTGATCTCCATCAATTCGAGCATCTTGGTGTTCACCCAATGCTCGTGTTCGCTGAAGTCCTGGCACAGGCACGGCCGGTCCGACACGGCGGTGTCGAGAAGTTCCTTGGTAGGGGGACCGTCGGCGAAGGTCGCACTCGGGTAGTACTCGAAGTACAGGAACGGCACCTCCTCCGGCGGATGCGCCCGCGCGTAAGCCCTTATGAATTGCAGGATCTCGTCGACGTCCGTGGTCCACGGCAACCGCACGTGCCAGAAGCTCTGCGCAACCATGGACGGATGGGTGTGGGAGTCGATCAAGCCGGGAATGACTGTCCTGCCGCCGAGATCGTAGACGGGAAGGCCGGCCGCGTTGTCCCAACACCGGACGTCCCCGACGAAGGTGATCGTGCCGCCCTCGATGACGACGGCGTCGGCGGACGTCGCGTTCGCGTCGCAGGTGTACACCTTGGCGTTCGCCAATACCATTCCCACGGTTGGGTTCTCCAATCAATCGCTCCGCGAAACGTACCGACGCATTCGGCGCGCAGACACGACGATTCAGCCGTGATCGCAGGACGTTTCGGCGGACCTCGGCATGGCCGAAGACGACGAATCTGCCGGCGCCCGTGAATTGCCCGAGTCGCGCGACGTCGAAGTCGGGTGACCCCGCACGCTAGTTGGGTCTACCTTGGACGGGTGTTCGACGTGCGCATTGGATTTGCACCGGGAACCAGAGCGCGCGCCGAAGTCCTCGCCGTAAGGCGCACCAACCTCCACGCGCATTGGAACGCACTGGAGATCGTCTACGTGCTGCGCGGATCCCTGCACGTCGTCGTCAGCAGTGAAACCTTCGATCTCGACGCCGGTGACTACGTGGTACTGAACCGCATGGATCCGCACCTGCTTGAAGGCTCTGTCGACAACGTGACCGCACTCGTGCACCTAGACCTTCCCGCGTTCGGCGACGTCCACCCGCTGGCCGGCGACATCATGTTCGCGTGTGAGTCCTTCGACTTGCCCCGTTATCGCAAGCAGGAAGCATTGTTGCGCGGTCTGCTGCTCGACGTCATCGACGACGGCGCGGTTGCCCTCGATGCCACGCGGCTCGACGACCGTGCTGCCGAGCTCGTCCGACTGATGTGCGCGGGCTACTCGATAGCGGACTACTACCAGCGGGACCGCCCGTTGACGGGAACCCAACGCGAGAAGCTGCTCAGCATCATGGCGTACGTGCGGGCGCACCTGGACAGTCGAGACATCCTCGACGACGTCGCCCGCGAACATCACTATTCGAAGTCCTACGTGTCGCACTTCGTGAAGGACACGGCGGCAATCAGTTTCAGCAACGTGGTCACTGCCAGTCGTGTGATGCACGCCGAGACACTGTTGCTCACCACCGAGCACACGATGCGCGACATCGCGTCGCTGAGCGGGTTTTCCGACGTCAAGTACTTGACCCGCTGCTTTCTCGACTGGTTCAAGCAGACACCGGCCGAGTACCGCGCGGCCAATCTCCCTGCCACGTTGCGCGACAACGACGTCGAGACGGTCGCCGCCGACGCGGTGGCGGGGCTGATTCACGAGCACCGTCGTCGGGTGGCCTCGCCGACCGACGGCCCACGTCTGTCGATCACGCCGATACTCCTCAAGAACGTCGGCACGCGGGCGGACCTCTTCGAGAAGATCCGCAAGTTCGAGACCGACGACGCCGGGACGGGTGTGCTCGCCCGGGCGCCCGGAGCGCACTCCGGGCGGCAGCATCTGCTCCCGATGCGCGTCGGGCACGCCGAACTCGAAAGCGGCTACCTGGTCCGCGGGCTCGCGTCGTTCCTCGACAATGCCGTGACCCCCTGCGTGGTTCTCGAGTACGCCGGACGAGACGCCACCATCGAACTGGTCAATTCCCTTGCGCGCCAACTCAGGACCGTCGAGACCGACGATATCGCGGTGTGGCTCGTCTACAGCGGGTCACACGCACGCCCGGCCGTCGACCAGATCATCGACGCTGCCCATGACGAGCACGGGCTGACGGTACAAGCGATCTTGATGCCGTGATGGAACTACGAGAGTGCGACGTCAGGCCTGCGCGGCGCGGCCGGCCTGCTCCACCGACATCTCGTGGGCCAGCAGCTCGGCGAACGTGAAAGTGCCAGTGGGCCGGTCGTTCTTGCCGAGCAGGTAGAGCCGCTTCACCGCGGCCAGGATGCCCTCGGCAATGGAGTCACGCGTCTGCGGCAACACGAGCAGATCGCGATCGTGTGGGTTCGTCAGGTAACCGATGTCCACCTGAACCGACGGCATCCGGGTCAGCCGAAGAAGATCCCAGGTCCGACCGTGGGTGCGGCAGTCACGTAACCCGGTGCGCGCGGCCACTTCTCGCTGAATGAAGTCGGACAGGTTACGGCCGATGGTCGAGACCGAGCCGTGCGAGTTGCCGAAGTGGAACGACGCAAGCCCGTTGGCGGCCGACCCGGGAAGGGACGCACACCGCAGGCTGATCATGAGGTCGGCGCCGACGGTGTTGGCCGTGGCCGCCCGCTCGGCGTCCGACGGGCTGCGACCAACCGGCCGGGACAGGAAGGTCTCCATGCCGATCGCGGTCATTCGGCCCTCGAGCCGACTTGCCAAGTCCCACAGGATGTCTGCTTCGCTGATCGGCCCCGATGGGCCCTGCATGATCGGCCCGTGGTCGTCACCACCACGACCCGGATCGACGATGACCCGCTTGCCGGACAAGCGCGGTCCCGAGCGTCGGACGAGCTCTTCCTCGCGGATGGCGTGCAGCGAGCCACCGGTGACCCGGGAACCCAGGAAGTACAAGGAGCGCAACGTCTCTGGGCCGCAGATACCGTCGGGGTACAGCCCGTACTCGCGCTGGTAGGACATCAGCCCGTTGTGCGTCTGCAGGCCGAAGTGCCCGTCGACGAGGCCGGTATAGAAACCGAGGTCCTGCAGTCGGGCCTGCAAGGTGGCGACGTCGTCGCCGTACATCGGCGCCCCGAACTGGTGAGCCAGCGTGCGGGCCCCCAGTCGGTACGACGCCTCCTTGAGTGCGCGGTAGGTGGCCTCACCGACGACACCGTCGACGAGCAGCCCACGATGTTGCTGGAATGCCCGGACGGCCTGGTCGAGATCGACGTCGAAGAGGTCGAGCGCCACGTGCTTGCCGGTGGTCAGATCCGAGTCGGGGCTGTTGATGAGTCCCAGGGCCGCCAGAGCCGCCCGAATCTCGGTAACTGGGCCGCCCCGGTCACCGCGACGCAGACTCGACATACCTGGCCTTTCGGGTCACGGGTGGCAGCGGATCAACGCTGTCGACTGCAATGTGTGGCGCATCAGCCTGGCAACATTGTCGCAGACGTCCCCGAAGAACCGGAAACCTACAGGCCAGGCGTCAGCCCGGCGACCCGCGTCGTTAGACGACGTCGGCGAGCTCGCGCAGCAGCGCTGCCTTGCCCTTTGCGCCGACGATCCGCTTCACCGGAGCACCGTCCTTGAACAGGATCATCGTCGGGATCGACACCACCTGGAAGTCCCGAGCGGTGGCTGGGTTCGCGTCGACGTCGATCTTGGCAACGGTCAGTTGGCCGGCCTTCTCGGTGGCGATCTCCTCGAGCACGGGAGCAACCATCTTGCACGGGCCGCACCAGGTGGCCCAGAAGTCCACCAGAACGGGCGTGCTGCTGGACAGCACGTCGTCGGAGAACGAGTCGTCGGTGACGGATACCGTCGCCTTGCCATCACTCATTGGGTTGCTCCTTCGTAGGAAATCGGGGGTGGGTCAACGGGTTTGAATCAGTCGGCTTCGCTGAGCCAGCGCTCGCTGTCGATGGCGGCCGAACAGCCCATACCGGACGCCGTGATGGCTTGACGGTAGGTGTGATCGACGAGATCGCCGGCGGCGAAGACGCCCTCGACCGACGTGTAGGTGGTGCGACCCACGACCTTGACGTAGCCCTCGTCGTCGAGCTCGACCTGACCGCGGACCAGCTCCGACCTTGGGTCGTGGCCGATCGCAACGAACACACCGGTGACCGCGAGCTTGGACTCCTCGCCGGTGACGGTGTCACGTAGCCGCAAGCCAGTCACCTTGGGCTCGCCCTCGACCTGCGTGACCGCGGTGTTGGTGAGGATGGTGATCTTCGGGTTGGCCTTGGCCCGCTCGAACATGATCTTGGAGGCGCGGAACTCCTCGCGCCGGTGGATCAGGGTCACGTTGCTGGCGAACTTGGTGAGGAAGATGGCCTCTTCCATGGCCGAGTCGCCGCCGCCGATCACGGCGATGTCCTGGTCGCGGAAGAAGAAGCCGTCGCAGGTGGCGCAGGTGCTGACACCAGTGCCGATGCGCTCCTGCTCACCGGGGATGCCGAGGTAGCGTGCGGCCGCGCCCATCGCGAGGATCACCGAGCGCGCCTGGAAGGTCTCGTCACCGACGGTGACGGTCTTCACGGCACCTTCGAGGGAGACCTCGTCGACGTCCTCCATGCGCAGGTCAGCGCCGAAACGGATCGCCTGTTCGCGCATCTCCTCCATGAGCTCGGGGCCGGTGATGCCCTCCCGGAAGCCGGGGAAGTTCTCCACCTCCGTGGTGGTCATGAGCGCGCCGCCGAACTGGACGCCTTCGAAGACGAGTGGCTTGAGCTGAGCCCGGGCGGCGTAGATGGCCGCCGTGTACCCGGCAGGGCCGGAGCCGATGATGATTACGTCATGCAGCGTGGGAGTGGGGGTCATGTTCGCCTTTCTGCCCCTGCGCAGCCATCCGCGTTTGGCACGCATATAACACCAGCCTAGGCCCGCCTGTTCCCCGTGGTCGGCCGGGACGCGTCATGGCCGAATCACCACGCGTTGGGCGAGTAGCCCGGTATGGACCGAACTGCAGTTCAGCCCGACCGCGATGGCGTTCACCGCTCGTGGTGCGTCGCTGGGCAGCAGCACGAGGACGCCCGAAACGGCGCCGACGGCGACCGGGCGTGCGCCGAGGACAGCCACCGACGGGGGGTAGCCGAGGCCGGTCAGACACGATGCGCGTCGCTGCGCGTCGGCCAACGGTCCGAGGTCAGGTGGCGTGCTGAGTAGCGCGAGGATCTCTGGATCGCTCATCGGTAGCCCCAACGGTTTTGACACGGTGATGCGCTCTGCGGTCGGGTCCGCGGTCGTGGTCCTGGTGGGGGCGTGCAGGAGCATGCCGGTGCCGACGCCTGCCGCGATCAGCGTCGCACCGACGCCGACGACGGCCATTACGGCCCGGAACCGGATGCCGGATCGGCGGGCGGCATGGGTTGCGGTAGTGGGGGAGGACCCGACGACGCGGTTCGCCTGCGGCGGTTCGGGGCGAAGGGCGGCTGCGACTCGTGCGGTGACGTCGGCAGGCACGTCGGGGGCGGACGCCGAATCGGTGCCAAGGTCGGCGAGGTCGCGCCGGACCCGTTCCAGTGCGTCCATCCGGCGCGCAGACTCCGGATCGTCGAGTACGCGACGGCGGATGACGGCGGCGGTGTCGTCGTCGAGCAGCCCCGCCTGAAGATTGGCCAGCCACGGCACGGGAATCGGGGCCTGAGCGCCGTCCGTGTCGTCGTTCACTGTCGCTCCCGTGCTCGGCGTTTCCCCCGGGCAGTCTAGGGAATTGCCAGGATCGCCACCTCGTTGACCAAGAGGTGCATGCTGGAGGAGTCCGATTCCTTCGGCCAGAAGGGAACATCATGTCTGGGCTCCGTCACACGCTCGTGGTGATCGGATCGGCCGCGATGTTCGGTGCTGGGGCGCTGGCGATTGTTACGGGGGCCGGCACGGCTTCCGCCGCACCCTGCGTCCAGCAGATTCAGCCGTTGAACCCGTACCTGCAGACGTGCGGAATCCCCAATCAGCCGGTCACCGTGCCAGGCGCGTCGCCCGGCGCGGGCGCGATCATCGCCTGCCGCGGCCAGCCTGGCTGTCTGTCGCAGGTCGTGAACGGCCCCGGCATCATTCAGGTGCCGCGACCTGACACCACGGTTCGGCAGAGTCAGTAGCCGTTAGCGCAGGCTCGAGGTCTTCTTGGCCCAGCCGGGGTCGCGGCCGAGGTGGCGCAGAATCCGGTCGATGGTAGCCGTGCAGGGTGCGTCGATGGCGTGTGCGAACGGCGCCCCTGGTGCGTCGCGGAGCTCGCCGTCGGGCACCTGAAGGCTCAGGGCCAATGCGGTGTCGGCAATCTCGTCGGGAACGTCGTAGGGCAGACCCAATGATGCGGCGACGTCCCAGTTGTGGACCACGTAGTCGATGAAGTGGAAGCCGATGGCCATGACGCCGGGGAACACTGCACCGGGCCCGAATTCGGGAAGCGCGAACGACGCCTCGAGTACGCCGTCGCCCGCGAACGCGGTGACGACGTCGTCCACGGACGCGGCGTAGGTGTCGCGCGGGTTGGCGCTGATCGCGTCGACGACGGCGTCGGCGCGCCACACGTCGGCGCTGTCTCCGAAACCGCGTGCGGCCGCAGCGAATCCGCGGTTCTGGACGGTCATGTGAGCGAGTAGGTCCGCCAGCCTCCAGCCGGCGCAGGGGGTGTCTGCGTCGAGATCGGCGGGTCGGACGGAGTCGACGATCGTGGTGGACGTCGTCATGACCACGTGATGGAGCGGACGGACGTCGGGCATTTCAATAGGCATGTGCCTATCGTAAGCGGCCGCATACGATAGTGCAACGCTTAGGATGTGGCGATGCCACCGAAGCCACGGCGGAACGATCTCGCGGCGATGCTGCATCCGCTGCTCAGAGACCTGGTGGCAGCCGAACTCCCGATCCTCGCCGCGCACGACGTCAGCATGTGGGGCTACGTGGTGCTCAATGCGTTGGACCAATCGCCCGTGCGTACGCAAGCCGCCCTTGCCGACGCCATCGGCGCCGACAAGACGCGGATCATCGGCACCCTCGACGAACTACAGCAGAAGGGCTACATCGAGCGACGTCCCGACCCGGATGACCGCCGGGTCCGTCTGCTCGAGATCACGCCGTCCGGGCACGCCATGAAGAACGCGATACAGGCCGACATCCAACGTGGCGAGGAGCGTTGGCTCGGCGAACTGACGGCCGAGGAGCGAACGGTCTTCCTTCGCGCACTCGACCGGATGGGCCGCGTGGGGCCTGAATGATCGCGGCGCGTTCGACGACGCCCGAGCCTCACCGGGATGGTCTGGGGGCGACGCCGGGTTCGGACGAGACGGCAGCCTCCGGCGCGAAGTAGTCGAGCGATTCGGCCAGTTTGGCCCGGGCCCGCGAGCACCTGCTCTTGACGGTGCCCTCGGGGATGCCGAGAACCTTCGCAGTCTCGGCCACCGAGAAGCCCTGCATGTCCACCGCGACGACGGCGGCGCGCTGCTCGACCGGCAGGCGCATCAGTGCGAGCTCGACCATCAGCGCCGTGTCCACCCGGGGCGTCGGATCCCCGATCTGGCACAGGTCGTCCTCCAGCGCAGCGGTCACGTGAGACTTGTTGCGGCGCAGCCGATCGAGACACGCGTTGACCACGATCCGATACAGCCAGCTGCTGACCGACGCGTCGTGGCGAAACCTCGGTGCGCTGCGGTGCGCCGAGAGCATGGCGTCCTGCAGCGCGTCGGCGGCGTCCTCGGCCGTGCGGGTGCTGATTCGGGCGAGCCGGTGCAGCTGCCGGTGGTGTCGGTAGAAGAGCTCCTCGAAGGCGTAACGATCGCCCGCGACGTGCGCGACGAGCAAGTCGGAATCCGACCGGTCCTGGCCGGAACTCCCCCCGAAGTTGCCCACAGCCGAACCCTAATCAACGCCGGACCACCCCCAAGACACTTCTTCGGTGAGATGGCGCGGAGGGGTCGCTGACCTGGGTCGACGGATCAGGACGAGCCTTCGTTGGGCTGGGGATGAGGCATGCCGATGCCGACGAAGCCCTCATAGCCCCGCTCGATCACGCCGTCGCAGATCTCGCGGTAGACGCCCATGCCGCCGACGAACGGCATGAACACCCGAGGCTTGCCGGGGATGTTGGCCCCCTGATACCACGACGCGGCGCGCGGATACAGGGTCTGATCGGCTGCGGCGTTGACGCGGTGCACCCAGTCGCGTTCGGCGTCCTGGCTGGGTTCGATCACCGTAATCTCATGTCTCCGACAGTAAGTCAGTAGATCGGCGATGAACTCGACGTGGTGCTCGATGGCCGTCACCATGTTGACCAGGACCGACGGACTTCCCGGCCCGGTGATCATGAAGAGGTTCGGAAATCCCGCCGTCGCCACCCCAAGGTAGGTCCGGGGCCCGTCGGCCCACTTGTCGCGGAGCAGCACACCGTCACGCCCGCGGATCTCGATCCTGTTCAGCGATCCGGTGATTGCGTCGAAACCCGTTGCGAACACGATGACATCGGCGCGATGTTCGACGCCGTCGACGACGATTCCGTGTCCGGTGATCCGCTCGATCGGAGTGTTCCGAATACTCACCAGGCTGACGTTGGGCCGGTTGTACGTTTCGTAGTAGTCGCTGTCGACGCAGATCCGCTTGGCACCGATGGGATATCCCGACGGGGTGAGCAGCTCGGCGACGGTCGGATCTTCGACGACGGCGGCGATCTGCGCACGGAAGTACGATGCGACCACGTCGTTGGCCTCCTCGTCGATCAGCACGTCTGCGAACACCGCGATGATGGCAGGCCCGCCGCGTAACCACTTCTCTCGCAGCAGGCTGTGACGTTGTTGCTCGGTCAGTGATGCCGCAGGCGTCACGGACTTGGTCATCTCGGTGCCCGCAGGATTGACGCGGCATCTGGCGCGGATCGCCGGATAGTCCTTCTTGACTTGGCGCACCTCGTCGTCGGCGAGCGGGCGGTTGCGTGCCGGTGCAGAGAAGTGCGGCGTGCGCTGGAACACGGTGACGTGGGCGGCTTGCTTGGCGATGGTCGGGATCACCTGGATGCCCGTCGAACCGGTCCCCACTACGGCCACCCGTCGGCCCGTTAGGCCGAGGCCGGCATCTGGCCAGCGCGCGGTGTGTACCACCTCGCCGGCGAAGTCGGTCAGCCCCGGCAGGTTTGGGGTCTGCGCGGCCGATATGCATCCGGTCGCCGCGATGAGGTAGGTGCAGCGCACGACCTCGCCGCCGTCGCACCGGACCGTCCACGTGCGGTCGTCGGCGTCCCACGCTGCCGCGGTGACGGTGGTGCCGAAGGTGACGTGCTCACGTAGGGCGAACCGATCGGCGACGTGCTGGAGGTAGGCAAGGATCTCGGGCTGCGCGGCGTAGCGGTGTGTCCAGTTCCAGTCCTGTTCCAGGTCGCGGTCGAAGCTGTACGAGTAGTAGATGCTCTCGACGTCGCACTTGGCCCCCGGGTATCTGTTCCAATACCAGGTGCCGCCGACGTCGTCACCAGCCTCGAACACGCGTACGCGCAAACCGTTGTCCCGCAGGCGCTTCAGGACGCACAGGCCGCTGAAGCCGGCGCCGATGACCACGGCGTCGACGGTGGCGGACTGCACTGCCCCGGTCATGCGCCGGACCCGAACATGCGCACCGATCCTCTGTTGGGCGAGGGCGTGGCCATGACCTCACTCCAGCAGAAGACGAGCCGAGAATCTGCCCCGCGGGAGCGCCATTCGTCCTCGGATGCGAGCCACCTGGACACTCTGCGGGGTGTCCGCTTCACAAGAGCGCGTGCGACTCACGGATCCGACGCAGGACGATCGCCATGTACAGGCGCCCCCTGCCGTAGGCATCCATCAACGATAATCCGAACGTCTCCTCGGCGACGGCCATGCGGTGGGCAACGGTGTTGTGGTGTGTCTCGAGCCAGCGGGCGGCCTGGCGAACGGAGTTGGCCGCCGCGACGACGTCGAGAGTGCGCCGCATCTCAGGGCCGCTTTCTTCGAGGATCTGATCCAGCGACCGTACGTCGCGGATCCGGTTGATCAGATCGGGTGTCATCCCTTCGGCCAGTGCCTCGTAACCGCTCAGCCTCCGGTACTCGAGGGGCACACCCTCCTCGACCAAATACGGTCCGCGATCACGCGGGCTCGGCTGGCTGAAGCGAAACGATGCCACGGCCTCGGCGAGCGCCGTCGGGGCCTCCATTACCGGCACCTCCTGGCTGAGCCCGAGGTGCAGTCCACGGGGCACCCCTTCCTGGAGAAGGGCCTGAACTTTGCGGCCCATGATCGCCAGCACCACCAGTTGCCCACGTGCCGAACGCAGTACACGCACACCTGAGCGCTCCAACTGCGAGACCAACGCGGCAACGCCAGGCTCCGCACCGGAGCAGACCATGACCTGGATGGTCGATTCCGCCCGGACACCCAGGTGCTCGCAGGCACGGCGGCGAGCTGCGCGAGACTCGGATTCGCTGGTGAGGACCTCGACCGCGCGCTGCTCGGACATCGTCGAACCGTCACGTCGCGCCTCGCCGAGCGCCAGGGCCACACAGAGCCCCAATCGATCCAGCACGACGTCGTCGTGCTGGCCAACCGGCGCGCCGATCGCGATCATGCCCGCCGTCGTGGCCGAGGACGAGGCGGGGTCCGGCCAACGCTCGGTCGGCTGCCCGCCCTCGGTGGCGGCGACGATCACGCCAGCACAGTCGACGGCCACGGTTCGCCCGAGCCACGAGGCGGTGGAGGAGACGATGCGGGGGAGCGGGGCGCGATCTCGGATCAGCCCGTCGAAGAACTTCACGATGTAGACGGGCACCACGCCGCCGGCGTCGAATCCATTCATGCTTCGCTCCAGATCTGCGACGGCCAACGTACCAAGCAGGCACTCCCTGACGCCGTACATTCGGCGCTGCCGTGAGGACAATTGGCTACGCCCACCTACTTACTTCGAGATCCACGCGTGGCAGATTCCAGACATACGAATACTGGGGAGGTGCCCGTGAGATCGCTCGACCGCATCAACCTCGGCGGTGAGTGGGTCGTTCCGCACGGCACCGAGCTGGCGACGCTGTTCGACCCTCGCGACGGCGAGCCGAGCACCGTCGTGCGGCATGCCGACGAGGTCGACGCCCACCAGGCCGTAGCGATTGCCCGCGAGGTATTCGACGGTGGAGCGCAGTGGCGGCTTCTCGAGCGACTGCAGGCGCTTGGCGACCTCGCCGACATCGTGGAGGGCAGGTCAGAGGAGTTCGCCGACGCGATCTCGGCCGAGATGGGTGCGCCGAGCACGTTCGCGCGCCACGGTCAGGTCGCGGTGGCGGTCAACACGCTGCGGGCGCTGGTGGACGCGGCTCGTGAGTACCGCTTCGAGCAACCCGTTGGGGATTCGCTTGCCGTCGCCGAGCCCGCAGGCGTGGCCGTCGCCATCACCCCGTGGAACTATCCGCTGCATCAGGCGCTCGGCAAGCTGGGTGCGGCCCTCGCGTGTGGGTGCCCGGTGATCCTCAAGCCTGCTGAGGCGACTCCGGTCTCGGCGTACAAGCTGGCTGATGCGATGCGGGACGCGGGCATCCCCGACGGTTGGTACAGCGTGCTTGCCGGCCGCGGTGACGTCGTGGGGGCCGCGCTGGTGGAAAGCCCAGAGGTGGACGTGATTTCGTTCACCGGGTCCACCGCGGTCGGGCGCCGCATCGCGGCCACCGCTGGCGGATCGCTCAAACGCGTCGCGCTCGAACTTGGCGGAAAGTCGCCGAGCGTCCTGCTCGACGACCTCGACGACGAGGCCTTCGCGTCGGCCGTTCGCACGAGCCTCGGCTTCTGCATGATGAACGCAGGACAGACGTGTGCCGCGTGGACCCGGCTGGTGGTTCCCGAGCGCCGCTACGCCGAAACCGCCGGGCTCGCAGCAGAAGTCGCGGCCGGTTACGTGGCCGGTGAGAATCTCGGCCCCATGGTGTCGGCCGCACACTGGGATCGCGTGGCGTCCTACGTGCGCGTCGGCGTCGACGAGGGCGCTGAACTCATCTACGGCGATGCCGAGCCGAGTCGGACCGAACGGGGCTACTACTTTCGGCCCGTCGTCTTCGGGAGAGTGACGGAGCGGATGCGCATCGGCCGCGAGGAGATCTTCGGCCCCGTGCTGTCGGTGCAGACCCACGTCGGCGACGATGACGCGGTGCGCATCGCCAACAGCACCGACTACGGACTCGGCGGGGCCGTGTTCGGAACCGACCCCGCGCGCGCCTACGCGGTCGCACGGCGCATCAGATCCGGCAGCGTCCACATCAACGGACTCAACGGGAACAGGAACGCCCCGTTCGGAGGCTTCAAGCAGTCGGGCATCGGCCGCGAGTTCGGGCATTGGGGGTTGGAGGAATTCTTGGAAGTGAAGTCCGTGCAACCACCACCGGGGTTCGTCGTGCCCGCGGTCAGCACGTGACCGACACCTACCCCGACGTGGCCGCGATGCTGCGCGCACGCATCGGCGACCAACACGTGGGACTTCGCACCCGAGAGCATGATTGGACGTGGGACGGAGTCGTGCACGAGTCGGCGAGGCGGGCGGAGCTGGCCGAGAGGATTCTCGGACCCGGTCCACCCCACATCGGCGTCCTGCTGGACAACGTGCCCGAGTTCGTCTTCTGGCTAGGCGGTGCGGCGTTGATCGGCGCCACCATCGTCGGCATCAATCCCACCCGGGACGACGACACCATGGCAAGGGAGATCCGGCACACCGACTGTCAGCTGATCGTCACCGACCCCGCAGGAGCCGCACGACTGCGCCGGCTCGACATCGGCATCGAACCCGACCGCATCCTGGACGTCACCTCGGCGGACTACCGGAACCTGCTCTCCGAGACCACCGGTCAGATGAGCGCAGGCAGCGCAGGCATGGCCGACGCATTGTTGCTGCTCTTGTTCACCTCGGGCACCACCGGTCAATCGAAGGCCGTCAGGTGCACACAGGGGCGGCTGGTCGCCCTTGCGGAGCGGGCCGTCGCGAAGTACGGACACGTCCGCGACGACGTCGACTACTGCTGTATGCCGCTGTTTCACGGAAACGCGCTGATGGCCCTGTGGGCGCCTGCGCTCTACGTGGGCGCCACCATCTGCCTCATCCCGACATTCTCGGCGTCCCAGTTCATTTCGGACGTGCGCTACTTCGGCGTCACCTTCTTCACCTACGTCGGAAAGGCCATCGCCTACGTTCTGGCCACCCCGCTGAGCGACGACGACCACGAGAACACCCTGACCAGAGGCTTCGGCACCGAGGCCTCACCTCACGATCGAGACTCGTTCCAGCGGCGCTTCGGGGCGGTGCTGGCCGAGGGCTACGGGTCGAGCGAGGGCGGCGCAGTCGTGACGCCAGATCCGCAGGCTCCGGCCGCTGCACTGGGTCGTCCGGCACATGCCGACGTGGTCGTGGTGGACCCGTCGACGCTGCAGCAGTGTCCGACCGCCGAACTCGACGAACACCGGCTCGTCCTCAACCCAGACGAGGCGATCGGTGAAATCGTCGACAGGGCAGGTCAATCCAGATTCGAGGGCTACTACAAGAACGACACCGCCGACGCCGAGCGGCTACGCAACGGCTGGTATTGGTCCGGTGACCTCGGGTACGTCGACGGCGATGGCTTCATGTACTTCGCCGGTCGCCGAGGCGATTGGGTGCGGGTGGACGGCGAGAACACCTCGACGCTGATCACCGAGCGGGTACTGCGGCGCTTCCCAGGAGTGCTGGCCGCTGCGGCGTTCGGCGTACCCGATGCGCGGTCGGGTGATCAGCTGATGGCGGCCATCGAGGTCAATGACCCCGATCGGTTCCCGATCGACGAGCTGGCCGACTATCTGGGCAACCAAGCCGATCTGGGCAGCAAGGGGACGCCAAGGCTGCTTCGGGTCTCCGCACGGCTGCCGGCCACGGGATCCAACAAGATCCTCAAACGCGAACTGCAAGAACAACACTGGAACACTGGTGAGGTCGTCTACCGGTGGATCGGACGACGGCCAGTGCGGTATGCGGCGATGACGGCCGGCGACAAGGACGACTTGAGTCGCGACGTCGCCACACACGGGAGGGCGCACCTGCTGCGCTAGGACGCCTTCTTGAGCGTGATGTCGGACAAGGCGGACTCGCTCTTTCCTCCCACGGTGCCCAGCGTCGTGATCCACACCAGCAGGTTCGACGTGGGCGCCGGGTTGGCGATGGTGATGGTGTTCGAGCCGGTCTTCATCGGGGTCGGAGGGGTGAGCTCGGTGGTGTCGTCGAGCGATGCCGGTGTGGGTGTCTGGGCGGACCGGATCTGGATCGAGGTGCCAGTGCTGTTCAGGCTCAACGTCACCGTGGCCACCGCGGTCGGCTGCGGAAGCTGCAGCATCAAGCCGACGCCGTTCTTGAAGTTCGGGAAGGGCACCGGGTCGCTGTAGGTGTCGGTGCTCCACGCCGTGGCCGGGTTGCCGTCGATCGCCTGGCCAGCGGTGGCCGGGTTGTCGGCTTCACCGCCCGGCGAAAAGACGGTCGCCCGTGTCGGTTTCACGATTCCCGCATCGGCGGAGCTGGTGGGGCTCGGCGAATTGCCAAGTCCCAGTGCGTCTCCCCCGAGCGGGCCGCCGACGTCCCCGAACATTCGGCTCAGCACGGTCCCAAGGACGACGAGCGCGATGACGAGGATCACCGCGCCGACGCTCATGCCGATCACCAGGCCCTTGCGGCGGCGCGCCACCGCCTCTGGGTCGGGCTCCGTTCGGTAGGGCTGTCGCTGATCGGCGGGCTCGTCAACGGGGGTGATGGTCTCCGTGCGGTCGGCGACGGCCGTCGCCTGCTGGAGCAGGTTGAGCAGCGTCGGCGCGGAGCGAATGCCGCCGTTCTCCTGAACCGCCCGGATCGCCGCAGCCGAGATCTGGAACGGGATGTCACGGTCGACGGCACGCGGCTCGACGGGCTGACCGGCGGCGTCCAGCTCGGCGGCCTCCATGCCGCTGCGGACACCCGACTCCGGGAGGGGCCACCGATTGATGAGCAGCGCGTAGAGCGCGGCACCGATGCCGCGGATGTCGTCCTCCGGCGTTGCCGTGGGCATCGTGGCCGGGAACGCGAGCGCGACGTCGCCGTCGATGCTGACCCGCACGCGGCCCGGATGGTCGATGGACAAGGCGACGCCCTCGCGGTGCGCGGCCTCGGCTGCAGCGGCCAGTGACTGGATGGCGCGCGCCCCACCGATCGGTGAGGGTGCCGTCTCCGCGACCTCGGCGAGCGATCCGCCGCGAATCCACTCGGACACCACCAGCCCGCCCGAGCCTGTTTGGGCGACGTCGAGCACACGCGCGATGCCGGGTGACTCGATGTGGCTGAGCCGCAGGGTCCGCGACAGGATCTCGGCGAGCTCCGCGTCGGGAAGGGTCGCGTCCGGGTCGACGAAGGTCAGCGCGACCTGACGGTCGAGCGCGGTGTCCAGCGCATGCCAGAACTGCAGGTGCGGCGGACCGCCGTGGAACACCAGCAGCCGGTAACGACCGCCCGCGATGGTGGCGCCGGGGATCAGGTGGACGTCGTCCTCGGCGGTGGCCGCCTCGATCGGTGGTTCGTTGGGCATGCCCACCGACAGGGGTTCGCGGGTCGGGTCGCCGCCGTAGTCCGCGGGCGGTCGCCCGGAGGTGGGGTAGGAGGCGTCGGGTGGCACGTCGGGTTGGAAGTCGTCGGCGGCCGGGCGCGGGATACGGGTGGTCGCACCGGCGTCACCGATCGCGGAGCCCCCTGCGGAGTCGTCGGTCACCGCTGGTCCTTTCCGCTGCCTTCCTCCGGCAATGCCTGCCGAAGCTTCCCCCCGTGGCACCGCGGCACCCTGACGCGGGGGTGACGGGTACGAATTCCTCTGATCAGAGTACGTGAGGGGGCCCATCGGACGTGGTCGGTCGGACGGTACCGGCGGCGGGGCGGCTACCGCAGCCGGCGGGGCTCCCCGGCCGAGCCTGCGCCGCACCATGGCCAGCGCGGAGGTCGCCTCCGGTACCCGCGCAGCCAGCAACACCCCAGCGATGATCGGCAGCATCAGAAGACCCAGCACGAGCAGCCGCAGCAGGGAACCGGCGCCCCCGCCGTGCTCGGTCAGCGACTCGAGGCCCGCCAGCTTGTCCACGACGTGTGCGATGAGCCCGGCGAGCAGCGAAGCCGCGACCGTGACCACGATGGTGCGGATCACCGCAAGGTTGAGCAGGCGCCCACCGGGTGGACTGAGGTTGGCGCGCAACAGGATGTAACCGAACGTCGCTCCCGCCACGAAGCCGATGCCGTTGGCCAGGCCGAGGTAACCGGCGACGAGGTCGCCGTCATCGGTCAGGTACGGCGCCGCAACCGAACCCGCGATCTTGACCACGGTGATCACGATGATCACGAGGATCGGCGTCCACGGCTGCTCCCGGGCGTAGAAGACCCGCAGCTGCAGCAGCACCAACGCGTACGGGATCAGCGTGAACGCCGAAAGCGTGATGGCCATGCCCAGATAGCCGGCGTCGACGTCGCCGAAGTTCCCGTAGGCGAACAGTGCGCTACCGATCGCCGGACCACCAACCGTCATGAACGCGACGATCGGGATCAGGGTCACCATGGTCAACCGGGTGGCGAGTGCAAGGTCGGCGAGCACCGCAGGGGTGTTGTTGGCGGCGGCATTGCGAGACAGCCGCGGCATCACGACGGTCAGCACCGTGACGCCGATCATCCCGAACGGCAACATCAACACCAGCCAGGTGTAGTTGTAGATCGCCGGGCCGGAAGCCGCTGCGTTACTGGCGATCCGGTTGCCGATGATCAACCCGATCTGGCTGATCACCACGTAGAGCACCATCGCCGAGGCCATCGCACCGAACTTCTTCAAGCGGTCGTCGAGGCCCCACAGCGGACGCAGGCTGATTCGCTCGCGGCGGATGGCGACGAACAGCACCGCGACTTGGGTGACGGTGCCAAGCGTCATCCCAAGACCGAGCACCAGTAGCTTGGCGTTGCCCATCTCCACGGGGTCGATCGAAAGCTCGCCAGGCACGATGAGATACAAGCCAAGCGTGGCGATGGAGACGACGTTGTTGCAGACCGGCGCCCAGGCCGGCGGCCCGAATACGTTGCGGGTGTTCAGGATTGCCATGAATACCGACGACAACCCGTAGAACAGCACCTGGGGCAGGAGCAAGTAGGCGAACGCGGTCGTCAGCGACGGATTGACCTGCGAATCGTTGCCCAGCATCAACCGGACGAGAAGCGGTGCCGCCGTCACCGACAAGACCGTCGCAACCAGAAGCAAACTGGTGGCCAGCGTGACGAGGCGACGCACGAAGGCGGTACCGCCGTCGGCGTCGTCCCGCTCGGCACGGGCCAGCACCGGCACGAAGATCGCGGTGAAGGTGGCCTCCAGCACCAACGCGGCGATCAGGTTCGGCAGCTGATAGGCCACCGAGAACGCACTGGCAAGCGCGGCGCCGAGAATGGTCGCGATCAACACGATGCGGATGAAGCCGGTGATCCGGCTCATCAACGTGGCGAGCGCCATACCCCACGACCGCGACACGACCGCGGCGTCGGAGAGTTCCACCTGACCGGCGCGACGGCGGGGCGCGGGACCGCGGGGGATCCGCTGATGCGGCGGCGATGGCACCGGTCGGCGAGGTGGCGGCGGTGGCGGCCGCCAGTTGGGCGGTGGTGGTGGTCGCCGCGGCGGCATCGCGGGCGGCAGGGGAGTGTTCACGAGTCGTCCGGGGCGTGGGCGATCGCGACGTCGAGCGGGTCGGGTTCACCGGGTGTCGGACTGCGGCGGCTGGGACGGTCGAGGTCTGCGCGGTCGGGTTGGCCGCGGAAGCGGTGCCACAAGCGCCGGCCGGCCAGCAGCACGAGCACGGCTCCTGCCGACAAGGTGATGAAGAACAACACCTTGCCGTACGCGTTGGAGTGCACCGACAGCCGCACCGGCTCGCCGAGCGGCAACCCGTCGGCGGTGCGCAGCGCCACGTCCACCGCCACCCTCTGGGTGAAGTGCACCTCGATCGGCACCCGCAGCGGCAGGAACCCGGGCGGTAGCTCGATCTCACCCATGTCGGTGACCGTCATTCCCGGCGGCGCGTCGACTGCCAGCCGCACTCGGATCGGCACCGGCAGGTCGTTGCGCAGGGCCAACGGCAGCGGGCTGCGCTCAGTGGCAAGGGTGTAGGACCCGCCTGGATTGACGATGGTGACGGCGCGGAACAGATCGTCGACCGTCGTTTCGACGGTGTGCACACGCTGGCCTGCCATGCCGTTGCGCGCGTCGCGTGGCACCGACTGGCTCAGCGCGCGCAGCAGGTCCTCGCGCAGCGGCGCGGTGTACTGCGTGCCGGTCAGTCCCGTGCGCGGGTCGACGGTCAGTGCGGAGGTCAGGCCGCCGAGCTTGTCCGCTGCCGCGGCGACGTCCTCGGTCACCGAGTCGTCGAACCGGGCACGTGAGTTGCCGAGTGTCTCGCCAGGCATTGGCTGATCGTCGGACGGCGGCAGGGCCGCGCTCTCGGCGATCACCGCGGCCAGGGGCCGGGGCACGGCGAGCCCGGAGTGGATGGACGTGGCGAGGGTGGACAGGATCGCCGCGGCGTCGTCCGCGGTCAGGTCCCACACCAGCGGCGGGACGAGGATCTCGGAGCGGGGTTCGGACTTGGCGCGCAGCCCGCGCCACAGCATCGACGCCACCGCGTCCTGCCGCCGCGCGATGGGTGAGTCATGCCGCAGCGGTACGTCGAGGGATTCATCGAGGTACGACGGCGCGGTCGGTGAGCGCCCTGCGCCGGCCAGTGCCGCGCCGACCACCGGATCGAACGGCGCGGTGACCACCTGTGGGGTGTACCGGTGCGGCGCGAGGTCGACGGGCAGGGGCTCACCGTCCGCGGAGTCCTGGAGCGTGAACGCGGGCGCCGCGATCGCGACGGTCGGGCCCTGGTCCGACAGCAGCCGGACTGCCGGACCGGTCAATGGGCCGTCCCCGATCAGGGTCGCGCCTGGGACGGACTTGGTACCGAGGATCTGGTCGACGATCACGCCTGCATCTCTGGTCGCCACCGCGCCCAGACCGGGGTTGCCGACCCGCTGCAGCGCGCCGAGGTCGGCCTGCGCGTACACCGACGGCGTCAGACACATCCGCTGGGCGAGTGCCTTCAGCCGGTTCAGCCAGTTCACCGCGGCGTCCTGGCCGGTGCCGGGATGCGTCGCAGACGTCAGCCCACCGGCGGGGTCGTCGTTGACGACGTAGCCAAGCGTCATCGCGTTGACGGTGACCAGAAGGTCGGGGTCGACCGCAAGGCAGGCCGCGCTGCGGACCTGGCCGCCGGGGTCGACCTCGGGGCTGGTCGCGAAGTCGATCGCGGTGAGCAGTGTGTCGAGCCTGCCGCCCTCGCCCAACGACGTCGCCAGGTCGTCGTCGACGAGACGCACGGGGGTGGTGCCGCCGGGTACGCCAGCGGCCAGCCGCGGCCTGTCGGCAAGCGGCCACAGCATGGTGACGCGCGTCGGCCGCGAGGTATCGGGTGCCACCACGGCCGCCACCGTGTCAGCGGCACCGGTGGACGGGTCAGGAGGCACACCGAGCACGGGCAGCAGGAAACGCGCATCGTCGAGCCGGGCCGGTGCGCCGTAGTCGGGGGTGCCGTTGACGTTGACCAGCACGGGATAGACGCCGGGCTCGTCGATGTGCAGCGACGGCAGATCGGCGGACCGCACCGGATAGGCCAACGTGAACGGGACCTTCTGGCCCTGCTCCAGCTCCGGGGCCACCGTCGTGAAGTCGGCGACCGCCTCGTACTGCGCACCGTCACCGGTCAGGTTCGTGCGCAGACCCGCGGACGACGACACCGCCGCCGCGTGTTCGAGCCGCACCATCACGTCGCGCACGGGACGGTCACCGATGTTGGCCACCGTGCCCGTGACCGTCACCATGGGCTCGCTGGTAGTGCTCACGATGTCCGGGGTGACGGAGTCGATGTGCAGCTGCAGGAAGGGCTTCGCGCCGGGCTCGGCCGCGGCGACGCGAGGTAGGAAGGCGGGAACGACGATCAGCGTCAGCAATGTGGCGACGGCCAGCAAGCGCGACAGTGCAGTTCCAGCCGAGCTAGCCGACATGGCGCCTCATGGGCCCTGGCCGCAGCCGTTCGCCCGCCGGCCAGGTTTCGGGGGTGGTGTCGGCTCGTCGGGTCGACGGTTTCGGGTGTGCGAGTGGGTTTGGGCGCGGCGGCGCGGCGAGGAGTGTGGCAGCGGCGGCAGCGACGTGGGACCGTCGGTGTGCAGGCGATCGATCAACTCACCCGCGACCTCGGCGAGGCGCCGCTCGTCGGCGTAGGCCAGCTTGGCGGGCAGCTCCTTGACCGGCACCCAGGCCACCTCGCTGACCTCGACGTCCTCGTCGGACAGCTCACCGTCGAGGAAACGCAAGAGGTAGTGGTGCACGGTCTTGTGCACGCGCCTGCCCTCAGTGACGAACCAGTAGTCGATGCTGCCGAGCGCGGCGAGCACGCTGCCCTGGATCCCGGTCTCCTCGGCGACTTCGCGAATGGCGGTCTGCTCGGCGGTCTCGCCCATCTCGATGTGGCCCTTCGGCAGGGACCACAGCATGCGGCCGCGACGGTCGATGCGACCGATCAGAGCTGCCACCTGGTCGTCCTTCGGGCCGTCGATACCGTCTATCACGAGGCCACCCGCCGAGGTCTCGTGCACGGTGCGCAGCCGGTCCGGTGGACGACGGGTTGGGCCCGGTTTGTGACCCTCGGCGGAGGGCTTGGCGGCCCCATTCTTGGGGGCGGGGTAGTGGTTGGGTGTGATGGCATCGGCAGAGGGGGTGGGGTTCGTCGGCTGCACGATGGCCTCCGGCGGACCAGCCGAGCGTCGTCCGCGGCGCCTTCCGCGGCGCCGTCGTGGTTTGGCTCGTTCGCCCTCCGACACCCAAGCGATAGTAGCTGCCGCCGAACTTTCGCCCCCGCTGCACTCACGTTCGTGGTCGGCTTGTCGCCTGGTCGTTATGTCGCCGTGAGTCTCGATGGAATGATCTGCGAACGTGTCGAACGATCCCAACGCCTCCGGCGCCGACGTCGAGCTGTTGGCAGCGGTCAGGGCGCTCCAGCCGCACGCCCCCGTGCTGCGCGAGCTCGGCGAGTTGTTCGCTGACGCCGGCCACCAGCTGTACCTGGTCGGCGGCAGTGTCCGCGACGCACTGCTCGACCGGTTGGGCGTTGCCGATCTGGACTTCACCACCGACGCCCTTCCGGAGCGCGTGCAGCAGATCGTGCGCCGCTGGGCCGACGGATTGTGGGACACCGGCATCGAGTTCGGCACCATCGGCGCCACCAAGGGCGAGCAGCGCCTGGAGATCACCACGTTCCGCTCGGACAGCTACGACCAGGTGTCGCGAAATCCTCAGGTGCGCTTCGGCGACACCCTTGAAGGCGACCTGGTTCGCCGCGACTTCACCGCCAACGCCATTGCCGTGCGCATCGATCCGAAGGCGCCGGGGGCCCTTGGCGAATTCTGTGATCCGCTAGGCGGTCTGGCGGCACTGCGGACCGGCGTGCTTGACACCCCCGCTGCACCGGAGGTGTCGTTCGGCGACGATCCGCTGCGCATGCTGCGTGCGGCACGGTTCGTCTCGCAGCTCGGCTTCACCGTCGCCCCGAGGGTGCACGAGGCGATGGCGCGGATGGCGTCCGAGCTCGGCCGCATCACCGCCGAGCGCGTGGCTGCCGAACTCGACAAGCTGGTGTTGGGCGCCGACCCGTTGGCGGGCATCGATCTGATGGTGCAGACCGGGCTCGGTCAGGTGGTGCTGCCCGAGATCGGGGCGATGCAGATGGCCATCGACGAACATCACCAGCACAAGGACGTCTACCAGCATTCGCTGACGGTTCTGGCGCAGGCCATCGACCTGGAGACCGAAGGCCCTGACCTGGTGTTGCGGTGGGCCGCGCTACTGCACGACATCGGCAAGCCGGGCACCCGACGGCACGAGGCCGATGGCGGCGTGAGCTTCCACCACCACGAGGTGGTCGGCGCGAAGATGACGCGCAAGCGGATGCGGGCACTCAAGTACTCCAAGCAGATGGTCGACGACGTCTCCCAGCTGGTTTACCTGCACCTTCGGTTCCACGGTTACGCGGATTCTAGTGGGGCCGGCAAGTGGACGGACTCCGCCGTGCGCCGCTACGTCACCGACGCGGGACCGCTGCTGGACAAGCTGCACAAGCTGGTGCGCGCGGACTGCACGACCCGCAACAAGCGGCGGGCCGCACGGCTGCAGGCCAACTACGACAGCCTCGAGCAGCGCATCGCCGAGCTGGCGGCGCAGGAGGATTTGCAGCGGGTCCGGCCCGACCTCGACGGCAACGAGATCATGAAGCTGCTCGGCATTCCGGCCGGCCCCGAGGTGGGGCAGGCCTGGCGGTATCTGAAGGAGCTGCGGCTGGACCGCGGCCCACTCGATCACGACGAGGCCGTCGCCGAACTGCAGAAGTGGTGGAACGCCAGGGGCTAGTCCTGCGTCCTACTTCACGTCGGGGTGAGCGGAGCGACGGGGGATTGAAGTGGACTATTGCTTGGGCGTCGGTGATGGCACGGCGGCGATGTGGACTGCCGAGCCGAATCTGGACCTGGACGGTGACGGCGTCTTCGACGCGATCGGCCTTGACTTCGACGGCGACGGCCTCGTCGACGATGCACTCGCCGACCTCGACGGCGACGGCGTCGTCGATCACGCCGTCCTCGACCTGGACGACGACGGGCACCCCGAGGCGTCCTTCACCGACGACGGCACGGGGACGTGGTCGCTGAGCGTCGACGGCAAGGACCGGGGCGGGGAGATGCGCTGGTTCGGGCTGGACGGTGCCGAGACGGTCGGTGGCCCGCAGGTCGACTTCGACGGTGACGGCGCGGCCGACGACCGGCTGCTCGACAGCGATCGCGACGGCCTTGCCGACCGGGCGCTCGTCGGCGACCAGGCCTACGTCGACACCGACGGTGACGGGCAGTGGGACGTCCGGCTGGCGGACACCGACGGTGACGGTGCAGCCGACGCGGCGACCCAGCTGTGATTACCGGCCGGGTCCCGGTGGGCCCGCGAACGCCTGCGCAATCGCCAGCCACTGTTCGGCGTCGGCGCCGTCGGCCGTGACGTCGAGCTCGGCGCGTGGCCTGCGCTGCGTGACGAGCATGCAGAAGTCCTCGGCCGATCCGCTCACCCGCTGCAGGGCGTCGGCGGGCCCCCACGACCACGTCGTACCGTCAGGCGCGCGCAGCTCGACGAGGAACGGATCGGTGGGCGCCGTCAGCCCGTGCACCAGGTACGCGTAATCCCTTGTCCTCACGCCGATGTGGGCGATCGAACGCAACCGCTCGGTCGCAGGACGCGACACCCCGAGGGCGTCGGCGACGTCGAGGCCGTGCGCCCAGGTCTCCATCAGCCGGGCCGTCGCCATCGACGCGGCGCTCATCGGTGGACCGAACCAGGGCAGCTTGCGGCCGTCGGTCACGGCGAGGAGTTCGTCGTGCAGCCGGTTCCTGGTGCTCCGCCACTCGGCGAGCATCTCGGCGGGCGGGATCGCGGACAGCTCTTCGGCGCCGGCGTCGACGAAGCCGGTCGGATTCTTGGCCGCCTCGGTCAGCAGTTCGCCGAAGCCCGCCTCGTCGGTGACGGCGACGACCGCGACCCTGTCGGTCCACAACAGGTGCGCGATCTGGTGGGCGATCGTCCACCCCGGGGCGGGGGTGTCGGTGCGCCAGCGCTCGGCAGGCAGATCGGCGATGAGCGCGTCGAGATCGTCACTCTCCGCGCGAAGGTCGCCAACCACCGATTCTGGACCAGCCATGATCTCTCCTACTCCTCGTCGCCCTGATCCAGGGTGGACCGCTTGCCGACCAACGTGTGGACGCACAACCCGATGACGTACACGGCAGCGCCCGACACCACCAGCGCCGGTGCGAGGCCGTCGGCGGGCATGACGGCGGCCGATACCGCGATCGCTCCGATGAACGACACCCAGAACAGCGAATCCTGAACCGTGAAGACGTGGCCGCGCAATGCGTCGTCGACGTCCAACTGCATGGCCGAATCGGCACACAGCTTCACCACCTGACCGGTGATGCCAAGGAGCAGACCGCACAGCGTCATCAACGGCAACTGCAGTCCGGCCGCACCGAGCTGGAAGACCGCCGCAAGCCCGAGCGCGGTGTTGGTCGTCGCGAAGCGCCCCCACCGCAGCACCGCGGGCGGCGTGAGGAACGTGGCCACGAACGCCCCGAGGCCCGTCGCCGCGACGAACAGCACGACGGTGCCGAGCCCCGCCACGTCGCGCACGTCGCTGTGCCGCACGATCACCAGCACCAGCAAGGTATTGATGCCGAACACGACCCGGTGTGCGGCCAGCCCCGACAGCGTGGCGCCGACCGAGGGCACGGCGAGCACGGTCCTGATGCCGTACCCCCAGCCGGTGGCCACGGCGTAGGCCACCGAACCGTGCACGGCCCGCGCGCTGTCGTCGGGGCCGAGCACGTGTGGCTTGAACCGCACCGACAGCCACAGCGCGAGCGCTACGGGCACGGCCGCGATGAAGATCACCGACGCGGCGCCTGCATCGCCCGTGCCGAACAGCCAGCGCGGCAGCAGCATGAAGTTGGCACCGAGGAACGCCGAGGCAGCACCCGTCGCGGTGGCCACCGAATTCATCGTCACCACCTGTTCGCGTGGCACCACGTGTGGCAGGGCAGCCGATAGGCCCGACGACACGAACCGCGTGAAGCCGTTCACGACCAGCGCCCCGCAGAGGATCGCCAGCTCGCCGGCTCCAGCGGCCAGCAGGGCGGCGACGCCCACCATCAGCAGCAGCCGGACCAGGTTCGCCCCGATGAGTACCGCCCGGCGATCCCAACGGTCGAGAAGCGCACCGGCGAACGGGCCCAGAAGCGAGTACGGAAGGAACAGCACGGCGAAGGCGCCTGCGATGGCCCATGGCCCTGCGGCGCGCTCGGGATTGAACAGCAGCGCCCCCGCGAGGCCGGCCTGGAAGACGCCGTCGCCGAATTGACTGACGATGCGCAGCTCGAGCAGTCGGCGGAATTCGGGCAGTGCGCGCACCGACTGCCACAAGGCAATGGGTGCGCGGGATTCGGTCACGTCAGATCCGATCTTGTCGAACGGTGTTTTCGCCGAGATCGGCAACCCCATCCACACTACAAATATCCCGGCTGGCCGCGCCTCTTCGCCACGTCGGACGAGCGCTGGTGACATGATGGACGGGTGGCGCATTCAGACGACCCGGAGGACTTCATCGCCCCCTCCGTGCCTCGGGTTCGTGCGGGAACGCTGCTGCTCGCAAACACCGATCTGCTCGAGCCGACGTTCCGGCGCAGCGTCATCTACGTCGTCGAACACAACGACGGCGGCACGCTCGGCGTGGTCCTGAACCGGCCGAGTGAGACCGCCGTCTACAACGTGCTTCCGCAGTGGGCGAAGCTGGCCACCAAGCCGAAGACGATGTTCATCGGCGGACCGGTGAAGCGGGACGCCGCGTTGTGCCTTGCGACGCTGCGGGTCGGCATGGATCCTGCCGGTGTGCCCGGCCTTCGGCACGTGCAGGGCCGGATGGTGATGGTGGACCTGGACGCCGAGCCCGACGAGATCGCGCCCATCGTCGAGGGCGTGCGCATCTACGCGGGCTACTCCGGTTGGACGATCGGCCAACTCGACGGTGAGATCGAGCGTGACGATTGGATCGTGTTGTCCGCGTTGCCATCCGACGTTCTCGTGGAGCCGAGGGTAGACCTGTGGTCACGCGTGCTGCGGCGTCAGCCGTTGCCGCTGTCCATGCTCGCGTCACATCCGATCGACATCAGCCGGAACTGACCTCGTTCACCTGAGCGCGCGACATCCGGCTCGCGATCGCCGCACACACCAGAAGCTGGATCTGGTGAAAGATGATCAGCGGCAACATGATCAACCCTGCAGCTCCGGGACCGAAGAACACCAGCGCCATCGGCAACCCGGACGCCAGGCTCTTCTTCGACCCGCAGAACAGCAACACCGTCATGTCGGCCCGGTTCAGCTTGGCCAGCCGCGACGTGCCCACCGTCAGCGCCAGCATGACCGCCAGCAACAGCACGCACACCGCGGCCACCTCGAGGATCCGCAGAGCACTGACGGCGCTCCAAATGTGCTGGGTCACGCTCAGTGAGAACGCCGTGTAGACCACCAAGAGAATCGAGCCGCGGTCGAAGACCTTGGTGATGACCGGGTGCCGGTCCAACCAGCCCGATACCAGTGGCCTCAGCAATTGCCCGACCACGAACGGCAGCAGGATCTGCAGCACGATGTCGAGCACCGCCGAACCGTCGACGCGGACGCCGCCCGTGGTTTGCATGAGCAACACGACGAGCAGTGGCGTGAGCACCACGCCGACGATGTTCGACAGCGATGCACTGACGATCGCGGCCGGCACGTTGCCGCGCGCGATCGAGGTGAACGCGATCGATGACTGCACCGTCGACGGCACCAGGCACAAGAAGAGCACCCCGGTGTACAGGGCTGGGGTCAGAAGACTTGGCACCAGCGCCTTGGCGGCGAGGCCGAGCAGTGGGAACACGATGAACGTGGCGGCCAGGACGAGCAGGTGCAGTCGCCAGTGGCGCAGCCCGTGCAACGCCTCGGCGGGCGCGAGCCGGGCGCCGTACAGCGCGAACAGCAGAGCGATGACGATCTTGGTGGCGACCGACAGCGCGTCCCCGAACGCACCGCTCGCGGGGAACATCGCGGCCAACGCGACGACCGCGAGCAACGCGACCACAAAACCGTCGGCGGGTAGCCACCTGAGCCAGCGACGCACGACCGTCAGTTACAGGACAGCGTGCAGGATGCACAGGCGCCAGCGCAGCCGGCGGTGGCCGCATGGGCCTTGCTGGCTTCCTCCTGGCGGGCCACGACCTTGGCGCTCTGATAGCACCCAGCCGCGACGGTGCCGACGGCACCGATGACGCAGACCACGAGGACGAGCAGACCGGTCTGGGGGCGGGCCGACAACGCGACGCTGCCTCCGGCCGCGAGCATGGCCGCGGCCGCCAACTGTGTTGGCGCGACGGTGCGCAGAATCTGCCGGACGGGGTCGCCGGATCGCGGCCGAGCCAACAGCCAGAGCCCGAGTCCGGCGGTGACGGCGGCGGCGCACAGACACAGCACCGCGGCGATCAGCATGGTCGACACATTACTGGCTCGCCGACGGTGCGGCGGTGTCCGGGTTCGCGGCTAGCGCGGGACTCCGAGGATCTGCGGCGAGGTGGGTACGACGGGTGCGGCGGGGGCAGGCGCAGGTGCGGCGGGGGCTGCGAGCGGCACACCGGGCGCGGGCGGGGCCGGCGCGGTGGGTGAGCTGACCCTGAAGCCGTTGACGACGGCGTCGGTCGCTGCGCCTGCGGCCACTGATACCTGCGCGCTGGTGGTCACGGCCAGCGACACCAGGTAGCGGTCGGTTCCCGAGGTGGCGATGACGTTGCGCTTGGAAGTGTTCAGCGTCATGTTGTTCTGCCGGTAGGTGCCCTCGATCATCGATGAGGGGAAGCCGCCGAAGTCGGCCATCGAGGCGTCGGTGGACCGCCACGCGGGGAGTTGCTGGCTGTCGATCAGGCCGTGGCTGATGGCTTCCTTGGGATCGAAGTCGCCGACCAGCTTGTAGACGATGACCTGGGCGTTCGACGTGTACAAGCCGTCGCCGCCGACGCGGTCCGCGATCACCGCGAAGGCGTCGGGGACGTTGGGATCGGGCACCTGGCTCCAACCGGTCGGCATCGGGAGCACGATGTTGAGCGCTTTGAAGTCCTTCGCGGTCTGCGGCTCGAGAGCGACGTTCTTGCTCTTCAAGAAGTCGGTGATGGTGCCCGACGTGGCGGGCACGATGGTGGACTGCGCGGCAACCGGCGCAGTTGCGAGGTTCATGCCTGCGGCGGGCTGGGCGCCGGGAGCGGCGGCCTGGGCGGCCGCGGCGGGTTGGCCGAACGCCCCCTGGATGGGCGTGGGCACGGTCGGCGGCACGGTGCCAGCCTGGACGGTGATCGTCTGGGTGACGGTGGCGGGTGAGGGCAGCTGCGGTTGCGGGAGCGTTGGCTCGGCCGAGGCGGTGGTGCCTGCCAGGCCGACGACGCAGGCCACACCGGCGGCGAAGCCTCCTGCCAGGAGGCCCCAGCGGCGGGCATTCACGAACATGTGACGTGGTCCTTCCGGAAAACGATCTGGCCTGACCGGGGCGGGATGCCCGAGGTCAGGGGCCGACTGTATCCACGGCCGAGTGCCTGCGACCAGGGTCGGAATCGACTCGCAACCATGCGCAGACCGCACTGCAACGGAACCGAGATCAACCCGTTGTCTTGGTCTCTCGGGGCCACCGCGAACGGCTCCGTGAGTTGGGCCACATGGCGCGCCGACGGATGTGCGTTCACCGTTGACTACCCTGTTCACGTGACTGAACGGGACGGCGACTCCGAAACTTCCCGTCGCTTCGCTCGCCTTGACGACGCTTCGGACACCCCGCAGTTCCGCTACACCGCGGAACTGGCCGGGGAGATCGAGCGCACCTGGCAGGAGACGTGGGCGAAATCGGGCACGTTCAACGTGCCCAACCCGGTCGGATCCTTGGCTCCCGCCGACGGCAGCGGGGTGCCCGCCGACAAGATGTTCGTGCAGGACATGTTCCCGTACCCGTCCGGTGAGGGCCTGCACGTCGGGCACCCGCTCGGCTACATCGCCACCGACGTCTACGCCAGGTACTTCCGGATGACCGGGCGCAACGTGTTGCATGCCTTGGGTTTCGATGCGTTTGGCCTACCCGCGGAGCAGTACGCGGTGCAGACCGGCACGCATCCGCGCGAGCGCACCGAGGCCAACATCGTCAACTTCCGCCGTCAGCTGGGCCGCCTCGGCCTCGGGCATGACGCGCGCCGCAGCTTCGCGACCACCGACGTCGACTTCTACAAGTGGACGCAGTGGATCTTCCTGCAGATCTACAACGCGTGGTTCGACGAGGCGGCTGACAAGGCACGCCCGATCGCCGAGCTGATCGCGGAATTCGAGTCGGGCGCGCGGACACCGGCCGAGGGGCCCGCCTGGTCGGAGCTGACCAAAGGCGAGCGGGCCGACCTGATCGACTCGTACCGCCTGGTCTACCGGGCCGACTCGATGGTGAACTGGTGCCCAGGTTTGGGCACCGTTTTGGCCAACGAAGAGGTGACGTCCGAAGGCCGCAGCGATCGCGGCAACTTCCCCGTGTTCCGGAAGCGGTTGCGGCAGTGGATGATGCGCATCACTGCATACTCCGACCGGCTGCTCGACGACCTGGAGGTGCTGGACTGGCCGGACAAGGTCAAGACCATGCAGCGCAACTGGATCGGCAGGTCCACGGGCGCCGAGGTCCAGTTCGCCACGGACGCAGGTGACATCGAGGTCTTCACGACGCGGCCGGACACGCTGTTCGGTGCCACCTACCTGGTGTTGGCGCCGGAGCATCCACTGGTCGAGGCGCTCACGGCTGACGCCTGGCCCGACGGGGTCGACCCGCGATGGACCAACGGTGCCGCGTCGCCTGCCGAGGCGGTGGCCTCGTACCGGTCGTCGATCGCGGCGAAGTCCGATCTGGAGCGCCAGGAGAACAAGACCAAGACCGGCGTGTTCGTCGGCGCGTACGCGACCAATCCGGTCAACGATCAACGGGTTCCGGTGTTCATCGCCGACTACGTGCTGATCGGCTACGGCACCGGTGCGATCATGGCGGTGCCGGGCGGTGACCAGAGGGACTGGGACTTCGCGACCGAGTTCGGATTGCCCATCGTCGAGGTCATCAGCGGTGGCGACGTGTCGCAGGCCGCGTATACCGGTGACGGCGTGCTGGTGAACTCCGGCGACCTCGACGGGCTGAGCATCGCGTCGGCCAAGGAAGCCATCATTGCGCGGCTGGAGGCCGACGGCCGCGGCCACGCACGGGTCGAGTACAAGCTGCGCGACTGGCTGTTCGCCCGGCAGCGCTACTGGGGCGAGCCGTTCCCGATCGTCTACGACGACGACGGTCGCGCCCACCCGCTGCCGGAGTCGATGCTGGCCGTGGAACTTCCTGACGTCGCGGACTACTCGCCCGCGCAGTTCGACCCCGACGACGCGGACAGCGAGCCGTCTCCCCCGCTCGGCAAGGCCACCGAATGGGTGCACGTCGACCTCGATCTCGGTGACGGCCTGAAGTCCTACACCCGCGACACCAACGTGATGCCGCAGTGGGCGGGCAGCTCGTGGTACGAGCTGCGCTACGCCGACCCGCACAACTCGGAAACGTTCTGCGCCAAGGAGAACGAGGCGTATTGGATGGGGCCGCGGCCCGCCGAGCACGGCGCGCACGATCCCGGCGGCGTCGACCTGTACGTGGGTGGCGTCGAGCATGCGGTGCTGCACCTGCTCTATTCGCGGTTCTGGCACAAGGTGCTCTTCGACCTCGGACACGTCAGCTCCCGGGAGCCGTATCGCCGACTGGTCAACCAGGGCTACATCCAGGCGTTCGCGTACACGGACGCGCGCGGCTCCTACGTGCCAGCCGCAGAAGTCGTTGAGCGCGAAGGCAAGTTCTTCCTACCGGGAGCTTCCGGAGACATCGAGGTGAAGCAGGAGTTCGGCAAGATCGGCAAGAGCCTCAAGAACTCGGTGTCACCCGACGAGATCTGCGAGGAGTACGGCGCCGACACCCTGCGCGTCTACGAGATGTCGATGGGCCCGCTGGAGGCGTCGCGGCCGTGGGCCACCAAGGACGTCGTGGGGGCATACCGGTTCCTGCAGCGCGTCTGGCGCGTGGTGGTCGACGAGAGCACCGGTGCGGACCGGGTGGACAACCACGCTGCGATCAGCGACGACACGCTGCGCCAACTGCACAAGACCATCGCAGGCGTCGCGGAAGACTATGCGGCACTGCGCAACAACACCGCTGCCGCGAAGCTCATCGAGTACACCAACCACCTGACCAAGGAAGGCGTGACGGCCCGCGCGGCCGTCGAGCCACTGGTGTTGATGGTCGCGCCTCTGGCGCCGCACCTGGCCGAGGAACTGTGGCGAAGGCTTGGCCACGAGACGTCGCTGGCGCACGGCCCCTTCCCGCAGGCAGATCCGGCCTATCTGGTCGAGGACACCGTCGAGTACCCCGTTCAGGTCAACGGCAAGGTGCGCGGACGCATCACCGTCGCGGCCGACGCCGATGCCGACGCGGTGGAGGCTGCTGCGCTGTCCGATGAGAAGGTCGTCGCGTTCCTGGACGGCGCCACCCCGAAGAAGGTCATCGTGGTGGCAGGCAAGCTCGTCAACGTCGTCGCCTAGCGCGGGCGGATCACGACCTCGTGGACGTGCGCGTCGGGCGGGGTCGCCACCGCCTGTGCGACGACTGCGGCTACCGTCTCGGGCTGTAGGTAGTGCTCGGCAACGTACTCGCGCCCCTCGTAGGCGACGAGATCGCGCTGCATGTCCGTGGCGATCCGGCCCGGGTGCACGGACGTGACGCGAAGATCGGGCTCGTCGGCGCGCAGCGAATCGGCGAACCCCCGCAACGCGAACTTGCTCGCCGTGTAGGACGCCAGGCCGGGCGACGCCTTCTGTCCCGCACCGGAGTTGATGAAGATCACGTGCCCGCGCGCACGGCGCAGGGCAGGTAGCAGCGCCAGTGTCAGCGCGACGGCGCCCACCACGTTGACCTCGAGCGTGGCGCGCCACTCCTCGACCGTCGACTCGGCGACGCGACCCGGGTAGGACACGCCCGCGTTGTGGATCAGCACGTCGAGATCGGTCAGGACTTCGGTGCTCGCTTCGATCGAGTCGGGATCGGTGAGGTCCAATGGCCAGGTGGGGGCGCCGAGCCGCTCGGCGAGCGCGTCGAGGCGCTCCGAAGGGCGGCCGGCGAGCAGCAGCGTGTGGGTCGGCGCAAGGGCGTCAGCGATGGCGGCACCAAGCCCGCCGCCGGCCCCTGTGATCATCGCGGTCGGCACGTCGTCACAGTACCGACCTGCATAGTTCGCCTCGAGGTCGCATCATTGAAGGCGATGCCCCCCGATCCCAGCTTCGCGCCCACTCAATTGGCGGCCCGTGCCGCCTATCTGCTGCGCGGCAATGACCTCGGCGTGATGACCACCGCCGCGCCCCTGCTGTACCCCCACATGTGGAGCTGGGACGCGGCGTTCGTCGCCATCGGCCTCGCGCCCCTGAGCGTGGAACGGGCGGTCGTCGAGCTGGATACCTTGCTGTCCGCGCAGTGGCGCAACGGCATGATTCCGCACATCGTCTTCGCCAACGGGGTCGACGGCTACTTCCCGGGCCCCGCCCGCTGGGCGACGTCGGCGCTGGCGGCCAACGCACCCCGCAGCAGGCACACCTCCGGGATCACCCAGCCTCCCGTCCACGCCATCGCGGTGCAGCGCATCCTCGACCACGCCCGCACGCGGGGCCGCTCGACGCGGGCGGTCGCCGAGGCGTTCCTCGACCGTCGGTGGGCCGATCTCGTGCGATGGCATCGCTGGCTGGCCGACGCCCGCGACCCCAAGGCGCGCGGCCGGGTCACGCTCTATCACGGCTGGGAATCCGGCATGGACAACTCGCCGCGCTGGGACAGCTCGTACGCCAACGTGATTCCTGGCAACGTGCCCGAGTACCAACGCGAGGACAACGCGATCGTCACCGACGCCAGCCAGCGTCCCTCCGACGTCGAGTACGACAGGTACCTGTGGCTGCTCGAGGAGATGAAGTCGGCGCGCTACGACGACGAGCTCTTGCCCAAGGTGATGAGCTTCGCCGTCGAGGACGTGTTCGTCTCGGCGATCCTGTCGGTGGCGTGCACGGTGCTCGCCGAGATCGGTGAGGACTACAAGCGGCCGAACGCCGATGTCCGCGACCTGTACTCCTGGGCCGAGCGTTTTCGTGGTGGAGTTGTCGACTCGTGCGACCAGAGAACCGGCGCGGCAAGGGATTACGACGTCAAGGCAGAACGGTGGGTACCGACGGAGACGGTCGCGCAATTCGCTCCGCTGCTGTGCGGCGGACTGCCGCACGACAAGGAACGGGCACTGCTGAAGTTGCTCGATGGCCCGCGATTCTGCGGGCACCCGGATCTGAAGTACTCGCTGATCCCGTCGACCTCACCGGTGTCGCGCGACTTCCGTGCCCGCGAGTACTGGCGCGGGCCGATCTGGCCGGTGATGACGTGGCTGTTCTCTTGGTGCTTCGCGCGACGGGGTTGGTCGGAGCGGTCGCTGATGCTGCGGCGTGAAGGGCTGCGCCAAGCCAGCGACGGCACCTTCGCCGAATACTACGAACCGTTCACGGGTGAACCGTTGGGCAGCATGCAGCAGTCGTGGACGGCGGCCGCAGTGCTGGATTGGCTGGGTTGATCCCCAAGTCGCTACGCTGCCGCCCGCCGAACGCTAGCTAGTGGTCCTTCGTCTGCTCGGCCAGCCGCGCCAGCGGCTCGAGCGCCTTCGTGAGCGCTGCGCGATCCTCGTCGCTGAGCTTGCTCAGCATGCCTGCCAGCTGTGCGCGGCGCGTGGCGATGGCCTCGCGGTGCTGAACCAAGCCACGGGGGGTGACGTCGACCAGAACGGCACGCAGATCGGATGGATCCCTTGAGCGCTTGACCAATCCGAGCTTCTCGAGGCGGCGGATCGCGACGGTGGTGGTGGGGGTGCGCACGCGTTCGTGGGCGGCGAGTTCGGTCATCCGGATCGGACCCTTGTCGAGCAGGGTCAACAGGATGGAGAGCTGGGCCAACGTGAGATCGGCGGTACCTTCGGCAGTCGCCCGGGTGGTATCACCGCGGCGCAGCACAGAGAACACCTTGGAGAGCACCTGCTGCAGCTCCCCGGCCAGTTCGGTGACCTGCGGTTCGGTTTCTACCATAATTCGCTAGTCTAACCGTTCTTGCCTGTCAGATCGCCGACATGTGGCGATTTCGTTTGAACCGGGGGTGATCCGCACGTGACCGGACACGCCAGGAGGTTGCTCGACTTGCGCGGTGACGCCTAGAGCACCTGGGACAGGAACTGTCGCAGACGGTCGGTCCCGGCACTTTCGAAGATCTGTTCGGGCGGTCCGGACTCGACGACGACGCCGTGATCCATGAACACCACGGCGTCGGCGGCCGATTGCGCGAAGCCCATCTCGTGCGTGACCACGACCATCGTCATGCCGTCCGACCCGAGGTCGGCCATCAACGCCAGAATGCCCTTCACCAGTTCGGGATCCAATGCCGACGTCGCCTCGTCGAAGAACATCACCTGGGGCGCCATGGCGAGGGCACGCGCGATCGCCACGCGCTGCTGCTGACCGCCCGACAACGTGGTGGGACGGGCATCCGCCTTGTGCCGCAGGCCGACTCGCTCCAGCTGTGCCAGGCCGAGATCGCGAGCCGCGTCGGGACTGAGGCCCTTGAGCTTGCGCGGAGCCAGCGTCACGTTGTCGAGCACGGTGCGATGCGGGAACAAGTTGAACTGCTGGAACACCATGCCGATGCGCTGGCGCAGCTGGTCGGGATCGTCCTTGAGCACCGAGCGGCCGTCGAGCAGGATGTCGCCCTCGTCGGGTTCGTAGAGCCGGTTGAGCGTGCGCAACAACGTCGACTTGCCCGATCCCGAAGGGCCGATCACTGCAGTGGTGGTTCCGGCGGGCACCTCGACGTCGACGCCGCGCAGCACCGAGTTGGTTCCGAACGATAGGTGAATACCATTGGCGGCCAATGAGACCGGCTCGAACGCGGCATTGGGGGTCGCGATGCTCACACCATCTCCTGGGTGGACGAGGGACTGGCAGGGCTCGCAGGATCATCGACGTCCGTCGTTGGCCGGCCGCGGCGCAGGCGATTGTCGATGAAGTTGACCAGGTGGGTCAGCGGGATCGTCAACAGCAGGTAGAACAGGCCAGCGGCAACGAGCGGGGACAGATTTCCGGTCTGCGCGTTGAGATCTCGGCCAACCTGGAACAGCTCGCGTTGGCTGGCGATCAGACCGAGGAAGTACACCAGCGATGACGCCTTCAGCAGCGAGATGAACTGGTTGACGAGCGCGGGCAGCACCCGCCGTATGCCCTGTGGCACGACCACCAGCTGCATCGATGCCGAGTAGCTGAAGCCCAGCGCGCGCGACGCCTCCATTTGCCCGGCCTCGACGCTTTGGATTCCGGACCGGAAGATCTCGCCGATGTAGGCGCCCGCCATCAGCCCGAGCGCGGCTATGCCGAGGGGGTAGGGGTTGTTGCCGGTCAGTGATCCGACGACGGGTCCGATGCCGAGTCCGATCAGCAGGATGATGACGACTTCGGGCAGGCCCCTGAAGACGTCGGTGTAGATCCGGGCCGGCCAGCGCAGCCATCGCGACCGGGAGATGCCGGCGATGGCAAGGACCATGCCGATGATCAACCCGATGATGCTGGCGCTGACGGTCAGGATCAGGGTGTTGGGCAGCCCCGTCTTGAGCAGGTCGGGGATGGCCTGCTTGTAGAGGCCCCAATCGAGGAATGAGTCCTTGAGTTGGGACAGCGTGGATTTCGGCGCGGATGTGTTCGCGTCGGCCGGGGTGCGGCTCGCCGCGATCGCGGCGAAGTCGGGCAGTTGCGGCAATGGCGCCGCCTTCGAGCCGGGCTTCCATCCGGGCGGCAGAGCCCGAGGTACCCAGTCGGTGTACAGCTTCGACCACGTGCCGTCGGCGATCACCGCGTCGAGGCCGGAGTTGAGTGCGTCGATGAGCGGCTTGTTCTCCTTGGCCACCGCGTAGGCGACGAAATTGTCCAAGCTGAACGTGTTTTCGATGATCTGGGCCGGGTCACCCGGCTGAACGGTGCCCTGGGCCTGTTGCGACGGCGCCACCCACGCGTCGATCTGGCGGCTCTTGAGGCTGGCGTACACGGTGTTGTAGTCGGGGAACTTCACCGGGTCCAGGCCAAGGGTGTCGACGACGTAGGCCTCCTGCACGGTGCCCTGCACCACGCCGATGCGCTGGCCCGCGGCGAGCTTCTCGAAGCCGGTGATCGGCGAACCCGTTGGCACGACGAGGGAGAAGTAGCCGAAGTCGTAGCCGTTGGTGAAACCGACGGTCTTGCGGCGCGCATCGGTGGTGGTGATCGACGACGAGGCGACGTCGAATCGGCCCGCTGCCGTCTGGGCGAGCAGCCCGGAGAATTCGGTGCCGACGAAGTTGACCTCCAGCCCCACCTTGGCGGCGATCGCCCGCAGCAGCTCGTTGTCGAAACCGGTGAACTGGCCCGCGGAGTTGATGCAGATGCTGGGGGGCGCGTCGGACAGCGTGCCGACGGTGAGGACGCCGGGTGTGCTCAACCGCAGCGCGGTGGCGTCGACGGAGGCCAGCGGCACGACGTTCGGTGTCGTGTACTTGTCCTCGCCCGGCCCCTTGGCTGCGGCCGCCAGATTGGTGGGCAGCGCGCTGGCGCTCTGCACGCCCGGTGGGGCGCACTGGTCGACGTCGGCCGTCGCAGGTGCCGCGATCCCGATGCCGAACACCGCCAGCGCGACGATTGCGACGACCATCGCCTTGCGTAACCGGAGCATCCTGGCAACCTAGCGTCAGGTCCGGCCGCTAGACGCGGCTTGTGCTCATTCAGAACACAACCGTTGGTTCCTGCGGCGCCGTGACCGGCGGCGCAAGCACACGACGGCGGATCAACTCGGCGAGCATGATCTGGCCCATGAGCTCGGCCCGGCCGACGCAGGCAGCGCGCGCCGCGCCGCGGTTGCCTTCCGCGATCGCCGCGGTCTCGGCGGCGTAGTACGCGACCAGCTCGGCGTGGCTCCCGTAGTACGCCGGCCAGAACGACGGCGGCATGAGCGTCAGCGACGCGCGGATTGCCGCCCGCAGTCGGGGCCCGGCGTGCACCTCGTTGACCGTCTTGCGGTAGCGCCACGCGGCCTCGCTGAACGTGCGCGACCCCGCGCCCGCGCGCATCGCGTCAAGCAGGGTGCGAAGCGCGTCGAGCACCTCGGGGTCGCGTCGGGATGCGGCGCGTGCCGATGCGATGCCATTGAGCATCCCGTACAGCTCGTGGTGTTCACGGACGACGCCCTCGTCGAAGCGCTCGACGTAGGCACCCCGGTGGTACCGCGTCGAGAGCACGCCGTCGTGTTCGAGCTGAACCACGGCCTCCTGGATGGGCACCCGGCTGAGGCCAAGCTGCTCGGCGATCTCGTTGCGGTCCAACCGATCTCCAGAGCGGAGCTTGCCCGTCAGCACCAGGTTCACCACGTGGGAGACGACGAGGTCCTTCTCCTTGACGCCGTATTTCTTGGGCATGCCGCGGTCAGCTTCGGCTCAGGAGCGCGCGTCGCGCCACTTGACCAACGCCTCGGCTCCGCTGAGGTCGTAGTCGGGGCCGTTGACGCCGACTGTGAACAGGGTGACGCCGAGGCCGGCCATGACTTCGGCCTCCTCGATCAGCGCCTCGATGCTGTCGCCTTCCACGCCTGCCGAGTGTTCGATCGTCGCGGGGTCGCGGCCCACGTCCGCGCAGTGCCTGGCGAGCACCTCGGCCTTGTGCGGGTAGGTCTCACGGTCGACGAAGTAGTGCCACACGTTGCCGTGCTCGGCGACCTGACGCAGCGTCTTCTTCTCGCCACCGCCGCCCAACAGGATGGGGATGTCGCGGATCGGCGCCGGGTTCAGCTTGCCGAGCCGCGACTTGATCCGCGGCAGTGCCTCGGCCAGATCGTCGAGGCGGCTGCCCGCGGTGCCGAAGTCGTAGCCGTACTCCTCGTAGTCCTTGTCCTTCCAGCCCGAGCCGATGCCGAGGATCAGTCGGCCGTCGGAGATGTTGTCGACGGTGCGCGCCATGTCCGCGAGCAGATCGGGGTTGCGGTAGGAATTGCAGGTCACCAGGGCGCCGAACTCGATGCGCGACGTCTGCTCGGCCCAGGCGGCGAGCATGGTCCAACATTCGTAGTGGGCGCCGTCGGGATCGCCGTACAACGGGAAGAAGTGATCCCAGTTGAAGGCGATGTCGACGCCGATGTCCTCGCAGCGGCGGACCGCGTCGCGAATGTGGCCGTAGTTGGGGGAGTGCTGAGGCTGAAGCTGTACGCCGATACGCGTGGGGAAGGTCACGGATTAAACGTACGTGCGATCAGGCGCCGATATTCCCGCCGTCCCGCCATACCGCGACCACTGACGGCCGAGCGGTGCCGTTGCCGCCCTCTGGCCAGCGCGAAAGGGGGTCGTCGATGCTGTTGTCGTCGTGCTCGCCGGGGTGCTGGACGCTGACGGTGACGAGGTCGTCGGCGATGACCGGTCCGCACGTCTCCGCGCCGAGCGGAACGGTGAGGAACTGCTTGACCTCGCCGCGGTTGGGCCCCTCGAGCGCCACCGCGAACAGGCCGTCGTTGGAGTCCAGCGCGTTGCCGTCGGTGGAGATCCACAGGTTGCCGTGGCTGTCGAAGGCGAGGTTGTCCGGGCAGGAGATGGGGCTGACCTTGGTCTTGTCGAAACCGGCGAAGTAGGTGTCGGCCGCCGCGGGATCGCCGCAGACCAGCAGCAGGTCCCAGGTGAACGACGTGCCCGCGTGGTCGTCGGTGATCTCGAGGACCTGCCCGCTCTTGTTGTCGTTGCGCGGGTTGGCCGCGTCGACGGGCGCTTCGTCGGGTGCACCGCGGTCGTCGTTGTTGGTCAGGGCGACGTAGATCTTGCCGGTCTTCGGGTTGGCCTCGAAGTCCTCGGGCCGGTCCATCTTGGTGGCGCCCGCCTTGTCGGCGGCGAAGCGGGTGAACACCGCCGCCTCCTGGGCGGTCACGCCCTGCACCAGCGATTCGGCCTGTCCGCCAGGGCCCGAGCGCAGCAGCGGAATCCAGGTGCCGGTGCCGCTGAAGGAGCCGGTGGACGGCAGCTTGCCGGAGCCGTCGATGTCGGCGGGCGGGATGTCGCTCGACAGCTTGGCGACGTAAAGCGTGCCCTCGTCGAGGATGGACATGTTGTTGGCCATGGCCGCGGCGCTGTATCCACCCCCCGTCGCTTCGCCTGGCTGAATCTTCTTGCTGGAGATGAACTTGTACATGTAGTCGAACTTCTGGTCGTCACCCGTGTAGGCGACGACGGTGCCGTCGGAGGCGGAGTAGACGTTGGCGCCCTCGTGCTTGAGGCGACCCATCGCGGAGTGCTTGACCGGCGTCGAGGTGGGGTCCCACGGATTGACCTCGACGACGTAGCCGAACCGGTTGATCTCGTTGGGTGTCTTGGCCAGGTCGAAGCGGGGGTCGAAGGTCTCCCACCTCAGCTCGCTCGGCTTCGCAGCGATGCCGTAGCGCTTGTACTGGTCGGCGACCACCGGACCTGGCGCGGGCGCGCCCTCGGGTGAGCCGAAGTAGGTGTTGAAGTTCTCCTCACCGGAAAGCACTGTGCCCCAGGGAGTTACCCCGCCGGAGCAGTTGGCGAAGGTGCCAGCCACGGCGCGGCCTGCCGGGTCGGCCGTGGTCTTGACGAAGTCGGAGCCTGCGGCGGGGCCGACCAGCGTGAACGGGGTATCAGCGGTGAAGCGGCGGTTGTAGCGGCCCATCACCGGCTTGAGACCGCCCTGTGGCGTCCGTTCGACCTCGGCGACACCCATGCCGACCGCGGCCACCTCGATGTCGAACTGTTCGCGGGTGGGGGCGTCGGCGTCGTAGCCGGGGAACATGAACACCGGGTCGACGTACTCGTGGTTGGTCACCAGAAGGAAGCGGTTGGGTTGCCCGTCAATCGGGAGTAGGGCGGCGAAGTCGTTGTTGAAGCCGAACTGCTGACGCTGCGCGGCGGCGGTCTGGGCCTTCACGTCGAATGCGGGTGCACCCGGCAGAATCGGGTCGCCCCAACTGATGACGACACCCTGGTGGTAGCCCTCGGGGATCACGACGGCATCTTCGACGTTTGGCGCGACGGCGGTGAACTTCATTCCCGGCGAGGGCTCTGCGGGCGGTGGCGGCGAGGTTGGCGTCGCGGCTGGTTGTTCGTCGGTTCCGCAGGCGGCCAGTGCCGTACCCGCGCCTACGGCCAGTACGGTCACGCCCGCGGCTTGCAGCATCGACCGTCGCGACACCGCCGCTGGATCATTACCAGGCCGCTTCGCTCCTGCCCGCCGGACGATGTCGCCGAAGTATTCGTTGTCGCTGGTGTTGGGGACCGGCTTGGAGCAGGCGTCGCCGCACTTGTAGCGGCAGGTCACGTGCTGCCGCGAGGACTTGCCCTTGTGGTTGACGAATAGGTTCAGCGGTACGAGCACCATGGCGTGGAGGTTCCTTCCGACTGTGACCGGCCGGGCTGGGGCCGATCGCCGGAAACTTACGGGTTGCTGTTGATCAGCTGTGAAGCAGAAGGTGAACGGCAGGAAACCCAGTGGGCGCTATGCCTTCGCGTACGTGTCGAGCACGTCGGCGAGCTGTCCGGGATGGCTGAGTGCCGCGCAGTGCCCGCCGTCGATCTCGTCGGGGGTGACGCCAAGGCGGTCCTTTGCCAGCTTGCGGAGGAACGCGGGAGGAAAGAACCGGTCGTCGCGGCACACCACGAACTTCGTCGGTACGTTCGGCCACGCGTCGAGCGGCCACGGCTCGGCCATCCAGCCGTCGGCTTGCCTGCGCTCCTTGCCCATCGCCTGCTCGGCCAGCGGGCGGGGCACGCCGTTGTAGAACGTGACGAACGGATCGTCCTTCTGATCCGCGTAGCCCTCCTGCTGGGCGTGTTCGTCGGACGCCGCCGAGTAACCGGTGTTCCCCCACCAGTCGTTCGGCGGCTCGCCTGGTGCCGGGATCATTCCGGCGACCAGGACGAGCGCATCTGGGCCGACCCGGTCGGCCACCAGCGGTGCGGTGAACCCGCCGAGAGAGTGCCCGACGACGACGAGGTCGGTACGGTCTCCGATCGCCTCGCGGACGGTGTCGACGTACTCGTCGAGACCGGCGGCGTCGTCATCGCACGGAAGGTCGGGGGCGACCGTGTCGTGCCCGCGTGCCCGCAACTCGGCTTCGAGCAGATGCCAGTACCAGCCGACGTCGGCCGCGCCGTGGATCAAGACGAACGTCGCCATCGCCTGAACCTAGCCGAGCAGCCCGACGCTAACCGAGCACTTGAGCCAAGATGTCGACGAGCGCGCGCGGCTGATCGCCCTGCACGGAGTGGCCGGCATCGGCGACGACGTGCGTGCGCTGAAAACCCGGTGCTCCCTTGGCGAATGCCGCGGCGTCCTCGTCGTGCACGAAGTAGGAGTTGGCGCCGCGCACCAGCGTGGTCGGCATGGTGATGGACGGGACGTCGTCCCACAGGCCGTCAAAACCGTCGCCCTTGCGGAACGCGTCGTAGCGCCACGTCCAGGTACCGTCGTCGAGACGCTTGGAGTTGTGGAAGACGCCGCGGCGCAACGAGTTCCGGTCGCGGTGCGGCGCGGCGGCCACCGTCACGTCGAGCATCGCCTCGAATGACGGGAAAGTGCGATCGCCTTGCACCAGTGCGACGGCGCCCAATTGGGCCTTCGTCATCTCCTCGTGGCGTTCGGGTGCCGCGGGGGTGACGTCGATGAGCACCAGGGCCGGTACCAGCCCTGGCTCGGTGGCGGCGATGCGCAGCGCGGTCAGCCCGCCGAGTGACATCCCGACCACGAGGCGCGCGGTGGGTGCCAGTTCGCGCAGCACCGGACGTAGCGTCTCGGCGTTGAGCTTCGGTCCGTAGTCGCCGTCCTCGCGCCATGCGGAGCGGCCGTGCCCCGGCAGGTCGAGCGCGAGGGCGGGTACGCCGAGCCCCAGGACGACGGTGTCCCAGGTGTGGGCGTTCTGCCCGCCGCCGTGCAGGAACACCACACGAGGGGCGTCGGCGCCCCACTTCAGCGCGCTGACGTCGCCGGAGTCGATGCGCTCGACGGGCGGCAGCGGGCCGGTATGCCCGATCTGTTCGGCGTTCTCGGGCAGCAGGGCGAACTCGCCGAGCCCGATCAGTTCGTCGTCTGAGACCACGCAGCCGACTCTACGACCCCCCAAACGCCGAAACTGCGGGGAGATCGCGATCTTGGCGAATCACGCGATCTCCCCGCAGTTTCGGTGAAGCTCGGGGGCCTAGCCCTCGATGAAGGTTTCGAGCTCCGCGCGCGCGATGTCGTCTGCCAGCTGCTTGGGCGGGCTCTTCATCAGGTACGCCGACGCGGCGACGACGGGGCCACCGATGCCACGGTCCTTGGCGATCTTGGCTGCGCGGACCGCGTCGATGATGACGCCGGCGGAGTTCGGCGAATCCCACACCTCGAGCTTGTACTCCAGGTTCAGCGGCACGTCACCGAAGGCGCGGCCCTCGAGGCGGACGTAGGCCCACTTGCGGTCGTCGAGCCAGCCAACGTGGTCGGACGGGCCGATGTGCACGTCCTTGGCGTTGAACTCCTTCTGGAGGTTCGACGTCACGGCCTGGGTCTTGGAGATCTTCTTCGACTCCAGCCGTGAGCGCTCGAGCATGTTGAGGAAGTCCATGTTGCCGCCGACGTTGAGCTGCATCGTGCGGTCGAGCTGCACGCCGCGGTCCTCGAACAGTTTGGCCATCACCCGGTGGGTGATGGTGGCGCCGACCTGGCTCTTGATGTCGTCGCCGACGATCGGCACGCCTGCGTCTTCGAACTTCTTGGCCCACACCGGATCCGAGGCGATGAACACCGGAAGCGCGTTGACGAACGCCACGCCGGCGTCGATGGCGCACTGGGCGTAGAACTTGTCAGCCTCTTCCGAACCGACCGGAAGGTAGGACACCATGACGTCGACGTTCGCGTCCTTGAGTGCCTTGACCACGTCGACGGCGTCGGTGTCGGAGATCTCGATGGTCTCGGAGTAGTACTTGCCGATGCCGTCGAGCGTCGGGCCGCGTTGCACCGTGACGTTGGTCGGCGGCACGTCGGCGATCTTGATGGTGTTGTTCTCGGAGGCGAAGATGGCTTCGGACAGGTCGAAGCCGACCTTCTTGGCGTCCACGTCGAACGCGGCGACGAACTTCACGTCGCGGACGTGGTACTGGCCGAGCTTGACGTGCATCAGGCCGGGGACGGTGACGTTCTCGTCGGCGTCTTTGTAGTACTGCACACCCTGAATCAGGGAGGACGCGCAGTTGCCGACGCCAACGATGGCGACCCGGACTTCATTCGACGGGGCCTCGGACATGGGACGTTCTCCTTCTCTTACTACTGAACTGGTGAGCTGTGGTTTGTCAGGGCTGCTGCTCGGCGCTTCTCTGCGCCACGCGTTCGGCCGCGATCAGATCGTTGAGCCACTTGACTTCGCGTTCACTGGACTCGAGACCGAGTTGGTGGAGCTGCTTCGTGTAGCGGTCGAGTGAGTTGGTGGCGCGCGCGATGGCTTCGCGCAGGCCTTCGCGGCGTTCCTCCACCTGACGGCGGCGGCCTTCGAGGATGCGCATCCTGGCTTCGGCCGGGGTCCGGTTGAAGAAGGCCAGGTGAACGCCGAAACCGTCGTCGGTGTAGTTCTGCGGTCCGGTGTCGGCGACGAGTTCGGTGAACCGTGCCTTGCCGGCGTCGGTGAGTTGGTAGACGCGACGCGCGCGCCGCACCTTGACTGCCCCGACGGGGGCAGCGTCCTCGACGATGAGTCCGTCGGCCTGCATCCGGCGCAGTGCCGGGTACAGCGAACCGTACGAAAACGCCCTGAAGGCTCCAAGCAAGCCCGTCAGTCTCTTCCGCAGCTCATAACCGTGCATCGGCGATTCGAGCAGAAGTCCCAGGACCGCTAGCTCCAGCACTCGAATCACCTCCCCCGAAATGACGTAGCTCGGTCGCTACGACGGTTCAACACGTTGGGCGATTGTATCGCGCCGATATATATGACGCTACATTAAGCCCACGACGGACTGAAAGGAGGCCGGGACGCTACGAGCTGGGATAGCTCACGCGTTTGGTGGTGCCATCGCCGTTGAGCTCGATGTATCCGCTGTTCCCGAACTTCGGTGACACGTAGATCGAGATCTCGATGCTGCCGGGCGGGGCGGTGATGTCGCTGTTCGACTTGATGTCGATGTAGGTGGTCTCGACCTCGGTGGGGTTGATGCCCAGCGTCTCGGGTGCCCCTCGGACGATGCCGACCATGTTCGGAATGTCGAACGCGCCAAGGTCGACGACCTTGGCGTCGGAACTGGTGCTGGTCTCGGAGGGGTCGTCCCAGCCGCCGCGGTAGGAGTAGCGAAGCGTCCGTCTGGGCTCGGTGGGGTCCTGCCGCTCCAGGGAGGCGTAGTCCGAGTAGATCGTGAGGTCGTAGCCCGTGGTGTCGCCGAACTTCGCCTTCATCTGCTCGAACAGTCCGGTCAGGCCACCCAGCGAGTGCAACTGCCGCGGCGGGGTCAGCACCTTGCCTGGGATGCCGTCGGACTTCGCGCCGGGGTCGGAGGTGAAGTCGAGTGGTGACGAGGTGTTTCCGTACAGCCCCCAGCCGATCGCCATGCCGAGCACCACCAGCACGCCGGCCACCGCGGCCCGCATCCCCCAACCGCCACCGGCGGCGGCCGTCTTCAACGGCGACGGGGCCTTGAGGGTGGGCAGCTTGACCGGCGCATCCGCGTTCTGGAGGTCCTCGACCAGTGACTGGAGATCGCCAAGGGTCTCGGCGGTGGTCGCCAACGCCACGCGCGTGCGGTGCTCGTCCATGGACAGCTGTCCGTCGGCAAGGGCACTGTCCAGGACCTGGCACGTGTCGTTGCGGTCGGTGTCCTTCGCGCGTGTGCCCGTCGTCTTCCGTGTCGCCACGGACAGATCGTAGGAGTTGGTGTGACATCGGCGCAGACCAGATGGCAATCCGGCGTCGCCGCCACTGGAGTCGCGGCTCCGCGCTCGGGGGCCCGACGTACTCTGGTCAACGTGGGATTGCAGCGACAGGTGGTGGATTACGCGCTCAAGCGGCGATCCCTGCTGGCCGAGGTGTACTCGGGACGCACAGGCGTCACCGAGGTTTGTGACGCCAATCCCTACCTCCTGCGCGCCGCGAAGTTTCACGGCAAGCCCAGTCCAACGATGTGCCCGATCTGCCGCAAGGAGCAGCTCACGCTGGTGCAGTGGGTGTTCGGCGATCACCTCGGCGCCGTCTCCGGCTCAGCTCGTAGCACCGAGGAGTTGGTGATGCTCGCGGCCAGGTTCGACGAGTTCGCCGTGTATGTAGTGGAAGTGTGCCGAACTTGCAGCTGGAATCACTTGGTCAAGTCATACGTGCTCGGCGCTCCCAAGCCTCGAAAAGGGGCGGCGGGTACCAAGGGCACCGAGTCGACGCGCTCCGGCGCGCGTACGGCCAGTGAATAGCGAAGGGCGCCACAACAGGTCAGCCGACGATGTCCGAAACGGGCCGGTGGCTGGCGGTGTGAGCGACGGCGCAGATCCGAGTAAGCAGTCGACTCCTCCTCCGCAGCGCCCATCCCGTCCGCCTGCGGCGCCCGACGATCGGCGCACCATGGTGCTGCCTCCGGTGCCACCCCTGGATCCCCGGCTGCGCAGTCAGGTCGACGTCGTCAAGGCGGTTCTGGACGGCAAACCGCCGCCGAAGCAGCCGCCGTTCGGTCCCCCCGGCGGTGGACCTCCCGGTGGTGGTCCGCCGAGCGGACCTCCGAGTGAGCCGGCCAAGCCACCCTCTGCCGGTTTCAAGATCAACTGGAAGTGGGTGCGCCGCTTCCTGTACGTCGGCGTGGCCGCCATGGTGGTGCTGCCCATCATCACGTTCGCGATGGCCTACCTGATCGTCGACGTGCCCAAGCCCGGCGACATCCGCACGGCGCAGGTGTCGACGATCCTGGCCAGCGACGGCAGTGAGCTCGCGAAGATCGTTCCGCCGGAGGGCAACAGGGTCGACGTCAACATCGACCAGATACCCGTGCACGTGCGCGACGCCGTGATGGCCGCCGAGGATCGTGACTTCTACACCAACCCCGGCTTCTCCTTCTCCGGGTTCGCCCGCGCGTTCAAGAACAACATCTTCGGCGGCGATCTTCAGGGCGGGTCGACGATCACCCAGCAGTACGTCAAGAACGCGCTGGTCGGCGACGCACGGTCAGGTGTCGGCGGCCTTGTTCGAAAAGCCAAGGAGCTCGTCATCTCGACGAAGATGACGAGCGAGTGGTCCAAGGACGAGGTGCTGCAGGCCTACCTCAACATCATCTACTTCGGCCGCGGCTCGTACGGCATCTCCGCCGCGGCGAAGGCCTACTTCAACAAACCGGTCGAACAGCTCACCGTCGCCGATGGCGCGCTGCTCGCCGCGCTGATCCAGAGGCCGTCCACGCTGGACCCGGCCGTCGACCCCGAGGGTGCAGCCGAGCGGTGGAACTGGGTGCTCGACGGCATGGTCACCATGGGTGCGCTGTCGCCGTCCGACCGCGCGGCGCAGGTCTTCCCGCCGACGGTGTCGCCCGATGCGGCCCGCGCGGCGAACCAGACCACCGGGCCCAACGGGCTGATCGAGCGTCAGGTCACCAAGGAACTGCTCGACCTGTTCAACATCGACGAGCAGACGCTGAACACCGAGGGGCTGCAGGTCACCACGACCATCGACCCCAAGGCGCAGAAGGCTGCAGAGGAAGCGGTCACCGAGACCCTCGACGGGCAGGATCCCGACATGCGCTCCGCGGTCGTCTCGATCGACCCGCGGACCGGCGGAGTGAAGGCGTACTACGGTGGGACCGACGCCAACGGCTTCGACTTCGCGCAGGCCGGGTTGCCAACAGGCTCGTCGTTCAAGGTGTTCGCGTTGGTGGCGGCGCTGCAGCAGGGCATCGGCTTGGGTTATCAGATCGACAGCTCGCCGGTGACCGTCAACGGGATCAAGATCACCAACGTCGAGGGCGAGGGCTGCGGCACCTGCAACATTGCCGAGGCGCTGAAACAGTCGCTGAACACCAGTTACTACCGGCTGATGCTGAAATTGAAGAACGGCCCGCAGGACGTCGCCGATGCCGCTCACGCGGCGGGCGTCGCGGAGAGCTTTCCCGGAGTCGAGCACACGTTGTCCGAGGACGGCAAGGGCGGTCCGCCGAACAACGGAATCGTGTTGGGGCAGTACCAGACCCGGGTGATCGACATGGCCTCGGCGTACGCCACGCTTGCCGCGTCCGGGGTCTATCACAAGCCGCACTTCGTGCAGAAGGTGGTCAACGCCGACGGCGAGGTGCTGTTCGACGCCTCGCAGCAGAACAACTCCGGCGAGCAGAAGATCGACAAGGCCGTGGCCGACAACGTCACCTCCGCGATGCAGCCCATCGCCGGCTGGTCGCGGGGACACAACCTGGCCGGTGGACGGGCGTCGGCCGCCAAGACGGGCACCAACCAGCTCGGCGACACCGACGCCAACCGGGACGCCTGGATGGTCGGTTACACACCGTCGCTGTCGACGGCGGTGTGGGTCGGTACCACCGAGGGCACGAAGGCGCTGGTGAACAAGTCGGGTGGGCCGGTGTACGGGTCGGGTCTGCCGTCCGACATCTGGAAGGCCACCATGGACGGTGCGCTCGCGGGCACCGACAAGGAGACGTTCCCCAAGCCCACCGAGATCGGTGGCTACGCGGGCCCGCCGGTGGCACCTCCTCCTCCGCCGCCACCCCCGCCGCCGCCGTCGGAGACGGTGATCCAGCCGACGCTGGAGATCGCGCCGGGCATCACGATCCCGTGGGGACCACCGACCACGATCCCGGCGGGGCCGCCCCCGCCGCCGCCCGGTGACCCGAATGCCTTGACCCCGACCGCGACTGCGCCGCCTCCGCCGCCGTGACCGGCGACGAATCGGATCGGACGACGGTCTCCCCAGCTCCGTTGGCCGGGACTGTCTCGCCAGCTCCGCTGGCCGGGACTGTCTCGCCAGCTCCGCTGGCCGAAGATCTCCGGAGCGTGGACGACCGCGACCTGCCCAGCCGAACCGACGTCATCGGTCACGCGCTCTCGGGTGTGATCGGCGGCCCCGTCGGTAGGCATGCGCTGATCGGACGTGCACGGTTCCTCACGCCGCTGCGGGCGATGCTGTTGATCGCGCTGGTCTTCCTGGCGCTCGGCTACACGACCAAGGCCGCGTGCTTGCAGTCCACCGACAAGGGGACCGCGGATCAGCGGGTAGCCGTGTGGGAGAACCAGCGGGCGTACTACGAGCTCTGCTATTCGGACACGGTGCCGCTGTACACGGCGGAGTTGTTGAACCTCGGCAAGTTTCCGTACAAGTCGAGCTGGGTGGAGACCGACGGCGAGGGCAAGCCGCGGATGCAGTACGACGGCAGCCCGGCCATCCGTTACATGGAGTATCCGGTGCTCACCGGGCTCTACCAGTACGTGTCGATGGCGTTGGCCAAGACCTACACCGCGCTGACGAAGCTGGTGGCGATGCCGATCGTCGCCGAGGTCGTGATGTTCTTCAACATCTCTGCGTTCGGGCTAGCGCTGGCATGGATGGCGACGGTGTGGGCGACGGCGCGATTGGCGGGCCGACGAATCTGGGACGCGGCGGTGGTGGCGGGGTCGCCGCTGTTGATCTTCCAGATCTTCACGAACTTCGATGCGCTGGCGACCGCGGCTGCGGTCGGTGCGCTGCTGGCGTGGTCGCGCCGAAAACCCGTGGTCGCAGGGGCGCTGATCGGGATTGGAGTGGCGCTCAAGCTGTACCCGGTGTTGCTGTTCGTGCCCCTGGTGATCCTCGCGCTGCGCACCGGCAGGATGCGTGAGGTCGGCAAGACGGCGGTGGCCGCGGTGTTGACCTGGCTGGTGGTGAACATGCCGGTGATGCTGCTGTTCCCTCGCGGGTGGTCGGAGTTCTTCCGGCTGAACACCCGTCGTGGCGACGACATGGATTCGCTCTACAACGTGGTGAAGTCGTTCAGCGGCTGGCGCGGTTTCGACCAGAACCTTGGCTTCTGGGAGCCGCCGTCGATCCTCAACTCGGTGACCGCGGTGCTCTTCGTATTGTGTTGTGCCGGAATCGCTTACGTTGCACTGACGGCGCAGCGTCGACCGAGGCTGGCGCAGCTGGCGTTCCTGGTGATCGCGGCGTTCCTGCTGACCAACAAGGTGTGGAGCCCGCAGTACTCGCTGTGGCTGGTGCCGCTCGCCGCGCTGGCACTGCCGCACCGAAGGATTCTGCTGGCCTGGATGACGGTCGACATGCTGGTCTGGGTGCCGCGGATGCTGTTCCTGTACGGCGAGCAGAAGATGGGCTTGCCCGAGCAGTGGTTCACCACCACGGTGCTGGTCCGGGACATCGCGGTGATGGCGCTGTGCGCGTTGGTGATCCGCCAGATCTACCGACCTGAAGAGGATCTAGTCCGGGGCTCCAGCAGTGCAGGAGGCCGCGTCGACGATCCGTCGGGCGGGGTGTTCGAGAACGCCGCGGACGACCCGCCGAAGTGGTTGCCGTCGTGGCTGCGGCCTGCGGGGCAGCCGGAGCCGGTCACGACGCCGACGGCCGAAGCCGAACCGGAGCTGACGCCCGCTCGGTGACCTGGGTCTCCGGGGATCTAGCGCGATTTCCCTGGTGGTGGGCTCTTCAGGTAGCCTGGGCCGGTTGCCGACGCAGGCGATACTCCTGCCACGGATTGTCCGTGGCCGTACATGACCACAGGAGGTGATGAGGTTTCCATGCGTCCATACGAAATCATGGTCATTCTTGACCCAACCCTCGACGAGCGGACTGTAGCCCCGTCGTTGGAGACGTTCCTGAACGTGATCCGCAAGGATGGCGGCTCAGTCGACAAGGTCGACATCTGGGGACGCCGCCGGCTGGCTTACGAGATCGCCAAGCACGCCGAGGGCATCTATGCCGTCATCGACGTGAAGGCCGAACCGGCCACGGTGTCCGAGCTTGACCGTCAGCTGGGGCTCAACGAGTCCGTGCTGCGGACCAAGGTCATGCGGACCGACAAGCACTAGACAACAGCGGTTCGCGCGCGCATCGGCCGAACGTAGGTCGGCTGTCGTGTGCCTTGCGTAGGCTCGCGCGAAACACGCCGCATCGATGTGCGCTGCGCGAAGAGCGCCTGCGCCGCCCCAGGAGGACCTAGTGGCTGGTGACACGATCATCACCGTCGTCGGAAACCTGACTGCCGACCCGGAACTGCGGTTCACGCCGTCCGGGGCTGCCGTCGCGAACTTCACCGTCGCGTCGACGCCCCGTACGTTCGACCGTCAGTCCAATGAATGGAAGGACGGCGAAGCGCTGTTCCTCCGGTGCAACATCTGGCGCGAGGCGGCCGAGAACGTCGCCGAGAGCCTCACCCGCGGTGCGCGGGTGGTCGTCACCGGGCGACTCAAGCAGCGTTCGTTCGAGACCCGTGAGGGCGAGAAGCGCACCGTCGTCGAGCTCGAAGTCGACGAGATCGGTCCGTCTCTGCGGTACGCCACGGCCAAGGTGAACAAGGCCAGTCGCGGCGGTGGTGGCGGCGGCGGCTTCGGTGGCGGTAACAGCGGTGGCGGCGGCGGTGGCTCGCGTAGTGCTGAGCCTCCCAAGGACGATCCGTGGGGCAGCGCACCTGCCTCCGGCTCCTTCAGCGGCGCCGACGACGAACCGCCCTTCTGACACAAACCATTTAGCAAAGCAAGGAAGAAAGACTCATGCCCAAGACCAATACCAAGCGGCGGCCGGCACCCGACAAGCCGATCAAGACCCGCAAGTGCGTGTTCTGCTCGAAGAAGGGCAAGAACCAGAACATCGATTACAAGGACACCGCACTGCTGCGCACCTACATCAGCGAGCGCGGCAAGATCCGTGCCCGTCGCGTGACTGGCAACTGCGTGCAGCACCAGCGTGACATCGCGATCGCGGTGAAGAATGCGCGCGAGGTTGCGTTGCTGCCGTTCAGCTCGGCGACGCGATAGATAGAGACGGAAGAACTACGGATATGAAACTGATTCTCACCACCGAGGTCGACCATTTGGGGTCGGCCGGTGACACCGTCGAGGTGAAGGACGGCTACGGCCGTAACTTCCTGCTGCCACGTGGCCTGGCCATCACGGCATCCCGTGGCGCCGAGCGCCAAGCCAACGAGATCCGCCGTGCGCGCGAGATCAAGACCGTGCGCGACCTCAGTCACGCCAACGAGCTGAAGACCGCCATCGAGGGCCTGGGTGCCGTGTCGCTGGCCGTTCGCACCTCCGGTGACGGCAGCAAGCTGTTTGGCTCGGTCACGCCTGCGGACGTCGTCGCTGCCATCAAGAAGGCCGGCGGCCCGAACTTGGACAAGCGGACCGTGCAGCTGCCCAAGGCACACATCAAGTCGGTCGGGGATCACCCGGTCACGGTGCGCCTGCACCCCGACGTGGCGGCCGTGGTGTCGCTGAGCGTCGTCGCGGAATAGGTTCCACAGCGTCGAAGCGCCCGGGTGAAGACCACATCGGTCTTCACCCGGGCGTTGCTGTATCTGCTGGCGAACTCCGCTGCGAAAAGTATGTCTAGCGAAGCAACCGGCTGTTAACCTCTTCGGCGCAAACGTGCAACACAACACGCCCGAGATCGCAACCCGGCCCGACACGCCGAGGCAATTGGCATCCACAACCACCGATGGCTTTTGTGGTGCCCTTATCTGCGGGGATGCGCATAACGACGGTGTTCATGCACAGGTTCTCCCCAACGCCTCAACATGACTGTTCAACGCTATCCACACACCATCCACAGGTTCATCAACAGGCCCGCTTTGCGGTGGTTCCAGCAACGTCTACCGTGAGCCGTCGCGAGACAGTTCCGGGGCCCTCGACGAGGGTCTCCGTCGGTGGGCTGACTTATGGTCGCGGGGAGCGGTTGTCGAATGCATGTTCGACAGCGATGTAGGGGAGGTGGGATGCTTCGTGGCAGTCGTGGATGACCTCGGCCATTCGGACATGGATTCGTCGCAGCCGAGGGAGGACTACGGCCGTCAACCGCCGCAGGACATGGCTGCCGAGCAGTCGGTGCTCGGCGGCATGTTGCTTTCCAAGGACGCCATCGCCGACGTGCTGGAGCGGCTGCGGCCCGGCGACTTCTACCGCCCCGCGCACCAGAGCGTGTACGACGCGATCCTCGACCTCTACGGGCGTGGTGAGCCGGCCGACGCCATCACCGTCTCCGCCGAGCTCGATCGCCGGGGGCTGCTGAAGCGGGTCGGTGGCGCACCGTATCTGCACACCCTGATTTCGACGGTGCCGACCGCGGCCAACGCGGGGTACTACGCGGGCATCGTCGCCGAGAAGTCGCTACTGCGGCGCCTCGTGGAGGCCGGTACGCGCGTCGTGCAGTACGGGTACGCCGGTGCCGACGGTGCCGACGTCGCCGAGGTCGTCGACCGGGCGCAGGCCGAGATCTACGACGTCACCGAACGCCGCACGGCCGAGGACTTCGTTCCGCTGGAGCAGCTGCTGCAGCCCACCATGGACGAGATCGACGCGATCGCGTCGCAGGGTGGCATCTCGCGCGGTGTGCCCACCGGGTTCACCGATCTCGACGAGTTGACCAACGGGCTGCACCCGGGACAGATGATCGTCGTTGCGGCGAGGCCGGGTATGGGCAAGTCGACGCTGGGATTGGATTTCTTGCGGTCGTGTTCCATCAAGAACCGCCACCCGAGCATCGTGTTCTCGCTGGAGATGAGCAAGTCCGAGATCGTCATGCGTCTTTTGTCGGCGGAGGCGAAGATCAAGCTCGCCGACATGCGCGCGGGCCGCATGAGCGATGACGACTGGACGCGGCTGGCGCGCCGGATGAGCGAGATCAGCGAGGCGCCGCTCTACATCGACGACTCGCCCAACCTGACGATGATGGAGATTCGGGCCAAGGCCCGTCGATTGCATCAGAAGGCAGGTCTTCGACTCATCGTCCTCGACTACCTGCAGCTGATGACGTCGGGCAAGAAGGTCGAGTCCCGACAGCAGGAAGTCTCCGAGTTCTCCCGCCAGATCAAGCTTCTCGCAAAGGAACTCGAGGTTCCGGTGGTGGCGATGAGTCAGCTGAACCGCGGTCCTGAGCAAAGAACCGACAAGAAGCCAATGTTGGCTGATCTACGCGAATCGGGGTCAATCGAACAGGATGCGGACATGGTAATTCTCTTGCATAGGCCCGATGCATTCGAACGCGATGACCCTCGCGGCGGCGAAGCGGACCTCATCATCGCCAAGCATCGCAACGGTCCGACCAAGACGATTACCGTTGCGCACCAGCTACATCTATCTCGCTTCACGAACATGGCGCACTGAGAGTCGCGGCTGTGGCCTCAAGTTTCATGTCCACTTCTCAAGCGAACTGTCCACCTGATGTTCAATTGGACATGAAGGCGAGAAGTGGCAGCGTGGCAACATTTCCTGCGCGCCCAGGTCACCGATGCCTTGTCGGTGCTTCGTTCCGATCGTGCGGTGGAGTTCTTCCCCAGATTCCATGCGGTTAGCGCGTAGTAGTCACGGCACGCCCGTCAGTAGAGGGGAGACCGTCGATAGACTTGGTGTCACCGGTAATCCCGCTATTCGATTCCCGCACATGCGACGCCTTTGATTGGTCTGCATCGCAGAGGAGCAGTCAACTGCCCTAGGGGATGACTCGATCATCCACGAGAATGGGGACTGCGGAACCGTGCAGGGGAGTGGCGCCCGCGTCGCCTCCACGGTAAGTAAGCCGAGGACCGAACCGCACGTTCACACCCGGTCAGGCGTAGCCGACCCAGCCGCGAAAGGTGAACGCCGAGAAGAACTCAGTGACGTTGGTGAATCCGCCGCGTTCGAGGATGTCGCGGTCTTCGCGTGGGCTCAGTGCCGGCATGTGTTGATTGATCATTTCACTGGCCTTCTCGACGTAGGCGGGCTGGTTGCCTGCGGCGAGAAGATAGGCGACGTGTCTGTCGAGCCACCGTTGACGTTCGGTAGCGTCCTCTTGCGGATAGCTGACGTGCATGACGAGAAACGGTGCGCCAGGCCGTAACCGGCGGTGCACCTCAGTGACGGTGCGTAGTCGATCCTCCCGCTCGGTCAAGTGCAGTAGCAGCAGCGCCGTCGCGGCGTCGAACGGCCCTTCGGGGGCGTCGTCGACGTACCCCTCGTGCACGTCCATGCGTGCGGCGAGCGGCCCAAGGGTGGCCTTGGCGAGATCGATCATGGGTGCAGACGGGTCGACGGCCACGAACTTCCACCGCGGGTGCGCTGTCGCGAAGGCCTTGATCTCCAGCCCGCCCCCGGCGCCCAGCACTAGGACCTGGGCGTCTGCAGGTGTCTCCTCGGCAAGCAACACCGATGCCATGGTGTGGATGTCGTGGTAGCCGGGCACCGTCTGCGGGGCCTGTTCGGCGTACGTGGCTACCAGGGAAGCGTCTCCGAAGCCGCGCGGTCGTTCACTCATGTCCCCAGCATCCCTTCATCGGCCGCAAGTGGCAATCGACTTTGCTAATTTGGCAATCTCGTGTCGGCGGTGGCATACGCCTGTAGTCAGACTTCTGCCCGGGAGGGTCGCAGGATCCGTTGCGACACTTCAAGTAACACGGTGCGTAGGTCGGCATCGTCGATGTCGTCGAGTTCGGGATCGGCGGCGCTGACGTGGATGCCAGCCAGGATCATCGAGAGGGCAATCCTGCTGCCGGGATCGCGGTCGGGCCCTTCGACCATCTGCCGGAAGTTTGTTGCGACGGCCTTCATCTCGGGGTGGGAGTTGAGGACCTGCGCTATGGCGGGGTCGCCGTAGAACACGGCGGTCAGACGTCGATGTCGTACCGCCAGTTCGACCAGACCGCCGAGGGCGACGGCTCGTCTTTCCTGCGAGTCGCTGAATGATTCGGCGGTGCGAATGACGCGTGCCATGTCTTCGAGCACCGGGCGCGCCACTTCGAAGGCGATGTCTTCCTTGGCATGAAATTGGTTGTACACCGCGGCTTTTCCGACTCCGATCCGGTCGGCGATCATCTTCACCGAAGTGCCGTGGACGCCGTGTTCGGTGAATAGCTCGAACGCAGCACTGAGTACGCGTTCGCGGGCGAGCCCCCGCGGCGCTACCGGTTTCGCCAACTTGCTCCCCTTTCACGGTGCACGAAAGTTGCCAGCCCAGCCTTACGCCGGGCGACATCACCAAGCCTACCAGGGGTATCTTGATAGTTATACGATCGTCTTGTTAAAGTATGGCGTTTGGTCTACGGTCTGGTCATTGACAATCGACCGGCAACGCTTTGGCGCCGCTCCGTTGCGGGAGTGTCGCGCGCTAGCGGGGCGGCAAGTGGAAGGGCATCTCGGCGGTGGACCTATTGAGGCGGGTGTGGATGCCGGTGCTGATCGCGGCGGTGCTCGCCGTCGGGGCGGCAGTGGTGTATCGGGTGAACGGATTCTTCGGCTCTGACAACGAGATCACCAGACCCGGCGCCGGATTGGCCCAAGACGCGCCGCCTTTCCGTCCGAAGGTGATCACCTACGAGGTGTTCGGCGACCACGACGGTGCGCTGGCCACCATCAACTACCTCGACCTCGACGCACGCCCGCAGGTGGTCCGCGACGCGGTGCTGCCGTGGTCGATCACCTTGACGACTACCGCACCATTGGCCAGCGCCAACGTCGTGGCCCAAGGCAACGGCGACAGTATCGGTTGCCGCGTCGTGGTCGACGATAAAGTCAAAGACGAGAACAGGACTACCGGCGTGAGCGCGCAGACCTTCTGCTTGGTGAAGTCGGCATGACGACCTCCGACATCCAAGCTGCTCACCCCGGCCGGCTGCCGCGATTGCTCCACCGGTTCTGTGTTCCGGTCCTACTCGGCTGGCTCGCGTTGACGGCGGTCGTCAACATTGTCGCGCCGCAGCTCGAGATCGTCGGGGAACAGAATTCGGTGTCGCTGACACCCGATGACGCCCCGTCGTTGCAGGCGACCAAGATGATGGGCAAGCTATTTCAGGAGTCTGACTCCAACAGTTCGGCAATGATCGTGTTGGAGAGCGAACAGCCGCTCGGTGACCAGGCCCATCAATACTACGACGGCCTGATCCAAGCGCTCAAAGCCGACTCCAATCACGTTCAGCACGTTCAGGATCTGTGGGGTGACCCGCTCACTGCGGCAGGCTCGCAGAGTGCTGACAACAAGGCCACCTATGTACAGATCTACCTGGCGGGAAACCAGGGCGAGGCCCTTGCCAACGAATCGGTACGCGCAGTACGCGACATCGTGGCTTCCCACCCGACCCCGCCGGGGTTGAAGGCTTACGTCACTGGGGGAGCACCGCTGGCCTCCGACCAGCAACACGCCGGTGACAAGGGGGTGCAGCTCACGACCGCACTAACCATCGCGGTGGTGCTGGCTATGCTGCTGCTGGTCTATCGCTCAGTGGCCACCGTGTGCATCGTGCTGCTGACCGTCATGACCGAGGTGGCGGTAGCGCGCGGGGTGGTCGCGGTGCTTGGAAACTACGGCGCCATCGGCCTGTCGACCTTCGCGGTGAACCTGTTGACGATGCTGGGGATCGCGGCGGGCACCGACTACGCAATCTTTCTCATCGGCCGCTACCACGAGGCGCGGCTAGCCGGCGAAACCCGAGAAGCGGCCTACTACACCGCCTTCCGAGGGACCGTCAACGTGATTCTCGGCTCGGGGTTGACCATCGCGGGAGCGACCTTCTGCCTGAGTTTCACCCGGCTACCGTATTTCAAGACCCTCGGCGCTCCGCTGGCAGTCGGCATCGCGGTGCTGACCCTGGCCGCCGTGACCATGGCTCCTGCCCTGCTCACCGTGGCCAGCCGATTCGGGCTGCTCGACCCCAAGCGCCAATCCAACACTCGCCGGTGGCGCCGGGTCGGCACCGCAGTGGTGCGTTGGCCCGGCCCGATCCTGGCCGCGTCGGTGGCGATCACCTTGATCGGGCTGCTGGCGTTGCCGTCGTACAAGACCAGCTACAACGACCGCAAGTACATGCCCTCGACAATGGCGGCGAACGCCGGGTACGAAGCCGCAGAACGTCACTTCCCGTCCGCGCGGCTCAACCCCGAGGTGCTGCTGGTCGAGGCGGATCACGATCTGCGCAACTCGGCGGACATGCTCATCGTCGAGCGGATCGCCAAAGGTGTGTTCCACCTGCCGGGTATCGCGCGGGTGCAGACGATTACCCGACCGTTGGGAACACCCCTGGAACACTCGTCGATTCCGTATCAGATTGGGATGCAAGGGGTCACCGACCAACTCAACCAATCCTATTCGCGCGACCGCACCGCCGACTTGTTGGCTCAGGCCGGCGATATCTCTCACACCATCGACATCCTTCGCCAGCAGTTGGCGCTGCAACAACAAAGCGCATCAGCCCAACACGAACAAACCGTGGCCTTCAATACCACCATGGCGATGGTCACCGATCTTCGCGACAAGATCGCCAACTTCGACGACTTCCTCCGCCCGATCCGTAGCTACTTCTACTGGGAACCGCACTGCTTCGACATCCCCGTCTGCGCCGCCCTGCGCTCGGTCTTCGACTCCATCGACGGAATCAGTCAGCTCACCGACCAATTCAGCAGCATCAAGACCAGCCTGGAAACCCTCGACGCTCTACAACCCCAACTGGTCGCATTGCTGCCCCCACAGATCGCCAGCCAGGAAGCCAACCTGGAACGGATCATGGCGAACTATGCGACCCAGCACGGTCTACAGGAGCAGCAAGCCGCGCAACAGAACTCGAATGCTATGGGCCGAGCCTTCGACGAAGCCAAGATCGACGACTCGTTCTATCTGCCACCGGAAGTCTTCGACAATCCCGACTTCAAACGTGGGCTGGACCAGTTCGTGTCCCCAGACGGCAAGGCGGTGCGCTTCATCATCTCCCACCAGGGCGACCCAGCGAGTCCCGAAGGCATTGCGCACGTCGATCAGATCAAGAATGCGACGTTCGAGGCCATCAAGGGCACGCCGATGGAGACGTCGAAGGTCTACCTCGGTGGGACCGCGGCGACCTACAAGGACATGCAGGAAGGCTCCACCTACGACCTCGTCATCGCCGCCGTTGCCGCCCTCTGCCTGATCTTCGTCATCATGCTGCTCATCACCCGGGCTGTCATCGCCGCACTGGTCATCGTCGGCACGGTGGTGATCTCGCTAGCCGCCTCATTCGGGTTGTCGGTGCTCATCTGGCAACACGTCGTCGGCCTCGAACTGCACTGGATGATCCTGGGGATGTCGGTGATCATCCTGCTCGCCGTCGGCTCGGACTACAACCTGCTGTTGGTGTCGCGGTTCAAGGAAGAACGCCAAGCTGGACTCAAGACCGGCATCATCCGGTCAATGGCCGGCTCCGGCAGCGTGGTCACCGCCGCTGGGCTGGTATTCGCCTTCACGATGATGTCCATGGCGGTCAGCGATCTGCGCGTCATGGGGCAGGTGGGCACGACCATCGGACTCGGGTTGCTCTTCGACACCCTGGTCGTGCGATCCTTCATGACCCCATCTATCGCGGCCCTCACAGGCCGCTGGTTTTGGTGGCCAAACATGGTCGCCACCCGGCCCGCGCGCCGCCCCCGTGCCCTCACCGCGACAACCCCGACGGCACGGCACAGCAGCCCGGACACCTCTAGTGCCACAGACACCAGCCCATGAGCACCGCGCCGTGACATCACGGAAGAAGAACTACCCGCTGCCAATCAGGCAGCGGAACAGGAGGATTGGCATGCCGACACAGAACCCCGACCCCTTCAGCGCCGAGATGGAAGCGTACGTCAGTGAACGCGTCACCAACGCCAACAGAAGACACGGCTTCGACAACGGTGCCCCCACCCACAGCCAGAGCCACGCCACCAGCCATTCGGGTCACGACCAGGCCGGAGTCGCCGAAGTCCTCGACTTGGACGCCGAAGTGCTCACCGAGCAGACCGCCTCAATCGTGGCAGGGCTCCCAGTCAACGCAGGCCCGCTCCGCATCGCGGACTTGGGCTGCGGAACCGGTGCCGGCACTTTCGCTCTGTTAGCCCGCTTCCCCGAGGCGCAGGTGATTGCGGTCGACAATTCCTCCGACCACCTCGCCCGGCTACGGCGAAAGGCGATGGAGGCCGGCGTGGCCGACCGAATCGACACCGTGCAAGCCGATCTCGACACCGAACTGCCTCCACTGGGCGCACCTGACCTGGTGTGGGCATCAGCGTCACTTCACCACCTCCGCGACCCCGAACGCACACTGCGCGGCATCCACAGCGCCCTGCGCCCGGGCGGGCTTCTCGTCGTTGTCGAAGTCGACGGCTTCCCGCGGTTCCTGCCCGACAACGGCCCCGAGGATTGCCCTGGCCTCGAGGCGCGCTGTCACGAGATCAGCGACCGATTACACCATGCGCAACTTCCGCATCGTGGCGCCGATTTCGGCCCGATCCTGACGGCTGCCGGTTTCACCGTGGAAGCACGCCGCACCATTACCGCCACTATCGAGTACTCCCGCACACCGTCGATCGGCCGCTATGCACTCATTGGATACTCCCGTATGCGCGACGTCCTCGCCGACGCGCTATCAGAGGAAGATCTCGCCGCACTCGACCGCCTTCTCGACCCGGAGAATCCGCGAAACTTACTCCGCCGCACCGATCTCACCATGCGTACACAACGCACCGTATGGACCGCGCGCAACTAGTGGTCCACCGTGTCAACGCCATCGCAATTTAGACAGGTTTGCCACTTGGCAACTTGGCATGGCATCTGTCGCTCGTAACGAAAGGCTGAATTACATGAGTGAGCAATGGGACTGCGTGATCATCGGCGCGGGCGCGTCGGGCCTGAGCGCCGCGGTGGTGTTGGGCCGCGCACGGCGCCGAACACTGGTCATCGACGCCGGTAAGCAAAGCAACCTCCCCGCACATGGGATCGGAGGGCTGTTGGGCCACGACGGCACGCGCCCGTCGCAGTTCTACCAACGCGGCCGCGACGAATTGAGCCAGTACCCCAGCGTTGAACTGCTACTAGACGAAGTCGTCTCTGCCGAAGCGGGATTCACCCTCAAGCTAGCCAGTGGGCCCACCGAACGCAGCCGCACCGTGCTGCTGGCCACCGGTATGGACTACGAACTACCCGACCTGCCCGGCATCGACGAGCTGTGGGGACGATCGGTGTTCCACTGTCCGTTTTGCCATGGATGGGAAGCACGTGACCAGCCGCTCGCAGTTTTGGCCCGCAGTGAGAAGGCCATGCACTCGGCGTTGCTGCTGCGCAACTGGAGCGACGACGTCATCGTCCTAAGCGACGGGCCCTGCGGACTGACGGACACCGATCGAGAGCTGCTGGTAGCGGCCGGAATAGGCGTCGACGAGCGCGAAATCGGTGCGCTAGTGGCCGCGGACGGCGAACTGGTCGTCGTCGAATTCGCCGACGGATCGCGTCTGCCCAGGGCGGGCGCGCTGGTCGCCGCTACCATGCGTCAACGCCCAGGCCCAGGTGCCCAACTCGGCGCCGCGACGGCCGCAGGGCCACTAGCCGCCGACGCCATCGTGATTGACGAATTACACCGCACGTCAGTGCCCGGACTCTTCGCCGCCGGAGATGTCACCGCCAAAATGCCCCAGGTCGCCGCAGCCATCGCCTCCGGCAGCATGGCGGCCATGGCAGTGATGCGCACTCTACTGGCGGACGACGTGGGTCTCCCCAACCCAGGATGGCCGGTTCCGACAGAATCGTGAAAAGGATTCTGCATCGGGCGTTGAGGCAAACGCACGACAAGATTCCAGTGCCCGATGCCACTCGGGCACTGATCGGTCGCTTGGCAAGGGATGAGATTTCTGGCTGCTACCGGTGAGCGCACTCGCCGGGAGTGGTACTGGTTTGAGCGACGCCATGGTCGCCGCGACGATCAACCACGGGATGCCCGCACTCACTGCAATGCCTCCTACGAGCGACCTCTTCACGTTGCCACGCGACCGCCGTCCGCTCCCCATGGCTCAGGTCGAGTGGAGGCACCGCCGAATCATCATCGGTGTGAGCGACGGGCGTTGTCGCCACACCCAAGGTGTTCATGACAGCTCAGGGGACCTTCCCTCGACAGCCCGGCCGGGCTCTAGGTCGGTGTCGTGGTGGTCGCTGCCGTTGCGGCGGCTGGTCGGGCGCTGCCAATCAAGACGCGATGAACGCGAGCAGATCGGGATTGAGGACGTCCGCATGCGTGGTCAGCATGCCGTGGGGGTAGCCGGCATAGGTCTTCAATGCGCCGTTCTGAAGTAGGTCGACCGCTCGGGGCACCGAGCTGGTAAACGGCACGATCTGATCGTCATCGCCGTGCATCACCAGGACGGGAACGGTGATCGTGCGCAGATCCTCGGTGTAGTCCTGAAGCCAGGAAAGCACGGTCTCATAGTGCGCGTGGACGCTGCCGGACATGGCCTGTCGCCACCAGTTCGCGATGACCGCCTCGGACGGCTCCGCCCCCGATCGGTTGAATCCGTAGAACGGACCCTCGGGCACTGCGCGGAAGAACTCCGACCGATTTCCCAAGACGCCCGCCCGCACCGCGTCGAACCACTGCTGGGGTTGCCCGCCAGGATTGTTCTCGGTCTGCGCCATGTTCGGGGTCGGCGAGGACACCAGTACCGCCTTGGCGACCCGCTCCTGGTGGCGCGCCACGTAGCGGGCCACCTCGGCGCCACCGGTGGAGTGTCCAATGTGGACCGCGTCGCGCAGGTCGAGCTGCTCGGTCAGCGTCGCCAGGTCCGCCACCCAGTGCTCGATGTCATTGCCGGTCCCGACCTGCTCGGATCGGCCATGTCCGCGCCGGTCGTGAGCGATCACCCGATATCCCTGGTGCAGGAAGAACATCATCTGCGCGTCCCAGTCGTCGGCCGTCAGCGGCCAGCCATGGCTGAATACGATCGGCTGGCCAGACCCCCAGTCCTTGTAGAAGATCTCGACTCCGTCGGATGTGGTGATGGTGGGCATTGGTGGCTCCTCTCGTCGTTGCTTCTTGCGGGGCTCTCCCGCGATCGAGAGGCAGTCGATGTCGGCCTACACGATCTAAATGTGTCCGAAAATGTGCTGGTCCCGAAGGATCAACGGGTGCGCGTCGAACATCTAGCACTTCGTTTGTGGCGCAGATGAACTCGTAGTCAGACCGTCCTGACATAGATCGAGAAAGTTGGTCGCCAGCATTGCCGGTTTCATCCGATGCTATGTGTACGATCCGCTAAGAACAATGACTGAGAAGTCGGATTACTTTGCCGAACCGCCATCTCCATCAGGGTGGCGGGCATCGTCTGCAGCCGACGACGCGCTCTCGGAAATTCTGCACGCCGTGCAGCTTCAGGGTCAGTCCGTCGCCCGCTACGCCTGCCGTCCACCCTTCAACATCGCCTTGCCGGCCGGGACCCGCCGGTTCCACATAGTCGAACAAGGCCCGATACGGATCCAGGCGCCAGGTCTGCCCGCGGTCCACACCTTGAATGCTGGCGATCTCGTACTGTGCGCCCGCGGGGATGGCCATCACCTGCAAGCCGGAAAGCCGATGAGCGCACGGGTGCTGCGGGATGCGGATCGTTGCCAACCCAGTGCAGCCATACTCGGTGACCCCCAGGCGGTGCGATGGCTGACCGGCTCCTTCATCGCCAACGACACCATCGCCGATCCCGTCTTGTCGGTGCTCCCTTCCGCGATCGTCGTGAGCGCCCAGCCGCACGGCCAAGAATGGTTGCCGGTGACCCTGCAGCTGTTGCTTGTCGAGGTCACGTCTCCAAGCCCAGGCTCCTCGGTGATGATTTCGCGGCTGCTGGACCTGTTGTTCATTCACGTCCTGCGCGAATGGTCCCGGCAGCAACCCGCCACAGCTGGATGGCTCACCGCTGCAATGGATCCCGCGCTCAGCACCGTCCTCACAGCCATCCATCGCGACCTCAGTCACCCATGGTCGGTCGCTCAACTCGCCAGCATCGCCAACGTCTCCCGGACTGCATTGGCCCAGCGGTTCACCCGACTGCTCGGCAGGCCGCCGCTGACCTACATCGCCGATCGTCGGCTCAGTCACGCCGCCGAGCTACTTCGGGCCAGCACCACACCCGTAGCCGCCATCGCCAACCAGGTCGGCTATACGTCCGAAGCCGCCTTTAGTCGGGCCTTCCGCCGCCGCTACGGCCAGCCCCCGAGACAGTGGAAAAACACCACCGAAGTCAACTCCCCGTCCCGCCCCAACCAGGCCGGCCAGCAATTCGTGGGAGCCGCTGCCGTTGTGGCTTCTCGATGAGGACCGGTTGCCAGCACCATCGCAAACCCTAGGGTTGATCTGTCCATGATCGTGGTCGTCGGCCGTTCCCGGTGCGCCGATACACCCGAGCATGTGGGATCAAGTGCGGCAGGACCTATCCGATCAAGAAATGAGCCAACGCGCGTTTGCGGACGCCATGCAAACCAAGTTCTGTGGTCGGCCAGCTGGAAGCATTCGCCCAGCCGAAGCCAGCTCGACCGCGCCGAAATGTTTGTGGCACAAGGTAGTTGCGTTCGCACCGTGGGATGACCACGGTCGGCAGGCGCCCTTACCGCCTCACCCGCAATATCAGTGCCGTGCCCTGCCCACCGCCGCCGCACAGTGCTGCGGCGCCGATACCGCCGCCGCGCCGCGCGAGTTCCAGAGCGAGGTGCAAGGTGATGCGGGTACCCGACATGCCCAGTGGGTGCCCGATGGCAATCGCCCCGCCGTTGACGTTGACCCGATCCGGATCGATACCGAGCGCAGCGGTGGAAGTTATCCCAACGGCGGCGAACGCTTCGTTGATCTCAATCACGTCAAGCGATTTCGGATCAATGCCCTCATCCTCGCACGCTGCGGCGATGGCGTTGGCCGGCTGCAACTGCAGGGTGGAGTCAGGTCCGGCGACCATACCGTGCGCGCCGATCTCGGCGATCCAGTCCAGGCCTAGGGACTCGGCCTTGCGCCGGCTCATCACCACGACGGCCGCGGCTCCGTCGTTGATCGGGGACGCATTGCCCGCGGTGATCGTGCCCTCGGGCCGAAACGCCGGTCGCAACCGTCCCAACGACTCGACGGTGGTGTCAGGCCGAACACTTTCGTCCTGCGTCACCAGCAGCGGTTCGCCACGACGCTGCGGCACGGGGACCGGGACCACTTCGTCGTCGAACAGCCCGTCCTTCCACGCTGCCGCGGCCCGCTGATGGGAGCGGGCGGCGAACTCGTCTTGAGCTAGGCGGGCCAGATCGTTGGCGTCGTCGGTGAGCGCCCCCATCGCCTCATCGGTGAAGACGTCGCGCAGCCCGTCGTAGGCGAGATGGTCGGTGAGGGTCACGTCGCCATACTTGAAACCGGCGCGAGACTTCGGCAGCAGATGCGGGGCCTGGGTCATCGATTCCTGCCCGCCTGCGACTACTACGTCGAAGGCACCGGCGCGAATCATCTGATCCGCCAGGATGATCGAGTCGATCCCCGACAGGCAGACCTTGTTGACCGTCAGCGCGGGCACCGTCATCGGAATGCCGCCGGCGACCGCCGCCTGGCGGCCGGGCAACTGACCTGCGCCCGCGGTGAGCACCTGACCCATGATCACGTACTGAACCCGATCGCCCGTGATGCCGGCCTTGGCCAACGCAGCTCGGATGGCGATACCGCCGAGTTCAGCGCCGGAGAATCCAGCCAGCGATCCCGACAGCCGGCCGATCGGAGTGCGGGCTCCTGCGACGATGACCGCGGTGTCCGTCATGACGGCTCCACGGGTGCGTCGGTGGCGGCGACGACATCGGCGAAGTCAACCCCTGGTGCCAGTTCGCGGACCGCCAGCGTGCCCTCCGGGGTGACGTCGAGGACGGCGAGGTTGGTGATGATGCGGTCCACGACGCGGGCCCCGGTCAGCGGCAGGGTGCACTCCTCGACGATCTTCGAGGCGCCCGTGCGGTCGGTGTGTTCCATCAGCACGATGACGCGGTCGGCGCCGTGCACGAGGTCCATGGCCCCGCCCATTCCCTTGACCATCTTCCCGGGAATCATCCAGTTGGCGAGGTCCCCCCAGCGCGAAACCTGCATGGCGCCAAGGACTGCGGTGTCGATGTGCCCGCCGCGGATCATGCCGAACGAGGTGGCCGAGTCGAAGAACGCTGCACCGGGATGCACGGTGACGGTTTCCTTGCCCGCGTTGATCAGGTTGGCATCGACGGCATCGTCGTCCGGGTAGGAGCCGGTGCCCAGGATGCCGTTCTCCGAATGCAGGGTGACGCGGATGCTCGGGTCGAGGTGGTCGGGGATCAGGGTGGGCAGCCCGATGCCGAGGTTGACGTATTGGCCGTCGATCATCTCGGCGGCCGCGCGGGCCGCCATCTGGTCGCGCGACCAGCCTGCCAGGGCGGTGGTCATCGGGTGACCCCCTTCACGGTGCGCTTCTCGATGTGCGTGTCCTGCGGGCCGGTGTGCACGATCCGCTGGACGAAGACTCCGGGCAGATGCACTGCGCCAGGATCGATGTCACCGGGTTCGACCAGTTCTTCGACCTGCGCGATGGTGACCTTCCCCGCCATCGCCGCCAGGGGATTGAAGTTCGCCGCGGTCTTGTCGAAGACCAGGTTGCCGACGGTATCGCCGAGGCGGGCGTGCACCAGAGCGAAGTCAGCGCGGATGGCCTCCTCCAACACGTAGCGATGGTCACCGAAGGTTCGCGTCTCCTTCGGTGGTGACGCGACCGCCACCGATCCGTCAGGGTCATATCGCCAGGGGATCCCGCCGTCGGCGACCGGAGTCGCCACCCCGGCAGGCGTGTAGAAGGCGGGGATACCGGCGCCGCCCGCACGCAACCGTTCGGCGAGAGTGCCCTGCGGGGTCAGCTCGACCTCCAGTTCACCGGCCAGATACTGGCGGGCGAACTCCTTGTTCTCGCCAACGTAGGAGGCGGTCACCCGGCGGATACGCCCAAGGGAGAGCAGGATGCCAAGGCCGTGGTCGTCGACGCCGCAATTGTTGGAGTACACCTCCAAGCCGCTGACGTCCTTGTCGGCGATGGCCTGGATCAGGGCGTCCGGGATCCCGCACAACCCGAACCCTCCAACCGCGATGCGGGCACCGTCGCCGATGTCGGCCACCGCGTCCGCGGCAGTTCCGTAGACCTTGGACGCCATGCGTTCACTCCTACCGTTCATTCATCAGACCTGGCTGGTGATCGGTGTTGATTGTCGATAGCCCTGCAGCAGAACGAAAGTGCCTGGACATGATCTGTAGAAAACTGCTCGCAGGGTGGCCGATGAACTCCTAGGCGTTCACTCAATGAACGCCTATCCTCAACCCATGGCCGGCACCGAGAGCACTCCCGGCGTCGTCGCGCGGGTGAGCGCCCTGCTGCGCGCGGTGAACGCCGGTGAACCGGCAGGCGCGTCGACCAGCGATGTGGCCAGGGCTGCGGGGCTGGCGCGTCCGACGGCGCACCGGCTGCTGACCGCCCTGTCGGAGGAAGGCCTGACGGATCGTGATGTGAAGACGGGGCGCTGGACGCTGGGACCGGAGCTGTACCTCCTCGGTGCCAGCGCCGCCAATCGCTACGACATCGTCAGCCAGGCCCAGGACATCGTCGCCGACCTGGCACGCGAATCAGGAGAGAGCGCCTTCCTGTCGGCGCGACGGGGTGATGAGACGGTGTGCGTCTACGCCCTCGAGGGCAGCTTCCCGCTGCGCTCACACGTGCTGCACGTCGGCATTCGGTTCCCACTCGGGGTTGCTTCGGCGGGGTTGGCGATCCTCAGCCACCTACCCGATCGCGACGTCGACGACTACTTCTCCCGGACAACGCCCGAATCACAGTGGGGTGACGCACATTCAGAAGGTGCCATCCGCGCGCGGATCGAGTCGACCAAGGCCACGGGGTATGCGGTCAACCCGGCCCTGCTGGTGGAGGGCAGCTGGGGGATCGGCGCGGCCGTCTTCGATCGCCATGGGCAGCCGGCCTGGGCGCTGAGCTTGACGGGGGTGGAGACGAGGTTCCGTTCCGATCGACGAATCATGTTGGGAGAAATGCTTCTTCAGCATGCACATCGCCTGTCGTTACGCCTGCGGCGGCAGTAGTCGTCACCATGCGAGGTCGGCGCCGAATGCCCTGCCGACGCTGATGGATGATCCCGTGCTGGCCTGCCTCTACCGTGCGTGGGTTACGACCTCACGGATGCAGGTTCCACTGGCCGACGTCTTGCGCAAGCGCATCGCTGACGTCGACTTCGAGCCCGCCGACCACCGGACCTGGATTCGACACGGTGCTGACCACGCGCTGGTACAGAACGGCGGCGGGGTAGACCTGGCCGCCCGACCACGACCGCGTCTGCCACGCCCAGACGCGGCCAGGCGACCCCGAGCGTCCGATCACTCCGTCGGCGGTGGCCCACTGACACGGGTTGATGCCGCCGTAGATGCCCGTGCGCTGCACGCCGATCACCGAATTGATTCCGCGAAACCACTGCAGCACGACGTTGTTCCAGGTTTCCCGGTTGACGTCGTCGTCGACGCTGAAGTAGATCGGTGCACTCTGGCCGCCGCCTGCGGCGGTATGCAACTGCCAGGCGGTGCGTGCGTCGGCGACGCCTCCGGCATACCCGCGGGTGAAGTCCGACGGTGCGGTCCCGCCCGGCTTGCCGTACTGGTAGTTGCTGACGATCGCCAACCCAGCGGCGGCCAATGACTGTGCGTACGGGAGGGTGATCGGCTTGGCACCCATGCTCGAGCCAGGACGCGACGTCGAGACGTAGTTGATCACCCCGGAGTGGCCTGCCGCCCGAATGTCCCGCGCCGGAATCTGGCGCATGGCGAAGTCGATCAGTGTGGGCGCGGCGGCCGACGCAACGGGCGCGGCGGCACCCGCGGCTGCGGCGCCCAGCCCGGCCAGCGCTGACGCAGCAGCGACATAGCGCAGTGCGTCGCGCCGGGAAATCCGGTGCGATGGGCGCAGCTCGGTAGTCCCCTGAGAGTCCTGCACCGGGCGACGTTAACAACGTGACCGACAATTTTGTATCGCGTCGGCCGCTCGTGTCCGGATCGCGATCAAGGTGACGCGAAGCCGAAATGCTCTCTGCCACGGCGACTGACACGGCCAGTGCCGGCTTGAAGACGCGGAAGGGTTTCACGAGTCGGCATCGCGGGCGACTTCCCGTTAGCTGCAATATCGGACGTTTCGGGATTCAGCCGGTAGGTGAGTGCGTTGTGGGGGACAGCCCAGCAGGGCGCAATCAAAGGAGCAGTCATGAATACAGAACATGTGGTGGCGTTGGTCTCCGGGGCGAACCGCGGACTCGGCCGGCGATTCGCCGCCGAACTGGTCGCGCGGGGAGCCAAGGTCTACGCCGGGGCGCGCCGGCCCGAGACGATCGATGTTCCAGGCGTGATTCCCATTCAGCTCGACATCACCGATGCCGACTCCGTTCGGCGCGCCGCGGATGTCGCTGCTGACGTCAACGTCGTCATCAACAACGCGGGTGTCTCCACGCGCGCCACTCTGCTCGAGGGACCCCTCGACGATGTGCGCCTCGAGATGGAGACGCACTACTTCGGCACGCTTGCGGTGATCCGCGCCTTCGCGCCCGTGGTGGAGCGCAACGGGGGCGGCGCGTTCCTCAACGTGCTCTCGGTGTTGTCGTGGATGCATCCGTCCACCAGTGGCGCCTACTCGGCCGCCAAGGCGGCCGCCTGGGCAATGACGGATGCCGTTCGGGATGAGTTGGCACCAAGGGGGATTGATGTAACTGCTCTGCACGTGGGCTATATGGACACCGACATGGTCAGCTACATCCCGGCCGATCGGAAGGTCGACCCTGGTGACGTGGCCAAGCTGGCCCTCGACGGCCTGTTCGACGGCCAACGGGAGGTTCTTGCCGACAAGTTGTCCAAGGATGTGAAGGCGCAGCTGTCCGCGACCGCGTGAGTGGGCTCCCTGAAGGACGCGGCCGAAAAATGTCGACATCGATTTCGCGAAAGCGCATGCGCAAGCGCTTGCGTAGCGCTTAGGCTCCCGAAGATCACGCGGCGCGGACGGTGTGTCGCATCGGGACAAGGGAGTCCACATGCTCGGAAAGCGCAATGGAAGTACGTTGGCGGTCGGGTCGGTTCTGATGGCAGGCGCGCTGGTCCTCGGTCTGACCGGCTGCGGCGGATCGGGTTCCGACAGCGTCAAGGTCGGGCTGATCACCAAGACCGATTCGAACCCGTACTTCGTGAAGTTGCGCGAGGCCGCCCAGGCGCAGGCCGACAAGGACGGCGCCAAATTGGTGGCGCTTGCAGGAGCTTTTGATGGCGACAACGAGGGCCAGGTCGCGGCCATCGAGAACATGGTCGGCCAGGGCGTGAAGGGCATCCTGATCACCCCGAACTCCTCCACCGGTGTGCTCGACGCGATCAAGAAGGCGCGCGACGCCGGCGTCGTCGTCATCGCGCTCGACACCGCGACCGACCCCGAAAACGCAGTCGACGCGACCTTCGCCACCGACAACAAGGCCGCGGGCGTCAGCCAGGGCAAATGGGTGAAGGCCGCACTCGGCGGCGCAGCGCCCCAGGTGGTGATGCTGGACGGAACCCCGGGCGGCACCGTCGACACCTTCCGCCATGACGGATTCCTCGAGGGCTTCGGCATCACGAACGACTCACCGGAGATCGTCGGTCGGGAGAACACCAACGGTGACCAGACCAAGGCGCAGACCGCGATGGAGAACATTCTGCAGCGCGCTCCTGGCATCAACGCGCTCTACACCATCAACGAGCCAGCGGCCGCCGGCGCGTACCAGGCGATCCAGTCCGCGAACCGCACGGCCCAGATCACCATCGGGTCGATCGACGGAAGTTGCACGGGCATCGCGGATGTGAAGTCCGGAAAGATCGGCGCGACGGTGTTGCAGTTCCCGGCGAAGATGGCCGAGCAGGGCGTGCAGGCCGTGGTGAAATTCGCCAAGGACGGAACCAAGCCCAGCGGATTCAACGACACCGGATCACAGCTCGTCACGGACAAGCCCGTCCCCGGACTGGACTCGCAAGACACCGCGTGGGGTGAGAAGAACTGCTGGGGCACAGCGAGCAAATGACCACTGGCGCACCCGCGACGGCACCTTCTACGGCAAGGCCATCGGTGTCGAGCCGATTCAACGCAGCGAGCTTGCTGCGTGAACCGTTGTTCGGTCCGCTGGTGGCACTCGTCATCGCGATCATCATCTTCAGCGCGGTCTCGGATTCGTTCCTCAATCCGCAGAACGTGTCGCTGATCCTGCAACAATCGGTGGTCGTCGGCATTCTCGCCGTTGGCCAGACGTTGATCATCCTCACCTCCGGCATCGATCTCTCGATCGGCGCGGTTGCCGTCTTCGGAACCATCGTGATGGCGCAGAGTGCGGGCGCAGGCGGACCGGTCGTGGCACTCGGGTCGACGCTGTTGGTGTGCGTGGTATTTGGCGCGATCAACGGCGGGCTCGTCACGGCACTGCGCTTGCCACCGTTCATCGTCACGCTGGGAACGTTCACCGCGATCCAGGCTGCGACCCGCCTGCTGGCGGGCTCCGAGACCTACCGCGTGGAGAAGGGGCCCCTCACCTTCCTGGGCACGTCGTTTCGCATCGGGTCGTTCTCGACGACGTTCGGCGTCGTGGCGATGCTGCTGGTGTACCTGGTGATGTGGTACGCGCTCTCCCAAACCTCCTGGGGCAAACACATTTACGCCGTCGGCGGCAACCCACAGGCCTCGAATCTCTCCGGGATCAAGTCCGGGAGGGTGCTGTTGTCCGTCTACGTCACGACGGGTGTCATCGCTGCCATCGGCGCGTGGGCTGCACTCGGTCGGATCCCGAACGCCGACCCGAACGCGTACCAAAATGCCAATCTCGAGACCATCACCGCGGTGGTCATCGGCGGCACCAGTTTGTTCGGTGGGCGTGGAGGCGTCGGAGGCACACTGGTGGGTACCTTGATCGTCGGTGTTCTCCGCAACGGCCTCACCCAGGCGGGTGTCGACAATCTCTACCAGAACATCGCGACCGGCATTCTCGTGATCGTCGCGGTGGCAGTGGATCAGTTCGCACGCAGGAGATCACAATGACGATCGAGACGAGCGGCGCACCCGTTCTCGAGGCACGCGGCCTCGTCAAGAAATACGGCAGCGTGACGGCGATCAACGGCGCCGACTTCGAGCTTCGTGCGGGCGAGGTACTCGCGGTGATCGGCGACAATGGCGCCGGAAAGTCCAGCCTCATCAAGGCTTTGGCCGGTGCGGTGGTTCCCGACTCGGGTGAGATTCTGATGAACGGGACACGCGTGTCGTTCAAGAACACCCGAGACGCCAGGGCGGCCGGTATCGAGACCGTATATCAGGATCTCGCGGTGGTACCGGCACTCGACATCGCGTCGAACCTGTATCTCGGACGCGAAGTGCGACGAAAGGGCATCGCGGGCAGCCTGTTCCGCCGATTGGACATGCCGAGAATGCGCCAGGAGGCGTCGCAACACCTTGCCGATCTCAAGATCGGCATCAAATCGGTGAACCAGGCCGTGGAGACGTTGTCCGGTGGGCAGCGTCAGGGTGTCGCGGTGGCGCGGGCTGCCGCGTTCGGTCGTGGCGTGATCATCATGGACGAGCCCACCGCTGCTCTCGGAGTCCGGGAGTCGGGACAGGTCATCGACTTGATTCGGTCGATCCGCGACCGCGGTATTCCCGTGGTACTCATCAGCCATGACATGCCGCACGTGTTCGAGGTGGCCGACCGGATTCACATCCATCGGCTCGGACAACGTGCAGGCGTCGTCGATCCGAAGAAGCGCACGATGTCCGAAGTGGTCGCGCTCATGACCGGTGCGGAGGAGCCAACCGATGAGGAACGCGCCGGTCGCTGAGAAGGCGCCCGTCGGGGTCTTCGCCGGGCTGGCCACTCTGGACGTGATTCACCGCATCGCGAAAGCGCCTGCGGTGAACCAGAAGATCACGTCGACCGCCCAGTTCGTCGCCGCGGGCGGACCCGCCGCGAATGCCGCCGTCGCCTTCGCCGCACTGGGCGGTAGCGCGATCTTGGTGACGGCTCTCGGCGACGACCCGGTCGCCAACTTGATCCGAGCCGACCTCGCCGCGTACGGCGTGAGCGTCGTGGACGCAGCGGCAGGCACCACCCGAGCCGTGCCGGTCTCCGCAGTGTCGGTCGTCGAGGCGACGGGTGATCGCTCCGTCGTCTCACTCGACGCCGTGAACTCCGAAGCGCCGCCGCCGGCGGACCTCGGTGATCTGGTGGCCGACGCCGACGTGGTGCTCGTCGACGGGCACCACCCCCTGATCGCCCGCGAAGCCGCTCGACAAGCCGCCCAACGGGACATCACCGTCGTCGTCGACGCTGGCCGATGGAAACCGGTGATGAGCGACATCATTCCGTTCGCGACGGACATGGTGTGCTCCAACGACTTTCGAACACCGGGTACCGACGACACGCGGTCCACAGCCGAGGCCTTGGTCCGCAGTGGCGTTGGCACGGTCGTCACCACGCATGGCGGCGATCCCGTCGAGTGGTGGTCGGACGGCAAGTCCGGGTCCGTGTCGGTGGAACCGGTGGTGGTGGTGGACACACTTGGTGCAGGCGATGCCTTCCACGGTGCATATTCGTACTTCTCGACCCAGCGCGAATGTGGAGTAGCCGAGCGCATCGATCGCTCAGCCCGCGTGGCGGCACTACGGTGCTCGATGGTCGGGCCTCGGGCATGGCTGAGCGAACTTCCGACTGAGCTGACTCGAAAGCGAGAACGGTGACCATCGAGCACGATCTCCAGGACGCGACACTGGACCAGTTGGTGGCCCTGGCCAGGGCGCTCGTCATTCCCGGCGAACGCCGCATCCTCGGGCTGACCGGCGCGCCAGGAGCCGGGAAGTCCACCGTTGCAGAGCAACTCGTCACCGCTCTGGGCCCAGACGTCGCCGTGCTCGTCCCCATGGACGGCTTTCATCTGGCGAACGAAGTCCTGATCGACCTGGGGCGTCGGGATCGCAAGGGCGCGCACGACACGTTCGACGACGGCGGGTATGCCCGGCTGATCGCGGCCCTTCGCGCACAGCGGTTGGACGACGCAATCGTGTACGCGCCCCGGTTCCGGCGCGAGATCGAGGAGTCGATCGGCTCGTCCATACCCGTCCCGCCCACGGTGCCGCTGGTCGTCACCGAAGGCAACTATCTTCTGCTGGAATCCGACGCATGGCCCGCGGCGCGGGCTTGCATCGACGAGGTGTGGTTCTTGGCCCCCGACAACGACGTCCGCCACGCTCGCCTGCTGCGCAGGCACGAGGCGCACGGAAAGTCTCCGGAGGATGCGGCGTTCTGGGCCTTCGGGTCCGACGAGCGCAATGCCCAGCTGATCGAGTCGACCGCAGGTCGCGCGGACCGCGTCGTGCGTCTCCAATGACCACGATGGGCGACGTCGCACGCATCGCGGGCGTCTCGGCATCTACGGTCTCTCATGTGCTCAACGGCACGCGCAACGTGGACAAGGGCACGCGCTTGCGGGTCGAGGCGGCGATCGAGAAGACCGGGTACCGGCGCAACGTCGTTGCGCGATCACTCGCGGCGGGACGCACGCACACGGTCGGACTGTCGATCTCGGCGCTGACGAATCCATACTTCGGGAGCCTGGTGCACGCCGTGGAACGGGCGCTGTCGGACGCGGGGTACGTGCTGATCGTCGGAGATTCGCACGACGACGTGGACTCCGAGAAACGCGTCACGGGCTCGCTTCTGGACCGGCAGGTCGACGGGATGATCGTCGCGCCTTCGGCCGGGTCGGAGCGGATCACCATTCCCGAAATCACCCGCACCCGAACCCCCCTCGTACTGATCGACCGCGGGCTCGACGTCGAGTGCGATCAGGTCGGCCCGGAGAACTTCTCGTCGGCGCGGACGTTGACCGAGCACCTGCTCGACGTCGGCCATCGGCGGATCGCCGTGGTACGCGGCCTTGCCGGGATCTCCTCCACCACCGAGCGATTCGATGGTTACGCCACCGCCCTCACCGAACGCGGTATCGCGGTCGACCCCGATCTGATCCTCGACGGTGACTCCAACACGGACGTGGCGGAACGCGAAGTGCACTCGCTGATGTCGGGCGACGGCCGGCCGACCGCGCTGGTGTCCTTGAACAACGCCATGACCATCGGCACGCTCAAAGCCGTTCGCAGTCTTGGTCTGTCGATTCCAACCGACGTGGCATTCGTGTGTTACGACGACTTCGAATGGTCGGACCTCTTCGAGCCCAAGCTCACCGCCGCAGCGCAGGACGTCGAGACGATCGGCGCCACCGCCGTCCGACTGCTCTTGGACCGCATTCGGGGATACGACGGTGCGCCGCAACGGATTCACGTGCCCACCACTCTCAACCATCGCAACTCGTGCGGATGCACGTGACACCCGACCCACTGCTCTCCGAAAAGGACTCTCGATCATGCCGATAGCGACCCCCGACCACTACGTCGCGATGCTCGATCGCGCCAGGGAGGGCGGTTTCGCCTATCCGGCCATCAACGTGACCAGCTCCCAAACACTCAACGCTGCCTTGCAGGGGTTCGCCGAAGCGGAGAGCGACGGCATCGTCCAGGTGTCGCTGGGGACGGCACTCTATCTGTCCGGCAATGGGGTTCAGAACCGCTTCACGGGGTCGAGGGCGCTCGCGCTCTACGCGCACGAGGTCGCATCGCACTACCCGGTGACCGTGGCACTGCACACCGATCACTGCCCGGCCGAGAACCTCGATGACTGGGTCCGGCCGCTGATCGCCGACGCGAAGGAACGGCGCGGCCGCGGCCTTGACCCGCTGTACCAATCGCACATGTGGGACGGGTCGGCCGTCCCACTCGACGAAAACCTGCGCATCGCAGCGGGATTGCTGGAGGCGTCGGTGAAAGCCAACACGCTCCTCGAGATAGAGGTCGGCGTGATCGGGGGCGAGGAAGACGGCATATCCCACGAGATCAACGAACAGCTGTACTCCACCGTCGACGACGCGCGCGCCACCATCGAGGCGCTCGGGACCGGGGAGCGTGGTCGGTACCTGACCGCGTTGACCTTCGGCAACGTGCACGGCGTCTACCACCCGGATTCGGTTCATCTCCGTCCGGAGCTCCTCGAGGAAATCCAGACCGTCGTCGGTGCCGAAACGGGCAAGGACAAGCCATTCGACCTCGTCTTCCACGGTGGATCGGGATCGAGCGCCGAGGACGTTGCGTCCGCCGTTGCGAGTGGTGTCGTCAAGATGAACATCGACACCGACACCCAGTACGCGTTCACCCGGTCCATCGCGGGCCACATGATCTCCCAATACGACGACGTGCTCAAGATCGACGGTGCCTACGGCAACAAGAAGGCCTACGACCCGAGGTCGTGGGGCAAGCCCGCCGAGAGCGCGATGGCCGCTCGGATTGTCGAGGCGGCGCAGATGTTGGGGTCGGCCGGACGGGCAATGCGCTAGGCCAATGGGCGTCGCGTTATGAGCCCGACGGCTGATTCACCTTGCCGGTGAAGGAGAGGTTTGGCGAGCCGCCGACGGTCGTGCAGGTGCTTGTTGCGATACGGCGGTCCTTTCCGTCCAGGGCTGCGGTCATGGAGCTGATCTGGGTCGTCCCGACTCCGCTGTGCCAGAGCAGCCAGTGCACCGGGTCAACCGCAAGGGCTACACAGCTGGCGCCGTCGCCCGTGACGTTGGTGGAGCCGGCGAGCACGCAGAGGCCGCCACCGGAATCGTGGCACGCGTTCACCGCGCCGACGGAAGCGTCGATGAAGGATGAGGCGTTTGTGAAGCTCGTCCAGGTTCCGCTGGCCGGCGAAAACGCGATGGCCGGATAGGACACGCCGCCGCCGGGTGACAGCGGCACGCTCGGCACACCGGGTGCAGGGTTGGCGTTTGGCGGTGGCCGCGGCGCCGACGCAGCGCCCAGACGGCGGATGCGAGCGCTCGCGCCGACGAGCTTCGCGGTGTGCACGCTTGTCGAAGTCGGCCAGACACCGTGGTCGGGATTGGCAGGCAGTCGGCACGGTCATCGCCGGTATGGCCGTCGCAAAGCCTGCCCGTCGCCCCGACGACCCGGGGGCGAGTGGACATCCCCGGTGCCAGTTCGTAGCCTGTGCGAGACAGTGGATGACCGGGCCGAGATCTGTCCTTGACGCGAAGGATCGTGACAATCCGAACGAGCGGGGTGCGCCAGTCGCTTCGGCGAACGGTGTGCGGTTCAGCGGCTGTGGTCGTAGTGCTCGCCATGTCGATGGGCGACGTGAAGGCCGATCCTGCGGCCGACGCGCTGTCCAAGCTCAACGAGTTGTCCCAACAGGCGGTGCAGAGTCGCGAGGCAGTCACGACTGCCCAACGCGATGTCGACGCCAGACTGGCTGCCCAGACAGCGGCCGAAGACCGCCATCGCGCCGACCTCGTGGCGCTCGAGGTCGCGAACACCCAGCTCCAGCCCTATCAAGCCGCGGCCGACCGGGTGGCGGCGATGACCTATATGACCGGCGGTAACGGTCAAATGACGGCGGTGCTGACCGCGACATCCCCGCAACAACTGATCGACCACCTGTCGCTTCAGCGCGTGGTAGGCGCCGAAACGGCACAGCAGATGAAGGCCTACCAATCAACACGTGAGCTTGCGGCGAGGGCTGCCCAGGCCTCGGAGAAATCGGCCGCCGACGCCCGCACCGCGGCGGAGCGGGCCTCTGCCGAGCGCGGCGATCTGCAAGCCAAGTGGCGTGACCTGCTGCGTCAGATCGCCGCTGCGGAGGCGCAGTACGCGGCGTTGACACCGCAGCAGCAAGCGGCGGTCGACAGCGCTCCCCCGCCGCCGAATGCACCCGCTCCGCCAGACCCGGCCATCGTCGCGATGCCCGGCCAACCTCCTGCCGACCCTGGTCCGTCGCTGGCAGCCGCCGTCATGGACATCCCAGAGGCATTGCCCGTCGGCGTCGCGTCCGAGGCCGGATTGCAGCCCAACACCATCGTGGCCGCCCGGGCCGTCAGCGCCAGGTTTCCTCAGATCGCCGAGATCGACGGGGTCCGGCCGGACTCCAAGCCGTGGCATCCGAATGGGCTGGCGATCGACATCATGATCCCCAACCCCAGCAGCCCGGAGGGGATCGCGCTCGGAGACGAGATTCTTTCGTTCGCGATGAGCAATGCGGCTCGGCTCGGGCTACAGGATGTGATCTGGCGTGGCACGTACTACACGCCGGCCGGGCCGCAAGCATCGGGTTACGGCCACTTCGACCACGTGCACATCACCACGACGCCGCGGCGCTAGTCGGCAGGCGTTACGTCACCGCCGGAACCCTTGATCGAAGCCTTCGCGCGGTTCTCGGCCCGCACGGCCCTCTTGCCGCGCACGAACCCCGTCGCAGAGACCGACGCCGAGAGCAGGGCGCCCTCACCGCTGACGAATGGATGGAAGCCGACGCCGGCGCCACCGCGGCCCTTCACCGGGATGTCGGCGACTTCGGTTACCTTCCAGCCCTTTTCGGAGATCGACAGGATGGCTTCGCCGTTCTGGCACGTGAGGGGCAAGGCGGCGACCACTTCGTCGTCATCGGCGGCCAGCTTCACCCCCGCCACGCCGTTGCCGGCCGCGCCCTGCGGATTCACCGCCGCCGGGTCGATGCGCAGTACCTTGCCGCGCCGTGTCACCAGTGCCAGATGCGAACCCTCCGCCATCACGCCCGAGCGCAGCAACCCGGTGATGTCGGGTGCCACCGGGATGTCACGGGTCTTGAACGGCAGTCCGCCACCGTTGGTGAACTTCACCCGGCCGTCGGTCCACACCGCCCAGCCCAGACCTGAGGTGAGAAGCTCGCCGTGGCTGTCGGAGAAGACACCGCGGTCATCAAGTCGCCAGGAGGCGTTGACCTTTCGCTCGCGGGGGCCGTCTTCGTCGAGGTTCGCCGCGACGGGCGTGGCGTCGAAGTCCAAGACGGTGCGGCGGTCGAACTCGGCTCCCTTGAACAGTTTTGCGGTCTCCACCAGCTCACGGTCGATCACCGCCCGTCGTGCGTCGGGATTCGACACCAATTCCGTGAGCTCGACGAACTCGGCGTCCAGCTTCTCCGCTTCGGCCTGCAGCTCGATCACGTCGAGCTTGGTCAGTCGCCGAAGCTGCAGCGCCAGAACGTAATCAGCTTGTTCGGTGTCGATGCCGAACCGTTCCTGCAGCCCCTGGCGCGCCTCGTCGACGGTGTCGGATCCACGAATCACCGCCACCGCGGCGTCGATGTCGAGATGGATCAGCATCAGTCCCGCCACCAGATGACGCCGCGCGGTCACCTTCTCCAGTCGATACTCGCTGCGGCGCAGCACGACTGAATCGCGCAGATGCAGGAAGGCGGCGATCAGTTCCCGCACCGACCACCAACGCGGCACGCGGTCCTCGTCGAGCGCAACCAGGCTGGCGGCGAACGTCGACTCCAGCGGCGTGAGGGCGAGCAGCTGCTCGCGGATCTGCTCGGCACTGTGGCCGCGTTTGGCGGTGACGACGATCCGCAGCCCGTTGCGCCGGTCGGTGAGATCGGACATGTCGGCTACACCCGACATCTCGCCCGACTCGACCAGCGCTCGGATCCTCTCCTGCACGGTGTTGCTCGCGACACCGGGCGGCAGCTCGGTGACGATGACGTTCTTGCCGTCGACGGACACCGTGCCACGCACGGTGAACGCTCCGCGGCCGGTGGTGATGTACTCACGCAGTCCGGTCGTGCCGACCACGGTGGATCCGCAGCCCCAGTCGGGGCCGGGGATGAGTTTCATCAGCCTGTCGTCGGTCATGTTGGGGGTCTTCAGCAGAGCCCGGCACGCGGCCATGATCTCGCGCGGATTGTGCGCGGGCACCTTCGTGGCCCACCCTTCGGCGATGCCGACCGCGCCGTTGCAGAGCAAGACCGGCCACTGGGCAGGCAGCATCGTCGGCTCGATCCATTCGCCGTCGAACGTCGAGACCATCGGCACTGCGTGATCTGCGAGTTCGGCGGTCAGCGCCGCGCCGGGTGCCGACAACCGCATCTCGGTGTATCGGTCAGCGGCGGGAATGTCTCCCTGGATGCGTGGGAAAGCGCCCTGTCCGTCAATGACTTTCACTCGCTGGAAATCAGCGGCCATCAGCGCCGCGGCCCCGTACATCGACGCGCCGCCGTGTGGGTGCAAATTGCCGGTGACCGCTGAGCAGACCTTCGAGGACTTCTGCGGCTTGTTCCCGGGCAGCAGCCTCGATTCGTACATCTGGTACAGCAGACGCCGCTGGCCGGGCTTCAACCCGTCGAACGCAGACGGGATGGCACGGTCGCTGACACTGTAGAGCGCGAAGGTCAGCTGGTAGTGGTTCCAGTAGTCATCGGCGCTCTGTTCGAGCACCAGATCCGGATTCTGCTCGATGATGGCGGTCACGAATACTTCTTCCTACGTCAGGTCGAGAGCGGCGGTGTCGACACGGGAGGCGACATCGGCCATCCACGTGCGCCGGCCCTCCGGCGGCCCACCGAACAGAGTGTGGTGCAACTTTGGGTCACCGTCATCGAGGTGTACCCGAATTACGGTGCGCCGCTGCGGATCCAGCACGGTGTGCCAGAAGTCGTCGGCATCCATCTCGCCGAGACCCTTGTTGCGCTGCACCTCCACCTTGCGTTTGGAGGTGGCCTTCATCTGGGCAACCGCGGCATCGCGCTCGGACTCGTCCTGGCAGTAGACCCGCTGCTGGCCGTCCTTGACGACGAACAGTGGCGGCAACGTGACGTAGACCATCCCGGCCTTGACCAGGGGGCGATAGAAGTCCAGGAACATCGAGATCAGGCTCGAGTTGATGTTGCCGCCGTCGGGGTCGGCGTCGGAGGCGAACAGGATCCGGTCATACCGGCAGGACTCCGGGTCGCAGTTGTCCCGTACCCCGCAGCCCAGGATGCGCTCGATCGAATCGAACTCGTCCTTGACCCTGGCCTTGCTGACGGTGAACCCATAGACGTTGGGCGGCTTGCCTTTCAGCGGGAACGCAGCCTGGAAGGTGGCGTCACGCGCGGCCTTGATGGTGCCCAGCGCGGAATCGCCCTCGCACAGGAACAGCTCGGCGCCCGACCCCCGTCCGGTCTCCCGGCTGGGCAGCAGCTTCGGCGGCAGCGACAAGTTCGTTCCCAGGCCCTTGGCCTTCGACGCCGCCCTGGACCGGGCCTTGGCGCCTTCGGCACTACGCCGCGCCCTGGCCGACTCCAGAGCCAGCGTGGTCCACAACGACACGGCTTCTGCGTTGCCGGGGTTGGCCGCCCATATGGTGACGCTGCGCGCCACGTCAGGAGCCATCGCCAAGTTCAGTGAGCGCGACGATACGGCTGTCTTGGCTTGAGAGTCCCATGCCACGTCCGGTGCCCGGGTGTCCACCGCCAGCGCGGTCACTGCGGCGAAATCCTGTGGCTCCGGGCCGTCTTCGCCCTTGGCCAGGCCCAGGTCGCGGATGCGGGACGCGCGGTCGGCCAGGGCCTCCGACAAGCCCTTGACCGCGGCGGTCAGATGGGATCCGCCACCGGGGGTGCGCACCGTATTGCAGAACGCGGAGACGGTGGCCGGCTCGGCGGGACCGGCGGTCAGGGACCAGCGGAACGGGGTCGCGCCGCGGCCAGTGGTGTATTCGCCGCGGCCCTCCACCACGGCGCGCACCCCGGGCGCGGGCGTGTCGGCGGCGGCGCACATGAGGTCCAGCAGGGTATCGGTGCCCCACGGGCCGCTGAACGGCTCGAGCAACTCGGGCCGCACCTCGTCGCCGGGCCAACCCTCGTCGACCACGACGAGGTGAACCCCCGGCGACATCCGTGACGCGGCGTGCGCCCGCAGCAGCACCTCGTTGATGTCCACGCTCGAGTCCGGTACGACCGCCGAGTCGAACAGGATGCGCACCGTGGTGCCGTGCGCGTCGGGCTTGCGGTTGCCGATGCCGCGCAGCTTCTGCGTGTCGGCACGAGTGAAGGGGGCAGTTGCGTCGAACCCCCGGCTCCCGGTGTCCTCGAACTCGCCGGGGTAGCCGCCGCCGAAACTCTGCAGGTAGGTCTTTCCGGCCCGGCGCACCGTCACGTCGGTCCGTGCGGAAATGAAGACCGCAGCCGCAGCGCCGATTCCGTTCAGGCCTGCGCCGGTGCTGGTGGCGTCGGTGTGTGCGGAGAACTTGCCACCCGCCCGCGCCGTGCCCAGCGTCTTGACGATGCCGTTCTTGCCGTTGACGGGGTCCGAGTCGACGGGTAGGCCACGGCCGTCGTCGGCCACGCTGACCGAGCCGTCGTCATGCAGGGTGATCGTTACGCATGAACCGCCGTGGCTGGGATCGGCGACCTCCTCGATCGCGTTGTCCACGATCTCGCGAAGCGCGGTGTTGAGGACGTCCAGACCCAGGTTCACCGCCGGCCGCAGGCGCGTGTGCTGGACATCGTCGAGCTCGGTGATGTCGGCGGCGGTGTAACTCACAGGTCGTCCTTTCGCGTCGATGCCGGGAGGGGTGCCGCAGGAATCGTAGATGGCCGGCCCGACACCGTGGCCCAGCCCCATCAGTGTGATCGTTGGCAGCGGGCGCGACCTGACAGAGTGACTTCGTGTCCGACGACGAATCAGTCCGTGCCTTGCTGGCCCGTCTGGGTGCCGCGATGGTGGCGACGGGGCAGCCGGTCTGCGACGTCGAGGACGAGTTGGCGGGGGTGGGTGCCGTTCTGGGTTATCCCGACGTTCAGATCGCGGCGTCGCCGACCGGGGTCATCCTGAACCTGGCCAGTGGCGCCGCCTCGACGTTCGAGTCGGTCAAGGGCGGGCTGCGGCTCGACCAAGCGGCCGAGGTCCGCGCGATCCGTCATCGGCTGTTGGAGTCCGCTCTGACGGTATCTCAGGCCACCGAAGAGCTGCTTGTTCTGCGTGACCGGCCGCCCCGCTACCCAGAGTGGTTGGCCAACCTCGGCTGGATCGCGACCGCCGTAGGGATCGCCTTGATCCTCCAGCCAGGCGGCGCGAACGTCGCCTTCGCTGCCGTGGGAGCGATCGTGGTGGTGGCCCTGTTCCGGCTGGGGCAGCGGTTCGCCCTGATCGCGACGCTGCTGCCGGCGCTTGCCGCATTCCTGTTGGCGTGCGGCGTCTTTGCCGCTGCCAATGCCGACTTGCTGGACGGACCGCTGCGCACCCTGTTGCCGCCGTTGGCCGTGCTGTTGCCAGGGGCACTGATCGTGACCGCGATGTCGGAGCTGGTCGCGGGCGACATGGTCGCCGGTGCGTCACGGTTGACCTTCGGGCTGGTCCAGCTGTTGCTGTTCACCCTTGGCATCGTCGCGGCGAGCCAGGTGGTCGCCGTGCCAGCGGCAGAGCTGACCAACGTCCGCGTCGACACGCTCGGCTGGTGGGCGGCGCCGCTCGGGCTGATTCTGATCAGCGTCGGGATCGGGGTTCTGGAGAGTCCACCGGTGCGGCTGCTGCCGTGGATCACGCTGGTCCTGGTGTTCGCCTTCGGCGCCCAGAGTTTCGGCCAACACGTTGGCGGCGCGCTGCTCGGCAGCTTCTTGGGCGCCGTCGCCGCGAGTTTGGGTGCCTCGCTCGTCGAGGCCGTCGTTCCCGATCTGCCCCGGTTGGTGGTCTTCCTGCCTGCGTTCTGGCTGCTCGTCCCCGGCAGCCTCGGTCTGCTGTCGGCGACCGCGCTCATCGCCAACCCCGACGGTGGCGGGGCGAACGCGGCTGGGGTGGCCTCGGTGGTCTGTGCGATCGCGGCGGGGCTGTTGGTAGGGGCGGCCGTCGCACGGTCCTTCGGTGGTGCCCTCCGCAGGGCGCGGCGTGGTCGAGGCGCCGTCAGCTCATGAACTGACCGGGTTTGGGTAGACGATGCGTTCAGCGGCATTGGCATGCCATACCCGTGTCGGCGGGTGCGAAGCCGCGGGCACGATTCCGCCAACGTGCGCTCCTGGCGGTCCGTGGGCCAGAAATCTGCCGGGAACGCGCGTTGGGCGCGGTGCCGGTGACGTTCACGTGCCGTCACATCCGTCTGGGACCACCAGCGATGGATAGGGCGAGTGCCTTTGCGTTCGTCGCGATGCGACGCTGGCTGAGCTTGAGTCTTCGGCGCTGGAAGGCGTAGAGCTGGGCCTCCACGCAGGCCAGCAGCATGTCGGCATACCAGCCGGCGTCCTTGGCGTCGAGGTCGGTGCGCAGCTCGCGCACGAGCAGAACGAGGTGTTGGCGCCAGCCGCCGTAGGCGCCGACTGCGAGCCGCCCCGGCGGGGTCGCCTCGGTCATCAAGAGTGCGTCAATGTTGCGCTCGGTCAACGCGATCAGGGCGTCGAGGAAGGCCTCAAGTCGCTCGTCGGCTGCAGCGCCGGGCCCCAGCGGCGGAGCACCTTTGAGGATGGCGTCCTGCAAGGCGTGTTCGTCCTCTCCGATCACCGCGGCCAGCAGTCCGGCCTTGTCGCCGAAGCGTCGATACAACGTGCCGACGCCCACGCCCGCGGCCTGCGCGATCTCGCGCATGTCGACCTTGGTGGCGTCGGGCGAGGCCAATAGCGAGCGTGCCGTCTGGAGCAGCTTCTCCTCGTTGCGCGCGGCGGCTTCCCGTTGTGGGCGCCACCGCGGGGTCTCCAGCGCCTCTTCTGCCATACCGACATCCTAGGTGCGGAATACAGTTCCGCACCCATCCGTTAGACATGCGGAACACAATTCCGCACCTTGATGGAGGTCCTCTTGAACGACTCCACTATCGCCCGGTCGTCACGGGTGCTCTTGGTTACCGCGTCGCCGCGCTCCGAATCGCATTCGGTGCATCTGGCCGAGACGTTCCTCGATGCGTACTGCGGCGCGCTTCCCGAGGTCACCGTCGATCGGCTGAACACGTTCACCGATCTGCCCGCCTTCGGCGCACACCACGTCAGCGCCAAGATGGCGGTCATTGCCCGGCAGCCGGTTCCCGAGGACGCCTCCCGGAACTGGGCCGACGTCCTCGCCATAGCCGACCGTGTGAGGGCAGCCGACACGGTGGTCTTCGCCGTACCGATGTGGAACGGCGGCATCCCGTGGTCGCTCAAGCTCTTCATCGACGTCGTGACCCAACCAGGCGTCGCGTTCAGCTTCGACCCGGCGACCGGCTACACGGGCTTGTTGGGCGGCCGTCGCGCCGTGGTTGCCTACACCAGCCGGGTGTACGCGCCTGGCGTGCCGACGCCGTTCGGCGTCGACCATCAATCCACCTACTTCGACTGGTGGCTTCGCTACTGCGGCATCGACGACGTTCACGAATTACGGCTGCAGCCAACCTTTCCCGGCGACGACTTCGACGGCGAGCAGGCGCGTGCGACGGTGCGCGCGCGGGATCTAGGGCTTGCGTTGGCGGCGTCGACCACGGCGGCGCACCGTTGAGCCCCTGGGCGTGGCTCCTCAGCGCAGCCGCGGCGGAAGTGGCATGGTCCCAGAGCATCAAGCCGACCGACGGGTTCACCCGGGTACTACCCACGCTGCTGTGCTTCATGCTCGGCGTCGCCGCGGTCTATCCCTTGACGCGGGCCATGCAGGACATCCCGGTCGGCACGGCGTACGCCGTCTTCACCGGGATTGGCGCGACGGGCGCGGTGGTGCTGGGCATCGTCGTCTACGGCGATCCGGTGACGGCGTTGCGGTTGACCGGCATCACGCTGGTCGTCACGGGGGTGATCGCCTTGCGCGCGTCCGGTGCATGAGGTCGTCACGCGGGCGCTAGGGATGAGCAGAGCCGAGGATCCCTGGCGTGGGCCAGGTAACGACAACGAGATCACCGCGTGTTGCAGCCCGAACGTCGTTGGTTGGTAGCCGTTTTAGCGGTCAATCGGTGGTGCTGGCACCCGCGTCGAGGGTTGCAGGGCGTTCGGCGAGGTGATTGCTCATCGTCGTCCGCAAGTCGATGAGTAGGGCCTCGACACTGTTCAGCAGCTCGCGGGAATGACGCGACATGGCAGTGTCGAGTTGCTCTGCCAGCGGCGCGAAGAACTCCTCGGCGCGAGTGTGCACTTCTACGCTGCTGCGGAGCGTCACTATCCGCCGATCGCTGCTCTCCCGGCTGCGAATGATGTGGCCAGCCGCTTCGAGGCGGTTGAGCAGCGATGTGGTGGCGCCCGAGGACAGGCCGATGCGGCCCGCCAAGCGCGCAGGCGAGAGCGGGGTGCTGCGTTCCTCCGCGTGCACGATCTCCATCAGCGCCTCCGAATCGGTGGAGTGCAAACCGAGCCAGCTGCCGAACAGGCGGCTGAACTGGTTGAAGATGGACCCGTAGTTGCGCAGTTCTTCCATCAGGCGAGCGTGCTGCCCGACGGCCTCGGCGGTGGCCGAGTGGTCCGTCTCCATCGCAGATCTACCTCCGTCGTGGACGCGGGGATGGCCGCGCTGGCCTTGACAACCTACCTCCGGCTACATAGCTTCAATATCAAGATACTTCACATTGAAGCAAAGTACGAGCTCGCAGTCGCCGATGTCGCCAGGAGTTGCATGACTGACCAGATCCCGGACGCTCCGACCACCAGAGCGTTCAACGAGAACAGCCGGCGGTGGCTGGGTCTGATCGCGATCGCACTCGGGGTGGCGTTGATCGTGGTCGACACCACCATCGTCAACGTGATCGTGCCGTCGATCATCGAAGACCTGAAGATCAATTCGGTTCAATCGCAATGGATCCAGGAGTCGTACGCGATCGTGCTCGCGGCCCTGCTCCTGCTGGTCGGCCGGATCGCGGACATCGTCGGTGCGCGCCGGGTCTTCTTGACGGGCGTGGTGATCTTCGGGGCGTCGAGTCTGCTCGCCGGCCTCGCGTCGACCGGCGGGTTGCTCATCGTGGCGCGCTTCATCCAAGGCGCAGGCGCGGCGATGATCCTGCCTACCTCGCTGGCGTTGCTGAACTCCTCGTTCACCGGAAAGGCCCGCGGTCAGGCGTTCGCGGTCTGGGGATCCACCATCGGCGCCGCGGCCGCGCTCGGCCCCCTCTTGGGTGGCTGGTTGTCCGAACACCTGTCCTGGCGCTGGGCATTCGGCGTCAACATCCCGCTGGTCATCGTCATCTTCGCCGCGTCGATGGTCTTCCTCGACCGCTCGCCAAAAGTGCCAGGCCGCGTCGACGTGCTCGGCGCGCTGCTCTCGGTTGTCGGTTTGGGATTCTTGGCCTTTGGCCTGATCGAGGGACGCACCTACGGCTGGATAACCGTCAAAGAACCACTGACGTTGCTCGGCTACACCTGGTCGAGCGGACCGTCACCCGTCGCTGTGGCGTTGATTCTCGCCGTCGTGGCGTTGGCGGGCTTTGCGACCCGCCAAACCGTGCTGACTCGCAGCTCCGATCCCGAGCGGGCACTGATGGACGTGCGGCTGTTCTCAATCGGGTCGTTCCGCAACGGCAACATCGCGACCCTCATCATCGGCGTCGGCGAGTTCGGCATCGTCGCGGTACTGCCCTTGTGGCTACAGTTCACCCTCGGATACAGCGCCGTGCAAGCCGGGTTGGCGCTCGTCCCCATCGCAATCGGCAGCTTCGTCGCCAGCGGTGCCAGCTTTGCGCTGGCCGCCAAGGCGTCCCCGCTCGACCTGGTCCGGCTGGGACTGCTCCTGGAAGCATTTGGTCTAGCCGGACTGGCCTTCGTCGCGGCCGTGGACGCTCCGTGGTGGCACTTGGCAGGCGTGCTGTTCTTCTACGGAATCGGGGTGGGCTTCGCGACCGCGCAGGTCACCAATGTGGTGCTCAACGACGTGCCCGAGCAGAACTCGGGGCAGGCCTCCGGCATCCAGAGCGCCTTTCGCCAACTCGGATCAGCGCTGGGGATCGCGGTCTTGACCACGACGTTCTTCAGCACACTGAGCTCCACGCTGAACGCAGCGCTCACCGCTGAGCACACCCCGCCGCAGCAAGCCGACGACCTCACCCACGCCGTCACCGACAGCGCGGGCGCTGCGATCGAAGGCCTTGCAGCACAACCGCAGACCCAATTCGTCGCCGACGCTGCGCGCGACGCCATGACGCACAGCGTCACCCTCGCCGGCTACATCGCGGCAGGTGTCATCGTGCTGGGGCTCATCGCCACCGCCTTCATCCGGAGCCAACCTCCCAGACCGGCACCAGGCGCCGACCGACCCCGCAAGGACGAACCGTCAGCCGGCCGCCACCGCCAGGCGGGGAAGGGCTGAAACGCGACGGTCACGACCCAGCGACACGAGTGGCAAGGGACAATCGCGTCATGTCAAAGGTCGTGGTCATCACCGGAGCGGGAAGCGGCATTGGTCGTGCCGCCACGCGGGTTCTGTTGCAGGCAGGGCATCGGGTCGTGCTGGCTGGCCGCCGATCCGAGGCACTGGTCGAGTCTGCGGCAGGACACCCGGCAGCGCGAATCGTTCAGACCGACGTCACCGATCCGGTGTCGGTGCAAGCCTTGTTCGCCGAGACGGCGTCCGCGTTTGGGCGCGTGGATGTGCTGTTCAACAACGCGGGGGTGTTCGGGCCGGCAGCGGCGGTCGACGAGATCAGCGACGGCCAGTGGCACGAAACATGGCGCACCAACGTCGACGGCGCAGTGTTCTGCTCCCGCGAGGCGGTTCGAGTGATGTCGAACCAACTACCGCGCGGCGGACGCATCATCAACAACGGTTCGTTGTCGGCGCATCGGCCTCGGCCACGAAGCCTGGCCTACACCGTGACCAAGCATGCGATCAGCGGGTTGACCGCTTCCATGCTGCTGGACCTGCGCGACATGGACATCTGCGTGACGCAGATCGACATCGGCAATGCCGCAACCGCGATGACCCAAGGGTTCGGCGTCGAGGCCATGCAGGCCAACGGAAGCGTCGCTGCGGAACCAATTTTCGATGCGGTGCACGTAGCGCGTTCGCTGGCACACTTGATCGAGATGCCGCTGGACGTGTCGGTGCCGTCGCTGACCATCATGGCGCGCGGCATGCCGTTCTTTGGTCGCGGATGAACCTCGGCCTTCCGTACACGGTCGACGACGACGAACCGACTGGCTGGGCACCGCAGCCGATCGGTCGATGTCCGCTGCGCGAAGAACACGAGACCCTTGACGGTGCGGCCCGTCAACGTGGGCGCTCATGAGTTCGGGTGCAGCACAGGCAGAGCCGCCACGGCAACTGATCGTCGTCACCGCCGTCGGCCGCGTCGACGACCGCAGGCATGACTGCTTACGAACGCACCGGTGAGGACTGGAAGGTGGTGCTCGGTCCCACGCCTGCGGATCTCGGCGAACTCGGCCTCGGCGCGCCCCAGGACGACGTGTTCCGTACGCCCGTGGGTACACCATTGACTCCGAGGATGCCGAGAACCCCGGCCGGTCATCGGGCATCTTCCTGCACGTGACCGACGGCGACCCGACGTGGGGATGTGTCGCCATCGGACGTGACCAGATGAAGTCGATTCTGCAGTGGCTGGATCCTTCAGCGCACCCGCAGATCATCATTGGAGTTGGTCTGGTCGGACCGCCCGCCGCGCCCTGAAATGCCCGATGCTGCCCGCCGGTTCGATCAGCGTGGGCTCAGGCGATGGTGGATTCTGCCTTGCGGGCATGCAGGAGGTACCCAGGGAACTGCAGGCGTCCAAGCGTGTCCCGCTCGAAGGGCAGTGTCAGACTTGGAAACCCGGGGAGGGTTTCGACGTTGGCCAGGATCGGTGCCGGGCGAATGAAGTCGATGTCGAAGTAGCGCCCGACCGCGGCGTGTAGTTCGTAGGCGTCGACTTCGTTGGGCTTGGATGCCATTTCTGCCGGGTAGGCGCCCTTGGCGAATGCCAAGGTGTAGAAGTCGGCGCCCGAGGCGGTGGCACGGTGCACTGCTCTCAAGTACGCATCGCGCGCGTCTATGGGTAGTGCGTGAAACAGGGTGCAGTCCACCACGCTGGAGAACCGGCCGTCGTAACCGGTGAATGTGGTGATGTCGGCTTGCGCGAACGTCGCATTGTGCAACCCGCGCTGAACTGCCGACCGTTGCGCCCATGCAACGGCGGTGCCGGAAAGCTCGAGGCCCACCACGGCGTAACCGGCTGCGGCCAAGGCGAGGGAGACTTCGCCGTGTCCACACCCGGCGTCGAGCACGTCGCCGGTGAACGCTCCCGATCGGATCAGGTCGGCGATCACGGGCTGGGGCTCGCCGATGTTCCACGGCGGCGGACCTTCGAAGAATCCGTCCTCGCGGTAGGCGCCATCCCAGTCCATCGTGTCAATTGTCATGCCCACCAAAGGTACTGCAAGATTTCCGCAGCTAAGGCCCGCTTTTGGTGTGGACTTCTTCACCTTGTCAACTCGATGAAGACCTGCTCGAAACTGCCGATGCCAGCTCTTGACAACGGCCCAGTGCCCTGCTCGAAATGGCCTGGCGTTGCCGAGCGAAGTGCGCCGATGTGCCGTTCACGCGGGGAGCAAGACGGACAACCGGAACCCGTTCTGATGCTGTGTCAGATTGAGGCAGTCGGTCGGCGCCGGAGCACCGTCGATTCGGCTTCAGTGCCCCCGGCCCGAGACGATGTCGGCCATCGTCGCGATCGGCGAGGTGCTGGCCCTGCCGCGCATCTCCGCCCGGTCAGCGGCGTAGTAGGCCGCGTACATGGCTTGGACGGCGATGTACCGCAGGGGCTCCGGTTCCCACTTGCGCACTCGGTGGTTGACCCAGGGCAGTTCGGTGAGCGGCGACGGCGCCTTCAGGATGAGGTCGCGCAGCGTGCGGCCCGCGAGATTGGTCGACGTCACGCCGGTCCCCACGTAACCGCCGGCCCAGCCGAGCCCAGTCGCGGGATCGAGCCCCACCGTCGCCGACCAATCACGCGGAACGCCAAGCACTCCCGACCAGACGTGTTCCACCGACGCCGAGGCCGTCGAGGGAAAGAACCGAGTCAGGATCGCCCGCAAGAGCCCAACGGTCTTCGGGTCGGTCGCGCCATCGACGTCGGTGCCCGAACCGTACCGGTACGGCGCGCCTCTGCCGCCGATGGCGATGCGGTCGTCGGCCGTGCGCTGGGCGTACATGTAGGCGTGCGCCTGATCGCCGAGTGTCTCGTAACCGTTCCACCCGATCTCCGCCCAGGTCTCGGCGGGTAGAGGCTCGGTGACGATGAGCGAGGAGTTCATCGGCAGCCACGTCCGCCGAAGGCCGTCGATCCTGGCGGTGAAACCCTCTGTCGCCCTGACGATCGTGTCGGCGGTGACCGTGCCGGCAGCGGTCACCGCCGCGTGCGGGCGGATCTCGTTGACCCGCGTGGTTTCGAAGATCTGCACGCCGAGCGACTCGACGACCCTGGCGAGCCCCGAAGCGAGTTTGGCCGGGTGCAGCCGCGCGCAGTGCGGGTGCCACATGGCGCCCGTGGTCCCGTGCACGTTGATGCGAGCCTTGGCCTGCGCCGCGCTCAGGAGTTCGACGTCGGTCATCGTCCACGTTCGAGCCTCGGCCGCGGCGCTCAGCAAGCGGGTCTGCTGGGCAGCGTTGGTGGCAACGGTGAACTCGCCGCCCTTGATCAGGTCGCAGTCGATGTTCTCCTCGCCGGTGACCCTGATGACCTCGTCGACCGACTCGTTCATCGCAGTCTGCCAGCGCCCCACGGCCTCTCGCCCGTGGGCCTTCACGTGTGCGCCGCGGCCACCGGTGATGTCGTTGGTCAGCCAGCCACCGTTGCGGCCCGACGCGCCGAAGCCCGCGAAGCGCTGCTCCAGCATGACGATCCGCAACTGGGGTGCAGCCTTCTTGAGGTAGTACGCCGTCCAGAGGCCGGTATAGCCGGCGCCGATGATGCAGACGTCGGCCGTCGTGGATCCCGGCAGCGCAGGCCGCACAGGTTCGCGCCCAATGCTGTTCCACCAGAAGGAGACGTCGCCATTGACCAGGATCTTGCTCATCGGCCCACCATCGCGCTCGTCAGGCCCGCGGCGCCGCCGCCCGAACCCGAGGGATCCCGGCGCAGTATCAAGGCGGCAATGCCGAGCACGATCAACGTGAGCACCAGCATCAGCGTCGACATCGCAGCGATCTCTGGCCGCAGCGAGGCCTTCAGCGACGCAAAGATGTACACCGGCCACGGCGTGGAGCCGGCGACCGAGACGAACGACGAGACCACCGTGTTGTCGAGGCTGAGGGTGAAGGCGAGCAGTGCACCCGAGATGACAGCGGGCCGAATGAGGGGCAGGGTGATGTCGGTGAACCGTCGGAAGGGCGGCGCGTACAGATCGGCGGCCGCCTCCTCGAGGCTCTCGTTCATCCCGGTCATGCGGGCACGCACGATGAAAGTCACTACAGCACTTGCGAAGAGCGAGTTGGCGATGATGAGTCGTACCTGACCGATGTTGAAGACGGCGAGGCCATTGTCGACGCCGAGGGTGACGAACCAGGGGAGCAACGAGATTGCGCTGACGATCTCGGGGGTCACCATCACCAGGCCCAACAGCACCAGCAGCCCGGGCGCCCACCAGCCGGGCCGGCGGGTCAGTGCGATCCCGGCGAAGGTGCCGAGCAGCGTGGCCACCACGGCGGTGCCGGTGGCGGTGATCAGCGAAACGATGATCGAGTTGATGATCGCCGGGTTGTTCAGGGCCGCGACGTAGGCCTCCATGCCCACGCCGTCGAACTGTTGCAGGGTACGTCCGGAGTTGAACGAGAACACCACGATGACGACGATCGGGAAGAAGAGGAACACGAGGCCGAGCACTCCCCAGATGGTCAGAAACGAGTCGGCGGGACGAATCCTGCGACCGGGCCGGACTGTCACGAGGGCTCCTTGGCTGGAAGTTTCAGGGATGTCGTGGCCGTCACGATGCGACCGAGCACCTTGAGGACACCGCCGACCACGACGCTGGTGCCGAAGATGGCCATCATGAGCAACACGGCCATCGCTGCTCCGAGCGCCCAGTTCTGCGCGCTCTGGAATTGCGCGGCGACCATCTGGCCGACCATGCTGCCGCTGGCTCCACCGAGAACGGTGGGGGTGATGTAGTCGCCCATCAACGGGACGAACACCAGCACCATTCCGGCGGTGACGCCCGGTGCGGAGAGTGGAATGGTGATGCGGCAGAGCGTGTCCCACGCCGTTCCCCCGAGGTCGCGGCTGGCCTCGAGCAGCTTCGGGTCGAGCCGTTCCAATGCCACGTACAACGGAAGGATCATCAACGGCAGATAGTTGTAGACGACGCCGAGCTGAACCGCGGCAGAGGTGTACAGCACGTGCAGCGGCCCGTCGGTCAGGTTGGCCCACTGCAGCAGTTTCGATACGAAACCGGTTGGGCTCAGCGAGATCTGCCAACCGATGGTGCGAACCAGGAAGTTGGTCCAGTACGGGATGAGTACCAGGGCCAACACCACGCCGCGCCACTTCGGCGCCAACTTGACCGCCATCCAGTACGCCATCGGAAACGCGATGACCAGACACAGCACGGTTCCGGTGACGGCGATCTTGAGCGTGCGAACGAAGATCGCGAAGAACGCGGGTGAGGCAGCCTCGCCGTATCGGTCCAACGAGAGAACGTCGTTGGCATGGGTCATGTAGATGCCCGGTTTGTAGCCGAAGCTGTACCAGACGACCAGCCCGAACGGCAGGATGAAGAACAGCAGTATCCACACGCTGATCGGCAGCGCGCCGAGTCCGCGTGGTAGCCGTAGCCGTCGTCGCGAGGGCTGCGCCTCCGCTGCGCTCGGCGCCTGGCCGGGCCGCTCCTCCAGTACCGTCACTTGCCCGCCGCGGCCTTTAGCTCGTCGTAGATGCTGATGATCGTGCCCTCTGCCGACGTCATCTGGCTGTAGACCAGTTTCTTCATGATGTCGTCACTGATGAAGACCAAGTCCGGCCGCTTGATGTCGGCCTTCTTGGCCGCCTCCTCAATGCCTTCGATGCCGGTGTTGTAGCCGATGTAGAGGAGCTCCTTGAGGGACACGACCGGGTCGAGCACGTAGTTGATGAACTCGTACGCGGCATCTTCGTGTGGCGCACCCTTGACGATGGCCCAGTTGTCCTGCCAGAGGTTTGCGCCTTCGGTAGGCCAGACCCACTTGTACCTGTCGGGTTCGGCGTTGGCGAGGATGCCGAGCCGGGCGTCACCATTCCAGCAGTGAATCAGGGTGCGGGCCGACGATGAGATGGAGGCGTTGGTGGAGGACTCGAAGGCCTGCACGTGCGGGGCGATCTTGTCGATGATGAAGGACCGATATGCCGCGATGTGGGTGGGATCGGTCGTGTTTTCGTCGATTCCGTTGGCGTAGAAGTAGGTGTAGGCGACCTCGCTCTGGTCTTCGAGGAGTGACATGCTTCCCGACGCCTCCTTCTGTGCGGCGTCGAGGAAGTCGGCCCACGATTTCAGGTCGCGCTTGATGACGGTGGTGTCGTAGACGTAACCCGTCGAGCCCCAGTCCTTGCAGACGCTGTACTTGTTGCCGGGGTCGAACGGGGTATTCACCACCTTTGCGTTGAGGTTCTTCATGTTTGGCAGCTTGCCGTGATCGAGCTCGGTGAGCAGACCCGCGGTCGCCATCTGTTGGATGTTCGAGTGGGTGGGCACGCAGATGTCGTAGCCGGTCGTGCCCTTCGCCGCACTGAGTTTGGCGATCATCTCGGGGTTCGAGCCGTAGGAGTCGACGGTGATCTTGGGGCCCTTGGCCGAGGTGAAGTCCGTCAGCACGGCAGGGTCGTCGTACTCGCCCCAGGTGTAGATGTTCAGACCGCCCGACGACGAGCCGCCGCCACCGCCCGATCCACTGGAGCACGCGGCGAGGAACGCCGTAACCCCGAGTGCGGCAGTGCCACCGAGGAACGTCCGACGGTTGAGCGAGTTCTTCATTGCTTCGGGGACGAGAACACGAACGGGGCGTTGCTGATTCATGGCGTGCCTTCCAGGTCGGGTCGGTGGGAAGAGATGGCAGGGCGGCGAGCGGCTACGACGTGAAGATGCGTACGGCGTCGGCCGACCACGAACACGTCACGGATGATCCGAGTTCGGTTGGCGGGCTGGCTGCGCGAGGCAGGCGGGCCAGGATCTGGTCGTCGCTCGGTGTGTGGACGACCAGCTGCAGGCTGTGGCCGAGCTCCGAGACCCCCAGCAGGGTGCCGGTGACGGAGTTGACCGTGCCGTCTGACGCGCCGCCAGGAGCCCCTGGCGATGCGCTGGTGACCGTCACCGACTCTGGCCTGATCGCCGCGCTGACCTCGGCGCCGCTGGACGCCGGGACGCCGCCCTTGGTCGGGCGTGAGGAGTACAGCGAGAGGCCTGCGGTCTGCACGCGGACCCCCGCGCTGTCGAAGGAGGAGATCGTGCCGGCGAACGAGTTCTGCCTGCCGATGAACCCTGCCACGAAGGACGACTCCGGCGAATCGTAAACGCTTGAGGCCGTGCCGATCTGCTCGATCCTCCCGTCCTTCATCACCGCAACCCGATCACTCATCGACAGGGCTTCCTCTTGGTCGTGCGTGACGAAGACGAAGGTCGTGCCGAGTTCACGCTGCAGCAGTTTCAGCTCGACCTGCATCTCTTCCCGCAGCTTGCGGTCCAGCGCGCTCATCGGCTCGTCCAGCAGCAGAACGGCTGGCCGATTCACCAAAGCCCTTGCCAGAGCGATGCGTTGCTGCTGGCCACCCGACAGCTGTGCCGGCTTGCGGCTGGCGAAAGCCGTCATTCTCACCATGTCGAGGGCACGGCTCACCCGGTCGGCGATCTGCGCCTTCGGCACGCCCGAGAGCCGCAGCCCGTAGGCGACGTTGTCGGCGACCTTCATGTGCGGGAACAGCGCATACGCCTGGAACACCGTGTTCACCGGGCGCTTGTGAGGCGGCAGGTTCTCGACGTTCTTGCCGGAGATCTGGATGGAACCGTCGTCGGGGAACTCGAATCCACCGATCAACCGAAGCGTCGTCGTCTTGCCGCACCCGCTGGGCCCCAGCAGGCTGAGAAACTCACCGGCCTGCACGGTGAGGCTGATGTCGTCCACGGCAACCGCGTCGCCGTAGCGCTTGGTGAGTGAGCGTAGTTCGACGGAGCCGGACGCAGTGGTCACTTGCACGGGGGCTTCGGCGGTCACATCCACGAGGCTCATGCCGAGACCAGACTCGAGGCCGCATCGTAGACGACTTCGCCGCCGATGATGGTGTAAGCGACGGTGGCTGAGCCGATCTCGGCCACCGGGGCGGCGAAGATGTCGCGGTCGAGGATCACGATGTCCCCGGCCTTGCCGACCTCGATGCTGCCCGACCGCTGCTCGTCGTGGTTGAGGTAGGCCGTGCCGAGGCTGTGTGCGATCAGCGCGTCCGCGAGGGAGAGCGCCTGCTCGCCGAGCAAGGGCGCAGCGGCCAGGCCGGTCGCTCCGACGTGGGCACGGTTGACGGTGGTGTGGATGATCTCCAGCGGATTCGCCGTGCTCACCGGCCAGTCGCTTCCGGAAGCCATTGGCGCGCCTGCTCTTTGGAGTGAACCGAACGGGTATTGCCATGCGGCCCGGCGGGTGCCGAGGAACGGGATGGTCAGGACGTCCATCTGATCCTCGTGCCTCGCCCAGAGCGGCTGCATGTTGGCGACCACCTTGAGCTCGGCGAACCGAGGAACGTCATCGGGGTGAACCACCTGGATGTGCGCCAGCGTGTGACGGAGATCGTTGTCTCCGTTGGTCTCTCGCGCAGCCTCGATGGCGTCGAGCGATTCCCGCACCGCCCGATCGCCCAGGGCGTGGAAGTGCAGCTGGAACCCGAGGGCATCGAGCTGAACCGCGATCTCCTTGAGGGTGGTCGGGTCGACGAAGCTCTTGCCCATGTTCTCGCCTGGGCAGCCGCACGAATCGAGATACGGTTCGAGCATTCCTGCCGTGAAGTTCTCGGCGACGCCATCCTGCATGATCTTGACCGTGGTGGCGGCGAACCCGGCGGCCAGTGCGCGCTCGCGCTTCTCGACGAGTTCGGGGATCTGCTCGAGCCCGCGGTTGCGGTCCCACCACAGTGCGCCGACGACATGTGCCTTGAGCACGCCGGATTCGGTGCCACGCAGGTACGAGTCGAGCGGGTCGGGGGTGCCGTTGGTGGCGCCGACGATCGCGTCTTGCCAGCCGGTGACGCCCCATGCGAACAGCTGCTTCTGCGCGATCTTCAGCGCTTCGTCCATGTCGTCTTGGGTCGGCTCTGGCGCGTGCCGTGAGACGAGGCCCATGGCCCCTTCCTGCAGCGTCCCGATCGCGTGGCCGTCGGCGTCACGCTCGATGCGACCGTCGAACGGGTCGGGCGTCGTTTCGTCGATACCGCCGACCTCGAGGGCCTTCGTGTTGACCCAGGCGCCGTGACCATCGCGGTTGGGAAAGAACGCAGGCCGGTCGGGAACGACGGCGTCGAGCGCGGCAGCCGTGGGCAGCCCGCCTGGGAATGCGTCCATCGCCCAGCCACCGCCGATGACCCATTCCAACTCCGGGTTGGCCCCCGCGTACTCGGCGATCCGAGCGAGGTAGTCCTCGGCGTTGTCGTACGGAGACAGGTCGCAGGCGATCATGTCGAGACCGGCGTGGTACGGGTGGATGTGGCTGTCCTGGAAGCCAGGAGACACGAGGCCACCTGCCGCGTCGATCTCGACGGCGTCGGTGGCGGTGAGCGCGTCGGCACCGATGGCGGTGATGATGCCGTCCTCGATGAGAACGGGCTGTTCGACGATTCCGGCGGGTGTGAAGACGTGACCTCCGGTGATCAGGAGGCGGTCGCGAGTGGCCATGGGTGTCATCCCTTCGTCTGGTGTGCGGAGGCGTTCAGGGGGTCCGTGTCGATCGGCGGGGTGAAATGCGAAGTGATCCACATGACTTGGGCTTCCGTGGCACCGATGTTGACGGCCCGGTGGGGGACCGACGACAGGTACTCGACACTGTCCCGGGGTCCGAGGATCAGTGTTTCGGAGGCGATCGAGATCTCGACGTGGCCAGTCAGCACGTAGAACAGTTCTTGCGCGTTGTCGTGGGCATACGCCTCCGGACCGGTCGACCCGCCGACGTCGAACGTGCCCTCATACACCTCGAGCTGCTGGATCGGCGGCCGCGAGAGCAGCAGTTTGTGCAGTCCGACGTCGGTGGAGAAGACGGGCCTCTCGTGCGCCCGCAACACTGGCCGCGCAACGGGGGCTTCGTCCGAGAGCAGGTCGGCCACCGAGAGACCGACTGCCGCCGAGATGCGCTTGAGCGCTCCCACGGAGACCCCGCACTTGCCGTTCTCCAGCTGGCTGATGAAACCTGCGCTCACCCCTGCCCGAGCTGCCACGTCCCGGGTGGACAGGCGCGCTCGTTCGCGGGCCTGTCGCAGTCGGGTGCCGAGCCTGATGCGAGCCGATGCATCGGCATCGGTCACGGCGGTCGTGGATTCAGAAAACACATGCCTCATTTTGCTAAGACCTACTTAACGGATCGCTTACTGTCGCACGGTATGACCTGAATCACTGCGGCGCAAGGGGAGGGTCCCAAACCGGCGAACTCTTAACACGGACGAAATGCAGACCTCGATCAGCAATGGTCGGAGGCCATTTTGGCGTGTTTCGGTGATCGCACCGTCCGACGGGAACGGAGAATGACGGAGTGTCCGCAGCCGAGCTCGCCCTGCTGACTTCGGCCATCGACAAAATGCCGGCGACACCGACTTCTTCATCCCGAGCGTCGACGCCGACTGTCGAAACGCCAGCCGCTCGAGCACCTCTGAGTCGTGAAACGATGCCGCGACTACCGGCGATAACACCTGCATGACCCCATGGCGTGTGGCCGGATCGCTCGCTGTCGCGTTGGCCGCACCATGGATGTGGGTGGCCACGGCCCGGGCCGAGGCCTCCGCGTACCTCGATCCCGTTCCGGTGGTGGCGTCCCCGACATGCGGCGGCACCGTCAGCGCCGAGGCCCAGGTGACACCGGTGCAAGTCGATCGGCGGGTGGAAGATGGTGTCCGCGTCGCGATTCACTACGACGCCGGAGTCTATGACGGCTCCTGCTCGCTGACCGTCACCGCCGATTGGAAGAATCTCGACACCGGCGCCTCCGGCAGCGGTGACATCACCGCGGTGTCGACGATCGACGCGCACTACGGCTTCATCGGTTACGCCAACACCACGTTCACAACTGGTGGCGGCACCGTGCTCGTCACGGTCAGCTCGCATCCCGGCGCCGAAATGCGCATCACGACGTAACGGCCCGCCTCTGACCGGTGGCGGGTCGACTCAAGGCGTCCACGACATCAACGAGACCGACACCACGCCCTGAGAAGGCGCGCCAGGCGTCACGGGTTTCGGCTTCGCTGCACGCGAAGTTCGATCGAGTCGAGCATCAGATCCAGCGCGAGTTCGAAGTTCGCCGGGTCGTCGAGGGCAGGCAGATGGGCCGCCAGCGCGGCGATCGTCGGGTAACGCTCGGCGGTCACCCGGGGGTAGTCGACCCGCCACGCGAGCAGGTCGCGCTCGCGGGTCTGCGGATCGAGCGCGGCAAGCGCTGCCTCCAAACTGGCATACGCAAGCACGAAGTCATCGAAGACCCGGTAGTAGCGCGCCACCTCGGCGTCCGGCAGGCCCGTGCTCCGCAGCGCTGACAGGATGATTTCGACGGTACGGAATTCGTGCTCGCTTCGAGCGGTCCGCGTCGCCAGCCGCTGACCGATCTGGGGGTGGCGCAAGTAGACCTCTCGTGTCCGTAACGCATGCTCCCGCAGTGTCTCTCGCCAATGTTCTGCAGGGGTGAAGTCCCGCAACGCCTCCTCTTGCAATGTGTCGACGAGTGTCAGGAGCAGCTCGTCCTTGTCCTGGAAGTACCGGTAGACCGCGGTCTTGTGAGCGCCGAGTTCCTTGCCGAGATTGCTGAACGTCAAGGAATCCAGCCCGTCGCGCTCGGCAATGCGCATCGCCGCCTGCACGACCTCGTCGCGACTCAGGCTGTTGCGGGTCCGTCGCCGGCGTTCGGTCGGATCGGCCATGTCCGTGATTGTTGCGCATCCGGACCCGAGTTCCAATTCATAGTCAACGGTGTTGACTATGGTTCGTGATGTGGTGCACACTCTGGAGCTCATGAACACGAGCAACGTCCGGGGGCTGATTCGATGACTCACTTCGACGTCGTCGAGACCGAGATCGCGCAACTGCGAAATGCCTTGGAAGCGGGCCGGGTGACGAGCGTCGGTCTGGTCGAGGCGTACCTGGCCCGTATCGAGGCGTTCGACCGCCACGGACCGCGCTTGAACTCGGTGGTGGTGTTGAACCACGGCGCGCGCGACGAGGCTCGGGCCTCCGATGTACGCCGGGCCCGCGGTGAGGTGCTCGGCCCGCTTGACGGGATTCCCTACACCGCCAAGGACAGCTACCTGTCAACCGGTTTGACCGCGGCCGCGGGCTCGCACGCGTTCGAACACCTCGTTGCGCAGCGCGACGCGTTCACCATCGACCGGCTGCGGGCTGCCGGCGCGATCCTGATCGGGCTGACGAACATGCCTCCGATGGCCAACGGCGGCATGCAGCGCGGTGTGTACGGGCGAGCCGAAAGCCCCTACAACGGTGACTATCTGACGTCGGCGTTCGGGTCGGGCTCTTCGAACGGTTCTGGCACGGCGACGGCTGCGAGCTTCGCCGCGTTCGGGCTGGGTGAGGAAACCTGGTCGAGCGGGCGTGCGCCCGCGGCCAACAACGCGTTGTGTGCGTACACCCCGTCGCGGGGGGTGATCTCGGTACGCGGCAACTGGCCGCTGGTCCCCACCATGGACGTCGTCGTCCCGCACACCCGCACGATGGCCGACATGTTCGAGGTGCTCGACGTCATCGTCGCCGATGATCCCGAGACTCGCGGCGACTTCTGGCGGGCGCAGCCATGGGTGGCCATCCCCAAGGCATCCGCGGTGCGGCCGCCGTCGTACACCGAACTGGCCCCGGATGGAAACACGTTGGCGGGACGCCGATTCGGTGTGCCACGGATGTACGTGAACGCCGACCCCGAGGCGGGCACTGGCGAGCACCCCGGCATCGGCGGTGCGACGGGGCAGCGCGTCGAGACCCGCGACTCGGTCCTCGAGCTGTTCCGCTCGGCGACCGCCGACCTCGAGGCGGCGGGCGCCGAGGTGGTGTTGGTGGACTTCCCCGCGGTCACCAACTACGAGGGCGACCGCCCCGGCGCACCGACGATTCGCACGCGTGGTCTGGTCAGCCTGGAGTTCCTCGACCGCGAGATCCTGGACCTGGCGGCCTGGTCGTGGGACGACTTCCTGCGGGCCAACGACGATCCCGCGCTGAACCGGCTCGCCGCGGTGGACGGCTCGCTGATCTGGGTCCACCCCGCCGGTGCGCTGCCCGACCGCGCCGAGGGATTCGGCGACGACATCACCGCCTATCCCGAGTTCATTCGAGAGCACCCCATCGAGACGGTCACCGATATCCCGCACCTGGAAGACGGTCTGCGTGGGCTCGAGGAGACGCGTCGGATAGACCTCGAGGACTGGATGGACGCGTTGCGTCTGGACGCCGTGATCTTCCCGACGCTCGCAGACGTAGGTCCCGCCGACATGGACGTCGACGAAGCCTCCGCCGATCTCGGTTGGCGCAATGGGGTTTGGGTCGCCAACGGCAACCTGGTGCCCAGACACCTCGGCATCCCGACGGTCAGCGTGCCGATGGGCACCATGGCCGATATCGGGATGCCTGCCGGAATCACCTTTGCAGGGCGCGCTTACGACGACACCGCCCTACTGACACTCGCCGCGGCGTTCGAAGCCACCGGCATCCGACGGACCACACCACCACGAACACCGAGGATCCCGTGACCGATTACCGAATGCCCGCAGAGTCCGCACCGCAGGAACGCGTCTGGATGGCGTTTCCATGCGAGGGCTATTCGCTCGGCGACAGTGACGCCGAGCGGCACGAGGCCCGTTCGGCGTGGGCCGCCGTCGCGCACGCGATCGCCGAGTTCGAACCCGTGACCATGGTCGTCGACCCAACCGAACGTGAAGTGGCGCAGCGGTATCTGAGCGCCGACATCGACACCGTCGAGGCGCCCCTCAACGACGCCTGGATGCGCGACATGGGGCCGACGTTCGTGCACGCCGGTGACGGCTCCGTGGCGGCCGTCGACTGGGTGTTCAACGGCTGGGGCGCCCAGGACTGGGCGCAATGGGACCGGGACTCGAAGATCGGCGCCTTCGTTGCCGGGGCAGCAGGTACCCCGGTCGCGGCGTCGCCGATGGTGAACGAAGGCGGCGGCATCCAGGTCGACGGCGAAGGCACCGTGCTGGTCACCGAGACGGTGCAACTGGATCCCGGTCGCAACCCCGGCCTGACCCGTGCCGACGTCGAGGCCGAACTGGCCCGCGCCATCGGTGCCGAACACGTGGTGTGGCTGCCCCGCGGACTCAGCCGGGACTACAGCCGATTCGGTACCCGCGGACACGTCGACATCGTCGCCGCCATCACCTCACCCGGCAGGCTGCTGCTTCACACGCAGGGCGACGGAGCGCATCCGGATCATCTGGTGTGCAAGGAAATTCGGGCGGTGCTGGAGAGCACTCACGACTCCGCAGGGCGCGAATGGGAGATCGTCGAGATGCCTGCCCCCGAAGTCTTGACTGATGACGACGGTTTCGTGGACTACAGCTACATCAACCATCTGGTCGTCAACGGAGGCGTGATCGCCTGTGGGTTCGACGATCCGCACGACGCCGAGGCAGCCGCGATCCTCGCCGAGCAGTACCCCGGTCGGAGCGTGGTGACCGTGGACGCCCGGCCCCTGTTCGAACGCGGTGGCGGGGTGCACTGCATCACGCAGAACCAGCCGGCGATCAAATCGCCGTCTGCGTTGCCGCGAGTCTGAGTGCTCGCGATCATCTGACAGCGGCTACTTCGTGCTGCGTCACCGCGCCACGTCAATGCCCTCGCGGACGAGGATCTCGCGGATCGCGGTGATCTCGTGATCCACCAGCGGGAGTAGCGGGTCGGCGCACCGAGGCGATGCGATCACCCCGCGTAGGTACTGGGCGGCCTTGAAGGCGCCCAATGCTGCTGCAGTGAAACCGATCCGGGACCGGTCGGCGACGTCGATGATCGTGAACAACCGCAGCAGTCTCACCTGCTCGGTGTTCGCTGCGGACCAGTCGCCCGCGGCGGCCGCCCGACCCAGCCTGACGTAGCCGTCGGGATCGACGTTGCCCAATCCCGGCACCTGTCCGTGGGCGCCGAGTCGCAGTGCAAGGTCGGCGACGGTCTCCGAGCCGGTGAACACCCTGATGCCGGTATCCGCCGTTGCCAGCAGAATCTGGCGGAAAGCGGTGAGATCGCCGCTCGAATCCTTCAGACCGGCAATGGTTCCCGAGGCTGCCAACGCCTCGATGGCGCGGCGCGGTAGCCGGGTGTTCGTCGCGCTTGGAATGTCGTAGGCGATGAGCGGCACGTCGACGGCGTCGGAGATGAGTTGAAAGTGCCTCACCACCTCGTCGGGATGCGGTGCGACGTAGAACGGCCCCGTCGACACGACGGCCGCGGCACCGCGCTTGGCTGCCGCCCGCGCATGGTCGATGACGCGCGCGGTGCCGGTGTCCACGGCACCTGCGACGACGGGGACCTGACCGCCTGCGACGCTGACGGCGATCTCGACGGCCCGGTAGCGCTGTGCGTCGGAGAGCAATGCTGTTTCACCCGACGAGCCGCCGACGAACAGACCGTCGACGCCTGCCGCGATGAGGAAGCCGCACAGCCGTTCCATCGACGCCGTGTCGACCTCGCCGTCGGGGTCCAGTGGTGTGGTGAGCGGTGGAATGACGCCGCCAAAGGTGTTGGCGTTCATTGGCGAACCGCCACATCATCGGAGGCACTCGCGCCGAGGCGACCGACCCGCTGGGGAACGTCGAAGCCGACGAGGATGGCGATCAGAACGGTGAAGCCGAGCGTCAGCACCGTCAGCGCGGTGCCAAGGCCGAGCGACGCGGCGACCGATGCACCCATGATGGGGGCGATCGCGCCGCCGAGAGCTCCGACGTTGTAGCAGAAGCCAAGTCCGCTGGCGCGCACGTTGACGGGAAGGTGGTCGGAGACGAACTTCGGCAGCAGGCCCGAGATTCCCTGGCTGAAGAACTGCAGACCGAACAGCAGCACCCACAGCCAGACCACCTCGTCACTGCTGAGCGTGAACACCGGGACGACGAAGAACAGCGAGATGATCAGGCCGAGAACGTATGTGCGCCGCGTGCCGAGACGGTCGGCCACGATGCCCGAGGTCACCGAGCCCGCCGCGTATCCGAGGCCCGCCCACAGCAGAACGTGCGCCACCTGCGCCGGGTCGAAGTGCAATTCGGTCTTCAGGTAGGTGGGCAGGAGCGACTGCAGCGGCCAGGAGTACAGGAATGCCGTGAGGACGGTGACGATGAGCATCACGAACATGCCGGTCTTGTCGGCGGCGAGTTGCCTGGCCAGGACGACGAAGCAGACCGCGGTGACGACGGCCAGGGCGAACACCCACGGGCCTGTCACGGTGCGACTGAAGATGACGACCAACACGACGGCGGCGACGACCGAGACCGCGATGTTGGCAAGGCGCCGTTGCGGATTGAAGAGCAGCTGTATCGCGGTGTTCTCGCCGATCTTGCCCTGCTTGACACCGTCCTCCCACTCCTGCGCCTCGGGCAGCGCGCGCCGCATCCACAGGGCCAAGGCCGCGGGCACCAGGCCGATGAAGAACATCCACCGCCAACCGAGGCTTGGCACCACCAGCGGGTAGAGCTGGCTGGCCAGCACCGCACCGATCGGATACGCCGACAGCAGTGCTCCACTTGCGCGGTTGCGGAAGCTCTTCGGCCAGGACTCCATCGCATAGGTCACGCTGGTGGCGTACTCGCCGGCCATACCGACGCCGACGATCGCCCGGAAGGCGAACATCGACCAGTAGCCCCAGGACAGACCGCAGAGAAAGCTGCCGCCCGCGAAGCACAGGATGCTGATCACCATCGCGCCCTTGCGGCCGAAGCGATCGGCGACTGCACCGAGCAGTAGACCGCCGAACCATCGTGAGACGAAGGCTGCGCTGACCAGCGTCGCGGCCTGAACCAGGCTGAGGTCGAACTCGTCTGCCAGTTCCGTCAGCACCAGGGTGATGAGGATGAAGTCGAAGCCGTCCAGCAGGTAGCCCAGCCAGGCGGCCCAGAACTGCTTCCACTGCGTGCGTGTCAACGAGGCGCGGTCGTTGGCCTCGGTCGGCGGCCTGGTCATGTCTACACCCCAGAACAGATATCGGATATGTGAGAGCGGATATCTGGACGCTAGCGCATGACGTAGGTCACAGCAAGGGTTGGATCGGCAAGGGTGAGCCTGTGGTGTCAACCCGGCAGAGTGTCGAGGCTGCGCTGCAGGTCCTCGAAGTGCCGAGCGACTGCCTGCGTCATCGCGGCGCGATCTCCAGAACGGAGCGCGTCAACGATCGCGGCATGATCTTCGGCGGTGGGCCTGCGCAAATCGAGCACGATGTGATCGGAGGCCTTGCCGAAGATGGTCCAGAACACGTCGATCAGCTGCAGCACGAAGGGGTTGTGCAGCGGCGCGAACAGCGCTTGGTGGAAGGCGTGGTCGACGTCGGCGGGTACACGGCCGTCCTCGGCCTCGGCGCGCATTCTGTCGACCAACTCGTCAAGGTGGCGGAGTTCGTCGTCGGTGATCACCTTCGCGACTTCGCCGATGAGCCCTTCCTCGAGGGCGCGCCGGGTTTGAAGGAGCTGTGCGAGCGGGACGCTGTCTGCCTGCAGGCCGTAGGGCAACTGCTCGATCAGGGGGCCGAAGCTGAACGTGCCGACGAACAATCCCTTGCCGCGCCGGACCTCGACCACGCCATGGGCCTCGAGTCGCCGGAGCCCCTCGCGCACCGAGGTCTTCCCGACGTCGAGCAGCGCGGCCAGCTCGGCTTCCGATGGCAGCGGGTCACCGGGCTTGAGCTTCCTGTCGACGATGTAGGCACGAATGGCGGCGCCGGTCTCATATGACAGCAACGTCCGCATCGGTCCTCCATTGACAGGGTGGCCGCGGCCACGGCCTCTCGGATATCAGGTAGGTTACCGCGCCCGACGACCACGTAGCGACGGGTGGCGCCGGGCGTGAGCCCGTAGTTAGCGGTGGACGACCACCTTGCCGACCATCCGGCCCGTTTCGACGTCACGGTGGGCCTCCGTCAGTCCGGAGGCGTCGAACGACGGGATCGACTTCGTCACGGTGGTGTGCAGCGTGCCTGTGTCGACCAGTTCGGCGGTGCGCGTCAGCAGGCGCTGCTGGGCGATCAGGTCGTAGCCGAACAGCGGCCGCGTGAACATCAGCTCCCAGTGCCAGGCGATGCTCTTGGCCTTGAGCGCCAGCACATCCAGGCCGGCGGGTTCATCGATGGCGGTGATGTGACCGAACGGACGCACGACCTCTGCGAACGTCTCGACGTTGTCCTTCGAGTGAGGCGAGAACAGGTAGTCCACTCCGTCTGGTGCGACGTCAAGAGCCTGAGCGCGCAGGTCGTGATGGTCGATGACGACGTCGGCACCCATCTGCCGAACCCAGTCCTGGGAGTCCGCACGGCTGGCCGTCGCGATCACCCGCACGCCCGTCAGCGCCTTGGCGAGCTGCACCATCACCGACCCGACACCGCCCGCGGCGCCGAGGACGAGAAGATCTCCCCGCGAATCGCTGGTCAGCCCGAACCGCTCGAACAAGGTCTCCCACGCGGTGATGGTGGTCAACGGCAAGGCGGCAGAATCCTTGAAGGACAACGACTTCGGCTTCGGTCCGACGATCCGCTCGTCGACGGCCTGCAACTCTGCATTGCTGCCTTGGCGTGTGATGTCCCCGGCGTACCAGACCTCGTCGCCCGCAGAGAACGTCGTCACCGCAGAGCCGACGGCTTCGACAGTGCCTGCGGCGTCGTACCCGAAGACGACCGGCGCCGCAGACGGCTCCAGGCTGGCACGCCGTTTGACGTCGACGGGATTGACCGACACGGCGGCTACGCACCAGGAGGTCGTGCGGCCGCAGTTCGGGGACGTCGATCTGGACGTCCTGCAGTGCATCGCCCGCGGTGAGGGGTTGTCCCACGAACGACCCGACGGCAGCCATGGTGGCCATTGGTGACTCCTGTCCTGCGGCAGTGCCCGGCCGATGTGCCGAGGGCGGTCGCAGCGTAGGACGGATGTGACGGTTTCCTGCAAGGACGCCTGCTATCCCTTGGATAGCCATGGAGGTCAGGCGGTCGAGCGCTCGACGGCGTCGAGGTGGTGCTCGGCCCACGTGCGCAGCGCCGCCAGCGGCACTGCCGCGCTCTGCCCGGTCTTGGTGAGCTCGTAGTCCACGCGCGGGGGAACGGCGGCGTACACCCGCCGTTCGACGAGGTCGTAGTCCTCGAGCCGGCGCAGCGTCTTGGTCAGTGACTTGGGGGTGACGCCTCCGACCCGGCGTTGCAGCTCACCGAACCGCAGAGGCCCGTCGTGCAGCGCTCCGATGATCAACGCGGACCACTTGCTGGCCAAGACGCCCAACAGGTCTCGGCAGGGACAGTCCGCGTCGTAGACGTCGTGGTTGCCGTGGCGTCCGCTACTACAGGCCGTGCTCATGTCGGGCCCTCTCTACGAGTGTTGCTTGCGAATCGCGTCCAAGCCCTCGGGGATCGCCCAACTGGGCGCCGATCGAGCCGGAGGCCGCGTGGTCGACGTGGCGCGGCTCCTTGTCGTCAAGGCCCGTGGCCACCTTCAGGAACGGCCCGAACAGTCGCCAACCCAGCTGCAGGGCTAGGGCGTCGGCCGTGGCTACCCGCGCTGCGTACTCGTCGTCGTGGTCTTCGCGGGCGGCCGCGACGAGTTGCTCCACGTTGGGAAACCGGTGCTGAAGCTGCCCGACGTCGAATCCGTCCAGCAATGAGCGGGCGATGACCTTCCAGCTGCGCTCGGCTCGGGATTCGACCTCTTCGCGTGACGAACCTGCATCGCGGGCGGCCACCAGGTCTTCGGCGAGGTAGTCCAGCACCGACGACACGATGGCTTCCTTGTTGCCGATGTGGCGAAAGATCAACCCGGCGTTGACTCCTGAGCGCTCGGCGATGTCACGAAGCGACGTGGCCGCCGGCCCGCGCTCGGCGAACAGGTCGGCCGCACTCGACAGCACGATGGACCGAGTGCGCGTGCCCGCATCGTCCTTCCGGCCGCTTGCTGTAGTCACTCGACTACAGTAGCTTGTAGTCGATCGACTACAGATGCTCGAGGAGGCCCGAATGACGGACACACTGCAGCACGATGGCCAGCCCGCCGCGCCTGCTCGACGGCAGGTCCCCGGCTTTCCCGTCACCGTTGGTCCGTTCAGTCACGTTGCAGCCGAACGTGATCGCTTGGCGTCCCTGCACTGGCAGCACTTCGGCGCGGAGCAGGTCGGGGTGACGCTGGGCGCGCAGATCTCCGGTGTGGACCTCACGCAGCCGCTCAGCGGCGCCGTGCTCGGTGAACTGCGCGCGGCGCTGCACGACTACAAGGTCCTCTTCTTCAGGGATCAGCAGTTGACCGCGCAGGCGCACGCCGCCCTGGCCCGCCAATTCGGGCCGCTGGAGGTGCATCCGGTGCTGCCGTCCAACGGGTCGGATCCCGCGTTGGCCCGCTTCCAGAAGGACGCAGGAGTGTCGGGGTACGAAAACGTGTGGCACCACGACGTCACCTGGCGACCTGAACCGTCGATCGCTGCGATATTGCACGCCATCGACGTCCCCACGATCGGCGGCGACACGTTGTTCTCGGACATGTGCGCCGCCTACGACTCACTCGACGGTGACACCAAGGCCGAGATCGAACACCTCGACGCGGTCCACGACTTCACGCACGCCTTCGGCGGCATGGTGGCCGAGGCGAAGGTCGCTGAATTGCAGGTGATGCACCCACCCGTGCGGCACCCGGTGGTGTGCACCCATCCGGTGACCGGCCGCCGCCACCTCTACGTGAACCGCGCGTTCGTCAGCCGCATCGACGGATACTCCGGGCAAGCGAGCATCGACCTGCTGGATCGTTTGTGTCGCACCGCGGACGCACCCGAACACCAGTGCCGCTTCCGGTGGGCTGCCGACTCCGTCGCGATCTGGGACAACAGAGCCGTCCAGCACTACGCCGCCAGCGACTACTGGCCCCACGTCCGCGTGATGGAACGTGCGTCCGTGATCGGCCCGCGGCCGCAACGCTGACGACCACATCGCCAAGCTCACCGATCAAGGAGAAGAAGTGCACGAACATCCGCTCAACGCCCCCGAGGCGACGGAGACCGACCGATGGCTGAGGTCCTATTACCTTCTGCGGGGCGCGGTTTCGCTGTTGTGGGTCGCCGCCGCGCTGGCCGTCGGATCGAAGGCGCCGGTCGTCGCAGGCGCCCTGCTGGTGCTCTATCCCGCATGGGATGCGCTCGCCAACGTGATCGATGCGCGGCAGAACGGCGGTCTGCGACGCAATCCCACCCAAGCGTTCAACGCTGCGGTCAGTGTTCTGACCACCGCTGCGGTGGCCATCGCACTCGCCTCGAGCATGAACGCGGTACTCGGCGTGTTCGGCGTATGGGCCGCCATGTCTGGCCTGCTGCAGCTCGCGACGGCCGTTCGTCGATGGAAACACGCTGGCGCGCAATGGGTGATGATCGTCAGCGGCGCGCAATCCACGGCCGCCGGTGCGATGTTCCTGCTACAGGCCAAGGGTCCGGGCACGCCAAGCGTCGCCGACATCGCGCCCTACGCCGCGTTCGGCGCCTTCTACTTCCTGGTGTCCGCTGCCTGGTTGCTCGTGGCCGGTGCGCGGCGCCGACGCTCCACCGCCAAGGCGGGTCGCTAGCCAGCGTCTCGTCGGCAAAGCGCCGATTCGAGCCGACCGGCCTTTGCGCGGAGATACGCTCCGAAGATCCGTGGGCAAACGCCCAAGCGACTCGCTGAGTCCCGCTTGAAGGAGCAACACATGAGTAGGTTGATGGCCTCAGGAGTACGCGGCACGGTCACCAGGACGGCCGTGGCGGTAGGGATCGCCGGGGTTGCCGTGATGGGTGCGGTCGTTCCGGCAAACGCAATGCCCGCCTTCGCCCAAGACGATCCGGCATGCGAATGGTTGGGGTGGCGGCATCCCGCCTGCGCCGGAGGCTTGTTCGATTCGCCCGTGGATGACGGGATACCGGGTGACAACGCGGCCATCGGCGGCATACCGGCCCCGGCGATGGTGCCGAACGTCAACGGCTCGATGAGCCCGCCCGGAACGCCTGGGGCGATTTAGCCGACGCCGCTCCTTCGAAGTTCCCTGGGGGTGGCGTCGAACCACCGCCTGACGGAGCGGTTCATGGCGGACTGCTCGGAGAAGCCGAGCGCGGCAGCTACCTGGCCCAGGGGTATCTCGGTCTCGAGAAGCAGGCGCCGGGTCGCCGCACGGTAGACCTCGATGCGGATCTCCTCGAAGGTCGTGCCTTCTGCGGTGAGCCGCCGCTGCAACGTTCGGGGGTGCAGGTCGAGTAGTTCGGCGATCTCTGCCTTGGTGCCGCGGTTGGCGCCGACCGTGCTCTTGAGCGCGCTTCGAACCCGTCCAGACACCTGGCGGCCCGGGGCGAGTTGGTGGGAGGCAACGTAAGCGAGTGCCTGTTCGTGCAGAAATAGGCTGATGTCGCTCATCTTCGATTGCAGGACTTCGGGTTCCAGGTGTAGGCCTGCGTAGGGCTGCTCGAAGGCGACCGGGGCGTTGAAGCAAGCCCGGTACGCGCTGCGTGGTCCGGTCGGCGTGTGGGGGATGGAGACACCCCGTAGCTGAATTGGCTTGGGCGACAGGTGTTGCACGATCCGGAAGGTCGACGCGAGGAGCCCGTCGATGAGCTGTCGCTGAGGAACCGCGCTCTCCAGCTTGATGTCGAATCGCAGCGTGATGCAGCCAGGCAAGTGAGCACTGGGGTCCTCGAGTGAGACCTCGTAGGACGGGCTGTGGATGAACAGGTACCGCGATGCCTTGAGAATCGCCTCGCGAACGGTGTTGGTGTTGCGGATGACGACGGCGAGCGGCCCAAGCACCGCGACGTCTTGATGGCTGCCAACGCGCAGGCCGAAGGTCGGCACGCGGAGCGTGCGCGCCGCGTCCTCCACCAACAGTGCGACCCTGGCGAGCGAGACCATGGATTCCGGATTCCGTAGCGAGCGCGGGTCGAGTCCATTCCGTCGGAGCAGCTCCTCCGGGTCGCCGCCGAGCTCGAGAACGACCTCGTCGAAGCCTTGGAGTGCGCCCGCCCGAACGGACTCGTCCATGGGTCACAGCCTGAAACCGATGTCTCGATGTGTCAAGAACGGCTGCCAGAGGTCGCTGATGCTGTTGCCATGAGATTCGATGAATACCGGACGTACGACGCCACCGGGCTGGCCAAACTGGTTGCCGACAAGGAGGTATCGGCGACCGAGCTGCTGGACCTGGCGCGGCAGCGGGCCGCCGCAGTCAACCCACGGATCAACGCCATCGTCAGCGACATCCCCGCATCACCGTCGACCGAGCTGACCGGGCCCTTCGCAGGCGTGCCGTTCCTGATCAAGGACCTCGCCCAGGACTATGCGGGGCTGCCCAGCTCGCAGGGCTCGCGGTCGTGGAAGTCGACGCCGGTCGCCGAGCACTCCACCGTCGTGCAGCGATGGCTCGACGCCGGCCTGGTCATCTTCGGCAAGACGAACCTGCCCGAGTTCGGCGCGAAGGCGATCTCGGAGCCGGTGGCCTGGGGACCGGCTCGCAATCCGTGGGACCTGGGGCGGACGCCGGGCGGATCCTCAGGCGGCTCGGCGGCAGCGGTCGCGGCGGGAATCGTGCCGTGTGCGGGAGCGAACGACGGGGGCGGATCGACGCGCATCCCCGCGGCGTGCTGCGGCCTGGTCGGTCTGAAACCGGGGCGTGGGCTGACGCCGTTCGGCCCAAGCGCGGGTGAGTTCATGCACGGGGCAGCGGTGCAGGGAGTGGTATCGCGGACGGTGCGCGACACGGCGGCGATGTTCGACGTCATCTCCGGTGGTGAGCCCTTCGGGCCGTACGTGCCAGGGCTGCCCGCCACGCCCTTCGTGTCCGTCGTGGGGGAGGACCCCGGGAAGCTGAGGATCGGCGTTCGCGTGCCGTCGGCGATTACCCCGAATCCGCACCCTGAGGCGTTCGCCGCCGTCGATGCGGCCGTGCGTGCGCTGACCGACCTCGGACACCACGTCGAGGAACTGCCGCAGGCTCCGTTCGACGATGCGGAACTGGCGCGGGAGTTCCTGCTCACCTGGTTCGTCTACATCGCGTGGGAAGTGGCCGAGGCCAAGCGGGTGACCGGTGCGAATGACGATGCCTTCGAACGGGATACGTTGATCATGGCCGCGCTCGGGAAGGCGACGAGCAGCGTCGACTACGTGGCGGCCGTCCAGCGGCGCCACGAACACACTCGTCGACTCACGACGTTCTTCGACTCCTACGATCTGCTGTTGACGCCTACATTGGCGACGCCACCGCCGAAGATCGGCGAGTTCGATCTGCCCGTGCCGTTGCAGCGCGCGTCCGACGTGCTGCTCAAGACGCGGACGGCGAAGTTCCTGCGCTACACCAAGATCGTCGACGACCTGGTGGACAAGAATCTCGGCTGGGTTCCATATACGCAGCTGGCGAACATCACTGGCCGCCCCGCGATTTCGTTGCCCTTGCACTGGACGGCCGACGGCCTGCCGCTCGGGGTGCAGTTCGTGGCCCCGTTGGCGGGCGAGTCACTGCTTCTGCGGCTCGCCGCGCAACTCGAGGAAGCGTTCCCGTGGGCTGATCGGGTGGCCCCGGTCTAGGCGCTACTGGAAGCGTGTTCCCGACACCGGAGGGCAATGCTTGGAAGTTGCTGTGAGCAGAGCTGATTCGCAGCCGCGTTCGCTTCATCGGCAAATGTGCGACTCGCCTCGGTTCGGTGTTGTGGAGTCCGGCTAAGTGTCGTACCGTCAACCAAGTTGATTAGCTTTGCTACGGGATTTCTCTACGTCCGCGCCTGTCGCCGCTAGTGAAAGGGGCATGGATGCAGCGGGTTTCGATCGGACGGCGACTCAGCCAACGCTGGATGGTGTTGGTGGCGGTCGCCGTAATCACAGTGGCGGGATTCGCGGTGTACCGGCTGCACGGCATCTTCGCCTCTCACGACGTCACGTCGACACCCAGCGGCTCCGGCAATGACATCGTCCCGTTCAACCCCAAGCACGTGGTCCTGGAGGTCTTCGGGCCGCCGGGCACCGTGGCAACCATCACCTACCTGGACGTCAACGCCCAACCGCAACGCGCCGACGCCATCACGCTGCCCTGGGCGTATGACACGACCACCACTCAGCCGGCGGTCGCCGTCAACGTGACCGCTCAGGGCGACAGCGACTGGATCGGATGCCGAATCAAGATCGATGACGTCGTGAAGGACGAGAGATCGGTGAACAAGGTGAACGCCCTCACCTACTGCCTGGACAAGTCCGGATGAGCGGTCAACGGGTGCCGGACTTCATCCGGCGGTTCGCGGTTCTCATCGCGCTGTTCTGGCTGTCCCTTGCGGTGCTGACGAACGTCTTCGTGCCGCAGCTGGAGACCGTTGCCGAATCGCACAACGTGTCGCTGAGTCCTCAAGACGCACCGTCGTTGCAGGCCAGCAAGCGCATCGGAAAGGTGTTCGGCGAGTTCGACTCCGACAGCTCGGCGATGATCGTGCTGGAGGGTGATCAGCCGCTCGGTGCCGACGCCCACCATTATTACGACGGCTTGGTCGACAAGCTCGCCAAGGACACCAAACACGTCGAGCACATCCAGAACTTCTGGGGCGATCCGCTGACGGCGGCCGGGTCGCAGAGCGCCGACGGCAAATCGGCGCTGGTGCAGGTGTACCTCGCGGGCAACCAGGGCGAGTCGCTGGCCAACGAGTCGGTCGATTCGGTGCGCAACATCGTCGACGACACTCCACCGCCACCGGGTGTCAAGGCCTACGTGACGGGCGCTGCGCCCCTGGTCACCGATCAGTTCGAGGTGGGCCGCCACGGCACGCTGAAGACCACTCTGATCACCCTTGGCGTGATCGCGGTGATGCTGTTCTGGCTCTATCGCCGCCTCACCACGGTGTTCCTGGTGATCTTCACGGTGATGATCGAGCTGACCGCATCTCGCGGTGTCGTCGCCGTGCTCGCGAACGCCGGCATCATCGAGCTGTCGACGTATTCGACGAACCTGCTGACACTTCTGGTCATCGCCGCAGGAACCGACTATGCGATCTTCATCCTCGGTCGTTTCCACGAAGCGCGTCATGCCGGCGAGGACCGCGTGTCGGCGTTCAACACGATGTATCACGGCACGGCGCACATCATCCTGGGATCAGGGCTGACGATCGCCGGTGCGGTGCTCTGCTTGACGTTCACCCGGCTTCCGTACTTCCAAAGCCTCGGTGTTCCAGCAGGTATCGGCGTCCTCGTCGCCGTGGTGGCGGCGCTGACCCTGGCACCGGCGCTGCTGGTCATCGGTCGCCACTTCGGGCTGTTCGAACCCGCGCGCCCGATGCGTACCCAGGGCTGGCGGCGCATCGGCACGGCCATCGTCCGCTGGCCGGGACCCATCCTTCTGGCGACGATCGCCGTCGCCCTCATCGGTCTGCTCGCCCTGCCCGCCTACAAGACGAGTTACGACGCAAGGCCGTACATGCCCGCCGATGCCCCGGCCAACGTCGGGTACGCGGCGGCCGAACGCCACTTCTCGCAGGCGCGGCTCAATCCCGAGCTGTTGATGATCGAAGCCGACCACGACCTGCGCAACTCCACCGACATGATCTTGTTGGAGCGCGTCGCCAAGGCCGTCTTCCACACCGACGGCATCGCACAGGTGCAATCGATCACCCGACCGCTCGGCACACCGCTCGACCACACGTCGATACCGTTCCAGATCAGCGCGAGCAGTGCCTCGCAGATCAACAACCTGCCATTCCAGCAGGCCCGCGGCGCAGACTTGCTCAAGCAGGTCGACGTGATCAACAACTCGATAGACGTTCTGCGGCAACAGTATGCGCTGCAACAACAGTCCGGCGCGATCACCGACGAGCAGGCCAAGGCGTTCCAGAACACCGTTGCCACGGCAAGCGACCTGCGAGACAAGATCGCCAACTTCGACGACTTCTTCCGGCCACTGCGTGCCTACTTCTACTGGGAGCCGCACTGCTTCGACATCCCGGTCTGCGCGGCACTGCGGTCGCTCTTCGACGCGCTCGACGGTATTGATCAGCTGACGAGCCAACTGTCCGACGTCGCGGGCAGCATCGCCAAACTGGATGCGCTGCAGCCGAAGCTGCTCGCGCTGATCCCACCGCAGATCGCCAGTCAGCAGGCCAACCGCGATCTGACGCTGACCAACTACGCCACCACGTCGGGCATCAACGACCAAACGGCCGCGGCACTGCAGAACTCGACTGCCCTCGGCCAGGCGTACGACGCGTCGAAGACCGACGACTCGTTCTATCTGCCACCCGAGGCGTTCACCAACCCCGAATTCGTGCGCGGAATGAAGCTGTTCATGTCACCGGACGGCAAGGCCGCCCGCATGATCATCACCCACGACGGCGATCCCGCTACGCCAGAGGGCATTTCGCACATCACCGCCATCAGGCACGCCGCACAGGAAGCCGTCAAGGGCACACCGTTGGCCGGGTCCAAGATCTACATCGCAGGCACCGCCGCCACCTACAAGGACATTGCGGACGGCGCCAAGTACGACTTGATGATCGCGGGCATCGCGGCGCTCTGCCTGATTCTGCTCGTCATGATGTTCATCACCCGAAGCATCGTTGCCGCCTTCGTCATCGTCGGCACCGTCGCGCTGTCCTTGGGTGCGTCGTTCGGGCTGTCCGTACTGATTTGGCAGGACGTCCTCGGCATCCAGCTGTACTGGATCGTGTTGGCGCTGGCCGTGATCCTGCTCTTGGCGGTGGGGTCGGACTACAACCTGCTGCTGATCTCCCGGTTCAAGGAGGAGATCGACGCGGGCTTGAACACCGGCATCATCAGGGCCATGGCAGGCTCCGGCTCCGTGGTGACGGCGGCCGGACTGGTGTTCGCAGCCACGATGGCGTCGTTCGTCTTCGCCGACCTGCGGATTCTCGGCCAGATCGGAACGACGATCGCGCTCGGCCTGCTGTTCGACACGCTCATCGTGCGGTCCTTCATGACGCCTGCCGTCGCAGCGCTGATCGGCCGGTGGTTCTGGTGGCCGCTCAAGGTACGTCCCCGCCCCGCCAGCCAAATGCTGCAGCCCTACGGCTCACGGCAAGCGGTTCGCCAACTGCTGCTGTGGGAGGACGGCGACCCGATCGCCGGGGCGCCGCGACACGCCAAACCCTGAGCGGATGTTCGTGCAGGGCAGCCGCTTTAGCTAACGGACTGAGGCCAGCTCGTCAGTGGGTTCCTGCTCGAGCACCGGCACGTCCCGCAGTTTCGCCTTCAGCCGGGCGACCCTGCGGAGTTGCGCGGCCATGTTCATGGAGGTCAACATCGGGATGCCCCCGATGAACGTCCGGAAGGACGGATGGCCGCCATCGAGGTGGAGCACGAACAGACAGCCGACCACGTAGAAGAACCCGATCGTGAACAGAGCCGCGGGGATCGCGTATGCCAGCGGTGACCGAGCGTCGTTGACCAGCTCGCTCGCATAGTCCACTTCGTCTGGTGACATCGGTTCGCGCTTGCGGAGCTTGGCCAGCACCGCCTTGTGGGCGCCGACCTTCTCGCCCAGCGGATGCGACGTGCGAGTCTCCAGCCGGCTGATGTAGGTGAACACGCAGGTGGCGAACACGACCTCCATCACGGCGGCGAGCACCGTGAGATCACCCCATGGACCAAGATTCACCCTTGAAAGATTACCTCAACTAACTATCTTTGTCGGTTCTCACAGGAAGGACACAGGAGCGGCCGTTCCTGTCGGCGCCCTGGGGCATAGTCGGTGTTGGTCGCGCGTCGACCTCGACGGGAGGGGGAGCCATGCCTGAGTTCGTCGCGACGCCGATCCTGGCGACGGGCACCACCTCCGTGTGGAACGTGATGTGTCCTGGACACATTCGGCCTCTCGCTGAGGAGGAGTGCGCGACCACCACGCATCTGGTGTTCCCGTACCGCGGTGTCTACGTTCACCACGTCGGCAGCAGGCATACCGTCGTCGACGCCAGCCAGGTCCTGTTCATCAACGAAGACGAGCCCTACCGGGTCAGCCATCCGGTCGACGGCGGAGATTCGGTGTTGTCGATCAGGATCGAACCCGACACGCTGCGGGAACTGACGCCCACCGGCTATCGACACCCGAAGGGCCGGGCCGCGTTCGACCGTCTGGGGATACCTGCCGACACCCGCACCCAACACATCGCCGCGACCGTGCGTCAGCGTCTTCGCCGCGGCAGCGGCGATGCGCTGGAGGCCGAGGAACTGACCCTCGAACTCGTCAGGCACACGCTCGGCGAGAACAGGTGGAGCGCTCCCAACAGCACGGGGGCCGGTCCGCGGCGACTCGCCGACCGGGTGAAGTTGCTGTTGTCATCCGACGTCGGTCGCCGGTGGACCTTGAGTGACGTCGCCGCGTCGGTTGGGGTTTCGCCGGTGTACTTGACGCAGGCCTTCAAGCACGTCGAGGGCGTGCCGCTCTATCGCTATCACCTGCGGCTGCGCCTGGCGCGGTCCCTGGATCTGCTCGCCGACTGTGACGACTTGACCGATCTGGCGCTCGCCCTTGGATTCACCAGCCACAGTCACTTCACTGCTGCGTTCGGGAAGGTCTACGGCGTCACGCCGTCGGGGTTCCAACGCTCGGTCGCTTCCTGAATTTTCTGATAGCGCCGCAGCGGAGGATTGCCGAGCGTGGGGACATGAGTCAGAACGACAAGGCAGCCCGGTTCGCCGAACTGCACGTCAAGGGCACACCCTTGGCGCTGTACAACGCGTGGGACGCCGGCAGTGCCAAGGCTGTCGTCGCGGCGGGAGCGCACGCAATCGCCACCAGCAGCTGGTCGGTCGCCGAGGCGCAGGGATACCGCGACGGTGAAGACCTCCCGATCGAGCTCGCCAGGCAGATCATCGGGCGCATCGCCGCGACCGTCGACGTCCCGGTCAGCGCCGACTTCGAGGGTGGCTACACCGATGACGATGCCGCATTGGCGGACAACGTCTCTCGCCTCGTCGAACTTGGCATCGTCGGGATCAACTTCGAAGATCGTGCGGTCAAGGGATCCGGGTTGTACGACACCGAACGGCAGGCCACCCGCATCAGTGCGCTCCGAAGGGCTGCGGACGAGGCCGGTGTTGGGTTGTTCATCAATGCCCGCACCGACCTGTTCCTCGGCCAGGGCAACGAGCCCGGTGCGACCGTGGACGAGGCCATCAACAGGTCCAAGGCCTACGCCGACGCGGGCGCGTCCGGATTCTTCATTCCCGGACTGCAGGAGGAGGCGTTGATCGCACGCATCTGCGACGAGGCCGCGCTCCCCGTCAACGTCATGGTGATGGACGTCGTCCCCGACAACGAACGGCTGGCCCAAATCGGCGTCGCGCGAATCAGTTACGGCCCCATTCCGTACCTCCACGCCATGAGCGCGGTCCAGGAACAGGCCGCGCGGCTTTGATCGTCGGTCAGGGCGAGGGCCTGACTCTCTTCGATGAGCCTCCCGACGGACGACGGCCGGTGATCGACGTCGCTGCCTTCGCCGACGCGACCGTCCATCAGCTCGATGACCATTCGTCGATCGTCCATGTCCACGGTCAGGTCACCGGTCACGACGAACTCCTGCGTCCCGAAGCAGCAGTCACCCGCAGGTCCGCGCACGAGCGTGAACTACAGCAGCAGCACTGAGGCGGGTGCCTCGGTTCAGCGGAAGCGGACGTTCAACGTCGCGAGGCCGAAGATCTTGCGGTCACCGGACTTCGCCGCGACGATCACCACACCGCTGCGGGTCTCCGGGTCAAGGGACTTGATCCGGCCACTGAACTCGATGTCTGCGCCCTCGGCGGCCGACACGATCGCGGGTGCGGACAGCCGCACGGCGTAGCGGGTGACCGCACCTGGATCGCCCGACCATGCGGATGCAAAACCGGCACCCAAACCCATGGTGAGCATGCCGTGCGCGATGACGTCGGGCTGCCCGGCCAGCCTGGCGATGTCCGCGTCCCAGTGCAGCGGGTTGGCATCGCCGGAGACGCCGGCGTAGTTGACCAGGTCGCCGCGGGACAGTCGGGCGTGGTGCACCGGCACCTCGTCGCCGACCTTCACGTCGTCGAACGACGGGGTTCCCGGGGTGCGATTCGAATCTCCGGCGATGCGGATGTCGCCCTCGGGTCGCACCGTCTTCCGGTACTCGGTGCCGGAGCCGTCGGCCCCGAGCATGTTCACGTCGTGCATCATCACGCCCTGCACGGCCGCCTTGATGGCCGGATCGACGTCCTCGGAGGTGACGCCGACGACGGTGGTGTGCAGCGTGTGCACCACTTCGCCTGCAGCGTCGGTGAAGGTGTTCTTCACGGTGACGAGGTCTCTGCCTGCGATCCTGCGCACCGACGACAGTTCGACGTCGGTGCGCAGCTCGTCGCCCGCCACGATCGGGCGGTGCTGCTCGAAGACTTCCTCGGTCTGCAGGTACATGTCATAACCGACCACCACCGACTCGAACATGCGTTGATTGCAGGCCATGGCCGGTGCCGAGGTGAACGTCAGCGGCGCCACCACGTCCGGGTAGCCCAGCTTCTCGGCGGACGCGACGTCCCAGTGCGCGGGGTGATAATTCTGCACCGCACGGGCGAACTCGCGTACCTTCTCGCGGCCGACCAGATAGGTGCCGTCAGCCTGGTAGTAATGGCCAACCCGCGATTCCAGCTCCGACGGTTCTACTGCGGTCATGAATTGCTCAACTCTTCTATCCACCTGTTCGCTGAGGCCGACGAAGGCACACTAACGCGCGATCAATCGCCGCAGCCTGACAGGTTCCCGTGAGCGAGCACCTGGACAGTGTGACTAGCGAGTTCTGACCTGATCGCCAACCTGCCCGAGGTCGCACTTCACGTGCATCTCGAGGGCACACTCGAGCCGCCTACGTCCAAGCAGGCGTCTCCGACGTCGCGCCCTGGCTGCAAGACCGGTAAGCGGAGGGCCTACTCGGCGTCGGTACGGAGTAGGTGGACTGCCTGCCAGTCGATACCCGATGGAGCCACGTCGAGAACTGCCGCCAACAGGCCAAGGCGAGCCTGCCGCAGATCTGACTGGTCTGACATCACGAGCACGTCGTCGAAGAACTTCTGCAGTGCGGCGACCAGACCTGCGCTGTGCGACGTCCAATCGACCAGCGGCATGTCCGGCAGCTTGCCGACGTCGGTGACCGCATTGACCAGGCCGGCTTCGGCCTCGGTGGTCAGGATCGACGCGTCGTAGGAACGCGGCGCATCGGGCGGCAGGATGCGGATGACGCGCTGCAATGCCTCCACCAAATCGAAGAACACCTGCCCGTGTCGGGTGATCGAGTCCTCGATGTCCGCCCTGAGCTGATCTGCCCGCAGCGGCGACTCCGACGCCGCGGGCGCCACTGCCGAGATCAGCGCGGCAGGCACTTGCTCGTCGCGCAGGCGTTGCGCGAAACGGGCGTCCAACAATTCACTCGCGACGGTGAGAACGGCTGCGTCGACGGTGGATCCACCGGAACGCAGCTGATCGGCCGCCGTCTCCAGACCGAACGGAAGGGTGAAGGCCGCCAGTTCCGGTGCGGCGCGCAGGATCCTGACGATGCCCAGCGCGGCCCGGCGCAGACCGTAGGGGTCCGACGTCCCGGTCAGCTTGGCCCCGACCGCAAGCATGCCGACGAGGAGATCGAAGCGGTCGGCAAGGGCCAGGATCTTGCCGATCGTCCTGGCAGGCAACTGGTCGGCGTGGTGTCTCGGCAGTTCCATCTCGAAGAGGGCTTGAGCAACTTCTGCGGATTGTCCTGCCTGCAGGGCGTATTCGCGTGCCATCAGACCGGCCAGCGAAGTGAACTCCACGACCAGGTTGGACGCCAGATCGAACTTGGCGAGCGAACTCGCCTGCTCGAGGTTCTCCAGATCGGTGCTCGAAAGGCCGACCCGATCAGCGAAAGCCCTTGTCAGAGCTGCAATTCTGTCCGAGCGGTCCGACATCGATCCGAGCACCTCGTGGAACGTCAACGCCGAGAGGCGGCGCCGCAGTTCGCGCGGATCGATCTCGAGATCGGCCCGCCAGAAGAAGGCGGCGTCTTCGAACCGTGCGCGGACGACACTTTCGTTCCCGCGGCTGACGATCTCGGGATCACATGGCCCGTCCGCCATGGTGACGAAGGAGGGCAACAGCTCGCCCGTGGCACCGCGCACCGGCAGATAGCGTTGGTGCTTGCGCATCACCGTGGTCAGGACGGCATCGGGCAAGTCGAGGTACTTCGCGTCGAACTGGCCGAGGATGCCGACCGGTGACTCGACGAGATCGGTAATCTCGTCCAGCAGTTCGGTTTCGGCGTCCGTATCGACCATGCCGCCGGCTTGCCGCGCCAGGCCCTCGGCGAGGTCGACGACGGTCCTCCTACGCTCCGTCCGGTCGATGAGAATTCCCTCGGCCTGCACGAGCGTCGCGTAGTCCTCGGCGCGCGCAACGGTCGTCGTTGCTGATTGCGACTGCTTGCGATTGCCTCGGGTGAGACGCCCAGCAAGGAGGGCGCCCGCGGTGACCGGCAAGACCGTGTTCCCCAACAGGGCGAGCATCGACCGGATGGGTCGGCTGTAGGTCAGGACCGGATCGTTCCACCGCATGTTCTTGTCGGATCGCAGACCGGCGACGAGCTTGGACAGCAGCTCGGTCAACACCGCCGCCGCAAGGCGTCCCGGCTTCGGAACGTCCAGCGCGACATGCTCCGTCCCGTTGAAGTCGACGCGGCTGAGATCGGCGGCGTCCGCGGATTGCGAGCGCAGGAACCCGAGGAGCGCAGGCGTCGGGTCTCCGTCCGCGCCGAACGCCGAGGCCACCTTGGGTCCCCGCTTGACGTCGACTCGGTCGGTCTCGCGCTGCGCGACGTCTTCGATTCTGATGACGATGCGCCGCGGTGTGGCGGTCACGTTCACTCGCCCGTGGGGCAACGCGGTACCCGCCAAGAGTTCGGCCAACGTCTGTTCAACCTCACCTGCGACGGCCTCGACGATGTGCGGCGGCAACTCTTCGACCAGGATCTCGAAGACCAACAGCCCTTCGGCGACGTCGTCCACGGGCCCCGGCGCCGAAGCCAGCGGCAGCGGCGTAAAGGTCCCGCGCGGATGATCGGCGCCGGCCCGCAACTCGGTCCACAGCTGGGCAACTTCGCGCGATTGCGCACGCATCGTGGCGAACCACTTGGCGCGCTCGGCCGTCGACATCGCGCCACGCGCGTCGAGGACGTTGAAGGCGTGTGACGACTTCAACACGAAGACGTGAGCGGGAACGGCGAGTCGAAGTTCGACGAGGCGACTGGCTTCCTTGGAATAGGTCTCCAGCAGAACACGTGTCGCCTCGACATCCGCGTCGTCCAAGTAATACCGCGACATCTCGTATTCGGATTGGCCGAATACCTCGCCGTAGGTGACGCCAGGTGCAAAGAGAATGTCCTTGAAGTGGCTGACACCTTGGATGGCCATGAGAATGCGTTCCAGGCCGTAGGTGATCTCCACGGGAACGGGGTCGAGATTGATCCCGCCCACCTGTTGGAAATAGGTGAACTGCGTGATCTCGAGGCCGTCCAGCCAGACCTCCCAGCCGAGGCCCCACGCGCCGATCGCGGGTTGTGCCCAGTTGTCCTCGACGAACCGCACGTCATGAGCGTCGACGTCGATGCCCAATGCCGACAATGAACGCAGATAGAGTTCCTGCGGATTGCCAGGCTCCGGCTTGAGAATGACCTGAAACTGCGTGTGCGTCTGAAGGCGGTTCGGGTTCTCGCCGTATCGGCTGTCGTCCGGTCGAACGGAGGGTTCGACATACGCCGACTTCCACGGCTCAGGACCGAGCACGCTGAGAATGGTCGCGGGATTCATGGTGCCCGCGCCCACTTCAGTGTTGAATGGCTGCGAAATGACGCAGCCGATGTCGGCCCAGTAATTCTGCAGGCGAAGTATTGATTCCTGCATCGACAGCGGATCGTTTGGCACGTCGAAATGTTAGCCTGCGCGGGCCAAGGCAAAGTCCGCGCCCGCGCTGCACCTGTCTCCTACGGGCTGGCGGGTTCGAATTCGGTTGTCCGCCATTGCTCGTCGGTCAACGACATGAGCCGGTCGATCACCTCGGGGCGCGGTGCTACGGCATCGGCGGCACTGGTCAGCGTGGTGGCTGCGCAGATGTGTCCCAACCTCAGTGCGCGGTCGACGGCTTTGCCCGTGGTGATGCCGACAAGGAACCCACTGGCGAATGCGTCTCCGGCGCCGATCTTTTCGTGAACGTCCACCGAGAGGGCAGGAACCTCGATCGCCTCGTCCAAGTGAAATCCGGTGACGTGATGGGCATCGTTCTTGACAACGAGGTACTCGGGCTCGGGGAATGCCGCGCGGATCTCTGCCGGTGTGGCGGTGTTGAATGCGGCGTTGGCCTCGTCGAGACCCATGAACGCAATGTCGCTGGCGCGTACACACGCGGCGAGTGTGTCGGCCGCCAGTTCGGGTGACGACCAGAGCCCGGGGCGGTAGTTCACGTCGAAGCTGCAGCGGTAGCTCCCACGAAGAAGGTGGTCGACGGTCTGCCGTGCCGTGTCGGAGAGGGCAGGGGTGATGCCGGTGACGTGCAGCAGTTGGGTGCGACGCAGGACGTCTTGGACGGCGGGGTCGGCCAGATCGTCGATGCTCAAGGCGGACGCTGCGGAACCGCGCCGGTAGTAGAGCCAGCGCGATTCCGTGTCGCCGAGGTCGTGGGGATGGTCGGTTCCGGCGCCACGCTGTTTGACGTACAGGCCGGTTTGGCGGGCCGGGTCCACGATGATCGCCGAGACGTCGACGCCCGATGCGACGAGGTGGTCGACGATGTAGCGGCCGAATCCCTCAGCGCCGACGCGGGTTATCAACGCCGTCGGCAGACCGAGACTGGAGATCGTCGTTGCGACGTTCAATTCGGCACCGGCCGGACCCCTGGTGAAGGTCTCGGCGAGTTCGAGCGGGCCCTGCTCGGCCGCCAAGACGACGAGGGGTTCCCCGATGCAGGTGATCAGTGCTGGCTGGGTTGGCGGTGGTGTCACGATGGTCCAATGTTGGTGGCGACGGCGGTTGGAAGACGAGGTCAGAAATAGGTGCGAATGAGGTCGACCACGAGGGGGTCGGGGTCATCGACGTCGGACACCACCGGGATCAGACGCCACTTGTCGAACGCGGTGCACGGATGTGAGAGGCCCAGGCGCACAACGTCTCCTACGTTCAGGTCTGCGCCGCGGACGAAGGTGTGCTGGTCATTCATCGCACTGATGGAGGCCGTCGAACGAGCGTGCTCCGGAGTTTGCACGACGGGCAGCCCTTCGTCGTAGGGCAGGTCGCGTTTGCCCGCGTCCAGCAGCACGAGACCGGGTTCGGGCGTCGAGGTGACTCTGGCCCAGCCATGCATGGCGGATTCGAGGTGAACCGGATTGGCCGGATTGACGGTGTCGGAGAACGGCGAGATACCTGCGTAGAACCCGTCGTCGTGCGTGATGTAGGCGCCAGAGCGCAGCACGACCCGACCGCCGCCCGCGATCAGTTCGGCGGTCTGGTCCGCGACCAGGTCGGGATATGCGCTGCCGCCTGCGGTCAGCAGCGGCTCGGCTTCGGCCGATGGAGCCACCTGCCGGTAGACGTCGACGAGTCGGGTGAGGTAGCCGTTGACGTTGCTCACCGCGTCCCGGTGACGGTCGTGGCCAAGGGCGCCTTCGTAACCGCCGACGCCTGCAAGTGCAAGGTGTGGGCTGGCGAGGATCGCCTCGGCAACGCGCATCGCCTCGTCGTCGTCCCTTGCACCGGTACGCCCCCCGGGGGCGCCTAGCTCGACGAGGACGTTGATCGGCCTCGCCGTTTCGTCGAGCTCGGCGAGGTGTCGCGTCATGTGCTCGACGGTCGCGACCGAGTCCGCCCAACAATAGAACTCGAACTGTGGATCGTCGGCGAGTTCGGCTGCGAGCCAGTGTAAATCGGTGGCCGAGACCACGGGGTTGGCCATCAGGATGCGCGCGACACCAAAGCGCCTTGCCAGCTGCACCTGCCAGCCCGTGGCGAGGGTGATTGCCCAGGCGCCTGCGTCGAGCTGCCGTTGCCACAGTTGCGGAGCCATGGTGGTCTTACCGTGCGGGGCCAACAGCATTCCGCGGTCGGAGACCCAGCGAGCCATGGCGTCGATGTTGTGGTCCATGCGGCGTTGGTCCAGTGTCAGCACGGGTGTCGAGATCGACGACAGGCGCGGCTTGCCAGCCAGGAACTCCTCGGTAGTGGCGCCCCACGCGCTGGGGGGAAGGGATTTGTGCTGGGGTCCCAGCGTCTCGGTCATGTCGACGCTCCTGAGGCGGTGCTGACGGCGGCGGCGAACGCCGCTGCCCTGTCGGTGATCGTCTCCCATCGCGCCGCGTCCACCAACGCCGGTGTGACGACATCGGTCCCCGCGGTCACCGCCAAGGCGCCTGCGGCGAGGAAATCCGCCGCGTTGCCTGCATTGACGCCGCCGGAGGGGATCAGCGACAGCCCTGGGAACGGGCCGAGCAGATCACGCAGGTAGGCGGGACCGAAGGCCCGTGCTGGGAAGATCTTCACCGCCGATGCGCCGAGGTCGACCGCCCGCATCACCTCGGTGGGAGTCAGGGCGCCCATGACGACGGGAATGCCGCGGGTGGTCGCAACGCCGGCAACGGCCTCGCTGATCGACGGGGTGACGAGGAATCGTGCGCCCGCGTCGATGGCCGCGTTGGCGTCGGCCGCGGTGAGCACCGTGCCGACGCCGATGACTGCCTGCGGGACAACGGTTTCGACGTCCGTGGTGGCCAGCCGGTCAAGGATTCCGGGCGTGGTCAGAGTCAATTCCACCGCGCGCAGACCCCCGCGCGCCAGTGCGGTCGCCAGCGCGGCGACGTCGAAGGGGCGTGGCGCGCGGACCACGGTGACGGCGCGGTCGCTGGTGATCACCGACATCGGCGTGTTTTCGGGCGTCATGCTTCGGCGATCTTGCTGAGGAACTGAATGGTCCTGGGATGTTGCGGATTTCCGAACAGCTCCTCCGGTGGGCCCTGTTCGGTGATGACACCGTCGGCCATGAACAGGACGCGATCGGCGGTTCGCCGGGCGAACCCCATCTCGTGGGTCACCACCACCATGGTCATGCCGTCATCGGCGAGGCTCCGCATCACGCTGGTGACCTCGCCGACGAGTTCGGGGTCGAGCGCCGAGGTGGCCTCGTCGAAGAAGATGATGCGTGGGTCGACGGCCAGCGCGCGGGCGATCGCGACCCGTTGCTGTTGGCCGCCGGACAGCTGGCCCGGTTGATGATGGGCCCGGTCGTCCATGCCCACCCTGGCAAGCACCTGCATGCCCTTGGCGTCCGCATCGGCCTTGGACATCTTGTAGACCTTGCGCAGTGCCAACGTGACGTTTCCGAGCGCGTCCAGATGTGGGAACAGGTTGAACTGTTGGAACACCATGCCGACGTGACCGCGAATCTCGGGCGCGCGCTTGGGTTCGTGCATCGGTACACCGCCGACGACCACCTCACCGGTGGTCGACGTTTCGAGGCCGCTCATGATGCGCAGCAGTGTGCTCTTCCCGGATCCGGACGCACCGATCAAGACGACTACCTCACCGTCATCGACGGTGAGCGTGACGTCCTTGAGGACTTCGAGCTCACCGAAGCGCTTGGACACACCGGAGAGCTGGATGTCGCGTCCGATGGTGGTGGTGTTCGGGCTTGCCGTGGTCATGTCAGATGGCCCTTCGTTGGGTGCGGGTGACCCACAGCGACAGCGGGTAGCACACGATGAAGTAGAGGACTGCGACGGTGAGGTAGATCGACACCGGATCGCCGGTGCGATCGACGATGGACTGCCCGACCTTCATCATTTCGGCGAGCCCGATGATGGAGGCGATGGACGTGTCCTTGATCAGCGAGATGTATTGCCCGACCAAGGGCGGCAGCGCAATCTTGACCGTCTGAGGCAACACGACCCAGCGGAAGGATTGTGCGGGCTTGAGCCCGAGGATCTGTGCGGCCTCGTGCTGCCCGACGGGAACGGCTTCGATACCGGAGCGAATGATCTCTGCGACGAAGGCGCTGTGATACACGCTCAGCCCCACCGCGGCGGCCACGAAGAGGTTCACGCCGTAGCCCAAATACAGTGCGGCACCGAAGTACACGAACAGCAGCGTGATCGGGATGGGCGATCCCCTGAACAGTTCGACATAGGCCCGGCCCAGCCCTCGCAGGAGCTTCGGGCGCGACGTTCGCAACGCAGCGACGGCGAGGCCGAGAACTGTCGACCCCGCGATCGACACTGCTGCGAGCGCCAGCGTCATGAGGAAGCCGGTCCACAGGAAGGGAAGGCTCTGCCAGATCAGGCTGACGTTCACGAGCTCGCTCCCGTCAGTGTCGGTGCCGGCTTGCGGGTGCGTCTACCTGTGGGGGTCTTGAACGAGAGTCGTTCGACCAGCGACGCGACAGTCGACAGGCCGTAGCTCAGAACCAGATACAGCGCGACGGCGATCCCGAACACCTGCACGAACAGCAGCGTGCGCGCATTGACCACCGTCGCAACGCCGGTGATCTCGGGGACCGCGATGGCCGACAGCAACGACGTCCCGAGCAAGACCTGGATCAGGTTGTTGACCAGGGAGGGATAGACGTTGCGCAACGCCTGCGGCGCAACGACGTTCAGCAGTACCGTGCGCGAGCTGAGGCCGAGGACCTGCGCTGCCTCCAGTTGGCCCTTGCCGACGGAGGAGATGCCTGCGCGCAATACCTCGGTCAGGTAGGCGCCGACATTGATGCCCAAGGCGATCGTGCCCGCCGTCACCGCGGACATTCGGATGCCGAAGCTGGGCAACGCGAAGTACACGATGAAGATCTGCAGCAACACCGGAGTGTTCCGGATGGCCTCCACGTAGCAGGTCGCCACGAAGCGCAGGATCACCGACGCCGAATTGCGGGCCAGTGCCGCTGCCGACGCAATCACGAAGGCAAGGAGGAAACCGACGACCGTGATCTGCAGGGCCAACGCCGCGCCGTGCAGGTAGTCGGGCCAGTAGGCGAGAACGGTTCGCCATTGATACTCGAACATGGTGTACGACCGCCGATCTCAGAAAGCGGGCTGCAACGGGAAGCGCGGATCTGCGCCGAACCACTTGCGGTAGAGCTCGAGATTCTTGCCAGAGGTATTGAGGTCGAACAGGAACAGGTTGAGGTAGTCAACCCAGACCTGGTCGCCCTGCTTGACGCCGAAGGCGTTGTACTCCAAGGGAACCAGCTTACTCGTCACGACCTCGAGGCCCGGGTTGAGCTTGGCCTGGTACTGCAGGAAGTTGGAGTCCTCGACCATTGCGTCGGCCTGCCCCTGCTTGACCGCCAGCACCGCCGATTGGGAACTGTCGAACTCAGCGACCTTCACGTCGACGCCGCGGTCGCGCAGCACGTCGGCGTTGGTGCTGCCCTTGACGACGGCAACGGAGTGACCCTTCATGGCATCCAATGAGGTGATGCCGCTTCCGGTTCGAACCAGCAGACCCTCGGTGGCCACGACGTAGGGATTGGTGAACGAGATCTCCTTCGCCCGCTCCAGCGTCCTGGTGAAGTTGCAGAACACGACGTCGACCTTGTTGGTCTGTAGGTTGGGGATGCGGTTCGACGACGTGGTGTCGACGACCTCCAGCTTGACGCCCATCTCCTTGGCCAGCTCGTTGGCGATGTCGACGTCGTACCCGTCGGGTTTGCCTGCGTCGTTGGTGAAGCCGAACGGGGTGAACGACAGGCAAGAAGCCACCTTCAACGTGCCCTCGGCAAGAACGTGTTTCAGAGTGGAGTCGGCCGCTGCGGCGCCTCCGGAGGGCATCGGGGTGCAGGCCGCTGCCAGGGGCAGGACGGCTGCCGCCGCACATAGCGTGACGATCTTGCGGACGGAACGGGAGAACTTCATCGATGGACCTTCAGCTTCCAGTGGTTGTGCATGGGGTGGCTCAGCGAGGACTGCAGGCAGTGGCGAGCGCCGCCGCGGGTGTTCAAGGCTTCTGCTCACCTCCCCGATGTCCGAGCTCGAGGCTGATGCGCTTGGCGCCGTCGGTGACGAGGCTGGTGTAGGAGTCGCGTTGGGCCGCAATCGCTTCGGCAGGACCGGACACGCTCACGGCGCACACGACGGCTCCGGTGTGATTGAAGACGGGGGCGGCGATGCAGCGAATTCCCTCTTCGTTCTCCACGTCGTCATAGGCGACGCCACGGTCGCGAACGACGGCGAGATGCTCGCGCAGTTGGCGTCCGTCGGTGATGGAAGCCGCTGTCTTGGCCGGCATTCCGAGATCGATCACCCGCTGGACTTCGTCGTCGCCGAGAAACGCCAACATCGCCTTGCCGCTTGCCGTCGAGTAGGCGGTGCCGGTGTCACCGACTCTGGAGGCCATCTGAATCGGCGACCCGCCGGTCACCTTGTCGACGTACGTCACACGGCCCTCGTTGTAGACCAAGAGGTGTGCCGCGTGCCCGGTGGCCTCGGCGATCTCGCGCAGCACCGGCTGGGCGGCGGACCGCACGTCCAGGTCGACGAGGCACGCGCCCGCCAACCCGAGTACGCCGATCCCCATGCGGTACGTGCCATCGCCGTCTTGGCGCACCAATTGTGCCTCGATCAGCGGTGCCAGCAGCCGCAGCACCGTGCTCTTCGTTGACTCGATTCCCTCGGCGAGCTCGGCGAGGTTCGCGCCCTGCCGCCGGCCTGCGGTGGCAGCGATGGTCTCCAGCAGGGTCAGGGCCCGGCGCAGTGACGACGAATTGTTCCGCATCAATCTCCGTGTTGCATTGCAAAATCATGTTGTGTGTTGCACAACACGCTAAGGGATCCACGCCAAATGCGCTAGAGGCAACGCTGAAGGGAGGCGACACCGCCTGCCCGGCAGTCGATGCTCGCCGATTCACGGGCTCGATGACGGTCGCCGGCACTCACTGTGGTGACCAACTGACTCAGTTCGCGCCCACGACTGCTGCGAACTCGCGCTTTCGCGGCTAGTCGGTCTCCCCGAACGTCTCGGGATCCGCCAGCGGAATCACCAGACGTGACGGTGTCGGGCCGCCCTGCTTCACCCGGTAGACCCCGCCGAGCAATGCCTGCTGCGCCGGCTTCGTTGGCACCAATTGTGGGAAGTCGTACGTCGTGATCGTCAGTCGTAGAAGGTGATTCGGTGCGATCAAGGCCGCGGTCGGGAAGACCTCGATGTCGTAGCGCGTCAACTCGCCGGGCACTACTGGCTGCTCCGCCGCCTGGGAGCTGACGTGATGGGGGCGCAGTACGGTGCCGTCGGGCAGATACCAGGTTCGCTCGGGGTCGAGCGTGCGATGCGAACCGAGCAGTGCACCCTCGGTCAGGGGCCGGCTGGCGCCGTCGGGAGCCACGTCGTCGAGGTGCGCCACCCACAGGGTCTCCCTGGTGGTGGCCGTCGCGTGCACGGTCAACGTGATCGGCCCGGCGATGAGCTTGGGGGATTCGAACGCCTCCGTGGTGTAGACCAGCGCCTCACGCTGCAGCCGCCGATTGTCGAGGTCGTAGCGGATGGGCCTGCCGCTGCGCGAGGCGAGATAGCTGGTCATGCCAAGGCTCCACTGCTCGAGGCTGCGCCCCGCGACCGGGCCGCGTCGGACGTAGTTCAGCGTGGCCTCGGTCTCGGTCGAGTCGGGTTCTGCTGCCAGCCGATTTGCCGCCGACAGATGCAAGCGGGTGGGCGTCGCGTCGGGGAACGGGTATTCGTTGCTGCGGAACCACTGAGCGCTGCCGATGGGCTGGAACACCGCCGGAGGTCCGGACACCGCTGCCCCGGGCTCGTCCTTGAGCCATTGGTCGAACCAGCGCAACTGCAGGGCATTGAGGTGCAGTCCGTCGAAGTCCGACACGTGATACCAGGGGCCCATCAGCAGCCGAAAACGATCCGACACCTGCTGACCGGGCTCCATCGGCGCGTCGACGGGCCGCCCCGCGGCGGCGTTCTGCAGTGCGGCGTAGTTCAGTGGCGCGCCACGTTGAAAGGCGTCGTGCCAGCCGCCGACGAGGAAGACCGCCACCCCGTTGGCCACGATGTTCGACAACACCGCGCCAGGGCGCATGTTGTCCCAGAACGGTCCGTCGAACGCGGGCTCCCCGCCACGGGCGGCCTCAGCGGCGAGCGTCCGGAAGTACGCCCGTTGGGCACGCCCGCGCCGCCGCACCTCGGCGACCCCGCCTGCGCGTGGCCGGGGGTGGCCGCCGCGCGACGCGAACTCCAGTGTCGGGTTGATCAGGTTGAGCAGCGAGTAGGTCGCTCCGTACGCCCGCACCGTGCGCATGTGCGGAATGCCGCCCATGGTCGTGGCGTCGCGGTAGAAGTCGTTGGCTGCCATCACCGGGAAGATGGCCTTCAGCGGAGAGTCCGGTCCGACGGCGGCCGCGGTGAAGAGCTGGTTGATCCCGAGATAGGAGATGCCGAACATCCCGACGCGTCCGTTGGAGTTCGGCAGCTGTGACGCCCACTCGACGAGGTCGACACCGTCCCGGGCCTGCTCGGGCCCGAACATCTCGAACGCACCGCCCGAGGCCCCGGTGCCGCGCACGTCCGCCATGACCTCGATGTAGCCGCGCCGGATCAGGTACGCCGTCGCGCCACCGCCGATCTGGGCGGCGGGCGGTGGCGCCTTCTTTCCGTATGGCGTCATCGACAGCAGCACCGGGAACGGCCCGGTCGCTGCGTCGCCGGTCGCCGGGTCGGTCGGGTAGTGGATGTCGGCACGCAACATGATGCCGTCGCTCATCCGTACCGCGACATTGTGGCGAATACCGATGCCGTACTTGGCAGGCCCGGGTTCGAAGGGCGGCGTCAGTGGTGAAGCACTGGTTCGCCGCGGAATACGCCTCGTCGTCGAGCCGGCCCCCCGGCGCGGTACACGCAATTTCATCCCCCGACGGTATGACGAGGCCGTTGGCGTGGCGCACGGCGGGGTTACCGGAGGCCGGTCAAGTCAGCGTCGGCCCGCTCGCCACCGTCAACGCCCGTACCACGCTGTGCATGCCAAGGTCGACCTTGAAACCGTTCTGGCTCAGCGGATGTGCTCCTGCCATCGCGAGCCGCGCCGCCTGCCGGAACGCCTCCTGGTTGGGCTGTTTCCCGATGAGGCTGTCTTCGGCCTCGGCGACGCGCCATGGCATCGCGGCGACGCCACCCATCCCGATGGCAGCGGCACGGATCGTGTCGTCGACGATGCGAAGTCCGGCCGCCACCGACACGAGGGCGAATGCGTAGCTGTGCCGATCGCGGACCTTCAGATACCAGGAGTGCTCGCCGTAGGGCGACGGGGGCAGCTCGATACCGACGATCAGCTCGGCGGGATGCAGGGTGTTGTCGCGCTCCGGCGCGTCGCCGGGCAACCGGAAGAACTCGACGATGGGAATCACTCGGACCCCATCGGGCCCGTGCAGGTGCACGCTCGCGTCGAGGATGGCCAGCGCGACCGCCATGTCCGAGGGGTGGATCGCGACGCAGGCATCGCTGGACCCGAAGATGGCGTGCTCGCGGTTGAAGCCGTCCCTCGCCGCGCAGCCGGAGCCCGCCACCCGCTTGTTGCATTGTGCGAAGGCAACTTCCATGAAGTACGGACAGCGCGTGCGCTGTAGCAGGTTTCCGCCCGCGGTGGCCATGTTCCGCAGCTGCGTGGTGGCGCCGGACAGGATCGCCTGCGACAGCACCGGGTACTGCGAGCGGATCAGCGGATGGTTGGCGATGGCGCTGTTGGTGACGCTCGTTTCGATGATCACCCCGCCGGCCTCGGTGGCGGAGATGTTCGTGAGTCCGAGTCGGCGGAGATCGACGAGCGCCGGAGGTGCCTCCACACCGCCCTTCATCAGATCCAGCAGATTGGTGCCGCCTGCGTAGTACTTGCCGCCGGTCGACACCACGCTGCTGATGGCACCTTCGACGGTGGTCGCATGCTCGAACTCGAAGGTCTTCACGCCGTGCCCCTTTCGGCCGCGGTGCCCTTGTCGACCACGGCGGCGATCGCCTCGATGATGTTGGCGTAGGCTCCGCACCGGCAGATGTTGCCCGCCATGCGTTCGCGAATCTCGCTGTCGGTCAGTGTTGCCGGGCCGTTGCAGACCGTCTCGCGGCCGCATTCGAACGACACCGTCGACAGGTCGCCCCTGGCGTGTTCCCGCAGCAGTGCATGCGCCGAGGAGATCTGCCCCGACGTGCAGTAGCCGCACTGAAAACCGTCGTGCTCGACGAACGCCTCCTGCAGGGGGTCGAGGTCGGCCTCGGTGCCGATGCCTTCGATCGTCCGGACCTCACAGCCGTTGATCGACGCGGCCAACGTCAGGCAGCTGACCACGCGCTCGTCGTCGACCGAGACGGTGCAGGCGCCGCAGAGTCCGTGGTCGCAGCCCTTCTTGGTACCCGTCAGGTGCAGTCGCTCTCGCAGCAGGTCCAGCAGAGTCGACCGGATGTCGGCGGTCACCGTGCGGGACTCGCCGTTGACGTGCAGGGTGATGACGTGCCCGCTCATCGGGAGCCCTCCTGGTCGAACGGAGCCATCAGATTCTCCAGAGTGATCGGCAAGTCGCGCAGTCGTTTACCGGTGGCGTGGAAGATGGCATTGCTGATCGCAGCGGGCACCCCGCACGTCCCGATCTCGCCGATACCGCGGACGCCGATGGGATTCAGCGCATAGTCGGGCACCTCGACGAAACCGATGTCGAAGTCAGGCCGGTCGGCGTGAGTGGGCAGGTAGTACTCGCCGATCAACTGGGCAGTGTGCTCGTCGTAGGGCACCTGCTCGAGCAGTGCCATTCCCACGCCGAACGTGATGCCTCCCATCACTTGGTTGCGTGCGAGCTTGGGGTTGAGGACTCGGCCACAGTCCATGACGGCCACCCACCGAACCACACTGGCGCGTCCGATGGCCTCGTCGACTTCGACCTCGCAGAAGTGGGCGCCGAACGACTGTGACACCGGTCCATCCGCATTGGGGCCGGTGCTGGTGACGACGAAGTTCAGGGCGTCGAGCGGCATCGACCGCAGGCAGTCGGCGACCGGCACCACGGCCCCGTCGCGGGCGGAAACGGTGCCGCCGGCAACGGTAAGGTCTGCGGAATCCGCACCGGTGAAGGGCGATTCGGGATGCTCGACCAAGAGGCCCAGGAATCGCGACCGCCACTCGGTAGCGGCCTGATGTACGGCGGAGCCGACCGTCGCCGTCGTCTGTGAGGCGCCGCTGTAGGGGGCGTCCGGGAACAGCGAGTCACCGGAATCGAAGGTGACCTGGTTCAGCGCGAGACCCGTCGCCTCGGCCGCCACCTGGGTCATCACCGTCCGCACCCCATTGCCCACTTCATGTGTGGCGGAAGCGAATCCGACCAATCCGTTCGCGCCGGTGATCACCCGACAGCCCGCGGGCATCCGGCGGCCCGGATAGGTTGCGGTGGCCATGCCCCACCCGACCAGGACATCCCCGCGGGTCAGCGAGCGCGGAGCCATCGGTCGCCCGAACCAGCCGAACCGCTCGGCACCCTGCAGATGGCACTCCCGCAGGTGCTTGCCCGACCAGGCTCGGCCGCTGGCCTGGTCGAGGTGAGTGTCATTGCGGAGCCGTAGCTCCAGCGGATCGGTGCCCGTGGCATAGGCCAATTCGTCCATCGCGACCTCGAGCGCGAACAGCCCGGGTGCCTCCCCGGGACCCCGCATGAAACATGGTGTCGGCGCGTTGATCCGGGCCACCGTATGCGATGTCACCAGCCGCGGCGACTCATAGAGGAATCGAGCCGAGAGTCCGACGGGCTCACAGAAGTGCGCGACGGTGGACGTCGCGGTCAGGGTGTGCTGCTCGGTGCTGATGATCCGTGCGTCGCCGTCGGCCACCAGACTCAGGTACTGCTCGGTTGGGGGGCGGTGGCCGGTGGAGGAGAACATCTGGTCCCGCGTCAGCACCAGCTTCACCGGGCGCTGCACCTCGCGGGCCGCGACGGCGCAGAGTGCGACGTGCATCCAGAGAAAGCTCTTCGAACCGAAGGCCCCACCCACTAGAGGCGCCAGGATCCGAATGTTCTGTTCGGGAAGTCCGAGATAGGCCGCGAGTGCCGTGCGTTCACCGGTGATCCATCGGGTGCTGTCATGCACCACGAGGACGTCACCGTCCCACTGCGCAAGCGTGGATGACAGTTCGATCGGATAGTGCGCGTTGATCGGTGTGGTGTACCGAGCGGAAACCCTTGTCGCACCCATTGGTTCGTCGTCGGCACCGCGGCGGTCCTGCAGTTTCTCCTCGTCGAGCTTGACGAAGTGATCCGGCTGGTAGCTGCCGTGGCGGATCTGGCCGTCCTTTTCGTCGGGTGCAGCCGGTTGCGCCATGACCTCAGCTGGCGAGAGTTGCGGCGGCAACGTCTCGTAGTCGAGGTCGAAGAGCGACGCTGCGAACACGGCGTTCTCCAGGGTGTCGGCGACGACGACGGCCATGTGCTGACCGACGTGCTGGACCGTGAGGTCCGACAGTGGGGGCCGGCGTTCCAGCGGCAGGTCGTAGGTCAGCTCGTGGGGCAGGGTGTGCAGCGGCGGACAGTTCAGCGGGGTCAGCACGGTGAGCACGCCGGGTGCCGATGACGCCCTGGCCGCACTCAGCTCGAGAGATTCGCGGGTGACGACACCGTGCGGGATCTCCGACTGAACGATGGTCGCGTGTGTCACTCCGGCGATCACGGTGTCGGCCGCGTAGAGCGCTGCCCCGGTGACCTTCTCACGAGCCTCCACGCGGTTCACCGACCGGTTTGGCCCCTCGTCGGTCATGTTCGGCCCGCCTTTCGATTCTCGGACAGGAACTGCGGTCCCGCCGTGCCGAGCGACGATTGCGCCGCGAGCCTGATCCCGTGCCCCGCCACCGCGGTGAGGTGCGAGAGGCGAAGCGCTTCCCACTGTTTCAGCATCCGCGGAAGCTCGCCATACGAATCGGCGCCACGAAGAGCGCGCGCCAGGTCGGCGGCGTCACCGAAAGCCTTCGACGTGCCCGATGCCGTGTGCGGCCGGACGGTGCCCGCGGCGTCGCCGATCAGCACCGCGTGGTCACCCGTCATCGTGGCCGGCGGTACGTCGAACACCGGCTGCATGAAGACTGCTGAGTGTTCCACCAACTCGGCGAATCGGGGTGGCAGCTCTTCGTGGCCAAGCGCCTGCAGCCGACTGATCGTGCCGGGGGTCAGCTCTCCCGGCGGGACGAAGTGATCGAACCGCCGGCCCGAGTTTCCCGTCAACAACCGTGGCAGCTCGGACTCCGGGATGTTGACGTACCAGACCCAGTTCACCCGCCGTGAGCCCGGCTCGAGCTCACCACTAGCGCCGGGCACCAGGTAACACAGCAGTTGCAGCCCTGGCACGGCGAACATGGTGAAGCGCTCGGCGAGCAGGTCGACCAGGTGTGACGGCAGGGTGGCCTCCGGTTCGAGCCCACGGAAGGCGACATAGCCCGAATAGGTTGCAGCGCCGGGGATGTTCAGCAGGGACCGCACTGTCGACCCGACCCCATCGGCGCCCACCACGACGTCTCCGACCGCATTTGACCCGGCTGCGAACCCGACCGTCACGTCATCGCCGTGAACTCGCATCGACGCCAACTCGCTGTCCAGGAGGTAACACCCGGCGGGCAGTGGCTCCCGCAGTGCGGCATACAGGGTGTCCCAGGCGGTCATCCACTGGGGTGCGTCATACCGGTTGAGACTGCCGTCGCGGTGCAGTTGCTGGCGTTCGCGAAGCAGCACGCTCACCGATGGCACCGATCGACCGAGGCGGCCCAGCAGTGACTCGACCTCGGGTTGCATGACGATCCCCGCGCCACGGGGCTGCGTGCGGTCCACGGATCGCTCGAAGACGGTGACCTCGGCCCCAATGGAGATGAGCTCGTGCGTGGCGGCCAACCCCCCGACCGATCCGCCGATCACCAGCGCCGTGACCGGTGTGGCGATCACGCTGCCGCCTTCTCCAACGTCTCGAAACGGGCGAGTACCTCCGCCTGCAGCAGCGCGACGTCTGGATCGGAGGCCCGTCGGGGACGGGGCAGGTCGACGTCGATGGTTTCGTGGATGCGACCGCCCGGTGCGAGAACGACGATTCGGTCGGATAGCTGGACCGCTTCGGTGACGTCGTGGGTCACGAACATCACCGTGCGCCTCGACTCGAGCCAGATTCGCTCGAGATGCTCCCGCAGGTTGCGCGAGGTCATGGCGTCGAGATGGCTGAACGGCTCATCCATCAGCAGGACGTCCGGTTCGACGGCGAAGGCGCGGGCGATGCCGATGCGCTGCTGCTGGCCTCCTGAGAGTTGCGAGGGGAAACGGTCGGCGACGTGGGCCAGACCCACCAGGTCCAGATAGTGCAGTGCGCGCTTCTCCCAGCCGCTGCGTTCCCGCTGCACGAAGCCGAGGTTCTGCATGACGGTGCGCCAGGGCAACAACCGGGGGTCTTGGAAGACGTAGCCCACCTTTGCCTTTCGGTCACCTTCGGTCAGTGTGACGGAACCGCCCGAGTGTGATTCGATGCCTGCGACGATGTTGAGCAGGGTGCTCTTGCCGCTGCCGGACGGGCCGACGATGGAGACGAACTGCTCACCGGAGATGGTGAGGTCGATACCGTCGAGCACCTGGGTCTGGTTGCCGCGATTGTCGTGGTAGGTCTTGACGAGCCCGTCGATGACGATGGAGGCCATGGTGCAATCCTTTCAGAGGTTTGAGATCGGGGGGCGAATTAGGCTCGGCGCCAACGGGTTGCGCGATTCTCCACCCATCCCAACACCTGGTTGACGATGATCAGGAACGCGATGAACAGCAACACCCAGGCGAGGAAGCCGTCGAGTTGGTTGGCGTCGTACCAGTAGCGGGCCCGCCAGCCGACGCCGGAGGTGGCGCCGAACCATTCGGCGAGCAGCAGGCCGTTCCAGGCGCTCATGATCGCGAAGCGCACGGCGGCGATCGTCGAGCCGGCCACTGCAGGCGCGATGACGTTGCGCAGTACATCGGCGCGGCCAACCCCGAACGCGCGGGCCATCAGCATGGTCTCGGCCGGAATCGCACGGACGGCCTTGGCGATGTTGACGATCACGAAGGGCAGCCCGCAGAGGAAGACCGTGGTGACCGGTGTGAGCCAGCCGAATCCGAACCACATGGTGGTCAGCAGGGCCCAGATGACGGCCGGTATCGCCAGTCCCGCCATCGTCAGGTCGGTGAGCGCGTAGTCCGCGATCCGCGACAGCCCCATCGCGACGCCGAGGCCGGCGCCGACCAGCAGTGCCGCCACCAGGCCGAGCAGGAACCGGTTCATGCTCACGGCGAGGTTGGTCCACAGCTCACCGTCCGCGCTCTCCGAACCGAGCCGTGCGAAGGTGTCCGCCATCGACGGGACGCGGTGACCGAAGACGACGGCGAGCTGCCAGACCGCCAGCATGGTCAGCACCGATGCCGTCCACGCGGCCGCCGAGGTCAGCTGGGAACTGGCGTGCCGCCGCCACGCGGGGCGTGCGGCCTTCCGGTCTGCCCGAGCAGCGGTGAGGGTCATGCCAGTTCCTTTCTCCACGCGAACAGACGGTGCTCGAGGGACCCGAGGCCGCGTTCGATCAAGACCATCACGATGACGAAAAGCATTGTCCAGGCGAGCATGTCGTCGACCTGGAACTCTTGGTAGGCCTTGCGGATCATGAACCCGACACCGTTCTGGGCGCCGAAGACCTCGGTGAGTGCCTCCACCTTCCACGCCATCGCGAACCCGTACCGCACGCCGACCAGGACGAAGGCGCTGACGGCAGGCAGGTAAACGTGGCGCAGGACGTCTCGTGGTGAGCGTTCGAAGGCCTCGCACATTCGCAGCAAGTCACCGTCGACCGAGCGAACACCTTCGGCGACGTTGATCGCGATGAACGGTACTGCCACCAATGCGGACACGACGATCGGTCCACCTGGTCCGACCCCGAAGATCACCAGGGCGAAGACGGCGTAGGTCAGGCCGGGGACGTTGCCGAGAACGAACATCGGCAGCGAGAGATAGGAATTCATGAACGAGCTGCGACCCATGAGGAACCCGAGCGGGAGGCCCGCTGCCACCGCGAGTGCAAAACCGGCTCCGATCTTGGCGAGGGTGGTCGCGAAGTTGCTGGCCGCCTCACCCGAGGCGACGATGTCGATCACCCGGGCGAAGACTTCCAGCGGGCGGGGCACGATGTTGTCGTCGATCGCGGCCGCCACCACCGCCCACGCCACCAGGGCCGCGGCCAGCGTGGCAAGGGAGATGGCCCAACGGGCGGTCTGCCGACTGCGCGGTGCCGAAGTTGCAGACGTTGGTTTCAGCTGTGGTGCAGCGGTGTTCGTGCTCATGACGCATTCCTCGCCGAGGGTAGGAACCGTGGATCGGAGACGCCGTCTTCGATGACGTGTGTCTGCCGCATCAGGTCGAAGATGGACGCTTCGTCGTCTGCCCACGTCTGGTCGAAGCGGACGTCGTCGACCACCCAGTCATGGCCGTCGACATAGGATTTGATGAAGTCGACGTCCTCAGGTGTGGCGACGGCGAAGTGTTGTGGGTATCGCTCGATGATCTCGTCGCGGTGGGCTCGCCATTCCCCAAGTCCGCGATCCCAGAGATCGAGGAAGGCGGACACCTCCCTGGGGTGACCCTCGGCCCAATCCTTGCGGGCCACGAACACATTCCCCATCGGACCGTCGTGGCCGGGTGCGTTGAGTTCGGCGAAGAGATCGGCCGATGACTTGCCGTCGTAGAGCGGACGGACGCTGCCGTTGCGTAGCTCGTTGACGGAGAGGTCGGGATAACAGATGCAGGCGTCGATCTCACCGCGGGCCAGGAGGCCGGACAAGTTCTGGATGTCGGCGACGACGAGGTCGAAGTCCGTGCCGCCGGTCAGATCCAGGTCGTGCATCTGCTTGATCAGGGCACTCCACACCAGCGTGCCGGAGACGGTGGTGAAGACGCCCAGCTTCCTACCGGTGAGATCGGCGACGGACGCGGCCGGGTCGTCGGCCCGCACCATGATCCGACTGCGCTCGGTGTTGTACCGCCCGATGACGACCGTCTCGCGTTCGGTCTGCTCTTCCAAGCCGGGCACTTCGAACGACGCCGACGAGATGATGTCGGCGTGTCCGCCCGCAAAGAGGCCGAACTCGTCCCACGTGGCGGACGTCTCGATGCTGATGCCCGTGTCCTTCTCGAACTCGTCGACGATGCCCTCGTCGTGCATGTAGTCCCAGATGGGGTCCGGCGCGAAGGTGAAGCGGATGACGCCGTCTCGGGCGGCGCGCGACGATGCGGGACCACCCAGTCCGGCGGCGCAGCCGGTCGCGCCGGCGAGCATCGCACCGACGGTCACGAATGCGGTCACCACACCCATCGGTCGGTTCATGTGTAGGGGACGCACGAGGATCGTCTCGCTTTCGGATTGTGATCGCTGTCACTGACAGCCATCACCTTGTCCCCGCGCGCCCACCCGCCACAATGTCCTGGCGAACACACGTAGACGGATCGAATGTCCGTATCAACATGTCGCTACCGGGCGGTCGCCACATCGTGCACGGTCAGGGCAGCGCTGAACTGCAGTGTCGTTGACGGCTCGGCCAGTTCCACACCGCACAGCTGCTCGACCCTGCGAAGGCGTTGCGTCACCGTATTGGGGTGGATGTGCAGCGCACCCGCCGCCAGATTCCTGTCGTTCCTGCACGCGAAGTAGGTGCGCAGCGTGTCGACGAGATCGGTGTGGTGCGACTCGTCGTAATCGAACAGCGGCCCCAGGGTCCGCCGGGCGAAGGCGGCCAGCTGCGACGAGTCCTCGAGTTGGAGCAACAGGCCGATGACACCCAGATCAGCCAGCTGCACAACGGTATTCGTACGGCCAGCGCGTAGCGCGATGTCCAAGGCGCCCTTGGCCGTCCGGTAGGCCTCGGCATAGGAGGCCGCGCTCGCGGCGGGCTCTGCCGATACCGTCACGGTCGCGTCGACGTTCCTTGCCACCGAGCCCATGGCGCGCTGGACCAGAGCCGCGGCCGCGTCGCCCGACCCGATCGCCCGGCCCGGCTCGTCCTCCGCGATCGGCCACATGGTGACGATGTTGCCGCGGTGCATGGCCGACAGCGGGCGCGGTGTGTAGGGCCGAACCAAATCCCCGACGAGCGAGAGCGACCGTTGATAGACGCGGGGTTCGGCAGGCTCGCCCGCGGTGCTCAGCGCTCCGACGATCATGACGTGGGGACGCGTCAGGTCGTGGCCGAGCCGTAGCGCGCGTTGCAACACCTGCTCGGAGATGACGGAACCACCGCCCAGGAGATCGGCAAGCAACTCACCGCGCAGGCGGTGCTCGACCTCGGCCGCGGTGCGCATTCGCAGCAGTTCCAGCGAGATCACGATCGATGCGTGCTCGACGGCTCGGACACTGATGGGATCGAGCTCTGATTCCCTTGCGGGGAACCAGATTCGAGCTGCCGTGGCATCGTCGCCGAGTTTCGCGACCGACACGCTGAACCGGGCCTCGTCATCGGGACCGCGGCTCACCCGAACGGGCGTCGACGACGGTGTCTCGATGACTGCCGCCGCGCGCCACGCTGCATCCGGCAGTTCGGCCTCGTCTCCCGCGATCGCAAGGACCACATGGCGCGAATCGTCGATGAGCACCGGTCGGCCGATCAATTCGGCGAGGACCGCGGCGATACCGCTGAGACCGCCCGACCGAAGGGTCACCGCCAGCAGGCGTTCGTGGATCTGCTCCGAGCGGGTGAGCGCGTCGCGCTGCTCGCGCAGCGACTCGTTGAGCTGACGGAGCTGATCCAGCCTCCTTGCCGAGGTCAGTGCGATGGCCGCGTGGTTGGCCAGCAGTGCGAGGCGTTCGATCTCGTAGCCGGTGAACGTATGGACGGGTGTGTAGTAGCCGTTCAGCGTTCCCAGCACCTCGTCACCGGCAATCAACGGCACGCAGACGATCGCCCGGTAGCCCTGTTCACGCGCGACGCCGCCCCACGGGGTGAACTCGGGTTCGGCAGTGATGTCGCGGATCGCGACGGGACGGCCGCTCTGGAACGCCTGCTTCGAGGGCGAACCTCCGTCGAGGCGGACGGGCCGGTCGGTGTTGACGTGTTTGACGTAGTCCGCGGACAGGCCGCTCCAGCCGGTGATCACCAGGCTCTCGCCGGCCGGATCGGGGGTGAGCACGCCACAGAAGTCGAAGCCGAGCAGCGTGCGCGCAGTATCCGCCACCTGGTCCAGGACGTGCTGGAGGTCCGCCGCCGACGTCGCCGCAGAGCTCAACGCGCGCAGCGCGCTCAGCCAGGTCAGGAGCTCCGCCCCTGGCTGTCGGCCCGGGTCAACCGTCGTCACGCATCCACCATCCCACGACGGGTGTCACGAATGACATGCTTTGTGAGAAACAGTGTGGGCGCCAACATTGAGCCAGCGCCGCGGTGTGACGACACTCATACCCATGACCCAGGCAGCCATCGACACGAATCCACACCCGGCGGCAGCACTACGCAGCATCGTCAATCCCGCGACCGGCGCCGTCATCGACACCGTCGCCGAGCAGGGACCCGATGCCGTGGACGCGGCCGTGGCCTCGGCGCTCGCGGCCTTCGGCGGCGGTACCTGGCCGGCCATGGTCCGCAGCGAACGGGCCCGACTGCTGCTCCGCATGGCCGACGCGATCGAGGCCGACTCGGAGCGCCTGTACCGGCTCGAGGCCCTCAACAACGGTCGACCGATCACCGAGACCCGCGCCCAATTGTCGCGGGTGCCGGAGTGGTTCCGCTACAACGCGGGCCTGCTCGCCGCCCAGCGTCAGGCCGTACTGCCCAGCGACGGGCCGTATCTGACCTACCAGCAGCGGGTTCCACTCGGGGTGTGCGGCATCATCACGCCGTTCAATCACCCACTGCTCATCCTGGCGCGGAGCCTGTCCGCCGCCCTGGCGAACGGCAACACCGTCGTGGTCAAGCCCTCGGAGCTCACCCCGCTGACCACCCTTGCTCTGCTCGACATCCTCAACCGGGCCGGCCTGCCCGACGGCGTCGTCAACGTGGTGACCGGTGGCCGTGACGCGGGCATTCGGCTGACCCAGCATCCCGACGTCGCCAAGATCACGCTGACCGGCGGCACCGAGGCGGGCCGCGCGGCAGCGCTGGCCACCGCCGCTCGATTCGCCAGGGTGACGGCGGAACTCGGCGGCAAGACCCCGGTCATCGTCTTCGACGACGTCGACCCCGTGGCCGCCGCGGAGGGAGCGGCCTTCGCAGCGTTCGTCGCCGCAGGCCAATCCTGCGTCGCAGGGTCACGATTCCTGGTGCAGCGGGCCACCTACGACGCGTTCGTCACCGCGCTGGCCGCCCGCGCCGCGGCGATCCGCATTGGTGATCCGACCCTGCCGGACACCCAGATGGGACCACTCATCAGCGCGCGGCAGCGGGACAAGGTGCGCGAGCTCATCGACGCCGGGATCGCCGAAGGCGCCCGACTCGCCGCCGGTGGCGGTCAGCCGAATCTGCCAGAACCGTTGTGCGCGGGCTTCTTTCTCGAGCCGACCGTACTCGCCGACGCCACCATGGCGATGACGGTGGCGCGAGAGGAGATCTTCGGCCCGGTCGCCGTCGTGATCCCCTTCGACGACGAGGCCGATGCCGTGCGGATGGCGAACGACAACCGCTATGGCCTTGGCGCCGGGGTGTGGACCACCGACATCAGTCGAGCGCACCGCGTCGCGTCGGCCATCGTGGCAGGCATGGTGTGGATCAACGACCATCACCGACTCGAACCCTCCTTGCCGTGGGGCGGGGTGAAGGAGTCCGGCGTCGGCAAGGACGCAGGGTCGGAGTCCTTCGACGACTTCTCCTGGGTCAAGACCATCGTCACACGGACCGCGTCCGAGCCCGTCGACTGGTACGGCGGCCGCGAGCAGGGACGGTTGAACTGATGAGCATCCAAAGATCGACTTCGGCGCGGAATTCGGCGCACAAGTCGGGTTTCCGCGCCGAAATCACCAGAACCCAGTGGCTGGTGCTCGCAGGCACGACGCTGGGGTGGGGCCTCGACGGTTTTGCAGGCAGCCTGTACATCCTCGTGCTCGGACCCGCGATGGGCGAGCTACTGCCGAACAGCGGTGTGCAGGTCAGCCCCGCGACCATCGGCTACTACGGCGGCGCGACCGTCGCGCTGTTCCTGATCGGCTGGGCAACCGGAGGAATCCTCTTCGGCGTCCTCGCTGACCGATTCGGACGCACCAGGGTGCTCTCGGTCGGGATCCTGACCTACGCGATCTTCAGCGCACTGGCGGCGTTCGCCGACACCTGGTGGCAGCTGGGCATACTGCGCTTCATCGCCGGACTCGGCTCCGGTGTCGAAGCTCCGGTCGGCGCCGCCCTGATCGCCGAGACCTGGCGCAACCGCTTCCGGGCCCGCGCTGGTGGAATCATGATGTCCGGGTACGCGTTCGGATTCTTCGCGGCCGCCGCCGCCTACGCCCTGCTTGGCGAGCACGGCTGGCGGTTCATGCTGGCGCTAGCCGGGTTGCCCGCGCTCCTCGTCTGGTTCATTCGTCGCTACGTCCCGGAGCCGCCCGAGATCTCGGCGCACCTGGAGGCGCGCCGCGAGCGGAAACGACTGGGCGCCATGGCCGATCACGACCGATTTGCACTCCGGCGACTGATCGAAGCTCCGCTGCGGCGGCCGATGCTCATCTGCACGGCGCTCGCCACCGGTGCGCTGATCGCCTTCTGGAGCGTCACCACCTGGTACCCCCAAATCATCCGTCAGATCACCGCGGCGGACGAGCTGCCGAACGGGATCGCCGACCATCGGGTGGCCGTGGCCGCGATGCTGTTCAACGCCGGCGGCATCGTCGGTTACGCCTCCTGGGGTTTCGTCGCCGACGCCATCGGCCGTCGCAGGGCATTCCTGCTGAGCTTCGCCGTATCCGCCGTCGCCGTTGCGTGGGCCTTCCCCTTCGACCGCAGCTACAGCGAATACCTGATCGCGCTGCCGTTCCTCGGCTTCGGACTGTTCGGCGCCCTGTCGGGCACGTTCATCTACGCCCCCGAACTGTTCCCTCCGAGCGTGCGCGCGACGGCTCTTGCGGTGTGCAACAGCGTCGGTCGTTACGTAACCGCACTGGGCCCGTTGACCGCCGGGGCGATCGCCACCTCCTGGTTCGACGGCAACCTCGGACTGGCCACCGCATCGGTGACCGCGCTCGGCTTGATCGCCGTCGTCGGACTCGCGTTCGCCCGCGAAACGCGCGGTGAACCCATGCCGTCGGATCCCAGCATCCAACTCACCGAGAAGAGCGAGTCATGACCGAGTACACAGGAGCATCCGCCATCGTCATCGGCGGCTCGATCGGAGGCCTCACCACGGCGCTGTTGCTGCGGGACCTCGGATTCGCGGTGGACGTCTACGAGCGCACCGCCACCGCATTGGACGGCCGGGGCAGCGGCATCGTCCTGCAGCCCGACACCGTCCGCTGGTTCACCGAGCGCAGCACGCAGAATCTGGCCGACCTGAGTACGTCGACCTCCTACGTGCAGTACCTCGACCGCAGCGGCGACGTGGTGTTCCGCGAGAACTGCACGTGGACCTACACGTCGTGGGGGACCTTCTACCGGGCCCTGCTGGCCGACTTTGGCACCGAGCACTACCACTACGGCGAATACGCCTGCGGCTTCGATCAATACGACGATTTCGCGACGGTGCGGTTCGTCAGCGGACGGGTCGAGTCCGCCGACCTGGTGGTGTTCGCCGACGGCGTCACCTCGGTGGCGCGGGAGCGGTTCGACCCCGACGCCGGCCTGCGCTACTCCGGCTACATCGGCTGGCGCGGCACCCTGCCGGTGCGTGACCTCGACGACAAGACGCGCGAGGTACTCCAGGACGCCATCACCTACGACGTCGTGCCCAACTCGCACATCACGATGTATCCGATTCCCGGTGAAGGTGGTCTTGATCTCGACGACCAGCTGATGAACTACGTCTGGTACCGCAACGTCCCCGCCGGACCCGAACTCACCGAGATGTGCATCGACAAGCGGGGAATCCCCGGCTCCGTGTCCGTGCACCCCGGTCAGGTCCAGGACCGCTACGTCGCAGAGATGAAGCGGGACGCCGCCGAGCTGCTGGCTCCCGCGGTGGCTTCGGTGGTGACGACCACGAAAACACCCTACGTACAAGTGGTTTCCGACGCCAGGTCGTCGCGGATGGCGATGGGCCGGGTGGCGCTGATCGGCGACGCCGCCTGCGCGGCGCGACCGCACGCCGCAGCCGGGACGGCAAAGGCGGCAGCGGACGGCTGGGCACTGGCTGCGGCGCTGAGGGATGCCGGTGGCGACATCCGGGCCGCCCTGACCAAGTGGGAGCCGGCTCAGCTGCATCTGAGCGACTCGCTGCTGCGGCGCGTCGTGTCGATGGGTGAACGATCCCAGTTCTCCAACACCTGGACGCCGGGCGATCCCGACCTCCGTTTCGGCCTGTACGGGCCGGGCCGCTAACTCACCGCTTCCGAAGGGAATCATCATGACCGACAACAGTTTCTTGAGCGATCTGCCCCTGGCAGGCGAGCTCGTCGCCTCCGATTTCGAGAGCTGGCCGGACTGGCTCAAGACCGAGTTCGCCGAGCACGCGTTCGACGGCGAGGTCGGTTCGCGTCTGCTCAGCGAGGACGGGCGGGTCCGGGTCTGGGAGATCCGGCTCGCCCCCGGCGAACGCTGGCACGCCCACCGCCACGTGCTCGACTACTTCTGGACTGCGATCAACGCCGGGAGCAGTCGTCAGCACACCCATGACGGTACTGTGCGCGAAGTGTCCTACCAGGCTGGCGAAACCCGCCATTTCACTTTCGGTACAGGTGAATACCTGCTGCACGACATCGAGAACATCGGCGCGGGTGAGCTGATCTTCACCACCGTGGAGCACCTCGACAGTGCCAATGCGCCGCTGCCGATCTCGCGGGGTGCGGCGCTGTGATCACCACCCCGCTGGCCGACGGCGTGATCGACGTCCATGCGCACTGGATTCCGAGGGAGCTCTTCGGCCTTCCCGGCACTGGACCGCACGGGGAGATGCACGACCGCGACGGCGAGCTGTACCTCGGGGACCTCCCGCTGTCCATCGCGACGAGCTCGATGAGCGACGTGTCGGCCATTCGTGCCGACATGGCGCGTGCCGACGTCGGGGTCCGCGTCCTCTCCGCCCCGCCGTTCGCGTTCCCCCTCGAATCCGGTTCCGAGGCAGACGCTTACGTCAGGGCCTTCAACACGGCGTTGACGGACGTGGTGGCGGACGCCAACGGTGCGCTGCTGGGCCTGGGGATGGTCACGCTCGAGGATTCCGCGTCGGCGACCGCCCAGCTGGAGGAGTTGGCGCAGACCGAGGGCATGGCGGGCGTGGCGATCCCGCCGCTGGCGAACGGTAGCTCGCTCGACGGCCGGGCGCTGCACCACGTGCTCAGCGAGGCGACGCGCCTGGACCTGGCGGTGCTCGTCCACCCGATGCAGCTTCCGCGGCCGGAATGGTCGGCGTACTACCTGACGAATCTGATCGGCAATCCCGTCGAATCCACCACCGCCGTCGCGTCGCTGATCCTCAGCGGCATCAAGGATGCACTGCCGAAGCTTCGGATCTGCTTCGTGCACGGCGGAGGTTGTGCACCAGGGCTTCTCGGTCGCTGGACCCACGGCTGGACGATGCGGGCCGACGTCTGGCGAGCGACCACCCGGCCGCCGGCCGAGCCGTTCGGAGAGCTCTACTTCGACACCGTCACCCATGACGCCCACCAGCTCGAGCTCCTGTGCGAGCTGGCAGGCACGGACAAAGTCGTCTGCGGTAGCGACTATCCGTTCGACATGGCGGAAGCGGATCCGGCCCGGTTCGCCATCGACCACGGTCCGGGCCGTGCCGCGTTGGTTCGGGCCGCGCGGGCCTACCTCGGCATCCCAGAAGCGGAGTCCTGATGTCACACCTGTTCACCCCGTTGACGCTGCGCGAGGTCACGTTCGCGCACCGCGCGTGGATGTCGCCGATGATGCAGTTCGCTGCCTCATCAGAGGGTCCCGACGAAGGTGCGCCGACGGACTGGCACCTGCAGCACCTGGGGTCGAGGGCCGTTGCCGGTGCCGCACTGGTGATGGTCGAAGCCACCGCCGTCGATCCCATCGGTCGCAGCAGCATCTACGACGTCGGCCTGTGGAATGACGCTCAGGCAACGGCATTTCGGCGGATCACCGATTTCATCACCGCGCAGGGCTCGGTACCTGGCATCCAGCTGGTGCACGCCGGCCGCAAGGGATCCACGGGTCGCCCCTGGGCGGAGCCGGGTCCGACCTGGCCCACCGTCGGTCCCAGCGCGATCCCGTTCGGACGGCTACCCAGCCCCGCCGAGTTGACCATCGATGAGATCGGAGCCATCGTCGAGGCGTTCGCAGCGTCGGCACGACGAGCGGCCGCGGCAGGATTCAGAGTCCTCGAATTGCATGGCGCCCACGGCTATCTCATTCACCAGTTCCTCTCGCCACACTCCAACACCCGCACCGACCGCTACGGCGGATCATGGGAGAACCGGCTTCGGTTCGCCCTCGAGGTCGTCACCGCCGTGCGCCGAAGTTGGCCCGACGAGCTGCCGCTGTTCTTCCGCGTGTCCGCCACCGACTGGCTAGGTGGCGACACCGAGGACGACCGTCCCGGCTGGACCGTCGACGACACCGTGGAGCTGGCGGTGCGGCTGAAGGCACTCGGTGTCGATCTCGTGGACGTCTCGTCCGGTGGATCAGCACCGGACGCCAAGATTTCGGTCGGACCCGGTTATCAGGTTCCGTTCGCCGCGCGCGTCCGCAAGGAAGCCGAGATCCCCACCACTGCAGTGGGAATGATCACTGAGGCCGACCAAGCCGAGGACATCATCGCCGGTGAACAGGCCGACGCCGTGTTCCTGGCGCGGGTCCTGCTCCGCAACCCCGCCTGGATCCGCCAGGCCGCCGACCAGCTCGGTGCGACCCTGCACTACCCACCGCAGTACGTCCGCGCGTTCAGCTAGCGTCTGGGCACCCGCAGGCCGTCGAGCACGAGCGTCAGCAGTCGCGCGCGCTGCGCGTGGGTGCCTCCTTGGTCACCGAGCCAGGCGATCGCGGCGGAGATGTCGAGCAGATCCTCGCTGGCGATGTCGTCGCGAACCTCACCCGCGGCGACGGCGCGCTCCAGCAGCGCCGCCCCAGCGCGCTTGCTGCGTTTGCAGGTGGTGTCATCGCCCGCCTCGGGGTTCACCAGGGTGCGGGCAAGGCCGTCGAACAACCCGGCCTGCGCAATGAAGGCTTCGAGCCATTCAGTAAGAGCAGCAACGGGTTTCGTCGACGTCAGCAGCTTCTCGCCGAGTTCGGCGAGCGCCAACAATCCGTCGTCGATCACTGCGAGGGCCAGATCGTCGCGGGTGGGGAAGTGCCGGTACAACGTGCCGGGACCCACGTCTGCCGCCTTGGCGATGTCATCGAGAGACGCCGTCACGCCGGCGCGTTTGAACGCCTCCAATGCGGCGTCGAGCAGAGCACGCCGGTTACGCGCAGCGTCGGCTCGCATTGGCCGGGGTGCGGTCGACGACGGACTCATGCTGGCGCCTTTCCCTCGACAAGCGGAGACAGTCTCCGTATGGTTACCGGAGATAGTCTCCGAATTCTAGCGAGGTATGAAACGATGCTCGTCACTGCAATGCCCATGCCCAACCCCGCGCACTCGCTGCCGCGGTTCGTCGACGCGTTGACCGACATCGCGAAGGGGGGATCGACGTCGATATGGCTACCGCAGCTGCCTGCGTTGCCGGGCGTCTCGGGCTGGGACCCACTGCTCGTCCTGGCGCTGGTCGGCCAGCGCGTACCCGCGGTGAAGTTGGGCACCGCCGTCAGCGTGATCTATGGACAGCATCCGTTCACACTTGCCAGACAGGCACTGAGCGCGTCGGCCGCCGTTGACGGTCGCCTGACTCTTGGGCTGGGTCTCAGCCATCCACCCATGGTCGAAGCGCTGGGTTACCGCTACGACAAGCCCGCCGCATTCATGGATGAGTACCTCACGGCGCTTCTGCCGGCACTGGCCGGAGTGGCCGTCGACGTCCACGGCGAGTTCGTCACTGCGGTCGGACAAGTCGAAGCGGCGGACGCGCCCGTGCCCTCGGTCGTGCTCGCGGCGCTCGGCCCTCGAATGCTGCGAATCGCGGGATCACGCACCGATGGCACCGTGACCAGCTGGGTCGGACCGCGCACGCTTGATGCGCACATCGTGCCGCTGTTGACGAAGGCGGCGGCCTCCGCGGGTCGCCCAGCGCCCCGGGTCATCGCAGGGCTTCCCGTGGTCGTCACGGATCACCCCGACGATGCCCGCGCGCTCATCAACGAGGAGTTCGCCATGTCTGGCAACTTGCCCTCGTACCGGGCGATGTTCGACCGCGAAGGCGTCAGCGGACCTGGAGACGTCAGCCTCGTCGGGAACGCGGCGGAAGTAGAAGCACAGTTGCGCCGTCTTGCCGAAGTCGGCGTCACCGAGTTCGTCGGAACGCCCCTTGGCGACTCCGCGAGCCAGGCTCGTACGCTCGAATTTCTCGCAGCCGCGCGCACTTCCTAGGCAACAGGCGGGAAGTCGATGACGTCCATCGCCAGGGGCAGCTGGTTGGTGTGCTCGCTTGGCTTGGCTGCTGGCACGAAGTGGTCGTCGTCGAGCGTGCCTGCGAGGGTGAACCGGTCGATCTCGAAGGGCACGTTGTCGCTGGAGAGCGGAAGCGGGGCCCGGGTGACGTGGAAGTGCAGGTGGGCTTCGGTGGTGTTGCCGGAGTTGCCGAGGCGCCCGATGATCTGGCCGCGGGTGACCTTGTCGCCGATCTTGACCGACGCGGAGCCGGGCACCATGTGTGCGTAGAAGGCGAAGTTGCCGCCGCCGATGTCGATGATGACGTAGTTCCCACCGAGCTGCTCGAAGGTTTGGTCGGGGGTGACGACGTGCGGCGTTGCCTCCGCGTTGTCGGACACCACCGACACGACGGTGCCGTCGGCCACGGCCAGCAGCGGGGCGTCGTAGGCGAGGTAGTCCGCGTTGCGCGTTCCGTCGCCGCCGTGCGTGACGACCGGGTTCTTGGACGGGTCTACCCGCAACCAGTCGATGGCGTAGCGCTCGCTGCCATTGAGCCTGCCGCCGACTCCCATGACCGCGCCACGGTGTGTCGAGACGACGCAGCACGCATTGCCTGCGACCCAGTCGTTGCCTGCGAGCGGTGGCCCGATTACCACCGGCGTTGCCGTCGCGGTGCGGACCTGGCCGCCGATCTGCGTGACGGAGTCTGGGTACCGGGCACTGACGGATGGTTGGTACTCCGGCGTTGCCTTGCCGAGCGTGGCGGTTAGTCGGTGTGTGACGTCGGCGGGCACCTCGTCGCGACTGTCGTAGACGTCGTCGAGGACGAGGACGGCGGTGCGTCCCGCGGGGATCTCGGTGACGGGGCCTGGCAGCACGTTGGGGATCAGGATGGTTCGCTCGACGGTCTCCTGCGCTCCGATGGTCGCGACCGCCGCGCCGTCGGGGCCGCCCGAGAGTGTTTCGACCTTGGTGATCGTGGCGGGTCGCGGCCCGGAGTTGAGCACCGAGAGTTCGTAGGCGACGTGGACTTTGCCGTCGGTTCCCGTGACCGGGATGGGGTCGGGGCCGAGTGTCGTGATGACCAGTGGCGCCACTACGTCGACGTTCAGCGGGTAGCCGGGCGGGACGCCGCCGCGGCTGTCTGCGGCAGGCGCCGGTGCTGGGCTCGAGGTGCCGGTCTCCGTCGAGTCGGGGGACGACGAGCACGCCGCGAGGAACCCGGCGCAAGCCAGGACGAGGATCGATGACGTGCGCATGGGAGTGCTTGTCCTGCCTGTAGGTGGTGACGGAGGAGCAAGCCGTTCCTCGGTGGCGCCGTCTCGCCGCGGAAGCATAACCGGCCAATCCCGTTGACAGGGTGTTTCCGTGAGCTAAGAATGTCGCAGCGGCGACGGAAAGGACTGCATGGCAAGTCGATTGAGACGGCCACGGACACGCGGCCTCGGCAAGCGCGCATGGTTGCTGACATGGTCGATCCGTCTCATCCTCTGGACGCTTGGCTTCATGCGCGTGATCAGAGTCGAGATCGTGAACGACGACGTCGTGCCGGACGAGGGTGCGGTGATCCTGGCGGCCAACCACACCTCGATGATCGACGTGTTCTTCATCCTTGCCGCGATCCGCCGCGAAGCGATCGCGATGGCCATGGCGGAGCTGTGGAAGTCTCCGCTCACCCGCTGGTTGGTGGAGGTGCTCGGCCAGATACCCGTGGTCAGGGGCGACTCGGATTCCGGGAAGCAAGCGATGGCGAGTGCCGCCCACGCCTTGGCGGACGGGGCGTTGGTCGGAGTCTTTCCCGAAGGAAAGTGCGTCAAGCCGGGCGAGGTGGTCCCGTACCGGCCCGGTGTCGCCGTGCTGGCCAAGGACACCGGCGTCCCGATCATTCCGGTGCGGCTCGTCAACGCGAACGCGGTGCTACCGCTGGACAGGAAGATCCCGCGACGGGGGAGCACCGTGTACGTGATCTTTGGAGAGCCGATCGACCCCGGTGAATTCCCAACGGTCCAAGGACTCCTCGACGAGGTTCAGCGACGCATCACGACGTTGGAGGTGCCGCGGTGACCCTCGTCAGGCGGCGGTCATGAGGTAGTCGGCCCCGCCGACGTAGATGACTCCCTGGGGGCTCGGCGAAACAGCGGCACCGACGATGGCTGCGGCGAACTCGTCGACGGTCGGCAGGGTTCCGTGTGCGCGGCGTGCATCCACTTCGCCAGGATCGCGTCGTTCCAGAAGCCTGACGATGATGGTGCCCTCGATCATGTCCCCGGACACCACTGTGAGGCGCACGCCGGCCTGGTTGAACGCCGAACGCATTGCGTAGAGCGCGGTTTCGCCGGCACGCTTGCTTGCCGCGACCGCCGAGTAGCCCTTCGGCACCGCCTTGTTCGGGAAGAAGTGAGCCTGGTGGCTGGTGACGAAGACGATGCGTCCGTCAACGGGCATCAGAGGCAGCGCCAGCTGCGCGAGACGTCTCTGGGCGTCGCGGTTGAGGCGCATGGCGTAGCCGGGGTCGGCGTCGCGTTCGAGGCCGCCCGAGGCGTTCAGAATGAGGGCGTCCAAGCGCCCGAAGCGTGACCCGATGGCGTCGATCATCGCGGTTGCGTCCGTGTGATCGGAGATGTCGGCACCCATCGTCGACGCGTGGCCGCCTGCATCGCGGATGGCCTCGGCGATGGTGTCCGCCCGCTTGGCCTTCTCGCGATAGTTCACGATGACGTGTGTGTCGGGGTCGGCGAACTGCCGCGCGACCTCCGCACCGATGCCCCTCGATCCGCCGGTTACCAAGACGATTCGTGTCGGTTCGTTGTGCATCTGCGCTTCCTTCCGTCACTGGTGGTCACCGAGCGATGGGGGTAACCGTACATCAAAATTAAGAATAATAAGGGAAAGGTAAGGTCACATTAAGGTGTCGCCGCGGGTGGTGATGCGACGATGTGCCCATGACCGCAACCCTCGTCGCGAAGAAGGTGGCAGGCGGATTCGCCCATCGGACCCTCTTCGAAGGTCTGGACGTGACCGTCGCGCCTGGCGACGTCGTCGGCGTCGTCGGTGCGAACGGCGCAGGCAAGAGCACGCTCCTGCGGATCCTGGCCGGGAACCTCGCGCCGCTCGAGGGTGTGGTCAGCCTTGCGCCTGCCGATGCGTTCGTCGGCTGGCTGCCGCAGGAGCACGAGCGGGTGCCTGGCGAGACCGTCGCCGGCTACGTGGCCCGCCGCGCGGGATGTGCCGCAGCGACGCGGGCCATGGAAACCGCCGCTGAGGCGCTGGCCGACCCCGACCACAGTGCGGCGCAGGCCGACGCTTATTCCGTGGCGCTGGATCACTGGCTCGTTACCGGCGCGGCAGATCTCGACGAGCGATTGCCCGCCGTCCTGGCCGACCTTGGCTTGGAGTCCGATGCGGTGCGGCCCGAGACGACTCTGATGACCGCCCTGTCGGGTGGTCAGGCGGCACGGGTGGGGCTGGCGGCGTTGATGGTGTCGCGATTCGACATCGTTCTGCTCGACGAGCCGACCAACGATCTCGACCTCGACGGCCTCGCGCGGCTGGAACAGTTCGTGCGTGAGCTGCGCGGGGGTGTGGTGCTGGTGAGCCACGACCGGGAGTTCTTGGCGCGCACCGTGACCCGCGTACTGGAACTGGACCTGGCCCAGAACACCACCACCGTGTTCGGTGGCGGGTACGAAAGCTACCTCGAAGAACGCGAGGTCGCTCGCCGACACCGGCGCGAACAATACGACGAGTTCGCCGACAAGAAGGCCGACCTGGAGGCGCGTGCGCGCACGCAGCGCGAATGGTCGAGCCAAGGTGTCCGCAACGCGATGCGCAAGGCGCCGGACAACGACAAGAACCGACGTCGCGCGCAGAGCGAGTCCAGCGAGAAGCAGGCACAAAAGGTGCGTCAGATGGAGAGCCGGATCGCGCGTCTCGAGGAGGTCGTCGAGCCTCGCAAGGAATGGGCGCTCGAGTTCACCATCGCGGCCGCAGAACGATCGAGCTCGGTAGTGGCGACTCTCGACAATGCCGTTGTGCGACAAGGTGATTTTGTCCTCGGCCCGGTGTCGATTCAGGTCGATGCCGGTGAGCGGATCGGCATCACCGGCCCCAACGGGGCAGGAAAGTCGACGTTGTTGCGGCTGCTGCTGGGGCGCCAGCAGCCCGATCAGGGCCGCGCGAGTCTGGGCGCCAACGTCGACATCGGCGAGATCGACCAGGCCCGTGCGGATTTCACCGGTGCTGAGCGACTCGTCGATCGCTTCGAGCGGTACGTGCCGTCGTGGCCTACCGCCGACGTCCGCACCCTGCTTGCGAAGTTCGGGTTGCGCGCCGACCACGTGGAACGCCCGGTCGACGACCTCTCTCCCGGTGAGCGAACCCGCGCAGGCCTTGCCCTGTTGCAGGCCAGGGGCACCAACGTGCTGGTGCTCGACGAACCGACGAACCACCTCGACCTACCCGCCATCGAGCAACTCGAGCAGGCGCTCGAGACCTTCGAGGGTGCGCTGCTGTTGGTGACCCACGACCGACGGATGTTGCAGAACGTCCGGTTGGATCGACGGTGGCTGGTCGAGAACGGGCGCGTCGCAGAGCTGTAGGCCTCAGCGTGCGGCTTCGGCGCGCGCCCACCGTTGAAATGTGTTGGCGCTGCGCCCAAGTGCGCGTTGGGTGCCGTCCGACACGTATGAGTCGCGCCCGTCGGCGATGCCGTCGAGCATGGCCATTCGCCACGTGATGTAGGTCTCCGGGGTTCCCGCGTCGCGGAGTCGGCGGATGTGGGCATCGCGGTCTTCGGGTTCGTAGCGCACCGGCACACCACTGGTTGCCTGCAGAACGGCGGCGACCTCGTGGAACGTGAGTGCTTCTGGTCCTGACAGTGCGATCGCTTCGCCGTCATGGCCGCCGTCGGCGAGCACGTGTGCGGCAACGTCGGCGATGTCGGATACGTCGACGAAGGGGTGCGGTGCGGTTCCGGCGGGAGCCAGGATGACACCGTTCCGCGGGGTGAACATGGCCTCGGTGAAGTTCTGTGCAAAGTGCGTGGGTCGCAGGATCGTGCCGGGGACCGGGCCGTCGGTGAAGGTGCGCTCCACCAACCCCACGACGCCGTCGGGAAGGAACTCGACGCCGCGGGCCGACAGCAGAACGGCGCGCTTCACGCCGGCATCGGCGGCGCGGTCGAGGAACTGGTTCAGCTGCCCGGTCCAATCCGATGCCGAACCCGGTCCGACGACGAAGACGGCGTCGACCCCGTCCAGAGCGGGGGCGTAGGTGGTGGTGTCGTCCCAGTCGAAGCGGGTGCCCTGCGCCGATCGACTGGCGACGTGCGCGGTGTGTCCGAGGCCGGTCGCGCGGGCGGCGAGGCGACGCCCGACCTTGCCGGTGCCGCCCAGGATGAGGAAGGTTGCCATACGTCGAAACTAGGTCCTGCGATGCGACGCCAATACCGCTAAAGTCTTATATTCCTGCATCAGCGTCTAATCTGGGGTAATGGACGTCCTCTCCGATGTGCTGGCGCGAGCCCGCGCGCATGGCGCGGTGTTCTCCGTCTTGGGACGGACCGCGCCGTGGGGTTTGGCGTTCTCCGGAACGCGACCGCTGGTGATCCACCTGATGTTGCAGGGCAGCGCCACGCTCGTTCGTGGCACGACCGCACATGACGTCGCGGCCGGTGACGTGATTCTGGTGCGCGGCGGCGAGCCGTACACGCTCGTGAGCGCCCATGGCGTGGCTGCCGAACCGATCGAGCATGCGCGGGCCGGGGCGTCGTACGTCGACGGCATGGACGTCGACGCCGTACTCCTCTGCGGCGCATATGCATTGGACGGCGAGCCCGGCCCCAGCCTGCTGCGCTCACTTCCGTGCGAACTCGTCGTGAAGGCGACGGACCGCTCCAGTGGGTTGTGCGCATCGGTGAGCTTGATGGCCGCCGAAGCCAGTCGGGCTGCGCCAGGGCAGCGGACCGTGCTGGATCGGGCCCTGGATCTGATGTTGGTGCAAGTGCTGCGCGACGCGTTCGCGGGCGGCCACTGGTCGGCACCGGGGTGGTATCTGGCGCTGGAGGACGATGGGTTGGCGGCCGTGCTCGCCGCCACACACGAAGCGCCGCAACAGCGGTGGACCGTCGAATCGATGGCCTCGGTTGCGCACATGTCTCGAGCCGGCTTCGCGCGCCGGTTCGCCACGACAGTCGGCCAGACGCCTGCCGCATATCTGACCGGGCTGCGGGTGGAGCGCGCCGCCGAACTGCTCCAGAGCACCGGTGCGACGGTGGCGTCGGTCGCCAACGAGACGGGGTTCGCCTCGGAGTTCTCCCTCAACGCGGCGTTCAAGCGCCGGTACGGCGTATCCCCGGGGCGCTGGCGCCGCGGCACGCGACGAGTCAGCGAAATCAAGGATCCGTAAGTATTCAATCAGCGAGTGTCAAGAGCGCATACGGGACCGGCCGACGGGTAGGTGTGCGCGCGTACATCTGGATTCATGACACCTGCTCTAGATACCTCGAACCATCCCCCGCGACTGCACGACTCGATTCAGCTGACGCGCAGCGTCATAGCGGGCGCCGGATATGGTGTGCCCGCTTCCGCGCTGAACGATCACGCCTTGGCGGCCTGGGTTCGGGAGCAGGGCAGCACTGTCACCGCGCATGACGACGACGAATTGGACTTGTTGCAGTACAACCGCATTCGGTCCAGCCAGATCGTGTTCCGCTGCGGCTCGGCGACTGCGTGCATGCGCCGGGCGGCGAACCTCGGCGTCTTTCGCTTCATCGTGCGCACGGAACAGCACATCGCCCGTTTGGGTGAGTGTGCCCAGCGCACGCTCTACGTCTACCTCGACGATCGCTCACCGCTGGTGCTCGGGGATCGCCGATTGAAGGTCGTCGGACTGCACAGCGACGTGGACGATTCCGGGGGTGTACTGGAATGGGCGTCGGCAGCCGAGCGGCTGCTATGCCGGTCGGCGTTGTTGAAGACCTGCGGATCGCCCATACACCGGATCATGCTCAGCGGTGGCGCGACGGAGATTTGGTTGAATGACCAAGCGCCGCAATTGACGGCGATGGTCAATGCCGTCGACGACGCATTGCGTGAGGGATGCGAACGGTGGCAAGTGGCACGGCCGGCCGTGACATTGGCGCCCGCGGCCGAGACGAGCAGCACGTCGGTCGGGTCGATGGCCGCTGCGTGAACGTCGACACTCGCGAGGAACCGCTTGGGTGCCTCTGTACCGTAACGACGGTGATCTCCACTCGTGTGTCTCCATCCGTTGCCCTGGCCGCCTGCGCCGCGTCGTTCGCCATGACGATCGCTGCATGCGCTACCACCGCCGAAACCGCATCCGCTGCGGGCACCTGCCCGACGGCAGCGCCGCAGAGCGGTGCCCCAGCAGGGTGGACCCTGGCGGGGACCACCGGCAGCATCTCCGTCATCGGGCCGACGGACACGACGGCACCGCTCGTCAACGTTGCGGGGCCGTTTTCCGTGGACCAGACCGAGGTGCACACGCTGACGACCGGTGACGGTCCGGTCGTGAAGAACGCGCAGACGGTGTCGGTCTGCTACCAGGGCGTCAACGGCCGCGACGGGTCCGTGTTCGACAGCAGCTTCCAGCGGGGAGCTCCGGCGGAGTTCTCGCTGCTGCGCGTGGTGCCCGGCTTCCAGAAGGCGATCGCAGGACAGAAGGTTGGGTCGACGGTCGCCGTCGCGATGGCCTCTGCCGACGGCTACCCCGACGGTCAGCCCAGCGCCGGCATCCTGCCGGGTGACTCGCTCGTCTTCGCGATCAAGATCCTCGGCGCCAGCTGAGCGCCGAGGCGAGCGGAGCGACGGGAAAACGCTAGGCGCCTACTGGCCTGCGTTGCGGGCCAGGTCGATGGCGTAGCCGTTGACGAAGCGCCCCGCGCCCGGCTCGCCGCGGCCGCAAGAGCCGTCGGACTCACCGGGGCGCTTCACCCACAGGAACGCGTCGACGTTTCCGTTGCCGGTCGCGGTGGTCGGCGGGGCGCCGAGAGCGCGGCCACTGGGGTTGCACCAGTACATCTCGCCGTCGGCAGGTCCTGCCCCGTTGCGTGAGGTGTCGATGACGTAGTGGGCGCCGTTCGTCATGCCCGAGATCGCATCGCCGTAGCCCATCTCCTCACCCGTGGTGAAGAAGTTCGCGGTGTTGAGGCTGAAGCCCCGCGCCTTGGCGATGCCGACCTGGTTGAGCATGCCTGCCATCTTGTCGGCGCTCGTCCAACGCGAGTGACCGGCGTCGATGTACACCGCGGTCGCGGGGTTGCGGGTCAGCGTGTCGACGGCGTAGCTGATCAAGTCCAAGCGTTCCTGGCGCTGAGCACCTGACAGACAGTCGGCCATGGCGAGCGCGTCGGGTTCGAGGATGACCGCGGCGGGGCCGCCACCGATGGCGCCCGCGACGCCGTCGATCCAGCCCTTGTAGGCGTCGGCCGAACCGAACCCGCCCGCGGCGAAGCTGCCGCAGTCGCGGTGCGGGATTCCGTAGAGAGCCAGGATCGGCATCGTCCCGGCAGCCTGGGCCGTGGCGATGTACTTCGAGTCCACCGACGGCGTCGACAGGTTGTCCATCCAATACGCCGTTGGCGTGTTGGCGATGGCCTCCAGCTCGGGGCTCGGCGGGTTCACGCCATTCGCGGCTGCCCTGGCCTTGGAGGAGGGGTTGACGTAGAAGTTCTGTCCGTCGAGCGGGTTGCCGTCGCTGACCAGCCGCACTGCGGGGTCGGCGGCGACGTGCAGGTCAGCCGCAGATATGAAGCCTGCGACGGCCGCAACCGCGAAGAAGGGGGAGATCCATCGTGCAACTCGGCCAGCAGTTGAGGACATCACCCCGAGAAAAGTAGTGCCATCACCCACGGAGCGCCAATCTGCCCCGGCTAGATCTGCCAGTCCTGGGCGCCGTCGTTCTCGTTGTAGATGCCGACGGAATTCTTCACCACGACGGGGTCTCCGGTGCCGAAGTTGTCGTAGAACCACTGCGCGTTCGCGGGGCTGATGTTCGGGCACCCGTGGCTGACGTTGCGCTTGCCCTGGTCGTTCACCGACCACGGAGCGCCGTGGACGAAGATGCCGCTGTTGCTGATGCGCACGGCGTCCTGGACCTTGAGCTTGTAACCCTCGGCCGAATCGATCGGAACGCCGTAGGTGGACGAGTCCATCACGATGTCGGCGAATCGCTCCAAGACGTAATAGGTGCCGTTCGGGGTTTCGTAACCCTTCTTGCCAAGCGACACGGGGATCGTCTTCTCGACTTTGCCGTTGCGCACGACCTCCATCTGGTGCGTGGCGTCGTCGATGGTCGCGACGAGCGCATCACCGGTGCGGAAGCTCGACTTGGTGCCGCCGGCGTCGATGTCGACCGTGGTGTGCGCGGGCCAGAAGTCGATGGGCCGCCACCTCAGCTGGGTGGCGCTCATCCAGTAGAACTTGCCGGGAACGGGTGGATTGGACGAGATGTGCACCGCCTGTTGGGCCAGGGCCCGGTCCACGATCGGGCGCTGGAAGTTGATGACGATCGGCTTGGCTACTCCGACCATTGAGCCGTTGACGGGGTTGAACGTCGGGGGAGCGAAGACGGGTTCCCCGAGGTAGGGCGTCGGGTTCTGTCCTGCGGGGGCGGGTGGGGGCGGAAACGGGAACCCGGGTGGCAGATGAAAGAGCCCTGGAGGGACGGGCATCTCGGAGTCTGGTTCGGCGGAGGCCGGCGTGGCCTGCACGAGGCCGGCCATCAGTCCAGCCGACAAGAGAGCGGTTGCGAACCCGTGTCTCATTCGATGCCGCATTGTCACCTTTCGCCGCTTTGAAACTCACCTACTACGTACGTACCGAGATAGTAGATAACGATACAGAAAGTTCGAAGATCATGACGACGCGTTCGCGCTCCACATCGATTAGCGTTTGCGGAGAACGGTTTTGGACGACGGCCCGTGACCTCCCCGTGACCTACGACGTTCGGCTACGGCAGCCGAATGCGAACTCGCACAACGAATTACACGTCTGTAGTTCTGTTACAGGTGTGACCAGCGTGGCTGAAGTGATGTACCTTCGGAATGTGTCCGGTGTCCTTACGTACTTAGTTGGTCCGTAGATGAGCGTGGCAGAGCGGCGAATTGGCCGCAGGCGGCTCCTGCTTCTCGGGTGTGCGGTCGTCGCGATGGTTCAGGCGACGCCCGCCCAGGCCGATCCCGCTGGCGGAGCCTGGGACCCCTTGCTGCCGAAACTCCTGAGTGCAGGCGCACCGGGAGATCCGTTGGCGATCGCCAACGCCTCTCTGCAGGCCACGGCCAATGCAGCCCAAACCACGATGGACATGGGACGTCAGTTCTTGACGGGGTTGGGCATCATCCCGGACGCCAATCCAGCCGCGAGCATCGGCGGCAACCGGGTATACGGCAAGCAAGCGATCGAGTACGTGATCCGCCGAGCCGGATCGCAGATGGGCGTGCCCTACTCGTGGGGCGGCGGCAGTCTCACCGGACCGAGCCGTGGAATCGACTCCGGCTCCGGCACCGTCGGGTTCGACTGCTCGGGCTTGGTGCGCTACGCGTTCGCCGGTGTCGGCGTTCTGCTCCCGCGTTTCTCCGGTGATCAGTACAACGCAGGCCGCAAAATTCCACCGTCGCAAGCCAAACGCGGTGACGTGCTGTTCTGGGGTCCGGGCGGCGGCCAGCACGAAGCGCTCTACCTTGGCGGCGGCCAGATGATCGAAGCGCAACAGACCGGGGTGCCGGTGAAGATCTCGCCGGTGCGTACCGGCGGCATGACCCCGTACGTGACGCGCATGATCGAGAGCTAGCGGCCGCTACCCTTGGTTTTCAGGCAACCCGCACCGTCGAAGGAAGGAGATGGCAGTGCAGCAGCGAGCTTTCGGCGACCTTGAAGCCGTGATCATGGATCGCGTCTGGGATCGCGAGGAAGCCGTCACCGTACGAGAAGTCTTCGATGAACTGTCCGCGGAGCGCCAGATCGCGTACACCACCGTCCTTTCGACGATGGACAATTTGCACCGCAAGAACTGGCTGCAGCGCGAGCGCAGTGGCAAGGCGTACCTCTACACGGCGTCGATGAGCCGAGAGGAGCGGTCGGCCAGATTGATGCGCGACGCGTTCGAGTCAGGCGGCAACACCGACATGGTGTTGGCATTCTTCGTCGAGCAGATGAATGCGGAGGAATCGGCGCAGTTCAAGGCGGCCCTTCGGCGTGCGGGACGCCAGCGGTGACCACCGCACTGTGGTTGGTGGTCTACGGCGGCGTGTTGACCTGGCTGGCTCCGCCGCTGCTGAAGCGGCTGACGCGCTCCGGCGCCACCCCGCACATGGGCATCGCGGCCTGGCTGACCGTGCTCGCCGCGGCACTGCTGTCCTGGATCGGGGCCGTCGCACTCGGCGCTGTCGCCGCGGTGGACGGTATCAAGGACTCGTCGGCAGTGACGCTGTGTCTCAAGCTGTTTGGCCTCGACCAGCGCGCCCCTCTGCCCGGACTCCTCGGCTCGGTGGTATTGATCGTGACGGCCGTGGCCGTCTCCGCCGTGGTGCTCAGGCGCGTCGGGCGCTCGGTACTCGGCCTGCGCGCGCGCAGTCACGAACACGCCCGCGAAGCCAGGATGATCGGACATCCGACTGATCGGCCCGGCGTGATCGTCGTCGACGCGCACCGCCCAGCGGCCTACTGCGTCGCCGGCAAACCCAACGCGATCGTCGTCACCACCGGTGCACTGGATGCCTTGGATCGCTCCCAGCTCTCGGCAGTGCTCGCCCACGAGAATGCCCACATCGCTGGTCACCATCACCAGGTGTTGATGGTCCTTCGTGGGCTGGCGACGAGTCTGCCCCGCCTTCCCCTGTTTCCCGCGGCGGCCGACGCCGTCGCCGATCTCTTGGAGATGTGCGCCGACGATGCCGCGGCACGGCGGTTCGGCACCAGGCCGCTGCTGGCTGGGCTGCTCACGCTGGCTGGGCCACAACGCTTACCCGCCGATGGGCTGGCCGCCGCAGGCACCGCGGTTCTCGCACGGGCACTGAGGCTCGCCGATCCCGCGCAGCCAGGTATGCAATGGCGGCAGCGCATCGTCCTTGGCGCAACGATCGTCTCGACCGTCAGCGCGCCCGCGGTGATCGACCTGCTCTGTCACTGACGACTTTGGTGTCGGAGGCGAGGCTCGCGGGGCGGTAACGTCCACAGGTGGGGTGTCATTCGCCGCGACAACGGGGGTTTCGGGTGCGGATATTGGATTGGTCGACTGGCGATGTCGGCGAGCTGCGTGCGTTCATCGCCGGGCGTCTCGCGGCTGGGTTTTGGACGTTCGACGACCTCGCCGAGTGGGTCGGCGAGTGGGTGGATGATTCCGGCGTCATCGATCCGGGCGAGGCGCAGGCGTTGTTGGCCACGATGTGGCAGGAGCGCCTCGACGAACAGCGCAATTGGCGTGACACGGGAAGTTTCGGACGGCTGGAGACGGTCTTCGCCGAGCTCGACGCGGACGGGATCTTGGCTCGATCCTGTTTTGAATGCTGCCAGCAATGCGCGAACTCGGCGATCGCTCGGGAACGCACACCCGATCCGCACTCACCCGATGGGTTCGTCGAGTGGGGATATGCGTTCTTCCACGAACAAGACGCCCTGAGGCTTGCGGTGCAGCCAGCGACCCTGTACCTCGGGTACGGCGTCTTTCGTGCCGCCCCGTATCTGCAGGCCGGCCTCGACGTGGCGGCCGCGCGCGAAGAGTCGTATCTGCGCATCGCCGCGCGAGTCGTCAATGCCGCTCAGGACCAGGGACTGGACGCCACGTGGTCGGGATCGGCCGACGACCGGGTCGTGCTGACCCTGACCGACTGGCGCAAGCCGCTGCCGGGATCGACGTTTCCCCCCGTCGCTTCGCTCTCCCGTGCGGTCGCTGCGGCCCGGCGGCTGGGGCTGCCCTGGCGGGGTCGCCGATAGGGTGCGGACATGTCCGTCGCCGAGAACTCTGAGTTGGTGTCTGCCTACGCAGCCCGGGTCAACCGGTCACTGCTTGGCCGGCACGCGGTGGCGTCGCCGCTGGGACTGTGGCTGCTGCTGGCACTGATCGGCCCCGCCACCGACGGTGCCGCTCGCCCCGACCTCGAAGCCGTCCTCGGGACGACGGTCGACGACGCCGCGGTGCGAGCACGGGCGCTGCTGAGCGAACCGCACCCCGCGGTGTCCGCGCTGGTAGCGGTATGGGACCGCAAGCTGGGGCCGGCCTTCGACGACTGGGCGCGGACCCTGCCCGACGTCGTAGAACGGGGCCCGGTGCCGAATCAGTCGCAGGCCAACGCCTGGGCGCAGGCGCGCACGAACGGGCTGATCAACGAATTCCCGCTCCAGATAGACGAATTGACCAGGCTGGTGCTCGCCTCGGCGCTGGCGGCCGACATCACCTGGGCCGTGCCACTGGCCACTACCGACGATCTTGGTGGCGAGTTCGGTCCGCTCATCACTCGTGCTCTGAAGCTCAACTTTGGGATTCAGTTGGTGGCCGAGACCGACGCCGCCGGGTTGGTCGCGGTGGCAGGGCCGCGTACGTCGTCGGCGCTCGACGTCCTCAGCGTGATTGCGGCACCCGATGTGGCGCCCGCCGACGTCGATATCGCGGCGCACCAGGTCGCCGCAATGCTGGGTGGAGACGAACGAGCTGCGCGTCGAATACCGGTCGAAGAGCTGGCCGACGGCCATGCGTGGACCGTGACCGACCGAAGGGAACAACGCTTCGGTGGCCCATCCGTCTTGGCGGAGTGGTGCAGCCTTCTGCCGGCTTGGTCGGCGACGAGCGATCACGACCTTGACGATGCGCCCGGGGTGCCGTTGGTGTTCGGCGCGCTGAAGGGTTTTGCACGCGTTGAGGACTTGCCGGTGGACTTCAGCGCGAAGCAGACCGCCGTCGCGTCCTATTCGAAGAAGGGCTTCAAGGCGGCTGCGGTGACGGCGATGGCGATGGCCGCAAGCGGTATGCCGCCGCCGATGCCCGAGCCCCACGAGGTGTTGGTGCGGCGAATCGAGCTGCGCTTCAACCGTTCCCATGCGGTCGTGGCGTGCGCCGCGCGAGATGAGGGCCCCTCGGCGTGGCACGGAGTTCCGGTGTTCAGCGCGTGGATCACGGAGCCGGAGGACACCGCCGCAGAAGAGCCTGGCTTCTCGGAACCGGTCCCAGTTCGGCGAGTCACGTAGGCGGGGGATACCAGGAGACCAAGCGGTGGCTGAACGTCGAAAAGGCGCAGTCGAGCACCGCCCGGGCCCGCCGCCCGTTGGTTAGAACGGTGGTGGGTCTTCGTCGATGGCGTGTTGGTTGCGTTGGCGTTCGGCGCGGCGTCGTTGGGCGGTTTGTTGGGCGCGGGTGGTCGTGCGGGTGGGCATGATGAGGCCACGTTCGGGCGTGCCGGTGGCCGCTTCGGGTGTGACGGTGCCCGGCGGTAGCGGTGTGGTGGTGTCCCA
>NZ_NPKO01000011.1 GCF_008329605.1 Mycolicibacterium sp. P9-64
CAAACCAAAGACACCAAACAAACTGGCATCAAAAAAACAACCACATTCCCCTAAACGAGAAAAAAAGAAACATGGCAAAACAACAAACAAAAACCACCAAACACACTATTGAGTTCTCAAACAACACGCGCCGCTAGCCGAATCTTTCCGGTTTTGAGGCAACCCCACCACTGTAATACAACCAGGAGAGGCAGTCAAGTCCCCGTCCTCCAACCTTTCGGCTGGGGCCGTGGGCACTTCTAAGACTGTACCCGCTCGATCTCCGCTCCCAAAATCGCCAGGTTCTCGACGAAGAGCGGATAGCCCCGATCGATGTGGAAAACGTCGTGAACCTCGGTGTCTCCGTCGGCTACCAAACCTGCCAAAACTAGCCCCGCACCTGCACGAATGTCCGAAGCCCACACCGGTGCACTCGATAGCTGAGGCATGCCGCGGATCACAGCGTGGTGTCCATCCGTCCGCGCGTCGGCACCGAGTCGAATCATCTCCTCGACGAAGCGGAACCGCGCTTCGAAGACGTTCTCGGTGATCATCGAGGTGCCGTCGGCGATGCAGGCAAGCCCAATCGCCATGGGCTGCAGGTCGGTTGGGAAGCCGGGGAACGGCAGGGTCGCAACGTTCACGGCCTTCGGCCGGTCGTACTGGACGATGCGAAACCCGTTGTCGTCCTGGGTGACTGTGGCGCCCGCGTCATGCAGTTTGTGCAGCACCAGTTGCAGGTGCGCAGGATCGACGCCGGTGACCGAGATGTCACCGCGCGTCATCGCTGCGGCGATACCCCACGTGGCGGCAACGATCCGGTCACCGATGACCCGATGGTCTGTCGGATGCAACCGGTCGACCCCGGTGATCGTCATCGTGTTCATCCCGGCACCCTCGATCTGGGCGCCCATCTGGTTGAGCATCTCGCATAGATCGACGACGTCGGGCTCTCTGGCGGCGTTGTGGATCGTGGTCACGCCTTCGGCGAGTACGGCGGCCATCAGGATGTTCTCCGTAGCGCCGACCGACGGAAACTCGAGCTGAATCTCGGCACCCCGCAGGTGGTCGGCTTCGGCCACCACGCAGCCATGCTCGATGTTGCACCTGGCGCCCAGCTGGCGCAGGCCGGCTTGATGCATGTCGAGCGGGCGCGATCCGATCGCGTCACCCCCCGGCAATGCGACCTTGGCCTTCTTGCAGCGGCCGACCAGCGGTCCCAACACGCAGACCGACGCGCGGAACTGGCGCACCGCGGCGAAGTCGGCGTCGTACTTCGGCTCGTCGGGCGACGTGATCCGGACCGTGTCGCCGTCGAGTTCGACGGTTGCTCCGAGTCCCCGAAGGACCTCCGCCATCAAGGGGACGTCCAGAATGTCGGGGCAGTTGGTGATGGTGCTGGTGCCCTCGGCCAACAGCGTCGCCGCCATCAGCTTCAACACGCTGTTCTTTGCTCCCCCGACGGCTACTTCGCCCGATAACCGGGCACCGCCGGTCACCACGAATCGCTCGCTCACGCCGGTCAGTGTAAACAGCGCAGGGGTCAGTGTCAGTCTGGCGAGCAGGTGTCCGGGTACGGTTTGGTCCATGGCTGTCCACCTGACCCGCATCTATACCCGCACCGGCGACGATGGGACCACCGGACTCAGCGACTTCAGCCGGGTGTCGAAGAACGACGCGCGGCTCGAGGCCTACGCAGACTGTGACGAGGCGAACGCCGCCATCGGGGTAGCTGTGGCCCTTGGACAGCCCGACGACCGCATTTTGCGGGTGCTGCGCCAGATTCAGAACGACCTGTTCGACGCCGGAGCCGATCTGTCGACGCCGGTGGTCGAGGACCCCGAGCATCCGCCGCTGCGGGTGAGCCAGGATTACGTCGACCGGTTGGAGGCCTGGTGCGACGAGTTCAACGAGCCGCTGCCCGCCTTGAACTCGTTCATACTTCCCGGCGGTACGGCGCTCTCGGCGTTGCTGCACGTAGCCCGCACGGTGTCGCGGCGGGCGGAACGCTCCGCTTGGCGGGCCATCGACCAACACGGTGACTCGGTGAACGTGCTGCCGGCGAAGTACCTGAATCGACTGTCGGACTTGCTGTTCATTCTTTCGCGGGTGGCCAACCCCGACGGCGACGTGCTCTGGAAGCCGGGCGGCTAATACGTCCGGCGTCGTGCCCGCGGCGACGGACGTGATTCCACCCACGACGTGAACGCCGTCAACGCCCCACGGTCCAACGCGATCTCGTAACCGCGGCGCCGTTCCGGGCTGGTGTCGCGCAGCTCCAACACCACGATCTCGTGGGTCATGATGTCGAACTCGTCCCCGCGAGGAGAACGACGCGATACGACCTCGAGACCCCGGCGGGACAGCCGGCGATCGGGCCACCAACGCAGGCTCGACAACCGATAGAAGCCCGCTTCCCCACCGCGGTAACGCATCACACCGTGACGCCACCCATGACCGCCAACTGCAGGGACGTCACGCAGGATCGCCGCCGTGCCGCCGACCTGACGCAGCTTCCATAGCCGGTAGCACAGCGCGACGACGACGAGCAGCAACACACCGACCAGCGCGACCATGACCAACATGGACGCGCTCATCGGCTATCAGTCGATCTGGCCTAGAGCGCGCAAGCGCGCCCTGCCCCATGCCGCGGTCCGCTCGTCTTCCGACTCGGAGTCCTGCTTGGCTTCGTCGGCGTTGATCTCCGACTCCAACTCAGCGTTCTCCACCAGGATGCGAACGGCCTCTTCAGTCACCGACAGGAATCCACCGTCGACGGCGATGCGAAGGTCGTCCTCGCCCTCCCGCTCGACGCGCACCATCGCGTCGTCAACGAGTTGGGCCACGAGGGGAATGTGCCGAGGCAGGATGCCGATCTCACCGGAGGTAGTGCGGGTGAACACGAACGTCGCGTCACCCGACCACAGCTCGCGTTCGACGGCAACGATCTCGACGTGGAGTTCAGCCATCGCACACCACCTTTCGGGTCAACACCAGCACTGCGCTCATCACAACTTGGCGCCGAGGGTCTCGGCCTTCTTCGCCAGGTCGTCCAGGCCACCGATCAAGAAGAACGCCTGCTCGGGCAAGTGGTCGAAATCGCCCTTGGTCAGCTTGTCGAAGGCTTCGACGGTCTCCTTCAGCGGCACGGTCGAACCGGGTTGACCCGTGAACTGCTCGGCCGCCATCATGTTCTGGCTCAGGAAGCGCTCGATGCGACGCGCCCGGTACACCAGCTGCTTGTCCTCTTCGCCGAGCTCGTCGATACCGAGGATCGCGATGATGTCCTGAAGGTCCTTGTAGCGCTGCAGGATTCGAATGACTTCCTGCGCAACCCGGTAATGCTCGTCGCCGACAACGCTGGGGTGCAGGATCGTCGAGCTGGACGCCAGCGGATCAACCGCCGGGAAGATGCCCTTCGAGAACACCGCACGGGAAAGCTCCGTGGTGGCGTCCAGGTGGGCAAACGTCGTCGCGGGAGCCGGGTCGGTGTAGTCGTCGGCGGGCACGTAGACGGCCTGCATCGACGTGATGGAGTGACCGCGGGTCGAGGTGATGCGCTCCTGCAGCTCACCCATCTCGTCGGCGAGCGTCGGCTGGTAGCCCACCGCCGACGGCATGCGGCCGAGCAGCGTCGAGACCTCCGAGCCGGCCTGCGTGAACCGGAAGATGTTGTCGATGAACAACAGAACGTCCTGGTTCTGCTCATCGCGGAAGTACTCCGCCATGGTCAGAGCGGACAGCGCGACACGCATACGGGTGCCCGGCGGCTCGTCCATCTGACCGAACACCAACGCGGTGTCCTTGAGCACGTTGGCGTCCGCAAGCTCGACCCACAGGTCGTTGCCCTCACGCGTGCGCTCCCCGACGCCGGCGAACACCGAAGTACCACCGAAGTTCCTGGCGATGCGGTTGATCATCTCCTGGATGAGCACCGTCTTGCCAACGCCTGCACCACCGAACAGGGCGATCTTGCCGCCACGCACGTACGGGGTGAGCAGGTCGACGACCTTGAGGCCGGTCTCCAGCATCTCCGTCCTCGGCTCGAGCTCGGAGAACGGCGGCGGCTTGCGGTGGATCGACCAGTGGTCGAAGTCCTTGCCGTAGCCAGGCTCGTCCAAGCAGTCCCCGAGGGCGTTGAACACGTGCCCCTTGACGCCGTCGCCGACCGGCACCGAGATCGACGCTCCGGTGTCGGTCACCTCGACGCCGCGGACCAGGCCGTCGGTGGGCTGCATCGAGATGGTGCGCACCAGGTTGTCGCCGAGGTGCTGGGCAACCTCGAGGGTCAGGGTCTTCGCCATCTCCTTGTAGGTGATCTCGGCGTGCAGGGCGTTGAACAGTTCCGGCACGGACCCGCGCGGGAACTCGATGTCGACGACGGGGCCCGTGATGCGGACGACCCGGCCTGCGGTCTTCTCTGCGGTTGCAGTCATTTCCTCTTCGCTTCCTGAAAGGGGCCTATGCAGTTGATTGAGCTAGCGTGCATCGGCGAGCGCGTTGGCGCCGCCGACGATCTCGCTGATTTCCTGAGTGATCTGAGCTTGGCGTTCGCGGTTGGCTTCGAGCGTCAACGCCTTGATCAGATCGTCCGCGTTGTCGGTCGCCGACTTCATGGCGCGGCGACGGGACGCGGACTCCGAGGCCGCTGCCTCGAGAAGCGCCGAGTAGACCCGGGTGGCGATGTAGCGCGGAAGCAGTGCGTCGAACAGGTTCTCCGCGTTCGGCTCGAACGAGAAGAGAGTCCGCGGACCGTCTTCGGGCTCCTCGTCGCCTACGTACTCCACCACCATCGGGGCGGCCCGTCGGGCCACTGCCGACTGCGAGAGCATCGACCTGAACTCGGTGAAGACGATGTGAATCTCGTCGACGCCGAGGATGCCGTCGTCGCCTGCGTCATCACCGTCGTCGTCGGCGCCGGACATGAACGCCGCGACGAGGGTGTCCGCGATCTCGCGGGCGTGCTCGTACGTCGGCCGCTCAGAGAAGCCGGTCCACGATTCCTTCACCTCACGTTGACGGAAGCTGTAGTAGCCCAACGCCTTACGGCCGACCGCGTAGATGACCGGTTCCTTGCCCTCTTCGCGCAGCAAGGCGAAGAGTTCTTCGGACTGCCGCAGCACGTTGGCGTTGTAGGCGCCGCAGAGACCACGGTCCGACGACACCACCAGTACGGCTGCGCGCCTTGGCGTCTCACGCTCGACGAGCAACGGGTGGTCCAGCGCGCTGGCACTCGCAAGCTCGGTGAGCATGTTGGTGATCTCGGTGGAATAGGGCCGAGCCGCTTGGACTCGGGCCTGCGCCTTTGCGATTCGCGACGTGGCGATCAGTTCCTGGGCCTTGGTGATCTTCTTGATCGACCCGGCGGAACGGATGCGCCCGCGCAACTCGCGCAGTGTGGCTGCCATGTGTTCGCCTGCCTACTTCTTCGGAGCCGGCTTGCGGACCTTGACCGATTCCTTCTCCACGTCTTCTTCGTCCATGGCGGGGGTCTCGGCCTCGTTGACGACAACGGAGCTGCCGTCGGTGGCCGCGAAGCCCTTCTTGAACTCGTTGACGATGCCGGTCAGCTTCTCCTCGGCTTCCTCGGGGAACTTCTTGGTCTCGCGGATGCCCTTGAGGATGTCTTCGTGGCTGGCCTTCACGTGCTCGAGGAACTCGGCCTCGAATCGCTGAACATCTTCGGCCGGAACCGAATCCAGATGCCCCTTGGTACCGAGGAAGATCGCGACGACCTGCTCGTCGACCGCCAGCGGGCTGTACTGCGGCTGCTTGAGCAGTTCGACCAGACGAACGCCGCGCTCCAGTTGAGCCTTCGACGTCGGGTCCAGGTCGGAGGCGAAGGCCGCGAAGGACTCCAGCTCGCGGTACTGCGAAAGGTCCAGTCGCAGTGAGCCCGCAACCTCTTTCATCGCCTTGATCTGCGCGGCGCCACCAACGCGTGACACCGACACACCGACGTTGATGGCCGGACGCACACCCTGGTTGAACAGGTCGGACTCCAGGAAGCACTGCCCGTCGGTGATCGAGATGACGTTGGTCGGGATGAACGCCGAGATGTCGTTGGCCTTGGTCTCGATGATCGGCAGCCCGGTCATCGATCCACCACCCAGCTCGTCGGACAGCTTCGCGCAGCGCTCCAGCAGACGGGAGTGCAAGTAGAAGACGTCACCCGGGAAGGCCTCACGGCCCGGCGGGCGGCGCAGCAGCAGCGAGATCGCGCGGTAGGCGTCGGCCTGCTTGGAGAGGTCGTCGAAGACGATCAGGACGTGCTTGCCGTCGTACATCCAGTTCTGGCCGATGGCCGAACCCGTGTACGGCGCAAGCCACTTGAAGCCTGCGGGATCGGACGCGGGCGACGCGACGATGGTGGTGTACTCCATCGCGCCACCCTCTTCGAGCGCGCGCTTGACGCTCGCGATCGTGGTGCCCTTCTGGCCGATCGCGACGTACACGCAGCGCACCTGCTGCTTGGGGTCGCCGGTCGCCCACGCCTCACGCTGGTTGAGGATGGTGTCGACGCAGACCGCGGTCTTGCCGGTCTTGCGGTCACCGATGATCAGCTGGCGCTGGCCGCGGCCGATCGGAGTCATCGCGTCGATGGCCTTGATGCCCGTCTGCAGCGGCTCGCCGACGCCCTGACGCTGAACCACCGACGGCGCCTGGAGTTCCAGCGCGCGGCGCTTGTCCGACGCGATGTCGCCCTGGCCGTCGATCGGCTGGCCCAGCGGGTTCACCACGCGGCCGAGGAAGGCGTCGCCGACCGGCACCGAGAGCACCTCGCCGGTGCGCTTGACCTGCTGGCCCTGCTCGATCTTCTCGAAGTCACCGAGGATGACTGCGCCGATGCTGTGCTCGTCGAGGTTCAGCGCGACACCGAGGACACCACCCGGGAACTCGAGGAGCTCCTGGGTCATGACCGAGGGCAGGCCCTCGACGTGGGCGATGCCGTCACCGGCGTCGATGACGGTGCCGACCTCTTCGCGTTCAGTGGCGGCGGAAAACGACGATACGTAGTTCTCGATCGCACCTTCGATGTCAGCAGCCGAGATTGTCAACTCTGCCATGATTCTTCGTCTTCCTACCTTTGTTGATAGCCGGGATTTAAGTTGTTGTGGCCGGTCTGTCGCTTCCTCGCGCAAGCGCTCGTCAGTCCGGCAGCTGCGTCTCTGCTGCGGACAGGCGGGATGCAATGGAACCGTCGATCACCTCGTCGCCAACGGCGATCGAAAGACCGCCGAGGACATCGGGATCGACGTCGAGCTGCACGGACACCGGGTGACCGTAGATCCGGGTCAGCACCTCGGTGAGCCGGGTGCGCTGGGCATCGGACAGCTCGGCGGGGGCGCTGACGTGTGCCACGACCTCGCCCCGGCGTGCCACTGCGAGCTCGGCGAGATCGATGACGGCCTCGTCGGCGCGCTCACCCCGCAAGTTGCCGATGGTCTGGCGCAGCAGGGCTGCGGCAGTCTCGTTCGGAGTCGATCCCCCGTCGAGGATCTTGTCCAACAACGCGATTCGGCCGTCGGCGGGCGTCGTGTAGTCGCTGAGCAGTGCTGCCAGACGCGGCTCGGCGTCGAGCAGGCGACCGAACCGGAAGAGCTGCTCTTCGACGTCGTCGATCTCGCCCGCGCTCTCGGCACGCTTCAGCAGCGCCACGCGCGCGGTGTGCTCGACCGCATCGATCAAGTTGGCCTCCGTCGACCACCGTTGAGACACGGCGATCTTCAGAATGTCGAGAGTCTGCGTGCCGACCTTGCCGGAGAGCAGGGTCTCGACGAGGCGGACCTTGGGCGCCGGGTCGTCGGTGGGCTCGGCGAGGTGCTTGTTCAGTGAAGACTCTGCGACGAGCAGCGTGACCACTGCGCCCAACTCGTCGGCCACCTTGGTCAGCCCGTTGGCGTCCAAACCGCCTGCCAACCGGTCGAATTCGCCCACCAGGACTCCGAGGGACTCCCGGCTGGCGGCGCGAAGCCGTGCGGTGGCCCCGGTTTCGACGACCACCGACGACGGCGCCATCTCATTGAGCTCGTCGAGGAAGCGGTCGACGGTCGCTGCCTGCTCGGCGGGATCGGCAACGTGAGCGCGGACCAGATCGCCCGCTTTCTGCACGGCCTCGTCCCCGAGTCCCTGGCGCAGCTGGCGGATGAGCTGCTGGCGCATCAGCTGAACCTGCTGGGCGCCTTGGGCCTTGATCCGCTCTGCGTCGATGCCGGCCTGCTCGGCGAGCTGAGCGACGATCCGCTCTGAGTCGTGCTTCGCCTCGTCGGTGACCTTGGCCGATTCCACTTCGGCGTTCTCAAGCGCCTTGGCGTGCTCGGCATCGGCTTCGGCGAGTCTCTGCGCTGCTGCCGCACTTTCGGCCAACGCAGTGCGGACGGCCTCCTGTTGCTTCTGCATCAGCGTCTTCACCGGCGGTACGACGTAACGCCAGATGATGAACGCGATGACGGCGAAGCCGATCAGCTGTCCGATGAAGGTCGACATCTACTTCCGTCCTGAATTCACGTCGACGCCGAGGATGCGGCTGGCCAGCGTTGCCGACAACCCACCCACCGATGTCTCCAGCTCGGATTGCGCCGCTGAACCCTGTTGGGACAGCTGCGAGTCCGCTTGCTGCACGGTCGCGGCGACTTCTCCGCTCGCCTCGGCTCGTTTCTCGTCGATCACCTGTCGGCCTGCCGTGCGAGCCTCGTCGCGGATCGACGATGCCTCGGTGCGTGCGCCAGCCATCGCCTTGTCGTAATCGGCTTGTGCGGCGGCGACCTGCTCGGCCGACTTGCGGCTGTCTGCGGCGGTCTTGGCCAGCATGGCCTCCCGCTCGGCCAGCACCTTGCTGACCGGTGGCACAACCCACTTCGTGATCACGGCCAGCACGATGATGAAGATGGCCAACACGACGAAGAAGGTGGCGTTGGGAACCAGGAAGTTGCTCTGACCCCCGCCGCCTTGTTCCGCTGCCTGGCTGGCCGCCAGGATGTTGATGCCGTCCGCCAGGACAGTCGAGACGAGTTCACCCATGCTGTCTGTGTACTAGCCCGAGTAGGCCGGCGTGGCGAAGACGAACAACGCCATGAAGGCCAGGTTGATGAAGTACGCAGCCTCCACCAGACCGACGGTGATGAAGAACGGGGTGAACAGCCGGCCCTGGGCCTCGGGCTGCCGGGCGATGCCGGAGATCAGGGCGTTACCGGCGATACCGTCACCGATACCGGCGCCGATCGCGCCGCCACCCATGATCAGACCGCCGCCGATCAGCGCACCCGCCGTGATGAGGGCGTTTGCATCCATTCCTATTTCCTCCTTGATAGCTGGTGGCGGTGCCACCAGGACTCTGGTCAAACGGGTCGTGCAGGTCTTCTAGTGGTGTTCTTTCTCGTCCTCGTGGTCCAGTTCCATCGACTGGCTGAAGTACAAGATGGTCAGCAGCGCGAAGATGAATGCCTGGATCAGGCCGACGAAGAGGTCGAAGGTCTTCCAGATGGCGTTCGGCGCCCACTGGATGTACCAGGGGAACAGCGCGATCAGTCCCACCAGGATGCCGCCCGCGAACATGTTGCCGAAGAGTCGCAGCGACAACGAGATCGGCTTGGCGATCTCCTCGACGATGTTGATCGGCGCCATGAACGTCACGTGGCCCTTGACGACCTTCTTGACGTGGCCCCAGGTGCCACGCCGCCAGATGCCTGCGGCGTGATAGGCGAGGAACACGAATACCGCGAGCGCCAGCACGTAGTTGATGTCCGAGGCAGGTGGCTTGACCAACTCGGTGGCTACCCCGTCGGCGCCGGCGAACTGCACCGGCAGCACCGACAGCCAGTTGGACACCAGCACGAATACGAAGATCGTGACGGCCAGCGGCAGCACGAACGGCGCGACCTTCATCCCGATGGCGGCCTCGATCTGCTGGCGCATCTGGATGGTGATGGCCTCGAAGAACAGCTGCACCCCCCCGGGCACGCCGGTGGAGGTCACCTTGGCGCGCAGGAAGAACGCCAATCCGATGACGACGATGGCCGCGATGCTCGTCCCGATGATCGTGTCGAGGTTGAACGTCAAGCCGAGCCAGTGCACCTCTTCGTGGTGCCCGACGTGGATTGCCCCCTCGGCGAGAACGGACTCAGTCATTTGTGTCAGCTCAATCCTTCGATTCCGTGTCGATGACTTTCAGACCTTCGGTGCGGATCTTCTTCATCACGGGCAGGCTGGTACTGAGCACCAGTAGTGCCTGGAAGATCGCAAGACCGAAGAGCACCGCGATGCCGCCGTGTGCCTTGAAGAGGAACGCGGTGGTCATGGCGATGACGGTGATGACCAGCAACCGCGTTGCGGAATTGACGGCCATCTTCTTCTTGAGTGGATGGTCCTCGGCGGTGATCGATTCGACGGCGCGGCGGACCAGGAGCGCGTTGAGCAAACCCAAGAGCAGGCCGACGCCGAAGAAGACTCCGAAGAAGATGTGGCCGGTGAACCCCGCGGCCACGACGGCGAGGGCGGTCAGCGCCAAGCAAATGATGAGCAGGCGGACCGGCCGAAACGCCACTGACGGAAACACCAACGGCGCGTCTTGCGCTGGCGTCGTCACTGCTTCACCTCAATCCCGTTTTCACGGAAGTCGTCCCCTTTGACGAGCGAAGTTCCGGTGCGTGCCCGAAGAGCGTATCGAAGGGCGTCGGGCGCGCTGGATTCACCCAAGGGGTAACTCCCTATGTCGGTCGTTAATCGGCGCCGATCGGTCGGTGAACCGATGGGCCGGGGGGCCGGCAACCCGCGAGGTTTTTCGGGTTCTACCAGCACGGTACCACATAGATGCAGGCCTAAAACAAGACCTACTACTTTTCGTCGTACTTCCTAGTCTGGCAGGTCGCTGGGTACTTCTCCGCCCCGCCGGAGCAGCGGGATCAACGTGATGACGATCGCGACGAAGATCGCGATCAACATGACCCCGCCGGTGTACCGGGGGTCGAAGAAGATCGTGCTTGCGGCGCCGAGCGCGACGATGCCAACCCACATGTAGATCAACAGAACCGCACGCCGTTGCGAGTGGCCGATCTGCAGCAGTCGGTGGTGCAGATGCATCTTGTCCGGGCTGAACGGGCTACGCCCCGCACGGGTGCGGCGCACGATCGCCAGCAACATGTCGAGTGCGGGCACGAACAGCACCGCAATCACCAGAAGGAACGGCGAAAGCAGAGCGAACACGTCGCGCGCGCCGTACGACACCTGTGAGATCGGCCCCGCCGCCGTGGTCGACGCCGCCGCAAGCATCAGCCCGATCAGCATCGAGCCGGAGTCCCCCATGAAGATGCGGGCGGGGTCGAAGTTGTGCGGCAGGAAGCCAAGACACGCGCCTGCGAGCACCACCGAGATGACGGCGGGCGGGTAGAACAGCACATCGCCGCCGTGGTCGCGAAGAAGCCCAATCGAGAAGATGCAGATCGCGGCCGCGGTGATGAGGCCAAGTCCCGCGGCCAACCCGTCCAGGCCGTCGACGAAGTTCATCGCGTTGACGATCGACACCGTCAGCGCGAGCGTCAGCAGGATCGACGTGACCTGGTCGAGCACGATGGTGCCGACGCCGCCGATCGGGATGTAGAGCACGCTCCACGCCACGCCCATGGTGACCAGCACGCTGGCGGCGGTGATCTGGCCGGCGAACTTGGTGAGTGCGTCAAGGCCCCATCGGTCGTCGATGAGGCCGATCGCCATGATCAGGCCCCCGGCCACCACGACGGCCGGCATGCCCGACGAATACACGAAACCCCGTGTCAGCGCGGGTAGCTGGGATGCCAGCAGAACGGCGGTGACGACGCCGACGTACATGGCAAGGCCGCCCATTCGCGGGGTCGGCTGGGTGTGCACGTCTCGGTCGCGCGGATAGGCCACCGCACCGAGGCGGGTCGCCAGCGCCCGCACCCAACCGGTTGCGAAGTAGGTGATGATCGCGGCGGTCAGGCCGACGAGCGCCAGCTCCCGCAGCGGCACACCCGCGCCTTGATCCGACAGGGCAAGGGTGCCCGTCGCGAACAGCGCATCGCTCACCACGCGGTGAACCGTACTTGACCGAGCTGTGACGCACGAAGCCGTCAGTGCGCTGAAGGGTGCGATCGATCGCCACGAGCGGGTGAACCGGACCGCTGTCGTCCGTACGCGGGGCGGGTCTTCAGCAAAATCCGAAGGCCGGGACGAGCACGAGCCGGAGGTCAGGCCGTGAGCGACTCGGCATCGATGCCCAGCACGTCGGCGATGGCGGCCGCGGTGACCGGGCCCTGGCGAAGCACCTTCGGCTGCGCGCCGGTGAGGTCGACGATGGTGGACGCGGCCTGCTGCACCGACCTGCCGCCCTCCAGATAGACCTCGACCAGATCGCCGAGCTGTTCGCGGGCATCGGCGGCGGTGACCGCAGCGGGCCTACCGGAGATGTTGGCACTCGATACCGCCATCGGTCCGACCTCGCGCAACAACTCGATGGCGATGGGGTGCAGCGGCATGCGCAACATGACGGTGCCGTACGCGTCGCCAAGATCCCACTGCAGCGACGGCGCCTGCCGCACGACGAGGCTCAGCGCGCCGGGCCAGAACGCCTGAATGAGCTCCCGCCCGGCGTCGGGCACCGAGTACACCAGGCCGTCGATGGTGTGCCACGACCCGACGAGCACGGGGACGGGCATGTCTCGGCCACGGCCCTTGGCGGCCAGCAGCGCGGCCACTGCCGAGCCGTCGAAGGCGTCGGCACCGATGCCGTACACGGTGTCGGTGGGCAGGACGACCAGGCGACCGCCCTTGAGTGCACTGATCGCCGACGCGATGCCCGCCGTACGTTGGCCGGGGTCGGAGCAGTCGAACGCCTCACTCATGCGCGATCCCGCTTCGATTCTCGCTTGAAGTCATGCCGCTAGCTTCTCACTCCCCCGCGGGTTGCCGTCACGAAGCGGGGGCGACCGGCGAGGTCGCGGCGGGCCACCACCTCGGTGAACACACCCGCCCGATCGAACAGTGCCGCCGTCGCGCCTGAGGTGGTGTCGTCGTGTTCGACGCCGATGGAAGCGCCTGGCCGCAGCAGCCGAGCCGCCACGTCGACGATGGGCCCGATGACCCGCATGCCGTCGGGCCCGCCGAACAGCGCGTGCCCCGGATCATGTTGGGCCACTTCGGGGTCCAACTGGGCACCATCGGGAATATAGGGCGGGTTGGCGACGATCAGGTCGACGGCACCGTCGTGCTCGGAGAGCAGGCCGGGGGCGGTCACGTCGGCCTCGATGAGTTCGATTGCGGTGCCAGCACTGTTGCGTCGTGCGTACGTCAGGGCGTCGACGGAGTCGTCGACGGCGAAGATCCTCGCACCGGGCCGCTCGTGGGCCAGCGCAACGGCAAGGGCGCCAGATCCCGTACACAAGTCCACGATCAGCGGCTGGCCCGGAAGTGCTTGCGCAAGAGCCCATTCCAGCAGGGATTCGGTCTCGGGCCGCGGTATGAACACGCCGGGACCGACGGCGACCGTGACGGGCCCGAACGCCGCGCTCGACGTCAGGTGTTGCAACGGGATCCGTCGGGCGCGGGCGTCGATGAGGTCGCGGTAGCGGCCGAAGAACGGCTCGTCGGGCTCGTGGAATGCGAGCCGGCCCCTGTCGATGCCCGCGGTGAAGGCAGCGAGCTGCTCGGCGTCGACACGAGCCGTCTCGATGCCCGCCTCGGCGAGCGTGCCGGTCGCATCGGCGATCGCCCGACGCAGGCGCGTCATGCCTGCTGCAGCCTCGACTGCTTGTCGGCCGCGCCGAGGGCGTCGAGCAGAGCGTCCATGTCGCCATCGAGCACCTGATCGAGGTTGTGCGCCTTGAAGTTGATCCGGTGATCGGCGATCCGGTTCTCCGGGAAGTTGTAGGTCCGGATGCGCTCGCTGCGGTCGACGGTGCGGATCTGGCTGGCCCTGTCCGCCGAGGCATCGGCCGAGGCCTGCTCTTCGGCAAGAGCCTGAAGCCGGGCCGCCAGAACCACCATTGCGCGCGCCTTGTTCTGCAGCTGCGAGCGCTCGTTCTGGCACGTCACCACGATGCCCGTTGGCAGGTGTGTGATGCGTACCGCGGAGTCGGTGGTATTGACGCCCTGTCCGCCCTTGCCCGAACTGCGGTAGACGTCGATGCGGAGGTCGGATTCGTCGATCTGAACCGCCTCGACGTCCTCGGGTTCGGGGTAGACGAGTACGCCGGCGGCCGACGTGTGCACGCGGCCTTGGGATTCGGTGACGGGTACTCGCTGAACGCGGTGCACGCCGCCTTCGAACTTCAGCCGGGACCACACGCCGTCGGCGGAGTCGCCCTTGCTGGCGAAGGTGATCGTGGCGTCCTTGTAACCGCCGAGATCCGACCAGGTTTCGTCGAGCACGGTCACGGTCCAGCCGTGACGCTCTGCGTACCGGATGTACATCCGGGCCAGATCGGCGGCGAACAACGCCGATTCCTCGCCACCCTCGCCTGACTTGACCTCGAGGACGACGTCGTCGCCATCGTGCGGATCGCGTGGTGCGAGAAGGTCGGCCAGCCGGGTGGTCAGGTCGTCGACGCGCGCCTCGAGCTCGGGTACCTCTGCGGCGAACGATTCGTCGTCGGCGGCTAGCTCGCGCGCGGCCTCCAGGTCGCCGCGGGCGGCGTCGAGGTTGCGGTAGGTCGTGACGATCGGTGCGATCTTGGCGAACCGGCGGCCGACCTTGCGGGCTGCGCCTGCGTCAGCGTGCAGGTTCGGGTCAGCGAGCTGGCGCTCCAAGTCGGCATGCTCTGCCAGCAGAGCCTCGACCCTCGGCGTGGCATCCGTCATCAGGACCTCCTTCCCCAAACGCAAACCGACGCCCGGCCTGCGCTTGCGCAGCAGATCGGGCGTCGGTAAAGCAGCTACTTGTCGGCGTCAGCCTTGGCGGCACCAGCGCGCTTGCCGTAGCGCTTCTCGAAGCGTGCGACGCGGCCGCCGCTGTCGAGGATCTTCTGCTTGCCGGTGTAGAACGGGTGGCACTGGGAGCAGACCTCGACCACGATGTGGCCGCTCTCCTGGGTGCTACGAGTCTGGAAGGTGTTGCCACAACCACAGACCACGGTGGTCTCGTTGTAGGCGGGGTGAATACCCTGTCTCATTTTGGTCCTCTTCGTTAGTTGGCCGCCGGGTCGCCCAAGCCCTGACCCAAAGGTCTTCGAGCGTGAACCGGAACCGAGGTGACGGTTCATTATGCCAGGTCAACCGCCAACCTCCTAAACGCGCGCGTACCGGCCGCTATTCCGTCCCTCTTCCACAGCACCCGGCCCTCTGGGTCGACGCCGAGCCCGATCAACTCGCGTTTGAGGATCTTGTTGGTCGCCGTACTTGGCAGGTCATCGGCGATCCATACGTAGCGTGGCCAGGCCTTCGGCGACAGATCGCGCTGCGCGGCGAGAAACTCGGTGAAGTCCTCGGGGCTCAACTCCGAGTCGTCACGCAACACGATCGCCGCCATCACCTGATCGCCGACGTAGTCGTCGGGCACCGGGTAGACGGCCACCCGGCTGATCACGGGCAATCGGAGCAGGATGCGCTCGATCGGCGCGGTGGTGAGGTTCTCGCCGTCGACGCGCATCCAGTCGGCCGTGCGACCCGCAAGGTAGATCCAGCCATCGGCATCGCGGTAGGCCAGGTCACCCGACCAGTACATGCCGTGGCGCATTCGTTGGTCGGTGGCGCCGGGATCGTTGTAGTACCCGCGGAAGAGCCCGCTGCCGGCGGTGTTGACCAGCTCCCCGATCGCCGCGTCGGCGTTGGCCAGGGCGCCGGTGTCGTCGAAGCGTGCGACGTCGCACTCCCGGACCGTCTCGGAGTCGTAGATGGCGACGCCGGGGAAGCCCCTTCCGATCGATCCGGCCGGGCAGTCGTCGGGCCTGGCGACGATCACCGCCGTCTCGGTCGAGCCGAAACCGTCCCAGACGGTGCAGCCGAACCGTCGACCGAACTCTTCGATGTCGCGGTCGGCGGCTTCGTTGCCGAACGCGATGCGCAACGTATTGTCCGCGTCGTCGGGCCGTTCGGGCGTGGCCAGGATGTAGGCGAGGGGCTTGCCCACGTAGTTCATGTAGGTCGCGCCGTAGCCCCGGATGTCCGGCAGGAACCGCGATGCCGAGAAGGCGGCGGGTGCCATGGCGGCCCCGGCACCGAGGGCCACGCTCCAGCCCGCATAGACGGCGTTGGAGTGGAAGAGCGGCATGGCCAGGTAACAGACGTCGGAGCCGGTCAGCCCGTACCGCTCGACCAGTGCGCTGCCCGCGAACAACACCATGGCGTGCGGCACCTGGACCGCCTTGGGATCACCGCTGGTGCCCGACGTGAAGATCATCATGAACGTGTCGTCCGCCTCGACCTCGCGATGCGGAACCAAGGCGGGCGCGGCGGCGAGCATGTCCGCCCACTGTGCGGTGGACACGTCGAGGACGGTCACGCCGGGTAGGTCCGTATCGATGTCAAGGTCGTCGAGTAGGTGCCGGTGTTCGGCGTCGGTGACAACGATCTGGCAGTCCACCCGCGTGATGTCGCGGGCGAGGGCGTCGCCGCGTCGGGTGGTGTTGATGCCGCACAGGACGTAGCCGCCGAGGGCTGCGGCGGCCAGGGCGGTGAGCATGTCGGGGGTATTGCCCATGAGGACGCCGACGTGCAGTGGTCGTTGGGGATCGGCTGCCGAGATCAGTGCAGCGGCCTGTGTTGCGGCCTCACCGAGGTGTTCGCGCCACGTCCACGTCCGGTCGCCGTACTTGATCGCGACGCCGTCCTGTTCGGACCGTTCGCGAAGAAGGTGCTGCAACGTATCCGGCATCGTCGGCCGCCTCGATCCGATTGGCTGAACAGATTGTGCAGAGTGTCTACCATCTGCGACCGGCCACGCGGTAGCGTCTGGCCACTGGCAGACTGAGCGACGCTTGCAGAGCGCGCATCTAGCACGCGACCGTCGACAAACCGAAATCGAGCAGGAGTAGCCGTTGACCGACACCGCGTCACCTCCTCCGGCCACCAGGACGGTCCGTGAGCGGCTGATCGACGCCGCCGAGGTGTGTCTGCGCGCCAGGGGGATTCGCGCGACGACCGTGTCCGAGGTCGCCGAAGTCGCGGGGGTCTCGAGAGGATGGCTCTATCGCCACTTCCCCGACAAGGTGTCGCTGCTGGGTGCGGCCATCGTGCGGCTCAACGACACGTACTGGTCGGAGGCGCACGCCCTGCTCGAGTCGATCGACGGACTCGATGAACAGCTCGTGGCGGGCATTCGCCACGGCCGGACGGCGTACGACGATCCTGGCGCGCTGCTGATGAAGTTGCGGCGCGACGAGCCCGATGAATTCGCGGCATGTGCGGGCGCCGGTGTGCAGGGCCTGGTACCCGACATCGCCAACTTCTGGTTGCGGTACCTGGAGGCTGCGCGGGACTCGGGTGAGATACATCCCGACGTCCACGTCGGCGAGGCATCGGAATGGGTTGCCCGAGTGATCATCTCGTTTGCGACGGTGCCGGGGCAGCTACTCGATCCTGCCGATCACCAAGCGCTGCTGATGCACGTCCGTCGCTACGTGATGCCTGGGTTGCGCGCCGACCCCGCTCTCTGACGTCGACCCGGACGACGCAAAAGCCCCGCATGCGCAAGATGGCGTGCGGGGCTTCTGCGTGTCGTGGTTAGTCGGAGTCCATGTTCTGGGGCGTGGTCTTGGAGACCTGCACCAGGAACTCGTAGTTCGTCTTGGTCTTGCGCAACTGGCTCATCAGCAGATCGATGGCCTGGTGCGAATCGAGTCCCGACAGCACACGACGGAGCTTGTGCACGACCGAGAACTCATCGGGGCCGAGCAGCAGCTCGTCCTTGCGGGTGCCCGACGGGTTGACGTCGACGGCCGGGAACACCCGGCGCTCGGCGATCTTGCGGTCGAGCTTGAGCTCGGCGTTGCCGGTGCCCTTGAACTCCTCGAAGATGACCGTGTCACCGGTGGACCCGGTCTCGACCATGGCCGTGGCGATGATCGTCAGCGAGCCACCGTCCTCGATGTTGCGGGCCGCGCCGAGGAACCGCTTCGGCGGGTACAGCGCGGTCGAGTCGACACCACCGGACAGGATGCGCCCCGAGGCCGGCGACGCGTTGTTGTACGCGCGGCCCAACCGGGTGATCGAGTCCAGCAGGACGACGACGTCACTGCCCTGTTCGACGAGCCGCTTGGCCCGTTCGATGGCCAGTTCCGCGACGGCGGTGTGATCTGACGGCGGGCGGTCGAAGGTCGAGGCGATGACCTCACCCTTCACCGAACGCTGCATGTCGGTCACCTCTTCTGGCCGCTCGTCGACCAGAACCACCATCAGGTGGCACTCGGGGTTGTTCGTGGTGATCGCGTTCGCGATCGCCTGAAGGATCATCGTCTTACCCGCCTTCGGCGGCGACACGATCAGGGCGCGCTGGCCCTTGCCGATCGGCATGATCAGGTCGATGACGCGCGGCGTCAGACGATCTGGGGTGGTCTCCAGGCGCAGCCGCTGGTTCGGGTACAGCGGGGTGAGCTTGCCGAACTCCGGGCGCTTCTTGGCGTCCTCGATCGAACCGCCGTTGATGGTGTCGAGGCGAACCAGCGGGTTGAACTTCTGTCGCGGGTTCTGACCGCCACCACCGCCGCTGCTCTCGCCCTCGCGGGAGATGCGGACGGCACCGGTGACGGCGTCGCCGCGGCGCAGGCCGTTCTTGCGGACCATGTTCATGGACACGTAGACGTCGTTCGGTCCGGCCAGGTAGCCGGACGTACGGACGAACGCGTAGTTGTCGAGCACGTCGAGGATGCCTGCGACGGGCTGGACGACGTCGTCCTCACGGATTTCGGTGTCACGATCGCCACCGCCGCCGCCTTCGGCACCGGTGCGCTCGCCGCGACGCCTGCGGTCACGGAACCGGCGGCCGCGTCGGCCCTGGCGGCCGTCACCGTCGTCGTCGTCGTCGTTGTTGTTGCCGCCACCCTGGTTGCCCTGGTTGGACTGGTTGCCCTGGTTGCCGCCACCCTGGTTGGACTGGTTGCCGCCACCCTGGTTGGAGCGGTTGCCGCCGCCCTGGTTGCCCTGGTTGGACTGGCCGCCCTGATTGCCGCCGTCGTTGGAGCGGTTGTCCTGACGGGAGCTCTGGGCGCGCCTGTCGTCGCCCTTCTCGTCGGTCTTGGGAGCCTTGTTCTCGGTCTTGCCTTCGGCCTTGTCCTCGACCTTGGCCTCGACCTTGGCCTCAGCCTTCGCGTCGGCTACGGGCTCGGCCTTGTCGACGGGCGTCTCGTCGGCCTTGGTCTCGTCGGCCTTGGTCTCGTCGGCCTTGGTCTCGTCGGCCTTGGTCTCGGCGTCCGGGGACGGCGTACCGGCCTGGCGCGAGGCGCCACGGCGCTCGCGGCGTGCACGCACGGGCTGCTCGGCGGGCGCTTCGGCGACGGCCTCGGAGCTCTCAGCGGCCGGTGCGGCCGCAGCTGCGGGAGCGTTGCCGTTCTTGTCGGCGGAGATCTCGGCGCGCTTCTCGCGGATTGCCGCGATCAGCTCACTCTTGCGCATCCCGGATGCGCCCTTGACGCCAACCTCGTTGGCGAGTGCACGCAGGTCGGGCAGAACCATCCCGGTCAGGGAGCCACCGCGCTCGCTGCGTGTGGTGGTGGTCACCGGCGCGGTCTCCACGGCTGCGGGCGCCGCAGCTTCCGGAGTGGTGGGGGCGGAAACCGCCTCGGAGATGTCGGAATTCACGGCGGCGGGCGACACGGCGTCGCTGCTGTCAGTGGTGAAGAGGTCCGTATCAGTCACGGATTTCCTTTCTTTCCCTCGCTGATCTGATCGCACGAGGGTTCGTCGCACTCAGGCGAAACGCTGAGTGCCGAGGTCCCACCGTCGCCAAGGCAACGGTGATCGCTGGGGTCCGCCGCGATACGGCGAGCCGTCATCCACGAGAAGAATTGGTGGTCGTCCTAGTGTCGGCGCAGAAAAGGACGCTGCGATTGCTGGACGAGAGCGAGGATAACCCGCATCGGTGTGGGAAGCAAGAATCACCCGTGATTCGCATGTGACTCGTGTCAACTACGAATCAATACGCCGGATGTCCATCGGACACCCTCACCAACAAGCATCTCGTTGACGGCGAACCCGTTGGCGGCACCGAACTCCAGGGCTTGAGCAGGCAGTTCCGACTCGGTGGTGAGCGCGATAACCGCAGGTCCGGCCCCAGATAGCACCGCTGCAACTCCACAACGCCGCAGGATGGCGAGATATTCCGCCGATGCCGGCATGGCCGCCGCGCGTTGTGGTTGATGCAGCCGGTCGGCGGTGGCGGCCATCAACAGATCGGGCCGCTCGGTCAGCGCGACGACGAGCAGCGCCGCGCGGCTGAGGTTGAACCGCGCATCGACGTGGCTGACCGCGTCGGGAAGCAGGACCCTGGTCTCGGCCGTCGATGAGCGCACCTGCGGGATTGCGGGGAACAGGTGGATGTCGGGGTGCAGCCGCAGCGGCGCGGCCGCGTAGCGGGTCTGCGGACCGTCGCCTTCTGTCCAGGACACCACCGCACCGCCCAGCACCGCGGCGGACGCGTTGTCGGGGTGCCCTTCGAACTCCGATGACAGCTGCACGAGCTCGGCGTCGGTCAGCGGCGTCGAGTCCGTTTGCGCAACAAGGCCGTTGGCAACCGCGATGCCACCGACGACGGCGGCCGCCGACGAGCCGAGGCCACGCGAGTGCGGAATGTCGTTTCGGCAGAACACCTTCAGGCCTGCAGCAGCCACTCCTGCTGCAGCGAGCCCGCGCTCGATTGCACGGACGACGAGGTGCGACGAGTCGAGAGGAACTTGGCCCGCCCCCTCCCCCTCGACCTCGATGGTCAAGCCGGAATCGGTTGTCTGGACCTCGATTTCGTCATAGAGGCTGAGCGCGAGCCCGAGGCTGTCGAAACCCGGCCCAAGATTCGCGCTCGACGCAGCCACCACGGCATTGGCCGCCAGCCCGGCAGGCAGAATCCGAGTCACTTTCGCCTTTCCTGCTCCTCGCGTGCGCGCAAATCCACTCCCCTACGCCAGTCCAAGCTTGGCAACCACCGCAACCGGGTCGACCGGAACGGCTTCGACGGCGGGAATGCCCTTGAGCGCAGTGTCCGGATCCTTGAGGCCGTTGCCGGTGACCGTGCAGACCACCGTCGAACCCTTCTTCACCCAGCCGTCTTCGACCGACTTCAGCAGACCGGCGACGCTGGCCGCCGATGCGGGCTCGACGAACACGCCCTCGGAACGCGCGATCAGGTGATAGGCAGCCAGGATCTCCTCGTCGGTGGCGGCCAGGAACCGGCCGTTCGACTGCTGCTGGGCCTCGACGGCCGAGGTCCACGACGCGGGCGCACCGATCCGGATCGCCGTGGCGATGGTCTCGGGGTTCTTCACGGGCGCACCGTGCACCAGGGGTGCGGCCCCCGCGGCCTGCGTGCCGAGCATGCGTGGCAGCCGGTCGGACAGGCCGTCGCGGTGGTATTCGGTGTAGCCCTTCCAGTACGCGGTGATGTTGCCCGCGTTGCCGACGGGCAGGGCGTGCACGTCGGGCGCGGTACCCAGCGCGTCGACGATCTCGAAGGCCGCAGTCTTCTGGCCCTCGATGCGGTACGGGTTGACCGAGTTCACCAGCGCGATGGTCGGGAAGTCCGCCGTCAGCTTGCGGGCCAGTTCCAGGCAGTCGTCGAAGTTGCCGTCGACCTGGATGATCTTGGCACCGTGCATGACAGCCTGGGCGAGCTTGCCCATCGCGATCTTGCCCTGCGGGATGAGCACCGCGCAGGTGATACCGGCACGCGCCGCGTACGCGGCCGCCGATGCCGACGTATTGCCGGTCGAGGCACACAGCACGGCCTTCTGGCCGCGAGCCACCGACTCCGTCACCGCCATGGTCATGCCGCGGTCCTTGAAGGAGCCCGTGGGGTTGAGCCCCTCGACCTTCAAATGCACTGTGCAGCCAGTGAGTTCGCTGATCCTCTTGGCGTGGATCAGGGGCGTGCCGCCCTCGAGCAGGGTGATCGGCGTCCAGTGATCCTCAACCGGCAACCGGTCGCGGTAGGCGGCGATCAGGCCCGGCCAAGGTTGGTGCACCGCGGTTTCCGCGCTCATTCGGTCGTTCCCTCCAGTCGCAGCACGCTGTTGATGCTGTCCACGACGTCGAGATCGGCAAGGGCGGCAACGGTGTCCGACAGTGCGGCGTCGGTCGCGAGGTGGGTCACCACGACGATGCGGGCGCCGCACCGCAGACCGCCGTCGTCGACCATCCCCTCCTGGCGAACCTCGGCGATGCTGACTTCGCGCTTGGCGAATTCGGCGGATACGGAAGACAACACACCCGGCCGGTCGGCGACGTTCATGCTGACGTAGTACCGCGTCGGGATGAAGCCGATCGGTGCGATCGGCAGCTCGGCGTACTTCGACTCGCGTGGCCCGAGTCCGCCCTGCACGCGGTTGCGTGCGGCCATCACCAGGTCGCCCATCACAGCCGACGCCGTTGGCGCACCGCCCGCGCCCTGGCCGTAGAACATCAGGCGGCCCGCAGCCTCGGCTTCGACCACCACCGCGTTGAACGCACCATTGACCGATGCGAGGGGATGCTCGAGCGGCACCAGCGCCGGGTACACCCGGGCCGAGACACGCTGTTGCCCTTCGTCGTTGATGATGCGCTCGCAGATCGCCAGCAGCTTGATCGTGCAGCCGAGTGCTCTTGCAGATGCGAAGTCCGATGGGCTAATCGTGGTGATGCCCTCGCGATAGACGTCATCGGCGGTCACCCGGGTATGGAAGGCGATCGACGCCAAGATTGCCGCCTTCGCGGCGGCGTCGTAGCCCTCGACATCGGCGGTCGGATCGGCCTCCGCGTAACCCAGCGCGCTCGCGTCGGCAAGGGCACTCTCGTAGTCGGCGCCCGTGCTGTCCATCGCCGAGAGGATGTAGTTGGTCGTGCCGTTGACGATCCCGGCCACCCGCAGTACCGAATCGCCTGCCAGCGACTGGGTGAGCGGACGGATCACCGGGATCGCACCCGCGACCGCAGCCTCGAAGTACAGGTCGACGTGGGCGCGCTCGGCGGCAGTCGCCAACTCACCGGTGGACTGCGCCAACAGCGCCTTGTTGGCGGTCACGACGGACTTGCCGTGCTGCAGCGCGGTCAGGATCGCCTTGCGGGACGGTTCCACCGGGCCCATCAGCTCGACCACGATGTCGACGTCGTCCCTGGAGACGAGCGCTTCGACGTCGTTGGTCAACAGGTCGATCGAGACGCCGCGGTCGCCGGCCACCCGGCGAACGCCAATGCCACGCAGTTCCAGCGGCGCGCCGATCCGGGCGGCCAGGTCAGCTGCGCTCGCCTCGATGATGCGGACGACCTCGCTACCGACGTTGCCCAGTCCCAATACCGCTACGCCAACCGGCTTCTCGGCTGTGCTCATGGGCGATCCACCTCCGCTACTCCCTTGAACTTCATTGAGTACCCACCTCCAAACTCAGCAGATCGTCGATCGTCTCGCGGCGAAGGATCAGCCGCGCCTTCCCATCCCGCACGGCGACCACCGCGGGGCGGCCGAGCAGGTTGTACCGGCTCGACATCGAATAGCAGTACGCGCCGGTGGCGGCGACCCCGATCAAGTCTCCTGGCGTGACGTCATCGGACACCCACGTGTCGCGGACGACGATATCGCCGCTCTCGCAGTGCTTTCCGACGATCCGGGCCAGTGTCGGCGCGGCATCGCTGAGCCGGGAGACCAGCCGTGCGTCGTACTCCGCGGCGTACAGCGACGTCCTGATGTTGTCGCTCATCCCGCCGTCCACACTGACGTAGCGCCGGTGCGCAGTCGGGCTGACCGCCACGTCCTTGACGGTGCCGACCTCGTAGAGCGTGATGGTGCCGGGGCCTGCGATGGCGCGGCCCGGCTCGACGACGAGCTTCGGCGCGGGCAGGCCGACGGCCGCCGACTCGTTGCGCACGATGGCGTCGAGCTTGGCGGCCAGTTCGTCCACCGGCGGCGGATCGTCCTGCGGCAGATAGGAGATGCCGAGGCCACCGCCGAGGTCGACGATGGAGATCTGCGCGGTCTTCTCGACGCCGAACTCGGCGACCACGTCGCGCAGCAGCCCGATCACCCGGTGGGCGGCCAGCTCGAATCCGTCGACGTCGAAGATCTGCGACCCGATGTGGCTGTGCAGGCCGACCAACCGGAGGTGGTCGGTCGCGAACACGCGGCGCACGGCGTCCATCGCGGCGCCACTGGCCAGCGACAGCCCGAACTTCTGGTCCTCGTGGGCGGTCGAGATGAACTCGTGGGTGTGGGCCTCGACGCCGACGGTGACGCGGACCAGTACGTCCTGCACGATGCCGTTCTCACCGGCGATGGCGTCCAGCCGGTCGATCTCGGTCATCGAGTCCAGCACGACGTGTTCGACGCCGGCCTTCACCGCGGAGGTGAGTTCGGCGACCGACTTGTTGTTGCCGTGCAACGCAATCCGGTCTGCCGGGAATCCCGCGTGCAACGCCACGGCGAGCTCGCCCCCGGTGGCGACGTCAAGCGACAGGCCTTCCTGATCGACCCAGCGCGCGATCTCCGAGCAGAGGAACGCCTTGGCGGCGTAACGCACGTGCTCACCACCGCCGAACGCGGCGGCGATGTCTCGGCAGCGGGACCGGAAGTCGTCCTCGTCGATCACGAACAGCGGCGTGCCGTACTCCTCGGCAAGCGCGGTCACCGGTACGCCCGCGATGGACACGGTGCCGTCGGCACCGCGAACGGTGTTGCGCGGCCAGACGTTCGGGGCCAGCGTCAGCATCTCGGTGACCGACTGCGGTCGGGCCGGTGCACCGGCGTGGTGCATCTCCTCTGCGTGCCGCGGGCCGGCGGGATGCGCGTTCACATCCGCTCCGGAGCGCTGACGCCGAGGATCTGAAGACCGTTGGCGATGACCTGGCGGGTGGCGACGCACAGCGCGAGGCGCGCGGCGTGCAGGTCGCCTGGGGCCTCGTCGCCCTGCGGCAGCACCCGGCAGGAGTCGTAGAACCGGTGGTAGTCGCCTGCCAGGTCTTCGAGGTAGCGGCAGACGCGGTGCGGTTCCCGGAGGGAGGACGCAGATTTGAGGATCCGCGGGAACTCCCCGAGGCTGCGCATCAAGGTGCCCTCACGGTCGTGAGTGAGTAGCTCAAGATGCGACGTGCTGGCCGCGATACCGAGCTCGGCCGCGCTGCGCGCCAACGCCGACAGCCGGGCGTGCGCGTATTGCACGTAGTAGACCGGGTTCTCGGCCGACGCGCTGGACCACAGCTGCAGGTCGATGTCGATCGGCGAGTCGACCGAACTGCGGATGAGGACGTAGCGGGCGGCGTCGACGCCGATGGCGTCCACCAAGTCGTCGAGCGTGATGACGGTGCCCGCACGCTTGCTCATCCGGACCGGCTGGCCGTCGCGGACAAGGTTCACCATCTGACCGATGAGCACCTCGACGGTGGCTGGGTCGTCGCCGAGCGCAGCGGCGGCCGCCTTCAGCCGGGCAATGTAACCGTGGTGGTCGGCGCCGAGCATGTAGATGCACAGGTCGAAACCGCGCTGCCGCTTGTCGAGGAAGTACGCCAGGTCACCGGCGACGTAGGCGGGGTTGCCGTCGCTCTTGATGACGACGCGGTCCTTGTCGTCACCGAACTCGGTGGTGCGCAACCACGTCGCGCCGTCCTTCTCGTAGATGCTTCCGGTCTCGCGCAGCTTGGCGATGGCCTGATCGACCCGGCCGCTGGTGTGCATCGAATCTTCGTGGGTGTACACGTCGAAGTCGGTGCCGAAGTCGTGCAGCGACGACTTGATGTGGGTGAACATCAGGTCGACGCCTCTTGCCCGGAACGTCTCCTGCTGCTCGTCGGCAGGCTGTTCCAGGACGTCGGGGACCTTGGCGACGATCTGGGCGGCGATGTCGGCGATGTAGTCGCCTGCGTAGCCATCCTCTGGAGCCGGCTCGCCCTTGGCTGCCGCGACTAGGGACCGGGCGAACCTGTCGATCTGCGCGCCGTGGTCGTTGAAGTAGTACTCGCGGACGACGCCTGCGCCCTGGGTGGCCAGCAGCCTGCCGAGCGCGTCACCGACGGCCGCCCAGCGGGTGCCGCCGATGTGGATCGGCCCGGTCGGGTTGGCCGAGACGAACTCGAGGTTGATGTTCTTGCCTGCCAGGTCGGTGGAGTTCCCGTACTCGGCCCCGGCCGACAGCACGTTCTCGACGACGACGGCCTGGGCCGACGCCTCGATGCGCAGGTTGACGAAGCCGGGCCCGGCCACGTCGGCGGCTGAGATGCCCGAGGTGGCGACCAGTGCGTCGGCCAGCCATCCGGCCAGCTCACGCGGGTTGGCGCCGACCTTCTTGCCGACCTGAAGGGCCAGGTTGGTGGCGTAATCGCCGTGCTCGGGATTGCGGGGCCGCTCGATCGTCACGGTCTCGGGCAGCGCCGCGGTGTCGAGGCCGTGCTCGGCCAGGACCGCGGCGGCGGTGTTCTTGAGCAGCTCTGCCAGGTCGGCGGGGGTCACGAGGGACCATCCTATGGTCTGGGGTGGTCACGCCCCGAATCCATTACCGAGGGACCCGGGAACCCTGCGATCTCTGGGCGCCGCGACTCGGGGTGTGATCGGCCCTGCCGTGATGCGTTAGGCTGTCGGAGCCCATTGGCGCACCGGTTGCGCCCCCGTAGCTCAGGGGATAGAGCGTCTGCCTCCGGAGCAGAAGGCCGCAGGTTCGATTCCTGCCGGGGGCACCACACAACGAATCTGCGCCATGCCGCCGTTCATTCAGCGCTTGTCGCGCTGACCAGCCGCGACGTCACGCATCATGTCCCTCGCTCCCATACGCCGCATCAGAGCGGCGGTCACGTCGGGGGCGATACTCCCTAGACCCGTGATGACGCGGGCCTGCACCGGCGCGACGTCGACCTCACCGCGATTGCGTTCGATCGCACTGACGACGCCCTCAGCCACCTCTTCCGGCGTGCTGGTTCCGACTCCGGTGGGGGCGTCCACGTGTGCTTCGGCGAACATCCCCGCGTCGCGGATGATGCCGGGAAACACCACGGACACTCCGACGCCGGTGTCTCTGAAGTCAGCGCGCAACGCATTGGCGAAGCCACGCAACGCAAACTTGGTGGAGCTGTAGATCGACGTGCCCGGCATCGCGGACTTGCCGAGAAGCGAGGACGTGAACAGCAGGTGCCCGCGACCGCGGGCGATCATTCCTGGCGAAAGCCCATGGGCGAGCATGATCGGTGCGCGCAGGTTCACGTCCAGCGCGCGATCGATCTCGCCGACGGTGAATGATTCGAGCGCACCCGCAGCGGGGAGGGCCGCGTTGGCCACCAGGATGTCGACGTCGCCCGCCTCCTCCAGAAGACGTTCGACGTCCGCGCGGACGGTCAGATCGACGGCGATCGCGCGACCGCCGTGTTCCGCAACGAGCGGATCGAGGACGTCGCGACGTCGACCCGTCACGATCAGGTTGGCTCCACGGTCGGCAAGAGCCTTCGCAATGGCAAGCCCGATGCCGCCGGTGGCACCGGTCAAGAGCACGGTAGAACCGGATATCTGCATGACCTCGAACCTATTCCGGACTGGGGCGCGTTGGCAGGTTGTTCGCCACGGGCAGAGTCAGCCGAGTAGCTTCGGCAGCGGCACGTGCATCAAACTGCAAGCCGGGCACAGTAATTCGGCCTTCGCCGGCGCAACTTCGCCATCGTCGAGCGTCGGCCACCACCATCGCCTCGACGAGCGCCTGCGGCGGCCATCGTCGCGAGCCGCGTAGTCACGAGCCGACGCACCTGGCCAAACAGTTCACGGGCTCGTGCAGTCGGCGGAACCGTACCCACCGGCGTCAGCCCGGCGGGCGGTTTGCCAAGCCTCGTTCGAGCGGACGCCCGAACGGCTCGAGCCCCCACTGTGAGCCCAAACCACGTTAACTTCGGACGATGCACACCAAGTTCGAGTTCGACTTCGTCACCACGGCAACACCGGACCAGGTCGTCGAGCTGATGACGGACTTCTCCCCGAACCGGCCGCACCGCTGGCCGGCGTCGTCAGAGAAGGCGTTCGAGGTCTATCGCCTCGGGGACACCGACGCCGACATCCGCGAAGGCCAGGACTTCCCGAAGCTCTGGGCCACGTGGCACTACGACTGGTCGGTCCCGGGGTCGGTGACGCTGACCGTCGTCGACAGTGACGCACTCGCCGCCGGCAGCAACATGTCGTTGACCGCCACCCCCGCCGAGGGCGGCGGCAGCTCCGTGCACGGCGTCTGGGAGCAGACCTCGAAGAACGTCATAGCGCTGGCCGGGGTCACCCTCATGCGCTTCGTCGGCCCGCGGTTCCTGGCGGCCTACTACAAGAAGGTCTACGACGGGTTGCCGCCTCAAAACTGAGACGGCTCAGGCGAACTCCTTGGCCAGATCCGCGACGCGGCGCAACTGGTCGATGTTGGCGCTCGTCGGAATCAGGTGCACCTCGTCGGTGCCGATGGCCTCGAACCCGCGCAGCACCTCGAGCAGCTCCTCGTCGCTGCCCGCGAACCCGGTGGTGGGTGCCATCGCGTCGACGTACTCCCCGGGGATCCAGTTCATGTACCTGCGCAGGTGGCGGTGCACCTGGGCGCGAGCCTCCTCGCGGTCGCCGAGCGCGAACCAGAACGACGTGGCGAGATGCGGCTTGGCCTTGCCCGCCTCGGCCCACGCCGTGCGGGCGACGTCGTACAGCTCGTTCTGCTTGTCGACGTCGAGGTCGAGGGTGATGCCTGCGAGTCCCTCCGCCCAAGCGGCCGCGCTGCGCAGGGTCTTGGGTCCAATGGTGCCGACGAGCAGTTGCGGCCCGCCGGACTGCACCGGGGACGGACCGACCGGCAGCGCGGCTTCGGTGATCTTCTCGCCCGCCCAGACCCGCTTCATGATCGCGACGCGGTCGGCCATGTCCCTCATGGTCTGGGTGGCCGGGTCCGCGCCGACGGCTCGGTAGTCCTCATCGCGGCCGCCCACACCAAGCGCGACGGTGAGCCGGCCACCGCTCAGCAGATCGCCGGTGGCCAGGGCCTTGGCCAGCATCACGGGGTCGTGCAGTTGCGGGACGATCACCGTCGACACCAGACGCACCCGGTCGGTCAGCGCCGCCATGGCTCCGAGCAGCGTCAGCGAGTCCGGGTTGTCGAACGCGATCCGCTCGCCCCAGCACAGCGACGAGAACGGGCCGCCGTCGATGACGCGGGCCCACGACGTCAGCGTGGCCGCGTCGAGGTTGGGTTCCATTACCGGCATCGTCATCCCGATCTGCACGTCCGGATTCTGGCACGGCGCTCATGGCAACATGATCGGCATGCCGATCTCCGCGAACTCAGTTGCCCACATCCGGCTCACGGTCACCGACATCGCACGCTCCCGCGGCTTCTACGAATCGGTCTTCGGCTGGCCCGTCGCCCTCGAGGTGCCCGAAGGCGCCGACGACGCCACCCGCGAGCAGCTGAGCTTCCTGTTCGGCGGCGTGCTGTACGACATCGGCGGCACGTTGATCGGGCTGAGGCCTGGCGCCGACGACAGCTTCGACGAAGACCGGGTTGGCCTCGACCACTTGTGCCTTCGCGTGGCGAGCAAGGCCGAATTGGATTCGGCGGCTGCGCATCTCGACGATCTCGGGATCGCTCACGAGCCGATCAAGGACATCGGCCACGCCTACATTCTCGAGTTCCGCGACCCGGACTTCATCGCGTTGGAGCTCAGCGCGCCAAAGTGATTCAGTTCCTTCCCCGTTGCTACGCTCGCGCCAGCGGGGTAATGCCCGCCACGCGCAGCAGGCTGGGGCGGCGCAGCACCAGGCCGACCCACATCAGCACGCCGAAGTAGACGGCAAACAACACCGCGCTGAACAGCGGCGCCTCGACGCGCATGTTCGCGGTGACCGCACCGCCGAGGTAGGCCGTGATACCAAGCGCACCGAGCACGGCCGTACGCGGAATCGCGTACACCAAAACGCAAATGCTCAGCACGAAGCCCATGATCAGCGCCTGCCCTGGCGGGAAGCCGAGCGCCGCGGTGCCCTCCTTGACCTGCTGTACGTTGGCCAACTTGCCTGCAGCGTCGAACACCAGGAACGCTCCGACGAGCACGCTGATCCCAATACCGACCTTCTGACCGACAGACCGCTTCTGCGGAGCGGCAACGGCGCTGAGGGAGGAAGTGACGGTCATGATGGTTGCTCCTGGTTCGTTGATGACTTCGGTACCAGAACAGACCGGCGTCGTTCGGAAAACTCATCGCGACGTCCGAACGGGGGGTTAACCCCCCGAATTCTGTCGGGGTATCGCCGTGTCGCGAAGGGCGCTTAGTCCATAGGTTGATGGCATGGTTGCAGTCACCACCCCGATCGACGCGGTTCCCCCGCCTCCCGCCGACACCGTCGACACCGTCGACACGCCCCGCGCCCGGCATTTGGGCCTGGTTCCCACCGCGTCGCTGATGACTGGCGCCGCGTTGGGCGTGGTGTGGTTCTGGGTCCCCCTGACGATCCTGATCCTCGCCATCTCGTCGATCCCGTCGATCATCGGCTTCCTCCTCGGCGCCGTCGCCTTCATCTACCTGATGCGCGGCGTCGAATGGGTCGAACGGGTGCGGAGCGAGGCGGTGTTCAACCTTCAGATCCCCGTCCCTCCCCGGAAGATGTCGCATTACAGCGGCTTTCAGCGCTGGGCGCATCAGCTGTGGCTGGACGTCAGCAGCGTCAAGTTCTGGAAGGGGGCCGCGCACCACTATCTGCGCCTCACCTACGACATGCTTGCCGCCGGAGTCGCATTCGCGCTGCTGGTGTTCGCCTTCGTGGGACCCGCCGCCGCGATCGCGATCAGCCGCAGCGACGACGCCATCGGCCTGTCGTTCATCTCGCCACCGTTGGCGTGGGTACTGGCAGTCATCGCCTTCGTGGCTGCCGCCGCAATCCTGGTGTTCGCCCCTGCCGTCGACGCGGCGATCGACCGCTGGCTGCTGCCCCCGTCGGCCACCGCCGCCCTGCAGTACCAGGTCAGCGCGCTGGCCAATGCCCGGGAGGGGGCGGTGTCGTCGGCCCAGACCGAGCGCCACCGCATCGAACGCGACCTTCACGACAGCGTTCAGCCCCGACTGGTCTCGTTGGCCATGACGATCGGCCTTGCGCAGACCAAACTCGACACCGACCTGCCCGAGGCGCGCAAGCTCATTACCGAGGCCCAGGACGACGCCAAGAGCGCGTTGCTCGAGTTGCGCAACGTCGTGCGTGGGATGGCGCCGACCATCCTGGCTGATCGCGGTCTGGACGCCGCGCTGTCCTCGGTCGTGCAGCGCACCGAAACCTCCGGTGTACCAACCAAACTGAACATCTACCTGCCGTACCGATTGCCCGACGAAGTCGAGTCTGTCGCCTACTTCGTGGTCGCCGAGGCCCTGACCAACGTCGCCAAGCATGCGCGCGCCACGCAGGCGGTGGTGACCGTGCGGTTCGACGAGCCCAGCCATGCGCTGCACGTCTCGGTGTTCGACGACGGCGTCGGCGGCGCGAACGTCAGCGGCGGCGAGGATGCGACTGGGCTCCGCGGTCTCGATGATCGCGTGCGGGCGGCCCGAGGAACGTTCGCGGTGACCAGCCCGGTGACCGGCCCCACCATCGTGTCGGCGGTGCTGCCATGCGCATCGTGATCGCGGAGGACTCCGCGCTGCTGCGGGCCGGCATCGAACGGATCCTCACCGACTTCGGCCACGACGTGGTGGCTGGCGTGTCCGACGCGACCAACCTGCTGCGGATCGTCAACGAACTCAAGCCCGACCTCGCGATCCTCGACGTCCGGATGCCGCCGACGTTCACCGACGAGGGCATCCGGGCGGCCGCGCTGCTGCGCAGCCAGAATCCGGAGTCGCCGGTGCTCGTCCTCTCGCACTACGTGGAGGAGCGCTACGCCGCCGACCTGATTGCCTCGGACACCAGAGGTTTCGGCTACCTGCTCAAGGATCGGGTGGCCGACGTGCCCACGTTCCTGGACGCCGTCACGGTCGTGAGCGGCGGGGGCACCGTGCTGGATCCCGAGGTGGTCTCTCAGATCCTGGTCCGTTCCCGCCGCCGGTCGGCCCTCGACGAGCTGACACCACGCGAGCAGGAGGTCCTGCAGCTCATGGCTGAGGGCAAGACCAACTCCGCCATTGCAGGCGCCCTGCACGTCTCGGTCGGCTCTGCAGAGAAGCACATCGCCTCGATCTTCTCCAAGTTCGACCTGGCCCCCGACGACAGCGAGAACCGCCGCGTGCTTGCGGTCCTGCGCTACCTCGAATCCTGAACCGTTGAAAGGGTTTCCATCGTGACGACCATCATCGCTCCCCCACCGCCCTCGCCCGCCGCTCCGCCACCTCTGACCCCCGGCAGCCGCACGGTCGTACGCGTCCTGCTCGTCGCCGCTGCCGCGGTGTTGCTGATCGGAACGGTGAGCAGCCTGGCGGTCGCGGCGTTCGGCCTGAGCGCGCTACGCATGACTACCGACACCCAGCCCCTGCCTGTCGCCATGAAGGCGCTGATCCTCGACACCGCCGACTCCACGACGCTCGTTCGGATCGTCGCCGACCGTGCCGCGACCGAACCTCGGGTGGACCTCCGTCAGGTCGACTCGCGTCAGTCGCCAGGTGCGGCGGTGTCGGTCGCCAACGAACCGGGGGGCACCCGGGTGACCGTCGCGTCGCACTCCGGTCGGTTCATGGACTGGAATCGCGCGGGTGAGCTCACCGTGACACTGCCGCCGGATCTGGCACGAAAGCTGTCGGTCACCGTGCATCAGGAGGACGGCGTGGTGATGGCCCAGGCGGACGTGGATCAGTTGGTCGCCAGAACGATCGACGGGGCGATCGTGCTGAGCGGCTCGGCGCGGCGCGTCGAGATCTCCAGCCAGGACGGGTCGGTGGTCACGCGCGAGCCGATCTCGGTTACCGAATCGTTCAACGCCACCACCTCCGACGGCAGCATCAACGTGGACTTCAAGAACGCCGCACCGAAGACCATCGACGTGACGAGCCGCAACGGTTCCGTCACCATCGCACTCCCGCCGCGCGGGCCGTACCTGGTCGACGCGAACACCGATTCTGGGGACGGATCAACGGAGGTCGACGTCCCTCAGACCAACGACCCGCACGACGCGTCGTCGGTGATCACTGCACGGTCCGAAGACGGCAGCGTGGTCGTGACGACGCTGGATCGCAACTGACCCCGGCCGTCGTTGCTGCCGTCATATGAGCCGTCTATGGATCCGCTGAACGATCACGGAAGGGTGGGGAGACTGTGAAGATGACGACATCGCAGGTCGGCGATGCGACCCGACGGCCCGTTCTTGGTGAGCTGCCAAAAACGTTCCGTACCGCCGACTCACCGACCCGAGCTGCACTTGTCGACGACGAGCGCACCCTGACCAACCTGATTCGGATGGCGCTGCGCGATGAGGGCTGGGGAATCGACATCACACCCGATGCGGTGGAATTCGACGAACTCGTCGCCCAGTTGCGGAACGTGTTGCGCCGGTCGGCCTACCCAACCGCTGCGAGTGACGAGGTGGTCGTCGTCGGCGATCTCGAGCTGGACGGCGCGAGCCGAGAGGTGACGCGGGCTGGTTCGTCGATCTCCTTGACCTCGACGGAGTTCGAACTGCTGCGCTACCTCATGCGCCACCAGGGGCGGGCCGCGGGCCGCAAGGAGATCCTCGCCAGCGTCTGGGACTACGACTTCGGTGGCCGGTCGGGCATCGTCGACCTCTACATCTCGTACTTGAGGAAAAAGGTCGATGCCGGGCGCGCGCCCATGATTCACACCGTGCGTGGTGTGGGATATCTGCTGCGGTCCGCCGAATAACGGTCACGCCGCGCCGACGTGCAATTCATCGTGCGCGAATTACTTTGCAATTGCGGATTTCGCATTTCTTGCCGTACCAACACGGGAGTGTGACGCACATTCGTCGCGTCACACTCCCGTCGTGGATCAATGCATTCCAATGGCGTCAGCATGCCACGTCGACGACGACGGTCTTCGACAGAATCGTCTCGCTCGGTGACCCACCCCCGCGCGAGTCGACGGTACTGAACGTCTGACCCGGGCGGACCGACGTCACCGAGCAGGACGCCAATGGTGCAGCACCGGACCGGTTGAGGATCACGTGGTAACCGCTGGACTCCAGCGTCCGCACCGTGTCCTCGATCTTCGACGGGCCACCTGGCGCCGCGGCGGCAACCCCTGCCAACCCGAGCAGCGAGCCAGCCAATGCACCCGCGACGAGCGCGGAAAGCGCGTAATTCTTCATGTCTTCCATCCCTTTTGGTGTCTGCGGAAAACCTCCCGCTCTTCAATGAATTCGACACCTCCAGAATAATGCAATTCCAAGCGCAATCCCGGTTCTCATAGAGAATGCAAAGATAGCGAATCGGCGCATATTGAAATTGACGCCGACCGTCGAATGCCGAGCCTTTTGCGCTAGATCAGGGCAGAGAAGATCTCGGCGACTGGCGCCGCCTTGGCCTGCCGATATCCGGTGCCTGCCCACACGTTGGTGCCGTGCGGGTCGCCTGCCCGCACGGCGGCGGCACGCAGCGGGCTCGTCATGTAGTGGATCTCGGGATAGCCGAACGGCGCTTCGGCATCGTGCGCGTCGATGAAGCGGTTGCGCAGACCGCGCGCGTAGCGGCCGGAGAAGGATCGGGTCACGACGGTTTCGGTGAACTGCGGATCCTGCAGCGCGGCACGATGCACCGGGCTACTGCCCGCCTCATCGGCGAGCAGGAACGCGGTGCCCAAGCTTGCCGCCACTGCACCGGAGGCCAGCACGTCGGCGACGTCGACGGCGGTCATCAACCCACCCGCAGCGATCACCGGCACGTCGAGACCGACGGTCGTCGCGCGGAGCAGTTGCGAGAGCGGCTGGGTCGGCGGGGGGGCTGCCGGATCGAGCGTCCCGCGGTGCCCGCCCGCCGCCGGACCCTGTGCGGCCACGGCATCGACGCCGACCGCGACGGCCAGCTCTGCCTCGGCCAGGGTGGTGATGGTGCCGACCGTGGTGATGCCGGCACTGCGCAGTCGCGTGCACTCCTCCGCGTCGGGCAGCCCGAACGTGAACGACACCACCTCGGGCTTGAGGTCCATCACCACGTCGAGCTTCGCCGACCAGTGGTCGTCGTCGTAGCGCGGCTCGCCGAGGTGGGTGTCGTAGCGCGCGGATTCACTCTCGAGGGCCTTCGCGTAGCGGTGGATCGCGTCGGGCAGCGCGGCACTCGAGCGCACGACGAACAGGTTCACGCCGAGCGGACCCGACGTGAGCGCCCGTGCGGCCGTGATGCGTTCGGCGAGAACATCGGCGGTGAGGTAACCGGCCGCGAGGAAGCCGAGACCGCCCGCGTTGGTCCCCGCGGCCGCAAGCTCGGGCGTCGTCGGGCCGCCGGCCATGGGAGCCACGATCACGGGCGCGTCCAGTGCGCGCAGGTCCAGTCCGGCCATCACCGCACCGCCTTTCCAAACATCAGGCAGTCCTGCGGTTCAGGACCGAGATTGGGAAATATCGCATATCGCGCGAGCCGGCCTTCGAGGGTGAGGCCGCATCGTCGGAGAACCCCCGCCGACCCGGGGTTGTCGACGTGGCAGTACGCGGAAATCCGGTACACGGTGCGATCGCGTCGAGCCTCGTCGATCAACAGCTGGGCCACCTCCGACATGATTCCCTGCCGCCACCACCGGCGGCCGATGCCATACCCAAGTTCCACCGTGTGCGGCGCCGACCTGCGCCAACCGCACGTGCCGATGAACTCACCGGTGTCGCGGGTTTCGATCAGCCACGTCGGGTCAGCGTCGACGTTGAACAGCCTGGTGATGACGCGGCGGGTCTCATCGACTCCCTCGTGCGGCGTCCAGGACATGTAGCGCGACACTTCGGGATCGGCCGCCATCCCGTCGAACATCGCCTCTGCGTCGTCGACGTGCGGCACGCGCAACCTGGTGCGCTCGCCGGTGAGTGTTGGGGGTCGGACCGGGTGGTTCGCCATCGCTCCATCCTGCAACGCTGTGCTCACCGCACGGGAGGTGGTTCACTGGTTTGAATGGCCATCACGTTCAATCACACCATCGTGGCCGCCAAGGATCGTCGTGAATCGGCGGACTACTTCACCGAGCTCTTCGGGCTGCCAGCTGCCGCGGAGTTCGGGCCGTTCCTGGCGGTGACGCTCAATCACGGGGTCAGCCTCGACTTCGCCAACTCACCCGACGGTGCCGACATCCACCCTCAGCACTACGCATTCCTGGTGTCCGAGGCCGAGTTCGACGCGATCTACGGCCGTATCCGCGCACGCGGGCAGGAGCATTGGGCCGACCCCCGGGGCGCCCGCCCCGGCGAGATCAACGACAACGACGGCGGACGCGGCGTGTACTTCCAGGATCCCTCCGGGCACTACCTGGAGATCCTCACCCGGCCGTACGGCTCCGGCGGCTGAGCACTCGCGACGACAGCACCGCGACGCCGTCGCCACTCAACCGCGCCAGCGCACTGGGCCGATCCCCCAGCACCGACACCAGGTCGGCCGCGCGGCCACTGACCTCGGGACCGTCCACCCCGTGTGTCCAGTCCGCGTCGGTCGCAGTCAGCCGCAGGCCGCCGCTGTTGCGGTAGGCCGGGACGAACGGATTCGGAAGCGACACCTGGGTTTTCAGCACCGCAGCCAGGGCAGCTGCGGGAACATCGGGTTCCCGATCCAGTGCGAGGACGATGTCCAGTTCGTGGGTGACGTGATCACCAAGGAGCAGGCTTCGCGGAAAGTACCGGCCCATGCCGAGGGGTCGGTCGACGAGGTGTGCGAAGTCGTCGAGCAGATCCGCCGGGCAGCGGGTGGCCGCCAAGGTGCGCGCCAGATCGGTGTTGGCATCGTCGAATGAGCCTCCGTGGCGGGCCATCTCGGCGATGAACGGGCCGAGCCTGGACCGGTAGCCGATGACCAGGTGGGCCAGCACGTCGTGGTTGGTCCACGCGTCGCACAGGCTCGGCGCGGCCCAGTCGTCGGTGCTGAGGGTGGCGGCAACGGTCAGGAATCGAAGGTCGTTGGCACGCAACAACTCACGCGCGGACATCGAGATGCTCCACGAAGAAGGCGGTCTGGTCGGCGAGCACCCGGCCAAGCAATGGTGGGTGGTAGATGGCGAAGTGGTCCGACGCGTAGTGCCTGGCAATTCCGTTCGGCGCTCTGCGGGCCACCAAAGTGGCGTAACCCGGGTTCATCAGGTTCTCCTGGTCGCAGACGCAGACCAGCAGCGGCGCGGTGACGCGGCGGGCGTGCCGCAGCGCCGACGTGGTCACGATGGCCACGGCGTCGGCCGCGGCGATCCGGTTGTCGAAGGCATAGCCGGGCGGGACGGTGGAGTTCCAGCCTTCCAGCGCTCCGGGCGCTGTCACCATGGCGAGGGCATCGGGTGCGCCGACGATGGGTACGTACCTGCGGTCGCGGCGGGTCACTGCGCGCACGGCGTCCTCGACGATGGCGGGAGCCAGCCGCAGCGGGCCCGAGATGCCGAGGCTGCGTGCCGCTCCGGGTCCGTGCACGATCGGGCACTGGATCACCGCTGCTGCGAGGTCGGGGGTATCGGCGGCCACGCGGACCACGTTCATGCCGCCGAGACTGGTCCCCCACAGCCCGAGCCGTGCCCGGTCGACGTCGGTGCGCTGACCAAGGAAGGACAATGCCGCGGCGACGTCGGCCCGCTGTCGCGACATCGAGATACGTTGGCGCGGTTGCCCATCCGAGGATCCGGTGTGGCGGTAGTCGAACGCGAGCGTGGCGATGCCCGACGCCGCGAAGTGCTGTTCGTATTGGGCCAGCATCATGTCGTGCGTCGCGCCGAGTCCGTGCACCAACACGACGGCCGGGTGCGGTCCGGGTCTGGCGGGCAACGTCAACCATGCCGCGCACGTCGTTCCGTTGGACGTGAAGTCGACGCGATGGGTCTCGAGCTTCGTGACGCCGGGCATGCCCCTCCTAGATAAGTACGCTGTACGTGTTCGCTACACTGCAATACGTACGTCGTACTTGTCAAGGTCTTGCTTGGAGGCAACGTGAGGGCGCGGTTCACGGTCGACGAAATCGCCACTGCGGCTTTGGGAATCGTCGACGACTCCGGTCTGGGTGCCCTCAGCATGCGCACGTTGGCCGCCGCGCTCGGAACCGGGCCGATGACCGTCTACAACTACGTCGCAGACAAGGAGGGACTGGAGGAGCTCGTCGTCGCCGCGGTGGTCGCCGACGTCGCCGTGCCCGCCCCAACGTCCGATTGGAAGCGCGACGTCCACGCGATCGCGAGCGGGATGTGGCGGGGTGTGCGCGCCCACCCTGCGGCGATTCCGCTGGTGCTGACCCGACGGATGTCGTCGGCCACCGGTTTCGCGATCGCCGACGCGCTGGTCGGCGCCCTGGCCCGAGCGGGGCTGACCGACGAGGACCGGCTCTACGCCTTCCACGCGGTGCTGGGTTTCGTCGTCGGTGCGGCGCAGGCGGAGCTGGCGGGCCCGCTAGCACGGGGACGGGCCGCGGACGCGACCGATGCCGCCGCTCGGATCGGCGCGGTTGCGGGCGAACGGCACCCGCACATCGAGGCGTTGTCGAAGGTCGCCATGCGGACGTCAGCCGAGGAGGACTTCGACGGAGGGCTTCGAATGCTGCTCGACGGGATCGCGCTGCGCAGCCGGTGAACGCCCGCGGTGGCGCGAGCGCGCGCAAAGTTCTACAGAAAGGCGGCGTGTCTGCCGCAAACACGCGCGCTCGCGGGAGGGGGGAGCTCGCGGGAGGGGGCAACCACTAACCGTGGCCGCGCTTCTCCTCCTGGGCGAGGTAGTCGCCGGCAAGCCGGCTGACGTGTTCTGGCAGCTCACCCGACGCCACGTCGGCCAACGTCGTCTCCTCGAGCACCGACCGCATGCTGGCACGCAGGGCACGCCAGACGTCCGTCAACACGGCGGTGGGGCCGGAGTACGGCAGGTCGCCAAGCGCGATGTCGCGGACGCTGGCCAGTGGGCCGTCGATGCAGCGCATGACGTCGGCGATGCTGATGTCGGCGGCGGGCTGCGCGAGCGCGTAACCGCCGTCCCGCCCGCGGTGACTGCGCACCAGCCGGTCCGTACGCAGGTCGGACAGGATGTCGACGAGGAACTGCGCGGGGATGCCCTGCGCCTTGGCCAGGTCATCGGTCTTGACCAGCACGCCCTCGTCGACGGTCGCTAGCTGGACCATGGCACGGATGGCGTACTCCGCCTTCGCCGACATCCGCATACGGCGCATTGTGCCACCGACCTCTAGGCGAATCGCGCAAGCATGTACCACGATCAACACATGGCCACACGCGTCACCTGCGCCCAGATCCCCCTCAACATCGGCGACACCACCGGAAACCGCACCACCTCCTCCGCCGCGATCGAGGCGGCCGCCCGCGACGGCGCACAGATCGTCGTGCTGCCGGAGCTGGCGTCGTCGGGTTACGTGTTCGCCGACCGCACCGAACTGGTCTCCCTCGCCGAAGCCCCCGACGGTCCCGCGGTCACCGAGTGGGCCGACCTCGCGGCGGCCTTCGGCCTGACGATCGTCGCGGGCTTCCCAGAAGCCGCGGGTGACAAGGTCTACAACAGCGCCGCGGTCGTCGACAGGACCGGGTTGCGCGGCGTCTACCGCAAGGCCCATCTGTGGGATACGGAGAACGCGGTGTTCGACCGGGGCGACGACCTGCCCTTGGTGGTCGACACCGAGCACGGCCGCATCGGCGTGATGATTTGTTACGACGTCGAATTCCCCGAGTGGGTCCGGGTGGCGGCGCTGGCAGGCGCAGACCTGTTGTGCGCGCCGGTCAACTGGCCGCTGCTACCCCGACCGGAGGGCGAACGGCCGACCGAGATCGTGCGGGTGCTGGCCGGTGCGGGCATGAACCGGATGCCCATCGCCGTGTGTGACCGCGCTGGCATCGAACGCGGCGTGGACTGGATCGGCGGCAGCGTGATCACCGACGCCGACGGCTACCCGCTGGCCATCGCTGAGTTCGGCAAGCCTGGCGTCGTCACCGCTGACCTCGACCTCGCGCAGTCCCGGGTGAAGAAGTTCAACGAGAACAACGACGTTCACGGCGACAGGCGAGTCGACCTGTACCGCCGCAGCGCGCTACTCGACTGAGGACCCGGCCGCCATGGCACGCACCGACGCGGGCAACACGATGCCCGGGGTGAGATCCGGTGCGGGCCGCGGGTTGCCGTAGGTCACCGCCATCGGCACGACGCCCGCCCAGGCGTCGCCCGCCACGTCCTCGTCCGGGTCCTCTGGCCAGCCGTCGCTGATCTTCAGCGACCAACTATCTGCGTCGATCGGCATGCGCAACGCCAGGGTGGCGGCGAGCTCCTTGCGGGTGCTCGGACGCAACTCCGCGACACGTCCTGGGATGAACTTCTCCGTCACGGCATCGAGAAAGCGGAGCTTGTCGGCCTCCGGGACCATCTCGAACACCCCGAACACGGTGGCGCTTCGATACTGGAACGACGACTCGAATGAGCTGCGCGCGACCACGACACCGTCCAGAGCGGTCACCGAAACCGCCGCAGCGGCACCGGCGGCCAGCGCACGCATCCACGGCGAGCCCGTCGAACCGTGGATCACCAGGTCGTCGCCGATCCTGGCGAATCCGGTCGGGAAGATCACCGGATGGTCGTCGCGGACCAACGCGACGGTGGCCAGCGGGGTGCTGTCCAGGAGCTCATCGAGACGTGTTCGTGAGGTGTCCTGTTTCTCGCTGATGCGGGTGATGCGCGTCAAGGGCTTCGTCACCGGTTCATTCTCGGTCGAGCGCGCCCGCGCCGCCAGGAATTGAATGCCGACGGCGCACGATCGCTCCGCGATCCGCCATCGAGCTCTCAGCAAGCCTCAAGAATCCTTGGTCACGATGGCTAGGTGCGGCTGTCGACGACGGTCGCGATGACGTCGTGGGCCGAAGGAGTTGAGTCTCTGCATTACCACCTTTCCCAGGTCTCGTTGACGCACGGCTGGGCACCGATGGTGGCGCAGGCAATCGCCGCAGGAACCTTGCTCTACGCAACCGGTTGGCGGACGCGTCGCTGGAGGGTGCTCTGGCTTCCCGTCGCATTGGCCATTGGAGCCGTGACGGCCACCTGGGCACATCACTACCTTGATTCCCTTGGCATAGCCGGGGATCCGGCACCCGTCACGCTGTGGATCTGGCTCGCACTGATCGGTGTTGCGTTTGCAGTCCTCATTGCAGGCTGGCCTCGGAGCAATTGGCGGAGGCGGGCAGCGTCGGTGGCGGCAGTACCCCTGTGCGTACTCAGCATCGGGCTGGCGCTCAACTGCTGGGTCGGCTACTTCCCGACGGTTCACACCGCCTGGAACCAGTTGACGGCAGGACCGCTGCCCGATCAAACCGATCGACTCGCCGTCACCGCGATGCAGGTCGCCGGCAGAGTACCCGCCAACGGTGTTGTCGTACCCGTGACGATCAGCGCGGCCGCATCGAAGTTCGAGCACCGCGGCGAGTTGGTCTACCTCCCGCCGGCATGGTTCGCCAGCAATCCCCCGCCCCGACTGCCCGTCGTCATGATGATCGGATCGGCTCTGAACACCCCGGCGGACTGGGTGCGCGCAGGCGGTGCAGTCGAGACCATCGATCGCTTCGCGGCCGACCACGGGGGACGCGCTCCGGTGCTGGTCTTCGTCGATGCGACGGGTGCATTCAACAATGACACCGAGTGCGTCAACGGACTACGAGGCAACGCCGCCGATCACCTCGTGAAGGACGTCGTCCCGTTCATGGTCTCCAACTTCGGTGTCGCGAAGGATGCCGCCGAATGGGGAATCACGGGCTGGTCGATGGGCGGCACCTGCGCGGTCGACTTGACGATGATGCATCCGGACACGTTCAGCGCATTCGTCGACATCGCCGGCGACCTTGGCCCCAACGTCGGTACGGCCGGGCACAGAGACCAGACCATCGCGCGTCTCTTTGGCGGCGATGCAACGGCGTGGGCGGCGTTCGACCCGACGACCGTCATCACCAAACACGGCACCTTCACCTCTGTGTCGGGCTGGTTCGAGGTTCCGAGCAGCCGACCTGGCCAACAGCGCAACGTCGCGGACGTCGAAAGTACGCCCGACAAAGCCAGCAATCCCGAAGGCCAAGACGTTGCCGCCGCGACGCTGTCCGCGATCGCCCGCCGCCACGGTGTCACCAGCGCCGTAGTGACATCCCCTGGGCGACACGATTGGCCCTTTGCCGCAGCCGCATTCGCCGACGCGCTCCCCTGGCTGGCAGGTCAGCTCAACACACCCGGAGTGCCACGCGTCGGCTTTCCCGCACCAGCCTCGGAGCTCGCTTCCGGCGAGAAGGTCGCCGGAAACTAAGAGTGTGGCGGACTTCTTCCTTCTCAGTCCGGGATCGTCGCCGCGTCGGGCACGACGACCGCGAAGAGATCGGAGAGGGCGGCCAGGCTCGCCGCCTGGAGGGCCGCAGCAGACACCGATTCGCCTCCTACCCCCGGCAGTGATCGGGTCGCGGTCGCCGCGGCCACGACGCAGGGCGCATAGCCGAGGTTGAAGGCCCCGCGCGCAGTCGAGTTCACGCACATATGCGTCATGAACCCGGCGATGACGAGATTCGATGCGTCGACCGCCTTGAGGCGCTCCTCGAGATCGGTTTGTACGAACGAGTTCGGGAATTGCTTGACCACCACGGCTTCGCCATCGCGTGGCGCCACCCTCGCGACGATGGCGCCGCTCTCGCCGTCGACGTCGTACAGCGAACCGGGACCGTCGGAGTGTTGGACGTGGATCACCGGAATCCCCGCTGATCGGGCGCGGTCCAACAATGTCGCGGCCTCGTCGAGTGCGGCCTGCACACCGTCGAGTTCCATCACGCCGTAGGTGTAGGTGTTCTGGCAGTCGATGAGGACCAGCGTGGAATCGGCCAGTGCCGCGGGTCCAAGGGGAAGCTCGGCCAGGGCACGCAACGTCGGATTGCTCATGGCACCAGGCTAGTGCGCGTCGTGGTCACCAGCACGGCGCCGGCCGACTCCGACCGCAACGACGGCCCGCGCACCAGTTCGCGGGCCTTTGGTCACCAATCCCAGGGTCCTCGGTCGATGATTGGGACGCGAGGACGGTTTTCGGTCATCTTCCAACCCGCCGTGGGGCATAGTGCTGGCGTGCTGTTGCTCAGCCGGATGATCGGCCAGGAAGTGCGCGGGCCCGACGACCGGGCGCTGGGCCGACTCGCCGATCTGACAGTGGGTCTCGACGAACATGCCGGAGGATCCCTCGCCGCTCGAATCCTCTTGCATCGCAGACACGAATGTGACCTGCTCGTACCGTGGTCGGCAGTCGGGTCCATCAAGCCCGGCTACATCCAGTTGACATCCGACGCGGCCGGCCTCGCCGTCGTCACGATCGCCGACGTACTCGATTCCGACGAAATCTTGTTGGCTCGCGACGTCCTCGACACTCAGATCGTCGACGTCGTCGGCCAACGTCTCACCCGCGTCGCCGATGTGTTGCTTGCACGCCGTCCCAACGGCCATCTGGAACTCGTCGGCGTCGAGGTCGGCTTCGGCGCGATGCTCAGGCGGCTCGGCCTCGACGGGCTTGCCAAACGGATGCCCAGCGATGCCGTCGCGTGGAGTGATTTGCACCTAACCTCCGCCCGCGGGCACTCCGTGCAGCTGGCGACGCCACGCTCCGCCGTGCACCATCTCGACGCACGCGCCTTGGCGATGCTCGTCGCCCGCCTCGGGACCGAGGCCGCCACCGAAGTCCTTGCCTCGAAGGGGCCCGAGCTTGCCGCCGAGGTGATTCGCGCCAGCCACCAGGTCGTCGGTGAGCGGGTGTTGCGTGCGATGGCCGACGCCGACGCAGCAGACGTCGTAGCCGCCATGCCCGCCCACCATGCCAGGCACTGGCGCCACCTCCTTGCAAACCCGCGGATTCTGCGGGGCGAGCGGTTCTTGCGTTCGCGCGTCTGGCCCCGCCGACGCCATGTGCCGAGGGACCCGATCCGGTGAAGCGCCGCCGCGGCCTAACTCTGGGCGCGCTGCTGGCAGTGGTCGGCCCGGGACTGCTCGCTGGTCTTTCCGACGACGACCCCGCCGGCATCACGACGTATTCGGTGCTCGGAGCCGACTACGGTTACCAGCTGCTGTGGGTCTTGCTGCTGTCCACCGTCGCTCTGGTGATGTTCCACGCCTTGGCGGTCCACATGGGTGTCGTCACCGGCCAAGGTCTGATCGGCCTGGTGCGCCAACGCTACGGCGTCCGGCTGGGCGGCACCGTCCTGGCCTCGCTAGTGGTCGCCAACCTCGGCACGACCTGCGCCGAATTTGCAGGCATAGCAGCGGGTTTCGAGCTGTTCGGAATCAATCGCTACCTCAGCGTTCCGGCTACGGCGCTCATCGTCTCACTACTGGTGCTACGCGGCAACTTTCATCGGATCGAGCATCTTCTGCTGTTGCTGTCGACAGTGTTCCTCGCCTACATCGCCTCGGGCATCCTCGCTAAGCCCGACTGGGGCGCGGCAATGGAAGGCTTGGTGATCCCGACGATGCCCGCCAACGGTGACGCCATCGCCATCGTCACCGCGACCGTCGGAACCACACTTGCACCATGGGGACTCTCCTTCATCCAGTCCTACGCCGTCGACAAGAAGCTCCGCACCGAGGACCTAGCCATGGAACGCATCGACGTCGTGACCGGGGCCGTGCTCACCGGCATCATCGGTTTCTTCGTCGTGGTTGCTTGTGCAGCCACCCTGCACCGCGACGGTCGGTCGATCACGGACGCCGCGGACGCCGCAGTGGCGCTGCAACCGCTCGCAGGTGAAGCGGCCTCGACGCTGTTCGCCGTCGGGCTGATCGGCGCCGCCATGCTCGCCGCGTCCATCCTGCCTCTGTCCACTGCCTATTCGGTGTGCGAGTACGTCGGCGTCGAAGCCGCACTCGACGACCCATACCGAGAGGCCAAGACCTTCTACCTGACCTTTGGGCTCATTACCCTTTTCGGTGCCCTGATCGTCATGATCCCGGGCGCCCCCCTGGTCACGATCCTGGTCGCCACCCAGGTGCTCAACGCCGTGCTGTTGATTCCACTGTTGTTCGTGATGATCGGCATCGCCCGCGACGCCGACCTGATGGGCGAGTTCACGATGAACCGCATGGGCACCGTCGCACACGCGCTGGTAACAGCCGTCGTATTGGCTTGTGTCGCTGCGCTGGCCGTCATTTCGATCGCCGGCTGATCGTCGGTTTCTGCGACGATCCGCCGAGTCGACGCCTCACCAGCCCCGGCGCCGTGGCGTCGATCCCACCAGATGGTCCTTGGCCGCGACGTCGCGGCTTCGGTAGACGACATAGGGGCGAAACAGGTAGCCGATCGGTGCGCTGAACGCGTGCACCAACCGGGTGAACGGCCAGAGGGCGAACAACGCCAGCCCGATCACGACGTGGATCTGAAAGTACAAGGGCGCCTGCGCCATCAGGTCACCGTGCGGCTGCAGGATCCAGATCGACCGGAACCACACCGACACCGTCTCACGGTAGTTGTACTCGTCGCCGACGACGCCGGAACCGAGAACGGTGGCGCACAATCCCGCCACGATCGCCAGGACGAGCACTACGTACATCAACTTGTCGTTGACGGTCGTGGCCATGTAGACCGGGCCCGTGGTGCGTCGCCGGTAGATCAGCAGCATGACGCCGGCCAGCGTCGACATCCCTGCGATCGATCCGAGGATCACCGCCTGGACGTGATACCCATGCTGGCTCAGCCCGACGGCGTCCGTCCACGACTGAGGAATCACCAAACCGATGAAGTGACCGAAGACCACCACCAGGATGCCGAAGTGGAACATCGGGCTGCCGATCCGCAGCAGCCTCGACTCGTAGAGTTGCGACGACCGAGTCGTCCAACCAAACTTGTCGTAGCGATAGCGCCACCAGGTGCCGATGACGACGATGGCCAGGACGACGTAGGGCACGACGTCCCAGAACACTTCGGCGGTTGCCATGTCACAGACCTCCTTCGGAACGTCGTGGCGGCACGGTCAGCGTGAACGGCTGCAGTCCAACCGTTTCCGTGGGCGGTCCGGCTCGCGCCAGCCGCTCGGCACGACGGGCGTCCTGGTCACTGGCGGCGGGAAGCGTCTCGCATACGGCGGCGATGGTGTGCGCGTACGGTGACCCGCGTTGGGTCAGGCTGTCGAGCAGGACGCCGATCGGCACGCGGTGCTCGACCAGCAGGCCCCGCCCCACCGCCGGGTCGATGGTGGCGGCGAACTCAAGTACGACGGGAAGATGATCGGGCGCCTCGTCGGCAGGTGGGCGGACGCCGGCGTCGAGGTAGGCCTGAGCGAACGCGTGCATCTCCCGGCCGCGGTTGCGGGTGTCGCCTGCGGTCCAATAGGTCAGGTACATCGTGGAATGTCTTCGCAAGTCAAAGGTTTCGACGTATTCGGCGGCCGCCCGCATCGGCGGAGTTGACCTCAACGCGGCTGCCGTACGGGCCAGAAGCTCGCGGGCCGCGCCGTTTGCCGGAACACACAGCTCGTCGACGGTGCGGAGGCGGTCGGCCATTTGCTCGTCGGGGTATGCCAGCAGCAGCGAGGCGCACTGCCAGACGACGCGGTCGCGAAGCGAGGCCACGTTCGCACCGGTGCGGTTGAGCAGCCTCATCGCGGGAACATCCCCGTCGGTGTTCCTCTGCCGTCCCAGTTCAACAGGTTCACCCGGGACGGGTGCTCGGCATTCGCGGCCATGCCTTCGCCGGTCTGCCGCTGTCGCAGCGCGTTGAACGTCTCGACCGCGACGGGCACCGGTCCACCGCTGGCCTCACCGAAGGGACCCGACTCATACATTCCCGGTCCGCCGTCGAACGACAGTGCGCACTCGGTGGCGGTCTCCTCGAGCTGGTGGCCCTCGTTGGCGTACGCCGACGGAATGACGTAGCGCTCCTCGTACTTCGCGATCGCCAGCAGCCGGTACATGTCGTACATCTGCTCCTCGGTCATGCCGACCGACTGCGGGATGTGTGGCTGGGTCTCGCGACCGAGGTTGATGTCACGCATGTAGGACCGCATTGCCGCCAGTCGGCGCAGCACCGCCTCGACGGTGCCGGTGTCCCCCGCGGTGAACAGCCCCGCCAGGTACTCGATCGGGATGCGCAGCGACTCCAGCGCGCCGAACAGGTTGCCCAGCTCCTCACCGTCGTGTCCGTCGCGGCTGACCGCATCGACCACCGGCGACAGCGGCGGGACGTACCAGACCATCGGCATGGTCCGGTACTCCGGATGCAGCGGCAGGGCCACCCGGAAGGTGTTGATCAGCGCGTACACCGGCGACCGCTGTGCGGCCTCGATCCACTCGTCGGAGATGCCCTCGGCACGGGCGCCGGCAATGACCTCCGGATCGGATGCGTCGAGGAGGATCTGGCGCTGCGCCTCATAGAGGTCGGTCTCGTTCTCGACCGACGCCGCCTCGAGCACCCGGTCCACGTCGTAGAGGACCAGCCCGATATAGCGCAGCCTGCCCACGCACGTCTCGGCGCACACGGTTGGCAGGCCCACCTCGACACGCGGGTAGCAGAAGGTGCACTTCTCGGCCTTGCCGGTCTTGTGGTTGAAGTAGATCTTCTTGTAGGGGCAACCCGACACGCACATCCGCCAGCCGCGGCAGCGGTCCTGGTCGACGAGCACGATTCCGTCCTCGGTGCGCTTGTAGATCGCCCCCGACGGGCAAGAGGACACGCACGACGGGTTCAGGCAGTGCTCGCAGATGCGCGGGAGGTAGAACATGAAGGTCTGCTCGAGTTCGAGGCGGATCTGCTCGCTCACCTTCTTCAGCACCGGGTCGCCCGGCACGATCTCCGGAGACCCGCCGAGGTCGTCATCCCAGTTCGCCGACCACGACACCTTCATCGGCCTGCCGCTGATCAGGCTCCGCGGCGGCGCCACCGGCATGTGTTCGCCAAGGGGCGCGGAGGTGAGGTTCTCGTAGTCGTAGGTCCACGGCTCGTAATAGTCGTTGATGCTGGGCATCTTCGGGTTCGAGAAGATCCGCAGCAGCTTGTGCAACCGACCACCGTCGCGCAGGCGCAGTCGGCCGCGCTTGTCACGAAACCAGCCACCGCGCCACCGGTCCTGGTCCTCATATGTACGCGGATACCCTTGTCCGGGACGGGTTTCCACGTTGTTGAACCAGACGTACTCGGTGCCGGAGCGATTGGTCCACGCCTGCTTGCAGGTGACCGAGCAGGTATGGCAACCGATGCACTTGTCGAGGTTCATCACCATCGCCAGCTGCGCCATGACCTTCATCAGTACGTCACCTCCTGAGAGCGGCGGCGCACAACCGTCACCTCGTCGCGCTGGTTCCCCGTTGGGCCCAGGTAGTTGAACGCGAACGCGTGCTGCGCGTATCCGCCCGCGAGATGGGTGGGCTTCACGAGCAGCCGAGTCAGCGAGTTGTGGATGCCGCCGCGGTTGCCCGTGGTCTCGCTGAGCGGTACGTCGATCGTGCGTTCCTGCGCGTGGTACACGTACACCACGCCGTCCGGCATGCGATGCGACACCACTGCCCGGCACACCACGACGCCGTTGCGGTTGACGGCCTCGACCCAATCATTGTCGCGCACCGAGATCTTCGCCGCGTCCGCCGGACTCATCCACATCGTCGGCCCGCCACGCGACAGCGAGAGCATGAACAGGTTGTCCTGGTATTCGGAGTGGATGGACCACTTCGAATGCGGGGTGAGGTAGCGCACCGTAAGACCTACACCATCTGACGTCCCGCCGTCCCCTAGCGCCGGTTCGCCGAACAACCGGGACATGTCCAGCGGTGGCCGGTAAGTGGGCAGCTGCTCGCCGAGTTCCTCCAGCCAGTCGTGGTCGACGTAGAAGTGCATCCGGCCGGTCAGCGTGTGAAAGGGCTTGAGCTCCTCGATGTTCACGGTGAACGGGGCGTAGCGGCGTCCGCCCGTCTCGCTGCCGGACCACTCTGGGCTGGTGATCACGGGGACGGGACGGGCCTGCGTGTCGGCGTAGGTGATGCGGCGTTCCTCGCTCCCCTCGGCCAGGTGTACCAGTCGCCGGCCGGTGCGCTTCTCGAGTTCGCGGAAGCCCTCGACGGCGAGCCGGCCATTCGACGTACCAGACAGCGCGAGGATCACGTCGGCCATCCGCTCCGCCGTCGTGATCGCCGGGCGCCCTTCCGCCGGACCGGAATTCATCACACCGAACTTGGCGCCCAACTCGGCGACCTCCGCCGTCGGATGTGTCGTGACACCCTTGGTGGTCAGTCCCAGCGTGTCGACGAGCGGACCCAGCGCGGCCCACTTGTCGGCGATCGCGGCGTAGTCGCGTTCGACCACCGCCACCGGCCCCATCGTCTTGCCGGGTATCGGCGTCTCGCCGGTGACGCGCCAGTCACACTCGACGCCGCCGGGATAGGACATCGCCCCTGGCGTGTCATGTTGCAGCACACCGAGTACGGCATCGGTGCGGGTACCGAGGTGTTTGACGGCCATCGCGCTGAAGGATCGGGCGATCGCTCCGAACGCCTCATAGTCCGAGCGGGTCTCCCACGGCGGGTCGATCGCGGGAGTGAACGCGTGGATGAAGGGGTGCATGTCGGTGCTCGACAGGTCACCCTTCTCGTACCAGGTCGCCGCAGGTAGCACCACATCGGACAGCAGCGTGGTCGAGGTCATCCGGAAGTCGATCGACATCAGCATGTCGACCTTGCCCTCGGGTATCTCGTCGGGCCATTCGACATCGTTGGGCCGCAACTCTTCCGCGGCCGGCTCGGCCTGCAGGTTCGAGGTGGTGCCCAGTAGGTGCTGCAGGAAGTATTCATTGCCCTTGCTGGACGAGCCGAGCAGGTTGGCCCGCCAGATACTCAGCACCCGAGGCCAATTCCTCGGGCTGTCCGGATCGGTGACCGCGAGCTTCAGCCTTCCGGCGGCGAGCTGTTCGGCGACGTAGCCGGGTATGTCCTTACCGGTCGCTCGGGCTTCGTCGGCGACGTCGAGGCTGGACCGATCGAACTGCGGGTAGAACGGCGTCCATCCCATCGCCACGGCAGAGGCCAACACATCCATCGTGTGTTTGCCGCGAAACCTTCCGCGGCCCAGCGGGCTTGCAAGCGCGTCGGCTCGGTACCCGTCGTAACGCCACTGGTCGGTGTGTGCGTACCAGTACGACGTGCCCGCCATCTGCCGTGGCGGTCGCGACCAGTCCGTGCCCATGGCCATTGCCGTCCAACCGGTTACCGGCCTGCACTTCTCCTGCCCGACGTAATGTGCCCAGCCGCCGCCGTTGCGGCCCATCGATCCGGTAAGAAGCAGCAACGCCAGCACCGCGCGATAGGTGGCGTCACCGTGGAACCACTGGCAGATGCCTGCGCCCATGATGATCATCGACCGTCCGCCGGACTCTTCTGCGTTGCGCGCGAACTCCTTGGCGATCCGGATCGCCTGTGCGGCAGACACTCCGGTGATCGGCTCCTGCCACGCGGGGGTGTACGGCTCCTCGGGATCGTCGTAGCCGCTCGGCCAGTTCCCCGGCAGCCCCGGCCGGGACACGCCGTACTGGGCGAGCATCAGGTCGAACACCGTGCAGACGCGGTGCTCGCCGACCTGCCGCACCGGCACACCTCGCGCCAGCGTCTCACCGTGCCCGTCGATCGTGTCAAAGCGCGGCAGGTGCACCACTGCCGTTGGCCCGTCGGGTCGCGAAACCGTCAAAGCCGGTACCAGGTCCCCAAGTTCGAGATTCCACTTACCGATGCCATCGTCACCGTAACGGAATCCCAGCGAACCCTTGGGCACGGCGACGTCGTCGGTCGCACCGTCGAGCAGCACCGGCTTGAACGCGGCGTTCTCCACGTCCATGCCAAGATCGGCGGCGGTGAGGTTCTTTGCGGGTACCAACACCCCGTCGCGTTCCTCGAGCCTGACCAGGAACGGCAGGTCTGTGTATTGCCGCACGTAGTCGACGAAGAATGGAATTCGGTTGCGCACGAAGCACTCCGAGAGGATGACGTGGCCCATCGCCATCGCCAGCGCACCGTCGGTGCCCGCCGCGCAGGGCATCCACTCGTCGGCGAACTTGGTGTTGTCGGCGTAGTCGGGGCTCACGCTGACGACCTTCGTACCTCGGTAACGCACTTCGGCCATCCAGTGCGCGTCCGGGGTGCGGGTGACTGGAACGTTCGAGCCCCACATCATCAGATACGACGCGTCCCACCAGTCCCCGGACTCCGGCACGTCGGTCTGGTCGCCGAACACCTGCGGTGAGGCCACTGGCAGATCGGCGTACCAGTCGTAGAACGACGTCATCACACCGCCGATCAGTTCGATGAAACGCGAACCGGCGGCGAACGACACCATCGACATCGCCGGGATGGGCGAAAAGCCGCAAACCCGGTCCGGTCCGTACTCCTTGATGGTGTACACGTGCGCGGCCGCGATCATCTCCGTGGCCTCGGCCCACGTCACCCGTACCAGGCCGCCCTTGCCGCGGGCCCTTTGGTAGCGGCGGCGCCGCTCGGGGTCGGCCTGAATGTCGGCCCAGGCCAGGACGGGATCGCCCAACCGGGCGCGGGCCTCGCGGTACATCTCGACCAGGACGCCGCGCGCGTACGGGTAGCGCACCCGTGTCGGCGAATAGGTGTACCAGGAGAACGCCGCGCCGCGGGGACAGCCGCGCGGTTCGTACTCGGGTCGATCGGGACCCACCGACGGGTAATCCGTCTCCTGGGTCTCCCAGGTGATGATGTCGTCCTTGACGTAGACCTTCCACGAACACGACCCGGTGCAGTTGACCCCATGGGTGGACCTGACCACCTTGTCGTGGCTCCAGCGGTCCCGGTAGAACAGGTCCCCTTCGCGGCCCCCGCGGCGGGTGACGGTGCGCTGATCCTCGGACACCTCCCCCGCTGTGAAGAACCGGCGGCTGCGCCCCAGCAATGCCTCGATCGGACCGCCGATCTGCGCGCTCACGGCGCGGTTCCCGGTCCGTCGCGGGGCACGGGTTCGTGGGCGTGCAACCGCAGCGCGGTGAAGGCCAACGCGATGAGTGCGGTGGCCACCAGCAGGAGCAGACCGAAGGTGTAGTCGTTATTCGGCTGGTCGTAGGTGGCGCCCATCACCAGAGGGGGGAAGTAGCCACCCAATCCACCTGCAGCGGCGACGATTCCGGTGACCGATCCCACTGACTTGGCCGGCGATCGGCGGGCGACCCATGCGAACACGCCGCCGGTCCCGATGCCGAGGAACAACGCCAGAACAATGAAGGTCGCGGCGGACCACACGTCGGGCGGCGGTTGAAACACCGCGACGAACGCCATCAGCGCGGTCCCCGCCAGGGACGCGAGCACGACGTACTTGGGTGGAATCCGATCGGACAGTGCGCCACCGATCGGCCGGGCGACCACGGCGGCGAGCGCGAACGCGGCTGTACGGGCTCCGGCATCGATGGCCGAGAAGCCGTAGACGGTCTTGATGTAGGTCGGCAGATAGTTGCTGAAGGCCACGAAGCCGCCGAAGACGACCGCGTACAGGAAGCACATCTCCCACGTCACGCCCAACTTCGCGGCCGCCTTCAACTTCGGCAGCACCGGGTCGGTGTTCGGGGTGAACAACGGCGCGTTGCGCATCGCCAGCAGGCAGAGCACCGCCGTGAGCGCCAGCGCGACGGCGATGATCGCGTGGGTGGCCATCAGCCCGAACCACTTGACGAAGCGGGGCGTGAAGAACGCCGACAGCGCGGTACCGACCATGCCCATGCCGAAGACCCCCGTCGCGAAACCGCGACGGGCCGGTTCGTACCAGTTGTTGGCGAACGGGATGCCGACCGCGAAGACGGTGCCCGCGATGCCCAGGAAGAAGCCGAACACCAGCAGCAGCGGATACGATCCGACGGTTCCGGCGGTCCCGACCGCCAGCACCGGCACGATCGAGGCCAGGCAGATCGCGATGAACATGATGCGTCCGCCGAACCGGTCGGTCAGCGAACCGACCACGATGCGGCCAAGGGCCCCGACCAGGATCGGCGTCGCGACGAGCATCGAGGCCTGGGTGCTGGACAGCGACAGATCGCCCGCATAGGTCGTCGACAGCGGGCCGATCATGTTCCAGGCCCAGAAGTTGATCGTCGAAACCCAGGTGGCCAGCGCCAGATTGATGCGCTGCCCCGAAAGTGCCAACGGTGTGGTGACCGCGTTCACGTTCTCAGACAACCACTCGTGGAAGTCCTTGGTCCCAGTATTGGGAAAATGCTCGAGGAACAGTCAGCGGGCGGCAGGGCGACTAACGTCACCAGGTACACCGAGCATAGGAGGTCACGTGAACAAGATCTCGTTGACGGCATTGGCCCGCGAGCAACTCGCGGGCGCGCAACGAGCCTCCAGCGGGCGCAGCGCTCACACCGTGTACGGCGGCCACGAACACGTCTTGCGTCAAACCGTGATCGCACTGGTGGCGGGCCAACGGCTCGACGAGCACGAGAACCCAGGCGAAGCGACGGTCCACGTTCTGCACGGCCGCGTTCAGCTGGTTTCGGGCGATGACAGCTGGGAGGGCTCGACCGGCGATCTGATCATCGTACCCGGATCGCGCCACTCGCTCGAGGCCGTCGAAGCCTCGACAATACTGCTGACCGTAGCGAAATCGACGTCACCACACACCAACTCGTAGCACGCACGCACGCGTCGCCGTCGGGTAGCACCACGTCATCGAACGGCGTGGTGACGTTCCGCGCGTCGCGCTCAAACACGTTGCCGTAGAGGACGTTCAACACCTCTCCACCCGGTACGATCAACCGCCCTGCGCGTAACTGGCACTGAGTTGCTGGCGCACGAGCCAGTTGGGACTTCCGGCTTCCGATCTGGGACCAAAGCCTCCTTACCTCGACGAAATCCGCCCATAGCGTCGTTTGAGCGGCGTGAGCTCACACCGTCTAGACACGCACTGGAAGGACGACGATGTCCGACACGTTGATTTCACCGCCTCCCGCTACCCGGCCGGCCCGCGCAAGAGCCGGACTCGGGCTTGCTGCCCTAACGGCCATCGTGGTCGGGTCGATGATCGGCAGCGGGATCTTCGCGCTGCCCTCTCAGATGGCGGCCAGCGCGGCTCCCGGCCCTCTGCTCATCGGCTGGGCCATTACCGGCGTGGGCATGCTGACCCTGGCGTTCGTCTTCCAGACCCTGGCAAGCCGCAAGCCGGACGTCGACGGTGGTGTCTACGGTTACGCCCGGGCCGGTTTCGGTAACTACATCGGCTTCACGTCGGCCTTCGGCTACTGGGTGTCGGCATGGGTCGGCAACGTCGCCTACCTCGTCCTGCTGTTCTCCACGCTGGGCTACTTCTTTCCCGGATTTGAAGGCGGCGCAACGGTTCCCGCGATCATCGGAGCATCGGTGGTGCTGTGGATCGTGCACGCCATGACACTTCGTGGCGTGCAGACGGCGGCCTTCGTCAACGTCGTGGTGACCGTCGCAAAGGTGGTCCCGATCCTGGTGTTCATCGCCATCGCCGCAGTCGGCTTCAAGGCGGGTCTGTTCTCCGCCGACTTCTGGGGCAAGGCCGTTCAGATCGACGACACTCCGCTCGGCGACACGATGACACAGGTCAAGAACATGATGCTGGTCACCGTGTGGGTGTTCATCGGCATCGAGGGCGCCTCCGTGTACTCCCAGCGCGCGGCCAAGCGCAAGGACGTCGGCCGGGCCACGGTGCTCGGCTTCGTCGGAGTGTTGGCGCTACTGCTCATGGTGAACCTGCTGTCGTACGGACTGATGGCCCAGGCTGAGCTCGCCGGGATTCCCGATCCCTCGATGGCCGGTGTCCTGGAGAATCAGGTGGGTAGTTGGGGTGCGGCCTTCATCTCGATCGGTCTGGTCGTCTCCCTACTCGGCGCGCTGATCGCTTGGGTGCTGCTGTGTGTGGAGATCCTGCGCCTGCCCGCCCTCGAACACGTGATGCCGAAGGCGCTCGCCAAGGAGAACTCGCACGGCGCGCCGGCAACCGCACTGTGGGTGACCAACCTCTGTGTCCAGGCCCTGCTGCTGTGGACCCTCGCCAATGCGAGCACCTACACCAACCTGGTCTACCTGGCGACGTCACTGATCCTGCTGCCCTACTTGTGGTCGGCGGCCTACCAGGTGCTGTTGGCGATCCGCAGCGAGACATACGAGGCAGGCCACGGGCGTGTCCGCGACCTGGTGATCGGGGTGGTCGCTCTCGGCTACGCGGTGTGGCTGGTGTACGCCGGAGGCTGGCAGTACCTGCTGGTGGCCGCGATGTTCTACCTCGTCGGCACCGCGCTATACCTCTGGGCGCGCAGGGAAAGCCACTTGCCCGCATTCACCAAACCCGAGTGGGCCGTCTTCGCCGTCGTGGCGCTGACGTCGGTCGTGGCCGTCGCACTGACTGCCACCGGCAACCTGTCCGTCCTGTGAACGCCACCGACTCCCGGCTTGGCGTCTGGTCCGAGGCGGGCAAGCTGCGACGCGTAATGGTCTGCGCGCCCGGACTGGCCCATCAACGGCTCACCCCGGACAACTGCCACGACTTGCTGTTCGACGACGTCATCTGGCTGCAGCAGGCCCGCCGCGATCACTTCGACTTCGTCGCCAAGATGGTCGATCGCGGCGTCGAGGTCCTCGAGCTTCAGGATTTGCTCGCCGACGTGGTGGCGAAGCCCGACGCCCGCGAGTGGCTACTCGACCGCAAGGTGACCGACGATCTGGTCGGACCGGGGCTCACCCACGAAATCCGGTCCTGGCTGACCGAGCTCCCACCGGATCGGTTGGCGGAGTTCTTCATTGGCGGGGTCGCCTACCAAGACGTGGTCGACGAGGTGGACAGCAAGTTCCTCTCGCTGTTCAACGAGTTGGACCCGGCGGGGTTCGTCATCCGGCCACTGCCCAACACGCAGTTCATGCGCGACAACTCGGCTTGGATCTTCGGTGGTGTCACCCTGAACCCCATGTACTGGCCGGCGCGGCGCCAGGAGACGCTGCTCACCGCTGCCGTGTACAAATTCCACCCGGCCTTCGCCGACGAGAAGTACGACGTGTGGCTGGGCGACGCCGACGGACGGCCCGCCGACCACGGCCTGGGCACTCTCGAGGGCGGCGACGTGATGCCGATCGGCAAGGGCCTCGTCGTGATCGGCATGGGAGAGCGGTCGTCGCATCAGGCCATCACCCAGGTTGCGCGCAACCTGTTCGCCGCCGGAGCGGCCGAGCGGGTGATCATCGCGAGCCTGCCGAAGACCCGGTCTGCCATGCACCTGGACACCGTGTTCACCTTCTGCGATCGCGATCTGGTGACGGCGTTCGCACCGGTCGTCGACGGGATCGTGCCGATCAGCCTGCGCCCAGATGGCACTTCGCCGTCGGGCTTGGACGTCCGACGTGAACCGAAGGGCCTGATCGACACCATCGGCGAAGCGGTAGGTGTGGACTTTCGGGTCGTCACCACCGCCGGTGACGTCTACGGCGTCCAACGCGAGCAGTGGGACGACGGCAACAACGTGGTCGCGCTCGAGCCGGGCGTCGTGATCGGCTATGACCGGAACACCCTGACGAATACGGCATTACGCAAGGCGGGCGTGGAGGTCGTCACCATCGATGCCAGCGAACTGGGTCGTGGCCGCGGCGGTGGCCGATGCATGACCTGCCCGATCTTGCGCGATCCGCTCTACACCTGATTACCTCCCAGCGTTAGGACCCGACCATGGCCTACAACACCCGGAACCGCAGCCTGCTCAGCCTCGTTCACCACACGGATCGGGACCTGCTCTACCTGCTTCAACTGTCCCGAGATCTGAAGAATGCGAAGTACGCCGGGGTTGCCCAACCGCGGCTGGTGGGCAAGAACATCGCGCTGATCTTCGAGAAGACGTCCACCCGAACGCGCTGCGCCTTCGAGGTGGCGGCGTACGACGAGGGCGCGCACGTCACGTTCATCGACCCCGCCTCGTCCCAGATCGGGCACAAGGAGTCGATGAAGGACACCGCCCGGGTGCTCGGCCGGATGTACGACGCGATCGAGTACCGCGGCGCCGGGCAGGAGATCGTCGAGGAGTTGGCGGAATTCGCCGGGGTGCCGGTCTTCAATGGGCTTACCGACGAGTTTCACCCCACCCAGATGCTCGCCGACGTGCTCACCATGACCGAGCACTGCCAGAAGCCTCTGACCGACATCGCCTTTGCCTTCGTCGGCGATGGTCGCAACAACGTAGCCAACTCACTACTGCTGGTGGCAGCCAAGCTCGGTATGGACGTACGGATCGGTGCACCACGGCAGTTGTGGCCTGCCGAGGAGCATCTCGCGATGTGCCAGGACTTCGCGGCGGCGTCAGGGGCGCGGATCACCGTCACCGACGATCCGGTCAAGGCGGTCAGCGGCGTCGACTTCGTCTACACCGACGTGTGGGTGTCAATGGGCGAGCCGATGGACACCTGGGGCGACCGGATCGCCCTTCTGCTCCCGTTCCAAGTCAACGCCGAACTCCTTGCCTCCGTGGGTAACCCGCGCGTGAAGTTCATGCACTGCCTGCCCGCCTACCACAACTCGGAGACTGAGGTCGGAGCGCAGATCGCCGCACGGTACCCGAACCTTGCCAGTGGAGTCGAAGTCACCGATGAAGTGTTCGAGAGCCCCGCGAACATCGCCTTCGAGCAGGCCGAGAACCGGATGCACACCATCAAGGCCGTCCTCGTCGCTGCGCTCGGCTGACGCTCGTGCGAATCGTCATTGCGTTGGGCGGCAACGCCCTACTGCAGCGCGGCCAGCCCATGACCGCCGAGAACCAGCGCGCCAACGTCCGGGTCGCCGCCGAATGCATCGCCGCGATCGCGCACGGCAACGAGATCGTCGTGGCTCACGGCAACGGCCCTCAGGTCGGACTGCTCGCATTGCAGGCGGCGGCCTATCACGATCTTGCTCACGGTGTGGCCTCCTACCCGCTCGACGTCCTCGGCGCCCAAACGGAGGCGATGATCGGCTACGTCATCGAACAGGAACTCGGCAACCTGCTGCCCGTCGAGCAGTCCCTGGCGACGCTACTGACGATGATCGAAGTTGACCGCGACGATCCGGCGTTCGGTCATCCGACCAAGCCAATCGGCCCGGTCTACGACTTCGAGACCGCCGAACGCCTCAAGGTCGCGAGCGGCTGGGCGATCGCCCCCGACGGCGACAAGTTCCGCCGCGTGGTCGCGAGCCCGAAACCAAAGCGCATCTTCGAGATTCAGTCCATCCGAAGCCTCGTCGAAACGGGCACGATCGTGATCTGCGCAGGCGGTGGTGGCATCCCGACCATGTACGACGACAGCGGCAGGCTGCACGGCGTGGAAGCCGTCATCGACAAGGACAGCGCCTCCGCGCTACTGGCCGAACAACTCGACGCCGACCTGCTGATAATCGCTACGGACGTCGACGGCGTCTACGCGAACTGGGGCACTACGAACCAGACCAAGCTCGGCCACGTCACGCCAGACGAATTGGCCTGCCTCGAACTCCCCGCAGGCTCCATGGGGCCAAAAGTCGAGGCAGCCTGTCGCTTTGCGCGCACTACGGGCAACGAGGCAGTCATTGGTTCGCTCGCCGACATCACCGCCATCGTCCAGGGGACGGCCGGCACCCGGGTCTCCCCAGTGCCGGGACCAATGGCACCCACACGGTGACCAACGACTCCATCGAGCGGGTTCGTCGACCGATACCGTCGATGTCACACGTCTGGCAGACGCCCCGCTCACCCCGCTCGAGACTGGACCGAATACCTAGGAGGGCAACAAATGTACTCAGAATCGCTGACGAGACCGATCGTCGTCGCGGTCGACGGATCGCCCCATTCAGATGCGGCTGTCAATTGGGCCGCTGATGAGAGCGTGCTGCGAAACGCCCCCGTCAAGCTGGTGCACGCGGTCGCGCCGATGCTCGAACCCATCGGAAGACCAGGGCCGATGCCGGAGATGCATCGGTGGTACCACGACAACGCAAAAACGATCCTGGCCGACTCGGAGGCGATGTTCCGGGCCAGGCTGGATGATTCGCGCGGTATCGACATCGAGACCGCCCTCGTCGAGTCGTCCGTCGTGCCCGCAATGATCAAGGCCTCGGAGGGCGCCCAGCTCATCGTGGTTGGCAGTCGAGGGTTGGGACACCTCGGCCGGCTTCTTCTGGGTTCGGTGAGCACCAGCTTGATTCACCACGCACACTGCCCGGTTGCCGTAATTCCGCACCCGGACGAACGCGAAGGGACGGATCGGCACCCCGTGTTGTTGGGAATCGATGGCAGCGTCGCATCCGAAGCCGCAACCGCATTCGCCTTCGACGAAGCGTCGCGACGCGGCGTCAGCCTCACCGCACTCCATGCGTGGAGCGACGTCGGCGTCCCGCCCCCTCTCATGACCGACTGGTGGTACGACCTCCAGACAGAGGCGCAGGAACAGTTGGCCGAACGGCTAGCCGGTTGGCAGGAGAAGTATCCCGATGTGCACGTCGACCGGCGCGTCGTATGCGACGTGCCCGCACATGCCCTGGTCGCTGAATCCCGCGTCTCGCAACTGGTCATCGTCGGTAGCCGCGGCCGTGGGGGATTCGCTGGCATGCTGCTCGGCTCTGTTGGAACAGCGGTCGCGCACGCGTCGGAGGCACCCATCATCGTCGTGAGGGATTGAGCAACGGTGCGCTGCTGTCGGTTCCTGCTGGATGTCGGGCAGGCCGATCCGGTCGAAAAGTGAGGTAGCGCAAGGTGGATGACGATTGCCCCCCTGTGGTCGTGGGCGTCGACGGTTCGCCGGCCGCGCTGAACGCGGCTCGGTGGGCGGCGGCAGAGGCGATCAACCGAGGGACTCGGCTCCGGCTGGTGTACGCAGCGGGTGACGTCGAAGATCGCGCGATGGCATGCGCGCACGCCCGCCGCATTCTCGATGCCGCGTATGCGGCGGTCGCAGGTCACTCACCCAAGGTGCAGACGCAGACTGCGTGCATGCCGGGATCTCCGCGGCGCGTCCTCATAGAGGAGTCCCGGGACGCATCGATGATCTGCATCGGGGCCGATGGCCGGTACGGCAGTCCACTTGGTCCGATCACGACGGCGCTTGGCCAAGGCGCGCAGTGTCCAGTGGCGATCATCCGCGAACGCATGGACGACGTCACCGGAGTCATTGCCGTCGTATTGGACGACGCGCCCGACAATGACGAGGTCGTGCACCAGGCGATGAGGGAAGGCAGATTGCGCAATGCCACGGTGCGGCAGATCGACCGCCGCACCAACAGCTGGGTGCGGAGGTTTCCCGACGTGCGCGTCCAGACCGTAGCGGCCGGCTGCACTCCTGCGGGGGGGCATGCACCGGATCCTGCACTGGCACAGCTGGCCGTGGTCGGTCGAGCCGACGCGGAACGCATCGGCGAAGTCGTCAGTCCCAATTGCCACCCGATCGTCGGCTATCCCGATTGTTCAATTCTGCTCGTTCGCGACTGACCGCTCCCCCGAGACGCGCGCCGCCGCGTGGATGACCGGGCGGGATCGCACATTGATCGAAAGTCATCCACCATCCCTGCACCGATTCGCCGTAGAGGACGAACGACGGCGACGAAGGGACTTTCTGCCCTGCCGCAGGGTATTCGGGACCACCTAACGTGACATGAAATCAACGAACTAGGGATACCCAAATGCAAGACACACACCGAGCATCACCTTCCGTGGTAGTCGGCATTGACGGCTCACGTAACGGCATCAGCGCCGCACTGTGGGCCGTCGACGAAGCGGTGGAACGCGACATCCCTCTGCGTCTTGTCTGCGCAGTCGAGCCGCGCGAAGGCCCGGTTGATCCAGAACGTGCAGCGCGCGCCCTTGCGACCGCAGAGATTGCGGTGCGTACGGCCTTGACCGCGGTCGAGTCCACCGACAAACCGGTGAAGATCGAAGTCGAGATACTGCAAGGCCTGCCGGCGGCGACGCTGCTGGAGGCGGGCCGTGCGGCGGAAATGATTTGCATTGGCGCGACCGGGATCAAACATGCGACGTCGGGACGTGTCGGCTCGACCGCCGCGGCGCTGGCTGGGTGGGCGCACAGTCCAGTCGCGATCATCCGGGGATACGACCCAATGTCGACCACGCCCAGATCGGTGGTCGTCGAGGTAGACCAATCACCCGAAAGTGATGTGCTGATCGAGCGCGGAATCCAGGAGGCGCAGCTGCGCCATGCGCCACTGGTGGTGATCTCAGCATGGCAAGCGGGCGTCACCGACATCCACGACGGCGCCGCCGTCGATCAACAGAACCGCAGTCTCGAAGCACAATTGAACCGGCGCCTGGCGCGTTGGACACGCAGGTATCCCAAGCTCGACGTGCAGTCGGTAGCCGTCCGCGGCGATCTACTCAACTATCTGTCGCCTCATGCACATTCGATCCAACTCGTAGTCGTCGGCGGTCGGCGATCCCACGGCATCGCCGAGATGGTCGGACCGCCGAGCTACCTTGCCCTGCACGACACCGACTGCTCGGTGCTGATCTGCAACTCACACAATCCGCTGTGATGGTCCGATTCCTTCCCTGGTCGCCTATCGTCTACCCAGACGGACCGTCGACTCGACGCTTCGTTCCGGCCAACCCAGAGAGCACGCCATGGTGACCGTCTTTCTCGTCGACGACCACGAAGTCGTTCGTCGCGGCCTGATCGATCTGCTCAGCGCCGATCCCGAACTCGACGTAATCGGCGAAGCCGGAACGGTTAGCCACGCGTTGGCCCAGATTCCCGCCTTGCGGCCCGACGTCGCGGTCCTCGACGTGCGACTGCCCGACGGCAACGGTATCGAGCTGTGCCGAGACCTGTTATCCCGACTGCCCGACCTGCGTTGCCTGATGCTGACGTCCTTCACCTCCGATGAGGCCATGCTCGACGCCATCCTGGCCGGTGCGAGCGGCTACGTCGTCAAGGACATCAAGGGCATGGAGCTGGCAAAGGCCATCAAAGAGGTCGGGGCGGGCCGCTCACTGCTCGACAATCGGGCGGCCGCCGCCTTGATGTCCAAGCTGCGTGGCGCGGCAGAACGCTCCGATCCACTGTCGGGACTCACCGAGCAGGAGAAGGTGCTACTCGACCTGCTCGGCGAGGGTCTGACCAACAAACAGATCGCCGCCCGAATGTTCCTTGCGGAGAAGACCGTCAAGAACTACGTATCGCGGCTCCTGGCCAAGCTCGGCATGGAACGACGCACCCAAGCGGCGGTGTTCGCGACGAAACTCGACCGGCCACACCGCGACGACGCCTGAGACTTGACTTCACTTCCCGCACCGGAGTCGTGCCAAGTGCGAGAATGACGCGATGACCAAGTCGGGGCCGGAGTCCGACGGCGCCGTCCGACCGCAGCGGGCCCCGTTGTCGCAGCTACGCCTGCGTGAGCTGCTGAGCGAGGTGCAAGTCCGCGTCGAGCAGATCATCGAGGGCCGCGATCGTGTCGACGGCCTCGTCGACGCGATGCTGACGGTGACCGCGGGTCTGGACCTGGACACCACATTGCGGACGATCGTGCACACTGCCATCGAGCTGATCGACGCCCGCTACGGGGCCCTTGGGGTCCGCGGCCACGACCACGAGTTGGTCGAGTTCATCTACGAAGGCATCGACGAAGCGACCCGGCGGCAGATCGGCGATCTTCCCCAGGGCCGCGGTGTCCTCGGGGTGCTCATCGACGAGCCAACCCCCATCCGGCTGCACAACATCCACGATCACCCCGCATCCGTTGGCTTTCCGCCCAATCACCCGCCGATGCGCACGTTCCTCGGCGTCCCCGTGCGCATCCGCGACGAGGTGTTTGGCAACCTCTACCTCACCGAGAAGGCCGGAGGACAGCCGTTCAACGACGACGATGAAGTGCTCGCGCAGGCATTGGCTGCGGCGGCGGGCATCGCGATCGACAATGCGCGACTCTACGAGCAGGCTCGATCCCGGCAGTCCTGGATTCAGGCGACCCGCGACATCGCGACCGAACTCCTGTCGGGCATCGATCCCGCGCGGGTATTTCGCCTCATCGCCGACGAAGCGCTCAAGTTGACCGGTGCGGACGTGACGCTCGTCGCGGTGGCGCCCGACAGCGAAACACCGGTGGCCGAAGTCAGCGAACTCATCGTCGTCGAGGCGGCCGGGACCACCGACATTCCCGTTGCGGTCGAGCCAATCCCGGTGTCGGGGAACATCGTTGGTGAGGTCTATCAAGGGCGCAAGCCCTACCGCGGTGAGCTCACGGGTGTGCTTGGCGGCCTCCTGCGAGGCGCCGGCCCGTTGATGGTGGTTCCATTGCGCACCACCGAGATCGTCGCCGGGGTGGTCATCACGGCACGTCGACTCGGCGCGCCGCCGTTCACCGACGAACAATTGGATGCGATGGCCACCTTCGCCGATCAGGCCGCCCTCGCCTGGCAGCTGGCAACGACGCAGCGACAGATGCGCGATCTGGACATCCTGTCCGATCGCGACCGGATCGCCAGAGATCTCCACGACCACGTCATCCAACGGCTGTTCGCCATCGGGCTGGGAATGCAGGGCACGATCGCTCGCATCCGATCACCCGAGATCCAGCGGCGGCTCTCCGAATCCGTCGATGACTTGCAGGGCGTGATCCAGGAGATCCGCACCGCGATCTTCGACCTGCACGGGCGTGCGGCAGGTCCCACCCGACTGCGCCAACGACTCGATGAGGCCATCGCGCAGTTCGCGGGGGCAGGTGTGCGAACCAAGTCACAGTTCAGCGGCCCGCTGTCGGTCATCGAACCCGCCCTCGCCGATGACGCCGAAGCCGTCGTTCGCGAAGCGATCAGCAACGCGGTACGGCATGGCGGTGCAACCGAAGTCACGGTCTTGGTCCGTGTCGACGACGACGTCAGCATCGACGTGACCGACAACGGCAGCGGCATTGCCGACGACGTCACCCCCAGCGGCTTGAGCAATCTGCGTCACCGTGCCGAGGAAAGCGGCGGAACGTTCGATGTCGGGAGGGGTCCCGACGGCGGGACGATCCTGCGCTGGTCGGCGCCGCTACCGTGACTCGGTGGCTCATGCCTGCCGCGCCACGATGACCGGCATCCTGGCCGCCTGCACCACCGCTGAACTCACCGATCCCAACAGCATTCCCGCGAAGCCGCCTCGTCCGTGGCTGCCGACAATCGTCAACTGAGCCAACTCCGAGGCATCGACCAATTTCTCGGCGGGGTCGCCGTAGACCAAGCGGTGCTCGACCGAAACGTCGGGATAGCGCTCCTGCCAACCGGCCAGCCGCTCCGACAGCGCCTCCTTGCCGATTTCCAGCTGACGCCCCCAGTCGACGGCGGACCAGCCGATCACGTCGCTTTCGGCCCAGGAATGCATGGCCACCAAACCCACACCGCGCCGCGACGCTTCGTCGAAGGCGATGGCGGTCGCAAGCTCGGACGCCGGGGACCCGTCGATGCCTACCAGAACCGGAGCCTGCGCCGGGTGATCCATCAGCGGGTCCTCATCGTGGATCACCGCGACGGGGCAGTGCGCATGGTGGATCACGCCCGAGCTGACCGAGCCCAGTAGCCGACGTTTCAACGCACCCAGTCCGCGGCAGCCCACGACCACCATCGCGGCGTCCTTGGAGAGGTCCACCAAACTGGAGATCACCGGACCCACGTACATCACCTCATCCACGGCGATCGGATCGAAGTCGAGGATGGCCCGGTCGGCGACATGCCGGGCATTGGCGAGGACCTGGTGACCGTGTTCCTTACGCCAGGCCGCCAAATCGTCGAAGGATCCGATATCTGGCCACATGCCGGTCGCGGGCTCAGGCGATACGTGGACGAGCGTCAGCGAAACGTGGCGCAACGCCGCGTCTCTTGCCGCCCAATCGGTGGCGACCAAGCTCGACGGTGACCCGTCGACCGCCACGATGATGCCGTCATGTTGTGCAGAAGAGGACATTTCAGGTTCCTTCCATCGGCGTGCTTGCAGTTGTCTGCGGCACGGTCGCCGCGGAGCCGACGATGCGCACGCCAGGCCGGTTTTCGGAAAGTACGCGTCGACATCCATTGAGTGTCAACGGGATCAGGTGGGCGTGTATGCGGGCATTCTCCGAGAGCCGTTGGTACAGGTCGGTGACGAGCCACTCCACTTCCACCCGGCTGCGCTCCGGGAATCGTGCGCACAGCATCGCCACCACGTTCTGTAGTTCATCGCGTACCAGTGGCTGAGCCAAGGCGTGATCCACGGTGATCGGGGCATTCACTCCCCCGATGTCCCGCACGTCAATGCTCATGATTGGCCCGTCCCCCGTCGTTGCCCGCCAGGGATTTGAGGTCCCGATCCCAGTCGGCGTAGCGGGCGCGGTCCAGCCGCCGACGAACTGCATGCACCCCAGCGGCCGCCACGGCTGCCAGCACGATCCATGACAGCGCTGCCCATCCGACCGCCTCCGTCGCGGCCCGGACTCGGGGGGGTCGGAGCCTCCGCGTAGTTTCCGTTGGCATCGACCCAGATGTCGAAGCAATCACCTGCGCGAACCGCGTCCGGCACTGAGACAGTGCCGACGTGGATGCCGTCCACGGCGGACCACCGTGCCTTCACGAACGTGTCCATGTCCATGGTTTCAGCGTCGGCCGCGGACTCGCCCGTTTCGAGGGTCGAAAGACACCACATCGAATGGGACGAAGTCACCGCCCGGTCTCCGGCGTCTGATCGTGACCGTTTGGCAGGGACCAAGGGACCAATGGCCCCAGCCGTGATCCCCTTCCCCTCCATAGTCTCCGCATGAGCGTGACGCAGACATGAGCCTTTCGAACGGGATGTCAACCATGAAACCATTGCAGTGCACCTCTCCGATCGTGGTGGGGATCGACGGCTCGCAGGCCGCCATTGGTGCGGCCCTGTGGGCCGCCGACGAAGCGCTGAGTCGGAACGTTCCGCTGCGCCTGGTTCACGTGATAGACGTCGAAGACGAAGTCGACAGGGATTTGGACGGCGACCCTGCCGTGGTCGCCAGGGACTGGCCGGAGACCGAACGCGGCATGGCATCGCTGCGCGCCGCGTCGGCGGCCGTGCAGGACACCGGCAAGCGCCTTGACGTCGAGACTCAAATCCTCTGGGGTGAGATCGATCAAGTCCTGATCAAGGAATCCGAAACGGCCACGATGGTATGCGTCGGTTCGGTCGGCATAGCACCGGTATGCCGCGAAGTCCTCGGATCCACCGCGACCACTGTCGTCGAAAAGGGGCTCTGCCCAGTGGCAGTCATCCGCACGCCGCATGCTGCACCGACGTCGGAACCCGATTGGATCGTCGCGGTCGTCGACGACACCGTGGAGAGCGACGAAGTGGCAGACTTCGCGCTCGAGGAAGCCCATCTGCGCCGTGCGCCCGTCCTCGCGCTAGGTGTGTCGCGCGGCAGCCATCACGAAGTTCACTACGACGACCTACAACGTCGGGTTGACTCCTGGCGGCACGATCACCCCTACGTGCACATCTACCCGGTCTCCGTACCAACTGATGCCGCGGCATTCCTGGCCCAGCACGACGAGCTCTCGGTTCAGCTGACTGTCCTCGGGGCCGCCGCGTCAGACCAAGCTCCCGCGATCGTGGGTCCGCACCGGCCGAGTCGACGTGCGCACAATCAATGCTCCGTTCTGGTCGTACGCTGAGAGTCGACCCCAATCGATGAGCGACGCTGACGCCGAACATGACTGGATCGTCACGCTCGACGGTTCGCGCGTCCAGGTCCGCCGAATCGAAACCGACGACTACGACGCCGTCATCCAGCTTGCGATGTCCCTCACCGACCGCGAGCGCTACCTACGCTTCTTCACCACTCATCCGAACTACCTCGCAGAGTGGGGTCGAGCCCTCACTGCTTCGAGTGATCGAGGCCATTGCGCCGTCGGCGCATTCGAGGACGACACACTGGTGGGGATCGCCAATTACGTCGCAACGACTTCGACCGGCTGCGCGGAGGTGTCGGTCGTCGTCGCGCACGAGCAGCACGACCGCGGTGTCGCCACGATATTGCTGACATTCCTGGGAATGATCGCTCGCAACAACGGAATCCATCATCTGGTCGCCGACGTTCTCACCGAGAACCAGTCGATGCGCAAGCTCGTCATCGATGCCGGCTGGCCGTGCACCCGCTACCGGGACGGGAACGTCACGCACATCGACGTCGACCTAGACCAGTTGGGCAGTGGCGAATCCGCCCGGTGACGGCCCATACCCGGTAGTCAGTCACTCCAGCCTCGTGTCGTCCAATCGGGCCACCACATCGTCCAGCGGACGTCGCGGGGTCGACGGCAGCGGGTCGGCGTTGATGGGCGCCCAACCGACTCTCAGTAGCATTTGGGGGAACCGCTCGTCGTCAAATGCGTCCGCACGGATGGCCGCACGCGTCTCACCGAGCTCCAGCGGTTCGGTGACGGGGCAGCTCGCCAAACCCAGCGCCGTTGCCGTCAGCAGCACCAGACTGGTTGCCTCACCGGCACGCAACCTGGCCATGTCGTCATCGTCGCTCGTACCGAGAGCCAGCAGCGCGCCATGGTCGTCCGCGGGGGCAGCCTCCGCCGGCTGGGCCAGCGCCGTGCCCGCGAAGAACCGGCCGGGTATCGGGGAGTTCGGGTCGGACTCGGGTGTACTACGCGCAGGCACCCCGGCGGTCGACGCGTAGCGACCGCTCCACATCGTGAGTTCCTCAAGGTACTCACGATCGGTGGCATGACTCCAAACTGCCTGCGCGAGTGCCGCGCGAACGTCCGTCGACGGCTCGATGCGCCGCATCGAGACACCCATCCGAGCGGCCCTAGCACCCATCAACGCGATGTCTGCGTGCGACACCTGCCATGCGCTGAAGTAGCGCCGGTCGGTCCGCCGCCTCGGGATAGCAGCCGCGAGAGCAATGTCCAGCTCCCCGGCCGTTTGCCTCTGAAGCTCGATGGAGGCCAGGTGCGTCGGCTCGGCCGGGTTGGGAAACCGGTGAATCTTGCTGCGCCAGCCCAGCGCCGCCAGCCCGATGACGCAGTGATTCAGCGCTACCCCGCAGCTGACCATCATGTCTCGACCGTCGGGGTCGGTGTGAACGAGGTGTCGTGTCGGATCGGAGTACAGGTGCAGGCTCTCGGCGCCGACTCGCCACTTCCACGGCTGGACGTTGTGCACCGACGGAGCGCGGATCGCCAAGCTCAGCGCCGAACGCACCGTCACCGCGTCGGGGAAGTGAATGCTCATCGGACAATGCCTCCATGCATCTCGTGGTATCCCCTGACGATGCACCGTTGCGGCAGCCCCGACGAGAGCCAGAAGTCACCTCTTTGCGCGAGCACGGAGAGTGACTTTGTGCCCGAACGACGGTGACGAATGCCAGGACCGAATCCGGCGGTGTCGTTCTAACGTCGTGTTCGGCGGCGACCGCCGCACCGTTCCCATCGCATCACGAGGCCCAGCCATGACTAGTTCCGCTGCACAGCCAGTCACCGCGATCACCGAGGACGAGAGTTGGGCATTGTTGTCCAGCGTGACGCTCGGCCGACTGGTGACGAGCGTGGACGACGAGCCGGACGTCTTCCCCGTCAACTTCGTGGTCCAGCGGCGCACCGTGCTGATCCGCACGGCCGAGGGCACCAAACTGTCTGCGGTGGCGGTGAATCGGCGGGTTGCCTTCGAAGCCGACATGCACGACGTGGTGCAAGGCTGGAGCGTCGTGGTCAAGGGGATTGCGCACGTGCTCCAAGCCGGGGCAGAGATCGATGATGCCGAGCGGGCTCAGGTTCTGCCGTGGACGGCGACCACCAAGCATCGCTACATCCGCATCCTGCCGACTCACATCACCGGGCGTCGTTTCGCGTTCGGCACAGAGCCCGACGACCTCCTGGACTTCGGGTAGCGTGGCCGACTGCCCAGCAGGGACTTTCGTCCCGATGCAACCTGCCGTTCTACTCTCCACGGTCCCCTGGGTTACTCCTACCCTTCCAACCATGACCTATGTAATCGGAAGCGGCTGTGTCGACGTCATGGACAAGTCGTGTGTGCAGGAGTGCCCCGTCGACTGCATCTACGAAGGTGACCGCTCGCTTTACATCAATCCCGACGAATGCGTGGACTGTGGTGCCTGCAAGTTGATCTGCCGGGTCGACGCGATCTACTACGAGACCGATCTACCCGACGATCAACTGCAACACCTCGCCGACAACGCCGCGTTCTTCAGCCAGCCGCTCCCCGGTCGCGGGGCTCCGCTTGGTTCCCCGAACGGTGCCGCGGGGCTCGGGCGGGTCGGCATCGACACTCCCCTTGTCGCGAGCTTCCCTTTACGAAGCAGGGAAATGTGACGATGGCGCCAGAACGCCTGTCCACCCTAGATGCCGGATTCCTCGAGGCAGAGGACTCCGATCGGCATGCGAGTTTGGCGATCGGCGGAGTGGCCGTGCTCGAGGGCCCAGCACCCGACATGGAAGCGCTCGTGTCGACGATCGGCGAACGCGTGCAACATATTCCGCGATGCACCCAGGTACTGCGCTCCCATGCTTGGGATTTGAGCGCCCCCGAGTGGGTCCACGACGACGGGTTCGACATACGCCGTCACGTCCGGCGCACTGCAGTAGCGCAGCCCGGCGACGACGCGGCACTCTTCCGCGTCGTCGCGGACTTGATGGAGCGCCGCCTGGACCGAAACCGGCCTCTGTGGGAATGCTGGCTCGTAGAAGGACTCTCAGACGCGCGTTGGGCATTGGTGATCAAGGTCCATCACAGCGTCGCCGACGGCGTTGCTGCCAGCGCGATGCTGGCTGCGATGTGCGACGGTGATGCGGTCGACGAGGCCAGCTCTCCCGTTTCAGACGAGCCTTCCCGCCCAAGCCATCGCTTCGGTCTGCCCGATCTCAATCCCGTCTCCTGGCTCACCGGAGCGTGGAACACCTCGTTGGGCACGGCGCGCACGGCATGGCGACTCACCGCAGGCGCCGCCGAGATCGCAGCGGGAATCGTGTCACCGGCGCCACAGGTGATGACCGGCCCCCTGACCGACCTGCGTCGTTTCAGCGCGGCCCGGGTGTCGCTCACCGACGTGAAGGCGATCTGTCACCGCTTCGACGTCACGATCAATGACGTTGCGCTGGCCGCAATCACGGATAGCTTCCGCGAGGCGATGTTGCGTCGCGACGAGCCGATCCGACCCAATTCACTTCGTACGTTGGTACCGGTATCTCTGAGACGGCCCGACGAAGCCCACCTCCCCGACAACCGGGTGTCGGTGATGCTTCCGCTTCTCCCCGTCGAACTGGCCGATCCACTCCAGCGGCTGCGCACCGTCCACGGTCGGCTGACGCAGTCGAAGTCCAGCGGACAGCCCCAGGCCGGTGGCATCGTGGTGGCGATATCGAACCGGCTTCCCTTCGCGTTGACGGCTTGGACGGTTCGCATCCTCACCCGCCTGCCGCAGCGCGGGGTCGTCACGGTCGCAACCAATGTCCCGGGACCTCGACGCCGCGTCACGGTGATGGGCCGGCCAGTGCTCGCATTGATACCCATTCCACCCATCGCGGTGCACCTCCGGCTCGGGATCGCCATCACGAGTTACGTCGACGAACTCGCGTTCGGCGTGATCGGCGATTTCGATGCCGCGGTGGGCGCGGACGAGATCGCCAACGGCATCGAGGACGGCGTCAACCGTCTCGTCACCGTGACTCAGGCGTGCAAGCGATCCCGGCGACTGGGAAACCAGCTGTTGCTTCTCACGTCCTGATCGAGCTGACTGTGCCTCTCACGATTGTTCGTCGAAGGGGCACAGCATGACTGGCACCTTGCAGTGATGCAGCAGGTTCAGACTGGTCGAGCCGAATAGTCCACGGGTCAGTGCGTTGCGGCGCCGACTTCCGACCACTACGAGCTGTGCACCCACGGCGTGCAGCAGGAGCGACTGGCTCGGTTTGGCGGGCTCGCCGATCAAGGTGACCTTCACGCCAGGATGACGCCCTCGCCACCCGTCGACGAGCTTGTTGACGTGTCGCCACTGCGCCTGAGTGGACGCGTTCCAGTCCACCATGATCGGCCGATTCACTGCCACCAGGTGTCCCTTCAACGACCAGGAATGAATCACTCGCAGCGGCGCGCCGAGCCGGTCGGCGATCTCGAAGGCGATCCCCAGGGGGCCGCCATCGTCGGCCGAGCCGTCGACGCCTACGACGATCGTCTGGTCGGTTGGTGCCGGCACATCGCCACGCCACGCCACGACGGGACATGTCGAATTCGTCAGGGTGGCGAGCGTCGTCGATCCGATGAACAGCGCGCCGGCGGCTGTCACCTCGCCGGAGCCCAAAACCAGAAACTGCGCCGTCCGGCTCGCCGAGTCCAGCGCGACGTCAGCGGGTTCGTCCACCGAGATCGTCGTCACGACCAAATCCGGGTGGTCAGCAACCACGGCGTCCTCCGCGGCCTTGAGAAGTACTTTCGCGGACTCACGGTGTTCATCGATCGCTGCAGCGCGCACCCCGGCGGCGGCATCGGTCTGGAGATGACCCAAGTAGGGCGTCGCGGTGATGATGTGCAGCGGCACATCCAACCGCGCCGCGACCGCGCCGGCCCACCGGGCCGCGCACACCGCTTCCGAGGAACCGTTCACCCCGACGACGATCGGCGCCGCATCACCGGTCATGGTGCGTACCTTCTTTCGCATCCAGCGGTTCGTCGATGCCCGCGTCGGGTACGTCGTCCCGCGAGCGACGCCTGGGACCGTGAAAAGCCAATGCCTTCACGATGATCACTCCTCGTTTAGTCGAAGGTGTCACGAATCAGATTGCCAGACAGCAGACTTCCTGCGCCTCGGCGACCGTATCGCTCAATGGCTGCGTGGTGTCGACGTGATGGGCTCCTGCCCAGCCGTGGTCGTCGTAAGCCATCGCCGAAGCGATCCGGGGGGTTGCGTCAGACGTCGATCCGGAGCGGTTCGCAATCCGCGTCATGGCCTCTTCGGTCGGCGCCGTACACACCAACTCGACAATCGGACTGCGCTCTTGGCGTGCGACCTCACCCGCCTTCGCGCGGTGCCGCTGATCACGCCAGGTGCCGTCGAGAATCACCGATCGCCCCTCGGCCAGGAGCAGACGGGCACGGTGAAGCATCGTCGTGTAGACCGCGTCGACCTTGTCCGCGCTGTAGAGGCCCGCGTTGTAGACGCCGGACACACCTGAGAGGTCGCCGTCGGCCTGCATCTCGCGACGGACGTCGTCGCTCGAGATCACCTGCGCGTCCATGGTTTCGCCCATCGCGCGGGCCAACGTGGTCTTGCCGGTGCCCGGACCGCCGCCGATCAGAACCATTCGCACCGTCCCGATACGAAGGTGTTCGAGGGCGAGGTCGAGGTGCCGCCGAGCGTCGGCAGCGGCATCCTGATGGCCCTGGCCGACCCTGATGCAGTCGACCTTCGCTCGGACGATTGCTCGATAGGCAATGTAGAAGTGCACCAACGAGATCGGTGCCAGATCCTGGGCGAAACGCCGGTACTCTTCGATGAAGAATTCTCCTAGCTCCCGCCGCCCGAGGAACTCCAGGTCCATTGCCAGGAAGGCCGCATCGTCGAGCCCGTCGACGTAGCGCAACTGGTCGTCGAACTCCAAGCAATCCAACAGGACGGGCCCGCCCGGTTGGCAGAAGATGTCATCGGCGATCAGGTCGCCGTGTCCATCGACGATGCGGCAATCGGTGATGCGGTCGGCGAACAGCACTGCCCGGCCGTCGATGAACTGCATCGCGAGGCGGTCGACTTCGGCCAAGGGTCCCGAGTCGAGCACAGTGGCGACATGACGACGCAGCTCGGTCAGGTTCTCCTGCCAGCGGGCCCCGATCGCCGGGGCCTTGGCGCACGCGTCGATGTGCCGACCGCGGTCTGCTTCGGCGTGAAACTCAGCGATTCTCCGTGCAATCGCCGAAAGGTGCCCTTCGACGGGGACACCACCACGGACCATCGACGCGAGCCGAATCGAGTCCGGATAACGCCTCATCACCACGACGGGCTCCGGCTCACCGCCCGCGGGGTCGGTGAGGTGGGCGATGCCCAGGTAGCTGTCGGCCGCCAGTCGGCTGTTCAGCCGGACTTCGCGTTCGCAGACCTCCTGGCGCCGTTGTGTCGTGCTGAAGTCGAGGAAGTCCGTGACGACCGGCTTCTTTGCCTTGTAGGCCCGGTCACCGACCAAGACGACCATGCCGGTGTGGGTTTCGTGAATCTCGGGCGCCTGCAACACGTCGGCGTCGTCGTCGCGTCGGACCGCGGTCGCGACGTGTGCTGAATCCATACGTCGATCGTCGCGTCCCGCCGAGCTGGCGGCAGCGGTCGCGAGGCACCAAGTCCCGCGCCACAGGTCCTCAGTCGTTGGGCCCAAAGACCCTGGCGGAGGGGATCGTGGTCCAGTCAGCATGGTTCGGAATGGACAACTGGAAAGGAGTCGTGATGGCCAAGACCGTGGTCGACAGCGATGTCATCGCCGACGCAGTGCACCTCGCGTGCCGGGCGCCGTCGTACCACAACAGCCAGCCGTGGAAATTCGTCGGGGAAGGCGCAGGAATACTGCATTTGTACCTGGACCGTGACAGGCTCGTCGAGACGGATTCCTCGGGTCGGCAGGCACTCATCAGCTGTGGTGCCGTACTCGACCACCTCAGGGTGGCGATGGCAGCTTCGGGCTGGGTGGCCAACGTCGACTACTACCCGAACCCCAACGACTACACCCATCTGGCGGCGATCGACTTCGTGCCGATGACGTTCATCACGCCTGCGCACCGCCACCGAGTCGATGCGATCATGGCCCGGCGTACCGACCGCTTGCCCTTCACGGCCCCCGCAGGTTGGGACGACTTCGAGCTCTTGCTGCGACACGCGGTCGACGACGATCTCGCGCTGCTGGACGTACTGCGTGACGACGCCCGCCCAGAGCTGGCCAAGGCGTCACAACTGACCGAGGCGCTCCGCCTGTACGACTCGTCCTATCACGCCGAACTAGACTGGTGGACACGACCATTCGAAATGTTCGATGGCATACCGCACAGCTCTCTGGTCTCAGCGGCGGAAAGCGACCGCGTCGACATCGGCCGAAGCTTTCCCGTCACTCACCATCGGGAACGACGTTCCCAGGTGAATGAAGACCACGCGAAGGTGTTGGTGTTGTCTGCACTTGATGACACCCGACGGGACATCCTCACCTGCGGTGAAGCGCTGTCGGTAGCACTCCTCGAGGCTACGGTTGCAGGAATGGCTACGTGCACTCTGACGCACATGACCGAGGTTGAGGCAAGCCGTGACATCGTCGCCGGGCTGACCGGACACCGGTTGCCTCAGGTACTGATCCGGGTGGGCATGATCCCGACGATGGACGAAGTTCCACCGCCGACGCCTCGGCGCCCACTGAGCGACGTGCTCACCTGGCAACCATCTGTCGCCGATACCTCGCGCTGAGCGTGACGTTTCGGCGCACTGCTTTAGTGATGGGCTGCGTCTTTAGTGATGGGCTGCGTCGAGCTCCGTTGGCACACTGACCATGTCGTGAAGCCGTTCGACGTCGGCGCGCGTGGGAGTTGCCGTTCCCGGTGTCATCAGCATGGCCGTAGCCGCTGCGATCCCGAGTCGCACCGAATCGCTCAAAGGCCACGCGCGGCTCAGTCCCACGGTGATGCCGGCAACCATGGCATCGCCCGCACCGACGCCACTGACTGCCTGCACTGGAATTGCCGAGAATCGCAGGCATGCCGTCGACGTGACCATCAACGCGCCTGCGCTGCCCAGTGACACGACGACGGCCTGTGTCACGCCGCGCTCGATGAGTTCCTGAGCGGCGACGACTTGATCTGCGTCGGTGTCGAGGGGACGTCCGACGTACTCCCGCAGTTCACGCAAGCTTGGTTTCATCACGAACGCACCGTGAGTCACGCCGGCGAGTCCACATCCCGACGTGTCGAGAATCAGCAGTGCACCTAGGTCAACGCAGACATCGGCGACCTGCTGGTAGAACTCCGGGGAGACACCAATTGGCAAACTGCCGCTGGCAACGACGAATTCCGCCGAGGCCGCGGCCCTTCGCAGCTGATCCAGGCACTCCGCCTGTTCGGCGGCGGTCAGGTGGGGCCCACGAAGAACGAAGCGGTACTGGCGTCCGGTGCTCGTTTCATCGACGGTGAAGCTCTCGCGTGTCGATTCGGCGATGTCGATGCGGTGCAGTGGCACTGCAGCCTTCGCCACCAGCTCGGAGACGAGTGCACCGGTCGGGCCGCCTGCGGGGAAGACGGCGGCCACCGAGGCGCCGAGGACCCGCGCGACCCTCGCGACGTTGATGCCGCCGCCGCCGGGGTCGTATCGAGTTTCGGTACATCGAATCTTGTCGGTGGGGCGCACGACGGCGGCGGCGGTCGTGATGTCGAGGGCCGGGTTCATTGTCAAGGTAACGACCGTCGCGCACTGATCAGCGCCATTCCCCGGTGAGTTCATGGCGACCGCCCTCTGATCCAATCGTGTTATTTCACATACCTACTGGGCACGTTTCGACGGCGGGTGGCCCCATACCTCAGTCTGGGACCACCCGGGTGCTTGCTACTTCTTCGACGATTCGACCGGAACGTGCTTCTCCGCCGGCTGCGCCTCGTTCACGGGTACCGAGACGGTCAGAATGCCCGTGTCGTAGGACGCCTTGATGGCGTCCTCGTCCGCGCCTGGCGGAAGCGATACCGACCGCACGAACGAGCCATAGGCGAACTCTGAACGCCCTTTCGATTCCTTCTTCTCAGTACGCTCGGCCTTGATCGTCAACCTGCCGTCCCTCACGGTGATGTCGACGTCCTTGGCCGGATCGATGCCGGGGAGCTCGGCGCGCACCTCGTAGACGCCGTCCTTCATCTCGTCCTCGAGCCGGATGACATTGCCGTCGAACACCGGGCGGATGTGTGCCCACGACGGAAACCCGGGCAACAGGTCGGCGATCTCCGGGAAGTGTGCACGCTGCCGCCGTTGCACCGGAAGTGTGGTGGCCATTTTTTCCTCCTTCTGATTTACGATGTCGGTTTCGTACCGGCCCATGAATCCCACCACGGCCCATTGGTCACCCATAGGGGCCGAAGTCCTCCGTACGGCGGGTAATTCGTCGACGATCAACCCCGTGGGACCCGTGCGACCACACGAAGGACGATTGGCCCTAGTCCTCGGGCAGACATCGCTCGAGACTGTGGTGCATGACCAGGAACGCGCGACGATTGACCTTGGCCGCGGGCATCGCTCTAGCGCTCTACGGAGCACGCCGGTATTTCCGCAACTGGGGCACCAGCAAGGACGAGTGCCGGATGCGTCTGCCCGGCGACGAACTGATGAGGCAACCCGTGCTGCAGTCCACCGAGGGCGTGTGGATCGAGCAATCGCCGGCCAAGGTGTGGCCGTGGCTGGTCCAAATGGGCCAGGGCCGGGGCGGCTTGTATACCTATGAGCCGCTGGAGAATCTGCTCGGTCGGCATGATCGAAACGCCGATCACATCCACCCGGAGTGGCAGCACCTCGAGCCCGACGACGTCGTTCGCCTAGCCCCCAAGGGGTGGATGGGACTGCGCGAGGGGGTCGCGCTCACCGTCGCCGAAGTCATCGAAGAGCAGGCGATAGTGCTGCACGTCGCGCCGCCGGCCCTTCCGTGGGAGACCGTGTGGTCGTTCCACCTGATCCCGCACTGGGATGATCGCTGCCGGCTCATCGTCCGCAGCCGGGTGGGTTTACGCCATCCCGGCGAGGTGCTGGTGGCCGAGATGGCAGGACCCGCCACCGCATTGATGACGCGCGGCATGCTTCGAGGAATCCGGCGGCGGGCCCAGCTGGAGCCCAGATCCGTTCCAGTGCGGTCGGCTTCGTCAGCACTATCGGGGTGACGGTGGTACGTCAACCACCTCGGATCTCCCTCCGAGAAGCAGTCCCTCCCAAGGGTGCAAGCCGTCGTGACTCGACGCGCCAAACGCTGCTGCGGGCACTGGTCTGGCTCACCGTGTGCGCGCTCGTCGCCGGTGGTCTCGCGCGACTCTTCGGCGCACCCGAGATCGCCGACTCAATCTGGGCCGCAGGAACTCTGGTCGCCCTTCTGCCGGCCGCTTGGTGGGTGCTCGCCGCAGTACGACGCGGCCAGTTCGGCGTCGACGTCATCGCCGTCCTGTCCCTGCTCGGCACCCTCGCGGTAGGTGAACATCTCGCGGGCGCATTGATCGCTGTCATGCTCTCCACGGGTCAGGCGCTCGAGAACGCTGCCGAGCGGCGAGCTACCAAGGACCTCCGGTCGCTGCTGGAACGAGCACCGAAGGAAGCCCGTCGGCTGGCAGGCGACGGCATCGAGACCGTGCCGCTCGAAGACGTCGTCGTCGGCGACGTCCTGGTGGTCGGACCCGGCGAGATGGTGCCCGTCGACGCCAGGATCACATCGGACTGGGCGGTTCTCGACGAATCGGCATTGACGGGTGAGACCATTCACGTCGAACTGCAGGCGGGCCAGGAAGTCCGTAGCGGCACGATCAATGCCGGCGGGGCAATCGAGATCCGGGCCACGGCTACCGCTGGCAGCAGCACCTACGCGGGGATCGTCCGTCTGGCCCGTGAAGCGGCCGCGACCAGTGCGCCCGTCGTACGCCTCGCCGATCGCATGGCCCAATGGTTCCTGCCACTGACACTGTTGGTCGCCGGTTCGGCATGGCTGTGGAGCGGTTCTGCCGAGCGCGCGGTTGCCGTGTTGGTGGTCGCGACGCCGTGTCCGCTGCTACTGGCGGCCCCGGTCGCCATCGTGTCGGGCTTGTCCCGGATCTCCCGACTTGGCGTGATCGTCCGAGGTGGCGGCGCACTCGAGAATCTCGGGCGCGCAACCACCATGGTGCTCGACAAGACCGGCACGGTGACGAGCGGCCGGCCACGTGGCACCGACATCGTGGCGGCCGCCGGATGGTCACAAGCCGAAGTCTTGCGCCTCGCGGCCTCGGCTGATCAGTACTCGCCTCACGTGTTGGCCAAGGCGATCGTTGCCGAGGCAATCAAACGAGGAGTCCGACTCAGCCTGCCCGCCGACGCCACCGAGGAACCGGGCAAAGGCATCTCGGCCACCGTCGACGGCAAGCGAGTCTCCGTGGGCAACCTCGCGCTTCCTGAGGATCCCCCACCGTGGGCGGCCGCGACACTCTCGCGGGCCACGCTCGACGCCGCCGTCGTGGCGTGGGTCGACGTGGATGGCCAATTGGTGGGCGCGATCCTCCTGGCGGATCCGCTTCGGCCCGATGCGCCACGCACGATGCGCCGCTTGCGGGCTGCGGGCATCACCCGATTGGTCATGCTGACCGGCGATAGACCCGCGCCGGCAGAGCAGATCGGTGCGGTACTCGGGATCGATGAGATACGGGCTCAACAAACCCCCGCAGAAAAGGTTTCCAGAGTGCGGGCCGAGCGGGAGATGGCCGTCACCGTCATGGTCGGTGACGGCGTCAACGATGCTCCCGCGCTTGCCGCCGCGACGGTCGGCGTAGCGATGGGAGCCCATGGCTCGACAGCGAGCTCGGAAGCGGCCGACATCGTGCTGACGACTGATCGCCTCGACAGGCTGGCCGATGCGATGCTCGTTGCCCGACGGTCGCGTCGCATCGCACTACAGAGCGCGATCACGGGAATGGTGCTGTCCATCCTCGCAATGGGATTCGCGGCAGCGGGACTGTTGCCTGCCGCCGCCGGCGCGATCCTTCAGGAGGCCATCGACTTGACGGTCATCCTCAACGCACTGCGGGCCCTGCGCACGGGCCGCGATGAAAACCCCGACTTGAGCACCGACACGCAGGGATTGATTCGCAGGTTCTCCGCCGAGCACGACCTGATGCGCGACGACTTGTCGCTGATTCGGGACAGCGCCCACTTGCTTGCCACCGGCGACCGCGTAGCCGCCCTGACGTCGCTGCGCCGGGCGGATGCCTTCATACAGAACACACTGCTGCCCCACGAGCATGCGGAGGACCGCTCGTTGTACCCGGCACTGGCCCGTCCGCTGGGCGGTGCCGAGGCCACCGCGACCATGAGCCGGATGCACGCCGAGATCGATCGATTGTCTCACCGCCTGCACAGCCACCTCGAGAGCGCGGAGGCTTCGGGTGCAATCGGCGTCGCGCAGTCCGAGGACCTGCTCGCCTGCCTGTACGGACTGCACGAAATGCTGTCACTGCACTTCGCCACCGAGGAAGAGAGCTACTTCGCGCTCCTTCCGGGTGTCGTCAGTGACGGCTAACCCATCCATCGTCTCTGAGCGCCTCCCGTGCAGGTCGGGAGGAGACCTGTTTCCCTGCTCGCTATCGGTGCCGGTTAATTAGGGCTACCGTTTGAGAGTCCCGCACATCCAGGGGCGAAGGGTCTGGCACGTGGAAATCGAGGAACGCGATTCCGCATTTTCTGCCTTGGGCGGTCATGTCCAAGTAGGCAACATGCACGCCCAACTCGACGAATTGCTCGGCGCCCGCGACAAGATGGAGCAACTCCTTCGAGTCATCGTCGGGCTCGCCTCCGATCTCGATCTCGACGCGACCCTGCACCGCATCGTGACTGCGGCGATGGAACTGACCGGGGCCGGTTACGGTGCGCTGGGGGTGCTGGGACCCGACGGCATGCTGGTCTCGTTCCTGAACTCCGGGATGGACAGCGAAACCGTGGACCGGATCGGCCATCTACCCGTCGGCAAGGGTGTCCTCGGCGTCCTGCTCGATGAGCCCCAGCCTCTGCGAGTCGATGACCTGAACGCGCACGCGGCCGCAGTGGGCTTTCCCGAACACCACCCGCCCATGCGCGCCTTCCTCGGAGTCCCGATCACCATTCGGCAGAACATGTTCGGCAGCCTCTATCTGACCGAACCGAAGTCGCGGGCAACGTTCACCGAGGCCGACGAGGCCATGGTGCGCGCGTTGGCATCGGCCGCCGCTGTCGCCATCGACAACGCGCAGATGTTCGACCGGGCACGCACCACGGCCAAGTGGATGGAAGCCAGCCGAGCCATCACCACGGCGCTACTCAGCGACACCGACCCGGTGATTACGCCGCTGCGGATGATCGCCGAGCGCGCCTGCGAGTTGACCAATGCCGAGCAAGCCATCGTGCTCGTGCCCAGCGACGCCGACCTGGCTGCCGAAGACGTCGACACACTGGTCGTTTCGACGGCAGTTGGCCTTCTAGCCGACGAAGTGGTGGGCCGCCGCGTGCCGGTGGACGGGTCGACGACCGGCGGGGTCTTCCGTTCCGGCGTGCCGTTGATCACCGAATCGTTCCGCCACCCCATCGAGGCGTTCACCGACGTCGGGCAACGCCCCGCGATAGTGATGCCACTGCGTGCGCATCAGTCGGTGCTAGGCATCCTCGCCGTAGCCCGCAACAACAGTCAACCCCCCTTCGACACGAGTCATCTCGAGTTGATGGGTGACTTCGCCGATCACGCCGTGGTTGCGCTCAGGCTGTCGGAAAACCGTGAGCAGGCACGGGAACTGTCTCTGGTCACCGACCGCGAGCGCATTGCTCACGACCTCCACGACCACGTCATCCAGCGATTGTTCGCGGCGGGGATGGATCTACAAGGAACGATTGCCCGGTCGCGGTCCCCCGAGGTAACCAAGCGCCTGAACCGCACGGTGGACGAGCTGCAAACCACCATCGAGGAGATTCGCAGCCGGATCTTCGCGCTTCAGTCCGTCGGCGAAGAGGCCGGCTTTCGCCAGTCCATTCAGAATGCCATCGCCGCCCTCACCGACGACCGCGAAGTCGAAACCACGGTACGCATATCAGGACCCTTGAGCGCAGTCAGCGACGAACTCGCCGAGCAGGCGACACCCGTCGTCATAGAGGCAGTCAGCAATGCGCTAAGACATTCTGGCGCCCAACATCTCACCATCGAGATCGACGTCGCCGAAGAGCTGATCATCGACGTCACCGACGATGGCTGCGGAATCGACGACGATGATACGCGCCGGAGCGGCCTGGCAAACATGCTGCGTCGAGCCGAACTGGTCGGCGGCAGTTGCGCATTCGGGCCCGCGACGGGCGGCGGCACCCACGTGCATTGGGTTGCCCCGCTGGATGGGTACTGACGCCAACGCGGTCGATGCGTTCACGCCGAAAGGCGCCATGGCTGGATCGAAGCGCCAGGGGTGACTTTCGGCACGGTCGCAGAGGTCGAATGACTCCAGCCCTTCGGCGTCTCGACACCTAGCGTTGGTTCACAGCTTCGTTCCGGTGCCCGTTGGCCCGAACGCGATGCCATACCCTCCGATGGAAGGATCAGACATGCACGACCTGAGGTCAGATCGGATCGTCGTCGGACTCGACGGATCCGCTACGTCGGACTCCGCGATCCGCTGGGCCGCCCGGGAGGCGGCGATGCGAAAGGTCAACTTGACGCTGCTGCACGTCCTTCTTCCTGGTCTGCCGGTGTGGGGGTTGGGATATTCGATGGCCCCGTTGCCGCTGGAATACGGCGAGATGCAACAGGAGGAAGGTCAGCGAGTGCTCGAGCTCGCACAGCAGGTCGCCAAGGCCGCCATCCCGCCGGATGCACACGTAGAAGTCCACAGCGAGCTGGTCTTTTCGAACCCGGTACCGACCCTGATCGACGTCACGAAGGACGCGCAGATGATCGTCGTCGGTTGTCGGGGTCAGGGAGCGCTGCGCCGCGGCCTGCTCGGATCGACCAGCACCGCTTTGGTACAGCACGCGCATTGCCCGGTTGCCGTCATCCACGACCCGGCTGACGCACCGACTCATGACCACGGGCCCGTGGTGGTCGGCGTCGACGGTTCGCCTGCGTCGGAACTGGCCACGGCGATTGCGTTCGACGAAGCCAGTTGGCGCGGCGCAGATTTGGTGGCCTTGCACGCTTGGCTCGATACCGACACCGCCGCATTTCCACAAGCCGCATGGCCCGATTTTCGATCCGAGGCGGAGGCTACGCTGGCCGAGCGGCTCGCAGGCTGGAGCGAACGTTATCCCGACGTCGTGGTACACCGTCGGGTGGTGTTCGACGGGCCGGCCCGCCATCTGCTCGAGGCCGCCGAGACCGCTCAACTCGTCGTAGTCGGCAGTCACGGTCGTGGCGGATTCGCGGGAATGCTGCTCGGCTCGGTCAGCACGACCGTCGTACATGCGATCCGCACGCCAGTGATCGTTGCCCGCCCGAGCTGACTCGCAACCGCGCCGACCGTCGCCTATCCAACATCGTCGATGGGGCCGATATCCATTACAGCAAGGACTTTCGGCCCTGCAGCCGAGGACCGACAGCGGGCATCGTCGCAAGGGTGACGACTACCGACCGGCCACTAGCGTATGGCGAGCCGCTCCGGCCGACCGATGTCACCCGACGGGCGATCGTCGACGCGCGTCGCCATGACGCTGCGCTCTTCGACCTCGATGGATTGGTGACCGGCACCGCCCCGGACGAGGCAACGGCACTGGTGCGCCGGCTCGAGGCCGCAGGCATCGCGACGGCGGCATACTCGTCCAGCGTGAACACGCACGCGGCTCTGCAGGACTCAGGTCTGGCCGGTCTGTTCCGGGTACGGGTCGACAGCGGCGTCGCCGAGGGACGCCCGCTCCTCAGCGACCCCGATCCCACGCTGCTCTTGGATTCCGCTGCCCGGCTCGGTGTGCGACCGGACCGCTGCGTGGTGTTCGACCATTCACGGGCGGGTATGACAGCTGCCCGGACGGGAGGGTTCGGAATGGTCGTCGGCGTCGGGTCTCACGAACACCTCGTCGACCTTCTGGCCTGCGGCGCCGATGCCGCGGTCACCGACCTCACTCACGTGGAAGTGGTTCGCGGCCATCGGCGCATGTCGTCGCTTCCCCAAGCACTCGCGTCCGTCGAGATGCTCGGCACCGTGGTCACGGCGCGAACCCCGGCGGTCTTCGTCGACTTCGACGGCACACTGAGCGACATCGTCGGGAAGCCGGCGGCAGCGACCATCCTGCCCGCCGCCCGCGATGCGCTGGCCGCGCTGGCCACCTTCTGCCCCGTCGCCGTACTCAGCGGGCGCAACGCAGACGACGTGAGCGAACGAGTCGACGTGCCAGGCCTGTGGTACGCCGGCAATCACGGTCTGGAACTCATCTCGCCGGACGGAATCCGGCACGACGACGATGCAGCGCTGGCGGCGCGCCCCGCACTGCAACGTGCGGCCGAGACCCTGCATGATGCGCTGTCCGGCGTCGACGGCGTCGAGTTCGAACACAAACGACATGCCATCGCGGTCCACTACCGTCGTGTCGATGCGACAATGGTGGCACGGGTAACCGCGGCCGCACACACCGTAGGGCGACGCGAGAACCTACGAGTGATGCACGGCCGCAAGGTCATCGAACTGCACCCGGACATCGATTGCGATAAGGGGGCGGCACTACGTCGGATCACTGGCCTCCTCGGCTTCACCGACCCGGTACCGGTCTACCTCGGCGACGATCTGACCGACGAGGACGCATTCGACGCCGTCGAGCGCGACGGCATCGGCATACTGGTCCGCCACGATGAGGACGGCGACCGGCCGACCTCCGCACGCTTCGCCGTGGACAGTCCACGGCATGCGGCAGCCTTGCTCGCCGAGATCGCTTCGCGGCTCGCGGTGGATCGTCGCGAATCCGTCGACCGATGGGCCGTGACCTTCGACGGGTACGATCCGGGAACCGAACTACGACGAGAAGTTTTGTGCAGCACGGGGAACGGCTTTCTCGGCGTCCGCGGATGTGCTCCCGAGTCCAGATCCGGCGAGGTGCACTATCCGGGTACGTACCGAGTCGGTCTTTACGACAGGTTGACGGACCGCATCGCGGGCCATTGCATCGACAACGAGAGCGTCGTCAACCTGCCAAACTGGTTGCCGCTGACCTTCGGCATCGACGATGGTCCATGGTTCGACCTCGACGACGGCACGCATCGGATGCTGTCCTACCGCCAAACGATCGACGTCCGTCGGGCCGAGTTGCAGCGGGAATTCCGGATCCAGGATGACCAAGGGCGCATCACGTCGGTCATTCAACGCCGGTTCACGTCGATGCGCGAACCGAATCTGTGCGGCATGCAGACCACGGTATCTACCGACAATTGGTCGGGGACAATACGATTCAGATCCGCCATCGACGGCGACGTCGCCAACCGCGGCGTCGGCCGCTACCGGGAATTGTCGGGGCAGCACCTAAGCCGCCCGGCATTCTCCGCAGAGGGTTGCAACACGGTCATCTGCGAAGTACAGACCGTGCAGTCCCGTATCCGCATCGCCGTAGCGGCACGCACCATCGCCTACTGCGACGGGCCAGCTTCGGTCGAACACCACACTTTCTCGGAGGGCGCCGAAGCCGGGCACGTCGCGAGCATCGCCATCTCAGCGGGTCAATCCGTGACAGTCGAGAAGATGGTCGTCGTCTTCACGGGCAGCGACCACGCCATCTCGGAGCCGGGCGACGCCGCCCGCAAACAGATTCGCCGCGTTGGCCGCTACGCCACCCACATGCAGGACCATGCGGTGGAGTGGGCGCACCTGTGGGAGGGCTTCCATTTAGACCTCGAGGACGACCAGGCACTTCGGGTGATCCGACTGCACACCTACCACCTCCTGCAATGCCTCTCTCCCCACACTGCAGACTGCGACGCCGGCATGCCGGCACGTGGCCTCCACGGTGAGGCCTATCGCGGTCACGTCTTCTGGGACGACCTGTTCGTGCTACCCGTGCTCAACCTCCACCTGCCGAATGTCACCCATTCGATCTTGCGGTACCGCTACCGTCGCCTCGCCGAGGCATGTCACGCGGCGTCCGCTGCTGGCTACTCCGGCGCGATGTTCCCGTGGCAGTCTGGCAGCGACGGGCGCGAGGAAAGCCAGAAGCTGCACCTCAATCCCCGCTCGGGGCGGTGGAATCCCGATCCCAGCGCGCTGGCAAACCATGTCGGCATCGCAGTCGCCTACGAGGTTTGGCAGTACTATCAGGTCACCGGTGACCTGGAGTTCCTCACCAGTACCGGCGCAGAGGTACTGGTCCAGATCGCTAGATTCTGGGTGAGCAAGGCACGGTTCGACAGCGCCCGCGATCGCTACGTCATCGAGGGGGTGATCGGCCCCGATGAGTTCCATACCGGCTACCCCGGGCGCCGCCACCGCGGTGTCGACAACAACGCCTATACCAACGTAATGGCCGTCTGGGTCATCCTGCGCGCACGGGACGCACTCGACGCGCTGCCCCTGCCCGATCGGCTCGACCTCGTCCAGACACTGCATCTGCACGGGACCGAACTGGCCCTGTGGGATCGGGTCAGCCGACGGATGTTCGTGCCCTTTCACGACGGTGTGATCAGCCAGTTCGAGGGATACGAAGAACTTCGGGAACTCGACTGGCCTCGATACCGGGAGCGCTACGGCGACATCGGTCGCATGGACCGGATACTCGAAGCCGAGGGGGACGACGTCAACGATTACCGGGTCGTCAAGCAGGCCGATGCCGTGATGCTCTTCTATCTGCTGTCCGCCGACGAAATCCGGCAATTGCTCGGGCGTTTGGGGTATGCGTTCGGCCCCGAACAAGTACCCCAGACCATCGACTACTACCTCAGCCGAACGACGCACGGGTCCACGCTGAGCGCGGTCGTCTACTCGTGGGTGCTCGCCCGTGGCAACCGGACGCAGGCGACGGACTACTTCCAGAAGGTGTTGGCATCGGACGTCGCCGACGCTGACGGCGGCACCACGACCGAGGGGGTTCATCTGGCCGCGATGGCTGGAAGCATCGATCTCCTTCAACGGTGCTATGCCGGCCTGGAGACCCGCGACGATCGGCTCGTCCTGGGGCCGATGTGGCCCGAAGACTCTGGTACGTTGGGGTTTTCGATTCAGTATCGTGGACACCGGCTGCACCTGCGGATCGCTGGAAGGACTGCAAGTGTCATCGCAGACCCTTCGGAAGCAGCTCCCATCGTCGTCGAATGCCGAGGTCGCACTCAGCTGCTGCGAGCCGGGGAGACCATCAGCGTCGGTTGACCGACGCCGTTCCCGCCTGGCGGCGAGCGATGTTCTGGCCCAAAGAGTTAGGTGATCAAACCCGGATCGCGGGAACGGGCCACTAGTGTGACGTGGCGGCCGCCGGATCGACCAGCCGGTCGATGGACTGGTCCTCTGTACGGGACGCGGGGCAGATGACCACGGGTGTGGGCGAATGATGCAGCAGGCCCAACCCGGTTGAACCGAGTAGTGCGCTGGCGAGTTGGCCACGACCCCTAGATCCCACCACGATGAGCTGTGCGTCCTCGGCGTGGCTCAGAATCACCCGGCTCGGACTTCCAATCTGGACCACATGCGTGACGTGAACGTCTGGCCAGCGGTCCGCAATCGGGTACAATCTCTCCGAGAGCCGCTGTGTTGCTTCATCTTCCACCGCCTCCCAGTCGACGACCATGGGAATGTCAATCTCCCCAGGTAGGCGCCGCGGCGACATCGCGTAGACCGCGGTGAGGCCCACGGCCAGACAGTCGGCCAGCTCGAACGCCGTCGTCAACGCGGTGAGCGAGATCCGATTTTCGTCGACGCCGACCACGACGGGGTGATCGTTCGGAACGAGCGTTTCCCCGCGCCAGGCGATCACCGGGCACGCCGCGCGAGTGGCCACCGCAAGCGTGGTGGATCCCACCAGCAATGCGCCACCGGCCGACACGTCCGCACAGGCGAGCACCAGCATGCGGGCACGGCGGCTCAGTTCCACCAGCGCCTCGCGCGGGCTGTGATGACGGAGTGTCCGCCTGACACGGAGTGTGGGAAAGTCGGCGTGGATCGCGTCGGCCGCTCGGTCGAGTACGGATTGACCCAACTCGCGTGGGTACGCTCCGGCGTCCGCTTGCTGCGGCGCCGTGACGATGAGCAGTGCTTCATCGACGTCGCTGAAGGCGTGTACCAGATGTAGTGGCTCACCCAGCCGTACGGCGAGCGCTGCCGCCCATCGCGCTGCATGCAGCGCGTCCTCGCTACCATCGACGCCGACTACGACCGGCCTTGCTTCGTGCACCACTGCCATCACGTCCTTCTCTGTTGTCGAGGGGTTGGTCATCGTCCTTGGATCCCGTTCCGGATTGGCACGACAGCCGCGTAGCGCAGTAAGGCGGCGACGCCATCCTGTGCGTCAAAACCTTCGTTCGCGTGGACGAGTTGTGCGCCACAGGCAATCGCCGCGAACGGGATTGCCTCGTCGGCCCGCAACGTCCGCGTCGGCGGCACACCATATGTGGACAACACATCGGCATCGGTTGCGACCATGGTGGGATCGTCGCCGGCGATCACGGTTTCGTGCCCAAGATTGCCGAGTATCAGAGTCGCAACGGCGTCCTCGCGCAGGGCCGCGCACACCGCGGCGAGCCCCTGTGCGGCAAGTCCGGAGGCCCGGCCCACCTCGGCGCGAAACCGTCGCACAGAGTCGGTCGCAGCCGCGAAACGCCGATCCTGGAACTCCAACGCGATCACACGCGCCACCGTGTCGTCCACCCCCGTGTTACGCGCGCCGACACGGGGTCGCACGACACGGGCACCGATGCGATCGGGCAGAGCCGACATCAGCTCGGCTCGTACACGGTCCTGCCCGATGAGGAAGACGACCTCCGGCTGGTCACGGTCACAACGCTCTGCGAGAGCATCCGCGACCGCACGGACGTTCTTGCGGATCGCTTCCTCTACCCGGTGCTGCTGAGCGCCCCAGCCGTAATTCTCGCCGGTCGCGACCCTGTGGACTGGGTAGCCACCAGCCTCAACCGTCTCGGTCCGCACGGTATTGCCTTGGTAGAGGCTGAGATCGGCGCCAAGATTGTCGACTGCAACCACCATGTAAGTCGGTGACACGCGGCCACATTCGATGAGCGGGACGACGTAGGGCAGGTCCGATACCCGGACCACGGGGCTCGAAGGCGCGACGACGAGATGCTCATCGATCAGGACTCCATCCGCCGTTGCGATCAGGCCACGGCCGCTGTGGCCCACCGGCGACCTGGCGTCGAGAACCGCCCGTTCGAGAACCGAGATGAGCGTGCCCTCCGCGCCCTGGTCCTCGAGTTGCCGGACGACGTCACGCCACTTCACCTCGAGTTGGGTGGCGGCGTCATGCGCATCGTGCGAATCGTCGAAGTAGATGGAGGCGAACGGGCCATGCGCAGCGAGGAGTTGACGTGCTTGGTCTGAGTGCACCGTCGTGACGTTCATCGATCGACACTCCCATTGGCAACGGTCACCATCGGTGGTCGTGTGATGGGTGGGAGCGGCGCGGTGATCGGTGGCTCGGAAATCGCAGCAGCGGCGGCGGTTTCGCGAGCGAAGAAGGCACCCACATCGCCGATGGCGCTCATCAACGGTGCTGGGAAGACGACGGTGGTGTTCTTGTCCACCCCCAGCTCGACGAGTGTCTGCAGATTGCGTAGCTGAAGCGCAAGCGGATGGGCCATCATGGTGTCCGATGCGTCACCGAGCGCTGCTGCGGCGAGCGATTCGCCTTCCGCGGCAATGATCTTGGCGCGTTTCTCCCGTTCGGCTTCGGCCTCGCGTGCCATCGCCCGCTTCATGCTGCCGGGCAACTGGATGTCCTTCAATTCGACCACGGTGACCTCGACGCCCCACTCCAAGGTCACCACGTCCAGGATCTGCCGGATATTGGCATTGATGACCTCGGTGCCGCTCAGCACCTCGTCCAACGTGTGCTGGCCGACGACGTTGCGCAAGGTGGTTTGTGCGATCTGATCGATCGCCGCGCGCACATTCTCGATGGCGACCAACGACCTGACGGGATCCACGACGCGGAAGTACGCCACTGCGGCGATGTCGACGCTCACGTTGTCACGGGTGATGATTCCCTGCGACTGGATCGGCATCGTGACGATCCGCAGCGATACCTTCCGCAACTGATCGATGACCGGGACGATGATGCGTAGGCCGGGTTCCCGTACACCGATGACTCGCCCGAGTCGGAACAGGACGCCCCTCTCGTACTGGTTTACCACTCGCACCGACATGGCCGTCAGGAGCAGTGCGACGACGACGATGGCAGTGGCAATTGCAATGCCGGTCATATTTCTCCTTACGTCCAGCGAGGCGTCGGGACCTTCTGCTCGGCCGGTTTCTCGACTGCCACCCGCTCACGATGCAGCCGGCGTCCGCGATACGACAAGTGCCAAAGGTCCTCTCCCCTAGCAGTTGACGCCGCCCCGGCTCACGAGATGGAGCGTCTGGTTGGCGAAGGGCCTTTGGGCCCACGCGAAGGAGGCCGAAGGCAGCATCGCCGACCGTCGCCGAGCAATACCGTTGAGCGACTACGTAAATGTCATTTCAAGTATCGACGTGATGTGGAGCGCACGATGAAACGGACGGAGAGGCGAACATCTGTCGTCGTCGGAATCGACGGGTCGTCCTCAGCCGCGCATGCCGCCGCGTGGGCGGTTGACGAAGCAGTTTCCCGTGACGTCCCACTGCGTCTGGTCTACGTCATTCAGTCCACGGCAGCGGACATTCAGCAGGAAGCCGATCGCGCCGAAATAGCGCTGCACGCCGCAGAAGCCACGATCGTGCAGAGCGGTAAGCCCGTGAAGATCGAGACCTCCGTCATGCGCGGACCCGTCGCAGCGACATTGGCGGATACATCGGCAGAAGCGGCGATGGTCTGCCTCGGATCGATGGACACTGGGAGTCGCGCCACGAAGTTCGTTGGTGCCACCGCAGCTGCCGTAGCCCGATCGGCGCGCTGTCCGGTGGCGATCGTCCGCATGCCGGACGCGGGTTCGCCGGCCTCTGACCAGATCGCCGTTGTGATCGACGATCCCCGGGATCTGGACGTCGTCGTTGCGGCGGCGCTGGAGGAGGCACGGCTACGCAACGCCACCCTTCTTGCACTCAACGTGACGTCGTCGCGGATCAACGAGCTTGCCCCCGAGGAAGTCGATCGCCGGCTGTCGGAGTGCCTGAGCCGCTATCCGGACGTATCGTCTCGTGTGCGCATGGTGCCAGACGACATTCCAGCGTTTCTCGCCGAGCACGACACCCCCGTTCAACTGATCCTCACCGCGGACGGGCCCGCCGCCACGCGACTCATCGGACAATACGGTCGTTTCATGCTCCGGGACACCGGGTGCTCCGTCCTGCTGGTCCGTCCAGATGGATGACACACGGGTCCATCCGACGGCGCGCGAGTCGTCGGCGGACCTCTACCGGGTCGTCGCCGTGGCGATCATCGTGATCGGCCATTGGCTCCTGTCGGCGGTCACCTACCGTGATGGCCGATTTGGCTACGACGAGGTCCTCGCTGAGATGCCCTGGACCCAATGGTTGACCTGGTTCTTCCAGGTGGTCCCAGTGTTCTTCCTAGTAGCCGGCTACGCGAACGCAGCATCTTGGACCCATCGGCGTGACGCGGGCGACGGCGCGCGGTCCGACTGGATCCGGCATCGCGTCCGCGGGATTCTCGGACCCACCACTGCGTACGTGGCCGTCGTGCTGGCCGTCGTCGCGATATCGGGTTGGGTCGGCGTCGACGGTTCGCAACTGGCCATACCCGGGTGGGTCGTCGCACTACACCTGTGGTTTCTGCCGGTCTACCTCGCCGTGGTGTCGTTCACGCCGCTTGCGGTGGCCGCGCACCAACGGTGGGGCCTGAAGGTGCCGGCCACGATGTGCGTGGCCGTCGCCGTCGTCGACGCGGTCACCCTCGGAGGACACGTTGCGGTGCCCGGGGCCGTGAACTACGCACTGTGCTGGGGGGCAATCTTCCAGATCGGGATCGCTTGGTTCTGCGGTGCACTTCGTGGCCGTCGCCCCATCGTGCTTGCGCTTGGTGCGACCGTCGTGCTGGCGACCGTGATTGGCCTCGGGCTCTACCCCATCAGCATGATCGGTGTCACCGGACAACCCGTCCAGAACACGTCTCCCCCGACGGTCGCGTTGCTTGCCCTAGCCACGGTGCAAGCTGGACTGCTGGTGGCGGCCGCTCCCGCGGTGTCGGCCTGGCTGAGACGAGCACGCTGGCGTCAACTGCTGACGATCGCAAACCAGAACGCGCTGGCGCTCTACCTGTGGCACATGGTGCCCGTCGTCGTGGTTGCGCTCGCCTGCTATCCGGCTGCTCTGATGCCGCAGCCGAATCTCGGCTCCAGTGCGTGGTGGCTGTGGCGGATGGCATGGATAGCCGTCCTGACCGCCGTCACCACAGTCGAATTGATCCTGTTGTGGTCGGGGCGAACCTTGTTCGCCCGGCCGAGTGCTTCCGTGGCCGTGCGACTCCCGGTCTCGTGGCGCTACCCGCTACACGTCTCCGGAACGATCGGCGCCATTGTCGCGTTGTCGCGGTTCGCCTCTGACGGGTTCGCCCCACGTGGACACTTCCCGGTGGCGAGTGCGCTGATCTACGCCGCAGGCGTGGCGCTGGTCAGTCTGAACCCGGTCGGTACCGACCGCAGTTCCGTTGCACCGAAGAGACCCAGGCGCCCATGGTCATTCGTCGGCGACGGCTAGCGTGGTGGCGGAAGCACATACCTGGACTCCCGAGGTGAGCGATGACTGACACGTCAATGGACACCATGAACGCCTGGGTCGTTGCCGAACCCGGTCCGATCGAGACCGGCCCGCTGAGCTATGAACGCAAACCCATCCCGCGACCCGAGGCGGGTGAGTTGCTCGTCCGCGTGAGCGTATGCGGAGTGTGTCGCACCGACTTGCACGTGAGCGAAGGCGATCTTGCACCACACCGCACTCGGATCACGCCCGGCCACGAGATCGTGGCGACGGTGGTGGCACTCGGCGCCGACGTATCGGGCCATGCGGTCGGCGACAGAGTGGGCGTCGCGTGGCTGCGCCAAACGTGCGGAACATGCCGTTTCTGCCGGCGGGACGCAGAGAACCTCTGCCCGAACTCGGTCTACACCGGGTGGGATGGCGACGGCGGGTACGCCGAATACTGCACGGTCCCCGCCGGCTTCGCCTACCACCTGCCGGAGGGCTACGACGACGCCGAGCTGGCGCCGCTACTGTGCGCGGGCATCATCGGCTACCGCGCGCTGCAACGGGCCAGTCTCCCCCGCGGCGGGAGGTTGGGCATCTACGGCTTCGGCGGCAGCGCGCACCTCACCGCTCAGATCGCGCTCGCGCAGGGCGCCACGGTGCATGTGATGACGCGCGACGAGAAGGCCCAACAACTGGCACTCGATCTCGGTGCCGCGTCCGTAACCGGCGCCTACGACGCGCCGCCGGAACCCTTGGACGGCGCAATCCTGTTCGCTCCCGTCGGCGATCTCGTACCCGTCGCACTACGCGCCCTCGACCGCGGCGGCATCCTGTCGATCGCGGGCATTCATCTCAGCGACGTGCCTTCGCTCAACTACGAGCGAGAGATGTTCTACGAACGCGAAATCCGCAGTGTCACCGCCAACACTCGCGCCGACGGCAGAGCCTTCCTGCGGTTTGCCGCCGATCACCACCTGCAGGTCACCACCCACGACTATCCCCTCGCGCATGCGCAGCAGGCGCTTCAGGATCTCAAGGCAGGCCGCTTCGATGGGGCCGCAGTCCTGCGCAACGCGGACTAAGCCGAACCTCGAGGCGATGTGACGCCATTCTGGTAATGCAGTGACAGCAACTCACACCGTCGTTGGCCCCGCGCAATGTCGCGCTCCCGCGTCTTCGGGCCGTTACCGCGTTGCACCCGCATGGCTGAATCTCGCGGCACGCCGGTGGATCCGATGCTCGACGCCGCGTGTGCGGTGCGGTTGCCCGTGCAGACGAATGGGTTCGGCGTAGAACACCCGCTTCGTGATCTCGACGAGCAACAGATAGACCACCGTCATCACGACAAGAGCCGTGAAGAACGGCCACGGCAGTGGCGTAAAGCCCAGCGCTGGGGCGAGTGGAGACAGCGTCAGCACCACACCCGCGACGATCACCGCAATCGTCGACACCGTTAGCACGGCGCCAGGCCTGCTGCGGTAGAACGGGATCCGTCGGGTGCGAATCGCGAAGATGATCAACGTTTGCGTCGCAAGGGATTCGACGAACCACCCAGTACGAAACTCGGTAGGTCCGGCATGCAGGGCGCCCAACATCAGACCGAACGTCAAGAAGTCGAACAGCGAGCTGATCGGCCCGAACGTGAGCATGAACCGACGGATGAATGCGATGTTCCAGTGCGCGGGGGCGTGAAGCTGCTCCGCATCGACGCGGTCGGTGGGGATGGCGAGCTGAGAACTGTCGTACAGCAGGTTGTTGAGAAGGATCTGGCTGGGCAGCATCGGCAGGAAGCTCAGCACCGCTGAGGCCGCCGCCGCGCTGAACATGTTGCCAAAATTGCTCGAGGTGCCCATCAGCACGTACTTGATGGTGTTGGCGAAGATGCGGCGGCCCTCCGCGACGCCGGCGGCCAACACCCCGAGGTCCTTCTCCAACAGGACCACGTCGGCGGCGTCCTTCGCGACGTCGGTGGCGGTGTCCACGGAGATCCCGACGTCGGCTGCGTGCAAGGCGAGCGCGTCGTTGACGCCGTCGCCGAGGAAGCCCACTGATCGACCATGTCGTCGTGCCGAGGTGATCAGTCGTGCCTTCTGCTCTGGAGAGATCCGGGCGAAGATGGTGCAATTCTGCACCCTTTCGTCGAACGCCTCGTCGCCGAGCGACTCCAACTCCACTCCGGTGGCAGTCCCCTTGGAGGCCAATCCCAGTTCGGCGCAGACCTTTTCCGCAACCTGGGGGTTGTCGCCAGTGGCGACCTTGACTTCGATGCCGAGCGCCGCCAGCCTCGACAACGAATCCCGTGCGGCGGCTTTGGGCTCGTCGGCGAAGACGAGGAATCCGTCCAGTGTCAGAGACGACTCGTCTTTGGCGGCGATGGTCGACAGCGCGGGAGCCGGCTTGCTCGCGACAGCCACTACGCGCCGCCCGTCGGCGAATAGTTCCGCGAGCGTCGGTCCCGCCGAGCTGGGCACCGCGACGCATTTGGCCATCACCTGCTCGGGCGCCCCCTTCACCACGAGCACACGTTGATCGGCGTCGCCAACCAACGCGGAGGCCGCACGGCGGGTGTGGTCAAACGGCAGCGTCGCGACGAGCGCCAGGTCGCCCGACACGAGCTCCGATGCGCGCGGATATTCCCACAAAGCGGCGTCCATGACGTTTCCCGATGCTCCACCCGTCGCAGGACTCAACCCAGTCGCCAACAGCCCCAACCGAAGAACCCGGTCAGAGTGATCGCCCGCGGAGTCCACTGCGTCCACCAGGGTGATCTGCCCGTCGGTCAACGTGCCCGTCTTGTCGGTGATCAACACATCGATGTCGCCGAGGTCCTCGATGCATACCAGCCTCTTGACCAGGACCTTGAGCTTGGCGAGTCGACCCGCGCCCGTCGCCAGGCTGGTGCTGACCACGGCGGGTAGTAGCTGGGGCGTGATACCGACTGCGATCGCCAAGGCGAACAGAATCGACTCGATGACGGGACGGTTCAACAGCAGGTTGGTGATCAAGATGACGGCCGTCAACGTGAGAGCGACCCACAGCAACAGATACGAGAAGCGGCGCAGCCCCACCTGGAAGGCGGTCTCGGGCTGGCGCGTTCCAAGGCCTGCGGCGATGCGGCCGAACTGTGCGTCGGGCCCGGTTGCATAGACGATCCCACACCCATCGCCGGCGCTGACGATGGTACCCATGAAGGCCAGATCGGCCGAGTCGACGAGCGCAACGCCAGGATTCGCTGGCTCCGAGTGCTTCTCGGCAGCAGCCGACTCTCCGGTCAAGATGCTCTCGTTGCACTCCAGGCCGGAGACTTCGATCAGCCGCACGTCGGCGGGAACCACCTCGCCCAGCGCGAGCCGGATCACGTCGCCTGGCACCAGGTCGGTCACGTCCACCGCGACGAAGTGCCCATCTCTGCGCGCCATCGCCGAGTGCCGAAGGCTCGAATGCAATTGCGCCGCCATGCGTTCAGCGCGATATTCGTTGAAGAAACCCAACCCGATGCTGGCCACCAGAATCGCGCCGATGATGACCGCCTGAGTACTGTCGCCAAGGAAGAACGACAGCACCGCGGTGGCCGCCAAGAGCAGCAGGAGCGCACTCCGCAGCTGGCGTCCAAGTACGGCGAGGGCGCTGACCTCGTGCGTACGAACGGCATTCGGCCCGTGGCTCGCCAGTCGCGACGTGGCCTCCGCACTCGAGAGCCCGTCGACGGAGCTGTCCAACCAACCCGTCACCTCGTCCAGTGCGGCTGAGGCCACCTGCGCCGCGTTGGGCGTGCGCTGCGCGGGAGCGGACCCGAGGACTGTCTTCATGCCCCACCGATCTCGGTGCTATCTACCGCGACCTCAGCGTCGGTCACCGACCATCCTCCGATGCCGACGACCCGTCGACCGCAACGACGTTCGCACGATGAGTTGCGGCCCTTGCCATTGGCTCCCCTTACCGGTACGTCGTCCCACACAAGCCGTATGCGCCCTACTAGCCAATGACGCTAGGACTCGGTGAGAGGGTGGTCTTGAGTCTTTAGTCACCTGGCCTGCGTCCCTATGGCATTGACCGCACGGGAGCGCCCGGTTGCAGCCTCAATCGCGATGACCAACGGCTCGGGCTCGAGGACTTACGACTCCTCTAGCCGGGTCCGCCCGACACTAGCGTCGACGATGACACCTCAGCGATCCGCTAAGGATCCCGGCAGTGCCAAGGAGAACCCGATGAACCCAGAGGCTGACATCGAGCCGGGCGCCCCGGTCGTCGTAGGCATCGACGGATCGCAGGCGGCCGTACACGCCGCCGAGTGGGCGATCGACGAAGCCATCGCCCGGGACGTACCCATGCGCCTGGTGCACGTCACTGCCGCCGAGTCCATCGCGAGCCAGTCAACCAACGACGTGCCACTGGGAATCGAGTACGCCGAGACGGTATTGCGCCAGGCCAGCGCCGCGATCAACGTCACCGGCAAGGACGTCGAGATCGAGACCGCCATCGTGCCGGGGGATCCGGCGACCGTCTTGCTGGCCGAGTCCCGCAATGCCGAGCTGGTCTGCATCGGCTCAGTCGGCGTCGGCGTCGTCGCCGAAAGGTTCTTGGGTAGCCAGGCAACTGCACTGGCCGAAGGTGCACACTGCCCTGTCGCAATCATCCGCGACCACGGCGAGACCCCGAGACCGGACCGCCGCTGGATCGCGGTCGCGGTCAAGGCGTCGACGGACAACGAGGACATCGTTGTCACGGCGATGGAGGAGGCACGACTTCGGCGCGCTCCCGTCCTTGCGATCGGTTTGGGGACACAGGACTTTGACTTCATCCCGTACGACGAGCTCGACCGCCTCGTAGAGGCGTGGCGGCAGCGCTATCCCGACGTTCACGTCCACCCTGCCACCATCCAGTCCGGCCTCTTGCAGTACCTCAATGACGAGGAAGAACCCATCGACTTGGTCGTCGTCGGAGCCGACGAGGCCGAACGGGTCGCACAGATCGTCGGACCGCACAGTCATCCCATCGCGAGGCACCCAGAGTGCTCTGTGCTGATAGTGCGTCGTTGACGATTCGATGGCCACGGTATTGAGCAAGGCAGCCAAGTGAATACATCGAGCAACTCCCGGGCGATCCGGTGGCATCGGCGCCTGGGGATAACGCGGATCGAATCTCGAGGACGCTCAGTGGGCGGGACTCCTCACAAACACAGTTCGGCCAGTACCGGGGCGGAGTGGTGACCTTCGGCCGTAGCGCCCTACCTCCCACTCCATCAGGCTGGTCTCCGGATAAGTGACCGACACGCGGTCACCAGCTATCGGGAGGAAGCAATCGACAATGGTTCATAGCCCAATTCAACGCTCCCCGGCCTTCATCGACGTGTCTGCATTGCTGTCATCGGCATCTGATCAGGCGCTGCTCGCCGACCCGGCGCTTAGCGCACTAGCGGTCGAATACGCCTGTTGGGAACTGGCACTTGCCGATTGGCACTCGCGGCAGCGGCCCAAGCGTGACCCCGAATTCCAATCCTGGATCGTGGAAGGCCGCGCACTGTTCGACCACCTCGACGAACTCAAGAGCGTTGCGCACGGTTGCCTCCGAAGCGAGGAGTCCGCTCGAGACTCGCGTGCCACGTGATTCGAGCTGACGGCCCCATACGCCCAGCCGCCGATGGCGACGTCTGTTTCACGAATGCCGGTCAGCCGGCATCGAGGATGCCAACTGTCTACGACACAGAGTCAGATGCTGGCGACGCGTCTCGTCGATACCCAGATCCGACGCGAAGGCGCTGCCGGCAGGGCTTCATGTACCGTCCGTACCCATCACGGCAGCGTCGCTCCTGGTCCGGGCAGGTTCGATGAGCAGCCGGAAGCGCGGACGTGGTTCAGCACGCCACAGAGCTAGTTCCAAAGCGGCTTCTGAGCAACGTCTTTCGCAGCATCGTGCAGTGACATGGCAGGTCGCCGAGTTGCTGAGATGGGATCGGGCGGTCCATGCCGACGTCAAGGATTCGGTGCATCAAATGCGGGTGACCACCCGCACGATCCGAAGTCTGCTCGAGGCTTCAGGCGCGACGCTTGGGCCAGTCGGCGATCCATCGGTCACCGACGAACTACGATGGTTGGCAACGCTGTTGGGTCGGGCTCGCGACGCGGAGGTGCTCGCTGAGCGCTACACCCGAACGATCGACGACTTGCCCATGCACCTGGTGCGCGGACCGATACGCCAACGCCTGAGCGACGCCTGTCGGCGTGAATATTCGACAGGCTGGCAGCTTTCCGTGTCCGCCATGCGTTCTGACCGGTATTTCCGGTTGCTCGAGGAGTTGCGGGCGGTGTGCGCCGCCGCTCCTCCGTCCTCTCAGCGGGGCGCGAAGAGAATGGTGGCCGCCGGATACGAGCGGGTTCGCAAGCGCGTCAAGGCCGCAGGTCACGCTGACCCCGCCCATCGGAGCGCGGCCTTGCACGCGATACGCAAGAGCGCCAAACGATTGCGCTACACGGCGGCCGCCGTCGGCGCGCAGAGCGTGTCCAAAGCGGCCGCCGACGTTCAAGTACTGCTCGGCGATCACCAGGACAGCGTCGTGAGCCAGGCATACCTCATCACGCAGGCCGACGACGCCTGCGCCGCGGGCGAGGACACGTTCACCTACGGTCTGCTGTACTGCATGGAATCCGACCGTGCCCAACGATGCGAGCAGGGTTTGGACGACTGCTTGAAATCGCTCGACGCAGCGGTCCACGGGACGTGATGCGACGAATTGCGTCCCGGCGTCACTTCAGCTGTCCGAATCCTCCTCCGCCGGCGCGCCGGGCTCCGTCATCAACGCTTCGTCGTGCACGACGAGGACCGAACAGTTGGTCCCCCGCATTGCCTTTCGCGCTCTAGAGCCAGTCAGCTGATCCACGAAGTCATGCCTGCGGGAGCTCACGACGAATAGCTGTTCGATGCTGGCGCTCTGCTCGAGAAGGTTCAGCAGGTCATCTGGCAGTCGGAGCGCACAAACTTGAACGTCGGCCGGATGCGTCCGGGAATCCCTCAGGTATTGCTCGATCTCCGTGCGGATACCGCCTGCCTTCGTGGATGATTCGGGCTCCACGGAGTCGCCGGTCGACCACGTCGTAAGTGCCAGCACGGGGGCTCTGCGAAGGGCCGCCTCATCTAGGGCGGCCCGCAGTACGGCGTGCGACGCGCTGGATTCGTCCAACAAGGCAACGATCCAACGGTGGAACGACGGTCGACGGTGCATGTGGCGGCGGCGGACCACGGCCACCGTGGCGGGTGCCATTCGCGCTAGGCTCGAGGCCGTCGATCCGCGCGACAACGGCGCGGAATCCTTGACACCCTTGTGTCCCACGCAGATCAGCGCGGCGCGGCGCGCGGCGTTCGCTAGCTCGATCGCCGGATTGCCCTCGAGGATCTCCGACTCCACCTTGACGTGCTTGTCGCTCTCCGCGACCGCCGCCCATGCCCGGTGGATTGCGTTTCGAGCGTCGGCCATCGCCTCGTCGGAGTCCTCTACACGCGCCGAATCCACGACGTAGACCAAGTCGACCGCGGTGTCTCGGGCCGCGGCCTCGTCGGCTGCCCAAACGGCAGCCCGCACACTGGCTGTCGATCCGTCGATCCCCACCATCACGGGGCCGGAAGCTTCCATCGCCATCTCCTTGATCTTCACATGACTAGCGAGACGCTACGCCCGGCGGGAACTCAGTCGACGCTGGCAAAAGGTCCCAGATACGAGGTACTAAGTCCTCTCCGTAGCTGCTGCTCGTCACTTCACCTCGCGAACGGGGCGACAGACTACGACTGGAATCAGACTGTGGTGCAACACGTTCAGGCTAGTCGACCCCAACGCCGCGGCGGCCAGAGCCGGCCGGCCCCTGTTACCGACGACCACGAGCTGGGCGCGGTCGAGAGGCCGAAGACCTCCCCCGGACATGGGTGGCGGACGGGACTGTCTTCAAACGGACCAATGCACAAGGGACCAATGACTCTGTCGGAACTCACATTCGCGGTGGAGGCTCGAGGGACGACAGCGTTCAATGGGCACCCGCTACGCGGCGCGCCAACGCCCACGATCGATGGCAAGGAGCGATGATGAGCGTTCACCCAACCCGCGATGCCAACGCCGCGGTGTTCCGCAACCGTCGAGAAGCCGGCCGAGTGCTCGGTGAACTGCTGAGCGCCTACCAGGGCCGCGATGACGTGGTCGTGTTGGGGCTGGCTCGAGGTGGCGTCCCCGTGGCCTGGGAGGTCGCGACCGCGTTGGGCGCGCCACTGGACTGCTTCATCGTGCGCAAGCTGGGAGTGCCAGGACACGAGGAGTTCGCGATGGGCGCAATCGCCAGCGGCGGCCGGACTGTGCTCAACGACGACGTCGTGCGCGGGCTCCGGCTGACCTCGCCGCAGTTGCGCGAGGTGGTGGAACGCGAGGGCCGCGAGTTGATCCGCCGCGAAGCCACCTACCGGGGCGGACGGGCGCCACGTGAGTTGGCGGGAAAGACCGCGATCCTCGTCGACGACGGTCTGGCAACCGGGTCGAGCATGCTGGCCGCCGTCCTTGCGATACGCGAGCAGGAACCAGCGCACATCGTGATAGCCGTGCCCGCGGCCCCCGAATCGACGTGTCGAGAGTTCGCCGCGATGGTCGACGACGTCATCTGCGCGTCAATGCCCACTCCGTTCACCGCCGTGGGCGCGTCGTACTGGGACTTCAACCAGGTCACTGACGACGAAGTGCGCACGCTGTTGGGTACGGCCACCATCACCAACGTGCCGAAGCGCCGTCGCGCCGCGGATGCCGTGCGACTGATCGCATTGCCCGCTCCCGGTGGTGTCCCAGCACCAGACGTACTCGACGACCTGATCGGCGACGCCCGCATCGTGCTGATCGGCGAAAGCTCCCACGGCACGCACGAGTTCTACCGTGCGCGCGCGGACATAACACGTTGGTTGATCGAGCAGAAGGGCTTCACCGGGGTCGCCGCGGAGGCAGACTGGCCCGATGCACATCGTGTGAACAGGTTCGTCCGAGGCCTAGGCGACGACCGAACCGCGGAAGAGTCCTTGCGCGGCTTCGAACGGTTCCCGGCGTGGATGTGGCGCAACGTCGTCGTCCGCGACTTCGTCGATTGGCTGCGGGGGCACAACGAAAGCCAGCGCGGGCAATCGCGTCCGCAAACGGGCTTCTACGGGCTCGACCTCTACAGCATGCACACGTCCATGCAAGCCGTCATCGACTACCTCGAAACCGTCGATCACGTCGCCGCCGATCGAGCGCGCCGGCGCTATTCGTGCTTCGACCATGCCTCGGGTGACGACGGGCAGGCGTACGGCTACGCCGCGGCGTTCGGAGCCGGAGAATCGTGTGAGCGCGAAGCAGTCGGCCAACTGATCGAACTGCAGCGCAATCGCCTCGAATATCTCCGCCGCGACGGGACACCAGCCGAAGACGATTTGTTCTGCGCCGTGCAGAACGCGACCACGGTCCGCGACGCGGAACAGTACTACCGCACCATGTTCGGCGGGCGCGTCGACTCGTGGAACCTGCGCGACACACACATGGCCGAGACCCTCGACGCGCTGGTTTCCCATCTCGACCAGCAACTCGGCGGGCCGGGCCAGGCCAGGATCGTGGTGTGGGCCCACAATTCACACGTCGGCGACGCCCGCGCGACAGAGGTCGGTGCCGAAGGGCAGCACACGCTCGGCCAACTCGTGCGTGAGCGGCACGGGGACCAGTGCCGCCTCATCGGCTTCAGCACCCACCGCGGAACCGTTACCGCAGCCAGTGAATGGGGCGGTCTATCAGAGCGAAAGGCGGTCCGACCAGGGCTGCCGGGAAGCCTGGAAGAACTGTTCCACGAGACTGAACAGCCATCGTTTCTGGTGCGGATGGATCAGCACCATCCAGATGAGACCGCCGAAGCTCTGCAGGCCGTACGCCTGCATCGTGCCATCGGGGTCATCTACCGACCGGAAACCGAACGTCACAGCCACTACTTCCACGTCCGCCCCTCAGACGAGTACGACGCGATCATCCACCTGGACGTGACGACGGCACTCGAGCCCCTGGAACCGACCAGCACGTGGATCCAGGGACAGACACCCGAGACGTACCCCAGCGGTCTGTGATGCAGTGCGAGCACGGAGGGTGTCCAACGCGGTCGAGTCGGGGACCTTCGCCTCTCACTCGACAGCGGCAAGCGGCATAGCGTCGTGGAGAACCACACCCGTGATCAGCTGGAGCTCAGATGCGTGAGAATTCCCCTCCCTCTCCCGCCGTCGTCGTCGCGATAGACGGGTCCAGCCGGGCCATCGCCGCTGGCCTGTGGGCGGTCGACGAAGCCTTCGATCGCGACGTCCCCCTGCGGCTTCTGTACGCGATCGAGCCACGCGAGTCCGGCAGGTGTGACAGCGCGTCCATGGCTCGCGACTTCGCCACCGCCGAAGACGCGGTGCGGCAGGCTGCCATGGCCATCGAGTCAGATGACCGGCCAGTCAAGATCGAGGTCGAGATCGTCCAGGACCGAGCACTCGCCGCCTTGGTGGCCGCGGCGCACTCAGGGGCAGCAATGATCTGCATCGGTGTTCCCGGACTCGACGACGCGACCCGAAGGCGCGTTGACGCGAACGTGTCCGCACTGCTGACGCAAGCCCCATGCCCCGTCGCCATCATTCGTGGCGACCGAGAACCGCAGTCGGACACTGGCTGTGTCGTAACAGAGTTCGGGATCTCAGCAGACAGTCCGATCGCTCTGGGTCTTGCTCTCCGGGAGGCTCGACTACGCGGGGCGCCGTTGCGCGTCCTGGCAACCTGGCGACCCGGCTTCCCCGACATCCAGGACGCCCACGCGCGCGCGGAGGGCGGCAGGCAGGCCAAGGCCGAGCTGGAGCGGTCGCTGGCCACACATCGACGGCAGTTCCCCGACGTCGACATCCACGCGGTGGCGGTGCCCTGCAACACCATGAACTACCTCGCGCAGCACGCCGACTCGATCCAGCTGCTGGTGCTCGGACACCATCCCAGCAATGAACTGAGCACCGTGACTGGCCCGGCCTCCTACTCGACGCTCACCGGCATGAATTGCTCCCTACTCTTCTCGGGAGCGTGCGGCGCGCCATGACATGGAACCGGCACGACGGCCCCGGGGCAGCGATGCCTACGGGTCCAGCCGGTGAGCAGGCGCCATCTTGATCACCATTGGTGGTCGGCGCGACCACCGCCGCCGGTGGACAGCGCCTTGAGCTCACGGTCCCACCGGGCATCGCGATGCCGGTCGAGACGCCAGATCAGGAGCCGATGGCCTCCAACGCCGACGGCGACGACGGCCGTCCACAGGAATACCGCGACCAGGACGCCGTCCATCACGGCCTGGTCGGGTGACATGGGTTTGCCGGTCAGCTTGCCCGTGCCATCGACCCAGATCGGAATCTGGTCTCCAGGCGTCAGGTCCTCTGGCCACCTGATCGATGCCGCGCGAGGCAAACCATCAACCACCCAAGTGATTTGGGCATCGTAGACATCCATCGAGCCGTAACTGGATGCAACCGGGCGACTCGCGGTGACCCTAGCGGTCGTCTGGTGCACGCTGCCAGCCTGGCGCGCGTACAACGCTGCCTCGTGTTGGTGCGTCGACATGCCGACCGTGACGACCACGGGGATGATGGCGAGGCCAACGAGGAACAGCAGGATGGTGGCAAGCGCCTCGACCCGATCAGTGGCCCGCACCAAGCGGTTCCTGCGAAGCAGGCAAAGGAGTGCGCCGCGCGGAAAGCCCATCGTGAACGTTTGCACGTCGCCTCCATCCATGGTCAGTGTGATCGTCGTGCAATGCCGACGCGCCGATTGGCCAGCCAACCGGCGCTCGTCATGCGTCCGTGGTCAACGCAGCGGGGATTCAGGAATTCTTGCCACTTGCTTCGTGGTCGGCTTTGGTCAAGGCCCTGTCCGCGGATCGCACGATGCTGCGGTTGAACTTGAACTGGGCGGTGACGAGATCCTCGGCCAGTTCGATTGCGGCGTCGACGATCCGCGTGCGTAGTGGTTGAACCGCCTCCGGAATGGCCTCGTCGAGTGTCTGCCGAAACTTGTGCAAGGCTTGGCCCGCGGCGTGTTGGCCGGCCTTTGCCGATTCGCGGATGTCTTCGGCAAGACCCGTTGCGTCGGAAGCAGAGGCGTTCGTGTCGATCTCGGTCTTCGTCTTATTCGTGGTTGTCATGGTCATGGACGCTAAGCGCCGTCGGCCCAGCTCGACATGGGCGAAGGTCACGCGCCCTAGGGCCATTGGTCGCCACCGGGCCCGATGGAGTTGGGAACCGCAGCGGACGCCACGAGCTCGCCGCCCGCGGGACCAAAGTCCCCTGCGCCGCATTTCGAACGGCCCTAGCGTCGGCCCTTCGGGCCACTCCAAGCTGGATTCGCCAAGAACGAAACGATCGGAACAGGACTTCAGGCACATGGCTTCGACGGATACCACCGAAATCGGCACGCGCCGTGGATTTCGGTTGCATCCGACTGTGTTTGCACCACGGATCTCGCGCAGGCTCGTGTACGAACTGTGCGACTCCGCCGGCCTGCCCGAGGTTCTCGTTGACGACGCGGCATTCGTCATCGGTGAACTCGTCACCGAGAGCATCCGGCAGAGCCGCCGCGACGTGGAGGTCGAGGGCCAGCTGACCGGTCAACAGATCACCGTGCGGGTGCGAAACGCCAAATCCTCGGCGCCCCCGATCGAACGACAGGCCACGAACACGCCCACCCGAAACTCTGCGACCGTCCGGCATTTGGCGGCGTCATGGGGATGTTGCCGGTACCAATACGGATGGGAAGTCTGGGCGGTATTGCGATCGCGGCCCTGAAGGTTTGGTCGAGGGTGTAGGCGTGGATGACCACGCTCTCTCATTGGACTCCCGATCGAGTGACCTTCGACCCTGTCTGACTGCCTGCTGCTGTGGGAAGTTGGCATTCGGGTAGCAACGGCTTTGCCTTGCAACGGCTCCCACCGAAGACGACGGTGCGAACTGTGCTACGAGAGGACAGCTCATGGGTGCGTCTCAGTACGTCCGCTTCTTCGAGGACATGGGCATCGAAGACGTGTCCATCGTCGGCGGGAAGAACGCCTCGCTTGGCGAGATGTTCCAGAAGCTGTCCGGCGAGGGCGTCCGCGTCCCGCACGGTTTCGCCATCACCGCCGACGGCTACCGTCACATGCTTGATCAGTCGGGCGCATGGGAGCGGCTGCACGCCGAGCTCGACGACATCGACCCCGATGACGTTGTCGCATTGACACGAAAGGCCAAGCGCGCCAGAGAGATCGTCTACGGCGCAGGGCTCCCCGACGACATGACGACCGAGATCCTCGAGGCCTACCGCAAACTCCAGCAGGAGTACGGCGAGGACGTGAGCCTGGCGGTCCGCAGCTCGGCGACCGCCGAGGACCTCCCGACGGCCAGCTTCGCCGGCCAGCAGGATTCCTACCTCAACATCAAGGGAGACGAGAGTCTGCTCGACACCTGCCGCCGCTGTTTCGCAAGCCTCTTCACCGACCGCGCGATCCACTACCGGATCGACCAGGGCTTCGACCACTTCAAGGTCCGTCTGTCCATCGGCGTGATGAAGATGGTGCGCTCCGACATCTCCTCCTCGGGCGTGATGTTCTCCCTGGACACCGAGTCGGGCTTTCGTGACGTCGTATTCGTCACGGGTGCATATGGTCTCGGCGAGAACATCGTCCAGGGTGCCGTCGATCCCGACGAGTACTACGTCCACAAACCCACGTACGCAGCAGGCCATCGCACGGTGTTGCGCCGCCTCCTCGGCGACAAGGCCGTGAAGATGATCCTCGTCGACGGCGAAACGAAGAACACGACGCGGAACATTCCGACCCCGAAGGCTGACCGCGCGCGCTTCTGCCTGACGGACGCCGACGTGCTGGAACTCGCCGGCTACGCGTGTGCGATCGAACAGCACTACGGCAGGCCGATGGACATGGAGTGGGCCAAGGACGGCATCGACGGCAAGCTCTACATCGTCCAGGCCCGACCGGAGACGGTGACCTCTCAACGTAGCGCGACTGCGCTGGAAAGCTATGTACTGGAAGGCAATGGCGAGGTGCTCGCCGAGGGCCGCTCGGTCGGAGAGCGCATCGCCTCCGGCTCGGTGAAGAGGATCGGGAACCTCACGCAACTCGCGGAGTTCAAGCCGGGTCAGGTGCTCGTCGCCGACACCACCACACCCGACTGGGAACCGGTGATGAAGACCGCCGCCGCGATCATCACCAACCGCGGCGGTCGCACCTGCCACGCGTCGATCATCGCTCGCGAGCTCGGCATTCCCGCCGTGGTGGGTACCGGCGACGCAACTACCACCGTGCCCGACGGCGCGACGGTGACGGTGTCGTGTGCCGAGGGCGACTCGGGCCGGGTTTACCAGGGCGCCCTGGACTTCCACGTGGATCGCACCGAGGTCGGTGACGTGGCGCGGCCACGCACGAAGATCATGCTCAACCTGGGCAATCCCGACCTCGCCTTCAAGACGTCGTTCCTGCCCAACGACGGCGTCGGACTCGCCCGCATGGAGTTCATCATCAGCGAGTACATCCGGGTTCACCCGCTGGCCCTGCTGCACCCCGACAAGGTCGACGACCCCGACGCCCGCCGCGAGATGGAGCGGCTAACGCAGGGTTACGTCGACGGGAGCGCATTCTTCGTCGAGCGACTGTCCGAAGGGATCGGCACCATCGCGGCCGCCTTCTGGCCGAAGCCCGTGGTGGTACGGATGTCGGACTTCAAGACCAACGAGTACGCCAGCTTGCTTGGCGGAGCGGGCTTCGAGCCGACCGAGAGCAACCCGATGCTCGGCTTCCGCGGCGCCTCACGCTATGCACATCCGGCCTACGCCGAGGGTTTTGCGTTGGAATGCCTTGCGATGCACCGTGTACGCGACGACATGGGGCTGACGAACGTTGTCATCATGCTCCCGTTCGTACGGCGGGTAGCCGAGGCCGACCTGGTGCTCAAGACGATGGCCGACCTCGGTCTGAGGCGAGGCGAGAACGGGCTCGAGGTGTACGCGATGTGCGAGATCCCGAACAACGTGATCCTCATCGACCAGTTCGCCAAGCGTTTCGACGGCTTCTCCATCGGCTCCAACGACCTCACTCAGCTCACCCTGGGGGTAGACCGGGACAGCGAGATCGTCGCCTTCGACTACGACGAGCGCGACGACGGGGTTAAGGAGATGATCCGGCTGGCGGTGGAAGGCTGTCGCCGCAACGGGATTCACTCGGGGCTGTGCGGGCAGGCGCCGTCGGACTATCCAGAGATGGCGGAGTTCCTCGTCCGAATCGGCATCGACTCGATGAGCCTGAACCCCGACACCGTCTTGCGGACCACCCGCCAAGTGCTGGAGTTGGAGGATCAGCTCGTGCCGACGTCATGAAGCCGCCGATGCCGAATCCCTCCGACATCCAGGCCGGCACCACGTCGGAGGGCATTCACTTGGCCGAAAACTTCCCCGACGCTCGAAGGGAATGCTGATGGAACTGTCCACTCGCTATCTCGGTCTTACGTTGCGCAACCCACTGGTGGCGTCGGCGTCCCCATTGTCGAACACCGTCGACGGGGTCCGGCGCCTGGCAGACGCCGGAGTCGGTGCCGTGGTGCTTTATTCGCTGTTCGAAGAGCAGGTGCGCCGCGACCTCGTATGGAACACACGACGGGTCCAGGCCGACGCGGAGAGCTTCGCCGAACCACTGTCGTGCGCCCCGGCGGCAGACCCAGACCAGAGCCCGAGCCGGTACCTGAGCCTGCTGGAACGGGCCGTCGCCGCCGTCTCGGTTCCGGTCATCGGCAGCATCAACGGCGCCACGCCCGGTGAGTGGACCAGATACGCCCGCTCGATGCAGGACTGCGGTGCGGCCGCAGTCGAATTGAACGTCTACTATCTGCCCGGCGACCCGCATGTCTCCGGCCGCGACGTCGAACGACGACACCTCGACATCCTGGCGGGGGTCAGGGATGCGGTGACCGTGCCGGTGGCGGTGAAGCTCAGTCCCTACTTCAGCGCTACCGCTGACATGGCCAGGCGCCTGGACCTGGCCGGCGCTGACGGACTGGTGCTGTTCAACCGTTTTCTGCAACCCGACATCGATCACGAGGCATTGTGCGTGACGTCGGGGACGTCCCTGTCCAGAGCGGGCGAAGCGCGTCTACCGATGGCGTGGATTGCCCTGCTACACGGTCGAATCGACGCTTCGCTGGCCGCGACGACAGGCGTCGAGGGTGCGAAGGAAGTGATCAAGTACCTTCTGGCAGGCGCGGATGTGGTGATGACCGCCTCGGCACTGCTGCGGCACGGTCCGGACTACGCCGCCGTCATGCTGGACGGCTTGTGCCGATGGATGCGTCGCAAGGGCTACGCCGCAGTCGACGACTTTCGCGGCCTGCTCGCAGTCCCCATCGGGTCCGACGAGTCGGCCCGCGAACGCCGCAACTACGTCGAGTCCTTGGGCCAAGCCGACACCAGCGACGTCGGGCCGCGGTGATTGCCGATCGACATCGGCAGTTCGGGACGATCTCCGTCGCGCCGCGATACGGCGGGACGCGCGCGCGGCGAACGGAGACTTTTCGGAGTCGCCATCACCGACCAGCGGAGATGGCGAGCACCTCGTCGAAGCCTTCGACGAGACACTCGTAGAAGACGTCGAAATCGGGTATCGCGCCGGTGTCGACGTCGATGCCCATCGCACAGGTGTCGACGTAGGTGAGCAGCGTGACATTGACCGCCGCGCCTATCGTCGGTCCGAAGGCGTACTGCCTCACCACCCGGGCACCGCCGAGGAAGACGGGCACGGGGACGCCGGGAACATCGCTGGCGAGGAAGTCGACGTGCCGCAGGATCGAGCCGATGTACCAGCGTGGCATCAGGTTGAGCGCTCCTGCAATCCACTGGGTGTAGGGCAGCGACCTCTCGCGTCGCACCTTGCCGGTCTGCTCGTGAATGGCGGTGATTCGCGCTGCCGGGTCGACGACGCCGACGGGCACGTCGAACCGCATCAACGTGATTCGGTTACCACCCATTTCATCGTCTTCAGCCCTCAGGCTGATCGGCATCGTCAGGTGCAGGTCGCCGACCAGGACACCGTGCCGCTCGTGGTAGCGCCGCAACCCGCCCGCCAACCCGGCGACGAATCCGTCGTTCAAAGCGCCGCCGCAAAGGTGGGCAGCCTCCCGCAACCGGGGCATCGGCACGTCGTACACGCCCAGCCGGCGAATCAGTGTCCGGTTCGTCATCAGCGGGGATCCGGTGCGATTCACGGGTCGAACGGTTCGGTAGATCGAAGCCGCGGTGGCTGCCGTGGCTTCGACGGTTGCCAGCGGGTGTCGGACGCTGTCGTAGATCAGCTTCGGGGTCGAGGTGACGGCTCCCGCCACTGCTGATGCGACGAGGCCCGCGTTGTAACCCAGCACGTCGCGGTATCCGCGCAGCCACGGCGGCCGCGCCACCGCCGTGAGGCCAGGCAACGGTTGGTGCGCTGCCGACGATTCCGTGAGGTCGAAAAGCGTCATGCCGATCTGGACACCGCCGACACCGTCAGTCAGCGAGTGGTGGAACTTGCACAGAACCGCCGCACCCCCGGTTTCGAGGCCTTCGATCAGCGTGACGCTCCACAACGGGCGGGCCCGGTCGAAGTCCTCCATCTCGGCGATCCGTGCCAACTCGAGTATCCCGTCGAAGGTGCCCGAGTTCGGCGCCGCCATCCGTCGGATGTGGAAGTCGAGATCGAAGTCCGGGTAGTCCTCCCACCGAGGCGGCGCCGGGGGAAGCGATTCCACTACTCGTTGCCGGAACATCGGTAGTTTCCTCGTGATGAGGTCGATCCGGTGGCGGACCTCGTCCCAATCAGGCGACTTCTCCAGAAGCACGACGGTGACCACCGTCGATCTCAGCCGTGGATCACTTTCCATCGCCCACGTGAATGCGTCACTGTTGCGCATGAATTCAGTCATCTGTGACCTCTCGTGTACCAACGTACGTCCACCGACGCGGCGTGTCAGCACCCTCGCGCAGTTGAGGGCTTTAGGCCCTAAGCGGCGACCAATCGTGGACCACTCGTCGGAGCAGAATGACATGCAAGCCAAGGTCTTCCGGCCCTTTTCGCGGGGCCGCCAGCGGCGTTGAGTCGACGTCGGCGACTGTTTCGGCACCTGACAGTCGCCACGAACTTCGATCGCCAGGGATATGCAGATGACCATCGACGGCAACCCCACTTCCACATCCAGAGCCACGTCCGCGGCGAATGTGGCAACGATGTTCCTCGACCGGGTCACGACGTCGGCGGACAAGGAGGCCTTTCGTCATCTCGTTGCCGGCCAGTGGGTCTCCGCGACCTGGGGGCAGACCGCGGGCAGCGTCGAGAAACTGGCGGCCGGACTGCTGGCGCTCGGCCTCGATCCCGAGCAGCGTGTCGGAATCCTCTCGAACACGCGATACGAGTGGATTCTGGCTGATCTGGCGATCATGTGTGCCGGGGGCGCCACCACCACCGTGTATCCCACTACCAAGGCCGACGACACCGCCTACATTCTGGCCGACTCGCAATGTCGCTTCGTGTTCGCCGAGGACGCCGCGGCGCTGGCCAAGCTCACCGAACGTCGCGCCGAGCTGCCTGACCTGACCAAGGTGGTGCTGTTCGACGGCGCCGGTGACGGCGAGTGGGCGATCACCCTCGCGGAGCTGGCCGAGTCGGGCGAGAAGTATCTGCTCGAGCATCCAGCCGCCGTGCGGACGCGAACCGACGCGATCACCCCTCAACAGTTGGCGACGTTGATCTACACCTCGGGTACCACCGGGCGGCCCAAGGGGGTGCGGCTATCCCATTCGGCTTGGGCGTATGAGGGGACTGCTGTCGCCGAGCTGAACATCCTGGGCGAGGACGACCTGCAGTTGCTGTGGCTCCCGTTGGCCCACGCGTTCGGCAAAGTCCTGATGACCACCCAGCTCGCATGCGGTTTCGTCACCGCGATCGATGGGCGCGTCGACAAGATCGTCGACAATCTCGCGGTCGTCAAACCCACGTTCATGGGCGCCGCGCCCCGCGTATTCGAAAAGGCGCACGCCCGCATCGTCACCACCCAGCAAGCCAACGGCCGCCTTCGGGCGTGGCTGTTTTCATCGGCGTTCTCAGTGGGGCTGGCGCTGGACCGCCGCCTGCGCGCAGGCCATCCCCCTTCGGTGCCGATGTCGCTGCTCCACGGATTCTTCGACCGCATCGTGTTCAGCAAGGTGCGCGCGGCGTTCGGGGGACGCATCCGGTTCTTCATCTCCGGAGCGGCGCCGCTGAACCGCGACATCAGCGAATGGTTCCATGCGGCGGGCCTGCTGATTCTGGAAGGCTACGGCCTGACCGAAACCGCAGCCGGAACCTGCATCAACCTGCCCGACCACTACAAACTCGGGTCCGTGGGCCCGCCGCTGAACGGCATGTCGATCCGCATCGCAGGCGCCGAACGGGAAATCCAGGTCCGCGGCCCCGCAGTGATGGACGGCTACCAGAACCTGTCCGAGGCGACGGCGAACACGTTCACCGAGGACGGCTGGCTGCGTACCGGCGATGCGGGCACCATCGATGCCGAAGGGTTCCTCACCATCACCGGCCGAATCAAGGAGATCTTCAAGACTTCCGGCGGCAAGTACGTCGCCCCGTCTGCGATCGAGGCGAAGTTCATCGCGATGTGTCCTTATGCCAGCCAGTTCTTGGTGTTCGGGGAGGCCCGCAACTACTGCGTGGCGTTGATCACCCTGGATGCCGACCTCATCTCGGCGTGGGCAGCCGAGAATGGGCTGGACGGCATGACCTATCGGGAGCTGGTCGATACGCCAGCGGTGCGGGCGATGATCGGCGACTACGTCAGCGCACTCAATGTCGACCTCAACCGCTGGGAAACCATCAAGAAGTGGGTGCTGCTGGACCACGATCTATCCGTCGAGCGCGGTGAGCTGACGCCGTCACTGAAGGTGAAACGAGCTGTCGTCGCCGAAGAGCAGCAGCCCATCCTCGATGCCCTCTACGCCTGATCAAGCGAGCTCACTCGGGTTCGCGGCAACGACAGGTACGCCGTCGCATCGTCCAGGTTCGCCTGCGCCTGCGGCGTCAAACCCATGTCGAGCTCGAATGCGAAGCCCCTGATCGCGAGCACGTACACCGCAGGCATCCGCCCGAAACAGTGCTGACAGGTCGCCAAGATCGCCGGGATCGACACGGCGTGCGACGTGAAGCTGAAGTCCAGCTTCGGCATCGCGCGCTCCAACGTGAACGACGTCACCGAGGCGTCCCTGGTGGCATCGACGAAGAGCACGCGTTCCTTGGTGCTGATCAATTCGGCATCCTCCAGCAGCAGCTGATACCCCCTGTGCAGGTCGGCAGTCGCGCAACGGCCCTGCGCCTCAAGCCAATCGACGAAGGCCCAACCCAAACCGTCGTCCTGGCGGCCCACGTTGCCGATCCCATAGATCAGACAACACTCATCGTCTAGCTCGTCGAGCGTCATGACCGGACGCGTTCGGTGACGACGTTTCCCGCCGCGTCGTGCACGCTCACGATCAGCGGCATCTCCCCTAAGGCGTGCGTCGCGCAGCTCAGGCACGGGTCGTAGGCACGGATCCCGACTTCGATGGCGTTCATCATCGCCTCGGTGATCTCGGCGTGCCCCCCGAGGTAGTCCTCGGCCACCGAGCGCACCGTGCGGTTGATGACCTCGTTGTTGTGCGTGGTGGCCACGATGAGATTGGCGAACGTGATGTCCCCTTCCTCGCCGGCACGGAAGTGGTGAAGCAGAGTGCCCCGCGGTGCCTCGACGACCCCGACGCCCTCCCCTAGCCACGCCCCGTCCGCGGGAGCGACGAGCAGGTCCTGCCTTTGGAGGTCGGGGTCTCGAAGCAGCTCCTCGATCAGCTCTGCTGCGTGCAGCACTTCGATGGTTCGGGCCCAATTGGTGTGCAACGTCATGTTGTTCGCAGCGCCACCCGTGTAGGCGTGGAATCGCTCCAGTGCCTCCTGAGCCCGCGGCGTCGACAGCGACGCGGTCACGTTCATCCGCGCGAGCGGCCCCACCCGAACCGAGCCCTCCGCCCTACCCAAGGCCTTGAGGAAGGGGAACTTCATGTAGCTCCACTCTTCGACGGCTTCCGAAAAGTGGTCGAGATACTCGCGATAGTCGAATTCCTGGACGATTCGCTTGTCTCCGTCGATGATTCGCAGCGTGCCGTCGTAGTAGTCCACGTTGCCATCGGTGTCGACCAGGGACATGCTGAGGGCGGGTACATTCGCGAAACCGTCGACCGCGCTTCGGTTCTTCTCGTGAAAGTCGTGAAACAGGCGAAGGCCGTCCTGCGCGTAGTCGATGATCTCGTCGATCGACGGGAGCCCCTCCTCGCCGTGCAGGAGGCGGTCGCATTCGGCGCGGCTCAGATTCTTGTCGACGCCTCCCGGCACCGAGTTGATGCCGTGCATCCTTCTGCCGAAGACCGTCTTGATGACCTCTTGGCCCCACTTGCGCAGCATGATCACCCTGCGCATCAAGGCGGGGTCCGCCTCGATCAGGCCGAGGATGTTGCGCTGCTCTGGCGCCGCGTCCATCCCGAAGAGCATTTCGGGGACGACCAGATAGAAATACGCCGTCGCATGCGATTGGAGCATCTGCGCGTAGTGGCCGAGCCTGCGGATCTTCTCCGCCGTCCGCGTGATTCCGGCACTCGAGCTCGCGCCGACGCCGATCATCTCATCGAGAGCCTTTGCCCCACAAAGATGGTGACTGACGAAGCAGATTCCGCAGATGCGCTGCATCAGCATTGGCGCCTCCCAGAAGGGGTGGCCCTGGACGAACTTCTCGAAGCCCCGAAACTCGACGACGTGCAGCCTGGCGTCGACGACGTTGTCGTCGTCGTCGAGATGCACGGTGACCTTGCCGTGGCCCTCGATCCGGGTGACGGGATCGATGATCAGTTTTCTGCTCACGCGGAATCTCCGAGATCAGTCGTAATGGTTGAGTGAGCGGGGCAGCGCGACCGGGCGCCCGTTGATCAGATCGTCGAGCACCGTGAAGATGGCATCCGCATCCGGTGGGCACCCCGGAATGAAGTAATCCATCTCGACCACTTCATGGCACGGGTAGACCTTGGTCGTGATTCGGGGAATGTCGGGATGACGGGGGATGACGGGTTCGGCGCCAGGAACCGCAGTGGGCGAGCGCAGGTAGGCCTCGGCGAGGACGTCCTTCAGCTCGAAGAAGTTACGCATGGCCGGAACACCGCCCCAGACGGCGCACGCTCCCACGGAGATCAGGACGTCGCAGTTCTCCCGATAGTGACGCAGGGTGTCGATGTTGTCCTCGTTCGCGACACCGCCTTCGATGAAGCCAATCGCGCAGCGCTGGGTGATTCTCTTGATGTCGGTGAGCGAGGACCGGTGAATCGTGACCTTCGTCAGCAGCGACAGGATCCGCTCGTCCATGTCGAGGAACGACAGCGTGCAGCCCCAGCAGCCGCACAACCCGATCATCGCCACGTCGATCTTGCCTTCGCGCGCCGCGAGGAGTGCCGGATCCGGTGCTGTGGCCGGCATTTCGTGCGACGCGATGTCGTCGGTCACGTTGCGCCGGATTCGTCAGACGTGTCCAATGCGCGTTCGCGGACGGATTCGACTTCGTACTTGCGTCGGCCGATCGGAACGTCGTAGCCGACCCGTTTCTCGATGATGGCGCCGACGGGGCAGATGTCGACGGCGTAGCGGATCTGCTCTTCCGGCATGGCGTTGGCACGTTCGGCGTCGATGTCGATGCGTGACTCGGCGCCGCGCCGACTGATGCTGAAGATCTTCTGGCCGGTCGCCCCGTCGCGGACGAATTCGACGCACCGTTGGCAGAAGATGCAGCGATCCCGTTCCAGCCATATTCGCTCCGATGCGTGGTCGCGTTCGCGCCGCGGGAACCTGTAGGGGAAGCGCGACACCACCATGTCCAGCTCGTAGCCGACGGCTTGCAGAGTGCAGCGCCCGCTCTTCTCGCAGCTCGGGCAGTTGTGGGTACCCTCGGCGAACAGCAGTTCCACCAACGCCTTTCGGAGATCGGTCGTTTCAGGCTCGTCGACCTCGACCGTCATCCCGTCCGAGACGCGCACCGTACAGGCCGCGGCGACGACGCCGTTCACCTTCACCGAGCAGACCCGGCACGTCCCCAGGCACGGCATGCCCTTGAGGTAGCACAGCGTCGGGATGTACACGCCAGCGTCGGCCGCCACGTCGACCAGGGTTCTTTGCGCCTCGGTCGACACGGGTACTCCATCGATCTCGATCCGAATGGTCATGTCATCCCGTCCGTTCCCAGCTCGGTCAGGGTGTCGTCGTATCCGGCGAGGGCAGCATTCGGATCGAACGATGGTCGCAGTGTCCCTGCGCGAGCGCGCAACCTGCTCTCGTAGATCTCGGGGAACTTCGCCATCGTCGTCAGGATGGGATTGGCTGCGGTAGCCCCGAGACCGCACCGACTGGTCGATCGCACCATTGCGCCCCACTGAACGATCTCGTCGAGGTCTCTCTGGGCCCCGTTGCCGTCGTGGACGAGTGCGATCTTGTCGTGCAGCGCTTCGGTGCCTGCCCGACAGGGCACACAGATGCCGCAGGACTCGTCTGCGAAGAACCTGGTGTAGTGCTTCACGGAATCCAGCAGGTCACGGGTGCCGTCGAAGATGGTGACGGCGCCGTTGCACGGGACGTCCTCGTAGGCGATACGACGTGGGCCGTCCGCCGCCACCGACAGACACTCCCCCGACGGACCACTGATCTGGACCGCGCGAGCATCGTGTGCACCCACCATGGACAGCAGCTGGTCGAGGGTGATGCCCCACTCGACCTCATACACACCAGCACGGTCGCAGTCCCCCGCGACGCTCAACAAGCGTGCGCCCGCCGACTCGGGTGTGCCCATTCGGCGGAACCATGCGGCGCCTTCCTCGACGACGCGGGTTGCGGCAGCGAAGGTTTCGACGTTGTTGACGCAGGTCGGCTTGCCGAGGTAACCCTCCTGCACCGGGAAGGGCGGCTTGAGCCGGGGCGTGCCCCTTTTGCCCTCACAGGACTCGATCAGCGCCGACTCCTCGCCGCAGACGTAGGCGCCCGCGCCGAGCTGGATGCGGATGTCGAAGTCGAAGCCGGCTTGGCCGCCGACATCGCGCCCGAGCAGCCCATCGTCTCTCAGCTGCTGAAGCTGGCTCTCCAGATAACGCTCGAGGTATGCGTATTCGGCACGGAGGTAGATGATTCCGTGCCTGCTCCCGATCGCGTGAGCGGCGATGATCATCCCGATGAAGACATCCTTGGGCGATCGGGTCAGCAGTGCTCGATCCTTGAACGTGCCCGGTTCACCTTCGTCTGCGTTGCAGATGACGTACTTCTCGTCACCCGGGGCGGCCCTGCACAGTTGCCACTTCAGCCCCGTTCGGAACCCGGCACCGCCATACCCGCGAAGCCCCGATTCGGAGACCGTGCCGATGATCTGCTCAGGCGTACTGGCCAGGCAGCTCTTGAGCAACGCCTGGTAATCCGTTTGGCCGAGAAAGAACACCGGGCCCCGAGTGTGGACGTTGGACTCCACCAGTGCGTCGACGTAGGCGATGCCGTCATCGGGTAATCCGGCCGGGTTCGCGACGTCAGCGGCGGTTCTCCCCGCCTTCAACTGCGCGATGACGTTTGCGACGGACTCGGGCGTCAGCCGCGTGAACACCACGCGGTCGATCATCATCGCCGGTTCCTGGTCGCTGAGCCCGATGCACTGAGTCTCGAACAGACCGAACGTCCCCGACTCGTCGGTCTCGCCAAAGCGGACCCCGGTCTCGGATTCGAGCGCGTCGTACACGTCCTGGTAGCCGCGCATCTTGGCAATTACCGTGTTGCTCAGGTAGATCCGGTGCCGTCCGGACGGCGTGCGGTGGAAGAAGTGATAGAAGGAGGCCGTCTCGACGATGTCCAGCGGAGACCGGCTCAGCGCAGCCGCGAGTTGTGGCAGGTGATCGTCGGAGATGTGGCCGTACAGATGCTGGACGTCCCAGAGGATGTCGATCAGCCGCGTTCCGTCGTAGTGGTATCGCCCAAGGATGGTTTCGATGTCGCGGTTCATCCAGCACCGCACCTTCGGCGACGACATCCGTTCGGCGACTTCATGCTCGTGGCGACCCTGGGTTTGCCAGAACGAGATGGGCCACGAACGATCCAGCTGGCGTGATCGTCATCTGACGCTCCTTTCGACGATGGATCGTGGCCGTGGCTGCCGCGTCCGAGATCGGCAGTCCGTGCACCTTCGACTCCATCCCCGCCATCCGCGATCACGGCCGTCGCTGTGGACCGTGCCCCAAACGCTGCGCCGAATACGCATCGCCGCGCAAGAGCACAAGGTCACCGGGCAGACAGGGTCGGCCATGCCCCTTCGCGTGGTGACGTTTGCCCGGTTGGAAGTGACTTTTGGCCCGGGTGCTGGTGCGCGGTCCGAGTCCAGAGTTGACACCGTTGCCGACGAGGCCCTCCTTGGCTTGAGCCGGCATCGACCGCATCGATTGCAAGAGGGAGCCAGTCAATGTTCCGCTTAGCTCCACGATCGCGCCGGGCGATAGTCGGCGCGATTGGCGCTGCCGCATTTGCCAGCACGCTGTCATGTGCCATCGCTGGGACCGCCGCGGCTGATCCGCCGCCCCGGCCACCCAACTGTACGGCTGGGGACATAGCCGGTGTCGCGACTGGTGTTGCGGCCGCACTGACGGCCTACCTGTTCACTCACCCGGACGTGAACGGTTTCTACACCGACCTTCAGGATCAGCCCAAGGACCAGGTCCGCGACGACGTGCAGAACTACTTCAACGCAAACCCGCAGGAGCTAGCAGAGCTCGAGGGCATCCGTCAGCCGATGACCGACATCAGGCAGCGTTGCCAGTGGACCCCATTACTCGGGCACGATGGCTCGACTCCCTAGAGATCGGGCTATCCGAATCTCAGCCGTGATGAGGAGGAGCTTTCAATGAACCTTTGGCTGCGGTCTTGGATCGGAGGGGTCATAGCAGTGTTGGCGTTCACGGCATTTCCTGAGATGTGTGCGATCGTGCGACCCTCTGGAATGGCCAACGCCGACGTCTGCGCAAGCGTCGGAAGGCGCATTTCAGTGAGCGGGTGCACCAACATCGCGGACACGGTCAACGCCTACATCCCGCCGCCGGACGCATATGCGCCGCTACCGCAGGACTTTCCGCCACCACCACCGCCGCCACCGCCGGTGAATGTCTGCGTCGGAGGCGGCAGGCGAATTCACGTGAGCGGGTGCTTCTAGTGTTCTGCAGTCATCGGCTCGACACGGAGCAAGTTCTTCGGCGGCGCCGCGCTCGGCAGCGCTGAGCCGTCAGTCATTGTGTGTGCGAGTGGTCGCAGCGCTTCACCGTGTAGACGATGTGGATCCGGCAAGCGCCGACCTGCACGACACCGCCCTGGGCCAGCCGGATCGGTGTCGTCACCGGCAGCGCCCCGCGACCGACCTCGACCTTCGTCGGTGCTGGTGCACCGACGGCCTTCGGCCAAAGGCCCAAATGCTCTGTTGATGCCAGCGTTGACCGCCCATCCTCGAAACGAGAGGAGGGGCGAGGATGCGCAAGCAATGGCTGGTCATGGAAGGTGCCGGACCTCCTGCGCCATATCGCACCCGTCTGGCAGCCGCGGGCCGCCAGCTACCCCCGACCCACCTGAGCACCGACGACCTGATGGCCAGTACCCGCCACGAGACGCACATCGACCTGGAGCGACTGACCGGCATCCGCGAGCGTCGCGTCTCCACCGGCGATGAGGATTCGTACAGTCTGGCCACCGCGGCCGCGTTGGACTGCCTGGGCCGGGTTCAACAGGATGCGGCAGCGCTCGACGTGGTGGTCAGCTGCAGCATCACCAAGTTCCGCAACGGCCTCACCCACTGGGTGGAGCCGACGATGAGCGCGGCCGTGGCCCGTGCGATCGGGGCCGACAAGGCCATGACCTTCGACCTTTCGAACGCATGCGCCGGAATGCTCACGGGTGTGCTGGTTCTCAACGACTGGATCCGGCAGGGCACCGTCGAGCGAGGTCTGGTGGTCAGCGGCGAGTACATCTCGCAACTCGGCCAGAACGCGGCCCGCCATATCCGCACCATCATGAGCAAGGAACTCGCCTGCCTGACCCTGGGAGATGCCGGAGCCGCACTTCTGCTCGAACGCGCACCCGCAGGTTCGGCGGGTATCAGTCTCGCAGGCTTCACCACGGTCGCCGACCACAGTCGGCTCTGCCTCGCCTATCCGAAGGGGGACGACCCGGGGGCCCGGATGTTCACCGACTCCCGAGGGATCCAGCGGGCCGCAATCGCCGACACTCCGTCCTTGTTGCGCGAGATCCTGCACGCCGCCGACATCTCGATGCACGACATCGATCACGTCATCACGCATCAGACGTCGGCTCGCGCGATAACCAAGGGAATGGCCTCGCTCACAGCATCTTTCGGTGAGAGACCGCGCCACGACGCGGTCGTCACCGTCGATCGCTACGGCAACACCGCGTCGACGACGCACACCGTGGCACTCGTCGAAGAGCTCGAGGCTGGGCGGATCAGAGCCGGCGAGACCATCGCGCTCATTGCGCTGGCGTCGGGTCTGGAGATCGGCGTCGTACTCCTCACCGTCGACGAGGAGTTGGTGAACCGCTATGGGCACCGTCATTGACCGCCTCGAAGTCACCTCAGGCCGGTGGCGTCACAGGCACAGCAGCCTGCACCTCGCCGTCACGGCGGCGAAGTCTTGCCTGCACCGCGCCGGGCGAGATCCAGATGCCGTGGATCTTCTGATCAATGCGGGCATATACCGCGACCGCAACCTTGCCGAGCCCGCACTTGCGGCACTCATCCAACAGGACATCGGAGCCAACCCCGGGGATCCACACGGCGGGGGGCACGGCACGTTCTCCTTCGACGTCGCCAACGGAGCATGCGGAGTTCTCACCGCACTCCAGATCGTCGACGGCTTCATGCGGTCCAACACGATCGAATGCGCCCTCGTCGTGGCGAGCGATGCCGATCCGGGCCGCGGGCGCAGCGAGCGTTTTCCCTTCTCCCCCGTCGGCGCGGCTCTGCTGTGCGGCTGGACCGATGGCGACTGCGGACTCGGCCGCGTGCACTGGGTGAACATGCCCGATGGCGGTGACACCTTCCGTGCAACAGTGGGATTCGAAGACTCGCGAAACGTCCTGCGGTTCCGCACATCGGACGCCATGGACGATCGGTTCGCCGCCGCCGGAGCAGAGGCAGCACGGCGCTGCCTACAAGATGCCGCTCTCGGAGACTGTGACGTCGATGCGATCATCGCAGCGCCTGCCCGCGACCGGTACCGTGCCGCACTGGCGACAGACCTGGGCGTGCCGGTGGGCCGCGTCACCGTGGCCGACGACGAACGGATGCACACTGCCGCACTGGTGGCCGGGCTTCACGACGGCACCGCCAGACTCCCACCGAGCAGCCGTGTGCTCATCATCGCCGTGGGGGCTGGAATCACCGCAGGCGCAGCGCTGTACCGCACGGCTCCGATCGGGGCCGTTAGGGCCTCGGATCGGAAAGCCGGTCAATAGCCGTGCGTTTGGGCGCGGAATCGCGATCGCAGGTACATCGCCGCGAAACGGGAATGGACCGCATGACCTCGTCGACGTGTTGGCCGCAGCCAGCCCAACCCGTCCTACCGCATTTCGGGCACTTCTCGGCATAACACATGGCTTCTCCTGTGAGCGTTGCGGTTTCGGTCACGATTTCGAAGCGGCGATCTTCGCGCGCACTTCGGTCATGTCGAGGTCCTTGACCCTGGTGACGAGGTCCTCGAGCGCAGCCGCCGGCATCGCGCCGGGCTGGCGGTAGACGAGGATGCCGTCACGGAACGCCATGATCGTCGGGATCGCCTGGATCTCCAGAGCCGCGGCAAGCTGCTGCTCAGCCTCGGTATCGACCTTGGCATGCACGACGTCGGGGTGCGACCGCGACGAACGATCGAAGACCGGGGCGAAGGCGCGGCACGGGCCACACCACGACGCCCAGAAGTCGATGAGCACGATGGGGCTCTCTGTGATCGTCGTCTCGAAGTCGGCGGCGGTCAGGTTGCTGATTGTCATTGCGATGTCCTTTCGCTGTGTCGCAACAGAATTGCTAGACGATTCCCTTGATCACGAGGTTCCAGTACCCGTACGGGCGACAGGCAGTACTCCCGAAAGATCATCGCCTCCTCCTTCGTCTGATGGCGTCGGTATCGCCATTCCGGCGTATACCCCTATGGGTATAGGAAGGACCCCAGGAGTTACCTTATTCCCGCCCCCATCGATACCCATAGGGGTATATACCGCCGCATTCGCGGATACCTCCCCCGGTATGATCGAACTAGAGGATTTCCTCATCGCGGGCATCGCAGGAAGGAACTGAAGACGCTGTTCATGGCCTTGGCCTGATGCTGTCAACGATCCGCCGGCATCAGACCGCAACCGCTACCTCGACCGACAGACACTCAGCCAGCGCATGAGCGTTCGGCCAGTCGCCGCTGCGCACCGCGCAGGCCAGCTCTTGAACCAAGGGGCTCGTCGCGCCCAGTTCGGCCAACCATGCCGACACGGTCACCGCGATCCACTCGGCGGGTACTTGCACGGTGCGGCCGTCGTGCAGGCAGTCGCGGAGACAGTAACAAGTCCCTGCGCCGGGTGACCGATGAAGCCCTGGGGCGCGGCCCAAGAGATGTGTCAGTGTCGGCATGGTGGCCTCCCTCAACGAGCCGTACACGTTGATGACACCACTGCGGCGCGGTCGCTCCTAGGGGCGATCGAAATGATCGCGGGGGCCCTTGGTCCACCGCGCCTTCGCCGGAGGCCCCTACCCGGAAGGGCACTTCGCCTCCGCTCTTCGCGCGAGTGCTCGTCAACCAGAGCGGTTTTCGACGAAGTCCATGACCAATGGCACTAGTCGGAAACTCGGAGCAGCGACGACACTCGGGAACGTGGCCTGGCCCCTCGCCATGCCGACGAAATGCGATCAAGGAGTCGAGAAATGAAGGTCCCACCCCACACCTCCACCGACCGGGACATCCACGCCGCCGTCGAAGCGGAACTCGAATGGACCCCAGAGGTGAATGCCGCCGAAATCGGAGTGGCGGTCGGCGATGGGGTGGTGACGCTGTCCGGCGAGGTCGAGTTCTACGCCCAGCGCGCCGCTGCCAAACGAGCCGCCCTGCGCGTGCGCGACGTGACCGCTGTCGTCAACGACATCAGCGTGCATCCGAGCTCACCATCCTCGGTTAGCGAGGCCGACATCGGCAAGGCGGTCGATTTCGCCCTGAGGTCGGCCGTCAACGTCCCCGACTCGGTCAAAGCGGAGATCGAGGGTCACGACGTGACCCTGAGAGGCGAAGTGTCGTGGGACTTCCAGCGGCGCGCAGCCACACGCGCCGTCGAGCACCTCCGCGGCGTGACATCGGTCGACAACTGGATCAAGCTGTCACCACGCTCATCCGCGCCCGACACTCAGTCGCGCATCGAGGATGCGATCCTCCGCAACGCACAACTCGACGCATCTGCGATCGACGTCGTCGTAGCCGGCGACAGAGTCACCCTCTCGGGACAGGTACGTTCCTGGGCGGAGCGACGACAGGCAGACCTGGCGGCATGGTCATCACCGCATGTGAGCGAGGTCTACAACCACATCATCGTGCGTTCGGCGTAACCACTGCGCGAGGATGCGCGGGCGCCAACAGCCCTACGGTCGCCCGGACGCCACGACCACCGAGGTCGTTGTTGGCCGAGCCGATCAATCGCGCCGGCCTGAAGGTATCTCCCTTCACCCTGCGCAGGTCGTCGGATCCGCGTACTCAGGAGGCGCCTCCGGCCGCACCCGCGACGTCGGCCGTGGTGCTGGCCTGGATCGGTTCGCTCCCGCAGATCATCACCGGGCAGTCGATCATCTCGAGCGCCGTCGAAGCGCTGGGGTGCAACACCGTGCCGACGTCGTGAAGTTGCGGCGGTGCCGCCACGAAGAGCGCAATCGTGCCGACGTAGCGACGCAGGTAGTCGCGCAGACGCCAGGAGGGGGAAACGGCGACGATGTCGAGATCGGGGAATCGGGCGCGGTACCGGTTCACGTCGCGCTCAAGTCGGGCATGGAGCTCGTCCCGGTTGAGGGACGAGGCCGCGTCGGCTTCGCCAATGACGAGCCGCAGCGGGAGGTTGCGCACGACAGCCTCGGCGACGGCAGCATGAAGGAGGTCCGCCGCATTGCATTCGGCGTTGATCTCGGCGACTACCTTGCCGTGGTTCGGAGGCTCCGAGCGAATGACTACGACCGGGCATCGCGCCGCGATCAGCACCTCCGTGGCGATGCCGGCCCGGTGGCCAGGACGGGGAGGCTTCGTTCCCGACGACCCGATACAGATCATCGCGCCAGTCGCGTCATCGGACACCAATGCCTGCACCGCAGTGCAGGAAACGACGTCGGTGATCACGGTCAGGTCTGGGCAAACCTCGTGTGCCTGCGCGGCGGCATCATCGAGCAACTGCTGGGCGACTCCACGATGGCGAAAAGACTCCGGATCAGATGCCATCGCCGCGTCGAAGGGATCAATGGCATGAACCAGATGTAGCAAAAGCCCTCGTTCGTTGGCTTCCACCGCGGCCCACCGGACGGCGGCAAGAGCCGGAGCCGAGCCGTCGACTCCGACGGTCACCTCGCGGGTCATTCGAACCGTCCCTTTGCAGACGGCGCGACCGAGGGTCGCTCGACCGACCGGTCGGGGCGGGTATCCATCGCAAGTTTCCATGTCGCGCAAATCTCCGGCTTCACGTGAATCAGCATCGCGCGCCGGCCCTTGCGCGTGCCAGAGAACGAGGGCCCGGCCATGAAGGTCGAACGACCCTTCTTGTCGCCATGTCCGAGCCGTGACGACTCAGCCAGCGGCCCATTGCTTGGCTTGGTCGAGCTCACCAAGGCCGAACAATTTGAACTCACCCGGAATCAGCCACGCCAGTGCGTGCAGCGTGTGAGCTACCCATTCCTTGTCAGTCACAATGGCGATACGCGTGAATGCCGAATGATGTCGAAGGACGCTTCCGAAACCCAGCTTCAGATCCTCGACCAACCCACCGGGACCGAAGCCCTCGTAGTCGGATGCGATCACCTCCACGATTCTGATCTCGTCGGTCTTGAGCATGTCCTCGATTTCGGGCTTGAGCGCGTGCAAGTCGTCGCCCCGAATCCGGCCCGACACCTGGATCCCGGTAACGCCCTTTGGCATGTCTTGCAGCATTTCGATCATCGATCTTCCCTTCCTCCCATTGACCCGTGCCCTCAGTGTCCGCCCACAGCGGTGCTCGCACAGGTGCCTTTGGTCGGCAACCATCAAGTGCGTGCCAAGGACCAAAGGACATGGCCGAAAGTCCTTTGTCAAGGCTCCTTTCGGTGACCACGTTGGTCTGGTCGGTCGGGCCGCTGGGGGCGAAAGGCCCTACCACGCGATGCGCGACGACGGCTACGGTCAGGCCATGTCGCCAGCCCAGATGCGTCGCGGAGTGGATAATTCTCCTCTGCTGTATCAGGTTAACGCTGTATGGCTCGTTCTCGGAGCGTTGTCGTTGGCGATCATTTCTGCTGTCGCCGGGGGTCTGGCGGCCATCACGGTTCATCCACCGATGCTCGGCCCCATCGCCTCCCACGTGCGCGGCGGAACGCTCCTTGGCGCATCGGTGGAACGGGTGGCCGCCGAGGTGACGCCCAGCGTCGTCAAGCTCGAAACGACGGTGGGACTGTCGCCGGTGGAGGGCTCGGGGATCGTCCTCAGTGCCGACGGTCTGATCCTGACCAACAACCACGTTGTGGCGATGCCCGCCCCCCTTCGCACCCTGTTCGGCGCACCCACGACCACGGTCACCTTCGCCGACGGACGCACGGCACCGTTCGTGATCGTCGGTGGTGACCCGATCAGTGACATCGCTGTGGTTCGGGCACAGGATGTTTCGGGCCTGGTGCCGATCACAGTTGGCTCGTCGACGCACCTGGTGGTCGGCCAGAACGTCGTAGCAGTGGGCGCTCCGCTGGGAATGGACAGGACGGTAACGACCGGCATCATCAGCGCCTTGCACCGCCCGGTGACGAGCGCGGGCGACACGCCCGATGACTACACCGTCCTCGACACCATCCAGACCGACGCCGCCATCAACCCCGGGAGCTCAGGCGGCGCACTAGTGGACACCGGCGGGGCGCTCATCGGTGTCAATGCCGCCCTGGCCACGACCGGCGGCGACTACATCAGCGGTCCTGGCGGTTCGATAGGCCTCGGTTTCGCGATCCCCGTGGATCAGGCGATTCGCATTGCCGACGAGCTCGTTGCCACCGGTAAGGCGACACACGCCACGCTGGGGGTGGAAGTGGTCACCGACGGTTCGCTTCGGGGCGCGAAGATCGACCAGGTCGCGTCCGGTGGCCCTGGCGCTGCCGCGGGACTACTACCGGGTGCGCTCATAACCAAGGTCGACGACCGGGTCATCACGACGGCGAACGACTTCGTCGCCGCGCTGCGGTCGAAGGCGCCCGGCGACACCCTCGCATTGACCTATGCCGAACCTTCGGGGACTGTCGAGACCGTGCAGGTCACCCTAGGCGCAGACTGAGGAAGTGTGCACGCACACGAGTCAAACTCGAAGGGTCGCCGAAAGCCCCGGCAACGCAGTGACCAAGTCCCCTTCATGGCGACTTCCGCGCGACATAGCGTGGTTCGTAGGCAGCCGGAGGGCGCGCCCGGGTTTGGAGGAAATCATGAGGAGCGAAGAGATCGGGCCGGTCGTCGTCGGCATCGACGGCTCCGACGCCGCAATTGAAACCGCGCAGTGGGCAGCCGCCGAGGCCTTGGCGCGTGACGTTCCGTTGCGCCTAATTGGCGTCGCCAACGTCCCCCGCACGCTCATGGACTGGGAGCTCACGGGCCCGGAGGCAGAAAATGCTCGCGCTGCATTGCGGGCCGCCTCCGCCGCGGTCGCTGCGACGGACGATCGCGTGAAGATAGAGACCGAACTCCTCTGGGGCCCACCGTCGAATGCGTTGATCGCCGAGTCGAGGCAAGCAGCGATGGTCTGTGTCGGCACCGTGGGCATCGGGTGGATAGCACGCGCGGTGCTCGGATCGACCGCCGCCGCAGTAGCAGAGCACGCACACTGTCCCGTAGCAGTCATCCACCCGAATGCCGGAGGCCGTGCTGGCGTCGAAAACTGGGTGGCGGTCGGCATCGACGGAAGGCCCGGGACGGACGTTGCGGTGAAGATGGCAGTGGAAGAGGCACAACTTCGGCACGCTCCGCTCATCGCGGTCGGGCTGGGCTGCAACGGTTTCGGCGTCAACAACGTCGGTGAAACCGAGCGCCGAGTTGAGCAATGCAGATCACGGCATCCCGACGTCAGAATCGACGTCGCCGAAACGCGGGGCAGTCTCGCTGATTTCCTCGTCTCCAGCCGCCGTGATCTCACCCGCCGCTATTCGACGCCTGCCGACCTCGAGCGGCCCATGCCGATACATCCCTTGGCGGTCGTCGGCAGCGCCGACGCCGGCGAACTGGCACGGATCGTGGGTCCACACGATCATGCGGTGCGCGACCACCCACGATGCTCCGTACTGATCTCGCGCTGATCCGATCCGGCCCCTGGAGGAGCCGACCCGATCGACTGGGGCCTCGTGGTGGCAGTCGACCGTTCGCCGCAGTCATGCCTGCACTCCCGTGGACGACTCGGCCCGTTCGATCCCCGTGCAACCGGGCGGGCTTGCCAGAGTTTGCGCCGGCGAAGCTTCGACATCGCGATTACGACGGAACTCGGCGACCGGTGCGCAGTGCGGCGATCGCTCAACACGCCTGCGGATCCCGCGCATCATCTTCTGCTCCATGACGAAGTGCGGCACGTCGAACGCGAAATGACCGACGGCACCGCCGCTTCCGCGGATGAGAAGCCGTGTCCGTCCGTCGCTGGGGCGTAGGTAGAAACCCCATGCACCCGTGGCCCTCTTTCCGCTCTGCACTCGATCGAAGTCGCTTGGCGACATCAGCACCAGATGAGAGGCAGGCTTCACGGCCGCCACCACCATGCTGGCCTGCTTGCCGTACCGCCGTGCCAACCAGACTGTGTCGCCGACGTTCACGTCCTGCCACTCGGGGTGAACGACGTCGGCATTGTGGACCTTCGCCCCGGCGGCGCGTTCCAGAAGCGAGTAGCTGTAGAAGCCTGCGCGATCTTCGCCAATTTGCGCCAACCACGGCCATACTTCGGCCAACGGTGCATCGATCACGATACCTCGCGTACTGCGCAGAGCCCCGTCCTCGACTAGTTCGTCACACGGAAGCGCCTGCGTCACTTCATCGTCGGTGGCCCCCCAGCAATACATCCACGGCCGAAGCCTGCCGCGATAGAACCCGACGACCGCAACCAACGCCATCGTGGTGGAGAGCAATCCCCTTGTCTTACCCATGCCGCGAAACTAGGTATGCCGAGGCCGGGAGAGCTAGGGCCGAATGTCCCGAATCATCAGCGCAATCGCCTTCCACGAAGCGAAGCGTGCCATGGTGGCGACGGTGCGCAACCATTCTCGTTCTTCACCGCGGCCAGCTATGCCGTGGCAACCGCTAGCGGACGGCCGGTTCGGTCAGGTCAGGTCAGCCAGACACGACTTGTACACGCACGGGTGCCGTTTCGAACGCAAACCGACGACCGGTGACGCTCAGCGGACGAATACGGACGAAGTGCTGTTTGGCCGGGGCGGTCCAAGGCACCAGCGCGGCCTGCTCGGCTTCGGCAAGGTCCTCGTCACCCCGCACCACCCGCGCGGTTCCCTTGACGATCACGCTCCAACCCTCGGCAACGTCGTGCTGATCGGCCTCGAACAACACGTGTTCGTTCATCGCGGAACTGACCAGCTTCGTGCCCTCGGCGGTGCGGAACAACACCGTGCGGTGCTGGACCGCGAAGTTCACCGGAAAGATCTCCGGATGACCGGCGACGTTCGTCACGAGGCGCCCCAGCGCGACGCTCGACAGCAGGCTCCAGCACTCGGTCTCCGACAACACCGAAATAGGTTGAGCAAGTTTCGACATGCCGCAAACCTAGTCACGGCGGAGGTTCGCCGGTGGAGCCAAAGGTCACCAAACCGCCCGACCAATGACTCGCCCGGTAGCCGCCACTGATGACCTTCGTCTCTAGTGCCGTCGAAGCCGATTCGAAACGATGAAGTGGAACAACGTCCAAGGGAGAGTCATGACGACACCGATGTCTCGCCAGACGATGAATCGGGCAGAGCTCGACGCCATTGCGTGGAAGTTCCTGCGCTCGGAGTTCGCGAGTCGAGTCCATGCAGACTGGCCCATCGATCGCCGCGTCGTTGCCTACCTGCGCCACCATGGTCCGTCGCGGGTGCTCAGGGACGGCACCTATGCGGACGAACTGCTCCAACGCGTCATGGCGAACATCGGGTCTGCGCGTCGAACCGGAGTCCTCTCCCGGTCGGCCCGTTAGGCCTCTGCGATGCCGCTCATCCACAAGACCCGGCACGACTGCCCCGTCACTCCCAACTTGACCGACTACGCCGGGACCCGCGCGTCGTTCAACTGGTCGGCGGTTTCCGACCTCTGCGCCGGCATGGCACCGGGCGGGTGCAACATCGCTTACGCGGCCGTTGACCGGCACGCCGAGGGGCCGCATGCACAGCGCACCGCGCTTCGGTTCGTGTCCGCACGGGGCTGGGACGGTGACGTCTCTACCCATGACCTGACGTACGCCGAGCTCAACCGACTGAGCAGGAAGTTCACCCACGTGTTGCGGTCTCTCGGCGTTGGCAAGGGCGACCGGGTGTTCACGCTCATGGGCCGCTCACCGGCGCTGTACGTCAGCATCCTCGGCGCGCTACGCAACGGCAGCGTGGTCTCGCCGCTGTTCTCTGCGTTTGGACCGGAGCCGATCGCCACCAGGATCAGAGCCGGTGACGCCAAGGTACTCGTCACCACGCGCGCGATCTACGACAAGAAGATCGCACCCATGCGTGGACAACTGTCCACCCTCAGCCACGTCTTGATCGTCGACAGCCATGAACCCCAACCCAATCCGACTGGCGCGCTGAACTTCTGGCACTGGATGGATGCCGCCGACGATGACGCGCCGCTGGAACCCACGACCGCGGATGATCCTGCGCTGCTTCACTTCACCAGCGGTACGACAGGAACGCCCAAGGGTGCCGTGCACGTCCACGGCGCGGTCGCCATGCATTACCTCACCGGCCTCTACGCCCTCGACCTGCATCCCGACGACATCTACTGGTGCACTGCCGACCCAGGCTGGGTCACTGGAATGTCTTACGGCGTGATCGCGCCGCTGCTGCACGGCGTCACGTCCGTCGTCGACGAGGCGGAATTCGACGCCGAGCGCTGGTATCGGATCCTGCAGGACCAGGCCGTGACCGTCTGGTACACGGCCCCCACTGCCATCCGCATGTTGATCAAGGCGGGTCCGGAGGTCCCCGCTCATTTCAGCTTCCCCCACCTGCGCTTCATCGCCAGCGTCGGCGAGCCACTCAATCCCGAGGCCGTGTGGTGGGGCCTGCGGACGCTGGGCCTACCGATCCACGACAACTGGTGGCAGACCGAAACCGGCGGCATCATGATCGCCAACACGGTTGCGTTCGACATCAAGCCCGGCTCCATGGGACGCCCACTGCCGGGCGTCGACGCCTGCGTGGTGCGCCGCCACGACGACGGCACGGTGTCGGTGATCGAGGAACCCGGCGCCGAAGGCGAACTGGCGCTGAAGTCGGGTTGGCCATCGATGTTCCGGGATTATCTGCACCAGCCGGACCGTTACCGAAAGTGTTTCAGTGACGGCCTTTATCTCACCGGCGATCTGGTGAAGCGCGATTCGGACGGATACTTCTGGTTCGTCGGGCGCGCCGACGACGTCATCAAATCGGCAGGCCACCTGATCGGGCCGTTCGAAGTCGAGAGCGTCCTCGCCGAACACCCCGCGGTGGCCGAGGCTGCCGTGATCGGGATCCCCGATCCGACAATCGGTGAGCGCATCAAGGCATTCGTGACGCTCAAGGACGAGGCAATCGAAAGTGACGGGCTGCGTTTGGAATTACTCGGCTACGCCCGCAAGCGTCTCGGTGCCGCGGTGGCACCCAAGGAGATCGAGTTCGCCGAGACCCTTCCCCACACCCGTAGCGGCAAGATCATGCGGCGCCTTCTGAAGGCCCGTGAACTCGGGTTGTCCGAAGGGGACACCTCCATGGTCGAGCAATCGGCTGACGCCCAAGGAGTGAAGCGGTGAACCCCGAGGTGCCGACGCGAGACATGCTTTCGGACATGATCAGGGTACGCCGGATGGAGGAGAAGTGCGCAGAACTATACGGAGAGGGCAAGATTCGTGGATTCTTACACCTCTACGTAGGTGAGGAGGCGGTGGCCGCCGGATCGCTTCGTGCACTGAACCCGGAGGATGCCGTAGTCGCCACCTATCGCGAGCATGCTCACGCGTTGCTGAAGGGCGTTCCGATGACGTCGATCATGGCCGAGATGTACGGCAAGCAAGAGGGTTGCTCGCGTGGTCGCGGCGGCTCCATGCACCTCTTCGACGCCGGCGCCCGCTTCTACGGCGGAAATGCGATAGTTGCGGGCGGAATTCCGCTTGCCGTGGGGTTGGCCTTGGCCGACTCGATGCAACACCGCAATCGCGTGACGGCATGCTACTTCGGTGACGGTGCCGTTGCCGAAGGTGCGTTTCACGAGTCGATGAACCTGGCGGCGTTGTGGCGTCTACCAGTTCTCTTCTGTTGCGAGAACAACCTTTACGCGATGGGAACGTCACTGGATCACGAACAGTCACAACCCGATCTGACCGTGAAGGCGGCGTCCTACCGCATGCACGTGCTGGCCGCGGACGGGATGGATGTCGCGGCCTGTCACGCCGCGGCGCAACAAGGCGCCGAACAGGTTCGGTCTACCGGCGACCCGTTCTTCATCGAGTTCCGGACGTACCGGTTCCGGGCACACTCGATGTTCGACCCCGAGAATTACCGCACCAAGGCCGAGGTCGAACACTGGCGAAGGCGGGATCCGATCGCAGCCCTCACCGCTCAAGGACTGCGAGACGGGACGCTGACAGACGACGACATCGCAACCGTCGAACGGGAGGCAGCATCCGAGATCGAGGAAGCGGTGGCATTCGCCGAGGCAGGCACCTGGGAGACCGTCGACGACCTCGAACGCGACGTGTCGACACCGGCGTCGGAGCTGATCCCGTGAAGACGAGCTATCGCAGCGCAGTTCACGACGCCATGCAGACCGCACTCCGCGACGACCCACGGGTGCTACTGATGGGCGAGGACATCGGACGCTACGGCGGAACATACGCCGCATCCAAGGGCCTACTCGAGGAGTTCGGTCCCGATCGGGTGCGCGACACCCCACTGTCGGAGCTGGCCTTCGTGGGCGTCGGCATCGGCGCCGCCCTTGGCGGCCTGCGCCCGATCGTCGAAGTGATGACGGTGAACTTCAGCCTGCTCGCGCTCGACCAGATCGTCAATACCGCTGCGGCACTGCGATACATGTCCGGCGGCCAGTTCTCGGTGCCGATCGTCATCCGGATGGCCACCGGTGCCGGCCGTCAGCTCGCCGCTCAACACTCCCATAGCCTCGAAGGGTGGTATGCCCACATCCCAGGGATCAAGGTGATCGTCCCCGCCACCGTGGAGGATGCGTACGGCATGCTTGGTACCGCGCTGGCCGATCCGGACCCGGTGGTGATGTTCGAGCATGTCCAGCTCTACAACACCTCGGCCGACATCGACGTCTTGACCGCAACCGACATCTCCACGGCGGCCGTTCGCCGCCCGGGATCGGATGTCACCATCGTCACCTACGGAGGCTGCCTGCCCAAGGCACTCGACGCAGCGAACCAGTTGGCTGCATCGGGCGTCGACTGCGAGGTGATCGACCTGCGCGTGCTACGCCCACTGGATTCCGCCACGATCGTCGAGTCGGTCCGCAAGACACACCGCGCGGTGATCGTCGACGAGGGCTGGCGCACGGGCAGTCTCGCGGCAGAGATCAGTGCTCAGATCGTCGAGCAGGCATTCTTCGACCTCGACGCGCCGATCGCCCGGGTATGCACCGTCGAAGTGCCGATGCCGTATGCCAAGCACCTCGAACAGGCCGCCCTGCCTCAGCCAGAGAAGATCGTGGCCGCGGTGCACGCGCTGCTGGGTGAACGGAAGTGATCGAGTTCAAGATGCCCACCTTGGGTTCGGACATGGACGAGGGAACGCTCGACGAGTGGCTCGTCAAGCCAGGAGACACCGTGACGCGCGGTCAGGTCGTCGCCGTGGTGGAAACCACCAAGGCGGCAGTCGAGGTGGAGTGCTGGCACGACGGCGTCGTCGCCGAGCTGCTGGTACCCGTCGGCCAGACCGTCCAGGTCGGAACTCCGTTGGCAACACTGGTAGCACCGGACGAACACGTCGAGCCGACGGCGAAGTCACCGATCGCCACCGTGCCGACGGCCCAGCCGGTGACACCGCAATCCTCAGTACCCACGTCGGCGCCATTGGCGGAGCCCAGCCGTCACCGCCGATGGATATCACCCGCCGCTCGCCGCCTCGCGGTGTCACTGGACGTCGACCTAAACACGCTGGCGGGCACCGGTCCACAGGGTGCCGTGGTCATCAGCGACGTCGAACACGCAGCGGCAGCTGCAAAACCGGTCGAAGTCGAACGGCCAGCAACGGACCGCGCCGCCGAGATGCGCAAGGCAATTGCCGCGGCGATGAGCCGGTCGAAGCGCGAAATCCCGCACTATTACCTGACCCACGACATTTCGATGGCCGAAGCCCTGACGTGGCTGACGGAACGCAATGCGCAACGTCCGATCACCGAGAGGGTGTTGCCTGCGGTGTTGCAGCTGAAGGCGGTCGCGTTGGCCGCTGGGCGCGTGGCCGAATTCAGCGGGCATTGGCGCAACGACCGGTTCGAGCCTCGACCCGACGTCCACGTCGGGGTGGCGATATCACTGCGCGGCGGTGGACTCGTCGCACCCGCCATTCACGACGTGGCCAACAAGAAACTCGACGAACTGATGAGCGACCTGTCCAGTCTGGTCTCCCGTGCCCGCGCCGGCTCATTGCGCAGTTCGGAGCTGTCGGACGCCACCATCACCGTAACCAGTCTTGGTGACGGCGGCGTCGATGCCGTGTTCGGCGTGATCTATCCGCCGCAGGTGGCACTGGTGGGATTCGGCAGTCCGATCGAGCGAGTTCGCGTCGTCGACGGCGGAATTCGCGTCGTCCCGACCACCGTGGCCACACTGTCCGCGGATCACCGAGCCAGCGACGGTAGGCGCGGGTCGTTGTTCCTCACCCTGATCAGCGACCTGTTACAGCATCCCGATGCACTGGAGGCGTAGAGCCGATGACTAGTAATGACATTCGCAGCGAGATCGTCTCCGTGTTGACGAGAATCGCGCCGGAGGTGGACCCGGGCGAGCTCAAAGATGATGCGTTGCGTCGCGATCAAGTCGATCTCGACTCGATGGACTGGTTGAACTTCCTGATCGGAGTCCACGAGCGGCTGCACGTCACTGTCGCCGAGCGCGACTACGCGACCTTGCGCACGTTGGCCGACGTGGTGCACTACGTCGAAGAGCATGCGGGACGCTACACACCGTGACGGTCGCACTCGAACTGGGGACGAACGCCCCTTCTCCTACCAGACGCCACCGACATAACGTCGGTAGCGCGGTCGCGAGCCGACCGGTCGCAGTCGCAATTCGAATGATCGTGGAGATGAACCCATGGATACCACAACGAAGTTCGGCATACTCGTCGGTGTCGACGGCTCACCCGAGTCTGATGCAGCCATCCGGTGGGCCACCGCCGAAGCAATCATGCACGGTCAACATCTGACCCTTTTCCACGTGCTGGTCCCCATAGTCGCAGACTGGCCCGTGATACCGGTTGAAACGAATGTCGCGGAGTGGAAGGCAGCGAACGCTTCGCACGTACTCGAGACGGCCATGAAGACCGTACACGAGGCTGCGGGCGCAGCGACCCCGCCGATCGTGCACTCCGAGACGCAGGTCGACAATGTTGCCGCGGCACTGGTCAAGGCGTCGCGACATGCCGCCCTGACCGTCGTCGGCAGCCGCCGTCTCGGCGTTCTGGGCCGGGCACTATTGGGCTCGGCGAGCGGTTACCTGGTCCAGCATGGTCGCGGGCCCGTCGCCATCGTGCACGCGGGCGAGGCTCAGGCGCCAGATCCCGTTTCGCCCGTGGTGGTGGGCATCGACGGATCGCCCGCCTCGGAGGCGGCGACCGCACTGGCGTTCGAGGAGGCATCGCGCAGGGGTGTTGAGCTGGTGGCCCTGCACGCCTGGTACGACATGGGTATAGAGACGGCCATCAGCAGCTACTCGATGGAATACGAGAACGACGCGCACGCACTGCTGGCCGAACGGCTCACCGATGGGCAACTGCGATACCCGAACGTCATCGTGCGGCGACGCGTGGTGGTGGATCGACCCGCCGACCGACTGATCGAAGAGTCGGCGCAAGCGCAGCTCGTGATCGTCGGCAGCCACGGCCGCGGTGGGTTCGAGGGCATGTTGCTCGGGTCCGTGAGCGCCAAGGTGGCCCGCCAGGCGCAGGCGCCGACGATCGTCGTGCGCGCCCGTTGAGCAGCGAAACCCGATGGCACGCAGCCAAAAGGCCCTTCGCCGCATCAAGGAATGTTCGATGAGTGCGATTCTCGGCGTACCCACCCGGGTTGGTTCATCTACGCCGGCGCCGCCGACCGGCTGTTCCATTCGCGCGAAGAGGCCGACCGCATCTGGGAACGAAGAGGCAAACCCAAGGCCACCTTGTCATTTGGTGAGTCGATCAATCCGCCGGTTCGCGCGTTCGTCGGCCTCTCGCTGCTCATCCGCCGTGACGACGATGGCGTCCGAGCCCGGGAACACCGTGGCAACGTGGTCGTCGTCGAGCCAATGAACGACGTAGGGAGGCGATCCGTCGTCGTTGCGGACGTCGCTGATGAGCCCCCGCCTGTCAGGACGATCCACCGCAAAGCCCTTCACCACCAACCAGTCTCCGACCTTGGCCTGCATTGCATCTCTCCCTTCGTTCAGTGCCATCGCACTCGCCTCGATGAGGCGGTGTGATCACTACCCCGTCGATCCAGGACGACTGATGGCGCCAATTTCGACGTGTCGTCAGTTCGTGCGCAATCGAGGATCCGAAGACGGATGCCTCGAGCCGGAGCTGCACGTTTCTCACTCGTCGATCCAGCCGGCTCAATCCGCTGCGGCCGCGGCGCGCCCGGTGATCGCCTTGGGCGAACAGATCGCCTTGACGAAGTCGACGATGGCATGCTCGGGAAGGTGACGGGCGATGTCGGCCTCCGTGACGATCCCCACCAAGCGGTGGTCGTCGATGACCGGAATCCGGCGTACCTGATGCTCCTCCATCACCAGCAGCATCGTCTCGACCGAGGCGTCCGCATCGACGAAGTACACCGCGCCCTCGGCGAGCTCGCCCGCGTGCGTCGCAGCGAGGTCTCGTTCAGCAGCAACGGCTTTCACGACGATGTCACGATCGGTCAGCATGCCGTGAAGACGGTCGTCGTCACCACAGATCGGCAACGCGCCCACGCCGAGTTCGCACATCTGTTTCGCCGCCTCGAGGAGGTTGGCGTGTTCGCTCACGCATCTGACGTCGGGACTCATGATGTCGCGTGCGGTGGTCATGCTGATCCTCCAGGGTTGGACGGCGCCGACTCGGCGGCCGCTATCGATCCAAAGGCTAGCCCCGGGTTCTTGAATCGTTTAGGGCCGAAGGACCCTGGGCGCGTGGTCATTCGACCCGTAGAGGCACGCGCGAGCGGGCCCGCGGACCCTCGACATTGCCTCCCACCGACGTGATTGACCGGAGGACCACGGGGGCATGAGCGACAGGCAGGTCCTTTGCGGTCACCTGAAGGCCCATGGGCCCTATTCGGTGCGCATTCTCCGAGGTGGAGTCTAGACAGCACCGTCGAACGAGACCTCGACGGAGACGAAGCGATCGGAGCTCGCATGACAACCACCGTCCGCCACGCTCGGCCCGACGCCGTCTCACCAGAGTTGACCCTTCGTCAGCGCCTGTGCGAGAAGGCGATTGAGCACTTCGGAAGATTTGGCTTCGACCGGTCGATGCTCGAGATGTCTTTCGCTACCGATGTCGACCAGGAAGTGCTCCGTGAGTTGTTCGGCTCCATCGAGGGGTTGCGCGCCGCCTGTGACGACTACGTCCAGTCCACTGTCCGGGCCGCGAAGACGGAGGCGTTGACCTCGCGTGACCCCAGAACCTGGTTCAACGCGCTTGCCGACATCGATTCCTTCGCACCAACCATGTCCTATTTCGTTCGAACGCTGCAGACGGGCGATGCGACCGGTCGCGAGCTGCTTCAGAAGATGACGGACACCGTCGAAGGCTATCTCGAGGACGCGGTGCGCGCCGGAACCGTCAAGCCCAGCCACGATCCGAAGGCCCGCGCGCGCTTCCTGGTGCTGTGTGGCGCCGGTGCATTCCTGATGTATCGGCAGATGCACGACGAAACCAACGACATGGCCGCCGTGCTCCGTGATTACGCCCGCGACGTCTTGATGCCGGCGATGGAGGTCTATACATACGGAATCATGGCCGATGACAACATATATCGGGCCTTCCTCGCCAACCCTGGACAGGCGTCCGCCGGATGATCGTCAACCCCTCCTGGTTCGCATGATGAGCGCGAGCGGCACCGGAAGATCCAGGACCAACGCCGGGTTCGCGATGACCTTCGACCCTCTTCGTAGCGTTGGGCCACGCGTTACGAAGTAGCCATGCATACGAAGACAGTCACACCGCAGATAGACGTCGACGTAACGATTCAAGGCGGCCTCCCCGGCGCAATCGACTACTCGCGGCGCAAGATCGGCGGGCTAGCGAAGTTCACTCATCAACCCGTCGCTCAAGCACGTGTGCGGCTGACGAACTACGCCACCAGCGGTCGTCCGGAACCTGTGGTGGCCCAGGCAAATCTCGACCTCAAGAATCGACACATTCGGGCACAAGTGCAGGCGGCGACCGCATACGAGGCCATCGACATCCTGCAGGACAGGTTGCGGCGAATCCTCGAGCACCGGCCGCGACGCTGGCCGTCGCATGGGCGGTCCCGCCACGTCATCGGTGAGCATCACGGGCTGCCCGCAGTTCCCCATTGGGGGAACGAGTCCGACGGCGAAATTCGCCGGATCATTCGGCGCAAGTCGTTCACCGCGCCCCGGCTCAACGTCGACGATGCTGTCGACGAGATTGAGTCGATGGACTACAACTTTCATCTTTTCACCGATGAATCCACGGGCCGTGACAGCGTGCTCTATCGATCAGGCCCCACTGGCTTCCGGCTGGCGCAGACCGGAACCGCTACGCCCGAGCAGATGGCTCGTATCCACGCGCCGGTCACCGTCAGCACGACGGCGCCCTCCGAACTCTCCGTAGCGGACGCGGTCGAGCGGATCAACACGCTCGATCTGCCGTTTCTGTTCTTCGTCGATGCCGCTCGCGGCCGCGGCTCCGTGCTGTATCGACGCTACGACGGGCACTACGGACTCGTATCGCCTGCCGCATGAGGTGTTCGGCGACAGGTAGACAACCACGTCAGCGAGCGGTGACCGCCAGCACGGCATCGGCCAGCTCGGGTCGGCACACGATGAGGTCGGGTAGCGACACGTCGACCTGGTTGTAGATCAGTGGCGATCCGTCGATGCGGGACGTGAACAGACCCGCCGCCCTGGCCACGGCAACCGGTGCCGCCGAGTCCCACTCATACTGACCGCCCGCGTGCACGTAGACATCGGAGATTCCCTGCACGACCGACGAGACCTTGGCTCCCGCCGAACCCATTTCGACCAGGACACCGTCGAGCGCATCACGGACGGCCAGGGCCACCGCCGGTGGGCGGGTGCGTGACACGACGATCCGCGGGGTCGCGGGAGCGGGTGGCGGCGCGGCGACGTCCGGCGTGGCAAGGGTGACGCCCTGCGCTGGAAGCGCGACCGCACCCGCGACGAGTTCACCCGCTTCCCACAGCGCCACGTGCACGGCCCAGTCCTCGCGACCCAGTTCCGAGAACTCGCGGGTGCCGTCGAGCGGGTCGACGATCCACACCCGGTTGGCGGTCAGCCTGCGGGAGTTGGCCCTTTCTTCCTCGGAGGCCTCTTCGGAGAGCACCGCGTCGTCGGGGCGTTCTGCGGCAAGGGCTTTGATCAGATACTCGTGAGCGCGCCTGTCCCCGGCGTCCTTGCGCTCGGACGCGGAGGCATCCGCGAACTCGACGCGCACACCGAGCAACAGTTCACCGGCTTCGGTGGCCAGCCGGGCCGCCAGCTGGTGATCGGTCACTTCGGCGCGCTGATCAAGTCGATGACCTGCTGTGCCAGCGCCTCCACCGTTTGATCCGGGGTGAGGCGGAGGTCAGGCTTCTTCGGCCGCTGATACGGGCTGTCGATGCCCGTGAAGTGGGTGATCTCGCCCGCGCGCGCCTTGGCATAGAGGCCCTTGGGATCTCGGCGTTCGCAGTCCTCCAGCGGGGTGTCGCAGAACACCTCGAAGAAGTCGTAACCCTGGTCGACGTGCACCTTGCGAGCCAACGCGCGGTGCTCCGCGAGCGGACTGATAGCGGGCACCAGAACGATCTGTCCGGAGTCGGCCAGAAGCGTCGCGATGTGGGCCAACCTGCGGAGGTTCTCGGCGCGGTCGGCCATCGAGAAGCCGAGGTCGGCGTTGAGCCCGTGGCGCAGGTTGTCGCCGTCGAGAACGTACGCGGGACGCCCGCTTTCGAGTAGCTTCTGTTCGACCAGCATGGCCACCGACGACTTGCCGGAGCCCGATAGGCCGGTGAACCAGATCGTCGATCCCCGCGACAGGCGGTCCTGCGCGGTGACGAGATTCTGGTGCTTGACCGCGTTGGGGCTCGCCGTGCGCGTCGCTGCGGGCGTGGTGTCGCGCACCATGCCGGCGGCGACGGTGCCGTTGGTGTCCGGGTCGATCAGGATGAACGACCCGATCGCCGCGTTGCGGGAGTACTCGTCGAGCAGCAACGGCACCTGGGTGCGCAACGTGACGCGGCCAAGTTCGTTGATCTTCAACGCCGTTGCGCTCTTGTCGCGGTGCAGCGTGTTGACGTCGAGCCGGTAGTCAAGCGCCGTCACCCTGGCGCGGGTGGTTCGAGTGGTCTGCTTGATGACGTAGTCGCGACCCGGTTCGAGCGCTGTGTCGTCGGCCATCCAACACACCGTCGCGTCGAAGTCCTGCGTGACGTGTGGCTGGTTGTTGGGCCGGGCGATCATGTCGCCGCGCGAGATGTCGATGTCGTCGGCGAGGCTGATCGACACGGCCATCGACGCGAACGCCTCGTCGAGCGGACCGGTCGGGCCCTCGATCGCGGTGATGCGACTGGTCTTTCCCGCGGGCAGCACCACGACCTCGTCACCGGGCCGCATGACACCGCTGGCGATGGTGCCCGCGTAGCTGCGGTGGTCGGCGTGCTCGCGCGTCTGCGGACGGATGACGTACTGCACGGGGAAGCGCACGTCGACCAGGTTGCGGTCACCGGCGATGTAGACCTCTTCGAGGTGGTTCAGCAGCGCCGGACCCTCGTACCAGGGGGCGACATCCGACTTGGTGACCACGTTGTCGCCGTTGAGCGCCGACAGCGGAATCGTGGTCACGTCGTGGATGTCGAGGCGTGCGGCGAACGCGTGGAAGTCGTCGCGGATCTTCTCGAAGATCTCACGATCCCAGTCGACGAGATCCATCTTGTTGACCGCGAGCACGATGTGCTGGATGCCGAGCAGCGACGCCAGGAACGCGTGCCGCCGCGACTGCTCCAGCAGCCCGTGTCGGGCGTCGACCAGAACGATCACCAGCTGCGCCGTCGACGCTCCCGTGACCATGTTGCGGGTGTACTGCACATGGCCCGGAGTGTCGGCGATGATGAATTTCCGCTTGGCGGTGGCGAAGTAGCGGTAGGCGACATCGATCGTGATGCCCTGCTCCCGTTCGGCGCGCAGGCCATCGGTGACCAGAGCGAGGTCGGTGTAGTCGTGCCCGCGCTCCTTCGACGTGCGCTCGACCGACGCCAGCTGGTCCTCCATGACCGCCTTGGAGTCGAACAGCAGTCGCCCGATGAGCGTGGACTTACCGTCGTCCACCGATCCCGCGGTCGCGAGTCGCAACAACGTCGCCATGCTATTTCCCCCGTCGCTTCGCTCGCCGAGTCATCAGAAGTAGCCCTCTCGCTTGCGGTCTTCCATGCCTGCCTCGGAGATCCGGTCGTCGGCGCGGGTTGCGCCACGCTCGGTCAGCCGTGACACGGCGGTCTCGGCGATCACCTCGGACACCGTCCCCGCAATTGACTCGACGCAGCCGGTGCACGTGACGTCGCCGACGGTGCGGAACCGCACGGTCTTCTCGACGACCTCTTCCTCCTTGCGCGGCTGCAGGAATTTGTGGACGGCCAGCAGCATTCCGTCGCGCTCGAACACCTTGCGCTGATGCGCGTAGTAGATCGACGGCAGCTTGATCTTCTCGGCGCCGATGTAGGACCAGATGTCGAACTCGGTCCAGTTCGAGATCGGGAACGCCCGGATGTGCTCACCCTTGTGGTGGCGCCCGTTGTAGAGGTTCCACAGCTCGGGACGCTGCGCCTTCGGATCCCACTGACCGAACTCGTCGCGGAAGCTGAACACCCGCTCCTTGGCGCGGGCCTTCTCCTCGTCACGGCGGGCGCCACCGAAGGCGGCGTCGAACTTGTTCTCCCGGATGGCGCGCAGCAGCGTGAACGTTTGCATCGGGTTGCGCGACGGGATGGTCTCCACCACTCGGCCGGCATCGATGTCGTCCTGAACCTTGGCCACGACGAGCCGCACGCCGGACTCGGCGACCAACTCATCGCGCGCCTGCAGCACCTCGTCGAAATTGTGACCGGTGTCGACGTGCATGACCGGGAACGGCAGCCGGCCGGGCCGGAACGCCTTGATGGCCAGGTGCAGCATGACGATCGAGTCCTTGCCGCCGGAGAACAGCAGCACCGGCCGCTCGAACTCGGCGGCGACCTCGCGGATGATGTGGATGGCCTCGGCCTCCAGCGAGCGCAGATGGCTCAGCTCATAGCGGGCCGCCTGCGGATCGACGTCTTGGACTGCCGTCATGACTTCACCACTAAGTTGGTAGAGTTAACCGGAATTACAAGCATACCCAGGAATGTAGCCAACGGGCTTTGCTGTGTCAATGCTCTAGCTGCGGAGGACCGGCGTCACGGCCCGATCACCGCACCCAGGTACTTCTGGCTCAACACCGCATACGTTCCGTCGTGCTGTGCGATGTTGAGCCATTGGTCGATCCACTGCTGCAAGCCGCTGGCGGAGCGCGGAACGAGATAGGCCTTCTGCTCGAAGGTGAACGGGTGGTCCAGACTCACGCCGCACAGTTGCCGGTCTTGACTTGTTTCCCAGCGGATTTCGCTGGCGTCGGTGATCATGACGTCGGCTGCATTGCCGGTGAGCTGCCCGAAGATCGTGTTGTTGTCCGGATAGGTCACGACCTGCGCATTGTGCAGACGTTCCCCGTCGAAGTCGGCATTCGTACCGCCGGGATTGACCACCACCCGGACACCTGGCCGATCGATGTCGCCGAGCGTCTGAAACTTCCAGACGTCTGCGCACCGGACGATGGCCGCCTTTCCATCGCGCAGGTAGGGCGCGCTGTAGACGGCCTGGGTGGCGCGCTTGAGCGTGATGCTGATTCCGCCCATCGCGACGTCGCACTTGGTGTCCAGATCGCCGATCAGATTCGCCCACGTCGTCGGCTCCAGATCCAGCCGAACTCCCATCCGCGCGGCCATGTCGTGAGCCATGTCGATGTCGAGCCCACTCCAATCCCCCGACGCGCTGCGATGGGTGAACGGGCGGTAGTCGCCCGTACTACAGACCCGGACCACGCCGCTGTGCAGGACGTGCTGCAGACCAGCCGTGGTGGCAGGCGTCGTCGAGCTGCACGCCGCAGCGAAGCCCACCAGCACGACCAAAGCGGAGAACACAGCCGACCTCATCCATTCATCCTCCACGTCGCGGGTCGGTTACCCCTCGGGTAATTGATCGGCCTCAGATACTTGAAACATGTCACTTCCCGCAGAGACCATGACCGGCGCCGAGATCATGGCGCAGTTCATCCCGCAGTCACCATTCGTCGCCAAGCTCGGCATCGTCGCCGACGTCCTCGACGGCGACGAGGTGCGGCTCCGGATGCCCTGGGATCCGACCAACGTCACGCTCGGCGACATGGTGCACGGCGGCGCGATCGCAGCCCTCGCCGACGTCACCGTGATGGCCGCGGCGTGGGCGGGCGTCGAATCCGCCCCATCGCTGCGCGGCGTCACCGTCTCGATGTCGATGCAGTTCCTCGCCCCCGCCCGTGCGACCGACTTGATCGGCGTTGGCCGCGTGCTTCGGCAGGGCAGGTCGCTGGTCAGCTGTGACGTGGAGGTGGTCACGCCTAGCGGCGACATCGTCGCCAAGGCGATTGCGACCTACAAGGTGGGGTGATTTCGCCTGCGCGACACCGACTGTGCGATCTCATCCGCCCGCCCCGGCGAGTCGCGGATGAATCCGCACGTTCGATCCCGAGCCCGCGGCCGAGGCGTCAATCGTTGGGTGTGATGACGGCGCGGCCCTGAATCTTGCCGTGGTGCAGCAGGTCATAGGCGTGCGCCGCATCGTCGAGCGAGAAGTGTTCGACGAGCATCTTGATCTTGCCGGTCTGGGCCAGGGTGATGACCTCGATCAGTTCGGGGATGGTGCCCCAGAACGGCGCCGCGACGGAGCATTCCTTTGCCGGGCTGTGGAAGTTCACGGGGAGGGCGGCGTTACCGAGCCCGACGATGGTGAGGTGTCCGAGCACCCGCGACACCTGGGCGGCCATCGTCAGTGTCGGGTTGACTCCGACCAGGTCCAGCACCAGCTCGGCGCCCTGTCCGCTGGTGATGTCCTTGATGCGCTTGACGGCATCATCACCGGACACCAGCCCCTCGTCCGCACCCATCTCCCTGGCGATCTTCAGCTTGTCTTCCGAAGTGTCCACCGCGACGACAGTTGTCGCCGAGGCCAGCGCTTTGAGTACCTGGATCGCCATCTGACCAAGGCCGCCTGCGCCGATGACCACCGCGGTCGAGCCGGGTCCCAACAGATGCACTGAGCGCTTCACCGCGTGATAGCTGGTGAGCCCGGCGTCGGTGAGCGGGGCAGCCTCACGGGGGTCCAAGTCGCCCAACGGGATCAGATAGCGGGTCGACGGGACGAGGAGATATTCGGCCATGCCGCCGTCGGTTCCGCCGAGCCCTCCCGGGCTGGGCTTCCCGGGAGTCGCGCAGTAATTCTCCATGCCCCGGCGGCAGTTCATGCAGAGGCCACATCCCCACGGTCCGTACACGACGACGGGATCACCCGGCGCGAAACCCGTTGCACCGGGCCCTGTCGTCTCGACCCAGCCCGCGTTCTCGTGGCCGAGAGTGAACGGCAGCGTCATCGACTTCGATCCGGCGGGCGCCTTCAACAGGTGGAGGTCCGAATGGCAGGCGCCTGCGCCGCCGACCTTGACGAGCACCTCCCCCGGCCCAGGCTCTGGTACCGGCACGTCCCGAAGTTGGCCCGGCTGTTGCCATTCGACGAACTGGAAGGCCTTCATAGTCAGACGATCCGGTCGAACTCGACCTGGAGGTGCAACGGCCCGCGGAAGATCTGGTTCTGCCGATAGGGCGGCGGATCGATGACCAGCCGCGGATTCCCGACGCGCCGCAGGAACGTCTCCAACGCGATGTTGACCTCGAGGCGGGCCAGCGGACCACCCACACAGCTGTGCACGCCGCGCCCCCAGCCAACGTGCTGGTTGTCCTTACGCTGAATGTCGAACTTCTCCGGGTCGGGGAAGCGCTTGGGGTCGCGGTTGGCCGCGCCGTACAGCAGATGCACCGCCGAGCCCGCGGGGATCACGGTCCCGCCGACCGCGACGTCGGCGGTCACGCTGCGACTGGGGAAGAACTGGACTGCGGACTGCAGCCTTAGCACCTCCTCGATCGCCTTCGGGATGAATTCTGGCTTCTCGCGGAGCAATTCGAGCGACTCGGGGTGGCGCAGGAGAAGCAGCACACAGTGTGCAATCGTGTTGACCGTCGAGTCGTGACCCGCGATGAGGAGTAGTTGCGCATTGGCTGCCGCCTCTGCGGGCGCCATGGCACCGTCGGGCCCCTCCGTATCGCTGACCAACTTGGACAGCACGTTGTCGCGCGGCTCCCGCACGAAGCCCTCGATCAGACCCGCCATGTACTCCTTCATCGCCGCCATGCTTTCGCGGCCCTTCGCCAGGCGCGCCCTTCCTTCCTCGGTCGCGGCGTCCGGGCCCAAGTCCGTGCCTGCCATGAAGTCGAAGATCCACTCGTGAAAGGTGGGTTCGTCCTGCACTGGTACACCCAGGATCTGGCAGATGACCGCCACCGGCACCGGATAGGCATAGTCGTCGACGACGTCGAAGGTATTGCTGCCCTTGGTTTTCACCTCGTCAAGCGAGGCATTGCACAGCGCCTGGATGTCGGCGGCCATGTTGGGGATGACGTTCGGCGAATGTGGCGGCGCGAAGTGCCGCATCACCTGGCGTCGCGCCCTGTCATGCCGAGCTGGGTCGGTCACGATCAGGCTCGGCTCGGTGCCGTAGGCCTGCATGTGTTCGGCGCCGACGTCAGGCGGCGCGTGAGCCGCCGGTTGGGCCGAGATGGGGCTGCGGCTCATGTCGGAGCTGACATGTGGGTCGTGCGCGAGCTGAAGTAGCTCGCGGTAGCCGGTGACGACATACACCTTGTCCGCCACCTGCACGACGGGCGTCTTACGGAGTTCGTCGAAGAACCGGTACGGGTCGTGGCGGTTCTCGTACTTCATCGCCTCGGCCCAGGCGGTCTCTGCGGTCGTCATGGCGGCTGCCTCCTAGCGGGCTTTGGGACGGAATTCGGCGCCTCGCGACGTCGGATCATGGCCGGTGAGAACGACATCCGGAATTCCCGTCGGTTCCCGAGGGTCCGGGAAGCGGGCCGACATCGGCACTGCGTTCGCCGGTACGTCGTATCCCGCTGGCGGAGGCGGGAAGGGCGCCGACTGTTCGATGAGCCTGCCGTAGTACTCCAGCCATTTGCCGTGGTTGAACGTGATGGCACCGACGATGCGGCCGTTCTTGCCGAAGGCGGCCGCGAAGCGGAGATCTTCGACGGATCCCTGGGTGAACACGATCTCGTCGCCGAAGGAACACACGCCGCAACCCTTGATGTTGACGCCGAACTGGCCGGACCAGAACTGTGGCAGCGGCAGATGCGGACGACGCCCCATCTCCAGGTTCACCATGTTGTGGGCGGCGGTCTGGGCGCCGAGGACCGCGGCATCGACGTGCTCGATCGACATGAACTGGTACTCGTAGAGCACGTGCGGGGCCCGTGCGATGTCGCCCGCGACGAAGATGTTGTCGGTCACCACGCCATTGATGTCGAAGGCGCGACAGCCCGCGTCGCATGCCACCCCCCAGAATCCAGTGGCAAGTTCGGCGCCTTCGAGCCATTCGATGTTGCGGACGGATCCCAGCGACGCAACCACCACGTCGACGTCGAGCGTGGTCCCGTCCGAGAGCTTTGCACGCCGCACGTGTCCGTCGACATCGCCCTCGAGGGACTCGACGGCCACGCCGGTACGCAGGTCGACTCCGGCGTCGCGCTGCATCTTCGCGGCGATGTCGCCGATGACCCCACCGAGCGCGCCAACCAGAGGTGCGCTGGATCGCTCGGCAACGGTGACGTCGAGTCCCAGATCGCGACAAACCGAGGCCATTTCCGAGCCGATGAAGCCGGCCCCAACGATCAGCACCCGCTTCGGACGGGCCTTCAACGCCGCCTGCAACTCGGCCGCGTCGTCGCAGGTGCGCAGCGTGAAAAGGCCCTTCAGCTTGGCTTCCTCGGGATCGAACCACTGTCGGGATCGGACGCCGGTGGCGATCAGCAACCTGTCGTAGGGCACCTTGTCACCGTTGGCCAGCACCACCTCGTGGTTGTCACGGTCGAGGCCGGTCGCCGCAACGCCAAGGCGCCAGTCCGCGTCGATCGCACGCATCCGCGGCAGCTTGGTGTTCTGTGCGGGTACCCAGCCCTTGAGCACCTGTTTGGACAGCGGGGGCCGGTCGTAGGGCTCGTGCACCTCGTCGCCGATGAGCGTCAGCGATCCGGTGAAACCCTCGTCGCGCAACGCTTCTGCGGCGCGCAGCCCAGCCAGGGAAGCGCCGACGATGACGATTCGGCCGGTGGCCTTGAAGCTGGCGACGAGGTCGGCGACGATCGACGCCGTCGTCACTTCGTGGTCCGGTCTGCCGGTGGATCCATCTCTGCGACGATTGCCTGCACCGGGCAGGACGCCACCGCCCGCGCAACCTGTTGCCGTTGCGAGTCATCGGGATTCGGGTCGTACATGAGGGCTTCCTCGCCGCTGAGCTGAAGCACCTCCGGCGCCAGCGGGACACATTGCGCGTACCCCAGACAGCGGTTCAAGTCGACGACGATGCGCATGCTTGATCGGCTCCTTCTCACCCGGCGCCGAGGGCTGGTCGGCGCAGCTCCCGAGATTCGGGGGAACGGCGCTGACGGTACGGTAAAACTGCCTCCCGAACGCGACTTTTAGCACCACACGGGCGCGCCAGCATCGTGGAACGCCCCGCGGCCGTCGTCACGAAGGCGATCGCGACCCACGACGTGGCCTGATCCGCGGCCGGACTGCGACTGTGCGATCTCATACGCCCGCCGCGGCGCGCCGCGGATGAAACCGCACGTTCGGGCGGGGAGCGGTGCCTCGTCGAGCTTGCCCATCGCCACGGAGAGGAGGCCTAGACGAGCGGCTGCACCGCCGTGTCGCGCGGGCGACGGCCAGCACCCAGCAGAGCTGGTGCAACTACGCGCAATCCGTCGTCAGTGCAGGCGTCCTCGGCAATGCTGCGCAGCACCGGGACAAGGCGATCACGGTCGGCTCGGGAGAGCTCGGCGTACGTCGGCATCCGCTCGTAGAGTGGACCGCATCGGTCGAGGAACGCATCGACGGACGGTGCCGACCAGACGACGTCGACCACTCGGATGTCGACGTCGTTGAATCCCACCGCTGCCATCTCGGACCGAAATGTGTCAGGCGATCGGAGCGCGGTGACCCCCTCTGGCCGGGGAAGGGCGGGCGCATCGGGGAACGTCCTGCGCAACGCCTCGGCGAGAAAGCCAAGCGGTCCCACGGTAAAGGGGTCCTGCCACGTACCGATGCAGCCATAGCCGTCCGTGCGGGTGACGCGGGCGAGCTCACGGAGAGCCCGGCGCCAGTCCGGAACATTGACGACGCCAAAGAGCGAGAACGCCGCATCGAAACTGCCGTCTTCGAGCTGAAGCGCCTGAGCGTCCATGACCCTGGCGCTGCAGTTTGGATACGACTTCAGACGCTGAGCAGCACGTTCCACCATGGCCTCGGAGAGGTCAGCGGCAAGTACTTGGGCGCCCGCCTCAGCCGCCGAGACACTCAAACCACCTGGCCCCGAAGCGATGTCAACGACACTCATGCCTGCACTGACGCCACCGACCATGGCGAATGCCGACGGAATGCACTGCCGCGTCATGGGCTCAGCGACCGCCTCGTACTGCAAGGCCAGCACACCATCGACTACGGCCGCTCGATCTTTGTCCATGCATCCATGTTGCGGCGGGGACACACCAGTGGGCAAGGCAACTTGCCAATCTGTCAAATGCTCGAGTGCGGCCCTCCGCTTGGGGCCGATCAGTCGGCGAAGGGCTAGAGCGTGACCTCGTTGAGCTTGCCCGTCGCCACGTCGAAGACGAAGCCGCGCAACGACTCGTGCTTGGTCACGAACGGGCTGGCCTCGATGCGGCGCAGCGACTGCCGCACGTCCTCGTCGACATCCTGGAACGCCTCGGCCGCCCACTCCGGCTTGAGACCCGTCTCGTCCTGGATCTGCTGCTTGAAACCGTCGTCGGTGAACGTCAGCATCCCGCAGTCGGTGTGGTGGATGAGGATGATCTCCTTGGTGCCCAGCAGCCGCTGACTGATGGCCAGCGAGCGGATCTCATCGTCGGTCACCACGCCGCCTGCGTTGCGGATGACGTGCGCCTCCCCCTCGTTCAAGCCGAGAACCCGGTACACGTCGAGGCGCGCGTCCATGCAGGCCACCACGGCGACGTGCCTGCTGGGAGGCAGAGGCAGCGGACCGGTGAACGATTCGGCATACGCCTCGTTGTTCTTCAGGTACTCGTCGGTCACGGCCATGGGAAACCTCCTGACGATCGTGGACATACGTCGAGTCCGACGCTAGTAGGAAGCCATCCGGATTCCTACGGTGCGAATCAGGCTGATTTCATCCCGTCGTCACGCGTGCGCCTGCAGGTCGTAGACGGTGGTGCCGCCGACGTCCATCTTGGCGAAGTGCTGCTCGACCCACGTCTGGATGTCGTTCGCCACCCCCGTCCGGTGACCCATCGGGCCGCCTTCCTCGTCGTTGCCCGCGATGAAGTACCGCACCTGGCCGTCGGCCACGTATTGCTGGAACTGCGCCAACGTGGGCGACGGGTCCCCGCCGCTGAACCCGCCGATTGCCATCAGCGACGCCCCGGTCTTGAGCTCGAGATCGCTGACCTCGAACGAGCCGATGGCGGCTGCCGCCCAACGATTGTCGTTGCCTTGCATCAGCGCCTCCAGTGCGGCGTTGTCACCGCCACGACCACCTGGACCGTGCCAGCCGCCGAACCCGCCCGGCTTGGCAGGACCTGACGTACTCATCGGTCCGTTGTGCGCAGACGACATGGTCTCGATCGAGTACGCCGCAGTGGCACCGAGCCCGAAAAGGGCGGCGGCGGCAAGGACGACGACGGTGGCGCGGCCCGGTCGGTGCAATCGGACGGCGATGGCCGAGGCCACGACGATCGATCCGGCCAGCACGATCCAGCGCAGTGCGGGCCACCAGTCCGGCGTCCGGTTCAGCAGGACGAACGCCCACACGCCGGTCACCGCCAGCATGACTGCGATGGTCGCCCGGGCCTGCCAGGTATCCCTGTGGCGCACCAGTTCTGCCACCGAGATGCCCACCAGCGCGGCAATGGCCGGGGCGAGAGCGACCGTGTAGTACGGATGCACCGTGCCGTCCATGAAGCTGAACACGCCAGCAGTCACCAACAGCCAGCCACCCCACAACAGCAGGCCCGCCCACACCCGTCCGGTGCGTGCGGTGCGCCACGTCAGCCACAACGCGGCGAGCAAGCCGATGATCGCCGCGGGCAACAGCCACGACGCCTCGGTGCCGAATGACGGGCCGAACATCCGGCCGATGCCGGGCTCGCCACCGAAGAACAGGTTGCCGCCTGGACCGCCCGGACCATGGCCACCACCTGGGCCACCGCCATGCTCACCGCCGGTGATGCGTTGAATTCCGTTGTAGCCCAACGCCAGTTGCAGCAGGCTGTTGTCGGTGGAGCCGGCGATGTAGGGCCGCGAGTCCGCGGGCCACAGGCTGACCAGCGCGATGAACCAGCCTGCGGAGACGACCATGGTGGCGCCGCCGACCAGCAGGGCGCCAAAGCGCTTCGACAAGCCGATCGGGGCGGCGACGAGGAACGCCAACGCGAGGCCCGGCACGATGAGGAACGCCTGAAGCATCTTGGTCAGGAAGGCGAACCCGACGACACATCCGGTCAGCGCCATCCAGCGGGTGCTGCCGTTCTCGATGGCACGCACCGTGCAGTACGCCGCGACGACGAGCAGCAGAACCAGCAGTGCGTCGGGGTTGTCGTACCGGAACATCAGCGTCGCCACGGGTGTCAAGGCCAGGACCGCACCGGCGATGAGGCCCGCACCGGGCCCGCTGCTGCGCTTGACGGTGAAGTACAGCACCGCGACGGCGGCCACCCCCATCAACGCCTGCGGCAGCAGCATCGTGAACGCGTTGAACCCGAACAGCCTGCCGGACAACCCCATTACCCACATAGCCGCCGGTGGTTTGTCCACCGTGATCGCATTGCCCGCATCCAGTGATCCGAACAACCATGCCTTCCAGGACTGGGTACCTGCCTGTGCGGCGGCGGCGTAGAAGCTGTTCGCCCAGCCCGACGAGCCGAGGCCCCACAGGTACAGCAGCGCCGTCCCGGCCAGCAGGGCCAGCAGACCGGGTCGGGCCCACCGCGGGTCCGGCGCGGCCACGGGTTCGTCGGCTGCGTCCGGACGGACGTCTGTGGTGATGGCGGTCATCGTTTCCTCGGGTCTCTACTGGTCTGATGAAGGAACGGTCTAGCGAGTGCGTCGGGGGTGGAACACCCAGCCGCGCAGCAACACGAAGCGCACGGCGGTGGCGACCAGGTTGGCCAGCACCAGCACGGTGAGCTCCACCAGTCGGTGCGGCTGCTCGACGACACCGTGCAGGGCGGCCAGTGCGCCGCTGGTGATGACCAGCGCGATGGCGAACACGATGAGCCCCTCGACGTGGTGGCGCGCGGCCTTGCCGCCGGTTACGCCGAAGGTGAACCGCCGGTTGACCGCGGTGTTGCCGATCGCGGTGAGCAACAGTGCCACCAGGTTCGCCGCCTGCGCGCCGATCCAGCCGTGCAGCAGCACGAAGAGCACCAGGTAGGCAGCCGTGGATGCAACGCCGACCGCACCGAACCTGACCACCTGACGGAACAGCGATCCTGGCGCGGCGGAGCGGCGCGACGAACCCAGTTGGGCAGCAATCGCGTTCACCGGGATGGAGCCACTGGCGAAGCCGCGCAGCAGGCGACCGACGCCCTTCAGATCCGCTGTCGCCGTCGCGATGATGTCGACCCGGCTGTCCGGGTCGTCGACCCAGTCGACCGGCACCTCGTGAATCCGCAGTCCGCTGCGTTCGGCAAGCACCAGCAGTTCGGTGTCGAAGAACCATCCGGTGTCGGCGACGTGCGGCAGCAGGCCCTTGGCGACGTCGGCGCGGATCGCCTTGAAGCCGCACTGGGCATCGGAGAACCGAGCCGACAGAGTGGACTTCAAGATGAAGTTGTAGCAGCGCGAGATGATCTCCCGCTTGGCGCCGCGCACCACCCGCGAGCCTCGGCTCAGCCGGGTGCCGATCGCCAGGTCGGAGTGCCCGGAGATCAGCGGGGCCACCAGTGGCGCGAGCGCCGCGAGGTCGGTGGAGAGGTCGACGTCCATGTAGGCCAGCACGGCGGCGTCGGACCCCGACCACACCTCGTGCAGTGCGCGGCCGCGACCCTTCTGCTCAAGGCGCACCACCCGGACGTCGGTGAGTTCGGTCGCGAGCTCCGCGGCGATGCGCGGCGTGTCGTCGATGCTGGCGTTGTCGGCGATCGTGATGCGCACCGGGTACGGGAAGGTGTCCCGCAGGTGGCGGTGCAGCCGGTGCACCGAGTCGGCCAGCGCCACCTCCTCGTTGTAGACCGGGACCACCACGTCGAGCACAGGTACGCCGAGTTTCGCCGCGGCCAGTGCGGCGTTGGGCCGCGACCCGAAGCGACGCATCGAAACGGCGTCGGGACGAAGGGCTTCGGAGCACGCGATGTCTGTCATGAGATCCATGGTCGACCGGTCCGGTGTGGCAACCGTTGGCATCAGCTATGCGCCGGCTATGAGTTCTTCGGCGCGGCTGTGAGGTCGTAGACCACGGTGCCGTCGACGGTCAGCGGGGTGTAGTGGCTCTCGACCCAATCGACGATCTCGGCCGCGGCACGGCTGCCCCCGTTGTCGTGGCCACCGAACCCGCCGAACATCACGCGGCCACGGATGAAGTAGTGGATCTTGCCTGCGGCGACGTCGGACTGGAACTGTTCGACGGTCGGCGACGGATCGGTGCCATTGAACCCGCCAACGGCCATCACCGGTGCGCCACCGGCCAATTGATAGCCCGCGGCGTTGTTGGATCCGACGACGGCCGCGACCCATGTGTACTGGTCGGCGTCGGCGGTCAACAGCTCCGAAACGCCGACTCCCGGTACCGGGCTGTCGAGCAATCCCCCGCCCATCATGCCGAACCCGCCGGGTCCGCGCGCCGGGCCGACCGACGGCATGGCGCCGCTGTGCGACGCCGTCACCGTCGCGAGCGTGTAGGCCGTCGGCGCGGCCAGACACGCCGCGATGGCGAGGCCGGCTGCGGTGAGGGCCAGTCGGTGCGGCAGCCGGGCGACGACGACGAGCAGCACCGCGGCGCCCACTCCCACCACTGCCAGGATCAGGCGCAACCAGTCCAGCCAATCGCCGTGCCTGGTCAGCAGGGCGGCGGCAAGCACGACGGTGATGGCAACGGTGGCCGACATCGCCGTCGCCACCCGGACATCGGAACGATTGCGCCACAACAGCGTTGCACCAATCCCGACCACTGCGGCGATCGCAGGGGCCAGCGCAACGGTGTAGTACGCGTGCACGATGCCGTTGGCATAGCTGAACACCACGGCGGTCACCACCAACCAGCCGCCCCATAGAATCAGTGCGCCGCGCTGCGGGTCGGTGCGGGGTGCGCGGCGGGTCAGCAAGAGTCCGGCGACCAGGCACACCAGCGCGGCGGGGAGCAGCCAGCCGATGAAGGCGCCCATGCCGCTGCCGAGCAGACGGCCCCAGCCGACGTCGAAGTTGAGGTTGCCGAGGCCACCGGGCTCGTTGCCGGTCAGTCGACCGAAGCCGTTGTAGCCCAATGCCAATTCGACGATGCTGTTGTTCTGCGAGCCGCCGATGTAGGGCCGCGCCGACACAGGCCACAGCTCGACGAGGAGCAGGTACCAGCCGCCGGAGACGATCATCGTCGCGAGGGCGCCCGCCAGTCGCAGCACGCGGGTGCGCAGGGGTGCGGCAGCGGCGATCAAGTAGGCCAGCCCGAAGCCGGGCAACACGAGGAACGCTTGAAGCATCTTGGCCAGGAAGCCGAACCCTACTGCGGCCCCAGCCCCGATCAACCACCACCGGCTGGCGTCGCGTTCACATGCGCGCAGCACGCAGTACGCGCCCGCAACGAGCATCAACACCAGCAGCGCGTCGGGATTGTTGAACCGGAACATCAACGCGGCGACGGGCGTCAGCGCAAAGGCGGTGCCGGCCAGCATCGCCGCTCCCGGGCCCGATACGCGCCGCACCGCGGCGTAGAGGAGCGCGACCGCCGCCACGCCCTCCAGCGCCTGCGGCACCAGTACGCTCCACGAACTGAGCCCGAACACGCGCACCGAGAGGTCCATCACCCAAATCGCGGCGGGGATCTTGTCGACGGTGATGGCGTTGCTCGCATCGCTGGAGCCGAACAGCATCGCCGTCCAGTCCTGGCCCCCGGCCTGCGCGGCTGCGGAGTAGAACGCGTTGGCCCATCCGCTGGCCGACAGGTTCCACAGGTAGAGCGCGGCCGTGACCACCATCAACGCACCGAATGCGAGCCGCTCGCGCCCGCCGATGCGGGGCCGTGCGACGGGGTCGGCGGCAGGTGTCGATGCGCGCGGCAGTACGGCGGTCACTCGGTCGATTCTCACGGAGCCGGCTAGGCGTCCGATTTGCCCGCGCTGTGGGTCGTCTGTGAACTGCCGGGGAGCCGAACCACGAACTCGGTGCTGCCGGGCCGACTCTTGACCTCGATCGTGCCCTCGTGGGCCTTGACCACGGCCGCCACGATCGCCAGCCCAAGGCCGGTGCTGCCGCTCTGGCCCGACGTCATCGCGGCTGCTGCGCCGGATGTCGCCGCCGGGGCGGCTCCCGCGCCGGATGTCGCCGCCGGGGCGGCTCCCGCGCCGGACGTCGCCGCCGGGGCGGCTCCCGCGCCGGATGTCGCCGCCGGGGCGGCTCCCGGACGACTTCGCGACGAGTCGCCACGTGCGAACCGTTCGAAGACCTCGGCCTGCAGCGTCGTCGGAATGCCAGGACCGTCGTCGGCGACCGACAGCACTACCGCACCGGTGTCGTCGCGCCCGAGTGACGTCGTCACCGACGTGCCCGCCGGCGTGTGCGTCCGCGCGTTGGCCAGCAGGTTGCCCAGCACCTGGTGCAACCGCGCCTCGTCACCGATCACCAGCACGGGCTCGTCGGGTAGGTCGAGCGACCACTGATGCTTGGGGCCCGCGATGTGCGCGTCGCTGACGGTGTCGACGACCAACCGGGACAGGTCGACGGTTTCCCGGATCAGTGGACGACCGGCGTCCAGGCGCGCAAGCAACAGCATGTCCTCCACCAGTTGCGTCATCCGTCCCGTCTCGGACTCGACACGGCTCATCGCATGGGCGACGTCGTCGGGCAGTTGTGCGCGCTTGCGTTGTGCGAGTTCGGTGTAACCGCGGATCGCGGCAAGCGGCGTGCGCAACTCGTGGCTGGCGTCGGCGACGAACTGCCGCACCCTGGTCTCGCTTGCGTGCCGGACCGACATGGCGCCCGCGATGCGGTCGAGCATCCGGTTCAGCGCAGAGCCGAGCTGACCGATCTCGGTGTGGCGGCTCGCCGGGTCGACACTCACGATCAGCGTCGGCAGCAGCACCTCACCCTTGTCCAGCTCTAGGTCGGCCACGTCGCGGGCCGCAGCGGAAACCCTCGAGAGTGGCGCCAATTGGCGACGGATGATCCAGACCCCCGCAATGGTCGCACCGACCAGCGCGAGCACCGCGATCACGCAGAACATGCCGACCACCCACAGCAGGGTGTTGTCCACGACGGCCGTCGGAAGGCCGGTCACGATGGTCTGTCCACCGTGGCGGGCGCGGAAGCCGATCACCTTGTAGGTACCGAGACCGTCGAGCACGATGGTCTGTGGCTTACGGTTTGGCTCGACTCTTGCCAGCTGGGCGGTGGCGCCGGCACTCACCGTGGATCGGCCGCCGTCGGTGGTGATCACCCCGGCGTCCACCGAGCCGTCCCGCTCGACGACGGCCCCCACCGTTCGGGCGGCCTGGCCGGGAGCATTCAAGAAACCTGGGCCGGGGCCTGCTTCGGGGTCGAACCGGTCCCCGAGCACGGGCCGGCCTGGCGTGACCATGGGCGGTCCCGGTGGCGGGCCGGGAAATCCGGGCGGCAGGGGATGATGCTGCGGATCATCCGGCGGAGGGGGCTCCATCGGCGGACCGGGCATCGTCGGCGAACCGGGCGCCATCGGCGGCCCGGGATACATGTGCGGATCGGAGTCCCCGGGCCTGCCGAGGATCATCGTCTGGCCGAACAGAGGGAACGGCCCATCGAAGATGGCGGTCGAGCGCCGACCCGCCTCGATCAGTTGATCGTCGAGCTGATGCGACAAGAACCGTTGCAGCGCAAAGGTAGTGGCGCCACCGATACAGGCGCATACCGCGGCCAGCAGCACCACCTGAGTCACCAGCAGTCGTAGGCGCAGCGACCACGTACGCGGCAACCAGAACTTGGTGCGCGACATGTTTCGCCTCCGGCTCAGCGAGCCGGCTTGAGGACGTACCCGGCGCCCCGCAACGTGTGAATCATCGGCTCGCGGCCACTGTCGATCTTCTTGCGCAGGTAGGACACGTACAGCTCCACGATGTTCGATCGGCCGCCGAAGTCATAGCTCCACACCCGGTCCAGGATCTGCACCTTGCTGAGCACGCGCTTCGAATTGCGCATCATGAACCGCAGCAGTTCGAACTCGGTGGCGGTCAACGTGATTGGCTCACCTGCGCGGGTGACCTCGTGGCTGTCCTCGTCGAGCACCAGATCTCCGACGACGATCTGCGCGCCGCCAGCCTCGTTCGCCACACCGGTACGCCGCAGCAGCGCACGCAACCGCAGCACGACCTCCTCGATGCTGAACGGCTTGGTCACGTAGTCGTCGCCACCCGCGGTGAGCCCGGCGATGCGGTCCTCGACGGAATCCTTGGCGGTCAACAGCAGCAGCGGCAGCCCGGGGATCTGTTCGCGCAGTCGATGCAGCACGTCAAGGCCGCTCATGTCGGGCAGCATGACGTCGAGCACGACGACGTCGGGGGGATTGTCGCGGGCCAGTGATATCGCCGTCGCTCCGTCACCGGCGGTGGCGATGTCCCAGCCCTCGTACCGCAACGCCATGGAGACCAGCTCGGCCAGCACGGGCTCGTCATCGACGACGAGCACGTTGATCGGCTTGCCATCGGCCCGGCGCATCACGACGCGCGCAGGGTCCTTGTCGGAGTCCCTGTCGTGGATTGATCCGTTGGCGGTGGTCACGATCCTCATTATTCGCGCACCCCATAGGCAGATGCTGTGGTAATTCTATGCGCGACCTGTGAAGCGCGGGGTTCACGTCAACTGCATGATCGGTGCACAGCTGGCACACGAGTTGGACCCGCACAGTGATCGCATGGACACCTGGAACCTGCGCGGAACGGCGGTCGCCGTCGGCGTCGCAGCCGTGATCGCCGGTCTCGGCGGAGCTGCGGTGTACGCCGCGACCGACAACGGCCCCCGCATGATGGGCACGCATACGGGTGGCGGAATGGCCTTCGGCGACCGAGACGCGCCGCCGCGCGACGCCATGCGAGCGGCTTCACCGGATTCCGCGTCACTGCATGGCGAATCCGTGGTGGCCGACGGGACCGGCGGATTCAACACGATGATCTCCCAGACTGGGCGTATCACCGCCATATCGCCCACCTCCGTCACCGCGCGCAGTGACGACGGATTCAGCCAGACCTACGTCATCAAGGCTGCCGGCGTCGTCACCATCCCACCCTTCGCCGTTGGTGACCAGGTCACGATCGAGGCCACCCGCACGGGACAGACGGCAGCGGTGACGTCCATCGGCTACGCGCGGACGAGGGGACCGGGCCAGCCGTAGCGGGTTACTTGGCGTCCTCCTCCTCAGGAGGCAGCGGCGCCGGACCCGTGATCGAGGGCTCGGCGATCGTCGTCGTCGGGGTCGGCGGAGGCTTCGACTCGGTGACCGTCTCGCCAGCCTCGGTCGTCTCCCCCGTGCTGATTGCGGACGACGTCACCGGGCCGGGTGGTGCCGGCTCAGCCGGCTCAGCCGAGCTCGTCTCGCTGAAGCCGACCGACACAACGCCCATCGCAAGAACTGCACCCGCACCCGCGGTCGCAAACATCAATTTCGTCTTGGCGGTATCCACGCCTGATCACTCCAATTCGATCTCAAGTCGCAAGTGAAGAGGCCAATGTGACCCCTCCACCCGACGGGTAACCGAATCAGGAGGCGACGAAACGCCGCACAGGTGCTGCGGCCCCCTCCTCCGACGGCAGCGGCGCCGGGCCCTTGATCGACGGCACCGCTTCACCAACGGCAGGTGCTCGATTGGTTGAACTCATCTCCCAGTCCCCTCGAGTAATGGTCAGTCGATCTGGCCAGCGCGTGAACGCCCTCGACTGTGAGGACGCTGACCCGGCCGTGCGAATCCTCTAGGCGCTCGCCGCGCCCAAAACACCACCTCGCAGCCGTCCAGCCACCGATCTCCTACCCTGTGCCCATGCGGAAACCGGCGGGCGCGACGTGACGCGCTTCCTGGCCCGTCGGCTGCTCAACTACGTCGTGCTGCTGGCGCTGGCGTCGTTCCTGACGTTCAGCCTCACCTCACTGACCTTCCAGCCGCTCGAAAGCCTAGAGTCTCGCAACCCGCGCCCTCCCCAGTCGACGATCGACGCGAAGGCAGCCGAACTCAATCTCGACAAGCCGATCCCGATTCGGTACGCGGAGTGGGCGTCGGGCGCGATCCGCGGCGACTTCGGCACCACGGTGGCTGGCCAACCGGTCTCCGAGGAACTGTGGCGACGCATCGGCGTGAGCCTGCGCCTGGTGATCATCGGCTCCCTGCTTGGCACCGTCCTCGGTGTCGTGGTCGGCGCATGGGGCGCAATCCGGCAATACCGACTCTCCGACCGCGTCATCACGGTGGCGTCCCTGCTGGTGCTCAGCACGCCCACGTTCGTGGTGGCCAACCTGCTGATCCTCGGCGCGCTGAAGGTCAACACGGTGCTTGGGTTGCAACTGTTCGAGTACACCGGTGAGACGTCGCCGGATGCGGTGGGCGGGTCGTGGAACCAGTTCATCGACCGCCTGCAGCATCTGGTGCTGCCGACGTTCACGCTCGCACTGGGGTCGATCGCCGGGTTCAGCCGCTACCAGCGCAACGCGATGCTCGACGTGCTGGGTCAGGACTTCATCCGCACCGCGCGCGCCAAGGGTCTGACGCGGCGTCAGGCGCTGTTCAAACACGGGCTGCGCACCGCGCTGATCCCGATGGCGACCCTGTTCGCCTACGGCGTCAGCGGTCTGGTCACCGGTGCGGTGTTCACGGAGAAGATCTTCGGCTGGCACGGCATGGGTGAGTGGGTGGTGCAGGGCATCGCCAGTCAGGACACCAACATCGTCGCCGCGATCACGGTGTTCTCGGGTGCCACCATCCTGCTCGCCGGGCTGCTGTCCGACGTGATCTACGCCGCGCTCGACCCGAGGGTGAGGGTGTCGTGACGTGAACGAGCCGATTACCACCGAATCCGCGTCGACCGCGAAGTCCGGCCTCGACGCCCACCAGTTCGCCTCGCGCCGAACGCTGGTGCTGCGACGGTTCCTGCGCAACCGGCCCGGGGTGGTGTCGCTGGCGGTGCTGGCGCTGCTGTTCATCGGGTGTTACGCGCTGCCACCGTTGCTGCCCTACGGCTACACCGACCTCGACTACCTCGCGTTGCAGCAGCCGCCCTCGGTGGACCACTGGTTCGGCACGAACTCGTTGGGCCAGGACCTGCTGGCCCAGGCGCTGCGCGGTATGCAGAAGTCGATGCTGATTGGCGTCTGCGTCGCGTTCATCTCGACGATCATTGCTGCGACGGTCGGCTCGATCGCCGGCTTCTTCGGCGGCTGGCGCGACCGGACCTTGATGTGGGTGGTCGACCTGCTTTTGGTGGTGCCGAGCTTCATCCTGATCGCGATCGTCACGCCACGTACCAAGGCGTCGGGCACCGTGTTGTGGCTCATCCTTTTGCTGGCAGGGTTCAGCTGGATGATCAGCGCACGCATCGTCCGCGGCTTGACCATGAGCCTGCGTGAGCGTGAATTCGTCACGGCGGCAAGGTACATGGGCGTCAGCAACACCCGAATCATCTTCCGCCACATCGTGCCCAACGTCGCGTCGATCCTGATCATCGACACGGCGCTCAACGTGGGCGTCGCGATCCTGGCCGAAACCGGTTTGAGCTTCCTCGGCTTCGGCGTGCAGCCCCCCGACGTGTCGCTGGGCACCCTGATCGCCGACGGCACCAACTCGGCGACGACGTTCCCATGGGTGTTCCTCTTCCCCGCGGGCATCCTGGTGCTGATCGTGTTGTGCGCCAATCTGATCGGTGATGCGCTGCGTGATGCGATCGACCCGGACAGCGGCAAGCCGCGTCGGAGGTCTCGCCGCCGATGAGCGCTTGCGCGAAGAGGAAACTGCGCCGATGAGCGCTTGCGCGAAGAGGAAACCACGATGAGCCTTCTCGAGGTGACCGACCTCAGGGTCACTTTCGCCACCGACACCGAAGAAGTCACCGCGGTACGCGGGCTCAACCTACGCGTCGACGCGGGCGAGGTGGTCGCTGTGGTCGGCGAGTCCGGTTCTGGCAAGTCGGCAACGGCGATGGCGGTGATCGGACTGCTCCCCCCGCACGCCGAAGTGTCCGGCTCGGTACGCCTGGGCGGTGAGGAACTCATCGGCCTCGACGACGCAGACATGTCACGCATCCGAGGAAAGCGGATCGGCACCGTCTTCCAGGATCCGATGTCCGCGCTGACCCCGGTATACACCGTAGGTGACCAGATCGCCGAGGCCCTGCAGACCCATCAGCGCGGCCTCAGCCGGACGGCGGCCCGTGCGCGCGCGATCGAACTGCTCGATCTCGTCGGAATCAGCCAGCCGGACCGGCGGGCCCGGTCGTTCCCGCACGAACTGTCCGGCGGTGAACGCCAACGCGTCGTCATCGCCATCGCCATCGCCAACGACCCTGACCTGCTCATCTGCGACGAGCCGACCACTGCACTGGACGTCACCGTGCAGGCGCAGATCCTCGAGGTGCTCAAGACCGCCCGCGACGTCACCGGCGCCGGCGTGCTGATCATCACCCACGACCTCGGCGTCGTCGCCGAATTCGCCGACCGGGCGCAGGTGATGTATGCCGGGCGCGCCGTCGAGGTCGCGTCGGTGCAGACGCTCTACAGAGACCGCCGAATGCCCTACACCGCAGGGCTTCTCGGTTCGGTGCCCCGCCTCGACGCCCCGCAAGGGACCCGCCTGGTGCCGATTGCCGGTGCGCCCCCGTCGCTGGCCGCACTGCCCCCCGGCTGCCCGTTCGCGCCGCGCTGCCCCTTGGTCATCGACGACTGCCGCACCCACGAGCCACCGCTCATCGAGGTCGATTCCGGTCACACGGCGGCGTGCATCCGCACCGACGACGTGGCCGGACGCACCGCCGCCGAGGTGTACGGCGTCTCCACCGAATCGCCGCCCATCGATGCCGATCCCGACGCGCCCATCGTCATCCGGGTCACCGACCTGGTCAAGACGTACAAGCTGACCAAGGGCGTGGTGTTTCGCCGCCAGATCGGCGAGGTACGCGCCGTCGACGGCGTCAGCTTCGAGCTCCGCGAGGGCCACACGCTGGGCATCGTCGGCGAATCCGGGTCCGGCAAGTCGACCACGCTGCACCAGATTCTGGATCTCACCGCCCCCCAGTCTGGGGCCATCGAGGTGCTCGGCTCAGACGTCGCTGGCCTTGACCGCGCGGGCAGGCGGGCGTTGCGCGGTGACCTTCAGGTGGTGTTCCAGGATCCCGTCGCTGCGCTCGACCCTCGATTGCCGGTCTTCGAGGTACTCGCAGAGCCATTGACGGCCAACGGTTTTGGCAAGGCTCACATCGACGACCGGGTTGGCGAGTTGCTCGGCGTGGTCGGGCTGCGTCGCGAGGACGCCAGCCGCTACCCGGCTGAGTTCTCCGGTGGGCAGAAGCAGCGCATCGGCATTGCACGCGCGCTGGCGTTGCAACCCAAGATCCTGGCGCTCGACGAGCCGGTCTCCGCGCTCGACGTATCGATCCAGGCCGGCATCATCAACCTGTTGCTCGATCTGCAACAACGGTTCGGGTTGTCGTACCTGTTCGTCTCGCACGACCTGTCGGTGGTCAAGCACCTTGCCCACCGGGTGGCGGTGATGTTCAACGGCGCGATCGTCGAGCAAGGCGACGCCGACCAGGTGTTCGCCGACCCAAGAGACCCATACACGCAGCGGTTGCTAGCCGCGGTACCGCAGCCGTCACGTTAGAGTCGGCGGCGTGAAGATGCGACGCCTGAGCGTGGCCGCGCTGGTCCTGGCCCTCACGATTGCCGGTTGCTCGAGTAGCGATCAGAAGCCGCCGTCCGCAGGTGGCGAGGCCGTGGTCGGCACCACCAGCGACATCAATCCGCAGGACCCGGCCACGCTGCGCCAGGGCGGCAATCTCCGGTTGGCGCTATCGGCACTACCGGCGAACTACAACTCGCTGCACATCGACAGCGAAGGCACGGGCGCAGCGATGTTGCGGTCCACGCTGCCACGCGCCTTCCGCATTGCGCCGGACGGCTCGACCACGGTCAACACCGACTACTTCACCAGCGTCGAACTCACGGGCACCGACCCGCAGGTCGTCACCTACACGATCAACCCCAAGGCGGTCTGGAGCGACGGCACCCCAATCACTTGGGAGGACATCGCTTCCCAGATCCACGCCACCAGCGGCAAGGACAAAGCCTTCCAATTCGCAAGCCCCAACGGCAGCGAACGCGTCAAATCGGTCACCCGCGGCGTCGATGACCGACAGGCAGTGATCACGTTCGCCGAGCCCTTCACGGACTGGCGAGCCATGTTCGCCGGAAACGCCATGTTGTACCCCAAGAGCATGACCGCCACGCCGGAAGCCTTCAACAAGGCTCAGCTCAACGGCCCGGGACCGTCCGCAGGACCATTCATCGTGTCGTCGATAGACAAGACGGCACAACGCATCACGTTGACCCGCAACCCGAAGTGGTGGGGCACCCCACCGCTGCTCGACAGCATCACCTACCTGATCCTCGACGACGCCGCCACCGTCCCGGCGCTACAGAACAACGCGATCGACGCCACCGGGCTCGCCTCGCTGGACGAGTTGACGGTGGCCCGGCGCACAGCGGGAATCTCGATTCGACGCGCTCCCGCACTGAGCTGGTACCACTTCACGTTCAATGGCGCGCCAGGTTCGATCCTGGCTGACAAGGCGCTGCGGCTGGCCATCGCCAAGGGCATCGATCGGCAGGCCATTGCCAATGTCAGCCAGCGCGGACTGGTCGACAATCCCGTTCCACTGAACAACCACATCTACGTGGCAGGCCAAGAGGGCTACCAAGACAACAGCGCCGTCGCCGCCTTCGACCCGGAGAAGGCCAAACAGGAACTCGATGCGCTCGGCTGGCGGATGAACGGCCAGTTCCGCGAGAAGGACGGCAAGCAACTGGTCGTCCGCGACGTGTTCTTCGACTCGTTGCCCACCCGACAGATCGCGCAGGTCGCCCAAAACAGCCTCGCGCAGATCGGGGTGAAACTGGATCTGGTAACCGCGCCCGGTGGCACCTTGTTCACCGACTACATCACGGTTGGCAACTTCGACATCGGCCAATTTGCCTGGTCCGCAGACGCATTCGCGCTGTCTTCTCTGACACAGATCTTTGCTTCCGGTGGCGAGAGCAACTTCGGCAAGATTGGCAGCCCCGAGATCGACGCTCAGATCGAGAAGACACTCGACGAACTCGACCCCGCCAAAGCACGCGATCTCGCCAACGAATTGGACAAGATGGTCTGGGCCGAGGGATTCAACCTGCCGCTGTTCCAGTCGGCGGGCAACACCGCGGTGCGCAGCACGCTGGCCAACTTCGGACCTGCGGGGATCGGCGACCTCGACTACACCAAGATCGGCTTCATGAAGTAGTGATGTAGCGGACCACCCGAGGCACCGCAGTTAGAGTCTGTGCGCATGAAGACGCGACGCTTCGCCGTGGCAGCCGTGATCGCCACCCTCGTACTGACCAGTTGCTCCGGTGAAACCCGAGAGACGCCGTCGGCGGGCGGTAGCGCCGAAGTCGGCAGCGGCAACGACATCAACCCGCAAGACGTCGCCAACCTGCGGCAGGGCGGCAACCTTCGGGTGGCCCTTACCGACTTCGCACCGAACTTCAATCCTCTGCACATCGACGGCAACACGGTCGACGTCCACGCGTTGATGCGGCCGACCATGCCGCGAGCGTTCCAGATCACGGCCTACGGCTCGCCGATCGTCAACACCGACTTCTTCACCAGCGCCGAGCTGACGAGCACCAGTCCGCAGGTTGTCACGTACACCATCAATCCCAAAGCGGTGTGGTCCGACGGCACGCCGATCACGTGGGAGGACATCGCCTCCCAGATCAACGCCACGAGCGGTAAGGACAAGGCATTCGCGATCGCGGCAACCAACGGCAGCGACCGCGTCGGATCGGTCAAACGCGGTGTCGACGATCGCCAGGCAGTCATCACCTTCGACAAGCCCTGGGCCGATTGGCGCGGAATGTTCGCCGGAAGCACTGTGCTGGTGCCCAAGAGCATGACGGCCACACCCGAAGCGTTCAACAAGGCGCAGCTCAACGGTCCAGGACCATCTGCCGGACCGTTCATCATCTCCAACCTCGACCGTGGCGCGCAGCGAATCACGTTGACACGCAATCCGAAATGGTGGGGCACCCCGCCGCTGCTGGACAGCATCACCTACCTCATCCTCGATGATGCCGCGCGCATCCCTGCGCTGCAGAACAACACGATCGATGCATCGGGTCTCGCGACGCTCGACGAGATGGAGATCGCGCGACGCACGGCGGGCGTCAGCATCCGGCGGGCACCGGGGCTTTCCTGGTACCACTTCACATTCAACGGCGCCAAGGGATCGATCCTTGAAGATCCGGCGCTGCGGCGCGCCATCGCCAAGGGCATCAACCGTCAGGCCATCGCCGACGTCGTATTGCGCGGACTCTCGGACAAGCCCGCTCCGCTGAACAACCACGTCTATGTCGCCGGCCAGGAGGGCTACCAGGACAACAGCGGGATGGTCGCATACGACCCCGAGAAGGCCAAGCAGGAACTCGACGCGCTCGGCTGGAAGATGAACGGACAGTTCCGCGAGAAGGACGGCAAGCAACTGGTCATTCGCGACGTGCTCTACGACTCGCTCAGCACCCGGCAGTACGGACAGGTCGCACAGAACAGCCTCGCCCAGATCGGCGTCAAGTTCGACCTCGACGTCAGGCCCTCCGCCGGCTTCTTCTCCGACTTCGTCACCGTCGGCAACTTCGACGTTGCCCAATTCGGCTGGGGAGCCGACGCGTTCCCGCTGTCGAGCATCACCCAGACCTATCGCACGAACTCCGAGAGCAACTTTGGCAAGATCGGCAGCCCGGCGATCGATGCGAAGATCGAACAGACGGTGTCAGAGCTGGATCCAGCCAAGGCCCGAGCGTTGGCCAACGAGGTCGACAAGATGCTGTTCGAGGAGGTCTTCAGCCTTCCTCTGACCCAGGCGCCCGGGAACGTTGCGGTGCGCTCCAATCTGGCGAACTTCGGGGCGTTCGGCCTTGCCGATCCCGACTACACCAAGATCGGCTTCATGAAGTAGTGACTCGGCGGACCACCCGCGGCACGACGTCGGGCACCGCGGACTCCGCGACGGCGGCCGCGCCGATCGCCTTGACCAGAAGGCGGACGCCGATACCGCCCGGCTCCGTGTCCAGTTGCGCTGAGCGGCTTGGCAGTTCGTGCAATTTCCCGGCGTAGACGAACTTGACGACGTCGAGCGCGGTGCGCTCCCTGGTATCGATGACGCTGTGCCCTGCGGTGGGCAGGTCGACCAGCGCGGCGTCGGGCAGCAGCGAGACGATGCGCTGTGCCACCGCGCGCGGGGTGACGAGGTCCCGGCCGCCGGAGATCACCGCGGTCGGCCAGGCGAAGCCGGGCATCGACGCGATCAGATCGTAGGGTTCGGCCACGAAATCGACCTCGCCGGTGGCGGTTTGGCGAAATGCGACTGCCGGGTCGAGTGGCCCGCCGTCGGGCACGGCAGCGTAATTGAGCTCGCGGTAGCCGATGCGCCCGACGAGGTCGGGTTCGTGGTGATACGGCGTCTTGCGATGCAGCAGTAGCCGGGTCCCCAGACCCATTGCACCCCACAGCCAGTCGTGGCCCGTGAGGAGCAGGTCGAGTTGACGCCGCAGCACGTCGGGGCCTGCCAGCCCGTACACGCCCGCGGCGAGCTGGGCGGCCACCGGGGTGAGCACGTCGTCGTCGACGAGGCGGCGCACCTTCTTGGCCAACTCGGCGGTCTCGGGGTCCGCGCCGTCCCACAGCACGCGCCGGGTGGCTGCGCGCACGACGTCGATGTCGTCTGCGGACAGCAGCGGCGAGTCCAGGATCATCGCGTGCACGCGGCCGGGATGGCGTACCCCGAGACCCGCGGCGAGGTACGTGCCATAGGACGTGCCGTACACCACTGCCGACTCCACGTGGGCATCGTCGAGCACCGCGGCGATGTCGTCGACTGCGGCGTCGACGGTCAGCGCCTCCGGCGGCAGGTCGGCACCGGCGTCATCGTGGCGCGACATGCCCACCCCGCGGTGCTCGACCATGATCACGTCGAGACCGTCGATGGCCGCCCTTCGCCGCAGGCCGCGGTACAGCGCGACGGATGCCGCGCCGGGACCGCCAGGGATGATGACCAGCGGATGTTCCGACTTGCGGCCCGTGCGGGCGTAGAAGAGGTCGAACTCCTCGGCTTCGCGACCAGGCACGCCCACCGGTCGCCGGACCGGGCGGACGCCGGGAAGCCCGGCAAGCCTGTTGTGGACCTTTCGCCGTTTGGCGTTCATCGTCATCGCCTCCCATTCTGCCTCGCGTCCGCGCGCCATTCCTGGCAGTTCGCCGTGTTCGTTTGGGTACCCATTCGACCGGGCCTCGAACGGCGTTCTTAGGTTCGAGGTGATTCAAAGCCGTGCACGGGCCCACGCAGCTTGCGTACAACGGTTGCCATGACCACCGTCGAGAACATCAACCGAATTCTGCCCGGCTCGCCGGAGTGGACGGAGCTGCTTGCCGGCATCGGCTCGGGAGCCAAGGACCGAGACCTCAACGACGAGAACCCCTTTGATCAAGTTACCGCGTTGAAGCGGGCAGGCTTCGGCACGCTGCGTCTGCCAACCGAGCTTGGCGGAGCGGGATATACCGTTCCGCAACTATTCTCCGCGGTGATCGACGTGGCACGCGCCGATCCGATTGTGGCGCACATCTTCCGGACCCACTTCTGGTTCACCGAGGAGCGCCTGCGCACACCCCACGACCCCGTCGGACAGCGCTGGCTGACCAAGGTTGCCGACGGCAAGATCTTCGGGAACGCATTCAGCGAGAAGGGTTCGCTGGCCGTCGGCAGCCTGGTCTTCAACACCCGGCTGTTGCCGGATCCCACCTCCGGTTTCCGCCTGACCGGCGAGAAGTACTACAGCACGGGCACGCTGTTCGCGGACTACCTGACTGCCACCGCCACCACCGACCACGACTCCGTGGCCATCGTCATCGTCCCCGCCGACCGGACTGGCGTGCGGCTCATCGACGACTGGGACGGCTTCGGGCAGCGTCGTACCGGTACCGGCACCACGACCTTCACGAACGTGGCGGTGTCGGCCGAGGAGGTGCTGTCCGACTCGCCCTATGACGCCGAACCAACGCCGACCGTGCAGTACGCGTCGCTGCAGCTGTACATCCACGCGGTTGTCGCAGGGGTACTCGAGTCCGTCGTCGACGACGGCGTAGCGCTGTTGCGTTCGCGCGAACGCAGTTTCAGCCACGCCACCACCGAGAAGCCAATCGACGATCCGCTGCTGCAGCGCCAACTCGGCGTGCTGGCCAGCACCGCCTACGTGGCCCGGGCTGCGGTCTTGGACGCGGCGGAGGCCATCGGAAGGGCGACGGCGTCGGACACCGGCGACGGCCCCGATGCAGAGCTCGCCGCCGAGGCACAGCTCAAGGTCGCCAAGGTCAAGGTGCACCTCGACGACGTCGCCCCCGAGTCAGCTACCCGGCTGCTCGAACTGGGCGGTGCGAGCGCGGCGAGCAGGCAGCGCAATCTGGACCGGCACTGGCGCAACATCCGGACCATCACGCTGCACAACCCGGTGGCATACAAGGCCAGGGTCATCGGCGAGAACCTGTTGCACGGCACGGCGCTGCCCGCCAACGCCTACTTCTAACCCCACTCCCCTTGCGATTTCGGCGCGTTTTCGTGCGCTCAGCGACGGTTAGCGCGCCGAAATCGCCGAGGGGTTAGGCCTTCCAGACCGTCTTGAGGTTGCAGAACTCCTGGATTCCGGCCGCAGCCAGCTCACGGCCGTAACCGGAGTCCTTGACGCCACCGAACGGCAGCTCCGGGTACGACACGGTCATACCGTTCAGGAACACCGCTCCGGCGTCCAGATGCTCGACGAACCAGTCCTGTTCTGCCGCTTCGTTGCTCCACACCGCCGAGCTCAGCCCGAAGGTGGTCTGGTTGGCGACCCGCACCGCCTCGTCACGATCGGCGACCCGGTAGAGCGAGGCGACCGGTCCGAACGTCTCCTCGAGCACCACGCGCATGTCATCGGTGAGACCGGCGAGCACGGTCGGCGAGTAGAACCAGCCGGGGCCGTCGGGGGCGCCGCCACCGGTGAGCACCTGGGCGCCCTTGGCCACTGCGTCGTCGACCAGATCGGCCACGTCGTCGCGTCCCGACGAGGTGGCCAGTGGCCCCACGTCGGTGGCTTCGTCCATCGGGTCGCCGACCACGAGTGCCTTCATCTTCAAGACGAACAGGTTGGCGAACTCGTCGTACACGTCGGCGTGCACGATGAAACGCTTTCCTGCAATGCAGGATTGGCCGTTGTTGGAGATCCTGGCCTTGACCGCGACAGTGGACGCCGCATCGAGGTCGGCGCTGGGCATCACGATGAACGGGTCGGAGCCACCCAGCTCCAACACCGCCTTCTTGATCTGGCTACCGGCCGTGGCCGCGACGGAGCGTCCTGCCGGTTCCGAGCCGGTCAGGGTGACGGCCTTGACCCGATCATCGTTGATGACCGCCTCCACGCCGGCCGAGCCGATCAACAGCGTGCGGAACGACCCGGTCGGGAAGCCGCCCCTCTCGAACAGGTCGTCGAGGTACAGCGCGGCCTGCGGCACGTTCGACGCGTGCTTGAGCAATCCGGTATTGCCCGCCATCAGCGCAGGCGCGGCGAATCGGATCACCTGCCACAGCGGGTAATTCCACGGCATCACCGCCAACACGACACCGAGCGGCTGCCAGACCGTCCACGCCCGCGACGCCCCCACTGCGGACGGGTCGGCGAGTGGCTCGGCGGCGAGGAAGGACTCGGCGTGCTCGGCGTAGAACCGCATGTTCTTGGCGCACTTGAGGACCTCGGCGCGGGCCTGCCCGAGGGGCTTTCCCATCTCGAGGGTCAGCATTCGCGCGGCCCGCTCGACGTCGGCCTCCAGGATGTCTGCGGTCGCGTTCATCCATTGGGCCCGTTGATTGAACGTCGTGTCACGCAAGGCATCGGCAGCGGCTGCAGCCTCGGCGATGCGGCGCGCCACCTCGGCGTCGTCGTGGGGTTCGAACGTTTCGACGGTCTCCCCCGTGGTCGGGTTGATGGTCGCGATTGCCATGTCTGCGGTTCCTTTCACTTGCTAGCGAAGACTTCGGGGTGACGCGTGAGCTGCAGCCGGGTGCGGCGGATGTGGCCGAACAGCACGCGCTCGGCTTCGTCGGGATCGTTCTCTCGGATCGCCGCCACCAGCATGTGGTGTTCATCGTGCACGATTCGGTTGCTGTCGTCGTCCAGCAGGCGGGTGAACGCGCGCCGGTAGTGCTGGGTGGCGTTCCACAGTCGCTCGACCGTCGGTCGCAGGAACGTCGTCTCCGCGGCGCGGTAGCTGCCGAGGTGGAACTCCCGGTCCAGCGTCAGGAAACGCTCCGTATCGCGGGTATTGCTCATCTCCTCCGCCAGGTCGGCGAGGTGGTCGACGTCGGCTGGCGTCAGATGGGGCAGGCTGTAGCGCAACAGAAGTGGCTCGATGCGCTCGCGGACTTGGTACAGCTCGGCGCACTCGTCGGCGCTGAGGCTGGCGATCCACGCGCCTGCGTTGGCCACCGTCGTGACGAGCCCCTCGGATTCCAGCGTCCGCAGCGCCTCGCGGATCGGCACGCGGCTGGCTCCGTACTGGGCGGCGAGTTCCTCCTGGCGCAGCCGGGTGCCTGGCGGATGGACGCCGTGCAGGATGGCCGTGCGCAGCTCGTCGGCGACACGGGCGCCGGTGACACCGTCACGCACCTGCGGTTGCGCCATCCTGCCTCCGATCCGTTTCCGGTGTCATTGCGCCGGGGTGTTCGGGTTCCACAACAACACTTCGGCGTCCTTTTCGTACTGTTTCCCGTCTGGGAAGCTCACCAGCTCGAACTGCATGCCCCAGGGACTGAGAAAGTACACCCACCGCTGGCCGGCGCTGGCGTTTCGGCTCGGTGTCGGATCACCAAGTACCCGAATGCCTTCGGCACGAAGGTATTCGACGGCCGCATCGATGTCGTGGACGTAGAGCGCGAGGTGATGGCCACCGACGTCGCTGTTGCGCGGAATGGGCGCCGCACCGTCCGCGGGCTCGTACTCGAACACCTCGAAGTTGGCTCCCGTGCCGCACCGGTAGAAGCGCAGCTGCCGCATCACCGTGCGCGGATGGACGTTGAGGTGTTCACGCATCCAGTCGTCGTCGTGCTTGAACGGCCCGAGTGTGTAGACGTGCGTGCAACCCAGAACGCGCACGAAGAAGTCGTGGGCCTGTTCTAGGTCGGGCACCGTGAAGCCGATGTGATCGGTGCCGACCAGACCTGGCAGTGCCATACAACCCCCTCGGGTAGTGGATCCAATACGGTCCACCATAGCCCTCTTTAACCCGTTTTTGCGGGCGTTGCTTGCCAAAGTGGATCCAATTGAGCGATTCTGATGTACGTTGAGCCAAGACCGAGCTAGTGCCGCCGGTCACTCGCGGTGAACGGAAGTAGGGGACATGCCACGCGAAGAACGTCTCGAGACCGGCTCAGCGTGGATCGAGCTGTCGACCACGCCCGACGACTGGAAGGCCGCGTCGCCAGTGCTTCTCGGCACCATGCTTGCCGAGCTGCACCTCATCCGCGCCTTCGAGGAGACGGTGCTGGAGCTGGCGGGCGAAGGTCTGGTGCACGGCCCAGCGCACTCGAGCATCGGGCAGGAGGGCGGCGCGGTTGGATCCATCGTCGGCCTGCGCTCCACCGACGGGGTCAACGGGTCGCACCGCGGCCACCACCAGTTCCTGGCCAAGGCGCTGACCCACGTCACGGGCGGCGTGATCGACCCCGCCGCGGCGGTGACCCCCAAGATCCAGCGGGTGCTGCAACGGACGCTGGCAGAGATCCTCGGGCTGGCCCAGGGCTACTGTCACGGCCGCGGCGGATCCATGCACCTGCAGTGGTTCGAAGCAGGCGCACTTGGCACCAACGCGATCGTCGGCGGCGGCGTGCCGATGGGCGCAGGCAACGCCTGGGCTCAGAAGCACAGTGGTACCACCGATCTCACCATCAGCTACTTCGGCGACGGAGCAAGCCAGATCGGCTCGGTCCTGGAGACGATGAACCTCGCCGCGGCATGGAAGCTGCCGTTCTGCTTCTTCATCGAGAACAACCTGTACGCCGTGTCGACCCGGGTCGAGGAGGTCACCGCCGACACCCGGCTGTCGGTGCGTGGACAGGGTTTCGGCATTCCCGGCTGGCGCGTCGACGGCATGGATCCGTTGGCTGTACACCTGGCCACCGAGCAGGCTGCCGAACGGATGCGCAGCGGCGTGGGACCCGCGGTCATCGAAGCGGAGGTGTACCGGTTCTTCCATCAGAACGGGCCCTACCCCGGCAGCGCATTCGGGTATCGCGACAAGGAGGAAGAGGCGCAGTGGCGCGCACGTGACCCGCTGGACCGGGTCGCACGCGAGATGATCGCACTTGGCTTGATCGATGAGGCGGGGGTGGCGTCGATGCGCCGACAGGCGCAGGAGGCGATGACGGCCGCCACGGCAGAGCTTCTCGAGGACGACCCTGACAAGGCAGGCAAGCGTCGCATCCGGCCGGATCTGTGGCCCGATCCCGGCTTTGTCGACGTCGGCGTGCGCGGCGACGCCAGCGAGCTGGAATCACTGACTCCGTTGGAGCCGACGAAGCACGAAGGTCCGTGGCGCGCGACGAAGTTCGTCGATGCGGTGGCCGGCGTGATGGACCGCAGGATGGCCACCGACGATCGCATCGTGGTGTTCGGCGAGGACGTCCACCGGCTGAGCGGTGGCACCAACGGCGCCACCAAGGGGCTGGCGAAGTACGGCGAGAACAGGTTGGTGGGAACCCCCATCAGCGAGAACGCGTTCTGCGGCCTCGGTGGCGGGATGGCTCTCGACGGCCGGTTCCGGCCGGTGGTCGAGTTCATGTATCCCGACTTCATGTGGGTGGCCGCCGATCAGGTGTTCAACCAAATCGGCAAGGCGCGGCATATGTTCGGCGGTGACAACCCGGTGCCATTCGTACTCCGCACCAAGGTCGCGATGGGCTCGGGATACGGGTCGCAGCACCTGATGGACCCCGCGGGCATCTTCGCCACCAGCCCAGGCTGGCGGATCGTTGCGCCATCTAACGCCGCCGACTACGTCGGGTTGATGAATGCCGCTCTGGCCCTTCAGGATCCGGTGCTCGTCATCGAGCACGTCGACCTCTACGGGACCGCCGACCAAGTCCCAGATGGCGATCTGGACTACGTCATTCCTCCTGGTCGCGCCGCGATCCGGCGGGCAGGCTCCGAGGTCACCGTGATCAGCTACCTGTCGATGGTGAACCACTGCCTCGAGGCGATCGAGGCGACCGACGTCGACGCCGAACTCATCGACCTGCGCTGGCTGGACCGCGCATCCATCGACTGGGACACCATCACCGCCAGCGTCCAAAAGACCAACGCGGTCCTGATCGTCGAGCAGGGCGCACGTGGCAGTTCCTACGGCGGCTGGCTGGCCGACGAGATACAGCGCACGCTCTTCGACTGGTTGGACCAACCCGTCGAAAGGGTGTCGGGTACGGAGGCGTCACCGAGCATCTCGAGGGTGCTCGAACGGGCCGCCATCGCCAGGACCGAGGAAGTCATCGCGGGTCTGGAGAAGGTGCGAGCGGCCATGGGGCAGCGCGGGGCGAGCGAAGCGACGGGGAATGTGCCAGGGGCGAGCGAAGCGACGGGGAATGTGCCAGGGGCGAGCGAAGCGACGGGGAATGTGCCAGGGGCGAGCGAAGCGACGGGGGGTGTGAACTGATGCCGACCGTCGTGCGGATGCCCGAGGTACTCGCCAACGCCGGTGAGGCCGTCATCCAGACGTGGTTGGTCTCGGAGGGGCAGGAGATCGCCATCGGTGACCCACTCGCCGAGATCGAAACCGAGAAGGCGGTAGTCGAATACGTCGCCGAGGTGGAAGGGATCGTTGGCCGGTTGATCGCCGAGGCCGGGGCGACGATTGCAGTGGGTGAGCCCATCGCGGTGGTGTTGGCGCCGGGTGAAACCAATACGGACGTCGACGTCGCCGTGCCCGATGGTGTCGTCGAGTCCCCCGCACCCGAGCCCGAACTCGTCGCCGTTGGCGCCCCCGCACCCGTCGCAGCGACCAACGGGCGGCGACTGTTCGCCACCCCGCTGGTGCGAAAGCTTGCGCGCGAACGGGGAATCGAGCTCGCGAGCGTCAGCGGCACCGGGCCAGGCGGGCGCATCGTGCGCCGTGATCTGGAACGGCTGCCGGTCGCAGAACCCACACCGCAACCATCCCCCGAACCCCAACCGGCGCGAACTCCGGCCGCCGTCGAAACACCCGCAATGGGCTACACCGACGTTCCGCTGACCCCGATGCGCAAGGCCATCGCCCGCAGGCTCACCGAGAGCAAGACGACGGTGCCGCACTTCTACGTCACCGCGGATTGCCGGGTCGATGCGCTTCTCGAGCTGCGGCGCAGCGCCAACGCCGCGGGCACCGTCAAGGTGTCGCTCAACGACTTCATCCTGAAGGCGGTGGCCGGGGCGCTGATCGAGGTACCCGAGGCCAACGCAATCTGGAATGGCGACTCGATCCGCCGGTTCGACGGCGTCGACATCGCCGTCGCCGTCGCCGTGGACGGCGGTCTGCTGACACCGGTGTTGCGCGGCGTGCACAGTGCCTCGGTGTCTGCGGTGGCCACCCAGATGGCCGACCTCGCGGGGCGTGCCAGGGAGGGGCGGCTTCAACAGCGGGAGCTCGAAGGCGGCAGCTTCTCGGTGTCCAACCTCGGGATGTTCGGCGTCTCGGAGTTCTCCGCGATCCTCAACCCGCCGCAGTCGGGCATCCTCGCCGTCGGCGGCGCCACCCAGCGTCCCGTCGTCGTCGACGGTGAGCTGACGGTGGGAACGGTCATGACAGTCACCCTGTCGGCCGATCACCGGGTCATCGACGGTGCGGTGGCGGCCACCTGGATGGCTGCCTTCGTCCGGCGCATCGAGAACCCGTTGACCGTGCTGATCTGAACACGAAGCGCCCCTACCCGCATTCAGAATTACCCTGCTGCAATCGATTGTTGATCAGCCACAACCCTCGGCGCGAGGCCGTGCCGTCCTCCGCCGGCAATGCCCCCTGCCAAGGCTGGCGCGCCACTGCCGCTTAGCTCGTAGTACGACCCCGCCGATCACCCTCGAGATTCGTTGACACTCGGCGGCCGACTGTGGCATGGTTCATAGCAATCGATTGCATAACCTGTTTCAGCACGGTGCTCCAGATCAATCGATCCGACGGAAAGGTATGGACATGCGCAGCACGACTGCACTTCGCGCGATCGTAGGTGCCGCCGCAATCGCCCTCGCCCTATCGGGGTGCACGGCAGACACCCCGAAAAACGGCGACACCATCAAGATCGGCGCCTCGCTGCCCCTCACCGGTGAGTTCAGCCAAGGTGGCCTGGACACCCAACACGGCTACGAAACCTGGGTCGACATGACCAACGCGGCCGGTGGACTGCTCGGCAAACCGGTCGAGATCATCGTCCGCGACGACGCCACCACTCAGGACACAGCCGTCAGCAACTACAACAACCTGATCTCCAAGGACAAGGTCAATCTGGTGCTCGGCAGCCAGTCGTCGCTGCTGAACATCCCCTCCTCGGCGGTCGCCGAGAAGAACAAGATGCTCTTCGTCTGCCCGTCGTGCGGCTCACCCGACATGTACAGCCGGGGCTTCAAGTACATCTTCTTCTCACAGCAGGCCGTCGCCACCGACCAGGCCAAGGTGTTCGCCGAATGGATCGCCAACCTGCCTCCCGAACGGCGGCCGAAGACAGCCGCGTACCCGTCGCTGGACGATCCGTTCGCGGGCCCGGTGGTCGAGGGAGCCGAGAAGATCCTGTCCGCGGCGGGGATCAAGACCGTCTACAAGGACGAATACCCCGCAACGACCAAGAACTTCGACCCGATCGTCAATGCCATGCGTGATGCCGGTGCCGAAATCGTGGTACAGGGCGCACAATTCGAAGACGGCGTCAACATGATCAGGTCGATGAATCGCGCAGGCTACAAGCCGTCCATCGTGTACCAGAGCAGCTCACCCACCTACGGAAAGCAGTACCTCGAAGGTGTCGGAGAGCAGAACGCCGAGGGCGTGTTCTTCTCGTCGAGCTATAGCTCGTTGGCCAAGACCAACCAGAACGCCGATTTCGTCAAGAAGTTCGAGGAGAAGTTCGGGGGGCTGCCGCCGGAGGACGCCGCCGACGGATTCGCCGCAGGGCAGGTGCTCGCCGCCGCCGTCACTGCCGTCGGATCCATCGACGATCAGGCCAAACTCGCCGACTGGCTGCGCAACAACACCGTTCAAACCATCCTCGGTCCGCTGAGCTGGAACGCCGACGGAAGCCCCAAGGGCGAATTCCTGGTGGGTCAGTGGCAGAACGGCGTCTCACAGGTCGTGCTGCCCAGCGATGTCGCCACCACCGACAAGATCGTCCGTTGGCAGGGTGGCCCGATCTGACGCCCCGGCGACGATACAGCGTTAGGAGCCGTAACTCGTGACCTCGTTCATCCAAACCCTCATCCTTGGCCTGCTCGTCGGCGCACTCTATGCGCTGATGGCCTCGGGGCTGACGCTGATCTTCGGGGTCATGCGGGTGATCAACCTCGCCCACGGCGCGTTCGCGGTCCTGGCCGCGTTCCTGACGTACACGCTGTGGCAGCATCTAGGCCTCGATCCGATCCTGTCGATTCCCATCGTGATGGCGGTCATGTTCGCCATCGGCTGGCTGGTCTACGTGACGGTGATCCGGCACGTCCGCGGATCCCACGTCAGCATGACGGTGTTGGCCACCTTCGGCATCGCGTTGATGCTCGAGGGGATCATGGGCTTCATCTGGGGCAACACGTCAACGTCGGTGCGGGTGTCCTACACCGATGCCTCGATTGCGTTGGGGCCGTTGTACATACCGCAGGTAATGCTCATTGCCGCAGGCATCGCGGTGCTGATCCTCGGCGGTCTCTACATGTTGCTCAATCACACCTGGGCAGGTCGCGCCATCCGCGCCGCTTCTGCCAACGAGGGCGGGGCGCTGCTGGTCGGGGTGAGCGTGGCCACGATCGCGGCACTCACGTTTGCCATCGGTGTCTCGACGCTTGGAGCAGGCGGGGCGATGCTGAGCACCATCTACCCGTTCCTGCCCGGCTCGCATTACCAGTGGATCGCCCGACTTCTGGCCATCGTCGTGCTGGGTGGACTGGGTAGCCTTCCCGGCGCCATCCTCGGGGCACTCGTCATCGGCGTTGGTGAGATCGCAGCCACCAGCTATCTCGGCGCAGCCTGGCCGGTCGCGGTGCCCTTCCTCGTCATCATCGTCGTGCTGATCGCCCGCCCGCAGGGCATCCTCGGCACCCGGCTTCGAGAGGACGCGGTCGCATGAGTACCCAAACCCTGACCACCCGGCTACTGGATCCCCGATTGCAGACCCTGGCGACTCGGGCCCTCGTCGTGGTGGCCGGCGCCGTGATCGTGCTATTCCCGTTGTCGCCCAGCATGTCCGCGCAAAACACGGTGATCATGGCCCTGGTGCTGGCCATCGGCGCCAGCGGTCTCAACGTGATCACCGGCTACACCGGCTACCTGTCGCTGAGCCAGGGCGCCTTCATCGGCATCGGCGCCTACGTCGGTGCAATCCTTGCCATCCGCATCCCCGCGGTTCCGCCACTGCTTTGGGTGCCCGTCGCAGGCGTGTTCGCCGCGGCGATCGCCATGCTGCTTGGTCTGGTGACCTATCGCTCCCGTGGACCCGCGTTCGTGATCATCACGGTGGCCTTCCTGTTCCTCGCGCAGTTCGTCGCCATCGAATGGGTGCCGGTGACCAACGGCACCGCGGGGCTGACCCTTCCGCTGCCGGACTGGCCGGAGGCGTGGGGCAACTGGCCCTTCCACCTCACGCTGGTGGCACTGCTCGCGCTGTCGCTGCTCATGACGTGGGGCATCCGACGCAGCAAATTCGGCATGGGGCTCATCGCAATTCGTGAGGACGAGGGCAAGGCGGGCACCATCGGTGTCAACGCTCCCGTGTACAAGCTCCTGGCCTTCGGTGCCAGCGCGCTGTTCGTCGGGATGGCTGGATCGGCGTACGGTTACTATCTGTCGTTCGTCGACCCGATCGGCATGTTCTCGATCGTCACCAGCGCACTGATCGTGCTGTCGGTCATCCTCGGCGGACGCGGGACCCTCTTCGGACCCGTGCTCGGCGCGTTCATCATCCAGCCCGTCAACACGTTCGCCAATGATTCGTTCGGCGGCGGGAACGCTCGGCTGGTGCTGTTCGGCGGAATGCTGGTGCTGCTGGTGATCCTGCTGCCCAAGGGCATCCTGCCCACCATGGCAGCGTTGCTCGAGAAGGTCAGAACCAAGGACACCGTTGGCCTTTCCGGCGCCCGACTGAATCCACTGGACCGGCCCCTTGCGCCGACGGAGGCCATCCGGCCGGTCACGACCGGGCGCGCCCTGCTGGAAGTCCGCGGTCTGCACAAGAGCTTTGGCGGCAACCACGCGGTCAACGACTGCAGCTTCACGGTGCCCGAGGGCTCGATCACCGCGCTGATCGGACCCAACGGGTCGGGCAAGACCACGGTGTTCAACTTGATCTCGGGCACCATGACGCCCGACGGGGGCGAGATTCTGCTCAACGGCGAACGCATCGAACGTCTTTCGCCGTGGTCGAGGGCCCACCGCGGCGTCGGTCGAACCTTTCAGATCACCCGGCTGTTCCGTGAGATGACGGTGTTGGAGAACGTCGTCGCCCCGTTGCGCGACTTCTCGGTGCGCCAACTGGGACTTGGCGCGGTGAGCGGGTCGGAGGCCCAGCGCGCAACCGATCTGCTCGAGTTCGTCGGAATGGCGGCCTACCGCGATGCTCGCGCCGGATCTCTGTCCTACGGCCAGCAGAAACTGGTGGAGCTGGCGCAGGTGCTCATGCTCGATCCCAAGCTGATTCTGCTCGACGAGCCCGCCGGCGGAATCAACCCAACCCTGATCGAGCGGATGGGCGACCTGATCCGTGAACTCAACGCCAAGGGCACGACATTCCTGCTCGTCGAACACAACATGCCGTTCGTGGTGGGGCTATGCGACCCCATCCGGGTGCTGGCGCGCGGTGCGGTGATCGCCAACGGCACGCCCGAGCAGATCCAAAAGGACCCGCTCGTGCTCGACGCCTACCTCGGCGACGACTACCTGCTCGAAGCGCCGTCGAAGTCTCATCAAATAGCCAATGCCCCTGCGGTAGAACGGAATCCGGCATGATTCGGCTCGAAGGAGTGGTCGCCGGCTACGGCGGCGGCAACGTACTGCAGGGGGTCGACCTCGAGGTCCGGGCGGCCGAGCTCGGCTGCATCGTCGGGCCAAACGGCGCGGGCAAGTCCACCGTGCTGCGCGCGGTCAGCGGTCTGCTCAAACCGAGCGCGGGCCGCATCCTGCTCGACGGTGAGGACATCACCGGCCGGTCGCCGGACGCGGTGCTGCGGTGTGGCGTCACCCAGGTGCCGCAGAGCAACGGATTGTTTCCGACGCTGACCGTCCGCGAGAACATCCTGATGGGCGCCTACGTGATTCGCAGGCAGCGCGCCTTGGTACGCGAACGCTACGACCAAGTCCTCGACATGTTCCCGCTGGTGCGGGACAAGACGGGGATCCGCTGCGGAAATCTGTCCGGCGGCCAACGCCGCATGGTCGAGTTCGCCCGCTCGCTGATGCTCGACCCCAAGCTGGTGCTGCTCGACGAGCCGTCCTTGGGCCTGGACCCGAAGTCGCTCACCGTTATCGACGAGGCCGTTGCGATCATGCGCGGTAACGGCAAGGCCGTGCTCATGGTCGAGCAGAACGTTCGCTTCGGGCTGCGCATGGCCACCAGCGGCATCGTGATGGAAAGCGGGCGCGTGCTGTTGACCGGTGCGGCCTCGTCGGTACTGTCCAACCCCGAGATCGCCGACCTCTACTTCGGCGGAGCTGTCCATGCCGCCCCCGCGGAGGGGCGCTGAATCACGCTGTCCGGCAGCGACTATGTGGTGGCAATCGCCCGATCATGCAGGCAGCTGGGGCGTATTGGCAGAGCATCTCGGTAGCATGCAATCCATGGCCATCAAACTCGAGAACGTCGGCATCGCCGTACACGACCTGGAAGCAACGATCGCCTTCTTCACCGACCTCGGCCTCGTGCTCATCGGCCGTGACACGGTCAGTGGCGAATGGGCCGACACCGCCGTCGGCCTCGACGGCAACCACGCCAAGATCGCGATGCTCAAGACGCCGGACGGTCACGGTCGGCTGGAGCTCTTCGAGTACATCCACCCCGAGGCCATCGAGTCGAAGCCCACTGTTCCCAACGAGATTGGCATGCACCGCGTCGCCTTTTCAGTCGACGACATCGACGAAGCGCTTGAGATTGCCGCGAGGCACGGCTGCCATCCACTGCGCGGTGTGGCGACCTATGAAGACGTTTACAAGCTCACCTACGTCCGCGGTCCCAGCGGCATCCTGGTGATGCTCGCCCAGGAGCTGAAGAGGAACTAACAGCCGTCGCAGCGACGGTTCAGTACTCGTTGGCGATCATGAGCTTCTGCGCCGGGAACAGGGTGAGGATTCGCGGCCCGTCGGCGGTGACGACCACCTCTTCCTCGATCCGGGCAGCCGAGAAACCGTCCGAGGCAGGGCAATACGTCTCGAGGGCGAAGACCATGCCCTCCTGCAGCTCGATCGGCTCGGTCATCGAGTTCAGGCGCGAGATGATCGGGCGTTCGTGCAGCCCGAGGCCGAGGCCATGACCGAATTGCAGCCCGAAGGCGGCGAGCTCGTTGTCGAAGCCGAACTCGGTCGCCTTCGGCCAGACAGCAGCCACTTCGTCGGTGCCGACCCCCGGCCGGACCATCTGGATCGAGGCGTCCATCCACTCACGGGCCTTGGTGTACGAGTCGTGCTGGCTCGGTGTGGCACTACCGACGTTGAACGTCCGGTAATAGCACGTGCGATAGCCGTTGAAGCTGTGGATGATGTCGAAGAAGGCCTGATCCCCCGGCCGAATCAGCCGGTCGGTGAAGTTGTGCGGATGCGGGTTGCACCGTTCCCCGCTGATGGCGTTGACGGCCTCCACCTGATCGGATCCCATGGCGTAGAGCCGCTGGTTCACCAGCGCGACGATCTCGTTTTCCCTGATCCCCGGCTTCAACGCCTCGAATACGTCCTGGTACACCCCGTCGACCATCGCAGCGGCCTGCGTGAGCAGCATGATCTCGTCGACGGATTTGATCTGCCGCGCGTCGAGCATGCGCTGCTGGCAGTCGACGACCTTCAACCCTTGCCGCTGCATCTCGAACAAGAACGCAGGCTCGACGATGTCGACGCCGACCGGGGCGTCGGAAAGTCCTGCGTCGTCGAGCATTCCCTTGATTTCACGGACGGCCGACACCATGAGGCCTGCCGACGGCGCGACGGCACCGCGCATCCCGAGCATGCCGGGGCGGCAGTTCTCGTCGGGCAGCCAGTTCGAGTAGATCTTGTGGTGACGCACCGCAGAACCGAAGTCCCACAACCAGGGATCGTCGGCAGTGCGGGTGAGCAACGCGTACCGCGTCATCTTGTCGCCGAGCGCGCCACCGATCCACGTCTGCGTCGTGTAGCGGATGTTGTAGAAGTCGAACAGCAGGAACGCACCGCACTCGCTGGACTCCAGAGCCGACTTCGCCCGACGGAGCCGGTAGTCACGAAGCCTGGCGAAGTCGACGCGTTCTTCGTAGTCGACGCCCATGTGGCCAGGAGCCGGCAGCGGACGTGACTCACTCATCGGCGGGGATTCCCAGACCGTCGTCGACGTCGGCATCTTCGGAGACCAACTCGACACCCGAGCGCCGGGCCTGCTCGAGCAGCAACGTCGCGAAGTCCTCGGTGGTGTGACCCGCACCAATCGCCGATGACACCATTTCGGCGGACAGGGCGGCGACCGGCATCGGCACACCGTACTGGCGGGCCGCTTCAAGCCCGAGGTCGAAATCCTTGCGCAGCAAGATGTTCGTGAACGTGGGTGTGAAGTCGAGGTTCACCAACGCGGGCGACTTGTACCGGGTGAAGACCGATCCCATGACCGAGTTGTTGAGAAACTCGAGGAACGCTTCTCTGCTGGTGCCGCCCTGCTCGGCGAGCACGGTGATCTCGGCGAGGGATTGGGCGACCACGCCGAGGAAGACGTTGTGGCAGATCTTGACGAGGCGGGCGACTTCGCCATCACCGACGTAGGTGACGCCCCGTCCGAGCGGGCGCAGGAGGTGTTCGGCGCTCTCGTAGGCCTCACGCGGACCCGACACCGCGAGGGTGAGCTTGCCCGACCGGACGACCTTGGGGTTGCCGCTGACCGGTGCGGCCAGAAGTGCAGTGCCGCAGTTGGCGGCAAGGCCGCGGATCTTCTCCGAGATGGCCGCCGAGACGGTCGAGCTGTCGATGATGATCTGCGGCGAAACGTCTGCCGTGAGAAGCCCGTCCTCGCCGACGGTCACGTGCTCGAGATCGTCGGAGGCGGCGACCATGATGAAGACGACGTCGCGATCGGCCAGCTGCGCGGGGGTATCGACCAGCTTCGCGCCACGCGCGGCCAGAGGCTCCGCCTTGGACCGGGTGCGGTTGTACACCGACACGTCGTGACCCGCGTCCAACAGGCGTTCGATGAGCGCATAGCCCATGCGTCCGGCACCGATCCACCCAACGCTCATGGTCTTCTCGTTGTTCTTCATTGCCTCTCCCGGCTCGACTGCAATCGGTTGCAATCCTGCCGTGCAGTCACGTTCAAGTCAACACCGCAGCATGTGCGGGTTTCACTCAGGATTCATCACACCAAGGATGAGCCGCACGCAGCGAACGGTTGCAGCCCGTTGCAGCAGTCAGGAAGCAGCGCCTTGAAGGCCCCGGCCTCAGGCGCGAGGCGCCGGTACCGGACCTGTCGAGGACCGGACGACCATCGTCAGAGGCAGAAGCAGCGAACGCGGATGGCGATCGGGGTCGTTGAGCACTTCGAGCAGCAATCGGGCTGCTTCCGCTCCGATCTCGTAATGGGGGATGCGGACGGTCGTCATGGGCGGTGAAACCTTGTCCATGAACGGCATGTCGTTGAATCCGACCACGCTGATGTCATCCGGACAGCGCAGGCCACGTTCGGCCAGTGCGTCGTAGACGCCGAGGGCCAGTAGATCGTTGCCGGCCAGGACCGCGGTGAACTCGGGACCGGAGTCCAGCAGCGTCCGCATTGCGTTGGCGCCCGCCTGCTCCGACCATTCGTCGCAGATGAACGTCCGGGTGGGCTCGGCAGGCAGGTGCAGTTCTTCCAGGCTGGACAGGAAGGCGCGACGCCGGGTTACGCCGGTCGACAGGTCCTGCGGCCCTGCGAGATGCACGATCTTGGTGTGGCCCAGGTCGACGAGGTGCTGCATCGCCATCGCGACGCCCGCCGCATCGTCGGAGGTGACCGATGGGATGTCGGCCCCATTGGTACGGCGGTTGACCAGCACCATCGGCGTCGACGCCGCAGCCAGTTCCTCGAGCAACGGGTGCTTCAAGTGCGCAGTCGCGAACACGAAGCCCTCGACGTTGCGCTGACGGAACGACTCAACCGCCGTCTTCTCCACGTCGGGCCTGTTGTCGGTGTTGACGATCCAGGCGTTGTAGCCGATGGTACGTAGCACGTCCTCGACTCCCCGCACGATCGGCGGGAACAGCGGGTTGGTCAGGTCGGGGATCACCAGCCCGATGCTGGCCGACCGAGACGTCTTGAGGCTGCGGGCGATTGGATTGGGCGAGTAGCCCATCTCGGCGGCGACCTTCTTGATTCGCGCCGCCGTCTCGCTGTTGACCAAGCTCTCGGTTTGCCGGTTCAAAGCGCGCGAAGCGGTGGCCGGATGGACCCCGGCCATGACCGCAACCTCACGCAGCGTGGCCCTGTGCACGGATCCCCCCACTCCCCGTCTCGACTGCAATCGGATGCAGCGTCCCGTCAATGATGGCGCGCCCCCCGGCCACGTGCAATATAGCCATTGGCAGCTGCCGTCAGCATCGTCGGCCACGCGGACGTCACCACATCGAGATCCGGGCTCGGGCTGTGCCGACGCCTCAGGTCTATCAGGGCCCCGATCGAAGATTCGTCGACCCGTCCGTCGGTGATCAGACCGTGGGTTGGATCGAGCAGGCAGTCGAGGTGCGCCCTGGCCTGCGGCGGCGCCAATCCGAGCAATCGTCCGGCGGCTTCGAGCACCTCTCCCTCGAGCCGGCCTGCGACGACGTCACGAGCGGTGTCGATGACCACTTCTGCGAGACGTTCTCGCGGACCCGTGATTTCGGGGTCGTCGGCCGACATGGCCGCCATCACCGTGCCGAGATAGGGACCGAGGTCCGCGACCGTACTCACCACACGGCACCCCGCCGCGATCGCCCGTAGTTCGTTGCCTGCGTTGAGGATCGTGGCCGCGCACGTTCCGTCCGCCAGCGCGGCTGCACGGCGCGGGGTCGACCCCAGCGACTCGAGGACGTAGTCGTCCTTGCCGAGGCCTGCGCACTCCAGGAGGGCGAACGCGACGAACGCAAAACCCGACCCCGGCACGTCGACTCCGACGACACGGCCACGGACGTCCGCGACGTCCGTCACCGACGGAGCAAGACACAACGACAGCCCGAGCCCTCGATCGATGCCGGCAAGGACCTCCACGGGCAGGTTGCGCTGCAGCGGATTCGAGCTCAGGAATCGGTAGGCGAGAACGTTGTCCGGACTCGTCATCACCACGTCGAATTCGCCGGCTTCGAGCGAGCGGAATTGAGCAGGCGACGACGGCACCGGCGCCTCGGTGACGTCGAGGCCAGCGCGGTCCAACCGTCCGGTGGAGCGGGCAACGTCGATCAACAACGACGGAGTGAACGTGCCGATGTGTAGCCGGGCTCGCGTCATGACCACATGCTGCCATAGCTGCAATCGTTTGTAGATGGATGCACCGGTTGACCAACTGTCGGACGATCGCGGGCGACGACCATTCTTCTCGTGCCCATTGACATGACCCATGTCACATCGCAGGATGGAGCAAACGATTGCAGCGTCGACGCCCGTGCAGAGGATCTTCATGAGTCACGCCGTTCCCTCGGTGACCACCCGCCCGCGACCGAGCGCCGACGACGCGCCGACCACCGATGCACCACTGATCGAGATTCGCGGCGTCAGCGCCGGCTACGAGAACAAGCGGCAGAAGACCCGGCTCATCGCCCTCCGGGACGTGAACCTGGACGTGCGTGGGGGCGAATTCCTCGCCATCGTCGGCCCGTCCGGCTGCGGCAAGACCACGTTGATCAACATGATCGCCGGGTTCATGAAACCCCTCGAGGGCACGATCCGGGTCCACGGGGAACCCGTTCAGGGGCCAGGTGCCGACCGCGCCATGGTGTTCCAGGACTACGCGGTGCTGCCATGGCGCACCGTCTACAAGAACGTCATGTTCGCACTGGAGAACCGCCACCCCCGCCCAAGCAAGGCGGTGTCGGCGGAGCGCATCACCCACGCCCTCGAACTCGTCGGGCTGACTGGATTCGAGAAGTCCTATCCGTACGAGCTCTCCGGCGGAATGCGCCAACGGGTCGGCATCGCCCGTGCGCTCGTCTCCGAGCCGGAGATCCTGTTGATGGACGAACCGTTCGGTGCCGTCGACGCGATGACGCGCGAAGCCATGCAGGCGGAGTTCGAGAAGATCATCGCCCAGACGGGCCAGACCGTCTTCTTCATCACCCACTCGATCGACGAGGCGCTCACGCTCGCCGACCGGGTGGTCATCGTGTCGAACCGGCCGGGCCGGGTCAAGGAGATCCTCGACGTCGACCTGCCAAAGCCCCGCTTCGACGAGGGCGTGCGGCGCAGCGAGCGATTCGGCGAGCTGCGCGAACACATTTGGAACCAGCTGCAGGCCGAGGCACTCGGCGCAAAGATCGGAGAGGACCGATGAGCACGGGGACGCTGTCAACGACCGATGCCTCGACCGACGCCTCGGCCGTCACCGAGACGATCACACGCAGCGTGTGGGATCGCTACCGAACCCTCGTCATCACGGTGATCAACCTGAGCCTGTTCTTCGTGATCTGGCAGTTGATCGCACTGTCGGAAGTGATCAACCCGCTGTTCTTCCCCAAGGCCACCGACATGTTCTCGGCGATGTACCACGGCTTCGTCGACGGCACCATCGGTCCGCAACTGCTGCACAGCGTGCAGAACTTCACCATCGGCATGCTGATCGCCGCGGCCATCGGCATCCCGCTCGGCCTGTTGATGGGCGGCGTGCGGATCCTCGACCTGATCCTGTCTCCCTACGTGTGGGCGATGACAGCGCTGCCGCGCGTCGCCCTGATCCCCCTGCTGATCCTCGTCCTCGGCTTCGGTAACTCCATGCAGCTCACCATCATCGTGCTGTCGGCGGTGTTCCCGATGATGGTCAACTGCATGGAGGGCGTGAAGACCGTCGATCCGTCGCTGGTGCGGGCCGGCCGGATCTTCGGCGCGAACGAGGCGCAGTTGTACGTCAAGGTGATCCTGCCGTTCACCCTGCCCTTCGTGATCAGCGGCATCAACCAGGGCATCGCCCGTGGCCTGGTCGGGATGCTCATCGGTGAGCTGCTCGGCGGCGGAGGGCAGGGACTCGGATTTCTGCTGGATCGGGCGGGCGACCAATTCGATGCGCCGATGATGTACGCCACCCTTCTGCTGCTCGCAGTCATCTCGGTGGGGCTCGTGCAGGGAATGCGGTGGATCGAACGCCGGGCAGCACCCTGGCGCGACTTTGCGCGCGCGTAGTCACCCGAAGTACTCACAGGAATGAGGAGATTTGCATGAGAAGCAAACGATTGCTCGCCGTGCTCGGCGTCGGTCTGACGTTCGCGGCAGTGCTCACGGCATGCGGCGGTGACAAGCCCGCGGCGGGAGGTGAGCCCACGGCCCTTCCGACCAACGCCGATCAGGTCGACGCCAAGATCGACACGTCGAAGGTGAAGAAGGACATCGTCGTAGCCGTGGACAACCCCTACTACCTGTTCCACGAAGACGTCTTGGTTGCCGAAGACAAGGGCTACTTCAAGGAAGTCGGCATCGACAACGTCAAGATCGTGACGGTCGAGGACCCGCTGCCTGCGCTGATCGGAGGATCGGTCGACTTCGCCCTCTACGACACCGACACCGCCATCACGGCGGCAAAGAAGTCGAACGCCGGGATCAAGTATCTGTCGACCTACCTCGGAGGTGAGGCCAACATCCTCGGTGTCCGCAAGGGGATCAACACGGCCGAGGACCTCAAAGGCAAGACGATCACCGGTGGACAGTTCGGCAGCCGCAACGACTTCCTGATCCGAAAGCTGCTCACCGACAACGGTATCGACCCCGACAAGGACGTCAAGCTGGTGAGCACCGGTGGTCAGTCCAACGAGCGCCTGCAATCGGTGATCGCAGGCACCGTCGACGGCGCGAGTCTTCAGATTCGGCACAAGACGTTGTTGGAGGCCGAGGGCGGCAAGTTCCTCTTCCAGGAACTCGGCCGGGCACCGCAAAACGGTTGGGCCGCGAACAAGATCCTGACCGAGAGCCCCGAGACCGTGGCCGCTTTCCTCACCGCCACGCTCAAGGCGCGCCAGTTCATCAACGACATGGACAACAAGGATGCCGTGCTAGACCTGATGGCCGCCAAGGACTTCGAGCTCCCGCAGCCGTACCGGGACGCATACGCCGATGAGCAGAACGCCACATACCACACCGGCGACGGTGGCTTCGACATCAAGGACATGGACCAGTTCGTCAACGAACAGATCGAGTTGAAGGTGATTCCCCCGGGTACTGATTGGCACCAGTACGTCGACCTGGTCCCGCTCTGGCGTGCACAGAAGGCGCTGGGGTTGCCGCTGCGGCCCAGCCCTGGCGACATGGCCCCGTGACGACGGAAACGGCGTCAGCACTGGGGCTTCGGCTCATTGGCCAGCACGACCTCGGAGGACGTGGGGACGGCATGCAGGTCATGCGTCACGGCGACGCCCTGTATGTCGGGCACGCCGGGACCAGCGGGGCGGGCACGTCGATCCTCGACGTGTCCGCCCCGGACCGTCCCCACCTGGTGTCGCAGTGGGATGCGCCCGCCAATACCCACACCCACAAGGTGCAGGTCGCCGACGGGCTCCTCCTGATCAATCACGAGCGATTCCCGTACCGGCCCAAGAGGCCATTGGGCCCGCACTCGGCCGGTGTCGCGATCTACCGGGTCGACGAACCGTTCGAGCCACGGCAGGTCGGGTTCTGGGAGGCCGGCGGCAAGGGGGTCCACCGCATCGTCTGGGAGGGTGGACGCTACGCCCACATGTCAGGTGCACCAGAGGGTTTCACCGACCGCATCTGGATGACCATCGACCTGATCGAACCCGAGAAGCCCGTGCTCACCAGCCGGTGGTGGTGGCCTGGGCAGTGGAGTGGCGGTGGCGAGATCGCCGACTGGGCCGATGGGCACAGGGTGGCGGCGCACCACGGTCTTGTCGAGGGCAAGTACACCTACCTGGGTTACGACGATGCGAACCTGGTCGTGCTCGACACGTCCGACCCGACGACTCCCCGCGAGGTGTCACGCCTGCAGTGGGGCGGCGGGGCGACCCACACCTGCCTGCCGCTGCTCGGTCGCGGACTTCTCGTCGTCACCGATGAACAGCAGCACGACGGTCCCCACGGGGAGGAGCGACGGATCCACCTGATCGACATCGCGGACCCGGCAGCACCGAGATATCTGCGGACGTTGCCATCACCCACCGCGTCTTCTCCCGTCGCTTCGCTCGCCCCGGTGTCGTTCGACGAACTCCCCCAACGCTTTGGCCCGCACAACCTTCACGAGAACCGCGCTGGGTCCTACCAAAGCGATCGACTGGTGTTCGCGACCTACTTCAGTGCCGGTGTACGGGTGTACGACGTTGCGGATCCGCAGAATCCGCGCGAGGTCGCGCACTGGGTGAGCGAGGCACCGGCGGGGTCGCCGGTGCCGCAGTCCAACGATCTGTTCGTCGACGAGCACGGACTGATCTGGGTCACCGATCGTGGCACGGGCGGGGTGTTCTGTCTGGAGCCGCTACCGGAGTTGGCCGAGCTGATGAGGCAGGCGGCTGCGTGACCGGACCCGCCCCCGGGTTCGCCTCCGACGGAGTGGACTTCATCGGCTACCACGACGTCGGCGGCAAGCCCGTGTTCAAGCTGGCGATGCAGGTCGTCGACAATCGCTGGTACCTCTATGCGAGCCACTTCTGGGAACCACGGCTGTCGATCTTCGACGTGACCGATCCCGCGGGCCCGCGTCTCGTCGGTGCGATCGAGGGCCCCGACCACGCCGCGACCTGGCAGGTTCAGGTCGCTGACGGACTCTTGGTCCAGGGCATGGAGCATCGCCCGCAGGCCTGGGGCGGCGATCCCAGCCTCAACTCCGCCGAGGGCATCCGGCTGTTCGACGTGACCGATCCCATTGCGCCGAAACTGTTGAGCGAGTGGCACACCGGCGAACATGGCGTGCACCGCAATCACTACACGGGTGGTCGTTACGTCCACGCGGCGGCGAGCCGCCGAGGGTTCGACGGCAACATCTACGTCATCCTCGACGTCGCCGACCCGCGGAAACCGGTCGAGGTGGCGATGTGGTTCCTTCCTGAGCAGTTCGTAGCCGCCGGGACCACCCCGTCGCGGCGCATCTCCCTGCACGGACCGCCGTACGTCCTCGGAGATCGGGCCTACCTCAGCTACGGGGCCGCCGGAGTCGTCATCCTCGACATCTCCGACATCCAACGCCCGCGGCTCGTCTCCCGGCTCGACATCGGGGCCGCGTTCTCCAGCATGATCGCGATGCACACGGTGATTCCCCTCCCTGCGCGAAACCTGTTGCTGGTCAACACCGAGGCCATCGCGGAGCGGCAGCAGGAACCGTACAACTTCGCAGGCATCGTCGACGTCAGCGACGAGCAGAACCCGCGCCTGATCTCACTGCTGCCGATCCCCTCCCCCGCGGTGGGCGCCGGGTACCCCAACTTCAGCACCAGGGGCGGACGATTCGGCCCGCACAATCAGCACCATCCGCAGGGGCCTGAACTCCTCGCAGACGACAACCTGATGTTCATGACGTGGTTCAACGCCGGGCTGCGGGTCTACGACATCAGCGACGCGTATCTGCCGCGCGAGATCGCCTGGTACCTACCGGATGATCCCACTGAACGCCGCGGCATGCTCCCGAAGACCTTGGTCACGCAGTCCGAGGACGTCCTCGTCGACGCCCGCGGCAACGTCTACTTCTCCGACAAGAACCACGGCCTGCACGTCGTTCGGTTGACCGCCCGCTGAGAGGTCAGGGCACCGACATCGTCGACGTCACCCCGAGGTCTTCGAGAACGGTACGGGCTGTGTTGCGCCCGGGCCGGCCCGACACCGAGCCACCGGGGTGCGACGTCGAGCCGGTCAGGTACAGGCCGGGGACGTCGGTGCGATAGTCCAGCCAGCCGGGCAGGACGGTGCCGTCGTCGAGCACGAACTCGCCGCCGTGGCACGACCCACCGATGTTGGACAGATTGTGCGCAGCAAGTGATGTGGGCGATTCAGGCCGCATCGCCAGGATGTCGCCATCGTCGATGCCGTCGACGTGGCGGCGCGCGATGCTCAGCAGCACCTGCGCGTACGCCATCGCGTCGGCATCCGACCACGCGTTGCCGTTGTGCAACATCGGTGCCGCAGTGAGGAACTTGAACGTGCCCCCCGGCGCGCGGCCTGGATCGACCGCTGTCGACGACATCATCAGCAGCCACGGATCCTCGGTCTCGATCCGCCCCGACGACAGTCCCTCGACCTGGCGCATCAGGCCTCCCGGGCTGCCGAGTCCTCCTGCGGCAGACACGAGGGGCCCGCTCCCCGAGCGGTAGCGGGCGTCGGAACGGAGCGCAAAATGCACTGCGAACAACGGGATCCCCGGCTGCCAGCAGCGTGCAGCCTCGTCGGCGACCACCGAAGGGCCGCTGAGCATGCCTGGCAGTTCGTGAAGATGGCTGCCGGCGACGACGGCCTTGCCTGCCAGGTACTCACGCCCGTCATCGGTGCGCACCCCGATGCAGCGCCCCTCCTCGACCAGAATCGACCGCACCCATGCCGACGTCTCGACGGATCCACCATGGTCGGTGATGTGGGCTGCCAACGCATTCGGCAACGCGCCGGACCCACCGACGGGAGTAGCCCAGCCGAAGGCGAGGCGACCGGCCATGATCGCGGCGGGCAGCGCGCCGGTGCCCGGCCGCTGCGGCGGCTGGATGGTCGCGAATGCCATCCAGGCCATCACCCGGCGTGTCACCGGATGCACGAACGTCGAGGCGATCACGTCCCATGCGCTGCGCTGCCGCAGCTGTTCGTAACTGCGCGACCAGGATTCGTCGGGCAACGGAAGTCCCGCCGACACGTAGGCATGCGCGGTCCGCTGGCCCGCGTTCCAATCCCCGATCATCGTGACGAGCGCGTCGGCATCGGCGCGGGAGTAGCGGGCGAACTCGGCGGCGGTATCTGCCAGGTTCGGGTGCACCGTCACCAGGTCGCCGTCGGGCAGAGGGAAGGCGACCGCCGGATCGGTGACGATGTACTTCAGCCCGTAGCGGGCGATCAACCCGAGTTCGTCGTCGCGGATCAGCGGGTTCGACTGCAGCACGACGTGGGCCGTCGAGCAGGAGTCGTGTTGCCATCCCGGCAGGGTGAGTTCTTCGGTCACGGTGTTGCCGCCGATCACGTCACGACCTTCGAGCACGGTGACGGTCAGACCGGCCTCTGCGAGGTACGCAGCGCAGACCAGTGCGTTGTGCCCGCCGCCCACCACGATCACGTCGCTTGCCGCCGAGGTTGAAGCCACTTTTCGTCCTTCCGCCGACACTCGCCTGCTGCTACGGTGAAGTGTACGCAATCGTTTGCAGCCACGAGGATCGAAGAGGACTCGACCATGGACGAATACGTCACATCGGCCCGTTCGCACTGGGGTCCCCGGTTCACCGCCAACGGTGTGCCCGCCGCGGACTTCGATCGTGTGGTGGCCGGGCTGCAGTCATGGGACGACTGGTGCAGCGCGTGGTCGGGCGCGGCAAGCGTCCACGAGGACCTCGGGCTCGAGGCGCTCGCGGATGACCGACTTCGCTCGGCGGGCGCACACCTCAGCACTGCGGCCGTCGTGTATCACTTCGCGAAGTTCGTCTTCGTCCGCGACCTCGAACAGATGCAGGCCGCACACCAAGCGGCCGTTCGGTGCCTCGACGCCGCGCTGCCGCACCTGGACCCGCCAGGTGAGCGGATCGAGATGCCGTTCGACGGTGCCACGATGTATGGCATTCTTCGCAAACCCGTTGGCTCGTCACCTCATCCGGTCGTGATCTGTGTACCTGGCCTGGACTCGACAAAGGAGGAGCTGCGCGCCACCGAGCAGCTGTTCCTGGAACGTGGCCTCGCTACGTTCAGCGTGGACGGCCCCGGCCAGGGAGAAGCCGAGTACGACTTGCCGATCCGCCCGGACTGGGAGGTGCCCGGCCGCGTCTTCGTCGACACCCTCGTCGCCCGTGACGACATCGACGCCGATCACATCGGGGTATGGGGAGTGAGCCTCGGCGGTTACTACGCACCACGGTTCGCCAGCGGCGACGAGCGGATCAAGGCGTGCGTGAGCCTCTGCGGCCCATACTCGTTCGGCGAGAACTGGGACGCCCTGCCCGCACTCACCAGGGAGACGTTCATCGTCAGGTCGCGTTCGAGCAACGATGACGACGCCCGCGCCTTGGCACTCACGCTCACCATGTCGGGCCGGACGTCGTCGTTGCGGTGCCCGACGCTGGTCGTGGCGGGCAAGAAGGACCGGCTGATCCCCTGGCAGCAGGCCGAACGACTGCATCACGAGGTGGACGGAAGCCACTTCTTGGCGCTGGAGGACGGCAACCACGGATGCGCCAACGTGCTTGCCGCACACCGGTATCGCACGGCGGACTGGATGGCGGTCCGCCTCGGGGGGTGACCGGTCAGGACTGGGCGTCGATCGCAGCGACGATGTTGTCGGTCGTGAACGGCAGCGTCCTGACCCGAACGCCGAGTGCGTCGGCCAGCGCGTTTCCGATTGCGGCAGGCACCGGTCCCTGAGTCGCCTCGCCTGCGCCGAGCGACGGTTCGTCGGGCCGGTGCAAGAGGTGTACCTCGACACGAGGCACCTGGTCGAATCGCGCGATAGGGTAGGACTCCCAATCGGTGCTGGTGATCGAGTGCCTGTCGAACCGGACCTGCTCGAAGAGCGCCCAACTGGCGGCCTGGATGGCACCGCCCTCGACCTGGTTGCGGACACCATCGAGGTTGACGGCCCGGCCGACGTCGACCGCGATCGTCAGGCGCTCGACGCGTAGCTCGTCGGTCGCCTCGACATCGGCGATGACGGCGCAGTACGAGCTCTTGTTCTTGTAGCGACAGAACGCCACGCCGCGCCCCCTGCCCTCGTCGAGCTGCGCTCCCCACCCTGCCGCGTCGGCGGCGGTGCTCAGCACCTCGCGGGCGCGGGGGTCCGACAGGTGCGAAAGCCTCATCTCCAACGGGTCGCGTCCGATCGCCAGAGCCAGCTCATCGATTGCGGACTCGGTGGCGAACGTGTTGAGGTTGCTTCCCAGCGAGCGCAGTGACGACGTCCGGATCGGCATGGTCAGCAACCGGTGAGCCGTCACGTCGACTCTCGCGAAGTCGTAGTACGGGACGGAATTTCGCTGCGAGCCGTATCCCCGATCGGCCGGTGGGTCCGCTGCTGGCGGGAGCATCGAGAGGCCTGCGCGGTGTGCGTCGGCCAGCAGTACGTGGCGCGGTGCGTATCCCGGGCGCGACATGTGTCCGTTGCTCCACAGCTCGTAGGACCAGTCGGTGATCGTGCCATGCTCGTCGACGCTGGCGGCGACGTCGGCGACCATGGCCGCGCCGAACGGCGCCCACGACAATTCGTCGGCACGGCTCCACAGCACCCGCACGTGCGTGCCGGGCATCCGCATGGCCACCAGCGCGGCATCCATCGCCACGTCGTCGGCGGCGTTGTGGCCGTAGGCGCCCGCGCCCTCGACGTGCTCGACGACGACCGCTTCCCAGCTCAGATCCAGAGCCGCCGCGATGGCGCGCCCCAGGGCGAACACGCCTTGACTGTGGCTCCAGACTGCGAGACGTCCTTCGTCGAAATGTGCGACGGCGCAACTGGGTGCGATCGACGCGTGTGCGATGTAGGGCCGAGAGTAGGTGGCTGCCACGGTTGGCGCGTCGCCGTGCCGAGCGCCGTCGTTGCGGACTTGACTCGTCTCGGCGTCGGCCGTGCGCAACCAGCCCTCGAGATCCTCGGAGTCGGGCAGCTCGATACCGTCGGTCCACGATGCCGCGGCCGCAAGCGCAGCGGCTGCCTGCGTGGCCTGGCCCTCCCGACGGGCAATGACGGCCAGGAAGTCGCCGTCGCGCACGATGTTCTCGACACCTGGCATCGACGAGACATGTTCCGCAGGAGCGTCTTCGAGGTGTGCGCCCGGGCCGGGCGGCCGCACCACTCTGGCATGCAGCATGCCGCCGAACTCCAGGTCATGGATGAAGCGTGGACGGCCAAGCACCTTGTCGGGCAGGTCGATACGAGCCAGATCCTTCGATGCTGGAGGGGCGAGCTCGACGTCCAGAGTGGGATCCCCGACCTTGACGTTCAGGTCGACGACGCCGGAAAGCTCGGCGTACGAGGCGATCCGGCTGCCGTCCGGCCCCACGAACGCACCGGACACCAGCCGGACGTCTGCGGGGTTCAGTCCGGCCTCGTGCGCAGCCGCGCGACGGAACAGCTCGCGCGTCTCCGCGCACACGCGTCGCACCGCCGCCCCGGAGACCGTGATCGACAAGCTGCCTGCGGTGTAGCCCTCGTCCGGCGACGTGACCGTGTTCGTCGCAGCAGCCGTGACGGTCTCGGGCGCGACGTCGAGTTCGTGGGCTGCCAGTTGAGTCAGGGCCGTGAGGATCCCCTGCCCGAGCTCGACCTTGCCGACCCGCAGACCCATGGTCCCGTCGTCGGCAACGGTCAGCCACGTCGAGATCCACGGATTGGTGATCAGCGAATCGGGGAGAGGGGTCGTCACGTCCGTGACCCAGCCGCTGCGAGCACGGCATCGACGAACCGCCCGTGTGTCCCGCAGCGGCACAGATTGCGTTCCAACGCCGCTGCCACCTCGTCGCGCGTCGGACGGGGATTGTCGCGCAGCAGCGCGGTGGCGCTCATGATGATCCCGGCGATGCAGTAACCACACTGCCCGGCCTGCAGCTCGAGGAACGCGGACTGCAGGGGGTGCAGGGCGCCGGCACTGCCGAGGCCGGCCAGTGTCCGCACTTCATCGCGGACGTACTCGACGGGGGTATCGCACGACGGCGTCGGATGACCGCCGATCAAGACGATGCACGCTCCGCACTGGCCGAGCCCGCAGCCGAACTTCGGTGACTTGTCGCCGATGTCGTTGCGCAGCACCTCGAGCAGGGAGGCGTCCGCGGGAACGTCGAGGTCGTATTCCCGGCCGTTGACCGTCAGTGTGAACGAAGCCACGTCGCCGTTGTATCAGGCTTGGCTGTTGGCAGCCCAGTAACGGGGATCCGCCTTGCTGACTGCCAGCTCCTCGGCCGTCTCGAAGCCGGGAGCCATCGACGCCGCGGTTCCTGCCATGTACTGATGATGGTCGATGCCGAGCAGCCGGATCCAGCTCTGCTGGCCGAAGGTCAGCGCGATGCAACAACCCAGCTCGACGAGTTCCTGTTCGGAGAAGTGGGCGTGCAGACGGGCCCAGAGTCCATCGAGGTCTTGGCTGCCCCATGCGATGGCCTCGGCGTACGCGAGTGCCGCCTTCTGGCGGTCATCGTAGAGATCCGACGTCTCGAAGTTGAGGAGCTCGTCGTACTGCTGCTCCTGCAGCCCCGCCGTGGTGGCCTTCTCGGAGCGCTGGTTGCCGCAGAACTCGCACTTGACGGTCCTGGAGATGTAAACCCGGCACAGATCCTTGATCGCGTGATCAACTACGCCGCTGTGGAATTGGGACTGCCAGCTGTCGGCGAAGGCCCAGAAGGCCTGCGGCGAGTGGGCGCGGACCGCGGAGCTCTCCGGCCGCGGTGTGCCGTGCTTGGCGCAGCGCTCCATCTCCGCCTTCATGCGCTCGTCCATCTGCTCGAACGGAACGTAACTGATGGCGGGGTTCATGGCGGCTCCTATTGTTTGCAATCGATTGTCGTCAGTATGTGCCGACCGGCCCAGACCGTCAAGGCTGCATCAGTCAAAAACCAGGATCTTGACGAGCGCGACGGAGCCGATCACCACGATGACGACCCGCAGCACCGCTGGCGAAAGCCGACGACCGAACCGGGCGCCGAGGTAGCCGCCGATGAAGGCGCCCGACCCGATCAGCGCGACGACCTCCCAGTCGATGCGGTCGGTGGCCACGATCATGAACGTGACGGCCGCAACGGCATTGACCGCGGTGGCAAGTACGTTCTTGATCGCGTTGAGGCGTTGGATGCCGTCGCTCAGCACCAGTCCCATGAGCCCAACGAGCAGGATCCCCTGCGCAGCGCCGAAGTATCCGCCGTAGATGCCGAGCACGAAGACCCCAACGGCGAGAAGGATTCCCGAGCGCTTCTTCGGAGCCCCGTCATGCTCGAGCGAGGCCGTGCGCCGTTGCACGGCAGGGCCGACCAACACCATGACCAGGCCGATCACGATGAGCACCGGCACGATCGCCTTGAACGACTCGTCGGGCAGCACGAGGAGCAGGATCGCCCCGACCACCGCACCGGCGATCGATGCCGGTGCAAGGCGAACCAGGACGCCCCTGTTCGTGCGCAGCTCGCGGCGGTAGCCATAGATGCCCGACACACCGCCCGCAACCATGCCGATGTTGTTGGAGATGTTGGCTACCAGTGGCGGATAACCGAACAACAGCAGCGTCGGAAAGGTCACCAGAGTGCCGGAGCCGACGATGACGTTGATCCCGCCAGCCCACACGCCCGCCAGGAAGATCGCGGCGAACTCGATCATCGTGCCGCGCGCCGGCTCACCCGCCGAGGCGCTTGTCGAGGAACTCGATGATCCCGTCGATGGCACGTTCCTGCACGTCATCCACCTCGACCGTGCCGTCGGCGCCGGTCACCGGAAAGATGTAGCCGTGCAGCGGGTGATCCCAGCTGACCCACGTGGCATCCTTCCCGCTTTCCTCCAGTAGCTCGTAGCTCAGCCGGAAGATGCCCTGCAGGTGGTCGCCATCGCGGCCCATCACCAGCATGGGCAGCGAGATGGGCGCGATCCGCTCGCGCGCGAGCGGCTCGTTGATGCGTGAGCGTACGAACGCCTTGTCGCGCATCTGCATTTCCTCGATGTCGCGCAATCCGGTCTCGGGGTTCGTGAAGGCCGAGTCGTCCGGAGTGAGGTCGAGAAACTCGTGATTGGCGGGCTCGCACGCGACGCCGGCCGCGAGCCGGCTGTCGTACTGCGACGCGATCTTGAACAGCATCTCGCCGGCGTGGCTTACGCCGACGTGACCGAGCCGCTTGGGATCGATCTGCGGGTGCTGGGCCACGTGGTCGAGGATCGCCAGCTCGTCCTCGAACTCCAGCGGCGAACGGTTCATCAGTGCCATGCCCTGCCGTTGGTCCACGATCAGGCGTCCGCCGTTGTGGAAACCGAGCTCGACCTCGGCGCGGTAGCGGCCCCACGCGCAGGCGTAACCGGCGTCGAGCAGGCGCTCCATGATGTAGCCGTGGGTCTTGACCCGTCCGCGCAGCCAGTCAAGACCGCCCCCACCGTTGCCGTATGCGAGGAAGACGAAGGGCAACCCGGTGGCATCGTCCGACGGCACGCGGAGCGCGTACGGGACGTACAGGCCATCCCTGGTCTCGGCCAGGTGATACGTGACCGGCCGCGACGAGCCCTCTACGGGTTCGGTGATCGCCGGATAGCTCGGTGCGGACACGACGCGACTCCAATCGCTCAAGCCATACCTTGACTGCAAACGATTGCACCATAGCATGCCCGATCTTCCCAGCGATTTGTGAGCGTTGACGTTCGCTCAGCGACTGGTTACGTGCACGGGCTGCGGAGGCGAAGGTCAGTTGCGGGTGGAGCGGATGAGGTCCGCGGCCTTCTCACCGATCAGCACGGACGGGGCGTGGGTGTGTCCACGGATGATCGTCGGCATCACCGACGCATCGGCCACCCGCAGCCCGTCGACCCCGCGCACCCGCAACTGTGGATCCACCACGCTGGCGTCATCGGATCCCATCCGCGCCGTGCCCACGGGGTGATAGAGCGTGTGCGACAACGTGTTCAGCGCCTTCTCGAGCGTGTCGTCGTCGAGTTCGGTGGCACCGGCGGGCCGGGCAATGCCACCGAGAATGGTTTGCATCGTTGGCGATTCGGCGATCCTGGCGGTGATGCGCAGGCCCTCCATGAGCGCCGCACGGTCCTCGCCTGCGTCATCCGACAGATACCGCGGGTCGATGATCGGCTTGGCCTCAGGATCCGCCGAGGCCAGCGTGATCGTGCCAGTGCTCTTGGGCTTCAACAGGATCGGACCCATCACGACCGCATGTCCGGTGTACGGCTCGCCGATCCCCTCGTCGAAGAACGGGGCGGGCGCGAAGATCAGCTCGAGGTCGGGGAACGCCAACTCCGGTCGGCTGCGCACGAACCCGTACGCCTCCCCCACGTTCGACGTGAGCATGCCGCGGCGCCGGGCCAGGTAGTTGACCAGCTGCAGCGGCTTCTCCGCGGCGAACAGGGTTTCGCAGTCGGCGTCGAAGCCCAGCGGAACCACCAAGTGGTCAAGCAGATTCGCGCCCACCTCCGGTGCGTGGTGCACCGACTCGATGCCATGCTCGGCGAGCTGGTCGCGGTCGCCGATACCCGACAGCATCAGCAGCTGCGGCGTGTTGATGGCGCCTGCACACAGCACCACCTCGCGACGGGCCCTGACCACCTGACGCTTGCCGTCGGTGTCGATCTCGACGCCCACGGCGCGGTTGCCGTCGAACAGCACCCGCGTCACGTGCGCGTCGGTGAACAACCTCAGGTTCTGCCGACGCAATGCCGGCTTCAGGTACGCGTCGGCGGTGCTCCACCGCGCTCCCCTGCGCTGCGTGACCAGCGTCTGGGAAAACCCTTCCGGCGAAGGCAGATTCGGCACCTCCAGCCGGTAGCCCTGCTCCTCCACGGCGGAGAGCCAAGCGGCAGTCGAACTGCAAGGAGTGCGCTGCGGCGATACCACCAGCGGCCCCCGCTCGATGCGCTTGAAGTACTTCTCAATGCCGGCGAACGACCAGTCCGCGCCTGCCTGCTCACCCCACTCGTCGTAGTCCGCTGCGAACCCACGCACCCACATCATGGCGTTCATCGACGATGAACCGCCGAGCGTCTTGCCGCGTGGCCAGTAGATCTGGCGGCCGTCCAGTTGCTTCTGCGGTTCGGTGAGGTAGTTCCAGTCGACAGGCCCCTTGAAGAGTTTGGAGAAGGCCGCAGGGATGTGGATGAACTTGTCCTTGTCGGGCGGCCCGGCCTCGACGACCGCTACCCGGACACCCGGCACTGCGCTCAGTCGACTGGCAAGTACCGAGCCGGCCGAGCCGGTGCCCACAACGATGTAGTCCGCGTCCACGTCGCGTGAGTGTATGAGGCCAAGGGCCGCTATGCGGTCAATTCGATGTGCAGCGCGTCGCCAACGGTCGCGTAGCGCTCGGGGCTGCACGTCAGCACGATGACCTGCCCGTCACCGCCGACGGCGTCGAACACCTCGCCCATCTTGGTGAGCCGGGCGGCGTCGGTGAAGCCGAGGGCATCGTCGATGAGGACGGGGACGCCGTCCTCCTTGGCGACCAGCGCCGCGCCGGCCAGCCGCGCCACGATGCCGAGTTGCTCCTTGGCACCACCAGACAGCGACTCGTACGGCACCGTACGTCCGTCCAGGGTGCGGCTGCAGATGCGTAGTTCAGCGTCGATCTCCACCTCGAAGTCGGCACCGAACACGATGCGGCCCAATCGTTCTACTTGGCCGCGGAACGGTTCGACGTAGCGGAGCCTGGCGTCGTCGCGGTGCCGCAGCATCACCGAGCGCAGCACGTTCACCGCGTCGGCGCGCCTGCCGAGCCTGGCGTGCTCGGCCGTGGCGCGCTGAAGTTCGATGTGAGCGGCGTCCAGCTGACCGCGCCTGCCCTGAGAGCCATATGCCCGCAGCTGGGCTGTGGTGTCACGCAGCTGCTCGCCGAGCTCCTCGTGCCTGCGCACCATCGCGTCGTGGCAGCGGTCCGCGTCATCGAGCTCTTGGGCGACGGCGCCGGGCGCGACCCGGGCGAGCTCGGTCTCGACGGCCTGCAAGCCGGCCGCGGCCTCATTGGCACACTCGGCCAGCGCGCCCGCCCTCGCCGCGAGGTCCTCGTCGCCGGTCGACTCGCGCTGCGCGGCCAGCAGCTCACCGACCCTGGTCAGTTCCGTCGTGGCGGTGATCAGCTGCTCCCGCAGAACCGTCGCCCGAGTGGTCTGGCTCATCGCCGCTGCCGCCGCCGCGGTGGCCGCCTCCCTGCGAAGATCACACGCGGCGACCAACCGGCGATGCTCTGCCGTGGCGGTCTCGAGCTCGGTCTTGGCGCCTTCGGCGTCACCTGGCACGTCTGCTGGCGCAGCCTCCTGCAGCTCGGCAAGGCGTGCCCGCATACCCGCAACGGACTGGTCGCCGATCAGTGCCTCACGCGTGGCGCGCACCCGATCGCCGGTCGCCAGCAGGTCCCGCCGTCGCTGATCGAGCAGCCGCGCGGCATCCATGTCGGCCGCCCCCGCATGCTTCAGCAAGGTGGTCAGGTGCGCACGCGCAGCATCGAGCAACGCTTGCGTATCGGCGGCGGGCGCACCGGGCAGCACGCGCACCGTGAGCACTCCCGGCAGCTCGACGTCGGTACTGCCCGCCGCACTCGCCGACCAACTCTGACCGGCGGCCAGCGCGACGACCTCGCCGGCGATCCGCAGCTCGACGTCGGCCGCGGCCGTCAACTCCACCCTGGCAGACGCCGATTCGGCGCGCGCCGCGGCCAATTCGACAGCAGCAGCGGCGGTCTCGAGGCCCCGCATCGAACCGTCGACCATGGCGATCGCCGCGAGGTCGCGGTCGACGCCGAGCAACTCGCGGTCCGCGGCATCGATCTTGGACAGCTTCGCCGCCAACCGCTGGGCCTGCTCGCGCCTGGCGATCTGCTCAACGGCGCGGCGGGCGGCGTCGACCCTGACCTGGCACGCGTCGACGACCGCCTTGGCTTCGACGAGAGCGGCATCGGCTGCGGTCTTCCCCTCGCGGGCGGTCGCCTCATCGATACCGGCCTGCTCGACGGAGCGCTCCAGGTCGGCGATGGTGGCGGCGCGGGTGTCGAGGTCGGTGCACAACCGGCGGCGTTCGTCGAGCGCCGCGACGGCTGCGACGCGCTGCTGCCGCGCAGCGTCGGCCAGTGCGCGGGCCTGCGCCAGCCGATCAGTCAGTGCCTTGACGGCTGCGGCCGCGACCCGCGCCCCGTCGAGACGCTTGGCCGCGTTGGCGCGATCGAGTGTCACGCGGGCAAGGCGCTCGGTCAGCTCACCGTGGCGGGTCACCGCGTCGTCGACCTCCGCGACAGCGGCCTCACACTCGGCGACCATCTGCTCCGCGGAGCGCAATCCGGCGATCGCCGAGCCCCAGTCGCCGGTGGGCCTGCCGGTAGCGGTGAAGTACTGGCGGAACTCCGCGTCGATCCGGTCGACGAGGAGCGGCTCGGCGCCCGACAGCTCGACCGCCTGCCCTGCGGCAGCGTCGAGTGCGCGGGACAGCGCGTCGGATCCGGACAGATCGACCGGCGCAGTGGCTCCCGCCTGCAGGACTCGTTGGGCCTGCCAGAGATCGATGTCGACGGTCTCCTTGAGGATCGCCTGCACGCGCTCGTGCGCCTCGTCGCCGGTGAGCTGCTCGCGACGCGGCTCGGTGACCGTGAGCTCCGTGACGGGCCGCTTGTGAAAGCGCTTGAAGTACTCGAAGCGGTACGGCCCCGTCGAGATCACCGCGGCGATCTCCGCGCCCTCGTCGACGTGCGTGGGCTTGACCTGCTTGACCTCTTTCTTGGACGAGCGGTCCTTGGCGTGCAGGAGCAGGTCGAGCGCCTCGATCATCGACGACTTGCCGATCTCGTTGGCGCCGCTGATCACCACCACGCCCCGGTCGGGAAACTCGATGTCGCGGTGCGCGATTCCGCGGTAGTTGCGCAGGGTGAGACGGTGCAGCTTCACGCGGCGGCGCCCCGGTCCACCAGGCGCAGCAGCAACGCGAGCGCGGCGCGGGCGTCCTCGGCTTGCGCACCACCGTCGCGCGCCGTCGCCACCAACTCGTCGACCGCCGCTGCCGCGAATCCCCCGATGCCGAGGTCGTCGAACTCACCGTCGGCGGGCAGGACGACGACGTCGGTCTGGCTGTCCCACGACGTCAGCGCCGCGAAGAGCCGGGTGTGCTTGTCGATGCACGCGTCCAGTTCGGCCTTGTCCGTGACGGTCAGCGACCCGGTAAGCGCCAATTGCACGACGGTGCGATCCTTGTCGGGCATCAGGTCCAGGTTCAGGCCGAGATCTGTGATGTCACGGCTGTTGTCCACCGTGAACCGCAACGACACGAACCGCCACCGCCCCACCTTGCGGGCCTCGACGTGCACCGCCCGTTTGGCATCCCGCTCGTCGATGTCGACGACCAGCACATGGCCGGGATCGGACTCGATGTGGTCGTAATTGGTGACTTCGGGTGCACCCGAGTACCAGACTCGGCCCGTCGCGCCGACCTCGGTACGAGAGTGCTTGTCGCCCAACGCCACGTAGTGCACGGCACCCCTGTCCAGCGCGGCCTCCACCGCAGCCAGCCGGATCAGCGACGCCTTGTCACGGTCGGGCTCGAAGACGTCGACGCCACCATGGCCGACGACGACGCGGGTGGTGCCGTCGGCGGACAGACCATCGAGCACGTCACCGACCAGGTCGATGGTGGGCGCCTTGGAACGCCAAGGGGCGGCGACGATCTCAAGGCCCGGCCGCACTTCGTGCACCCCGGCGCGGTCGAGCACCGTCACGTTGTCGGGGCACTCGGCCAGGAACAGCGCGCTGGTGTAGACCGACGATGCGTCGAGCGGGTCGTGGTTGCCCGGCAGCAGGTACACCGGAACCCCGATCGCACGCATCGCCTCGAGCGACTGGCTGACGACGCGCGGGCTGAGCTGGTTGTGCTCGAACACGTCACCGGCAACGACGACGAACTCGGCACCCGACTCGGCGGCGATCGGCCCGATGCTCGCGACGGCGTCGCGCCGCGCCGCCGAATACCGCGGCTGCGCCTCACCGTTGAGGAAGTAGCGGGTCATGCCGAGCTGCCAATCGGCGGTGTGCACGAAGCGCATCCCGGCGTCCTCCTCGCTCTCGTCTCTGGGTGGGGCAAGGCGAGTGTAGGTCCGGCCGCCGACAAGTCAGCGGACCTCGACCGGCATGTGGGCGGGCGATGCCGCTACGTTGACTCCCATGAGCAGGACGCTGCTATTGCTGAGACATGCCAAATCGGACTATCCGGCGGGCGTGCCCGATCACGAGCGGCCGCTGGCTGCGCGGGGCATCCGCGAGGCGCCGCTGGCCGGCGACTGGATCCGGGCGAACGCACCCGCCGTCGACGCCGTGCTGTGCTCGACGGCAACGCGAACCCGCCAAACGTTCGCGCGCACGGGGATCGACGCGCCCGTGCAGTTCGTCGACCGGCTCTACGACGCCGTGCCAGGGACCGTGATCGACGTGATCAACGGGGCGAGCTCACTGTTCGACACCGACGTCGAGACACTTCTGGTGATCGGTCACGAACCGACGATGTCGAGCTTGGCCCTCGCCCTGAACAACGACGGCAACGAGGCTGCGGCACAAGACATTGCGATGAAGTTCCCCACCTCGGCGATCGCCATGCTCGGCGTCACCGAGCCGTGGGATCGGCTCGCCCTGCGAGGGGCGTCGCTGCTCGCATTCCACGTGCCGCGGTAGCGGGCCCGCCGGCACACTCCCCTGGTCGCTTCGCTGGAGCCGCGCTACGAGTTGGTGGCGAGCGTCAACTCCATCAACTTGATCGCCATGCTGCAGGCATCGATGCCGGGCGCCTGCGGGTTCACCCACCAGCCGACCACGCCGCCGGCGTCACTGGCCACGCCGCACGCGCCCTTGCCGTCCTGGGGCTTCATCACGATCGACTGCACGCCCGCGATCGACCGATTCTCGACCTGATACTTCAGGCTGTCGGCGACCTTCTTCTCGTTGTCGAGGCTGCCCTGCTCGAACCAGAACCTGGTGATGTCGATCAGGCCTGCCGGGTTGGCGGCCTGCCAACGACAGATGGCGCCGACGAAGGTGCTCTGGATGTCGAGCGGATCCGCCCCGACGGTCTTGGCGAGGATGTCCTCGGTCAGCACGTCGCATTCCTTGAGCAGGTTCGGGTACTGCTTCTCCGAGTTGTCGTTGCGCGGATTGTCGCCCGCGCCTGCCTTGGCCGCGGTGCCCTCCACCGTGCGTGAGCAGCCAAGCAGCATCGTCAGCGTCGCGAGCAGTGCCACCACGCCCGCCAGCACCCGGCGGGTTCCGTTGCGCCCGGTCATTTCGCGTTCACGATCGACTGGCGGGTGAGTTCCTTGGCGACATCGCACGGATCGGGGAACGGTTTCTGGCTGAAGCTGATGGACCACTCGATGAAGTCGTCGTCGTACTGGATGCCGATCTCGCAGAGGCTGGTGCCGAGGACCAGGTCGTCACCCATCGCGATGAAACCGCTGTGACCTTCGATGGTGATGTCCTCGACGTTGGCGCGGGAGAGTTCCTCGGTCTTGCGTTCGCGGCCGATCGGGCTGCCGCGGTACCAGGAGAAGGAGAAGTGCGGCCCGAGGATGCCGCCGCCTGCCAGCCACTGGCATCCGACCGAGTTGCGGGCCGTGTTGACCAGACCGGTGACCCTGGTCTGCTCGGTGACGGTCTGATCGGTGACGCCGCCGCACTCCGGGAACATCGGGCCGTGCTTGGCGCCGGCAACGGGGGCGGCCGTCGATGGGACGTCGGGCCCCGTCGGCTGATCCGAGCCGCCACAGGCGGCGATCAGCAGAATCACTGCGGCCGCCATCAGAGCAAACTTGGCGGCCGGCCCCTTGGCGTTGCGCCTGCTGCTCAGGTCGCAGCGTCGTCCAATCACGCCCGCAACTGTAGCGGCAGCCGTGGTCGACAACCACCGACATGTCGATTGACCTGGCCCTTTCTTGGCATGTCGAGGAGTGTGGACGGACGGTATCCGGTCGTTGCCGGTGTGCAAGAGTTACGGGATGCTCTGGGCGCTGCTACGGCAGTACGTGCGGCCCTACCGCTGGCTGCTCGCGGTCGTCGCGGGGCTGCAGGTGATCAGCACACTCGCCTCGCTCTACCTGCCGACGATCAACGCGCAGATCATCGATGACGGGGTGGCCAAGGGTGACACCGACAGAATCACCGAGCTGGGCGCCATCATGCTCGTGGTCACCGGGCTGCAGGTGGTGTGCGCGGTCGGTGCGGTCCGCTTCGGGTCGCGGGCGGGGATGGGGTTCGGGCGGGATCTGCGGTCGGCGATCTTTCACCACGTGACGGGGTTGTCGGCCGAGGAGACCTCCCGGTTCGGCGCGCCGACACTGCTCACCCGCACCACCAACGACGTCCAACAGATCCAGCTGCTGGTGGCCATGACGTGCACCATGTTGATCACCGCGCCGATCATGAGCGTTGGCGGCATCGTGATGGCGGTACACCAGAACGCGGGCCTGTCCTGGCTGCTGCTGATCAGCGTCCCGGTGCTCGGCGTGGCCAACTACTGGATCATCAGCCACCTGCTGCCGCTGTTCCGGAGCATGCAACGCCTCATCGACGGCATCAATCGCGTCATGCGCGAACAGTTGTCGGGCATCAGGGTGATCCGGGCGTTCGCGCGCGAGCCGCTGGAGCGGGAGCGGTTCGCGAAGGCCAGCCAGGACCTGTCGGACACCGCACTCTCCATCGGGCGGTGGCAGGCGTTGATGCTGCCGGTGACGACGCTCGTCATCAACGTGTCCAGCGTCGCGTTGATCTGGTTCGGTGGCCAGCGGATCGACGACGGCGAGATGCAGGTGGGCTCGCTCATCGCGTTCCTGTCCTACTTCATGCAGATCCTGATGGCGGTGCTTCTGGTGACCATCCTCCTGGTGTTGCTGCCACGCGCGGCGGTGTGCGCCGAACGCATCACCGACGTGCTGTCCACCGTCCCTGCGATCTCCAGCCCCGAACATCCCAAGCGGCCCGCGACGGTGGCCGGCGAGATCAGGATCGAGGCGGCGACGTTTCGCTATCCCGGCGCCGACCGCCCAGTGCTACAGGACGTTTCGCTCACCGCGCGGCCGGGCACCACGACCGCGGTGGTCGGCTCGACCGGTTCGGGCAAGTCGACCCTCGTCTCGCTGATCTGCCGGCTGTACGACGTGACCGGCGGTGCGGTCATCGTCGACGGCGTCGACGTGCGCGACTATGACACCGACCAGCTGTGGTCGGCGATCGGCCTCGTCCCGCAGCGCGGCTTCCTGTTCTCGGGGACGGTGGCGGAGAACCTTCGCTACGGGAAGGCGGACGCGACCGACGAGGAGATGTGGGAGGCGCTGCGGGTGGCCGCGGCAGACGGTTTCGTCTCGGCGCATCCGGAAGGCCTCGACATGCCCGTCGCCCAAGGCGGCATCAACTTCTCCGGCGGACAGCGCCAACGATTGGCCATCGCCCGCGCCGTGATCCGCCGCCCCGCCATCTACCTGTTCGACGACGCCTTCTCGGCGTTGGACGTTCACACCGACGCCCGTGTGCGGACGGCTCTGCGCGAGGTGTCGGCGGACGCGACGGTTCTCATCGTCTCGCAACGCATCTCGACCGTCGCCGAAGCCGACCAGGTCGTCGTCATCGACGACGGCGCAGTGGTGGGTACCGGCACGCACGAGTCGCTTCTGGTGGACTGCCCGATCTACGCGGAATTCGCCGACTCGCAGTCGGTGGGTGCGCAATGACCACGCCGATGTCGCGTCCCATCCGCGGCGCCGTGCAGGCACCGACGGCGCGGTCACGGGACTTCAAGGGTTCGGCAACCCGGTTGGTGAAACGCCTTACCCCGCAACGAGCCATGACTGCAGCGGTGCTGCTGCTCGGCGTCGCAGGCATCGCGATCGGCGTGATCGGCCCACGCATCCTCGGGCACGCCACCGACCTGTTGTTCAACGGCGTGAACGGCCGCGAACTGCCCGCCGGGCTCACCAAGGAGCAGGCGATCGAGGCGGCAAGGGCCCGCGGCGACAACACGTTCGCCGACCTGCTGTCCGGGATGAACGTCGTGCCTGGTCGCGGTGTCGACTTCGACGCGGTGGGACGCACCCTGCTGCTGGCGCTCGGCTTGTATCTGATTGCAGCCCTGCTGGTCTGGATTCAGGCCCGGCTGCTCAACGTGGTCGTCCAGCGCACCATGGTGCGTCTGCGCTCCGACGTCGAGGACAAGATTCACCGGATGCCGTTGTCCTACTTCGACTCCCGACAGCGCGGCGAGGTGCTCAGCCGGGTCACCAACGACGTCGACAACATTCAGTCCTCGTTGTCGTTGACCATCGCCCAGCTGCTGACCTCGGTGCTGACGGTCTTCGCGGTACTGGTGATGATGCTGACGATCTCGCCGCTGCTGACCCTGATCACCGTTCTCACGGTGCCGTTGTCGCTGCTGGCGACCCGATCGATTGCGCGGCGTTCACAGAAGGAGTTCGTCAAGCAGTGGCGCAACACCGGCAGGCTGAACGCGCACATCGAGGAGACCTACAGCGGATTCACCGTGGTGAAGACGTTCGGGCACCGCGACATCGCGGAGAAGAAGTTCAGCGCTCTCAACGGTGAGGTGTACGAGGCCAGCTTCAGGGCACAGTTCCTCTCGGGCCTGGTGTCGCCTGCCACGACGTTCATCGGCAACCTCAGCTACGTCGGCGTCGCCGTCGTCGGCGGGATTCAAGTCGCGACGGGTCAGATCACCCTCGGCAGCATCCAGGCGTTCATCCAGTACGTGCGCCAGTTCAACCAGCCCCTGACCCAGGTGGCGGCGATGTACAACACGCTGCAGTCCGGGATCGCAAGCGCCGAGCGGGTATTCGACCTGCTGGACGCCGACGAGCAGCCGCCCGACCCGGTGACACCGGTGCCGATCGACCCGCGCGGCCTCGGCCGGGTGGAGTTCGACCGCATCAACTTCGCCTACCGGCCAGGCACGCCAGTCATCGAGGACCTATCGCTGGTAGCCGAACCGGGCAGCACCGTCGCGATCGTCGGCCCGACCGGTGCGGGCAAGACCACCCTGGTCAACCTGCTGATGCGGTTCTACGAGGTGGACTCGGGTCGCATCCTGCTCGACGGCGTCGACATATCAGAACTGCGGCGCCACGATTTGCGGTCCCGAATCGGCATGGTGTTGCAGGACACTTGGCTGTTCGCGGGCACCATCTACGACAACATCGCCTACGGCAGGCCAGGCGCAACGAGGCAGGAGGTCATCGAAGCCGCCAAGGCGGCACACGTCGACCGGTTCGTGCACACGTTGCCGAAGGGCTACGACACCGTGGTCAACGACGACGGCGGCAACATCAGCGCCGGCGAGAAGCAGCTGATCACGATCGCCAGGGCAATTCTGGCCCAGCCGCAGCTGCTCGTCCTCGACGAGGCGACCAGCTCGGTGGACACCCGCACCGAGCTGCTGATTCAGCAGGCTACAGCCGAATTACGACGTGACAGAACGAGTTTCATCATCGCGCACCGGCTGTCAACGATTCGGGACGCCGACGTGATCCTGGTGATGGAGGCGGGCCGCATCGTGGAACGCGGAAGCCACGCCGAGTTGCTTGCTCGGCGTGGCGAGTACTGGTCGATGACGCAGGTGTGACTAGCGCGTCGACATCTGCACCCGGGTCATCACCGGCCGAAAATCGCGACCAGTGGGCAGAAGTCGGCGCGTTGCAGGTGTGAGGCAGACCCCGACACACCCGCGACCGTCCCCCGGCCGGCCGCGGGTGCGCCGGGCCGTTGGGTGCGGGCGCGTCGGTTCCTCGCTGCCGTCGTCCCCCGATCCGGCAGCACCGCCCACGCCCGCACCTAGGCCCTGCGCCTTGTCTGATTCCGGCCGTCGTTGTCCCCTCAGCACCGCGCCCGAAATGCTTGACGGGGAAAAGGTACCGAGGAGCGGGCCCCCAGGAATCGGGGAATACCCTTGATCTGTCGATCCGCCTAGAGTTCGGGCCCCTCTGCACGCAGGTCATCGACCGTCGACATGGCCTCGCGCAGCTTGGTGAGCCACTCGTCGGCATGCTCGCCGACCAGCCGCACCGACCATGCGAGGGCGTCGGACCGCGACCGCGCCACACCGGCGTCGACCAGCGTGTCGAGCACCCGGCGCTCCGGTTGCTTCAGCCGGGTCATCACCGGCACGGCGATGTGGGTGAACAGGATCCGCTCGTAATTTTCGGTACCTGGTACTCCAATTTCTATGCCCCAGGCGACCTTGCGCCCGTAGCGCGCTTCGGTCTCGTCGGCGATGCGCATCCGCTCCGTTCTGGTCTCCTCGCGGAAGCGGGCGGCGCGCCCCGCGGCGTGGGCCTCGGTCTCGTCGCCGCCCTGGTCGGGAAGGCGACCGATGACGGTGATCTCCTCGCGGTCGACGACCACGGTCGGATCACCGGCGAACCAGCCCTGGGGAAGCCTGCCTGCGATCCACTCGGCCGCGTCGCCCGCGTCGGGCTGCTGTGACTGTTGCCAACCGCCGGAGCGTCCAGGGCGGCGACCTTGGGTGTGATGATGCTGTCTCATGATTACATGATTACACCGTTACAGCATAAAGAGGGCGCACTTCTCCACGAGCGAACGCCGATGTCAGACGCCCCTTTGCTCCTCGCGTCCGCAGCCGGGTCCTAGCGCCGCTTCAGGGCCCCGTAGAGGACGGCACCGCCACCCAGCACCAAGGCGACGAGCAGCAGACCCGCCCACGTGGCGCTGCCGGTGAGGAGCCACACGACACCGACGACCAACAACGCCGGCGTCGTCAGGAACAGCACCATGCCGGGGTGCTGCTTGATGACCGCGACGGCGCTACGCGCCCGCGCCGGGTCGATTTCCTTAGCCATCTGCCCAGGATGCCACTCCCAGGCGTTTCCCAGCCGAGGTTCCGGTGCTCGCCCCCGCCCGGTGCCGATTGCCATAGGGTCGAAAGGCGACGAGTTCGACGTCATTGATCGACACGGCCATCAATCCGAGGAGCAAAAGTGACTGGACCTGGCAGCTGGCAACCCGACCCCGACGGTCGCTTCGAATACCGCTGGTGGGACGGCAGGAATTGGACCGACCAGGTCAACCACCAGGGCAGGACGGGAACGGCGCCGTTGGGCGGGGGCGCGCCGCAGGGTGGCGCCGAGGCCGCCGCGCACCAGGCGACTCCCGGTGGGCAGCACGAGGCCCCCCACGGCGGCCAGCAGGCGGTGCCGGCAGCTCCCCATGGCGGCGGTGACGGTTTCGCGGGCATCACCGGCGATCTGGTCGACGGGCGCTTCAGCGAGAAGGAAGCCAAGCCGATCGCCAACCAGAACTCGAAGATGTTGCGGGTCCGGCTCGGCGAACCGTTCATGGCCCGGCAGGGCTCGATGGTCGCCTATCAGGGCAACGTGGACTTTGCCTTCGAGGGCGGAGGCGCAGGCAAGTTCCTCAAGAAGGCGCTGACCGGCGAGGGTCTGCCGCTGATGAGGTGCCAGGGCCAGGGCGACGTCTTCCTCGCCGAGCTCGCCCACGACGTGCACGTGTTGAACCTCAACAACTCTGGTCTGTCGATCAGCGGCAAGAACGTGCTCGCCTTCTCGGCCAGCCTCGACTGGAACATCGAGCGCGTGAAGGGCGGCAGCATGGCGACGGGTGGCCTGTTCAACACGACGTTGCGCGGCACCGGCTGGATTGCGTTGACGACGGACGGCCCTCCTGTGGTGCTCAACGCGGCCGAGGCACCGACGTTCGCGGACACCAACGCGGTGGTGGCCTGGTCGGCGGGCCTGCAGACCCAGCTCAAGACCAGTTTCAAGGCGGGTGCTCTGATCGGTAGAGGGTCCGGAGAAGCGCTCCAGGTGTCGTTCCACGGGCAGGGGTTCGTCATCGTGCAGCCCTCGGAGGGCATTCAGATCCAGACCGCCTAGAGAGACCTCGCTACCTATACCCCCTATGGGTATATAGTCGAGTCATGAGCATGGTCTTGGAAGTGCGTGGCATGAGCTGTGGGCACTGCGTGTCTGCCATCACGTCGGCCGTTTCGGCGCTGCCCGGCGTCGCAGGAGTCGAGGTCGACCTCGGGGCCGGAACGGTCAGCGTGAGCGGTGCACCGGATCCAACGCAGGTGACGGAAGCCATCGAGGACGCCGGGTACGACGTTGCGACCGCGGCTTGGGCATGAGCACCCCAAGTACGAGCAACGTCACGCTCGCCGTCGGCGGGATGACTTGCGCGTCGTGTGCTGCGCGGATCGAGAAGCGGCTCAACAAGATCGACGGCGTGCACGCGACCGTCAACTTCGCCACCGAGCAGGCGACGATCGACTTCGGTGACGACGTGACGCGCGACGACTTGGTGGCCGCCGTCGAGGCCACCGGTTACACGGCGACGCTGCCCGCCGACGCTGCACCCGTCGAGCAGTCCTGGCTGCCCCGGCTGCTGGTGTCCGCCGCGTTGAGCGCACCGGTACTGGTCGTGTCGATGGTGTCTGCGCTGCACTTCGTGGGCTGGCAGTGGCTGGCCTTCGCCTTGACCACACCCGTTGTGCTGTGGGGAGCGTGGCCGTTCCACCGTGCCGCGCTGGCGAACCTGCGGCACGGCGCAGCGACCATGGACACGTTGATCTCGGTCGGCGTGCTCGCTGCGTATCTGTGGTCGACGTGGACGGTGTTCGGCGACCCGTCCGGGCACCTCTACTTCGAGGTCGCTGCCGTCGTCACGACCTTCATCCTGGCCGGGCGCTTCTTCGAGGCGCGCGCCAAGACACAGTCCGGCGCCGCACTTCGCGCGCTTTTGGACATGGGCGCCAAGGACGTCGCCGTGCTGCGCGATGGATCCGAAACACGAATTCCGGTAAGCGAACTCGCGGTCGGCGACGTCTTCGTCGTGCGGCCCGGCGAGAAGGTCGCCACCGACGGCGTGGTGACCACCGGTGCATCGGCCATCGACGTCTCGATGCTGACCGGCGAGTCGGTGCCCGTCGAGGTCGGGCCAGACGACGAGGTCGTCGGGGCGTGCGTGAACGTCGGAGGGCTGCTGACCGTTCGGGCCACCCGGGTCGGCTCCGACACACAGCTCGCCCAGATGGCCAGGCTGGTCGCGGAGGCACAGAGCGGCAAGGCAGAGGTGGCCCGACTTGCCGACCGCGTTTCGGCCATCTTCGTCCCGATCGTGATCGGGCTTGCCCTGCTGACGCTCGCGTGTTGGCTGGTCGCGGGCGGCTCACCGAGCGCGGCGTTCACCGCCGCGGTCTCGGTTCTGATCATCGCCTGCCCGTGCGCACTGGGACTCGCGACGCCGACCGCGCTGCTCGTCGGCACCGGACGCGGAGCGCAGCTCGGGATTCTGATCAAGGGCCCGCAGGTGCTCGAGTCGACCCGGCGCGTCGACACCGTCGTGCTCGACAAGACCGGCACCGTCACGACCGGGCGGATGGCCGTCGTTGAACTGCATTCCGCCGACGTGCATCCCGCCGATGCCGAAATGCTGCGACTGGCAGGTGCTTTGGAGAGCGGCTCCGAACATCCGATCGCCCGCGCGGTCGCGACCCACGCCGCCGAGGCGGGCCCATTGCCCGCCGTCGTCGACTTCGCCAACCACGGCGGAATGGGCGTCACCGGTGTGGTGGACGGCCACGCTGTGGCGGCAGGCCGGCTGTCGTGGCTGACCGAACGAAGCCTGGTGGCACCGCCCGACCTGCGAGCGGTTGCAGACGAAGCCGAAACGGCGGGACGCACGCCGGTGTGGATCGCGGTGGACGACCGCGTCACTGCGGTGATCGTGGTCGCGGACACCGTCAAGGACAGTGCGGCCGAGGCGATCTCGAGCCTGCGCAGGCTCGGACTGACCCCCGTGCTGCTGACCGGTGACAATCAGCGCGCGGCCAGGACGGTGGCCGATCAAGTCGGCATCGAGGACGTCATCGCCGAGGTGCTGCCCGCCGACAAGGTCGATCACATCAAGCGATTGCAGGCCGAGGGCAAGGTGGTCGCGATGGTCGGCGACGGCGTCAACGACGCCGCTGCCCTTGCCCAGGCCGATCTCGGTCTAGCGATGGGAACCGGAACCGACGTCGCGATCGAGGCATCGGATCTGACGCTCGTCAGCGGCGATCTGCGCGCCGTGCCCGACGCAATCCGGCTGTCACGTGCCACGCTGCGCACCATCAAGGGCAACCTGTTCTGGGCCTTCGCGTACAACGTGGCGGCCATCCCCCTGGCCGCACTCGGGCTTCTCGATCCGATGATTGCAGGCGCCGCAATGGCGTTCAGTTCGGTGTTCGTGGTGACCAACAGCCTGAGGCTGCGCAGGTTCACCCCGTCCAGGGCGAGCGGAGCGACGGGAGAAATGTCGCGCTGAGGTCCGTCACCACTCCTTGAGCACACGCAGCTTGTTGGCGCTCACCATGGCCTCGCGGCGGAGCCTGGTCAGTTCTGGGTAGAACGCGTTGTCCTTGTTGCTCGCCTGGCCGTTGAGCGGAAGGTCGAAGGCGGCGATCAGCTTCTCCTCGAGCAGCCACGGCTCGGGGTGCACCAGCCACGAGACGAGCGCGTTATCAGCCATCCATTGGTTGAGAATGGCTTCACCCCCGGCGAACGTGCGCCGGTCCCCCGTGCCGATCCTGCGCAGTTTGAAACCGAGCTCGTCGCCGAGCAGCACACCGAGCGTCTTGCGCAACGTCGAACCCTCGGCGTCGGCCTTGCCAGCGCCGAAGTGATACCGAATGCGCTTGCGCAGATCCTGGGTGCTTGGCGGCTTTCCGTTCTTCGGTGGCGCGGTCGGGCTGATGCCGACGTAGAGCAGCGTCAGCCCGTCCCGCTGTTCGCACCCCGAAACGTCGATGGCTCCTGGCACCGTGCGGAACCACCAGCCCTGCACGCCGGGCATGCTGGGCACGGGTCCCGGATCGGTCAACACCTCGGCTCGCGTAAACGCCCGAGCGGCAAGGAAATCCGCCTGCTTGTTGGTAGGTGGCCGCTGTGCCACGTGCACTCCAATCGTCGTTGTCGATGGCGAGCTCTCAGCCCTCCGGAGCTCGCCTCGCCCTGAACAGCTTCACGTCGTCCGTGATGCCCTTCAGCCGCCGCGCACCAGCGAACGACCACGCGAACCGGTCGTCGTCACCGATCGCTTCTCGGGTTGCCTCCGACACCAGTATCGTCCCTGGCCGCGCGGTCCCCGTCACCCGGCTCGCGAGGTTGACCGGACTCCCGAACCAGTCGGCTGCCCTGCTGACCGCCATGCCGGTGGCCAATCCGACGCGAACCCTCGGGAAGTCGTCGTCCTCCTCGGTTGCGGCGACCAGGTCGAGCACCGCATCGAGCATCGCCACCGGATCGGTACTGACCAGCATCACCTCGTCGCCGATGCTCTTGACGTACCGAACCGGGGGCACCGCGACCTCGCGGGCCATGTTGACCAGGCGGTGCGCCAGCTTCTCCAGTATTTCCGGCGCAACGACCTCCCCGAGCCGGGTGAACCCGACCAGATCCGCAAACGCGATGGTGACGAGACGCGCGCCGGGCAGGTGCCGCCCCTCGGCACGCTCGGTGGTGTTGACCGCCTCGGTCTCCACGGCGTGCAAGAGCTGCAGGCGCAGCATGTCCTCGATCATCGGGCCCAGCATCGGCGCCACGACCCCGATGAGCGCCTCGGATGCCTTGGCGGTCTCGAGTTCGGTGGCACCGGGCTCGAACGTCGCCCCCAGCGCAGCGGACCGCATCACGTCGGCAGCGCGGGTCAGACCTTCGGCGAGTACTTGCACGACTTGCACGATCTGGTCGGGGGCGAACCCCAACTCGCGGAACGCGTTCACGTAGGCGAACGCGTCCTCGTCGACGCGCGTGAGAACGGCCGCGTCGGGGTCCTCGACGCGAGGCAGTCCGACGGCGCGCTGCAGCCGCTGCAGCAGCTCGAGGTCGATGCCGTTCTGCTCGCTGACCTGGCGCGCGGACACCAGCGTGCCGTCGTCGCCGAGGGCCCGCCGCGACGCCAGCAGCAACGGCGAGAACGAATCGCGGATCTGCGCGGTGGTGAAGCCGCTCTCGAGCAGCCACTCGATCAGCTCGGCGCGTTCGGCACGCGCCTTGCCCTCCAGCCCATTGAGCAGCCCGGACGCTTCGATGTCGACGGATTGGGACACAGCGTCAACGTATACCGCGCGCCGCCAGGATCGCGGGTGCCGTCGACGATGGCAGCAACGTGGCCATGTCGTCGGGACGCCGGACGTCGACGATGGCCGCCTCCGGGAACCGGTACGGCTTGCCGAGTACCAGCCCGGCGAACTGCTTGCGCAACCGCGACATCTCGGCGCGCACGGTGACCACACGCGAGGGGTCGCCGTACAGGTCGCAGGCCAACTCCTGCGCCGATCGGCCCTGCCGATGGGTCGCAAGCACGTGCAGGATCTCGGCGTGACGCGGTGAGATGTCGCGCCGCCAGCGACCGATCTGCCCCACCACGTCGAGGCCCGGTGTCGCGCCGTCGCGCAGATCAAGGGTGATCCTGGACGCTCCTGGCCCATCTCCGACCTCGTCGACAAGACGCACCAGCCAGCCCCCCGGCAGGGACTCCACGTCACACGCACCGAGCGACGGTATCCAGGTCCGCCCGGGTACACCGTTGTCGGGCAACATGATCCGGTTGTGTGGTGGCAGCGAGTCGACGGCGGCCACCCAGCCGTCCCGATCCACCGCAAGGGCAGGGCTGCCGACCCTGGCGAGGATCGGCGCGGCCACGGTGCGCAGCCGGTTGAGGGTGCGGTCGTGGACCTCGCGCAGCTGTGACTCGGCCAGCCGTGCGACCAGGTCGACCAGTGCGATCGTGGTGGGGTGCACCGTGGTGGCCGGCCCCGACACGTCGACGATGCCGACCACGTGCCCGGTGCGGGGATCCCTGATCGGCGCACCCGCGCAGGTCCACGGGTGGTGACTGCGGAGGAAGTGTTCTGCCGAGAACACTTGGACGGCGCGGTGCGAGGCCAGTGCGGTGCCGATGGCGTTGGTGCCGACGGCGTTCTCGCTCCACGTGGCGCCCTCGACGAAGCCGAGCCGGTCGGCGTGGCCGAGTACCCGCGTGGAGCCGTACCGCCACAGCACGCGGCCACGGGCGTCGGCAACGACCAGGATGTTGTCACCACCCTCGATCACGGATTCCAAGCCGCGGGATACGTCGTCGAGCACCGAGAACAGCCCGGAGGCCTCTCGCAACGAGTCCAACCCACCGGTGTCGACGTCAGGCGGACAATGCCGCTCGGGATCGATGCCCTTGCCCAGCAAGCGGTTCCAGGAATCAGCGATGACGTCGCGCGGGCGTGCCGGGCCGCGGTTGCCCGCCATCGTGGCGTCGTAGACCTCGGAGAGCAGCATGGCGTAGCTGCGCGGGTCGTCACCGACCGCGACTGCGGGTTCTGGCCTCGCTGCTCGAGTTGGCATCACCTCGATTGTGCGCTGAGTCACACCAGGTGTCACGCCCGGGCGGCCATCGGGGTCATCGGTACACCATGCCGCCGTCGATCAGCCCGGACTGGCCGGTCATGTAATCGGCGCCGGGACCTGCGAGGTAGGCGACGAAACCGGCCACGTCATCGGGCGTCTCGGCGCGACCGAGCGCGATGGTGGCGGCGAACTTCTCGAACGTCTCCCCCTCGGCTGCGCCGGTGAGCTCGGCGAAGCGCTTGTCGATCTCGACCCACATGTCGGTGCCGACGACGCCGGGACAGTACGCGTTGACGGTGATGCCGTCGACCGCGTGCTCCTTGGCCGCCGATTGGGTCAGCGCTCGGACCGCGAACTTGGTGGCGCTGTAAGGGCCGAGCATTGCGAATCCCTCGTGCCCCGCGATGGACGATGCATTGATGATCTTGCTGATCCTTCCGCCCTCTTTGTTCCCCAGTTCCTTGAACTTCGCGACCGCGGCCTGGATGCCCCACAGCACGCCGTCGACGTTGATCGCCCAGAGCCGGGCCAGCTCCTGCGGGGTCACCTCGCTGATCGGGCCCACCAGCGCGATGCCCGCGTTGTTCACCATCACGTCGAAGCCGCCGAGCGCAGACGCGGCGTGGTCGACGGCCGCGAACACCTGACTCCGGTCGGATACGTCGGCCACGAAGGTGATTGCCTTCGAGCCGATTTCAGCGACCTCGTCGGCGACGGCACTGATCCCGTCTGCCGCGACGTCGACGAGCGCGACGTCGGCACCGAGGCGGGCCAGCTCGAGCGCGATACCGCGCCCGATCCCGCGGCCAGCACCCGTGACGAGCGCGACCCGGTCGATGAGCGGGGCTGCAATGGATCTGGTCATCTGGGATCCACCAGGACCTTCATCTTGGTTCCCGCATGCAGCGCCTCGAAGCCTTCGTCGATCACGTCGTCGATCGCGATCGAGGTCACCCAGCCCGTCGTGTCGTACATACCGCGGGCCATCAGGTCGATGACCGCGGCGAAGTCGGGAGCGGTGTAACAGAGCGAGCCCTGGATGCGAGACTCGTTCATCACCAGGTTCAACAGCGGTGTGGTCAGCGGCTTTTCGTAGATCGCCACGCTCACCATGGTTCGGCGGGCGCCCACGCACGCCAGCGCCGTCTCCACGGCAGGCGCCACGCCCGCAGCGTCGTACACCGCGTTGGCGCCGCGGCCGCCGGTGTGGTCGGCGATGAACGCGGGCACGTCGACACTGGTCGGATCGAGCGTGCTGGCGCCAAGCCTCTCAATGGCCGCACGCCGGGTCTGCGACGGTTCGACCACGAAGACGTCCTCGATCCCCTTGCCGCGCAACGCGAACCACAGGCCGATGCCGATGGGGCCTGCACCGAACACCATCGCGGTCCCGCCCGGGTCCGGGTCGCCGAGGGTGGCCGCGTGATACGCCACCGACATCGGCTCGACCAGCGCGCCCAGTTCGAGCGACACGCTGTCGGGCAGACGGTGCAGCATGTCGGTCGGGACCACCGTGTACTCGGCCATCCCGCCGTCCGACATCAGCCCGTGGAATCCGATCTGCGCGCAGATGTTGTAGTTGCCCGCCGTGCATGCCGGGCAATGCCCGCAGCGGTACAGCGGCATGATCGCCACCCTGTCGCCCTCGGCGTAGTCGGTCACCCCAGCGCCGACGTCGGTGATGACGCCGGAGAATTCATGACCCATCGTCAGCGGCATCTGCTGACCCGTCAGGGCATGCGGCTCGGTCGGGATGAAGATCGGCCCGGCGTAGTACTCGTGCAGGTCAGTGCCACAGATGCCGTTGAACCCGACCTTGACCTTGACGGTGCCTGCGGTGGGTTGGGGCTCGGGGACGTCGGCGACTTCGAGTTTGTTCGGTCCGTAGTAGACAGCTGCTTTCATGCTGCATGTCTATGTGACCGGCGTCACCGGCCGAAAGAGTTGCAGCACGTTGCACGTGCCGCTCTGGCCCAGAGTTGCAACCCGGTGCAACTCTTGCCATTGCCCCCGCGACGGAGTGTCCTGGGTCACATGACCGATACGATTGAAAAGCCGGCGACTGCCGGGCTCACTCCCCAGGCCCGCGTCGACGCATGGCTAGCCGACTTCGAATCGGCCCTGGCCACGCGCGACGTCGAGCGCGCCGTCGCCAAGTTCGCAGTGGACTCGTTCTGGCGTGACCTGGTCTCCTTCACCTGGAACATCAAGACCATGGAGGGCCGCGAGCGCATCGCCGACATGCTCACCGAGCGGGCAGCCGACACCGACGCCGCCGGTTTCAGGACCCGCGAGACGCCGACCGACGACGGGGGCGGCATCGTCTCGGCGTGGATCGAGTTCGAGACCGCCGTTGGCCGCGGCGTCGGGCATCTCAGGCTCAGGAGTGACCAAGGAACGGACACGGCGTGGACGCTGCTGACCGCGCTGCAGGAACTGAAGGGCCACGAAGAGCCCAAGGGTGCGTCACGGGTGATGGGCGCGGTGCACGGCAGCGATCCCGACACCCGGTCGTGGGCGGAGAAGCGCCTCGACGAAGAGAAGGCGCTGGGCTACACCACGCAGCCGTACACCCTGGTCGTCGGCGGCGGGCAGGGTGGCATCGCGCTCGGGGCCCGGCTGCGTCAACTCGGAGTGCCCGCCATCGTCGTCGATCGCCACGAGCGACCCGGTGACCAGTGGCGCAAGCGCTACAAGTCGCTCTGTCTGCACGACCCGGTCTGGTACGACCACCTGCCGTACCTGCCGTTCCCGCAGAACTGGCCGGTGTTCGCGCCCAAGGACAAGATCGGCGACTGGCTCGAGTTCTACACGCGCGTGATGGAGGTGCCGTACTGGTCGAAGACGACCTGCCTTTCCGCGACGTTCGACGAGGCCGAGCAGCGCTGGACCGTCGAGGTGGACCGCGACGGCGAGCGTCTGACGCTGCGGCCGACGCAGCTGGTACTGGCAACCGGGATGTCCGGAAAACCGAGCGTGCCAACCTTTCCCGGACAGGACGTGTTCGCGGGCGACCAGCACCACTCCAGTCGCCATCCGGGGCCGGACGGCTACGTCGGCAAGCGCGCCGTCGTGGTCGGCTCCAACAACTCGGCGCACGACATCTGCAAGGCGCTCGTCGAGAACGGTGTCGACGTGACGATGGTGCAGCGATCCTCGACACACATCGTCAAGTCGGATTCGTTGATGGATCTCGGTCTCGGTGACCTGTATTCGGAGCGGGCGGTGAACTCGGGGATGACGACCGAGAAGGCCGACCTGACGTTCGCCTCCCTGCCGTACCGCATCATGCACGAGTTCCAGATCCCGATCTACGACGCAATCCGCGAGCGCGACAAGGAGTTCTACGATCGGCTGGCCGCCGCTGGCTTCGAACTGGACTGGGGCGAGGACAACTCCGGGCTGTTCATGAAGTACCTGCGCCGCGGGTCCGGCTATTACATCGACGTCGGCGCGTCCGACCTGATCGCCGACGGCAGCATCAAGCTGGCCCACGGGCAGGTCGACCATCTGACCGAGGATTCGGTGGTACTCGCCGACGGGACGGTGCTGCCTGCCGACGTCGTGGTTTACGCGACCGGGTACGGCTCGATGAACGGCTGGGCGGCCGACCTGATCGGCCAGGACGTCGCAGACAAGGTCGGCAAGGTGTGGGGGCTCGGCTCCGATACGTTGAAGGACCCGGGTCCCTGGGAGGGCGAGCAGCGCAACATGTGGAAGCCCACCCGTCAGGACAATCTGTGGTTCCACGGCGGCAACCTGCACCAGTCGCGGCACTACTCGCTCTATCTGGCGCTGCAGCTCAAGGCACGCCACGAAGGCATCCCCACGCCGGTGTACGGATTGGCCGAGGTGCATCATTTGAGTTGATGACCGAACCATTGCGCGAAGGCCTGGCACCCGTCGCAGGCGACGGTGCGCGGGTGCTGGTCCTCGGCTCGTTCCCCAGTGAACGGTCCCTGGAGTCCGGCGAGTACTACGCCAACCGGCGCAATCAGTTCTGGCCGCTGCTCGCCGCGGTGTTCGGATTCGACCCCGCTCTGGACTACGAGGCGCGGATCGCGGCGGTTGCGGAGCACGGCGTTGCGTTGTGGGACGTCGTGCACAGTTGCCGCCGGGCAGGCAGCCTGGATGCCAAGATCGACCGGAAGTCGTTGGTGGTGAATGACTTCGGGCCGCTGCTGGCGCAGCACCCTGGAATCGAGCGGATCTTCGTCAACGGACTGACGGCGTTCGAGTTGTTCGAACGCCACGTCGAGACCGCACTACCCGCCGTCCGGCTGCCGTCCAGCAGCGGTGCGTTGCCGATGACCTTCGAGGACAAGCTCGCCCGGTGGCGCGAGGTCGGGTCCGGGGCGAGCGAAGCGACGGGAGAATGACCCGGGGCGAGCGAAGCGACGGGAGAATGACCCGGGGCGAGCGAAGCGACGGGGGAAATCACCGAGTCGGCATCGCATGGCATCCTGAGGTATGCCCATCAACCTGGTGAACCCCGAAGGACTGCCGAAGGTCGACATCTACCATCAGGTGTCGGTCGCGACCGGATCGAAGCTGGTGTTCATCGCAGGCCAGGTCGCTCTCGACGGCGACGGCAACACGGTCGGCGCAGGCGACTTCGCTGCGCAGGTCGAGCAGTGCTACCTGAACGTCGGCACCGCGCTTGCCGAGGTCGGTGCGTCGTTCGACGACGTCGCGAAACTGACCGTCTACCTGGTCGATTGGACACCCGACAAGATGCCACTGTTCGTCGAGGGGGTCGCGCGGGCATCTGCGAAGTTGGGCACGACCCCGGCGGCGCCGCTCACCGGGATCGGTGTCGCCGCGCTCGCCGAGCCGGATCTTCTGGTCGAGGTCGAGGCCACCGCGGTCATCGCGTAACGCCCACGTGGCCGGCCCGCGCTGCTAACATTCGAGCGTCGTTGGAGGGTCCAGCAGGTCAAGTACCGGCAACTGGTCGCCAGAGAACAGCTCGAGGCGGGGCATCCAGCGGAAAGCACCGATTCCGATGACGTCATTGCGTTTCCGCATCCGGGCCTCAGTACTTTCGGTAGCCGGATTCACCGTGCTCGCGACGGGCTGTTCGACACCTGAAACCTCGGCGCCAGCGCCGACGACGTCAGCGTCGCAGGCGAACTCCGCGCTGCGTCTGCCCGATCCCCAAGCGCGCTTCGACTACCAGCTCGGCGGCGGCTACACCCCACCGCCCGGTGTCACCATCGTGGGGCGTGACCGCACCGACAAACCCGCTGGCGTCGGCTATGACATCTGCTACGTCAACGGATTCCAAACCCAGCCCGCCGACTCGAAGGAGTTCGTGCGCCAGCATCCCGACCTGGTCGTCCACGTCGACGGCAAGCCGTTGATCGACCCCGACTGGCCCGACGAATACCTCTACGACACCTCTACCGACGCCAAACGGGCAGGACTTGCTGCCGTCGTCAAACCGTGGATCGACGGGTGTAAGTCCTCCGGCTTCGACGCCGTCGAGATCGACAACCTGGACTCCTACACCCGTTCCGGGGACGCGCTCACCGTCGACGACAACATCGCCATGGCAACCATCTTCGCCACGCAGGCACACGATGCGGGGTTGGCCATCGCACAGAAGAACACCGTCGAAGAGTCCAAGCGGATCCGTGCCGCCGGATATGACTTCGCGGTCACCGAATCGTGCGTCAAGTACGACGAATGTGCCGGCTACACGGAGCAATACCCCGTGGTCCTCGACATCGAGTACACCGACGAACTCGGCAAGGACGCGTTTCCGGAGGCTTGCCAGAGCAACAACCGTGCGCCCGTGATGATCATGCGCGACCACTATCTGGTGACACCGGGGCAACCGGAGTACTTCTACCAAGGCTGCGGCGCATGACGTTGCAATTCGGTACCTGCGGTGAGGTTTTGGAGTGAATCGAGTAGCGGCCTGCGGTTGCGGGCCGAGCTGGAGGTCAAGGGTGTCCGTTACCCGGTCACGTGGGCATGTACCCCCAAACCCAACCCCGATGGAACATTGACACTGCGCCCAAATCTGGAGTCCTAGAGCTCCATTGACCGGCTAGCTCACCGGCGGGCGCCGGTGCGCCCACGGCCGGGCGGACTCGATCTGCGTGCCGAGCGAGAGCAGCGTCGCCTCGTCGAACGGCTTGCCGACGATCTGGATCGACGTCGGAATGCCGTTGCCGTCCAGTCCCCACGGCACGACGGCAGCGGGCTGTCCCGTCACGTTGAACATCGCCTGGAACGGCACGCGCGCCGCCACCAGCGTCAGCGTCGAGATGGCGCCGCGGCGCTGATGGGCACCGATGCGGGACGGCCCGAGAGCCGTGCCGGGCGTGATCAGCACGTCGACGTCGTCGAAGATCGAGGTGACACGCGCGGTGACGTCGGCCTCGGCCGTGCTCATCGCGGACACCCGCCGATCCGACACCAGACCGCCGATCCTGGCGAAAGTCCGCGTTCGACGGTCGAGGCGTTCGGGACGCGGCAGCGCAGCGACGTCGTCGTGGACACCGCGGAAGTACCGTGGCAACGCCTGGCCGTACACCGCACGCGGCGGATAGTCGGGATCGCGTTCGACGACGTGGTGGCCCAGCTGACGCAGCAGAGCACCCGCCTCGGCGACGGCAGCCCGCTGCGCCTTGCCGATCCGCGCGGCCAATGGGGGCGGAACCTTGGTACTCAAGGCGATTCGCAGCCGGCCCGGCGCACGTGCGGCAGCGGCGACGAAGCCGCCTTCCGGCGCACCGGTGGCCGTCACGTCGAGGAACAGCGCGGCATCCTCGACCGTCCTCGCGAGCGGGCCGTTGACACTCAGCCCGCACCACGCCCCGTCGTGCGGTGCGAGCGGCACCCGATCGCGTTGCGGCTTGATGCCGAACAGCCCGCCCCACGTCGACGGGATGCGGATCGAGCCCATGCCGTCGGAGCCCAGCGCCAGCGCGGCGAGCCCGGCCGCCATTGCGGCTCCGCTGCCGCCGCTGCTGCCTCCCGGTGCGAACTCGGTGTTCCACGGGTTGCGCGTCGACCCGAACGTCAAGGTCTCGGTGAACGGCCAGATCATCATCTCGGGCACCGCGGTCTTGCCGACGATCACCGCACCCGCCTCGCGCAGCCGGCGCACTACCTCGGCGTCCTGTGTTCGGGCTGGGCCGTGTGCGCTGGTGCCGTAGGTAGTGACCTCACCTGCGACGTCGACGTCGTCCTTGATCGCGATCGGCACACCGAGGAGAGGCAACCGCTCCCCCGCGTTCAGCCGGTCCTGGGCGGCCGCCGCCTCCCGACGCGCGGAGTCGATGAGAACCACTCGGTAGGAACGCAATTCGGGGTCGAGACGGGCGATACGGTCGAGGTAGACGTCCAGCAATGCCGGTGCGGTGACGGTACCGGCGGCGAGCAGGCGCGCCTGCTCGGCAGCACCGGCGTACGCGAGATCACGAGGGTCCATTGAGATCGTTCTCCTTGCCGTAGCGCGTGGCGTATTCGACGGGCGTGCACCCGAGCATCGATCGGAAGTCGTTGATGAAGTGCGCCTGGTCGTACCAGCCAAGCCGGACCGCGAGGTCGGCGAAATCGAGCGACGGGTCCGTCTCGATCTCCAGCGCCGCGTGCTGCAGCCGGTAGCGGCACAACACCCACTTCACCGGAACGCCGACGTAGCGGCGAAACACTCGTTGGGTGGTGCGCGCACTCCACGGTGAATGCGTCATGACCTGGTCGACGCGGTGCAACGTGTCGTCGTCGCGGATCCGGTCCACCAGGACGGTCAACGCAACGTAGGTCGAGTCGGGTTTTCGGGCGCCCGCGGCGATGGCGTCATCGAAGGTGGTCGCTGCCGATTCGATGTTGTCGTCGAGATGCATTGGCATACCGAATAATTCGTCGTCGGCGGGCTGCACCCGCCCCGTCAGTGCCGCGGCGTCCCTGTCGAAGCGGGCCGTGAAGCCGCCTGGCCGGAATCGCGCCCCGACGACGGCGCCGCGCTCGCTGATCGTCGTGCGGAACACGTGCTCGACCACGCCGTGCACCAACGTATTCGGCAGCGAAAAACCGTGACGCGCGCCGTCGCTGCCCCACTCGTGGGTGAGATGCAGCGACGGGAACGTGATCACCGCACTGTCGAAGGGCGCCTGCCCGCGCAGATCCCAGCTGACCGACCAGAAGTGTTCGACGAACTCGGCGGTGGCATCCGACGGTGTCCACCGGGCCAGATCGAACGCCGAAGTCGTCCCCGCGCGGCCGACGACCCCGCGCATCGGGGACTCTGTCGCGTTTTTCCAAGCTGCCACCGCACCACCCTACGAAAATCGGGAGACATGAGCGTCAACCCGATTCCGCAGGGCTACACCAGCCTGACTCCATTTCTGTGCATCGACGGCGCTGCCGAGGCGATCGACTTCTACGTATCGGTGTTCGGCGCCAAGCTCATCGAGCGGATGGATGGCGACGGCGGCATCGTCATGCACGCCGAACTGGACTTCGGGAACGGTCGGTTGCAGGTGTCCGATCCGCAGGAGGCCTACCAGCTGGCCGCACCGCAGCCCCGCGAAGCCGTCACGCACTCCGTCGCGCTGTACTGCGCAGACGTGGACGACATCGTCGCGCGAGCTGAGAACGCCGGCGCGACGATCCGCGAGCCCGCGCAGACCTTCGTCACCGGCGACCGGTTCGCGTCCATCCTCGACCCGTTCGGTCAGCGCTGGACGGTGATGACGCGGGTGGAGGATGTCGGCCCCGAGGAGCGCGACCGCCGGCTGGCGGAGTGGTCTAGTCAGAACGCCTAGACCTGGAGGTTCAACGGGAGCCGGCGGACGCGAAACAGCTTCACCTCGTCGCTGACGCCCTTGAGGCGCCTCGCGCCGATCGGCGTCCAGTCGAGTCCACGCGCGCCGCCGACGGCGTCACGCGTGGACTCTGCGGCGAGGACGGCCCCTGGCCTGGCCGCGCCCGTCACGCGGCTTGCCAGATTCACCGGACTGCCGAACCAGTCGCCGGCGCGGCTGACCGCGCAGCCCGTCGCAATGCCAATCCGTAACGGCGGCAGGCCGTTTGCGATCGCGGCATCGGACAGGTCGAGTGCGGCGTGCAAGACCGGCGCCGGTTCGAAGCAAACCAGCATTACCGCATCCCCGATCGACTTGACGAACCGGACGGGGTTGAGCGCTGCGTCGTGGGCGAGTTGGGCAAGCATGCTGGCGACGTGCTCCAGCTCTTCGGGCGGCAGCGATTCGCCAAGTGTGGTGAAACCCGCGAGGTCTGCAAAACACACGGTGACCATGCGCGCGCCGGGCAATCCCCCTACGGCGCGCTCGGTGGCATTGACTGCCTCGATCGCGAACGACTGCCGCAGCTGCAGGCGAATGAGGTCCTCCATCATCGGCCCGAGCATCGGATCGGCCCTGCGCGCGAGTTCCTCCGACGCTTCGGCGATCTCGACCTCGGTGGCCCCGGGCACCAGGACCATCTTCAGCGCCGACTCTCGCAGGATCGCTGCGGCATGTCCGAGGCTCTCGGTCATGACCCGAGTGACCGTAACCGCATCGTCGGGTGGGATACCCAGCTCGAGAAGGAATTTCGCGCCGGTTGCGGCTTCTGCGTCTGCGCGCAGCAGCACGGCCGCGTCGGGATCCTCGATCCGGGGCAAGCCCATGGCACGGTGCAGGCGTTGCAGAAGTTCGAGGTCGATTCCGGTTTCGTCGCAGACCTCGCGCGCGGACACGTAGTCCCCGTCGTCGCCGAGCACGCGGTTGGCCGCCAACATCAGGGGCGCAGCCACGGAGCCGAGGATGTGGTCGAGGTCGAATCCTCTGGCGAGCAGCCACGCGATGAGGTCGGCGCGCTCTTGACGCGCCTGTCCTTCGAGGCCGTCTAGCAGGCCCAACGCTTCGATGTCGACGTCCGGTGCCACACGCTCAATCTATGCCTCGACGGGCCCGGGGCCTACCCTTCTTGCACCGTCGAGGAACAGGTCGACGACGGCGTCGGTGGCCGCCTCGGGCGTGGTCGTTCCTGCCACCGTGAGCCAGAGCGCCCGCTCGATCAGGGCGGAGAACATCTCGAACAGCACGTCGGTGGGCGGGTCCGCGCGCAGCACGCCTTCGCGCACGCCGCGGTCGATCACGTCGCGCACGGGTTGGAGTACGCGCTGCTTGTCGACGTCGTCGTCGCCGTGGTCGTGGTCCTGATTGATGAAGGCTGCGTACTTGGCGCCGGTACGCATGAAGACGCTGATCAGTCTCGCGATTGCCCGTTCGACGGTGAGGTCGCCGAGGTTCGCAGCCTCGATGCCCTCGGTCATTTCGGCGATGCCGGCCTGTTGTGCGCCCTGCAACAACGAATCGCGTGTTGGGAAGTGCCTGTACAACGTGGCGCGACCGACGCCGGCATCGTCGGCGATGTCCGCCATCGACGCATCGGAGCGACGGCCGAGCACCCGCGCAGCGGCTTCGAGAATCACCGCGCGCGTCCGTTCGGCGGTGCCGTCGGCCTTCGTCACACGCCGATATTAGCGTCTCGGTACGAGACACCATTGTCTCGTACCGATGTATGCTCGTCTCGTGGCAACTCGGGAGCTGGGACGCACTGGTATTCACGTTTCGCCGATCGGACTTGGCACCATGCAGTTCTCGGGCACCGGACTGATTTCGGCCTTCTTCCGCCCACTCCCCCAGTCGCAGGTCGACGTCATCGTCAAGACTGCGGTCGACGGGGGCATCAACTGGTTCGACACCGCCGAGGCGTACGGGCGCGGCAAGTCGGAACGGCGCCTCAGCAGCGGTCTCGAGAACGCAGGCATCAAGCCGGGCGATGCCACGGTCGCCACCAAGTGGGCGTCGCTCCTGCGCACCGCGAAGAGCATCGAGCGGACAATCGGTGACAGAGAAGTGGCGCTCGACCCCTTCACCGTCGACCTGCACCAGATCCACACGGGTTACGGCAGCCTCTCGCCGGTGCGCACCGAAATCCAGGCGATGGCCCGACTGGTGGAGGCCTGCGACATCCGATCCGTCGGGGTCAGCAATTTCTCGGCACGGCAGATGGAGATCGCGCACGAGACCTTGACTGCGCGCGGAATTCCGTTGGCCACCAACCAGGTTCAGATCAACCTGGTGCACCGCAAGATCGAGACCAACGGAGTGTTGGAGACCGCGCGCCGGCTCGGCGTCACCCTGATCGCCTACTCACCGTTGGCCAGCGGGTTGCTCACCGGCAGGTTCCACGACGACCGCAGCCTGGTCGCCGAGTTGCCCCGTGCGCGACGACTGATGACCGGCATGACCGACAAGCGGCTGGACCGCACCGCTCCTCTGATCGACGGCATGCGCGAGATCGCGGCCGCTCACGATGCGTCGATCAGCCAGATCGCGCTGGCATGGCTGATCACCTACTACGGCGACACCGTCGTCGCGATCCCCGGAGCGTCGAAACCGCACCACGCCAAGGAAGCCGCGGGCGCGATGAAGATCGCGCTGACCAAGCAAGAGACGCAGCGTCTCGCCGACCTGTCGGCGGCCGTCACCAGCTAACGTAGCGAGGATGACCTGCGTCTTCTGCGCCATCGTCGCCGGCGAAGCCCCAGCCATCCGCATCTACGAGGACGACGACTACCTGGCGATCCTCGACATCCGCCCGATCGTCCGCGGGCACACCCTCGTCATCCCGAAGAAACACACCGTCGACCTGGCCGACACCCCTGCCGACACCATCGCCGGGCTCGTCAACATCGGGCAGCGCATCGCTCAGGCGGCGCGGGCATCGGAGCTCAAGGCGGACGGCAACAACATCGCGATCAACGACGGCAAGGCCGCGTTTCAGAGCGTGTTCCACGTCCACCTGCACGTGGCCCCGCGGAAGTCCGGTGACAAACTGTCCTTTGCCAAGGGGCTGGTGCTGCGTCGCGATCCGGAACGGGAGGCCACGGGACGCATCTTGCGCGAGGCGCTGGCCACGATCGACGCAACCAAGGAGTGATGTCATGAGCAACATGCCGCTATGGGAGCGCTACATCGGAGTTCCCCTGCTGGGGCTGCACGACAAGATCTACAAGAAGACCGAAGGCCGGATCGGGCACCGCATCCCCGGCGGTCCGCCAAGCCTGCTGCTGCACACCGTCGGCGCCAAGACCGGTATTCAGCGGACCAACACGTTGAGCTACGCCGTGGACGGCGGCGCGTATTTGGTGGTCGCATCCAAGGGCGGCGACCCCAAGGCCCCCGGCTGGTACCACAACCTGAAGGCCAAGCCGGACGTCGAGATCAACATCGGGCCGAAGCGCATGCCCGCCACGGCGAGGATCATCGGGGCCGACGACCCGGACTACCCGCGGGTGTGGAAGTTGGTCAACGACAACAACGCCAACCGCTACAACGGCTATCAGAAGCGAACCACGCGGCCGATTCCGGTCATCGCGCTTCTGCCGAATTGACGGCTCGCCGTCGCGCCCTAGAACAGCTCCTTCGCGAGCAGTTCCAGCGTCCGCTCGCGGGCAGGTGCGGTCGCCGGGTCGACGCCGCGGTAGGCGGACGCGACGGGGTTGACCATCACCTCATCGACGCCGAAGTGCTGGGCAAGCTCACGCACCTGGTCGGCCGCCTCGGTCGGTGACCCGATGATCGCGCGGGCCACGCCCGAATCGACGATGGCCTGCTGCTGGTAGGTCAGCTCGATGCCGCGGGCGTCCTCGACGAGGTCGAGGGCACGCAGCGGCTGGCCGGTGCGCAGCCACGCCATCATGTGCAGGTTCGGCAGCATCAGCTCCTCGGCCTCGGCGCGCGTGGGCGCCACCGACGCGTTGACGGTCATGAACGTGGTCGGCTCGGCAAGCAGGTCGCTCGGCTTGAACTCCCCGCGGTAGACGGCAAGCGCCTCCTCCGTGCCCTGCCCCGAGAAGTGGTGGGCGAACACGTACGGCAGGCCCTTGGCGGCGGCCAGGTGCGCCGAGTAGAGCGACGAGCCGAGCAGCCACAGCCGTGGCTCGCTGGCAGCAGCCGGCGTCGCCTTGAGAACGTAGTTCTGGCTCATCAGGTTTCGGCCCCGCAGCGCCACATGCACGCCCGACGTGCTCATGAGTGCGGCGACGTCGTCGAGGTACTGCGGGAAGTTCTCGATGTCCGTATCGTCGCGGCCCGCGGCGCCGCGCAACGCCATCGAGGTGACGGGGTCCGAGCCGGGTGCGCGGCCGATGCCGAGGTCGATGCGGCCGGGCGCCGCCGCCTCGAGCAACGCGAACTGCTCGGCGACCGCCAGGGGCGCGTGGTTGGGCAGCATGACGCCGCCCGAGCCAAGGCGTAGTTGGTGGGTCTGCGCGGCGAGGTAGGCGATCACGACGGGCGGGCTGGTGGCGGCGACTGCGGGCATGTTGTGGTGCTCAGCCACCCAGAAGCGGGTGTAGCCCAGCGCGTCGGCGGTCTGCGCCAGCCCAACGGTCGCTGCCAGCGCGTCCGAGGTGGTCTGGTCGCTGCGGACGGGGAGGAGGTCAAGGACGGAGAGTCGCACGTCAAAACCAACGCGATCGCAGCGCCATACGTTCCCCTTCCTGCGATTTGGGCGCGTTTTCGCACGCTCAGCGACGGTTAGCGCGCCGAAATCACAGGGGGTGGGCGACGGCTTTGGCTTGCTCGAAGACGTCGTCGAGCATCGCCGGGGTGAGCCTGCCGGTGAAGGTGTTCTGCTGGCTGGGGTGATAGCACCCGATGAGCTGGACGCCTCCCACCGTGGCGCGGGCCAGGTGCCCGAACTTGGGCTGCGGCACGGGCACCACACCCCCACCGGCGCGGATCATGTCGAGCGCTGCCCGCCACGCGAACCCGCCGAGCACGACGATCACCCGCACGTCGGGGCCGATCAGCCGCCACTCGGCGTCGAGCCAGGGCGCGCAGTTGGACCGTTCCGCCGGAGTCGGCGCGTTGTCCGGTGGGGCACACCGCACTGCGGCCACGATGCGAGTGTCGTTGAGCGCCAACCCGTCTGCGGCATCCACGCTGAGCGGTGAGGTCGCCAGCCCGGCCCTGTGCAACGCGGCGAACAAGAAGTCACCGGAGCGGTCGCCGGTGAACACTCGGCCCGTACGGTTCGCGCCGTGCGCGGCAGGCGCAAGACCGAGCACGAGTATGGACGGATGTTCCGCGCCAAAGCCTGCGATGGGCCTGCCCCAGTAGGGCTCGGCGGCGAAGGAACGGCGCTTCTCGACGGCGACGCGCTCGCGCCAGTCGACCAACCGCGGGCAAGCCCGGCACACGCTGATCTCCGCATCCAGATCCCCTAGCGCCTTGGTGCGCTTGGCCACCGACCGGACCTTGGCCGCCGTCGTCGCAACCACGGTGTCCGGCGATGCCGGGTCGCCAGGCCAACCCGACCCTGCGGGCACCGGCGAGTCGAAGAGCTCGCCCGTGCGGGGATGCGGCAGCGTCACCCCATCACTGTGCACGCCCGGAAAATTCGTCGCGGCCTCGGCATGCCCGCTGTTAGATTCAGCCCCGATAACCCATGACTCACACCAAGCGCGGTCCGGCGTATCTCGTCTTGTTCGCCGCGCTGATGGCGGGCGCGGGCAACGGCATCTCGATGATCGCCTTCCCCTGGCTGGTGCTGCAGCGCAACGGATCCGCGCTCGACGCATCGGTGGTCGCCTTGGCAGGAACCCTGCCCCTGCTGGTGGCCACCCTGATCGCGGGTGCTGCGGTCGACTACCTCGGCCGGCGGCGGGTATCGATGATCTCCGACGCGTTGTCCGCGTTGTCCGTGGCCGCGGTGCCCGTCATCGCCCTTACCTTCGGGGTCGACGCGGTCAACGTCGCCGTGCTGGCCGCCCTCGCCGCCCTCGGCGCCTTCTTCGATCCTGCCGGGATGACGGCACGCGAGACGATGTTGCCCGAGGCGGCCAAGCGGGCCGACTGGACGCTTGACCATGCGAACAGCGTGTACGAGGCGACGTTCAACCTGTCCTACATCGTGGGTCCTGGTATCGGCGGCCTGCTGATCACCACCCTCGGCGGCATCAACACCATGTGGGTGACCGCGGGAACCTTCGTGCTCTCCATCGCCGCCATCGCCGTGCTGCGCCTCGAGGGCGCGGGCAAGCCGGACCGAGACGCCCTGCCCGACGGCGTGTGGTCGGGGGTGATCGAGGGACTGTCGTTCGTGTGGAACCTGAAGGTGTTGCGCACGCTGGCGTTGATCGACCTGGCCATGACGGGGCTGTACATGCCGATGGAATCGGTCTTGTTCCCCAAGTACTTCACCGATCGCAACGAGCCCGCACAGCTGGGCTGGGTGTTGATGGCGCTGTCGGTGGGCGGCCTGGTGGGCGCACTGGGGTACGCGGTGACGTCGAGATACGTCAAGCGGCGCACCACGATGTTGATCGCCGTGCTGACGCTGGGCGTCGCGATGACGATCATCGCCTTCCTTCCACCGCTGCCGGTGATCCTGGCGTTGAGCGCAGTCGTCGGCTTCGCCTACGGCCCGACGTCGCCGATCTACAACTACGTCATGCAGACCCGCGCGCCCGCGCACCTGCGTGGCCGAGTGGTCGGGGTGATGGGCTCGCTGACCTACGCCGCGGGCCCGCTCGGCCTGATCCTCGCCGGTCCGCTGGCGGACGCGGCGGGGCTCAAGACGACGTTCCTCGCACTGTCGTTGCCAATGCTGGTGATGGGCCTGATCGCGGTGGGTCTGCCCTCGCTGCGCGACCTCGACCGCCCGGTGGAGCAAGAAGGGTGACGACCTCGCCGCGAACCCCGTCGCGGCGACCTTCTACTGGCCGCAGCTCGTCCGTCAGGTGCGCGTGCGGGGCGCCCTAGTGGCCGATCCACCCGCGGTCGCGTCGGCCGACTTCCTTGCCAGATCGGCGGGTGCCGGCGCCTTGGTGTTGTTGCGCAAGCAGAGCGAGCCGTTCTCCGACGACGACGATCTGGACCGTGCACTGGCTGGACCCCGCGCCGAACGCGACGCCGACCCCGGGCTGGTCCAAGAGCCTGCTCTGGCCCTGATCAAGCCTGAGACACCGCGTTTTCGAAGGGCCACAATTCGGGTAACCACACGCAAACGTGTCCTACGTCACAATCGAGGTCAGCCCGTGTACCAGCAAGTTCTTGATCCGATGGCCAACTCTCTCGGCTGGAGCGCCGCGGTTGCCGCAGTGCCACTGCTCTTGCTGTTCGTCTTGCTCGGTGCGCTGAAGATGACCGCATGGGTGGCATCGCTGATATCGCTCGCCGTGAGCATCGTGATCGCCGTCGTGATCTACGGGATGCCCATCGGGCAGACTCTGCTGGCCGGGTCCGAGGGTGCCGCATTCGGCTTCTTCCCAATCCTGTGGATTGTCATCAACGCAATCTGGGTCTACCAGATGACTGTCGAGACAGGGCATTTCGACGTACTACGCCGGTCGTTCAGCCAGGTGAGCGATGACCAACGGATCCAGGCCATCCTCATCGCGTTCTCGTTCGGCGCGCTGATGGAGGCGCTCGCCGGCTTCGGCACCCCGGTTGCGGTGACGTCGGTGATGCTGATGGCGCTCGGCTTCCGACCGCTGAAGGCGGCCGCGCTAGCGCTGGTCGCCAACACCGCGCCCGTCGCATTCGGCGCCATGGCCACGCCCATCATCACGCTGGGCAAGGTCACCGAGCTGTCCCCTGACACGCTCGGGGCGATGGTCGGTCGCCAGACGCCGCTGCTTGCGCTGCTCGTGCCGTTGGCACTGGTTGTGATCGTCGACGGCCGTCGCGGCATCCGCGAGACCTGGCCCGCCGCCGTGGTCTGCGGCGTGGTGTTCGCGATCGCGCAGTACGCCACCTCGAACTTCGTGTCGGTGCCGCTGGCCGACGTCGTCGCGTCGTTGGTCTCCGCGGCGGCAGTGGTTGTTCTGGTCCGATACTGGCAGCCCCGCCATGCCTATTCCGAGCCCGTAACGGTCGGCGGCTCCTCGGACGGGGGAACGGGAGGCGCCGAACTCGACGCGGATGACGTTCGAGACTCCCGTGCAGAGGTGGCCAGGGCATACGCACCCTACGGAATCATCATCGGGGTCTTCGTGATCTGCCAGATCCCCGCAGTGAAGAAGCTGCTCGACACGGCGACGTTCGCCGGGAATTGGCCCGGCCTTCAGGTCATCGACGCCAACGGCGACCCGTCCACCCTGACCAAGTTCACCCTGAATCTGCTCACCACTCCGGGCACGCAGATGCTCGTCGCGGGCGTCCTCACGATGATCGCGTTGCGGTTGTCGGTGCCGCGTGCACTCAAGGCGTACGGGACGACGCTGCATCAACTCCGCTGGGCGATTCTGACCGTGATGGCAGTGCTTGCATTGGCTTTCGTGATGAACCTGTCCGGCCAGACGATCACCCTCGGCACCTGGATGGCCGCCGCCGGCGGTGCGTTCGCGGTGCTTTCGCCGATCCTCGGCTGGCTCGGCGTCGCGGTCACGGGCTCAGACACCTCATCCAATTCGTTGTTCGGCGCGCTGCAGGTTGCCGCCGCGAACCAGGCCGGTTTGTCGGACGTCCTGATGGCCGCATCCAACAGTTCCGGCGGCGTGCTCGGCAAGATGATCTCGCCGCAGAACCTCGCCATTGCGGCAGCGGCCGTCGGCCTGGACGGCAAGGAGGGCGACATCTTTCGCCGCGTCATCCTGTGGAGCCTGGGGTTCCTCGTCCTGCTGTGCATCCTGTCAGGACTGCAGTCCTCGCCCGTGCTGTCGTGGATGGTGCCGTGACGGTTTGGGTTGCAGCGGTGATCGACCTCGTAGCATCAATGCGTGGTTGCAGACATGCTGGCTGAGCTCATCGCCGAACTGCCCGACGGCACTGTCGTCACCGATCCCGACATCGTCGCGTCGTATCGGCAGGACCGCGCCGCCGACCCGAACGCGGGTACCGCGATCGCCGTGGTCAGACCGCGTCGCACCGAGGAGGTGCAGGCCGTGCTGCGGTGGGCAACCACACACGGGGTGCCGGTGGTTCCGCGCGGCGCGGGTACCGGTCTCTCGGGAGGCGCCACCGCGCTGGACGGCGGCATCGTGCTGTCCACCGAGCGGATGCGCGACATCACCGTCGACCCCGTGACCCGCACGGCCGTCACGCAGCCCGGTCTGTTCAACGCCGAGGTGAAGAAGGCCGTCGCCGAGTACGGGCTGTGGTACCCGCCCGACCCGTCGTCATACGAGATCTGCAGCATCGGCGGCAACATCGCGACCAACGCCGGCGGCCTGTGCTGCGTGAAGTACGGCGTCACGACCGACTACGTGCTCGGCATGCAGGTCGTCCTCGCCGACGGCACGGCGGTGCGCCTCGGCGGTCCACGGCTGAAAGACGTTGCGGGACTAAGCCTGACCAAGCTGTTCGTCGGCAGCGAGGGCACCCTCGGCGTGATCACCGAGGTGACGTTGCGGCTGCTACCGCCACAGCACCGGGGCTGCACCGTGGTGGCGTCGTTCGACTCGGTGGCGGCCGCCGCCAACGCCGTAGTCACGATCACCGGCAAGATCCGGCCTTCGATGCTGGAGTTCATGGACTCGGTCGCGATCAACGCCGTCGAGGACAAGCTGAAGATGGGCCTCGACCGCAAGGCCGCAGCGATGATGGTCGCCGCGTCCGACGACCGTGGGCCCGCAGGCGTCGAGGACACCGAGTACATGGCGCGGGTGTTCACCGAACACGGTGCGACGGAGGTGTACTCCACCGACGATCCCGACGAAGGCGAGGCCTTCGTGGCGGCGCGGCGGTTCGCCATCCCGGCGGTCGAGGCCAAGGGCTCACTGCTCCTCGAGGACGTCGGAGTGCCGTTGCCCGCGTTGGCCGACCTGGTGTCGGGAGTGGAGAAGATCGCGTCGCGGCATCGACTGATGATCTCGGTGATCGCGCACGCAGGCGACGGCAACACCCACCCGCTGATCGTGTTCGACCCCGCGGACCGCGACGAGGCCGAGCGCGCTCAGCTGGCGTTCGGCGAGGTGATGGACTTGGCCGTCGGACTCGGTGGCACCATCACCGGCGAGCACGGCGTCGGCAGGCTCAAAAGGCCTTGGCTCGCCGGTTATCTAGGGCCCGAGGCGATGGAGCTGAATCGCCGGATCAAACACGCATTGGACCCGGACAACATCCTCAACCCCGGCGCGGCGATCTAGCCAAGTCACGAACACGTCCTCCCCGTGCCGCGGGGAGGACGTGCTGGCGCCAGGTCAGTTCATGTGTCCTGGGCCGTGATGTCCCTGCCAGCCGGGGACCTGCGTGGGCGCAGGCGTGGCGTAGTAGTCGGGGTAGTACTGGTAGCCCGGGCCGACCGGAGCGGGCGCGGTGGTGGTGACCGGGGCGGCGGGGTCGGCGTGGACCATCCCTGCCAGACCGACCGCCGCAGCACCGATGAAGCCTCCGGCCAGTACGGCTAGCACGCAATAGTGCCTGAACTTGCGGGTGTCGCTGATCATTTCATCAATCCTTTTGTGTGAGTGGTGTTCTCGATTGACCACCGGAGTTCTTCCGGCGATGAAATGACCATGCCTTGGTTTGGGCGCGCTGTATGTCGGGCGTCTGGTGGATGAGGGGGATGAAAGTCGTGTCCCCCGATCGGCGGACACCACGCCCCGCGAGCGTGCGCAAAGTGGTGATTTTCTGCCGCGTGTTGCCCGCAGACTCGCGCGCTCGCGGGAGGGGGTTAGGTCGTTGCGCCGTCCGCTGATTCGACTGCGCTCACCTTCGGCCACGGCTGCGGCACTGGCCGTGGACGCACGCGCTGCGGCCACCAGAACCAGCGTCCGAGCAGGGCCGCCAGCGACGGTGTCATGAGCGACCGCACGACCAGCGTGTCGAAGAGCAGCCCGAGACCGATGGTGGTGCCGACCTGACCGATGACGATCAGTTTGCTGACCGCCATGGACGCCATCGTGAAGGCGAACACCAACCCCGCAGTGGTGACCACGGATCCGGTACCTGCCATCGCTCTGATCATGCCGGTGTGCAACCCGGCGTGGATCTCCTCCTTCATGCGGGAGACCAGAAGCAGGTTGTAGTCGGCGCCGACTGCGAGCAGCACGATGACCGACATCGGCAACACCATCCAGTGCAGTGGTAGCCCGATCACGTGCTGCCAGAGCAGCACCGAAAGGCCAAACGAGGCACCCAAACTCAGCACCACGGTGCCAACGATCACCGCTGCGGCTGCGATGGCACGGGTCAGCACCACCATGATCAGGAAGATCAGGATCAGCGCGGCGACGGCCGCGATCAGCAAGTCGTAGTCCGCGCCCTGTTGCATGTCCTTGTACATGGCCGCGCTGCCACCGACGTAGACCGTCGACCCCTCCAGCGGCGTGCCCTTGATGGCGTCGGCGGCGGCGATCCTGATCGGCTCGATGTGCGAGGTACCCTCCTCGCTCAACGGGTCGCCCTGGTGGAAGACGGTGAACCGCACGGCATGACCGTCGGGCGAGAGGAACAGCTTGATGCCGCGCTTGAAGTCGGCCGTCTCGAATGCCTCAGGCGGCAGGTAGAACGTGTCATCGTTCCTGGCGGCATCGAAGGCCTGACCCATTGCGGTGGAGTCGTTTTGGGTGGCCATGTTCTGGTCCTGCTGCGCCTTCTGCGCCTGATACTGGTTGAGCATGATCTGCTTCTGATTCTTCATCGACTGGATCATCGATGGCATCAGTGCAGCCAGCTGCGGCGTCAGGTCGGCAAGGCGCTCGAGGTCCGGCACCAGGTCCTCGAAGTCATCCGACATGGTGCTGATGCCGTCGAGGGCGTCGAAGATCGACCGCACCGACCAGCACACCGGGATGTCGAAGCAGTGCGGCTCCCAATAGAAGTAGTTGCGCATCGGCCGGAAGAAGTCGTCGAAGTTCGCGAGGTCGTCACGCGTCTCCTGCAGGTGTCCCGACGTCGTCTTCATCTTGTCGGCCATTCGCCGCGTGACGTCGGCCATCTGCAGAGTGATGCTCTGCATCTTCTCCATCGAGTCGATGGTCGCCTGCATCTCGTCGGCCTGCTTCAGCGTATTGGCGAGCACGGTCTGTTGATAGTCGTTGTTCATCAGCTGACCCGTGCCGCCAGCGCCAACGGTGTAGGCAAGCGAGGCATGTTTGATCGGCTTGCCGTCGGGACGGGTGATCGTCTGCACCTGAGCAATCCCATGCACCCGGACCATCGCCTTGGCGATCTTGTCGATGATCAAGAAGTCGGCGGGATTCCGCAGATCGTGATCGGCCTCGACCATCACCAGCTCGGGGTTCATCTTGGCGTCGGAGAAGTGCCGATCAGCCGCCGCCATACCAACATTCGCCGGTACGTCGTTGGGCAGGAAGATACGGTCGTTGTAGGTGGTGTGATAGCCGGGCAGGGTCAGCAGACCGACGAGGGCCAACACCAGGGCCATCACCAAGACCGCGCCAGGCCAGCGAACGGTGGCCGCGCCGACGCGCCGCCATCCCCGGGACCGGTTCATCCGCTTGGGTTCCAGCACCTTGCCGAACCGCGTGACCAGCGAAATCATCGCTGGGCCAAGGGTGAGTGCGGCGGCAACCACGATCGTCATGCCGATCGACAGGGGTATGCCCATCGTCTGGAAGTACGGCAACCGGGTGAAGTGCAGGCACAGCGTCGCCCCGGCGATGGTGAGACCGGAGGCCAGCACGACGTGGGCGGTGCCCTGGAACATCGTGTAGTAGGCCGACTCTCGGTCCTCGCCCGATCTTCGCGCTTCCTGGTAACGCCCAATCAGGAAGATCGCGTAGTCGGTAGCGGCCGCGATCGCCAGCGTCACCACCATGTTGGTCGAGAACGTCGTCAGCCCGAAGACGTCGTGATAGCCGAGGAAGGCGACGATGCCGCGGGCCGAGAGCAAGCCGACCACCACCATGGACATGGTGATCAACACCGTCACCACGGATCGGTAGACGAGCAGCAGCATGATGATGATCACGGCGAAGGTCAGACCCTCGATCATCTTCATGCTCTCGTCGCCGACCACGTTCTGATCGGTGGTCGTCGCCGCTGGGCCCGTCACGTAAGCCGTCACGCCGACAGGCGCTTTCGTGTCCGCGACGATGTCGCGAACCGCTTGCACAGAATCGTTGGCCAGGGTTTCGCCTTGGTCGCCGGCGATGTACACCTGCACGTACGAGGCCTTGCCGTCGATGCTTTGCGCACCGGCCGCGGTCAAGGTGTCGCCCCAGAAGTCCTGGACGTGCTGGATGTGGGTGGTGTCTGCGCGCAGTTTGCGGACCATCTCGTCGTAGAAGGCATGCGCGTCAGCGCCGAGGGGATCGTCGCCCTCGAGCACGATCATCACCGAACTGCTGGTGTTGTATTCGTGGAACACTTCGCCGACGCGTTTCGTCGCGATCAGTGCTGGTGCGTCGTTGGGGCTCATCGACACCGCGCGCAGCTTGCCGACCACTTCGAGCTGCGGCACCGTGGTGTTGAGGATGGCGACGATGGCGATCCACACCAGGACGATCGGGAGCGCAAAGGTGCGCATGGCCCGAGCCAGCCGGGGACGGGCAGCGTGTCGCGCCGAAGGGAAGGCGTCGGTCGGGGCGTCGACCGTGCTGTCGGTCCCGCCCCCCAAACCAGAAGCGCTCATGCCGCCTTCACCAAGCAGTACGTCGCGGGATTCACGCCCTCAGCCGTCCTTTCGTCCTTCACCACGTCATCGACGACGACTCGGCAGCCGATTGATTGACCGTTGCCCTGCGCGAGGAGGTTGGGCATGACCGACGGCACCGTCGTCTCGAGCCTCAGCGACCAGGGCAGGCTCACCTGCCCAGTGCGCTGCGGCAACCCGTCGAGGTCGGTGTAGTTGATGGTTGCGGTCGACCCGGACCCGTACACCTCGTAGATCACCACCTTCGGGTTGAAGGACTCGGCGGTATCGGAGCCCACGGGCGTCACCACGGCACCGTCGGAGCCGAAGACCGAGCGCAGATGGGTCACGCTGACGGCGCCGATCGCCATGGCCAGGACGACGAGGGCGGGCAGCCAGACGCGCTTGAGCACCGAGATCACGGCAGCCGCCTCACCTGGGGCGAGCGAAGCGACGGGGAGAAACGCGCCTGGGGCGAGCGAAGCGACGGGGAGAAATCTAGTGGCGAAAGACTTTGGGACGCCGACGAATCGGCGCGCACGACAGGGCGCTCGGGCACGGCGGTCACGGTCGAGCCTTTCCACGTGGAACCCGCGAGCGGTTGGGCGGGCTGATCTAGGTAGACAACCTAAACGTATAAGTGGATTGAGTCAATCCGCTTATGACGCCCATCACTTACACTCCAATACGTGACCGCCGACAGCGAATCGGGCCGAGCGCTGCGCAGCGACGCAGAGCGCAATCGGCAGCGCGTACTCGCGGCCGCGCGGGAATTGTTCGCGGCGAGAGGGCTGGAACCCAACCTCAACGACGTGGCCCATCACGCGAACGTCGGCGTCGGAACGGTGTACCGGCGGTTCCCCACCAAAGAGGACCTCATGGAGGCGATCTTCGAACACGGCATCGACCAGATCGCCGCCCTGGCGGAATCAGCACTGCAGCAAGAAGATTCATGGGAGGGTTTCGTCTGGTTCGTGGAGCATCTCTGCGAATTGACGGCGACCGACCGCGGACTGCGCGAGATGGTCTACAGCAAGGCCTACGGCGGCTACCGCGTCGAGTGCGCACGCCTGCGGCTGGACCCGCCGGTCACCAGACTGGTCGAGCGGGCCAGAGCCGACGGCCACCTGCGCCCCGACATCGAACCGTCTGACATGCCGATCGTGAGCCTGCTGGCAGGCACCGTGAGCGAGTGGGCAGGCCACGTCGAGCCCGCGCTGTGGCGCCGCTACGTGGCGCTGCTCCTCGACGGCATGCGCAATCACGACGGCCAGGGTCGGCTCGCGGTGAGCGCACTCGAGGACGAACAGATGGACACGGCCATGCGGGGATGGCTACCTGCGGGTTGATCCCGCCGGCAGTCCGCCGCCAGCAGGGTTGACAGATATCCTCAACTGTCGTATCCATAAGACATGTCAGCTGCTTTGTCTCATCGGACGCCTGCTCGATTCCAGCTCGCAAAGGCTGAGACATGGCCAAATCCCTGGCCGATGTACAAGGCACTCCGCGACGAGGACCCCGTGCACCACGTCGTCCCCGAGGACAAACCCGAGGATGACTACTACGTGCTGTCGCGCCACGCGGACATCTTCGCTGCGGCCCGCGACCACCAGACGTTCTCGTCGGCGCAGGGTCTGACCGTCAACTACGGCGAGCTCGAGCTGATCGGCCTTGCCGACAACCCGCCGATGGTGATGCAGGATCCACCGGTGCACACCGAGTTCCGCAAGCTGGTGTCGCGCGGCTTCACTCCGCGCCAGGTCGAGTCGGTCGAACCGAAGGTCCGCGAGTACGTAATAGAACGAGTGGAACGCATCAAATCCAACGGCGGCGGCGACATCGTGGCCGAGTTGTTCAAGCCGCTACCGTCGATGGTCGTCGCACATTATCTCGGCGTGCCCGAAGGGGATCGCGACCAGTTCGACGGCTGGACCGAGGCGATCGTCGCCGCCAACACCGCGGAGGGTGGCATCGGCGGCGCGCTCGAAACGCTCGGCGATGCCCTCGGCGGCATGATGGCCTACTTCACCGCGCTCATCGAACGACGTCGCAGCGAACCGGAGGACGACACCGTGTCGCACCTGGTGGCCGCGGGCGTCGGCGCCGACGGTGACATCGCGGGGGTGCTGTCGATCCTGGCCTTCACCTTCACGATGGTCACCGGCGGCAACGACACCACCACCGGGATGCTGGGCGGTTCGGTGCAGCTGCTGCACCAGCGACCCGACCAACGTCGGCTGCTTGCCGAGAACCCGGATCTGATAAGCGATTCCGTCGACGAGTTCCTACGCCTCACCTCACCCGTGCAGATGCTCGGCCGCACCGTGACGCGTGACGTGACGATCGGCGACACCACCATCCCCGAGGGCAGGCGCGTGATGTACCTCTACGGGTCGGGCAACCGCGACGACCGCCAATACGGTGACGACGCAGGCGAACTCGACGTCACTCGAAAGCCGCGCAACATCCTGTCGTTCAGCCATGGCGCGCATCACTGCCTCGGAGCGGCCGCCGCCCGCATGCAGTCCCGCGTCGCGCTGACGGAGCTGATGGCGCGGATCCCCGACTTCGAGGTCGACGAGGACGCCATCGTCTGGGCCGGTGGCAGTTACGTGCGACGGCCGCTGTCGGTCCCGCTCAAGGTGAAGTAATGGGAGACTGGTTGTCCGAGCGGCGCACCGAGGTAGCGGCCGACCGGATCCTCGACGCCGCCGAGAGCCTGTTCACCCGACAGGATGCCGCGACCGTCGGAATGAACGAGATCGCCAGAGCGGCAGGGTGTTCCCGCGCGACGGTGTATCGCTACTTCGAGAACCGCGAGGCGCTGTACACCGCCTACGTACACCGTGAGACCTATCGGGTGTTCAGCGAGATGGGCAAACGCATCGCGGGTATCGCCGATCCGCGCGAGCGGCTACTCGAAGGCGTGGTCGCCTCACTGCGCAGCGTCCGCGAAAGCCCCGCGCTGTCATCGTGGTTCGCCTCCACGCAGCGCCCGATCGGCGGCGAGATGGCCGAACGCTCCGAGGTCATCAAGGCACTGACGGAGGCCTTCCTCGGATCGCTCGGCGTCGACGACGTCGAGCAGCGTGCGCGCTGGCTTGTCCGCGTGATCATCTCGCTCCTGGTGTTCCCCGGTCACGACGCCGCCGACGAGCGTGCGACGGTCGAGGAGTTCGTACTGCCGGTCATCATGGCGGCGCAGGCGCGCCGGACGCCCTGACCTACTGCCGTGCCATGGCGATGCGGAAGCGTTCGTCGGGATGGACGTAATGGTCGGCATCCTTGGCGTCGTCTCCCAGATCGATTCGGACCCAGTCGATCTTGCCGGTGAACCTGCTGGTGTGGGCGGTGTAGTCCGGGCTCACCGTCGTGCCGGTCTCGCGGCCGACGTCGGTGGTCTCATCGGCCGAGAAGACGAAGCCCTGGGTCTGGTCGACGCGGCCGCTGCCGACTTCCTTGCCGTCGTAGTAGAGCTTCACGTTGCCACCCTTGCCCATGCCGCCGCCGTCGTACTCGAACTCCATCCGCACCTGGGTGGTACCTGACGGAACGGGTTCAGTCGCCTCGACGTCAAAGGACTTGATGCCGAGCACGTTGTAGTGAAACTTGGCCCGACCGTCTTTGGCGTACAGACTCCAACCGCCGAACCGGCCACCCTGGGCGATGATCACGCCCTCGGCACCTTCTGCGGGCACGTCCACTTCGGATGTGACCGCGAACGACTTGTTCTTGATGTCGACGACGCTGTTCTCCGACAGCCGGCCCATGTTCCCGAACAGTAGCTGGCTGTTGCCCTTGATCAGTGACGGCCGGCCGGCCGTCGTGGGGTTGATGCGCTCGATCTGCCGATCATCGAGCGGTAGCACGTTGTACTTGACCGCCTCGATCAGCCAAAGACGTTGCAGTTCATGCAATTTCTCCGGATTTGCCTTCGACAGGTCATTGGCCTGCGTCCAGTCGCTGTTGCCGTCGTAGAGCTCCCATACGTCGTCGTCGAAGGCAGGCATGACCGCGCCACCCATGGCCCACGGTGTGCGGTGCTTGGTCACCGCGCTCCAGCCCTTGTGATAGATGCCGCGGTTGCAGAACATCTCGAAGTACTGCGTCTGGTGCCGTTCGGGCGCATCGGCGTCGTTGAAGCTGTAGAGCATGCTCGTCCCCTCATAGGGGCTCTGCATGACTCCGTTGACCATGGTTGGCGCAGGGATGCCAGCCGCCTCCAAAACCGTTGGCGCCAAATCGATGACGTGGCTGAACTGGTTGCGGTGGCCGCCCTTGTCGGCGATTCCCTTGGGCCAGTGCACGATGGTGCCGTTGCGGGTACCGCCCCAGTGCGACGCCACCTGCTTGGTCCACTGATACGGCGAGTCCATCGCCCACGCCCAGCCGACGGCGTAGTGGCCGTAGGAGCCTTCGCCGCCGAACTCGTCGATCTTGGACATCAGGAATTCGGGCGTCTCGATGTCGGCCATCCCGTTGAAGTTCGCCATCTCATTGAAAGCACCCTGCAGCGTGCCCTCCGCAGATGCTCCGTTGTCACCGACGATGAGGTAGACCAAGGTGTCGTCGAGCACTGGTTCGAGCGCATCGAGCAACCGGCCGACGTGATGGTCGGTGTGCTCCATGAAGGCGGCATAGACCTCCATCTGGCGCATCAGCGCCGGCTTGAGCGCAGGGTCCATGTCGTCCCAAGCCGGGATCTCCGGGTCGCGCGGGGTGAGCACGGCGTCCGGTGGGATGACGCCCAGTTCCTTCTGGCGTTCGAACGTCAGCTCGCGCTGGCGATCCCAGCCGTGGGCGAACTTGCCCTTGTACTTCTCGATCCACTCCGGGGGCACGTGGTGCGGGGCGTGGGTGGCACCAGGCGCGAAGTACATGAAGAACGGTTTGTCGGGCAGGAGTGCCTTCTGCTGGCGCGCCCAGTTGATCGCCTTGTCGGTCAGGTCCTCGGTGAGGTGGTAACCCTCCGCCGGCGTCTTGGGCGGTTCGATCGGCGTGGTGCCCTCGTAGAGGGCTGGGTCCCACTGGTTGTTCTCCCCGCCGATGAACCCGTAGAAGTACTCGAACCCGCCGCCGCCGGTCGGCCAGGCGGTGAACGGTCCAGCCGGACTGGTCTGCCATACCGGCACCTCGTGGCACTTGCCGAACTGCGCCGTCGAATAGCCGTTGAGCTTCAGGGTCAAGGCCAGCGGTGCCTTGGTGTTGGGCAAGACCGAGGTGTACCCGGGTGCGGCAGTCGCGGTTTCGGTGATGTTGCCCATGCCCACCGAGTGATGGTTGCGTCCGGTCAGCAGCGCCTGGCGCGTCGGCGAGCACAACGCCGTGGTGTGAAACCGGTTGTACTTCAACCCACCCGAGGCCAGCTTCTCGAAGTTCGGCGTCTGGCACGGGCCGCCGAACGCGCTACTGGCGCCGAAGCCGACGTCGTCGATCAGGATGACGAGCACGTTGGGCGCCGTAGCCGGCGGGCGAACGTCCTTGATCGGTGGATAGCTGGTATCCGGGTCCTTCGCGTCGTACGTCGTCAACCCGACATACGCCACGTCCGGAATGGGGAGGATGTCACGTCGGACCGCCTGCGCTTGATCGGGAGAACTCACCTGACATCCGCTCGCTGAAGTAATCGCCGCGCACCGGGCGATCTCGGCCCACTCTGCTCGAGTCCGAGGGCCCAAACACTATGCGGCGCTATGACCCTTCGCAGCGTTTTTGACGGGCGCGCAACAGCTGTTCGCCGATCGGTAAACCACCGGTTCACGCCACCCAGTACGCCTGGGCCTTGATCGACTTGCGCGGAATCTTGTAGTCCTCGCGGAAGATCTTGGCCACTGCGCGAGTGGTGCGGTTGTCGCAGGCCACCCAGCCGAAGTGGTCGGCGGCGTCGAACGCCGATGCGCCGACGGCCTCCACCAGAGCCTCCCCCGCCTTCTTGCGGTCCACCCACGTCACCTCGTCCGTGCCGACGGGAAGCTCGCGGTCGTCGTCGTGGGCGGCCTCCATGAAGACCTTGGTCGGGGTGCCGTCGTCGATCGCGTCGAGCAGCGAGTTGATCGCGGGCAGCGACGCGGCGTCACCCACGATGACGTACCCCGCGGGCGCGGGCTCGGGCAAGGTGAAGTTGCTGCCGAGCACCGTCACCTCGAGGGTGTCCCCCACCTTGGCCAGCGACGCCCACCGGGTGGCCAAGCCGTCGTGCATGGCGAAGTCGATGTCCACGGTGCCCGCGCCGGCGTCGGCATTGACCAGCGTGTAGCCCCGCTGATGGGACTTGGCACCGTCGGGGAACCAGCCGCGCACCCACATCGTCGGGTGCAGGGTCCTGCCCGTGAGCAGATCCTTGCCCTCGAAGTGCAGTCGCAGGTAGTTCGGCGTGAGCTCGGTGCGACCCGTCACCGTCAGCTCGTAGTCGCCGCCCCGCCACAACTTGACGAGGGCGCCGGAGAATCCGCGGGACGGCTTCTGGTCTGGCATGGTTCACACCTCTCGAGTCGAATTAGGGCAGCATAACCTAATTTTGCCCGCTCGAGCGTTGGCCCTGCGCCTGGGGCGACAAAGTGCGACTGACCCTCACCACCGCCGCAGAGGCGAACCTTCAGCCGATCGCATCCACCGCCGCCAAGATGTCGGGCACCTCGCTGCGCGTCGTGTAGTTGGGGTGCACGTCGATCCAGCGGATCACCCCGCCGGCGTCGACGACCACCGTCGTGGGCATCGGCAGGGCCACACCACCGTCGGCGTTGTGCTCGGTCACGTCCACTCCGAGCTTCTTCTGTGCTGCAGCGACTTCCACCGGGGGCGCGGTCAGAACGCCTAGTGCAGAGGCGAGTTGGTTGCCGGGGTCGGACACCACGGCGTAGGTCAACTGATTGGTCTCCGCGACGCTCAGCGATCCGTCGGGCTTCTGCGGGCTGACCGCGATCATGACGACACCGCGATCGGCAAGGGCGGGCGTCAATTCGGCCTCATACGCGCGTAATGCGATGTTGCAGAACGGGCACCAGGCACCTCGGTAGAACACCACCACGGCGGGCCGGCCGGCGCGAACCCGAGCCAACGACGTCGCGGCTCCGTGGACGTCGAGCAGATCACCATCGGGCATGGGCGCACCCGGTGCGCTCACCCCCGCAGGCACGCCCGCGGAGTCCAGGTCGAAACGCTCGGCAGCGAATGCATCTGCGACGTCCGACGGCATGGCCGTCGCAGGTCCAGCCAGGAACGCCTGCGCCTGCTCTCCGATGCTGGGTGTCTGAGTCGTCATGGGACCGCCTTCGCTAGAGATTGGATTGTTCAGTCCAGAAAAGCACTAATCTTTTGGATTGTCTACTCCAAAATTGGTACCCTCGGAGAATGGTCACCGCGAAGGGACGTGCCACCCGGGACCGAATCGTGTCCGCAGCCGCCGATCTGATGTGCACCAACGGGGTCGCCGCCACCAGCACCGAAGACGTCCGGGCCGCGGCGAACGTCAGCTCATCGCAGATCTATCACTACTTCGCCGACAAGCGATCGCTCACCCGCGCCGTCATCGAGCACCAGACCGACGCCATCGTCGGCACGCAAGAAACTCTGCTGGCCCGTCTCGACAACCTGGACGCACTGCGCGCCTGGGCCGAGGTCATCGTCACGTTCCAGCGCAATCAAGATTTCCGCGGCGGCTGCCCACTCGGCACGCTGGCCAGCGAGCTCGCCGAGAACGACGCCGATGCGCGCCAAGACCTCGCAGCGAGCTACCGGCGTTGGCAGCAGGCCATCTGCGCAGGCTTGGCCGCAATGGCCGATCGCGGCGAGTTCGTGACCGGCACCGATGTCGACAGGCTGGCGACCGCACTGCTGACCGCATTGCAGGGCGGTCTTCTCCTGTGCAAGACGCTACGCAACGGTGAGCCCCTCGAAACCGGGCTCAACACCATGATCGATCACATCGAATCGTTCACGGTCGCAGGTCAATCGCCTAGGTCTTGACGCGGGTGAACCGGTGCAGCAGCCACGCCAGCGGCACCGTCACCAGCAGCGTGACCACGAACAACCACCACATCGACCCCGTGTAGATCGGGAAGTGGAGCACCTCGACCATCACCAACTCCATCGTGACCAGATGGATCAGGAAGATCTCGTAGGAGATCTCGCCGAGGAACACCATCGGCCTGCTGGCCATCACCTGCGCGTACCAACCGCGGTTGCCGAGCGCGAGCGGCGCAACGGTCAGCGTGGCGATGACGGCGTAGAACACGGCCTTCGCCAAGCCCTCGCGCAGCTCGAACGGTGACGTGGTCGGCGCACCGGCGATCGGCGTCGAGGCAATCAAGTAGCAGACGATCGACAGCGGCACGCACACCAGCGCGTAGGCCACAGCGCCGGTCTCCCGCAGCACCGCAAGCATCATCCCGCCGATGAACCATGCCAGGTACGTCGGCAGCCACAGCCGCGCACCGTCGGGCAGCCAATGCGTGGTGTGCACCAGCACCAGGTACGCAGGCGTGATGCACGCCAGCGCCGTCAGCCCGACCATCAACCGTACCGGGCGAAACTGCCTGCGGCACAGCACCACCAGAAGGAGCCAGGCGAGCACCGGCAACGCCACGTAGAACGACACCTCGACCGCGAGGCTCCACATCTGCGTCAGGCCCTGATGGAGGTACGAGAACAGGTAGTTGTCGGTGTAGATCTGGGTGAAGGTGAGGTTGCGGAACAGGCCGAGCCACGTGTGGCCGGGATTCGGTCCCGCAGTGCGGAAGTGGTACAGCGCGTAAGCCGCAAGCACCGTGATGACGTACGCGGGCATGATGCGCCGCACCCGGTGCCAGGCGTAGCGCCGCACCGACGGCCCGTCCGTGCCCTCCCGTGACGCGCGCACCCACGGACTGAACAACAGGAAACCGGACAACACGAAGAAGATCGGCACGCCGATCTCCATGCGGGAGTAGATCAGTCCGGCGTAGCCCTGGTTGTACTTACCCGTGGTGTAGGCCGCGTGCGTGAGCATCACCAGGATCGCGGCGACCGCACGGATGCCGGTGAGCGAATCCACTCGACCGGCTGACACCGATTCCAGACCGCCCCGTGCGTCGAGTTCCTGGCGCAACGTCACTTCGGCTTATGGCGCGCCTTGGACCCACGTTCGGGTTCCAGTTTGATCGGGACGCCCTGAATACGAGTGTGCTCGAGGGCTTTCAACGTCTGGTGCGACAGCTTCGTGGGCAGCTCGACGAGCGAGTAGTCCAGCTTGATCGAGATGTGGCCGAAGTCGCTGCGGTGCAACCCGCCTTCGTTGGCGATCGCGCCGACGATGGCGCCAGGAGCGACCTTGTGCTTCTTGCCGACCGCGATGCGGTACGTCGACAGGTCGCTGCGCCGTTCGCGTTGCTTGCGCGGACCCTCGTCGCGGGCGGGACGGTCCTCGCGGCGACGCGGGTCCGGCGGCGGTTCGCTCATCAGGAACTCTTCGCCGTTGCGGCTCTGCAATGCCAGCGCGGCGGCGATGTCGGTCATCGGCACGTCGTTGTCGCGCTCGTAGTCCTGAATCAGCTTGCGGAACAACTCGATTCCCGGCGAGTTCAGCACCTCGGTGATCGAGTCGCGGAACTTCTCGACACGCTGGGCGTTGACGTCGTCGATCGTCGGCAGCCTGGACTCGACGAGCTTCTGGCGAGTCACCCGCTCGATCGAGTTGAGCAGGTGCCGCTCGCGGGGCGTGACGAACAGCAGCGCGGTACCAGAGCGACCTGCGCGCCCCGTGCGGCCGATGCGATGCACGTACGACTCGGGGTCGTGCGGGATGTCGTAGTTCAGCACGTGCGAGATGCGATCCACGTCGAGCCCGCGGGCGGCGACGTCGGTCGCGATCAGGATGTCGAGCTTGCCGTCCTTGAGGTTGGAGATCGTGCGCTCGCGCACGGCCTGCGGAATGTCACCGTTGATGGCCATCGCGGAAAACCCACGCGCCCGCAGCTTTTCCGCAACTTCCTCGGTGGCCTGCTTGGTCCGGACGAACACGATCATCGCCTCGAACGGCTCGACCTCGAGCAGCCTGGTCAGTGCGTCCATCTTGCGTGGCCCCGCCACCTGGATGTAGCGCTGCGTGATGTTGTCCGCGGTCGCGGTCTTGGACTCGACCCTCACCTGGACGGGGTCGTGCAGGTACTTGCTGGTGATCTTGCGGATCGCGGGCGGCATGGTCGCCGAGAACAGCGCGACCTGCTTGTACTCGGGGGTGCCCTCGAGGATGCGCTCGACGTCCTCGGCGAAGCCCATCTGCAGCATCTCGTCGGCTTCGTCGAGCACCAGGTAGTCGAGGTGGGACAGATCCAGGCTGCCCTTCTCGAGGTGATCGATGACACGCCCAGGAGTGCCAACGACGACCTGGGCGCCGCGCTTGAGCCCTGCGAGCTGAGGGCCGTAGGCGGAGCCGCCGTAGATCGGCAGCACGTTGACTGGCAAGTGCGCGCCATACCGGCTGAACGCCTCGGCAACCTGCAGCGCCAACTCACGGGTGGGAGCCAACACCAGCGCCTGCGTAATGCGGCTGGACGTGTCGATCTTGGAGAGGATCGGGATGGCGAATGCCGCCGTCTTGCCTGTTCCGGTCTGTGCGAGCCCGACGACGTCGGAACCCGCCAGCATCGGCGGGATGGTGGCGGCCTGGATCGCCGACGGGGACTCATACCCGACGTCGGCGACCGCCTGCAGCACCGCGGGGTGAATCTGCAGGTCGGCAAAGGTGGGCGCGGCGTCGTGCGCGTCGGTGTCGGGCGAGGTCATCGAGGTAGCAGTCTACGGGTACATCGCGGCCTCATCTGCCGAGCGGCGGCCCAAACGGTACCGTGCCCTGTTGTGAAGTGGGTTGCGCTCCTGGCGGCGGCGTTCGTGCTTGCCGGCTGCGGGTCGAGCGACTCCACCGTCTCCAAGACACCCGAGCCCGCCGTGACGGAGACCGCGACGTCCTCGACGCGTGCCCCGGATCCGACCGTCGCCGCCGGACCTGGAGCGCCGCCCGCGCCCGCCGATCCGTGCGCGGTGAACCTGGCCGCACCCGAGATCGCCAAGGCGGTTTCCGACCTTCCGCGTGACCCGCGCAGCAATCAGCCGTGGAGCTCCGAACCCCTGGCGGGCAACTACAACGAATGCGCACCGTTGTCGGTCGTGATCGTGAAGGCCAACACCAACGCCTCGAACGCGAACACCCGCGCGGTGATGTTCCACCAGGGCAAGTTCATCCCGACGGGCGTTCCCGACACCTACGGCTTCAACGGCATCGACGAGTCGGTCACCACCGGCGACACCGTGGCGCTGATGTACGCCAACGAGACCAGCGGGCTGAAGAGCGTCGTGCGGTTCCATTGGAACGGCAACGGCGTCGAGCTGATCGGCAACACGGGCTAGACGCGCCGGGATCCGTCGGCCCGCTGACCTACAGTGGCGGACGTGTTCCTGACGTCCGCCGGAGCCGCCCCGGCGGCGACATCCAACGCAGGAGCCGACGGCCACGTCATCTACAGCGCCTCGGATCTCGCCGCCGCAGCACGGTGCGAGTACGCGCTGTTGCGGGCGTTCGACGCCAAGCTCGGCCGCGGCCCCAAGGTGTCGATGGAGGACGAACTACTCGCTCGCACTGCGACTCTCGGTGATGAGCACGAACGCCGCCAGCTCGACGATCTGCGGACCGAGTTCGGCGGTGACGTCACGATCATCGGCCGCCCGCCCTATACCGACGCGGGTCTGCGGGCGGCGTCCGATCAGACCATGCGGGCCGTCGAGCGGCGCTCCCCCGTCATCTACCAGGCCGCGATGTACGACGGCCGCTTCGCCGGCTTCGCCGACTTCCTGGTGCTGGAAGGCGACCGGTACCGGCTGCGCGACACCAAGCTCGCACGCTCGGTGAAGGTCGAGGCGCTGCTGCAACTCGCCGCCTACGCCGACACGCTCGCCAGGCACGGCGTCCCCGTGGCCGACGAGGTGGAGCTCGTCCTCGGCGACGGCGCCGTCGCGAGTTACCGGGTCGAGGAGCTGCTTCCGGTCTACCTGCCGAGGCGGGCCGCGCTTCAGCGGCTGCTGGACGGGCACCTCGCGGGCGGGGCCGCGGTGTCGTGGGAGGACCAACGGGTGCGGGCCTGCTTCCGGTGTCCCGAGTGCGACGTGCGGGTCCGCGAGAACGACGACCTGCTGCTGGTGGCTGGCATGCGGGTGAGCCAACGCGCGCGGCTCATCGATTCCGGCGTCACGACGGTGCACCAGCTGGCCGCGCACGACGGCCCGGTTCCGGAATTGTCTACGCGAACGGTCAAGGCGCTGACCGGCCAAGCCCAGCTCCAGATCGCCGACCGGATCGACGGCAAGCCGCCCTACGAGATCGTCGACCCCCAACCGCTCATGGTGCTGCCCGATCACGACAAGGGCGATCTGTTCTTCGACTTCGAGGGCGACCCGCTGTGGACGGTCGACGGCCGCGAGTGGGGACTGGAATACCTGTGGGGCGTGCTGACCACCACCGATGAGTTCCACCCCATCTGGGCGGGTGACCGCGCCGGTGAGCGCGCGGCGCTGGTCGAGTTCCTTGCGATGGTGCGCAAGCGTCGCAAGCGCTACCCGAACATGCACATCTACCACTACGCCGCGTACGAGAAGAGCACGCTGCTCCGCCTGGCCGGGCGCTACGGCGTCGGCGAGGACCAGGTGGACGACCTTCTGCGCAGCGGCGTGCTGGTCGACCTCTTTCCGTTGGTGCGCAAGAGCATTCGAGTCGGCGCCGAGAACTACAGCATCAAGTCTCTCGAGCCGCTGTACATGGGGGCCGAGCTACGCAGCGGTGAGGTGACCACCGCGACCGACTCCATCACCCAGTACGCGCGCTACTGCGAGTTGCGCGACGCCGGAGACACCGACGAGGCGGCGAACGTGCTGAAGGAGATCGAGGACTACAACCGCTACGACTGCCGGTCCACGCGCAAGCTGCGCGACTGGCTGGTCGCCAAGGCCATCGAATCCGGTGTCCCGCCGCGCGGTCCGCAACCCGTCGAGATGGTGGCACCCGTCGAACTCGCCGACGACCTGGAGCGCAAGCTCCTGAAGTTCGCCGGTGACACCATCGACGCCCGCACGCCCGAGCAGACGGCGGTCGCGATGGTGGCCGCCGCCCGTGGGTACCACAAGCGCGAGGACAAGCCGTTCTGGTGGGCCCACTTCGACCGGGTCAACAACCCCGTCGACGAATGGTCCGACAACAGCGACGTGTTCATCGCCGATCGGACCGAGATCGTCGCCGACTGGCACCAACCGCCTCGGGCCCGCAAGCCGCAGCGGCACGTCCGGTTGCTCGGCGAGATCGCGACCGGCGAGCTCGGCAAGACCATGTACGCGCTCTACGAGCCACCCGCGCCGAGCGGTCTCACCGACGACCCCGACCGGCGGGCGTTCGGCTCGGTCGAGGTGATCGACTGCGACAACCCCGAGGCGCCCACCGAAGCCGTCATCGTCGAGAAGCAGCCCAAGGACGGCGACGTCTTCGACCAGGTTCCGTTCGCCCTGACGCCGGGGCCACCGATCAACACCAAACCCATGCAGGAGTCCATCGCCACCACCGCCGCCGTCGTCGCAGCAGGGCTGCCCGCGCTGCCCCCCGACGCCGTCACCGACGTCCTGCTGCGCCGGGCACCCCGCACCATCAGCGGTGGCCCGCTCCCCCGCGGCGACGGAAACGATGGTGACATCGCCGATGACATTGAAAAGGCACTCCTCGACCTGGACTCTTCCTACCTCGCCGTGCATGGACCGCCAGGCACCGGAAAGACGTTCACCACGGCCAAGGTCATCTCCCGACTCGTCACCGAGCAGCACTGGCGCATCGGGGTGGTGGCGCAGTCGCACGCCGTCGTCGAGAACCTCCTCGGAACCGTGGTCGCGGCCGGGGTGGATCCGGATCGCGTCGGCAAGAAGAAGTCCCCGGACGCGCCGTGGCGGGACGTGCCCGAGAAGGACTACCCAGCCTTCATCGCCGACGTCGGGGGCTGCGTGATCGGCGGCACCGCATGGGATTTCGCCAACGACACCCGCGTCCCCCGTGGCAGCCTCGATCTGCTGGTGGTCGAGGAGGCAGGCCAATACAGCCTGGCCAACACCATCGCGGTGGCACCGTCCGCAAGGAACCTGCTCCTGCTCGGCGACCCGCAGCAGCTGCCGCAGGTCAGTCAGGGCACCCACCCTGAGCCGGTGAACGAGTCCGCGCTCGGCTGGCTCGTCGAGGGCCACCACATCCTGCCCGCCGACCGCGGCTACTTCCTGCACTGCTCGTTCAGGATGCACCCGGAGGTGTGCGGGCCGGTGTCGCGGCTGTCGTACGACGGGCGGCTGCAGTCCGACGGCGCGGTCAGCAACGCCCGGCGCCTCGAGGGCGTGGCGCCAGGGGTGACCGTGCTGACCGTCGACCACGACGGCAACTCGACCGACAGCCCAGAGGAAGCCGACGCAATCGTCACCGAGATCGGCCACCTGCTCGGCACCCCGTGGACCGACGAGGCGGGCACCCGGCCGTTGGCGCAGAAGGACGTCCTGATCGTCACGCCGTACAACGCACAGGTGGTGACGCTGCGGCGCAGGCTCGACGCCGCCGACCTGTCCGACGTCGAGGTGGGCACCGTCGACAAGTTCCAGGGCAGACAGGCCGCGGTCGTGTTCGTGTCGATGACGGCCTCGTCGGCGGACGACGTACCCCGCGGAATCTCGTTCCTGCTCAACCGCAATCGGCTCAACGTCGCCGTCAGCCGAGCCAAGTATGCGGCGGTGATCGTGCGCTCGACGCTGCTGACCGAATACCTGCCGTCGACGCCGCAGGGCCTGATCGACCTCGGTGCGTTCCTGGCGCTCGCTCCCTCGTGTGATACACCCTCGGAGTGACGCCAACCCTGACCGAACAGCTGGCCGCGATCGTCGGAGCCAACCACGTCAGCACCGATCCCGACGTGCTCGACGGCCGCAGCGTCGACCACACCGGCCGCTACCGGGGGCACGCGGGAGCGCTGGTGCGGCCCAGCACCGACGACGACGTCGCCGCGGTCTTGCGGGTCTGCCGTGACGCAGGTGTCTACGTGACCGTGCAGGGCGGCCGGACCTCTCTGGTGGCGGGCACGGTGCCCGAGCACGACGACGTGCTGTTGTCCACCGAACGGCTCACCGACATCGGCGAGGTCGACGTCGTCGAGCGGCGCGTACGCGTCGGTGCCGGGGCCACGCTGGCCGCGGTGCAACGCGCGGCGACCGCCGCGGGCCTGGTGTTCGGCGTCGACCTGGCAGCAAGGGATTCGGCGACAGTCGGCGGCATGGCGTCGACGAACGCGGGCGGCCTTCGGACCGTGCGTTACGGCAACATGGGCGAGCAGGTGCTCGGGCTGGACGTCGCCCTGCCGGACGGGTCGCTGGTCCGCAGGCACAGCGAAGTCCGCAGCGACAACACCGGCTATGACCTGGCGTCACTGTTCGTCGGCGCCGAGGGCACGCTGGGCGTGATCACCGGACTCGACCTGCGACTGCATCCGACACCTGCCCATCGCGTCACCGCCGTCGTGGGATTCGCCGACCTCAACGCGCTCATCGAGGTCGGCCGCGAATTCCGCGACGCCGACGGCATCGCCGCCCTCGAGCTGATCGACTCACGTGCCAGTGCGTTGACGGCCGAGCACCTCGGTATCAGCGCGCCAGTGGACGGCGCCTGGCAGCTGCTCATCGAATTGGCTGGCGACACCGACCAGACCGAGCGGCTTGCCGACGCGCTCGAGAACGCCGACATGGCGGGCGAGCCTGCGGTCGGCGTCGACGTCAACGCCCAGCAGCGCCTCTGGCAGGTCCGTGAGGCGGTGGCCGAGGTGCTCGGCCGCTACGGCCCACCGCTGAAGTTCGACGTCTCCCTTCCGCTGGCGAGAATCGACGGCTTCGCGGCGGCGGCCACCGAACTCGTCGCCGAACATGCCCCGGACGCCATCCCGGTGTTGTTCGGTCACGTCGGCGAGGGGAATCTGCATCTGAACCTGGTGCGCTGCGCGCTCGACGGCGACCGCGAGCGGGCGCTGTACGCGGCGATGATGGCGCTGATCGCGGACTCTGGAGGCAACGTCAGCTCCGAGCACGGTGTCGGCAGCCGCAAACGCGACTACCTGTCGATGTCCCGCACGGACGCCGACATCGCCGCCATGCGCGCCGTGAAGGCGGCGTTCGATCCCGGCGGCTACCTCAACCCTGCGGTGCTGTTCGACTGACGTTCCCGTGCACTTTTCCCGCGCGGAACGTGAGCTAGTCGCGGGCCCGGCATGGTGTCACGGTGCGGTCGAGTTCGATCGCTTCCCGGATACTGTCCATGCCGGCGGCCTCGCCTGCGTGCACGGTCATCGGCCTCATGTGCGCTCTGGGTGACTGCGAACCTTGGATCGTTGACGAGCTTGGAACCGCACCGGCATTCGGATGTTTCATCGAAGGGTAAATCCTCTCCTCGGACTTGAGCGCCACGCTCCCGATGAATCGGATGGGGACGATCTTCTTTGGAGCGTGACGGCGAGGTAGCGCATCATCTGGCCGTGGTGCCTTGATGACGAATTCTCGGCGTCAATGCTTGCCTCGGCTAAGACCGCTTCTCCGCGAGATCCAGCTCGACCAGTTTGCGCCGCATCAGTTTTCCCGACGACGTTGCCGGTAGCTGGTCGACGAAGACGACCGCTCGCGGCCGTTTGTAGGCGGCCAGTCGGGCCCGACAGTACTCCAGGATCCCATGTTCATCGGGGTGGCTGCCCGTCATGGGGACCACGAACGCCACCGCGATCTCCCCCTTGATGGGGTCGGATCGTCGTCCCACCGCGACCATCGCGACGTCCGGATGCTCGGCCACCACCCGCTCGATCTCTGCGGGATACACGTTGTAACCACCCGTGACGAGCATGTCCTTGAGCCGATCCACCACGTAGAGGTGTCCGCCGCCGTCGGTGGTGGCTACGTCGCCGGTATGAAGCCAGCCGTCTGAATCCAGCACCTCGGCGGTTTCTTCTGGGCGGCCGAAGTATCCGAGCATCACCAGCGGTCCACGCACCATCAACTCGCCCGGCTCTCCGACGTCGGCGCGCCGCTCGCCGTCGAACGCGCGCACCTGTACCTCGGTGCCGGGAAGTGACACTCCAATGGAGCCGGACCGGCTGGGGGCGAAGACGCTGTGTGTGGTGCCCAGACCCGAAATCTCGGTCATCCCCCACAATTCGAGCAGCGGCACGCCGGCAATCTCTTCCCACCGCCGGGCCAACTCGGGTGAAAAGGTCTGTCCGCCGACCGTCGACTTCCGCAAACTGGTGAAGTCGGTCGTGTGAATTTCGTCGTGTGCCAACATCATCGAGTACATGGCTGGTACTCCCTCGAACATGGTGGCGCGCTCGGTCTCGATCAATCCCAGCGCAACAGCTGGGTCGAAACGCTGCATGAGCACCACGGCTCCGCCAGCCAGGAAGGTCGAATTGATCGCGACATTTCCGTAGACGTGCGCCGCGGGCAGCGCAGTCACCACGACGTCGTCGCGCAGACGCCCGTGCATGGTCGCGGTGTAGGCACAGTTGAGCAGAATCGACTGTTGCGACTGCATGGCCCCCTTCGGATGACCGGTCGTGCCAGAGGTATACGCGATCGAGCACAGATCGGTGGGCTCCGGCATGGCCTCCGAGAGCGGGTGTCGTCGGCCTTCGGCGGTGAGACCGTCGAACGTCAGCCAGTCTTTCGGCGCGTCGCCGGCGATGCTGACCCGCAGCTGCACCGACGACGCTCGCCGAGCCGCATCAGCCGCCACCGCGGTCTGCGCGGACCCTGCGATGATCACCTTCGCCTCGCAATCGTTGAGCACATAGGCCAGTTCGGGTCCGGTGAGCATGACGTTGACGGGGTTCACCACGGCGCCGGCGCGGAGCGCACCGTGATAGCCGACGATCCACTCCCAGCCGTTCTGTCCGTAGAGGGACACCACGTCACCGGTACCGATACCGCGGTGCTGCAGGGATGCCGCGACCGCTCCGGAAAGCGCAGCCAGTTCCCGGTACGTGAAACGTCGCCCGTCGGCGACGAGGGCAGTGGCGTCGGGATGTCGAGCGGCCGCGTAGGGCAGGATTTCGGCGGGACCGACCCGGGGCGGCGGGGGAGACACATTCATGTCTGGTCCTGCTCGTCAGCGAAGGTGACGACAGCCTTGACGACTGCGCCTGTGCGGGCAGCGTCGACGGCGGCGTTGATCTCGGTGAAGGGAAAGGCCTGAATCAGGCTCTCGAACGGGAAGCGCCCCTGGTCGTGGAGTTCGACCATTCGGGGAATGAAATTGCCCGGCACCGCATCTCCCTCGATGACACCGACGAGTGCGCGTCCGAACAGCAAATGCCCCTGATCGATGACGATGTCGTTGCTCGGACCTTGGAAACCGACTGTGGCGCAAACACCTGGTGTCTGCAAGCATTCCAGCGCGGCACGCACAACAGCAGGCCGGCCGATGCACTCCACCGAGAACTGCGCCCCGCGGCCGTGCGTGGCATCCTTGACGGCCGTGACCGGGTCGCGCCGTGCCGAGTTGACGGTGTGGGTGGCGCCCAGTTCGGCTGCCTTCTGAAGGCGGGTATCACTGATGTCGACGGCGACGATCGTCGAACAACCCGCCACAACCGCCGCCAGCACCGCGGCCAACCCGACGGACCCGACACCGAACACGACGATGGAGGAGCCGGTGGGCGGCGCCAACGTGTTCAGGACCGCGCCGGCGCCGGTCTGGATTCCGCATCCCAACGGGCCCAGCAGTGCCAAAGGCAGTGCCGACTCGACCTTGACCGCGTTCTGTTCCTCCACCACTGCGTGTTTCGCCCACGATGACTGGCCGAACCAGGACCCGCGAACTGGTTGTGTGCCGCGAGACAGCGGTGATGACCCGTCCACCCGGGTACCGACGAGGTTCCGTGGGACGAACTGTCGGCAATGCTGGGGAATGCCGGACCGGCAGTGGTCGCACTCAGCGCAGTGCGCGTACGACATGACCACGTGGTCGCCCACGGTCAGGCGTGTCACCGCCGTTCCGACCTCCTCGACCACGCCGGCCCCTTCGTGCCCGAGCACGATAGGTGTCTGCCCCGGCGCGGGCTCGTGGACCACCCCGAGGTCGGTGTGACAGATGCCGGATCCCACCATGCGAACCAGCACTTCGTCCGCCCGCGGCCCGGCGATCTCGACCTCCTGCAACTCCAGCGGCTGATTCGCCCCGACGAGAACTGCTGCAATGGTTTTCACGACACGGCCCCGGGCAGCTTGTTCAGCGTGATGGTCTGGTGATTGGTGTACTCGGCGAGCCCGTGCAGGGAATTCTCCGCGCCGATACCCGACTGCTTGTGGCCGCCGAAGACCTGGTGCGGTGAATACTGGTGCACCTCATTGAGCCAGACGGTGCCGGCTTCGAGTCGCTCGCCGATGCGCTGCACGCGCTCCAGATCCGTTCCCCACACCGTTGCTCCGAGACCCCACGGCGTGTCGTTGGCGCGTCGCACGACATCGTCCTCCTCCGTCCAGCGCAGCAGCGGCAGGATCGGGCCGAACGGTTCTTCGGTTACCAGGCGCGAGTGCTCCGGCGGGTTGTCGACCAGTGTCACCGGGATGAACCACCCCGGTGCATCCGGATCGACGTCCCCGCCCAGCGCGAAGGTATAGCCATTGGCCCTGCAGTCGTCGAAGTACTCCAGCACCTTGTGATACTGCGGTTCGTTCTGGATCGGGCCCAGATCGGTATCACGATGTGAGCCGTCGCCGACCACGATGGTCTGCGCGTACGCGACCAGTTCGTCACGAACGGCGTCGTAGATGTCGTCGTGGACGTACACCCGCTTGGCGGCGTTGCAGAACTGGGCGTTGTTCTGGAAAGCAGCCCAGAATATCTTGGGTGCAACGATTTTCGGGTCGACGTCGGGAAGCACGATCGCGGGGTCGTTGCCGCCGAGCTCGAGGGTGATCCGCTTGAGGTTGCCCGCCGCCGAGCGCATGACGTGCTTACCGGTTTCGGTGCTTCCGGTGAACGCGATCTTGGCGATGCCCGGATGGGATGTGATCCACTTTCCCAGCTCGCCGTCACCGTTGAGCACGCTGAGCACTCCCGGTGGCAGCAGGTCCTGGACCAGTTCGATGAGTCGCAGCGCGCAGAGCGGCGTGAACGGTGAGGGTTTGACGATCATCGTGTTGCCGACCACCAGCGCGGGCGCAACCTTCCACACCATCAGCAGCATCGGGAAGTTCCACGGCACGATGGCTGCCACCACCCCGAGCGGAGTATGACGGCTGATCACCTTCCGCTCGGCCGTGTCTTCGAGGACCTCTACGGGCAGTGCCTGTTTGGCGACCTCGCGAAACCAGGCGATGCAGCCGTACACCTCCCACTCGGCCATCGGCCGGGGTTTCCCTTGTTCGGACGTCAACAGCGCCATGAACTGCTCGGCATGTGCTTCGAGTCGGTCACCGATTGCGGCGACAGCCGCCTGGCGCTCCTCCAGTGGTTTCGCCGACCACGACGAGAAGGCCCGGGCGGCAGCGTCGACTGCCGCATCCAGCTGGTCACGGGACGCCACCGGCACCGACGCGATGACCTGGCGGGTGGCCGGATTGACCACCGGCATGGATTCTTGGGTAGTCACCGGTGACCCGTCGATCGTCAGGGTGAAGGGTCCCTCGGTGGCCGTCTGTGGCAGGTCGGTTGTCGACATCGTCATCCTCAAGGTCGTGCACACCGTGCTGGTGTCGCTACTCATATGGTGGGCCGAGGTCGGGCACCGGTTGTGTTCGAATCCCGAACACGATCGACTTGACGACGACGAGCAGGGTTCAGCGCAAACAGGTTTGAGTCAAGCTGTGGCGCTGATCCGGTACCGGCGCAGCCGGTCGTAGAGGGTGGTTCTGCCGATCCCGAGGGCCGCCGCAGCCTTCGCTCGGTTACCACCGGCCTCCCGCAACGAGGCGATGATGGCATCGCGCTCGAGGGACTCGAGCCGAGACAGCGCACGCGGCGGCGCGCCGCTGGTCCGAATCGACTCGGGGAGATCGCGATCGGTGATGACTCCGCAGTCGCGGCCACGAGCGGCGAACGTCAGCACGTCACGAAGCTCCCGCAAGTTCCCCGGCCAGTCCTGAGTGCAGAGGATCTGCAATGCCGAGGGGGCAACTTCCACCGTACTCGTCGGAAGAATCTCGCCAAGAAGCAGTTTGGCCGCTGTGACGATCTCGTGCGGGTACGACCGCAGTGGCTGCAGATCGTGACGGGAGAGCGCCAACGACGCCAGGGCCCGATGTGGTCCCGCCAACTCCCCCGACGGTGCACTGGTGAGGACGACCTTCCCACGGGCCTCTCTCACCGGCGACGCGAGAAGTCTGGCCAACCGGTCACTGAGGGCGTCGATGTCGTCGACCACGGTGGGTCGTCCGGCCTCGATCGCGGCGCATAGCGCGACAAGCCAACTGTCTTCGTCAGCGACCGCACCGGCAGCGGCGTGGACACTGCATCCGGCACCCGCCAAGGCGACAGCGGCAGTGGTTCGGCCGGTACCCGGTTCGCCAGTGACTGCGACGATGGACGCCGCGTCCGACGTGGGTTCTGGCCTGTCGGAACGTCGTCGGGGCCGCCGGCCGGATGCAGATTGCCCGGCTGCGGGGACCGTTCTGTCCACGATCTCGAACAGCGCGCCTCCTCGCGTACCGGGTACCAACCTGGCCCGCACCGTTACCTCGCTTCCCGAGGACAGAACGAGCGAGCATTCGTGGACGTGATGGTTGGACAGGTCGGCGGCGATGTCCCGCAGCGCCACGTGATCGTCACCCTTGATCTGATCGATGGCGGTGGTGTTGGCCAAGGCCAGGCCCTCACCGAGCGCGAGGACGGCATGTCGTTGGTTTCCCCGCGCCTGGAATTCGGCGAGGAGCTGCTTCTCGGCGACCCGCGCGCCTTCCAGGAGGCGTTCCTCGATGTCTTTGGCCGCCCTCAGGAGGAATGGCCCGAGCAGCGCGGTGGCGTCAGCAACGGGACCCGACACGTCCAGCACGCCTTCGAGGCGGTGGGTGACGGGATGGATTATCGGCGCACCGTAGCAACAGAAGTAACGGAGGGCCTCCAGGAAATGCTCGTCCCCGGTCACCGAGACGGGCCTGCGTAGCTCGAACGCGGTTGCCAGGGAGTTGGTCCCGCTGATCTCTTCGAGGTATTGGAAGCCCGGTATCGCCAGCACTCGGTCGAGCGCACGCGCCACCGTCGGGTCGTCGACCCGCCTATCGATGATCCGCGAGGTGCGGTCCGCAAGCAGGACCGAAAACCTGGTGTCAGCGAGATCTGCGACCAGCGCGTCCAGAATGGGGCCGGCCGCAGTCGACAGGCTCGAACGCTTCTCTACATCGGCCATCGTGGTCTCTCGCACCCCCATGCCGGGATCGAGACCATTCAATTCGGCACGGCGCCATGCCATTGCGATCTCAGGGCGGTGAGGATCCTGGCCGCTATCCGAAGCGTCGATGGACATGGGTGCCTCCACTTTCCAGCGCGCCGCTATCGGTCGTCGCTGCTCACGACCCGGAGTTGCCGGACCAACTCGTCCTCGTCGACCGCATCCGAAAAATGTGTCGAGTAAGCGCCCTCTATGTCGAAGACGAAGGTAAACGCCGAGTGCGGCATCTGGTAACCGCCGGACTGATCGGGATCGTCGACCCGACGTGCGAAAACCCGGAACGACGACTTTGCGGCGTCGATCTGCGTCGAGGTCCCGGTCAATCCGGTGAACCGCGGGTGATCTCGGGTCAAGAAATCCCGCATGACCATCGGCGTATCGCGGTCCGGATCGACGGTGACGTAAAGCGGCACAAACAAGTCAGCTGCCGGACCGAGCCGGTCCAAGACGGTCGACAGTCGGCTCAGGGCACGCGGGCAGACCTTCTTACAGTGAGTGAAACCGAAGAACACCAACATGTTCCGCCCGCGATAGGAGCGCTCTGTGACAGTCTTTCCGTGATGGTCGACCAAGGTAAACCTTGCCGCGACCGGCCGGCCGGCATTCGTGTCGCTGCGGTCCACGATGGATTCCGTCACGATCGTGTGTGCACGTGGAAGGTGCGAGGGCCTCCGGCAGGTATGCGCAGTTCGATCCCAGCCTCGACGTGGCTGACTCGAATGCCCTCAGCACCGGATCCTGGTGTGTCGATGACCGAGCTACGTGCCCCTCCCACAGCCAGTTCGGCCCTTCGATCACCGTCGTGCAGCGACCACTGCGGGCAGTCGACGACGTTGTCGACGACGACGGTACCGGCGCCGCGTCGCTCACTGTGACGGTGTAAACGGAAGGCCAATATGCCTGTGCTGGAATCAAAGTCGGCCTGGCTGACCTCGATGTCATCGGCGACCTCGCTCAGCGCGGGTTCGGTGAAATGCGATGGACTCCAAGGTTCGTTGTACAACTTCCACAGCCCGTCCGGAACGTTGAGCCGGGCGTAGGCGATCAGCGCATTGCCGGTCAGCGGCGCCATCAGGATGGGGTTGCCCTGTACGTCGTGTTCTGTGTCGTTGCGCGGGTAGTACAGCCCTCCGGCGTGCCAAGTCGGGTTCAGATACCGGTCGGCGTAGCCGAGCAGTCCACTGAGCAGCGACTCGTCGCCCATCTCCGATACCCAAGCGGCGACCCACCCGAAGTCGCAGGTGTCGTTGTCCACAGTCTGACCCATCAACTCTGCCGGCGGCGGAATCGGTACCGTCTTAGTGCTTTCGGGGCCGTCGACGACGAATTCTGAGATCTGAGCTGCGTAGTGTTGCCGGACGAAATCCCGGTTCCACATGTTCAGCATCATGCCGCACCACGCATCGATCCACGGTGCCTTCGCGGCGTTGGGGACGACCGTGCCGGAGTCCTGCAGGCGCATCATGTTGTAGTGCCCCGCCGAGTCGAGCCGGCCTCCCTCCTGCGCCCAAGCCTGCTCGTAGCTTCGGGTGACATCGGCGGCGACGTCGCCTCCGGTGGCCAGATCATGCATGCGGAATCCAAGAATCGCTGGTTGATTACAGATCTGGAACGCACAGTTCGGCTCACATGCCACCCCGAGGAAGCCGGTCTGAGCCATCTGCCAGTAGATGTGCTCGTGGAGCGAATGTTCGTCGTAGGCAAATCGTTTGGGTGGTCCGCCCCAGAAGAAGGACCAGTGCTCGAAGGTCAGCGCTTCAGGCTTGGTGTATCGATCGTCGTTGAACATGTAGTGGTACATCGAAGCCAGCGATTGCACGTAGGCGCTGTACATGATGTTGTCCCGGGCCACCGGATCCCACTCCTCGTGATAGCCCTCCGAGAGGTGTGCGTTGAACACCGCACCGCCCCGGCTGACGTCACGCCAGTACAGCCAGACCTCCGGTGAGATGAGCTTCTCGATGAGCCGCTCCAGCACGGGCTTGAAGACGCCGGGCGCATTCGGGAGACGGTGCACGTGCGCGAGTCCCATGGCATAGGCCATGTACGAGAGCTGAAACCGGAAGCCGCCGAAGTCGAACTGCCCCATCGCCTTCGTCTGCATGAAGGACCAATCATTGGGTAGCTGACGGGAGAGGTTGTCGATGTGGCGAATATGGCCCAACTGTTCGCGGGTAAGGATCGAGCTACCAGTTGAGGCCGAACCCGTCGCGCTTGTCGGTGAGTGCGTTGATGCGGTCATGTCTGCCTCTTTTCTAGGGTGCAGCGGTACCCGGCTGTGTGTTCACTGTGCCCGTCAACGGCACACCAAGGTGTTCGGATTGCGAACACCTCACCTCCCATCGCCAGGTCCGGGAGCTGTCGTGACGAGGTACTGCGATCGATAACGTTGCGGCGTAACGCCGACGACGCGGTGGAAGTGGTGAAGCAACGACGCGTAACTACCGAATCCGGACTCGTCGGCAACACGATCCATCGATAACTGGGTTGATTCCAGCAGACGCCGGGCCCTGTCCACCCGAAGCCGAAGAAGGAGTTGCTGAGGAGTGGTTCCGACATGCAGTTGAAACTGGCGATTTAGGGTCCGCACGCTCATCGATGCCTGCCGGGCGATGTCGGAAAGGCTCAGCGGGTTCAGCGCATTCCGTTCCATCCAGGCGATCGTCGCCTGCAGCGGAGTCTCTGCGTCGCTGGGATCGGGATGCTCGATGAACTGCGCTTGACCGCCGTCCCGCCAGGCCGGAACGACCAAGCGTCGGGAGGTCAGGGCCGCCAGCTCCGCGCCGGCGTGCTGTCGCACCAGGTGCAGACACAGATCGATGCCCGACGCCACTCCGGCCGATGTGAGAACCTGACCGTCGTCGATGAACAGCACCGCTGGATCGACGTCGATCTCGGGGTGCCGTCGTGCCAACTCCGCAGACCACTGCCAGTGCGTAGTGGCACGTCGACCGTCCAGTAACCCGGCGCCAGCGAGTGTGAACGCACCGACGCACACGGACGCCAGTCTCGCTCCGCCATCGAATGCGGCACGCAGGTGCCTGGCCACGCCGGCGTCGACCGGATCCAGGAAGTTCCGCGTCCCCGGCACGATCACGATGTCGGCACCGGCGATCGCATCCAGTCCGTGTGGAGCGTGGATTTCGACGCCACCCCACTCGGCAACGGTGCGGACAACCCGTTGCGGAGCGCAGATTCGCACGTCGTAGTCCACCCGATGGTCGCGACCCACTGTGGTGGTCGACGACTCCTTCTCCCTCACAGCCAGATTGGCCATTCCGAAGACTTGTCCAGGGATCATCAGCTCGAACCCCAGGACGTGGTCGAGGGCGAGAACTGCAACTACCACGGTGGCCATATCTTAATGATATGTGTCTTGGTAGCCAGTTTCGGGAGAGGACGCGTCGCGGCAAAGCGCGCGTGACCTCGTTCGCCGTTGGCGTCTCCCCATTCGACGATGACTCCCTCGGTGCTGGTGGGACCCGGCGCGACATCGTTCATGCGTTCCCCTCGCGAGCCGAATTCCACTGCCCACGTGCGGTTCAGCGATTCGAACGCAGCATTGGACGCGGTACGTCGAGTCGGGCCCGCGACGCCATTGAACGCCCTCATCGGCCGGACGCGGCGGCGGGCCGCTCATAGCGCGAAGAACGGGTCGTCGATCACGTACTGCCAGAGACCGTTTCGCTGTCGACGCGCGACCTCGGTGGTCATGGTCGTCACCGGATCGGCTCCGCGCACCGGACAGACGGTGGCCTCGTTGGAGATGACCGCCACGTCATCGACGACGTGCAGACGTCGAGCACGGAGTTCGATCGATGCACCGGCACCGATGAGCGCTCCGAGTGCAGCTCGGACCTCATCGACGCCCGTATGCGGGCTGCCCGAGCCAGTCCCGAAGACCGCGTCCTGTTCGTACAATGCCACCACCCCCTCGACGTCACCGGCGCCGAAGCGCTCGACGAAGAGCTTTGCCAGCCCGTCGGGTTCGGTCGCACCCCCGGCGACGGAATCCGCGACCGGCCGATCATTCCACCCCGAGGCATCGATGGCGTCGAACCAGGTGATCGCACGCTGCCGCGGGTAGCACAGCCGGTGAACCTGGCCGGGAAATGTCAACGGACCGCCCTTGACGGGATTCGCGTCGACCTGTCGGGCCACGGCTTCGGACAGCGCGTAGCCAAGGTCGTGACGAGGTAGTTCCGCGTGGACTCGGTCGGCGAATCCCGTTGGGAGAGCTTCCTTCCCAAGTCCAATGATGTCGGCGCCGATACCCATCTGGGCCACCGCCGCCACCGACCCGAATCGGTGCGCTAGACCCACACTGGTATGGAGCACGATGGCGTCCCACACAGCCTTGACTCGCGCCTCGTCCATACCTTGCTTGGCGAGGAACACCGCTGCGGCATCGGCCCCGTCGACCTCGAAACGCTGGTCACCGTTGGCGAAGTCGGTTGCGCCGAGGTCGTGCAGGACACAGCTCAGGAAGACGAGTTCGTCGTCGTAGTCGACATCGGCGCGCATGCCGTTGGCCGCGGCGAGCTCGCGCGCGAACAGGTAGCTGCGGACACTGTGGTTGTAGACAAACGCCGGCGAGACCTCGAAGGCGAGTTTCCGCGCTGCCGCGGCAACCTCGGTGTCGGGCAGGTCGAGAACGGTTGACGTGTCGACGTGGTGGGTCACGGGGATCCTTTCCATGGGGTCGATTCCACTCTGCTGCGCAACAGCCCCAACGACCAGCGGCCAGATCGCCATATATCTTGAATTTCTAGCCACGATGGCCGCACTGGACCGTCATTACGCCCTGAGGCCAGCGGGCGCGAAGGCCAACCGGATTGCGTACCGACTCGGTCGGCCGCACACCACTAGGCGACCGGGCCGACCCCTGCGCGGCGGCCATCCATCGGGACAGCGCCTTCTCACCCAAGTCAGTCGCGGAAGCGCATCGAGTGCTTGCCGTAGGTGCCCGCGTCGTCGTCGCTGCCGCGGGAGTGCCTGCCGACATGGTCGGCCACCGGGGGCGGCACCTGGAAGTGCTGTTCGTGGTCGACATGAAAACCGTTGTGGGCGAACCCGATTGGCTCGGGGTCCGGTTGGGCGGCGGGACGAGGCGGCGGTTCGTCGAGCAGATCATCGAGCATGCTCCGCCATGGTGCGTCCTCCCGCTCGACCGGAGCGTTGCCGGGCTCGTCGCCGAGCAGGCTGTGCCAGGACTCGACGGGACCTCCGTGCCAGGTGTCGGCGGGCGCATGCAGCGGATGCTCGACGTGCGCGCGCAGCACTTCGGTGTCGGTGTCGTCGGCGGGGAACAGCGCAGGTGGGGGCGGCGCAGGGACGGCGGGCATGGGTGCAGCGACCGGTTCGGGAACGACCTGACGGTTCGGCGGGGGATGCGGTTCGTCCCAGTCGATCGTGTACTCGACATAGTCGTCATCGTCGGGAAAGTAGTTGGGTGGCAGCGTATCCACATGGGAACGGGCAGGCGCGCCCCGAAACGGAACGCGCAGCGCCGCGGTGAACGGCTCGAGTTCGTCGCGGCCGTCGTCGGCCCCGGCCTGAGCGCGGGCCGGGCGATCACCGAACCCGCGAAGGAAGATCGCGGCGACGACTCCGAACAACGCGACGAACGCCGGCAGAAGCAGCGCCTGCGACAGGGCGGCCGCGAACGGCTCGTGCAGGAACGGGGGCAGCTTGGTGATCGATCCCTCGGCGGCGGGGCGCTGGCCGCCGCCGGGCATCTCGGCGCTGATCCGCGACGTCATGAAGGCAGCCATGCTGGCGCTGCCGAGCACACCGCCGACCTGCCGCGTGGCGTTGTAGACGCCCGAGCCTGCACCCGCGAGCGCGCCAGGAAGGTGGCGGGTCGCGGTGGCGGCCAACGGCGACCAGATGAAGGCCATCCCGATGCCCATCGCGATGAACGGCAGCACCAGCCGCCAGATCGGCGTCGACGGCGTCATCTCGATCGACAGCCAGGTCAGCGCGATCGCCAGCAGCGAGAAGCCGAAACCGACGATCGGCGTCGGGTGCCCGCGGTCGACGAGCCTGCCGACGAACGGCGCAAGGACGCCCGTCGCGATCGCCATCGGTGCCATCAACAGCGCGGCCCGCGTCGGCGACAACCCGCACACCGCCTGCGCGTAGAACATCACGGGCACCACCATCGCGGTGACCGTGAAGCCGATCACGGCGATGCCGACGTTGGAGAGGCTGAAGTCGTTGTCGCGGAAGACCTTCAGCGGGATGAGTGGCTCACGAGGATTGACGGCCTGCCAGTAGATGAAGCCCGCGATGCAGGCCGCGCCCGCGACGATCATGCCCCAGATCCACAGCGCCCAGTCGTGCGACTGACCCTCCTGCAACGCGAACACCACCAGGAACATCCCGACGCCCGACAGCACCACCCCGATGACGTCGAAGGTGTGCTTCTCGGTGGGCAGGACGGGAACCAGGAAGTAGGCCAGCGCGATACCGAGGATGCCGATCGGCACGTTGACGATGAAGATCCACTGCCAGCCGAGCCCGTCGACGAGGACGCCGCCCGCCAGCGGTCCGACGAGGGTCGCCACGCCCGCAGTCGCGCCCCAGATGCTCAGCGCAACGCCGCGGCGCTCAGGCGGGAAGATCCGGGTGATCGTCGACAGCGTCTGCGGGGTGAGCAGTGCCGCGCCCAAGCCCTGCACGACACGTGCCGCGATGAGCATTTCGATGCTGCCCGACAATCCGCACCACAGCGAGGCAGCGGTGAACACGCCAAGCCCGACGAGGTAGAGGTTCTTGGGCCCGAAGCGGTCACCGAGCCTGCCCGCCAACAGCAGCGGTACCGCATAGGCCAGCAGGTAGGCACTCGTCACCCAGATCACCGCGTCGAAGTCGGTGTCGAGATGATCCATGATCGCCGGATTGGCCACCGAGACGATCGTCGCGTCGACCAGGATCATGAAGAAGCCGACGAGCAGCGCCCACAATGCGGGCCACGGATCGGGCGTCTCAGCCCTCGGGTCAACCGGTGTGCCCAACGCTCCCCCCGGGACCATTTCCCGTCGCTCCGCTCCCCCCTGGCCGACCATCACCGCGTCCGGGTCGGCGCGCGACCCGCCGTGCCCCGTGCCGTGGCGATGCGGGACGCGTGCGGAGGAACCAGTTGGGGAAGCACTGTCTGCAATATCCACTCGGCCGTGCGTTAGGTAGGTGTCTAGCCGACGCTACGGACCGTCCACAGTCCCGACAAGTCCGGTCGGACCGTCCCTCCCCCGTCGCTTCGCTCGCCCAGGCGCCGTCAAGCGGCGTCCGCGACCAACCCGGCCGCCACGGCACCGTCGTCGCCCCGATCCCGAACACCGACCACGAGCAGCGCCAACAGTGCGACCACGACCCCCGCAGTCATCACCACGGCCAGGGCCAGCTCGTCGTTACCGAGCACACCGACCAGCGGCGCCACCGCCGCGCCCAGACCGAACTGACCGGCCCCCAGCAACGCCGCCGCCGTACCTGCGGCCTCCTGGTGCCGCGACAGCGCAAGGGCGGGCGCATTGGGAATGACCAGGCCCATTGCCGCGAGGATCGCCCACACCGGCACGACGAACGCGGCGAGCCCGCCAACGCCTGCCGCCGCGAGCCCGACGAACGTCGCCCCGAGCAGTGCCGACGCCGTCAGCGCCCACACCACGATGGTCGCCGGGGTGAACCTGCGCAGCAGGACCACGTTGAGCTGGGTCGTGCCGATCAACGCCACCGCGCCCGCGCCGAAGACCAGCGCGAACTCCTGCTGATCGAGGCCGTAGCGACCCTGCAGCACGAACGACGCGCCAGCGATGTAGGCGAACAGACCCGACATGCCGAGCGCTGCCACCACCACCAGGACGACGAACCGCTTGTCGCGGAACAGGCTGCCGTAGGTGGTGAGGATCCCCTTCACCTTCAGAGGCCTGCGGTGCGACTTGGGCAGCGTCTCCGGCAGTGCCAGTGCGGCGAGCAGAAGCAGCAAGCCCGCCAGCACCACCAGCACGGCGAACACCCAGTGCCAGGACGCCTTCAGCAGCACGGCCGCGCCCAGTGACGGAGCCACCACCGGGGCGACGCCGAGGACGAGCATCAGGCGCGACATCACGGTCGCCGCTGCGGTGTCGGTGAACAGGTCACCGACGATCGCGATGGCAACCACCATCGCGGCGGCCGCGCCGACGCCCTGCAGGCTGCGTGCCGCGCCCAGCATGACGATGTTCGGCGAAACGAGGCACAACAGCGATGCGAGCATGTGCAGCACGATTCCGGCCATCAGCGGGCGACGACGGCCCAGGGAATCCGACAGCGGACCGACGATCAGCTGGCCCAACGCCAGCCCGGCCAGCGTGCCGGTCAGCGTCAGCTGAGCCACCGATGAGGACACCGACAGCTCGTCGGCGATGCGCGGAAGCGCGGGCAGGTACATGTCGATGGTCAGCGGCCCCAACGCGACCAGCAGACCCAGCACGACGATCATCCGGGTCCTGCTTGGTTCCGGAGCGGCTTGCGCGCGCGTATTCACGGTTTCGGCGCTCCTGAGGTCCACGTATGGGGATGATGCCATGGAAGTGATTAGCACCGCGAATCAATATTTTCTTCCCGAGCGGCTCTTTGGCTACCGAAGGTGACCGTCATCACCGCCGGGCACCCGGGGACCACCGGCGTTCGTTGTGCAAACCAGTAACCTGGCAATCAGCAGGTACGCCACAGGGAGGGCCACACAATGAGCGCTCGTTCCAGCGCCAAGAGCCGAGTTCCAGCTGTCGCCAAGGATTCGGCCGACCACCCGAGTGCGGCGGCCCGGGCACTGTCGCAAATCATCGAGCGAGGGGCGCGCGTCCAGGCCCCCGCCGTCAAGGCCTACGTCGAACGGCTCCGCGAGCACGACCCGCAAGCGACGCCCGCCGAGATCGTCGGCAAGCTCGAGAAGCACTACCTCGCGGCGGTCATGGCCAGCGGCGCCGCCGTCGGCTCCGCTGCGGCCTTCCCCGGCATCGGCACGCTCGTCGCGCTGTCCGCGGTGGCCGGTGAGACCGTGGTGTTCCTCGAGGCGACCGCGGTGTTCGTGCTCGCCACCGCCGAGGTCTACGGCATCCCCGCCGACCACAGGGAGCGCCGCCGCGCGCTGGTGCTGTCGGTGCTCGTCGGTGATGACGGCAGGCACGCCGTCGCCGACCTACTCGGGGCGCGCCGCACCAGCGGCGCGTGGATCTCCGACGGCGCGGCATCGTTGCCGCTGCCCGCCGTGTCCCAGCTCAACTCACGGCTGCTGAGGTACTTCGTCAAGCGCTACACCCTCAAACGTGGCGCGATCGCGTTCGGCAAGCTGCTGCCCGTGGGGATCGGCGCCGTCGTTGGCGGGGTCGGCAACCGGCTGATGGGCCGCAAGATCATTGCCAACGCCAAGCAGGCGTTCGGCAACCCGCCGCCGCGCTGGCCGTCGACGTTGCACGTGCTTCCCGTCGCGCAGCAACCGCAGCAGTAGCCGCTGCCGAAGTCCGAACCCGGAGCCTCAAACGACGTACACGAGGATCACGAGACCGTTGCCGTGGTCTGCTCCGGTCGCGAGGACTAGCCTTTATTCGGCAAGCGCGCGGGCAACCGCAAACAAGAAGTCAGCGAGCGAACACCACGCTCGCCGGGGCAGAAGGAAACGAGGCGAGTAGCTGCCGTGAGCAGTTCACCTTCACCATTCGGACAGAACGAGTGGCTGGTCGAGGAGATGTACCGAAAGTTCCGCGAGGATCCCTCGTCGGTCGATCCGAGTTGGCACGAGTTCCTCGTCGACTACTCCCCCGAACCGACAACGGACGCAACGGCTTCGAACGGCAACGGACGAGCGCCCGCTCCGCCTGCGCCTGCCCCAGCCCCCGCAGCGGCGGCTCCCGCCCCGAAGGCAGCAGCACCTGCGGCCGCCGCACCTGCGACCGCCGCACCCGCCAAGCCTGCACCCGAACCGGCCAAGGCCGAGCCCTCGAAGGCCAAGCCGGCGGCCGTACCCGCCGCCGAGGGCGACGAGGTGGCCGTGCTGCGCGGTGCTGCCGCCGCCGTCGTCAAGAACATGAACGCCTCGCTGGACGTGCCGACGGCCACCAGCGTGCGCGCCATTCCCGCCAAGCTGATGATCGACAACCGCGTCGTCATCAACAACCACCTCAAGCGCACCCGCGGCGGCAAGATCTCGTTCACCCATCTGCTGGGCTACGCGATCGTCCAGGCGGTCAAGCAGTTTCCCAACCTCAACCGCCACTTCGCCGAGGTGGACGGCAAACCGAACGTCGTCACCCCCGCACACACCAACCTCGGGTTGGCCATCGACCTCCAGGGCAAGGACGGCAAGCGCCAGCTCGTCGTCGCCGCCATCAAGCGTTGCGACACAATGCGTTTCGGCCAGTTCATCGCCGCCTACGAGGACATCGTCCGACGTGCGCGCGACGGCAAGCTGACCGCAGAGGACTTCGCCGGCGTCACGATCTCGCTGACCAATCCGGGCACCATCGGCACCGTGCACTCGGTGCCACGCCTCATGAGCGGCCAGGGCGCGATCGTCGGCGCGGGCGCAATGGAGTACCCCGCCGAATTCCAGGGGGCCAGTGACGAGCGGATCGCCGAGATGGGCCTCGGCAAGCTCATCACGCTCACGTCGACCTACGACCACCGCATCATCCAGGGCGCCGAGTCCGGCGACTTCCTGCGCACCATCCACCAGCTGCTGCTGTCCGACGACTTCTTCGACGAGATCTTCCGGGAACTCGGCATCCCGTACGAGCCGGTGCGGTGGCGGACCGACAACCCCGACCCGATCGCCGACAAGAACGCCCGCATCATCGAGCTGATCGCGGCGTACCGCAACCGTGGCCACCTGATGGCAGACATCGACCCGCTGCGGCTGGACAAGACCCGGTTCCGCAGCCATCCGGACCTGGACGTGAACACCCACGGGCTCACGCTGTGGGATCTGGATCGCGTGTTCAAGGTCGACGGCTTCGCCGGTGCCGAGTACAAGAAGCTGCGCGACGTGCTCGGGCTGCTTCGGGATGCGTACTGCAGGCACGTGGGTGTCGAGTACACGCACATCCTCGAGCCCGAGCAGCAGAAGTGGCTGCGCGAGCGTGTCGAGGTCAAGCACGAGAAGCCAACGGTCGCCGAGCAGAAGTACATCTTGAGCAAGCTCAACGCCGCCGAGGCGTTCGAGACCTTCCTGCAGACCAAATACGTTGGCCAGAAGCGGTTCTCGCTGGAGGGCGCTGAGACCGTCATTCCGATGATGGACGCGGTGCTCGATCAGGCCGCCGAACACGGCCTCGGCGAGGTCGTCATCGGCATGCCGCACCGCGGCCGGCTCAACGTGCTTGCCAACATCGTCGGCAAGCCCTACTCGCAGATCTTCAGCGAGTTCGAGGGCAACCTGAACCCCTCGCAGGCGCACGGCTCCGGCGACGTGAAGTATCACCTCGGCGCGACCGGCAACTACCTGCAGATGTTCGGCGACAACGACATCGACGTGTCGCTGGTGGCCAACCCGAGCCACCTCGAGGCCGTCGACCCGGTACTCGAGGGCATCGTGCGCGCCAAGCAGGACCTTGCCGACTTCGAGAACGGCGCCGACGGTTCCGAGAAATTCACCATCATGCCGGTGATGATGCACGGCGACGCCGCGTTCGCGGGCCAGGGCGTGGTGGCCGAGACTCTGAACCTCGCGCTGCTGCGCGGGTACCGAACCGGCGGCACCATCCACATCATCGTCAACAACCAGATCGGCTTCACCACCTCACCGCAGGACTCCCGGTCATCGGAGTACTGCACCGACGTCGCGAAAATGGTTGGCGCACCGATCTTCCACGTCAACGGCGACGACCCCGAAGCGGCGTCGTGGGTGGCCAGGCTGGCAGTCGACTTCCGTCAGCAGTTCAAGAAGGACGTCATCATCGACATGCTGTGCTACCGCCGCCGCGGGCACAACGAGGGCGACGACCCGTCGATGACCCAGCCAGGAATGTACGACGTCATCGACACCAAGCGAGGCGTTCGCAAGACCTACACCGAAGCGCTGATCGGCCGCGGCGACATCTCGATCAAGGAGGCCGAGGACGCCCTTCGCGACTACCAGGGTCAACTCGAGCGGGTGTTCAACGAGGTCCGCGAACTCGAGAAGCACGAGATCGAGCCGAGCGAGTCGGTCGAAGCGGACCAGCAGCTCCCCGCGAAGTTGAGCACCGCAGTGGACAAGTCGCTGCTGGCACGGATCGGCGACGCGCACCTCGCGGTGCCCGAGGGCTTCACCGTGCACCCGCGCGTCAAGCCCGTGCTCGACAAGCGCCGCGAGATGGCGTACGAGGGCAAGGTCGACTGGGCCTTCGGCGAACTGCTCGCGATCGGCACGATGGTGTCGGAGGGCAAGCTGGTGCGGCTGTCCGGCCAGGACGTCCGTCGCGGCACGTTCACGCAGCGCCATGCGGTGATCATCGACCGCAAGACCGGCGCCGAGTTCACCCCGCTGGAATTGCTCACCATGAAGGAGGACGGCACCCCTACGGGCGGCCGGTTCATGGTCTACGACTCGGCACTGTCCGAGTACGCGGCGGTGGGCTTCGAGTACGGCTACTCGGTCGGCAACCAGGACGCAATGGTGTTGTGGGAGGCGCAGTTCGGCGACTTCGTCAACGGCGCCCAGTCCATCATCGACGAGTTCATCAGCTCCGGTGAGGCCAAGTGGGGCCAGCTGTCTGACGTCGTGTTGCTGCTCCCGCACGGCCACGAAGGCCAGGGCCCCGACCACACGTCGGGCCGCATCGAGCGGTTCCTGCAGGTGTGCGCCGAGGGTTCCATGACCGTCGCGATGCCGTCGACGCCTGCGAACTACTTCCACCTGTTGCGGCGTCACGGCATGGACGGGATCCACCGCCCGCTGATCGTCTTCACCCCGAAGTCGATGCTGCGCAACAAGGCAGTCGTCAGCGACATCCGCGACTTCACCGAGCAGAAGTTCCGCTCGATCCTCGAGGAGCCGACGTACGAGGAAGGCATCGGCGACCGCTCGAAGGTGAAGCGGGTCCTGCTGACCAGCGGCAAGATCTACTACGACCTGGCCGCCCGCAAGGCGAAGGACAACCGCGAGGACGTCGCGATCGTCAGGGTCGAGCAGCTGTACCCGCTGCCGAGGCGCCGCCTCGCAGCGACGCTCGACGAGTATCCGAACGCCGAGCAGTTCCGCTGGGTGCAGGAGGAGCCTGCCAACCAGGGTGCGTGGCCTACGTTCGGGCTCTCGATGCCAGAGCTACTGCCCGACAAGTTGACTGGCATCAAGCGGATCTCGCGTCGGGCCATGTCGGCGCCGTCGTCGGGAAGCTCGAAGGTGCATGCCGTCGAGCAGCAGGAGATCATCGACGAGGCCTTCGCCCCGCTGTAAGCCTTGGGTTGCCCCCTTCCGCGAGCGCGCGTGTTTGTACCCCGACACGCCGCCGCGCGGCACGATTCTGCGCGCGCTCGCGGGCGGTGTATGCGGGACCAGCGGTATCAGCTAGCCTGACACTCACTCAACACGCGTCGAACAACAGGAGTGCACATGGAGGGCTTCGCCGGCAAGGTCGTGGTTGTCACGGGTGCAGGTTCGGGCATCGGGCAGGCACTGGCAGTCGAACTCGGGCGCTCGGGCGCCAAGGTTGCGATCAGCGATGTCGACACCGAGGGCCTGGCCGTCACCGAGGAGCGCCTGAAGGCGATCGGGGCACCGGTCAAGGCCGACAGGCTCGACGTCACCGAGCGCGAGGCGTTCGAGCTGTACGCCGACGCGGTCAAGGCGCACTTCGGCAAGGTCAATCAGATCTACAACAACGCGGGCATCGCGTTCACCGGCGACATCGAGGTCAGTCAGTACAAGGACATCGAGCGCGTGATGGACGTCGATTTCTGGGGCGTCGTCAACGGCACGAAGGCCTTCCTGCCGCACCTCATCGAGTCCGGCGACGGCCACGTCGTCAACGTCTCGAGCATCTTCGGCTTGTTCTCCGTGCCCGGCCAAGCGGCCTACAACTCGGCCAAGTTTGCCGTGCGCGGCTTCACCGAGGCGCTGCGCCAGGAGATGATCGCAGGCAAGCGTCCGGTGAAGGTGACGACGGTGCACCCCGGCGGAATCAAGACTGCGATCGCACGCAATGCCACCGCGGCGGAGGGCATCGACCCCAAGGAACTCGCGAAGGTGTTCGACAAGACGCTGGCCAAGACGTCGCCGGAGAGGGCCGCGAAGATCATCCTCGAGGCCGTCCGCAAGAACAAGGCGCGTGTACTGGTCGGCCCAGACGCCAAGGCGCTCGATCTGATCGTCAGGATCACCGGGTCGGGCTATCAGCGGCTGTTCTCGTCGGCGATCTCCAGGGCGTTGCCGCAGATTCACTGACGCTTGCAGGGCGCGAGCGCGCGCAGACTGCTGGTGATTTGCGGCGTGTCGGGGTACAGACACGCGCGCTCGCGGGTGGGCGTTAGTGGCCGAGAGGGTGGGCGTCCAGCCAGGCGCCCGCCACCGCGCCCGGCTCCTTGCCTTCGGCGATCTGGCGACGCATGTCGGCAAGCGCCCCGGTGTCGAGTTCGCCTGCGATCTGGTTGAGTGCAAGCACCTGCTGCTCGTTCAACTCATTGCGCCGGTACAGCGGCACCACGTTCTCCGCAAGGATGAGCGACGTGCGGTCGGGCAGCACCAGGGCGTCGTCGGGCGGGTTCGTCGCGGCGGTCGACGTCCACGCCGCGTTCACCTGGCCTGACCGCAGGGACGCGAACAGCGTTGCCGTGTCGGGAAATTCGCGCGCCTTGGGTAACTTGCACGCGCCGACCGCGACGGGCACGGTTGCACCCTTGACGACGCCGACCTTCAGCTCGCCACAGTGGGCGACCAGCGCCGTCACGTCGTGCCGCTTCCAGGCATCCGCCGTCGTCTCGGTCACCGCCAGCGCGGGCTTGTCCTGGGCGGACTGGGTGTAGTCCCCCGCGCCGATGCCCTCCGGCAGCGCAGAGATCATCGACCGGTACACCTGCTCATCGGCACGGGCCGTCGCATCCGGATCGAAGCGCTTCAGCAGTTGACCGGTGAAACCCGGCACCACCATGACGTCGCCGCTGTCGAGATCGGCGATCGGATCAGCGCTCGACTCCACGTGTGCGGGGCTGCCGTAGTACCGCAGCGCCGCCGCATACACCTGCGCAAGCAGCGCCGACTCGGGATCCTGGCCCGCGCCGACCGCGACCGACGGTGCTCCTGTTTGACTCCCGCAGCCGGCGACGAGCAGCGCAACGAGCGCGACCGCCATCCGGCGCATCGCGCGGCTCAGGCCTTCGACGCCGCAGCCACGGCAGCCGCAACGGCCGGGCAAACCCGCGGGTCCAGCGCGCTTGGCACGATGTGGTCGACGGCCAGGTCGTCGCCGACGACCGAGAAGATCGCCTCGGCAGCGGCCACCTTCATCGCCTCGGTGATGCGGCGCGCCCCGGCGTCCAGCGCTCCGCGGAACACCCCCGGGAAGGCCAGCACGTTGTTGATCTGGTTCGGGAAGTCGCTGCGGCCCGTTGCCACCACGGCGGCGTACTTGCGCGCCGCGTCGGGGTGGATCTCGGGGTCGGGATTCGACATTGCGAATACGATGCCGCCGGGCGCCATCGTCGCGATCAGCTCTTCGGGAACCAGTCCGGCCGATACCCCCATGAACACGTCGGCGCCATCGAGCGCCTCGGCGAGTCCACCGGTGAGGCCGCGCGGGTTGGTCCTGGTGGCCAGCTCTTCCTTGAAGGGGTTCATGCCTTCGCGGCCGGCGTGCAGAATGCCCTGGCTGTCCAGCACGGTGATGTCGGCGATTCCCTTGGCCAGCAAGATGTTCGAGCAGGCGATACCGGCCGCGCCCGCGCCCGACATCACCACCTTCAGCGTGTGCATGTCGCGATCGAGCGCCTTGGTGGCGCCAAGCAGCGCGGCGAGCACGACGATCGCGGTTCCGTGCTGGTCGTCGTGCATGACCGGGCAGTCCAACGCTTCGATCACGCGCCGCTCGATCTCGAAGCAGCGGGGCGCGGAGATGTCCTCGAGGTTGACCGCACCGAACGTGGGGCGCAGTCGGATGATCGTCTCGACGATTTCGTCGGGGTCCTTGGTGTCCAACACGATCGGGATGGAGTCGAGGCCGCCGAACGTCTTGAACAGTGCGCTCTTGCCCTCCATCACCGGAAGCGACGCGGCGGGGCCGATGTCACCGAGGCCGAGCACCGCCGTGCCGTCGCTGATGACCGCGACCAGCCGGTTGGCCCAGGTGTACTTCTTGGCCAGCGTGTGATCGGTCGCGATGGCACGACTGACCTGGGCGACGCCCGGCGTGTAGGCGATCGAGAGGGCACGCTGCGTGTCCAAGGGTGCCTTCAGCTCGACGGTGAGCTTGCCACCCTCGTGGGCTTCGAAGATCTCCGCGTCATCGATGACGACTTGTGGTGTACGTACCAATGACGAGCGCTCGCGCGAGGAATCAATGGCTCCGTTGGTCACGGCGCCAGGGTACTTCACCCAGAAACCTCACTTGGGCCGGTTGACCACTCGTGAGAAAGATCGACCAACAGAGCGCTGCCAGCGTTGGGGCGTACCATTTCAACGTTCGATTCGGCCCCGACGGGGCTTCTTCGCCCGCCGAAGGGGAGGTCTGCGCATGCCTTCGTTCCGCGCTCTGCAACCTTCGATCCTGCGCCCTACGGTTCGCCGCGGGCCCACGCTCGATGCCCAATCGATCCACGTGCCCGTTGCACGTGCGATGGTCGACTGCGGCGTCTACGCCGACGGCATCCGGATGCCCGGCAAGTACACCCACGCAGCCGCTCTGACCAAGGTGCGGGAGCTCGAAGAGGCAGGCACCCGAGCGTTCGTCTGGATTGGCCTGCACGAACCCGACGAACACCAGATGCAGGCAGTGGCAGACGTCTTCGGCCTGCACGAGCTGGCCGTCGAGGACGCGGTGCACGCCCACCAGCGGCCCAAGCTGGAGCGCTACGACCAAACCCTGTTCCTGGTGCTCAAGACCGTGAACTACGTCGAGCACGAATCGATGGCGCTGGCCCGCGAGATCGTGGAGACCGGCGAGATCATGATCTTCGTCGGACCCGACTTCGTGGTCACCGTCCGGCACGGCGACCACGGCGGCCTCGCCGGGGTGCGCAAGCAGATGGACTCCGCACCCGCCAACTGCGCACTGGGTCCCTACGCCGTGATGCATGCGATCGCCGACCACGTCGTCGATGCCTACCTCGACGTCACCGACCTGGTCGAGACGGACATCGACGCCATGGAAGAGAACGTCTTCTCAGCAGACAGCGAAACCGACATCGAGCACATCTACCTGATGAAGCGCGAGGTCGTCGAGCTGCGCAGGGCGGTCGCCCCCTTGACGCTGGCCCTGCAGCGGATGGGCACCGACCACAACGACCTGATCTCCAAGGAGGTCAGGCGCTACATGCGCGACGTGCTCGACCACAACACGCAAGCCGCCGACCGGATCGCGAGTTACGACGAGATGCTCAGCTCGCTGGTGCAGGCGGCCGTCGGCAAGGTGTCGATGCAGCAGAACCTCGACATGCGCAAGATCTCGGCGTGGGTGGCGATCGCCGCGGTGCCGACGGCGCTGGCGGGCATCTATGGCATGAACTTCGACCACATGCCCGAACTGCACCAGGTGTGGGGTTATCCCGCGGTGCTGTTGGTGATGGCGACGGTGTGCACGATTCTCTACACCACGTTCCGGCGCAACCACTGGCTGTAGCGGGGTCACGTCGCGGGCCGGCGGCGCTGCTCTGAATGTCCGCCGTGGCGAGCTTCGTGCCGATCTCGGTAAGCACGAGCGGGCTCGCGAAGCCCATGCGTTGCGTCGTCGTGGTGGTTCGTCGTCGACACCGGCATCGACGAGCCCCCTTCTGCTGACGGTGGGGCGGGATCAGCGCCGCACCATTGTCAGGCCGGATCGCCTGACGGCTCGACACGGGCTCACCCGCGGGGGCGTTAGGCTGCCTTGCCGTCGGGCGGGTCTGGGTCGCCGGATTGGTGAATCGTGTTGTCGCGGTTGGTCGCCGGTCCGTCGGTGGTCGCCGGACTGTCATTAGCCCTCGGCTCGCCATTGGTCGCCGGCCGGTCGGTGGCCGCCCGCGGAGGTGTCCATGCGTCGTCGGGGGGTGGGTGCAGTTTTTCGGGTTGGTGGTAGTGGTTGATGCGGGTTTGTCCGGTGTCCAGGTGTGGGGGCGGGATCCATTCGACGTCGTGGCGGTCGGTGATGCGGGTGGTCCAGCCATCTGTTCCGACCATCCGATTGTCGGGTCCGCAGGCCAGGGCGAGGTCGTCGACGTTGGTGAGTCCGCCGTCGGTCCAATCCCGGGCGGCGTGGTGGGCCTGGGTGCCGTACGCGGGCACGGTGCAGCCGGGTTTGGTGCAGCCACCGTCGCGGGCGATCAACG
>NZ_NPKO01000040.1 GCF_008329605.1 Mycolicibacterium sp. P9-64
CTAGGCGGCGTGTTTGGTGATGAGGTAGCCGAAGTCGATTTCGATCGCACTGCGGTAGCCACCCACCGGACCCGGTAATGGTGGCGCCTTCGAGTGGTGCCGCGCCCCGGTGGGTGTGGTGAATTCGGCGTGATGGCAGCCGTTTTCATCCTGGGTGGTGGTGACCTGCCAGCCGGGTGCTTCCTTGGCGTAGTTGCACGCCTCGCACAGCCCCAACCCGTTCACCCCGTTGGTGACCCCGCCACGATGATGGGCGGTGGCGTGGTCGTGGTGGCGGATCGGCGCATCACAATACGGAGTGCGACACGTGTCATCACGCAGGTCGATGAACCTCGCCAAGCCCTTCGGAAACACCCGGGCACGCGATTCCATCGCCACCAACCCGCCACTGCGCGGGTGCTTGTACAGCCGGCGCAGCGTGGCCCGGGAGCGCCGATCCTTCAACGAGGCCGCGATCAGGCGTCGCCCGATCGCGGCGGGCACCGGCCCGAACCCCGCCACCCGCGCCGGCTCATCATCCC
>NZ_NPKO01000012.1 GCF_008329605.1 Mycolicibacterium sp. P9-64
CGCGCGAGGATCACCGACGAGCATCCACTGCGCCCCGACGGTCTGCATCCAGGTGCCGAGGTTGGAGACCAGCTGCGCGATCCACAGTGCGCGGTAGACCGGCGATCGCAGCGGCGCCCACGTCGAGGTGGAGCGTGTCGATGTGCCCGCCGATGTCATCCGCCGCTCCCCATTGTCGCCGTGGGGTCACTGTAGGGGGGACGGGCGCGGACTGGGGGAGGATGCGGTTCGTCTCGGAGGTGGGATCTCGCCACGACGACGGCTCCATGCCACGATGGCTTCATGGCCGACGAGATGACCTCCGAACGCGAATTCAACGAGCACAACATTGCGGAGTTTCGCGCCAACGGCGGCAAGGTCGGCGGGCAGTTCGAGGGCTTTCCGCTGCTGATCTTGACCTCGACGGGCGCCAAGAGCGGCGAACAGCGGGAGAACCTGATCGCGTACTTCGACTTCGACGACAAGATCTACGTCGTCGGCTCGGCGGCGGGCCGCGACGCCAGTCCCGGCTGGGTGTTCAACCTGCGCGCGCACCCCACCGTGAAGGTGGAGATCGGATCGACTCCGCCGCGCACGGCCGTCGCACACGAACTACCCAGAGCCGAGCGAGACCGGATCTACGACCTCATCGTCGAGCAAGCGCCCGGGTTCGGCGAGTACCAGAAGAAGACCGACCGCCTCATCCCCGTCTTCGAGCTGGCATCCGAGTAGCCCCATGGTCGTCTGCTCCGTCGCCCAATTCGCACCCGGCGAGGACAAGTCCGCGAACCTCGCGTCGATCCGCCGCCTGGTGTCCGAGGCACGCTCGCAGGGCAGCGAGCTCGTCGTGCTCCCGGAGTACTCGATGTTCACCGTCGCGGTGATGGACCAGCGTTTCGTTGCCTCGGCCGAACACCTCGACGGCCCCTTCGTCGCCGAGCTCACCGCACTTGCCGCGCAGCACGGGCTCGCCATCGTGTGCGGCATCAACGAGGCCACCGACGAGGGCGACCGCATCCACAACACGCTGCTGGCGATCAGTGCCTCCGGCGACGTCGTCGCGACCTACCGCAAGCTGCATCTCTACGACGCGTTCGGCTACACCGAGTCCAGCCTGGTGCGGCCCGGAGAGATCGAGCACCCGCAGACCTTCGTCGTCGGCGACCTGCGGTTCGGCATGCAGACGTGCTACGACCTGCGTTTCCCCGAGGTCACCCGGCGACTCGTCGACGCCGAGGCCGACGTCGTGCTGATGCCCGCCGAATGGGTGCCAGGACCGCTCAAGGAGGATCACTGGACGACGCTGCTGCGGGCCCGCGCGATCGAGAACACGGTCTACCTGGCCGCAGCCGACCAATGCGGCAAGGCGGGTGCCGGTAACAGCATGATCGTCGACCCGATGGGAGTCGTCCTCGCGTCCGTCGGCGAGGAGGAGGGGCTTGGCACCGCCGCCCTCGATCCCGACCGCATTGCTCGCGTGCGCGAGAAGAACCCGGCAATTCGGTTGCGGCGCTTCTCCGTTACGGCCAAGGCGTCCGTCGACGTCGCGGAACGGTGACGGAGTTCGCCTGACGTGGCGGCGGCCTGATCACCACCCGCGACCGCGGTGTCACCACGGGTCAGTAACGTCCGCAGCATGAACGACGCACGCAAGCGCCGCCAAGCCAAGCAGGCGCGACGTGACGCGCAGCGGCTGAAGACGCACGAAGCACCCGAGGAAACTTCCGGTGAACCTCCCGAGGCGACGACTGAGGGGGCCCTGCTACTCGAGGAAGTGCGCCGAGCACTGGCCACAGGGCATCCGCTGGATCTCCTCGGTATTGCCAGCCTGATGATCGAGGCGACCAAGCCCAACCCGCTGGCCGCCTACGTGAAATCCCGAGCGGAGCGACCCACCGTCCGTCTCGACGACCTCATCGCCGGCTTCATCGGCCTGCCGGTTCCGGAGACCACCGCACTGCTGGCGGTCCTCGCCGAACTGCTCGTCGACGACGAGGACCTTCGGCTCACGTGCGCAACAGAAGTTGCCGCGCGCGACGACTCCCTGCCGCGGTGGATCCTCGGTCTGTCGCACGGCGACGTCTACCGGGCAGTGCGGATGACCCACGTGTTGGGTGATGGCGACGAGCTGCTGATCGGCGCCAGGCTTGCTGGCGGCCACGAGCTGACCTGCGTGGCCCACATCGATCACCTGTCGTCATCGACGATCAAAGACGCGTTCTTCGTGCCGGATTCACTTGACCGCGTGGTCTCGGTCGCGGAAGCAACTAACACCGACCCGGACACCAGCTTCGTCGACATGAGCCTCGCCGATGCCCGGGCGTGGATCCAGTACGCGCTCGACCGGCCGCTGTTCACGCGGGGGTCGGACTCGTGGCCGGACTGTCGAACACTGGTGCAGTGGTTGATCGGGCACATGCCCGACGGCGGGCAGAAGTACGAACCACCCTGGGATGAGGAGTCGACGGAGGAGTTGTGCGACCAGTTCTTCAACTCCCCGGCAGGTGCGCCGTTCGACGACTATGACCACCGAGAGCTGCTATCGGAGCTCCTGGCGACGGGCGATCCGTTGCGGTGGAGCGAAACGCGGATGGCTGAAGTCTTTACCCGCTCATTCGGCGAAGGCGCTTCGCTGCAAGCCGTTCTGGATGTGCCAGCACTCCTACGGGCCTACGTGCCATTTGCCCACGCGCAGAGCGGCATTCGGGACGAACTCACCGCCGACGCACTGGCCGTGATCGACGAGATGAGCCCAGGTCACGAGCGCACGTAGGCATCGGGCCGACCGGGGGATCCCCAGGCTTAAGCTCTATATGCCATGCATAAGGGCCTTGACGCGATGCTACCGCGTCCCCCATGCTGTTAATGCGTGCTTTTTCACGCATAAGGAGTGACGTGGCGGACCCCCGACGTAGGAAGCCCAAGACCGACAATGCTATGCCTGAAATATCGAACTTAGGTCGACTATTTGCCGCTAGGCGAATCGAGCTGCGGCTCACCCAACAAACACTTGCCGACCTCGCGGGCGTGTCCCGCTACAGCGTCCAGGCACTCGAACGGGGCAGTGGCGGAATCAAACTGGCCTCCGTCATCGATATCGCAGACATTCTAGGCTTGCGGCTTCACGCCACGAACGAGTCCGAATGACGGCAGCAGAACCGCTCGACCTCCGGGCGATAACCGACGCAGACGTCTACATCGACGACGCTCTCTCGGGCAGACTTACTCGCCAGAGCCACGATTCGACAACCTTCGACTACCTGCCTGCTGAGCCGACCGCCAACTCATCGGTTCGCGATCGATCGGTTTCGTGGTCGTTACTGAGGACGGGCGAGTACCCGCGAACAGCCACGGGCGGCGCTGTCCCGCCGTTCTTCGCCGGACTGCTCCCCGAGGGCGTCCGACTCGGTGTGGTGACCGCTTCGACAAAGACATCAGCCGACGACCACCTCACCCTGCTGCTCGCTGTCGGAGCGGACACGATAGGAAACGTGCGAGTCGTCCCTGCCGGCACTCCGCCCCCAGCGCGATTTCCCATGTTTCAACCGGACCGAGACAACGACTTCAGTGCCGTGTACGCCAAACTAACCGGCTCCGTCGACGCAGACCCCGTCGGGTTGGCCGGAGTTCAACCCAAAGTCAGCGCCCTGACGTGGTCAACGACGACACGCACCAGCGCGGGACCCGCGATCCTCAAGCTCGGCCCAGCCCAGTTTCCTCTACTCGTCGAGAACGAGCACTTCTTCATGAGTATGGCTGCCGCCTGCGGTCTCCGAATTCCTAGAACCTCGGTAATCCACGACGCCAACGGGCACAGCGCACTATTGGTCACGCGGTTCGACCGCAATGGGGAAACCCGGATCGCACAGGAAGACGCCTGTCAGATCAACGGCATCTATCCAGCGTCGAAGTACCGCATGAAAACCGAGACTGCCATCAAGACCCTCGCCGACGCGTGTGCGCGTGGTGGCGGATCCAAGGCGGCTGCGGTCCTCGAACTACTGAAAACTGTTGTGTTCTCCTGGCTCATCGGCAACGGTGACCTCCATGGCAAGAACCTATCGATCTACAATCCCAATGGAATCTGGCAGCCAACACCCGCCTACGACCTCCTGACCACCCAGCCGTACGCCGGCTGGAAGGATCCCATGGCTCTGAACCTCTTCGGCAGGGCCAACAAGCTCGACCGCGCCCACTTCCTCTACGCTGCAGAACAACTCGGCCTCCGAACTCGTGCGCCCTCGAAAATGATCGACTCAGTTGTTCACGCCGCAGGCGAGTGGCCAGACCGGTGCGTAGAGATTGGTTTCGACACGCGACAAACGCAACTACTTTCCGACATGCTGCGCGCACGGATCGAAACCCTCAAGTAAGGGGCTCTCGCAGGAGACTCTCGCGCGGAAGCGGGCCAGGATGGCGAAACCGTCGGTGTCCAGGTCGCCCCAATGGAGCACGTGTTGTGCGCCACGCACCCAAGGGAAGTCGGCAACCGCCAGCGCATGGTCGCCCCACCGAACACGGCGACGGTATCCGGTAGGTCGGGGAGTGCCTCAAGGGTCTGCAGGTTTTCCACGACGAGAACCCGTGGCGGTGCCAATTCAGGGCAGCCAGCTCTCGGTCCGATGCCCCAGCAGGCGTGGAAGTCCCTTCCTTAGTGGGGATCGAGGATGGCGATGGCGCGCAGCAGCTCGCGGTCGCGCAGTCCCAGGTGTTCGGCGATCGCCTCGGCACCCTCGAGTGTCACCGACACCGGAAGGAGCTGCCGGCCCAGGCTGGGCCACTGCCGTTCCTCCCAGCGGACGTCGAGGCTAGAACCCTGCCACGCCCATACCCAGGCCTCGACCGTCGAACGGTGGGCGGCGACGACTGCTTCGCTGGGGCTGCCAAGTCGCATGGTCAGCGGTGTCACGGCAGCACCGAACAGCCACCCTGGGATGAGGAGTCGACGGAGGAGTTGTGCGACCAGTTCTTCAACTCCCCGGCAGGTGCGCCGTTCGACGACTATGACCACCGAGAGGTGCTATCGGAGCTCCTGGCGACGGGCGATCCGTTGCGGTGGAGCGCAACGCGGATGGCTGAGGTCTTTACCCGCTCATTCGGCGAAGGCGCCCCGCTGCAAGCCGTTCTGGATGTGCCAGCACTGCTACGGGTCTACGTGCCATTTGCCCACGCGCAGAGCGGCATTCGGGGCGAACTTACCGCCGAGGCACTCGCCGTGATCGACGAGATGAGCCCAGGGTTAGCATGATCTTGATCTGACAACGAATGGGCGGGGCCGCCGATGTTGGAAGTCATTGACAAAGGGCGGAGCACGGATGCTCACCCGGTCCCCTTGCTGTTCGTGCACGGGGGTTTGCACGCCGCGTGGTGCTGGGACGAACACTTCCTCGACTACTTCGCGGAGCGTGGGTTTCGGGCAATCGCCCCTAGTTGGAGAGGGCATGGGGCAAGCACCTCCTCGAAGCCGCTGTCCAAATGCTCGATAAGCGATTACGTCGATGATGTGCACAGCGTCGCTGCCGGACTTGATCAGGCGCCCGTGCTGATCGCGCACTCGGTCGGCGGCTTCGTAGCGCAGAAGTATCTAGAACGCCACGCTGCTCCTGCTGCTGTGCTGATGGGGTCGACGCCACCCTCCGGCATACTGCGCTCCTCGATGCGAATATGGCGTCGACATCCCTGGACGGCTATGCGTGCCAACATGGTTGGGCGGTCGCATGAGATCTTCAACACCCCAGCGGGGGCCCGCGAACACTTCTACAGCCCGTACACGCCTGACGAGGTCGTGCAGGCTGGCGCCGCCCGGATAGAACCGGAGAGCATGCGTGCCGTGTTCATCGACCAGGTATTCAGTCTGCCGAAGGTCGACCGCATCACGACGCCGTTGTTGGTCCTTGGCGCTGAAGAGGACGGCATGATTTCTCAAGACGAGGTGCGGGCTACGGCCCGTGCGTACGGCACCGAGGCTGTGTTGTTTCCCAAGATGGGTCACAACATGATGGTCGAACCAGGTTGGCGCGACGTCGCCGAGTACATCAATGAGTGGCTTGTTCAACGACACCTTTGAATCGTCGTCCCCTCTAGACCCCACCGCCCGACCCACACCCGCCGGCGGCGACATCCGAGGTGATCATGGTGTCTCACCGAGCGCGAAAGGGACGCACGCGCTCGGCCATGAAGTCCACCGCCCGCTCCACGCCCGCCGACGGCGATGCCAGCCCCAACCGCCCCGCAGGCGTACTGGCGACAGTCGCGTCACCCACCACGCCCTCCGGCGCCACCACCACACCCTCCACGCGCGAAGCCATCGACGCCCCAACGTCGGTCATGTACAACAGCGTCTGCGCCAGACCCGTCCGCCCGACGTAGTCCGCGTTCGCCGAGTACTTACACTCGATGACGAACGCCGCCTCGCCGGGCAGGATCAGCATGAGATCCGGTGCCAGCGGCCGAGTCTGGGCCCGCAGCGCCGTCGACAACGACCGGTACAGCGACGACACCCCGTAGCGCTGCCAACTCCCGCCCGCCTCCATCCACAGATGCCACACCCGCCCATCAAGCGAGACGTGGAACTGCTCACGCCCGGTGACGAAGCTCAGCGGCGACGTGCTCGTGATCGACGCCCCCGCCGACTGCAAGCCCATCAACAACTCACCGACCACGCCGAGCTGGAACAGCGTCGGCCGCAGCTCGGGCACCGGCAGCAACAGCTCGGCCGCCAACTCCGGTACCGACGCCGCCCGGAGACGCCGGGCCACGTCGATCAGCCGTCGCCAGACCGAACCCTCCCGCTCGACCGCGGCCAGCTCTGACGGTCGGGGCTCGTCGGCGCCGGGCGAGACCAGCCCGACGTCGAATGCCGCTGCGAGCGCATCCAGTTCACCCGAAACGCCGGACGTCGCGTCGCCATCAATCGTCGACGCCCGCCGGGAGAGTCTCAATACCTCGCCGCCCACCCACGCCAGCACCGACGACAGCAGCTCGTGCGCGACGCGCTCGCGGTGCCGGTTGACGAACGCCGACGGCGGCCAGCCGTAGCGCCGCCGGGTGTCCACCCAGGACGTCGCGCCACTCGGGCTGTCGGCGACGGCCTGGCGGCGCCGGGACTGCGCGGGCAGCAGATCACTCCACTGCCGGACCGATCGCGGCAGCCGCGAGATCAGCGGCACCAAGTCCAGGAACAACATCAGATCCGCCCGCAGCGCGGTGTCCTCCGGCCGCCAGGATCGCGGAAGCTCATCGGCGGCAAGCTGATTGAGCACCTTCACCAGTTGGCCCCGGCCCACCCACGCCCGCAGGACGTGGTCAAGCCCGGCCTCCGGAACCGGCAGCATGACGTCGGGCTGAGTCCCGACCGTCAGGACAATACGCGGCTCATCTCAACGATCCACTCCCACTCGGATTGCCCGAGCGCGTGGTGCTCCTCGACGATCGCCCGCCCCAGCGACGGCAGCTCGTCCTCCATCTCGCGCAGCCACGTCCCGACGTTCACCAGGTACGCCTCGGCCAGCAACTCGCGGTCGACCTGGCTGACCCCGGTCAACGTCTCGGCGTCCGTCCCGACGCCCGCAGCGATGTAGTCCGCCATCCGGAGGAACAACGCAGGCCCGAGCGTCGTCATCGAATTCTGCAGGTGCGCCGAGTAGATCGCGACGATCGCGTCGAGCAGCGGTTCCGGCAGCCCACTGTCCTGCCCCAGCAGCGCGATCCGGAACTTGTCCGCGTCGGCCGCCGGAATCGGGACCCGCAGGAACCGGCGGCCCAACGCGTGGCCGAACCGGAACACCCGCTGCGCGTCGAGCGCGTTGTACGTGCCGAGCAGCCGCCATTCGGTGCCGGCCAGGTAGCGCACCGGACCCTCGCCCGCCGTGGGCGTCGTCAGCAGCCCGGCGTTCTCCACCGAACACGTCGCCGTCCCCGACCAGCCGAGCTCGACCTGCGGCGAGCCGATCGACGGCGACACCGCGCCCAGCGTCACGTCCTGACCGCTCAGCCAGGTCAGCAGCCCGCCGAAGATGCGGTCCATGTCGGCCCGGTTGACCTCGTCGATGATCAGCCACCGACCGCCCGCCACCGCGCTCAGCACCCGGCCCGGCCGGAACCGCAGCTCGCCGCCGTCGATGGTCTGCCCGCCGACCAGATCGGTCGCCGACCAGTTCTCCTCCGCCGCAGACCATTCCACGCCTGTGGGCCCGGCCTGGAAACCGAACGACTTCGGATCGGCGACGATGCGATCCACCACCTGCCGCAGCAGCGTGGTCTTGCCGCTGCCCGGCGGGCCGACCAGGATCACCGCGGGCGCCGACAGGATCGCCAGCCGCACCATCCGCTCGATCCGCGGGTCGATCTCGATCGGCACGCTGATCACCGAAGGGACTTGCCCACCAACCGAACTCGCCGCAGAACCGCCGGCAACCGTGCCCAGCACCGGGTGATGCTCAACCGTCAGCTCCGGGAAGATCGACTGCAGCCGCCCGATCGTCGCGTCACTCATCGAAGATCACCAACCGCACCGGCGTGGCCTCCCGAAGGAACAGCGCCGCCTTCAACGAAGGTAACCGGCCACGCTTGCGCATCGCGTTCAGCATGTGCTCCGGCGTCACGTCACCCAGCACGCTGATCACCGCGTACACCGGGTTGGACTTCGCCATCTCGTCGCAACGATTGCCGATCTGCTTCTGCTCGGTCACCAGCTTGCCGATGACCGGCCCGCCCTTCTGGCCGTCACCGACCCCCAGCTCGTCGGCGAAGAACCGATACAGCGGATCCCACTTCGACGCGTCGTTGCGGCTGGCGCCGATGCCGTGCTTCACCGCGTCGATGATCCCGTCGCGCAGGCGTTGCGGATCGTCGAGGTCGCCGAACAATCCGCTCATGCACCAACGCCATCGGCATACGACTGCAGCTCGTCGATGAACCCCACCGGGAACCGCAGCGAGCCCTTGCGGGTGCGCCGCAGGAAACCGGTCGCCGCCCGCGCCGACAGCGGCACCCCCGGGTAGTCGAGGAAGTCCACCAGCGACGCCCGCGGCTGCCACACCGGCCACGGCCCGACGTCCGCGGCATGCACCACGCCGTCCAGGTCCGCCCACGCCGCCCGCCGCGGCCACTTCGCGCCCGTCCACTCCACGTCCTCCGACGCCGAGTACCGGCCGGGCTTCGCCAGCCGCTCACCGATCCACGTCGCCACCGGCACGCTCACCGAGTTGCCCACCATCCGCCAGCGCTCGCCACGCTTGGCCACCTCTTCGGCGGGCGCGGTCCAGTCGGCGGGAAAACCTTGCAGTCGCTCGGTATCTCGCAGATCGGGCGTCACGTACGCGCCGGACGGCAGCCGGATGGCCGGGGGAGAGGCCACGCCCACCGCCGAACCGCACTTGATCGGCGGCACGCCGTCGACCGCCCAGCCGAACGCCCGCATGCCCTCGGTCCAGTAGAACCCGCACGCCACGTCCGGGTAGTCCGCCACCACCAACGGCCGCACCACCTCGTCGGCCAGCAGCACGTCCCGCGGATCGCCGACCCGGCTCGCCACCAGATACCACCGGTTGCGCCGCTGCGGCAGCGCGAAGGCGTTGCTGTCCACCACGCGGTACGCCCACCGGTAGCCCAGCTCGGTCAGCGCGGTCGTGATCAGCTCCAGCGCCGCACCCTGGCCGAGCGACATCAGGAACGGCACGTTCTCCAGCACCAGCCACGGCACGTCGGCACCCTCGAGCAGCCGCAGCACCTCGCCGATGAGGCTGCTTCTGGCACCATCGATTCCGACCTTGCGGCCCACGCTGCTCAGGTCCTGGCACGGGAAGCCGGCCACCACCACGTCGGTGCGGGCGGGCAGCGACACCAGGTCACGGACGTCGCCCTCGATCTTGGTGTCGGGGAAGCGGCGGCGCAGCACGTGCATCGCAGGCGCGGAGTTCTCGACGAGCAGCTGGGTGTGGTGCCCGCTGGCCGTCATCCCGAGTTCGAGCCCGCCGATACCGGCGAACAGCCCGGCCACCCGCATCGAGCGGCGTCTCATCGCAGCCACTCCAGCGCCACCGCGTAGCTGAGCCGCGACGGCACCGCGTTGCCGATCATCCTGGCCATCGCCGTGCGCTTGTGCACCGCGTCGAACGAGAACCAGTCAGGAATGTATTGCAGCCGTGCGGCTTCGTGCGCGGTGATGGTGCGGCGCCTGCTCGGGTGCACGTAGCGGCCCATGCACATGCTGTAGAAGCCGGTGGTGATGGTCTGTGATGGCCGGTCCCAGGCGAGGCGGCCGTAGATCGCCTTGTAGCTGTGCCCGCCGCCTGCGTGGCAGGCAGGGCGCTCACTGTCGGGCAGGTCGAATTCGCCTGTCTCGAAGAGGTAGTCGATGCGCTTCACCGTTGCCGGGGCCGACCGCGCGACGGCGTCGACCAGACCCGCCTCGCGGCGGGCGTCGGGCATCTTCTCCAGATCCTGGAACGCCCACGCCACGTCGCGCGGATCGCGCCGGTGCCGCTCGACGACGTCGGCGGGCGTGGTGGTGTGCGTCAGGCTGGCCATCAACGCCAGCCGACGCCGACGCTGCGGCACGCCGATCTCGTTGAGGTTCACCACGTCCATCGACACGTGATACCCCAGCTCGGCGAGCGAATCGGCGGTCCGTTGCACGACCGAGCGCTTGTCGTTCAGCGCGCCTGGCACGTTCTCGATCAGGATGTGTTGCGGTGCAAGTACTTCCGCGGCCCGGACCATGGTGCGGTAGAGCTCGTTCTTGTCGTCGGAGTGCCGCGTGCGGTTGTTGAAGTCGCTGTGACCCTGGCACGGTGGGCCGCCCACCAGCACGTCGATGTCACCGTGGTGCTTGGCCAGCATTCGCTCGGCAGAGGTGAGCCGCGCACCGACCTTGCCCGGCAGCACCGCGGTGATGTCCTTGCACACCGCGGCGGCGGTGGGGAAGTTGGCGGCGTAGGTATCGATCGCGACCTGGTCGAGGTCGACCGCGAGCACCGGCTCGAACGACCGGTTCAGCGCGCGGGCGGCCTCGGCCAACCCGATCGACAGACCACCACACCCGGAGAACAGGTCGACCACCCGCAGCGAAGACCGCGACGCCCCACACGGCGGGGCGACCGTGCTCTGCAGCCAGGCCCGTTCGGCTTCGTCGGCCGACGTGGGCCGCGCGTCACCACCGGTGTAGCCGGCCATCACGCTGGCGGACTTGCGGCCGTCGCGCCGCGTGACGACGCGTTCGTAGCTGCCGTTGCGGGTGCGGAAGCGCTCGAACCCGGCCCCCGACTTCGAGGGGACGCTGGGCCGTCGCTCGACGGTGCGCTGTGATGGCTCACTCATCAACGGCACGCGACCAGGGGGGAGTCGGTTGCTCGGCGGCCGCGGCGGATCACAGGGCAATGGTATTCAGCGGCCCCGACAAGTCCGGATAGGTGGTGCGGCGCGCCGCCGATGGCCTGCCACCAGCGTCACGAGGGCCGTGCCTCGACGAGGCGGTTCGGGCCGGCCGCACTCACCGCCCGCGTGCCGGCCGCACGAGCAGTGAGCGCGAGCGCTCATAGGCCCAACTCGCCAGTGCGGACTCGCGGCCGCTGTCATGGCCCGGCTCGGTGGCGAGGTGCTCGTGCAGCCTGGCCTTGGCGGCGAACCAGGCGGATGCTGCCTCGGCCGTCGTGTCGGATCGGGGCCGGTCGTTGGTCAGTGCGGTCAGTTCACGAAGAATGTCGTACGACACCTCAAAGCCCCTTCATCCGAGCATCTCTTGGCCTCTTGGCATCCGTTGGTGGCACCGATGCCTGCACCCGTAGCCAGGGGCGACGCCGGTCGTGCTCTCGCCGTGCCGCCTCGGCCGAGACGATGAGGCGCACCCGGTCGAGGAGCGCTTCCCTGGTCATGCCGAACTCGGCAAGAACCTCATCGGCGGGCGGCCCTCCGTAGGGCGCCCAGCTGCGCATGAAGTCGAGAATCTGCCGCTCGAACCGGTCCATCGGTCAAGCTCCGCCCTTCTTCTTGTTGTAGATGTCGAAGCCGACGGCGGCGAGCAGGACCAGGCCCTTGATCACCTGCTGCACGTCGCTGCCGATGCCGATGAGCGACATGCCGTTGTTCAGCACGCCGAGGACGAACCCGCCGATGATGGCGCCGAACACCGTCCCGATGCCTCCCGTGGCGGACGCGCCCCCGATGAACGCCGCGGCGATGGCCTCCAGCTCCATCCCGATGCCGGCCTGCGGCGTCGCGGAGTTGAGCCGGGCGGCGAAGAGCAGCCCGGCCAGAGCCGACAGCACGCCCATGTTCACGAACACCAGGAAGGTGACACGCTTGGTCTTGACCCCGGACAGCAGCGCCGCCGCCCCGTTGCCGCCGACGGCGTAGACCTGCCGCCCGAAGACCGTGCTGCGCATCACGAAGGCGTAGATGACGAACATCACCGCCAGGATGATGCCGACGACGGGCACGCCGCGGTAGCTGGCGAGCAGCATGGTGAAGGCGGCGATTGCGGCGACGATGCCGACGTTCTTCGCGAGGAACAAACTCGGCGCGGAGACGTCGAAGCCGTAGCGGGACTGCGCCCTTCGCTGCCGCACTTGCTGCAACACCGCGGCGACCATGACGAACACGCCGAGGATGACGGTCGGCCAGTGGTAGAGGCTGTTGGCGCCCATCTCGGGCAGGAAGCCGCTGCTGACCTGGCCGAAGCTGCGGGGGAACGGCGCGATGGACTGGCCCTCGAGCAGATACTGCGTGGCGCCCCGGAACACCAGCATGCCCGCGAGGGTCACGATGAACGACGGAATGCCGACGTAGGCGATCCAGAAGCCTTGCCACGCGCCGATTGCCGCGCCCATGAGCAGGCAGACGACGACCGCGACCGGCCACGGCATGTGGTTGTGGATCATCAGCACCGCGGACATCGCACCGATGAAGCCCGCGATCGAGCCGACGGACAGATCGATGTGACCGGCGATGATGACGATGACCATCCCGATCGCCAGGATCAGGATGTAGCCGTTCTGCTGCACGATGTTGGTGACGTTCAGCGGTTTGAGCAGAATGCCGCTGGTCCAGATCTGGAACAGGATCACGATCACCGCGAGCGCGGCCACCATGCCGTACTGCCGGAAGTTGCCTTGCAGTGCCTTCTTCAGCCATCCGCCGGGGGAGCGGGGCGGCGGCGCCGCGGCCGGTGCACTCGAGGCGGTGTTCACCGTCGGAGTGGTGGTCATCTAGCTGCGTCCCTTCATCATGTAGCGCATCAATGTCTCCTGGTTGGCGTCCGCGCGGGCTACTTCACCGGTGAGACGACCCTCGTTGAGGGTGTAGATGCGGTCGCACAAACCGATCAGCTCGGGTAATTCGGATGAGATCACGATCACCGCCTTACCTTCTGCGGCAAGGGCATTGATGATCGTGTAGATCTCGTACTTGGCCCCGACGTCGATCCCGCGGGTCGGTTCGTCGAGGATCAGTACGTCGGGGTCGGCGAAGATCCACTTGCTCAGCACCACCTTCTGCTGGTTGCCGCCAGACAGGTTGCCCGCGATCGCCTTCACCGACGGTGCCTTGATGCGCATGTCCTTGCGGAAGCGCTCGGCGACCACCGTTTCCTCGTGTTCGTTGATGACCGACGCCCTGCTCACCTTCGACAGCGACGCCAGCGTCACGCTGCGTGCGATGTCGTCCATCAGGTTGAGCCCGTAGTGCTTGCGATCCTCGGTGGCGTAGGCGATTCGGTGCCCGATCGCCTCGGGCACCGTGCGGGTCCGAATCTCCTTGCCGTCCTTGAAGACCGAACCGGTGGCCCGCTTTCCGTAGGTCCGCCCGAACACGCTCATCGCCAGCTCGGTGCGGCCGGCTCCCATCAAACCGGCGAGCCCGACGACCTCCCCGCGCCGCACGTTGATGGACACGCCGTCGACCACCTTGCGCTGCTGGTCGAGCGGATGGAAGACGGTCCAGTCCTCGATGGCGAAGGCGACGTCGCCGGTCGGGTGTGACGTGCGGTCGGGAAACCGGTCCGCCATGTCGCGCCCCACCATGCCGCGGATGATGTGTTCCTCGGTGATTTCACCGTCGACGGCCAGCGTTTCGATGGTTTGGCCGTCGCGCAGGATCGTGATGCTGTCCGCGACCCGCATCACCTCGTTGAGCTTGTGCGAGATGATGATGCACGTCAGGCCCTGGGCCCTCAGCTCGACGATGAGGTCGAGGAGGTGTCTGCTGTCCTCGTCGTTGAGCGCAGCGGTCGGCTCATCGAGGATCAGCAGCTTCACTTTCTTGGACAGTGCCTTGGCGATCTCGACGAGCTGCTGCTTGCCGACGCCGATGTCGGAGATCCGCGTGCGGGGGCTCTCGCGAAGGCCCACCCGGTCGAGGAGCTGCTGAGCGTGCTTCATCGTCTCGTGCCAGCTGATCACCCCGCCCGAGGCGTGTTCATTGCCGAGGAAGATGTTCTCGGCAATGGACAGCACGGGAACGAGCGCGAGCTCCTGGTGGATGATGCCGATTCCGCGGCGCTCGCTGGACCGGATGTCCTTGAAATCGCCTGGCCCGCCGTCGAAGACGATCTCGCCCTCGTAGCTGCCGTGCGGGTAGATGCCGCTGAGCACTTTCATCAGCGTGGACTTGCCTGCGCCGTTCTCCCCGCAGATGGCGTGGATCTCGCCTGTGCGTACCGCGAGGTTGACCTCGCGCAGCGCGGTGACGGCGCCGAATCTCTTGGTGATGTCTCGCATTTCGAGAATCGGCGCCGCCACTGCGTCCGTCATGCGAGTTGTGCCGCGGTGTAGTAGCCGGAGCCGACCAAGACCTGGTCGTAGTTGCCCTTGTCGACGCTGACGGGGTCGAGGAGGAACGCCGGGACCACCTTCACGCCGTTGTCGTAGGTCTTGGTGTCGTTGACCTCGGGCTGGCCGCCGGTGAGCAGCGAATCTGCCATCTGCACTGCGGCTTTCGCGAGTTCGCGGGTGTCCTTGAACACGGTCTGCGTCTGCTCGCCTGCGATGATCGACTTCACCGATGCGAGTTCTGCGTCCTGGCCGGTGACGATCGGCAGCGGGTTGGCCGGCGTGCCGTAGCCTGCGCTCTTCAGCGCCGAGATGATGCCGAGCGACATGCCGTCATAGGGGGACAGGACCGCGTCCACCCGTCCGCTGGTGTAGGCCTTGCTCAGCAGGTTGTCCATCCGGGACTGCGCCAGGCCGCCATCCCAGCGCAGCGTCGCCACCTGGTCGAACGAGGTCTGGCCGCTCTTGACGACGAGCTTGCCGCTGTCGATGTAGGGCTTCAGCACGCTCATGGCGCCGTTGAAGAAGAACGTCGCGTTGTTGTCGTCTGGCGACCCCGCGAAGAGCTCGATGTTGAAGGGGCCCTTGCCCTGTGCGAGGCCGAGCTTGTCGGTGATGTAGGTCGCCTGGAGCACGCCGACCTTGAAGTTGTCGAAAGTCGCGTAGTAGTTCACGTTTTGGGTGCCGCGGATCAGGCGGTCATAGCTGACCACGGGGATCTTCGCGTCCGCGGCGCGTTGCAGGATGTCGGTCAGCGACGAGCTGTCGATGGGGGCGACGACCAGCACCTTGACGCCCTTGGTGATCATGTTCTCGATCTGCGACACCTGGTTCTGCACCACGTCGTCGCCGTATTGCAGGTCGGTGTCGTAGCCGAGCTTCTTGAACTGCTCGGACATGTTGTTTCCGTCGGCGACCCAACGCTCCGAGGACTTGGTGGGCATCGCGATGCCCACCGTGCCGGTGCGCTCACCGCCGGTGCTTTGGCTGGCCTCGGGCGCCGTCGAGCGACCACAGCCGGCGCTTGTCAGCGCGGCCGCGACGGCCAGCGCGCCCATTGCTCGTATGAAGCCCTTGCGCATGAAATCCTCCGGTTGATTTGCTTCCAAGCGCGGTCTCGCGGCTCGGAGCGTGCGTGATGTTAGCGCTAACAATCGTCGATGATGTGACGCGGCTCACGGGTTTGTCAAGGGCCTTGCCGAACTGAATGTGAACGCTCACACCTGTTGACATTCAGAAAATGTGAGCGTTAACATTCGTCGATGTAACGCGGGTCACACCGAATCGAGACATCGAAGGAGCTGTCGTGAAAAGGGTTCTAACTGCAGTAATAGGGCTCGCCACGGTTGGTGTGCTGGCCGCGTGCGGAAGCGGACCTGCGCCGGCAGGCGGCGGGTCCGGCAGCGGGTCTGCCGGCGGAAAGCTCACCATGGGGTTCTCCCAGGTGGGCGCCGAGAGCGGCTGGCGCACCGCCAACACCAAGTCCATTCAGGACGCGGCCGCGGCCGCAGGCGTCGACCTGAAATTCTCCGACGCCAACGGCGAACAGGAGAACCAGATCTCCGCGATCCGCTCCTTCGTGCAGCAGCGCGTCGACGTCATCGCCTTCAGCCCGGTGGTGCGCACCGGCTGGGACGCCGTGCTCCTCGAAGCCAAGAACGCAGGCATCCCGGTCATCCTCACCGACCGCGCGGTCGACACCCAGGAGAAGGACGTCTACAAGACGTTCCTCGGCGCGGACTTCGTCCGGGAGGGCCAGTGGGCGGGCGACTGGGTGGTCAAGCAGTACGCTTCGGCCCCCGGCCCGGTCAACATCGTCCAGCTCGAAGGAACTACCGGCGCCGATCCCGCCATTGAACGCAGTTCCGGGTTCGCCAAGGCCATCGCCGCGAACCCCAACTTGCACGTGATCGCTTCGCAGACCGGCGATTTCACCCGCTCGGGTGGCAAGCAGGTGATGGAGGCATTCCTGAAGGCCAACCCGAAGATCGACGTGGTGTTCGCGCAGAACGACGACATGGGGCTCGGTGCCATCGAAGCCATCGAGGCGGCCGGGCTCAAGCCGGGGCAGGACATCAAGATCGTCGCCGTCGATGCGACGCACGACGGCATGCAAGCTCTCGCCGACGGCAAGTTCAACTTCCTCGTCGAGTGCAACCCCCTTCTCGGCCCGCAGTTGATGGACTTGGCCAAGAAGGTCGCCGCCGGCGAGCCGGTGCCTGCCCGCGTGGTCACCCCCGACCAGACCTTCGACCAGCAGCAGGCCGCGAAAGTACTTCCCGACCGCAAGTACTGACGCCCACACAGACCGTCGATGCCGCCCAGGTGCCGGAAACCCCTCCCCCCAAAGGTGACCGGGCCTCAAACCCTGGGCGGCATCGACAACTACCGAAGGATCCTCCGATGACCACACCGCAAACGGGGCCTTCCGCCGCCCCGGTGGTCCAGATGCAGGACGTCACCATCGACTTTCCCGGCGTGAAGGCACTCGACGGCGTCGACTTCCGGTTGCTGCCAGGCGAAGTCCACGCGTTGATGGGGGAGAACGGCGCAGGCAAGTCGACGTTGATCAAGGCGCTGACCGGCGTCTATGACATCGACTCGGGCAGCATCACGGTCGACGGCGTCGAGCGGCGGTTCGGCGGCCCGAGGCAGGCGCAGGACGCCGGCATCAGCACCGTGTACCAAGAGGTCAACCTTTGCCCCAATCTGACTGTGGCAGAGAACATCCTGCTCGGCCGCGAACCCCGCCGCCTGGGACGCATCGACTACCGGGCGATGAACCGTCGCGCCGCGGAACTCCTGGGTGTCCTCGACCTGACCATCGACCCCAGCTCCACCCTCGGAGACCACCCGATCGCCGTCCAGCAGCTGGTCGCCATCGCCCGCGCGACCGCGATCTCCGCTCGGGTGCTGATCCTCGACGAACCGACCTCCAGCCTCGACGCCGACGAGGTCGCCGAATTGTTCCGGGTGATGCGCCGGCTCCGCGACGGGGGGACGGCCATCCTGTTCGTGTCGCACTTCCTCGACCAGGTGTACGAGATCTCCGACCGAATGACGGTGCTGCGCAACGGCCGTCTGGTCGGCGAGTACCCGACGGCCACGCTGGACAAGGTCAAGCTGATCGCCGCCATGCTTGGCCACGAGCTCGAGCTGCTCGAGGAGATCGCGGACACCGTCGCCAGGAGTGACCCCCACACCGGTGAGGCCGTGCTCAGCGCCAAGGGCATCGGCCGCCCACCAGGCGTGCATCCCACCGACCTCGAGGTGCACCGCGGGGAGGTGGTGGGGCTGGCGGGACTGCTCGGTTCCGGCCGAACCGAATTGGCGCGACTGCTCTTTGGCGCCGACCGCGCCACCAGCGGTCAGATCGCGGTCAACGGCAAGCCGGCCGCAATCCGGTCTCCGCGGGCCGCCATCGCCAAGGGCTTTGCCTTCTCCTCCGAAGATCGCAAGGCGGAGGGCATCATCGGCGACCTGAGCGTGCGCGACAACCTGGTGCTGGCACTGCAGGCCCGTCGGGGCTTCGCCCGTCCGCTGTCGAAGAAGACCAAGGACGACCTGGTGGCCCGCTACATGGAGGCCCTCGACGTGCGGCCCCGCGACCCCGCGGCGCTGGTGAAGAACCTCAGCGGCGGCAACCAGCAGAAGGTGCTGCTGGCGCGCTGGCTCATCACCGAGCCCCAGCTGATCATCCTCGACGAACCGACGCGGGGGATCGACGTTGGCGCGAAGGCCCAGATTCAGAAACTCGTCGCCGATCTGGCCGCCGAGGGGATGGGGGTGGTCTTCATCTCCGCAGAACTCGACGAGGTCACGCGGATCAGTGACCGGATCGTCGTGCTGCGCGACGGACACCGCGTCGCCCAGGTCGGGACGGACTGCACCGTGAAGGAACTGACGTCCCTCATCGCCGCGGGAGCACAGACATGATGAAGAGAATCAGTGCCTCGCCACTGCTCTGGCCCGCCATTGCGCTGATTGCGCTGCTCGCCGTGAACGTCGTTCTGACGCCGACGTTCCTGAGCATCCGGGTGCAGGACGGCCACCTCTTCGGCAGCCTGATCGACATCCTGCGCAACGGCGCTCCCACGATGCTGGTGGCCCTCGGCATGACACTGGTCATCGCCTCACGGGGCATCGACCTGTCCGTCGGCGCCGTCGTCGCCGTCAGTGGCGCGCTCGCGTGCGCCCACATCGCCGCCTCCGCCGACCCGGCGAGCCCCGGCACGGTGCTCACCGCGATGGCGATCGCCATGGGTGTCGCCGTCGCACTCGGACTGTGGAACGGAATGTTGGTCTCCATCTTCGGAGTTCAGCCCATCATCGCCACGCTGGTTCTGATGACGGCCGGCCGCGGCATCGCGCTGCTCATCACCGACGGCCAGATCGTCACGACCACCAGCGCGCCGTTCAAGATTCTCGGCGCCGGCTTCGCCTTCGGGCTACCCGTCGCGATCCTGGTAAGCCTTGCGGTGTTCGCGCTGGTGGGTCTGCTGACCCGACGCACGGCGTTGGGCATGCTGCTGGAATCGGTCGGCATCAACCCGGAAGCCAGCCGGCTGGCCGGAGTGCGGTACCGCACCATCGTCTTCGCCGTGTACGTCTTCTGCGCGCTGTGCGCCGGTATCGCCGGCTTGATGATCGCCTCGAACATCTCCGCGGCCGACGCCAACAACGCCGGGCTGTGGATCGAGATGGACGCCATCCTGGCGGTGGTGATCGGGGGCACCTCGCTGCTGGGCGGACGGTTCAGCCTGACGGGAACGATCCTCGGCGCGTTGATCATCCAGACCCTGACCACGACGGTGTACACCGCAGGGATCACGCCGGAGACCACCCTGGTGTTCAAGGCACTGGTGGTGATCGCGGTGTGTCTTCTGCAAGCGCCCAAGTTCCGCGCATTGCTGTCGCGAAAGCGGCGCCCACCGTCGCAAGGCGGGTCGACGGCGAACGCACCCGCGCAGTCCCTTTCCGTACCCGTCCCGCCGAGCTCCGCGATGGCGGCAAAATGAGCACCAGTACCGCGACCCGACCCCGTGTCGACGTCGCCGGCCTCGCCCGCCGCGTGCGAGGCCGCTACCTGTCACCGCTGGCCTCCCTGGTGCTGTTCGTGGTGATGTTCGCCGTGGTCGTCGCCCGCTACGACTTCGTCAGCCCGACCCAGGTCTTCCTGAACCTGTTGGTGGACAACGCCTATCTGATCGTCCTCGCCGTCGGAATGACGTTCGTGATCCTCACCGGGGGCATCGACCTGAGCGTCGGATCCGTCGTCGCGCTGTCCACCGTCATCGTCGCCACCACCCTCCGCGCCGGGTGGCCCATGCCGCTGGCCGTCCTGACCGTGCTCGTGGTCGGCCCGCTGCTCGGTCTGCTGATGGGCCTCGTCATCGAATACTTCGACGTGCAGCCCTTCATCGTCACCCTCGCCGGGATGTTCTTGGCCCGCGGACTGTGTTACGTGATCAGCGTGGACACGCTGCCGATCAAGGATCCGGTGCTGCGCCAACTCGGGCTGAACTACGTCTACCTGTACGAGGACAAGTTCATTCGGTGGACGGTGGTCATCGCGCTCGTGGTCGTCGTGGTCGCCGCCTACGTGCTGCACCTGACCCGGTTCGGAAGGACGGTGTACGCCGTCGGCGGCAACCGACAGTCGGCACAGCTGATGGGGCTCAACGCATCCCGAGCCCGGGTGTCGGTGTATGCGATCAGCGGACTCTGTGCGTCGCTAGCTGGACTGCTCCTCGCGGTGCAGAAGCTCTCCGGTTACAGCCTCAACGGCATCGGTCTGGAGCTCGACGCCATCGCCGCCGCCGTGATCGGAGGCGTACTGCTCTCGGGCGGTGTCGGTTTTGTCCTCGGCTCGGTGATCGGCGTGCTGGTGCTCGGCACCATCCAGACCTTCGTCACGGCGGCGAACCTCGACTCGTACTGGACTCGGATCATGACCGGAGTCCTACTGTTGGTGTTCGTCTTGGTTCAGCGAGTATTGGTGAGGAAGCCCGGATGAGCGAGAACGCCACCCAGCCCATGGCACAGAAACCGGTGATGGCCGACGTCGCGAAACTAGCCGGCGTGAGCCACCAAACCGTGTCACGGGTGATCAACGGCGCGTCCAGCATTCGGCCAGAGACGAAGGCGCGGGTCGAGGAGGCCATCGAAGCACTCGGGTACCGGCCCAACACCGCCGCCCGCGCGCTGGTGACGAGACGTTCGGGCATCATCGGGATCGTTGGCAGCAACACCGGACTGCACGGGCCCTCGAGCATTCAGCGCTCCGTGCAGGAGGCCGCCCGCGCAGCGGGCTACTTCACCAGCCTGGTGCCGCTGGCCGAAGTCACTCGGGACGAACTTGCCAGCGCCCTAGACCATCTCGAACGCCAGTCGGTCGAGGCGATCGTGATGATCGCCGCCCAGGAGGATGCCCTCGCCGTCGCGCACTCCGCGAACGCGGGGTCGCCTCTGATCGTCGTCGAAGGGGATCTGTCGGGGCGTGGACTCAGTGTCGGCGTCGACCAGATCGACGGGGCCCGCCAAGCCACCCGGCACCTCATCGGCCTCGGGCACCGCGCCATCTACCACGTCTCGGGTCCCTTGACCTACACCGAGGCCAAGGGCCGTCGCACCGGTTACGAGGAAGCCATGCAGGCTGCCGGGCTCACTCCCTTGGCGAACGTAGAGGGTGACTGGACAGCAGCCTGCGGCTACGAGATCGGTCTCGAGGTGGCCCGAAAAGGCGATGCCACAGCGGTATTCGTGGCCAACGATCAGATGGCCATCGGGATGCTGCACGCGTTCGCCGAAAAGGGGCTGCGAGTACCGGACGACATCAGCATCGTCGGGTTCGACGACATCCCCGAAGCCGGCTATCTCAATCCGGCACTGACCACCATTCGGCAGGACTTCCAAGCCATCGGCCGACGAGCGATCGATCTAGTGACCGCGACCCTGGAGGGGTCGACCATCGACGTGCCACTTCTTCCCGCGGAACTGATCGTCCGCGACAGCACGGCACAACATCAGGAGACGCCATGACCGGCGAAAGATACACCGTAGGTGTCGATTTCGGCACCCTATCGGGCCGCGCACTGGTGGTGCGGGTCGGCGACGGCCATGAGCTGGCCAGCGCCGAACACGCCTACCGGCACGGTGTCCTCACCGACGCCCTGCCGGTCGGTGGGATCCGGTTGCCCCACCAGTGGGCGCTGCAGGTACCCGCCGACTACGTCGACGTGCTGCGCACTGCGGTCCCGGAGGCCGTGGCGAAGGCGGGCATCGATCCGGCCGACGTGATCGGCATCGGCACCGACTTCACTGCCTGCACGATGGTGCCGGTGCGCAGCGACGGCACCCCGCTGTGCGAACTCGACCAGTTCGCCGACCGGCCGCACGCCTACGCCAAACTGTGGCGGCACCATTCCCCGCAGGCCCAGGCCGATCGCATCAACGCCGTTGCCGCCCAACGCGGCGAGTCGTGGCTACCCCGCTACGGCGGACTGATCTCCAGCGAGTGGGAGTTCGCGAAGGCGCTGGAGATCCTGGAGGAGGACCCGCAGGTCTACCAGGCCATCGATCGCTGGGTGGAGGCCGCCGACTGGATCGTGTGGCAATTGTCGGGCACCTACGTCCGCAACGCCTGCACCGCGGGCTACAAGGGCATCCGGCAGGACGGCCAGTATCCGTCGCGAGAGTTCCTCGCCGCGGTGCATCCCGACTTCGCCGACTTCGTCAGCGACAAACTGGACCACCCGCTGGGCCAACTCGGGGACCGCGCTGGATCACTGACCGCACAGGCCGCCGCATGGACCGGTCTGCCAGAGGGCATCGCGATCGCCGTCGGCAACGTCGATGCACACGTCACCGTCGCCGCGGCCGACGCACTCGAGTCGGGGCAACTCGTCGCGATCATGGGAACGTCGACCTGCCACGTGATGAATTCCGATGTGCTGCGCGAAGTTCCGGGCATGTGCGGAGTGGTGGACGGCGGCATCCTCGACGGCAGCTGGGGATATGAGGCCGGCCAATCCGGCGTCGGTGACATCTTCGCCTGGTTCGTCGACAACTCCGTGCCGGAGAGCTACCACGTCGAAGCCCGCAGGCGCGGCGTGTCGTTGCACGAGTACCTGACCGAGCTCGCAGGCAGCCAGCAGGTCGGCGAGCACGGCCTGCTCGCCCTGGACTGGCACAGCGGAAACCGTTCGGTGCTCGTCGATCACGAACTCTCCGGTGTCATGGTCGGGCAGACGTTGGAGACCACGTGCGTCGACCAGTACCGGGCGCTCCTTGAGGCCACGGCGTTCGGGACGCGGATGATCGTCGAGACATTCGTCAACAGCGGGGTTCCCGTCAACGAGCTGGTGGTGGCGGGCGGATTGCTGAAGAACCAGCTGCTGATGCAGATCTACGCCGACGCCGTCGGCCTGCCGCTCTCGACCGTGCCCTCGGCGCAGGCGCCGGCGCTGGGCGCCGCGATCCACGCCGCCACCGCCGCGGGCGCATTCAGTGACGTCCGCGCGGCCGCCAAGCAGATGGGAAGACGGACCCGCAACGCGTATGAGCCGATTCCCGAGAACGTCGCCGCCTATGACCGGCTCTACCGCGAGTACGTGGAGCTGTACGACTGGTTCGGCCGCGGCAACAAGATGATGCGTCGACTCCGCAACTTCGGGTCGCGCCAACCACAAGGAGCATTGCAGTGACGATCACGTCGGAGACCGACAAGGTCATCGCCCAGTTGCGACAGGAAGTCTGCGACCTGCACGCGCAGCTGACCCACTACCAACTGGTCATCTGGACGGCGGGCAACGTCTCCGCCCGGGTGCCCGACCGCGACCTCATGGTGATCAAACCATCTGGTGCACAGTATGATTCGCTGACTGCCGACGACATGGTGGTGTGCGATCTGTACGGCAACCTCGTCGACGGTGATCTCTCGCCGTCGTCGGACACCGCCGCCCACGCGTACGTGTACCGGCACATGCCCGAGGTCGGTGGCGTCGTGCACACCCACTCCACCTACGCCACCGCGTGGGCAGCGCGGGGCGAGCCGATTCCGTGCGTGCTCACCATGGCGGCCGACGAGTTCGGCGGCGACGTCCCGGTCGGGCCGTTCGCTCTGATCGGTGACGACTCCATCGGCAGGGGCATCGTCGAAACGTTGCGCGGCAGCCGATCACGCGCGGTGCTGATGCGCAATCACGGACCGTTCACCATCGGCCCCACCGCTCGTGCCGCGGTGAAGGCGGCGGTGATGGTCGAGGACGTCGCCCGCACCGTCCACATCAGCAGGCAACTCGGTTCCGCGACGCCCATCGACCCGTCCGACGTCGCCGCACTCTTCGACCGCTACCAGAACGTGTACGGCCAAGCGGACCAACCCACCAACGCACTCCAGGAGAACCAACGATGATCGCGTCCCGACTCGTCACCAGCCAGGTATGGCTGATCACGGGCAGCCAGTCCATGTACGGCGAGGAGATCCTCGCCCAGGTGGCCGATCAGTCCCGCCAGATCGCCGAGCAACTCGACCGCAGCACGGAGATCCCCGTCGAGGTGCGCTGGCTGCCGGTCGTCACCAGCTCCGACGAGATCGCGCGCGTGCTTGCCGAGGCGAACGCCCAATCCGAATGCATCGGCGTGATCGCCTGGATGCACACCTTCTCGCCCGCCAAGATGTGGATCCGCGGGCTCAAGTCGCTGAACAAGCCCCTGCTGCACTTCCACACCCAGTTCGCCGTCGAATTGCCATGGCACAGCATCGACATGGACTTCATGAACCTCAACCAGGCCGCCCACGGCGACCGCGAGTTCGGGTACATCCAGTCCCGGTTGTCGACCCCACGCAAGACCGTCGCCGGTCACGTCAGTGACCCGCACACCCGCAGCCGGATCGGGTCGTGGGTGCGTGCGGCGCTTGGTCATGCCGAGATGTCCACGATGAAGGTCGCGCGGTTCGGCGACAACATGCGCGGCGTCGCCGTCACCGAGGGCGACAAGGTCGAGGCGGAAGCGCACTTCGGGGTGTCGGTCGACACCTACGGCGTCAACGATCTGGTGGACGTCGTGGAGCGGGTACAGCCCGCCGAGGTGGACAAGCTGGTCCGCGAGTACGAGAACACCTACCAGGTCGCCGCCGAATTGCTGCCAGGTGGCGACCGGCACGCTTCGCTACGTCACGGTGCCCAGATCGAGCTGGGTTTGCGAAAATTCCTGCAGGACGGTGACTTCCACGCATTCACCACGAACTTCGAAGACCTCGGCGGGCTGCGGCAACTCCCGGGCCTTGCCGTGCAGAGGTTGATGGCCGACGGCTACGGCTTCGGCGGTGAAGGCGACTGGAAGACCGCGCTCATGCTGCGCACCGTCAAGGTGATGGCCGACGGACTCCCCGGCGGTACGTCGTTCATGGAGGACTACACCTACGACCTGACCGCAGGCCGGGAGCGCATCCTCGGGGCGCACATGCTCGAGGTCTGCCCGAGCATCGCCGCAGGTGTCCCCACTCTGGAGGTGCATCCGCTGTCGATCGGCCGCCGTGAGGACCCGGTGCGGCTTCGCTTCGTCGCGGCCCCCGCCGACGCCGTCATCATCGGCATCTGTGACATGGGGTCACGATTCCGGCTGGTGGCCAACGAGGTTCGCGTGGTCGAACCCACCGAATCGCTACCGAACCTGCCCGTCGCGTGCGCGGTGTGGGAGCCTCTGCCGTCCTGGTCCACCTCGGCGGAAGCCTGGTTGATGGCCGGTGCGCCGCACCACACGGTGCTGACCACGGCGATCGGGACGGAGACCATCGACGACTTGGCCGCGATGACCGACACCGAACTGCTCATCATCGACGCCGAAACGACGGTGCGCGGGTTCCAGCACGAACTGAAGTGGAACGACGTGTACCACCATGCCGCAGCGGGGTTTTGAGAGTGACCCGATGATCGCTGCCCGTCTGCACGGCGTCGGCGACCTGCGCGTCGCCGGCGAACCCGGCCCAGGGGAGCCGCCGCCGGGCTGGTCGCTGCTCGCGGTGACGTCGGTGGGGATCTGCGGGTCGGACCTGCACTGGTTCACCGACGGGGGCATCGGCGAGAACTGGATCGAACGTCCCGTCGTCCCAGGGCACGAATTCGCCGCGATTGCACTGACCGGCCCGCACGCCGGCCGTCGTGTCGCCGTCGACCCGGCGATCCCGTGTCAGTCCTGCGAGATGTGCCGATCCGGACACCACAACCTCTGTCCTACGGTGCAATTCGCTGGGCACGGCACCCTGGACGGGGCGTTACGGGAACATCTCGTCTGGCCGGACCACCTGCTGTTCCCGCTCCCCGACGAACTCAGCGATGACGCAGGCGCCCTGCTCGAACCGCTGGGCGTCGCGATCCATGCCGTCGGCCTCGGACACGTGCGTCCCGGGTCCGACGTCCTGGTGGTGGGCGCCGGACCCATCGGGGTGCTCGCGACACAGGTGGCGCGCCAGTCCGGCGCTGCGCGCGTGTTCGCCGTCGAACCGCTGGAACACCGACGGGTGTCGGCGCTGCGCAGCGGTGCGGACGGCGTGTGGTCACCTGAGCAGGGTGTCGAAGCGGTTCTCGACGCGACGGCTGGCCGCGGCGTCGATGTCGCGATCGAGCTGGCGGGCAACGATGCGGCGATCGAAACGGCGGTGGCCGCCACCCGACCAGGCGGCCGCGTCGCGCTCGGAGGCATCCCGTCCGAGGCCCAGTCGTCGTTTCCCGCGGCCGTGGCCCGCCGCAAGGGGTTGACCTTCGCGATGGTGCGGCGGATGAACGACACCTACCCGCGTGCCATCGAGCTCGCCTCCACCGCGATCGACCTCGATCGGCTCGTCACCGCCCGCTACCCACTCAGCGACGCCGCGAAGGCCTTCACCGCAGCAGCCGAGCGACAGGGCGACAAGGTGGTCGTCACGGTCTCGGCGACCTGAGCGGCCGTTGGCCGTTACCGCACCGCCAAGACCACGCGAGCGCTAGGGTCGGGCAAATCTCCGGATAGTTTCCACGAGGCTCCATGTCCAGCAATGCACCGGCATCATCCCTGATCGGCAGGCGCGCCGAATGCGGGACGTTGGATCGCCTCGTCGCCACGATCCGAGCTGGGCAGAGCCGCGTCCTGGTGCTGCGGGGCGAGGCGGGCGTCGGCAAGACCGCACTGCTCGACTACCTGGCGGGCCGCGCACCCGGATGCCAGGTGGCATGGGCCAACGGTGTCGAATCGGAGCTCGAAATCCCGTACTCGGCATTACAGCAACTTTGCGCCCCGATGCTGCACCGCCTCGATGTCCTGCCGGAGCCGCAGCGCGACGCGCTCTCCACGGCATTCGGGTTGAGCGTCGGGACACCACCGGACCCATTCCTGGTCGGGCTGGCCAGCCTGGGTCTTCTCGCGGCGCACGCTGCCGACCAGTCCCTGATCTGCGTCATCGACGACGTGCAATGGCTCGACCGGATATCGGCGCAGACCCTGGCGTTCGTCGCGCGCCGCCTGATGGCGGAGCGGGTCGCGATGGTCTTCGCCGTTCGCGACGAGGGTTCCGACGAACTCCTTGCCAGGTTCGACACCCTCGAAGTCCAGGGCCTGCGCAGTCCCGATGCGCGCGCGCTGCTCGAGTCGGCCATCCCAGGGCGCCTCGACGTCCACATCAGGGACCGCATCGTGGCTGAGACGCGCGGCAACCCCCTGGCGCTGTTGGAGTTGCCACGCGGCCGAACCCCGGCAGAGCTCGCAGGCGGGTTCGAGCGCCCCGACACGCGCCCTTTGGCCAGCAGGATCGAGCAGAGCTTCGTGCGCCGGCTCGAGTCACTTCCCGGCGATACCCAGCGACTCCTGCTCACCGCGGCAGCAGACCCCGTCGGCGATTCCGCGCTGTTGAAGCGCGCTCTCGCGCACCTCGGTATCTCACCGGATGCTGCAACGCCCGCGGAGGCGGCCGGCCTGATCGAATTCGGCGCGAGGGTGCGGTTCCGCCATCCCCTGGTGCGCTCCGCTGCGTACCGGGCAGCGAGTGTCACCGATCGCCGTGACGTCCACCGCGCGCTCGCGCAGGCGACATGCTCCGACGTCGACCCCGACCGCCGCGCGTGGCACGCCGCCCATGCCGCCGCCTTTCCCGATGAGACGGTGGCCGGCCAACTCGAACGCTCGGCAGGCCGTGCACGCGCCCGCGGCGGAGTGGCTGCCGAGGCCGCACTTCTCCAGCGGGCCACCGAGTTGACACCCGACGGGGCCCGCCGCAGCGCAAGGGCACTGGCAGCCGCGGCAGCCAAGATCGAGGCGGCCGCTCCCGATGAGGCCGACGAGTTGCTCGTCACGGCGGAGCTGGGCCCACTCAGCGATCTGGAGCGTGCCCGCATAGCCCGGTTGCGCGCGCAGATCGTCTTCGCCCGCAACCACGGAACCGAAGCCGCCCCACTGCTTTTTACCGTTGCCGCGCAGCTCGAAGGGCTCGATGCGGCGGCAGCCCGCGATACCTACCTCGAGACGCTCGGCGCAACGATCTTCGCGGGCAGGCTCGGCGACCCTCAGGTCCAGCGCGAGGCGGCGAAGGCTGCGCTCGGGGCACCTCTAAGACCGGGACCGCCACGCTCCACGGACCTGCTGCTTGACGGCGTCGCAGCGCGACTGACCGAAGGCTACGTGTCTGCGGCGCCCATGCTGCGCAGTGCGCTGGCGGCGTTCCGGAGCGACGGAGGTGCCAGCGACGCCGAGATCACGCGATGGCTATGGCTGGCCTGGCTGGTGGCCGCCGACCTGTGGGACTTCGAGGCTTCGCACGAGCTCGCCTCACGGGCCATGCGGACTGCCCGCGAAACCGGTGCTCTCACCGTGCTTCCCGTTGCGCTGGTCTACCGGGCGGGCGTGCACTTCTTCGCAGGGGACCTCAATCTCGCGGCGGCCATGTGCGCGGAGGCGGATTCGATCACGGCGACCACCGGCTTCGCGCCGGTGCGGACCACTCAGACGGTGCTGGCGGCCGTTCGTGGAGACGATGTCGAAACGACGCGGCTGATCGAGGCCGTCGTGCAGGACGCGACCGCCAGAGGCGAGGGGAGGGCACTGGGTTCGGCGGCGTACGGGACTGCCATTCTCAACAACGGCCTCGGCCGATACGACGAGGCGTTGATCGGTGCCCAAAAGGCCTGTGAACACGACGATCTCGGCTTTTACTCATGGTCGCTTGCCGAGTTGATCGAGGCAGCCGTCCGCACTGGCGAGCTGGACGCAGCGGCTGCGGCCCTGCATAAGCTCGAAGCGCGCACCCTGGCCGCAGGCACGGACTGGGCGCTGGGCTTCCTGGCCCGTGGCCGCGCCCTGCTCAGCGATGACGACGGGGCGGAGGCGTTCTATCTCGAGGCCATCGAGCGACTCGAGCGAACCCCGATCGTCGTCCACACCGGACGCGCGCACCTGCTCTACGGCGAATGGCTGCGAGGACAGAATCGAAGTGCGGACGCCCTGGTGCCGCTGCGCACGGCCGAGGCCATGCTGAGTCGCATCGGTGCCGACGCCTTCGCCGAACGCGCACGCCGCGAGATGGCCGCGAGCGGCGAGCGGGTCCGCCGACCCATTGCGCCGACCCAGAGTGTGCTGAGCCCTCAGGAGTACCGGATCGCCCGACTCGCCGCCGATGGGATGACGAACCAAGAAATCGGAACCCGCCTGTTCATCAGTGCACACACCGTTGAATGGCACCTGCGCAAGGTATTCACCAAGTTCGACGTCCGGTCCCGGAAGCAGTTGACCGGCAAGCTGTCCGGCGCCACTAGCGTCCGATGAGGCTCTTCGGCAGAGACGCTGAATGCGCCGCGCTCGCCGCGCTGGTGGACGCCGTCCGCACCGGCGAGAGTCGGGCCCTGCTACTGCACGGCGAAGCAGGCGTTGGCAAGACCGCCCTGCTGGACCGTCTGGCGGAGCAGGCGGCCGACGACTGCCTGGTGCTCCGTGCGGCGGGCGTCGAGTCGGAGATGGAACTTGCCTTTGCCACGTTGCACCAGCTGTGCGCGCCGATGGTCGGACGCCTCGACGATCTGCCTCGGCCGCAACGTGACGCGCTACGAACGGCATTCGGCATCAGCACCGGGCCGCCACCGGACAGGTTCCTGGTGGCGATGGCCGTCCTGAGCCTGTTCTCCGATCTCGCCGACGAACGGCCGCTGCTGCTACTGATCGACGACGAACAGTGGCTCGATCAAGCGTCGTCGGACGTGCTGGCCCTCATCGCGGGCCGACTGAAGGCGGAATCGGTGGCCATCGTCTACACCGCTCGCGTGCCGAGCGCGCACCTCGCCGGGCTGCCGCACCTACCGGTGACCGGCCTGGCCACGGCCGACGCGCTGGAGCTGCTCGACGCGGCGCTGACGGCGCCGCTTGATCCCCAGATCCGCAGTCGGCTCGTCGCCGAGACTCGGGGAAACCCGTTGGCGTTGCTCGAGTTACCCCGCGGGATGACACCGCTGGAAATGGTCGGCGGGTTCGGGCTACCAGCTGCGGGCGCGTTCGCCGGTGGAGCGGAGGAGAGCTTCCGCCGGCGCCTCGACGCCTTGCCCGAATCCACGCGGCACCTGCTTCTGGTCGCCGCCGCGGAGACGGCGGGTGATCCCACGCTGGTGTGGCGCGCGGCCGCGCTGCTTGGCGTCGGCCCCGACGCGGCGACCTCCGCAACCGACGCGGATCTGGTCGAGTTCGGCACGCCAATCAGGTTTCGTCATCCCTTGGTGCGATCGGTGTTGTACCGATCGGCGTCGGCGTCCGACCGGCGAGAGGTGCACCGCGCCCTTGCCGAGGTGACCGACCCGCACCTGGACGCGGACCGTCGCGCGTGGCACCTGGCTGAGGCCACCGTCGGGCCGGACGAGGACGTCGCGGTGGAACTCGAGCGATCGGCCGACCGGGCGAAGGCGCGGGGCGGGCGTGCCGCTGCTGCAGCATTTCTCGAGCGCGCCACCATGCTCACGCTCAGCAGGGCGCAGCGCGCAGGGCGTGCCGTCGCCGCGGCCGCCGCCAACGTCGACGCAGGTGCCCTCGATCCCGCGTTGCACATGGTGGCCGTGGCCGACGTCGGCCCTCTGACCGAACTCCAGCGCTCCCGGCTCGACATGATTCGCGCGCAGCTTGCGTTTGTCACCAACCGCGGCCGCGACGCGCCACCCCTTCTGCTGCAGGCGGCGAGGCGGCTGGAGCACATCGACGCGAACCTCGCCCGCGACACCTATCTCGACGCGTTCTCGGCCGCCTGGTTTGCGGGCAGGCTGACCGTCGGAGGGAACGCGTGGGAGGTCGCGCGCCATGCGGGCGCGGCGCCGCGGCCACCGCACGACGCCAGGGCGCACGATCTCTTCCTCGACGGTGTCGCCGCGCACTACAACGACGGCTACGCCGCGGGCGTGCCGCTCCTACGCAACGGATTGTCGGTCTTCAGTCGTAACATCTCGGCAGAGGAGGAGCTTCGCTGGCTTTGGCTGGCGTCCAACGCAGCCATCCACGTGTGGGACGACGCACGCTGGGATGAACTGTCCAAGCGGCACGTTCAACTCGCCCGTGATCGCGGCGCACTCAGCGAGCTTCCCCTTGCACTCAGCTCCCGCGCGTTCGCCGTGATGCTCGCTGGCGATCTGCCCGCCGCGGCGGCCCTTATCGACGAGACACGAGCCGTCACCGAGGTGACAGGAAGCAGCCTGGCGTCAAGCGGAGCGTTGGGACTGGCCGCTTTCCGCGGTCGAGCCGCAGAGGTTGGCACGCTCAGCGAATCCACCCTGCGTGACGCGACACGTCGCGGCGAGGGCTACGGCATCACGCACGTCGAGTGGGCGAACGCAGTACTGAACAACGGCGCCGGTCGGTACCAAGAAGCGTTGGGCGCGGCGCAGCGATGTAGCGCCTACCCGGGAGACTTCGCGGGCCTCTCGGCCTGGAGTTACGTCGAGCTCGTCGAAGCGGCCGTGCGCAGCGGGATGAACGACGACGCCGCCGACGGCCTCCACCGCATCCACGAATTCGCCAGTGCGAGTGGGACCGACTGGGCACTCGGTGTGGAGGCACGTTCAGGCGGCCTGCTCAATGAAGGCGATACCGCCGAAGTCCTGTACCGGGAGGCGATCGAGCGGCTCGGCCGTACCCGGGTCCGGGTGGAACTCGCACGCGCGCATCTGGTCTACGGGGAGTGGTTGCGACGGGAGCGCCGCCGCGCCGATGCGCGCGAGCAGCTCCGCACGGCCTACGACATGTTCGAGGCGATGGGCATGGTGGCGTTCGCCGACCGCGCGGGCCGCGAACTGCGGGCCACCGGCGAGACCGCCCGCAAGCGCACCGAAGTCGAGCGGACCGAACGACTGACCGCACAGGAGATGCAGGTGGCCCAGTTGGCCCGAGATGGGCTGTCCAATCCCGAGATTGGTGGTCGGCTGTTCCTGAGCCCGCGCACCGTTCAGTACCACCTACGCAACGTCTTCACCAAGCTCGACATCGTCTCACGCAGCCAACTCGATGGCACCATTTCGGAGTCAGGCTCGGCCGGATAGCGCCCCCAACACCGCGACGGTCCTGTCGTGTTCGGCAACGGTGGTGAAACCCCATGCATTACCGATGAATTCGGTGGCGCCGGCATCGCGTAGCCGCAGGATCGCCCGCTCGACGTGAGCTTCGTCGCCGATGATCGCGACGTCGCCCGCATGCCGGGCACCCTCGCGTTCCAACACCGTGGTGTAGGCCGAGAACTGGTCGTACATCGCCAGATGGGCCCTCGCGCGCTCGGCGACGTCGTCGGCGTCGTTGGTGACGCAGACCGGCAGGCTCGCAATCACCTGCGGTGCAGCCCGGCCAGCGGCGGCCGCGGAAAGGATGGGCACGATGTGCTCCTCGATGGTGCGCGGCCCGGCCAGCCAGAGCAACGTGCCGTCGGCAAGCTCCCCAGTGACACGAAGCATGGCGGGCCCCAGCGCGGCCACCAGAACTTGCGGTGGCGTGCTGCCCGGCACGCGGCCGGGGAACCCGGTCGTATCCGCCACGACTGTCTCGCCCCTGATGTCGACCTCGCCCGTGTAGAGCAGGGAGTTGAGGACCTCGAGGTATTCGCGCAGATGCCTGGCAGACCGATCGAACGAGTAGCCGTAGCGTTTTTCGATCAGCTCGCGGTGTGACACCCCGAGCCCGAGTCGGAACCGGCCACCTGCGGCGGCCTGGGCGGTCTGGACCTGACTGGACATCACGATGGGGTGCCGCGGGTAGGTGATCGTGACGGCCGTGCCCAGGTCGACGTCGGGGACCTCGCGGGCGATCGCCGCGACTGCGGTGATCGCGTCGATGTCGAACAGCTGGCCCAGCCACACTGCCGCCACCCCGGTTTCAGCGACTGTGTTGGCGCGGACGATCAAGTCGTCGATGGCATTGTCGACGTCGGGCGCAGGCGGCGCCAACGCAATACCGATCGGGATCATCGGCAGCGTCACTCCGTCCAGCCGTTGTTCTGCACGACCTCGACGAAGTCCTTGCGCTTGAAACTGGGGTCGAAGTGCGCGAGCACGTCGGCGGTGATGGCGCCGAACGTGGTGGCGGGACGCTGCTTGAACACCGCGGCGAACGTCGGCAGCGACTTGCGCTTGAAGTCCATGCGCGGATGCGCTGCGACGACCTCCTTGATGTCGACGGGATCGAGCAGGTCGAGACCGGCGCCGTCGACATCGGTCTCCACGCCTGCCGCAAGCAAGGCGATCTCGGGCTCCATGAACACCGGGATGCCGTGGGTGGTGTGCAGGGCGATGGCAGTCCACACCCGGCGAGCGTCGTCGTGGGGCACTTCGTGGGAATGCAGGAAGGCGCGCGCAGCGTCGGCGCCGTCGACCTCGAAGCGCTGTTTGAGGTTCATGTGACCCTCGACCATCCCGAGGTCGTGGAACATAGCCGCGACGTACAGCAGTTCGGGATCGGCGTGCTGTTTGCGCAACTGCCCGTGCAGCATGCCGAACAGATACGTGCGCCGCGAGTGGTGATACAGCAACGGCGATTCGGTGTCGCAAATGAAGTCCGTCGTCTCCCGACACATCTTTGAATCGGGAATGGTGACGCCAGCGATGGTTTCGGTCATGATCGCTCTCCTTAAGGTCTCTCGACCATCGTCGAGCCGTCGGGCCGCGCTCGTATCCGCCAGTGCACAGTGGGTAGTCCGGTGGCAGAGGGCTACGCGTCGGGAAGGGCGCGTATGAGCTGGCTGCGCGACGTGATGCCGAGCTTGGCGAAGACCTTCCGCAGGTGGTACTGGACGGTCCGGGAGCTGATGAGCAACCGGGCGCCGATCTCGGGGTTCGACAGCCCGTCACGGGCCATCCGAGCGATCTGCGCTTCCTGAGCGGTCAGCTCGCCACCGGTGCCGGGAGCGGGGGAGCGCGTGCTTGTGGACTCGCCGGTGGCCAGCAGTTCGAGCCTGGCCCGTTCGGCGAATGCGTCCATCCCCATGATCTCGAACATGCCAAGGGCCGTGTGCAATTGCGTGCGAGCCTCACTCCGGCGGCGAAGATGGCTCAACCATTCGCCGTACAACAGATGGGCGCGGGCCAGCTCGCAGCGCAGCACCGTCCGGCCGAGCCACTCGACCGCTTCCCGGTACAACGCGTCGGCGGCGTCATCATCGGCGAGCAGCGCGCCGCAGCGGGCCCCGATGCCGAGGGCCCATTCGGTGCCGCAGGCATCGGTCATCTGGGCCAGTCGGCGGTGGGCATCGACTGCGTCCTGACCCATCCCGCAGCGTGTGGCCGCCTCGATGAATTCCGCAACGGCCCACGTCGCGGCACCCATGTCCGCGCCGAATGCGGTGGCCCGCGCGGCGGCGTCCATGGCCTCGTCATAGCGGCCGAGACCGTTGTTGAGGACGGCATTCGCCCACCCGGCCAACGTGATCCCGAGGCCCTCGCCGCGACCCGTCACGTCGTCGACCGTGGACTCGGTCAACGCGGCGGCCGCGGCCGTGTTGCCGTGGAAGGCGGCCAGCGCCAGCGCGGCGTACGGCGCGAAGTTGCTTCCCGTGGCGTCCGTGACCGCGTGGATCTCCTCGGTCAGCGACGCCGCCGCGGTGAGTTCGCCCGTCAGTAGCAGCATCACCACGCGGGAACTCAGTGCCAGCGGCAGTTCGCTGAGCGCGCCGATCTCGCGGGCCGCCTCGACGTAACTGTCGGAGAGCTGCTGCCAGCCCGCGTCGTCCCAGATGTGTGTTGCGGCGATGCAGGCCAACCAAAACCAATGCAACTGACCAGCGCTGGGCAGGCCGGCGCCGAAGGCGGTCAACGCCTTTCGCAGAATCGGAAGCCCGGCTGGGTAGCCATCGGTGTAGTTGGCGGCCAGACCTTCGAGGAGCAGGTCGGGTGCTCGTGACCCGGCCAGCCCGTGGACGGCAGGACCGACGGCATCGGCGACCTCGAGCACGCCACCGCTGGCTGCGAGGCGACCGGCGAACATCGCTGCGGACATGGCATCCAGGTAGGTCGCGCGGGATAGTTCGGCGTCGATCGGACCGAGCCGCCGCGCGGCCTTCAACAGCAAGGGCGGGGCGTCGCTGCCGTGGCTCGAGACGAAGGCCAGCTGCGCCCGCACCAGGTCAAGACGGGCCTGCTGAAAATCGTCGAGCGGTCCGGCTTCGGCAATGGCCAGCAGATCCACCGCGGCGTCCAGCGCGCCGGCCTCGGCCTTGGCGCGCGCCGCGTCAAGCGCACGTGTTGCCCGCCGCCGCGGATCGATCGTCAGCAGGGTGGCGCGCTCCAGAAACGCCGCCGCCGCGGAGAGGCCGCCCCTGGCCTGTGCGCGGCCCGCCGACCGCTCGAGTTCATCGGCGACGTCGTCGTCAGGTCCTGGAGCGGCGTGCGCCCGGTGCCAGGCACGCCGATCGGGGTCGAGCTGCGGATCGATCACCTCGGCCAGCGCGCGGTGCGCAGCCCGGCGTTCCGTGACGTCGGCCGACCGGTAGGCGACCGAACGTGCCAGTGGGTGGCGAAAGCGGACGTACGCATCGAAGTCGGCAAGGCCAGCCTCGATTGCGGGCGTGGCCGCGTCGGGACCGATGCCGAGTTTGGCGGCCGCACTCCACACCAACGTCGGATCGCCTGCAGGCTCGGCCGAGGCGATCACCAACAAGCGTCGCGTGGGTTCCGGCAGATCCGCGAATCGCCGCGCAAAACCCTCTTCTATGCGGCCGGCGTGCGGCACCGAACCGGGCAGGCCGAACCCACCCGCCAAGCCGGGGGACGCCAACGCCCGCGGTACCTCGGCCAAAGCCAGTGGATTTCCCCGCGTTTCGGCAACGATGCGATCGCGAAGACGCACGTCCAACGGGGTGGTCAAGCTCGCATCGAGGACGGTGCGCGCCTCGGACTCGCGCAAGTTCGTCACCGCCAACTGCGGCAGCCCCGTCAGTTCGGCGGCCGGGACGCGGGTCGCGAAAACCAAGCCGACCGCTTCCGCCGCCAGCCGGCGCGCGACGAAGGCCAGCACCCGCGCCGACGCGACGTCCAGCCACTGTTGGTCGTCGACCAGGCAGATCAACGGTTGGTCCGCACCGGCCTCGGCCAACAGGCCCAGGACGGCCAACCCGATCAGGAACCGGTCGGGCATCGGTCCCGAACTGATCCCGAACGCGGTGTGCAAGGCATCGCGTTGCGGGCCGGGCAACTGCGTCGCGTGATCGAGTAGCGACCCGCACAACTGGTGCAGACCGGCGAAGGCCAGCTCCATCTCCGACTGGACGCCAGCGGCTCGCACCGTCCGACATCCAGGCGCGTGCTCAGCTGCGTAGTCGAGCAGTGCGGTCTTGCCGACGCCGATCTCGCCGTGAATCACCAGTGCTCGACTCTCGCCACCGCGGACTGCCGACACCAGCCGGTCGAGCACGGCGCACTCGGCAGTGCGGCCGGTCAGACCCATCGCTCGACGGTAGCGCGTCCCGGCCAGGGTGCTGGGCGTTTGGACAAGCCACTGGCGGATACGACGACGCCCCCTTCCCGAAAGCATCAGACATGTCGCGTCCACTCCATCGGAGGAACCCACATGCCAAGCTTCACCACTCGATTCAAGACCGAGATCGTCAACGGGTTGGAGGTGTTCTACCGGGAGGCCGGTGACCCACAGAACCCGACTCTGCTTTTGCTGCACGGATTCCCGACCAGTTCGCACATGTTCCGCAACCTGATGGCCGAGCTGTCCGACGAGTACCACCTCGTCGCTCCCGACTACATCGGCTTCGGCAACTCGGCCATGCCGTCAGTCGAGGAATTTCAGTACAGCTTCGCCAACCTCACCGACGTGGTCGACGGACTGATCAAGCAGCTCGACCTCCGACGCTTGGCCATCTACATCCAGGACTACGGCGCACCGATCGGCCTCGGCATCGCCAGCCGGACACCAAAACGTGTCACGGCGGTGATCAGCCAGAGCGGCAACGCCTACCTCGAGGGGTTCACGCCATTCTGGGACATCCTGTTCGCGCACGCCAAGGACCGATACGCCAACGAAGCCGACGTCCGTAAACTGCTGCAGCCGAACACGACCCGCTGGCAGTACACGCATGGCGTGCCCGAGGACCGGCTCGACCGGCTGGCTCCAGACGCCTGGCAGCTCGACCAGCGGGGGATGGACCGGCCCGGTAACGATGCCGTACAACTGCAGCTGCTGTGGGACTACCAGTTCAACCTCGACCTGTACCCCGCGTTCCACGAGTACTTCCGCGACCATCAGCCACCGACCCTGCTCACCTGGGGCCGCAACGACGAGATCTTCGGTCCCGCAGGCGCAGAAGCCTTCCTGACAGACCTGCCGAACGCCGAGCTTCATCTGCTCGACGCAGGCCACTTCGCTCTCGAAACCCACGGGCCCGAGATTGCCGATCTGATCCGGGGCTTCTTACGCCGGCATTCGAATAGCTGACACGGCGACCGAACACCCCCGAGGACACGCCATGCATCTCTCGATGGACATGCTCGTCATCGGCTTCGGCACCGGCGGCAAATTGGTCGCCGGTGCGATGGGCCGTCGCGGCGCCCGCGTCGCGATCGTCGAACAGTCTGACCATATGTACGGCGGCACGTGCATCAACATCGGTTGCGTGCCCACCAAATCGCTGGTGCACCTGGCGGAAACCCGGAACCTCGACGCCGATCCCGACGAGTGGTTTCGCCGGGCGGCGTGCACGACGAAGGTCCTCACCGGGCAGCTCCGGCAGAAGAACTTCGCCGCGCTCGATGCCATCGAGACCGTCACCGTCATCAATGGGCGGGCCGCATTCCTCGACCCACACACCGTCAGCGTCGCCACCCCACACGACACCCTGGTGATCAGCGCCGACGTGATCGTCATCGACACCGGCTCCGAACCGGTGATTCCCCACATCCCCGGGCTGAGTGCCAGTTGCCACACCTACACCAGCACCGGGCTGTTGGACACCACGCAACGCCCTGGCCGGCTCGCGATCATCGGCGGTGGCAACGTCGGTATCGAATTCGCCAGCGTCTATGCGCAATTCGGGACAGAGGTCACGGTCCTCGAAGAATCCGGGCGGCTGTTCGCGCGGGAGGACGACGACGTGGCGGCTGCCGCGATCGCCATCCTGCGCGACGCCGGGGTGGCCATCCGTACCGGCGCACACGTGACCGCCATTGACGATCACGCCGAAGCCGGTGTCGTCCGCTACACCCACGACGGCGCAGAAGCCGCCGTGGAGGCAGAAGCCATCCTGGTCTCCGCCGGTCGGACCCCGGCCACCGTCGGTTTGGGGCTCTCCGCCGCGGGTGTCCGCACCACGGAGCGCGGCGCCGTGATCGTCGACGAACACCTGCGCACCAGCCAGCCGCACATCTACGCCGTCGGCGACGTCAACGGCGGACCGCAGTTCACCTACATCTCGCACGACGACAGCCGCATCGTGCTGGACTACCTGCACGGGACCGGTAAGCGGTCAACGTCCGACCGGGTGGCCGTGCCGTACACGGTGTTCCTCACCCCGCCGCTGGCGCGGGTCGGGCTCACCGAGCGCGAGGCCGTCGAGGCGGGCCGGTCCGTCGACGTCGCGGTCAAACGCATCGAGGACGTCGCCGGCATGCCCCGCTCGGACATCATGGGTGACACCAGGGGACTGATGAAGTTCGTCATCGACGCAGACACCGACGAGATCCTCGGCGCCGCCTTGTTGTGCATCGACGCCCAAGAGCTGATCAACCTGGTCGCCCTGGCGATGCGCCATCACCTCACCGCTTCAGAACTGCGCGACACGATATTCACCCACCCGACGTCGACGGAGGCGATCGGCGAGGTGCTCGCCGCGCGACGGCCGGGCGTAGCGCAGCGACCCAAACCGGTCGAGGCAGGGCAGCCGTCGTGACCACGTACGCGTCGTCGGGCACCGAGCTGTTCGACGGGACCATCACCCGCAATTGGCCGACGAGCCGCGATCTCACCGACGCCGCACACCGCCGCGCGATGGCCCGCTACCAGCGCGCAGGAATCGGGCTGAGCTACAGCGATTACGGCCATTGGATCGCCGACTATCTGGACGGCGAGGAGAAGGCCCGCGTGGAAGCTCGTGTCGACAACGCGTGGGCGAAGACCCATCGGCACTGCCCACGCTCAGCGCAGATCATCGGCAATTCCACGGGCCACCTCATCCTCTATCGCTGCCCAGACTGCGGTCAGCAGGTCGGGCTCAACGCGGACGGCAAGGTGCTGGCGCACTCGGTTCGGATCTGAGACATAGCCTGGACGGGTGGCCGAATCGTGGGCATCCTCGCCGGAGGCACGGGCCCGCATGCAGTCCAACCGCAGCCGGGACACCAAGCCCGAGCTGGCGCTGCGCTCAGCGGTGCACGCGCGGGGGCTGCGCTACCGCGTCGCGGCCAAACCGCTGACCGGATTGCGGCGCACCGCCGACCTGGTCTTCCCGAGGGCCAAGGTGGCGGTGTTCCTCGACGGCTGCTTCTGGCACGGCTGCCCCGAACACCACACCGTCGCCGCGGCCAACGCGAAGTTCTGGGCCGACAAGGTCTCAGGAAACCGAGCCCGCGACCGCGACACGGATGCGCGGCTCGCCGACGCCGGGTGGGTCACCGTGCGGGTGTGGGAGCACGAGGATCCCGAAGAGGCGGCGCGACGCGTCGAGGACGCGGTGCGCGCGAGAATCTAGCGGCGGCGTCGCAACTATCGCGCGACAGGCAAACACGGCGAAACGACACGATTACGAATGCCCCACAGACACGCCGCCCGACGTGTTGTCGTCACCTGTCTCGCCTACGATGAGACACCGGTCAGTTCTGGCCACAAATCGAACAGGTCTGGAGTGTTTTGACGTTGACTCGTCGTGTCCGTAGTGCGTGGTTGGCAACCGCCTTCGCGGCGCTTGCCGTGCTGGGCGGAGTCCTGGTGACCGATACCCCGCGGTGCCCCGGCAGCAAATGCCAGGTGGTCGCCGCCGCACCCCATGGCGTGGATGACCCGCATCCGGCCGTGCCGACGTCGGTGCCCGCGGCGCTGTCGATCGTGCCGACCCCGGGAACCGATCAGATCAACCCGGCAGGCCCCGTCATGGTGACCGCCACCAGCGGCACCATCACCGACGTCACGATGGTCAACGACAGCGGCAAGGTCATCCCCGGCGTCCTGACCCCGGACGGCACCGTGTGGAAGCCGACGACCCAGCTCGGCTACGGCCGCACCTACTCGATGACGGTGCTCGCCCGCGGCGCGCAGGGCATGCCGTCACGCCAGACGTCGAGCTTCACCACGGTGTCGCCGAGCGACCAGACCGAGGTCTACCTGAACCGAGCCGGCGGCGACATCCTCGAAGACGGCGCCACCTACGGCATCGGCACCGTGGTCGTCGCGCACTTCGATCAGGCCATCGACAACAAGGCCAACGCCGAGCGGCACATGGTCGTCACCACCAACCCGCCCGTGCAGGGGTCGTGGTACTGGGTCGACGACCAGACCGCGCACTGGCGGCCTGCCAAGTACTACGCGCCCGGCACGACGGTCACCGTCAACGCCAACATGTACGGCACGACGCTTGGCGACGGCCTGTACGGCGCCGAGGACGAGAAGGTGTCGTTCAAGATTGGCGCCGCTCATGTCTCGATCGCCGACGACAACACCCATCAGGTCAGCGTCTACGACAACGGCAAGCTGGTCCGCACGATGCCGACGTCGATGGGGATGGGTGGCACGCAGACCATCGGCGGGACCACGCTGTCGTTCTTCACCCCGCCCGGTGTCTACACCGTGCTGGACAAGGCCAACCCCGTCGTCATGGACTCGTCGACGTTCGGGCTGCCGATCGACTCCCGGCTCGGTTACAAGGAGTCCATCTCCTACGCCACCCGGATCAGCATCGACGGCATCTATCTGCACCAGCTGAATTCCACCGTGTGGGCGCAGGGCAACACCGACACGTCGCACGGCTGCTTGAACCTCAACGCGGAGAACGCCGCATGGTTCTTCGACTTCTCCGTGCCCGGTGACGTCGTCGAGGTGAAGAACACCGGCGGTGCGCCGCTGCAGCTGTGGCAGAACGGCGACTGGAGCGTGCCGTGGGACCAGTGGAAGGCCGGCAGCAAGCTCTAGGTTTTCGCGGGGCGGATCCCATGTGTCTCATGGGCACCGGCGTCCGAGCGACTGTCGGGCTGCCGCCGCGCAGCGAATAGGTTGTGTCGGCACGTTCACCCCGCCCTCGGCCCCGGCCAAATTCGCGCTGAGGCGGGCACGACGACCCACCGTTCGGCCCCTGTGACGCGTGCGACGGGTGTGACGACCACCTCGCCCAAGCCGCGGAGCGCGGCCCTACTTCAGCCGCACCATCCGCGTCGTCGAACTCTCGTCCAACTCCACGAGATCCAACCGCGACCGCAGGAAGTCGCTGAAAGACCGGAAACCCAAGGCCTTTTCGCTGAACGACGGATCCATGCGCTTCATCTGCGCCTTGACCGCCGAGTTGTGCAGCCACTCGGCGTCGTCCTTCTCCAAACCGATCTGCAGGGCACGCTGCAGCAGCGCGGTCGCCGCGGTCTGCGGATCCGGCGGCTCCGGCTCCTCGTTGTCGGCGGGCCGCGCGGCACGTCGGCGCTTCTTCGGAGGCGCGGCTTCCGTCTCGGGTTCCACCTCGGCCTCGGCCTGAACGGGTTCTGGCTCGAACACTGGGACGCCGGGCAGCGAGTCGTAGATGACGAAGTCGTCGCACGCCGCGGCCAACGATCGGCTCGACGAACCAGCCACCCCGATGCCCACCACGTACCGGCCCAGCCGCTTGCAGCGCTGCGCCAACGCGATGTAGTCGGAGTCGCCAGCGACGATCACCACGTGCGTCAGGTCGGGAAGCCGGAACATGTCCTCGACGGTGTCGACCGCCAAACGGATGTCGGCGCCGTTCTTGCCGTACGCCGCAGCAGGAAACAGCTGCACCAGATCGACGGCGCGCCCCACCAGCTGCCCGCGGTAGGCGGCGTTCAGATCAGCCGACCAGTCCGCGTACGCCCGGGTCAGCACCAACGTGCCGAATGACGAAGCGAAGTCGATGATCGCGCCGACGTCGACCGTCGCCCGCTCCAGACGATCCGGGTGCTGATCCAGCCCCTTGGCCTTGTCGCGCTGAAACGAATTGCGGCCGTTCACTTGGTCGTACCGCGAGATGACGATGTTGTCGAAGTCGAGGTAGACCGCGACGCGGGTGGTGGTACCGGGCTCGGTCATGGCATCAGTCTCGTCTCTCGCCGCGTCAACTCGAACTCTGGCGGATCCGGGCGCGCCGAACCGCTTCCTCGACCAGCCGCTCCGCGATGACGTGCAGCTTGACGTTCTCGGCCTGACTCATCTTGGCGAGCCGCTCGAACGCCTCCTCCGCGCTGCCACCTGAGCGGCTGCGGACGATGCCGATCGCCTGGTCGATGACCGCGCGGGATTTCATGGCGCGCTGCAGCCGGTCGGTGCGTTCCTGTGCCGACGCCAGCAGCTGCGCGTTGTACACCGACACGGCGGCCGGACCGGCGAACTGCGCACCCAGTTGCACGGCATGCTCGGCGAACGCATCGCGCTGGTAGGCGTAGGCAGTGATCGCTCCGATCAACCGGCCCGCGATCATCAGCGGCAACGCCAGCACCGAGTGCACTCCCATGCGCGCGACATGGCCGCCGAAGTGCGGCCACCTGTCGTCGCCCCCGATCGAGCCGCTGACCGTCGGGCGGCGCGTCCGCATGCACGTCACACACGGCCCCTCGTTGAGCACGTTGTACTGCAGTTCATCGATGGTGCGGACGAACTGTGGGGTGGCCGCCCAGGCCTCGGCGCGCGGCGAACACGAATCGGCGTCGATCAGCGTCACGCCTGCCCCGTCGACGGCGGGGATGGCTTGCACCGCGAACTCGGCCACGTCGTTGAGCAGATCAGGCACTTCCCGTCGGCCTGCCACGATCTTCGCCACGCCGATCAGGCCGAGATAGAGATCGATCTCGTCCGAGTCGAGTTGAGCCTGCGACAGGTCGGTTTCCGGCGGCGCTTCCCGACCATGCTGGGCGTCGTAGTCGGCCATACGGTTCCTTAACGGGTGAGCCGGCACCGTAAACGCCGGTCAGCGGCTCAATTTACTCGTCGCGGAAGCGTTTAGGTGACCAGCGGCATGGCGTGCGCCCGCCGCAGTTTGCCTGAAGGGGTCTTGGGGATCATTCCCGGTTCGAGGACGACGACGTTGCGCGGCCGGACGTCGACCTCGGCGACCACCTCGTGCGCCACCTGCCGCTCGATGCGCCGCACCTCGGCGGGGTCCTCGTGCTCCTTGGACTCCACGGCGACGGCGAAGCTCTCGCGCGTCTGTCCGGCGTTCAGTCGTACCGCCACGGCGCAGCCCTGCCGGACGCCAGACACCCTGGCGGCCGCCCGCTCGATGTCGGTGGGGTAGACGTTGCGTCCGGCCATGATGATGACGTCCTTGACGCGCCCGCACACGACGACGTCGTCCGTCTCCGTCAGATAGCCCAGGTCGCCGGTGTCATACCAACCGTCCTGGTCCTGCGCGCCGATGAACCCAGCTGACGTGGTGTAGCCGACGGTCACGGGCTCGCCACGGACTTGCAGCACGCCGACGGAGCGGTGGCCGAGGATGCTGCCGTCGTCGCCGACGACGCGGATCTCGAGGCCCTTGAGCACGCGGCCCAGCGACACCAGTCGACGGGTGTTGCCCCTGGTCGCGGGGACGGCCCGGTGCAGGACCGACAGCAGATCGGCGTCGACCTCGTCGATGACCATGCCCGCGCCGGACTCCGAGAACGACACCGCGACCGTGGTCTCGGCCATGCCGTAGGCGGGAAGGATCGCTTCTGGACGCAGCCCGAACGGTGCGCCCGCGTCGATCAGGTCCTCGACGTCGGCGGGCTCGACCTGTTCTGCGCCAGACAGTGCCCATCGCAGCGAAGAGAGATCGAACTGGCCGGGGGTGGCCTGCCTGCGTAGACGCTTGGCGAAGAGTGTGTAGGCGAAGTTCGGGGCGGCCGTCATGGTGCCCTTGTACTTGTCAATGAGCTTGGCCCACAACAACGTATCGCGCAGGAAGTCCATCGGCGTGACCTTGACCAGCTCCGCGCCGAAGTACATCGGCACGGTCAGGAAGCCCGTCATGCCCATGTCGTGGAAGCACGGCAGCCAGCTGACGATGACGTCGGTGTCGTGGTCGAACTCCGCCCCGACGAACATCGCCTCGGCATTGGAGACCACATTGCGATGGCTGATCTGCACGGCCTTGGGTGATCCCGTGGAGCCGGACGTCAGCTGCAGCAGGGCGATGTCGTCCTCGTCGGTCTCGACGGGCTCGATCGGGTCGCTCTGCAGGAGCTTCTCGATGGTCACCACATTGAGTCCGAGCGCGGTGAGCAGCGGCTCGGCGGGCATGAACGGATCGGAGATGACGACGGCCGTCGCACCGATCATCTCGATGACCGCGGTGGTCTCTTCGGCCCAACGCTGCAGGTCAGTGCGGGGGGTGGGCTGATGCAGCATGGTCAGGCAGGCGCCGCGCATCCAGATGCCCTGGGCAGCCGGGGCGATCTCGACGGGTGCACCGGCCAACACCGCTACGGCGTCGCCGTGTTTCACACCGGCCGCGGCGAGACCGCCTGCGATCCGGCTGGCGCGTTCGTGGACCTCGGCCCAGCTGTGCCGGACGGGGGCATCCGGCTCGCCGGTGACCATGCCCTTCGTGCTGGTTTTGGCGTTGTTGAACATGGTGTCGGTGAATCGACTCACGGCAATCCCCCTGACGGTGCCGCGGGCGCGGCATGTATTGGACTGTCGCACTGAACTGGCGCCTCAGACGTGCGGCGCGCTCGCGCGAGCAATGTAGTGATCAACTCGAGACCGTTTTGGTCACCCAGCGTTGGGTGATCAAACCCCCAGTGCGGCATGTGAACGCCCTTCTGGGCGTCGCACGGGCCGAGAAATTCTCAGCCAAGAGACTCCGTCATTCGAGAGCACAACCGTTCATTGAAGGTCGGCCTGCGTCGGCGTACGGAGCGGGTGCTCCCGACGGGGACATCTATGTCGCCGCAGTGACGGGTCCGGGTGGCTGGTTGATCAACCGGTACCGACCGTACCGCCTAGGAGCCCAAAGTTGAACAGTTTGGGCATCGAGATCGGCCATCGAAGTGGCCGTTTTAGTGCCTCTAGCTGGGGAATTCCTGCAGAATTTCGGGGGTTGCTGGATCTACGACGTCGTCGAATTCGGGGTGTTTCTTGAGGTAGCCGGCCACCATCGGGCACACCGCGACGATGCGCAGACCGTCGGCACGCGTCGTCGCCAGCGCCTCGGCGATCAACACGGTTCCCAGCCCGCGTCCGCCGAACGCGTCGTCGATTTCGGTGTGATGGAAGATCCGCTGCCCGTCGCGCTCCGCAAAAGCCTCCAGCCCCACCGATTTTCCGTCCACGCTGATCGTGAACTCGTCGGTCTTCTTGTCGACGGTGACGGGGGCGCCGGTCTTGTCGGTCAGCGGCATTGGCGTTCCTCTCAGTGCATACGATCGAAGTGCATACGATCGTGTCATCGACATTACCCGCCGTGGCGGGCCCGATCCGAAGGCGTGCGATGGATACCGTGCACATCCACATCGACAACCAGTCCCGGGCGGCCTATCAGGCGTTGGTCGGTGTCTCGACCGCGGTGGCCAGGACGGCAAGGGAAGCGGGCCTGACGCGCAGCCTCGTCGAGCTGGTCAACGTGCGGGTATCGCAGCTCAACGGCTGCCCCTCGTGTCTTGAGGTCCACAACCGTCGCGCTCTGGCGGCCGGGGTCACCGACAAGCAGCTGGCGACGCTGTCGGTGTGGCGTGACACCGAACTCTTCGACGAACAGGAACAGGCCGCGCTGCGACTCGCCGAGATCACCACCACGCTTCCCGACCACGACACCATGGAACGCGAATATGCCCGTGCCAGAACGGCGTTCAACGACGACGAGCTGTCGGCCGTGATCTGGGTGGCGACGGCGATCAACGCGTTCAACCGAGTGTCGATCCTCAGCAGGCATCCGGTCACGCCGTAGCGACCTCGTGGCGGCGACTGTGCGAATCGATACGGTCCGCCCGGCGCGTCGCGGATGAGACCGCACACTCGTGGGTGGCGCGCACGTCGGTGATGTCCCAAATTCGCTGTGAGACGGGCACTTCGGTACCCGGTCAGGCGCTGGCAACGTCGGGCTGGCAACCCCGCGCTGGCAGCGTCAGGCGCTGGCAACCCCGCGAAGCCGCACCGCCAGCCCCGTCGCCCGCACCGCCCGCCGATCGATCGCCGCGCGCACCGATGCCTCCGACCCGACGACCCGCACCTTGGCCTTCGCGCGCGTCACTGCGGTGTAGAACAGCTCACGGGTGAGCAATCGCGACTCCACCGGCGGCATCAGCACCGTCACCTCCGACGCCTGCGAGCCCTGGCTCTTGTGGATCGTCATCGCGTGCATGGTGTCGACGTCGGGCAGCCGGCTGGTGGCGATCGTCACCGGCTCGTCGGCGCCGGCGATGACCGCGCGCAGGCCGTTGTCGCCGACCACCGCCACTCCGGAATCGCCGTTGTACAGGCCAAGTCCGTAGTCGTTGGCGGTCACCAGCACGGGCCTGCCCGCGTACCAGGACGTCCAGATCGGCTCGCCCGTCGCCTCGGTGAGCCACCGCTCGACCTGACGGTTCCAGTGCTGCACGCCGTGCGGCCCCCGCCGGTGCGCGCACAGCAGCCGGTGCTCGGCGAGCGTCGCCAGCGCAGCGCCGCCGTCACCGAGCACACCGGCCTCACGCAGCCGAAGGGCATGCGGCTGAAGCACTTTGCGGAGATCGGCCGTCGGATCCTCGGCGTCGATCCACTCGATGTGCTCGCCACCCCCGCGCAACACCTCGATGGCGAGGTCGGCATCGCCGACACGGATCGCCGACGCCAGCGCCCCGATCGACTCGCCGAACCGGTGCGACGTCTTGAGTTCTGCAATCCGCACGTCATCCCGGCCGCCCAGCCCGTCGACCAGGTCGGCAAGCACGGCACCCGCATCCACCGACGCCAGCTGGTCGGGGTCGCCGACGAGAAGCAGGCGCGCCTGCGGTCGCACCGCCTCCAACAGCCGCGCCATCATCGTCAGCGACACCATCGACGTCTCGTCGACGACGATCACGTCGTGCGGTAACCGGTTGCCCCTGTGGTGGCGAAACCGCGAGGAATTGTCCGGCCTGCTGCCAAGCAGCCGGTGCAGCGTCGTCGCGTGAAGCCCCGAGATCCGTCGCTGGTCGACGATCTCCAGCTGGTCGATCTCCAGCTGCACGGCCTCCTGCAGCCGGGCCGCGGCCTTGCCGGTCGGCGCCGCCAAGGCAATGCGCAGACGCGAAGGGGCCTGCTCGGCCAGCAGCGCCAACAGCCGCGCTACCGTCGTGGTCTTGCCGGTTCCCGGCCCGCCGGTGAGCACCGTGAGCCGTTGCGACAGCGCGAGTTCGGCAGCCTCGCGCTGCTCCTCGTACCCGTCGGGGAACAGCCGGTCGACGTCCGCGGCCTGGCCGTCGCCCCCGCCGGACACCATGGCCAGCAGGTCCTCGGCGACCTGACCCTCCTCGCGCCAATACCGGTCGAGATAGAGCAGCTCGCCCTCCTGTCGCAGCACGTGCGGAGCTTCGAGCAGCGGGCTCGCCGCAACGGCGGCCAGCCAGTCGTCGGCAGCCGGCCAGGGCAGTTCGGGAACGTCGACCTGAGCCTGCAGCGACCTCAGGTCCACGCAGACCGAACCACCCCGCAGCCCGCGGACTGCGAACGCGACGGCGAGCGCCACCCGTTCGTCGTCCTCCTTGGCCAGCGCCACCAGCCGTTGGGCGACCAGCACGTCCGGCGAGTCGATGACCGCGGCGTCGTTGAACGACCGCAACAGCCCCGTCGCGCCCGCCGCGCGGCGCCAGTCAGCGGTGTCGATCGGTTCGACGGACGTCACGCGGCGGCCCTCCCTGCGTCGAGAAGATCGGACATGGCGACGATCAGCGAGGTCGGCGGCTGCCAGTCGAAGACGCCGGCGGGGTGGCCGTCCGCCACGGGCGTGTCAGGCCCGCACATCCCGCGCACGAACAGATACAGCACGCCACCCAGATGACGCTCGGGGTCGTAGCCGGGTTGGCGCCAACGCAGAAAACGGTGCAGCACAACGCTGTACAGCAACGCCTGCAGGGGATAGTCGGAGTGCAGCATGGCCTCTATCAGCCGAGTCCGCTGATAGTCGGCCGACGTCAGCGAACCGTCGCCGTCGCCCAGCCAGTTCGACTTGTAGTCGACCACGACATACCGATGACCGGTCGGGTCGGGGATGCGCAGCACCGCGTCGATCGACCCGTTCAGATAGCCGCGCAGCGACTGGTTGCCCAACGCGTCGCTCATCAACCGCTCGGAGTAGACGGCAAGGGGATCGTCGGCCGGCAGGTGCTCGGCCACCAACCGCCCCACGTCGGACAGCCGGATCTGCGGCGCCGTTGCTCCCAGATCACCGCCCGCCAAGGGGAACTCGAAGTCCAACTCCCGCAGCCGGTCCCGCAGCCCGATCTGCCGAAGCGTCAGACCGCCGGCAAGCGGACCCAGCGGGGTGTCGTGCATCGGTACGAGCGCCGCCGCCAGGTCGGGCGCAGGCACGTCGACGGGCCACCACACTGAATGCTCACGGACGTGGGCCTCCAATTCGGCGGCCAGATCCGCCACGAACGGATCGGCGGTCTCGAGCACCGCGTGCACCAGCGTGCCGAACTTCGCGCCCTTGGGAAGCTCCGCCATCGGTGACGGCACGTGCGGTCCGGTCGACGGCTGCTGCAGCGGCAGGTCACCGACCTCGTCGTCCAGCGCGACCACCTCCGGCTCGCTGCTGACCCCGGTCGTCTCGGCCACGCGGATCAACCCCGAATACGAGGTCCGGCGCCACGTGGTGTCGATCGACCGGTGAAAGTGTCTGGCGTCGAGATCCTTTGGCATCTGCAGGGCGGGTGGCGCAGGAGCAGGCGCCAGCACCGACTCCTCGATCGCTGGACCGCCGGCGGCCTCCCACTCGCGCAGCCGGTCCAGCGCGTCGTCGTCGCTGATCTTGCTCGGCAGACACCTGTTGGGCACGACGGACTCGCCAGGGAGCCGCCCGCGCAGCAGCCGGGACAGCCCGCCGTTGGGCTCGTCGCGCGCCGATGACCACCAGGCCACCACCTGGGCCTGTGCCCTCGTCATCGCGACGTAGGTCAGCCGGCTGTCGTCACCGGCTGCCTCGGCGCGGCCCTGCCTCTCGACCGCGTGGTAGTCGGGGCTGTCCTTGCCTCCGACGAACAGGCAGCGGGTGGGGCCGTCGTGGAACAGGATCAAATCGGGCTCCGGCACCCAGCGGTTGAACGCAAACGGCAGGTACACGATCGGGTACTGCAGTCCCTTGCTGACCCACACCGTCATGATCTGTACGGCCGCGGCGTCACTGTCCAGCCGACGGTTCCGCTCGCCGGCCCCTCCGCGATCGTCACGCTCGGAGCGCAACCAGTCGCGCAGGGCCGGCAGCGTGTAGTGCTCGCGGTGCGCCACTTCCTGTAGCAGCTGCGTCATGTGCGCCAGGTCGGTCATGTGCCGCTCGCCGTCGTGCCACGACAGCACGCGTTCGAGCATGCCTCCCAGCTGAGCGGCCTCGAAGATCGCCGCGACACCACGCTCGCGGGCGTGTCCGGCCCACTCCCGCAACGTCTCCGCGATCTGGTCGGTCAGCTCGTCGCCACCCGCCACCAAGTCCTCGGCGGACTTGCCGAAGAACATCGTCGCCGCGGCGGCACGCACCACCCCGGCGCGGTGCGGCTGATCGAACGCCTCGAGCAGCGACAGCCAGTCGTCGGCGGCCTCGGAGGCGAAGATGTCGGAGTCGCCGGTGTACACCGACGGGATGCCTGCCCTGTCCAGCGCGAGCTGGCATACGCGCGCGTCCTTGTGCGTCTCGACGATCACCGCGACGTCGCCCGCTTGGACCGGCTTTCCACAGAACGTGGCGTCGCTGGCGAGCAGGGCGCCGATGTCGTTGGCGAGGTCCTTGCCGACGTGCTGGCGGATGTCGCTGATCGGGATGTTCTGAATTCCCCGTAGTCCGAACGTTGCTCGCTTCACGACGCGCAACCGGAACGGGTCGCCGCTCGGTGCGCCGACGAGTCGGTAGCCCTGATTCGCCGCTTCGACGTCGTGCACGACGATCGCGGGGTCGCCGAGTTCGGCGCCACGCAGCACCGCCTGTAGCGAGTCGACCAGCACGCTGTCACTGCGCCAGTTGGTGCCGAGCGTCTTCTTGGCACCCGCCGTTTCTGCGGCACTCAGATAGGTGACGATGTCGCCGCCGCGGAAGGCGTAGATCGCCTGCTTCGGGTCGCCGATCAGGACCACGGTGGACTTGCCGCTGAACGCGCGGTCGATCACCTGCCACTGCACCGGGTCGGTGTCCTGGAACTCGTCGACCATCACGATGGGCCAGCGCCGGTGCATCCGCAGGCGGGCCGGCGAGTCCTCGGCATCGAGCGCCTCCGCGAGCCGGGTGAGGAGGTCGTCGTACCCCAGGATCCCCAGCCTGCGCTTGCGTGTCTCCAGCTCGGCGAGAACGTGATTGGCGAACCCGACGCACACCGCGGCCCGCGATTCCGGTGGCGGGTCGAGCGGCCGCAGCTCCGTCGCGGGGTTGCCGACCACCTCGCGCGCCAGCTTCAGCGCATCGGGATACGTCAGCACCGGGTCGTCGTGCTGGTGACCGAAGTGCGCGAGGTACAGGTCGTCGACCACCTCGGTGACCAGGTCGGTCAGGCTCTCCACCAGCGTGACGCGGGAGTCGGAGTCACCCGCCACCCCCAGTGACTTCAGCACCAGCTGGCAGAACTGGTGGGTGGTGGCGATGGTCGCGGCGTCGAAGCCGGCCAGCGCGTCGCGCAGCCGCTGCTTGCGAACCGTGCGCTGCTCGTCGGTGCCCTCCAGCAGGTAGGCGACCAACTGGTTGTCGCCGACCAGCGACGGGTCGTCGAAAGCCGCTGCGGCGTGGGTGATCTGGCGGCGCACCCGGTCGCGCAGCTCCTGGCTGGCGGCGCGGCCGAACGTGATGAGCAGCATCTGGTCGAGGGTCGCCGCACCGTCGGCGACGTAGCGGGTGACCAGCCCGGCGAGCGCGAACGTCTTGCCGGTGCCCGCGCTGGCCTCCAACACGGTGGTGGAGGCCGCCTCGGGCAGCGGGCCTTGAAGATCGAAACGGTCCATCAGAGAAGCACTTCCGCCCGCAGCATCGGCAGCCATAGCCGTGCGGCGTAGGCGCCGAGGCGGTGGGTCTCGCCGTCGACCTCCTCACCGGGCCGCAGCGGCTGCATCAGCTCCCGCAGCCAAGCATTCGCTCCCCAAGCCCGCACCTGCGCGGGATCGGCATCCTCGCCGGGATAGTTCCCCGACTTCCACTTGAACGACGCGGCGCGTTCGGGGTCGTCACCCTCATACCGCGCACACGCCCAGGCATACGACGTCTTGACGGGCAGAGGCAGCGGCTCCCGGCGCCCTGCGTCGTAGATCGCCACCAGATCCCGGAGCAGGTCGACGGCGGGCTCCTGGGGCTGCCCGAGCCCCTTCTCCAGCGGTGTGCTTCCACGCCTGGGCCGCCCGATGCAGATGGCCGACCAGTCCCGGTCGGGATGCTGAGCAAACAACGCCAGCAACGGAATCCACGACGCGAGCAGATGCTTGCCGTCGAGCTTCGAGTAGGTGACCGAGACCATGTGGTCGCCGAACACCGGAGACACCGTGCCCGTCACGCGGCGACCATTGCCCAGGTCGATGTCGACGTCGTAGGCGTCCGCGTCTGGGTTTTGGCCGGCCTTGCGATGCCCGAGCGCGGTCGCCGCGAGCAGCGTGGACTGCTCACGCAGCTCGCCCGCCTTGCGCCAGCCCAGCTGGCCGGGCGGCAGCGTGCCGCGGCGCCACTCGGCTTGGCGCGCATCGTCGGGTGTCATGCCGCGCAGCATGTCGTTCAGCATCCAGTCGCCGACCGCCCACTGCTCCAAGGCATCGATGTCGACGGAGATCTCGTCGGAGACACCGTCGACGTCCCACGGCAACGTGTACTCCAGCGCACGGAAGAAACCCTTCACCGGATCCTTGAAGAACCCGATCAGGTCGGCGAGCGCAACGTCGTCGTGCGGCAGGGCGGGCAACGGGCCGGAGATGAACTTCGGCTGCTCCGATCGGTCGCGGGCGCTGGCCCTGGCTGCCTTGAGGACCGTCGAGTCGAACGTAAACGGAACGTCGGGCACCAGCTCGCCGGGGACGACGTTGCGAATGTCGAACGGCTGCAACGGATGATGCACGACGATGCGCTCACGCACGCTGGCGGGCGTCGTCGCGTCCAAGGCGTCGAGCAACTCGGCCAACGGCACCGCGGGCGGACGGGCCTGCCCGGAGTGCGGGTTGGCACCCGTGTAGGTGATCACCAGCTTCTCGGTGGCCGCCCCGACGGCGTCGAGAAGCAGTTGCCTGTCCTCCGAGCGACTGTCCCGCTCGCCCGTCATCGGTTTACGCGCGAGCACGTCGTCACCGTCGGTGACACCCTGCCGTGGGAACACGCCGTCGTCGAGGCCGACGAGGCACACCACCCGATGCGGGACCGAGCGCATCGGCACCATCGTGCACACCGTCAGCGTTCCGGTGCGGAAGTTCGCACGCGTCGGCCGCCCCGCGAGGTGGCGATCGAGAAGGGCCTTCACGTCGGGCAATCGCATCACCGTGCCGGAGCGCGCACCCGCGTCGGTGAGCACCTGGCCGAACTCGCGCTGCATCTGGCTGGTCTGCCACGCATCGGCGTCGTCGACACGCGTCATCATCGCGATGCCCTCGGTGAGCGCGTGCAGCCAGTGCTGCAGCGGGTGGTCACCGGTGAGTGCGTCGACGGTCCGCTGCAACCGGTCGATGAACTCGCCGAGCTGACCGGCCAGCTCGACGCGGTTGCTCCCGACGTCGTCGAGCGGCAACGTCGACCCGATCCAGGCGTGCGCGTCGTCGGACATGGCGACGCCTGCCAGTACCCGGTCGACGCCGAAACGCCAAGTGTTGTGCACGAAGTCAACGCCATAGGGCTGGCGGTGCTCCTGGTCGAAACCCCACCGGACGTTGGCCTGGCGGACCCAGCGCGTGACGTCCTCCAGGCTGTCGTCGGTGAAGCCGAAGCGGGCGCGCACCGGGGCGGCCTGCGCGAGGTTGAGCACCTCGCTGGCGGTCACCCTGCTCGAGGCCAGGGCGAGAAGTTGCGCTGCGACGCCAAGCAGTGGATTGGTCTGGACGAGTGAACGATCCGCCAGGCGCATCCGCAACTGGTGTGCCGGATGGGCCCCGCGCAACACGTCACCGAGCCCGAAGTCGGCGTTGATCAACGGCGCGTAGGTCTCGATGTCGGGGCACATCACGAGGATGTCGCGGGGCTCCAGCGTCGGGTCGTCGGCGAGCAGGCCAAGCAGCACCTCGCGGAGCACGTCCACCTGTCGGGCCTGGCCATGACACGCGTGCACCTGGACGGACCGGTCACCCTTGGCCAGTGTCCTGCCCTGTGGCCGAACGGTATTGGCGGCCACGTCGGACTGCAGCCAGCCGAGCAAGTTGGCCGGATACTCTCGGTTGCCCAGGTACTCGTCGGTGCCCAGATCGGACGGCAGCATGATCTGCAGTTCGCGCAGGTCCCTGCCGAGGGTGGCCAACAGCGGGTGGTGGACGGCGCGGTGGCTGGTGTCGTCGCGGCGGTCGAGAGGTCCGCGCACACCCGTGAGTGCACGCCACAGCTCGTCGCTGGGATGCGGCAGCCAGAGGTGCACGTCGTGATGGGTGGCCAGTGCCTCGATCAGCTCGACCTCGGTGATCGGCAACCGGGTGTGCCCGAACAGCGACAGTCGTGGGGGGAGTTCGAGAGGCGATTCGCGAAGGCTAGCAACGGTTTTCTGGTGGCGGACGTGCGGTGGGTCGGCATCGACGCGGTCGACGAGGGCCTGCCACAGCGGGGGTTGCCAACTGAGGTCGTCGTCGAGATCGGTGCGCCCGTCGCGCCAATCGGCGAGCAGCTGCGGGCGCTGCCTGGCGTAGGAGGCGAACAGCCCGGCGATGCGGCGCGCCACCGAGTAGCGCCGGCCCAGCCGCAGCTCCCTCTCGTCGCCCGTCGCGAAGTGACCGAGGTGAGTGGCCAACGTCTTGCACCACGGCGCGTCCAGGCTCTCGTCGATCACCTCGAGCAGTGGCCAGACCATGACGTCGGGAGCCCACGGGTCGTCATCGGTGGTGCCAGCGATCTCGGCGATCAGCGAGTGCGGGTTCTTGAACTCGATGCCCGCGCACACCCCGTCGCCACCCGAGCCGCGGCCGAGGACATGCGACAGGCGCTGGCTCAGCCATCGCTCCGTCCCGCGCGCGGGCACCAGGACCAACTCCGTGGCGAACGGATCGTCGAGGGGTCGTGACAGGAGCGCACCGAGCCCGTCGGCCAGTAGATCGGTTCGCTCGGCGCGGTGCAGATGCAAGGCCATTGATACCACCCTAGGACGCCCGACCGACATGTCGTGGCCCTATGCGACAGTGGGAGGAGAGACAGGAAACAGATGCCAGAGCAAACCACCACACCCACACTGTCCGATCGGTTCGACGAGGCCCTGACGTACGCCTCCGGCCTTCACCGCACGCAGACCCGCAAGGGCGGCGACATCCCGTACGTCGGCCATCTGCTGTCGGTGGCGAGCCTGATCATCGAGGGCGGCGGCAGCGAGACGCAGACCATCGCCGGGCTGCTGCACGACGCCGTCGAGGACCAGGGCGGGGCACCGGTTCTTGCCGAGATCCGGGAGAAGTTCGGCGACGAGGTCGCAACCATCGTCTCTGAGTGCAGCGACACCGACGTCGTACCCAAGCCGCCGTGGAAACAGCGCAAGCAGCACTACATCGACCACCTCGGCGGCGCGGCGGAGGCCACCATCCTGGTGTCGCTTGCCGACAAGCTCGACAACGCCCGAGCCATCCTTCGCGACTACCGCCTGCGCGGGCCAGAACTGTGGCAGCGCTTCAGCGTTCACGATCCCCACGAGCACCTCTGGTACTACCGCTCACTGCTGGCGGTCTACCAGGCCCGCAACTCCACCTGGCTGGTCGCCGAACTCGACCGGGTGCTGGGGGAACTGGAAGCTCTGGTGGCGGCGGCCGAGTAGTAAAAGTCCTGGTCGTTTGCCCTGGACAGGTCTACCGTCGAAGTATCTCAACAGAGGGGAGATGCGATGAAGGGCGCATATCACGATCCCGTGGATCACTCCCGCACCACACAACCGCATGCCGGCGAATCGATGATCGACACGCTGTGGTTTCCGGGGCTGGTCCTGATCGCAGTAGGGATCATCGGATTGGCAGGCATCGTCGCGGCAGCCGCCTACGGACACACCGAATGGGTGCTTCCGCTGGCGTTGGTGAGCGGCGCCGTCGTGACAGCGGGCGGCGGGTTGATCTTCTTGGAACACCGCAGGGTCAACCGCATCGAACAGCAATGGCGGGCCGAGCATCCCAGGCCCGACTCGCATCGGCACGCCGTCTAGCTCGACGTGCGCCGACCACCTGCGGGCTGCACCGCGGAGAGTCGGGTAGTGCACTACGCGTGAGTCCGACGTCGTCGGTGGCCACGATGGAATCATGTTCATCGATCTCGACGATTTCAGCCACACCGCAGGGGACCGGCCCGACCTCGCCACCGTCGTCGCCAACCGGTCCGGCACCAGCATCGCGGTCCGCACTGCGCTTGCCACCCTGATCTGCACGCTCATCGACTGGACCGAGCGCGAAGACGGCGGCAACTACCCACTCAAACCCGGCGACTGCGGCGGCTGCGACCGCCATCCGATCACCGTGTCCGACACGGCGTTCAACCACTCCTGGGCGGTCGACGTCGACATCAATCGACACGACAATTCGTTCACGATGGGCAACCGCCACGAGCTGCCGACCCGCGTCGCCCGCGTGTGGAATCAGTACGGATTCGCGTGGGGCGGTGACCACGACGGACCCAAACGGGACTGGATGCACTTCGAGTTCATCGGCACACCCGCCGACGCCATCGAGCTTTCCGAGCAGGCGATGCGCGACCTGGCGCCCCGCCGGAGCGCCTAGCTGCGCGCGAATTCCGCTGGTAGCCCGTCGATTCCGGCTTGGATTGCCTTGATGGCGTCGTCGCGGGCCTTCAACTTGCTGGCCAGGTGCGCCTTCGTGTGCAGCGTCGCCGCGGCCTCTGCCGCGACCTGCTGCGCCCTCGGCAGAACGTTCTCGGCCTCGACGATCTCGTCGAGCCAACCCGCCGAGACCGCTGCATCGCCTGCGAACACGGCGGCCAGCGAGATGGCCCGCTGGTAGGCCGCACGCGTCAACCGCATCCGCATGATCTCGATGGCCGAGATCGGCAGCGTCATCCCGATCGCCACCTCGTTGGCCTGGCATCGGGTCTTCGGCGAACCGACGCGGTGGTCACCGCACAGCAGCATGAACGACCCCATGGCGATCGCCGGACCGGTGGCCGCGATGATCACCGGCACCGGGAAGGAGAGCAGCCGGATCGACAGCTCGAAGCCGCCGGACAGCATGCCAAGGGCGGCGGCCGCGTCACCAGAGCCGAACACGCTCAGATCGAAGCCGCCGCTCAGTACGCGGGAGTTGCCGGCCAGCACGATGGCCTTGACCTCGCCGTTCTCGGCAGCCTTCTCGGCGGTGTCCAGCGCATCGTTGATGTTCTGCTGCATCGCGGGCGACAGTGCGTTGACCTTGCCGTCGTCCAGCGTGATCGTCGCAACCGACTCATTCAGCTCGTAGCTGACCGTGCTCATCGACTCTCCTTGGGTGGCGGACACTGCGGCCGATGTTACTTAACGCCGTTATCCATTCGGTGGCGCCGTCACTCACCCAAGGCCGGCGTGGTGCCGCCCCGCTTCGCCGTTCTGGATCCACGGGAACTCGAGCTCGGTGGTCTGATCGAATTGCCTTGTTCGCCAGCGGTTTTGAGTTTCCTCCGCGGCGCGGTTGATGCGGTCGATCTCGGCGCGATAGACGTCCGGCCGGGTCTCCTTCGACGCGTAGTGGAAGTAGGTGAGCACGCTGCGCAACAACTCGAGCTTCTGCTTCTCCCGCTTCGCCAGGTCGTGCGTGGTCAGCAACTCAAGGCGCTGAACCGGTTGCAGCGTCGCCCAGTCCAGCAGCACCTTCGATTCGAACTCCTGGCGCTTGTTCCAGAACCGCGATTCCCGCTTGCCCTTCTCGGGCCTCGGGGCGTCGAAGTACGTCAGGGTGCCGTCGAACCGGGAGCGGATGGCTCCGCCGAGCTGTTCGCGGCTGATTGCCGAATCCCACACCGTTCGCCATTCCTGTCCAGGCGCGAGGAATGGGAGTTCGCTGGGAAGGTCGAGTTCGGCAACCTCGGGTGTCGCGTCGTAGACGTTGTCCTCATAGATCGCGACCGTCGGCGGGTTGACGAAGTCGAAGCGAACGTCGTGTGCGGCGGTCTGGCCAAAGTTGCGCACGACGAGTTCGATCACGTGCCAGTCGGAGGGGTGCGGCTCCATGAACATCGCCACCTGAGGCCGGATTTGCTCGGTCTTGAGCTGGCGATTCTTCTTCAGTTGACGGTTCGCGTAGAACAGTGCGGCGATGCCAAGCGCGACGACGCCCCACGCCGCAATTGCCAGCCACGTTCCAGAATCCAAGTTGTTCAGATCGGCCCAGCGATCCTTCATCCAGTCCACGGCGCCCTCGGGTGATCGATTGGTTTGCCCCGGACCTTATCGCTTCGCTGGCAGATCCGTAAATAGGTCTGCAGTGAGTTTGCTAGGGGTTCGTGCCCAAGGGGCCGGTCAGGCGCCGACGGCCGCGAGTTCCGCGTGCACGACCGCCGGCGTGACGGCGGCAGGCACCAGCCGTTCCCCACGGGCCAGCCAGCCCTGATCCGACCACACGATCCGATCCGGCAGCCGCCGCCAGTAGTCGGGGTGTGCGCGCAGGTACACGTCGACGCTGGCGTGCACACGAGCATCGGTGGGCAGCCTGCGCATCGACAGGTTGCGGGCACTTCCGGCGAGCGCATCGGCCTGATCGGGGGCGGGAGCCGCGACGACGTGGTCGGTGTGGAGCACGGCACCCGCGGCGCGAGCGCCGTCGAGCACCCAGTCGAGGGCGATCTCGGTCAACGGCGCACACGCGCCAGCGCCACCCGCAACGTCACAGTGCCCACCTCGGAACCAGACCTGGTCGACACGGTCGAAGCCCACACTGACAAGGCGCTGGCCGACAGGTCCGCCGTCGATGGCGATCGCGTGCCGTCCCGCGCGCACGTTCAAGGCTGGCGCCGACGGCGGCGTCGGAAGCGCGGACGGCCGCAACGCGTCCCACAAGCCCAGAAACGCGACGTCGACGATGCTGCATTCGAGTCCGTCGGCGACCTGCTCGACCATCGCCCACTCGCGCGAGCTCCGCTGCGTTCTGGGCACGCCGTACGAGGCGACGACGAAGTCGACGAGCTCGGCCCAGCGTGCCGCCAGGATGCCGAAGGTCCCGATCAGGTGGGTCAACGCCTGCGCGTAGTAGCCGCCGCGGCCAGCGCCGAACACCAGGACGCGGTCGTCAGGCTCGAAGTTCCCCGCCAGGAACCCGTACGCCTCGCCGACCACGGCGCGCGCGTCGGCAAGCGCGTCACGCTGCCTGGCCCGCCGTGGTGTCCCGGCGTGATACCAGACGATTTGATGATCCGATCGCTCGAGAAGCTTGAACAGCGCCGTCGCGTTGGTGTCGCCACCAGCCCCCTGGTGATGCCGCACCTGGTCGAAACACAGAACGACGTTCTTCCTCACTACAACCGCCCCCCGGCGAAGAAATTGAGCTGCCCGACTCTTCAGTGTGCCAGCAAACTCCGACAATGTCGCGCGATTTGCCCACCCAAACCGCGAACGAGACGACGGATTCACGCCCAAGCTAGCGATTCGGCTGCGAAATCAGTCGCGCCGCACCCGAATCGCACCGGATCACACCGGCAGTTCGACTCCTGGGCTGCCGGGGTCGCCGTGCAACTGGATCGTGGTCGGAACGGTGCCGATCGGCACGTCGAAGGCCAGCGCCACCTCGAGCTGTTCACCAGGATTGATCGTGATGACGTCCCCGGTGAGAGCGGCCGAGGCCTCGACGTCCGGCGTGTAGGTCGTGGTGCCGTCGCTGACGGTTTGCAGCACCGACAGCCAGGTCAGTGGCGAAGCTCCGTTGTTGCCGACGTTGACGTAGACGACGAAGTACTCGCCGTTCGCGGTCTTGACGACGCTGTCGTCGATCGGCGAGGTGATGGTGTCGCCGCTGTCGGTGCTCGCGACCGAGAAGGCGAAGTCGCCGTCGGTGGCCTCGCCGCCGAGGCCGGGCGTCGTGGTTGGGGATTCCGACGAGGTCTCCGTGGTGGAGGACTCGCTCGACGCCGTCGCCGACGCCGAGGTGCTAGGCGTGGCGAGTTGCGGCGGCGTGTTGTCGCGAATCACGAAGCCGTACACCGCCGCCAGGATCAGCGCCAGAAACAGCACGCCGACGCCGATGAGGTACCCGGTGAGCACCTTGCTCTTGTTGGGCGGACCGCCGGTGCCATCCGCGCCGGCAAAGCCGGCCGTGGCTGACGGCGCCTCGTAGGACGGTGCGTCGAACGACGGCGTCTCGTAGGACGTGGGTGCGTCGTAAGACGATGGCGCCGCCGAGGAGGGTGCGCCGAAGGACGGCGCCTCGTACGAGGGAGTCTCGAACTTCGGTGCTTCGTACGACGATGGCGCCTCAGCCGCGGGTGCGTCGAACGACGGCGCCTCGTATGAAGGTGCCTCGAACGTCGGCGGCTCGGACGGGGGAGTGGATGCCGCCGTCGCCGCAGCCGCAGTGGCCTCGAACGACGGCGTCTCGAACGTCGGAGGCTCATAGGAAGGCGTCCCAAACGGGGGCGTCCCAGAAGACGGCGTCTCGTACGACGCGGGAGCTGCAGGCGGGCTCACGGGTTCGGGTTCCGCGTCGGGTGCGCGGTGCGCGCCGGTCGGCACCACGGTGGTCGGCTGATCGGGCAGCGACACCACCGACGTCGCCTGCTCGCTCGCAGGAGGCTCGGCAGCCGGCTCGGGCGCGGCCACTGCGGGCGCGCGGTGCTCGGTCCAGATCGAGCCGTCCCAATACCGCTGGCCGCCCGAGCCGTCAGGGTCCGGATACCAACCGGCCGGCGTGGTTGGTGTGGTCATCGGTGAGGTCCTCCCGGTCGTACGCCCGATCGGCGCTGCGAAACCGGACAATATCGCAGGCCCGCAAACAACGCTCTATTTCGGTTGACGCCAGCGCAGATCAGCGAGGACCGTCAGCCGCCCATCGCCATGCGCCACTGATCCAGGTCGTTTGCCCGATACACGTAGTTCGTACGGCGGACGTCGTCCAAGGCCGCACTGGGCTCCGCCGAATACCAGTGCCCCGGATACACCGTCGGGTTGCCAGGCAGACTGGCCAGTGCCTGCAGGCTGCGGAACATGTCGTCGACGTTGCCGCCGGGAAAGTCCGTGCGGCCGCAACCTTCCAGGAACAGCGTGTCACCCGCGACGAGCCGCCCGTCGAGCAGGAAGCACTGACTGCCCGGCGTGTGACCAGGGGTGTGCAGCAACTCGATCTCGACGCCGCCGACGCCGAGCTTGTCGCCGTGGTCGTGCGAGGTCAGGTCGCTGAGCGGAATTCCGGTGACGCGTGAAACCCAGTCCGCCTCATGGGAATTCACGTGTACCGGCACGCTGACCCGCTCGAGCAACTCGGCAAGGCCCTTCAGCTCGAAACCCATCATCGACCCGCCGACGTGGTCGGGGTGGTGATGCGTGGCCAGCACCCCCGACAGGTGCATGCCGTCGGCCTCGAGGGCGTCGACCAGATCGTTTGCGGCGTAAGCGGGGTCGACCACCACGCAATCGCCCGTCTCCCGATCGCCGATCAGATACGAGAAGTTGCGCATCTGCTGGGCGATCGGATCTCCGGCCGCGAAGTCGCGGCCGGCGAGCAACTGCCGAAAGTACAGCCGGTCATCATCTTCTGCGCGCACCATCCGCCAAGACTAAAACGCGCAACGTGCACCCGTTGCGCCGCCGGTCGTGCACACCGCCCCCGCCAGCTCGCAGGCGCGTACGTCGCCTGATCGCCGCTCGCACCGTCACGAACGCCTCCGTGGCCATGATTGGGGAACATGGTGGCGTAGATCGCTCTTGTCGAGTCCCTCGAGACAGAAGTGGCCTTCGACGTGCCAAAGGTCGCCGATCTCGGGTCGATCTGGCTTCGCGGAGGGCCCTTGTCAGACGGTGTTGCGGTCGCTCCGTGAGCAGCGGTTTGGTTACTGAAACCGCGAGAATGTACCCTCTTTAAGGCCCACTGCGCGGACGCCGTCCGACGCTGGGGGTCAGGCCCCCTTAGCTCAGTCGGTAGAGCGTTTCCATGGTAAGGAAAAGGTCAACGGTTCGATTCCGTTAGGGGGCTCGGTGGACACCTGGGCGAGCGGAGCGACGGGAGTAACCCCGTGAGCCGAGGCAACCGGCATGGCGGTGTAGCTCAGCTGGTTAGAGCGCACGACTCATAATCGTGAGGTCGGGAGATCGAGCCTCCCCACCGCTACAAGACGACAACGCAAGTAGAAGAAGGACAACTGACGTGGCCTCCAGTACCGACGTACGGCCCAAGATCACCTTGGCGTGCGAGGTGTGCAAGCACCGCAACTACATCACCAAGAAGAACCGCCGCAACGATCCCGATCGCCTCGAGATCAAGAAGTTCTGCCCGAACTGTGGCCACCACCAGCCGCACAAGGAATCGCGTTAGAGGACGACCCTCGGGCTTCGGCTCGGGGTTGGCCGGTTAGGTTCTGAATCCGTGGCGTTGTCTCAGAAGATCGTCGGCATGCACTACCGCTATCCCGACTTCTACGAGGTCGGGCGCGAAAAGATCCGCGAGTACGCCGTCGCCGTGAAGAACGACGATGCCGCATACCACGACGAGACCGCCGCCGCGGATCTTGGCCACAGCTCGCTGCCGGCGCCGCTGACCTTCATCTCGGTCTTCGGCTACCAGGCGCAGACGGCCTTCTTCGCTCAGGCCAACATCGGCATCACCGACGAGCAGATCGTTCAGGTCGATCAAGAGCTGCGGATCCTTCAGCCGATCAGGGCCGGCGACCGCCTGTACTGCGACGTCTCCGTGCATTCCCTCCGACAGGCGCACGGTACCGACATCATCGTGACCAAGAACCTCATCACCAATGAGCAGGGTGAGGCCGTGCAAGAGACTTACACGACCCTGGCGGGGCGTTCAGACGAGGGTGGAGAGGGTTTTTCCGATGGCACTGCGTGAGTTCAGTTCGGTGAAGGTGGGCGACCTGCTTCCGGAGCGGGTGATCCCATTGACCAGGGGGGACCTGGTGAACTACGCCGGCGTGTCCGGTGACCTCAACCCGATCCACTGGGACGACGAGATCGCCAAGCAGGTGGGCCTGGACACCGCGATCGCACACGGCATGCTGACCATGGGCCTCGGCGGCGGATACGTGACGTCGTGGGTGGGCGATCCGGCGGCGGTCACTGAGTACAACGTCCGCTTCACCGCGGTCGTGCCGGTTCCCAACGACGGCGTCGGCGCTGAAATCGTGTTCAATGGGCGGGTGAAATCCGTTGAGCCAGAATCCAAGTCGATCACCATTGCGTTGTCGGCGACCACTGGGGGGAAGAAAATCTTCGGGCGCGCCATCGCGACCGCGAAGTTGGCCTAGCCATGCCTGTCAATCCTGAAATTCTGGGGATGGTGCATCACTATCCCGACACCTTCATCATCGGTCGCGAACAGGTCCGCCAGTACGGCTGGGCGATCAAGGCCGACGACCCCGCGACGTTCGACGAGGAAGCCGCCGCCGAACTCGGCCACGACAACCTCGTCGCACCGCTGACCTTCCCCGCGATCCTGGCGCTGCTCGTGCAGAAGGACTTCTTCCGCAAGGTCGACGTCGGCCTTGCCACCATGCAGATCGTGCAGGTGGACCAGAGCTTCGTCTTCCACCGCCCGCTGAAGGCCGGCGACCGGCTGCGGGCCAGCATGGAGGTCCAATCCATCGTCGAACGATTCGGCGCCGACATCGTCGTCACCCGCAGCGTCTGCACCAATGACGACGGCGAAATGGTGCTCGAGGGCTTCACCACGCTGATGGGCCACGAGGGCGACAATTCGATCTCGGTCAAGTGGGACCCGGAGAGCGGCCAGGTCATCCGGACCGCGGCGGCGGTGGATTAGTAACTCGGACCAGGCCCGATGTACACTGGGTCCTCGGGGTTTCACCCATTTGAGCGCGCTGTCCGTCGGTTGCTGATCGACCGATCGGGGAGCGCGCGAAATTGTGTGAGGCCCGCAGGTTGGCCTGCCAACCGTGAAGGGGCGTAGCTCAACTGGCAGAGCAGCGGTCTCCAAAACCGCAGGTTGCAGGTTCAAGTCCTGTCGCCCCTGCTCAACTGAAGACTGGACACGTGTGGACACTGGAAGGTGACCACACCAACTGACGAAAGGCGTGCGGTGAGCGACGAGCGCGACAGTGCTGGCTCCGCAGGCGACGTGACCGACAGCACGGACACCGACGAGACCGGCGGACAGACCGCCGTGGGTACCCGGCCGCTGCGCCCGACGGGCAAGCGGTCGCGCCGCGGGACGTTCGAGAGCGGCGTCACCGACTCCGATGTGGACGTGGAGTCGGACGATGCCGAGACCACGTCGAAGGCATCTTCGAAGAACGGCTCCGACAAGAACGGCTCCGGCAAGAAGAAGACCGCCAAGAAGAGCGCTCCTCGGCAGAACCCGTTCGTCTTCGTATGGAACTTCCTGAAGCAGGTCGTCACCGAACTGCGGAAGGTGATCTGGCCCAACCGCAAGCAGATGATCAGCTACACCACCGTGGTGCTGGTCTTCCTGGTGTTCATGGTGGCCCTGATCGGCGGAGTCGACCTCGGCTTCGCCAAGCTCGTCGGCCTGGTGTTCGGCTAACGATCCCGCATGACGAGCTGAAGAATTTAGAGAGGATTGACAACCGTGACGACCTTCGATGGCGAGACGCCCTCGGGTGAGTCCGACGTGTTCGCCGAAGCCGCCGAGTCGGCGACCTTGACTGATGTCGAGACTGGCCAGACCGTCGAGATCAACGAGGAACCGACGTCCGCCGCCGCCGCTGCGGAGGATTCCGATGTAGTTGCGGAGGCGGACGGCGAGTCTGATGTCGCTGTCGAGGTGGAGGACGAAGACGTCGATCCCGCCGTGGCGCTCAAGAAGGATCTGCGCTCGCGGCCAGGCGACTGGTACGTCATCCACTCCTACGCGGGCTACGAGAACAAGGTGAAGGCCAACCTCGAGACGCGTGTGCAGAACCTCGACGTCGGCGACTACATCTTCCAGGTGGAAGTCCCCACCGAAGAAGTCACCGAGATCAAGAACGGCCAGCGCAAGCAGGTCAACCGCAAGGTGCTGCCCGGCTACATCCTGGTGCGCATGGAGCTGACCGACGAGTCCTGGAGCGCGGTGCGCAACACGCCCGGCGTCACCGGTTTCGTCGGCGCCACCTCGAAGCCGTCGCCCCTGAAGCTCGACGACGTCGTCAAGTTCCTGCTGCCACCCGCCGCGGCGAAGAAGCCCGCGAAGAGCACGGCCAGTGGTGCGGCGTCGACCGAGGCCAGCCTCGAGCGTCCCGAGATTCTGGTCGACTTCGAGGTCGGCGAGTCGGTCACCGTCATGGACGGCCCGTTCGCGACGCTGCCTGCGTCGATCAGCGAGGTCAACGCCGAACAGGGCAAGCTCAAGGTCCTGGTGTCCATCTTCGGCCGCGAGACACCCGTGGAACTGACCTTCGCCCAGGTCAGCAAGATCTAAAGACAAGACGAATCAGAAAGAATAGGAACGAAAACTCATGGCCCCGAAGAAGAAGGTCACCGGGCTGATCAAGTTGCAGATCCAGGCCGGGCAGGCCAACCCCGCCCCGCCGGTTGGTCCCGCGCTCGGTCAGCACGGCGTCAACATCATGGAATTCTGCAAGGCGTACAACGCCGCGACCGAGTCGCAGCGCGGCAACGTCATCCCCGTGGAGATCACCGTCTACGAGGACCGCAGCTTCACGTTCGCACTGAAGACGCCGCCGGCTGCCCGGCTGCTGCTGAAGGCCGCGGGCGTGCAGAAGGGTTCCGGCGAGCCGCACAAGACCAAGGTCGCCACCGTGACCTGGGATCAGGTGCGTGAGATCGCCGAGACCAAGAAGGAAGATCTCAACGCCAACGACATCGACGCCGCGGCGAAGATCATCGCAGGCACTGCCCGCTCCATGGGTATCACCGTCAAGTAGCAGTACCCCGCAACACCCCGTGGGAGGGCCAGCTCCGGCCCGCCAACCACAACCAACGAAACTGATTGGAAGATCGATGAGCAAGAACAGCAAGGCATACCGCGAAGCCGCCGAGAAGGTCGACCGCGACAACCTCTACACCCCGCTCGAGGCCGCGAAGCTGGCCAAGGAGACGTCGTCGAAGAAGCAGGACGCCACCGTCGAGGTTGCGATCCGCCTTGGCGTCGACCCCCGCAAGGCCGACCAGATGGTCCGCGGCACGGTCAACCTGCCCAACGGCACCGGCAAGACCGCGCGCGTCATCGTATTCGCCGTGGGCGAGAAGGCCGAGGCCGCAGTCGCCGCAGGCGCAGACGAGGTGGGCAGCGACGACCTGATCGAGAAGATCCAGGGCGGCTTCCTGGACTTCGACGCCGCGATCGCGACGCCCGACCAGATGGCCAAGGTTGGCAAGATCGCGCGTGTGCTTGGCCCGCGTGGCCTGATGCCGAACCCCAAGACCGGCACGGTCACCCCCGACGTGGCGAAGGCCGTGTCCGAGATCAAGGGCGGCAAGATCAACTTCCGCGTCGACAAGCAGGCCAACCTGCACTTCGTGATCGGCAAGGCGTCGTTCGACGAGACCGCGCTCGCGCAGAACTACGGCGCCGCGCTCGACGAGATCCTGCGGGCCAAGCCCGCGTCGTCCAAGGGCCGCTACCTGAAGAAGATCGTCGTCTCGACGACCACGGGCCCGGGCATCCCGGTCGACCCGGCCATCACGCGCAACTTCACCGAGGCCTAAGTCCCCTTGCCGCGAGCGTGCGTGTCTGCGGACGACACGCCGTCGTTCTTCCAACGAACGCGCACGCTCGCGGCGGGATTGGCTGCGATCATGCTGGTGATGACGCCGCCAACGGCTTCGGCCGACCCGCCGCCGGTCTCTCCGCAGGCTCAGGCCGCTGGGTTGGTCGACGTGCTGAGCATCGTCCCCGACGCCATCATCGATCTGCGCTATGCGACGCCGAACAACTTCGTCGGACAGCAGCTGTATCCGACGGGTGCGCGGTGCCTGATCCACCAGGACATGGTTGCCGGAATCGTCACGGCGGCAGACATCCTGCGCAAGAACGGCGAGGTGCTGGTCTTCTGGGACTGCTACCGCCCGCACGACGTCCAGGTGCGGATGTTCGCCGCGGTGCCCAACCCGAACTGGGTGGCCCGTCCGAGTGAATACGCGCGCAGCCACGAGTCGGGCCGCTCGGTCGACGTGACGCTGGCCGACGGGCACTACGGAACGCGTGTCGACATGGGTACCGACTTCGACGACTTCTCACCCCGCAGCCACGCCAACGCCACCGACGGCATCACGCCTGGGCAGCAGGCCAATCGCGCGCGCCTTCGGGCGGCAATGGCCGCCGGCGGTCTGAGCGCCTACTCCGGCGAGTGGTGGCACTTCGACGGGCCAGGTGCGAAGGACCCGCGTCCCATCCTCGACGTGCCGCTCAACTGATCGCGCGGATCCTCAACTCGCCGTGCGCGATTGGGGAACCTCGAGCGTCGTAATCAGACCCTCGTGATCGGACCCCGGAAGCTTGGTCGTCTCCGCGGACGTCGCCGTGCACTGGTAGGTCAGGACGTGGTCGATGGCGATGATCGGCGGAATCCGGCTGTCGGCAGGATAGGTCCTGTTGAAACCTGCGCCCGCTTGCAACGAGGCGTCCTGGAAGCCGTTGCGCAGCAGGTGGCGGAACTCCCGCATGTCCGGTGTGCTGTTGAAGTCCCCTGCGACGATCGCGCAGCCCGCGCCGACCGATTCGGCCAGGTCGCGCATCGTCCTCTGCATGCGCTGCATGTCCGATCGGAAGTCAGCGATGGGGTTTGGCCACGGTGGTAGCAGGTGGGCGACCAGGACGGCCGGGTCGACTTGCGCCCCTTCGAGTTTGATGCGCGCGCTGACCATGGCGAGTTGGTAGTCGCCGATGCGCTCCGACGCGGTGATCGGAAACCTGCTCCACATGCCGACCCCGTCAGGACCCGGTCGGGCGTCGAGGGCCCGGTAGGGGAAGGTCTCGTCCAGACCTGCCGCCGAGAGCCTCTCAACCGCTTCCGGCGTGAGTTCTTGTACGGCGAGGACGTCGGCGTGCGCGTTCGCCGTCGCCACCAGTGGCTCCGCATCGGCTCGGCCGTAGAGGATGTTCGCCGTCATGATCCGCAGCGGCACGGTTTGGACGGCGGGGTCGTTGCGCTTGGATATGAAGAGCGGCAACTCAACTGCAATTGCCACGATCACGACCACGGTTGCCACGAGCGCCAGCGCCCAGCGCCTGCCCGCGAAGAGCAGGACCGCTGACACGACGGCCGTACTCATCAAATAGGGCGAAAGCACCGCCGCGAACATGACGACCTGGTTGGTGAGCGGCACGTAACGTGCGAGCAGCCCGACGACCGCTATCGCGAGTGCTGCCAGCGCGATGATGGTCATCGGGGTGTGTCGTCGAAAGTGCCGATGCAGGCGACTGTAGTTGGCGGGCGTCAGGCCCGTTGGGTGACCTCTGCGTGTGCGAGCAGGTGCTTGGCGAGGCTTCCGAGGAATCGGGTGAGGAAGCGGCGCCAGAGGATTCCGGTGCAGGGGATTCGTTCGGTGAAGTCAGCCGACCACGTGACGGTCAGCTGCCCTTCGGGGCCGGGGGTGAGCACGACCCGGGCCTGGTAGTCCTTGACGGGCCAGTTGGCGAGAATGCGGTAGCCGTGCAGAATCGGTCGTTCGTCGTCGGTGATCTGCTCTGCCGTCTTGAACCGGTCGGTCCCGACGAGGCGGACGCGGCCCACGACGGAGTCGCCGGTGGGGGATTCGTCGCGCCACCCCGACGACGTGATGGACGGGCCCGCCCAGCACTTCCACGTCGTGGCGTCGCGCAGCAGATCGAACGCGGTCTCCGCATCTGCCTGACCACTACGCTCGACCGACACGGAGTAGCTACGGGCCATCGAATCCTCCTGGGGTTGACGTTCGTCATAATGGAACACTGCTCTGTTATATTTCGTCAAGGGAGGCGGAGATGGCCGACGAATTCCAACGCGCTCGCACGGCCGAACAGCGCGGGGAACGCCTCGCTGAAATCCGCAGGGCCGCAGTGGAATTGCTGCGGGATACGCCCATTGATCAGATCAGCGTGCGGATGGTGGCCACCAAGGTCGGCCTCGCCGCGAGCAACGTGCTGCGGCACGCGGGCTCGCGCGAAGAGTTGTTCCTCGACGTGATGGACGAGCAGTACGTCGCCTGGATTGCGGAGCTGTCCGCAGAACTGGACGGCATCGGCACGCCAGCATCGATCGAGGCCATCGCCACGCTCATCGCCTCGTCCCTGGTGCGCCGAACCACGCTGCACCAACTCATCGAGGCGTCGCCCGAACTTCTGCGGCGCACCGCCTCGGGCTCCGGCACGCGAACCCGCGCCCAGGGCGAGCGCAATGGCGCCGCCCTCACGACGCTCGTCGAAGGGGCACTCGGTACTTGCTTCAACGAAGCCGATCAGAAGTACTTCGTCGCCGGGTTGCATGCCGTCGTGAGTGCGGCAGGCGCATGGTCGCGCCAAGCGCTGTTCCCCGTCGACGCGGAGCGGGTCATTCGTGACCTGCTGGCAATCCTGTTGGCGGGTCTAGTCGCTCGGGTGTGAGCACTCGGCCGACCGGCGTTGGAGGAATTCGCGGGCCGGGTTGGACCCGTCAAACAGAGGCTACCGACTCTCGGCATGTGTGAAGTCGTGTACTTCCCTGCCGGACGGGCGCTGAGAACCCATCTCACTCATCCGTTCGGCAAGTTCGGTGCGCGAATGGATGCCCAGGGTGCGGTAGATCCGGGTCAGGTTCGCCTCGACGGTCTTGAGGCCGATGGAGAGCGCCGCGGCCACGTCGCGGTTGGTCATGTCGGAGGCGGCGAGTTGGGCGATGCATCGCTCGGACGGAGTCAGTGGGAAGCACTGAGTGGGATCGCCCTTGGTGGCGGTCAGCTCGTCGCGCGCGCGCTTGGCCCACAACGGCGTTCCCATGCACTCGAATGCGCGCAACGCCTCGATCAAGGTATCCGTTGCGGCTTTCTTGAGGCCTTGCCTGCGTTGAAGCTGGCCGAGCAGCAGCTGCGTGCGCGCGCACTCGAACGGCATTGGAAGCCGGTCGTGTTCGGCCATGGCTTGCTGCGCCATGCGGGTGGCGGCCTCGACGTCGCCCTGGGAGGCCAACCACATGCTGCGGCAGCGCGCGCCGACCGCCAGCATCCACGGTCGCCTCAGGCGGCGGCCGTTGCTCTCCAGTGCTTCGATTAGTGGTTCGGCTCCGGACATCTGCCCTAGTGCGATCATTGCCTCGACGGCATCAGGGATGAATCCGGCGATGACAATCTCAGTGCCGGCCAGAGTACCGAACCGGCCGATCAGCGGCTGCAGGGCTGTCAGCGCGTCGGCATGGTTGCCAAGCGACACATCGAGGAATCCGAGGGTCATGACCGGCAGGTCTGCGAGCACCGTTGAGCCGCAGCGGTTCGCGCCCTCGATCGCGGCATGCGCATCGGCACGGGCGTCGCGTTCACGACCCGTGTAGGCGGCGACGACTGCCCGTGCGGAGTGGGCAATGACCGTCATGTGATCAGCACCGAGCAGCTCGGCACGCTCCGTCGCATCCTCGGCCGTGAGTGCGGCCGCGGCGAAGTCGGCCCGCCATGTGTCGATCAACGTGCTGTGGAGATCGACGAACATGGTCTGGATGATGGCGCCGCGCTCGATGCAGCGGCTCCGCACGGCGAGCATCTGGGCGCTGGCTTCGTCGAGCCGTCCCGTCCATGCCAGCGCCAGCGCGTTGACGGCATCCGCGCTGAACGGAAGTGCGACGTCGATGTCGGCATCTTCCACGTCCAGAGCGGCGGTCAGACTGGACTCGTCGACGCCTCGCCCGCATAGGAGACCGATGGTCACCCGCAGCGCGCATGCTTGACTCGCCAGGGCGGGTAGGCCGCGTTCCTCGGCCAACGTCGCTGCTTGCAGCGCATAGTGCAGTGACTCGTCGTATTGCCCCGTGTTGAGATGAGCAAACGACAGCAGGAGAAACGTCCGCACCAGCACCGTCGGATCGGTCGCGGCGTCGTCCACCGCACTTTGTAGGAGTTCGGTAGCGTGCGCAAAGCCGTTGTCGTACATGCGCATTTCCGCCAGCAGGTTTACCGCGGTGGCCCGGAGCGGCCCTCGCGGTAGCCGGCGGATCATGGGTCCAAGTACTGCGCGGCCAGGTCCGGTGTCGCCGGCCTGGAAATGATGCGCGGCGGCGCGAATCCGGCGTTCGGGAGTGTCACCGCCCTGCCGGATCGCCAGGTCCACGAGTTCAGCGGCGGCTGCCGGAGCGCCGCGAGTACGCGCCACATCCGCGGCGGTGTCCAAGGCCTGCAGCGTCGCGGGATCCGAGCTGAGGGTCGCCAATGCGAGATGCCTGGCCTTCAGTTCGGGTAGCGACTCAACGTCCGCTAGCGCCCGATGCATTCTGCGCCGCCTCGCTGGATCGGCATCGGCATAGACACCTCGTGCCAGCAGCGGGTGGCTGAACCGCACCCGGTTGCCGCGGATGCCGATGATGCCCTTGTCCTCGACCGGTTCAAGCAGTTCGACCGTGCGAGCTGCGGTGGTTCCGGTGGCCCGCGCGAGCAGGTCGACGGTCGGATCAGAAACGCACGCCGCGGCAAGCAACACATCCCGGACCCCACCTTCCAGCTGGCCTATCCGGCTACGCATCAGTTCCGCCAAAGGCGCAGGCAACGCCGGTTCGGCGGACGGTGACTGGAGGTTCGCAGCTTGCGCCAGCTCCAGCGCGTAGGAAGGGTTGCCGTGAGAAATCTCGGCAATCCGTGCCGTTGTCGGGTGTGGAAGCGAATGACCCAGTCGGTCGGAGATCAACGTGTGCAGTGCGCCAAGGGGTAGCGGTCCCAACCGGATTCGTTGAAAACCGACCTGCCCGGTCAGCTGCAGCCAGGAGGCTGTTGTCTCGTCGTTGTCCGGCCCGGAGCTCTCGGCGACCAGTACGCCGATCCGTCGGTCGAGACGGCGGGCGACGAACGCGACGACGCTCTTGCTGCACGCGTCCACCCACTGCGCATCGTCGATGGCGACCAGCACAGGTGACGTTGCCGCCAGGCGCTCGAGGATCGAGAGCACCGTCGTCGCGACGACCCGTTGGTTGCTTGGGGAATCTCGGCTGCCGGCCCGCCGCAGCACACGATCCAACGCACGGCGCTGGATCTCGGGCAACCCGGTCACCGCTGTGCAGCCGACATCGTCGATCAGATCGGCAACAACTGCATATGCCAGCGGCGACTCGACCCGACATGCCCGAGTCGCGAAGACCCGAGACCCACGCTCCCGCGCCTGCTCCACCGCTGTCGACCAGAGCGTGGACTTGCCGATGCCGGCCTCGCCGTCGATCACCAGCCCTGACGGCCGCTCGGCCATCGACGTCAAAAAGTGATCAACTGCTCGCAACTCGGCTGCACGGCCGACGACTGGTCCTATAGACATGACGTGTTCCCCAAACCTGGCCCGCCCCAAGCCCGATGATCTCATCCGGGCGAACCCGTCGGGATCGAATTCGCGATCCAAGTCTTCGGTAACACCACATCGAGCTGTGGCCGGCCAATCATGGCGCCAGATGGCCGCCTCGGGGGGCGGCTGAACATCGTCATGGAGCCGCTTCACCGTGGGCGAGCCCCACTGTGCGACTGGCGTAGGGGTGTGGCATCGCAAAACACTAGGGAAACACCCGATTACCGGCCGACCGGCGCGTAGCTAGATTCATGGTGCGAGCTTGCCGACGCCAAGTGATGCATGCTGTCGAGCGTGCGCCTAACTGGCAAAGTGTATGCCGCTACAGGGAGGGATCCTGATGGGTGTTTGTCTGGTGCGCATACTGAGTGCCGTTGGTGCCGTGATGCTTTCGGCCATGATGCTCGGTTCCGGTGTCGCGTCTGCAACAGACGGTTTGACAGGCTCGACGTACGCTGACGCCGCAGGGTGGATTTCATCCCACAGTGGCAACCCCGTCGTCGGCACGGTGAGCGGAGACCAGGTCCAAACCGGTGACTGCATCGTCGTCAGCTGGCATAAGTCCATATTCCTCGATGCCAGCGGCGACAACACTCGGCGAAACGACTACGTCCTCAACTTGAACTGCTATAACCCCCTTGCCGCTCCAGGGCGGCCCGGTAACTCCGCGATGAGTCCGGCGGGCGTCAAGGCGAAGGCGGAGCAACAACAGGCGGCGTCGATCGACAAGAATCCCGCGTGGTGTCACACGACCGAAGGGCGCCTGAAGTGGTGCGAGGGAGTCTGCAGGCGCACGGGACTTTGTGAAATCTGACAAGCCGATGTCGTTGCAATCAATGAGCCACCATGACGCTGGTGTGATCGGCGACGCCGCCGAACGGGATCTGGATACAGCTATTAGCCAGAACAGAACTCGTTGGGCACTCGCGTGATTGCGGCCCTGCGGCTGACGTGGCGTTCGTGCCGGATCGCTGGCTTGCGTTGTACAGCCGACGTGCATCGGCGCGACACCGCTGGCACGTCCGGGTAGTCGACGGCGAGGCGTATCGATGCGAATCAGCGTAATCGGGACCGGCTATCTCGGCGCCGTCCACGCCGCATGCATGTCAAGCCTCGGACACGAGGTCGTCGGATATGACATCGACGCGGCGAAGGTGGAGTCGTTATCGCGTGGGGTCTCGCCCTTCTTCGAGCCCGAGTTCGGGGAGATGTTGGAATCTGCACTCGCGACGGGACACTTGCGATTTACCAGTAGCGCCGAAGAGGCTGTTCGCGGCGCGGAACTGCATTTCATCTGTGTCGGTACACCGCAGCAGTTGGGGTCCGATGCTGCCGATCTGCTGTTCGTCGACGCTGCGGTAGAGACGGTCGCCGAATTGGCGGACTGCGACGGGCTGATCGTCGGGAAGTCGACCGTGCCGGTCGGGACCGCTCAACGATTGGCCGACAAGCTGTCAGGCGATGACTCTCGGCTCGAATTGGCCTGGAATCCCGAGTTTCTGCGGGAGGGGCTGGCTGTGCGAGACACGCTGCATCCCGATCGGCTGGTATTCGGGGTGACGTCACCGCACGCCGAGAAGTGGCTGTTGGAGGTTTACGGGAAGATCATCGACCAAGGCACTCCGTACATCACAACGGACTTGGCGACGGCGGAGATGGTCAAGGTGGCGGCGAACTCCTTCTTGGCCACGAAGATCTCGTTCATCAATGCGATGGCCGAAGTGTGCGAAGTGGCAAATGCCGACGTCGTCACGCTTAGCGAGGCCTTGGGCTATGACGAGCGGATCGGTCGTCGCTTCCTCAACGCCGGCCTGGGGTTTGGCGGCGGATGCTTGCCCAAGGACATCCGCGCCTTCAGTGCTAGGGCTGGCGAGTTGGGGGCGTCCGACGCACTGACGTTCCTGCGCGAGATCGACAAGATCAACATGCGCAGGCGCGACAAGGTCGTCACCGTTGCGAGTGCGATGCTCGGAGGAAACTTCCTGAGCAAGAACATCGCCGTATTGGGTGCGGCCTTCAAGCCCAACAGCGATGACGTGCGGGACTCCCCGGCTCTGAACGTTGCCGCCGCGATGCATCTGAAGGGCGCCGCCGTTCGGGTTCACGACCCGAAGGCAATTCCGAACGCGCGCAAACAATTCCCCACCTTGACGTACTGCCCCGTCATCGAGGATGCGTGCCGCAACACCGATTTGATCGTCCTAGCTACGGAATGGGATGACTACCGCAACATCGATCCCCGTGTGCTCCGGACCATGGTTCGCGCGCCTCGGCTAATCGACGCTAGAAATGCGCTCGACTTCGACTTCTGGTCGGAAGCCGGCTGGCAAGTGCACGCGCTCGGCCGGGGCGTGTTGAATGGCTGAACGGTCACTTGATGACGTTGCCATCCGGCCGCCCGATCTGGAGTGATTTGAGATCTGATCTCTTGCATCGTTGTGGTTGGCCCGCAGGGCTAATCGGTGGCGACAGGGGAGGCGTGCCTGCAGAGGTCGAGTATTGGCGGCAACAGGTTGGAGATTTGCACGCCGACCATTGCAAAGAATTCCGCGCTTTGGCCACTCGGGTCAGGAATATCCGACGGCTCTTGCGCGACCAATTGCGATCGGAGCGCTGCCAGGTCTGCGATGGTTCGCGCGTTGCAGTCCGATGCGAGTCGGGAGGCTTCGCTCAGTGTGAAGGTTCTGTGGAGTTTGTGCGGGGCAAGTTCCAGAGCGGTGCGGCGGTGTGCCCTCGTCATGGTGAGAACAAGATCGGCATCCGATGCCATTCGCGAAGTAAGCTGTCGTGCAGCGAAGTTCGATGCCTCGCCGCCCAGCCTCGTGAGGATGAGTGCCGCATCATGATGAATCGAATGCGCGACCACTGCTCGCGTTCCTGCGCTCGATACCGTGAAGTTCGGAACCTGTAAAGCCGCGCAGTACGCTGCGGCCAGTCGCTCCGCCATGGGTGACCGACAGATGTTTCCAGTGCAGACGAACAATACGTGCAGAGCGAACTCCTCACTTCAGACGCCGGCAGCATGGGACCAACTGGATCGGACCACCAGCGATGGTGTGCAGACCGGACGAAGGCCGCGTACGTCTGAATCTACGCCTAGACGCACGCGTCGCGGTGGAGCATCGACGATGTCAGTGCCGATACAGGGTACACAGCAGCTGATTTCGGGATTCGTTTGACGATCCCTAGCCGTGAAGTCTCGAATTCACTTGGGCTGTGGGGGGTACGACGTTGGACGATGGGGTGCGACAGCGAAAGCATAGGGAAACGCCTCATTCCATTTGGTCCCTGAGCTCAATAGCCTTGTGTCAGGTTCAAAAGTACGGGGATGACTGTCGTAGCTGCGCGAGATGTTCCACACAGGACGCTGAGATCCTCATTCCCGCCGGCAGTTTCGTCACGGGCGATCACGGGGGGTGGGATGTCAGTACCACAACCTCCTACGCGCGCATGGACGATGCGGGTCGGTATCGGGGGCGAGCCGACGTTCGTTTCGTTTGGTCGTTTACCGAATACGTTGCCCCCCGATGCGACCGGCAGATTCATCGGAACATCGGATACTAGGAGATGACCGGAGTCATCCACCCGACGAGGGCGAAGGCCCCGCGGAAGTCGACAACGGGCGATTCCCAAGTTGGGATTGGTAGTTCCAACGGCGTCCGCCTCTTGGACAGTCATCGAGTCCAGGTTGCCGCACTGACCGCCAACGGTGACGTTGGGCAGCAACCGGTTTCAGTGGCCGACACAGGTGTCCGCCGTCTGGCCGGCGATCAAGAACGCGTCCGTGTGACGTTTCTCAGCCGCATCCGGGCCTGGATGGTTGTCCCGTTCGTCGACTTCGCACTCATGCTTGCACCGCTTGCATGGCGGCCGCCGCAGATCCACGCAGTAGTGGCGATGGCCCTCCTGGCGACACTCCTCCTGACTGACGGCGGCCGATACTTCGCTCCTCTGCACATCAGTGTCTTGGACGAACTCCCCGCAATCGTCGCTCGTTTGCTGACCGCCATCGCTGCGGTCTCTGTCGGGATCCTCTACGTGTATCACAAGGTGGAGTTGCTGATCTTTCTCCAGACGGCTTGCCAGGCCGTGGTACTGGTCATCGTTGGCCGCCTCATCACCACGCGGCTCATCGCCCTAGGGCGTCGTAGCGGGGTTTCAAGGCGTCGCACCGTGCTGATCGGCGGTGGACCGCTGGCCATGGAGCTGGCCAGAATCGTTGCCCAGCACCGAGAGTACGGAATCACGTTGGAGGGGTTCGTCGATGATGGTTGTGACTGTCCTGCTGCGGGATACCTCCCGCGCTTAGGGCGCCTTGCCGATCTAGACATTGCGGTGTTGACAACGGGTGCGGCCACTCTGCTGGTGGCTGATGGAAACTTCGAGGAACGCGCGTTGATCGACGCGGTGCGCACACCGGCGTGTCAGCACGCTGATCTATTCGTCGTTCCGCGGATACATCACTTCCACACGCAGACCGGCATGGCTGACCACATCGGCTCCATCCCGATCATGCGAATCCGCAATCCCAACCTCTATGGACCGGCGCGGCTGATCAAGCGGGGGTTCGACATCGTCGTTGCGGTGACTGCCCTCATCGTGTTGCTGCCCGTATTGGCTGCGGCCGCACTGGCGGTACGTCTCGAGGGTGGACCTGGGATCATCTTCCGGCAAGTTAGAGTTGGGCGCGACGGAAAGCACTTCGCGCTGTTGAAGTTCCGTTCGATGCGTCCACCCAATGAGCCTGAGGCGCAGACGAAGTGGGGTGCGGACATCGACAGCCGTGTCGGGCCGGTCGGCCGGTTCCTGCGCTGCACCTCGATTGACGAGCTACCTCAGCTTTGGAACATTCTTCGCGGCGACATGACGGTGGTCGGGCCGAGGCCGGAACGGCCGCACTTCGTCGAGCAGTTCTCCACGCAATTCGACAGGTATTCCTACCGTCACCGCGTACAGGTTGGGCTCACCGGTTTCGCTCAGGTCAGCGGGCTCAGAGGTGATACCTCCATCGCGGACCGAGCACGATACGACAATTTCTACATCGAAAACTGGTCACTCTGGTTGGACATCAAGATAGTTCTGAGGACATTTCGCGAGGTCTTGTTCTACCGGGAAAGGTGATCCCGTAAGCGTGTCTGAGAGGGGTAAGTCGATGGGTGACGTCCTGCGACACTTCGTGCACGCGAACGCGTCGTTGAGCGGCCGAATTCAACCGTCGATGGTGAAGAAGACACATGCGTACACGAAGTATGACGAAGCGGGCACCGCGCTTCTCGAACGTGAACCACGGATCGTTCTCGATGTGGGAGCTGGCCGGCAATGGCATTTCGACCCTTCGCTGAAGGGTCAGAACATGAAGCTCATCGGCTTCGACATCGATCATGCCGAGATGGCGGATAACGCGCTACTCGATCAAAGAATCAGTGGAGACGCGTGCCAGTCGTTGGGAGTTCCGGATCATTCTGTGGATTTGATCATGGGGCGTGCCGTCGTTGAGCACCTCCATGACACGGCGTCGTTCCTGAAGAGCGCCAATCGTGCTCTTAGTGAAGATGGCTGCCTCATCGTGACCTTTGCGAATAGGTATGCGCCGTTTGCCATCTTGAATCGACTACTTCCTCGGCGTGTATCGCGTTGGCTTTTGATGCACCTCGTACCCGGCTCGTCCGGAGTGCTTGGATTCCAGGCATTCTATGATCAGGCGGGCTTTCGTGAATTCAAGCGGAGCCTTGCCGAAGCTGGGTTTGAGATCGAGGAAGAGTACGCGAGTTACTTCGCGACCTCCTACTACGGGTTCTTCCTGCCGTTGTTCTTCGTCGGACTCGGTCTCGACTACGTGCGCTACGCGCTCGCCGATCCTCGCCTTGCGTCATATTTCATGTTCATCGCGCGAAAGCAAAGTCTGGCCAACTAGTGCGGGATTTCAAAGAAGCTGCGACTGCGGATCCGGGCAACATCCGCGATGCGGTGGGCCGAGGGGTTCCTCGCCTCCCATCGCGGGTCGAACTGGGCGGGCGGGTGGCGCTTCGATGACGGTTCTGGTCACCGGCGTCGCCGGCTTCATCGGCAGCACCCTGGCGGAGCGGCTCGTAAGCGATGGTCACGAAGTCATCGGAATCGACAACTTCAGTGACTATTACGACCGCGAGATCAAGGAATCGAATATTTCGCGCCTGGCCGATGTCAGCGACTTCACGCTGTTGGAGGGTGACCTCAACAAGGCCGACCTACCGGCCCTGCTCGACCGCGTCGAGATCGTCTATCATCAAGCGGGCCAGCCCGGCGTCCGCAAGTCGTGGGGCACCGATTTCGCGGACTACGTCGACGCCAATGTTTGTGCCACGCAACGACTCCTCGAGGCAGTTCGGCGCTCGGCGCCAGGCCTAACGCGATTCGTCTACGCGTCTTCCTCGTCGGTTTACGGGGATGCCGAACGCTATCCCACGCTGGAGTCCGACCGGCCGCAGCCGCGCAGTCCATACGGGGTGACGAAGCTTGCCGCGGAGCATCTGGTCAACCTCTACGCCGCGAATTTCGGCATTCCCGCGATCAGCCTGCGCTACTTCACCGTGTACGGACCGAAGCAGCGACCCGACATGGCGTTCAACCGGTTCATCGCGTTGGCGCGACGTGGCAGGCCACTGCCGGTACACGGTGACGGCAGCCAGATCAGGGAGTTCACCTACGTCGATGACATCGTTGAGGCCAACGTGCGTGCCGGCGATGCTTCCGTCGCGCCGGGCACCGTCGTCAACCTCTCTGGAGGTGCGTCCACCTCGGTGAACGACGTGCTCGAACTGTTGGAGAAGATCCACGGAGAGCCGTTGCAGCTAGACCGGGGCGAGCCCGCACTCGGCGACGTCTTCCGCACCGGCGGCAGTACCGAGCGGGCGACGGCACTGCTGGGTTGGGAACCTCGGGTAGGAATCGAAGACGGCCTCGCACGTGAATACGACTGGCTGGCAGCCAAGGATGAGTGAGGCCACGAGAACTCACACGTCGGTCTCCGAGGTCGGGCAGGCTGCCCGGATCGGACGGACCTTCTGCGGGCCCAAGCGCGTTGTCTTCGTGGTCAACAACGACCGATCATTTCTGAGCCATCGAGCCACCTGGGGCGCCGCCCTGCAGGCCGCAGGCGCCTCGGTCACGGTGATCGCCGAGGACACCGGCGAAGCCGATGCCATCTGCCGCCTTGGGTTTGGCTTCGTTGCGGTACGAGTCGGCAGGGAGGCGTCCGGCGTCCTCGCGATGACCAGGTCGGCCACCCAGATACTGGTCGCCCTGCTGAGACTTCGGCCAAACCTGGTATTCCTCAGCGCTACAGTCGCCTTCACGCTCGGGTGGCCCGCGGCGGTCATGCTGCGCGGCGCCACGTTCGTCCGGGTGGTCGGTGGCGTGGGGCGTGCGCTCGACCCCTCGGTGCTCACGACCCGGGCGAGCCGGGTCGTCCAGCTATCCGGGCGCGTTGCGGGGCGGTTGGGGAATGTATTCACGCTGTTCCAAACTGAGCACGACCGCGAGACCTTCGCACGCCTCGGTCTACTTCCAGCTCGGGAGCGGTCACTGATCATCCCCGGCACGGGCATCGACGTGAACGCGTGGCAAATCGACGAGGTCAGGGACTTCGGAAACCCGGTCATCCTGTTCGCCTCGCGGCTCTACCGAGAGAAGGGAGTTTACGAGTTCGTCCGCATCGCCGAGAAGCTACGTGGTCGGGGCTGGCGCTTTCAGGTCGCGGGTGACCCGGACGTCGGAGTTGAGAGCGCGGTGACGACCGAGGAGCTCGAGGCGTGGCGTCGCGACGGGGCCGTGGAATTCCTCGGCCACCGCAAGGACATGGCCCGGGTCCTTTCCGAGGCAACGCTATTCGTCTTCCCGACGCGGCACCCAGAAGGCACCCCGAAGGTGCTCATCGAGGCCGGAGCATGCGGGTTACCCTCGGTTGTTTCCGGGCACCCGGGCTGCTCGGCGGTGATCGAGCATGGCGTCACCGGCATCGTGCTCGGCGCCGAGCCGACGGTCGCTGAACTGGCAACCGCCGTCGACGAGCTTGCGTCGGACGCGGCGAAGGCCGGCGCGATGGGTGCGGCGGCCCGCGAGCGCGTCGCGACGACGTTCTTGCTCGACACCGTCCTCACCCGCCTACTGGAGTGGAACGCAGTAGGAGCGGTGCGCTCGTGAGGATTGGTTGCAGCGGCCAGGTTGCCGGACGCTCCGGCATCGGCGTGCTGCAGGAGCATCTCTACGCCTACCTTGCCGACGCAGGGCACGAGCTGGTCTTCAGCAAGCCGCGGGACGTAGGTACCTCGCCTGCCGACAGGATGCGCGGTCTGACAAGGGGTTTCCGGCCGGCCCGTGGCCCGGTGGACGTCTACCTGTCTACCGTGCCGCCCCTCCCATCTGGGATTCACGCGCCGCTGCTCACCGTTGTGCACGACCTACGCTGGGTCCGGACCCGGTCGAAGATCGGTGCGACCTACCGGGCCTGGGACCTACACCGAACAGTGCGGCGTAGCGACGCGCTCGTCTGCGTCAGCGAGAACACCCGCCGCGACCTCATCGAGTTCGACCCCAAGGCTTCTGACAAGGCAATCGTCCGGCCGCTTGGTCCCGGACTCGTACCAGAAGGGTCGTTCCAACAGAGTAACTCTGGGCTGGTCATGCTGGTCGGTAGCGCAACGCACAAGCGCAATGAGCTCGCCGCCGCGGCACTTGCGCTCGCACCTCCGCCTTGGGCGCGCGGCGTCATCGGGGTCGGGGTAAGCGAGCAGGTGCGGCTGACGCTGTCGAGGGTCCTTCCGTGCGAATGGTTCCAAAACGTCTCCGACGCAGAGATGCTCGCGCTCTACCAGCGTGCCGAGTACTTCCTCATGCTCGGGACCGACGAGGGGTTCGGCCTACCCTTCATCGAGGCGCTCGCAGCTGGGTGTCAGGTGATCGCAACCGATCACCTGCTGTTGCGCGAGGTGGTCGGTGCTGCAGGACGACTGATCACCTCCGGTAATCCCGCCGAGGTCGGCAGGCAACTGCCATCTGCGCCCACAGTCCCCGCCGGGATGCGAGCCGATCATGCGAAACAGTTCTCCTGGAAGGTCTTCGGGGAGGGCTGCGAGGCGGACTTGCTCCGGGTTGCCGAGGATTCGGGTCGCATTCGACGCGGCGACGGTGGTAGGCGATTTCGGGGCTGCAATGACCAGTCCGCATCCGCGATGAAATGCGGATGGCGCAGCGGCGTGAACCTATACGCTTGATCCCCATGGGCGTTGGACATCGGCACATACGGGACGTCCTCATCGACGAACTCGCTTCCAGGGATCTCGTCAGGCCGGTCGTACTCGACGCCGGGTGCGGTGACGGAAGGCTGCTGGACGTCATCGGGCAGTCGACCGACGCGCAGCTCTGTGGGTTCGACTCGGCCGAGTATGGCCTTCAGAACGCTGATTTCATAGGCAGCCTCGTGACGGGCGCAGACATCCGCCACACTCTGCCCGACGGATCGTGGCCCTTCGAAGACGAATCGGTCGACGCAGTGGTATCTCATCAAGTCATCGAGCATGTATTCGACTTCACCCAGTTCTGCGCCGAGAACGAACGTGTGCTCCGGCCAGGAGGTTTCGCGATACACGTGTTCCCCACCCGGCACACCATCATCGAGTTGCACATGCTTCTACCCCTGGTCCACCGGATCAGGAGTCACGATGTTCGCGCAGCCGCGATCCGGCTGCTGACCCGCCTTGGGCTTGGTTCGAATCGGGAACTCGTTGATCGCACTGCGGCCGCGGCGCATGCGGACTACTCGAGGACATACACGACGTACCGTTCATGGCGTGAGCTCGCCACCGAGATTCACCGACACGGCCTTCGTGTCTCCTATCGGCACTCGTCGCGCCTGCTGAAACGGTTGGTACTCAACGTGATGGGCACCGAACTGAAGGTTCGGGTATCGCATCCGTTCGTCGAAGTGCTCTGGTTTCCGCTCGTTCGGTCCCTTGTATCGGTCACCCTCGTGGTTGAGAAGCAGCAAGACTACCGCTCCGATTGGAAGATGCACTAGATCAGAAAACGCCAGCAGCCCTCAATGACTCGCCGATGACGGGGTAGATCATCTCCTCGTACGCCCGGGTCGAGTGCACCTTGTCATGTTTCGTCGGTGTCGATCCCACAAAGCTGGGACACAGCCCGTCTGCACTGCAAAACCACGGGCGCGAGTCGACCCATACCCCGCCTACGGATTCGGCGAGGCGCTGTTCAGTGTCGGCCATCGAAAGCCACTGACTGGTGACGCGGCTGATGCAGTCCGTCGGGACGCTCGACCGCTTGCCGTAGCACTCCACGATGTTCTTGTCCGCGGGTGGTGCGGACAGCCATACGAATTTGGCAGTGCTGTTGCGGATTTCGGCGACCATCTGGCGCACCGAGTCAAACCACTCGTCCGACGTCATCGCCTGGTCGACACCAATCCGGCGGTACCCCTCGTACCAATTCGAGATGATCACCACTGTCGGCGTGTTCGCGTTGATGTAGTCGACGGCATGTTGCTTGCGGGCAGGGCAGGCATCGACGAAAGTGGGATCCGAGGTGAAGACTCGGTCGTTGGCGAAGGGGCATCCCCCCATCGCCTCGACGTGCACCTGGATCTGGCCGTCGGAGTTCAACGCCAGATGACGCAGCGAATTCGCGTAATGCATGGCGACGGAATCGCCCACCAACGTGATCCGGGTCGGCGCAGAAGGTGAACCCCATGTGCACTCTTCGTCGCTCGGGAGTGTGGTGAGGGAGCAACGGATGATCTCAATTGGCCAGGTCTCGCTGATGCCGGATTCCATCGATGGGTCGAGATGGGGCCATTGCGTCGCGGCAAGCGCGGTCGTGATCTGCTGTTGCAGCGCCAACGCCAGAGGTCCGAGGTTCGCCTCGGTTGGCTCCTTTGGCGCGCCCTGTGGTGATGCCGCCACCGGCAGCGGGGTCTCGGTTGAGCGCGCACTCGGCTGCATGACATAGGCGGTGAGCCCGACCGTCAACAACACGAGCATCGCAACTGCGGCTTGACGGCTCGACTGCTTGAGTTGGAAGCGGTGGCGTTGAATCTCGTGAATCACGGAGCGGGCCGTGCGCCAATCGCCTTGCCTCATGGGGTTCTCGACGAAGTGATAGGACCCGATCGACAGACCAAATGTGAGCGCGACCGCCGCGAGGTAGAAGTAACCGTCGTGGGGCACGAGTGCTCCGAGGATGACGATGACGGGCCAGTGCACCAGATACAGCGAGTACGAGACGTTTCCTACGTAGACGCTGACCCGATTGCGCAGAAAGCCTTGTGCTGGTTCACCTCGCACGCCGGCGGCGATGACGAGGGCCGCCCCTGTCACCGGCAGCAGGGCCCAAGGAGCGGGGAATCCGACCGATCCCTCGGTGATGAGAAGCAGACCGGAGGCGATGATTCCGAGACCCGCCCATGACAACCACGGCTTCACCGCCACAGGTATCCGGGCGAGCGCCCCGACCGCTGTCGCCAACAGTGCGCCAACACCCAGTTCCCATACTCGGGCAAGAGTGTCGAAATACGCCCACGTCGGCCCTATTGCGGTCTCGTACAGTGCCCACCCCAGGGAAATGACGACGACGCAGGCCATCACCGCGGCGGCCAGCCCCATCCGGCGACCGTGGCTCCATGCCTTTCGGGCGACGGCTAGCCCGATCAGGAAGATCAGTGCCGGCCAGACGAAGTAGAACTGTTCCTCGATCGACAACGACCAGTAGTGCTGGATCGGCGAGACTGCGTCGCCGGCGGCGAAGTAATCCGTTTCCTGGAACGCGAACCGCCAGTTCGAGATGAAGAAGAATGCGAATACGGCATCCGCGCCGACCTGGTGCGCTCGGAACGGTAGGTAGACGAGCACCGAAGCTGCATAGGTGCAGGCCAAAACGACTGTGGCGGCGGGGATGATCCGGCGGACCCGATTCCAGTAGAACCGCTTGAATGACACATTTCCGCGACTTTCGGCCATCCGCAAGAGGTTTCCGGTAATCAGGAATCCGGAAATCACGAAGAACACGTCCACGCCGATGAACCCGCCCCGCGGCCAGCCGCACAGGTGAAACGCGAACACCGTGAGGACGGCGACCATCCGCAGACCTTGGATGTCCAGCCGCTGGTGTGCCCGGCCGGCTCGCCGCTTGCGGCGAGGCCGCGACTTGTGCTGGACATGATTCACATCGGTGGCCATTGCGCCCTCCGGGGGCCGAGTCGACCTATCTGCAATGAATTCTATTGGAGGCGAACGCCGCAGATAGCCGGAATGGGGAGGCTCAACCACTACGTCGGTCGCGCAGGACAGCGGTTGGTGGCACCGAACCGCATTCCGCGGCACGGGAAAGCCCGCCACTGCCTCGATGCCGGGCACTTTCGCAAATGTCCCGATATGGCGGCGCTAGGAACTCGTTGAAAGAGCAAATGGTTAGTGGTACACGCTACGGGGCAGGTCCCTAGACGCCTTTCGCACCACAACAATCGAGTCGTGTATCTCAATACTGCTCAGCATTGGTGTGATCCGCGGAACGGATACCCCATGGAGTCGGGCAGGGTGGTCGGTGCGAAAATTCAACTCACCCTCAGCAGTTGGGTAGTGAGCGTGCATGGCGTCGATCAAGACGGCGATGAAATCAACGAACGACATCGGACTGTCTCGGTAGGGCTTCCAGTAGTTCGAGTGCACGTCCTCCACGACGTAGGCCCCAGGATCGGCTAGCGCCGATGGGAACAGGCTTCGGAAGGACTCGACCATATGTGAGGTCATGTGGCTGCCGTCGTCGAGGATGACATCGAATGGACCGAACTCGGCGTTGACCTTCTGCAGGAACGTGGCGTCCTGCTGAGCGCCAATGCGGACGTGGATATTGTCCTCAGGTTCCTGGAATTGTTGACAATTCGGGTCGATGTCGATGCCGACGATGACTGCCTGCGGGTGCAGATATTCCCGCCACATCCGAAGCGATCCGCCGTGGAACACGCCTATCTCCAGCATGCGGATGGGCCGAGACCGATCGATGACTGATTCATAGACAGGGAGGTAGTGCAACCACTTGTTCACCCCGCGGGTCCTCGCGAAGATTGCGGCCAGCTCGCCGACCGGTGGGGTGTCCACCATGGACCACGGCCTCTGTGGGGCCAAGTCGGGACCGAGGGCGTTCTGCATCCTTCTGGTATCCCCGTAGGGATAGCGGCGACTCAGAAAGGGTGCGTTCCTCGAAGGGGCCAGATTGGCCCGGTCGAGAAGCTTGCGGATGTGCTGCTTCATCGCAAATCCTTACCCGTCGATAGGGTCACAGTTCTTGGCGTGAGGCGTCGTGGAAAACGCTTCAGCGAGAGCAACCTTCACAAATTGCATTCCCGCGTTCGGAATATCACCCAGCCTAGCCAGGAGGTGACTACGAAGGACCGGATTGCGCCGATTTCGCTGAGGCGCACGCATCCATACACCAGAGAGCAGCCGCACTCCAGCCACAGATCATTCGTTGATGGCGGACTTGGCACTTCAGGTCAATTCGGGGTCATTGCCTCACCGCAGTACCGCCGGAAGCATGATTCGTGCGGCACCGCAACCCGGCCTCCCGTCAAAGCCGTTGAATCCTCTTGCGATTGACGCTCCAACCATCCGCCTGGGCAAAATGGTCCGCGTGCCAGTTTCCGCTCCGAGGGACATCACCATTCGGCGCCACGGCAACGCGGGTAGACCGACCTGGCCAAGAATCAGCCTTCTGGATGTCTCACGAGGCTAATTCAGGCTGCGGGTTTCGAATCGATCGGTCGCGGCGACGTGTGGATCCGACACGCGGCGTGGCGATCTCGGCACTCTCGATCTTCTTCAGGTCCGCAGTCGAGAGGCCTGCGAGGAACGCAACGGGCAGAACGATGAGGTTGCACACGGTCGATTCGAAGAATGGCTGGGTCATGCTGACGGCGATGGAAGCAGCGACCGCCGCCGTGTACGGACCGCCATGCCGCAACGCCCGATACGTCAGGAATGCCAACGCCGCCAGATATGGAAGTGACAGTAAGCCCCCGATCTGAAGCAGAGAGACCACCAGATTGTGGGCAAAGGTCTGACTTTGGCCCGTGGCTTCCAGCGAAGCCTCGCGGAATGACGCCCAGCCGGTGCCTGTCAGCGGGCTGCTGAGAAACTGCTCCCAAGCGGCCCGAAACATCGCAAACCGAGTGTCGACGTTCGCGTAAACCTGCGTGTTGACTTGGGCTCGAAGTTCCGTGGCGCGTTCAATGGCTATGAATCCGACAACGGGGACGAAGACGGCCAGTGCGCGAGCGAACAGTCCCATGAGAACTCTGGGGCTTACGTGCCCCGAAGCGCTTGAGCCCGGCCGATTCCGACGCGGCCGACCCGATTTTGACCATAGAAAGAACACGGCACCGACACATGCAGCAACAACTGCTCCCCGAGTCAGCGTCAGCAGTGCTACGCCGATCGCGACTAAACCGACGGTGACCACGTACTTGCGATGGCGACCAAGGCTGGCTGACCGAGCGAGCACTATCAGCGCTGCGACAACGAGGCCCCCGGCAACCACGCTGGAGACGCCCCAGGGCATCGGAGACGATTGATGCAGCGAATTCACAGAGCTCGCAGTCGAATAACGAACCAACAACTGGGTCACGCCGGCGATCAGGAAGACGAGGTAGCCAATGTCGATCCAGGAATAATTCCGAGACATGCTCCTCCACACCTGGGCGATCGCGATGCCGCCGACGGTCCCGGACGCGAAGTTGAAGTATGCGAGCACGCCGGCGGCCGGATCCTTCGACCCGATGAGGGGGACGGCAAGCAGCGCTGTCGCTGCGAGAAGCCATCGCATCGTCACCGGTACGTCTCGGTAGCCGCGTTGAGCAAGGGCGCTGAACCCGATGTGGACGAGCAGGACACCAATCGCAATGTGGCTTGCGTAGATCGGCAGTGCGCGACCGCTGATGCCCACGACGATCGCGGGCCCCACGGCAATCAGCGCCAAAGGTAGGCCGGCGAGCACGGCACTCAGAGACCATTCGGGGGCAGCACGCTTCTGCCGGCCCAACGTCGTCATCGAGCTCATAACCGGACCACTCTTTCCCCGGGCGGGCACGTCGCCGATGAGAACTGCTCACCGGCTCCGCAAACGACTGGCTCCGATGGCTATCGCGGCGGTCCCATCCAGCCGTCGCCGACTCGCATACGCCCAGTATGGATGCTGGCGCGACGCTAAGCGTCGCAACGGATTTTAAATCTCTCGCCGGCTTGCCGTCACGTCTTGATCACCTCGATTGCTTCTCTCGTCTGAAGGCCTTTGCGCACTAGTGCCGGCGCGTACAGGAAGTAGCAGGGCACCGAAATCACCGTTGCGGCGAGATAGCCGATGATGAATATTTCGGGCCGCTCGGAGAGCGCGGCGACAACAGCGGCTCCGCTGCTCGCGGCCAGGGCGCCGAGCGCGTAGGGGAAATCAATCCAAGCGTTGCCCACCGCTGCTCCCGACAACGACAACGGCGCGGTGACGACCGAGATGGTGAACGCCACCAGCATCGCGAGGAACATCGGCCAGTAAGGCTCTGTACCAGTGAAGAAGACGAAGGCCCAGTAAGCGGCAGCAACCGGTGCACACGACATCGAGCCCGCAACGACGGCGATCACGGTGGATCCCCGGAGCAAGGCACTCAGCCGCTGCTGGTCGCAGCGGCCCAGGCCCGCTGCGTCGGCCGCGACGCGCACCACCAGATTTGCCACGAGAAACCGCGGCAAGGCAGCAAAGCGCCATGCGACCTCGTATGCGGCGAGAAGTGCGGGGCCACCCAGCGCGCCGACGATCCAACGATCTGAGTTCAGCAGAACCGATGACGTGATCGTGCTGAGTGTGCGCAGACCTGCATAGTGGCGCCACTTGAACGGTTGTGTGACGGAAGTCTTTTCCAGCTCCGAGCTGCGCACGCGCCACCCCCATGGGAGAACCACGCACAGCAATAGGACGCCCGACAAGAGCCACCCGAGCGGGAGAGCCCAGAACGAATGTGTCGCGAACAACAACACGGAAGTCGTTGCGGCGGCGATGAACGCGTGCCCCGCAGTAGCGACGTTCCGCAGAGAAAGTTTGCTCGCGATCAATGCGGCTTGGGCCGCAACCATCAACACACTACGGATTGCCGCTGCGACTGACATCGTGAGAATGGCCGCAATAGCGGTACTCGCGTGTATCGATTGCCCCAACTCGGTGTGACGGTACGGAATCCAAACGATGCATGCGAAGACGCCAATGGTGAGCGCGCCAGAGGACGAAAGCGCCGAGGATTTCAATAGGAGCCTCTTGCGCGGCTCCGCGAAAAAGCGCGCCGTGACAAGTGCTACTCCACCGAAGTCAATCGACAACGCGACAGTAGCTATCGTTGACAGCAACGACCAGAACGCAAAATCGCGATCATCCAGTACGACTGCGCCCAACAGCGGCAGCGTGAACAGGGCGACGAAACTCAAGAGTGGTCCGACCGCACCACCGGAGAGGCGCGTCGTCAGCAACCAAAGCGATTGGTGGCCAATTGCTTTCGGCGGTTGGCGGTTAGGAGGTGCCCGAGTTGCCACGGTGCGTTTCACCGTGCCCGGTTTCGCATTAGGCGCTTTCCCACTCGGGCAGCGAAGGCCGATCATCGGCTACCAACGCCCTCGCCGCGTTGGCTACGGCGCGAATCTGTTTGCGAGGTTGCGGCATCGTCGCTGCCGCGATCGGTGCGCGCACACCGAGCGCGAACACGAGCAACCAGCGGTGGAGTGTGCGTTTGCCGAACCATTTGGTCAGGTACTCGAGCGCCGACCACGTAGCTACTGGGAGTACCGCCGTCACGAATCGCCCGCTGGTCCGTGAGTGCTGGTGAACGACGCCAGTACGCATTGCAGACACCTGCACTCCAAGCGCTCGCGCGCGGCGCACGAAGTCGGCATCCTCGTAGCTGAACGGGTACCTCGAGTCAAGGCCGCCCACGCGGTCCCAAACCTGTCGCCCAATGGCAACTGCTGAGAACGCCCGAAAGGTCTCCGTACCTTCGAGTCGAGTCCGGTGCCATCTTGGGAATGCCCTTCGGGCGATGTTGGAAAGCAGCGAGACGCTCAACAGCACGCCCAGCTGCGTGGGAAGATGCCGTGCTGACCCATCGTCGAAATACACGATCGCCGCGGGATGGAGCGCGTCAAGGGTCTGAGCCGATAGGCATGGTGCTAGGTCGTCGGGATCGAATGTCAGATCGTCGTTGAGGATGACGAGCCAGTCCCAATCGCCTTCAGCGCCCAAGATGACACTCGCTGCAAACCCGTCGTTGCGCCGTGACGTGAGGTGGGGAATTCGCGCGGCGACGAGTTTCCGGTACAGGCGCGAGCTATTTGCGATCACAACGGGTGAGGCGCCCTCGCGTATCGCGGTGTCGCACATGGACGTAAGTTGGGGCAGGTCACCCACCAATGACGGAATGACGACGCGAACTCTGCTCATTCGATGTTGCTGCCCTCCTGGCGCCGAAGCTTGCGTCGCTAATGTCTCCAATCCAAGTAGCGGCGTCACCGCGCATTCCGGTTCAGCAATTTCGCCCCCCTGCGACTCTCCACTCATGTCACTTTGAAGACGAAGTTGTTCACGTATTTGAGGTCCCGGCGGTTGGTCTCGCCCACCGTGACACGCTCTGCGACCTGGTGGACCTCCGGCACGAATTGAGATAGGGCGAACTTCTTACGTTCGTAGAAGAAGGAACCGGAGTATCCCAGGTGCGAAAGCTTCGTCGCTATCCGGTCCAGACCGCCGGGATTATGACGTTCTTCGATCTCGATTAGTAATACCGGTTTCGCGCGTATCAGCGTGTTGTTCGCACCTGCGAGTACGGACTCCTCGTGGCCCTCGACATCGATTTTGATGAAGGCCACATCGTCTAGTCCGTAGCTATCGAGCGTACTGAGTTCAACCTGGTAGCACGATGACACGGCCTCGTCTGGGACGGCGAGATCGCTAAGACTGCCAAGTGAGCCGCCGTACGCGCCGCCCACGTAAGGAACCCGCATTACGCCGATGCCCGCGTTGCTCGACAGCGCGACCATTTCGATACGGCCTTGGCTCCCCAAAAGTGCCTGCAATCGCTTCTGGTAGGCCCGATCCGGCTCGAAGGAGATCACCCGTCGACCGAGCCTCCGAAGTGCGTAGGAGTAATAACCGCGGTTGGCCCCGACGTCGACGACAAGCCCCGGCCGATCGGGCAGAAGTCGACGTAACTCGCGCATCTCCCATTCGCCGTAGAGCCAATATTTCCGCCAAAAGGCGATGCGGGCCAACATTGGCCATGGCAACAACTTCCACGCCAAATCGTTCACGCTCATCGCATCATCCCGATCGACGGTCGACGTGCATTGCGTCCAGTAAGCCGCAAGACTATCAGCGTGGGCCACTTCGGACAGCTGATCGACGGAATTAGTCCGCCTCCGCGCAACGGTGGTGCGGCATCGATGTGCAATACTGGATTACCTCAGACTGGAGCGGGCATGCGTCGTTCTGGAACCAGCTGACTAATTGCAGCGCCACGATTCTTGATCGCCTTTGGGTAAATTGCCATCCTCGGTAGCAGGGGGGCAACCCTTGATCGTCGCCTAGCGGATTTGCCTGCGTCTTGGGCTGCAGTCACCGGCGGAGAGTCGGTGACGGGGTGTTCACGATTGCCGCGCCGTGTCTACTGGGGCGTCGATTTTCGCCGTAGGCTTTCGATTGCACTTCCGGTACGTGACGGGAATCTCCTCACGTCGATGTCAGATTTCGCAGACCTGGCACTAAATGCGCGTTATCGAACCCGCCAATCGTGAGATAGTTGAGGGCAGAGTTCGACCGAGTAGGTCGTCGCTCGATGTCCCAAGGAAAGGGCGGCCGACCTTGCGTGCTCCGATTAAGCGAACTCTGGAGAAGGTATTGCGAGCGGTCGACCTGCTCATAGCTCCGTTTGTGTTTTGTTGCGCAGTCCTTCTCAAGTTCGTCCGAAGAGCCGGGATCGGGCGTCTTCCGCATTCGAGGGCGATGCTCCTGCGAGCCGGATGTTTTCCCGTGCTGGATCACTACTATGAACCGGCCTTTCACAACGAACCGCTACGCGAGCTCTTATCGACTCACAGAGATCTGCCGGGGATCTCCTGGAACGGCGACGAGCAATTACAACTCCTTGCGTCTTTTTCATACAATGACGAGTTGGCCAGCGTGTCCCGTCAGGAGCGCGGTATCCATGAATTCTATATGGATAATGGCGCTTTTGGATCAGGAGATGCCGAATACTGGTACAACCTCATACGCTTCAAGAAGCCGAAGCAGATCATCGAAGTCGGCAGTGGATTTTCTACCAGGATGGCGCGGCGAGCGTTGGCGGCCAATGAGCGCGAGGACCCGCAATACTCCTGCGAACACATCCTCATCGAGCCCTACGAACATGAATGGCTTGAAGAGCTGGGGATCGCGGTCATTCGGGAGAAGGTCGAGAACTGCGATATGCGAATGTTCGAGAAGCTAGGCGCAGACGACATACTGTTCATCGATTCATCGCACATCATCCGCCCCCGTGGTGACGTGCTTTTTGAATATTTGGAGCTTCTGCCAACGCTCAACGTTGGCGTGATAGTTCATATTCACGACATCTTCTCGCCGAGAGATTACCCCGCCGAATGGATCATCGACAAAGTGCGGTTCTGGAATGAGCAGTATCTGCTCGAAGCGTTTCTGACGTCGAACCGTGAGTGGAAGATAATAGGAGCGCTCAATTACCTGCAGCATCATGACTACGAGCAATTGAATGCCAAGTGTCCGTTTCTGACGCCAGATCGAGAGCCGGGCTCGTTCTACATCCAGAAAGTTGGCGTTTGATCCCAAGGCCATGCCCTCCATCGACCATGGTTTGGCTTGCGCCCGGGCCACTTCGGAGTCCAGCAATCGCGGCGAAGCACGCAGGGGAGACGGCGCTTCCTCAGATCGTTGATGCTCCTTGCGTCGAATCCGCTGTCACACTTCGCAATACCAAGCAATCAGCCACAACCTGCCTAGCCGGGTTCGGAGCCGCCGCCGGCACGAGATGTGGCCGGCCGGCCTCGTACCCACTCACATTCAGGCCCAAGTCGGGACGGCAGGCCAGCAACGCCTCCCAATCCTGAAGTGTCATACCGTTTCCGCGGGAGTCGGCGTCCGCTTCGGCGTCGAACTGCGTCGAAGGATCGAGGAAGCCGTAGGGGTCGTTGTCGAAGTCGCGGTGATCACGCAAGTCCACGCGGTGAATCTGCGTCGCGCGAGAATTCTCCCGTGACTTGAGGGCGTCCAACATCGCGATGATGAGCGAGGGCGGAATGTGCTCGAGCACGCTCGTGGACACGAGCACGTCAAAGTGTGGAATGAGTGCGGGCGATGCGATGACGTCCGCGGGTGCGACGTATCTGTAGCCGGAAGGAAAGCCGTTATTGCCTTCTGTTGCCCAGCGTTTCACCGTGTCGAGTCGAGCGGGCCAGCCAGGATCGATCTGCAGTGCCCGCAACTGGCTCTCGATGCGACCAATGTCGGCAGATCTCACCGCCCTGGCGACCTCGCTCGCCTTGGCGATGTCGTTGTAGTCGACCCCGTGAACCTCACGCGCGCCGAGTAGCCACAGCGCAACCCCGTCCGTCGGCACGTACCCCGCACCGAAGTCGATGCAGACCTTGCCTCCGATCTGTCGCGCCGTCTCCGGGCCCAGAGTTCTGATCAGCCCGTCGAGCGCGCGATCCAATCGCTTCTTCCCCGTTGCGTCCTTGCGAGCCGTGAGCCAGTCGAAGCTGCTCTGGCCATGCCCCTGGTTGCCGAGCATTCCCTTGAGATTCGTGCGCCAGGCAGGCGGCAACCGACGGAAGAGGAAATGCGCGACGCCGTACACGCCGGAGCCACGACCGGCGGCCACGTTACGACGGATCCTTGAGCGCATGCCGTTCGGTGACTGGCGCTGCAACGATCTCCGATCGAGACGACGTTTCGTTCGCCGCGACTGGTTGTGCCGTCAAGTCTTGGCGCGATGGCTGCCGCTCGCCGTAACTGCCGTAGTAGGTGTATGTCCCGCCCGCGCGGGTGGGCGTCATCGTGAGGACCGCGCCGAGAAGTCGAGCGCCGACGTCTTCCAGACTTCCAACCGCTTGAACGAGATGCTCGCGTTTGGTCTCGCCGAATCGCACCATGACGAGCACGCCGTCGGCTCCTGCCGCCAATATCGCGCCGTCCGTAACCGCCAGCAGTGGAGACGAATCGATTACGACGTAGTCGAACTTGGCACGCAACTCATCCAAGAGCTTCTTCGCTGCCAACGATCCGAGCAGTTCGCTTGGGTTGGGCGGGATGGCTCCCGAGGCGAGAACGGTGAGTCTCGGAAAACGAGTCTTCTGCAGCGTGTCCTCGAGCGATGCGCGGCCGGCCAACACCGTGCTGAAGCCGACCTCCTCGATCAAACCGAGGTAGTCCTCCAGCTTGGGACGTCGCATGTCGCCACCTACGAGCACGACGTTGTGATCCGCTTCTGCCAACGCGAGTGCAATGTTTATGGCGGTGGTGGTCTTCCCCTCATTCGGCATCGAACTGGTGACGACGATTACGCGCGGGGGATCATCGACCGCGAGAAACTGCAAGTTGGTTCGGAGCTTACGAAAGGCTTCAGCGATTGCCGAATTGTCGCTGTCGAAGGAAATTGCCGCGTCCTTGCGTCGCTCCTTGTCGAATGGAATGACACCGACGAGCCCGCTGCCCGTGATTTCCTCGATGGTCTCGCGATCTTTCACTGTGTTGTCGAGCAGGCCGCGGAGGATCGCAAGGCCGATTCCCAAGAGGAGGCCCGCCATCAGGCCGATGGCAATATTGAGCACCGTCTTTGGAGTCACCGGCTTTTCGGGGATCGACGCGCGCTGCTCGACGACGACCCTCGAATCGGGCCGTCCTCCACCCGCCGGAGTTTCTAGTTCGCTAATCATGACGACGAACTCGTCGGATAATGCGTTCGCAATGTCACGTGCCCGGACGGGTGACTCGTCAAGCACCTCGACACCTATCAGGACCGTATCGGACTTTGCGCTCGCCTTGACGTGTTGTTGAAGCACGCCCGGACTGATGTCGAGGCCGAGTTTGTCGATGGTGCGCTGCGCAAGGGTCTCGCCCATGATTAGTTGCGTGTACGAGAGGACGCGCTGTTGGGAGAAGAGATTGCCCTGGTAAATCTCTGCCACCGAGTCGCTCGACGTGGTGGACACGAAGAGCCTAGTCGACGCTTGATAGAGCGGAACCGTCAGCAATGTGAACACCACCGCAGCGAGAACGGCGACGATTGTCGTAACGCACACGGTGATCCATCGAGCGCGTAATAGTTTGGCGTAATCTTGAAGACTCAATGCTGCCCCTTCGCCGCTAAATGCCATGATCCCAGGAGCATCGCCATTCGACGTGTCAGTTCTTTGATAGCGTACCCGCCATTACCCCCGCAGAGATCAAAATTGGGGCATTGGCGGACTGGGCGGAACTGCGGCGGCATGCAGGCTCTGCGTTTTGGTCGGGCATGGGTCAACGCGAGCATTCGGGCACCGATATTACGGGGGTGACGGTATCGAGCAACGGTTGAACGGGAACCCGCACTACGCCAGGAGCCGTCGGCTCGGAGAGATGGAAGCTCAATTCACCGGATTGCCCCGGCGGTATCGCGACCTGCACCTCGAAGCTCGGGCGACCACGTTCCGTATTGGCGAATGCAGGTACCCGTTGGCCGTTCGCGACGACGCTTACCAATTTCGCTCCTTCCGTCGCGAGAAGGCGAACTGAGGTGAACATGGTGCCGCGTGGCGCCGTGATGGGAAGTTGAGGAAGTAGGCCTGCCGAACTGGCGACGTAATCCGGCAATGGTCCATCGGTGACGGTGTTTGTCAACCCAATTGTGACGGTCGACATTCTCGTACTCTTATCGCAGCCATCAGCTGCGTACTCGATCGTTCGCCTGAGATAGTAATCAAGCTTGTCGCCACCGAGATTATTGATGACGACCTCGGCATACGGCGCGGGATCGGTCGGGATCACATGGGCAAGCGGCGTTTCTTCGAGGAGCTTCTGGTCGGCCGGCGACGAACTCCATACGGCGATTCGACGTTCACTGACTGCCTTGCCCAAGGCTTCGAGGAGCTCGCGTGGATGGTCAATTCGTCCCGTCATCTTCCTAACGACGGCGTTGGCGATGTCTTGTAGATATTGCTGGCGCGCTCTCTGGTCGGTGGGAAACCTACTGTAAGCGGTCGATTCCGTTAATTCGACAACATTGTCCTTTGTGATCATCTCGCCGTTCGATATCGTCACGGCTCCGACCGCGCTGAGTATGTAGCTCAACGCAACGGGGTCGACTGCGATGGCGCCGTCCACGTTCATTCCCGACTGCTGCGCCCACATCGATCTCCAAATTTGAGCTGCATATGGAAAATGTGAGCTCTGGTTGCTATTGCGGGAATCTGTGGTGGGATTGGTGTAGCCGTATTGTCGGGCATATTCCGCACCGAGATCGATCGGAGTGAAGGGTCCATTTATCTCGTCGTTCGCGGAGAGATCGTCCACGGTTGCCGTTCCGTCATCCAGGTGGAGAATTCCAAACGCACCGAGCAATCCTCCGGTGCCACGGGCTTCGGCATTCGTCTGGAATCCCATGAAGTACGTTCGGCCGCCGTCGGCGCCCATCATCGAGGGTGCCACGCGTGCGGCCAGAGCCGTATTCTGAATTATCTTCGAGATGTCAGATATTTGCGCTTGAAGTTGCGCACGGGCGTCGCGAAGAAGCGACAGGTATTTGGGGTCCGAAATCGCCTGGGCATCGTCATCGAGTCTCGTGGTGGCGGCCGATATCTCGCTCAACTTGGGTGCAGCGGCGCGGAGAAGTTGCACGTTCAAGCGGTTTCCTTCAAGCAACTGGTCCGGTGAAATCGCTGCTCCCACTTGTTCGGACGGGCGCAAAACATGATCGACCAGGCCCAGTACGACGTCAGATATCTGTTGACCCGTTTCGAAGGGGCCACCTAGCCACGGGACGCCCGACGCGATGTTCCACGGCAGTGAATGAGTCTCGTCGCGTGCTGCCTGGGCATGGGAATGCGCTTCGTCCACCCATTTCGCGGCGTCCTTGGCATTGCCCTTCGAAAGCGCATCTTTCGCCTGCTCGGCGCTGTGGCGCGCTTGCTCGAGGTTTGACTTCGCGTGGACGGCTTCAACGCCCAGCCACCACGCAAACGCTACGAATGCGATGAGCAGGACGAGCCCGGTCCATCTGACGCCACGGCGACGCCAATACTTCCGTAGCCACCTCGATCGGCGCTCGTCGTCGATCACGTCGGGTGAGCGATCTTCCCCGTCCGACTCGTCGTCCGACGGGTGTCGCTGAAAGATGCGCACTTATGGGATCTCCCGTGCTCGGCCGGAGTCTGCACTACGCGAGTGCAGCCGTGACAGGCGTGGCGGTTGACGGCGCGGGCGACGCGGTGTGGCTAGGCGCAGCCGCTACCGTACGAACCCGATACCGTGCCGTAGGGCCCAATTCGCAAGGTGACGCCAAGGACACAAGCTTCGAAGTTGAGGTTTTGGGTGAACCAGCTATAGAGCGGCTGAAGGAAGCCGGGGATCAGGGCCAGCGGATAGAACTGGAAGACCGTGGTCTGCGTCGGCGGAGTCGGGTTGGGAGTGCCGAACCACCACAACCCATTCTGCAAGATGTTGGGGGGCGGTCCGAATACAAGCTGTGCCGAACTACCCGCGAATGGCGAGACGGTAGTAGTGCAGTCGACCGTACTGCTCAAGTCACATATGGACGAGCCGATGCCGGCCATCGGTAGGGGCGCAACGGGATCGGCGTGAGCCACCGCCACGGGCGTGAAGGCTGCGGCGGCGGCGATCGCGCAAGCTGCAGTCCCGGCGCTAAACCTTGTACGAATCGCGGTCATCATTCCCCCAGCCGTTCATCACCGGACCTGTCCGCTCGATTCGCAGACCCTGGGCCACACTGCCGGTCCTCCGACAGCTTCTATATATGAACCGTAGTGATTCATGGCGTCGTCGGAATCGGGCGTTTGCCTATGCTTTGCAGCCCCCCGCCCCTATTTGGGTGCGGTGACGAGCCCAGTGGAACTGCCAAGCACGTTCGACGGACGCGGTTGATCGAGGCCACCAGCAGGCCTCGCCCGGCCATCCGTCTAGGTGTCAACTCCGCCGGAATCGACTGCGCTGTTTCGTCGCTCTTGCTGACCGACTGCCCGGCCGAGTTCGGCTCGGGTGTGGATGTTGAGCTTGCGGTAGATGCGAGCCAACTTCGCTTCGACGGTTTTCGGGCTGACGAACACCGCGGCACCGATATCGCGGTTGGTCAACCCGGCGGCCGCCAGTTCTGCGACGCGTTGTTCCGAGGGAGTCAGCAATGTCGTTTGGGGCGCGCTCACTCTGATGCGTGCCAGCTCATTGCGGGCCCGGTTTGACCACAACGCCGTCTTCATCTCTTCGAACGTGGCCAGCGCTTCGGTCAATGTGGCTGTGGCGGTTTCTCTTTGGCGCTGACGGCGTTGGAGTTGGCCGAGCAGTAGCTGTGTGCGGGCGCGTTCGAACGGCATGGGCAACCGACGATGGGCGGCCATCGCCTGCTGCGCCATCTGAGTCGCCGCCTTCACGTCGCCCTGGGCGGCTAACATCATGCTTCGGCAGCGGGCCGCCATCGCCAGCATCCAGGCCCTGTCGAGCAGCGTGCCGTGATCGACCAACGCATTGATCATCGGTTCGGCGTCCGTGAGGCGACCGAGCGCGATCATTGCCTCGATCGCATCAGGCAGGAACGCCGCATTGACGATCTCGATGCCCGGCAACGTCGCGAACCGTTCTACTAGAGGCTGCAGGGTCGTCAGTGCGGCGGCACTGTTGCCCAACGAAACCTCGAGAAACCCCAAGCTCATGACTGCCTGATCAGCCAGCCGTGGTGAACCGCAGAGACTGGCCCTCTCGATGACGGCACCAGCAAGAGAACGAGCTTCCTGCTCGCGTCCGGCGTATGCGGCGACGACCGCTCCGATGGCATCGGCGATGACGAAGGCATCACCGCCGAGCTGTTCGGCCCGTTCCATCGCATCCGTGGCGGTGCGTGCGGCTTCGGGGAAGGCTCCCCGCCAAACGTCGATCAATGTGGCATGCAGATCGATGAACATCAAGTGGCCGTCCTCGCCACGTTCAATACAGCGACTCCGAACAACGGACAGTTGTGCGCGGGCTTCATCCAGTCGGCCAGTCCACGCGAGCACGAGGGCGTTGACCGTGCTGGCGTCGAGGGGATCTGGGACATCGGCGTCATGGTCCTCGAGTTCAAGTGCGCGCTCGAGCCTCGGCTCGTCAACGCCTTGCCCACAAACGAAGTTGACCATTACCCACATGGCGCACGCCTGACTGCTCATGGCGGGCATCTCGAGTTCCTCGGTCAGCTTCACCGCTTGGCTCGCGTTGTCGAACGACATGTCGTACTCGGCGGTATTGAGCTGGGCGAACGACAACAGGATAAGAGTCTGCGCGAGCAGACTCGGTTCGCTCCTTGCATCCTCCAACACTCCGTGCAGCATTTCAGCGGCCTGCGCAAAACTGTTGTGGTACATGCATATTTCGGCAAGCAGACCCACCGCGGTAGCCCGCAGGGGACCGGGTTCCAGCGCTCGGACCAAGGGCTCGAGGAGTGTGCGAGCGTGTCCGTAGTTTCCCGCATGGAAGTGGTATCTGGACGAGCGGATTCGGCGAAGCGGCGTGTCACCGCCGAGGCCGAGCGCGAGGTCGACCAACTCGGCGGCCGCGGCCGAAGCGCCCCGCGCCCGTGCGGCTTCCGCGGCAGCGTCGAGCGCCTCGAGGGTTGCCGGGTCCTCGCTGGTAGTGGCAAGTGCGAGGTGTCGGGCCTTGACCTCGGGCAGCGCCTCGACCTCCGCCAGCGCCCGATGCATCTTTCGGCGTCGTGACGGGCGGGCATCGGTGTAAAGGCCATGGGCGAGCAGCGGGTGTGCGAAGCGCACCCGGTTGCCTTCGATACCGACGATGCCTCGGCTCTCGGCCGCTTCCAGCAGTGCGCCGGTTTCGGTGGCGGTCAAACCCATCGCCCTGGCCAGCAGGTCGACAGTCGGATCCGTGACACAAGCCGCGGCCAGCAGCACGCCTCGAACGTCGTCGTCGATATCGCCGATCCGGGAACGCACCATGTCAGCCAGCGTGCGAGGCAGCTCCTGCTCGGTGGTCGGTGATGGATCGTCCACCGCTTGCGCGAGCGCCAGTGCGTAAAAGGGATTGCCCTGGGAGAGCGCGGTGATGCGCACCATCATCGGGCGCGGAAGCGGGCTACCCAACCGGTCTGAAACGAGCGCCTGAAGCCCGCCCGGGCCCAAGGGGCCCAAACCGATACGACGGATGTCGTTCTTTGTGCCCACACGCAGCCAGGCCCTCGCAGACGGGCGCGCCGGTTCAAGGCGCTCGGTGACGAGCACTCCCACCCGAGCCTTGAATCTGCGCGCCGCAAAGGCGACTACCGCTCTGCTGGACGCGTCGAGCCATTGCACATCGTCGATTGCCAGTAGCACCGGCGCATCGGTGGCCAGCATCCCCATGATCGCAAGGAAGGCGGCCGCGACCGTCCTTCGGTCGGTTTCGGGACCTTCGTCGCCGCTGCGCAGCAGTACTCGGTCGATCGCGACCCGCTGTAAGTCCGGCAATCGGGCCAAGTTGGATGAGTCGACATCGCTCAGCAGGTCCGCCACCGTCGCATAGCCCATAGCCGATTCAGCCTGTCCCGCCTGTGCAGACAGCACGCGATACCCGCGTTCGCGCGCCTGCTCCGTGGCGGCGGACCATAAGGTCGTCTTGCCGATGCCGGCTTCGCCCTCGATGGTGAGGCCTGATGGGTACACGCAGACTGACGTCAAGAAGTCGGCGAGTGCGCGCAATTCCGTCGTCCGGCACAGTAGTTGTTGAGACACTGTTCATCATTGCATTTCGCACAGCGACCTGACAGCGGAATGTGATTAATCGGTCATCTGCGTTCTTCGAGGGTTCCGTTCGCAAACAAAGTCTGCAGCTGATAATGCCTTATGGCAAATTCTTGAAAACGGAACGATACATATGAAGCAAATTGCTTCGGCTGCCTCGCGCAGATCAGTTCATCAACGTAAGCCGACGATAAGCCGAGATTGACGCCACCGTAGATGTTATACATACGAATTATAGCAATGATCTTGAATGTCTAATTGGGCCAGCACAGCAAATTATTAGGCCAACACTTACGGGTCAATCATGCAAGTGGTATGAAACACGGAAGGGCAACCGAATTATGTCCGCCCGCGTAGCGCGGACCGCGGGTCAACATTGCCCGCACTCAGCCAACCGGCGCTGTAGGAATTCGCGAGCGGGCGACGACCCATTGTGATTCAATGCGATCTGATACCACCGCGCGGCCTCGGGCAGACGCCCCGAACGTCGGAGCAGATCGGCCCGGATCGTGGCCACCGTGCCCGAGCGCGCCAGCCGCGGATCGTCGGCAACATCGTCCAGCGCGGACAGTCCTACCTCGAAACCAGAGCGAAAACCCACGGCGAGCGCGCGATTGGCCCGGGCGACAGGTGAGTCGGCGATCTCGATGAGCCGGTCGTAAGCGGCGCAGATGGTGGCCCAGTCCGTTTTCTCCCAACTGGGTGCCGTTGCGTGCAGGGCCGCGATCACGGCCTGGGGGAGATACGGACCGCCCGCACCCGCCGCCAACCGCAATCGGTCGAGACCGCGGGTGATCCGGCCGCGATCCCACCGGGTGCGGTCCTGTTCGTCGAGCGGAACCAGTGCGCCGTCGTCGTCCACCCGCGTGGCTCGGCGCGAATCGTGCAGCAGCACCAACGCCGCCAATGCCTGCCCGTCGCGTGAGTCGGGCATCAACGAGCACAGCTCGGCGGCCAGCCGGACACCCTCGTCGCACAACTCGTCGCGGATCGCCGACGGACCCGCCGTCGACCAGTACCCCTCGGTGAACACCGAGTAGATGCACGCGAGCACGTGCGGGGTCCGCTCCGGCAGCAGCTCGGCTGGGGGCACCCGCAGTGGGATGTTCGCCCCGCGGATCTTGTTCTTGGCCCGCGTGATTCGCTGGCCGACCGCGGCCTCGGATTGCAGCAGCGCCCTGGCGATTTCGCCGACGGTTAGCCCTGAGATCAACCGTAGGGTGAGCGCCAACTGCGACGAGCGATCCAGCGCCGGATGCGCGCACGTGAACATCATCCGCAACTCGTCGTCGCGCACGGGATGTACTGCGACTCCCTCGATCTGGGCCCACCGATCCTCGGTCACCGCGGCCAGTTCCCTTCCCGTCCTGGCCGATTCACGGCGCAAGCGGTCGAGTGCCCGATTGCGGGCCACGGTCAGGACCCATCCGCCGGGGTTGTTGGGCACGCCGTCGCGCGGCCAGGATCGCAACGCTTCGGCGAACGCCTCCTGGACGGCGTCCTCGGCCACGGTGAGATCACCCGACCAGCGGGCAAGTGCCGCCACTGCCGGGCCCCACTCGCGCCGAAAGACGCCGTCCAAGTTGGTCATTCAGCGGCGGTTACAGCCCGGACACGCCGGCCAGCTGGCGCAACTCCACCGTCGTGGCGGGGACCATGGATGCCAGTTTCACCGCCTCGTCGCGGTCGGCGGCCGACAGTACGTAGAAGCCGGTGGCGATCTCGGCGCCTTCCGGGTACGGCCCGTCGGTCAACAGCACCTTGCCGTCGCGGACGCGCACCGTGGTTGCCGTTGCCGGCTCGTTTAGCGCCGCGCCGCCGACGATGTGATCGCCTGCAGCAGCGGCAAACTCGCCGTGGCGCGCCGCTTCCGCCTGCCACTCCGGTGTGCCAGGGGTATTGGCAGATGCGGGTGGTTCCAGCAGCAGTGCCAGCCACTCGGCGCCGGGGCGCGACCAATCGGCATCGACCGTGTGGTAGATCGGTCGGACCTCGATCGCGCCTCGTTGGGCGGCGGGGATGTCGCGGGCAAGCGCGAGAGCGTCGTCGAGGTTGTCGGCTTCGAACACGTAGTAGCCGCCCGCGACCTCGGAGCCCTCTGCGAAGGGGCCATCGGTGACCGTCGGTGCATCCGGGCCGCCTGTGATCCGGACACCGGCGGCCGACGGCAGCAGTGCGTCGCCGGCGCGGATCGCGGATCCCGCCTTGGCGTGGAAGTCCTGATACGCGGTCATCTCGGCGGCCCGCCCCTCGGGGTTGGGAGGCGAGGTGGACTCGGGGCCGAGCAGCAGCGCAAGGTATTGCATGTCGTGACCTTCCGGTAGTGAGCGGAACCCTGCGTTCCACTCTCTACCGGTTCGACGAACGGCACAGCGCGAATCCGACAGCCGTCGACAAATTCTCGTGGACGAGTTCGCGGTTCCGCCGTCGCCTCGTGGATCCTCGTGTGATCTTTTACTCATGCGTAAATCCGCGAGGACGTTCGTCCACATCGTCGTGTCACTGATTGCATCGGTGGCCCTCGGCATCGCATCGGCGTTCACCGCCGCGTTTGCCTTCGGTGCCACCGCGTTGATCGTGCCGGGCACCGGCACGCCGAACGCCACCAACGTCGGTCAATACATGGAGAACGCCCGTGACTACTACATGGGTGGGACGGCGTGCGCGAATGGTGGCTGCACGGACGCCGACCTGCACAGCGTCGTCTACCCGGCGTCGTTCTATCCGTTGTCGTTCATTCCGCACTGGTGCGATACCAACTGCCAGAAGTGGGACGTCTCGGTTCAGCAGGGCGTCGACGATTTGAACACGAAGCTGATGAACGCATTGGCCGACCCCAACGAGCACGTCGTGATCTTCGGCTACTCGCAGGGCGGCGCGGTGGTGTCCAACGAGTTGAGCGCTCTGAAGGACACGCTGACCGCCGAGCAGAAGGCGCGCATCGAGATGGTCCAGATCGGCAGCATCGACAACCCCGTCGGTGGGTTGTGGACACTGCTCGGATTCCTCGGCCACGTCCCGTTCCTCGACGTGACGACGGGCCTCCCGACGCCGACTGACTCCGGCATTCCGTTCACCTCCATCGTCTTCCAGTACGACGGCGTCAGCAATTCGCCGATCGCGTGGGGCAACCTGCTCGCGGTTGCCAATGCGTTCGCGGGGTTCGCCGAGATTCACGGGACGTATCTCGATCCCAACCAGAACGGCGGGTTCACCGGTCTGCCCAACGGCTACACCGAGGACGAACTGCACGCCGCGTTGGCAGACCCGGCCAACATCAAGTACGACGACTACGGCAACAAGTACGTGACGGTGCCGACCAAGGTGCTGCCGCTCGCGTCGCTGATCCTCGGACTGGCCTCGAGTACGGGGACCACTCAGATCGTGAAGCCCTTCGTCGATCTGCTGTCGCCGTTGGCCAGGGTGCTCATCGACCTCGCCTATGACCCGAACGCGAATCCCGGTGTCCCGCAGGGTCTGACGATCCTGCCGATCGCGCAACTCAATCCGATCAAGCTGGTGTTCGATCTGGCTGCTGCGACGGTGCAGGGCGTCCAGGCCTTCCTCAACGACCTCGGCTTGGGCGGTTTGGTGGCCCCGCTGGCACCCGCGACCGCGCCGGTGACGACCTCGACGCTGGCCGCCAGGACGATCGCCCCGCAGGCGGACGTCACGGCTGCCGACGAGTCGGCGGGTCTGGCCAGCGTGACGGAGTTGGCGTCGGCGAAGAAGTCGACTCCTGCCGAGACTGAGACCGCCGCGGTCGATGGCACGGCCGCCGCCCCAGCCACGGGTGCGGAGGCCACTCCCGTGACGGAGCCCGCGTCGACCGAGACGACCAAGCCCGAGGAGACGACCGCACCGACGGAGACGACCGCACCGACGGAGACGACCAAGCCGACGGAGACCACGAAGCCGGAGGAGACGACCAAGCCGACGGAGACCAAGCCCGACGAGATGACGAAGCCGACGGAGACCAAGCCCGACGAGACGACGAAGCCGTCGGACACCAAGCCGTCGGACACGAAGCCCTCCGACACGAAGCCCGCCGACACCAAGCCCGCCGACACCAAGCCCTCCGACACGAAGCCCTCCGACACCAAGCCGTCGGACACGAAGCCCTCCGACAAGCCCTCGGACGGCGCCGACAAGAAGGACACCAGCGACGCCGGCTCGAAGGCGGCCGCCTAACGCAAGACGCCCAACGTGCGCACGGCGCACGTTGGGCGAATCGGGTTGTCGTGCGGTTAGACCGCGGCGCCCGGCTTCAGGTAGGTGACCAGGCTGACGTCGAGCGCCTCGTCGACGAAGTAGTACTGGCAACCGGTCAGGTACTTCATGTACCGGTTGTAGTTCTCCTCGTCGGTGGCGGCGACCGCCTCGTCCTTGTGGTTCTCCAGAGCGGCAGCCCAGATGCCCAGCGTCTTGATGTAGTGGTTGCGCAACGACAGCGTCTCGGGCACGGTGAACCCGGCCTTCTCGCCGACGGCGACCATCATGCTGGTGCTCGGAAGCCGTCCGCCCGGGAAGATCTCTTCCATGATGAACTTGGCGAAGCGGGCCAGCGCGAAGGTCAGCTTCTTGCCGCGGGCCACCATTTCGTCGGGGTGGTAGGCGACGCTGCTCTGGATGGTCATCCGGCCGTCGTCGGGCATGACGTCGTAGCAGGTCTTGAAGAAGTCGTCGTAGCGCTCGAAGCCGAAGTGCTCGAACGCCTCGATGGACACGATCCGGTCGACGGGGCTGTGGAACTGCTCCCAGCCCTCGAGTCGCACGTCGAACGTGCGCTTGCTGTCGACCTTGCTGAGCAATTGGTCGCAGTATGCCTGCTGATTCTTGCTCAGCGTCAGGCCGATGACGTTGACGTCGTACTTCTCCATCGCGCGCTGCAGGGTCAGGCCCCAGCCACATCCGACCTCGAGCAGCGTCATGCCTGGCTTGAGGTCGAGCCTGTCGAGGTGCTGGTCGACATTGGCGATCTGCGCTTCGGAAAGCGTGGCGTCCGGCCCGGTGAAATAGGCGCAGCTGTATTTGCGGGTCGGGTCCTGGAACACGCCGAAGAAATCGTCGGACAGGTCGTAGTGGGCCTGGATGTCCTCGAAATGGGGTTCCAGGTCCTTCGTGCCGGTGGAGTTTTCAGACATGTTTCTCTTACGTGGCCTTCCCTTGCTAGTACCGCTGCCGCCGATCTCGGTGGGATCTTGCTGTGACCGTACCGTGGCGCGGTCCATCGACACGTCAACTAGCGCCTCAAGGCGTAAACCCTAGCGTTCACCGGGCGGTCGATTCCAATTCGACGGGCCCTCTGCGGTGCGGCTACTTGTTCAGGGTGAACTGACAGACGTCGATGTAGCCCTCGTGGAAGCCCTTGGCGCATCCCGTGAGGTAGTGCATGTAGCGGTCGTACACCTCTTCGGACTGGATCGCGATGGCCTCGTCCTTGTGGGCCTCCAGCGCAGCCGACCAGGTGTCGAGCGTCCTGGCGTAATGCTTCTGCAGCGACTGCGTACGGGTCAGCGTGAAGCCGCCCCTGGTCGCGAACTCACCTGCCATCTCGGTGGTCGGCAGGTATCCGCCGGGGAAGATCTCGGTGAGGATGAACTTCACGAACCGCGCGATCGAGAACGTCAGCGGCAGGCCGGCTGCGGTCATCTGCGGCAGCGTGAGCGCCGTGATGGTGTGCAGCAGCATCACACCGTCGTCGGGCAGCGCCTTGTAGGCCATGGCGAAGAAGTCGTCCCAGCGGTCCTTGCCGAAGTGCTCGAACGCGCCGATCGAGACGATTCGGTCAACCGGCTCGTCGAACTGCTCCCAACCGTTGAGCAGGACGCGCTTGGTGCGCGGGCTGTCGTGCTTGGCGAAGACGCTCTCGACGTGGGCCTTCTGGTTCTCGCTCAGGGTCAGGCCGACGACGTTGACGTCGTAGCGCTCGATGGCCCGCAGCATGGTCGAACCCCAGCCGCAGCCGACGTCGAGCAGCGTCATCCCCGGCTCGAGCCCCAGCTTGCCCAGCGCCAGGTCGACCTTGGCGAGCTGAGCCTCCTCCAGCGTCATGTCGTCACGCTCGAAGTACGCGCAGCTGTAGGTCTGGGTCGGGTCGAGGAAGAGGCTGAAGAACTCGTCGGACAGGTCGTAGTGCGCCTGTACGTCCTCGAAGTGTGGCTTGAGGCCACCCTTCTTGCGTGTCGTGGCCATGATCAAAATGCCTTCCTGGCTGGTCAGCCGCAGGCCGGAATCGACTCTGACTCCCCCGCGACCGGCTGCTCTCGCCATCCGATGCTACGCGTCGGCGCAACGCAACCCGAATCGAAGTTGGCGCCCCTGGTCAGGGCACTTCGGCAAAAGTGGTCTTCAGTTCGCCGACGATGTCGTCCCACAACGGCTCCGGAAGATCGTGACCCATGCCGTCGAACAGGACGAATCGGGCCCGCCGGATGGACTTGGCGACGGCGCGGCCCCCGCTCGGGCGCATCAACTTGTCAGCACTGCCGTGGATGACCACGGTCGGCGCGGTGATCAGCTTGTCGTAGGCCACCAGGCTGCCACTGCCCATGATCGCGCTGAAGTGTCTGGCCACACCGGCGGGGTAGTAGGACCGTTCGTAGCCTTCGACGGCGTCGGCGCGGACCTGCTCCTCAGGCGCCTGGTACGCCGGGCTGCCGATGATCCTGCTGACCGCGACCGAGTTGGCGATGATCCCCTCTCGCGAGGTGTCCTTCGGCCGGGTGGTGACGGCAAGCAGTTGCTTGGGGCCCGGCGGTGGCAGCAGCGCCTGGTTGTTGCTCGAGAAGATGACCGCGAGCGTCTTGGTGCGGTGCTGGTAGCGGGCGGCGACGATCTGAGCGATCATGCCGCCCATCGAGCCGCCGACGACGTGGGCCTTCTCGATGTCTAGATGGTCGAGCAGCGCGGCAGCGTCGTCGGCCATGTTCTCCAACGTGTAGACGGCGTCGCTGCGCTTGCCGAGGTACGCACGCGCCAGCCGGGGCAGCATCTTGGCGCCGGTGTGGCCGCCTTCGATCTTGCTGGACAAGCCGACGTCGCGGTTGTCGTACCGGATGACGCGCAACCCCTGATTGACGAGGCGTTCGCAGAATCCCTTGCGCCAGAACAACAGCTGCGCGCCAAGACCCATGATCAGCAGGACGGCGGGGTCGTTCACGTCGCCCATGTCCTCGTAGAAGATGTCCAGATCGCCGGACTTGGCGGTGCCAGTGCGGACGTTCATCGGTACTCCTTGCGCAAAGCGCTCGTCGGCCATCAGGCGTCCAGCTCGTCGGTATGTTCCCTGCTGACCTCGACCATGAAGTTGGCGAAGTAGCCGGTCAACTGCGGGTCGGACATCATCTGCCACTTCGGTGCGAGCAGCTTCATGTAGCGCTCCACGTAGAGGAATTGCTTGCCGATGAGCACCAGCTCACGCGGCAGCTTGACGTCGTAGGCCTCGGCCAGCGTCGAGAGCTGCTTGCCGATCTCGGCGTAGCTCATGTCGCCAAGCGCCGACATCGTCAGCGGCGTCGCGAACTTCTCGAGATCCTTGGCGGCCTGCGCCTCCGGCTTGACGTTGCCGACGGCGCCCATCAACACCACGATCTTGCCCGCCGCGGCGTGGTCCTTCTTGACGAGCAGCGCGTAGACGAGCTCGCGGAGCAGCCAGCGGGTGCGCGGGTCGACGCGGCCCATGATGCCGAAGTCGAAGAACACGATCTTGCCGTCGGGGTCGACGTAGAGGTTGCCTGCGTGCAGGTCGCCGTGGAACAGCCCGTGCCGCAGCCCGCCCTCGAAGACGCTGAACAGCAACGCCTTAACCAGTTCGGTACCGTCGAAGCCTGCCTTGCGGATGGCGGCGACGTCGTCGATGCGAACACCTTGGATGCGCTCCATCGTCAGGACCTTCTCCGACGTCAGGTCCCAGTAGACCTGCGGCACCCGGATGTTCTTGCCGAGCGGTGAGGCGTGCATGTGCGACACCCACGCGTCCATCGACTGCGCCTCGAGCCGGAAGTCGAGCTCCTCGGCGAGGTTGTCGGCGAAGTCGGCGACGACGTCCTGAGCGGACAGTCGACGCCCGAGCTTGGCCAGCTCGACGAGCTGGGCGCCGCGCTTGAGGATCTGCAGATCGGCGGCCACCCGGCGGCGGATGCCTGGCCGCTGGATCTTGACCACGACCTCCTCGCCGGTGTGCAGGGTTGCGTAGTGCACCTGGGCGATGGACGCCGAAGCGAACGGCTGCTCGTCGAACGTGGCGAACAGGTTGGCCGGGTCGTCGCCGAGCTCCTCCTTGAACAGCTCGTGCACTTCGGCCGTGTCGGCAGGGGGCACCCGGTCGAGCAAGCTGCGGAACTCGCGGCTCATCTGCTCGCCGAATGCGCCAGGGCTCGACGCGATGATCTGGCCGAATTTGACGTACGTCGGGCCCAGGTCGGAGAACGTCTGAGGGATCTCCCTGAGGACCTTCTCCTGCAGGGAGCCGCGCCCGATCAGTTTGGCGAGGACCCGTGCGCCCGTGCGCGTGACCTGCCAACCCGTCATGCCGATGCGGGCTGCTTCGACTGGCAACGGCACCCGATCCAGCCGGGCTACCTCGCGATGCTTGGCTTTCGGAGGCGGAGAGTTCATACCTGCAGTGTCTCAAAAGCAGAGGTCAGGGGGAAAAGGTGTGTACTGGGTCACACCTCGGCGTAGCTGCGTTCGACGTCGGCGCGGCTACGAATCGGGTCGGTGCCTGGCACGTGCGTGGGCACCGTGTGGGGGACGGTGGTGCCACCTGCGACCCGGGCTTGGGCCTCGATGAACTCGGGGGTGGGCCCGGCCGCGGTGTGCAGGGCGTTGATGGTGGCCCAGACCGCGGTCCGGCGCGCGGTGCGCTCCACGATGTTGGGGGAGGTGTGCTGTACCAGCTGGGCGGCCCACTTCGGCATGGTGTCGCGGATGGCCCAGTCGATAGCGCTTTGTGGCAGGGGAAGATTCGGCCCCGTGGCCATCGCCGCGCCGTGGGTCAGCGCCAGTCGCGGCAGGTAGGACTCCAGGCATTCGAGGGTCTCGGCCTTGGTGGTCGGAAGGTCGGTGCCGCCGAGCGCGTGGCCCACCCGGACGAACTCGCCGTAGTAGCGGTCGAGCTTCTTACCCCGCAGGGGCCGAGGGTGATACATCTCGTGCGCCGTGGCCAGGCCCCAGACCACCGTCGCGTAGTTCCAGCGCAGCCAGTCCGGGTCGTCGGCGTCGTAGACGGCGCCGTCGGGCCGGGTGCCCTTGATCGTGTGGTGCATGGCCCGCACGGTCTGCGCGAGGCGCTCTGCGGTCTCGGTCGACCCGTAGGCCGTGCCGATGAAGAACGCGATCGAGTGGCCAAGCCGGGTGATGGCCCCGTTGGGGTCGAGGCGCTGGGTGGCGACGCCGTTCGCATCGCGCTCGACGAGCCGCGAATGGTGCATCCCCATCCAGTAGATCGACGGGTCGAGCCGCTCCATGTAGGCGGCGCACTGCAGCCCGAACACCAGCGCCTCCATGTGTGAGTGCACGTGCCAGACCGCGCTACCTGGTCCGAACCAGCCGGGATCGCCCGCGGGTCCGGCGAACTCGATGCCGCGGAAGAAGGTGCGCCGGACGTTCTCGTACAGGCGCTGCTGAACCTGCTGTTCGACGATCTGGTGCGGCATCAACACGTCAGTCCTCCGTCGGTTTGACTACGTCCGTTGCCACTTTACTGCTTTGGCTACATCTGTGACCAGACCCTTGCGATGAGGACGTACGCTTCGCTGATGTCGACACCGACCAAATGGGCGGGGGTGCCGCTCGCCGACCGTCGAGCCGAACGCCGCGGCCTGCTGGTCGATGCGGCGTTCACACTGTTCGGCGACGGCGGTGAGGCTGCGGTGTCGGTGCGGTCGGTGTGCCGTGAGTGCGGGCTGAACACCCGCTACTTCTACGAGAGCTTCCCCGACACCGACGAACTCCTCGGGGCGGTGTACGACGACGTCAGCCGTCAACTGGGGGCGGCGGTCGCCGTGGCGATGGAGACTGCTGCCGATTCGCCACGCGCCAGGGCGCGTGCGGGGATGGCCGCCGTGCTCGGCTTCAGCTCGGCCGATCCACGCCGCGGGCGGGTGCTGTTCACCGACGCGCGGGCCAACCCCGTGCTCGCCAAGCGGCGACTGGTCACGCAGGACCTGCTGCTGGATGCGGTGGTGGCCGAGGACGGCCGGCTACACCCCGACGCCGATCCCACCGCCGCGTTGGTCGGTGCCGCAATGTTCACCGGCGCGATGGCCGAGCTCGCCCAGCAGTGGCTGGCTGGCAACCTCGGCGACGACCTCGACGCCGTCGTCGACCATGCCCTGGACCGGGTGCTGGGATAGTCGGGCTGCGGTGCTCGAGTAGCGCTGGTCGCTTGGGCCACTCTTGCCACTCGAGTCACCGGCTCCGGAGGGGTGTCGATCTGCCCACCTTCGAGCGAATCCGCCGTCGCGCGCGGGTATGCGATGGCCCCGTCGGAAGAATTCGCTGCGAGGCGGGCACGACGACCTTCGGCCAGACGCGGGGCCTCAGGCCGTCGGACCCCCGCGCGCCGCGCCGAAGTTCTCCGCCAGCGCGCCGACCACCGGCCGCCACACCTGCGTCGGCAGGTCGTGGCCCATACCGTCCACCACGACGAAGCGGGCGCCGGGAATGACGCGGGCGAGGTTGCGGCCGTTGCGAATTCGCACCAGCGGATCCTCGGAGCCGTGGATCACGACCGTCGGCGCGACGATGCGTCGAGTGAACTTCAGCAGGCTGCCGGTGCCAAGGATCGCGTCGAACTGTCGGAGGCCACCTTGCGGATAGTTGCTGCGGGCGGACAGCTCCTCGACGCGGTGGCGCAACTGATCGTCCGAAGGGAGGAAGTTGGGGCCGTTGATCACTGCGATGTTGCGGACCTCGTAGGCGAGCTTGTCCTCCGTCGGAGCGTCCTGGGCCGGAGGATCGAACGCCAGCTTGATCACCCGCCAACGCGGTAGCGCCGACAACGGCTTGCCCGAACTCGTCATCAACAGCGCCAGTGAGCCGACACGCTCTGGATGCGTGCCAGCCAGGATCTGGGCGATCATGCCGCCCATCGATGCACCGACGACGTGGGCCTTCGTGATCTGAAGGTGGTCGAGCAGGACGCGGGCGTCCTCGGCCATGTCGACGAGCGTGTAGGGCACCGGACTGCGTCGCCCGACCGCGTACCGGGCGACGCGGGCATACACCGACCCGTCGGCCTTCTTGCCCGACAGCTTCGTGGAGAGGCCGATGTCGCGATGGTCGTATCGGATCACCCGGAACCCGCGTTGCAAGAGCAGCTCGCAGAACCCGTTGGGCCACATCGGGAGTTGGGCACCCACGCCCATGATGAGCAGGACGGCAGGGGCAGCGGGGTCGCCGAGATCCTCATAGAACAACTCGATGGGATCTGACGGGTCCCCACTGACCGCCGTACCGCTGCGGGTTTGCATCACCCATTTCTACCGGGTGGAACGCCTCCGGTTAAGTGGCCGGCTTCCATGGCTTGATCCAGTCGGTCTCCGGCCAACCTTCCAGACCCGCGATGAGGTCGTACATCGTTGCGCCATCGATGGATTCGCGGATGATGTCGGCGTGGCCCGCGTGGCGGGCCAGCTCGTTGAGCAGGTGGAAGGCCACCCAGCGCACCGACCAGAAGTCGATGTCGGGCGGAAACCACGGCGCGTCCCTGGGCACCGGCAAAGGCGTATCGAGGTCTGCCTCGTCGAAGATCCGCAACGTCTCGGCGTTCTGTGCCCTGAGTGCAGCCAGTAACTGCTCGAGCGTTTCGTCCTCGCGCATGACGTGCTGGTCCTGGTACTCGGCGACGACCTCCTCGAATGGACGCTCGTCCTTCGGCGGCACGTCCGGCGCTGACACCACCCGTTCCATCCAGCTGCGCTGCACGTCTGTGGCGTGCTTGATCAATCCGCCGATGGACAGGCTGCTGACGGACGGGGTGGACCGGGCCTGCTCGTCGGTCAGCCCGTAGGCGACGGCGAAGTAGGCGCTCTGGTGGTAGGCCAGGAACTCGCGAAGGGATTCGCGTTCGGTGCCGACCGGTGGGGCGAGAGCGGGCATCTCAGTTCTCCTTGTTGTCGTTGCGGATGTAAAGGTCTCGGAGCAAGGCGATTTCGGCTCCGTGGTGGATGACTTCGCGGTTGATGTGTAGGACCAGATCGAGCATCGGCCTGTCGGCCCACGGCCCCTCGGCGGGCCCGATCGGCTTCGCGAGGTCCTCGGTGCCCAGCTGCCGCACGCCCGACATCCAGTCGGCGTAGGCGCTGTCGAGTTGGCGCAGGGCCGTCGCCGCGTCGGTTGCGTAGTTCCACGTCTCGTAATCGGCGGGCGGACCGCCGAAGTGGGAGTGCGCGCGCACCGCGAAGACGCCGACGATGACGTGGGCCAGTCGCCAGGCGATGGTCGTGACCGGCTCCGGCTGTGGGGCCGGATAGGCGAAGTCGATGGCCCCGTCCGGATGCAGGGTCCAGCAGTCGGGGACCGGTTCCCAGAAGTACTCGTCGTCGGTGAGGCCGTCGAGGCGTGGACGCAACTGATTGCGCCAGTGCCACTCGAGCTGGTCGGCCAGTTGAGTGGCCAGGTGGGCTGTCGTCGTACTCATGAAATGAGCATGGCATCCATATAGGACAGAAATGGTCCTAAGACTGCGGCAGACTCTTGGCATGTCCGAAACGACGAGCCGGGTCCTGCAGCTGCTCGGCCTGTTGCAGGGACGACGGGTGTGGACGGGCGAGGAACTGGCCGACCGGCTCGGCGTCACCACCCGCAGTGTGCGTCGCGACGTCGAACGCCTGCGTGACCTCGGCTATCCCGTGCACGCCAGCAAGGGGCACGGCGGTGGTTACCAGCTCAGCGCGGGTACGGCGCTGCCGCCGCTGCTGCTCGATCCCGACGAGGCCGTCGCCATGGCCGTCTGCCTGCGATTGGCGGCGGGAGGCAGCATCGCGGGCGTCGGCGAGTCGGCGCTGCGGGCACTGTCCAAGCTCGACCAGGTGATGCCGGCCCGGCTTCGGTCGCAGGTGTCGGCCGTGCACGACACCACGGTGACGTTGACGTCCAACCACTCCGACTCGCCCGTGGAGCCCGACGTGCTGATGACGCTCGCCCGCGCCAGCCGCGACCACGAACACGTCAGCGCCGGCTACGTCGACATCCGGGGCACCGCCACGCAGCGCAGGCTCGAGCCCTATCAGCTGGTCACCACCGGCCGCCGCTGGTACCTGATGGCCTACGACCGCGACCGCGAGGACTGGCGCAGCCTGAGGCTGGACCGAATGGCCGACGTGCGGGCGCTCGGCAGCACGTTCGCTCCCCGGGAGGCACCCGACGCCGCCACCTACGTGCGGCGATCGATCTCGTCGTCGCCGTATCGGTACACCGCGCGTGTCCGATACCGCGCAACACCTGACCAGATCGCGCAGGTCTTCTCGCCGGCATCGGTCGACATCGAGCCCGACGGAGTCGACGCGTGCATCGTCACGACCGGGGCCGACGATCCGGAGCGGATGGTGCTCTACCTCGGCATGCCGGGGTACGACTTCGAGGTCCTCTCACCACCGGAGGTGGTCGAGGCCGTGACCGTGGTCACCGATCGCCTCCGCCGCGCGGTGGCGCCGACCTAGCGATTCAGCGTCGCGGTCCCAGCAGACGTCGCGGTTGCCGCCTGGTGCGGCGGTCGGCCGCCGAGGCATGCCAGCGCAGACGCAGCAGAAGAACGCGTCGGTGGCCCTCGAACGACAGCGACAACGGGTCGCGCCACGCAGGCGCGCCCCTCGGGGGTCTCAGGTCGTCATTCACAGTGCTTCCACTGTGACACAACTTCAGGATATCGGCAGCGGACGCACGGGGACGCCAGGTTGTCGGTGAAATGAATTGCTGCCCAATGACACCGATACGAACGTTGACCCGAGTTCAACTCGAATTCGCCTACCCGGCGGGCTCTCGCGAACGTACAGTGCGGACATGCCGGTTGAGCTGATCTCCGCGGAGTCGACGGAGCTGTTCACCGGACCGCTCGATGAGCCGCACCAGGTCGTGAGGGTTTCCTACACCGGCTGTGTGGAACCGACGGCCGTGCGGGTATTCGGTGAAGGCCTCGAAACCGTCGATTCCCCCGTCGCCGCGCCCGGCGACGGCTCGGTCGAGGTCTCGGTGCGGGTGGCGCGCGGCAGCGTCGGTGAGCGACGCAGCGCGCGGGCCGTCACCGCCGACGCCGAACTCGCCTTCGACTTCACCGTCGCCGAGCCCGGCTGGACGATGTTCATGATCAGCCACTTCCACTACGACCCGGTGTGGTGGAACACCCAGGCCGCCTATACCAGCGTGTGGACCGAGAACCCGCCTGGTCGCTGCCGTCAGACCAACGGATTCGACCTGGTCCATGCCCACCTCGAAATGGCAAGGCGGGAACCCGCATACAAGTTCGTCCTCGCCGAGGTCGACTATCTCAAGCCCTACTGGGACGCCCGTCCGCGCGACCGTGCCGACCTGAGGCGGCTGATCGCCGAGGGGCGCGTCGAGATCATGGGCGGCACGTACAACGAACCGAACACCAACCTCACCAGCCCCGAGACGGCGATCCGCAACTTCGTGCACGGGTTCGGCTTTCAGCGCGACGTGATGGGTGCCGACCCGGCCACCGCCTGGCAGCTCGACGTGTTCGGGCACGATCCGCAGTTCCCTGGGATGGCAGCCGACGCCGGATTGACGTCCAGTTCGTGGGCCAGGGGACCGCATCACCAGTGGGGCCCGATGGCCGGTGGCGGCGATCCCGAGCGCATGCAGTTCGCGAGCGAGTTCGAGTGGATGTCGCCATCGGGGCGCGGATTGCTCACGCACTACATGCCCGCGCACTACGCCGCGGGATGGTGGATGGATTCGTCGTCATCGCTGGCCGAGGCGGAGACCGCGACCTACGACCTGTTCGCCGGGTTGAAACGAGTCGCGTTGACTCGCAACGTGCTTCTTCCCGTCGGCACCGACTACACCCCGCCGAACAAGTGGGTCACCGAGATCCATCACGACTGGAACGCGCGCTACACCTGGCCGCGGTTCGTTTGCGCCCTGCCAAGCGAGTTCTTCTCCGCAGTGCGGACCGAACTCGACGAACGGGGCGCCACACCGTCGCCGCAGACCAGGGACATGAACCCGATCTACACCGGCTGTCACGTGTCCTACATCGACACCAAGCAAGCCAACCGCGCCGCCGAACACGCGGTGCTGGAAGCCGAACGGTTCTCGGTCTTCGCCGGGCTTCTCGCGGGCGCCACGTATCCGCACGCGGCACTGGCCAAGGCGTGGGTGCAACTGGCCTACGGCGCGCACCACGACGCGATCACCGGCTCGGAGTCCGACCAGGTCTACCTCGACCTCTTGACCAGTTGGCGCGATGCGTGGGAGCTGGGCCGGACCGCCCGCGACAATGCGCTGGCACTGCTGTCGAGCGCCGTCGACGGCTGGACCGTGGTATGGAACCCGCTGGCGCACAACCGGACCGACATCGTCACCGTCCAGCTCGACGAGCCGTTCGTCGGCACCGTCGTCGATGCCGACGGCAACGCGGTGCCAACGCTCGTCGAACACGGCGGACACTCGGTCAGCTGGCTGGCACGGGACGTGCCGTCGCTGGGGTGGCGGGCCTACCGGCTCGACGACGGTGCCGCGACCGGATGGGAACCGTTCGACGGCAACCAGATCGGCAACGACACCTACCGGCTGAGCGCCGACCCCACCCGCGGCGGCGGGGTGTCTTCGTTGACGGTGGCCGGCCGAGAGCTGATCGCCGACGGCCGCGTCGGCAACGAGTTGGCCGTCTACGACGAGTATTCGGCGCACCCGCAAGCCGGTGAGGGGCCGTGGCATCTGCTGCCCTCCGGCCCGGTGGTCTGCTCGTCGGAATACCCCGCCGACGTCCACGCACAGCGCAGCGCGCTCGGCGAACGGCTCACCGTGAGCGGCCGGATCGATGACCTGCTGCGTTACACCCAGACGATCACGCTGTGGCACGGGGTCGACCGCGTCGACTGCCGCACCACCATCGACGAATTCACCGGTGCCGACCGGCTGCTCCGGCTGCGCTGGCCATGCCCGGTGCCCGGCGCGATGCCCGTCAGCGAGGTCGGCGACGCCGTGATCGGTCGCGGCTTCGGCCTGATGCACGACCACGATCCGGCACACGCCGTCGACTCCGCGCAGCATCCGTCGACCCTGGACAACCCGGCCTTCGGCTGGTTCGGCCTGTCGTCTGCCGTGCGCGTCAGGGTGGGGGAGCACGTTCGTGCCGTCTCGGTCGCCGAGGTGGTCTCGCCGAACCGGGACGCCGACACACGTGACCTGATGGTCGCGTTGGTTCGCGCAGGCGTCACGGCGACGTGCAGCACCGCGGACAAGCCGAGGTACGGCGACCTGACCGTTGACTCGAACCTCCCCGACACCCGGATCGCGTTGGGCGGTCCTGACGAGAATGCCTTCACCTCAGCGGTTCTCGCCGCCGCCGACGACGCCTACACCGTTGAACTCCACCGCCAACTCGAGACCAACGGCGTCGCACGCGTCTGGGTTCCCGCGGATGCGCCACTGGATCGACACTGGGTACCAGGTGCCGACCTGCGCGGCACCCGTGCGCTGCCCGTCCTCGTCATCGCAGGCCGTGACGGCTTCGAATCGGCTGCGGCGGCGCTCGTCGACGACCTTGCCGACGCCGAGGTCACCGTCGACCAGGACGTGCCAAGCGGGATCGACGGATTCGACGGACGGACCGTTGCGGTGCTCAACCGCGGCGTGCCGAGCTTCGCAGTGGACAGCGACGGCACGCTGCACACGTCGCTCATGAGGTCGTGCACGGGCTGGCCTTCGGGGACGTGGATCGACCCGCCCCGACGCACCGCGCCGGATGGGTCCAACTTCCAGCTACAGCACTGGACCCACACGTTCGACTACGCCGTCGTCGCGGTCGATGGCGACTGGCGCGATGCCGGGCTGCCTGCCACCAGTGCGGAGTTCGGCCAACCGCTTCTCGGCGTCGTCGGGACCGCATCGGGGCGAGCGAAGCGACGGGAGAAGCCGTCGTCGGCCGGTGGACTTCCGGAGTGGGGATCGCTTCTGGAGATCGAGGCCCGCGGACCCGGCGGGCAGGAGCGAAGCGACCGGGGGTCTTGTTCGGTCGCACTCGGCGCGCTCAAGGTGGCGGGCAATGCCATCCCGCGCGGCAGCGCCGAGCAGCTCGACGTCGAAGACGGTCTCGCCGTGCGGCTCGTCGAAACCCGGGGCCGCACAACGGACGTCGTCATACGATCGGGACTGCGCAACGTCGCCACACCCGAGCGCCTCGACCTGCTGGAACAGTCACGCGGGCGAGCTGGGGACGCGCTGCGCCTGCACGGCTACGAGATCGCCACGGTGCGGGCGCGTTTGAACATGCCGCGGGTACTCGACGCCGACCAGGTCACGCTCGCGCCGGATGCCGAAGTCGCACAACCGCTGTACGCGCGTTACTGGCTGCACAATCGCGGTCCGGCGCCGCTTGGCGGTCTGCCCGTGGTCGCGCACCTACATCCCCACACCGAGGTGGCGGAGCCCGGCGTGCCCGTGCAGTTGCGGCTGACCGCCGCCAGTGACTGCAGCGATTCCGTGCTGCACGGCAGGGTAACGCTGATCGCCCCACCCGGGTGGGGCGCCGAACCGGACGAACTGCCGTTCATGCTTCCGCCGGGCGAGCATCTCGAGACGTCCGTCGCGCTGACGTCACCGACCAATGCGGTCCCCGGGCTCTACCCGGTGCGCGCCGAGCTCGCGGTCACCGGAAATGCGCCGATCCCGGCATCGTGGCGCCAGGTGGTCGAGGACGTGTGCGTGGTGACGGTCGGCGAGACCACCGATCAGATCCTGCGGCTGCTCGCCGAACCGCAGGCCGTGACCGTATCCCCAGGGTCCGACGCCACGTTCAGCGTGACCGTGGGCACCGACGCGTACGCCGATCTCGCAGCGGAAGCGCATCTGATCAGTCCATGGGGGACGTGGGAATGGTTGGGGCCCTGCGCCATCGGTGCGGAGATCCCGGCGCGAGGATCGGTGGTGCTCGACTTCGCGGTGACGCCTCCCGCCTCGGTGCAGCCGGGGGAGTGGTGGGCGCTGATCAGGATCGCCTCCTCTGGCCACCTGCTGTACACGCCGGCGGTGAAGGTGACCGTTCGATGAGCGAGCACGTCGCCGCGATGGTCAGCGGTCGCCCGGTCCTGGTGAGTGACGTCGATCTGCGCGAAACACGGCTGCGCGCAACGTTGTCGGCGGCGGCATTGCCTCGGGAGGGCACCAGTGAGGGACGGCAACTGCGGCGGTGGCTGACCCAGCTGCTGGTCACCGAACGGGTGGTGGCCGCCGAGGCCGCCGCGCGCGGGCTCACCGTCGACGGCGCACCGACCGAGGACGAGCTCCTGCCGGACGTCGCCGCCCGCCTGGAGATCGGCAGCGTCGCGGCATCGGCGCTGGAGGATCCGATCGGCCGGGCGCTGTACGCGCACGTCACCTCCGACGTCGATGTCACTGACGCCGAGGTCGAGGATTACCACGCGCGCAACCCCTTTCGCTTCGTCGAACCCGCTGCGACAGCCCGAGGATGGCACCAACCAGCCGCCGTTCCCGCACTCGCCGACGTCCGCGGGGCCATCGCCGCGAATCTGCTGGCGGCCGCCCAGCGCCGTTGCTTTCGGGTCTGGCTCGATGCCCGTCGCGCCGAGCTGGTCGAGCTGGCACCCGGCTACGAGCACCCAGGCGATCCTCGGCAGCCCGACAACACTCACGAGCACTGATGCTGGAACACACCCCGGGTCGCTCCGCCCCTGCCCGCCGGAATCTGACCCTTGCCCTCGACGTCGGCGGCACCAAGATTGCCGTCGGCCTCGTCGACCCCAGTGGCACCCTGGTGCACCGCGCGCAGCTGCCCACCGCCGAGGGCGATGCCGAGGCCGTGTGGGCGGGGGCGCAGACGCTGATCGTCGAGGCGTTGCAGAAGGCGGGCGGTGCGGTGGCCGCGGTCGGGATCTCCTCGGCGGGGCCGATCGATCTGCCCAGCGGCACCGTCAGCCCGATCAACATCATTGAATGGCAACGGTTTCCGATCGTCGAACGGATCACTGCGCTGACCGGAGGCCCGGTTCGGCTTGGCGGCGACGGACTGTGCATGGCCCTCGGTGAGCAGTGGCGAGGCGCGGCCAAGGGCGCGCAGTTCCTGCTCGGCATGGTGGTGTCCACGGGTATCGGCGGCGGGTTGGTGTTCGATGGCGCGCCCTATGACGGGCGCACCGGCAACGCGGGCCACGTCGGCCACGTCGTCGTCGAACCCGACGGCGTGCCGTGCACGTGCGGCGGACGCGGGTGTGTCGAGACCGTCGCGTCGGGCCCACACTTGGCGCGATGGGCGCGCGAGCATGGCTGGGACGCCCCCGAGGACGCCGATGCCAAGGAGCTCGCCGACGCCGCCAATGCGGGTGACGCCGTTGCGCTGTCCGCGTTCCGGCGCGGTGGCTCGGCGGTGGCTCGGATGATCGCCTCGGTGGCCGCGGTGTGCGACCTGGACCTGGTGGTCATCGGTGGTGGTGTTGCCAAATCAGGCGCGCTGCTGTTCGACCCGCTGCGCGAGGCGCTGACGACCTACGCGGGTCTCGACTTCATCCGCGGGCTTCGGGTGCTGCCCGCCGAGCTCGGGGGCGACGCCGGCCTTGTCGGCGCGGCCGCCTTGGCGCGCGCTTGAGACGTGGTGCGCGCCATGTGCTTTCGGCCCCACCCGCAGAGGCTCTCAAGTACCGGAGCGAGCGTCATGCCGTACTCCGAGATGGAGTAGTGCACGCATGGCGGCACCGTCTGTGCGTCGTGGCGATCGAGGATGCCCGCATCGACGAGGTCGTGCAGATGACGGATGAGCATGCGCTCGGTGATGTCGGGGATGCTGCGGCGTAGTTCGGCCGTGCGCATCGGGCCGTCGACCAGACGCCACAGGATGGTGCCCTTCCACCGGCCGTCGATCACCGTCAGTGCCGCATCGATCGGGCACTCGTTGATGCCCTTCTTCGAGACCGCCATCGCACCTCCCAGGCGCTTTACGCTGTCAGATTTGTCAGTACCTTGTTTTCTGTCAGTGTAACTAGCAGGGTCGATTCTGTGATCGAAATGATCGAAGTCGCCACACTGCTGGTCGTGGGCCCACTGGTCGGCGTCGAGTTCGGGGTGGCCGCCGTCTTCAACCCGCTCGTCGCCAAACTGCCCGACGCCGCGTTCCGCCAAGCCCGAGGTGGTGGCAGCCGACTCCTCGGTGCGGTGATGCCATTCTGGTACCTCGGTGCGCTGGCCCTGCTCATCGCCGCCGCCGCGTTGTCCCGCAGCGTCTTCGCCGTCGGCGCGGTCGCACTGATGGTGGTGGCCGTGTTGCTGACGGTGACCACGCTCGTCCCGATCAACAACCGGATCGGCCGGTGGCAGACCGATGCGGACGTCTCGCGCGAGCTCGCAAGCCGGTGGGACCGGTTGCACTGGCTGCGGGTGGCCCTGCTCGCCGCGCTCTTCCTCCTCGTGGTGATTTCGGCGCGCTAACCGGCGCTGACCGACGGTTAGCGCGCCGAAATCGCGGGGGGAGTGGGATACGGGGCAGCGTTTTGGCTGATCGGGGAGCGACACGCTATCCTTGTCGGGTTCCACCGAAGACCGTCGGTCACCGAGCAATCGGTTGAAGGTCCGGGATTTGTCCCGGCGGCCCACGCAGGAGGACGAGGTAGTTGCATTCTTGCGCGCCCCGGCCATTCTGTGTCGGGGCGTTCGTCATTTCTCGGCCCCTCGTGTCGGTCTGCGGTGAACAACCGAAACCATCCACGAGGAGGCATGCATGGCCAAGGCTGAAAAGGCCACCGCGGTCGCTGACATCGCCGAACAGTTCAAGGAGGCGACGGCCACCGTCGTCACCGAGTACCGCGGCCTGACGGTGGCCAACCTGGCCGAGCTCCGACGCTCGCTCAGCGGTTCCGCCACCTATTCCGTCGCCAAGAACACCTTGGTGAAGCGGGCGGCAAGCGAGGCCGGTATCGAAGGCCTCGACGAACTGTTCGCCGGTCCCACGGCGATCGCGTTCATCAAGGGCGAGCCCGTTGACGCCGCCAAGGCGATCAAGACCTTCGCCAAGGATCACAAGTCGCTGGTCATCAAGGGCGGCTACATGGACGGCAAGGCGCTGTCCGTGGACGAGGTCAACCGCATCGCGGACCTCGAGTCGCGCGAGGTGCTACTGGCCAAGCTGGCCGGTGCGATGAAGGCCAAGACCAGCCAGGCCGCGGCGCTGTTTGCCGCCCCGGCATCGCAGGTTGCCCGCCTCGTCTTCGCGCTGCAGGAGAAGCGGGCCGCGGAAGCGCCCGCCGAGGCACCGGCACCCGCCGTCGCTGACGCACCGGCCGAGGCCGAAGCAGACGCACCGGCACCTGCCGAGGCAGAGACCGAAGCACCGGCATCCGCCGAATAAGCACTACCCAATCCCACCAAGCAAGTAAGTAATAAGGAAGGACCACAATCATGGCCAAGCTCAGCACCGAAGACCTGCTCGACGCGTTCAAGGAACTGACCCTGTTGGAGCTCTCGGAGTTCGTCAAGGCGTTCGAGGAGACCTTCGACGTCACCGCGGCTGCTCCGGTCGCCGTCGCCGCCGCCGGCCCCGCCGGTGCGCCCGCCGAGGCTGCCGAAGAGCAGTCCGAGTTCGACGTCATCCTCGAGGGTGCCGGCGAGAAGAAGATCGGCGTCATCAAGGTCGTTCGCGAGATCGTTTCCGGCCTGGGCCTCAAGGAGGCCAAGGATCTGGTCGACAGCGCCCCCAAGCCGCTGCTCGAGAAGGTCAACAAGGAGGCCGCCGACGACGCCAAGGCCAAGCTCGAAGCCGCAGGCGCGTCGGTCACCGTCAAGTAAGTTCTGCACCCGTCGGCGACGCCGGCAAACTGCACACTGTGGGGTCGATCTGGCAAACAGATCGGCCCCACAGTCGTCTCGCGGGGGTTACATTCTGGCGCTGCCCATAAAGTGTTGCCCTGCTGATGCGTAAGCTACAGTGACTCAAGCCACAGGTGGGTGGCGTGTGGCGAAAACGCAGCATTGGCGGAAGGATCGCGCGTGGGCATCGGTATTCAGGTTGAGGGACTGACGAAGTCCTTCGGGCCCCAGCGAATCTGGGAGGACGTCACCTTCGAGATCCCGGCTGGTGAAGTCAGCGTGCTGCTGGGTCCGTCCGGTACCGGTAAGTCGGTGTTCTTGAAGTCGCTGATTGGTCTGCTGCGCCCGGAGCGCGGCAAGATCCTGGTCGATGGCACCAACATCATCGAGTGTTCCGCCAAGGAGCTCTACGAGATCCGCACCCTGTTCGGCGTGATGTTTCAGGACGGTGCGCTGTTCGGCTCGATGAGCCTGTATGACAACACCGCGTTCCCGCTTCGTGAGCACACGAAGAAGAAGGAATCAGAAATCCGTCAGATCGTGATGGAGAAGATGGAACTGGTCGGTCTGACCGGTGATGAGAACAAGTTCCCCGGCGAGATCTCCGGCGGTATGCGCAAGCGCGCCGGGCTGGCCCGCTCGTTGGTGCTGGACCCGCAGATCATTCTCTGCGACGAGCCGGACTCCGGTCTGGATCCCGTGCGTACGGCCTACCTGTCGCAGCTGTTGATCGACATCAACGCCCAGATCGACTGCACCATCCTGATCGTCACGCACAACATCAACATCGCTCGCACCGTGCCCGACAACATGGGCATGCTGTTCCGCAAGCACCTGGTCATGTTCGGTCCGCGTGAGGTGTTGTTGACCAGTGACGAGCCGGTGGTGAAGCAGTTCCTCAACGGTCGTCGCCTGGGCCCGATCGGCATGTCCGAGGAGAAGGACGAGTCGCAGATGGCCGAGGAGCAGGCCCTGGCCGATGCCGGTCACCACGACGGTGGTGTCGAGGAGATCGAGGGTGTGCCGCCGCAGATCCTGGCCACCCCGGGCATGCCCGAGCGCAAGGCCGTCGCCCGTCGTCAGGCCCGTGTGCGCGAGATCATGCACACCCTGCCGCCGGCCGCGCAGGAAGCCATCCGCGACGACCTCGAGGGCACGCACAAGTACGCGACGCATCAGTTCGGGGACGATCCGGCCGCGCGTCACCGCCAGACCGAGGACGACTCGCCGACGGCGTCGATCCCGGTCGCCAAGGAGTGACCGTCCCCGGTCGACACGGCCGGGGAGTTAGCCGAGTAAACGCCGCGCTGGGCCGGGATCACCATTTCCCGGGCCGGCGCGTCTCGCTGCCTGCTGCAGGTCGGGGTGAGCCGACCCGGACCGGGGCACCGGCAAATTCTCCGATCAAAACCGCGTGTGAAGTCTTGACGGACGGGCCTAAACGGGCCACGCTGTCAGGCAGCATGTGTGTAAGGGTTCAGGACGCCAGCCAGCATCTAGCAACCCCTGACACTTCATGGTGGTGGGCTGGTTGAGGAATGCGCCGTTCTGCGCTATTGTTGGACGTTGCGCTGGCTGCATCCTGCCCACTCACCAACACCCCGACACCGTGGTCCTAGCCTGAGCCCTGCTCAGTGATCTAGTCGCGTGCCGTGTGTCCTGTGACGGACAGGCGAGAGCCAGCCGAACCGAAGCAGATAACGCGGCGTAACGGGTCTGGCCCTTCACCAGGCATCCGATCGTCGCACGGGTGCTGGAAGGATGCATCTTGGCAGTCACAGGCCAGAGCAAGTCAGTCGAAATCACCAACAATTCCGTTCCTGGAGCCCCTGGTCGAGTTTCCTTCGCCAAGCTTCGTGAGCCGCTCGAGGTTCCGGGACTGCTGGACGTACAGACCGACTCGTTCGAATGGCTCATCGGCTCCGACCGCTGGCGCGAAAAGGCCCTCGAACGCGGCGAGCCCAACCCCGTCGGTGGCCTCGAAGAGGTGCTTGCCGAACTGTCGCCGATCGAGGACTTCGCGGGCACGCTGTCGCTGAGCTTCTCCGATCCGCGCTTCGACGAGGTCAAGGCACCCGTCGATGACTGCAAGGAAAAGGACCAGACGTACGCGGCCCCGCTGTTCGTCACCGCTGAGTTCATCAACAACCAGACCGGTGAGATCAAGAGCCAGACGGTCTTCATGGGCGACTTCCCGATGATGACCGAAAAGGGCACGTTCATCATCAACGGCACCGAGCGTGTCGTCGTGTCCCAGCTGGTCCGTTCGCCAGGCGTGTACTTCGACCGGTCCAAGGACAAGGCCACCGAGAACGACCTGACCAGTGTCAAGGTCATCCCGGGCCGTGGTGCATGGCTCGAGTTCGACGTCGACAAGCGCGCCACCGTCGGTGTGCGCATCGACCGCAAGCGCCGTCAGCCGGTCACCGTGCTGCTGAAGGCGCTCGGCTGGACCGCCGAGCAGATCGTGGAGCGCTTCGGCTTCTCCGAGATCATGATGTCGACGCTGGAGAAGGACAACACCGCCGGCTCCGACGAGGCACTGCTGGACATCTACCGGAAGCTGCGCCCGGGCGAGCCGCCCACCAAGGAGTCCGCGCAGACCCTGCTGGAGAACCTGTTCTTCAAGGAGAAGCGTTACGACCTGGCTCGTGTTGGCCGCTACAAGGTCAACAAGAAGCTCGGCCTCAACGCCGGTGCGCCGATCACCAGCTCGACGCTGACGCCCGAGGACATCGCCACCACCATCGAGTACCTGGTGCGGCTGCACGAGGGACAGACCACGATGACCGCCCCCGGCGGCGTCGAGGTTCCGGTGGAGACCGACGACATCGACCACTTCGGCAACCGTCGTCTTCGCACGGTCGGCGAGCTGATCCAGAACCAGATCCGGGTCGGCCTGTCCCGCATGGAGCGCGTCGTCCGCGAGCGGATGACCACTCAGGACGTCGAGGCGATCACGCCGCAGACCCTGATCAACATCCGTCCCGTCGTGGCGGCGATCAAGGAGTTCTTCGGAACGTCGCAGCTGTCGCAGTTCATGGACCAGAACAACCCGCTGTCGGGGCTGACCCACAAGCGCCGCCTGTCGGCACTTGGCCCGGGTGGCCTGTCCCGTGAGCGTGCCGGCCTCGAGGTCCGCGACGTGCACCCCAGCCACTACGGCCGGATGTGCCCGATCGAGACCCCGGAAGGCCCGAACATCGGCCTGATCGGTTCACTGTCGGTCTACGCGCGGGTCAACCCGTTCGGCTTCATCGAGACGCCTTACCGCAAGGTCGTCGAAGGTGTCGTCACCGACGAGATCCACCACCTGACCGCCGACGAGGAGGACCGCCACGTCGTGGCGCAGGCCAACTCGCCGATCGACGCCACTGGTCGCTTCACCGAGGATCGCGTCCTGGTCCGCCGCAAGGGCGGCGAGGTCGAGTACGTCTCGTCGCTGCAGGTCGACTACATGGACGTCTCGCCGCGCCAGATGGTTTCCGTCGCAACCGCGATGATCCCGTTCCTCGAGCACGACGACGCCAACCGCGCCCTGATGGGTGCGAACATGCAGCGCCAGGCGGTTCCGCTGGTGCGCAGCGAGTCGCCGCTGGTCGGTACCGGCATGGAGCTTCGTGCCGCGATCGACGCCGGTGACGTGGTCGTCGCCGACAAGGCCGGCGTCATCGAGGAGGTGTCCGCCGACTACATCACCGTGATGGCCGACGACGGCACCCGGCACACCTACCGGATGCGCAAGTTCGCGCGCTCGAACCACGGCACCTGTGCCAACCAGCGTCCGATCGTGGACGCCGGGCAGCGTGTCGAGTCGGGTCAGGTCATCGCCGACGGCCCATGCACCGAGAACGGTGAGATGGCGCTCGGCAAGAACCTGCTCGTCGCGGTCATGCCGTGGGAGGGCCACAACTACGAGGACGCCATCATCCTCTCGCAGCGCCTGGTCGAGGAGGACGTCCTGACGTCCATCCACATCGAGGAGCACGAGATCGATGCCCGCGACACCAAGCTGGGCGCCGAGGAGATCACCAGGGACATCCCGAACGTCTCCGACGAGGTGCTCGCTGACCTCGACGAGCGCGGCATCGTCCGCATCGGCGCCGAGGTTCGCGACGGCGACATCCTGGTCGGCAAGGTCACCCCGAAGGGCGAGACCGAGCTGACCCCGGAGGAGCGCCTGCTGCGCGCCATCTTCGGTGAGAAGGCCCGCGAGGTTCGCGACACGTCGCTGAAGGTGCCGCACGGTGAGTCCGGCAAGGTCATCGGCGTTCGCATGTTCTCGCGTGAGGACGACGACGAGCTGCCCGCCGGCGTCAACGAGCTGGTCCGCGTCTACGTGGCCCAGAAGCGCAAGATCTCCGACGGTGACAAGCTCGCCGGACGCCACGGCAACAAGGGCGTCATCGGCAAGATCCTGCCGGTCGAGGACATGCCGTTCATGCCGGACGGCACGCCGGTCGACATCATCCTGAACACGCACGGTGTGCCGCGACGGATGAACATCGGCCAGATCCTCGAGACGCACCTCGGCTGGGTGGCCAAGAGCGGCTGGAAGATCAACGTGGCCGAGGGGACGCCCGAGTGGGCGGCCAATCTGCCGGAGGGGCTGCTGGAGTCGCCCCCGAACTCGATCGTCTCCACGCCCGTGTTCGACGGTGCCCGTGAGTCGGAGCTGGAAGGGCTGCTCGGTTCGACACTGCCCAACCGCGACGGCGACGTCATGGTCAACGCCGAGGGCAAGTCGCGCTTGTTCGATGGACGCAGTGGCGAGCCGTTCCCGTACCCGGTGACGGTCGGCTACATGTACATCCTGAAGCTGCACCACTTGGTGGACGACAAGATCCACGCCCGCTCCACCGGCCCGTACTCGATGATCACCCAGCAGCCGCTCGGTGGTAAGGCGCAGTTCGGTGGTCAGCGGTTCGGCGAGATGGAGTGCTGGGCCATGCAGGCCTACGGCGCGGCGTACACGCTGCAGGAGCTCTTGACGATCAAGTCCGACGACACCGTCGGTCGCGTCAAGGTCTACGAGGCGATCGTCAAGGGCGAGAACATCCCCGAGCCGGGCATCCCCGAGTCGTTCAAGGTGCTTCTCAAGGAACTGCAGTCGCTGTGCCTCAACGTCGAGGTGCTTTCGTCCGAAGGCCAGACGATCGAAATGCGCGACACGGACGACGAGGACCTGGAGCGCGCTGCCGCGAACCTGGGAATCAACCTGTCCCGCAACGAGTCTCCGTCCGTCGAAGACCTCGCTTAGCGATGAGCGCTTGCGCGAAGAGCATTGGGCATAGCCGCAGCACTGCCGCGGACACTAAGTAGTTAGCAGTTACTAAACCCGCAAGGGGAAAGGGAGTTACGTGCTAGACGTCAACTTCTTCGATGAACTCCGCATTGGCCTCGCCACTGCGGACGACATCCGCAACTGGTCCTTCGGCGAGGTCAAGAAGCCGGAGACCATCAACTACCGAACGCTGAAGCCCGAGAAGGACGGCCTGTTCTGCGAGAAGATCTTCGGACCTACTCGCGACTGGGAGTGCTACTGCGGCAAGTACAAGCGCGTGCGCTTCAAGGGCATCGTCTGTGAGCGCTGCGGCGTCGAGGTGACGCGTGCCAAGGTGCGCCGTGAGCGGATGGGCCACATCGAGCTGGCCGCACCCGTCACCCACATCTGGTACTTCAAGGGCGTTCCGTCGCGCTTGGGCTACCTGCTCGACCTGGCTCCGAAGGATCTCGAGAAGATCATCTACTTCGCTGCCTACGTCATCACCGCCGTCAACGACGAGATGCGGCACAACGAGCAGTCCACGCTCGAAGCCGAGATGGTCGTCGAGAAGAAGGCCGTGGAAGATCAACGGGATCTCGACCTGGCAGAGCGTAGCCAGAAGCTGGAGAACGACCTGGCCGAGCTGGAGAAGGAAGGCGCCAAGTCCGACGTTCGCCGCAAGGTGCGCGACGGTGGCGAGCGCGAGATGCGTCAGCTCCGTGACCGGGCCCAGCGTGAGCTGGACCGGCTCGACGAGATCTGGACCACCTTCGTCAAGCTGGCGCCCAAGCAGCTCATCGTCGACGAGGTGCTGTACCGCGAGCTCGTCGACCGCTACGGCGAGTACTTCGAGGGCGCCATGGGCGCGGAGTCGATCAAGAAGCTCATCGAGAACTTCGACATCGACGCCGAGGCGGAGTCGCTGCGCGACACGATCAAGAACGGCAAGGGCCAGAAGAAGCTTCGCGCCCTCAAGCGACTGAAGGTCGTCGCCGCATTCCAGATGAACCGCAACTCGCCCATGGGCATGGTGCTCGACGCCGTTCCGGTGATCCCGCCGGAGCTGCGCCCGATGGTTCAGCTCGACGGTGGCCGGTTCGCCACGTCCGACCTGAACGACCTGTACCGCCGCGTGATCAACCGCAACAACCGCCTCAAGAGGCTGATCGACCTCGGTGCACCCGAGATCATCGTCAACAACGAGAAGCGGATGCTCCAGGAGTCGGTGGACGCGCTGTTCGACAACGGCCGTCGTGGCCGTCCCGTTACCGGGCCGGGCAACCGTCCGCTCAAGTCGCTGTCCGATCTGCTCAAGGGCAAGCAGGGCCGGTTCCGCCAGAACCTGCTCGGCAAGCGCGTCGACTACTCGGGCCGTTCGGTCATCGTCGTCGGCCCGCAGCTCAAGCTGCACCAGTGCGGTCTGCCCAAGCTGATGGCACTCGAGCTGTTCAAGCCGTTCGTGATGAAGCGTCTCGTCGACCTGAACCACGCGCAGAACATCAAGAGCGCCAAGCGCATGGTCGAGCGTCAGCGCCCGCAGGTGTGGGACGTCCTCGAAGAGGTCATCTCCGAGCACCCCGTGCTGCTGAACCGCGCACCAACGCTGCACCGCCTCGGTATTCAGGCCTTCGAGCCGCAGCTGGTCGAGGGCAAGGCCATCCAGCTGCACCCGCTGGTCTGTGAGGCGTTCAACGCCGACTTCGACGGTGACCAGATGGCAGTCCACCTGCCGCTGTCCGCCGAGGCGCAGGCAGAGGCACGCATCCTGATGCTGTCGTCGAACAACATCCTGTCGCCTGCATCGGGTCGTCCGCTGGCCATGCCCCGTCTGGACATGGTGACCGGGCTGTACTTCCTGACCACCCTGATCCCGGGTGACATCGGTGAGTACGTGCCTGCCGCCAAGGATCAGCCGGAGACGGGCGTGTACAGCTCGCCCGCCGAGGCGCAGATGGCCGTCGACCGCGGTTCGCTGTCGGTGCGGTCCAAGATCAAGGTGAGGCTGACGCAGCTGCGCCCGCCCGCCGACATCGAGGCCGCACAGTTCGGCGAGGGTGGCTGGCGACCGGGCGATGCCTGGATGGCCGAGACCACGCTGGGCCGGGTGCTGTTCAACGAACTGCTGCCCAAGGCCTACGCCTTCGTCGACGAGCAGATGCACAAGAAGGTCCAGGCGCGGATCGTCAACGATCTCGCCGAGCGTTACCCGATGATCGTGGTGGCGCAGACCGTCGACAAGCTCAAGGACGCCGGCTTCTACTGGGCCACCCGTTCGGGTGTCACGGTGGCCATGGCCGACGTGCTCGTTCCGCCGCAGAAGGTCGAGATCCTCGACCGCTACGAGGCGGAAGCCGATGGCATCGAGAAGAAGTACCAGCGTGGCGCCCTGAACAAGGAAGAGCGCAACGAAGCACTGGTCAAGATCTGGCAGGACGCGACCGAAGAGGTCGGTAAGGCGCTGGAGAAGTACTACCCCGAGGACAACCCGATCATCACGATCGTGAAGTCCGGTGCCACGGGTAACCTCACCCAGACCCGCACGCTGGCAGGCATGAAGGGCCTGGTGACGAACCCGAAGGGTGAGTTCATCCCGCGCCCGATCAAGTCGTCCTTCCGCGAGGGCCTGACGGTGTTGGAGTACTTCATCAACACCCACGGCGCTCGTAAGGGCCTGGCGGACACCGCACTTCGTACCGCTGACTCGGGTTACCTGACCCGTCGTCTGGTCGACGTGAGCCAGGACGTCATCGTTCGCGAGACCGACTGCGAGACCGAGCGCGGCATCAACGTCGTCTTGGCCGAGCTGTCCAGCGACGGCGAGCTCATCCGCGATCCGCACATCGAGACGTCGGCGTACGCACGTACGTTGGCCACCGACGCGGTTGACGAGAAGGGCAACGTCGTCATCGCTCGCGGCCATGACCTCGGCGATCCGGCGATCGAGGCTCTCCTCGCCGCCGGCATCACCACCGTCAAGGTGCGTTCGGTGCTGACCTGCACGACCGGTACCGGCGTGTGTGCGATGTGCTACGGCCGCTCGATGGCCACCGGCAAGCTGGTGGACATCGGCGAGGCAGTCGGCATCGTCGCCGCCCAGTCGATCGGCGAGCCCGGCACGCAGCTCACCATGCGTACCTTCCACCAGGGTGGCGTCGGTGAGGACATCACCGGTGGTCTGCCTCGCGTGCAGGAGCTGTTCGAGGCCCGCGTGCCGCGCAACACTGCGCCCATCGCGGACGTCTCCGGGCGGATTCGCCTGGAGGAGACCGAGAAGTTCTACAAGATCACGATCGTTCCGGATGACGGAAGCGAAGAAGTGGTCTACGACAAGGTCTCTCGTCGTCAGCGCCTGAAGGTGTTCAAGCACGAGGACGGCACCGAGCGTCTGCTCTCCGACGGCGACCACGTCGAGGTCGGTCAGCAGCTGATGGAAGGCTCGGCCAACCCGCACGAGGTGCTGCGCGTGCAGGGCCAGCGCAGTGTCCAGATGCACCTCGTCAACGAGGTTCAGGACGTCTACCGCGCACAGGGCGTGTCGATCCACGACAAGCACATCGAGGTCATCGTCCGGCAGATGCTGCGTCGCGTGACCATCATCGACTCGGGCGCAACGGAATTCCTGCCCGGCTCGTTGACCGAGCGTGCGGAGTTCGAGTCGGAGAACCGTCGCGTCGTTGCCGAGGGTGCAGAGCCCGCGGCAGGTCGCCCGGTGCTGATGGGTATCACCAAGGCGTCGCTGGCCACCGATTCGTGGTTGTCGGCAGCGTCGTTCCAGGAGACCACTCGGGTGCTGACCGATGCGGCGATCAACTGCCGCAGCGACAAGCTCCAGGGTCTGAAGGAGAACGTGATCATCGGCAAGCTGATCCCGGCCGGTACGGGCATTGCCCGCTACCGGGACATCCAGGTGCAGCCGACCGAGGAAGCCCGCGCCGCGGCGTACACGATCCCGTCCTACGAGGATCAGTACTACAGCCCGGACTTCGGCCAGAGCTCCGGCCAGGCCGTTCCGCTGGACGACTACGGCTTCAGCGACTACCGCTAGTCACCTTTCTGCGCGAGCAGACATAAAAGTGCCCCAAATCCAAGGATTTGGGGCACTTTTATGTCTGGTGGGCACACTATCCACAGCCCTTCAGCCCAGTCATTTTGCGAAGCTGCCGTCGCGATAGAGCATCGAACGCATGTCGCTCGACGAAGTCTTCGCCGTACACGGTGGCGTCGCGACCACGCAACAACTCCTCGCGGTGATGTCGTATCGGACGCTCGTCCGGCGAATTCGGGACCGAAGAGTGTTTCGGGTATGGCACGGGGTGTACGCGCCGTGCCCGCCGGACGTCATGTGTCGGCTCCGCGCACTGGACCTGGTGTCGGACACCACGATCGTCGCGTGCCTCGGCACCGCGGCGGACCTGTACGGCTTCGATACCGAGAGCGATCATCGGATTCACGTCCTCGACCCCGGCATCCGGATGCGGCCCAACGTTGACCTGATGGTGCACCAACGAACAGGCGGACGGCTGCGACGAGTTCAGGGCAGGCTTGCCACGGCGCCGGCGTGGACCGCGGTCGAAGTGGCACGGACACTTCGGCGGCCGCGCTGTTTGGCGAACCTCGATGCTGCGCTCCGCTCCGGCGCCTGCACGGCGGCTGAATTGACGGAGGCCGTGGCGGACCAGAAGGGCCGACGCGGCATAGTCAAGGTTCGAGAGCTCCTGGCGTTCGCCGACCCTCGAGCAGAGTCGCCGATGGAGAGCGAAGCCCGTCTCGTCTTCATCGACGGTGGTCTGCCGCCCCCGGAGTTGCAGTACGAGATCATCGACCGTCATGGCCGGCTGTGGCGGGTCGACTTCGCGTGGCTCGACGCGAAGGTGATTGCCGAGTACGACAGTGTGGACTGGCATGCGAACCCGGAAGCGTTCAAGCACGACAGGATGAAGACCGCCCGGCTACAGGAGTGCGGCTGGACGGTGATCCCGATGGTGGTCGACGACATCCAACGCAGGCCGCTAGAGCTGGTCGACCGAATCTTCCACCACCTCGAACCCGCCTCACTCACCGGGTGAGCAGCCACAAACCTGCACAAAATCCGCGAGATTTGGGCAGGTTTGCGGCTGCTCGCGGGGAGGAGGTGTCGGGCCATCCGCATAAACTGGGCCACGTGCTGATTGGTTCGCATGTTCATTCCGAAGACCCGCTTGCCGCCGCGGACGCGGACGGCGCAGAGGTCGTGCAGTTCTTCCTCGGCGATCCGCAGAGCTGGAAGAAGCCGAAGCCGCGCGAGGATGCGCAGGCACTCAAGGCGTCGGCGGTGCCGATCTACGTGCATGCGCCGTACCTGATCAACGTGGCGTCGGCCAACAACCGGGTACGCATCCCGTCGCGCAAGATCCTGCAGGACACGTGTGACGCGGCGACCGAGGTCGGTGCCACCGCGGTGATCGTGCACGGCGGGCACGCCGACGACAAGGACGTGGAGGCCGGGTTCGAGCGGTGGGTCAAGGCGCTTGACTCGCTCACGACCGACATGCCGGTGTATTTGGAGAACACCGCGGGCGGTGACCACGCGATGGCCCGGCACTTCGACACCATCGCCCGGCTCTGGGACCACATCGGCGACAAGGGCATCGGCTTCTGCCTCGACACCTGCCACGCGTGGGCCGCCGGGGAAGCCTTGATCGACGCCGTTGAGCGGATCAAGTCCATCACCGGCCGCATCGACCTGGTGCATTGCAACGATTCTCGGGACGCCGCTGGTTCGGGCGCCGATCGCCACGCGAACTTCGGCACCGGCCAGATCGATCCCCAGTTGTTGGTGGCGGTCGTCAACGCCGCCGATGCGCCCGTCATCTGTGAGACCTCCGACGAGGGCCGCAAGGACGACATCGCCTTCCTGCGCGAACACGCCGGCTGAACACGATTCGGTCAAGTGAACGAGTTCCCAACGCCGGAAGGCGTCGCGGTTAACTAGGCTGTCGGCCGGGAACCACCTCTCGGTGGTGTCGGAAGGCCGTGTGTCAGCGATCGACGAGCAACCGCCAATGGCATTGGCGCGCGCCGAAGATCCCGTCCTAAAACGCGAGCACTGGCTGAGGGTCGTGCGCTGGGTGGCGATCGCCGCCTGGGCCGCCGCCGTGATCTACCTGACGGTGACCGACGGATTTGCGTTCAACCGCGAACTGCTTCTGCTCTACATCGCGACGGGTCTGCTCGCGGCGAGCATCGGTCAGGGACGGCGCATGCTGTACGTCATTCGCGACTGGTTGCCGTTCGCGTTGGTGCTGCTCGCCTACGACCTCAGCAGGGGAGCGGCGACGCTGATCGGGCGCCCGACACTGTGGCATTGGCAGGCAGACGCCGACCGCTGGTTGTTCTTCGGAACGATGCCGACGGTGTGGCTGCAGGAACGGCTGAAGCTACCGACCGCCCCATGGTGGGAGGTCGTCATCAGCTCGGTCTACATGTCGTTCTTCGTCCTGCCGTACGTGGTGGCAGGCGTGCTGTGGCTGCGCAACCGAGACGAGTGGAAGACGTTCGTCCGGTTGTTCGTCGGGCTGTCATTCGCGGCGCTGGTGGTCTACGCGCTACTCCCGGCAGCTCCGCCGTGGGCGGCCGCGCGATGCACGGCCGTCGACGTCGATGGCGGCCCGTCCGGCCCGCAGTGCATGTTCCGGTCTGCCCGGGGCGTACCCGACGGTGGTCTGCTCGGAGGTATGCAGATCAGCCAGGACGGCGCGAACGCCTGGGTCGAGCGGATCGTCGCGCGAGGCTGGGGCAAGCTGAATCTGCACACGGCGACGGCACTGATCGACCAGGGCCAAGCCAGCGTCAACCTGGTCGCGGCCATTCCGTCGTTGCATGCAGGGATGACGGCGGCGGTGGCCGCGTTCCTGTGGCATCGCGTGCACCGCGGGTGGCGGCCAGTCCTGGTGTCCTACGTGCTGATCATGGCGTTCACGCTGGTCTATACCGCCGAGCACTACGTCGTCGACATCATGCTCGGCTGGGCGTTCGCCGCGGTGGTGATGTGGGCGATGAACCGGTATGACGGCTGGCGTTCCCGGTCGTCACACGCCGGTGAGGTAGACCTTGCGTAGGGTGTCGGTGACCGTCCAGACGGTCTCGGCACCCTCCGCGAGCCGGACGACGTCGCCGGCGCCGATCGTGATCGTCGGGCTGTCGTCGCCGAATGCGATTGTCGCCGAACCCGATAGCACCACGAAGACCTCGTCGGCCTCGACGTCGGTCATCACGCCTGGGGTCATCTCCCATACGCCGACCTCGACGCCGGCGAACTCGTCGAGCGCGGTGGCGGCAGTGACCGGAGAGCCGCTCACGGACTGAGCGTCGGGCACGGGCGTCCTGGTCAGCGCGAGGGTTCCGGCACGTACGACGGAGTTCGATTCCATCGGTCAAGTATGCGATAGGGCGATACCGGAGAAAGCGTGACGCGCCAGGCGGTATTACGAATCTTGTGCGACTGTCGGAAATGTGTAACATGGGGGGATGGGAGATACGCACGTCGTCACCAATCAGGTTCCGCCGCTGGAGGACTACAACCCGGCCACGTCGCCGGTGCTCATCGAGGCGCTGATCCGGGAGGGCGGCCAGTGGGGCCTCGACGAGGTCACCGAGCTGGGAGCGATCGGTGGGGGTGCGCAGGCCCAGCGCTGGGGCGAGCTGGCCGATCGAAACCAGCCCGTGCTGCGCACCCACGACCGCTACGGCCACCGCATCGACGAAGTCGAGTACGACCCCGCCTATCACGAATTGATGACCGTCGCGATCAAGCACGGTGTGCATGCCGCGCCGTGGGCCGATGATCGCGCGGGCGCGCACGTCGTCCGTGCCGCCAAGGAATCGGTGTGGACACCAGAAGCTGGGCACGTGTGCCCGATCTCGATGACCTACGCCGTCGTCCCCGCACTGCGGCACAACCCAGAGCTGGCCGCGATCTACGAGCCACTGCTGACCAGCCGGACGTATGACCCCGAACTGAAGGTGCCGACCACGAAGGCCGGGATCACCGCTGGCATGTCGATGACCGAGAAGCAGGGAGGTTCCGACGTTCGCGCCGGCACCACCGAGGCCACGCCGAACGGCGACGGCAGCTACTCGCTGCGTGGTCACAAGTGGTTCACCTCCGCGCCGATGTGTGACGTCTTCCTGGTGCTTGCGCAGGCGCCGAACGGATTGAGCTGCTTCTTCTTGCCCCGCGTGCTACCCGACGGCACCCGCAACCGAATGTTGTTGCAGCGCTTGAAGGACAAGCTGGGCAACCATGCCAACGCATCCAGCGAGGTCGAGTACGACGGTGCGACGGCATGGCTGGTCGGTGAGGAGGGCCGCGGCGTCGCGACCATCATCGAGATGGTCAACCTCACTCGGCTGGACTGCACGCTCGGCAGTGCGACCAGCATGCGCACCGGTCTGACTCGGGCCATTCACCATGCCCAGCACCGAAAGGCGTTCGGCGCCTACCTGATCGACCAGCCGTTGATGCGCAACGTGCTCGCCGATCTCGCGGTGGAGGCGGAGGCGGCCACCATGCTCGCCATGCGGATGGCGGGTGCCACCGACCACGCGGTGCGGGGTGACGAGCGGGAGACGCTGCTGCGCAGGATCGGTCTGGCCGCTGGCAAGTACTGGGTGTGCAAGCGGGCCACCCCGCACGCCGCCGAGGCGATGGAATGCCTTGGCGGCAACGGCTACGTCGAGGAGTCCGGTATGCCGCGGCTCTATCGCGAGGCGCCGCTGATGGGCATCTGGGAGGGCTCCGGCAACGTGAGTGCACTGGATACGTTGCGGGCCATGGCAACTCGACCGGAGTGCATCGACGTGCTGTTCGACGAGCTGAGCCTGACTACGGGCCAGGACCCGCGGTTGGACGCCCACGTCGTGGCGCTGCGGACGCAGCTCGACGACCTCGAGACCATCCAGTACCGGGCCCGCAAGGTGGCCGAGGACATCTCGTTGGCGCTGCAGGGGTCGCTGCTGGTGCGGCACGGTCACCCGGCGGTCGCCGAGGCGTTCCTGGCCAGCAGGCTCGGCGGGCAGTGGGGCGGGGCGTTCGGAACGCTGCCCACCGGGTTGGACCTCGCGCCGATCATCGAGCGTGCGTTGGTGAAGGGGTGACGATCGCATGACGCATGCAATCAGGCCCGTTGACTTCGATGATCTGAAGACGATGACCTATGAGGTGACCGACAGGGTCGCACGGATCACGTTCAACCGGCCCGAGAAGGGCAACGCGATCGTCGCCGATACGCCGTTGGAGTTGTCGGCGCTCGTCGAGCGTGCCGATCTGGATCCGAACGTGCACGTGATCCTGGTATCCGGTCGGGGAGAAGGCTTTTGCGCAGGGTTCGACCTCGGCGCATACGCCGAGGGATCGTCGTCTGCCGGCGGCGGCAACCCATATCAGGACACGGTGCTCGCCGGGAAGACGCAGGCGATCAACCACCTGCCGGATCAGCCATGGGATCCGATGATCGACTACCAGATGATGAGCCGCTTCGTGCGCGGCTTCTCCAGCCTGATGCACTGCGACAAGCCGACCGTGGTGAAGATCCACGGCTACTGCGTCGCTGGCGGCACCGACATCGCCCTGCATGCCGACCAGGTGATCGCGGCCTCCGACGCCAAGATCGGCTATCCACCCATGCGGGTGTGGGGCGTGCCTGCCGCCGGACTGTGGGCGCACCGGCTGGGCGACCAACGCGCGAAACGTCTTCTCTTCACCGGCGATTGCATCACCGGTGCGCAGGCCGCCGAGTGGGGCCTTGCCATCGAGGCGCCAGCGCCTGCCGATCTGGACGAGCGCACGGAACGACTCGTCGGACGGATCGCCGCGATGCCGGTCAACCAGCTGATCATGGCGAAACTCGCGCTCAACACGACCCTGATCAACCAGGGCATCGCGACCAGCCGAATGGTGAGCACCGTCTTCGATGGGGTGGCTCGGCACACCCCGGAGGGGCACGCGTTCGTCGCGGAGTCGGTCGAGCACGGCTTCCGTGCCGCGGTACGCAACCGTGACGAACCGTTTGGCGACGCGGGCCGCAAGACCTCAGGGGTGTAGCCGGATGGTGTCCAGGGGGCGGGACCCGGAAGTGTCCCGTCTGACCGCACGCTCGGTGGTGCTGAGCGTGCTGCTCGGGGCTCATCCGGCCTGGGCGTCGTCGGCCGAACTGGTCAGGCTGACATCCGATTTCGACATCAAGGAACCGACGCTGCGGGTGGCGCTGACCAGGATGGTCGGCGCAGGCGATCTGGTCCGGTCGACGGACGGTTACCGACTCTCCGAGCGGCTGTTGGCCAGGCAGCGACGTCAGGACGACTCGCTGGACCCCCGGCTGCGACGGTGGGACGGGACGTGGACGACGTTGGTGGTCACCAGCGTTGGCATCGACGCGCGAACCCGTGCCCAGTTGCGTATCACGCTGCACGACAAGCGTTTCGCCGAACTGCGTGAAGGTGTGTGGATGCGCCCCGCCAACCTCGAGTTGGAGCTGACGGACACCCTTCGCGGTCTGGTACGGGTATTGCAGGCTCGAGACGACGACGTGGGCGACCTCACCGCCCGGCTCTGGGATCTGCCCCAGTGGGTGAAGACCGGGCGTCGCCTGCTCGACGAGATGGCCGCGGCGACCGACGTGCCGCATCGCTTCACGGCTGCCGCGGGCATGGTCAGGCATTTGCTCACCGACCCCGTGTTACCCGCCGAACTTCTGCCAGTCGACTGGCCAGGTGCCGAACTCCGCTCGGCCTACCGTGACTTCGCCGCCGAACTCCTTGCGCGGCGGGACGACAGCGAATTGATGGAGACGACATGACTTTTTCGGAGGCCAGTCCGCGCAAGCGCGGCTCCAGCGAAGCGACCGGGGAATCGAACTCAGAAAGTGCGAACGGTGGTGTCCGGGTCGAGCGCAACGGCCCGGTGACGACGGTGATCATGAACCGGCCGGAGGCGCGCAACGCCGTCAACGGTCCCGCCGCCGCCGCGCTCTTCGCGGCGTTCGACGAGTTCGACCGCGACGACTCCGCATCGGTGGCCGTGCTGTGGGGTGACAACGGAACCTTCTGCGCAGGAGCGGATCTCAAGGCGTTCGGCACCCCCGAGATGAACCAGGCGCACCGCACTGGACCGGGACCCATGGGGCCGTCGCGGATGGTGCTGAGCAAGCCGGTCATCGCGGCGGTGAGCGGCTATGCGGTCGCAGGCGGTCTCGAGCTTGCGCTGTGGTGCGACCTGCGGGTCGCCGAGGAGGACGCCGTGTTCGGCGTCTTCTGCCGCCGCTGGGGCGTACCGCTGATCGACGGGGGAACGGTGCGGTTGCCGCGGCTGATCGGTCACAGCCGGGCGATGGACCTGATCCTCACCGGCCGTGCCGTCGAGGCCCAGGAGGCGCTCGCCATGGGGCTGGCCAATCGGGTGGTGCCGAAGGGGCAGGCTCGCGCGGCGGCCGAGGAACTGGCCGCGGACCTCGCTGCGCTGCCGCAGTTGTGCCTGCGCGCCGACCGGTTGTCGGCGCTCAACCAGTGGGGGCTGACCGAGGCAGCTGCCATCGACTCCGAGTTCGCCAGCCTGTCGCAGGTGGCCGCCGAATCACTGGCCGGGGCACAGAGATTCGCGGGCGGCGCGGGCCGCCACGGGGCTCGGGAGTGACGCTCAGCCCTTCTTGATGGTGTTGCCGGAACCGACGTCGCTGACCTTGGGGTCGCCGTCCTTGTAGGTGACGGAGTTGTTGAAGCCGACGAGGCTGATGTCCTTGTCGACCTTGTCGATGGTGATCTTGTTGTCGGCCCCGCCGATGTTCACGCTGGCGCACGCGCCCTTCACGGTCAGGGTGTTGTTCGATCCGCCGATGTTGAGTGACTTGCCGTCGGCGCAGTCGATGTCGGCCGTCGTGCCGAACGAGCCGTAGTTGATGGTGTTGTTCACCTCGACCTGCGCGCCCGCCGTGCCCGCGGTGGCCGTCGGCGGGTTGGTGTCCGAACCCCCGGAACCGCAGCCGGCGATGCCGATCACGAGAAACGCTGCGCAGGCGCCCCCGACGAGTGCTCGAGAGTGCGCGCGCATACGGGGGTCCTCGTCTCGTCGGCGATCCACGGCGAGGCTCCGCCGTGGCCGCCAAGACTACGCGGGAACGCGGTCGATGCGGTTGGTCATGCCGAGCTCACGACCACGGTCCCAGAGGGATGGAGCGCCGTCGTGGTACAGGACGGTCTGGTCGTAGCCGTACACCACGATGTCGTTGACGACGTTGTCGATGATCACGACGTTCGACGAGCCCTGAACCGCTACGCCCCAACACGATCCCTTGGCCGTGACGTAGTTCCCGGTGCCCGTCACGTAGAGCGTCGACTCATTGCAGTCGAGGGTCTGAGTGATGCCCTGCCCCGTGATGTGGGTGTCGCCGTTCTTGGCGTGTGCCATGGGGGTTCCGACGGTGACCGCCGCTGTCGCCGCGATCACTCCGGTCGCCAGCAACCCACCAAACGTCCTGATTCGCACTCCGTGACCCCTTCGCTTCGGCGGCTCGGATACATGCCCCACAACTCCGATCACCGCAGCCTACGTTGCTGAATGGCCCCGGTGACAGCAGTTCGCCCGTTCAATCCGCGTCGGGCTGATCGTATGAGTCGCCGGGCCCCGTCGTGCTGGGTAGCGTGTGCACACGATGCGATGCCGGATCAAGGGATTTGTTGCTGCGACGGTCGCCGCGGCTTTGACCGTCGGGTGCTCGCAGACCGTCACGGGTGACGCCCAAAAGTCCCGGCCGTCCGTCCCGGACCCGGATCGCAGCTATGGCTACGTCGATGACCGCTGCGGGTTGTTGACCGACGATTCGATCCAGCAGACCTTGGGCGCGGAGAGCGTCGTGCGGCCCTACAGCGGTGCGGTCTGTCAGTACGTGCTTGCCCGCAAGAACGGCCTCATCGACGTCGTCTTCTCCTGGTTCGAAACCGGCAGCCTCAACCGCGAACGCGGAGTGGCGACGCAACGGGGCGCAACGATCACCGACATCGACGTGGAGCGCCACCCGGCATTCCTCGCCGAGGTCGGAGGCGACCACGCGGCGTGCTCGGCCACCGCTGCGGCGGGCACCGGTGTGTTGACGTGGTGGGTGCAGTTCCGTCCCACGACGGGCGGCGAGCCCTGCCCGGCCGCCGAGAAACTGTTGGCGGCGACGTTGTCATCGGACCTGTGATGGGTGCGACTTCTCTCCGGTGCCTGGCTGCACTGGCGGCTGCCTGCGCCATGGTCCTGACGGGGTGCGGCCCCGACCACGCCGCGCGGCCAGCGACTCCGGTGTCCGGCGTCGGGTTCCGCAGCGAGCCCTGCAACGGCGTCACCGACGCCGACGTCACCAAGGTGATCGGTTCGTCGCTGTTCACCAAGGTCATCGACAGCGATGCCGGCTGCTTCTGGCAGGAGAACACCGCGATCGGCACGTTCGGCATCGGCATGGGCATCTCGACGTGGTGGTACCGCGGCAGCGACCTGGACACCGAACGGGCTCTCGAAGTGAGCGCGGGCCGCACCCTCACCGAGATGGCGCTCGACGGCAACAAGGGCTTCAAGGCCTTCGACGACAACGCTTGCAGCATCTACGTCGCAAAGGGCGGCGACGTCGTCACGTGGTCGATCCAGACGATGAACCCGGCGATGCTGCCCGATCTGTGTTCGATCACCGAGCATCTCGCGCAACTCAGCCAACAGCGCGTGAACTGATCTGGTGACTTCTTCCGTCGCTTCGCTCGCCCTCCCCGGGCCGGTAAACGGTTAGAGTCATTCGCTGGCCCAATTGCTGGATCGGTGATGACGAACCAAGTGTTCGGTCGCCCAAGGGTAAGGATGACGCACACATGGCAGCTCGACTGGAGTCGCGCTCGGCGGGTGGCCGGCCGCGTAATCAGTCGCGCACGACCAAGCTCAGCCGTGACTCGATCGTCAACGCCGCCCTGACCTTCCTCGACCGTGAGGGTTGGGACGCACTCACCATCAACGCGCTGGCGATCCAGCTCGGGACCAAGGGCCCGTCGCTCTACAACCACGTCGACAGCCTCGATGACCTGCGGCGAACCGTCCGGATGCGGGTGATCGACGACATCCTCGGGATGCTCAACGCCGTCGGCGACGGCCGCACCCGCGACGACGCGGTGTCGTCGATGGCGAGCGCCTACCGCAGCTACGCCCACCACCATCCCGGCCGCTACTCGGCGTTCACCCGCATGCCCCTCGGTGGCGACGACCCGGAATACACGGAAGCGACCCGGCTCGCGGCAGGTCCGGTGATGGAGGTGCTGTCCTCTTATGGACTGGACGGCGAGAACGCGTTCTATGCGGCGCTCGAGTTCTGGTCTGCGCTGCACGGATTCGTTCTTCTGGAGATGACGGGCGTGATGGACGAGGTCGACACCGACGCCGTATTCAACGACATGGTGCTGCGCTTGGCGTCCGGCATGGAGAGGCGCTGAGCCCGCGCCTGAGTGGGCTGCTCTGACGCGCTTTGACCTGCCCTACCGTGGGCGGGTATCGTGGTCCATCGTGCCTGGCCGAGGCGCTTGCGGCTGAGTGTTTTCGCAAGCATGCCTGCACGCCGGGCCAATTCGCATGTCCACGGTGCATCGAAAGAACATCGGTGCGCGGGCGCGTGCGACACGCCCGGTCGCGGGGTACGCGAACGAGCGAAACCCGCAGTACACAGACTTGAGAACAACCGAAGACAAGCAGAAGCAACACAGAAAGCCGGTACATGCCAACCATCAACCAGCTGGTCCGCAAGGGTCGCCGCGACAAGATCGCCAAGGTCAAGACCGCGGCCCTCAAGGGCAGCCCGCAGCGCCGCGGCGTGTGCACCCGCGTGTACACAACCACCCCGAAGAAGCCGAACTCGGCACTTCGCAAGGTTGCGCGCGTGAAGCTGACCAGCGCGGTCGAGGTCACCGCCTACATCCCGGGTGAGGGTCACAACCTGCAGGAGCACTCGATGGTGCTCGTGCGTGGTGGTCGTGTGAAGGACCTCCCCGGCGTGCGTTACAAGATCATCCGCGGCTCGCTTGACACCCAGGGCGTCAAGTCCCGCAAGCAGGCCCGTAGCAAGTACGGCGCCAAGAAGGAGAAGAGCTAATGCCGCGCAAGGGCCCCGCACCGAAGCGGCCGCTGGTCAACGACCCGGTCTACGGTTCGCAGCTGGTCACCCAGCTGGTCAACAAAGTCCTGCTCGATGGGAAGAAATCACTGGCTGAGCGCATTGTTTATGGTGCGCTCGAGCAGGCCCGTGACAAGACCGGCACCGATCCGGTGGTCACCCTGAAGCGCGCTCTCGACAACGTCAAGCCCGCCCTCGAGGTGCGCAGCCGCCGCGTCGGTGGCGCCACCTACCAGGTTCCCGTCGAGGTGCGTCCCGAGCGGTCGACCACGCTGGCACTGCGCTGGCTGGTCAGCTTCTCCAAGGCGCGTCGCGAGAAGACCATGGTCGAGCGTCTGGCGAATGAGATCCTCGACGCCAGCAATGGCCTGGGTGCTGCCGTCAAGCGGCGTGAGGACACCCACAAGATGGCAGAGGCGAACCGGGCCTTCGCGCACTACCGCTGGTAGGACGGGCGGCTCGCCGGAGCCGCCTGCGGCGACATCGGGCAACGCCGGACGCAACTGAAACAGCAACTCAAGCAAGCGAAAGAGTGGGAATCTAGCCGTGGCACAGGACGTGCTCACCGACCTCACCAAGGTCCGCAACATCGGCATCATGGCGCACATCGATGCCGGCAAGACGACGACTACCGAGCGCATCCTCTACTACACCGGTATCAGCTACAAGATCGGTGAGGTGCACGACGGTGCCGCCACGATGGACTGGATGGAACAGGAGCAGGAGCGGGGTATCACCATTACCTCCGCTGCCACCACGTGCTTCTGGGACGGCAACCAGATCAACATCATCGACACCCCGGGCCACGTCGACTTCACCGTCGAGGTAGAGCGCTCGCTGCGTGTCCTCGATGGCGCCGTTGCCGTCTTCGACGGCAAGGAAGGCGTTGAGCCGCAGTCCGAGCAGGTTTGGCGTCAGGCCGACAAGTACGACGTGCCGCGCATCTGCTTCGTCAACAAGATGGACAAGATCGGCGCCGACTTCTACTTCACCGTGCGCACCATCGAGGAGCGCCTCGGTGCCAGGGCGTTGCCGATTCAGCTGCCCATCGGCTCGGAGGGTGACTTCGAGGGCATCGTCGACCTGGTCGAGATGAAGGCCAAGGTGTGGCGCGGCGAGACCAAGCTCGGTGAGACGTACGACACCATCGACATCCCCGAGGATCTGGTCGAGAAGGCCGCGGAGTACCGCACCAAGCTGCTCGAGACGGTCGCCGAGACCGACGAGGCATTGCTGGAGAAGTACTTCGGTGGCGAAGAGCTCACCGTCGAGGAGATCAAGGGCGCGATCCGCAAGCTCACGGTCAACTCCGAGATCTACCCGGTGCTGTGTGGCAGCGCGTTCAAGAACAAGGGCGTGCAGCCCATGCTCGACGCCGTCATCGACTACCTGCCGACCCCGCTGGACGTGGCTGCTGCCATTGGCCATGCGCCTGGCAAGGAGGACGTCGAGGTCGTGCGCAAGCCGTCGACCGACGAGCCGTTCTCCGCGCTCGCGTTCAAGGTCGCCACGCACCCGTTCTTCGGCAAGCTGACCTACGTCCGGGTGTACTCGGGCAAGGTCGACTCCGGCGCCCAGGTCATCAACGCGACCAAGGGCAAGAAGGAGCGGCTGGGCAAGCTGTTCCAGATGCACTCCAACAAGGAGAACCCGGTCGAAACGGCAAGTGCCGGCCACATCTACGCCGTGATCGGTCTGAAGGACACCACGACCGGTGACACGCTGTCGGATCTGAACCAGCAGGTCGTGCTCGAGTCGATGACCTTCCCGGATCCCGTGATCCAGGTCGCCATCGAGCCGAAGACCAAGAGCGACCAGGAGAAGCTGTCCCTGGCCATCCAGAAGCTGGCCGAGGAAGACCCGACCTTCAAGGTCAACCAGGACCACGAGACCGGCCAGACCATCATCGGTGGCATGGGCGAGCTCCACCTGGACATCCTGGTCGACCGCATGCGTCGCGAGTTCAAGGTCGAGGCCAACGTCGGCAAGCCGCAGGTGGCGTACAAGGAGACCATCAAGCGCGCGGTCGAGAAGGTCGAGTTCACGCACAAGAAGCAGACCGGCGGTTCGGGTCAGTTCGCGAAGGTGCTCGTCAACCTCGAGCCCTTCACCGGCGAGGACGGCGCGACCTACGAGTTCGAGAACAAGGTCACCGGTGGCCGCATCCCGCGCGAGTACATCCCCTCGGTGGATGCCGGTGCGCAGGACGCCATGCAGTACGGCGTGTTGGCCGGTTACCCGTTGGTGAACCTGAAGCTGATCCTGATCGACGGCGCGTACCACGACGTCGACTCGTCGGAGATGGCGTTCAAGATCGCTGGCTCCCAGGTGCTGAAGAAGGCTGCGGCACAAGCGCAGCCGGTCATCCTGGAGCCGATCATGGCCGTCGAGGTCACCACGCCCGAGGACTACATGGGTGACGTGATCGGCGACCTGAACTCCCGCCGTGGTCAGATTCAAGCCATGGAGGAGCGCAGCGGCGCACGTGTCGTCAAGGCCAACGTGCCGCTGTCGGAGATGTTCGGCTACGTCGGGGACCTTCGGTCTCGGACCCAGGGTCGGGCGAACTACTCCATGCTGTTCGATTCGTACGCCGAAGTCCCGGCGAACGTGTCGAAGGAAATCATCGCGAAGGCAACAGGTCAATAAAGGGCCCGGAATGGGGTCTGTAGGCTGATCCGTCGGCCAGCACAACTGAACACATCAACTGCTTAGCAAGCACCAACAAGTCCAGGAGGACACAGAAGTGGCGAAGGCGAAGTTCGAGCGGACGAAGCCGCACGTCAACATCGGGACCATCGGTCACGTTGACCACGGCAAGACGACCCTGACGGCAGCAATCACCAAGGTTCTGCACGACAAGTACCCGGCGTTGAACGAGTCGCGCGCATTCGACCAGATCGACAATGCGCCCGAGGAGCGTCAGCGCGGTATCACGATCAACATCTCGCATGTTGAGTACCAGACCGAGAAGCGTCACTACGCGCACGTCGACGCCCCCGGTCACGCGGACTACATCAAGAACATGATCACCGGTGCCGCGCAGATGGACGGCGCGATCCTGGTGGTTGCCGCCACTGACGGCCCGATGCCGCAGACGCGTGAGCACGTGCTGCTCGCTCGCCAGGTCGGCGTGCCCTACATCCTGGTCGCGCTGAACAAGGCCGACATGGTCGACGACGAGGAGCTCCTGGAGCTCGTCGAGCTGGAGGTCCGCGAACTGCTGGCCGCCCAGGAGTTCGACGAGGATGCCCCGGTCATCAAGGTGTCGGCGCTCAAGGCACTCGAGGGTGACCCGGCGTGGGTCAAGTCCGTCGAGGACCTGATGGATGCCGTTGACGAGTCGATCCCGGACCCGGTCCGCGACACCGACAAGCCGTTCCTGATGCCCGTCGAGGACGTCTTCACGATCACCGGCCGCGGCACCGTGGTCACCGGTCGCGTCGAGCGTGGCGTGGTCAACGTGAACGAGGAAGTCGAGATCGTCGGCATCAAGCCGACCGTCACCAAGACGACCGTCACCGGTGTCGAGATGTTCCGCAAGCTGCTCGACCAGGGCCAGGCGGGCGACAACGTCGGCCTGCTGGTCCGTGGTGTCAAGCGTGAGGACGTCGAGCGTGGCCAGGTCGTGGTCAAGCCCGGCACCACCACGCCGCACACCGAGTTCGACGGCAGCGTCTACATCCTGTCCAAGGACGAAGGCGGCCGCCACACGCCGTTCTTCAACAACTACCGTCCGCAGTTCTACTTCCGTACGACGGACGTGACCGGCGTGGTGACCCTCCCCGAGGGCACCGAGATGGTGATGCCCGGTGACAACACCGACATCTCCGTCAAGCTGATCCAGCCCGTCGCCATGGACGAGGGCCTGCGGTTCGCCATCCGTGAGGGTGGTCGTACCGTCGGCGCCGGCCGCGTGACGAAGATCAACAAGTAGGCTCCGCCTACCAAAGGAAGCGGCGCTCACCCTGCGGGGTGGGCGCCGCTTTCGTTTCCCGTGTGGGGACTGCCCATTGATGCTTGCATGGGGGCTTCCGGCAACAGTGAGGACAACTGCAGATGACGCGGTTCACGGTTCGGGCGTTCACCGACGTCGGCCTGCTGCGCAAGCGCAACGAGGATGCCGTCCTGGTGGCGGGCTGGCAGTGCCAGTCTCACGACGGATCGCTCGTCACAATGCATTTCGCGCCGGCGCCGCCGTTCGTGTGTGCGGTCGCCGACGGCATGGGTGGGCACGTCGGAGGTAACCTGGCCAGCCGGGTGGCGCTGAACGCGATCGCTCAGCTATCGCCGGGGTGGCGAAGTGTCGACGACGTGTCCGCCTCACTCGAGGTCGTCAACGAGCAGGTGCGTGCGGTGGGTGCCGAGAACGACCTTGGTGGGCTGGGGACGACGGTCGCCGGGCTGTGCTTCCTGTCCGACCAGCTGCTGGTGTTCAACGTCGGCGACAGCCGGATCTACTCGATCACCGGAGGGGTCGTTCGGCAGATCTCGATCGACGACTCCGTCTTCGACGCGTCGGGCAGGCCGACGAACGTCATCACCCAATCACTCGGTCAGCCCGGTCCCGTGCACCCTCACGTGACGGCGACGCCCCTTGTCCCCGGCACGCATCTGCTGTGCTCCGACGGCGTCAGCGGAATGATGTCGTTCGACGAACTCGCCGAAGCGGCGGCGCTGCCCGATCTCGACGGTTGTGCGGCGCGGATCATCGAGAAGACGCGGGCCAATGGTGCCGAGGACAACTTCTCGTTCCTGATCGTCGACGTTGCGATGGGCGACGACTCCTGAATGGGCACACTTGCGACGGCCGTCGATATTGGCAATCGTCGTACGGGCTTCAATACCGGGGCACCGTGGAGAATCCGTCACAATAACGTGTTCTAGCAACGTTTCGTTCGCTGCCTTGCGGTCCGTTTCCTGCGGGTTGTCAAGGGCCATAAGCGATCTACGCAATTCAAGCGAGACGCCGGCCCTTGCTGGAGGTGTTAATCTTGGGCTGCATCTGTAAATGTGTGACGCACGCCCGTGGTAAGCCCTTTACGGCGGAATCCAGCGGGATCGGGGGAGCCCCTCATGGTAATGGATCTAACCGAGCCTATTCCGGCCATCGCACCGTCCGCGTCGCTGTCTCCGGAGCGACTTCTGAAGCTGGCCATCGTCGTCGGTACGGCCGGTGTCGTCGCCCTCATCGTCGCGGTCATCGTGCTCGTCTGGACGGTCACCGGCGTGTCAGCGCCGGTCGTGTCGCAACAGGCGGCGATGCCCGACGTTCAGTCGAAGCCCATTCCCGCGGCGCCCGCCGGGGCACTCGTCCCCGACCCGGCACCCGCGCCCGTGGCCGAGACCGCTGCTCCCGCACCAGCGGCTCCCGCACCCGCGGCGGCCCCTGCCTCTGCCCCGATCACCACCTCCGCGGGCACCGCCGGTAGCAACTCGGACATTCTGAGCAATCCCGCGATGGCTGCGATTGCGCCGACCGCGCCTGCCCCCGCCTCCGCCGCTGCTGCGCCGACGGTCACCCTTCCGACGGTCACCCTGCCCGAGGGCGATGCCAACGGACTCAATTGGGACGACCTCAACTCGAACCTGCAGAACGCCGCCGCCTCCTACCTCTGGCAGAACTCCGGCGCAGACGCCACCACTGGCGCCATCGTGGGCGCTGGGACGGCGATCGGGACCACGGCGCTGAGCATCGTCGGCAACAACGCGGGCAATCTGGTGAACACCCTGATCTTGGCCAACTTGGGTTATTACGGAACACCGAACTTTACCGGCAATCTAGTGAACTCGGCCCTGGCCGCGCCTGCTGCGCTTTCGCAGCTCGGTGTTGGCGTGCCGTCGGTGCCCTCGCTCGGCGTGCCCTCGCTCGGTGTGCCCAACTCGATCGGCATCCCGGGCACCCCGATCGGGACCCAGATCGGTCCGCCGCAACTGCCGCAGATCGGTCCGCCCCAACTGCCCAGCCTTCCCCGGCCCGGGATCGGCATTCCCGGCACCCCGATCGGCATCGGGTTCTAGCCAGAACGGTTCGAGGGGCGGTGTGCCCCGCTGCGCTCCATTGTCAGCGACCCGAACAGTTGCGCAACTCGGCCAAATGTCGCGGGTTGGCGCTAATCTGACCTCCGAGACAGTCCGGCGGGCAAACGTCCGGCGAACCGAGGAGCGTGGCAGATGCTGGGTCGCTATCTGAAGTCACAGATCATGGTGTTGGTGTGCGGCGGCCTGGTGGGGCCGATCTTCCTCGCGGTCTACTTCGCCATTGGCGAGAGCAGTCTGCTGCGGTGGATGTTCTGGGTCGGCCTGCTGATCACCGCCGCCGACGTGTTGATCGCGCTGGCATTGGCCAACTACGGGGCCAAGTCCGACGCCAAGACCCAGATGCTCGAGGCCACCGGAGTGCTGGCGCTGGCACAGGTCACCGGGATCACCGAGACCGGCACACGTATCAACGAGCAGCCGCTGGTGAAGCTCAACCTGCACGTCGAGGGGCCGGGCCTGACGCCGTTCGATACCCAGGACTCGGTGCTCGCATCGGTGTCGCGGCTACCGATGATCACGGGACGCAAGCTCGTCCTGCTCGTCGATCCGGCCACCAACCAGTACCAGATCGATTGGAACCGAAGCGCTTTGGTGGTGGGCATGGTGCCCGCTCAGTTCACCCTCGCTGAAGACAACAAGACCTACGACCTGTCCGGGCAGGCCGCGCCGTTGATGGAGATCATGCAGATCCTCAAGGCCAACAACGTTCCGATGAACGGCACCATCGACATCCGGTCCAATCCCGTGGTGCGCCAGCAGGTGATGAACGTGGTGCGTCGCTCGGCCGCCCAGCAGGCACCTCCGCCCGCGTACGCGCCACCGCCGGCCCAGGCGCCGTCGTCGTTCACTGCCACCGCGCCACCGGAGCCGTCGACGTCTCAGCGGTTGCAAGAGCTCGAGACGTTGCGCGCGACGGGCGCGATCTCCGAAGCGGAGTACGCGAGCAAGCGGCAGCAGATCATCTCCGACCTCTGATCCGCACTCCGAGGCGGCCGGTCCCGTCACCGGGAGATTACTAGAACACGTTCCAGTTCGGCTGCTAGCCTTGGCGCGGGCAGACGAAAGGAAACGGCGATGGCAGGAACTCTCGAAGGACGGGTGGCGTACATCACGGGCGCCGCGCGCGGCCAAGGGCGGGCGCACGCCGTGCGCCTGGCTTCCGAGGGCGCCGACATCGTCGCCATCGACGTCTGTGGACCCGTGACGAACACCGTCACCTATCCGATGCCCACGTCGGAGGATCTCGCGGAGACGGTGCGACTGGTCGAGCAGACGGGCCGCAAGGTGCTCGCCCGCGAGGTCGACATCCGCGACCTCGCCGCCCAGCAGCAGATCGTTGCCGATGCCATCGAGCAGTTCGGCAGGCTCGACGTCGTCGTCGCGAACGCTGGCATCCTCAGCTGGGGCCGGATGTTCGAGATGTCCGAGGAGCAGTGGGACACCGTCATCGACGTGAACCTGAACGGCACGTGGCGCACCGTGCGGGCGGCCGTGCCCGCGATGATCGAGGCGGGCAACGGTGGGTCGATCATCATCGTGAGCTCGTCGGCGGGAACGAAGGCCACGCCAGGAAACGGGCACTACTCGGCGTCCAAGCACGGCCTCGTCGCGATCACCAACGCGTTGGCAATCGAGGTGGGGGAGTTCGGGATTCGAGTCAACTCGATTCACCCCTACTCGATCGACACCCCGATGGTCGAGAAGGACGCCATGATGGAGGTGTTCGGCAAGTGGCCGGCCTTCCTGCACAGCTTCGCCCCGATGCCGTACAAGCCCGTCAACCACGACGGCAAGAAGGGCCTTCAGGAATTCATGACGCCCGAAGAGGTTTCGGACGTGGTCGCGTGGCTGGCCAGCGACGGATCGGCGACGATCTCGGGCTCCCAGATCGCCGTCGACCGCGGCACCGCCAAGTACTGACTCCCTCGCGCTCGTGACGTCCCAAGCGCAGAGCGAACGGCGTATCGCCGACGGGCCGACCGTGGCGTCGATCGGCAGATGCACGCGTACGGACATGCGATGCATGCGTTCATGGCGACGGCACCGGACTGTGCCGAATGATCTTGGGGTGCGGAGTGAGCCGAACTTAGTCCTGTTCTGCCAGCACGGCAGCCAATTGATCAACGGCCCAGTCGATCTCCGACTCGGTGATGACCAGCGGCGGCGCGAAGCGAAGGGTGGAGCCGTGCGTGTCCTTGACCAGCACGCCGCGCTCGGCCAGTTGCAGGCTGACGTGCTTGCCGGTGCCGAGGCGCGGCTCGAGGTCGACGCCCGCCCAGAGGCCGCGGCCGCGGACGGCGAGCACGCCGTGACCGATCAGGTCGCTCAGCCGACGATGCAGGTGTTCACCGAGTTCGGCTGAGCGCGTCTGGAACTCGCCGCGGGCGAGCATCGCGACCACGGTGCTGCCGATCGCCGCCGCCAACGGGTTACCGCCGAAGGTGGAGCCGTGCTCGCCGGGGTGCAGGACGCCAAGGACGTCGCGGTTGGCCACCACGGCCGAGAGCGGAACGATGCCGCCACCGAGTGCCTTGCCCAGGAGGTACATGTCGGGAACCACGCCCCAGTGGTCGCACGCGAAGGTCTTTCCGGTGCGGGCAAGGCCTGCCTGGATCTCGTCGGCGATCATCAGCACGTTGCGGTCGGTGCACAGTGCACGTACGCGCGGCAGGTAGTCGTCCGGCGGCACGATGATGCCCGCCTCGCCCTGGATCGGCTCGAGCAGTACGGCGACGGTGTTGTCGTCGATCGCGGCGGCCAGAGCATCGGCGTCGCCGAACGGCACCGCGCGGAAGCCAGGGGTGTACGGACCGAAGCCGCGGCGTGCTGTCTCGTCGTCGGAGAAGCTGATGATGGTGGTAGTGCGGCCGTGAAAGTTGTTGTGCGCGACGATGATGTTGGACTCACCGGCGGGAACGCCCTTGACGTCGGTGCCCCACTTGCGGGCCACCTTGATGCCACTCTCGACGGCCTCTGCGCCGCTGTTCATCGGCAGCACCATGTCCTTGCCGCACAACTGCGCCAGCGCCGCACAGAACGGGCCGAGCCGGTCGGAATGGAAGGCGCGGCTGACGAGGGTGACGGCGTCGAGTTGAGCGTGTGCCGTCGCGGTGATCTCCGGGTTGCGATGCCCGAAGTTCACCGCCGAGTAGGCAGCCAAGCAGTCCAGGTAGCGCCTGCCGTCGACGTCGGTGATCCAGACGCCCTCCGCGGAGGTGGCGACCACGGGCAACGGCGAGTAGTTGTGCGCCGCGTATTGATCGTCGATTGCGATGGCGGCCTCGGTGGCCTTGCCGGATTGTGTCGTCACGTTGTCGAGGATGGTCACGGGTGCACCTCGAGCGTGCAGCATTTGACGGATCCGCCGCCCTTGAGCAATTCGGAAAGGTCGATGCCGATCGGCTCGAAGCCTGCGTCGGCGAGTTGTGCGGCAAAACCGACGGCCGCCGCGGGGTGGAACACGTGCAGGCCGTCAGACACGACGTTGAGGCCGAGGACGTAGGCGTCGGCGCTGGCCACCTCGATGGCATCGGGGAACAGCTCCTTCAGCAGGGCGCGGGACTCCTCGCTGAAGGCCGTCGGGTAGTAGGCGATGGTGTCGTCGTCGAGCACCGCCAGCGCGGTGTCGAGGTGATAGAAGCGGGGATCGACCAGTTCGAGGCTGACCAGCGGCATGCCGATCATCTCGGCGATCTCGTCATGCGCCTGCCGGTCGGTGCGAAAACCGTATCCCGCCAACACCATCGAGCCGACGACCAGCAGGTCGCCCTGGCCTTCGTTGGTGCGCTTGGTGCGCAGCGGTTCGAAGCCGTGGGCGGACATCCACTCGGCATACGCGGCCGCTTCGCCTGCGCGCTGAGGGTAGGCGAAGCGGGCGACGACGGCCCTGCCGCCGACGATCAGGCCGCCGTTCGCGGCATAGACCATGTCGGGCAGTCCTGCGACGGGCTCGACCAGCTCGACGGTGTGGCCAAGCGACTCATACGTTTCGCGAAGGACCTCCCACTGCCGGACCGCGAGTTCGGCGTCGACCGGAGTCTCGGTGTCCATCCAGGGGTTGATGGCGTACTCGACGGTGAAGTGGGTGGGGGCGGTCATGGCGTAGTGGCGGATACGGGGAGTACGGGTGCGCTGCCGCTGTCTGTCGGCGCCGGGGCGCCCCTGGGAATCTGCGGCGACGTCTGGGCTCGAAGGGGTAACGGTGCCGGCCACGTCTGAGATCGTCATGTATTAAACGATATTGCTGGTAGTCGACGCAATCAATCGCCACTCATTGCGTATTAGGGCGCGATCCATTGCGCCAGACGTATCATTGCGGTGATTCATTGCGTTACGACGGGAGTGTGGCCTGGTGGACCGTCTGGACGAGACCGACGAGCTCATCCTCGCCGAGTTGGGGGAGCACGCCAGAGCGACGTTCGCCGAGATCGGGCAGCGGGTGAACCTGTCCGCACCTGCCGTCAAACGGCGCGTCGATCGCATGCTCGACAACGGCGTCATCCGCGGCTTCACCACCATCGTCGACCGCAATGCCATCGGTTGGACGACTGAGGCGTACGTACAGGTCTACTGCCACGGCACGATTGCGCCACAAGAACTCCGGCGTGCCTGGGTCGACATCCCCGAGATCGTCAGCGCTGCGACGGTGACGGGAACAGCCGACGCGATCTTGCACGTACTCGCCCGCGACATGCGGCATTTGGAGGAGGCGCTCGAACGCATCCGCACCAGTGCGGACATCGAGCGCAGCGAAAGCATCGTCGTGTTGTCGAACATCATCGAGCGCACGCGCCCGTGATCGCAGGGTGGCGGACGTCGCTCCGAGCCGATCGTGTAAGAAAGCCCACGTGACTACTAGTGCGGGCATCGTCATCGTCGGTGGGGGACTTGCCGCGTCGCGGACGGCCGAACAACTGCGCAAGGCGGAATTCGCCGGGCCGATCACGATCATCAGCGACGAGGACCATCTGCCCTACGACAGACCACCGCTGTCGAAGGAAGTGCTGCGCGCGGAGACCGACGACGTCGCGCTCAAGCCCGCTGAGTTCTACGCGGAGAACGACATCACGCTGCTGCTGGGCTCTGGCGCGACGAAGCTGGACACCGCCGCGCAGACGGTGACGCTGGCCAACGGCGACGTAATCGGCTACGACGAGCTGGTGATCGCAACGGGACTGGTGCCCAAGCGAATTCCCTCGCTGCCCGACCTGGAGGGCATCCGGGTGCTGCGCACCTTCGACGAAAGCCTCGCCCTGCGCAGGCACGCCGACTCGGCCGAACGCGCCGTCGTCATCGGCGCGGGCTTCATCGGCTGCGAGGTCGCGGCAAGCCTTCGCAAGCTCGGTGTCGCGGTGACCCTCGTCGAGCCGCAGCCCGCTCCGCTGGCGTCGGTGCTCGGTCGGCAGATCGGTGACCTGGTGGCAAGGTTGCACCGCGCAGAGGGCGTCGACGTGCGTTGCGGGGTCGGGGTCACGGGTGTCACCGGCACCGGCCACGTCGAGAAGGTGGTGCTGTCCGACGGCACCGAGCTCGACGCCGACATCGTCGTGGTGGGCATCGGCTCCCGACCGTCGACGGACTGGCTCGACGGCAGCGGCATCGCGGTCGACAACGGCGTGGTCTGTGACTCCGCAGGTCGCACCTCGGTACCCAACGTCTGGGCCATCGGTGACGTGGCGTCCTGGCAGGATGTGTCGGGACACCAAGTGCGCGTTGAGCATTGGAGCAACGTCGCCGATCAGGCCAGGACCATCGTGCCAACGATGCTCGGCGGCGAGGCGCCGTCCACGGTCGTGGTGCCCTACTTCTGGAGCGACCAGTACGACGTCAAGATTCAATGCCTCGGCGAGCCGGAGGCCGACGACGTCGTGCACGTGGTCGAGGACGACGGGCGCAAGTTCCTTGCGTTCTACGAGCGTGACGGAGCCGTCGTCGGTGTGGTCGGCGGTGGCATGCCTGGCAAGGTGATGAAGCAGCGGAGCAAGATCGCCAACGGCGTGCCGATCGCCGACGTCCTGCCGACTCCCTAGCGATTTCGGCGCGATAACGTTCGCTCAGCGGCTGTTTGCGCGCCGAAATCGCCCTAGAACTGGCCGAGGTAGAACCGGCTGCCCTGGTCGTCCACGCACTGCGCGGACGTGCCGTAGGACTGCTGTGACGGGTCCTCGATGACGGTGCCGCCTGCCTCGACGACGCGCGCCACCGCGGCCTCGACGTCGGAGACGGTCCACATCGGCACTGTCGCCGGCTCGGTACTGCCGCCGGCGATGCCTGACATCGGATGTGACGGCTGAATCCCCCAGCCGTCGTCGATGCGGCCCGGCTCGAACGTCCAGAACAACACCCTGCCGAAGAAGGCCTTGAACGCTTCTGAGTCGGCGACCTCGTGCGTGATGTACGAAAGTTCGCCAGGCCCAGAACCATTCAGCTCCGGACGGGGCTCGCCGGCAACCGGCTGAAAAACCGCGAAGTTCATGCCCTGCGAATCCGTCGCGCCGAGTACCTCGCCGAAGTCGAACGTCTGAACCTCGTCGACCGTGCCGCCGCCAGCCAGGATGGACTGCCTGGCGCCGTCCAGGTCGGCGACCGCGTAGCAGCAGAACAGGGTGCGCGGTCCTGGCACGCTGAACAGCCCGATGCGCTGCTTGGTGTTGGTCACCCGGTGGGTGAGCGGGTCGTAGGTCCACCCGAGGACGTGACCGTAGAACGCTGCCGCGCGATCGGCGTCCGGCGTCCACACCGACACATAGCCCACGTCGCCGTGCTGGATGGGCGCCGGTGCACCGGTGACGGGGCCGCTGAGCATCCAGCGATGCCCGAACGGGTCGACGATGGTGGCGGTGCGCGACCCGTAGTTCTCGTAGGGCTCACGCTGCACCTCGGCGCCCCGACCCCTGGCACGCTCCAGCGTTGCGTCGGTGTCGGGTACGTGCAGCATCAGGCTCACCGATGTCGATTGCGGGGCAGGAGCTTTCAGGCCGAGCTCGGGGTACTCGTCGGCCAGGTAGAACACACCGCCGCCGATGGCCAGCTCGGCATGTCCGGTGCGGCCGTCGTCCATCACGATCGGTTCACCAACGACGACTGCGCCAAGCGCATCGACGTACCAGGCGATCGCGTCGGCGGCGCCGTCGACGGCGAGATAGGGCACTGCAGCGGAGCGGGGTACGGCGGGCGCAACGGCGGGCATGCTCGTCTCGTTGAGCTCGGCGATGGCGGTATCGGTGCCACTCATGACAACTCCTTCGGCTAGATTCGGATGTGCCTCAAAGAAATTCACAGCGGATTCCAGTCGAGCGCGCAGTCGCGCGGCGAACGCCGGATCCGGTTGCACGGGAAGGTCGGCGCCGCGCAGCACGGTCAGCGGATCGTGGTCGTTCCGAGCCGGGTTATCGCCCGTCGCTCCGCTCGCCCCTTGGTTCATGACTCCCTCCCTTCCCGTGTCGGGTATTCCTTCTTGAACGCGCGCCTGGCCCGCACCAGCAGGGCCTCGGTGGCGTGCACCGTTCTGCCGATCAGCTCGGCGCATTCGGGCACCGAACAGTCGTCGAGGTAGCGCAGGGACAGCACGGTGCGGTGTTGTTCGCCCAACCGGGCGAGCACGCTCTCGGCGACGATGCGGTCGACTTCGGCATCCCAGTGGTCGGCGGGCTCGACCGGTTCTGGCAACTCGGCCACGGGCACGCTGAGCCGGTCGTGGCGCCGCCTGTAGTGATCGGCCAGCTTGTGCCGCGCCACTCCGATCAGCCACGGCACGGTGATCGCAGGCGGAGCCTGCTTCCGCGCGGCGTCCATCGCCGCAAGGAACGTCTCCGAAGTCAGGTCCTCGGCCGTGGCACGGTCGGGGCATCGTCGGACGAAGTACCCGTACACGTCCGGCAGAGCCACGTCGTAGAGCTCCAGCAGCGCGCGCGGGGCCCTCTGGGGATCCGGTTCGGCGCTCACACCCTCATCGTCGCCGTTGCGGGGCGAACTCCGACGCCCCAACTCAGATCTTTTCGCGACCGAGCCCGGAGAGGCCGGCGCTGACGGTGTCGAACGCGTTGCCGAGCGCTCCCGGCAATGACTGCGATTCGTCGGCCAGCCAGTGCCCGTACGCAGACAGTGCGACGCCGAGCATCGTCCAGGCGACGGTCTGGGGCACCAGGTCTTCGGCCTTGGCGTCGATTCGGCGTGCCACGAACGCGGCAACCACGCCGCGCCACCCCGCATACATCGTCATCGAGTAGGCCTGCAGTGCGGCGGTCTCGAGGATGAGTCGCATGCGCTTGCGATGGATGGCGGTCTCGGCTTCGTCAAAGCTGTTGAACGCCAACAGTGCCGATCGCAGCGCGTCGCTGACGGCGGCGTCGTTGGGCACCGCGTCGAGCAGGTCGCGCATGTGGGCGAGGTAGGCATCGAAGTCGCCCCACGGGATGGCGTTCTTCGAGGAGTAGTAGCGGAACAGAGTGCGGCGGGCGATCCCGGCGGCATTCGCGACGTCGTCGACGCTGACCTCGTCGAAACCCTTGGTGGCGAACAGGTCGAGCGCGACTTCGGTGATGTGATCCTGCGTGGTCGAGCGGCGCCGTCCCACGCGCGGGCTAGGGAGGCTCCGCCTGCCCTGATCACCAAGCATGAGATCAACCCTTCCATTTAGGCACTCGATGCCATATTGTGTGCGACACAGGTCACACTTGTCGAGACCCACGATACGAAAGGTGAATCCCCATGGAGCCGAATCAGCAGGCAGAGACCCAGGCCGAACTCGTCACAGAGACCCTCGTCGAAGAGGTGTCGATCGACGGCATGTGCGGGGTCTACTGACGTGACGGCGCCTGCTGCTGAGGCAGTGGTGTTCGATCCCGAGCGCGGCTGGCGGTTGCACCACCAGGTGGCGGTGCGCCCCGAGCCGTTCGGGGCGCTGCTGTATCACTTTGGCACCCGCAAGCTTTCGTTCTTGAAGAACCGGACGATCGTCGACGTGGTGAAGTCGCTCGACGAACAGCCCGACGCCATCGCAGCGCTACGCGCGGCCGGTATCGACGATCAGCAGCAGGCGCCCTACCTGCACGCACTAGGTGTATTGGCCGCATCCAAGATGCTGGTCTACAAAGAAGGAAGCGTGACTCCATGACCGCACCCGCCACCGAGCGGCCAGCACCCGTACCCCGCCTGGTCGACCAGTTCGAGCTCGGCCTCGACGCACCGATCTGCCTGACGTGGGAGCTCACCTACGCATGCAACCTGTCGTGCGTGCACTGCCTGTCCTCCTCGGGCAAGCGCGATCCGCGCGAGCTGAGCACGCAGCAGTGCAAGGACATCATCGACGAACTCGAACGCATGCAGGTGTTCTACGTGAACATCGGTGGCGGCGAACCCACTGTCCGACCGGACTTTTGGGAGCTCGTCGACTACGCGACCGCTCATCACGTCGGGGTGAAGTTCTCCACCAACGGGGTGCGGATCAACCAGGAGGTGGCGGCGAAGCTGGCCGCCAGCGACTACGTCGACGTCCAGATCTCGCTCGACGGCGCCACGGCCGAAGTCAACGACGCCGTGCGCGGCCCCGGCTCGTTCGCCATGGCGGTCCGTGCCCTCGAGAACCTCGCCGAGGCAGGGTTCAAGGACGCGAAGATCTCCGTCGTGGTCACGCGCCACAACGTCGACCAGCTCGACGATTTCAAGACGCTGGCGGATCAGTACGGCGCTACCTTGCGCATCACCCGGTTGCGCCCGTCCGGTCGCGGCGCCGACGTCTGGGACGAACTGCACCCGACGCCCGTCCAGCAGGTTCAGCTCTACGACTGGCTGGTTGCTCGTGGTGAGGGCGTGCTCACCGGGGACTCGTTCTTCCACCTGTCCGGCCTCGGCGAGCCGGGCGCGTTGGCGGGCCTGAACCTGTGCGGCGCGGGCCGCGTGGTGTGCCTGATCGATCCCGTCGGCGACGTCTACGCCTGCCCGTTCGCCATTCACGACACGTTCCTTGCCGGAAACATTCTGACGGACAACGGTTTCCAGGACGTCTGGCAGAACTCGACGTTGTTCCGCGAGTTGCGCGAGCCGCAGTCAGCAGGCGCGTGCAGCGGCTGCGGACACTACGACGCGTGCCGCGGTGGCTGCATGGCCGCCAAGTTCTTCACCGGTCTGCCGCTCGACGGACCCGACCCCGAGTGCGTGCAGGGCTACGGCGAGCCGGCCCTGGCCCTCGAACGTGACAAGCCGAAGTCCAGCGTCGACCACTCCCGCAGCGGAAAGCGCAAGACGCCGTCAGGCCCGATTCCGCTGACGCTGTTGACCGTTCCCCCCAAGAAATTCTGCAACGAAAGTCCTGTCTGATCATGGCCCGCGATACCTGGTTCGAAACAGTCGCCATCGCCCAAGAGCGCGCGAAGAAGCGGCTACCCAAGTCCGCCTACTCGTCGCTGATCTCTGCGAGCGAGAAGGGCGTGTCCGTCTCCGACAACGTCGAGGCGTTCGCGCAGCTGGGGTTCGCCCCGCACGTCATCGGCGCAACGGAGAAGCGTGAGATGGCGACAACGGTTATGGGGCAGGATATTTCATTGCCGGTCATCATCTCGCCGACCGGGGTGCAGGCGGTTCACCCGGACGGCGAGGTGGCGGTGGCCCGCGCCGCCGCAGCCCGCGGCACCGCCATGGGGCTGTCGTCCTTCGCCAGCAAGCCGATGGAAGAAGTCACCGCCGTCAACGACAAGATCTTCTTCCAGATCTACTGGCTGGGCAGTCGAGACGAGATCGCCGAGCGGGTGCAGCGTGCCAAGGATGCCGGCGCGGTCGGGATGATCGCCACGACCGACTGGAGCTTCTCGCACGGCCGCGACTGGGGGAGCCCCAAGATCCCCGAGCGCATGGACCTCAAGACGATGGTGAAGATGTCGCCGGAGGTCCTGACCAAGCCCAGGTGGCTGTGGAGCTTCGGCAAGCATCTGCGCCCACCGGACCTGCGGGTGCCGAATCAGGGCCGCCGCGGCGAGCCGGGTCCGACGTTCTTCGAGGCGTACGGCCAGTGGATGGGCACACCGCCACCCACCTGGGAGGACATCGCCTGGCTGCGCGAACAGTGGGGTGGTCCTTTCCTGCTCAAGGGCATGGTGCGGGTCGATGACGCCAAACGCGCTGTGGACGCCGGTGTTTCGGCGATCACGGTGTCCAATCACGGTGGCAACAACCTGGATGGCACTCCGGCGGCGATCCGCTGTCTGCCCGCCATCGCCGAGGCCGTCGGCGATCAGGTGGAGGTTTTGCTGGATGGTGGCGTCCGGCGCGGCAGCGATGTCATAAAGGCACTGGCACTTGGCGCCCGCGCCGTCATGATCGGGCGGGCCTACCTATGGGGCCTCGCGGCCAACGGTCAGGCAGGGGTCGAGAACGTTCTCGACATCTTGAGCGGGGGCATCGACTCGGCACTGCGGGGCCTCGGCAAGGCGTCGATCCACGACCTGACGGCCGACGACATCCTGGTGCCCGCCGACTTCGCCCGTGCGCTCGGCGTACCCGGTGGCAAGGGCGCCTGACCCGCTGGTGGCGCGACGCACGAAACGGCGTGGTACAGGCGTGGCAGACGTGGCTGACGTGGTGGTCGGCCGGGCTCGGATTGACGGAATCCGAAATCTCGCGCAGCGCATACCCAAACAATTGGCGCACACCAGGTGAATTCGGCTTACCATCGGCGGGTGGCCTTCCCAAGCGAACTCGGGAACTCGACGACGAGACAGCTGCGTAGTCTGTCGCCCGCGTTGATTATCCCGCTCGGTTCCACTGAGCAACACGGGCCGCATTTGCCGTTGGATACGGACACCCGCATCGCGACGGCCGTTGCTAAATCGGTCGCCGGACGCCTTGGCGAGGACTGGATGCTCGCGCCCGCGGTGGCCTACGGTGCGAGCGGTGAGCACGAGGGATTCCCCGGCACGGTGTCGATCGGTACCGCTGCCCTGCGACTTCTGCTGATCGAGTACGGTCGGTCGGCCTGCCAGTGGGCGTCGCGGCTGGTGTTCGTCAACGGTCACGGCGGGAACGTGCAAGCCGTTGCTGAGGCGACGGCGTTGCTGCGTGAGGAGGGCCGCGACGCCGGGTGGTGCCCGTGCTCGGTGCCCGACGGAGACGCGCACGCCGGCCATACTGAAACGTCTGTATTGCTCCATATTTCACCTGAACTCGTGTGGACCGACGCATGCGTGCCCGGTAACGCGGCCCCGCTGACGGAGCTGATCGGTCCGATGCGTCGGGGAGGTATCGTCGCGGTCAGCCCCGTCGGCGTCCTGGGGGACCCGACCACGGCGTCGGCCGCCGAGGGGGCACGTCTCTTCGCTGAGATGGTCGATGGGAGCGTGCGCCGGGTCCAGGCTTGGAATCCGGATGGCGGGGGGATGCTGAGGTGAACGGACCGCGACTACCCGATGGGTTCGCCGTGCAGGTGGACAGGCGGGTCAAGGTGCTTGGCGAGGGCGCGGCCCTTCTTGGCGGGTCGCCGACCCGCCTGCTGCGGCTGGCGCCTGCGGCGCAGACGATGCTCGCCGACGGGCGCCTCGAGGTGCACGACGCGCAGAGTGCACAGCTCGCCCGCACGCTACTCGATGCCACCGTCGCCCATCCCCGGCCGGCCAGCGGGCCGTCCCACCGCGACGTGACCGTCATCATCCCGGTGCGCGACAACGCATTTGGGCTCGCCCGCCTGGTGCGCGCGCTGCGCGGCATGCGGGTCGTGGTGGTGGACGACGGCTCGGTTCTGCCGGTCGGGGCCGAGGACTTCGATGGCACGTTCTGCAACGTGACGGTGCTCCGGCACGACAGGAGCAAGGGCCCGTCGGCCGCCCGCAACACGGGTCTGGCCGCGTGTGAGACCGACTTCGTCGCCTTCCTGGACTCCGACGTGGTGCCGCGCCGCGGTTGGCTGGAGGCGCTGCTCGGGCACTTCTGCGACCCCAGCGTCGCGCTGGTGGCCCCGCGCATCGTCGGTCTGCAGGAGCCGGAGAACCTGGTGGCCCGCTACGAGGCGGTGCGGTCGTCGTTGGACCTCGGGCACCGGGAGGCCCCGGTGGTTCCCTACGGGACGGTGTCCTACGTGCCCAGTGCGGCCATCATTTGCCGTCGTACGGCGCTCAAGGAGGTCGGTGGGTTCGACGAGACGCTCAAGTCGGGCGAGGACGTCGATCTGTGCTGGCGATTCATCGAGGCGGGTGCCAGGCTGCGCTACGAGCCCATCGCCCTCGTCGGCCATGATCACCGCACCCAACTTCGGGAATGGTTCGCACGCAAGGCATTCTATGGAACGTCGGCCGCACCGCTGTCCGTTCGTCACCCCGGCAAGACGGCGCCGCTGGTGATCTCGGGGTGGACGCTGCTTGCGTGGACTCTGATGGCGATGGGGTCGGGCTTCGGCTACCTCGCCTCGACGGTCGTCGCCGGGATGACGGGGCGCAGGATCGCGCAGTCGCTGAGCGTGGTGAACACCGAACCCACGGAGGTTGCGGCGCTCGCCGCCAAGGGCCTGTGGTCGGCAGCCCTTCAGCTGGCCTCTGCGATCTGTCGGCACTACTGGCCCATCGCGCTCATCGCCGCGGTGTTCTTCCGCCGCTGTCGCCACCTGGTGCTGATCGCCGCGGTCCTCGACGGCGTCGTCGACTGGATCACCCGCAACCGCACCGCCGACGACGAGGTCAAGCGGGTCGGGCTGCCTGCCTATCTCCTGCTCAAGCGGCTCGACGACATCGCCTACGGTCTCGGGCTGTGGCAGGGCGTCGTGCGGGAGCGCAACCTCGGCGCCCTCAAACCGCAGATTCGGACCTGACGCCCATTTTGCCCGATGTCCTCATAGTCGGTGCCGGCAGTGCTGGTTGCGTTCTGGCTGAACGGCTTTCACGGGATCCCGATTGCCGGGTGACGGTGGTCGAGGGGGGCCCAGGGCTGTCCGATCCCGCCGTGATGGAGCAGATCAGTGATGGCCTGCGGCTGCCGATCGGCGACGCCAGCTCCGTGGTGCGGCGCTACTCGACCTCGCTGACCGACTCGCCGAGACGCACTGCGGTCATCACCAGGGGCTCGGTGGTCGGTGGTTCCGGTGCGGTGAACGGCGGCTACTTCTGCCGCGGCCTGCCGACCGACTTCGACTCCTGGAACCTGACCGGCTGGTCATGGGACGACGTGTTGCCGCACTACGTGGCGATCGAGACGGACCTGGACTTCGACGGGCCGTTGCACGGTGCGGACGGCCCGATGATCATCCGCCGTGTCGCCGAATTGGAAGTGGGAGCAGCATCTTTCGTCCAAGCGGCCCGCAGCCTCGGCTACGGCTGGATCGACGACTTCAACGGCTCGACCCCACACGGGCCACTACCGCCAGGCGTCGGCGCGGTGCCGCTGAACATCGACGGCGGCACCCGTGTCGGGCCGGGTGGCGCATTCCTGGCACCCGCACTGGGCAGGCCGAACCTCTCCGTGCTCGCCAGCACGCGCGTCAGGCGCGTGAGGGTCTCCGGTGGTCGCGCCACCGGCGTCGAGTGCGACGGCCCGTCGGGCAAGGCGTACTTGAGCGCCGACCGAATCGTGTTGTCAGCAGGTGCAATTGGGTCAGCTCATCTGTTGATGGTGTCCGGTATCGGGCCCGCGGCGGGGCTGAAGGCCGCGGGAGTCGAGGTGCTAGTGGACCTGCCGGTGGGAACGGCGACGGCCGATCACCCGGAGTGGGTGCTGCCGGTGGACTGGCCCGCGACCCCCGGACGGCCGCCGCTGGAGGCGATGCTCACCACGGCCGACGGGTTGGAGATCAGGTCCTACACGACGGGGTTCGCGGCCATGACCGGCAGCGGCGATTCCGACCCGGCCGACCGGCCGCACCTCGGCGTCACGCTGATGCGCCCACGGTCGCGCGGTCGGGTGAGGCTGGCGTCGGCGGATGATTCGGTGCCTCCGGTGATCGAGCACCGTTACGACAGCGAACCCGCTGACGTCACCGCCCTCGAGGCGGGCGCGGACCTGGCGCACGAGTTGGCGGGCGCGGGATACGAAGTGCGTGAGTCGTTTTGGTCGACGTCACAGCATTTGTGCGGAACGGTGCCGATGGGCGCCGACGAGAACGCCTCGGCGCTGGATCCGCAGTGTCGGGTGCGCGGCGTGGATGGCCTCTGGGTGATCGACGGGTCGATCATGCCGTCGATCACCAGCCGCGGTCCGCACGCGACCATCGTCATGATCGGGCACCGCGCGGCCGAGTTCGTGGTCAGCTGACCCGGTGCCGGGCCACGGCCCCAGCGCGGCGACGCAGAAGGAGGCGCCGTACGACGCGCATCTGTCTTCCGTCGCGGCCCGGCGACCAGATCGCGACGAAGACCGCGGCCACGGCGATCACGATCGCCAGAACGAGAAGCGACGCATCCATCGCGTCCAGGAACGCGCTCTGTGCCAGCTCGGCAAGCCGTGGCCCCTCCGGCCCGATCCGAGTCGAGACGGCGAGGGCCTCGGCGAGCGATCCGGTCGCGGAGTCGCGCACCTGCTCGGGGAACGGCGCGAGCGTCGGCGCGAGGCTGTTGGTGTACTGGGCGGCGAGGATCGACCCCGCGACCGCGATGCCCAGCGCGGCGCCCACTTCTCGCGTGGCGTCGTTCACCGCCGATGCGACACCCTGCTTCTCGTTCGGTACCGCACTCATGATGGCCGAAGTAGCTGGGGCCGTGCACAATCCGACACCGCTGCTGACAATGAGAAGCAGCCAGGTCAGGTCGAGGTACGACGATCCCACGTCGAGGGTGCGCATGCTGACCAAGCCGCCGGCCACGATCAAGAGCCCCGCCGACACCGTCACCCCTAGCCCCAATCTAGGGAGGTACCAGCGCGAGGTCACGCTGAGCGCGACGATCGGCGCCACCAGTGGAGACAGCGCCAGCGCGGTCTGCAGCGGGCTGTACCCCATGACCAACTGGATGTACTGCATGACGACGAAGAAGAAGCCGAAGTTCGCAAAGAACAGGAACGTCACGCCGACGGCACCGGTCGCGAAGTCCGGCCTGGAGAACAACCGGACGTCCAAGAGCGGCAACCGTTGGCGCAACTCGACCACCGTGAATGCCGCCGCCAACGCCAGGCCCGCCGCCATGGGCGCCCAGACGGCGACGTCGGCCCATCCGCGTGCCGGCGCCTCGATGACGCCGAATACGAAGGCCGCCATGCCCGTTCCGATGAGCGCCGCACCCGCCCAGTCCAGTGGCGCGGCATTGTCGTCCCGTGATGATGACACCGTGCAGGCAAGCGTGAACAGCACAGCGCCCGCGCCCGCGAGTGCCCAGAAGATCGACTGCCACGACCAGAAGTGCAGCAGGGTTCCCGTTGCCAGGAAGCCGACGACGGCACCGGAGCCTGCGACGCCTGCCCAGATCCCCACCGCCTTCGTGCGTTCGGCCTTCGGGTATGCGGCGGTCAGCAGTGACAGCGTCGCGGGCATGACGAACGCCGCGCCCGCCCCGGCGGCCGCCCTGGCGACGATCAGTTGCACGGGGCTGTCGAGGAACGTCGGGACGAGTGAGGCGAGTGTGAAGATCGCAAGACCGATGAGAAGGGCTCCCCGCCTGCCGTATCGGTCGCCGATTGCGCCGGCGGGCAACAGCATGCAGGCCAGGGCCAGGGTGTAGCCGTCGACGATCCACGTCAGCTGAGACTGGGTGGCCGACGTCTCCCTGGCGAGATCTGGCAACGCGGCGTTGAGCGCCACCATCGACGAGATGACCAGCGAGACGCCAAGACAGGCGACCACGAGCAACCAGGCGCGCGCACGCTTGGACAGGAGGGCGAGGCCCGGGTCGATATCCTGGTCGGACGGGACGAGGGTGTCGACCATGGTCGCCGCGCTCCTTCGATGGGATATTTTTGAGACTAACAGTCTTGGTGCGGGACCGATAGTCTCGTTCTGAATGTCAGTCCGGAGATGAGGTGACGATGACCGACGGGCGAGGCGACCCGCGGCCGGCTCGATCGCGAGCGCGGTTGCTCGAGGCGGCGACGGCGTTGCTCCGTTCTGGCGGCCCTGGCGCGGTCACCATCGACGCCGTCACTCGCAGCGCGAACGTCGCCAGGGCCACTCTCTATCGCCACTTCTCAAGTGCCAACGATCTTTTGGCGGCGTCGTTCGTCAGCCTCATTCCGCCGCCGCCAATGCCGCCGGAGGACGGCTCGCTGCGGGAGCGGCTCACCTCGATCGTGGTGGCGTGGGCCGATTCGATCGCCGAGGCGCCCACCACGCTGACCGCGATGGCATGGCTGTCACTGGGGCCGGACATCGGGTCGATGCCGGATCCTCATCACGGCGTTGCCGGCAGCGCCGAGGTGCGCTCGCTGCGCGAACGCATCGCCCAGCAGTACTCTGCCCCCTTCGACGTCATCTTCGAAAGCCCGCAGGCTGCCGCGGAACTCGAACCCTTCGACCGGGCACTGGCCTTCGCGCTGTTGATCGGACCGCTGGCGTTCGGCAGGCTCAGCACGCTCGCCGACTTCGACTATCAGGCAGCGGCCGTGGCCTCCGTCGACGGCTTCCTGAAGTGCTTCGCGAAGGAGCCCGGCCCCGATGGCGTCACCGCAGCGAATAACGAATCGGAAGGTGCTTGAGTCCACCGACGAACGTCGTGGCGGAAAGCTCTGGCTTGCCTGCCAATTCGATCGAATCAAGGCGGGGGAGCAGCTCGGTGAAGAGGCTGTTCATCTCCATCCGGGCCAGCGCGGCACCAAGGCAGAAGTGCACGCCATAGCCGAACGCGACGTGCTTGTTCGGGTCGCGGCTCACGTCGAAGCGGAACGGGTCGGTGAAGACTTCCTCGTCACGGTTGCCGGAAACGTAGGCCAGGTATACCGATTCGCCCTTGGCAATGTCGATGCCGCGCACCGTGGTGTCCGCGGTCGCCGTGCGCATGAATTCCTTGACGGGAGTTGACCAGCGGATCATCTCCTCGACCGCGGTGCCCATCAAACTTGGATCGTTGCGCAACCGGTCGAGTTCGCCAGGGTTCTCGATGAGCGCGTGCAAGCCGCCGGAGATCGCGTCCTTGGTGGTGTCGTGGCCGGCGCTGGCGACGATGACGTAGTACGACGCGGTGTCGACGTCCGACAGCGGTTCGCCGTCGATCCGACCGTTGGCGATCGCAGAGGCCAGGTCGCCGGTCGGTGTTTCGCGGCGCGATGCGGTCAGCGCCGAGAAGTAGGCGAAGAAGTCGAGCAGCACCGCAAGCTGATCCTCGAGGGACCCGCCGTCCCGCTTGTACTCGTCGTCATCCCCGCCGAACATCTCCTGTGTCAGGGAGTGCATGCGGCCGAAGTCGGACTCGGGCAGGCCGAGTAGCGACATGATCACGTAGAGCGGGAAGTCGACCGCGATGTCGGTGACGAAGTCGCATTCCGGACCGATGTCAGCCATCTTGTCGACGTATCGCTTGGCCAGCTCGTCGACGCGCACCTTGAGGTCACGCATCGCCTTGGGCCGGAACCAGTCCGCGCCGATCGTGCGCACCTTGCGGTGGTGCGGGTCGTCCATGTGGATGAGCGTGCGCAATCCCATACCCGCTTCGAGCTGCTGTTTGCCCAAGTCGTCGGCCGCAGCGGTGGCGAGCAAGGGGCGTGGTTCACTGATGAAGAGGTTGTTGTCGCGCTCGATCGCCATGATGTCGGCGTGCTTGGTGATCGCCCAGAACGGTCGGTACGGCGGATTGTCCACCCACGCAACGGGATTGTTCGCCCGGAGATGAGTGAGCGCGGCGTGCAACCGAGCGTCGTCTGCGTAGGCCTTCGGTTCGGCAAGGACCTTGGCGGCGTCGTCCACCGTGGGCGTGCTCATGACGTCTCCTCATCGCGCGAATCCCGAATTGACGGGTGTCAAGTCAGTCTAATTGGGACGGTACGCCGTCGCTGCCCGATTGCGCCGATCCGGGATCAGTAGGCTCGGCCCGATGCACCCCGCAACCGTCCGGCGGACCGGCCCGAGCCTGATCAAGCTGGTCGCCGTGGTTGTGCTCCTGGTGGTCGGCTGCGGCAGGGGCGACGGCGCCGCACCGGCTCCGACGACTCCGAGTGACCCAGCCGTCGTGCAGACCGCATCGGGAAGTGTCCGCGGCGTCGTAGCACCCGATCATCGACTGTTCGCCGGAATTCCGTATGCCGCCCCGCCGGTCGGCCCGCTGCGGTGGCAGCCGCCAGCGCCTGCACTTCCATGGCAGGGCGTGCGCGACGCGACCCGCCCCGGTCCGCGCTGCATGCAGGACAGCACGGATCTGGAACTCGGTAGGCAGACCGACGAAGACTGCCTGTCGCTCAACGTCTGGACGCCACCTGCCGCGCCGGATCAACGGCGGCCGGTGATGGTGTGGATCCACGGCGGCTCGTTCGTCAACGGCAGCGGAGGAATCTACGACGCCCGCTGGTTGGCGACCCGGGGCGACATCGTCGTCGTCACCATCAACTACCGGCTCGGCGCCCTTGGCTTCCTTGCGCATCCCGCGCTCGGCCCAAAGGGGGACGTCGGCAACTACGGGTTGGCCGACCAGCAGGCTGCGCTGCGTTGGGTGCGTGACAACATCGCGAAGTTCGGCGGGGATCCCGACAAGGTGACCATCGCAGGCGAGTCGGCGGGGGCGATGTCGGTGTGCGATCACCTCGTCGCACCCGGGTCGGCCGGACTGTTCCGCGGGGCGATCCTGCAGAGCGGACCGTGCCAGGCGCAGCTCGCCCTACCCGAGGCACAGCGTGCCAGCCTCGACTATGCACGCCAAGCGGGTTGCGGCGATCCGGTGTCGGCCGCCGCGTGTCTGCGTGCGTTGCCGGCCGACAAACTCCGAGAACCTGTGTGGTACTACGGGATCGGTGACGACAAGTTGAGTGGACCGGTCACCGGAACCGCCACGTTGCCGGTGGATCCGATGACGGCGATCGGGCGGGGCAACGCGGCGAAGGTGCCCGTCGCGATCGGTACCAACCGCGACGAGTTCACGCTGTTCGTGGCACTGGAGTACCTGCGCGGCAAGAAGATCACGGCCGAGCAATACCCACATCAGTTGTCGGGAACGTTCGGCGCCGACGCCGGTGCGGTGGCGGCGCGCTACCCGCTCGACGGGTACGGCGGCAGTGCATCGCTGGCGTTCTCCGCAGCGGTCACCGACTCCACGTTCGCGTGCGTCGCCGATCGGATCGGTGAGTCGCTTGCCGCGCACGGTCCCGTCTACGCCTACGAGTTCAACGACCCCAACCCGCCAACGCCGGATCCCTTGCGCACCTTGCCCTTCCCCGTCGGGGCCAGTCATTCACTCGAACTGCGCTACCTGTTCGACATCGGCGGCGCACCTGCGCTGGACCCGGCGCAGCAGGTGCTCTCGGATCAGATGATCGACTACTGGAGCGAGTTCGTCGCCACAGGCGCCCCCGACGTCGCCGATCGGCCGGACTGGCCGCAACTCGATGCCTCCGGCAGTCGGCTGTCACTGCACCCCGGCGACCTGACGGTGATCACCGATTTCGACAAGACCCATCAATGCCCGTTCTGGGCGAGCCTGAAGAGGTGAGACATGCCGACTCCTGATCCACAGACCTTTGCCGCCGCGTGGGTGCGGGCGTGGAACGACCACGACGTGGAGGCGGTGCTCGCGCACTTCCACGGTGACGTCGTGTTCAGTTCACCCGTCGCGGCGCGACTGCTGCCAGAGACCCGGGGGAGTGGTGCGGGGCAAGGCCGCGCTGCGGGACTACTGGGTGACCGCGCTTGGTCTGCTGCCCGACCTGCACTTCGAGGTGATCGACGTGTACAGGGGTGAGTCGCTGCTGGTGATCAACTACCGCAACCACCGCGGCGAGTCGGTGAACGAGGTGCTGATCTTCGACGGGGATCTGGTCCGCGAGGGGCACGGCACCTACGTCGACTAGGCAGGGCCGCTCCTCGGCGAGCGATCCCGGTAGCGCAGAAATGCCTTCCAAGAATTGATCCGCAGAAAAGTGTGGGAATTGGTGCGGCGGGTTGCTCCTAGTCGATGAACGCGGCCCACCCAGGGGCTGCGACAGCCTCAAGGAGATCACCATGAACACCTCGACCACCCGCAAGCTGACCCGCTTCCAGTACGCCGCGACGCTCGTCGGCGCGTTGGCCGTCGTAGCCCTCGCCCCGGCGACCGCCCACGCCCAGCCCGTCGGGTCCAACGGTGCCGATGGCGGATGCCACTACACCGACAAGGATGGTTACGACATTCCGATCGACGACGGCCAGGGTGTCATCGTCGACGGGAAGACCGTCACCTGCAGCGGCGGCGTCATCACCGTCAGCGCTGCGCCGAGTCGCAACGTCGGCCCCAAGAAGCCGGTCGTGAACCAAACGCTCCAGCAGGTCCCGGCGCTGCAGCGGAGCGTGGCCGTCACGACGGCCCCCTGACGCCCGCGCCGTGTCAGGCGGGCGTCACCCAGGTAGTGATGTCGGCGTGCACGACTTCGGTGCCAGTCCTGTCGACGATGCTGACCGGCACTGTGATCTCCGTGCCCTCGCGGATCACGTCGAAGTCCGGCGGATCGAGACGGGCCACGGCGCGCAGCGACGTGGTCGCCTTGGCGAGGTACGCAACGTTCATGGCCTTGGGGATCCAGCGATGGGTGGTCGGCACGGTCGCCTCCATGAGCATGCCCATGGCGACCTCCGCAGCGTTGCAGGAGGCGATGGCGTGCACGGTGTGCAGGTGGTTGTAGACGAAGAACCACTTGGGCACGTCGACCTCGGCGATCCCAGGCTCCATGCGCCGGACGTGAGGAAGCACCGAGGCGAAGTAGGGCACGCGTGCCATCGCCGCGACGGAGAACAGCCGGCTGCCGAGCGGTCGGTCGGACAATTGCTTCCAGGCGCGATACGTCGAGCTCTGCGTCGTCATGACGGCTGACCTTACTCTGGAGTAAGATCTCTGCTTGCGCCCACGGTCGCGATCCACCCCGTCGACCACGGCCCTAGGCGCAATCGCGACCCGCAATTGCTCGTCCGCGGAGAGGCGCCGGGCAGCTGCGACGACTAACCTCACTGTCGAGTAAGAACTGCTGGTGTGACGGTGTGCACCCAGTTGGCCCGGGATTTGGAAGAGGCCCAGTTCTGAGGCATACTGTTCGGGTTGCCTTGCGCCGGACGGTGCCCTTTTCGGGACCGACTGGCCACGGCATCCGACCAGCGCCCTAACGGGCGCATCCGGTCCCAACCTTCGAGCGCGACGGATTTCCGCCGCGAGCGAGCGTGCGCAAGGGCGACACACCCGAGCGCGGGGGTCGGAGCACATACGACAGGTAAACAGCGGCGGCATAGCCAGCGCGCGAACCGGACGGATATCCGTTCGGCCGCGCGCACTGAGTACGCAGAACGAGCATGGCCCGAGCTACGGGCCCGTAAAGAGTGAGGTAGGACAAGCGTGGCGGGACAAAAGATCCGCATCAGGCTCAAGGCCTACGACCATGAGGCGATTGACGCCTCGGCGCGAAAGATCGTCGAGACAGTCACCCGAACGGGCGCCAGCGTGGTCGGTCCGGTGCCGCTGCCGACCGAGAAGAACATCTATTGCGTCATCCGGTCCCCGCACAAGTACAAGGACTCGCGGGAGCACTTCGAGATGCGCACCCACAAGCGACTCATCGACATCCTCGACCCGACGCCGAAGACCGTTGACGCCTTGATGCGCATCGATCTGCCGGCGAGCGTCGACGTCAACATTCAGTAGGAGACCCAAGAAAAATGGCTAGAAAAGGCATTTTGGGCACCAAGCTGGGCATGACGCAGGTGTTCGACGAGAACAACAAAGTCGTCCCGGTGACGGTCGTGAAGGCCGGCCCCAACGTGGTGACCCGTATCCGTACCCCCGAGGTCGACGGCTACAGCGCCGTGCAGCTCGCCTACGGCGAGATCAGCCCGCGCAAGGTGAACAAGCCGGTTACCGGTCAGTTCGCCGCCGCAGGCGTGAACCCGCGCCGCCACCTCGCCGAGCTGCGGCTCGACGACGAGGCAGCTGCTGCCGAGTACGCAGTCGGCCAGGAGCTGACCGCCGAGATCTTCGCCGACGGAAACTTCGTCGACGTGACCGGCACCTCCAAGGGCAAGGGCTTCGCAGGCACCATGAAGCGTCACGGCTTCAAGGGCCAGGGCGCGAGCCACGGTGCACAGGCCGTGCACCGCCGGCCCGGCTCGATCGGTGGCTGTGCCACCCCCGGCCGTGTCTTCAAGGGCACCCGGATGTCGGGCCGCATGGGTAGCGACCGGATCACCACCCAGAACCTGGTGGTGCACAAGGTCGATGCCGAGAACGGCGTGCTGTTGATCAAGGGCGCCATCCCCGGCCGCAATGGCGGACTCGTCGTGGTCCGCAGTGCGATCAAACGAGGTGAGAAGTAATGGCTTCCTTGAAGATTGACGTTCATACCCCGGCAGGCAAGAAGGACGGCACGGTCGAACTACCGGCTGCCCTCTTCGACGTCGAGCCCAACATCGCGCTGATGCACCAGGTGGTCACCGCGCAGTTGGCCGCCAAGCGCCAGGGCACGCACTCCACCAAGACCCGCGGTGAGGTCTCCGGCGGCGGCAAGAAGCCGTACCGGCAGAAGGGCACAGGCCGGGCTCGTCAGGGCTCGACGCGTGCGCCGCAGTTCACCGGTGGTGGCGTCGTGCACGGCCCGCAGCCGCGTGACTACAGCCAGCGGACCCCGAAGAAGATGATCGCGGCTGCCCTGCGCAGCGCGCTGTCGGACCGGGCACGCAACGAGCGGATCCACGCCGTTACCGAATTGCTCGCCGGCCAGACGCCGTCGACCAAGTCGGCCAAGGAGTTCCTTGCGACCCTGACCGAGCGCCGCAAGGTGCTGGTCGTCATTGGCCGCAGCGACGAGGTCAGCGCGAAGAGCGTGCGCAATCTGCCTGGCGTGCACGTCATCTCGCCGGATCAGCTGAACACGTACGACGTGCTCGACGCCGACGATCTGGTGTTCAGCGTCGAGGCGCTCGATGCCTACATCAGCGCCAACACGAAGAACACTGAGGAGGTGTCGGCCTGATGGCTACCGTGACCGATCCCCGCGACATCATCTTGGCCCCTGTGATCTCTGAGAAGAGCTACGGGTTGATCGAGGACAACGTCTACACGTTCGTCGTTCACCCCAGCTCGAACAAGACGCAGATCAAGATCGCGATCGAGAAGATCTTCAGCGTCAAGGTCGATTCCGTGAACACGCTCAACCGTCAGGGCAAGCGCAAGCGCACCCGTGCCGGATTTGGCACGCGCAAGAGCACCAAGCGCGCCATCGTCACGCTGGCTGCGAACAGCAAGCCAATCGACCTGTTCGGAGCACCGGCCTAACCGCCGGCGGAAGCACAGAGGACATATAGAGACATGGCTATTCGCAAGTACAAGCCGACGACTCCGGGTCGTCGCGGGTCGAGCGTCTCGGACTTCGCCGAGATCACTCGGTCGACGCCCGAGAAGTCGCTCATCAAGCCGCTGCACAGCACCGGTGGGCGTAACGCACACGGCCGCATCACCACTCGCCACAAGGGTGGTGGCCACAAGCGCGCCTACCGCGTCATCGACTTCCGTCGCCACGACAAGGACGGCGTCAACGCCAAGGTCGCTCACATCGAGTACGACCCCAACCGGACCGCGAACATCGCGCTGCTGCACTACGTCGACGGCGAGAAGCGCTACATCATCGCGCCGCAGGGACTTTCGCAGGGCGACGTGATCGAGCAGGGGCCGAACGCCGACATCAAGCCGGGTAACAACCTGCCGCTGCGCAACATCCCGTCCGGCACCGTGATCCATGCCGTGGAGTTGCGTCCCGGCGGTGGCGCCAAGATGGGCCGCTCGGCCGGTGTCAGCATCCAGCTGCTCGGCAAGGAAGGCACCTACGCCACGCTGCGCATGCCCAGTGGTGAGATCCGCCGTGTCGACGTGCGCTGCCGCGCCACCATCGGCGAGGTTGGCAACGCCGAGCAGGCGAACATCAACTGGGGCAAGGCCGGACGTATGCGCTGGAAGGGCAAGCGCCCGACCGTCCGCGGTGTCGTGATGAACCCGGTCGACCACCCGCACGGTGGCGGCGAGGGCAAGACCTCCGGTGGTCGCCACCCGGTCAGCCCGTGGGGCAAGCCCGAGGGCCGCACCCGCAAGAACAAGCCGAGCGACAAGCTCATCGTCCGACGCCGGCGCACCGGCAAGAATAAGCGCTAGGAGTAGCCAGCGATGCCACGCAGCCTGAAGAAGGGCCCGTTCGTCGACGACCATCTGCTCAAGAAGGTCGACGTCCAGAACGAGAAGAACACGAAGCAGGTCATCAAGACCTGGTCGCGTCGTTCGACCATCATCCCGGACTTCATCGGTCACACCTTCGCCGTCCACGACGGTCGCAAGCACGTGCCGGTGTTCGTGTCGGAGTCGATGGTTGGGCACAAGCTGGGCGAGTTCGCCCCGACGCGGACGTTCAAGGGTCACATCAAGGACGACCGGAAGAGCAAGCGGCGATAATGACTACCACGACTGAATATCCGTCGGCGACCGCGAAGGCACGCTTCGTGCACATCTCGGCGTCCAAAGCCCGCAGGGTGATCGACCTGGTGCGCGGCAAGTCCGTGACCGAGGCACTCGACATTCTGCGCTGGGCGCCTCAGGGCGCGAGCGAGACGGTCGCCAAGGTCATCGCCAGTGCAGCGGCCAACGCGCAGAACAACGATGGGCTCGACCCGTCGACTCTGGTCGTTGCCACCGTCTACGCCGACGAGGGCCCGACCGCAAAGCGCATTCGCCCGCGTGCCCAGGGGCGTGCGTACCGGATCCGCAAGCGCACCAGCCACATCACGGTGATCGTGGAAAGCCGGCCGCCCCGCGAAGGCGCCGGCAAGAGCGCCTCCGCATCCGCAGCCCGCGCACGTCGCGCCGAGGGCAGCAAGGCCGCAACCAAGGCACCCGCCAAGAAGGCGCCTGCCAAGAAGGCGGCTGAGGCGAAGGTCGATACGACCACCGCTGAGACCTCTGATTCGAAGGGAGGCTCGGAGTAGTGGGCCAGAAGATCAACCCCCACGGCTTCCGCCTCGGCATCACGACCGACTGGAAGTCCCGGTGGTACGCCGACAAGCAGTACGCGGAATACGTCAAGGAAGACGTGGCGATCCGTCGTCTGCTGGCAACGGGTTTGGAGCGCGCCGGCATCGCCGACGTGGAGATCGAGCGCACCCGTGACCGGGTTCGCGTTGACATCCACACCGCGCGCCCCGGCATCGTCATCGGACGCCGTGGCACCGAGGCCGACCGCATCCGCGCCGACCTGGAGAAGCTGACCAAGAAGCAGGTGCAGCTGAACATCCTCGAGGTGAAGAACCCCGAGTCGGTGGCTCAGCTCGTCGCTCAGGGTGTTGCCGAGCAGCTCTCCAACCGCGTCGCGTTCCGGCGGGCCATGCGCAAGGCGATCCAGTCGGCCATGCGTCAGCCCAACGTCAAGGGCATCCGGGTGCAGTGCTCGGGCCGCCTCGGCGGCGCCGAGATGAGCCGCTCGGAGTTCTACCGCGAAGGCCGCGTTCCGCTTCACACGCTGCGCGCCGACATCGACTACGGCCTGTACGAGGCCAAGACGACGTTCGGCCGGATCGGCGTGAAGGTCTGGATCTACAAGGGCGACATCGTCGGTGGCAAGCGTGAGCTGACCGCCGCCGTTCCCGCAGGCGCCGAGCGTCCGCGCCGGGATCGTCCGTCGGGTACCCGTCCGCGCCGCAGTGGCGCATCGGGCACCACGGCGACGAGCACCGAAGCAGGCCGCGCAGCCAGCGAGGAATCGCCCGTCACTGAGGACGTCGCGACGTCCGCCGCTCCCGAAGCCGTCGTTGTGGCGGCCGAAGAGAGCGCTACAAAGGATTCAGGGAGCTAGAATGCTGATTCCCCGCAAGGTCAAGCACCGCAAGCAGCACCACCCGCGTCAGCGTGGGATTGCCAGCGGCGGAACGTCGGTGAGCTTTGGCGATTACGGCATCCAGGCACTGGAGCACGCCTACATCACCAACCGGCAGATCGAGTCAGCTCGTATCGCCATCAACCGGCACATCAAGCGTGGCGGCAAGGTGTGGATCAACATCTTCCCGGACCGCCCGCTGACCAAGAAGCCCGCCGAAACCCGCATGGGTTCCGGTAAGGGCAGCCCGGAGTGGTGGATCGCCAACGTCAAGCCCGGTCGCGTGCTTTTCGAGATCAGCTACCCCGATGAGAAGATCGCCAAGGAAGCGCTGACCCGCGCGATCCACAAGCTGCCGATCAAGGCACGCATCATTACCAGAGAGGAGCAGTTCTGATGGCTGTCGGAACTTCGCCTGGTGAACTGCGCGAGCTGACCGAAGAAGAGCTGACCACTCGTCTGCGTGAGTCGAAGGAAGAGCTGTTCAACCTTCGCTTCCAGATGGCAACCGGACAGCTGGCCAACAATCGTCGGCTTCGCATCGTCCGAGGAGAAATCGCACGCGTTTACACCGTGCTGCGTGAACGTGAATTGGGTCTGGCTTCCGGACCCGTTGGTGAGGATTCGTAATGGCAGACAGCAGCACTGAGAAGACCGCCGAGAAGGGCCCGAAGCACACGCCTCGGACCGAGAAGCCGCGCGGCCGTCGCAAGACGCGCATCGGCTACGTGGTGAGCGACAAGATGCAGAAGACCATCGTGGTCGAGCTCGAGGAGCGCACCAAGCACCCCCTGTACGGCAAGATCATTCGCACCACCACCAAGGTGAAGGCGCATGACGAGAACGGCACTGCCGGCGTTGGCGACCGGGTTTCGCTGATGGAGACCCGACCGTTGTCGGCGACCAAGCGGTGGCGCCTCGTCGAGGTCCTCGAGCGGGCCAAGTAGCCAAGTAACAGTAAGCTTCACCGAGTTGCCCGGTCCGTCGCCTTTGGCGGACCGGGCAATTTGCATGGGTGCGTCAATATCGCTGTTCACCGTGGGCTGGCTGACGCAGGTGTCTAATCTTCAGTAATGGGGCGGAGACGAATCGGCGGGTTGCGTGCGCGTGCCATGATCGTCGCCGCGGTGATGGTGATGACGACGGGGAGCCTCAATTTTCCCGCGGCGTTCGCCGCACCCGAAGACGACGTGTTGCGCGCGGCATCGCCCGTTCTGGGTCTGCAGATGCTGGGGGCCAATTCCACCGTCTCGTTCTACGGCGTGCAGGGCACCGAAACTCTGACCATTCCGGTTCCGTCGGGGCTGCAGCCGGCGGAGTTGACCGCCCTCGTGGAAATTCCGGTCAACCTGCGCGTGGGTACCCTGACCGTCTCACAGGACGACCGGACCATTTCTCGCATGTCCCTGCCCGACGGTGACAGGGCGCCGATCACAGTTCCGTTGGCGGGGGTGAACGTCGTCGACAATTCGGTGACGGTCGTGCTTCGCAGTTATCTGGTGCCGCTGGAAGGCTATTGTCTGGACCCGACCAACCCGCTGCGACTTACCGACGCCGCGATTCGCTACGACGGAGCGGAGAATCCGCCCGCGACGGTGGCGGACTTCCTTCCGCCGATATTGCGCAAGCTGACCGTGTTCATTCCGCCGCGCCCGCTGAACATCGAATCCGACGCGGCGATCCGGCTGGCCACCGCGGTGGTGGCGCGATACGGCAAGCAGAACCCCGAGATCGCGGTGGTGCCGCTGGCCGCCGACCAGGCCGGACCGCCCGAACCGCCGGCGCCGATGGAACGTCAGATCGTCATCAGGGAGGGTGCCGAGGTCGCCGTCGCACTGCGTGGTGACAGTGGCGTGCCGTGGCTGCTGATCAGCGGGCCACCCAATCAGCTGGTGAACCAGGCACGCCTGTTGTCCAGTGACGTCTCCCGGCTCGCCGTGAGCTCGAAAGCCGTTGTGGGCCCGCTGAAGTCGGTGCCGCAGCTGCCCGCCGACGTCACCACGATCCGGCAACTCGGCCAGCCCGGTGTCAACGCCACCGCGTTGGATCCGCAGGTGTCGATCGGGCTGGATCAGACCCGGCTGGGCCGGTCGGTGCGGAACGTGCGGGTCCATCTGCGCGGCACCTACACGCCGCTGCCGAGCAGTGTCGGCGGCAGCGTGGTCGTCGCCATCAACGGCGAGACACTCGAGCAGTGGCCGACCGAGACCTCCGGTGTGATCGATCGCTGGGTCGACATTCCGAACCGGCTGCTGCAGCGCTACACCAACCTCGGGGTCGCGATCAACGTCGCAGGAAACACCGGGCCGTGCGGTGAGTTTCAGCCCATCACGCTGACCATCGACGGGGACAGCCCGGTCGAATCGTCGGCCGCCGACCCGCCGTTGAGCGCCGGGTTCCAGTCGATGCCGCAGGCGTTGATGCCCCGCATCGAGGTCGGCGTCGGGCAAGACGCCTTCGCCGACACCCGGCGCGCGATGTCCATCATGGTGGGTCTACAACGGATGAGCGCCCTGCCGATGGACACCGTGGTCATGTCGCTGAAGGAGGCCATCGACTCGCCCAATCCGGCGGTACTCATCTCCGCGGGTGGCTGGTCGGATCAGCGGGTCACGTTGCCGGTCAACGCAAGTGAATCGGGTGAGCTCAAGGTGGCCGGTGTCGACGGCAGTCACGACGAAACCACCCTGACACTGGATCCGGCCCAGCCCTTCGGCTCAATGCAGACGGTGTTCGACGGCCGGCGGACCCTGCTGATCGCCACCTCGAACGGGTCTCCGGAGCAGTTGGACGCCCTGCTGGGATGGCTGGACGCGGTGCCGGTGCGCTGGACGCGGCTGACCGGAACCGCGGTGTTGGCCCCCGCCGGACGCGATCCGGTCACGTTCGGAGCCGCCAACCCCGAAGAGGTCGCCAGCTTCGCCGAGGACGGAAAGAGGTTGCCCTACTTGTGGATCGGCGCCGGAATCGTCGCGGTGGTTGCGGTGGGAGCGGGCTTGATCTGGTGGCGCTCGAGGCAAAAGACACCGAGCGGCTGACATGACGGCATCCACCGACGTCGGGCCCCTCAGGGCTGGGCAGAAGATGGCTGCCTGGTACTACGGCCTGCATCCGGGCTACCGGCTGGCGTTGCGGTGGGGTCTCATCGTTTCGACGACGGCCGTCGCCTTCCACAACAGCATCATCAGCCTGGTGCAGACGACCGCCGGCGGCGGCCTCGGTGGATTCGTGTGGACGGTCGTCGTGGTCGGGACGTTGGTAGCCATCGGCGTAGCCCGCTGGAATCGAACCGAACTGCCGATCCACGACCGCCAGACCGACGTGATCGTCGGGACGATGGGCCTGGTACTCGCGCTGTTGATTCACGGGGTATTGCTGGCCCGCTACGCGTTGTACTTCCATCTGTTGCGGCTGGACCTGGTGGCGATGTGGCTCTTCGTGCTGAGCGCGAGCATCGTGCTGTTCGGCCTGCGCCCGGTCACCCGGTTCGCCTGGGTCTGGGGCATGGTGCTGGTGTTGACATTTCCGCTGCCCTACTACGTCACGGTCGTCGCCCTTGGCGGCGGCAGGGTCGCCGCGGGTGCGGCGACCCTGCTGGTCTCGGGGGTGGGAACGGGGATCGCGCTGGGGCGGACCATCCGGCGTGGGTTCATCGGGTCGGTGGTGTCATGGGTCTTCGGGGGTCTGCTCCTGCTGATCATGGCCGTCTACTTCCCCGACGCGCCGCTGCTGGCCTTTCAGCTGATTCCCGCGGTCGCCACGATGTGCGTGGTGGGTGGTGGATTCTTCCTCCTCGCCCGGATCGGCGCGCCGAAGCACGTGCTCGATCGCAAGGTCGAACCGCTCGCCGCCCGCCAGGTGTGGGCGGGCGTTCCGGTCGTGGTCGTCGTCGGCGTCGCGCTCGCCTTCGTTCACCTGCCGCCGGCGGTGGGCGTCACGCCGGTCGCCCCCGTGCATGCGGCGGGCCTGCGCCAGGGCCGGGCGCTGATCGTGCCGCCCGGTTGGCACATGGTCTCGGAGCAGACCTACGACTGGGTGCACCGGCTGCACGGCCGTGGCGGCGACTTGATCCGGCAGCAGGTCACAGCCGATGCGGTGAACCCCGCGTGGGACCGGCTCGGACGAACCCGCACGGTGATGGTCGACAGCGTGACGAGCACTCGTCCGTTCTCCTTCAACGTGTTTCCAGCGAGGGTCCTGTACGACGTGACCGGGGCGCGGCTCAGCGAACCACGGTTCGTCGACCTCGGTCTGGGCGTGAAGGGCCAGATGGTCTCGGTGGTCGACGACCATCTCCTGGTCACCTGGAATGCGCTGCAGTTCTCCTGGGGCGACCGTGACATCGCCCAGCGGGTGATCCTCTTCGCCGTCGACAATCACGACCCCGGCGCCCCGTTTCCCGAACCCTCCGCCGGTGTGGCGCCAACGCTGGGCACGTTGTTCACCATCCTGCTCCGCGGCAATGCCGCAGCCACCGACCGCTTGCCGACCTTCAAGGACGCCGAGCTGCTGACCCAGTTCGGCCGCGCGCTCGTCGCTGCCCAGGGGATTGCGGTGGGGGACGCGCGGTGAGCGCCGGGGTCGAACGCCCATCGGCGGACACCTGTTCGGACGCGGAACGCGAGCTGGCGCTGCACCGGGCGATCAACGGGCTGCGCGACGACGATCCACTCAACTCCGCGTCGACCCCCCTGGTCGGCTGGCAACGACCGGTGCTGTGGGGGTTGCTGCTGCTCGTCGTGGGCTGCGCGATCGTGGCGCCGATGCCGACGGCGGTCGCGTTGATCGGCATCTGCACCCTTGCGTACGTCGTGACCATGCTCGACCGGGTGATGATCTTCAGCGAAGGATTGGCCTCACGTCCGATCGTCATCACCGACGACGAGGCCCGCGCGATTCCCGATGACGAGCTGCCGCGCTACACGATCCTGGTGCCCGCCTACAACGAGCCCGAGGTGGTCGGCGACCTCATCGGCGCGATGGCCCGCCTGGAGTATCCGCGGGACAAGCTCCAGGTGCTCCTGCTGCTGGAGGCCGACGATCAGGTGACGATCGACGCCGCGCACGCGTGTGGGCAATCCGGGACCATCACCATCGTGCTGGTGCCGCCTGCCGAGCCGCGGACCAAGCCGAAGGCCTGCAACTACGGCCTGCTCTTCACCACCGGCGACATCGTCACGATCTTCGACGCCGAGGACCTGCCGGAGCCCTTGCAGTTGCGGCGGGTCGTCGCCACGTTCAAGCGGCTGCCGGAGGACGTCGCGTGCGTGCAGGCCAAGCTCAAGTATCACAACGGGCATCAGAACCTGTTGACCGGTTGGTTCACCGCCGAGTACGGGTTGTGGTTCGGATACCTGCTGCCGGGCATGATGCGGACGACATCCCCGATCCCGTTGGGCGGCACGTCGAATCACCTGCTGAAGGGCGTATTGGACGAGATCGGTGCCTGGGATCCGTTCAACGTCACCGAGGACGCCGACCTCGGTATTCGCATCGCCGCATCCGGCTATCGCACGGCGGTGGTCGACTCGGAGACCCTCGAGGAGGCCAACAGCGATCCGATCAACTGGATTCGCCAGCGCTCGCGCTGGTACAAGGGCTACCTGCAGACCTGGCTGGTCCACATTCGGCGGCCTCGGCAACTGTTGCGCACCATCGGACTTCGCAGCTTCATCAGGTTCAACCTGGTGCTGGCGGGCACCCCGATCATCGCATTGCTCAACCTGGTGTTCTGGTTGATCACGATGGTCTGGTTCCTGGGTCAACCGACGATCGTCGGGGCGGTGTTCCCGCCGTACATCTACTTCCCGGCCCTCATCGCGTTGATCCTCGGCAACGGTGCGACCCTGTACATGAACCTGATCGCGCTGCGCGAGGACGACCGGTCCGACCTGCTGGTGCCCGGCCTGACGGTGCCGGTGTTCTGGCTGATGATGAGCGTCGCAGCGGCCAAGGGCTGCTACCAGTTGATTCGCAATCCGTCCTACTGGGAGAAGACCTTTCACGGTCTGTCGCAGCGTCCCGAGCTCGAGGATGAGCTGGAGCCGACGGCAACGTGAGCGCCAGGATCCGGGTGTCCGACCACCGGCTCAAGATCGCCGTGTACGCGGTGGCACTGGCGCTGTACCTCGCGGTCGGGTACTGGCTGCAGGTGCGGAACGGATTCATCCTGGGCGATGCGCTGTCGCGGGTGTCGGCCGCCCAGAGCGCGCTGTTCAGCCGCGACCCGCACCTGGCCGCCATCGGCTTCATCTTCACCCCGCTGACGTCGATGGTGCAGATCCCCGCCGTCCTGCTGAGCCCGTTGTGGCCCGAGATGACCGAACGCGCCTTCTCCGGATCCATCATGTCCGCGTTGTTCATGGCGGGTGGCGTGGTGCAGATCCTCGGCATCGGCACCGACCGCGGGCTGCCAAGGAGCTACGTCCTCGCCATCACGGCGCTGTTCGCGCTCAACCCGATGATCGTCTTCTACGGCGCGAACGGCATGAGCGAGGCGCCGTTCATCTTCTTCACGTCCTGGGCGGTGCGTCGACTCATCATGTGGATGGTCGACGACGACGTCCACCACCTGATCGCCGCGGGCGGCATCGCGATGGGGTTGGCCTATCTGACCCGGTACGACGCGGTGGCGTGTGTGGCCGCCGCCGGCGTGCTCGTCGGCGTCACCACCTATCTGCGGGCCCGCCCCGGGCCGCGGTTCCGGCGGGCGCTGCTGGACACGCTGCTGGTCAGCGGTCCCGGCTTCGCTGCGTTCGTCGGGTGGGCAGGGGCCAGTTGGCTGATCACCGGGGAGGCCTTCGCCCAGTTCACCTCCCAATACGGCAACGCGGCCATCCTCGCTCAGTCCGGCCAGCCGACGGAGACCTTCACGGGGGGCCTGACCTTTGCGTTGGTGTGCATCACCCTGTTGGCGCCCACCCTGGTGCCGCTCGCGGTGTGGTGTGTAATCCGGCGGTACCGTCGGCCGAACTGGGCGGTGCTGCTGGTTCCGTTGATGCTGTACGGCGCGGCATTGGCCTTTCAGACCTACAGCTATGCCAGCGGGTCGACGTTCCCCTTCCTGCGGTTCTACATCGTGGCCATCCCCCTGTCGGCATGCCTGGCGATGTTGGCGGTCCCCGACGGTGCGTTCGTGCCCACCACCCGACCAGGCAGATACGCTCCGGCGCAACCTGTTTCACCGCTGCCGCCCCCGCGGCGGCGGTCGAAGCTGGTCTATCCGGCGGTCGCGGCCGCCTTTGCCGTGGCGGTACCCGTCACGGTGTGGGGCATGGGTCAGCCCAGGTACGCGCCGCAGGAATACGCATTGGGTGCGGTGCTGGCACCCGACCCGAACAACGTCACCGTGCGCAAGGCCACCGAACATCGCATCGCGGCGTCGTTCTCCACCGAACGCGAGATCGCCAACTACCTGGAGCGACTGAACCTGCCGGAGAGTTCGGTGATCACCGACACGGTCTTCGGGTTCGCGGTCACCGCCGCGTCGCGCCAACCGAGGACATTCGTGGTGCCGTCGGACCCGGACTTCGTCGCCCTGCTCAACGACCCACAGAACAACGGCGTCAGATACCTGCTGGCCGTCCCGCCGACCGGACGTGGCATCTCCGACGCCCTCAACGTCCGGTATCCGACGCTGTACGACACAGGTGCCGACATCGCGACGCTGGAGCTGGAGATCCCCAACGACGGTGACAGCCAGCCGACCTGGCGGCTCTACCGGGTCAACGAGCCCTTGGCGCCTTCCTAGCGTCCCGCGGGATCCTGACCCCGATGCCGTCGAGGAGTTGCGCCAGCCCCGAGCGGAACCCGGCGAGGGGATCGTCGGCGTCGTCGGTGAAGACGCCGGCGGCGAGCGCGGCGGTCAACGCGGGGAAGCGGGTGGGCTCGACCAGGCGGCTCAGCAGTTCGGGATACGACCGGGAGTCGATCGGTGGCGCCTCGATCGCCAGTGCCGCGGAGCCGCGAACGAAGTGCAGCACCGCCATGACCGCGGCGAGCTTGTCGCGCTCGGAGAGCGGGGTGCCTGCCATGGTCGCGAGCCCCGCGTCGAGCCAGGCCAGCTGCCCGGGATCGGCGGGCGGCCCCGATGAGGCGGCTTGCAGAATCCACGGATGTCGGTGGTAGACCCCCCACAGACCGACGGCCCAGGTCGAGAGGGCGTCACGCCAACTCCCGTCATCAGACGGTGCTGGCGGCGGTGCCGGCGCTTCGGACAGCATGAACACCACCAGCTCGTCCTTGTTGGCGACGTGTCGATACAGCGACATGGTGCCGCACCCGAGCCGTTCCGCGAGGCGGGCCATCGAAAGCGCCCCAAGTCCGTCGGCATCGGCGAGGTCGATTGCCGCGGCGACGATCCGCTCTCGGGTCAAGCCGCCGGTGCGGCGCGCCGGACTCGGTCCCTGCCATAGCAATTCGAGCGCGCGCGGGATCGGCGTCTCGTCGGCTTCGTCGCTGGTCATGTGTGGGGTCCAGCGTAACCAACCCGAGCTCTCGCCACCGTCGCCATGGTGATGGCGCTGGTGCCGCTCGGTCCGTTCCTCGCCGTCAGCAGTGTCGCGCGGGCATCGCCGTGGCTGTGGTTCACGGTGAATGGCTACCTGGCGGCGCTGTTCGCCGGGTCAGAGCCGTTGCAGAGCACCATCTTTGGCGGTGATAGTGAGCGCTTCATCTGGTTGGTGGCAGGCCTCGGCGGCATTCTCGGCTGGACGATGCCGCTGTTCGCCGTGACCTGGTGGCTCCGATGGCATCCGGTTGTGTCGCGGGCGTCAATTCGTCAACCGGCCGACACGCAGCGGGTGTAACCTCCGGGCGAGTGGCCAGGGCGAGCGAAGCGACGGGACGAAAATTGAACCAATTCAGCGGCAAGATCGAACTCGACATCCGCGACTCCGAGCCGGACTGGGGTCCCTACGCAGCGCCGACCGCGCCGCCCGAAGCGCCCAACGTTCTATATCTGGTGTGGGACGACACGGGCATCGCCACGTGGGACTGCTTCGGCGGCCTCGTCGAGATGCCTGCCATGAGCCGCATCGCCGAGCGGGGGGTGCGACTCTCGCAGTTCCACACCACGGCGTTGTGCTCGCCGACTCGGGCGTCGTTGCTCACCGGGCGCAACGCCACCACCGTGGGGATGGCGACCATCGAGGAGTTCACCGATGGCTTCCCGAACTGCAATGGCCGGATCCCGTTCGACACCGCGCTGCTCTCCGAGGTGCTCGCCGAACGCGGCTACAACACCTACTGCGTGGGGAAGTGGCACCTGACGCCGCTCGAGGAGTCCAATCTGGCTTCCACGAAACGACATTGGCCGCTGAGCCGCGGTTTCGAGCGGTTCTACGGGTTCATGGGTGGGGAGACCGATCAGTGGTACCCGGAGTTGGTGTACGACAACCATCCGGTCTCTGCGCCCGCCACGCCCGAAGAGGGTTACCACCTGTCGAAGGACCTGGCCGACAAGACCATCGAGTTCATCCGTGACGCGAAGGTGATCGCACCGGACAAGCCGTGGTTCAGTTACCTGTGCCCCGGCGCGGGGCACGCGCCGCATCACGTCTTCAAGGAGTGGGCCGACAAGTACGCAGGGCGCTTCGACATGGGCTATGAGGCCTACCGCGAGATCGTGCTCGAGAACCAGAAGAAGCTCGGCATCGTCCCGCAGGACACCGAATTGTCGCCCGTCAACCCGTATCTCGACGTCAAGGGTCCCAACGGGGAGGCGTGGCCGCATCAGGACACGGTGCGGCCGTGGGACACGCTGAACGACGAGGAGAAGCGGTTGTTCAGCCGGATGGCCGAGGTCTTCGCCGGCTTCCTGTCCTACACCGATGCCCAGATCGGCCGCGTGCTCGACTATCTCGACGAGTCCGGGCAGCTGGACAACACCATCATCGTCGTCATCTCCGACAACGGCGCCAGTGGTGAAGGCGGCCCGAACGGATCAGTCAACGAGAGCAAGTTCTTCAACGGCTACGTCGACACGGTCGAGGAGAGCATGCGCTTCTACGACCATCTCGGCGGACCGGACACCTACAACCACTATCCGATCGGTTGGGCGATGGCGTTCAATACGCCATACAAGCTGTTCAAGCGATACGCCTCGCACGAGGGTGGCATCGCCGACACGGCGATCATCTCCTGGCCCAACGGAATCGACGCCCACGGCGAGGTCCGCGACAACTACGTCAACGTCTGCGACGTCACGCCGACCATCTACGAGCTGCTCGGAATCACGCCGCCCGACGAAGTCGCCGGCATTGCGCAGAAGCCGCTCGACGGGGTCAGTTTCAAGGCGGCGCTTGATGATTCGACCGCCGACACGGGCAAGAAGACGCAGTTCTACACCATGCTCGGCACCCGGGGCATCTGGCACGACGGCTGGTTCGCCAATACCGTGCACGCCGCCAGCCCGGCCGGTTGGTCGCACTTCGACGACGACCGCTGGGAGCTCTTCCACATCGAAGCCGACCGCAGCCAGTGCCACGACCTCGCCGCCGAACAGCCGGAGAAGCTCGAGGAGCTCAAGGCACTCTGGTTCGCCGAGGCCGACAAGTACAACGGGCTTCCGCTCGGTGACCTCAACATCTTCGAGACCATGGGCCGCTTCCGGCCCTACCTCTCGGTCGACCGCAAGAACTTCACCTACTACCCGGGCACCGCCGAGGTGGGCATGGGTGCGGCGGCCGAGCTCCGTGGCCAGTCCTTCTCGGTCCTCGCCGAGGTGACCGTCGACTCCACCGGCGCGGAGGGCGTGCTGTTCAAGCAGGGTGCAGGCCACGGCGGCCATGTCCTGTTCATCCAGGACGGCCGGCTGCACTACGTCTACAACTTCATGGGCGAAGACGAGCAGAAGCTCACCGCCTCCGACCCGATTCCGCTTGGCAGCCACGTATTCGGTGTCCGCTACGAACGCACCGGCACCGTCGAAGGCAGCCACACGCCTGTCGGGGACGTGTCGCTGTACGTGGACGGGGACACCGTCGCGACCCTGTCGGGCGTGCGCGCCCATCCCGGCACCTTCGGTCTCGCCGGCGGCGGCATCGCGGTGGGTCGCAACGGCGGTCAGCCCGTCTCGAGTGCCTACAAGGCGCCGTACGACTTCACCGGCGGCACGATCGCTAAGGTGGTGGTGGACATCTCGGGAACGCCCTACGTGGACGTGGAACGAGACCTTGCGAAGGCATTCTCTAAGGACTGATGAACCTCGGGCGATGGACAGGCGTCGCGCTCGTGTTCGTGGCGGCGGGCGCGGCGTCATCCTGCGTCCGCACCGATGAGGGCGTCCCCGTCGCCGCATCATCCGTCGAGGCAACCGCGAAACCACTCCCCGGCTCCGAACCGCCGTCCGGCGTAAGCGACCAAGCCCCGCCGGGTGTCGTGCCAACGATTCAGGTGCCGGTGCCCGTCGACGCCGTGACGTGCGCGGCCCCTGGCAAGCCGGGGGCCGTGGTCACCGCCGCCGTCTCCGATCCGACGGCGCCCAAGATCACCGTTTCGGTACCGCCGGGCTGGAACTCATCCCCGGGCAGCGGCGACGTCGGGGCGCGCATGGACGGCCCCGATGGCATGTCGGCCACCGTGACGATCGCCCCGTCCGGGCTGGACCCGGCCAAGGCCTTCCGCGACTACACCGACCAGGTGATGTCCCAGTCGCCCGTCAGCAGCGTCAGCATCCTGCCGGGGGAGCTGTGCGACTACAGCGGCCAGAAGCTCATGGGCGCATGGTCGGACACCCCGCAGAACTCCGTCCAGTTCGTCGACCGCATCGTGCACGTCTGGACCAACACGAAGAACTTCCTGGTCTCGGTTCACGTGCAGGCGCCCACCGGCGTCGACCAACTGGATGCGGCGGGAAAGTTGCTCACCGAGGACTTCGAGGTCCGCCTCCCTTGACTCGATGCTGACGGAATTGGTCGAGCTGCCCGCCGGATCGTTCCGGATGGGCTCTACGCGCTTCTACCCAGAAGAGGTCCCGGTGCACACCGCGACCGTCGAGGCGTTCGCCATCGAACGGCATCCGGTGACGAATGCGCAGTACGCCGAATTCGTCGGCGACACAGGGCACGTCACGGTCGCCGAGCAGCCGCTCGATCCCGCGCTGTACCCAGGGGTGGCCGCCGAGGACCTGGTGCCGGGGGCGCTGGTGTTCCGGCCGACGGCGGGACCCGTCGACCTCCGGGACTGGCGGCAGTGGTGGCACTGGGTGCCCGGTGCCTGCTGGCGCCACCCGTTCGGCCCCGGCAGTGACGTCCACGAGTTGGCGGATCATCCCGTCGTGCAGCTGGCGTACACCGACGCCGCGGCATACGCGCACTGGGCGGGCAGGCGGCTGCCCACCGAAGCGGAGTGGGAGTACGCCGCACGGGGTGGCGCGACGACGACATACGCCTGGGGTGACGAGGTGGCGCCGGAAGGCCGGTTGATGGCCAACACCTGGCAAGGCCGGTTTCCGTACGTCAACGACGGGGCGCTGGGCTGGGTCGGCACCTCGCCGGTCGGGACGTTTCCGTCGAACGGGTTCGGCCTGGTCGACATGATCGGCAACGTGTGGGAGTGGACGACGACTCGGTACTCCGCCCACCATCCCGGGGTCTCGAAAGGATGCTGCACGCCGTCCGCAACGTCGTCTTGGATGCCGGACCCGAACGTCAACCAGACGCTGAAGGGCGGCTCGCACCTGTGCGCGCCCGAGTATTGCCATCGCTACCGGCCCGCGGCGCGGTCGTCGCAGTCACAGGACAGCGCGACCACCCATATCGGTTTCCGTTGCGTGATCTCCCTCCCCGACTGACCGCGAGCGTGCGCGGTTGCGCCATTTTTGTCGGCGCGTCGCCCGCAGACCCGCACGCTCGCGGGGAGATCGGCGAGGATTTGGAGCATTCGCAGAGCTCACCTAGTATGTAGGGGTTGCCTTGGGCAGACCTCGGCTGGCATTCGTCAGCCCTGCGTGCCCTTCGGCAACGAAGACCGCGTACGTCGAGCAACTCAATGCTGCTCACCGTGCGTAATGCGTGTAAGAAATCGAGGAGATCGAGTGATTCAGCAGGAATCGCGGCTGAAGGTCGCCGACAACACGGGTGCCAAGGAAATCTTGTGCATCCGCGTTCTCGGTGGCTCGGGACGGCGCTACGCCGGCATCGGCGATGTCATCGTGGCGACCGTCAAGGACGCCATCCCGGGCGGAAACGTCAAGCGGGGCGACGTCGTCAAGGCCGTCATCGTGCGCACCGTCAAGGAGCGCCGCCGTGCCGACGGCAGCTACATCAAGTTCGACGAGAACGCCGCCGTCATCATCAAGGCCGACAACGACCCGCGTGGTACCCGCATCTTCGGGCCGGTTGGCCGCGAACTGCGCGAGAAGCGCTTCATGAAGATCGTTTCGCTTGCCCCGGAGGTGCTGTAAATGAAGGTGCACAAGGGTGACACCGTCCTCGTCGTCTCTGGCAAGGACAAGGGTGCCAAGGGCAAGGTCCTGCAGGCATACCCGGACCGCAACAAGGTGCTCGTCCAGGGCGTCAACCGGATCAAGAAGCACACCGCCATCTCGAGCAACGAGCGTGGCGCGCAGTCCGGCGGCATCGTCACGCAGGAAGCGGCGATCCACGTGAGCAACGTGATGGTGGTCGACTCCGACGGCAACCCGACGCGAATCGGCTACCGCGTCGACGAGGAGAGCGGCAAGAAGGTCCGCGTCTCCAAGCGCAACGGCAAGGACATTTAGGCATGACCACCGCAGAAACCACTGAGAAGACCCTGCCTCGCCTGAAGCAGCGCTACCGCGAAGAGATCAAGGACGCGCTGAACACCGAGTTCGGCTACGCCAACGTCATGCAGATCCCCGGCGTGGTCAAGGTGATCGTGAACATGGGCGTCGGTGACGCCGCTCGCGACGCCAAGCTGATCAACGGCGCGGTCAACGACCTCTCGCTGATCACCGGCCAGAAGCCCGAGATCCGCAAGGCCCGCAAGTCGATCGCACAGTTCAAGCTCCGCGAGGGCATGCCGATCGGCGCCCGCGTGACGCTGCGCGGCGACCGCATGTGGGAGTTCCTGGACCGCCTCGTGTCCATCGCGCTTCCCCGTATCCGTGACTTCCGTGGCCTGTCGCCCAAGCAGTTCGACGGCAACGGCAACTACACCTTCGGGCTCTCCGAGCAGTCGGTGTTCCACGAGATCGACGTGGACAGCATCGACCGCCCCCGCGGCATGGACATCACCGTCGTCACCACGGCGACGACCGACGACGAAGGTCGCGCGCTGCTGCGTGCGCTGGGCTTTCCGTTCAAGGAGAACTGAGCTAATGGCAAAGAAGGCTCTGGTCATCAAGGCCAACAAGAAGCCGAAGTTCGCGGTCCGCGGTTACACGCGTTGCAACAGGTGCGGCCGCCCCCATGCCGTGTACCGCAAGTTCGGCCTGTGCCGAATCTGCCTGCGGGAGATGGCGCATGCGGGCGAACTGCCCGGCGTGCAGAAGTCCAGCTGGTAACGGCCCACTACTACTAACAACGGTTGCGGTAGGCCTCTCCCCAAAGAATTTGGGGCTGTGGGAACCGCCGCGAGGAAGGTGAACTGGCTGTCATGACCATGACGGACCCGATCGCAGACTTCTTGACACGTCTGCGCAACGCCAATTCGGCGTACCACGACGAGGTGACTCTGCCGCACTCGAAGATCAAGGCGAACATCGCCGAGATCCTCAAGTCGGAGGGTTACATCACTGACTTCCGCACCGAGGACGCCCGCGTTGGCAAGTCTCTCGTAGTGCAACTGAAGTACGGCCCTAGCCGTGAACGCAGCATCGCGGGACTGCGCCGGGTGAGCAAGCCCGGTCTCCGCGTGTACGCGAAATCAACCAACCTGCCGCGTGTTCTCGGCGGCCTCGGCGTGGCGATCATCTCCACGTCCTCGGGCCTGCTCACCGACCGCCAGGCAGCGCGAAGCGGCGTGGGCGGCGAAGTCCTCGCCTACGTGTGGTGAGGGAGTAGACATGTCGCGCATTGGAAAGCAGCCGGTCCTGGTTCCATCCGGGGTCGATGTCACGATCGACGGACAGAACGTGTCCGTCAAGGGCCCGAAGGGCACCCTGGCGCTCGCCGTCAAGGAGCCGATCTCGGTGGCCCGCAACGACGAAGGCGCCATCGTGGTGGCCCGTCCGAACGACGAGCGGCTCAACCGCTCGCTGCACGGGCTGTCCCGCACGCTGGTGGCCAACCTGATCACGGGCGTCACCGAGGGCTACACCACCAAGATGGAGATCTTCGGCGTCGGCTACCGCGTGCAGCTCAAGGGCAACACCCTGGAGTTCGCGCTCGGTTACAGCCACCCGGTGATCATCGAGGCGCCCGAGGGCATCACCTTCGCCGTCGAGACGCCCACCAAGTTCTCGGTTTCCGGGATCGACAAGCAGAAGGTCGGCCAGATTTCGGCGAACATCCGCCGCCTGCGCCGCCCCGACCCGTACAAGGGCAAGGGCGTGCGGTACGAGGGTGAGCAGATCCGCCGCAAGGTCGGAAAGACAGGTAAGTAAGACATGGCTGCTACTGAAAAATCAGAGGCGTCGGCCAAGCGGAAGCCGGTCGGGCAGAACATCTCCGAGACCCGGCGCGTGGCGCGCATTCGCAGGCACGCCCGCCTTCGCAAGAAGGTGGCCGGTACTGCGGAGGCCCCACGCCTGGTCGTCAACCGCTCGTCGCGGCACATCCACGTTCAGCTGGTGAACGACCAGGAGGGCGTCACGCTCGCCGCTGCGTCGTCCATCGAGGCTGACGTCCGCGCCGTCGAGGGCGACAAGAAGGCCCACAGCGTCCGCGTCGGGCAGCTCATCGCCGAGCGCGCCAAGGCCGCGGGCATCGACACCGTGGTGTTCGACCGCGGCGGGTACACCTACGGAGGCCGCATCGCCGCGCTGGCCGACGCCGCGCGAGAAGGTGGGCTGAAGTTCTGATGACTATTTCCTACGGAAGGACTGCATGATGGCCGAGCAGGCAACTGGTGCCGGCGGCGGTCCGGCAAATTCCGACAACCGGGGCGGCGGCCGCGATGGCCGCGGCGACAACCGTGGGCGTCGCGACGACCGCGGTGGTCGTGGAGGCCGTGACGGTGGCGAGAAGAGCAACTACATCGAGCGCGTCGTCGCGATCAACCGCGTCTCCAAGGTGGTCAAGGGTGGTCGGCGCTTCAGCTTCACCGCTCTGGTCATCGTCGGAGACGGCAACGGCATGGTCGGCGTCGGCTACGGCAAGGCCAAGGAAGTTCCTGCCGCGATCGCCAAGGGCGTCGAAGAGGCCCGCAAGGGATTCTTCCGCGTGCCGCTGATCGGCAGCACCATCGTCCACCCGGTGCAGGGTGAGGCCGCCGCTGGCGTCGTCATGCTGCGCCCGGCCAGCCCCGGTACCGGTGTCATCGCCGGCGGTGCGGCGCGTGCGGTGCTGGAATGCGCCGGCGTGCACGACATCCTGGCCAAGTCGCTGGGCAGCGACAACGCGATCAACGTGGTTCACGCCACCGTTGCCGCGCTGAAGATGCTGCAGCGTCCCGAAGAAGTGGCGGCCCGTCGCGGTCTGCCCATCGAAGACGTCGCGCCCGCAGGCATGCTGAGGGCTCGGCGTGAGAGCGAGGCGCTGGCCGCCACGGCCGCGCGTGAGGGATCGGCTTAACGATGTCTGACTTGAAGATCACCCAGGTGCGCGGCACCGTGGGTGCACGTTGGAACCAGCGCGAGAGCCTGCGGACCCTCGGCCTGCGGAAGATCCGCCAGTCCGTGGTCCGCGAGGACAACGCGCAGACCCGCGGCCTGCTGGCCGTGGTGAACCACCTCGTCACGGTCGAAGGGGTCGAGTCGAAATGACGATCAAACTGCACGACCTGCGCCCCGCGCCCGGGTCGAAGACCGCCCGCACCCGCGTTGGTCGCGGTGAGGGCTCCAAGGGTAAGACCGCAGGCCGCGGCACCAAGGGCACCAAGGCCCGCAAGAACGTCCCCTCGACGTTCGAGGGTGGCCAGATGCCGATCCACATGCGGCTGCCGAAGCTCAAGGGCTTCCGCAACCGGTTCCGCACCGAGTACGAGGTGGTCAACGTTGCCGACCTCAGCAGGCTCTTCCCCAAGGGCGGCCAGGTCGGTATCGAGGAGCTGGTGGCAGCCGGTGCGGTTCGGAAGAACACCCTGGTGAAGGTGCTCGGCGACGGCAAGCTGACCGTCAAGGTCGACGTCACCGCCCACAAGTTCAGCGGCAGCGCTCGCGAGAAGATCACCGCCGCAGGCGGATCGGCTACCGAGCTCTAACCAACGACGCAGAAAGTCCCCGCACACGCCCGGCGCGTGCGGGGACTTCTGCGTTCATGGGGTCATGTCCCGTAGTTGAAGCAGCCGATACCTGGCACGCAGCCGCCGCCGCCCGTCGGGCCGCCGTGGCCGCATGCGCCGTCGGCCGTGCAACCGCCGCCGCCACCGGGACCGCCGCCACCGCACACGCCGTCGGCCGTGCAGCCTTGGCCGCCGCCGGGTCCGCCGCTACCGCAGACGCCGTTGGCGCAACCGTCGCCCCCGGGAGACTGTGGCGCGAACTGAGTGATCGAACTGCTAGCCGCCCACGCAAAGGACTCGGCGGCAGCCAACGGTGCCGAGGCGATTCCAGCCGCGGCGATACCCGCAAAGAGCAGCGGAGCGATGAATCTTAGTTTGGCTATCATGTTTCTGGTCTACCACCAAGATCAGCTAGTTGAAACATCGAATTCTTCAGCGAAGTCTATGAGTCAGCTGAGCAGCGGGATCACCTCCGCAGCAAGCCGTTCCATCTGCTCGCGGTCCTCGGCGATGGTCTCACCGACCGGGTTGAGCACGATCATCTGCGCACCGGCATCGACCACCTCGCGCAGTCCGGCGGCCACCTGGTCAGGGGTGCCCGACACCGGGACGTCCTCGACGCCGGGCATCTCGCCGTAGATGCGGTGCAGCCCGGCGACGACGCGCTCCCTGGCCCGTGCCGCGTCGTCGTCGACCGTCAGGTACACCCGTTTCCCGATGGGGAAGTGCGCGGGGTCCTTGCCCTGCTTCTCGAGATCGCTGCGCACGACCTTGACGGCCTCGACGAAGTTGGCCGTCGTCGACGAGCCCGCGCCGAGGAAGGCGTCGCCGTGCCGGACGGCCCTCGCTATGGCCTTGGGGGCGTTGGCCCCGAACCAGATCGGCGGATGGGGACGCTGCACTGGTTTCGGCGCGATCGGCAGCTCGTCGACGTCGCGGAAGCGGCCGTGGAACGTCACCTTCGGCTCGTCGGACCAGGCGGCCTTCATCAAGTCGAGGCCCTCGGTGAAGCTGCTGATGAAGGTGTCGGGATCGACCCCGAACGCGGCGAACTGCCGCTTGCCGCCCGGCGCGACGCCGAAGTCCAGCCGGCCGTGGCTGAGCCGGTCGACGGCCGTCGCGATCGAGGCCAGTTGTAGTGGATCGTGTAGCGAGGTCACCATTACTGCAACGCCGAGACGCAGCCGCGTCGTGCACGCTGCGGCGTAGGCCAGTAGCTCCATCGGCGCGATCAACGGCGCGGCGCCGATGGTCTGCTCGAGTGTCCAGCCACCTTCGAAGCCGAGCTCCTCGGCTCGGATCAGGTAGTCCTTGAATCCTGCGGCGTCGAAGCCGTCCACGTCGCGCTGGGGGAGGGAGATCGAGAATTGCACCCTTCCACGCTACGGGCGAAACCGGGGTGCCGCGCCGATCGGTAGGCTCGCGGGATGTTCAGTCTCCTTTCAGGTTTTCCCGGTGGCGACGAATTCCGCGCGATCGCCCGCAAGGTGGACACCGCGCGGCACCAGGGTGTTCCCGACGGCTGCGTGCTCGAACTGGACCTGCAGTCGGTGCCGAACGAGACGGGTGGATTCGATCCGCTGGCCATGATCGCCGGCGGTGGCCGCCCGCTGCTGCTGCGCGACGCGGTGACCGCCATCCACCGGGCAGCCGAGGACGACCGGGTGGCCGGACTGATCGCCAGGGTGCAGATCCCTGCGGCCGCTGCCGGTCCCGTGCAGGAGCTGCGCGAGGCGATCGCGGCATTCAGCGCCGCGAAACCCTCACTGGCGTGGGCGGAGACGTACCCCGGCACGCTGTCCTACTACCTCGCATCGGCGTTCCGCGAGGTGTGGATGCAGCCGTCGGGCACTGTCGCACTGGTGGGCTTCGCCACCAATGCCATGTTCCTGCGCGACGCGCTGGACAAGGCGGGCGTGCAGGCGCAGTTCATCGCCCGCGGCGAATACAAGTCCGCCGCAAACCTATTCACGCAGGACGGCTATACCGATGCCCACCGGGAGGCCGACAGCCGGCTGATCGAGAGCCTGCATTCCCAGGTGCTGGCCGCCGTTGCCGAGTCCCGTCACATCGAACCCGCCGAGGTCAACGCATTGGCGGACAAGGCGCCGCTACTGCGCGACGCCGCGGTGGACGGCAAGCTGGTCGACCGAATCGGGTACCGCGACGAGGCTTACGGTCGCATCGCCGAACTCGTTGGTGCACCGTCGGATTCGGGTGACGCGGACGATGACGACACCCCGCCGCGGCTCTACCTCTCGCGGTATCCGAGGGCCAACATGTCGGTGCCCACGCCGCCGCTGCCTGGACGCAAGAGCAAGCCCACCATCGCAGTCGTGACGTTGGCGGGGCCCATCGTCAGTGGGCGGGGCGGACGCCAACTGTCACCGCTCGGCACGTCCAGCGCAGGCGGGGACACCATCGCAGCGGCACTGCGCGAGGCGGGCGCCGACGACGCGGTGTCCGCGGTCGTGTTGCGCGTCGACAGTCCCGGCGGAGCGGTGACCGCATCGGAAACCGTGTGGCGGGAAGTGAATCGACTGCGTGAGGCGGGCAAGCCCGTCGTCGCATCGATGGGGGCGGTCGCGGCGTCGGGTGGCTACTACGTCTCGATGTCCGCCGACGCCATCGTGGCCAACCCGGGCACCATCACCGGGTCGATCGGCGTGGTGACGGGCAAGCTGGTGGCCCGCGATCTGAAGGATCGGCTTGGCATCGGCTCGGATTCGGTGCGCACCAACCCCAACGCCGACGCGTGGTCGGTGAACAAGCCGTTCACCGATGAACAGCACGCCCACGTCGAGGCGGAAGCCGACCTGTTCTACACCGACTTCGTGCAACGCGTCGCGCAGGGACGGAACATGACCGTCGAGGACGTCGACGCCATCGCCCGCGGCCGGGTGTGGACCGGTGCGGACGCCCTGGAGCGTGGTCTGGTGGACGAACTCGGCGGGCTGCGCACCGCGATCGACCGCGCCAAGGTACTCGCGGGATTCGACGCCGACACCGACGTCAAGCTGGTCAACCTTCCCGGCTCGTCGTGGGTGGACATGCTGCGTCCCAAGCCGTCGTCGCAACCCGCCGCGGCGTCCCTGCCGGACGCCGTCGCCTCGTTGGTCGGCCGATCGGTCGCGGGTGTCCTCGACCAGACCGAGCGGTCGCTGACCGGGGCCAACGCGCTGTGGCTGGGGGCCTACCGGTTTTGATCGCCCGCTAACCGCCTTGGGGCGAGCGAAGCGACGGGGAATCGACCAGCGTGGCGCTGAGGTAGCTCAGGTTGGCGAGGATGGTGCTCATCTCGTCGTCGGGGGCCTCGAAACCGTTGGCCAGGTGGGCCTCTCGCATCGGCAACGTGGACACCTCCCACCCGGTTGCGGTCAGATAGTCGACGACGTCGTTGCGTTCGCCGGCATAGATCAGGTCGGTCATCTCGAGATCGGACCCCAACTGCTTCATCCGCTCGGACATGCGCTTGGCGCGCTCGCCGGAGAAGCCGCTCATGTCGGGGATGTGTTCGGTGGCCAGCATGCTGCCCGGTGCCGACAGCGCGGTGATGTTGTCGAACAGCTTGTCCTGCGCCTCGGGCGGAAGGTAGATCAGCAGCCCCTCCGCGCTCCACGCGGTCGGTTGCGTGGGGTCGAAGCCGTTGTCCACCAACGCCTTCGGCCAGTCGTCCCGCAAGTCGATGGCGACGGTCCTTCTGGTCGCCGTCGGCTTGGCGCCGATACCCGCCAGCGTCGTCGCCTTGAACTCGATGACCTCGGGTTGATCCACCTCGTAGACCACGGTGCCGTCCGGCCAGGCCAGCCGGTAGGCCCGTGCGTCCAGGCCTGCCGCCAGAATCACGGCCTGCCGGACACCCGTCGCGGTACCTGATGTCGCCGCCGGGGGGGCTCCGGAAGCATCGAGGAACAACTTGTCGAAGAAGCGGGTCCGCACTGCCATGCTCTCGGCCGCACGACGCGCGGTGAACGCCGGGTCGACGTCCGCGAAGTCGACGTCGCCGTCGAGTACGCGGGTGAAGAAGTCGAGGCCGACCGCCCGCACCAGGGGCTCGGCGTACGGATCGTCGATCAGCTTCTCGCGGTGGGCGAGTGCGCGTTGCCCCGCAACCATCGTCGCGGTCGCGCCAACGCTGGAGGCCAGGTCCCAGCTGTCACCATCGGTTCTTGCCATGATGTCTCCTACTTCAACGTCGCCGAGAGATAGCCGTAATTGGCTCCGAACGCCACCATGTCGTCGTCGGGCGGTTCGAACCCGTTCGAGGTGTGCGCTTCACTGGCACCGAGTATGCCGACCTGCCAACCGAGGGCCTTGAGATAGTCGGCCGCGTCGTTGCGCTCGCCGGTGTAGATCAACTCGGCAAGGTTGACCGTCGCGCCCATGCGCTGGGAGCGCTCAGTCAGCTGCTCAGCCCAGTCCGACGGCAACCCGCTCATGTCCACGTACTCGCAGGCGACCCGGCTGCCGGGAGCGGACAGGTCGGTGATGCTGTCGAAGAGTCGGTCCTGCGCCTCGGGCGGCAGATAGGCCAGGAGCCCTTCCGCGCTCCAGGCGGTCGGCAGGCTGGTGACGAACCCCGCGTCGATGAGTGCCGACGGCCAGTCCTCGCGCAGATCGATCGCGATCGTCCTGCGCTGGCCGGTCGGCTTGGCGCCGAGGCCTTCCAGCGTGCGTGTCTTGAACTCGATGACGTCGGGCTGGTCGATCTCGTAGACCACCGTGCCCGCAGGCCATGGCAGCCGGTAGGCCCTGGTGTCGAGTCCGGACGCCAGGATCACGGCCTGCCGTACACCGGAAGCGGTTGCTTGACCCGATGTCGTCGGCGGGGCGACTCCGGTGGTGAAGAAGTCGTCGAAGAAGCGGGTGCGCACGACCATCTGCTCGGTCATCGACTGAGGGGTCACCAGCGAATCCGTGGTCTCGGACCTCTCGCCGTCGACGAGTTTGACGAAGGACTCGATGCCAACGGCGCGCACCAAGGGGTCGGCCCATGGATCGTCGAGAGCGGCGTCGGGGCCCTGGGATGCCATCGCGCGCAAGGCGGCGACTGCCGTCGCCGTCGCGCCGACGCTGGACGCCAGGTCCCAGGTGTCGCCGTCGGTTCGTGCCATGCTCGTACTCCTCTTGCCTTGGTGTGTTGGTCGGTCGGGTGACTCAGGTGCGGGTGGCGGTGATGGACAGCGAATTTCGCAGCGGTACGAGTGCATCGGCGTCGGGGAACTCGCGGCCGTAGCCGGCGAACACTTCCGGCCTGGTGCGGGCGGCCACCTGCCAGCCGCGGGAGGAGAGGTACTCGACCACCGGTTTGCGGTCGCCCTCGAAGAACAGATCGTTCAGCTCGACGTCGAAGCCCTGCTCTCGCCAGGCGTCGCCGATGGCGGTGGCTCTTGCACCGAGGCTGGCGCCGCCGTCGGAATGGGCCTCGGTCGCCAGTTGGCTGCCAGGGGCAGCCAGCCCGGTGATGTCGTCGAAGAGGCGGTCCTGCGCCTCGGGCGGCAGGTAGGCCAGCAGTCCCTCGGCGCTCCAGGCCGTCGGCTTGGTGGCGTCGAACCCAGCTTGGCGAAGCGCCGCGGGCCAGTCGTCACGCAGATCGATCGCGACGGTGCGGCGCTCGGCGGTCGGGATGGCGCCGATGTCGGCCATCGCCGCGGTCTTGGCCTCGATCACCTTGGGCTGGTCGATCTCGTAGACGACGGTGCCGTTCGGCCACGGCAGCCGGTAGGCCCGCGAATCCAGCCCGGAGGCCAGGATCACGGCCTGACGTACGCCGCGAGCGGCTGCGGCGACGAAGAAGTCGTCGAAGAAACGGGTGCGAACCGCCATCATCCCGGCCATCAACTGGGCTGCGCCGCCGTCGTCGACGTCGGACGTGGAGATGACGCCGTCGACGAGCTTGGTGAAGAAGTCGATGCCGACGGCACGGACGAGGGGCCCGGCGTACGGGTCCTGGATCAGCGGGTTGGCTTCCTTGGATGCCAGGGCCCGTCCGGCGGCCACCATCGTTGCCGTGGCGCCCACGCTGGACGCCAGATCCCACGAGTCGTTGCTGGTGCGCTCCATCGTTCTCCCGAAGAACTTAGAACCGATATTAATTAGCCTGTGTAACGAGCCGACCCGACTGTACGCTTCAAACCTGAAGGACCGGTTGGACCGCCGTCACCCTGATCGGATGCGGGTCCAGCCGGGGGTGACTGCTACTCTCGTAGACTGTTTGACGCGCGACATTGCTGGTTGCGGGCACGCCCGCCAACCGGTTGACCAACCGCGCATGACTTGACCAAAACGCTGGTAGGACCAGCCCCATTGGCACGCCGCTCCCGGCTGCGCAGGAGGAAGAGTGCTCTCGGCTTTCATTTCGTCGCTGCGGACGGCCGATCTCAGACGCAAGATCCTCTTCACGCTCGGGGTCGTGATCCTGTACCGCGCAGGCGCCACGCTGCCGTCTCCGGGCGTCAACTACCCCAACGTGCAGAAGTGCATCGAGCAGATCCAGGGCGGTGACTCGGCGCAGATCTACTCGCTGATCAACCTGTTCTCGGGTGGTGCACTACTACAACTGTCGGTGTTCGCGGTCGGCGTCATGCCCTACATCACCGCCAGCATCATCGTTCAGCTGCTGACGGTGGTGATCCCGCGGTTCGAACAGCTGCGCAAGGAAGGCCAGTCCGGCCAGGCCAAGATGACGCAGTACACCCGCTACCTGGCGATCGCGCTGGCGCTGCTGCAGGGCACCTCGATCGTGGCGCTCGCCGCCAACGGCGGGCTGCTGCAGGGCTGCTCGCTGGAGATCATCCAGGACTCGGGCATCTTCACCCTCGTCGTCATCGTGCTGGTGCTCACCGCAGGCGCCGGCCTGGTGATGTGGATGGGCGAGCTGGTCACCGAGCGCGGCATCGGCAACGGCATGTCGCTGATGATCTTCGCCGGTATCGCGGCCCGCATCCCGTCCGAGGGCAAGACCATCCTCGACAGCCGCGGCGGCGTCGTCTTCGCCGCAGTCTGCCTCGCAGCCCTGATCATCATCGTCGGCGTCGTGTTCGTCGAGCAGGGCCAACGCCGCATCCCCGTGCAGTACGCCAAGCGCATGGTCGGGCGGCGAATGTACGGCGGAACGTCGACCTACCTGCCCTTGAAGGTGAACCAGGCAGGCGTCATCCCCGTCATCTTCGCGTCGTCGCTCATCTACATCCCTCACCTGATCACTCAGCTGATCCAGAGCGGCAAGTCCAACCCCGGCACCGGCTGGTGGGAGAAGTTCGTCGCGGACTACCTGACCAACCCGGCCAGCCCCGCCTACATCGCGGTCTACTTCGGCTTGATCGTCTTCTTCACGTACTTCTACGTGTCGATCACGTTCAACCCCGACGAGCGCGCCGACGAGATGCGCAAGTTCGGTGGCTTCATCCCCGGCATCCGGCCAGGCAAGCCCACCGCCGACTACCTGAGGTACGTGCTGAGTCGCATCACGCTTCCTGGCTCGATCTACCTCGGCGTGATCGCCGTGCTGCCTAACCTGTTCCTCGAGATCGGTAACTCCGGCGCCGTACAGAACCTGCCGTTCGGTGGCACCGCGGTGCTGATCATGGTCGGCGTCGGCCTTGACACCGTGAAGCAGATCGAGAGCCAGCTGATGCAGCGCAACTACGAAGGGTTCCTCAAGTGAGAATTGTTTTGCTGGGGCCGCCTGGCGCGGGCAAGGGTACGCAGGCGGAGAAGCTGGCCGAGAAGCTTGGCATCCCGCACATCTCCACCGGAGACCTGTTCCGCGACAACATCAGCAAGTCGACCGAGCTTGGCCTCGAGGCCAAGAAGTACCTCGACTCCGGTGACCTGGTGCCCGCGACGTTGACCAACAGGCTCGTCGACGACCGCCTGAACCGCACCGACGCCGCGGACGGCTTCATCCTCGACGGCTTCCCCCGCTCGGTGGAGCAGGCCGAGGCACTGAAGGGCATGCTCACCGCACGCAACACCACACTGGACGCCGTGCTGGAGTTCCGGGTGTCCGAGGAGGAGCTGCTGGACCGGCTCAAGAGCCGCGGCCGCGCAGACGACACCGAGGACGTCATCCTCAACCGCATGAAGGTCTACCGCGACGAGACCGCTCCGCTGCTGGACTACTACCGGGGCGAGCTGAAGACCGTCGACGCGATCGGCTCGTTGGACGAGGTGTTCGCTCGGGCACTGCAGGTTCTCGGTCGGTGAACCGACGATCAGGCACAGGTCGGTAGTCGATGATCGGCCTGCCTGGCCTTCGTGGCCGCAAGGTCGTCCCTCAACGAAGCGCTGACGAACTCGACGCGATGGCCGCCGCAGGTGGCCTGGTCGCGAAGGCGCTGCGCACCGTTGCGCAGGCAGCCGTACCTGGCGTCGCCACGCTCGAGCTCGACACGATCGCCGAATCCGTGATCCGCGATGGCGGGGGCATCCCGTCGTTCCTCGGCTACCACGGCTTCCCAGGAAGCATCTGCTCGTCGGTCAACGACCGCGTCGTGCACGGCATCCCCTCGGCCACTGAAGTCCTGGCCGCGGGCGATCTGGTGTCCATCGACTGCGGTGCGATCCTCGACGGTTGGCACGGCGACTCGGCGGTGACGTTCGGCGTCGGCGCGCTGATCCCCGTCGACGAGGCCCTTTCTGCGGCCACCAGGGAGTCGATGGAAGCCGGTATCGCCGCCATGGTGCCCGGCAACCGGCTGACCGACGTCTCACACGCCATCGAGCTTGGCACCCGCGCCGCCGAGAAGCGCTACGACCGCGCGTTCGGCATCGTCGCAGGTTACGGCGGGCACGGCATCGGCAGGCACATGCACATGGACCCGTTCCTGCCCAACGAGGGCGCACCGGGCCGTGGGCCCCACCTGGCCGCTGGTTCCGTGCTGGCCATCGAGCCGATGCTGACGCTCGGCACCACCAAGACCAACGTTCTCGACGACGAATGGACCGTCGTCACCACCGACGGGTCCCGTGCGGCGCATTGGGAGCACACCGTCGCCGCGACCGACGACGGACCGCGGATCCTCACGCTCTGAGGGCTCTTCGCGCCGCGCTGAGAGAGCGCTCCCGGCGCAGAAGTGCGCGCAGTCGTCGCCGCTCCCGCCATCCCAACGCGGGCCTTTGCATCCACGGCAGTTGCCGCTGCGTCACTGGTCGCGGACCGACTTTGCCGTCTACCGTGGATTGACTGAACCTCGTGGCCGTCCACAGCGTGTTAACTGTCGGAGGTTGGCAATGAATGATCCGGAGGCCGCGATGATGCGGGTGCTCTATGACGAGCACGCCGGCGCGCTCTGGCGTTACGTGCTGCGGTTGACGGGCGATGCGGCGCGCGCCGAGGACGTCGTGCAGGAGACCCTGCTGCGGGCTTGGCGCCACCCGGAGGTCACCTACGATGCGGATCGCTCTGCGCGGGCGTGGCTGTTCACCGTCGCGCGCAACCTGATCATCGACGAACGCCGCAGTGCGCGGTTTCGGAACGAGACTCAGACCGGCGACGTGGAAGCGGCGGCGGACAGAGCTGGACCCGACGAAGTCGACACGGCATTGGATCGACTTCTTCTGGGTACCGCAATGAGTCAACTGTCGGATGATCACTGTGCAGTGATCCTCCGTGCGTATTACCAAGGATGGAGTGTGGCGCAGATCGCCGCCGACCTACAGATCGCCGAGGGCACGGTGAAGTCGCGACTGCACTACGCGGTTCGCGCCCTCCGTCTCAACTTGCAGGAAATGGGGGTGACACGGTGACACAGTCTGGTGAATTCCGAGGCTTGGAAGCGGTGGACGGCCACCGCTACGCGACGTGGGACGCGGCTTACGTTCTCGGTTCGCTTTCGAGCGCCGAGCGCCGCGAGTACGAAGCGCACCTCGAGACGTGCGAACGGTGCCGGGCGGCAGTCGCAGAGCTCAGCGGCATGCCCGCACTCCTGTCCCTGCTCGACCTGGATGACGTCCGCGGGCTGGAGACCGAGCAGCCCATTCCGCCGCTGCGCCCCGAGGTGTTGGAAGGCGTGCTGGACAAGGTGCGGTGGCGCAGGCGCCGGTCGCGGTGGCTGACGTCGGCCGCCGTCGGGTTGGCTGCCGCGCTGCTCGCCGTCGGATTGGTGGTCGCGGTGAAACCCGGCATCGTCGGCCTGCAGAGCGGCACGGAACAGTCGACGGCGCAGCAGTTGCCGATGGACAAGCTGGCGGATACCCCGTTCAGCGCGAGCATCAGTTTGAGTAGCTTCGCCTGGGGTACCCGCATCGACATGGCCTGCACGTACGGCCAATGGTCGAGCGGGGAAGTTCCTCCGCCGAGCAATCTTGGCATGGTGGTGGTGGGACGTGACGGAAGCCGCACCCAGATCGCGACGTGGCTCGGAATGTCGGGCGCCACCGCGCTACCCAGCGGAAACACGCCGGTACCGATGCCGGAAATCGCTGCCGTGCAATTGGTTTCGGTGGACAACGGGAAGGTCTTGCTCGAACGCCAGCTGTGAATTCTCGCCTGAGGTGAACCCTGTCGGCGCGCACGTCGTGTCATATGCAGGGATCGGGAGGCAGGTGAGGAATGTCCAGCAAGCACAGGGTGGTCGACCATCTGGTCGGAAGCCTCGCGGCTCGCGGAGTCAGCCACGTATTCGGCGTCGACGGCGCCAACATCGAGGACCTCTACGACGCCGCACATGACTGGCCAGGGATCACCGCGGTACTGGCCAAGCACGAGTTCTCGGCGGCCACCATGGCCGACGGATACAGCAGGGCCACCTCGGATCTCGGGGTGGTGGCGGCCACGTCCGGCGGCGGATCACTGAATCTGATTGCGGGGCTGGGGGAGTCGTTCACCAGCAGGATCCCCGTCTTGGCGCTCGTCGGCCAACCGCCCACGGCCCTCGACGGACTCGGCAGCTTTCAGGACACCAGCGGTGCGGGCGGCTCACTCGATGCCCATGCGCTGTTCTCCGCGGTCTCGGTGTACTGCAAGCGGGTGCTGACCCCGGCCGACATCTTGACCGCGCTGCCCGAGGCGATTGCCGCTGCCCGCACCGGAGGCCCTGCGGTGCTGCTGCTACCCAAGGACATTCAGCAAGGGCTGGTCGAGGTCGGCTACGGCGCGTCGGCCTCGCACGATGCGCGAGTGGGGGACCCAGACCCGATCCTCGCCGAGTTGCGCAGTGCGCTGGGCCCGGTCACGATCATCGCAGGCGACCAGGTCGCCCGTGACGATGCGCGCACCGAGCTCGAGGCGCTGCGCGCAGTGCTGCGTGCGCGGGTGGCCACGGTCCCGGACGCCAAGGACGTCAGCGGATCGCCAGGCCTCGGGGCGTCGTCGGCGTTGGGCGTCACCGGGGTGATGGGGCATCCGGGAATCAGCGAGGCCATCGCGGAGAGCGCGGTGTGCCTGCTGGTCGGCACCCGCCTGCCCGTGACCGCGCGCGCAGGCCTCGACGACGTCCTCGGGCGGGTGCGGGTGGTGTCGATCGGTGCCGAATCGCCATACCTGGCTGCCACGCACGTCCACTGCGACGATCTGCGGATCTCATTGCCGCAACTGACCAAAGCGCTTACGGGTCAAGGCAGGCCGCACGGACTTCGGGTGCTCGACCCGGTGCCGTACGGCGAACTGCAGCCGCCCATCCACGATGGGCCCGGCATCCGCTACCGCGATGCGATGACCGTGCTCGACGACGTGCTTCCCGATGGCGTCGACGTCGTGGTCGACGCGGGCAACACCGGCGCAGCAGCCATCCACCATCTACCCGTCCGGCGATCCGGCCGCTTCGTGGTCGCCCTCGGTATGGGCGGCATGGGATACAGTTTCGGCGCGGCGATCGGAATGTGCTTTGCCCGGGCGAAGACTCAGCGCACCGTCGTGATCGCAGGCGACGGCTCGTTCTTCATGCACGGCATGGAACTGCACACCGCCATCCAATACGGCCTGCCCATCACGCTGGTGCTGTTCAACAACAACGCCCACGCCATGTGCGTCACCCGCGAGCAGATCTTCTACGGCGACCGGTACAGCTACAACCGTTTCACGCCGAGCCGCCTCGGCGCGGGCCTTGCCGCGATGTTCCCTGGACTGCCGTCGGTCGACGTCACGGACGTCACCGAACTGCCCGGCGCCCTGCGCGCTGCCCTCGTGCACGACGGGCCTTCGGTGGTCGGCATCGAGTGCTCGGCAGACGAGATACCGCCGTTTGCCCCCTTCATCACTGCCCCGCAACGGCATTCAACCGAAAAGGAGGTGACGCACAATGTCGCTGCCCGCGCTTGACGACATCGTCGACCACACCGGAAAATCCGACCCGATCGATGGGGTCATCCGTATCGAGAATGCACCTCGGGAGAAGGCCACGCCGATCATCATGGAGATGATGCGGTCGGTGTACCCACACGACCAGGTATTCGGTCAGTACTGCACGGTCAACGACTACGTCGACTGTCCGCCCGACGAACTGTTCGAGTATCTCTCCGATACCCGCAGCCTCGAGGAGTGGACCTACAGCCTGCGAGGCTTTACACCCAGCAAGGAGCCTGGACTGTGGCTGGCGTACGACCGGTTGGGTTCGGAGACCGAGATCTACACCCGCACGGTCGTCAACTCCGAAGCCAGGACGGTTGACTATCACTGCGCCTGGGACCAGGGCACCCACCTCTGGATGATCTACCTGATGCGCGTCGTCGACGCGCAGCTGGTGTTGAACAAGCCTGGCTCGGTGGTGCTGTGGACCAACTGCCGCCACCCGTTCTACGACGAGAATCCCTACCCCGAGGCGGCACCGCCGCAGCGGCCGGTATGGGTCGGCGACTTCTGGGACATGTTCGGTGCTGGGCACGAGTTGGAACTGAAGAACCTCAAGGCAATTGCCGAGTATCGGCACCACAACGGTCTGCCGGTGACACCGGCCTGGATGAGATGAGAATGCCATGAACGCCCAGACGTCCGTCAGTCTTCTCGACGTCTCGACCTACCTCCCCGGCGAGCCGATCAGTGCCGACTACTACGCCCAGTTCGCGGATTCCGACGAACTGCGCGACAACCTGATGTTCCGCGCGCCGCGATTCCGGCACCACGTTGCGCCCGACGAGACCGCCATCGACATGGTGGAACGGGCCGCGGCAGGTCTGATCGAGCGGCACGGGCAAGATGCCGTCGCGGGCGCCGACGTGCTGATCACCCACACTCAGATGCCGGACATGCCGTTCTACGGCGGTGGCGGCGGGATGGCGCATCGCCTTGGCATGAAACCGAATTGGGTGATCGATCTGCACAATGGCGGGTGTGCGGCGTTCGTGCTGGCGATGAAGCTCGCGCGCAACCTGTTGGCAACGGGTGAGGGCCGCAGCGCGGTGATCGCCGTCGCGCAGAACGCTGCCGGGCAGATCTTCGATCAGGACTCGGTGCGGCGCAAGGCGCAGGCCGCGGTGCCTGGCGACGGTGCGGCGGTCGGTCTGTTGGCCGTGTCCGAGGAATCGCCCATCCTCGACGTCGAGTGCCGGACCTACGGCGAGTACGCGGGGGACATGACCATCGCCGTCGACCCGCCTCGCAAGTGGTGGCAGGCAGGGACGGGGGAGGGCTACATCGGCTTCACCGAGGCCAAGATCACCAAGGTGCTGGCCAGGGGCAACCGGCAGGTACCCGAGGTGTCGTACGCGGTGTGCGACCGAATCGGGATGCAGCCCAAGGATCTCGACCTGCTCGTCACGAATCAGCCCAACCGCGCCTTCCTGCGCAACTGGCGCGAGGCCCTCGAGCTTCCCGCAGAGAAGCACACCGATACCTTCGACGACTGCGGGAACCTGTTCGCCGCGGGCATCCCGGTGAACTTGGACCGTGCGATCTCCGAGGGTCGGCTGAAGAAGGGCGACGTCGTGATGATGGCGGCGTTCGCGCACGCCGGCGACTTCGCAGGTGCCGCAGCCGTCAAGTGGGGAGGGCGGACCTCGTGAGCGCGCACTACGCGCTGGCCGAGACGGTCGACGGGCTACCCGATGCGATCAACCCATTTGCGTTGTCGCTCAACGAGAACCCCTTCCCGCCGTTGCCGTCGGTGCGTTCGGCGCTCGTCGCATCGATCGACTCAGCCAACCGCTACCCGGAGTTCCTGCCGGAGCGGATGCGGTTGCTGATCGCGGCCCGGGTCGGGGTTGGCGACGATCAGGTGGTGATCGGCGCGGGCGCCACGGGCGTGGTGATGCAGGTACTGCACGCGGTGACCAGTCCCGGCGACACGATGGTAATGGCGTCCCCGACGTTCGACGGCTACCCGATCTTCGCGCAGATGGCGCGGCTGAAGTCGGTGACGGTAGCGCTCGACCGGCACGGCCACCACGACCTCGATGCCATGGCCGTAGCGGCATCCCGGGCGCGTGTGGTAGTGCTGTGCCGTCCGCACAATCCGACCGGCACCATCGAATCTGCGGCCGACGTCGAGCGGTTCCTGCGCCGTGTGCCTTCGGACACGGTGGTGCTCCTCGACGAGGCCTATGTGGAGTTCCTGTCGCCCGAGCAGAGTATCGACGGGCCTGCCCTGGTCGCGAGATACCCCAATGTCGTGGTGCTGCGTACCTTCTCGAAGGCCTACGGGCTGGCCGCACTGCGCATCGGGTACGGCTTCTGCGCACCGGATCTGGCGCGACGGTTGTGGACCATGCAACTGCCGTTCGGCATGGGCACTGCGGGCCTGGTTGCCGTAGCCGCCTCCTACGACGCGGAAGCCGAACTGCAGCAACGTATCCGGGTGATAGCGGCAGAGGGACGCTATTTGCGCGCCCGGCTCGCTGCGGCAGGGGTGTACAGCACCGACAGCCACGCCAACTTCGTCTATCTACCCGCCTGTGCACGACCGTTGCTGGACGTGTTCGCGGGTCGCGGGCTGCGGGTGCGTGGCTACGCCGACGGTGGCGTGCGCATCAGCGTCGGCAACCGCCAGTCGTCGCGAGCGGTTCTGTCCGCACTTGCTTCGGCCTGATTCTCAGACTCAACTGCCCCAGATCCCGCGACCGCTACGTGGGTGCGGTAAGAAGGGGCGTGTCCTCTGAGCCCGTCAAGCGTGACCCCATCGCGTTGGCCCGCGAGAATTGGGAGCGCGCCGGGTGGGGCAACGTCGCCGAGGGCATGGTGGCGGTGACGTCGGTGATGCGGGCCCACCAGATCCTGCTTGCCCGCGTCGAGTCGGCGTTGCGCCCCTACGACCTGAGCTTCTCCCGCTATGAGCTGCTGCGTCTGCTGGCGTTCTCCAGCGGCGGCGCACTGCCGATCACGAAGGCTTCCGACCGTCTGCAGGTGCACGTCACCAGCGTCACGCACGCCATCAGGCGGCTCGAGAGCGACGGCCTGGTCGAACGGATTCCGCACCCGACCGATGGCCGCACCACTTTGGTCCGGCTGACCGATCTTGGCCGTTCGACCGTCGAGGACGCGACGGTGACGCTCAACGACGAGGTGTTCGCCGACGTCGGCATGTCGGCAGCCGATTCGCGAACGCTGGCCGCCGCCATAGAGTCATTGCGGCGCCACGCCGGCGACTTCTGACCGCTAAGGGCGCGGCTGTAACCCGGGGTCCTATCCCCAATCATGAAGAAGCTCAGCATCATCGCCGTTCTGGCTGCGGCAATCCTAGGATCGCCGGCCGCGGCCATGGCAGCGCCCGGCGGTCCCGGTGGCTTCGGCAACGCGCAGGACACCATCAACGCGCTACAGGCCCAGGGGTACAACGTGCAGCTCAACGGTGCGGCGGTGTACCCGCTGTCGGGTTGCAAGGTCACCGGCATCGAGGGAATGCACGATTCGAACATCAACTCGGCAGGTGCCATCATCGACCCCACCCAGTTCACCACCGTCTACGTCGACATCTCCTGCAAGGGAGGCTAAGACGTGGCGGTTGACGGCAACGGGATGGTCGCCGTCACCGCGGTGCCCGAGCCCGGACGCGACCGGATGTTGAGCCGCCCGCCGACGATCTCCGCGCGTTCGGCCATCGACAGCAGCCCGTAGCCGCCCATTTCGTCGCCGCCGAGCGGGTGCTCGAACGTATCGAAACCGATTCCGTTGTCCACGATTTCGAGCCGGACCTGATCGTCGCCCATCGAGAACGTGAGCTTCGCGTTGGTGGCTCTCGAGTGTTTGACGACGTTCTGCAGACACTCCTGTGCAATCCGGTACAGCGCGATCTCGATGTGATCGGGCAGCCGGGCATCGGCAAGCACGACGTCGACGTCGACCGCAGGGATGGACCGCGCCAAGCTGGCCAGCCCGCCCGTCAGCCCGAGGTCGTCGAGAACTGGCGGGCGCAGCCCGTTGATCGCCGCGCGGGCCTCGCCGAGCGTGAGGTCGACGAGTTCGCGTGCCAGCGCCAATTGCTCTGCAGCCGTGGCGGAATCGCCGACGACTGCCCGGCTGGCCGCGTCGAGGCGATAGGACAGCGTGACGAGCCGCTGGCTGATGCCGTCGTGGATGTCGCCGGCCAGTCGGCGCCGTTCGAGTTCCTGCGCCTGGATGACCTGCTCGACGAAGTTCTCGTGGGCGCGGTCGCGGGCCACCAGCTGGCGGTGCATGCGCGCCTGGTGCATGGCACCCGCGATGAGCCGACCGATGACAAGGAGCAGTTCCACGTCCCGGTCGGCGAATTCGCGGCGCGCCACGGTGTGCACGTTGAGGACCCCGACCAGCCCGCCGGGGTCGGTCTCCATCGGCACCGACACCATCGAGGTGAAGTCCGAACCGCGCAGTGATTCGAACGGCTTGTACCGCGGGTCGGATTCCTTGTCGTGGATGATCACGACTGGCTCGCGATGGCTGGCCACCCAACCGGATATGCCCTGCCCCAAGGGAAGCCGGATCTTGCCGACCTCGCTGTCAAAGGGCGGCGTCGCGCCCGTCAGGGTCAGCGAGCGTTCGGTGTCGTCGAGCACGTGCACGAAGCACACGTCGGTGGCGGTCGCGGTGGTGATCATCCTGGCTGCCGCCTCGGCGAGCGGCTCGACGCCGGGGCCGCTCGACGCCGCCTGGATCAACTCGCGCAGCAGCGCCAGCTCGCGGTCGGCGTCGACGAGGTCGCGAACGGCGTTGGGTTTGGCAGTCATGGGCGCCTCACTGGTAGATGCCTTCTCGCAATGCGGTCGCCACGGCGCCGGTGCGGTCGCTGACGCCGAGCTTGCGGTAGATGGACCTCAGGTGGGTCTTGACGGTCTCGTCGCCGATCACCAGCTTGTTGGCGACACCCTTGTTGGATAGGCCGTTCACGACGAGCGAAAGGATCTCGCTCTCGCGCTGCGTCAGGCCCTGCCTGGCGCCCGGCCAGAACTCGTCGCGCTGCAGCCGGGCCGCGGTGTCGACGGCGCGCGCCGCCATGCTGGGGTCGATCGCCGTCTCGCCACGATGGACGAACTCGAGTTGGCGGACGAGCTCGTCGCTGCTGATGCTCTTCAGCAGGTATCCGGAGGCACCCACCCGCAGCGCCTGGAACAGGTACTGCTCGTCGTCGTAGACCGAGAGCATGACGACCTTGCGGGCTGGGTCCTGGTTGCGGAGCTCGGCGCACAGGTCCAGCCCGCTGGCACCCTGCATGCGTACGTCGCACAGCACGACGTCGGGATCGAGATGGGCTACGACGCTCAGCGCCCGTTCGGCCCCGACGGCCTGGCCGACCACTTCGACGCGTTCGCCGAACGAGGCCAGCATGGCCTTGAGCCCCTCGATGACCATCTCGTGGTCGTCGATGAGGACCAGCCGTACTGGTTCAGCCATTCCACCACCCTAGATGTGCAGGTCACCTGGCCCGCGCAAGACGGTGACCCAAAATGGCTACCTCTATCCCCCCTTTGGGGGAGTCGCGCCACGTGTGACGTAGGACACCCTGGTGGAATGCCGGTTGCGTGTGAGGTGAGGACGTTCTGGTGGGAGGCCGGGAGGCCGGCTCATGCCGCCGTCGAGCCGTTGAAGGCAGTGATCTTCGACCTCGATGGCGCGTTGGCCGACGTCGAGCGTGACGGCCAGCGGTTGGCGTTCAACGCTGCCTTTGCGGCACATGGCCTCGACATCAGCTGGACGGTCGAGGAGTACGGGCGGTTGACGTGCATCGGCGACGAGCGGCGACGCATCGCGTCGGCTCTGCGCAGGCGCGGTTTCGGCCGGGTCAGCGGGGAGATCGCCGCGCATGTGTCCAGGACCAAGAACGATCTGTTCGAGGCATCCGTGCTCGACGGCGACGTCACGGCGCGCGCGGGCCTCGACGACCTGGTGAACAGCCTGTTCTTCGCGGGTGTGCCCATCGCGGTCGTCAGCACGGGTTCCCGGGCGTGGGTGGAGCCACTCGTCCGGCAGCTGGTCGGTGACGGCATCGTGGAGACCGTGGTCACGCCCGATGACCTCCCCAGTCCAGGCCGCGAGCCCGACCTGCACGGGCACGCGCTGTGGGAACTTGGGCTGGCACCGGAGAGCGCCCTGGCAGTCGCGGGCACGCACCGTGGACTGCGTGCCGCACGGGCAGCCAAACTGGCCACGCTCGTCGTCGCCACCGGCTACACGGTCGGCGCCGACTTCACAGGCGCGGTCGACGTGCGCACGGGGTACGACGGCCTGCTGCTGGCGGGTTGCGAGCAGCTGCACCGTCGCTGGCAGAACGGCCACTAGCCCGCGACCGTACGATCGCCTGATCGGGGGAGTTGGAGGCGAAACCTCCGCTGGACTTCCACATCGGGCTGCCGGCGTCGGTGGATCGCGCTCGGGTGGCGCGGCTGCAGGCAATCTCCCTTCGAGAGTTGGTGTTCCACCTCAACACGATGCCCCCGATGTTTGCGGCGTCGATGTTCAACCCGTCGAGTTTGTCGGCGCGGGCCTTCGTGGTCGCCGCTGGTGTCAAGGGCGCAGCGGACTTCAACCGCGATGAACTGCGGGTGCTCGAGATGCCTTCGGTCAACGGCACCGCTACAGCGCGGTCGATCGCGAAGGTGTACGGCGCCGCCGCCAGCGGAGGTTCCGGATTGGCCTTGAGTCGGGCGGTTCGCGACGACTTGGAGGGAGCGGCGGTGCCGCCCACCAAGGGCCTGCGGGACAAGGTGATTCATGTCGACGCGTCGTACTCGCTTGGCTTCGGCAAGCCCACCGCCGAATTCGTGTTCGGCTCTTCTGGCAAGGCCTTCGGCTGGCCGGGAGCCGGCGGCTCGTTCGGTTTCGCAGACCCAGATACCGGTGTCGGGTTCGGCTACGTGATGAACAAGATGGGCTACCACATCTTCAGCGACCCGAGAGAACTCAGCCTGCGCCAAGCCGTGTTCCGGGACGTCCTTGGGGCCAGGACCCAGCGGTAGCGGCCGACCGTCTTTTGTCGGACCCTTCTGGTTTGATGGTGTCATGTCCACGGACACAGCGTCTTTCGCTCCTCGGGTGAGTCCGAAGGAGCGGCTCGACGAGCTGTTCGTCGAGATCGGGGAGTTGACCGGGCAGCGCAACGCGATCGATGGCCGGCTGGTGGAGATCGTGGCCGAGATTGACCGCG
>NZ_NPKO01000013.1 GCF_008329605.1 Mycolicibacterium sp. P9-64
TCATCGTGTTCAAGCGCTCCATGGCCTCGGGTTACGCAGGCGTGCAGAACCCGCTGTTCTTCCGCGAGAACACCCAGATGTTGTTCGGCGACGCCAAGGACCGGGTGGACGCGATCAACGCCGCGCTGGCTGCGGTGGAGCGCGTGTAACTTCCGCCCGTCGAGGGAGACGTGAAAGCCCCCTACTTCCAAGTGGAGTGGGGGTTTTCGCGTCTGATCCGCACCGTGGCTACTTCACAAAAATGTAGTGATCGGAGGTCCGTGCGAATTTAGCGCGTCGATGACACTGCTGAGTGACGGGCCGGCGCCGGTGACAATGTCGACGTCAATCGCCGAAGGGAGTCGGTGTGCCGGCGGGACGCACCACGTCCGCCGATACGCGGTTGTTCTACTGCGGCACCGGCGGCGTCTATGACGGGCTGGGGTTTGGCCTCGTCGAGGAACTGGTGATCGCTGGATTGAGGAACGAGTAGGCAGGCCCACGGTTCCGGGCAGCCCACCAGACTTCGCGAGAGGCACTGTCCTGCAACGTTGTTCGGTGGGACGTGATCAAGGTCGACAACTGCTCGCGCTGATATCGACGTGACTTGAAGAAACGCCGCGTGGATCCGCGGATCGCGGTCGCCTTGCCTGTGCCGCTTCGTCGCGTTGAAGCCGACACCGTCGAGAGCACCGCGGTGGTCTCTAACATCACTTCCCTCACCGAACGTCACGAACGGCGCGACATCCTGATGGCGGGTCGCCACGCAACACCAGGCATATCCTTTACATCGAATAACATTTGCTCCCAGCCTATTTCAAACAAGAACTTGCTAAATGCGATGTGCGAGAGCATAATAGAGCCTAGAACATAAGATGTTCTAGGCGGACGCGACACAGCACCGTGATCCGGATTTCTCGAGTAGGCGAAGTTGCCGAAGTGAATACAAATTCCGTATGGAGGTGCTTGCCGTGGAAGTGACGGTGCTAGTTGGCAATCCGAAACCGCGCTCGCGCACGCGAGAAATTGCCGAGGCAGTCGCAGAATGCGTGATCGAGCGCACCGGCGGGCGGCTGGCCCAAACCATAGACTTGGGTGATGTCAGCGAGTCTATGTTCCGTTGGCCGGATGCTGCTCTATCGGATCTCGGTGATCGGTTGGCTGCGACTGACGTCGCAGTGATTGCGTCACCCACGTACAAGGCGGCTTACACGGGGTTGCTCAAAGCGTTCTTGGACAGATATGGCAACAACGGACTTGCTGGCGTTACTGCTATTCCGGTTATGACTGGCGCAGGGTTGCAGCATGCGTTGGCCGTGGAGACGAGCTTACGTCCCCTGCTGGTCGAGCTCGGAGCATCGGTACCGACCCGTGGGTTCTACTTCGAAGTATCGCAGATGGATCAGATGTCGAAAGTCGTTGAAGGGTGGGTCATGGAGAATATTGGAATGTCCGGCGCAATGCTCGGTGCGGAGAGATTGGAGGCCGGCCGATGAGCACTGCACTCGAGTTCGATGGCACCCGGTTCCGCGAGGTTCTCGCGCATTTGCCAACGGGCGTAACGATTATCACGTCGAACACACCAGAGGGCCCGACAGGTATGGCCGCAAACTCGTTTACCTCCGTCTCGCTTGATCCTCCGCTCGTACTGTTCTGCCCGGCCAAGTCGTCGTCGACGTGGCCCCTCATCCGTGAAGCCGGCATGTTCTGCGTGAACGTGATGGCTGGTCACCATAGGGAGCTAGTCGGCCAGTTCGCGCGAAAGGGTGCGGAGCGGTTTGCGGGAGTGGACTACCAGTCTCATGAGGAAGGACCGGTTCTCACCGAGGCGGTGGCTTGGCTCACGTGCCGAATTGATACTGAGACCGACGCGGGAGACCACACCATCGTGGTTGCAGAAGTGACTCGTCTGGACGCGATCTCCGATCGTGACCCGCTGGTCTTTTTGCGGGGTCGCTACGGCATGTTCCAGGAATCCGTGGCGGAGACGAAACTGACGTGAAATGAGCAGGGCGTGCGCCGCCTGATCGCACGCCCTGCGCCCAGTGACAAATCCGAAGCGTTCTGTAGTAGACGCACACTTCATTCGCTACTCGTTGCGGACGCCATAAGGGGTCCATTGCGAGTTCACGAAACCTTGCGTGGCGGCATCAAGGGACATTGAAACCGCGCTCCGAGGAATTCGGGACCGGGCATACCTACGATCTGAGTCGGAACATGAGAATTGGAATCCTCACCAGCGGTGGCGACTGCCCCGGGTTGAACGCGGTGATCCGGGGCGCAGTGCTCAAAGGCATTGCCGTCTACGGTCACGAGTTCATTGGATTCCTCGACGGCTGGCGCGGTGCGGTGCAGGGCGACATCATCGAAATCCCCCGTGCGATGGTCCGGGGTATCGCTAAGCGTGGCGGCACTATCTTGGGCACTTCGCGCACCAACCCGTTCGAAAACGGCGGCGGTCCCGACGTCATCAAAGCGCACATGGACCGGCTGGGCATCGACGCGATCATCGCAATCGGTGGTGAGGGAACTTTGGCTGCGGCCAAACGCTTGTCCGACGCCGGGTTGAAGATCGTGGGTGTCCCGAAGACTGTGGACAACGACCTTGATGCCACCGATTACACGTTCGGTTTCGACACCGCGGTGCAGATCGCTACCGAAGCGATTGACAGGCTGCGCACCACCGGCGAATCGCATCACCGATGCGTCATCGCAGAGGTAATGGGCCGCCACGCGGGCTGGATCGCGTTACACGCCGGGATGGCGGCCGGCGCCAACGTTATCCTCATACCAGAGCAGAAGACCAGCATCGAGCAGATTACTCAGTGGGCCAAGGCAGCCCACGCCCGTGGGCGAGCACCACTGATAGTAGTCGCTGAAGGGTTTACTCCCGAGCACATGGAATTCCCGCACTCCGTGCGCGGTCTGGACTCCTACGGCCGTCCCCGACTCGGTGGGATAGCAGACCAGCTGGCACCGGAGATCGAAGCGCGCACCGGCATCGAGACCCGCGCCACCATCCTGGGCCACATCCAGCGCGGCGGTGTGCCCTCAGCGTTCGACCGTGTCCTGGCCACGCGGATGGGCATGGCAGCCATCGACTCTGTCGTTGAAGGTTTTTGGGGCACTATGGTGGCGCTAAAGGGCACGGAGATCGAACGGGTGGGCTTCGAGGAGGCTCTGGGCAAGCTGAAGGCCGTTCCGCAGAAGCGCTATGACGAAGCCGCCTTGCTGTTCGGCTGAGATGCGACTCCGCACACGACACTCCGGGAAGTAGTTAAGTGCGAACTAGGCGCGGACAATTGGTTCAGAGCCCGTCGCTGACCGAACCGACCGAACTGCTACGCCCTAGTCCTGCCACGCGTTGATGAACATCGGGGAGGGTGATCGGCGAAGGGCTGCGGTGGTGGTGATGCAGCATGCTTGCCCGCCGATTAGGACGCAGACGTTGGCCGCCGCGGAGCGCTCGTATGAACGTCAGATCGGTCACCCGGAGCGGGTTAAATGCAATGGCGCCGAAGCCCCGAAGGGAGAAGGCGCCGCGGTTGGTGGTCATCACGATGCTGTCCCTCAATAGTGTTGCGAGAAGACCTGGAACAGTGCCGACGTAGCCCGGCTCCTAGCGGCAGGTCGCCCATTTCGTCGATCAGCAGCAGGGGGCCGCGCCGCAGAAGGGCATAGTGGTGGTGCACCTGCCCGTGCTGCCAGATTGGCGGATGATGTGAAGCAGGCCGTTCCCGGCATATGGTGCCACCCTTGCAGATACGACCGAGAAGCGAGTGCTTCCACTCACGGGCGGTCTCATCCGCAGAATGTTGGCAGGCGACTCCAGATGGCCGTGGGGCCAGTTCATCGATCAGTGCTCGGTCGCTACCAGCGACCACGTCGAAACCGAAATCAGCCAAGGCGGTCGGCTGCATCGGCGGTCGAACCCCAACTGACCGGCCTCCTAGCGGGCGGTGCCAGCATCGACTTTGTCCGTTTAGTGCCACCTATAGCGATAGTGGTGTGGTCGAGCACGGCCGAGGCCTTCAGCGGCCCAGCGCAGTTTCACTTGGCGAAGTGTGGGCGCAGTTGCTGTTGGCACCGAGTCGTCAGCCAATCCCGTTGATTCTCTTAGCCAGGACGATTGACGATGGCGTCGGGACGGTCGGTGGTAGTCAGACAGACCTCACCGACTGGGCGCAGATCGCGGGCCCGCAGTCCAGCCTCCGCTAACTAAATCTCGGTGAGAACTTCCGGCGGGACGGTCGGCACCCTGTCTGAGAAGCTCGACGACCTGAGGCTTTGGGCTCAGCCAATGACGTGACCAACAAGGGTACCGATGGTGTACGTGGCGGCCATCGCCGCCAAACCGCCGACGGTGACCCGCACGATCGCGATCACACGGTTAGCGTTACCAATGGTGGCGCTGATGTAGCCGGTGAGGATCAACGCGAAGCTCATGGCGACCATGGTTACCGGAACCCGTTCGGGTGCAGGTGATATCAGCACAGCGATCAACGGAAGCAACGCTCCGGCCACAAACGCGATCGCCGAGGAGAACGCGGCATGATAGGGATTGGCCAATCCGTCCGGGTCAATGCCTAGCTCTGCCTCGGCGTGCGCAAGAAGGGCATCGTGTTCGGTTAGTTCGACGGCAACTTGCCGGGCCGTTTGCGGCGCCAGGCCTTTGGACTCATAGATGGCCGTCAACTCGTCGAGCTCTTCCGCGGGCAGATCCTGCAACTCCTGCCGTTCCTTGTATAGCAAGGCACGTTCGGTGTCGCGCTGGGCGCTCACTGACACGTATTCGCCTGTGGCCATGGACAGTGCGCCGGCCGCCAGACCCGCGATCCCGGCGGTGAAGATGGGACCACTCTCTACGGTCGCAGCGGCCACACCGACCACAACTCCCGCGATCGAGACGATGCCGTCGTTGGCGCCCAACACCGCCGCACGCAACCAGTTCAGCTTTCCTGAGGTGGCTGGGCGGAGCGGATCCGTGCCGTGCACGGTGGTCGTGTTACTCATGCCTGAGACGGTATGTGATCGCGAAAGATCTTGTCTAGTAAGGCAGTACACACTAACCACGCATCGAAATTGTGTCTCACGTGCTTGGCGATGCGCGGTTTGCATCTGTGAAACCTTTTGAACCGCAACGATCGACGTTTCGTCGGCGTCGTCCGACCTTCAAGGCAGTGGAATGCGGTCATCGGGATCGGTTGTCCTGATACTGGCCTCGACGCTGTTTATCGGTAGTGATCAGCACTACGCCGACACCACCTCTAAACGAGTTCGAAATTGCCTCTGTGCACCAATCTGATGGACCGCATGAGCATCCCTAGGGGGCACGGTGCCGAGTATCTTCCGCCACCCTGCATTCGTCGTCGGGAACGGAAAAGTTCCGACCGTCTCAGTACACCGGTCACACGGCGGGTTGAGGCTTGGCCACCCACCGGAATTCGACTGATGACCGTATGCGGCTTGGGCCGCGCACTTTTCGCACAATCCGAGTTCGACGTACCGGGCTTTTACCACTTCCCACTTGCGGGCTTGGACGAGCGTTTCCGGCGAGGAGAACTTGCGTTGCTTCATTGGACTTCCGTGTTCTGGGTGAGGGGACAGCACACAGGGCCAAGGCGTCAGCGCGAGCGTTGTAACGCGTGGCCGGGGTTGAGTGAGGGCGAGCCGTTGTGGGTTGGGGACGCGGCGCGGCTCGCCGAACGGGTCGCCGAGTGTCAGACGTTCTCGGCCGGTGTCGCCTCGGGCCGTGTTGCCCATCGATGCCGTAGTCACGCGGGTTGGATTACGGCGGGTGACTATGCAATCGACTGAGATGCTATGGGGGCGAACGGGTGGGTGGCGTTCGGGCAGGGCCGCTAAAGTTCCCGCGGATGTGGGGTTCGGTGATGACCGTGGACGGGCATGCAATTCGTCGGCTGGCGTGGGGTCGGGGTAAGTGCGGACTGTGGCACCGTGGTGCGTGACTGAGGGTGATGCTGCCGTGGCATCGCGCGGTGCTCAATCTCGTGGTCGATCCATCAATCAATATCGTTGCGAACCAACAGGTGTGGTCAGGATAGGCGGGGCCATCAGATGCGGCGAAGCGATGGAAGCCGACGTTGCAGCAGAGGTTGCGGGCAATGAGGGACCAGCGGCGCCAATGGGTGGCGTCGTGGTTGATCGCGATCGCGTGGGGTTGGCCGCTCGTCAGCATCGGCGACAGCCAGCCCGGCTGAGGCGTGCCGACCAAGGCGTTCATGGCGCCATCCCCTCATAGATGGTGGGGCCGAGAGCTTCCCGTCAGACTGTGTGGAACCGCTCGCGTTGGCCGAGCTCGAGCAACTCAGCGAAATGTGAGTCGGTCCGACATCGGGTCTTGGTCCGGTCGGGTTGGCGTTCGATCGGAACGGTGCCATCGCGTGCCTGAACACCTGAGATGCTCCTACCGACACCGCGGGAGGCGCCGTGGTGGCTGCACTGGCCATGTCTACGCCCAGAAGTTCCATTGCCTGACCTTCCGTCGAAGCAGGCTGGCCCAAGAACTTTCGACTCGATCGTGCCTACGCGCTCGTGGTCGACGCGCTACGTGTGTGGGAACGCAGCCGCCGAACCATTGACCAGCATCATCGATGCTGCCATGACTCGAACCTGATAGGTCGCCAATCTATATCGTTTTTCGGCCACCGGTGAGAATCTGCTTACAGCGATGTTGACTCTGGGGTCGCAGGCCTTGACCGCCCGCCATGTGGAGGACGACCATCAGTCGGTCTACGCCTGTGCAGGCAATCGTCGTTATTACTGAGGCGGGCAGTTGGATCGCGCCCCCGATCGTGCGGTCTCCGGTACCAGTTGGAGCGAGTCATCAGCACCGCGACTACGGGCCAACGCAGTTTGATCGTGTCGGTTTGGCGGCCGATCGCAGTCCTATTGGTTGACTGCACTGGCGGTGTTGGCAGCCAGTCTAATCTTGTGGGAGTTGATCATTCGCTGCGCCGAACGCATCGAATCCGAGGAGAGTACTCGGCAGTATCTACAAAGACGGGCACGCGATGTTCTTGTTACTCATGAGTTTTGCCGAATAGCTACAACTGCCGATCCGATTTGTCGGCTCCAAGCGATACCCGCCTGGCCGCGGCGAATGGGCCAATCCACGAGCAGTTGGGTCCTGGGTCTGATGCTTTGAGTCGCGCGTCCTTGCACAAAGTGGCGCTCAGACTCGAGGGTCTCAGCTCTGTGTTGGCCATCAAGCCAAGGACCATGCTGTTATGGCTGAAACCAGCCAAGTGTTAGCCCGCCTGTGCCATGTCATTGCACGTTCGGTGCTCGCCAGGCAACTCTGGTACGCGTGGCCACTTACCGTCCGTCGACTACCCGGCCGGATCGATGATGCTCTTCGCGCGCAGCTACGGTGCCGCGGACTTGCGACGAACGTGCTTGAGGTCGCGCCCCTTATGTGTTGGCGGCCCCGCAACGGTGTTGACACGATCGCAACCAAGGTTTGCGTCCAAGTAGGGCCAGTCACTGTCGGCCACGTATCTGCCGAGTGTCGGTCAAACGTGGTGTACAAGGACGTGGTCCATGGCCTAAACGCACGCGATGTTTATTGGGAAGATCCGCCAGCGATCCATTGGCGTCGGGCCCCCCACCCAGTAGATGTAATGCAAATTCCTGAGCGCCAGCTGGCGTCCCGACACCGTCCCCACCCTGGAGATCGACACCGGCGACGTGATCGACGCCGCGCGCGCGACGGCCGCAGGCTGATTCGGCGTTCGACAACTGTGCAGTCTGATGTACGGCGACCTGAGTCAACGGACCACGTCGCCCGACTGCGCGGTTGCGGCGTCAGCGCCCGTGTCGCATCCGTGCCCCGCCAAATCTACGTATCCGCTGATCGCCCTCATCCACAGCGCCCGTCGCGACGTCGCTCAATTCGCATGAACGTTGTCCGCGGTCAACCACCGTGACTCGAACACGTCTCACAACCCGTCGACCACACCTACTGACAACCCGACCAACGAGACCAGAGAAATGACGCACACTCCGCACCGCCCCGCGAACCCTAGCCGCCCAGCAACGCCGACCCAATTGTCGAGCTGTTCCGACGACTTCGGTGGCCGTATAGATGCTTTCGAGCGCGAATTGATCGATTACATCGTCCTGTGGGCTCCCTACGGAGGCCCACCAGCTGACGAAATTCTGCCTCGATTTGGCATCCTGAACAGTGAGCTTCCAGACCGGGTGCTCGAAATCGTCTCGCGCACGCTGCACGACGCCTTGCCCGCCGCCGACCGAGTCCTACTAATACGAGCGCTGGCGACCGTCACACGGCCCCGCCCCGTGCCCGAGATGCTAAACACCCACCGGATGGTGCGGCCGATGACACTGCACCCCCTGCAGTCAGCAGCCCCCGGACAGGGCCCTCGACGCCGTCACCGATGACGCCCAACGCATTTCGGTGATCACCCGCGAGTCGTGGGCCGTTGCCTCCTGGTGGCGATCACACGACAAGCCGTAGTGATGTCGCAGGTCCTCGCCGTTGACCGTGCTCTCGGATGCGTAGTCCGCATCGCAGCGGCGAGTTCGGCCACTGCCCACAGATCGGTGTCAATCTGCCAGCCGTCGATCGCGGTTGGTCGGCACAGGCGATCGCTTCAGCCACCGCGCTGAGGTCGACCGCAGACTGATCGGTCCTACCACCTTTCTCGTCACCTGGCGCCGCATGTATGTCGGCAACGTACGTGCTTACGTCTGCGTCGCCGTGAGTATGACCATCGGCACTGTCGATCTGGGACTCCGCCAGTGCCCCTGGAATCTCCGGCACAGCAACCAGTCCTCTCTTTCATCGTCGTCACCCACATGTCCATTGTTGTGACGTCCGATCGGTTCGTCCATCACCGCGAGAGTGCGGGCCTGGTTGGCGGACCGTGGAGTCGACTTATCAGCGAAACGCGTGAGCCCTGCCGACGGCCGCGACGTATGGCCCGCTTCGGTGCTGAAGTCCGCACCCGCTACGCGTCTCTGTGGGTGTGGTCTGACCCGTCCGGGTCTCGTGGAGCCTCCCTCCATGCCAGGACGGTTCGGTCGCTGCGCGCGGAGGCCAACGAGCAATACCGCGAGCTGTCCCCCAACAATCGACCGGCGCGGACATAGATGACTTTTCGGACGACCGTACGGTTCTAGGATCCGCCACGAAGAGTGGAAAACTGCATCCGCCATTTCGGCTGGAATTTTGGTAAACGCCCTGGTGGAGAGATCGCAATCCGCCAAGCAGTCTCGGAACCTACACCCCCTGTAGGTTCCATTTTTGCGTGGCGGATGTCCACACCTCGTGGCGGATGAATGGCGGATCCGCCATAAACTCTGGAATCTGTCGACGACCCCGCCGGCTCAAGCGGTGGTGGTAGTTATTGGTAGAGGTCTTCGAGAAGGCGGACGCGGGCTGGCATCTCTGTGCACGGGGATGTACCGGTCGATGACGGGCCAGGTGCCGGCGCGCCGTCGCCACCGGCTTAGAGTTGGAGCGCGCCCGCTCCTGGTATAGCGGCGCGAGGCTGGCGGGAATGGCCATTTTGGCGTTCAGATCGGACTCGTCGCGGGCGTACTCCTAGCGGCCGTGGGGGTCGTGCTCGTCGTGTCTTTGACGCGGAGAAGTGAGCCGGAGGAGAGAACTGAGACCGCTGGATCATCCTCAGCTCTATGATCTTTCAGCCGCGACGGTCTACTAGAGGCGGTATGCAAGCCTGGGACTTGGGTAAACGGAAACGGTCACCTCGCAAACGCCGATGGACAAGGACGTTGCTTGGCGTCGCACGCCAACCCACTTTGCCGATCCTGATCGGACAATGCTCATGAGCTTGCGATAGCGTCACGTCTTGACGTTGTCGAGCATCGCGGTGGCGATGCGTTCGGCGTCGGGCACCGCCCATTCTGGATCCTTCGGCCAGCCCACTGCCGGGTCGAATGCCGTTGTCACCTTGGGTGTCTCGCACGTGCGAGCCTCCACGACGACGTTCTGGCGGACACCAAGTGCCTGTTGGCAAGCGTCGGGCCCGTTCTCGCCGCCGTTGGTGGCCATCGACACGGCGATGACGTCACCCTGCCGTTGCACGCTTCCCAACGTGTAGTCAGCACCGTTCTCGTAACCCAAACTTGCCCCAACCTCACCGCGAGCACATGTATTCCATTGCGCCTGTGATGATCCCAGGAACGCACGGGCGTCGTCAGCGCTGGCGAAGATGGCCGCGGTCTGCTGTACCAGATGTGGCCCGTCTGCGCCGCTGTAGAGGTGTCCGAATGTCTGAGTCTTGAGCTCGGGCGAGCCGGCGACTGCGTACACCTCATGTTCGCCGGTGTACACCACCCCGACGCACGATTTCGGTGTGACTTGGCTTGCTGTGTCAAGCAGTGTGGTGAGGTCGCCGAACGATGCTTGGGCCGTTGTGAGCGACGCCATCATCGACCTGTGCTGATGTTGGGTTGCCATTTCGGGCATCGGGACGAAGGTCAGCATCCGGTTCTGCCACCAGTTCTGTTGGAGTGCAACAGATTAGCGGATATACCAACAACGGCCTGACAGAGTTGCACGTTGCGGAACTAGAGAACCGGTCCGAGCGGAGATCCACGCTCCATGGATCGCCTGCCGGCCAAGCAGGGCTGCCCCTACGCGAGCAAGCCGGTACCGAATGTGAACAATTGAGACGCCGCGCGGTCCTACGCGTCACGGCTTCATTCACGCTGCTGAATGATCCGGATGCTAGGTGTGCCCGGCGCTCGAGCCACCTCTTATCGGTCGATACCCCCTTGGCGGACACCGGGTGAATACGTCACTATGACGAACTATGATGTGGCGCGCGGCAATTAGACCGTCGCCCGTTTCGGCAGAATCAAAGCGGTCACGCCGCGCCGAACGCAATGAACTTAAGAGCGGTCAATGCTGCAGGGTTGACTCGCCTGGAATTCCAGAAAACTAGGATCAGCGTGGCTGGCTGCCCGCCAGAAGTTCGTCGCCAGGGTCAATGCCCTACTGTCAGTCGACGGATTCGGGGCGCCGTGCTGACGGTGTGTTACACCGAGGCAGTCGGTTCAGTACCCGCGCACCGTTGACGGCGACGTTCTGATGGGGAGGCTCGGGCCTATGAGTAGGGCCAACCCGCGGATAGAACGGCCAAGCGCGGCGTCTTACCTCTAGTTCGACTAGTTCGATCCACCTCCGCCCACCCAAGGCAGATCAGTCGCATTCGGCTCCCGTTGTTTGGCGCCGAGGCGCTCTGCCTCACCGCGATTCCTGCGAGTCTCCTGTGCCAGTGAACTGACAGCCCGCGAAATTGTCGGTGGCCTGGTTACTATCCCGAAGTATGGGACAGCAAACATCGCCACCGCCCGGGTGGTATCCGGACCCGGGCGGTTCAGGTCAGCGTTTGTGGGACGGCAATCAGTGGGTCGGGACACCAACCGGGGTGTCGTCCAGCGGTAAGTCGGGGGGCTCGGTCAAGAGACTTGGCATTGCGATGGTGGGTACCGCCGGGGGCATCCTGCTCGCGTTGTTCGTCGTCCTCCTGTTCGTAGCCCACGCTTGCAGCTCCGCCTACGAGGATTCGAAGAAGGACCCGGCGGCCGACGCGCAGACCGTCAAGCTAGGCACCAACTTCGACGTGGGTGGCGTTGCCGTCAGCAACATGAAGGTCAAGGTTCAACACGACCTAGGCAGCGACGGGTTCATGAACACAAAGGCCAAGGGGATCTACGTAGTCGTCACTGCGCACGTCACCAATAACGGCACGAAGGCACACGGGCTGGACAGCATGTTCCAGAAGCTGCACGTTGGAGCCAAGGAGTATCAGGCCGACCCGTTCGCCAACATTGGTTCGAGCAGCGATATAAAGACCTCGGTGGACGTCGATCCCGGGTTCAGCGATGACGTCACCTTTATCTTCGATGTGCCGGAATCCAGTGTCAGCGTCGGGACCACGGCGTCCTTCACCGAGGAGACGGTACTGAATGTCTCGGGCGGTCTTAACGGTGAGCAACCCAACGATGTGAACGTGGTCCTGAACGGCTGAACGAGGATCCTGCGACCCCGAGGCAGCTCCTGCTGACGTAGTTGGTCGTTATCGGCAGAGCAATCCGGATCTGCGTTAAAGAGACTGGTTGCCGTCGATATAGGGCGCGCTCATCGGCGGCCGCGCGGCGGTGGCGTAACCACCGCGCCGGGCTAGGTGTCGCTGATGGGCGCCGTCGTTAGGTTCGCCGAACGCGTTATTCCGTCGAGGGCGCTGCCTCCCAACTTGCGGCGGCGTACCGATCGGGGCATTCTCGAGCTCCGCGCGTAATCTGGGGGCGCCCCCAGAGGAGTACCCGTGGCATACACGCCGTCGCTGAACCCGCCGCGACTCGGTGATCCGATCAGCAGCGACGGCGAGCTCGCCTACGTCAAAAGGTCCTCCGCGCAGCGACAAGCCGCGATATGGAATGAGGTGCTCGCTGGCGATCCGGTCTTCGGCCGCGGGTCTGGCGTGGCCGTCGGTGTTGCTCCTATGAAGAACGACGATCGCCGGTGGCCTCTTGTGTGGGTGCAACTTCCGAGTGGTCAACGTCCATAGCCTCAGCACGTTGGCTAGCCCGGTACTCGATCTTGGTCGGATGGCCGGCCCGATTATGAAGCGTGCGCCATGGCGGTGCACCGGCGGTCGCAGAGGTTGATTGAGTTCGACCAGCGAGCGCCGTCAGCTGCCCGGCGGCGCGCTGCTGCGCGCGTGGATAACAACGGTTATCCATGATCAACTCCGGTCGAGAAAAATGCGAGACCGGCTAAAGACTGCCATCGACAAACTTCAATCCGGTTCGTGCGCCTCAATTGGCTGAGATCTGGTGCTCCCACTGACACCCGGCCTGAAGGGTGTGGCATCACCCCCCGCTCGGGTAGATGCAGATTTCAATGACAAGTCCACCGTCCGTCAGTCAAGCTAGCAGTTGAGGCCGTGGCGCATCTGGAATGTCGGGGGCGCTCGGACTCGCGCTGTTGCGCTACATACGTTTTGCTCTCGCCACCAGCCAGTGGCTACTTCAACCCGCCTCCCGAAATTTGGCCAAAGCAGCGATCCTCGCAGGCTGGTCCTAGTGGAACTCCTCTTCATACATGGGCAGGAACTGGCTGGCCGGCTGCGGCTGTTCGGCCGCTACGGCCGCGTCGAACAACGCAAGCAGGTGTTCGAGATAGGCGGCGTGCTCGACGTCGGGTGCGTCGGTGATGGCCTGGATGATCTTGCGTCGCTGCTTGGCGACGTTCATGCCAGTGTGAACGCTCTTCATACCTCAAGATACTGACCGTCGCGGCTACGACCGAGATTGTTCAACGCCAAAGTCATCGCTGCGTGGCCGGTAGCACGACCTGGTCGGAGCCGCTGCATTGCGTGAGCAAGTACATGTCGGTCAGATGCACGACTGCGTCGCTTTATGGTGCAAAGATCGAGATGTGACCATCGAGGCTGACATCATCACCTGGGCGCTTACACGCCCGGCCTGGCAGCAAGAAGTGCTCGTGTCCCTCGCTAGCGGCCACAGCTACACAGAGGACCAGCTCGAGGCGCTCGTCGATGACATTTTGGCCGGGCACAAGACGGCGCCGAGCCAAGAGGCCAAAAGCATCGCGCCTAAACCCGATGCCGCCGAGCAGGTATCACTTCGCGCCCTGACAGAAGTGGTCGGCGTCAACGCGTTGATTTCTGGCCAAACGCTCGAGTTCGGCTCGACTGGGCTCACGATCGTTTACGGGGACAACGCCAGCGGCAAGTCGGGATATGCCCGGCTGATCATGAAGGACGAGGTCGGTCGCCTAAAGAAGCTGGAAGCGCTCAAAGCCGCGCGCAGCGCCGCGGACACGAATTCGGTGACGCAGAAGTCCTCGGCGCTGACGCGTCAGTACGCGACCAAGATGATTCTCGACGAGTTCACCCGCGAGACCGAGCGGCTGCAGTTGCGGCGGGTGACCCTCGACGACCTAGGTGGCCGCAAGGGGCAGCTGACCCAACGCCCCGGTCTGTTGGGAGCCACCAGGGGGACCACTACACGCACGGTGCTCAGCGAGGGGGAACAGACGGCTCTTGGCCTGGCGGGCTTCTTCACCGAGGCCGTCTTCGACAAGTCGAAATCGGCTGTCATCTTCGATGATCCGGTGACATCACTGGATCATGTGCGTCGCGACAAGGTCGCCCAACGCCTGGCGCAACTGGCCGAGGACCGTCAGGTCGTCGTGTTCACCCACGACGTCGCGTTCGTCGGCAACCTCACCGCTTCGGCCGAGAGTGAGGGGGTCGCAGTGCGTGAGTGCTCAATCGAGCGGCGGGGTTCGGACCCAGGAATGTGTGTGCAGTGGCTGCCCTGGAAGGCCAAGGACTTCGGTTCCCGGGTGGACCACCTTCGCACGGAGTTGGCAAAGCTGACGAAGGAGCGGCCGAACCTGCTCCAGGACGAGTACGAGGAGCGTGTGGCGACCTGGGCCGGCTATCTGTCGGAGACTTGGGAGAGATGCGTCACCACGGAGGTGCTCAACCAGGTGTTTGATCGCGGTACGTCGCATGTGCTCATGCAGAAGTTTCGGGTGTTGGCGAGGGTGACAGACGAAGACGATCAGGACCTGCAGGAAGGTTACGGGGCCACCTCCAAGTGGGGCCGTCGCCACGACAAGTCTGTCGAGACTAATTACGTGGCGCCCGAGCCCGGTGATCTCGAAGGCGAATTCAACCGACTCGTCGAATGGCAGAAGCGCGTGAAGAAGTACCGCTAGTCATCCCGACCGGCTAGGCCGGGATGTCAATTGTCTTGTGCCGCAACATTGTGGCGTGCATACGACTGCGGTTCGGCAAAACGGAGTAAATGGGACGAATGCGCACAGTTGATGCTCTCCACGCCGCGCAGAGCTTAAGCCGACCTGTCGAACAGGTGCGACAGTCGTAGATTCGAGAAGGATTTCGACGCCCAAAGGGTCGAGAGCCGAGACAACAGAGGGACCGAGCCCACCAGGAACACGCGATCGCTTGTGTTGACGGGCAGAATTTCAGCCTCCCAACCAGTCACATTGGACGATCCCAATGAATCAGTGCGACATCCGCGCTGATAGATCCATCAGGATCAAGAGGTCATCGTGGAGGGGCCGAACCAATGGCCAGGCATCGCTACCGGAGTCAATCGGCCACCAAGGTTTAAATGCGTTGCAAGGCAGCCACTATGGGGCGCAGCTGCCAACGGATCGCAGGTCGTGGGTTTGGCCGGGGATGTTTCATCAGATGAACGGCCCACGGTTGCACTGATCAATCTGTGTGACCGCATGATCGAGGTTGGCGCCAGGATCTTCAGGGCCGCTAGTAGCTGAGCGCGATGCCGAGCACGGTGATTAGCAGTCCGATGATGGCCCACCGCAAGTCGAGCACTTGCGTCATGTTGAGCCGCTTGTCAAGATCGTTGATCTGACTTTGGATGTGCGCCAACGCCTCTGACCGCACCGCGGACAGATCGCTCATGATCCGAGTTACGTCCCTTTCCAGCGCGTGGATTCGACGGTCGATGACGGGTTGCTTCGCAGTCAGTTGGTTCACCCGCTCCGCCACTTGGGCAAGCCGTTCCTCGAACGACTTCGTCTTGTCGAGCGTGAATGGGGCGTGGCCAATCACTACAGTCGGCGCCCACCCGTACACCCCGGCGGTTGCCGCACCTGCATGCACCGTGACGTTCCTTGGCCTACGCAGCAGTCGCGCCCAACGTTCGTTCACCCACGCGGAAAACTGGGTCCATCTCCACCGCGCGTATTCGGGCAGCGACTCCTGGTGCTTCGATCGCACGTAAGCGCCGAACAGCCCGGCAGCCGTCACCGCGGAGCCAATGACCTGCAGGGTGTTAGCCCACCAATGCCGGTCGTGCACCAGCCAGACGGCCACGATCACCCAACCGACTGCCCAGAGCCAGCACAGCAGCTCCCACCACGTGAACCGCCACCCCTGAACGCGCATGGTGTCGAGGCTATAAGAGTGCGACACGCCGAAACGTCCTACGCCGCAGGAGTGCTGGAATAGTTTCTGCTCTGCGTATCCGCGTTCGAACCGCGGATGCTGCTTGACGAAGACAACAAGAGCCGCATCTACGCCTACCGTCACTCGGCTCACTGGCAATGTCCTTCGCCGCGCGTGTACTTGCGTGCTCAGAGCGTATTTGACCAGCATCCGGGACGCCGTGCCCTGAAGGCACGCAGAGGCACTGTGGCCCACAGACTGCATTTGGGGTCGGATAGCGATCCGACGGCACTGATTCGATTGAGTACCAACGATGTTGGTCTCGTCGCTCTGAGGCTTGACGGCCTCCAGTAACAACCGAAGGTCGGCGTGAGGATGCGCGACCGGCTGACCCAGATCCGAGAGCGAGTCGGGAGCCACACGACTTACATGCCTCTCCGGTGTGGCACGTCTCGACGACTATCTACAGCCTTCGGGACTTTCGGTCGTGGTAGGCCGATTGTGGCTGGCTATCGTTACGTGACGAAACAACACAGTTCTCGGACCTAGGGCGTGAGGATTTAGTAGCGGCGCAACGGCGAGAAGATTTCTCGGTCCACCGTACGGTTCTAGAATCCGCCACGAAGAATGGAAAACTGAGTCCGCCATCTTGAGTGGAATTCTGCAAATTCGCTGGTAGAGAGATCGTCGTCCGCCGAGCAGTTCCGGAACCTACAGGGGATGTAGGTTCCGTTTTTTCGGTGGCGGATGAATGGCGGATGAATGGCGGATCCGCCATGAACTCTGGAATTTGTCGGCCTGCTCAACGTCACGATCCTGGGTGCCGCGACGGCGATCAGCAGGATGCGGGCCGGGCGGAGACAGGTTTTGTGCGGTTGCTTTTGATGCGCGAAATGCGTGGCCGATCACCCGGGTGAATTAGCTCTTTGGGTGACGACCACTCATCCCGCGTCGGTAATTGCTGCTCAGCAGATGGCCGGGGCAAGCGCAGCCGATCTTGCACCGGATATGCATTCGCACATAAGCGAGCAACGAGTCGCGGTGCCGGTGGACGAGGTGGCGGCGTTGATCGCCGTGCAACGCCATCACGACAAACGGGAGAAACGAGATGAAGCGTCGCCAATTTCAACGATCGCCTGCTGAGTCCAGCGCCGCGCGTTCACCATGGCTGCGGCATCGAATGCGGAACGCCGCCGTCTTCGCCCGGCGTTCGGCGCAGTGGAAAAGACATGTCGCGATAGACACCGTTCCGGCGATCGAGGATCAACTTCACACGCTGCAGCCCGTCTGCAGCGCCCAGCGGGTGTCGACCGGAAGCGCATGCGGCGCACCGGCGGTGGCGGTCGTCCAGATACACGCCATCGACGGATGCGAGCAGATGGGGCTAAGCCCACACGGCGACATCGTCGAGACGCTCTGCCAAGCCTGCTTGGCAGCTTTGAAACCGGTGATCGCCACCTACCTGGGCGACAAGCGCGAGATGGCGTCCCATTGCGGCTCCCACCCGGTGTGCAGCACCTGCTGCCGTCCCACCCGATACGTGCGCAGTGTCTTCACAGTGAGATCGATCGGTGCAGCGTGGGTAACATCATGACCCGCCTACGCATCGGTTGCCTGTTTGTGGCGGTGGTGGCGGGTGATTCATGTTGATCGACGGTCAGCTTGTGCATTTCGGCGTCGCCTCCGCCGTCTGTGCGGGATCGTCGATCGTAGCCGGGCTGATCGTCCACGCCGACGACGAGGGCGCTCGGCGGCAGCACGAGCTGGGCAGACGACGCCCCACGGTGACGCGGCGACGCGCGGCGATCTTGGAGAACGTTGACCTGCAGACGGCTACCGTCGCCGACCAACAGTGCCCGTTATGCGTAGACAAGCACCAAACGCGCAGTGACTCAACTAGATTCGCTGTCCAGCAGGAAGCACGGATGTGCGGGGAATGCGCGCCCGCCCCAACCCAGAGCCGACACGATGAGCTTACGGGCGGCCTGGGTGCCAGCTCTGACGGCCGAACCGCCGGATCGGGTGCGCCGGGGGACGGCAAGCCCCGCATTGGCGTCACCTGGAATCAGGTCGGGTGGCGTCGGACACCTGATGCCCCCCGCGTGGAAGTATCGACATGAGCGCGCCCGCCGCCACGTCGGGCTCACAGCGCCCCAGTCCAAGATCAGCCAAAGTACGGAAGACGCGACGATATCCAATCCGCGCGGGCGCCACCGTGGATATCGTCCAGGACGGTCCGAGCATGGCCGGTCGTATCGCCCGGCTCAGCGCCCGGCTGATGATCCGACCCACGCTGAGCGTGGGCAGCTGCCTTCCGTCGGCGCCGTGGCCATGGGGCCTCGTCGAATTCGCCGCCCGCGCCATCGCGCCGACACCAGGCCTGGTGCGCGCCGGCATCGAGCTGGCGCATTGCACCGCGCAGCTCGTCCGCGCCGCCGGAGTGCTACCGGCCGATGGCACCCGCCGGGTCGTGCTGTATCTGCACGGCGGGGCATTCCTCACCTGCGGCCCCTACACGCACGGCCGACTGGTGAGCATGCTGTCCCGTTTCGCCGACACCCCCGTACTGGTGCCCAACTACCGCAAGATTCCCAAACATTCGATCAGCGAGGCCGTCGACGATTGCTACGACGGCTACCGGTGGTTGCGCCGAAGAGGCTATCAGCCCGACCAGATCGTGCTGGCCGGCGATTCCGCCGGCGGCTATCTGGCGTTAGCGCTGGCGCAACGCCTCGTCGAGTACGGGGAACGGCCCGCCGCGCTGGTGGCCATGTCGCCGCTGCTTCAACTGGCAACACGACCGAAAACGACCCACCCCAACAGTGGCTCGGATGCGATGTTTCCCCCTAGAGCATTCGATGCCTTCCACGGCCTGATCACCCGCGCCGCAGCAAACCGTGGGTCGAACGGGCATTCCGACCTCGTTTACGAACCGCTCGACCACATCCAGCCGGGATTACCACCCACCTTGATCCATGTGTCTGGTTGTGAGGTGCTGCTTCACGACGCACAGCTGGCGGCCCAACAACTAGCGACCGTCGGCGTGCCTGTGGAAGTGAAGATATGGCCGGGCCAAGTCCACGTGTTCCAACTCGCCGCGCCCGTGATCCCCGAAGCCACCAGCTCACTGCGCCAGATCGGCCGCTACATCCGCGAAGCGACCGGCTAGCCGATGGATGTCGGAGCGTTGCCATCAGACGTGGACCGGCCACATTCACATTGGCCCGGCCACGGGTCGCCTGGCGCCGCAGCAGCGTTTGACGCGCGCTCGCCGTGGCGGAAATGCACCATTTCGTCGCTTTCATTGCGGCACAGGCGCATATGGATGCGGACCCGAGTCTTTTGGCCCCGAGACGCAGCACCTGATCAACGTCAGCTCACGATCGCTGCCGATCCGCCCGGTGCTGCGGCCGTACTCACCCGGGTGAATTGGTTCGCCGGGTGATGACCACTCGCCCGCCGTCGGTGAACGCTGACTCAACAGCCGGCGAGCGGAGGATTCACCAAACGACACCGCCGCATGACTGGACACAAACATCCGGGCGCCTCGCGTGTATTGCGTCCGGGTGGCCATGCTCGACAACCAACCCCCATTAGGAAGGACATGTAATGAAAGCCATCACTGTGTCAGATCGTGAGGCCGGTGCCGCCAGCTTGGCGCTGACAGAGCTGCCCCGCCCCGAGGCGGCCACGAACGACGTCGTCGTACGGGTACACGCCGCGAGCTTCATTCACACGGAGCTTGACTGGCCGGACACCTGGACCGATCGCGCGGGTCGCGACCGCACACCGAGCGTCCCCGGCCACGATCTGTCGGGTGTCGTGGTTGAACTAGGTTACGGCACAACTGGATTGAGTGTCGGCCAGCGCGTGTTTGGATTGATCGACTGGTCGCGCAATGGTTCGCTGGCAGAGTACACCGCGGTGGAAGCCCGCAACCTCGCACCGCTGCCAATCGACATCGAGCACACCGTGGCGGCCGCACTGCCAATTTCCGGGCTGACCGCCTGGCAAGGCCTATTCGATCACGGCCACCTCACCAGTGGACAAACGGTCCTGATCCACGGTGTCGGGGGGGCGGTCGGATCCACCGCGGTGCAGCTCGCCCGCGAAGTCGGCGCGCGCGTCATCGGCACCGGCCGCACTGCAGATCGAGACGGGGCGCTGGCTCTCGGCGTGCACACATTCGTGGACCTAGACACCGAAAAACTGGAAGACGTAGGTGAAGTCGACGTGGTGTTCGACGTGATCGGCGGCGACATCCTGGACCGCTCGACCGCGCTTGTGCGCGCCGGCGGAACGCTCGTCACCATCAGCGAACCGCCTAAGACCCGGCCCAGCGACGGGCGCGCTGTCTTCTTCGTTGTCGAACCCGATCGCGCCCAGCTCGCTGCCCTCGCTGCCCGGGTGCGCGATGGACGCCTCACACCCGTGGTGGGCGCGGTGCTGCCACTCGCCGAAGCCGTCGACGCTTTTACCCGCAAGCGCATCCCTGGCAAGACCATCCTGCGCGTAGCCGAAGGCTGAGACAGCGACCCCCGATGACCGGACGGCGCAGACGCGGCTAGCGCCGGTGGGAGGCGATGTTAGTCGGCGTTGGTCGACGGGAGAACACGGAGGCCGAGCTCGCGCTGAGCTACACGGCGCGGCTCTGGCCATCCGCTCCACCTGGGCTACTGCCCAGCCGCAACCGGCTCATCTGCTCATTGCGCATCATGTGAGCACATCGGCTAGTTGAAGACACCCCAAAGGGAAAGGCAGCCGACAGATGGCCTTGAAGACACTATTCGCCGCATTGACCGCGGCCACGCTGCTCGCGCCCGCGGCCCATGCCGACCCGACGCCAGAGCATTCGAATCAAAAACCGGTTGTCCGCGTAGTTTTCGATCAGTTGACAAACGTTCCCGGCAAATCGGTTGAAGCAGTGACCGTTAGCTATCCGCCGGGGGCGAAGAGCGGAGCCCACCACCACGCGAATTCGGCGTTCATCATGGCCTACGTCATCTCCGGAGCGATCCGAAGCCAAGTCGAAGGTGAGCCCGCACGTGTTTATCGGGCCGGTGAGACGTGGCAGGAAGCCCCCGGCGCGCACCACACGATCAGCGAAAACGCCAGTGCCACCGACCCGGCTGAACTGCTGGCAGTTTTTCTGATCGATACCGGAGACGGGCCGCTCACGACGGACGACGTTACCGAAGATGAGCCGCCACGCTAAAGCATTGAACAATGCGCACGGCGTCCGGTATGAACGATGTAGAGACATTCTCCGTTGAAGCGTTCGACGGAGCAGGAGGAATGCGTGCGCGGACCTGATCGGATCCGGGTTGTCGAGATCGCGCTTCGCGCGTCGCTCGCGGCGGGGTTTCTGTCGTCTGTTGTCGACCGATTCGGCTGGTGGGCGCCGTTGGGGCAGGGGACTTGGGGAAGCATGGGTGCTTTCGCCGACTACACCCACCAGTTGGTTCCGTTCGCCTCCGGATGGTCTTTGACCGTCATTGTCTGGGGCGCTACCGCCACCGAAACGACCCTCGGAGTCTTGCTCCTGATCGGTTGGCGGCCACGCTTCGTCGGCGCGGCCAGTTGCCTGGTGCTCCTAGTATTTGCAGTCTCGATGGCTGTCTCGCTTGGTATGGAATCACCGCTGAGCTACAGCGTCTTCTCCGCCGCAAGCGGCGCCGCGGCCTACGCGATCCTTGGCGCAGCATCGCCATCCCCGACCGCGGAAGCCACACCTTGTGACAACTAACGTGCAAGGATCCGCAAAGCGGTCCGACGGAGACTGCCCGCAAGGATTGTAAGGCGTGGAGACCTGTTGCAGCGCTGAGGAGTTCGGAACAACTGCACCCGATCTGGAAAGCCGCGCGCGGCCGCGGGTGACCGGCGCAGGGTGAGATGTCGATGAGCTGACGCTGGGCCACTGGTCACTGGGCCAACCCTGATCGCGGTGCGCCCCTGATGCCGGCTGATCCGCCCCGACGCCGGTTAGCAAATGACCCGGGTGAATTAGCTCGTCGGGTGATGACCACCACCCCGCATCGGTGAAGGCTGGCTCAAGACAAAGCGACCGGAGGAGGTGCTGCCGACGATGTACCGGATTCGTGTTCATGGATCGCCGACATCGCGCTCGGCTTGGCGGACTCGAGTGCTCTGTGATCGACGTGAGACGGCACCGACGCTCGATTCGGAAAGGGATGTGAACCGTGGCAGCCGGACGCACTGAATGTGTCAGTCCGGCAGAGGATTCGGCAATCGCCGTCCGCTTCGAACGTGACGTGATCCCGCTAATTGAGCCCCTGCGTCGGCGCGCCATTCGATTCACTTCCGCCAGCGCGGATGCCGATGATCTGCTGCAGGAAACCTTGCTCAAAGCCTACGCCGGTAGACACTCATTTCAGCAGGGCACGAACCTGAGCGCGTGGCTGTTCCGAATCATGACCAACACTTACATCAGCAGCTACCGACACAAGAAGCGCCAACCGGCGCAGTGCCCGGCCGACCAACTCAGCGACCGACAGCTAGTGGCCAGCGCCGCGCATCTGCCAGATGCCCTATGGTCGGCCGAAGACCAAGCGCTCGCCACGCTGGCCGACCCTCGAATCAAGGCGGCAATGCAAGCGCTGCCCGAAAAGTTCCGGATTGCCGTCTACTTCGCCGATGTCGCCGGCTTCTCCTATAAGGAGATCGCCGGAATCATGGACACCGAAGAGGGAACGGTGAGTTCACGGATCAGCCGCGGACGACAACGGCTGCGCACCCTGCTAACGGACGCGCCCAGCTAGCGGCGGGCCGACGACGGTTCGCGTTACCGGGTGACGGGAGTCGAACGGCGCCCAACTGTCACTCACACCGTGGCACCGTCCGCACCAGACTCCGACTGACGGCCAGTTCAGAAGGCGAGGGCGATGAACCAGACGTTTGGTCACGAGTTCGACCTTGCCCCAACGCCTTCAGCCTGGCGTGGTCGCACGCATCGGAGCGCTGTGCTCCTTGACCTCTCACCCGGGTGAATTACACCGCCGGACGAGGACAACTCACCCCTCGCGCGCAGACAGTGGTCGCTGACGAAACGGAGAGAGAACATGGTGCACAACCAAACCGCAGGCTTGACAGCTGATGAACTGAGAAGGTCCCGGACGAGCGCGACCGCCGCACTGATCTCGCGGTACGGCTTGGTCATCGTCCTGGCGTGGTTCGGCGCGATGAAGTTCACGTCCTATGAATCCCAAGGCATTTCACATTGGGTAGCCAACAGTCCCTTCTTGGGTTGGGTGTACAACCTCATGTCCATCGACGCCTTTGGTCGATTGAACGGATCAGTAGAATTGATTACTGCTGCACTACTGGCCGTCAAGCCGTGGTGGCCGAAGGCTTCCGTGGTGGGCGGCATAATCGCTTCGCTGTTCTTCGTGACCACGCTGAGCTTCATGGTCACCACACCAGGTGTCGGCGAGGCGTCTGCCGGTGGCTTCCCCGTCTTGTCCGCTGACGGAGAGTTCTTGATGAAAGACATCGCACTGATCGGCTTAGCACTGTGGCTGCTGGTAGATGCCATCGACGCGACCCGCAAGCAGCCGATCGTCGTCGAGACGGATTGACGCCTCTCGCTGATGAACTCGCATCCGCCGACCAAGCCGCTGATGGGCAGCCAGGCGCCGCCGCGGCCACACCCGCCGCATGGCAGCGAACTACCCAGCCAGGAGCCGCGATGACAACGACAGGCAGCGACCACTACGACCTCATCGTCGTCGGCGCAGGCTCCGGGGGATATGTGGCAGCCATCCGCGCCGCCCAGCTCGGCATGACCGTCGGGATCGTCGAGGAACGCTACTGGGGTGGAGTGTGCCTGAACACGGGCTGTGTCCCGTCAAAAGCGCTGCTGCGCAACGCTGAGATCGCCTCCATCGTCACCCAGCAGTCCGCCACATTCGGCATCGCCGGAGACGTCAGTCTCGACTACTCCCGCGCGGTGTCGCGCAGCCGTGAAGTCGCCGACGCCCGGGTCCGCGGAGTGCATTTTCTGATGCGTAAGAACAACATCACTGAGATCGACGGGCACGGCCATTTCACCGGCCCACACTGCCTCCAGGTGGAGCTGCGCGAGGGGAGCACACGATTGGTGACCTTCAACCACGCCGTCGTGGCGACCGGATCCCGGGTGCGCATGCTGCCCGGAGTTGTCCTCAGCGACAACATCGTCACCTACGAACAGCAGATTCTCAGCGCCGAACTGCCCGAATCCATCGTGATCATCGGCGGCGGCGCCATCGGCATGGAATTCGCCTACATCATGCACAGCTATGGCGTCGGCGTCGAAATCCTGGAATTCAGTGACCGCGTCCTTCCTAACGAGGATGCCGACGTCTCACGAGAATTGCAGCGCCACTACCGGCGTCGCGGGATATCGATTCACACCTCGGCGCGTGTGGACAGCGTGACCGACCACGGCGAACACGTCACCGTCGGCCACACCGGCGCCGACGGAACATCGACTACCACGCAGGCAGCGCGTGCCTTCATCTGCATCGGGTTTTGCCCCAACGTCGAAGATATCGGCTTGGACGCCGCTGGAATACGTGTGGCCACCAATGGAGCAATCGACATCGATGACTACATGCGAACGTCTGCGCCGCATATCTGTGCTGTCGGCGACGTCACTGCCAAAGTTCAACTCGCCCATGTCGCTTCCGCACAAGGTGTGATCGCTGCCGAAACCCTCGCGGAGGTGCAGACGATGCCGCTTGACTACCGGATGATGCCGCGAGTGACGTTCTGCCAACCTCAAGTCGCCAGCTTCGGCTTCACCGAAGAGCAGGCCCGTGCCGCCGGTCACCGCGTACGGGTCGCCGTCTTCCCGATGCAGGCCAGCGCCAAGGCCCACGGACTGGGTGAACGCGGCGGTTTCATCAAAGTGGTTGCGGACGAAGCGCATGGCGAGCTTCTGGGAGCGCATCTAGTGGGCAGCGAAGTCAGTGAACTCCTGCCCGAGTTGACGCTGGCGCAGCTGTGGGACCTCACCGCCGCCGAGCTGGCACGAAATGTACACACCCATCCCACACTCGGCGAAGGACTACAGGATTGCTTTCACGCCCTGACCGATGAGGCCATCAACCTGTAAGGAAACTGCGTGGTCACCCGGTCGCTTGATGGCGGTCCGGCGCCGTCGCCGGCAAGCAATATCTAACGCCGTCTTGCAACAGCGAGCGATTGACCGCGAATCCGCTTGGCTGAGCACGGGTTTGAGTGCACCATCCGCAGACTTGGACGAACGCGTGTCTTGGGGTCGCGACAACTCAGCAGTACACGTGTGGTTAGGCGTGTATCCGGGCCCGTCCGCAAGCGTTGACTTATGCGATCAAGATATCGAGCGTAACCCAATCGTGCCACCACCAGCACTACCCACATCCACTCACACGGGTGCTCGGTTCACTGCACCCCACTTACTCACCCGGGTGAGTAAAGGGGCGGGGTGATGACAGCTCATCCTGTCTGGCTGCAGTCTTCAGTAGGCGCGATCCCGGTCGATCGTCGGCCCGTGTCGACGACACCACCGCAGATTTGGCAGCACGGACGCGGCATTGAAAACACAACCCACTTCGGTCGAACACCGAACCGCACAGATAGGGAACGTGAATTGAACGACACCAAGCAGTCCGCTGAAGATCTGGCGATTCTCGCGCAGCTCAACGATGACTACGTCCACTCCGACCAGTTCAACGATGTCCAGCGTTTCAGCGAGTTCCTCGCCGAAGACTTCATCGTGCAGACGCCGGGCGTTACCCGCAACCGCGAAGAGTTCCTCGAGTACATCGCCAAGCCGCGTCCCTTCAAGGATCTTGCTGTGCACGACGTCAACATCCGCATCCTCAGTGACGTTGCCCTGATCCACGCCCGCGCCACATACACCATGCTCGCCGACGGCGTACACCAAGAAGCTCTGTACACGGACACCTACCAGAAGCGTGAGGGCACCTGGGTCTGCGTCGCTGCCTGTGCGATCGCTCCTGGCGCTTAACCGGCCCATCTGCGTGTTGACGCCCGAATTCTTCGACAGCCCTGATACGACGAGTCGTCGATACGAAGAACAGCGGTACAGCCGGAGCCGTCACGGAATACCAAGAAAGCAAGCGGACATGCATTTCAAAGGCAAGAAGGTCGTTGTCGTCGGCGGTAGCGCCGGCATAGGACGACAGGTCGCGGTCGATGTCGTCGACCACGGCGGCAGCGCGGTGATCATCGGAGGCTCGAAAGCCCGTGTCGACGACACCGTCGCCGACCTGGCGAACGGGCGTAGTGCCTGCGGCATCACCGCCGAGCTGACCGATCGCGTTGCGGTCGCCGATGTTCGACACGCGCTTTCCGCGCATCACAACGACGCGACACTGCTCGCGAACGTCGCCGGATTCTCCATCCCAAACCGTTTCTCGAGTACGACCACCGGTCCTACGACTCGTACATGGAGCTCAACTACGCATTGTTTTCCCTCACCAGACCGTCGTCGCGGGGATGGTCGGCCGCGGGGAGGGCGGCTCCATCGTCAACATCGGCAGCATGTGGGCCCATCAGGCCATCGGGCTAACCCCATCGTCTGGGCACTCGATGCAGAAAGCCGGGTTGCACGCCTTTACCCATAACCTGGCCATCGAGCTTGCCGGGCGCAAGAGCCGCGTCAACGCGGCAGCGCCGGCTGCGGTCAAGACCCCCGCTTTGGAGCGGTGGGTGCCGAAGGACGAGATCGACACGACGCTGGATACTTTCGCGCCGCTTCATCCCCTGGGACGAGTCGGTACCCCTGCCGACGTCGCCAACGTCGTCACGTATCTGCTCTCTGATCAGGCCAGCCGGATCACCGGCGCGATACTCAACGTCGACGGCGGCATCATGGCCGGGCGCAACTAACCGAAGGAGGCCAGGTGCTGTAGGAGACGCCGCGCAACATCATGGCGGACTTGGCAATCAACCGCGCACTGGACTTAGGAGCATCCGTGTCACAGGACTACCACGACAACCCGGCCGCGGTCGACGCGTCGACCGCCGAGCGGTATCACGTCACCCAGGACACCACGATCGAGCGTTCAGGCGCTGCGACAGCAGGCCACGACTTTGGATACGACCCGGCACACCAATGGCCCAACGCCACCCGGGAGCTCGTGCTGACCGGAGCCACCGCGCTGGCTGCGGCCCACGAGCCGCACGCGCAAAGCTCGATCTCGATCACGTTGACCGGCAACGCCTTATCGAACGACGTGTTGCTCGCCGAGACCGGCACCATCGTGTTGACATCATCCCGCGACCACTCACACCCGCGCAGCCACCCGATGAGGGTGCTACCGATGCGACTCGACACGCTCAGCGAACTGCCCGCGATCCGTGTTCTCGGACATGACGTGATCGAGCCGATACGGCTTCGCCTGGTGGTCGAATTGACCGCTCGCAACCCGCACACGGCCGCTACGGCGGTGATGACCTGCCAGTATGATTCCATCCCCCTCGATGCGCAGACCCCACTCGCGGTACTGGACTTCCAGCTGCAGCACCGCGAACCGCATTTGTAGCGACCACACCAGCCCTCGCCTGCGATGGAACGAAGACTGGGCAGTCCACTGTTGAAGACAGCCTCGATTCTCGCCGGACGATCCGACGGAAGCGAGTCGTCCTAAATGGTTGGGCCGCAGCCCTACACAGCTGTATGCAGTGAAATATTGGGAGTGAGAGTAGATATGACTGCCCAAGAGTTCGACGTGGTCGTTGTGGGCGGCGGGGTGGGCGGTGTGGCGGCCGTACGCACTCGTGCGTCGGCCGGGCTCTCGGTCGCGGTTGTCGAGGACCTTCTCGTCGGAGGGGAGTGTCGCTACTGGGCCTTGAACCCGACCCGAACACTAGTTCGCCCCATCGAGATGTTCAGTCTGGCCAAGGTCGTACCTGGTGTGCGCGAGGCTGTTTCGGGTGATGGCTTGGACATCCCGGCCGTCTTGGCGAAACGCGACGCGATCGTCGAGCATCTGTCGGATCAAAGCCAAGTGTCGTCGTTGCGGCGAGCTGGTGTCGCGGTGTTTCACGGGTTTCGGCAGGTTGGCCGGCCACCGGACGGTGCGCGTGGCCTCTGCCGAAGACACCGGTCCGTCTGATCGACGCCAACAAGATCAGGGCGTGGGCACGGCGGTGGCGCTCAACCACTGCTTACCGGCCGAACCCGGTTGCCGTCGGCCAAGGCCCCGCAGAATCAGAACCACAGCGAGGAGGATCGAATAGACGGTGCTGCGAAACCCGGCCCCGGCAATCCTCTCCTGCCACGGCTTGCCGTGATGGCCCTGCGACAAGATGGGGTTGGCTGCAGCGGTACCCATCGCGGCACCAAGTGTGGTGAACAGCCGGTTGCCGTAAGTGCCGTAAAGCACCGACCACCGTGCCGCCTTTTCTACGCGCGGCGAAAGTTCGACGTGACCCCAGATCGCGCCCAGCGCGACCAGGAAAGTGCCGTTCATCACCCCCTCCAGATGCGCCGAAAGCGCCATCCGCATATTCGTGAAGCGCCGCTCGTGGAGACCCGTCACCAACCCGGCCAAGAACAGAAACAAGCCATGCCACATCAACCGACGATCGGCCGTTCCCATTCGAAGTGTCCTTCCACTGGAGCGCATCGCGGCTACGCGAAGTGTGTGTCGAGCCAGTCGGAGTAGCGGGTCGCGAAGATGGTGGCGTTCTCGTCGGGTGCCAACGTCTGATCGTCGATCACCGCGCCGAAGTACGGCGCCTGCGCATCGGTCACGACCCGCCGTTGATCACCGTTGGCGGCAAGACCGAATCGGACAAAATCGTCCATCCCCATCGCTTCGGGCCCAGCGACCTCTGTGACGCCGTTGATCGGGCGCCCGACCGCCGCGCGGGCCACGGCAGTGGCGACATCGTCGGCAGCGATGGGACGAAACAACGCGTGCGGCAGTCGGACGATATCTGCGTCTGTCGCGGAATCGGCCAGGCCAAGCACGAATTCATAGAACGGCGTTGCTCGTACGATCGAATGAGGGCGCCCCGAATCCTTGATCAGGTTTTCCTGAGCTGCCTTCGCGGTGTTGTAGCCGCTATCGGGCATGACCTGCGCACCCACCACGGACAACGCGACGTGGTGTTTGACTCCTGCTTCCCGTTCAGCAGCGAGGAGGTTCGCCGTCGCGGTCGTGAAGAAGTGCATCACCGGCTCATCGTCGAACAATGGCGAATCGGCGGCGTCGACGAGGACGTCCGCGCCGGCGACCGCGTTGGCGAGACCGTCACCGGTGAGGGAATCGACACCTGAGCGCCGAGAGGCGACGATCACGTCGTGCCCCTGCGCGCTCAGCTTGGCCGCTACTTTCGAGCCGATAAGGCCATGACCGCCGATGACTACGATCTTCATGATGAACCTTTCAGGGTTGCGTTTCAGTGTTGACTGCGGTGTCGTGAGACCGATGACTTCGTCGCACGGGAAAGGGTTGGCACACCGCCGATTTCGGTCGCTCGGCTGATTCCCTCACCGAAGTCTGGTCCTGCCAGATATTCCGAGGCACCCTCTGCCTCCGGCTGCACGCTGACGAGCTCGAGGCCCAGATCGCGCAGCCGGTCGAGGAGTCCGTAAAGTTGTGACTGGTCTTTGACTTCGCCGGTGAACACGGTGTTGACGGGCCCGCTGTGCAGCGTCATCCCTTCCAGCGCCGCCCCCAGTCGGTCGGACAAGCGACCGCGAACGCAGATCTGGTACCTAGTCGGCTCCACTTGTACCTCCGCTCGCCAGCTGTTGAGCCAGCATCCATCGACGCGGGGTGAGGAGACATCACCCGTCAACCGATTCACCCGGGTGAGCTGTGCCTGAGAAGCACGCGCAAGGTCTGAAATCGCCCCGGCCTTGATGCGGTCGCGCAAACAAGAGCAGCAGCTGTCCGACGGAGTCGCGGCGAGCGCACAGGTAGCAAACTGAGGCGGCAACCTGGAGGAGGAGGAACGCCTACACTAACTGCAGCGCTAGCGGCAGCGAGAACTGTGGACGACACAACGTGCAGGCCTTCCGCCCGCCGGATACATGCTGGTGGGCGGCGGTTCGTATGAGCATCGCCAGAGCACCGGGGAACGTGCGCGTACCGCCGATTCGTGGGCGCGCGGACGAGCTGGAAGTGATCGAAGCGCTGATCGCGGCGGTCGCGCACGGGCGCGGGGGAGTGCTGGTCATTGAGGGACCGCCGGGGATCGGGAAGAGCCGCCTGTTGACCGAAGTCTTGGCGCTCGCCGATAAGGCAGGCGTTCGGTCGCTATTCGGTGAGGCGTTTGAGTACCAGCAGTCGGTGCCGTTCTTCTCGTTGTTCATGGCGACTTTGCGTGCGGATCCGCCGGTCGGTGACGCTGAGGGGTTGCGTAGGTTGGGCGGCTCGGCGGATCTGCGGTATTGGGTGGTGCACGATTTGGCCGACGCCATTCATGCTGCGGCTGCGCAGACCCCGCTGGTGATCTTGTTGGAGGACATCCACTGGGCCGATAACGGCACGTTGTTGGCGTTGCGGTCGTTGGCTGTGCGCCAAGATGTGGCCGTGTTGTGGGTGTTGACCGCCCGTCCGGGGGTTGGTGAGCCGGCGATGCAGGAGACGATGTCGGTGCTGCAGCGGGCGAATACGTCATTCTTGCGGCTGGCGGCCATCGCGCCGGATGCGGTTGCCGACATGGTGCAGGATGCGGTGCGGGCAAAGGCTGATGTGTCGTTGCTGAATCTGGCCGCCAAGGCGCACGGAAATCCTTTTCTGGTCACTGAGCTGGTGGGAGGGCTGGGCGAGGAGGACCGGCTGGCGGTATCCGGGGGACGTGCGGTGGTCACCGGGGAGGGGTTGCCGCGGCGTTTGGGCGCCACGATGCACCAGCGGCTTGATCTGCTCTCAGGCGAGGCATCAGAGGTGGTGCGGGTGGCGGCGGTGCTGCCGGACCGGTTTTCGGCTGGGCTGTTGGCCGCGATGTTGGACCGTCCGCCGGTGTCGTTGCTGTCGGCGCTGGAGGAAGCGGTGCGCGCGGATCTGCTCATCGAAGATGGTGAGCAGTTGAGGTTTCGGCATGACTTGCTGCGCGAGGCTACCCGGCAGTCGTTGCCGCAGTCGTTGCGTCGGGCGATGGAGCGCCAATCGGCGTCGGTCATGCTCGGGATGGGCGCAGCCCCGGCCGAAGTGGCTACCCAGCTGGCGCGCAGCGCTGAGCCCGGAGACCGGGAGGCGATCGATGCGCTGCGCCAAGCCGCCCAATCGGTGGGCCACAGCGATGCCAACGCGGCCGCGGACTTAAGCAAGCGCGCGTTGGAGCTGTTGCCCGCCGATGGCGCTGAGCGCGGGTCATTGGTCGCCGAAACGGTGGAGTGGCTCAACCGGGCCAGCCGCTACGGCGAAGCTGAAGAATTGGCCGTAGTAGCGCTCGCGGAGGCGGCCTCGCCCGAAGCCGAGGCCGAGATCCGCCTCCGGCTTCTAACGCAAACAAAGCACAGCTCCCCGCAGCGGGTAGAGGAGAACCGCCGAGCGTTGCAGTTGAGCGGCATCAGCGAGGTCACCCGGGCACGGCATCTGGCGTGGCTGGCCTACAACCTCGTGTTGCAGGACAAGAGCGGGCAATGGCGCACCGCAGCCGACGAAGCTGCCGCCGCTGCAGCAGCCACCGGTGATCTCGAGGCCACCATCATCGCCGAGGTCACCCACGCTTTGATCGATTCTGGTGAGGGGTACGCAGCCCGCTCACTAGGCCGCCTCGAACAGCTTCGCCCACTCGCCTACACGAATGAAACAGCGTTGGCACATGCCTATGCGGGGATGTTCCACGCAAACCTGCTGGCAGTGGTGGGCCGATTGGACGACGCGACCGTCCGGGTCGCCGAAGGCATGGCCCAAGCCAGCCGCGAAGGCAACGCGTTGGCCCTCGCCACCTGGGCCGTCTACAGCGGGTGGGTCCACCTCGCTGCGGGCCGGCTGTCGGCCGCTCGCGATGCGGCTGATTCTCTGCCGCCCCCACACCCGACAGGCGCGACCGAGCAGGACGTCCACCGTATGCTGATCCTCGCCGAGGTGGCGGCGCACACCGATGACCGGAACTTGTTGCAGCAGACGGCCAATGATGCGCGCGATGCCCACGCCATCGGTTCACCCGGCCAACGTCGAGCATCAGCGTATGTGCTGGCGCGAGCGGCGTGGTATCGCGACGACGTTCATGAAGCAGCGCGTTGGCTTAGCGACATCGACCTGCTGGGGACACCCCTTTTCCCCCACGCATTGGTTCGGCTGGCCTTGGGTGCGCGGGTGGCCTCGGCGGCCGCTGATGCCGGTTTGCGCGCGCGGGTGTTGCAGGCTACCGAGGTGCTGGAGCGTGAACGGCCTGTGGTGCCGCTGTTGGCGACGGTGGCCGGATATGCCCGCGGGGTACTGGAACGTGACGCGCATGCGCTGGTGGCTGCTGCGGGGCTGCTTGAATCGTCGGAGCGTCCACTTCTTCATGCCGGTGCCGCCGAGGACGCTGGCGCTGAACTGGCGCGCACCGGGCGCACTGATCTGGCGATCGAGCAACTCACTGCCGCATTCGACACCTACACCCAGCATGAAGCGATCGCCGATGCGAGGCGGGTCGGCCGCGAGTTGCGCCGCCTGGGTGTGGAACGGCGCATCGTCGCGCAACCGAGGGCCAAGACGGGCTGGGACAGCCTCACCGACGCCGAGCTCAAGGTGATCAACCTCATCGCAGAGGGCGCGACCAACCGCTCTGTCGCAGAACACCTGCACCTATCCCCGCATACCGTGAAGACGCAACTTCACAACGCCTTCGGCAAGCTCGGGATCACGTCCCGAGCCCAACTGACGCAGCACATGCGCCGCTCGGACGGCCAGTCCCGCTAGCTATACACCGACCCGCCCTTGAACATCAGCCGCTAGGCGATGGAGCGGCGGTGCCCACGGTGCCAACGTAGTAATTGAGTTCGGGATCGCCGCGACCGCCGTCGCTCCACCCGAAACTCACGTCGGCAAGCGACGACACAGCGGAATCGAGACACAAATGATGAACACCGTGCTGGGAATGTTGATGATGATGCCGGTGGTGTTCGGTGTCGGTGGGTACGTCTTAGTGGCCCGACGACCATGAGCTCCCCCAACGGGCAACGCGGCCGGGCGACTGCGGCAATCGCGGACAACCCCTCCGATCTATTAGAGTCTCCACGACTGCCGGGCAAAACCCGCCCGGGCGGCCCAGCGGGGAACGACGGGGATGCCGAAAAACCGGCGCTCAACCCGGATGCGCCAACTCCGAGCGTTCCCGCCCGGACGCCGGGTTCAACGGATTCACGGAGTTCAGACGTGATCGGCTCAGATCGACACGGCGACACCGGCGTCGAACAAGGCGCCGAGCGAGCAGTTTTGCTCGCCACCAAAATGCACGTCCCGGCCATGAGGGGACAGCTCGTTGACCGGAGCGCCCTGCTAGGCGCCCTGTCGGCGGGACGGCGCAAACTGACGCTGCTGAGTGCGCCCGCGGGCTGGGGCAAGACGACATTGTTGGCGCAATGGGCTTTGGGTGCGGGCGAGGACCAGCGGTTCGGCTGGCTGTCACTTGATCGTTCCGACAGCGACCCGGTGTGGTTCTGGATGTACGTGGTCGCCGCGCTGCAGAAGGTCAGTCCCGGGATAGGGACTCGAGCGGTCGAACTCCTGCAGATGGGCGCCGATCCGGTGCAGGTCGTTCTGCCGACCCTGATGAACGATCTGGACGCGACCGCCAGCCCGATCGTGCTCATTCTCGATGACTACCACCTGGTGATGAATCGAGCGGTTCATGACCAGGTGGCATCCGTCGTCGACCGGATGCCGGCCAATCTTCGTTTGGTGCTGGCCACTCGATCGGATCCGATGTTGCCGTTGGCGCGACTCAGGGCCAGCGGCGATCTCCTCGAGATGCGAAGCGACAACCTACGTTTCGACGCCATTGAGGCACACCATCTGCTTAACGACGTACTCGGGCTGGATTTGGCTGACGACGATGTCCAGCTGCTGCACCGACGCACCGAAGGCTGGGCCGCGGGCCTCTACCTTGCCGCCGTATCGCTTGCCGGGCGTCGTGATGCAGCGGCGTTCATCAAGACGTTCGCAGGCGACAACCGTCATATCGTCGACTACTTGATGGCCGAGGTCCTCGACAGTCAGCCAGTGCAAATGCGCAGTTTCCTGCTGCGCACGTCGGTCCTGGGACGACTCAGCGGTGCGCTGTGCGACGCGGTGCTGCAAACCTCGGGCTCGGCCTCGATACTGGAGACGGTCGAGCGCGAAAACTTGTTTGTGGTGCCCCTGGACATGTCGCGTCGCTGGTACCGGTATCACCACCTGTTCGGCGAGTTGCTGCGCGCCGAGTTGCAGCGCATCGAGCCCGATCTTGTCGCGGCTCTGCACCGACGAGCGGCGGCCTGGTTCGAGGCCGAGGGCCTTGTCGACGAGGCAGTGCGCCACCTGGCCGCTGCCGGTGACTTCGCCGAGTGTGCTGATCTCATCGCCGCCGACTGGGTCAATGAGTTCAACGGCGGCGGCCTGTCAACCGTGTCCGGCTGGCTCGATATGCTTCCAACCGATACCGTCCTTCACGACCCGCGGCTGAGCGCGGCACGGGCCTGGATCGCGTTGAATGTCGGCCAGTTCGATGATGCGCGCCTGTGGATTGAGGCGATCGAAGCGGCGGCTGACACCGTCGACCGCAGCAGCCTCGGCGCTGAACTCGTCGCCTTGCGTGAGGTCCACGCGTTCAAGACGGGTGATCTCGCCGCAGCACTCGAGGCGGCTCGCCTCGCGATCACCCTCGACTTCGACAACGCACTGCAGGCACGGTCGGCCGCCTGCTGCATCTACGGATCCGCGCTGTACTTCTCGGGCAGCATCGACGAGGCCCAAGCCGCCTTCCGGCGGGCCGCGCAGCTGACTGAGAAGATCGGTGATCGGCGACGCCGTATCTATGCGCTGGGTTATCTCGCGCTGATCGCGGCCGAATCCGGTCAGCTCGCCCATGCCGAGGACCAGATTCGTCGCGCGACGGGCAGCAGCAAGGACCTCGCCGAGGGCGAGCACTTCATCAACGCAATGGTGCCGTTAGCGGCGGCCACCGTCCTCGATGTGCGGGGCGACACGACTGCCGCCGCAGACGCAGCTCACCTGGCTGTCGGCTTGGCTCGCAAGGGCGGAGGAATCCTCGAACTCGCCAAGGCACTGGTCGTCAGGGCCAAAATCCTTGAGCGCCTTGGTGATCACGAGACCGCGGCCGCGAGCCGCAGCGAGGCCAGCGCACTGCTTCGAGGCTGCGCGGACGCCGATATAGCGCAACGGGTGCTCCCCACGGCCCAGCACCGCAAAAGCGTCGCGGTAAGTCCTCGCAACGATCGCGGACCTGTCACCGAAGAGCTCACCGCCAAAGAAAATGAAGTCCTTCGGCTGCTGGCCACCAGATTGTCGCGACGTGAGATCGGGCAGCGCCTCTACGTCTCACTGAACACCGTGAAGACCCACCAGCGTGCGCTGTACCGCAAACTGGGTGTCGAGAACCGCGCCGCCGCGGTCGCCCGCGCCCGCGAGCGCGGCTTGCTGTAACCCGCAAACCGATACCCGAGCCAAGCCAGTCTCGTTCCAGATCGCCGCGGGGGCAACAATTCCGCCGTGATCACCCGGGTGAACAGGCCGTAAGGGCGACGACCAGTCACCCCGCCCGATGGAAGCCTCATCTATAGCAGCCGCGGACCGGCAATGGCCCCATCGGCACAACGAAGGGCCGGCCGCCGCGCGGCGCGGCGACCGGATCACGAAGGAATCGATGGCACGCAAACGGCGGCCCGCCACGAACCAGCCCGGGAAGGAACCCAAACATGTCTTCGGACGTCGACGCACGATGTTTGGCATCGGATCGACCATCAAACGGGACCGCGCTGATGAGCCGCCCGGCCGCCGTTCGCGGCGCGATCAGTCACAGCGCCCTCCAACAGCAGTGTCAGCTGGGGTTCCTCGACAACGGATTCCAGTGCTCCCTGCCGGCGGTGGTGTACGTGGAATTTCACATGGTCGGGCATTGCCAACGGTTCGACTGTGATGCGCACGGTAATGCCTGCGGTGTCGTGTGTGCTGATCATCTGGACGCACTTGACTACACCGCGCAATGCACGGCGGCGGAGATGCAACCCACTGCGCTGCGGAGACTATTCAAACGTGTCGCGCAGTGCCCGACATGTGGCAAAACACTGCTCAGTGCATCCGACATCCTGCAAGCCGTGGTGGCACTTTGATGCCCAACGCATGCCCCTCAGGAATTGGCTCACTGCCGCGTCGCAGCTCGTTACGCCGCGAGCCATCGGGCCCGCGGGCTCACCACGTCCGCCAACCGAGACAGTTGGGAATGCGATGACTGCCACATTGACCGCGTTCGCGACGCAGAGATCGGCTGGCTCGTCCCCTTCGTCGTCGACCACCGTTGACTTACTCACTGTCTCCGACGCGGACATGGCGTGGGTGCTCGCCGACGCGGCCGATACGTGTCTGATGGGCTATGAACGCACCATGACATTCGTCGAATTGGGCTGTCGGGAACATCATCTCGCGATCGAGCGGATCCTCAACGCGGTGTTGTCAAGCGGGATGGTGCTGCCGGTCGCGATATTTGACGGGTTGACCCGCTGGCTAGATGGCTACGTCGGCAGCCCGGAAGAGCCATATCTGCGCACGATGGTCGCTGACGTTCGCACACAGCAGGTTGAGCCGGTTTCAATGCGTGCTCAACAAGCACTGCGGGACGATTCACGGGCCGCGGCCGCGCCTGAATGCAGCGTTGGCGTCGCGCGACGAAAGCTCGCATGAGTTGCCAACCACTGCACGCCGACGCAGCCCGGCATCGCATCAGCCGCAGCTCCCAGCCGTGCGCACCGGTGACATCCACCCCGACGCCGGCCGCCACGTACCAGGAACGTCTCGACGCCACCAACCGATCGCGCCGACAGCGAGCAGCTCAGCGCGAGCGAAACACGTTGTGACGCTCGATAACCGCACACCGACCGTCACCACCCGGCAGCCCACCCGGCCCAGCGTCACGTTGATGCGGGGGCTAGCCCGAACTCATGACGTCGTCATCGTCGGGTCAGGTCCCGCCGGTTACGCCGCGGCGATCTATGCCGCACGGGCGGGACTCGACACCCTGGTCGTCGAGCACCAGCGGTCCGGCGGGGCCCTGATGTCAGCGGGGCTAGTGGACAATTACCCCGGCTTTTCGTCTCCCGTGCGCGGACCTAGCCTTGCGCGCGCGATGCGCGCGCAAGCACACCGTTTCGGTGCCGAGTTCCACCGCGGCGAGGTCGACCGGTTCGACCTGGACGATGAGGTCAAGTCGGTCGCCGTCGGCCACGACGTGCGTGCGGCTTTCGGGCTGATCCTTGCGATGGGCTCCGTCAACCGGCGCCTGAACGTGCCGGGGGAAAATGAGCTGCGAGGCAACGGAGTCAGCGCTAGCGCCAAACGCGACGGTGAGCAGTTCGGCGGGCGCGAGGTCGCCGTCGTCGGCGGCGGCGAGGCCGCCATCGAGGAGGCCTTGTTTCTCGCGCCGCTGGCCCGCCGGGTGACCGTCATCCACCATCGGCCCCGACTGCGGGCATCGACTGCGATGGTTGCCCGGCTGCGCGCTCAGCCCAATGTCGTCGTCCTGGATTCCGCCGAAGTGCTCGCCGTAAAGGGTCGACATCATGTCACCGGGTTGCGCGTGCGCAGCGCACACACCGCCGCCGAGCATGACATTGACCTGGCCGCTGTGTTTGTGGCCATCGGTCAGATTCCTCGCACTGATCTGCTGGCGGGGCTGGTTGACCTAGACGCCGGCGGCTATGTCCTGACCCGCGACGGCAGCGGCACCCATACCCATGTAGATGGGGTTTTCGCTGCCGGTGACCTAATCGACCGCCGGTACCGCCAGGCGGTCACCGCAGCCGCCAGCGGCTGCCAAGCCGCAATGGACGCGCAGCGCTGGATCAGCAAATCGCACAGTGTCACAACCAATGTCACCAACAGAAAGGGCCAAGCACCGACATGACTCAGTCCCATTCGATCACGGTCACCGACGCCGCATTTAAGGCGAACGTCCTCGAAAGCACCATGCCCGTACTGGTCGACTTCTGGGCGCAATGGTGTGGCCCCTGCCGCGCCGTGGCACCACTGCTCGAACAAATCGCCGCCGAAAACGTCGAACGCCTCACGGTGGCCAAGCTCGACGTTGACGCAAACCCGTTGACCGCTGAGCAGTACCAGGTGGTGTCCATCCCGACCCTGATCCTGTTCAAGGGCGGTCAGCCGGTCGCGCGTCTTGTGGGCGCGCGCGGAAAATCCGCCCTCCTGAGTGATCTCGAGGGCTTTCTCTAAACCCTGCGCAGAAGCGTTCGCGCCACGCCCGAAGCCCGCGTTCCGACGCGTTGCCGGCGTGTCACCCGGGTGAATGACGCAGTGGGGCGATGACAACTCGCCTCACTGCGCGACATGCTCATTACCAGAATCCGCCGCGGCGGTCCGCGAGTGTCCGCATAGGGCGACGAATGGCGCTATGCGGCGAGATCTGAGATCGCGATACAGAATGGAGACCGCACCGATGGGAAGTTCTGAATTCGATGACGTGGCAGCCCATCTGCTCGAACCCGAAGAAAGCCTGGACTCAGAACAAACTGGTATCGACCTGGACGAAGGCTATTCACCGCCGGAGAGTCCGCGAGAACTGGGGGCCTGGGGGCTGACCGCCAGTGAAGCGCGTACCCATGAGAGTCTGGCGCGCCGGCTGGCCCGTGAGGTGCCCGACGTGACCGACCGGTGGGATGGCGACGGGATCGGTGACGTCGCCGACAGCGATGGTGAGCTTATCGACGATCAGGTCGGCGACAGTCGTGCGGGTCGGCTGGTCGCCTTCGGCGTTGACCCGACAGATCCCACTACCGATTACCGCGCCCACGATGTGGGCATCGACGGCGGCGCCGCGTCGGCTGAGGAAGCGGCCATGCACGTCATTGCCGATGGCGACACCATGGCCTGGGATCGGATTTAATCCGTGGCTCAGATACGCCAGATCATAAAAGGCGACACCGCGCAGGCTGTCGAGGCAATGCTCTTGCTCAGGCCTCGTTGGAGAACCGCCGACGCCGTCATCGACTTCATTGACACCAAGCTTCGGCCGACGGGCTATCGGCTGGTCGGCGTGTTCGAACATTCGGCGGGTGTGGCGGAATCAATCATTGGTTTCCGGGAGCTGTGGTCGACTGCGCACGGGCACTACATGTACATCGACGATGTGAGCACACTAGAGACAGCCCGTGGCAACGGATTTGCCGACGAACTGATTCGGTGGGTAATCGCTGATGCCAAGCGTCGCCAATGCGATGGAGTCCACCTGGATTCGGGCGTTGGAAGCGATCGGGCAGCGGCGCATCGGCTGTACGTGCGGAACCACATGCGGATCTCAGCTCATCACTTCTCGCTCGAAGTCGACAGCTGACGAATCCGCGTTTTGGCATCGTTGATGTTCAAGTAGCCAAGGGCGACAACCCATTTCGTTGGGCAGGCTGGCACCCGCACATCGATCCCGCGCCTCGACGCGTCAACCATGCTCGCACCAGTTAAGCGCGTGCACCGCGACCCCAACACGGCGCGAATCCGCAGCGTCACCATGTGGTGCAGTCGATTCATGAGCCGCTTTGGCGCCGCGCAATTACACCGCGCCTGAGGGGATAACTGTTCGATATCGCGACCCGCGAGGTCACGTCACCGCAGACTGAGGACAACAACTGACGTTGCAGCGTACCGGGCACTGCGATACGGCGATCACGGCCTCGGTCTGTCCTCACCCGGGTGATTGACGCTGCGGGGTGAAGACAGCTCACCCCGGAACTGGCCAGGCTTGACTTCCGACAGACCTGCGTGGCGGTGACCGATTGTTTCGGCGCCACAACGCCCAAACGTTCAGCACGGCGTAGCAGGTGAAGAAATCAGGAAAGGGGACTGAGCGATGGGTTCAGAGTTCGACGGTAAGAAGATCGTTGTCGTCGGCGGCAGTGCCGGCATGGGACGCCAAGTCGCGCTGGACGTCATCGATCGCGGTGGCAGCGCAGTGATCATCGGGCGCTCGAAAGATCGTGTCGATGACACCGTGGCCGAGCTGACCAACCGGCGGGGTAAAGCCTGGGGGATCGCTGCCGAGCTGACCGAGCGATCCGCGGTTACCGATGTCCAGCGCGCACTATCGGACCACCACGGCGACGCAACGCTGATGGTCAACGCAGCCGGCTTCTTCATCCCAAAACCGTTCCTGGACTACGATGCCCAGTTCTACGATTCGTATCTCGACCTGAACTACGCGCTGTTCTTTCTCACCCAGACCGTGGTCGCGGGCATCATCACCAACGGTGCGGGTGGCTCGATCGTCAACATCGGCTCCATGTGGGCGCATCAGGCCATCGGCGTCACGCCGTCGGCGGGTTACTCCATGCAGAAGGCAGGGTTGCACGCCCTCACTCACAATCTGGCCATCGAACTGGCCGACCATCACATCCGCGTCAACGCCGTCGCACCGGCGGTGGTGAAAACACCTCTCTACGAAGGTTTTATTCCGAAAGAGGAGATCGACGCCACGCTGGCGACCTTCGCGCCACTTCATCCCCTCGGTCGTGTCGGCACCCCGGCCGACGTCGCCAACGCCATCACCTTTCTGCTTTCCGAACAAGCAAGTTGGATCACCGGCGCGATTCTCAACGTTGACGGCGGCATCATGGCCGGCCGCAACTAGCCCACTGGCAGACCGGTGGAAAACAAACCCCGCACTCAGCACGAGGAGCACCTGTGACACACGACTACCACAAGAATCCAGCCGCGATTGGCGCGTTGCGCCCGGAGCAGTACTACGTCACCCAGGACGGCGGCACCGAGCGACCCTTCACCGGCGAATACCTCGACAACCACGAGCCGGGCATCTACGTCGACGTGGTGTCTGGTGAGCCGCTGTTCGCCTCTGTCGACAAGTTCGACAGCGGTACCGGCTGGCCAAGCTTCACCAAACCGATCGACGGCGACACCATCGTAGAAAATTCCGACCACCGCCACATCATGGTGCGCACCGAGGTTCGCTCGCGCCACGGCGACAGCCACCTCGGGCATGTTTTCAACGACGGACCCCGCGACGAGGGGGGCCTACGCTACTGCATCAATTCCGCGGCGCTGCGATTCATCCACCGCGACAACCTCGAGACCGAGGGTTACGGACATTACCTGAACCTCTTTGAAACCGCGGACAGCTCAGCGCAGCAAGCTGATTCCGACCTCACGGGGCCGCAGCGATGACCACCAAGACCGCGATTCTGGCGGGTGGATGCTTCTGGGGCATCCAGGACCTCATCCGCCTGCTGCCCGGTGTGGAATCGACCCGAGTCGGCTATACCGGCGGCCAAAACGAGCACCCGACCTACCGCAATCACCCCGGCCACGCCGAGGCGATCGAGATCACCTTCGACCCCACCAAAACCGATTACCGTGCCCTGCTCGAATTCTTCTTCCAGAGCCACGACCCGACGACAATGAACCGCCAGGGCAACGACGTCGGCACCAGCTACCGCTCGGCGATCTTCTATCTCGATGACGATCAGAAGCGCATTGCGCGCGACACCATCGCCGATGTCGACGCATCGGGGCGGTGGCCCGCCGCGGTGGTCACCGAGGTGACGCCGGCAAGTGACTTCTGGGAAGCGGAACCAGAGCATCAGGACTATCTGCAGCGCTACCCCGGCGGCTACACCTGCCACTACGTGCGCCCAGAATGGAAACTGCCTTCCCGCAGCGGATCTGGCAGCGGGCAGCGCAACACGGTTGAGTCGAGCCACCATGACTGAGCGCCACCCTGCGCGGCGTTACCGCATGTCGGCGCGCGATCGGCAGATGCTGGCCGGCGCGTACGCGCCGGCCATCGCGTTCGCCACTGTGCTGATCGCGGCGCGAATCTGGAGTACGCGCCGATTCCAGCCGCGGAAAGCTCCGCGATGACGCAGAACCGCGTTCTAAGCGCGCTGTCAGCGGCGGGGGTGTCGGTCTGGTTGGATGACCTATCCCGTGACCGGCTGACATCCGGGAATCTGCAGCAGCTGATCGACACCAGAAGCGTCGTCGGCGTCACCACCAACCCGTCGATCTTTGAGCACGCGATCTCCCACGGTCAGGCCTACACGCGGCAGCTCACCCAACTGGCCGAACGCGGCGCCGCCGCCGATTCGGCGACCCGCACCGTCATCACCGATGACGTGCGGGCGGCCTGCGACGTCCTGCGTCCGCAGTGGGAGGCCTCCCGCGGTGTGGACGGGCGGGTATCGATAGAGGTCGATCCGCGGCTGGCCCACGACACCGAGGCGACGGTAAGCCAGGCCGCCGAGCTGTGGAAGATCATCGACCGGCCGAACCTGTTCATCAAGATTCCCGCCACGACGGCCGGGATGCCGGCCATCACCGCCACGGTGGCCGCAGGCATTTCAGTCAACGTGACACTCATCTTCTCCGTCGAGCGTCACCGCCAGGTGATGGATGCTTATCTGGCCGGGCTGGAAGCCGCGCAAGACGCCGGGCGGGACCTCACCGGAATCCATTCGGTGGCCTCGCTGTTCGTCTCCCGGGTCGATACCGAAATCGATCGGCGTCTGGAAGCGATCGGCACCGATGGCGCCAAGGCGCTGCGCGGGCAGGCGGCAATCGCCAATGCTCGCCTGGCCTATGCGGCTTATCAGGACGTGTTCGAAGACGGGGCACGATATGCCGCACTCAGCTACGCCGGCGGCCACGTCCAGCGGCCGCTGTGGGCGTCCACCGGGGTGAAGAACCCCGCTTATCCCGACACCATGTACATCACTGAGCTGATCGCACCGCACACCGTGAGCACCATCCCGGAACGCACCATTGAGGCCCTCGCTGACCACGGCGTCATCGTCGGCGACTCCATCACCGGCACGGCCACCCAGGCCCAAACGCTGCTCGACGACGTCAGCGCGGTCGGCGTCGATCTCGCCGATGTCTTCGCAGTACTCGAAAACGACGGCGTCGCCAAGTTCGCAGCCTCCTGGCGCCAACTGCTCGACGCCTACCCCGCACCAGCGGAGACAACAGCCGGAAGCAGTGAACCTTGAGCCATTGGGAAGGTGCGGTGTGAACCGCAACCAGAGAGGAGAGAAGAGATGGGCATCAATACTTTTCGGGAGGTCGTCGGTATTCTCGACGCAGCAGTCAACGGTCCAGGAACTGCGGTCGGTCCACCGCACCACGCCTTCTGGCGCGATATCACTCGCGATGAGTTCGTCGCTACGAAGGTGCTTGGACAACCGATCCTGGTCCTCGGTGACGGAGCGCACTCGAACTTGATCCTGTCTTTGAAAGGCGAGCCTCCGTTCGGCTCTGGTTTGAATGCCAAGTTCCCCCGCATGCCAATTGGTTTCGACGCAGTACCGGACGACGCCATACGCTCGATTGAGCTGTGGATCAACGACGGCTGCCCCGACGGGTCGGACGCCCAAACTGGCTAGCCGGCCGCCGATTACTAAGCCTGATCCCACCGATGGACCGCCGTCGATGAGTTCGGCGAAGGTGGTGATCCCGGCATGACGAATTGCGGTCGGCACAGAGTAAAGCGCTCGTCACTATGACTTCCGTGGTGGTCGTCGGCGGCGGGTTCACAGGTTTCGAGTGCACCCGTCATCTGTTGCGGGAGCTCCGCAAGCACAACGCGTCTGCTGATATCTCGGTCATCTCGCCGGTCGACTACATGCTGTACACACCACTGCTACCGGATGTGGCGGGCGGCGTGGTCGACGCCCGTTTCGTCGCGATCCCGCTCGCCAACACGCTGCGCGGCGTACAGCACATTCGCGGCAGGGTGGACAGTGTCGACTTCGATCGGCGCACACTCGTGTTCATTGACCCCGAAGAGCGCGTGCGGAGCCTGTCGTGGGATCGCCTTGTACTGACGCCGGGGTCGGTGACCCGGCTGTTCGACGTGCCAGGTCTCGCTGAGTACGCGCGGGGGCTGAAGTCGACGGCTGAGGCGATATATCTGCGCGACCACGTACTGGAACAACTGGAATTGGCCAACGTTGACGACGACGCCGGCAGAGCGGTGGCGCGGCGAACGATCGTGGTTGTCGGCGCATCGTATTCAGGGACCGAACTGGTTCTGCAGCTGCGAGCGCTAGCCGATTCAGCCACCAAACACATGAACTACGCACCGGACGACGTCCGGTTCGTGTTGCTGGACCTGGCGGAACAAGTGATGCCCGAAGTGGGGGAGAAGCTCGGCGCTGCAGCGCAGCGCGTGCTGACGATGCGTCGTATCGACGTCCGGCTGGGCGTCACACTGAAGGAAGTCCACAGTGAACATGTTGTGCTCAGCGATGATTCGCTGATCCGAACGCGCACCGTGGCATGGGTGACCGGCGTGACCGGTGCTCCTCTGATCGAGGAACTCGGCCTTCCGACCGAGAAGGGTCGGCTTAGGGTGCATTCCGACCTACAGGTACCCGGCCATCTGCACGTGTTCGCAGCCGGGGACGCCGCGGCCGTGCCCGACGTCACCCGGCCCGGCAAGATCACCCCACCGACCGCACAACACGCGACTCGACAGGGAAAGGTATTGGGGCACAACGTCGCCGCCAGCATGGGCTACGGCAAGAAGAAGATCTACAAACACCGCAACATGGGACTGGTGGTCGACCTCGGCCCTCGCCACGCCGTCGCCAACCCGCTCAACATCCAGTTGTCCGGGTTCCCGGCCAAGGTCGTCACCCGCGCCTACCACCTTTATGCGATCCCGCGGTTCGTCAACCGCTGGGCAGTGGGGCTGGCCTACCTGACTGATCTCTTCTTCGATCGTTCAGTGGTCTCGATCGGGCTGTCGTCGGAAGAGGACGCGCGGTTCCACGCCAGCGAGGGCATCCCCATGCCCGGACCGGATTAGTGGGTCGCCGTGTACCGGCTCGGCTGAGATGACTGCGAGCACGCAGTGTGCCGGCTTCTCACCCGGGTGAATGATGCGGCCGGGCGAGGACAGCTCGCCTCACTGCGCGGCATGCTCATTGCCGGGAGCTGACGCAACGGTCTCCAGCTGTCCGATTGGGGCAGCGGGCTGCGCTGCGTGGCGAGACCGCGATCGGGAAGGGAGACGGCGCGATGGGAATTTCTGGGTTCGATGGCGTGGCAACGCATTTGTTACAACTGCTGGACACCATCGCCGATCTCGAGCGCGCTCTCAAAGCCCTAGTTGATCACGGCGTCATCGTCGGCGACTCCATCACCGGCACGGCCGCCGCCGCCGCCCAAAGGCTGCTCGACGCGTACGCGTACTCCACCTCAATGGGGGCCGTCGAACATGCGCAGGGCAGGGGAGAACCGGACCGTTGACGACCCACGCACCCTTCATCGGCGACCTGCAGGCAGGGCGTCCCTTTCCAGCGGGACTGGGTGCCAGGGGCACGCTGCTCTACAAGCTGGTGACGACCACCGATCACAAGCTGATCGGCATGATGTACGTCGTCGCGTGCTTCGCGTTCTTCTTCATCGGCGGGCTGATGGCGCTTCTCATCCGTACCGAGCTGGCCGCGCCTGGCCTGCAGTTTCTGTCCAACGAGCAGTACAACCAGCTGTTCACGATGCACGGCACTGTGATGCTGCTGTTCTACGCGACCCCGATCGTGTTCGGGTTCGCCAACCTGGTGCTGCCGCTGCAGATCGGTGCCCCGGATGTGGCGTTCCCGCGGCTGAATGCGTTGTCGTTCTGGCTCTTTCTGTTCGGCGCCTTGATCGCTCTGGGCGGCTTTCTCGCCCCGGGCGGGCCGGCCGACTTCGGCTGGACGGCTTACACCCCGCTGTCGAATGCGATCCATTCTCCGGGTGCCGGCGGGGATCTGTGGATCCTGGGTCTTGGCGTCGGCGGCCTGGGCACAATTCTGGGCGCGGTCAACATGATCACCACCGTGGTGTGCATGCGCGCCCCGGGGATGACGATGTTCCGGATGCCAATCTTCACGTGGAACATCCTGGTGACCAGCGTGATGGTGCTGGTGGCGTTTCCGCTCTTGACCTCTGCGCTGTTCGGGTTGGCCGCCGATCGCCACCTGGGCGCGCACCTCTTCGACCCGGCCAACGGCGGTGTATTGCTGTGGCAGCACCTGTTCTGGTTCTTCGGGCACCCCGAGGTGTACATCATCGCGCTGCCGTTCTTCGGCATCGTCTCCGAGATCATTCCGGTGTTCTCGCGCAAGCCGATCTTCGGCTACATCACGCTGATCTACGCGACTTTGTCCATCGCCGCATTGTCGATCACGGTGTGGGCGCACCACCTCTACGCCACCGGCGCGGTCCTGCTGCCGTTCTTCTCGTTCATGACGTTCCTGATCGGGGTGCCGACCGGCATCAAGTTCTTCAACTGGATCGGCACGATGTGGAAGGGCCAATTGACGTTCGAGACACCCATGCTGTTCTCGGTCGGCTTCCTCGTCACCTTCCTTCTCGGTGGCCTTTCGGGTGTCATACTCGCCAGCCCGCCGATCGACTTCCACGTCACCGACTCGTATTTCGTGGTGGCGCACTTCCACTACGTATTGTTCGGCACCATCGTGTTCGCGACCTACGCCGGGGTGTATTTCTGGTTTCCGAAGATGACCGGGCGTCTATTGGATGAGCGCCTGGGCAAGCTGCATTTCTGGCTGACCCTGATCGGTTTTCACGCCACGTTCCTGGTGCAGCACTGGCTCGGTGCGGCCGGCATGCCGCGCCGCTACGCCGACTACCTGCCCACCGATGGCTTCACCACGCTGAACGTCGTGTCGACCATCGGGGCGTTCATCCTCGGCGTCTCGGTGCTGCCGTTCGCGTGGAACGTGTTCAAGAGCTGGCGCTACGGCGAACCGGTGACTGTCGACGACCCGTGGGGCTACGGCAACTCGCTGGAGTGGGCCACCAGCTGCCCACCGCCGCGGCACAACTTCACCGAACTCCCCCGAATCCGTTCGGAGCGGCCGGCATTCGAACTGCACTACCCACACATGGTCCAGCGGACGCGCGACGAGGCACATGTCCGCCGCACCCGCCGCGACACGCGCCGTAGTCGTGCGGCGGCGGGCGGGGCAACATCGGAAAGGAGGGCACCGTGACGGGTCAGTTCGAAGAGATTGCGACCGTGCCACCCGGTCCGGCGCCGGAGTCCGGAGGGGTGATGGCTGTACATCTCCTAGAAAGTCCTGTCGACGAGATCCTGAACATCGGTGAGGACGAGCGTCTTTGTGACTCCAAGACGGTCGACAACACGGTGTGTCCCTTCAGGGTGATCGGTCAGTGTTCCAAACCAGCCGAATGGATCTACGTGATGAAGTGCTGCGGGGCCCTGGCACTGGCGTGTGATCCGTGCCATGAGCATCATCTACAGCGCCCGCTTTCCCAGCGGTACTGCGCCGACTGCTTTCATCCGTTCAGCACCCTGGCCGACGGCGCGCGTGCCGTATATCGGGTGTAGGGGCATGGCCATGCGAGTCAATGAGACGGTCGGCCCTCCACTGGCGTTGGCGCACCTAACCCTTTGCATCATCTCAGGTTCCGGCGCATCTACTGAGCTGCTCGCGGCTGCGGCGATCAATGCAGCGAGTATCAACAGCACAGCACGACACCTGCTGAGCTGTACTCACCGAGGGGCGGCCACGTGAACCGGATCGTGCACGTCCTCATCGGCGATCTGCCCGCGGTCGGGGACGTGGCCATCAAAACCGTGGCTGTATTCTTGACGGCGGCGATCCTGTTCCGTTTCACCGAACGACGCACTCTGGCGGAATTCGCGCCGTTCGACTGGATCGCCGCCGTCGCCGCCGGGGCCATCGTCGGTCGTGCGGCCACCGCCACCGACACCGCGTGGCTACAGGCGACTACGGCGCTGCTATCCCTTATGGCGGCCCACGCCGTCCTCGCGCGACTCCGCCTAATTTCGGTCCTACGCCGGCTCATCGACCCACCGCTGATGATCCTGGTCAGCGACGGAGAAGTGAACCGACGCAACCTGCGCCGCTGCGGTCTGACCGCCACGGATTTAGAGGCGGTGCTGCGCGAACACGGGCATCCCAACGCCGACCGTATTCATCTGGCCATCCTGGAAGCGAAAGGGGCCATCTCCATTCTGGATGCTGATGGGACTTCAATAAACCTGGCTACCAAAGGTTCTCGCCCGCGCCGTTGCGGTGAGTCAGCTATCAAATCGAATCGATTGGAGATGTCATGATGGAAAACTCGAATGCTGTTCGCCTGGCACGTGTCTTGGGGGGCGTGGCGATTCTGGCTGGGTTGGCGGCGTCGATCGCCAGTTGTAGCGGTAACGGTTCGAACGCGCCGTCGAGCACCGAATCGCCAACGACGACAACCATCACCACGCTGTCCCCGACCCCGGGGGCGCCGCCCACCGCGCCGACCGAAAAGAGCATCAACCCCACCGGAGGAAACAAGTTCACCCCGACGGTGCGCGCACCCTTGCCGCCGACGGCCATCCCCGGAAACAGAGAAAACACCGGATAGCGCATCGAGAACGAGCCGACAGTGATAAATGGCTCATCACCATGACGAGGAGCACCAATGAGTATCGTCAACAAAGGCTTTCGGGCGCGCCGCGCTGAGCCGTCCCGCCAGTTGCCGCCCGGTCAGCATCTGACCGCGGACTTCCCAGTCCTGCAAGCGGGACCGACTCCGCGCATCGACCCCGACCACTGGCGATTCACCATCCGCGACGAGGGTGGAACCCAACACAGCTGGACATGGGCCGAGCTGAAGCTACTGCCCAGCGAGCGGCTCACCGTCGACATTCACTGCGTCACCACCTGGTCCAAACTGGACACCACGTGGCAAGGCGTTTCGCTGGACACTCTCTTCCAATCAGTAGACACCACAGCGGAATTCGCATTGATCGGGTCCTTCGGCGGCTACACCACCAACGTCCCGATGGTCGATCTTCTCGGCGGCAAGGCCTGGATCGTCTACGCCTACCAGGGCGAACCGCTTCCCGCAGTGCATGGCGGCCCGGCGCGGCTGCTGGTGCCGCACTTGTATTTCTGGAAGTCCGCGAAGTGGGTGCGATCCATTGAGTTGCGCGACAGCGACACCGCAGGATTTTGGGAGGGTTTGGGTTATCACAACTACGGTGACCCGTGGCGAGAACAACGCTACGCCGGGGATTGACTGATGCACGATGGTTTGACACCGAAGCTGCAGTGGCGGGTTGCGCGTGTAGTGGACTCCGAACCCGAGACCGCCTCTGCGCAAACGATCGGGCTTGCCGTGCCGGGGTGGGGCGGCCACTTGGCCGGTCAACACATTGATCTCAAGCTCACCGCCGAGGACGGGTACAGCGCACAACGCAGCTATTCGCTGAGCAGACCGGCAGACGGTGAGCGCATCGAGCTCACCGTGCAGGAGATCGCCGACGGAGAGGTCTCGCCGTATCTCACGGGAGTACGCCCCGGTGAGGAAATCGAGCTTCGGGGGCCCATCGGCGGCTGGTTCGTTTGGCGACCCGCCGACGAGACTCGGATTCTGTTGGTCGCTGGCGGATCGGGCATTGTGCCGCTGATGGCGATGCTGCGACAGCGGAGAGTTGTGGGCGGGGCGGAGTTTAGGCTCATCTACTCGGTGCGTAGTCCCGCCGACGTCTACTACGCCCAAGAGCTGGGCAACCTTGAGCGCGACTGTGACTGGTTGCAGGTCGCACTGGTCTACACCCGGGCGGCCATGCCGCACACTGCCCGCCCACCCGGCCGGATCGGCGTCAGTGATCTCGCAGTGCCGGGATGGACCCCCGACGACGATCTCCGTGTCTACGTCTGTGGACCAACGGGATTCGTGGAATCGGTGACGACAACGCTGATCGGGCAGGGACAACGGCCGTCAGCCATCCGGACCGAGCGGTTCGGGCCGAGCGGCTAGGAAGAAGGAATCATGACAGAACCGACACACGTCGACGGTAACGCCGCCGCGGGTGCCTTCGCGGATGTGCTGGGATTCGATGTCACCACCGCGACGCTGACTTGTGCGGGATGTGGTCGTGTCGGGGCCTTTGCCGAGAGTCACGTCTATCACCGAGCCCCGGGCATCGTGGTGCGCTGCCCGGGCTGCGACCACGTCCTGGCCCGGCTAGTGCAAACCCCGACGGACGTGCGGCTTGACCTGCGAGGCGCCCAGTCTTGGCGTATCCCGGTCCCGGCGCGATGATGGAGTCCCTCGATGCACTCGCCAGTCGGGTGCGCACTGCCGAAATCGTCGACGCGATGGGGCGACTGCACCATCATCGTTGCCATCTCCTCGACATGGTGAGCCCGACCCCCGGTCGCCGACTGTTCGGCCCCGCTGTGACCATTTCCTACTTCCCGGCGTGCGGGACTGCCTTGCCGCCTGAGCGTTACAACTTCAAGAGGGTGTTCTACCAGGCAATCGAAGACGGCGCTGATGGCCACGTGCTGGTCTTGGCGAGCAACGGTTACACCGATGCGTCACTGGGCGGCGGAACCAAGCTGTCACGTGCCCAAAACCATGGGCTCGCCGGCATTCTCGCTGACGGGCGGCTACGCGACTTCGCCGAGCTCGAGCACTACGACCTGGCCATCTACTGCCGTGGTGAAACGACGCGGTGGGGCGGTGACACCGTCACCCCCTACGAGGCGAACCTACCGGTGGTGATCGGCGGGGTGGCGATCCGTCCCGGTGACTACGTCTTCGCCGATGCCTCCGGCGCCGCAGTCGTACCGGCCGGCGACGTGCGCGCTGTACTGCACGCTGCCAACCAAGTCGCGTTCGAGGATGCGGCGGCCATCGCCACCATCAGAGGCGAAAGCCCCGAACACGCTGGAAGACAGTGAGAACCGACTGTTGCGCAGGAGAACCGGAGCGCCATGACGGCAGGCGCCGATGACGATCGGGGATGACGACGTGTCGCTCGACGAGTCCGGCGACGGGCCAGATCTAGAGTCGCCTTCGCACCGACGTCGAATACCTGCGTCGTGAGCGGATCACCGGTCTGGCTGCTGCTCGTGGTGTTCGTCGGTTCGGGAGCCGCGATCTGGGCAGCGGGCGTTCAGCTATCGGATCAGACGGATGTGCTGACGATGCGTCTGGGCCTCGGCTCGGCGTTCGGCGGACTGATCCTGTTGGCAATCGCTACCAACCTGCCCGAGATCGCCATCGTCGCCGCTGCAGCCGTGTCGGGCAATATCGGTGTGGCGGTGGGCAATATCCTCGGTGGCATCGCCATCCAGACGGTGGTGTTGGTGGCCCTCGACGCCTTCGGCGTGCGTGGACCCAAACCGCTGACTTATCGGGCGGCGTCCCTGGTGTTGGTGCTGGAGGCCGTGTTGGTCGTTGCAGTACTGGCCATTGTGATCGGCGGCACCCAGTTGCCCGCAACGCTGATCACTGCGCGGCTGACGCCGGCGCCGGTGCTGATTCTGATGGTGTGGGCGCTGGGCCTGGTGTTGTTGCAACGGGCGGGACGGTCGTTACCCTGGCACGACGCGGACCAGCCACCAGACGGCCAGCAGCAGGCCCGCGGATACCGCACCGAGATGGCCGAGCAGCAAGCCACCGCCGAGGGGACCAGTACTACCAGGGCCGCCGTGAGCTTCGGCTTCGCCGCTGCGGTCACGCTGATCGCCGGAGTCGTGCTGGAGCGCAGCGGTGAGGCCATCGCCGAACACGTCGGCCTGACCGGTGTGCTGTTCGGTGCAACCGTGTTGGCTGCGGCCACCTCGCTGCCCGAACTGTCGACCGGCCTGCGGTCGGTGCGTCACGGCGACTACCAGCTCGCCGTATCCGACGTCTTCGGCGGGAACGCGTTTCTGCCAGTGCTTTTCGTCCCTGCAACGTTGCTGTCGGGGCACGCCGTACTGCCGAGCGCGCAGCGGACCGACATCTATCTCACGGCGCTGGGAATCGTGTTGACGCTCATCTACGCGGCGGGTCTGCTGTTTCGGCCCCGCCGCCGCTTCGCCCGACTGGGGGTCGACTCGCTGGCCGTCGTCATCCTGTACGGCCTGGGCATGGTCGGACTCTTCACCGTCTCGAACATGCGTTGACCGTGCCGAGACGGTCAGCCTCCCCGCCGGCCCCCCACCCGGGTGAAATGGCGCTCGGATGAAGACATCTCACCCCGTTCGGATGGATGGTGATCTCTGACCCAAGCCGCGAGGAGCAGCACCACGACCATCTCAACCCTCTGCGCCCCGCCGGCCCGTGACGGGTGCGATACCCCGGCGGTGTCAGCCGCCGCAGAACGATCACACGACAGGAGAACACGGTGACCGAGGCCTATCTGCTTGGCGGTGTGCGCACCCCTTTCGCCCGGTACGGCGGATCCCTATCGCACCTGCGGCTCGACGACCTGCTCGGGTTGGCCTTGGCCGGGGCCTGCGAACGCGTCGGTGTTGATCGCGACCAGATCGAAGACGTCATCGCCGGATGTGTGAACCCCGCACATGAAGGCATGGGAGATCTCGCCCGCTGGGCAGCGCTGGCCGCCGGCTTCCCCGACCGGGCAGCGGGAGCCACCATCAACAGGTTCTGCGGATCCTCGCTGAGCGCCACGGCCATGATTGCGCATGCAATCAAGGCCGGCGACCTCGGTGTCGGAATCGCCTGCGGCGCCGAGTCGATGTCGCGCTCGGGGTTCGCGTACATGAAAGGTGACGCCCCGTTCAGCCCGCGCGGTCCCCAACTGCTGCTCGACACCATGTGGTCCGGCGCCGGCGGCCCACCCAACCCCGTGTTGCTGGGCCGCAACGCCTACATCGGCATGATCGAGACCGCGCAGAACGTCGCCGATCGCTACCACCTCAGTCGCGACGAGATCGACGCGTTCGCGCTGCGCTCCCAACAGCACGCCCGTGCCGCCCGCGACTCGGGCAGGCTGGCCAGAGAGATCATGCCCGTCACTGTCCCCGCGACGCGAAAGACCGCGGAGCGGACCATAACTGACGACGAATTCATCCGCGACGACACCACACTGGAGCGGCTGGCTGCCCTACCCGCTCAGCCCGGAACGACCCAGATGACCGCCGGCAACTCCACGCCGCTGTCCGACGGGGCCGCCGCGCTGATCCTTGCCTCCCCGGCACGGGCCGACGACCTCGGCGTCATCCCGCTGGCCCGGGTGGTGTCCTCAGCCGTCTATGGCAACGATCCACTGCTGATGGGCATCGCCCCAGCATGGGCGCTGCCGCTGGCGCTGCGACGCGCGGGGTTGACCCCCGAACAGATCGACATCTGGGAAATCCACGAGGCATTCAGCGCGCAAGCCCTCGGTGTACTGCGAGAGTTGCCCAACCAACTCGACGGATTCCAAGTTCCCGGCGACAAACTCACCCCCAACGGGGGCGCTGTGGCCATCGGGCATCCGTTCGGAGCCACGGGCGCACGTTACGTCCTGACCCTAGCCACCGAGCTGCGCGAACGACAGCTCCGCTACGGCGCCATCGGTGTGTGCATCGGCTCGGGACAAGGCGTGGCAATGATTCTGGAAAACCCAAGAGCCGCCTGACCGCGGCTTCCCGCCGCAGCACCGCCGGACAGACCAGCATCTGGAACACTCAGCTATGGACGTCTACGACTCCCACGATCGAGCGCGCACCGTCCGCGTCGCGGCGTGCACCTTGCGAACCACGCTGGGCGATCCAGCGGCCAACGCGGATGCTGTGCTCGACGTCGCGCGCGAATGTCACGACGAACGCGCCGCAGTCGCGGTTTTCCCTGAACTAGCAATGACCGGTTACTCCCTCGATGACATCTTGATGCAAGACGCAGTCCTGGACGCCGTCGAAGACGAACTACACCGCATTGTTCAAGCCTCCATCGAGTTGATCCCAGTTGTGGTGGTCGGCGCCCCGCTGCGCCATCTGCACCGCATCTACAACGCCGCCGTCGTGATCCATCGCGGCCGCATACTGGGGGTCGTCCCGAAGTCCTATCTACCGACCTACCGCGAGTTCTACGAACTTCGTCAGATGGCCGCAGGCGACGACGTCTGCGGTGAAATCGGCTTGGGTCGCAGCAGAACCCGCGTACGAGCGCCGTTCGGTCCCGACCTGCTGTTCACGGCGTCCGACATGACCGGCTTGACGCTTCACGTCGAGATCTGTGAAGACATGTGGATCCCCATTCCGCCCAGCGCTCACGCCGCCCTGGCCGGCGCCACGGTGCTGACCAACCTCTCTGGAAGCCCCGTCACCATCGGTCGCGCCGAAGATCGAGGGCTGCTGGCTCGATCAGCGTCGCTGCGCTGCGCCGCCGCGTACATCTACGCGTCGGCGGGGCAGGGTGAATCGACAACCGACCTCTCGTGGGATGGCCAGACCATGATCTGGGAAAACGGCGTGTGTCTAGCCGAATCACAGCGCTTTTCAACCAAACCGACATATTGCATTGCCGACGTCGACCTCCGCCTTTTGTGCTCTACGAGGCGACAGACCGGCGTATTCGATGCGAATCGCAAACACCATCACCCCAGCCGAGCCGGGTTCCGCGAGATCGAGTTCCTCCTAGATCACCAATGAGTGTCCGCTGTTAGGCACCGACAAGTAGCACATATCGTGCAGGAGACAACCGTCCAAAGCGGGCCTGTGCTGCTAGTCGAAAATAGCTGGCCGCAAACAATTTCAGCCAGGAGGAGCGGTGTTGGCTCATTTTCCCCGCTCGGCCGAGACCGCACACCGACACCAATCTTCGGCCCATCGCTGGAACGCCCGCACTCAGCTGGAGCCTTTCCAAGCTGCTTCGAGGAGCTCGAAAGCGGTTGGCAAAACGCGCATCCACAGTAATCTTCGGCACAAACAGATCTGCAAATTCCCTGCACCGCAACCAACTACGTCGACGTTGCGGCTTGGACTGAATCTCACTGTCGAACGGGATCCTCGGCTGCCGTGGTTAGCGAGTGCGCGGGCGCGTCCGACTACCTGGGTGCGCGGCGTCCCACTCCGCCTCGATGCGGGTCACGCGGCGATTCTCCACGACGAACCACAGGGCTCCGGCGACCGCGCCGAGAACGGCGATGAGCACCGTGGTGGACAGCCATTCGTAATGTCGATAGGCAGCAGCTACCGCCGTGCCGATCAACGCGAACGTCGCTACGGCCAGAAGGATCAATCCCGGCCAGAAGAAGTTGTCCTTCAACACGATGCCAGCGTGCGGTTGCGTGGTCCGAGAGTGATCCGTCGGATCGTCATGTGTGTCTCCCATCACCGCTCCCTCCGTCGTCGGGCAAAATAGCAAGATTCAAACCACTACGCGGACCCGGGCGAGATGATCCGGACCGTCGCCATCCACCCGTGCGTCGCGGTGTGTATTGGTCAGGTCGAGCCGGCCCCGTCGCGGATGAGCAACTCGGGCAGCGTAATCGCCCCGATCGTTGTCACCAGCCACATCACAACCGTCGTGGCCAGCCAGGATTCCATGCCATCAATAGTGAGTCCGCGCGTCACAATCGACGCAAGGATCAATGCGATGACCGTCAATGCCAAGCCGGTGCCCCCAAGGAGCAGCGACGCATAATGATGGGGCAACTTCAAGATCGAGAAGGACAGGATCGCCTGCGTTACCGCGAACACCACTACGGCGACGATGAAGCCCGGTACCGACAACGAAACTCCGGGTACGATCCACGCCGCTACCAGGAGTCCGGTCGCCCACGATGCCAGAAGCAAAACTGTCCGCAGCAGGATTTGCCTCATGGGAATAGCCGTAGGTCGCCGAGCTCTGCCTGGACGGAGAACAACGATGATGAGGGCAGAACCCACCGCCACGAGGATGAACCGGCTTCGGCACCGCGACCGCGTAGTCGCCGTCGTACTGGTACTGATGTTCGTTCGTGCGTGGTGAGCAACACGGCCCGTAATCCTTGGCGCCCGCGGTGCAGATGTGACATGACGGTGCCCTCGTAGCGCGCCAGGCTCTCGGCGCTCTCTCTGCACCGGAGTTCTGCGATATCGCGATCGTAAACAGTCGGCCGGAACTGCACTGGCAATGTCATCAACGCGTCCGCCAGTTCGATGTCGGGCAACGCGTCCGGTGCGTCGAGTAGGGATGTTCGTGGCGAGTCCGGGGATTGTCGACCTTGGGCGGCTAGTTGTCGGTCGACGAGGTACTCGCTTGGCCGGTGATGCGCACGGAGGAGGTACTTGATGTAGGTGTTGGTCATGATGCGAAACAGCCACGCCCGAAGGTTCGTTCCCTCGGAAAAGGTGTTGAAGCCGGTGTAAGCCCTCAGCATCGTCTCCTGCACGAGATCTTCGGCGTCGACGGTGTTGCAGGTCAGTCGGCGGGCGCGGTCGTTGAGTTGGTTCAGATAGGGGAGCGCGTCGTTGACGAACCGCGCGGTCAGCTCCGGGTCGCGCGAAGCCAGCGGCGAGTCGTTGCCTGCTAGGCGGTCAACCGGTGTCATGGGCACATCCTGGCCATGGTCAGGGTGAGTTGTCATCGTCCGGGTCGACGACTCACCCGGGTGACTCTGCCGCAACGACTTCGGCTCCAACCGTCCCGAATTCCAGCATCCCGCTCAGCAGCCAACGTCGACGGGAGGCGCTGTGTATGACCGAATCGTTCCCCATGTACCGACCAATCGGTACGCCAAGAGACCAGTTTTCGCTTGTCGACCGTCTTCCGTCACGAGCCGTTTGAGGAGGACCACTCGGGCCGACCCAGTATCCTGAACCGGGATCGGTGATTGCGGCGACCTTGAGGGCGCTCTGCGTCGGCCGGACTTCTTCAGCGTCAGCGCCACTCTGGCGTGTTCTTCACGTCGGGCACGTTCTCGTTCTGCTACGACGCGCTCGCCCTCTTCCTGAAGGCGTCGAGTGCCGTCTGGCGTGATGTGGACTGCCCACGTCGTGCCGCTGCCGGAGACCCGACGGAAGCCCCGGTTGTGGAGCGCACGCGCCGAGACGCGATACGAGCTGCCTTCGTACACACCGTCTTTGCACCCGTCAGCGACCCGCCGCAGCAGATCGAATTGGGAGACGGTCAAGTGATTCGTACTTCGTCCCACTGCCACTCCCGTCGGCATAGCAGCTTTACGCTTCTTCATCACCGCACGGGCACGCGCACCTGGAGCGGTAGTCGATCTAAATTCTCCACGCAACGGACGCGGACGCCGGAACGGTGGAATTGACCGCGCATGACGAGCCGGTCGCTCGGCCATGCCCTGTAGCCGTTGAGGTGAAGCCTGCGGCTGTCCCGCCGATCCTGAGGGAAGTCGCCAAGCCGACGGAAGGTGCGGCTATCGCTGCGCAATCCGGCGCCGGGGCCGATAGAACTAGGTGGCCGCGGGGCCGGGTGACACCGATAGAAACTACGAGCAGACGCCGTCAGCCCTTACGAAAGCGCCGCGACAGTGTGAATCGCCCCGGCGAGTCCGGAGACTTTGATGTGCCCTGGGTTGCGCGGAGTCGGTTTGCTTGACTTTTGGTCACGACGTCCGCAGAAGGAGCCGTGTCCGTGCCCAAGCGTTACCCCGAAGAGTTCCGACGCAAGGTCCTCGATCTGGTGGCAGCCGGCCGCCCTGTCGCCCAGATCGCTGCCGATCTCAGTATCAGTGACCAGACGATCTACGGCTTGCGCCACAAGGAAATGCGCCAGGCGCAGTCCGTCGGGTTTGTCGATCGGTGATACGGCGATGAGCAAAGAACGCTGATGCTCCTACCGGCGAAGGTTGCCGAGCGTAGGTCAACGTGAGGCGTTGTGCAGGGTCGCCTCGGCGAGGCGTTCGGCTGCGACGCGGTAAGGAAGTTCGTCGGCCGTCGCCCGTTGCAGGACCTCGCGAGTTCGGTCGTAGATGGCGTCGACGCGGGCCAGTGCTGCATCGTGATCGAACGTGGCGGGTCGTGGTCGCTGGATCATCCAATCGTCGTAGACGATCCCGCCAGCGTTGGCAACGTAGTCCACGGCATAGACCCGGCCACGCGACTGCAGTCGGTCTGCGATGGCTTCCGATGCCATCACGTTGTTCGCCGCACCAGCCACGATGTTCGCGTGGATCCGGTTGACGTTGTGTTCGTTGACTGCGTCGCCCAACGCGCACGGAGCGACGATGTCGACGTCGGACTCCAAGATGTCCTCTGGAGCGGCGACGCGCGCGCCGACCTCATCGGCGACGGCCCGTGCCCGCTCGTCGTCGATGTCGGCGACAACGAGTCGCGCACCTTCGGCGGCCAGCAGCCGCGCGAGCTTGGCGCCGACCTGACCGAGGCCCTGGATCGCCACCGATCGGTCCGTGAGTTCGGGTGATCCGAAGACGTGTTCAGCACAGGCGCGCATCGCTTGGCGCACTCCGCGCGCAGTCGTGTGGGACACGTCGCCTGGCCCGCCTGCCTCTTCGGGCAGCGAGACCAACCATTGCGTGCTCTCGGCGAGGATCTCCATGTCGTGGCCGTTGGTGCCGACGTCCTCTCCGGCGCTGTACTCGCCGCCCAGCTCCTCGATGAACCGCCCGAAGCTACGTAGGAGCTCGTCGGACTTATGCGTCGACGGGTCGCCAATGATGACGGCCTTCGCCCCACCGACCGCGATTCCGGAGGCGGCGTACTTGTAGGTCATTGCTCGAGCCAGCCGCAACGCGTCCCGCATGGCCTCGCGCTCGTCGGCATAGGCCTTCATGCGCAGGCCGCCGGCGGCCGGCCCGAGGGTCGTCGAGTGAATTGCGATGACGCCGCGCAGGCCGGTCTCTGCATCTCGGCAAAGAACGATCTTCTTGGCACCGCACTCGTCCAGCAACTCAAAGCTCATGAAGCACTCGACATCGCGTCAAGCTGCAGCATGTGGCCCATCGGAATGCGCAATGACGGCTCGGGCATCGCATGCGGTTGGGAGTAGGTAACGGAAAGCGTCATGGGCAAATACGCTAAATCGCTGATTGTCATCAGTCAAGGAAAAACAGAAAACAGTTAGCAGAAATCGATATGGTGTGTAGGGTTCACTCGCCGCCCACCCACCTCTAATCAGGAGCCAAACGATGTCGTCAGCCCACCCCGTCACCGCCCCACGTGTCGGTGGCCATCTCGTCGGCGAGGCACTTCGGGCCCTCGGTGTCCAAACGGTGTTCGGTGTCCCAGGTCAGCACGCGCTGGCGATAGTCGATGGCCTGCGGCTCGCCGGACTGGACTTCGTCGCGTCCCGCACTGAGGTGGGTGCCAGCTTCGCGGCCCATGCGTTCGCCACCGCTGCTCGCACGCCGGCGGCGCTTGTGGTGTCAACCGGGCCGGGTGCGCTGATGGCGCTCGCCGGCCTGCAGGAAGCCGACACGACCGGGACGCCGATCGTGTGCATCTGTAGTGAAATCCCACGCGCCGCGCTGTCACGCAACCACGGCTATGTGCACGAGCTGCGCGACCAGATTGCTCATTTCCAGCCCGTCGTCCGCCGCGCCTTGCAAGTCAACGCGGCCGAGGTGATCCCCGACGTCCTCGCCGAGGCCTGGCGGATCGCAGCAACACCGCCGAGCGGACCGGTCTTCGTGCAGATCCCGGTCGATGTGCTAACCGAGCCGACCACCGCGCCTCCGATCACCTTGCTGACCGCGGTGCCCGACCAGCGCCCGCCGCAGACCGGAGCGATCGACCGTGCGGCGACCCTGCTGGGTGCGGCCCGGGCGCCGCTCGTCTTGGCGGGCGGAGGCGTCCTGCGCTCCGGCGCCGAGCTCGAGCTGCGCCGCGTCGCCGAGCGGCTCGACGCGCCGGTGGTCGAGACTTACGCCGGCAAGGGCACACTTCCGATCGGACACCGCCTGTTAGTTGGTTCGGCCTGCGAGGACCCGGGCGTCCAAGACTTGATCGGGGCGGCCGACGTGGTGCTTGCAGTTGGGACGTCACTCTCGGAGGAGACCACCAATCACTTCGCGACCAACTTCTCCGGTGCCGTCATCCAGGTCGAGCCCGACACGTCTCGCGTGGCGACGTGGCACCCGACGGTTCCGGTCGTCGCCGACGCAGTCCTAGCGCTCGAAGCGCTCATGGAGCGCCTGGGTGATGTCAATGTGGTCGGTGACGGGACCGACCGGGCCGCGCAGGCGCGCGATGCACTCGCGACGCGCTGGCGTGCGGAAGGGGCGGTCGCCGAGCGTTCGCTGCTGCGTTGCATCGAGGAGGTCCTGCCACCGGATGCCATCACCTGCTGGGACATGACGATCATGTCCTACTGGGCCACGATGGATTTCCGGGCCGCGTCGCCACGCAGCTTCCTCTATCCGCAGGGATCCGGCACCCTGGGTTACGGGTTTCCGGCGGCGATTGGCGCCAAAGCGGCCTGCCCCGGTCGGACGGTTCTCGCAGTGGCCGGCGATGGGGGAATCATGTACGGGCTGGCCGAGATCGCGCCCGCAATCCAACATCAACTCGACGTGACGCTGCTGGTCATCGATGACGGTGGTTACGGCATCCTGCGAAGCTATCAGCGGGAGGCCTACGGCGTCACTTTCGCCACCGACCTGTACCGCCCCGATTTCACGCAGGCGCTCGGCGGGCTGGGGATGGCCGTCGAGCGCGCAGACCTCGAGACGCTGCCCGACGCACTACGGCGCGCCTTGGCCATTTCGGGTCCCTCGGCCGTCGTCCTCGACTTCGAGCCGGCCATGTTCCTCGCCGCGCCGCCAACCTGAAGGTGGCGCGATGAACGTCCCGCTCGCGGTCTGCAAGACCAATCCAAGCAGTCGAGGACCGCTCCCGGTACCTGCAGATCGCCCGCCACTGCATGCACCAGGTCTAAGCCGCAGTGCACGCCACCCGTGAGCTCCCGACGATCAAAGAGGCCCAACAACGCTGGGCCAGAACGGATTCTAGCCCGCCGCGACTTCGCGAGGCCTGCCCCGGTGCTCCTGGTCGACTTCAGTCCCATCCGACCTTAGTCACACGGGCTGTCGACGAATATGTAGAGAAGAAGAGGTGACCGTATGAACGTCCTGAATCAGCAACTGGTGGAATGCGATCCCGACGTTGCGGTACTCATGGACAAGGAACTGCAGCGCCAGCGCACCGGACTCGAGATGATCGCCTCGGAGAACCTCGCGCCGCTGGCGGTCATGCAAGCTCAAGGCTCAGTGCTGACCAACAAGTACGCCGAGGGATATCCGGGGCGCCGCTATTACGGCGGCTGCCAATACGTCGATGGTATCGAACAGTTGGCTATTGACCGCGTCAAGGCGCTCTTTGGTTCCGGGTATGCCAACGTCCAACCCCACTCGGGGGCAACCGCCAACGCCGCGGTGATGCATGCGCTGATCGAGCCCGGCGACACCATTCTGGGGCTATCTCTTGCGCACGGTGGTCACCTCACTCACGGCACGCAGATCAACTTCTCAGGCAAGCTGTACACCGTTGCCGCCTACGGTGTTTCGGAGAAGAACTACCTCATCGACATGGACGAGGTCGCCGCCAAAGCGCGGGAGCACCGTCCGCAACTCATCATCGCGGGATGGTCGGCCTACCCGAGGCAGTTGGATTTCGCCCGGTTCCGCGAGATCGCCGACGAGGTAGAGGCATATCTCATGGTCGACATGGCCCATTTTGCCGGTCTGGTCGCCACGGGACTGCATCCCTCACCGGTTCCGCACGCGCACGTGGTCACCTCCACGACGCACAAGACACTCGGCGGACCCCGCGGCGGCATCATCTTGACCAACGACGCCGACATCGCCAGGAAGATCAACTCGGCGGTCTTTCCCGGCCAGCAGGGCGGCCCGTTGGAGCACGTGATCGCCGGCAAGGCAACAGCTTTCAAGATCGCCGCTGAACCCGAGTTCGTCGAACGCCAGCAACGCTGCATCGAAGGGGCCAGGATCATCGCCGAGCGCCTCTGCCGCGCCGACGCCAAAGAGGCCGGCATCTCCATCATTACCGGCGGCACCGACGTCCACTTGGTCATGGTCGACCTGCGGGACGCTGCCATCGACGGACAGCAAGCCGAAGATCGACTCGGCGCCATCGGAATTACAGTGAACCGCAACGCGGTGCCCTTCGACCCACGGCCACCGATGGTGACTTCTGGCCTGCGCATCGGGACCCCGGCATTGGCGGCCCGTGGGTTCGACGCTGCCGACTTTGGTGTCGTTGCCGACCTGATCGCGCTGGCGCTGACCGCCGAAGACGGTACCAGCGCCACCGAACTTGCTGCTCGGGTGCGCGCGTTGGCCGACGCGTACCCGCTGTACCCAGGGCTGTAATCCTTCGGTACAGCGGATACGCACTGGCTATCAACGACTCTCGTCTGTGGCGTCGTCGTGGAGACGTGGCCGGCTTTCTCAGTCGTCTGCGACCGTGAGTCCGTGGTCGAGGGCGTCCGCGATCTTCTTGATGTCGTCGGCGGTGGCGATGAGAGGCGGGGCGATGAACAAAGAGGTTTGTTCCCCGCTGGTCGTGATGAGCACGTCGGCCTCCAGCGCCCGGGCTGCAACGCGACTGGCCAACGGCTCGGCCTCTTCGCCATGCCAGGTGCGCCAATCTGGGCCGTTCAACTCCACGGTCCAATGCAGACCGCGACCGTCGATCCGCCGGACGCAGGTGTGCCTTGCGGCGATTCGGCGCATCTGCTCCTCCATGATGGGTTCGAGTTCCGTTGCGCGCCTATAGATGCCGTCGCGCTCGGACACGCGCAGATGAGCCCGGATTGCTGCCACCTGAACGGGATGCCCGCGAAACGTGCTGTACGTCTGCCATGTCTTCCCAGTCAGGCGCTCGACGATTTCCTTTGAGAACAGGACCGCGCCGGCTGCAGCGCCACCGGCGGCCAGCGGCTTGCCCATCGTGACAATGTCGGGTCTGGACTGCCCTTTGTGAAACTGCTGCCAGCCGCCCACGCGGCCGAAGCCGGTGACCGTCTCGTCGGCGATCCAGATGGTGCCCTTGTCACGGGCAATGGCCGCAACACGATCCTGGTACTGGGGCGAATGGTATGTGCCGCCCTGGCTGTAGTCGAGGATCACTGCCGCACTTCGGCCGATCTTCTCGGATGCGTCGGCAATCCAGTCGTCACCGGCGGTCGGGTCCGGTTGACCAGTGATGCGCCCACTCGTCGGCGCGGCAATGGTGTGCACGGGCGCCATCGGCGGTGGTGCTGCGACTCCTCCAGCAATCGCGGTCAGGCCGCCGTGCCACTGCGGCTGCACGGTCATGCTGCGGGCAAGCCCGGCGCCGCCGTGATAGGCGCGTTCGCGCGTGGTGAGGTCCGGTCGACCAGTAAGCGCCTGGCACAACGCAAGTGCGACATCGTTGGCCTCGGACGCGCTGATGAAGAAGCGGACCGCGCCGATCCAGTCCTCGTCTAGGAACCCGATCCGGATGAGGTCCTCGGCTGCGGCGCCACGGTCCTCCCAACCCCAGCCTTCATTCACGACTGGAGCGGCGGCGGCGGCGCGAACGGCTTCGACGATTTCGGGGTGGCAGTGACCAAGTGGTGCGGCTGTGTTGCTGGCGTCGATGACAAGTCGGCCGTCGGCGAGTTTGAAGTGGACGCCTTCCCCACCGACGACCTTGGGCACGGCGGCTTTGCCCGACGTGAGGCTGGTCGCGAGCAGGCGAGTCGAGGTGGCCATCAGATCCGCGCCTTGCCGCCGAAGCCCCAGTTGGGACGGGGTACGCCAGTGAGGACGATTTCGGTCTCGCGGCCGACCTCTTCACCGTAGGTGTCGGCCATTGCCTGAGTGATGCGTTCGATCAGCGCGGCAGCCTTTTCGGCGTCCTCGAACCGAGACTGAAACGCCTTGACTTCGATGAATGGCATGGAGCACTTCCTTCTGGGACGTGGCGTCGCGACGCCGTGGCGGTCCGTCAATGAGAACATATTCTTGGGTAACTGTCGACAGACTATTGTTAGCAGCTAGCAATATGGGTATGGTGTGGCATGACCGGGCTGCAGTCGCAGGGTCGGCCGACTTCTTCTAGATGAGTGAGGTGTGAGCGTGACAACTGTCGACAACGCCGTAGTGGACGTGACGTCTCTTGATGGAGTGAGCCAGCGCTTGGTGGCGTTCGCGCAACGATTGGTCGCCACGCCCAGCGTGTCGGGTGAGGAGGCCGATGTCGCTGCACTCGTCGCCGCGGAACTGCGCGAGTTGGGTTACCGCGACGTCCAAGTCGATGACCATGGCAACGTCACGGGATGGCTGGGTGAGGGCCCGCCGCGTTTGATGTTCAACGGGCACATCGATCACGTGCCGCCGGCCGGGATGGTCGATCCCTACAGTGCCGAGATCGTCGATGCCGACCGCTACGGCGGGCACGGTCTGGCGATTCGCGGTCGCGGCGCGTGCGACATGAAGGGCAACGTGGCCGCCGGTGCGTACGCGGCGGCGTTCCTGGATCCGGAGGTCCTTCGCAACGGGTCGTACCTGTTCACTGCTGATGTGCAGGAAGAGACCGACTCGCCCCTTGGAGTGTCGGCTCTGATCGAACGAGGATTTCGGGCCGAATTTGGCCTTAGCGGTGAGTCCAGCGGGCTCGATGTCGCCCTGGGGCACCGCGGCAAGGTCCAGTTCGATGTGATCGTGTCGGGTCGATCCAGTCACGCGTCGACTCCAGATGATGGGCTCAACGCGGTCTACCGTGCGATCCCGTTCTTGCTTGCGCTGCAAGCCCTTCCGGCTAAGCTGCCCAGGGATCCGTTGTTCGGCCAGGCGACGATCACGGTGACCAAGATTTCTTCTGAGCCCGACGGCGACGTTGCCGTCGTGCCGAGCGCATGCACGATCCGGGTCGACCGTAGGTACGTTCCGGCAGAATCGCCGGCGAGCGTTCAACGCGAACTCGAGCAGCTGGTGGCCGATGTCGCGGCTCAAGAGGACATTCCCGCCGAAGTTCGGTTGGTCAACGTCTATCCGTTGATGACGATCGAGGCAGATCACCCGCTGGTGGGCTTGGGGATCGCGGCTGTCCAAGAGGTAACTGGTCGTACCCCCGAGGTGAAGGCATGGCGTTTCGGAGTCAACGCGACGTTCATGTCTGAAGCGGGCATTCCCACCATCGGCATTGGGCCTGGCAACGAGGACTATGCCCACACCAAGGACGAGCACCTGCCCATCGGGGAGTTGGTCGATGCCAGCAAGACCTACGCCGCCCTCATCACACGTCTGTGTGGGGGAGCGCCTGATTCGTCATCCACCCCCTAGTCGCCCGTCACATCCGCCCACATAGTTCGGAAGGCAACAACAGTGTCAACTTCGGACAACAAACTGCGCCAGGACATTCGGCCGTTGGATGCCTCAGTCCCGCGGTTCTCGGAGATCGCCACATTTCTTCGCGCACCTCATACCAAGGACATCGACGCGGTTGACGTCGGAATCTTTGGGATACCCACCGATCAGGGTGTGTCGTTCCGGACAGGAACTCGACACGGGCCAGCGGCGATCCGTGAGGCGTCTCGTTTCATTCGGCGTTACAACCCGACCACTCGGGTGTCTCCATTCGATCTGCTGAATGTCGTCGACCTTGGCGACGTCGACGTCTCGCCGTACAGCTTGGATGAGACAGTCGCCAACATCACGGCCCTGGCGAGTCGGCTGGTCGACAACGGCACCTTCCCGCTGGGGGTGGGTGGCGACCACGTCATACCGCTGCCGATGATGCGTGGTGTGTTCAGGGGCAAACCGCTTGGCCTGCTGCACATCGACGCTCACCCCGACACCAACGACGAGTTCTATGGCAGCAAGATCAATCACGCCACGGCCATGCGCAGGCTCCACGAGGAAGGTGTCATCGATCCGAAACGGACTGTGCAGCTGGCGCTGCGGGGCACGCAGTTCAATCCGTCCGATGCGATCTATGGACGAGACGCGGGCTTTCAGATCATCACCATGGACGACTACGAAGAACTCGGGCGAGCCGAACTCATTGAACGACTGAAGTCCATATTCGGCGACGAAGAGACCTACATCACCATCGACGTCGACGGCTTGGACCCCCGTGACACTCCAGGCACCCCGGTACCCGAACCGGGGGGATTATCGATGAGGGATTGCCAGATGATCCTTCGAGGTCTGCAGGGTCTACGCCTCGTTGGGGCCGACGTCTGTGAGGTCGCACCGCACCTGGATCCGTCCGGAGTGACAGCACTCAATGCCGCGAACCTGGTATTCGAACTCACCTGCCTCTTCGGCGACGCCCCCCGTGTGGAACAACCCAGAAGCTGACTGTCGAGGACGATGGAAGCACGGGAGTTGACGTGCCGCGACCCCCTTTTCGGTTCGCCCACTCGGTTGTCGAGCAACGGTCCTGTGGGGAGAGCGACGACTGAATTCCGTTGGTGGTTGGATTGTTTGGATGAATGGTGCTGGTTGCGCTCGCTTGGTCGCAGATGCGATCAAGGAGGGTGCGCACCGGGGGGCGCGCTCACCGTAGTTCACGACGCCGCTGGGGCCAACGCCGACGATGGAGAGGTGGCCGGTCGTTGCTTGATGAGATCGACTGCGATGGTGCCTGACAGATGCTCGCGGCGGCGGTCACGGTCACCGTACCGCGCGTCAACGACAAGCGCATCGACGTCGATACCGCAGAGCGGGCCCCGTGCCCGCCGTCGGTGACGGCGCACTGGAGTCCTGAAGGGCCGTGCGCGAGGTGTTCCCGACAACGCGGGAACAGCGGTGTTGCTTTCACGAGCAGGGCAATGTGCTTGTCGCTCACGAAGGGGCCTGGCTCCCGCGCTGCGGGAATTGCCCTGGCCTACAAGCTGATCGACGCGGCACAAGCCCACTGGAGCGCGTCAACGCCCCCGCCCAGTGACCCTCGTTCGTGTCGGCGCGGCCCTCCGCAAAAGTCCAACTCCTCGAACCGAATTCCTCGCCGCGATGAAACAATTCGCCGCCGCCGCTGGCGTCGACCTCGTGACCGTGATGATCCTGGCACCCCACCCGCTCCCGTCGTTCGGCAACCCGGACACCCCATCCCACGCCTAGTTGCCGCTCCTGGCGACGTCACCGCATCCACCATTATTGACAATTCCTCCGCGCGACGATTACGTCACCGAAGCTGCGTCGTGGGTACGGCGTCACTTCGACGATCGCCGTCGCGTCGTCAGGCAAAGTCGGGTCGCGCCGCCGCGCTGATGAGTCCGCACGGCGAAAGGCTGCTCGGACGTGCATGTATGATGCTGCGGTACAACGCAATTCGAGGCCACTGGTCTCTGCCTAGGTGCGACGGGGCCAATGGTCTAAATGCGCTACCGCGGCCCCTTCTGGCGCCAGTTGATCCAGGATGCGTCGAAGGGCTCCCCCTATCGCCCCTCGGCGCCACACAGCGTATGTAGTGAATTCAACTATGGGACCACGGATCGGAAGTATCTTTAGCCCACGCCGGGCCGACCGGCTCATCGGAAGCAGCGCCACGCCGTGGCCGGCGATGATGAGGTCCTCCACCAAATCGCGGCATTCGATGCGGTGGCCTATTACCGGTGTGAACCCGACGACGGACGCCAAAGTGCGGACAACGTTTTCGTCGGTGGAAGTTCCGGAACTGACGATCCATGGCTGATCTGCGAAGTCGCGCAGGTCTGCTCGTGTGCCGGAAGCATCGCTGGAAACACCGAGGCCCCACAACGTTGACCAGAGCGGCTTGGCTTGCAGCGTCGGCGGCAGCACTATCGGCGACAACGCGAAGTCATAGATCAGTGCCAGATCAAGCGCGTTATCGATGAGCAGGGCCAGAGATTCGGCGGGCGCGTATTCATTGATGACTACCTGTAATGCGGCGTTGCTTTCGGCGAGGTTGGCCAAGATCGGCAGCAGTGAGACTCTGATGCCCACGGCGAAGCCGCCTACACGTACCCGGCCGGCCGGTTCGGCCAGGGGGTCCGAGTCTCGCCGCGCAGCCTCTACTAGAGCGAGGATTTCGACCGCGTGCCCGACGAGGCACCGCCCAGCGGGCGTGAGCCGTACTAGCCGACCGTTAGGCTCGATGATCGGGACTCCGACCTCACGCGCCAAGGCGGCTATCTGTTGTGACACTGTGCTATTCGCTAGTCCGTGCACTTCGGCGACCGCACGCATCGATTCCAATCGTGCTAGGTCGACGAGTAGTTCCAGGCGGCGAAAGTCCACACCGCACTGTTTAGCATCCCCGAAGACGCCGACGCAGCGCCTTGTCGAATGACGAGTGCGACAATGTCGTGCATTCAAATGCCGGGACTTGTGGTGACGCAGTCGCATTGGTGAACGTTGCGACACCCCGCTCGGCGCGAGCCGCCGTCGATGCCCTCCGTCGTCAGGCCCCTTGACGTGTCTGTGGCGGCCCGACGCCCTGATGTCGGGGTTCATCGACGCCGCCACCGCCGACGCCCACGCTGGCTGGTTGCCCCACGGTAGATGCTCTTTCTGTCTTGGGAGCCGCTCGTGGTGCCGAACGGCAACGTCCGGAAACGGACCGTCAGTCCAGCGTTGTTGCAGCGTAACGACTGTCGGCGATTCTCGGAGGATGTCCTGCGGAGTGGCATTGACCACGGCGCCGTCGTGCAGTTGGATTCGTCGGCCGCAGGGTCACGGCGATGATCGCCACGTTGCTGCCGTAGCGCCGGTGGCACCGGAATTCGGGCACAACGGAGCGCCATACTCACCCAGCAAATCTGTGATAACCGAACGAGCGATGACGAACGCTAGTCAATTCCGGCTTTCAAGTAACCGTCGGTTCGTCGAATCGCAACCATTCTGCATGACATTCCCTGCTTACGGTATCGGCCGGAGGCGGCAGTAGAGAATGCGGTACGGGCCGTGGCCAACTCGCGACAGCAACGCCCACGGGACTTGGGTCTGGATTGCAGTCCACCTTGCTGTCATGCGCGGGGGTTCCCCGGCCGGCGGGTTCGCGTCGCAATTCTCCGTCTTGTCGGCTTCTCCCTTGACACCGATGGTGACCGTTGCCACACTATGCTAACAGGTGACAGATGACTGTTAACAATATGGTGGAGGGCTCTCGATGACGAAGTCAAGCCGCCGATTCGGTGAGCGGGGGTGAGTCGGGTTGGCAGGTGAGGTCGTCGCGGTTGAGTGCGTAGAGGACGTTGGTGCGGCGCCGCCTAGCATTGGGCGCTTCGTCGCCGGTACGGTCGCCATCCAGGCCGCGCTCGCGCGTCACTCGTGGTCGATGGCCCGTGGCGGTCTGTTACCTCCGGCGCCATTTTTCACCCGGGTGCCCTCTCGTGACGCACTTCCCATCAACGTCATCGTCGTCTCGGCCACCGTGGCGTCGTTGTTCCATGTCGCTGCGTTCGAAGCGGGGCCTTCGAAAACACTGGTCATCATCTCGACCATCGGATTCGTATCGGTTTCCTCTTCGCCACAGGCGGTGCACTTCGCGCGCATGCGCAGGCGATGGATCTCTCGCCCCTTCTCGCTGGGTTTGGGGGTGTGCTGGTAAACGTCATCGCCGTAGCCTGGTCTGCCTTTGAGCCATCAACCTAGATTGGCCGCGTTCTCCGATGCTGCCGTGGTACCAAAATTGGTCCGTCGTACTGACGGTGGATATTGCCGGGCATCGGTGGTTTTGCAACGTATTTGGCCGTTCACAAGCGTGCCATCGACATCTGACCGCAGCAGGCGGCCGCGGTGTCAAGTTCCCTGAAGCAAATTCTGGCGCGCCCTGAAAATCGGCACGACCGGCAAGCAGAACCGATCACGAAGGAGATCTCATGGTCATCGACTGCCTGGGCCGCCACCAAGCGGATCAAGAAGGTGGAACTCATCCTCTATCGCATCGCCGTCCGCCAATCATGTTGCACTGCAGTTCATGTCGAACTCATCCGAAGCGGCTGGCCGCGGGTGAGGTGCGGTCGGCGGTTCGTGACGGTGTCGTGTCATCGAAACTCGGTGCGCGCGTTCACGAAATCGACGTCCTCGGGGCATCGTGCGCGACCGCACAGGTCTCGGTTCACGAAGTCCAGTACACAGCAGCCGCCTTGGCGGCTGAGCAAGTTTCAGCGAAACACCCCGAAGTTGTTGTCAGCGGTCAATCACGACCATTCGATGCAGGAAGAAGAGTCAAAGTGATAGTAGGAATACAGGGCCGTCGAGTGCGCTCACACCGCTGGTGTGAAGCTGCAGTGGTCGCCATGTCCGGCACGCTCGTGTTGTCGGGCTGTACCACGAACACCGACACCACAGGCCCGACGACGCAGACGACCGCGGCAGCGGCCGCCAAAGTCGACGACATCGCCAACACGGTTCCCGATGACATCAAGGCCTCTGGCAAGCTGATCGTCGGGGTCAACGTCCCCTTCACGCCGAACGAATACAAGGATTCCAGCGGCAAGATAGTCGGCTTCGACATCGACCTGATGAATGCGATCGCTTCTACCCTCGGTCTGACGGCCGATTACCGTGAATCGGACTTCTCCAAGATCATTCCCGCGATCCAGGGCGGCACCTTCAACGTCGGCGCATCCTCATTCACGGACACCAAGGAACGCGAACGGACCGTCGACTTCGTCACGTACTTCACGGCGGGCCTGCTGTGGGCCAAACCCAAGGGCTCAGACATCGATCCAAATAACGCGTGCGGCAAGAAGGTCGCGGTTCAAGCCACGACGCAGGCAGAGGTCGACGAGCTACCCGCCAAGAACAAGGCGTGCGCTGACGCCGGAAAGCCGCCGATCGACATCGTCAAATTCGACGGGCAGGACCAAGCCACGAACGCCGTCGTCCTCGGACAGGCCGACGCGATGTCGGCAGACTCTCCGGCGACGCTGTATGCGATCAAGCAGAGCAACGGCAAGCTCGAGCAGGCCGGGGAAATCTTCGGGGCGGCACCGTACGGTTGGCCCGTCACGAAAGGGTCACCGCTTGCGGCGTCGCTGAAAACGGCCCTTGAGCACCTGATCGAGACTGGCGACTACAAGACGATTGCGTCCAATTGGGGCGTCGAGGCGGGCATGATCGACAAACCCGTGATCAACGGCGCGGCCAGCTGATGAACAGATTCTCCTATGAGCGTTGATGTTTCGTCGCCGCCCAAGACCCCCGCCGTCATCGATGCCGTTCCCTTGCGGCATCCGTGGCGGTGGGTGGCGGCGATCGTCGTCGTCGTCCTCGTTGTGCTGTTCCTCTATGGCGCGGCTACGAACGAGGCGTACGGCTGGAGCACCTTGGGCAAGTACATCCTCGACCAACGAATCGTCTCAGGTGTGGTGGTCACCCTCGAGCTGACCGTGCTTTCGATGATCCTGGCGATCGTCCTGGCCGTGCTTCTGGCGGTCATGCGACTCTCGCCGAACCCGGTGTTTCGCGCGGTCTCGTGGGTGTATCTGTGGATCTTCCGCGGCACGCCTGTGTACGTGCAATTGGTGTTCTGGGGGTTGTTCCCGACGATCTACAGGAACATTCAGCTGGGTGTCCCTTTCGGGCCGACGTTCTTCACATTGGACATCCAGGATCTTTCCCTCTACTTCATGTTGGCAGTCATCGGACTCGGGCTCAACGAGGCCGCCTACCTCGCGGAGATCATCAGGGCGGGCATCGGCTCAGTCGCCGAGGGCCAGTCGGAGGCGTCCATCGCGCTCGGCATGTCCTGGTTGATGACGATGCGGCGCACCGTGTTGCCGCAAGCGATGCGAGTCATCATCCCGCCGACCGGCAACGAGTTCATCGGCCAACTCAAGACCACGTCGTTGGTGGCCGCGGTACCGTTCACGTTCGACCTGTTCGGGCGTCAGCGCGACATCTCGGCGGTGCTTTTCCAGCCGATCCCGCTGCTGCTGGTCGCGGCGGCGTGGTACCTGCTCATCACCAGCGTCCTGATGGTGGGCCAGTTCTATCTGGAGCGCTACTTCTCCCGAGGTGCCTCCCGCAAGCTAACTGCCAAACAGCTCGGCGCACTGGCCGATGCGCAGACCCTTGGAGAGGTCGGGCATACATGAGCACGACGGACGCGATGATCACGCCGATCGTCAAGGCCGAAGGCGTCTGTAAGAACTTCGGCGCACTCAAGGTCCTCAAAGGTGTCACGTTGGAGGTCGGGCGCGGTCAGGTATTGGTCTTGGTAGGTCCGTCCGGATCCGGCAAGTCGACTTTCCTCCGCTGCATCAATCACCTCGAGCAGGTCAACGGGGGACGACTCTACGTCGACGGACAGTTGATCGGCTACCGCCAGCGCGGTGACAAATTGCACGAGATGCCGCCGCGGGAAGCCGCGAGGCAACGGCGTGACATCGGAATGGTGTTCCAGCACTTCAACTTGTTCCCGCACCGCACCGTGCTCGCCAACATCATCGAGGCGCCCATGCAGGTCAAGCGCGTCAAAAAGGCCGCGGCCGTCGAGCGGGCGAAGGATCTGCTGGGACAAGTCGGCTTGTCGGACAAGGCAACTGCGTACCCCGCGCAGCTGTCCGGCGGTCAGCAGCAGCGGGTCGCGATTGCGCGTGCGCTGGCGATGGATCCCAAGTTGATGTTGTTCGACGAGCCGACCTCGGCATTGGACCCAGAGTTGGTAGGGGAGGTGCTGGGGGTCATGAAGAAGCTCGCCGGCGAGGGCATGACAATGGTTGTGGTGACCCATGAAATGGGGTTCGCCCGTGAGGTTGCCGACAAATTGGTGTTCATGGACGCCGGCGTGATCGTCGAGAGTGGTAGTCCGCGCGAGGTTCTGGGCAAACCGCAACACGAACGGACGACGGCATTCCTGTCCAAGGTGATGTAGGAAGGCATGCCGCTGGCGACAGGTCACCAATCGTGGCAGCGGAACCCTTCTGTTGGCTCACGCGCGTTCAAGTGTTCGCGCCGTGTGCGTAGTTCCACGTCCACGAGTGTCGGCAGCGGCCAGCTTGGCTGCCGACAGACTATTGTTAGCAGAGTGCAATGTGCGTATGGTGTGGTACGGCTGGGCTGCTGACCTGGAATCTTTCCTGAGCGGACCGTGTAGCCGGCGTTACGGGGGCGCTCAGTTCAATCCGTCCGCTGCGATCCATGGGCGAAACGCGGGCTTTCAAACAGCATCATGGACGACTACGTAGAACCCGGGCGAGCCGAATTCGTTGAACGACTGAAGTCGGTTAATCTCGGTAGACAAAGATTACTGTCAACTGTCAACCTTTTGGGGAGTGTCATGGCCACACCGGCGGGCCGCTTGCAGCCAGCGCCGCGGAGTCGGCTCGCCGACGTGGTCTACGACCAAATCCGCGACGGCGTGATTCAGGGCTTGCTGCCGCTGGGTTCACGGCTCATCGAGACTCAGCTGGCGTCCGATCTCGGTGTGAGTCGTGGACCGATACGTCTGGCCATACAGCGGTTAATCGAAGAGGGCCTCGTCGTCGAACGTCCGCACCAGGGGGCGGTGGTCCGGGAGTTTGCTGCCGCAGATCTCGTGGATTTGTACAACGTACGGTTGGGCATCGAGACCGTCGCGATCCGCCTCGCTACCCGCATTCGAATGGACGTCGAACCCCTTCGTGCCCAGGTGGCACTCATGGACGCGGGCGCCGAAGCCGGCGACGCCGTCGCGGTTCTCCGGCACGAGGTCGAGTTTCACCTCGCACTCTGCGAGGGGTGCGGTAACCGATTGTTGGCGAACATGTTCCGCGGACTCGAGGGGCAACTCTTGATGGCGCTGACACAGGACGATGTCGTCCACGAGGACCTGCGGGAGGCCGGTGAGATTCACCGGGTGCTCATCGCCGCCATCGAATCGGGCGATGAGTACGCCGCGGCCGAAGCGCTCCAACAAGACGTGCTCTCAGCCGTCAACCTCACGATAAGCCGCCTGGGGGGAGATCCAGGCTCGCTCCTGCCTCGAACGACTTACCGCAGCGCCGATTAGGGGCGGCGTCCGAGGGGCCGGCCTGGCGATGGCGCGGGACCGACTGGTGCGTTTGCGGGCTGCATCCGAGCGCGCAAGACACCCGGAACGAGGCGGCATCGCCACGGCCCGGCGCATCGTCACTTAGTGCGCAACTCGGTCTCCGGGTTTGCTGGACTGGGCAACACGGACATCGCCGCTTACATGATGAGCGACGTAGTCCGTGCAGCAGCAGTTGACGAAAGCGCGAGCTACTGCTGCTCGATATTGGCTGTCGCACACGGGCCGCTCTCGCCCGGGTTTTCTCGGTTTGACCGGTAGGGGCTGTGCGCTCACCGCCCGGTCTCGGGCGACCGCCGGGTAGTAGTCATCGATCCGTCGACTATGGCGACCTCAGGTGACGAACCGTTTGAGCGACTGGACATCGATGTAAGTCAGCTCGCACGCAACGCTGGACGGCCCTTCCTGTTGACAGCCTGCGTGACTTGCGTCATATTGCTAACAGACAACGGTCGACAGAAATCAGTTAACAATGCGGAAACACCGCGCCAAAGTACGAGAGAACGCTTCGTACCGTCCCGGGCCAGGAGCAGTCAGGCCGGGTTGCTCGTGCGCTCCGAGTCACACCGAATGGTCAGCTATGCCAACAGATCCGAGGAGTTTGATGTATTTACGCTTCGCTCGCCCTTCGCTGAGCCGCACGGTCGCATTAGCTCTCACGTGCATCACGCTGGTGGCGTGCGGCGGCGTCGACACGGGGGCTTCCTCATCCTCAGAGCTTCCGGTCGCGCAGGCGGATCCAACGTTAAATGCCAAGTTGCCGGACAAAATTCGTGAGGCAGGGGTGATCACGGTGGCGCTCGACGTCGCATACCCTCCGATGGAGTACTTCGACACCGATGGCAAGACGATGATCGGCCTCGACCTCGACTTCGGCAGGGCGGTCGCACAGGTCCTCGGGGTCGAAATTGAGTTCACCAACTTGGCCTTCCCGTCGATCCTGACCTCACTGCAGGGCAACCGATTCGACATGACCATCACGGCGATCACCGATACCCCGGAGCGTCGCGATGTGGTCACCTTCGTCGACTACCTGTCGACGAGTGGGAACGTCCTCGTGGCTAAGGGCAATCCGAAGGGCATTGCCGATTTCACCACATTGTGTGGGCGCCCGGTCGGGGTGCAAGCCGGGACGACCCAGCTCGCCGACGCCGAACGGCGGCAGGCTGCCTGTGCCGCCGCAGGAAAACCCCCGATCACCCTTTCAACTTTTCAGACCAACGACGCGGCCAACCTCGCGTTGTCATCCGGGCGGGTCGACGCGGTCTACTCCCAGTCAATCGTGAATACGTACGTGATGGCCCAAGCGCCCACGACGTACGAAGTCGTGGGCGAGGAGTTGAACAAGACTCCGATCGGCATTGCCATCATGAAGGACAAGACGCGACTCATCGAAGCCGTCCAGGGCGCGGTCCAAAAGCTGATGGATGATGGGATCTACGCGAAGATTCTCGCGAAATGGCACCTCGAATCCAGAGCCATCCCTACCGCAACGATAAACGGCGGGCAGTGATGTCGACGTCCGCATCAATCGGCGAACAGTTGACCACGCAGGGGGCGGGCTCCCCGCTCACGTCACGGAACGTGCTGCCGGTGCGGCGACCGGGGCGATGGATCGCGACGGCGATCATCGCGCTCGCCGCCCTGGGAGTGATCAACGCACTCGTCACCAACCCCAACATCCAGTGGGGCGTCGTGGCGCACTACTTCACGAGCCCGAACGTCCTCATCGGGTTGGTTCGGACGGTGCAGCTCACCGTGATTGCGATGGCCATCGGCGTCGTGCTCGGCGTGGCCATCGCGGTGATGAAGCTGTCGCAGAACCCACTCGTCTCCGGGGCGGCCGCGTCATATGTGTGGTTCTTCCGCGGAACCCCGCTCCTGGTTCAGATCGTATTTTGGTACAACCTGGCAGCACTGTTCCCCACGGTGTCGATCGGGATCCCGTTCGGTCCGACGTTTGCCTCCGCGAATTCCAACGAGCTGATCACGCCGTTCCTGGCTGCCATCCTGGCGCTGGGTCTGAACGAGGCGGCCTATCTCTCAGAAATCGTGCGGAGCGGCCTGCTGGCCGTCGACCCAGGACAAACCGAAGCGGCCCAGGCGTTGGGCATGTCCCAGGGCAAGGTGCTACGCAGAATCATTCTGCCGCAGGCGATGCGAGTCATCGTGCCCCCTGTCGGCAACGAGACCATCTCGATGCTAAAGCTGACGTCTCTGGTCAGCGTCATCTCGCTACCCGAGCTTCTGTACTCCGTGCAGGTCGTCTATCAAGCCACCTACCAAGTCATTCCATTGCTCTTGGTGGCGAGCATCTGGTATCTCATCGTGACCACGATCCTGTCGATCGGGCAGCGGTATCTCGAACGCTACTACGGCCGTGGATTCGGAGTCGCCACCGCCAACACACCACGCCGCAAAGCGGCGCAAGCAAAGGCGAGCGGCGCATGAGCCAACCACTGGTACGAGCGACCGACGTACGGAAGTCGTTCGGCGACAACGCAGTTCTCAAAGGCATCAACTTGGAGGTCGCGGTCGGCGAGGTCATGTGCATTATCGGCCCCTCCGGATCTGGCAAATCGACCTTCCTGCGCTGCATCAACCACCTCGAAAAGATCGACGGCGGCGAGATCGACGTGGACGGCCATCTCGTCGGGTACCGCCGCCACAGGAGCGGCGCACTCCAGGAACTGCGGGAGCGCGATCTGTGTGCGAGGCGCGCCAATATCGGCATGGTATTCCAGCGCTTCAATCTCTTCCCCCACAAGACGGCTGTGCAAAACGTCGCCGAGGGGCCGATCGCGGTAAAGGGCGTTGCGAAGAAGAAAGCCTACGAGCGTGCGGGCGAGTTACTTGATCTCGTCGGACTTGCAGATCGACGCGAGCACTACCCCGCTCAGCTCTCAGGAGGCCAACAACAGCGAGTGGCGATCGCGCGCGCCCTGGCCATGGAACCTCAGCTCATGCTCTTCGACGAGCCAACATCGGCGTTAGACCCCGAACTCGTCGACGAGGTACTCGACGTGATGAAGAATCTTGCGGCAAGCGGCATCACGATGATTGTGGTGACCCATGAGATTGGCTTCGGCCGTGAAGTTGCCGACTCGATGGTCTTCATGGACGACGGGATGGTGGCCGAGCGTGGCACGCCAGTCGAACTACTCGACAGTCCCAAACACGAGCGCACCCGCTCATTCCTGTCGAAGGTGCGGTAGTGCACGCGCACGCCGCCGCCCACATGAGCGAGGCTCTGCTGGATGACTTGGAGACGTGCGTGACCGACGGTCGGGTGATCCGTTCGGTTGATGCCATGGAACCCTACCGCCGTGACATGTGCACCCTGGTGGAACCGGGAATGCCAGCAGCCGTCGTGGTCGCCGGCTCCACCGACGACGTGAGTCGAACCCTTGCGTGGGCGCATCGCCACGCTGTCGCCGTCGTTCCGCGCGCAGCGGGAACTGGTCTTGCGGGGGGCGCAGCGGCGCAGAACGACTGCGTCGTGCTATCGCTCACCGGACTGAACCACATCGAGATCGATGCGGACGACCGGCTCGCCACTGTCGGCCCAGGGGTGATAAACGCCGACCTGAGCAGGGCAGCCGCACCGTTTGGCCTGTTCTACGCTCCAGACCCGGGCAGCTATGAACTCTCCACGATTGGCGGCAACATCGCGACGAACGCCGGGGGCCTGCGCTGCGTGAAGTATGGCGTGACTCGCCACGCGGTGCTGGGTCTCGAAGTGGTGTTGGCTGACGGTACCGTCTTGCATACGGGCGGACGCATGGTCAAAGATGTTGCCGGCTACGACCTCACCGGACTTTTCGTCGGTTCGGAGGGAACGCTCGGCGTCATCACATCCGCGACAGTGCGGTTGACTCCGCTGCCAGCTGAGAGGCCAGCCACCGTCGTCGCTCAGTTCAAGACCGTTGACCAAGCGACCGCTGCCGTCGTCGCTGTGTCCCGGTCGCGGGTAACCCCCAGCATGTTGGAGTTCCTCGATAAGGCCACCACCAATGCCATCGAGGACTGCCGAAGTCACGGTCTCGACCGCGACGCCGAAGCGCTGTTGCTCTGCCAACTCGACGGAGCCGGAGCCGACAGTGCCAGCGCACATGTCGAGCGGCTCTTCATCGACGCTGGTGCCATTGAAACGGCCCGCAGTACCGACCCCGACGAGGGCGACATGTTGTGGTCAGCCCGACGTCTCGCGCACGTCGCGGTGGAGGCACTCGGCGCGAACATCGTCGAGGATGTCGGGGTCAGCCCCTCACGTCTCGGGGAGTTGCTCCGAGCCATCGATGCCATCGCGGTCACATACGATGTCCTAATCGCAACCGTCGGCCACGCCGGCGACGGAAACATGCACCCGTGCATCATTTTCGACCCACTCAATGACGACGAACGTGACCGAGCGTATGCCGCGGCCGAGGAAGTCTGCAGGCAGGCGATTCGGCTCGGGGGCACAATCACCGGTGAACACGGGATCGGCCAGTTCAAGCGGGCATGGCTACGCCATCAACTCGGACCCGACGAAATGCGCGCGAACCACGCGATCAAGTCCGCGCTCGACCCTCGGGGAATACTCAATCCCGGGCGGGCCCTGTAAGCGCCTCGCGTTCAAGCAAGTCATACGCCTCAGGTACCGGGTGCGCTGCCCGCTTCTGCGCGCGGAGTGATTCCGGATGGCCCACGTGGTTGCCGGAGCGGCTGTCGAGTCGCGTCCTCGTTGCTACCGCGCCCGGGGAGCGTCCCGGAGGGCGCGCGGCACCGCGGACCTTGACCTACATGCGGTCGACGCGGACGCCTTTCGGCGGGTTACCGCGCAGATCGCCTCGGCCGGATATTCAGTGGCAAGCGCGATCTGGTGGGCCAGCAGAATCGCGCGGGCACGCGACCGCCCGACATTCGATGTTGCGGTGTACCTAGCCGTCCATGGCACCACACGGCGAGCGTGCTCTGCCGTCCACCACCGGATCGGCCCGCAGGGCGCGGTACGGCCTTCAACGAGGCGGAGGATCGAATCCCACACTGGTGTAGGCATCGTCGGGTGTCTTGGTGGGATCTTTGTAGATCGACCACGTGCACAACGGTTGTGATTGGCCCTGCGTGGGTGGCTTGATGACTCGGAGGGGGAAGCCAAGACGCTGGATCGGCGCGCGTTGCTGCAGTTGGCAGCAGTGGGCGCAGTACAAGCAAACCCCGGTTGTGTTCCAAGCCCAGTCGTGCTTGCGCGTCGTCACCGACAATCGGCGAGCTGATTCGGGGTCTGCGGCCGACCCGAATTCGTACGTCCGCCCACCAGAACCGCAGGGAGCGAACGTGATCACCCATCGGTCGTCGTCCTCGACGATGGTGAAGGCGCCGTCGCGCTCCGGGCCGGTGAGATGACCGCGGGTGGCCTCGAAGATGTCGAGGAGCAGCCGTTGCACCGACTGCTCCCACGGCAAGTTGTCAGGGTGGTACACCGATGCCGACCGCTCATACATTCCGGTCAACAACGAATCCCAGAGGTCGCCGACGAACTCTTCGCCCGCGGCCTTGGCGGCAAGGTCGAAGAGCGCGCATATCGTCTCGCAGGCACGATCGTGGTGTCGCTGCCAGGTGCTTCGAGCCCGTTCCAGGAGCGGCAGGGCGGCCGCCGAATCGAGGCGCTGGCATGCCTCCGCGAACTCGTCGACCAGTGCCCGGTAGGTCGTCCAGCCGACATCGAGGGCCGGTTCGCCGATCTCTGCGCCGATCGCCGCCAGGCGTTGGTCGACGACGTCGCTGGTCACACCGTGGTCCTTCAGAGCCTGCGGAATCTCGATCAGCCAGGCAGCAAAGAGCTCGTATGCCTCTTGTGCTTCCTGGATCGTGATACGACCGTACGTTTCGGCCGCTTCGTACTCGCCCGAGGCCAGCGCGTCGCGTGCGCGTGCATAGCTGGACCGACCCTGCTCCAGCCACGGATCGGACCGCACCAGGTGGCCGAGCATCTCGTTGTAGACAACGGCGGGGCCGTCGCTCACGTTCGTTCGAAGTAGCGTCGGCGCTCCCAGTCGGTGACCGCCTGGTTTAGGAACGCGCTGGTCTCGCCGTGACCGACCGTCAGCAAGTGGGCGTGCACTTCGCTGCCGAACGCCGTCTTTGCGGACTCGCTGGAGGCGAAGAGTTCGATGGCCTGTGTCAGCGATCTGGGCAGTTGAGGAAGATCCGTGCGTAGATATCCATCGCCAGAAACGAGTTCGGGGAACGGGAGACACCGCTCGATCCCGTTCACGCCTGCTGCGATCGCGCCGGCGATGGCGATGTAGGGGTTCACGTCGGCACCCGGAATGCGGTTCTCCACTCGGCGTGTCGGGCCTTCTCCGATGGAGCGGAAGGACAGGGTCCGGTTGTCATCACCACATGCCACGGTTGTCGGCGCGAACGAGTTCGGCTGAAAACGGCGGTATGAGTTGAGATTTGGTGCGTACGTTAGGCACATCTCGCGCGCGTCGTCGACGAGTCCTGCGACGAATCCATCGAAGAGTGCGCTGTCGCCCAACGGCGTCGAACCGTCAGTTGACCACAGGCTGGTGTGAATGTGACAGGAACTCCCGAGTCCGGCGGCGTCCCACTTGGCCATGAAGGTGGCCGACAAACCCATGCGTGTCGCGATGGCCTTCACGCCGAACTTGTAGATGAAGTGGCGGTCCGCCATATCCAAGGCATTGGTGTGAGTGAGGTTGATCTCCTGTTGTCCCAGCCCGTACTCGCAGGACAATCCTTCAATCTCCACGCCGGCCCGTTCCATCTGCTCGACCACGGCATTGATGAAGGGCTCGTTGTTGATCGCCACGAGCGGGTCGTAGGCGGCCTGGTATCGGGAGGCGGGAGTGAGGTCCTGATAGTTGGACCGCCAGCCATCCTCGTAGCTTTGGTCGAACAGGTAGAACTCGAGCTCGGAGGCAACCTGAGCGGTCGCGCCGTGCGCGGCGAGCCGCTCGAGCTGGCGCTTGAGGATCTGGCGCGGCGCGATCTCCAGGGTCGTGCCGTCGATCAGGACAGGGTCACAGATCACGAACGCGGTGCCGGGAATCCACGGCAACACGCGCAGCGTGTTGAGGTCTGGCTTGAGGTAACAGTCGGGACCGCCGGTGCTGAGCCCACCCACGTGCTCGAGGTCTGGATTGAGGTCCTGCTCGATGTCGAGCTGCCACACCATCAATGGGATGCGGAACTTCGTGTAGTCGCCGACGTGGTCCAGGAAGCGACGTGCGGGCACGTGCTCACCCAACGGTCGGCCGCTGTTGTCTGCGGCGACAAGTAGCACCTTGGTGATGAAGCCGGCATCGACGGCCTCGCTCAATGCCGACAGCGACCAGATACCTGACGGCAGCGGTTGGCCTTTGGAACCAACGGCCCCCGAAGCAGCGGGAGCGTCGATGCGCGTGGTCATGAAATTTCTCCTCGATTGGCGAGTGGTCCTTGGCGGCCGCATTCGCAGCTAAAGGGCTAGTGGACTATTTTATAGTTCTTTTGTGATGCAGGTCAAGGTTTGTCGCGACCCGTCTCGGCGACGGGGCGTCATCGCAGCAGCGACCGTGCCATCACCACACGCTGGATCTGGTTTGTGCCTTCGTAGATCTGCGTGATCTTGGCATCCCTCATGAAGCGTTCGACGGGGAAGTCCGTGGTGTATCCGTAGCCCCCGAACAACTGGACGGCATTGGTGGTGACTTCCATTGCGACGTCTGAGGCAAAGCACTTCGCTGCCGCTGAGATGAATCCCAACTCGGGTTCTCCCCGTTCGGCCCGGGCCGCGGCGGAGTACACCATCAGTCGGGCAGCCTCGATCTTCATCGCCATGTCGGCGAGCATGAACTGGGTGTTCTGGAAGTCGCCGATCGGCTTGCCGAACTGCTTGCGCCCCTTGACGTAGACGATCGCCGCCTCCAAGGCGCCCTGCGCGATGCCGACGGCTTGGGCACCGATCGTCGGACGCGTGTGGTCGAGGGTACGAAGTGCGATCTTGAAGCCGATGCCGGGCTCGCCGATGATCCTGGACCGCGGGATCGTGCAGTTCTCGAAGTACAGCTCCGTGGTTGGAGACCCCTTGATGCCCAGCTTGCGCTCCTTTGGGCCGACGACGAACCCGGGGTCGTCCGCGTGCACCATGAAGGCCGAGATTCCACGGGCCCCGGCGGACGGGTCTGTGACCGCCATGACCGCATACCAGGTTGACTTGCCGCCGTTGGAGATCCAGCATTTTGCTCCGTTGAGGACCCAGTGGTCACCGTCTGCGACTGCGCGGGTGCGCATCGACGCGGCGTCGCTGCCAGCCTCGCGCTCGGAGAGGGCGTAGGAGGCCATCGCACCTGCAGCGATCTCGGGCAAAACCTCTTGCTTCAGCTCTTCGCTGCCGTACAACAACAGCCCCATGGTGCCGAGCTTGTTGCACACCGGGATCAGCGACGACGCCGCGCACACTCGTGCCACTTCTTCGATCACGATGCAACCCGCGATGGCGTCGGCTCCCTGGCCGCCGTACTGGTCGGGAATGTGTACCGAGGCCAAGCTGGCGTCGTTCAACGCCGTGAGCGCTTCCTCGGTGTAGCGACTCGTCGCGTCGACGTCGGCAGCGTGGGGCGCGATTCGCTTGTCGCACAGCTCGCGCAGCACACTTCGCAGTTCGTGGTGCTCGTCGCCAAGCCGTAGCGCGGCGAAAGCGGGGTTGTCGATGCTCATGGTCGTCCTGTCTTGGTCATGGGGTGCCTCCTGTCGGTGCGCCGGTCGCCGCTGCAGGCACATCGACTTGTGCACTGCCCACGCCCGACGCAATAGTTCTCGATCGGCGGCGCCGTACTGGCGGGCATCGCAGACGGCCGCAGTGACGATCGCCGAGAAGTGAGCAAGGATGCGGTGGGCGGAGAGGCCGAACTCCCGAGACGCCGCGTCGTCATGGGGGCGACCGTAAGGCGCCCAGTCCGATACGAAACGCAGGATGCTCCTGTCGAATGCGTCCATGAAGGATCTGAGTGTCGTGGGAAGCCTCGGCCGGGGCGATTCACTTGATCGAAGTCGCCAGTCTGCGAAGGAGTTTGGTTGCCATGATGTAGGTGCTTGGGCTCGCTGGCCACTGCGAGATCACCTTCCCCGTCCGGTTGGCGCCCGCGCGGAAGTAGCTCTCGGTCACCGCCCAGACCGTCTTCGCCAGCCGGTTTTGTGCCCAGTCGTTGTAGATGTAGAAGGCCGAGGGGCGCACCTCGACGCGTCTCTTGCCCCTGCGCGCCGCCCTGGCAATCAGGCTCGCTGCGAATCGACCCTGCGCCTCGTAGAACGCGACCAGTGGCACGACGTTCGTGTTGGGGCCGAACATGATGAAGAAGTTGGGGAACCCAGGAACCATCATGCCCAGGAACGCCTCTGCCCCATCAGCCCACGTCTCGTGTAGATCGATACCGTTCTCGCCGGAGACCTGGTATGTGCTCAAGTATTGGTGGGCTTGGAATCCCGTGGCGAGCACGATCATGTCGAGCTGGTGTTCCTCGCCGTTGGCGTCGATGGCTCCGCGCGCGGACAGCCCCTTGACCGCGTGCGGCACCAGCCTCACCTTGGGGTTCTTCAGGGCCTGGTAGTAGGTGTCGCTGATGACGGTGCGTCGACCCTCCATGGGGAAGGTTGGGACTAGTAGCTCCAGCAGGTCGGGCCGGTCGGCCATCTGCTGATGGAGATAGGCGAGCGCGGCTTTACGGCGTTTTCCATTGAGGTGACGGTCTTCTCGCGCGTGGCGGGCCTGGTGCTGACGCAGGTCGTAGTCGACCCACAGTTTCAGCCGCCGATACGCGTACACCGGCGCCAAGCGGTTGAGGCGGCGTTCTAGTGGGCTGAAGTCGCGCGCCTCCTTGGGCAGCATCCAGTTGGGTTCGATCTGAAAGACCGTCACTGCCGACGCCACCTTCTCGGCTTCGGTGACGATCTGCACCGCCGAGGAACCCGTGCCGAGAACGCCTACCGACTTGCCCGTCATGTCCAGATCCTCGCGCCACTTCGAGGTGTGACAGATCGGCCCCGTGAAGTCGTGGTCTTCTCGCACGAACGGGGGTTCGGCGGGCGTGTTGAGGAATCCGACGGCACTGATGACGTAGTCGAATTGGCCGTGGTCGATCCGCGAGGTAGTCGACACGGTGTATTGGCTGCGCTCGTCTGACCACGCTACGTGTAGCACCTCCTCGTTGAACCGCATGTGCGACTGGAGATTCCAGTTGTGTGTGACCCGGTGCAGGTAGGCAAGAAGTTCTTGCCACCCGGCGTGGGTGCGCGTCCAGTCGTAGCGCTCGAACGAGAACGAGTAGATGTGGGACTCGAGGTCGACCTCGGCGCCCGGGTAGGTATTGTGCCGCCACGTCCCGCCGAGGCCGGGGGAGCGCTCGAAGATGATGAAGTCGTCGATACCGCGCTTCTTGAGCGCTACGGCTGCAGCCAAACCGCTGAAACCGGCGCCGATCACCGCGACGCGCGGCGTGTACGTCCCATCTGTGTTCACACAGATCACCTGCCTTCGGAGAGTTTTCGTCGGCCGGTGGCCGCTCGAATCAGTTGATGGCCTTTGGGGGCCCGTATTTGGTTGTTGAAGACGTCCACAACCCCTGCGCGAGGAGCTGCGGATTACTTGAGCTGCGTGGACCAGCCACCGTCGACGACGAGTTCGGTAGCAGTGATGAAGCTCGCCTCGGGGGAGAGCAGGAACCTGGTCGCGTCCGCCACGTCAGCGGGCATTCCGAGTCGGCCCAACGGGGTTCGGTGCTCCATATCGGTGCGCCGTTGCGGCGACTGCTCATACAACGGGGCGATCATCGGGGTCAAGATCGCTCCGGGACAGACCGCGTTGCACCGGATCGCCTCGGGCGCGAGTTTCAGCGCGATGGCCCGCGACAACGAGACCAATGCCGCCTTGCTCACCTGGTAGGCGTCCAGCGGCGAATCCATCCCTCGCAGACCGGCGACGCTGGCCACGTTGACGATGCTCTTGCCGCGCCCGGTCCGCAGGTGTGGCAGTGCCGCGACGGTGAGCCGGCGCACGGCATGCAGATTGACTCCCAGCGTCGTGTCCCACACGCCGTCGTCGTGTGCATCGAATATCGATCCGTCACGGTCGAACAGCGCGATGCCGGCAGCATTGACCAGGTAGTCCAGACCACCTTCACCGACTTCGGTGAGCAACGCATCGAAGGTCGCCGTTGCGTCGAGTAGGTCGGTCGACACATACGTCGTTCCCTCTGCGAGCGCCGGCGACGGCAAGGCGCTCACGTCGGTGGCGATGACTCGGATGCCGTCTGCGCGCAGCCGTGCAACGATGGCACTGCCGATGCCGCCGTTGGCACCCGTGACCAGGGCGGTGTGCATCAGCTGCTCCTGCCGAGCGCGGCAGCCAGGCGTTCCCCGGCGAACTGCATGGCGTCGGTGGCGATGGGAAAGATCTCGTCCAGACCGAAGAATCCGTGGATCATTCCCGGGTACTCCCGGCTGCTGACGGCGACGCCTGCGGCGGCGAGAGCCTGCGCCAGCAGAGTTCCTTGCGGTTTGATGGGATCGCATTCGGCGAGGATCACGGTGGTCTCAGGCAAGCCGTGGAGGTCGGCGTTCAAGACCGAAACCCGCGGGTCTGCAGCGTCGTTCGGCGAGGCGAAGTAGTTGCGCTGGTGCCACCGCAGCTCGTCGCGCTCGAGCATCACGCCCTCGTACGCGTCGTCGAAGCCGACCGCAAGGTCGGACGTCGACGCCGGGTACACCAACAACTGATGCCGCAGTGCAGGGGCGAAGGCCATGTCACGGGCGTGAACTGCCACGGCGCAGGCCAGGTTCCCGCCGGCGCTATCCCCGGCAACCGCTACCCGATCGAGATCGACACCCAGTTCGCCGACTGTGGAACCTTTCGTCGCCCAGCCCAATGCATCGATGGCATCGTTGACCGCCGTTGGGAATCGATGCTCGGGTCCACGGCGGTAGTCCACGGACAACACCGCCGATCCGGACGAGTTGGCCAGTAGTCGGGTGGTCACGTCGTGCGAGTCGATGCTGCCCAACAACCAGCCGCCGCCGTGGTAGTAGAGCGTGAGCGGAACGTCGGTCGGCACGTCGGGCAGGTAGAGCCGTCCGCGAATGTGGTCGCCGTCTCGCGTCGGAATCTCCAGCTCGACCGTGCGCCTAATCGTGGGCTTGGCAAGGCTGGCGAAGACCGCTTCGAAGTTCTCCCTGGCTGTCGGGACGGGCAGCAGATGTGCGTTGGGCCGGCCGGATGCGCGGGCGTCGTCGAGCATCTTCTGCGCGACGGGGTCGATCGGCATCAGGAGCTCCTTTCGAATCGTTGGGCAGTTGGGCAGTTGAGTGGTCGTGCGGCAGTCGGCTTCACGTCGTGGCGAACCCTCCGTCGACCCTCAGGTCGGCGCCAGTGACGAAACTGGCCTGATCGCTGAGCAGGTAGGCCACCGCGTGGGCAATGTCGGTGGGCTGGGCCCACCTATCGAGAACGGTGCGGGCGGCCAGTTGATCCGGCAGCGCCGACGTGTCTCCGTGCTCTGCGGCCATCGGCGTGGCGACGAATCCAGGCGCAATACTGTTGACCCGCACATGGGGTCCCAGTGCTCTGGCTGCGGTGCGCGTCAACATGGCGAGCGCTGCCTTCGACGCGGCGTAATGCGGATTGGGGTCGGGATTGGTCAGCGCAATCACCCGGCTGGCCTCCATCGAAGTGATGTTCACGATGGCAGCGGGCGTACCGGCGGCGAGAAGGTCTGCGCCTGCGTCGATGACGTTGTATGCCCCGACGAGGTTGACTTCCAGGATCGAACGCCATTCTCCGAGCCCGACGCCGCGAAAGCCGCTGTGCGCTGGTATTCCTGCGCAGTTCACCACGTAGTTGAGACGGCCATCCGGAAACGTCTGACGCAATGCCTCACCGACTCGTTCGGCGTCGCGAACGTCCACGACCCGGGTGACCCGCATCTTCGAGTCGTCGGGTCCATGTGGGCCGGGATCACGGAGATCCATTGCCAGCGTTCGGATCCCAGCCTCGACGAGGAGCTTGGTGGTCGCCGCTCCGATGCCCGAGGCGGCGCCGGTCACTACCGCACCAGTGCCACCGAATGTCAGCGCCAGAGATCGGCGCGAGGCGGTCACGACGCACCATAGGTGGCCCGGTGCGCGCTCAGCGCAGCCTCGAAGCACTCGCGGGGGGCTCGGATCACTCCGGCGCCGATTTGGCCGCCGTCACGTCCGGCCAACCCGACGTCCATCACCGGCAGGACGTTGGTGGCCAGGACTTTTCGGGCGTCGATGCCCGTGGGCGTGCCGCGAAACCCGAAAAGCGGAATGCGGTAGTGGCCGTTCTCGCCATGGGTGATCTGGTACATCTCCTGGTTGCGTTCGATCATCACCTCGGGCGATCCGCCCTGGTAGTCCTGGAGGGACAGCGCGCAGGCTTGGGCGAATCCTCCGAGCCCGATCGTCTCGGTGATCGGCGATTCGCCGCCCATCCAGGTGATCTCGTCCTCGGTGTGTCCAGCGAACAGCTTCCCCTGATGGATGGGTGGGGGTCCTTCGAACCAGGTGTCGCCGAGCCCTGCGAGCTTGATGGCAAAACCGCGGCAGCTGAAGGCCATTGCAGAGACCAACGTCGAGCCTGGCACCACCATCGCATCGGCGGACGCCTTGGCCGCCGCCATTGACAACCGCAAGAAGAAGTAGTCGTTCTCCGCCAGGTGCAGCATGGTCGTCCGCACGTCGGACACTCCCTCTGCGACCATGTCGAGGATCGCGGGCAGGATCTCTCGGGTGAACAGCACCGACGCTGCGGCGTTGCGGCTGTGCACCTCGTCGCCCATGCGCAGAGCCCGCGCGATGAGGGGTTTCAACGCGACACCGCCGAGTCGGCCGATGGCCTCGCCGACCACGGGGGCGAGCACCGTGTTGACGTGCAGCAGTCGTTCGTGGACGCCGGCGTCATAGCACCCGTAGTTGAGCCGACGGGGCTCCTTGCCCTCGTAGAAGTTGCAGAAGCCCACGTTGCCGTTGGCGCGGTTCTCGACGACGAACACTGGCATCGACGCGGTGTAGATGCCTGCTAGCGAACCGACCGCCGCGTAGTCGTGACACCCACCGATCTCGATGCGGCCGCGGCTAAAGGCGTCGACCGCCTCCGCTCGGGTACTCGCCAAGCCCTCGAAGAGCGCTCCTCCGATGAGGGCCTCACGCTGACCACCGGTGTACTCGTCCCATGGCATCGGCGCGCCGGAGGTGAGCACGAGACTCTCGTGGTAGCCCGGCAGCACGTCACCGGCGGGCGCGACGTCGACGACCCAGGGGTCGGCGGCGTCGAGTCGGCGGAAGGCTTCGTCGTTCGCTGCGTCGATGCAGAGGGCGTCGATCGGCAAGTCGGTGGTCACCATGCGACGGTGCCCCCATCGACCAGGAGGGTCTGGCCCGTGATGTAGGACGCGCGCCGGGACAGGAGGAACTCCACGGCCTCCGCCACTTCTTCGGGCTCGCCGATGCGCTTGAGCATCGCGTGCTGTGCGCTGGCCTCTTCGCCGCCCGAAACGCGCGCCATCGACGGACTCATCGGGGCCCGGATCACTCCCGGCGCTACGTTGTTGACGCGGATGCCACGAGGGGCGAGTTCCTCGGCGAGATAGCGGGTGTAGGCGGCGATCCCGGCCTTGGTGGCGCCGTAGACCGAGGCTCCGCGGAAGCGGCCGAAGTGCCCGGTCAGCGACCCGACGTTGACGATCGCGGCTCCGTCGACGAGCAACGGAGCGACCGCGTCGGTAACTCGCGCCATACCGGCGATGTTGACCTGAAACATCAGCTCGAGTTTGGCTTCGTCGAGCTCACCCAGAAACGTGTCGCGCAAGACGCCAGCACAATTCACGAGTCCGGCCAATGGTTCTCCGTCACGGGTGATCGTTGCGATGCCGTGCAGAACGCTGCTGGGATCCGTCACGTCGATCGCCGTGACGATCGCATCGTCACCGAGGTCGTGGTCGGCCAGCGCCGCGGGCAGATCGGCGGCGACCGGGCGGTATCCGCCTGCGACCAGTCGATGACAAATTGCTCGCCCGATGACGCCTGCACCACCGGTCACGATGACCTTGTCGTTCAACTCCATCTCCTCTCGAGGGTTCGGACCCTTCGACACGCATCAGTCTGGCCGGTAAACAGTTAAAGAACAAGTCTTTAGCCCAAATAGTTTCCGATTGGGCATCCGGCGCTCGTCCGCCAGGCGTGGCAAGCCCTGGTCCATTGACTAGTTCAAATCCACTTTTGTCGGACGGGATCGGTTAAGGTTGATGTCAACCAAGGGAGGGACATCAACCGATGACTAGCTCAGCTCGCATCGAACTCAGCCGTGTGCGGCAGATCCCCGCGCACGAACTGGTTGTCGAACAGATCCGTCGTGCGTTGGAGCTGGGCAGGTTCATGCCAGGTGACAAGTTGCCCACGGAGCGCGAATTGTCCGAGATGCTCGACGTGTCGCGCACCGTGGTTCGTGCGGCGATGACGATTCTGGATCGAGAAGGGCTGGTCTCGGTCAAGCGAGGCCGCAACGGCGGCGTCACCGTCGCTTCTCCCCAGCGCGACGATGCCGCCACCCGGCGCTCGATGCGCGAGAATCGCGTTTCGTTGGGCAACGCCTTCGACTATCGCGTGATCGTGGAGTCGGCCGCTGCACGTATGGCCGCCGAGCGGCGGCGCACGGCCGACGTCACCCAATTGCGCAAGCTCTTGTCGGCCATGGCCGCTCAGATCGCGAGAGCACAGAAGGGGGAGGCGTCTCCACAGCTCAATACGGAGTGGCTGTCCCTGGATTCGGCATTTCACCTCAAGATCGCAGAGTCGTGCCGCAATGACTATCTGTTCGATGCCGTCGCCAACGCACGCCGCACGATGTGGCTGCCTGTCGGAGCGATCTTTCATCACATCGAGCCCAACGCGAACGACTTCCACGATGCCATCATCGACGCCATCGAGGACCGGAACGGGGACCTCGCTGCGGCGACGATGACCGAACACATCAACACGACCCGGCACACACTCGAGTCGTGGTTGCGCCAGCGATAAATCACCCGCGTGGGCGTCTTCGCAGTGCAGCCCGGCGACCGCCTCGTGGGAAGCGGGCCGCCGCCGGGCCCCTCTGCTCAGATTCGACGGCCTAGTCCCGGATCAGCTTCCGGACGCTGGGCGAGGATTCTGCCGGTTGTTCGGCGACTTCGTCATCGAACACCGTCCTGCCTATCCGGGCATATACGTCCGGCCTCGCGCTGCGCAGGTACAACGCCACTGCCATGGACCCAAAGAGCAGAACCAGCCCAATCCACGGGATCGCCTTGAAGACCGGTGATCCTGCTGCCGCGCCCGCCGCGGCGGCCATGTTCGCGATCATCAGGTAGATCACGAAGACCATGCCGAGTCCACCGACGATCGGACACACCAGCGTTCGCCACACGCCGGCCGTCTCCGGGTGCTGTCGTTTGACGTGGAAGTAGGTGACGACCGAAATCGAGCACATCACCTGCACGAACAGCAGACACAGCGTCGCGGTGATCGCCACCAGAGTGAACAGGATCAGGTAAGGATCGGAATTCGTCACGATCGCGACGACCAGAAGCGCCACCGTGAACGCCGACTGGACGAGAGACGCGATCCACGGCGAGCCGTGACGTGGGTGCGCAACCCCGAGCCGACGCCACAGCAGACGATCACGCCCGAACGCGAACAGGTAGCGGCTGGCGGCATTGTGAATGGCTAGTGCGCACGCGAACGTGCCACCAAGCACCAGCAGTTCGAAGGCGGTCACGGCCCAGGGGCCGACATACTCGCGCGCGGGCGTGTAGAGCAACTCGAAGGGATTGGCCCCCGATGCCAGCGCAATGGACGCTTCCGGCCCGTTGGCGCTGACGACGGCCCACGCGATGAAGGTGTAGAACACCCCGATCCCGATGACGGCGATGAGCGTGGCCCTCGGAACGATGCGCTTGGGGTCCTTGGACTCCTCGCCGTAGATTGCCGTGGCCTCGAACCCGACCCATGACCAAAAGGCCATCAGCAATCCCAGGCCAACGGCGCCGTTCGCCACGCCATTGGTATGGAATGCAGCCGTCGGCAGCAGGGAACCCCAGGCGATCCCGTGTCCTCGAACGAGACCACAAACGGCCGTGATCGAAAGTATCGCTATCTCGCAGACGAGTGCCACGCCAAGGACCTTGGCGGCCAGGGACACATCCTTGTGCGACAAGAGCGCGATGGTGGCAACCGCGGCGAAACCGTAGACCCACCATGGACCGTCAATCGACAGATACGTCGACGCCGCCTGCTTGGCGAACGTGGAGAACACCCCGACCACACCAGCTTCCATGATCATGTAGACGAACATCGACATGACGCCGGCGGCCAGCCCCGGAATGCGGGACCATCCCCGTGAGACGAAGGTGTAGAAGGCGCCCGCAGCCGTGATGTGGCGCGCAAGCGCCACGAACCCCACGCTGAAGATGGTCAGCACCACGGTCGCGATGATGAAGCCCGCGGGGGCCCCAGTGCCATTGCCGAAGCCAACGGCAACAGGGAGGTTGGCCGTCATCGCCGAAATGGGTGCCGAGAACGCCACCACCATGAACACCACCCCCGCCAGGCCGACGGCACCGCGCTTCAGGGTGTGTGCAGCTCCGTCCGCCAAGGGCGTTGAGCCCGAACCCGTTGTGTCAACGTTCACGTCGATCCTTTCCTGGGGCCGTGGCCCGCGTAGTGGACATTTGGACTAAAGAGAGAACTAGTAGACCATATGAGTGATCCAGTGCACACCCCCGAATGTTCGATGTCGTGCCTCACGTCTGACCGAGGACGGACCGCTGCGTGGTTTATGCACTATTGACTAGTCCTTAACGCTTTAGCTAGGGTGACGGATGTTGGTTTCGCGCCGTCGAACCTCCGCCGCGCCGCCGACGACCCTGGGGGCGGCGACTCTGAATGCCCCGATTACCTAGACCACTGCCCGCGATGGAAGGAGTTGGTGTGACAAGTCCTCCGCAGTCCGTCGTGGCCGTCACCTTGGACTTCGAAGTGTTCGAGCACTACCGCCATTGGCGGGAGATGCTCGGCGGAATCGTGGCGGCTGGCGCGTCTCCGCTCACCATCGACTGCCGAAGCCCCCGAACCGACCTCGAACACCTCATCGGCATGGTGGACGGGTTGATCCTGCTCGGCGGTTCTGACGTCAACCCCGAACTCTACGGCGGGGATGGCGCCGATCCACTGGTCAAGCCGGCTCCACGTGCATTGGACGACAACGAGATCGACGCTCTCCACATTTCACTACGCAGAGGAATCCCGATTCTTGCAGTCTGTCGCGGCGCGCAGCTTACCAACGTCGCATTGAACGGAACGTTGTACCAGGACCTCGCGCGTGACCGCCCCGGCTCTGACGTCCATCGCACGATCGAAGGGGATCTCGACGCCGCGGCGCACAACGTAGACGTCGAGCCGGACACGCTTCTGGCCGCGTGGCTCGGCGCCTCCGGTCGGATTCCGGTCAACAGCTACCACCACCAAGGCCTCGCCACCCTGGCTCCAGGCGTGCGCGCCGTCGCGACCGCCGAGGACGGCCTGGTCGAGGCATTCGAGATCGCTGCAGCCAATCTCGTCGCAGTCCAGTGGCATCCCGAGATCCTGTGGCCACACGACGTCTACTCCGCGAACCTCATGCGCCGTTTCGTCGGCTGCTGCGTAGATCGATCGCGGCTCGAAATCGCATGTCAGTGAACCCTTGTAGGAAGGATGAACCATGAACGGCCTTGACGTCCCGTTGAGTCCTCTGCGGTTTCTCGACCGCTCCGCCTCCGTCTTCCCTACGAAGGTCGCAGTGGTCGACGGCCATCGCCGCATCACCTACTCGGAGCTTGCGTCGCACGTGACGCGCCTCGCGCACGCCGTCCGCGAGTCCGGCGTACGGCCCGGTGAACGCATCGCCTACCTAGCCTCCAACTCGGCCGAGATGCTCGCGGCGCACTTCGCAATCCCGTTGGCGGGCAATGTCCTCGTCGCCATCAACACCCGACTTGCCGCGCCCGAGATCCAATACATCTGCGATCATTCCGAGGCCAAGATCCTGTTCGCCGATGGCGCGCATCTGCGACGAACAGAACTGCACACCGATGATTTCCGTACCGTCGGCGAGCTCGTTGAACTGCCCGGCGCCGACGGCACAGACACGCATACGTGGGAAGCCACGACATACTCAGCCTTCCTGGAGCGCGGCACCGACGACCCGCTGCCTTGGGAAATCGGCGACGAGAATGCCACGATCGCGATCAACTACACCTCGGGCACGACCGGCCGACCCAAAGGGGTGGTGTACACCCACCGCGGTGCCTATCTCAATGCAATCAACCAGATCGTCCACAACGGCTTCAAGGCTGACACTCGCTACCTGTGGACGCTACCGATGTTTCACTGCAACGGGTGGTGCCATCCCTGGGCCGTCACCGCCACCGCGGGCACACACGTCTGCCTGCGCGCGGTCCGGGCCGAGGCGATGTGGCAGGCGATCGACGATCACGGCGTTACCCACCTCAGCGGTGCCCCCACCGTCCTCGGCACCCTGACCAACGCCCCCGAAGCCCATCAGATGCGCCACGACCTGACGATCACCACCGCCGGCGCACCGCCCAGCCCGGCCACCATCGAAGCGGTACGCGCGCTGGGCGCCACAGTGACCCACGTCTACGGACTCACCGAAACCTATGGCCCGTACTCCATATGCGAAATTCAGCCCAGCTGGCGGGATTTGAGCCCAGAGGAGATGTCCACCCGCGTAGCCCGTCAAGGCGTGGGCATGCTGTGCTCGGAGGCGACGAGGGTGGTCCGCATGACATCTGACCCACAGGATCCACTGGTCGACGTGTGCCCCGATGGAGCAGAGATGGGCGAGATCGTCATGCGCGGAAACATCGTCATGGGGGGCTACTACCTCGAACCGGAGCTCACCAGCCGAGCATTCGCCGGGGGATGGTTTCACTCCGGCGATCTCGGCGTGAGACACCCCGATGGTTACGTCCAACTGTTCGACCGAGCCAAGGACGTGATCATCTCCGGCGGCGAGAACATCTCGTCGGTCGAAGTCGAGCAGGCCTTGATGTCCCATCCGGCAGTACTCGACGCCGCCGTCGTCGGAGTGCCCGACGAGGCCTGGGGGGAGCGGCCGAAGGCCTTCGTCGTCACCACCGAAGACTCCGATGTGACAGACGATGACATGATCGCCCACGTCAGGGCGCGACTCGCCGCTTACAAGGCCCCACGCGATGTTCAGTTCGTCGCGGCGATACCAAAGACGTCCACGGGCAAGACACTGAAGACGGCGCTACGCACGACCGAATGGGGAGATTCCACCGTACGAATACAAGGCTGAGGCCCGATCACAACCGCAACGAAAATACCCCCTTCCTCTCCAGAATGGATGCCCCCATGTCGCTGCTCGAGAACCACCGGATGTTGCTAACCGCCCGGCCCATGTGGACGCTGAAGCAGTCCGACTTCACCGTCGACAAGACACAGGTCTCGACTCCCCGCCCGGGTGAAGTCGTCGTCAAGGTGATCTGGCTGGCTTTCGACCCTGCCCAGCGCGGATGGATGAACGATGGCCCGTCCTATGCTCCTCCCGTGCCGCTCGGCGACGTCATGCGCGGCCATGCGGTGGGCGAGGTCGTCGATAGCGGCGACGCGGACTTCGCCGTGGGAACTTTGGTGCACGGCAACTTCGGTTGGCAAGAATATGCACTCTGCCGCACCGGAGAAGGAACAGTCGGAACCCTAGAGCACGTTGGTGGCAACGAGTATCAGCTGCCCACAGCCAGGAAGGTCCCCGTCGGCATCGAACCAACGGCGGTGCTAGGCGTGCTCGGAACCACCGGGCTGACCGCATACTTCGGCATGCTCGAGATCGGACGGCCCAAGCCCGGTGACGTCGTACTCGTCTCCGGCGCCGCAGGCGCGACGGGGTCGGTGGCAGGCCAGATCGCCAGACTGGCGGGCGCTCGTACCATCGGCATTGCCGGTGGATCCGCAAAGGCCCAGTGGCTCACCGAAGTCGCCAAGTTCGATGCCGCCATCGACTACAAGTCCGAGGACGTCGCGAGCCGCATCGCCGACCTAGCCCCCGATGGCGTGAACGTGTTCTACGACAACGTCGCAGGACCGACACTGGAGGCGGGGATCCGCAACATCGCTCAGCGCGGCATGGTCGTTCTGTGCGGTGGTATCTCCAGCGGTTACTCGGACGAAGCCACGGCCTACGGGCCGACCAACCTGTCGACGATCACAGTTCGCAGCGCAAGCATGGGCGGATTCATCGTCACCGACTTCAACGATCGATTCGACGAAGCCGCTGATCGCCTCACCGCATGGATCCGGCGCGGCGACATCGTCTGGGCCGACGACATTCAGAAGGGCACGATCGAAGACGCCGTCGATACGCTCAATCGCCTGTTCGCCGGAAAGAACTTCGGCAAGCAGATCCTTCAGATCGCCGACGCCTCGGGCTAGCGGCGAGCGTGCGCCGCCCGGTACACGAGCCACGGCAGTAGCCGGTTGGACACGAAGGTGAGAACTTGGGCTGTGGACATCGACTGAGAACGCGAACGACGGCGGGGCGAGAGGACGGCGATGGTCCTCAAGTATGAGAAGCCGCAACCTCCACCGTTGCTACCACTGTCTCGTGGCTGGCGATAGCACGAATAGTTCTGAGCTGACTACTGATCCGCGTGCTGTGGGATCAGTTGAGGCCGAGCGGTCCGGCCAATTCGGTAAGTGCGGGAATCAGTTCGTCAGGTCCGGTCAGGACTTGCACGGGTACGTGGGTCGCTCCGGCGGCGAGATGCTCTTTCAGTCTGGCGGCGATGGCATCGGTGCTGCCATACGCGACGAGGGCGTCGATGAGGGCGTCGCTGCCGGGGGCGGCGACGTCGGAGTCGCTGAACCCCAATCGTTTCCAGTTGTTCACGTAGTTGGTCCCCTTGAGGTAGCTGGCGAGAGCTTCGCGCCCGATGGCCCTTGCGTGCGCGGCGTCGGTGGTAAGCACCACCTTGTGCTCGGGGGCGATGATCGCATCCGGTCCGACCAGGGCACGCGCTTGGGCGGTGTGTTGCGGGGTGGTCAGGTAGGGATGGGCTCCCGCGCTGCGGCGTGCGGCCAGTTTGAGGACCTGCGGGCCGAGCGCGGCGACGACGCGCTGGTCCTTGGGCACGCCGTATGCGTCCAACTTGGCGAGGTACTCGGAGAGCGCATCGTAGGGTTTCTTGTACTCGGCGATCAGCTCGGGATGTCCGGCCCCGATACCGAGCAAAAATCGTCCGGGGTGGGCAGCCTCGATGCGGTGAAACGACTCGGCTACCGGACCGGCGGCCGCCGACCAGATGTTGACGATGCCCGTTGCCACTTTCAGCGTCTTGGTCGGCTGAAGGATTGACTCAACCCAATCGAGTTCGGCCGGCGGCGACCCGCCTGCCCAGATTGCGCCATAGCCGAGCGCCTCGATATCCCTCAATTGCGCGGCGGTGACTTGTTTCCACTGCTGGAAAAGACCGAATACGCCGAAGGAGCCCAGAGCTAGATTAGTCATGGTCCAGTCAACCCATCGCGCACTCAAGAATATTCCGATATGTCCTGCAGGACTGCGGCTTTGAGGGCACGCAAGCGGATTCGCAGTCATAGCTCTTGGCGTCGAGGATGGTCTGTCCGTCGCAGGCCTTGAGTGCGGGGCGAGTGTGATCGCCGCCGGACATTGCCACGCGAAAGCGACTCACCTCAAGAGTTGCAGGTGATTTCACGACTCGCCCGGGGCTATCAATCAACGCCGAGCAAGCAGCCCAGCCATCGCATGAGGACGTAGTTGCATGCGGCGCGCTCGCCGTCGTAGGAGTCACCGATGCCGTCGCAGGCAGCGATCAACTGCTCCAACCAGATCGATGCCATCACGATGTGCAGTGCGTGACCGGCACCAGTGTCAGCTGCAGTTGGGTGTGGTGGGGACCCCGTTGAAGCGGTCGGCGATCCAATCCATGCTTCGCTCGCCGTCGACGAAGGCCGTCAACATCGAATTGGTGTTCATCTTGTTGAGGAACGGTGGTTGTTCGTTGGTCCACAAGGTGACGTCGGCCCCCAACGCGCACCAATCTCGCGCGGTTGCCACTACCGCCTCGTATGGCGCGAAGGAGTCCCATCGGTTGTGTGAAAGGTACACCGGACCAGTAGGTTTCACGTTTCCGATGCGTTGCATCGCGAGGATCGTCTTGAGGGGATCCTCCTGCACCGTTTGATAGAGGTCTTTGTTGAACCATGGTTGCAGATGCCGAAAGGCGTAGTCGATGCCGGTTTGTACCATGCATTGCCGACTGGTGTTGGCCAGCATCTCCACCCCGCGCGGTGTAAGGGAGTCCGCAATCGGTTGTTTCATATCGGGATACGCTTCTTGAATCCCTCGTAACACCCAACCCATTGATCCGGCGAGTTGGTTTCCGTCAAGGGGAAGCAGCATGCTCGGTAGATCGGTCGTCGCGCCGTTGGCGTAGGTTCCGACCACGTTGAGTTCGGGTGCGTACGAGCCAGCCAACTCGGCCGCTGCCAACGCAGAATGTCCGCCGCCGGCCAGCCAGCCCCAGAATGCGACGGGCCCATCTGGCTTCAACGTGGTGTCTGGCAGTTTCATCGCTGCACGCGCAGCGTCATTGAGTGCCGTCCCGCCTGCCACTCGGTTGAGGAACTGCGGCGCCATCGGGCCGTGCACTCCCAGTCCGACACCGTCGGTGACCACTATCGCGAAGCCCCGCGCCAGCAGGGTCGCGATGAACCCTTCCTCGAGATTGAACATCAGGTCGAAGCCGGTATCCAAAGAGGCATGAATGCCTTGGTCGAACAGGCGAGAGGGAGCGCACTGCTCTCCCATCCCATACGGGGCTGTGGCGTAGGCAAGCAGCGGACGGGGCCCCAGGCCGGGCCACGCGACGTGAGGTTCGATGTAGGTCCCGGTGACCGCCACGGGGTGACCTTGAGCATCGGTGCTGCGATACATGATTCGAGTTCCGGTCCCCACGAATGAACCCAATTGTCCGGAAGGCTCCAGGACCAGCCGGGAAGGTTCGGTCCGGATGAGGTCGCCTGGTGCGCCTGCGGGTAGGGGATTCGGCGGCGTATAGAACGCCAGGTACCGAGACTCGTCAGCCTGAGCAACCTGCATGCTCGCAGCGAACGGGGCTGAGGCAAACACGCAGAAGGCGACGATCATGGCCCTGCAAAGGATTTTCGGCCACAGGACCCGGCGATGCAACACGGTAGCGCGGAGTAGGGAAGTCCCGTGCCGGGCGTGGTCGTTGGGATGCCGGAGTTTTGCGACGTGCGCATACTCGTCACCTGGAAAGGGAATCATCGATGGTTTCCTCTTGTTGAACTGCTTTGGACGACAAAGGCTTACGTACCTTGGTCGACGTGAGCAGCGGTGGGATCGTAATGGCAGAAGTGAGGGGTCAAAGGCGGTGTCAGAGTGCGGGTTTGGCGGCATATCGCGATCGATCGCAGGATCTTGGGTAGGGCAATCAGCATTGAGCGGACGTCACTTGAGTGCGAAGCAGCACCCCGAGAGCGCGCAGCCTTGGAGCCACACGTGACGTAAAGGCGTTGTGCCGGTGGGCAGCTGATCAGTCGGCGGCCTTTCGGTTCAGGCCGTACCCGGACATCTATGTGAGCAACGCTGCGAGTCCTCTGGCGAATACGGTGATGGCGTGATCGCCAGCGTCGAGCACGCCGGCCAGCAACGGAAAGGCATGCGGCATGCCCTCGTACTCGTGGGCGCGAACCTTGACGCCGGCCACGGCAAGCCTTTCACCGTAGCGGTCAGCGTCATCGGCAACGGGATCCACCTGAGCGCTGACGATCACGGCAGGCGGGGCGCCCGCGAGATCCTGGGTCAGCAACGGTGAAGCAAGGCTCGAACGGCGATCGTCGATATCAGGCACGTACATGTCGTACGCCCATTCAAGGGCGGCCCGGGTGAGGAACGGGCCGTCCCTGTGCCGCTCGACGGAGTCACTGCTCATGGTGGCATCGAGCGCAGGACACAGTAGACCTTGGGCCTTGATCGGAGTGCCCCCATCTCGCGAGGCGAGCGCAACGCTTGCCGCCAGTGCACCCCCCGACGAATCACCGGCGACCGCCAGCGATTCGACGTCGATGCCAAGTCTGTCGGCGTGCCCACTTACCCAAGAAGTGGCATCGGCGGCGTCATGGTGAGCGCGCGGAAACCGGTCTTCCGGTGCTAGACGGTATGCAACGGCAATCACGACGAGTTGACCCCGGACGCAGAGTTTTCTACAGAGCCGATCGTGCGTGTCCAGGCTGCCTCGGACGAATGCTCCTCCATGCAGATAGACGACGCCGGGCAGCGCGGTGTCCGCCCCGAGCGGGTGGTAGCTGCGCGCCGTGACAAGCCCGTCGCGCACAGAGATCGTGAAATCTACTACTGTGCAACGCTCGTCAACGTCGCCCGCCAAGGCGATCAATTTCTCGCCGGCCTCCCTGTAGGCCGCGATTGACATTTCCCACGGCTCGACAGCAGTGCGCGCGGACAGGGAGTCCACGAGTTGTTGGGCCTGCGCATGAAGCACCCTCATACGCGCCGTCGCCATCTGAGAGCGCAGGACCTGTTGGGGGCGTCAGTCGTTTTCATAGGGTGACTCGGAAGACCTGGAATTCGACGACGGGTCCGGGTTGGATGCGTCCTTGTCCGACGAAGATGCTCTGGTTGACCCAGGCGTATTTGGGGTCGCCGGATTCCAGGCGTGGGGTGGTGACGAAGTAGTGGTCACCGAAGTCGGTGCCGGTGGTGCCACCACCCAGGGCGCCTGCGGCTGCTTCGTTGACCTCGACCAGGCCCTGGTAGCTCATGTAGATGACGGCGCCGTCGTCGGTGTAGAACTGGGCGCGCACGTCGAGTCGGCCGAAGCCGTCGTCGCCGGCCAGTAGCCAGTCCCCGCCGCCGGGGGCGGCGGTGCCGCTGAACCGGTTGCCGGTGACCTTGCCTCCGGTGACGGCGAGTACCTGACGCAGCCCGTACGGGCCGGGGCCAACGATCTGCGGTTCGGCAAGCTCTGCGGTGTAAGAGAACTCCGGCTCCAACTTCATTGTCTGATCCTCCTTTTCGGGCGGGATTGCCTTCGGCCCCGCGACAGATCCGAGCGTGCACTATGCGTCTGTGATAGTCAACACACTGTCGATTCATGGACGGCTTGACGTGAAGGGCTGCTGCTCCGGAGGCGAGTGCAGCGCCATCTCGCCAAAGTGGACACTCCGTTGACTACAATCGACTGTGAGTCTAGTCTCAACTCTGCCAGACCGTGATGCCAAACATCGACACGCGGAGTCACAACGACAAAAAGAGGGATTGACATGGCCACCACATCGGACGTCGACCAGATCCAACCGTCAACTTCACGCGATGGCGAGAGCTACGTCTCCCACCGTGATGACATCCACTTCAACATGACCGGTGACTTCATGACGGGCGTGGACTTCTGGATTCACGCGACCGGAGAATCCACCAACGGCCAGCTGATCATCATCGAAACCAATTGGGTGCGTGGCACCGAACCGGTATGGCACATCCACCACCGCGAAGAGGAGGGGTTCTTCGTGATGGAAGGCGAAATCAAGATTCATACCGAGGCCGGCTCGTACAACGCCAAGAAAGGTCAGTTCGTCTGGGGGCGTAAGGATCAGCGGCACACCTATGAGGTCGTCGGTGACGAAGCCCGGATCCTCGTGGTGTTCGTTCCCGGCCCCGACAGCAAGGGCTTCGAGCCGAACGGCGGCATTGACAAGTACTTCTACGAAGCCCGCAATCGTGAGCTTCGGACGCCCGAGCAGCTGCAGGCCGAGGTCGAGAACCTGAAGGTCAACTACGGCCTGGAGATGTTCCCGGACCTGCCGCATCCTCGCGACCTCAAGGCCTGAGCCCGGTTGTCGTCCGAAGTATCTGGCCTTTCTGAGTATTGGGAGTTGTTGTGACCATTGATGTATCTCTTGACACCGTGCCGCATTGGATCGCTGGCGCGGCCGTCTCCTCGGACGAGGGGCCGCGATCCGAGATCCGAGATCCCGCTACGGGGCGCGTGGTCGGGACGGTCGCCTTGGGCGGTGCCGAGACCGTCGATGAAGCCGTGGCGAGTGCACGAGCTGCAGCGGTGGCCTGGGCCGACACGCCAGCACCCGCGCGCGCGTCCATACTGCACCGCTTCCGGGTGTTGCTGCACGAGCAGATGGACGACTTGGCGTGGATCATTACGGCCGAACAGGGCAAGACGCTTGAAGATGCCCGGGGAGAGTTGGCACGTTCGATTGAAGCCGTCGACGTGTCGCTTTCGGTTGTGCAGCAACTGAAAGGGGAGTACGCCGAGCAGGTCGCCAATGGCGTGGACACGTATTCCTTCCGGCAACCGCTCGGCGTGTGTGCCGGCATCACGCCGTTCAACTTCCCGGTCATGGTGCCGGTGTCCATGTTCGCGGCTGCCATTGCTTGCGGGAATGCGTTCGTGCTCAAGCCAAGTGAACAGGTGCCGTCGGCAGCGGTGCGGCTGGCGCAACTCATGAGCGATGCAGGTCTCCCCAACGGTGTGCTCAATGTCGTGCACGGTGGTGTAGAGACCGCCGAGGCGCTCATCGACCACCCTGATGTCGCTGCGGTGTCGTTCGTCGGCTCGACCCCAGTGGCACATGCGATTTACCGGCGCTCGGCCGATGCAGGCAAGAAGGTGCAGGCACTTGGTGGCGCCAAGAATCACATGGTGGTGTTGCCCGACGCCGACCTCGATGCTGCCGCCAATGCGCTCGTTTCGGCGGCGTACGGTGCCGCAGGCCAGCGATGCATGGCCGTGACGGTCGCGGTCGCCGTCGGCTCGGCAGCAGATGCACTGGTGGCCAAGGTTGCCGAGCGCGCGACCACGTTCAAGGTGGGTCCCGGCGCCGCGTTGGGTACCGACATGGGCCCATTGATCTCAGAGGGTGCACTCGATCGGGTCCGTGGGGCGCTGGAGCGATCTGTCGAACAAGGCGGCCGGCTGGTCGTCGACGGCCGCGAACGGCATACCCCTGGAGCCGGTTACTTCATCGGCCCTAGCCTCGTCGACGACGTCAGCATCGACAGCGATCTCTACCGCGATGAAGTGTTCGGACCGGTCCTGAGCGTGGTGCGCGCCGAAAGCCTCGATCAGGCCCTACAGATCGTCAACGACAATCCGTACGGGAACGGCGCGGTCATCTTCACTAGCAGTGGGACGGCTGCTCGTCGATTCAGTAGGGGCGTCCTGGCCGGGTCCGTAGGGATCAACGTGCCGATTCCCGTGCCCATCTCCTGGTTCGGGTTCGGCGGGTGGGGCGATTCGCGCTTCGGAGATGACGGGCTCAACTACGACGGCTACCGGTTCTACACGAGGTCCAAAGTCGTCACACAACGTTGGACTGAGCCCAAGCCCGGCCTTGCTCCCCACTTCGTCGCGGCGGGCAGCCAGTAACGATCAAGACAGGAGCCTCCATGCTCGAACAACCCATGGCTGTGCCGCGTTCTGCCGACCTGCCTCGACTCGACCACATCGGGATCCTGGTACGCGACCTGGACTCGGCCGTCACACACTGGTCTGCTCGATTTGGGGTCGGGGTTGCTCGCAAAGTCGAGGTCCCGGCCATGGGCATCAGCGCGGTATTCCTCGACATTTCCGGAGCAGAGGTCGAGTTGTACACCATCGACGATCGCGACGCGCTTGATGCAGCCCTTGAAGGAACACCGGCAAAACTCGACCACCTAGCACTACGGCTCCAGCATGCCGATGGCCCCGAACTCGCGGGCTGTGCCATCCGAGGGCCCGGACGCGCGGAGCCGATTGCCGCACCGATTCCGCTTGGCGACGCCACACATGTCTGGACTGAGCCTCCCGGAATCGATGTCGTACTCCAGCTGATCAGGCCGATCCAGTAAGGGGGAGGCCCTATATACGTTGCACTACAGGGTTTCTCGTCGCACGAGACGCAAGACGAAACACTAGAAGAGGAGTAAAAATGGGACGCATGGAAGGAAAGGTCGCTCTGGTCACCGGAGCGGCCCGAGGTCAGGGACGAGCGCACGCGATCCGCCTCGCGCAGGAAGGAGCCGACATCCTCGCCTTCGACTGCCCGGCGAACGGAGGGGTTCCCTATCCCGTTGCCACGGCGGCTGACCTGGAGATCACGGTCAAGGAGGTCGAGGCGTTGGGTCGGCGAATCATCGCACACGAAGGCGATGTTCGCGAGCAGGCCCCGCTGGACGGCCTGGTCGCCGAGGGCGTACGGGCCTTCGGTGGACTCGACGTCGCAGTGGCCAATGCCGGCATCTGGACGGTTCACCCGTTCGCGGATATTCCCGAAGATGAGTTCTTGGATGTGCTGAACGTCAACATCATGGGGCCGTGGCGCACCCTCAAGGCGGTAACGCCCGCCATGAAGTCGCGCGGAGGTGGATCGGTGATCATCACCTCGTCCGGCAACGGCGTCGAAGGATCTCCCCACTACGTCCACTACGTGGCATCGAAACACGGCGTACTCGGGTTGGCGAAGAGCGCAGCACTGGAGTTCGGCCAGTTCGGCATCCGAGTCAATTCGCTACTTCCCGGGCCTACCGATACTCCCGCCCTGGATTGGCAAGGTGGTTACGATCTTTGCGCGGGCAAGGGGCCTGGAAACGGCGTCAAAGAGGACCTGCAGGGCGCGAAGTACTGGTCGGTTCTGCGGGATGTGGGCCTGCTGCCGCCGCAAGCCATGAGCGAGGCGGTGCTGTGGCTGGCCTCCGACGAATCACGGTGGACGACAGGCCTCGAGATGTTGGTCGAAGGCGGCCACATGCTGATGCCCGGGCTGAACATGACGAAGATGGCCTTGGACAACCAGTAACGTCCGAGCGCACCCTGGAAGTCAGGTGAGCCCTCTCCGGCGGCGTCGATCACGCCTTCGGAGAGGGCTTGCGGCGTCTATCGGGTTTCTTCTTGGCGGGCTTCCACTCAAGGCCATAGACCGTCCGCAGCCAGATGGTGGTCACCGTTTCGGCCATGCTTTCCAACGGAATTGCGTTCTCGCTGCGCATGCTCATCAACGAAAGGTTGCGTTCTCCCATCCACATCAGCGCAGCAGCCAACGACCTCGCCGGTGGCCCGTCGATGGCCACGCCCGCAGCTCTGTCTCGTTCGATGCTGGCAGCCGAAGCATCGATGAATCGACCGAGGATCGTGTCCCACTGCGTCTGCAAGTCCGGCTCGGCCGCCGCGGCGTCGGCTACTTCACGAAGAACGTGACCATGGCGTTCCCATACCTGAATGACCTCGTTGACCGCATGCTCGATGGCTGCCTCCGGCGGCATGCCTGCAGGGCGCTCAAAAATCAGTTGCGACGCCTGGAACACATCGGCCGTGACCCGCGACAGCAGCGCGGACAGTACCTGCCACTTGGATTCGAAGTAGAAGTAGAACGATGACCGCGACAGCCCCGCGCGCTTGGTGAGATCGTCGATGGAGATGTTGCGCAGGGGGACCGTGCGTAACAGGTCGTACGCACCTTCGAGGATGGCTTGCTCGCGCTTATCGCCTTTGATGTTTCGTCGGCCCACCCGTGTTTCGGCTGCGTTCAGGCTGAAAGGTGAAGTGGACGCCATAAGAAAGCATGATAGGTCAGGTCCACCGCGAAGGATGTGCACCGGCGGCACTCTGGTACCGCGGGTCTCGATGCACGAACATTATCGACGTAGTGTCGATAATGCTGCACGTTGTGTGTAGAATACAGTCACATCAGCCCAGCTTCGAAGTTCCGTGGACCCGACTGTCTTGGTTTCGGCCGCTCTGCTTGCGCTGAAACGGGATTCGCGCGTCGGCCGCGGAATCAATTGCGAGCTCTTCGTTCGAAATAGGAGTCAACTGTGTCCAATCTCGCAGCCAATCTCGTCGCCACCGCGCTGGACTACGGCGACCGACCAGCCGTTAAGCTGGATGAGTACGTGCTTTCCTACGGGGAGCTACATCATCGGGCCTCTGCGGTGGCCGGGGATCTGCGAGCCCACGGCGTGCTCCCAGGTGACCGGGTGGGCCTGATGCTCCCGAACGTCCCCGCATACCCGGTGTTGTTCTACGGAGCTCTGCTGGCCGGGGCTGTTGCCGTTCCCATGAATCCGTTGCTCGGTGCACGTGAGGTCGAGTATTACCTCACCGACTCGGGTATGACAGTGGTGTACGGGTTGGACGGCAGCGATGGCGTCGTCTCAGCCGCAGCGGCGAAGGTCGGGATTCGGTCGGTATTGGTATCGGCTACGGGACCAATCGACCTGTCCGGCAGCCCAATTCATGAAGCCACCGTTCGGACCGATGACGATACCGCTGTCATCCTGTACACCTCAGGAACCACCGGGAAACCCAAGGGAGCAGAACTCACCCACCGGAACATGTCGTCCAATGCCGCGACGACGGTGGACACATTGATCAACGTTGGCACGGAAGACGTGATCCTTGGTTGTCTGCCGTTGTTCCACGTCTTCGGCCTCACCTGCGGACTCAATGCAGCAGTCAAAGCAGGGGCACTCCTGACGCTCGTCCCTCGCTTCGAGGCGGCCAAGGCATTGGAGGTCCTGGCCCGCGATCGAGTGACGGTTCTCGAGGGCGTGCCCACCATGTACGCCGCGATGCTGCACTCGCCCGACGCAGATGACACGGACATGTCCTCGCTTCGGACCTGCATCACCGGCGGTGCGCCCATGCCCGTCGAGATTCTCAAGGCGTTCGAGCGCAAGTTCGACTGCGAGATCTACGAAGGGTACGGGCTCTCGGAGACGGCGCCCATCGCCTGCTTCAACCAGCCAGGGCACCAGCGCAGACCCGGCACCATTGGGATTCCCGTACGGGGCTGCGCGTTGCGCATCGTCGGCGATGATGGCGAGGACATTGCTGATGGCGTGCCTGGCGAGATCGCCATCCAGGGCGAGAATCTGATGAAGGGATACTGGAACCGGCCTGAGGCAACAGCCGAAGCCATCCCCGATGGTTGGTTTCGTACCGGGGACATCGCCACTCGCGATGGCGACGGGTACTACACCATCGTGGACCGGAAGAAGGATCTGATCATCCGGGGCGGGTACAACGTCTATCCCCGCGAAGTCGAGGAAGTCCTCTACGAGCATCCTGCTGTCGCTGAAGCAGCGGTGATCGGCATCAAGCACACGGCACTCGGCGAGGAGATCGGCGCGGCCGTCGCCCTCAGGCATGGGGAGCAGGCAGAAGTCGACGAACTAAAGACGTTCGTCCGAGATCGCCTCGCCGCCTACAAATACCCGCGCGAAATCTGGTTCGTCGACTCCCTGCCCAAGGGCCCAACCGGCAAGATCCTCCGGCGTGAAGTGCAGCCGCCCAACCCGGCCGAGATCGGCTAAGTCGCTGCGCCATCCACCTGTGTGAAGAGTGCGACGCGCAGAGCGGCCGCCGGGACGAACGTTTCCGCATATGCCATCTGTGTTTCCCCAGCACTTCGTACACGCTGGACGCTGGCGCTGAAGCCCTTCATCAGGCCGCAGACGAACGCCGCTATCCTCCATTGACTTTCAGTTGGTGCACCCCGTGAACCGAGGATTCACAACCACCTACTACCGATGGCATCGCGTCGTCAACGGGCTAGGGAAGCGGTGCGACCTGGACGACCGTCTTTCCCCGAGCTTTGCCGGACAGTGCCTCATTGAGGGCTTCCCGAGCACTGTCCAATCCCTCGACGATGGTCTCGTCGTACGTCATGGAGCCCTCACCGAGTGCAGCAGCGAGCTTTCCGATGATCTCGGCGTAGCGCTCGATGTGGTCGGTAACGATGAAGCCCCGCAGGGTGGCTCGCTGCATCAGCAGCTGGTTCGCGTTGCGCAGGCCGGGTTGGTCACTGTCTTCGTTGTAATTGTCGTACTCCGAGATCAAACCGCATAGCGACACGCGTGCGCCGATGTTCAGCCGGCCCAGGACATGATCCATTATCGGGCCGCCCACGTTCTCGAAGTCGACGTCAATGCCGTCAGGGGTCGCCTCGTCGAGTCGCTCGCGCCAGTCGTCCGAGTGCCGGTCCACACATGCGTCGAAGCCCAGCTCTCCCACCAAGTGTCGGCACTTTTCGGCGCCGCCGGCGATGCCGACCACGCGGGCGCCGCGCTGCTTTGCCAGCTGGCCGGCGATGGAACCGACGGCGCCTCCCGCGGCAGAAACTACCACCGTCTCGCCCGGCTGAGGATCGCCCAGCTCGATTCCGAGGAAAGCTGAAATACCGGTGTGGCCAAGTACTCCCAGGAATGCGGAAAGCGGCGCCGGTAGGGGGTCGGGAAGAACGGTGAACGGAAACTCCAGAACGGAATCGTCGGCGACACAATATTCTTGCCAACCGGTGAAGCCCAGCACGAATGCTCCGACCGGCAGATCGTCTCGCCGGCTTTCGATGACCTGTCCGACGCCGAGGCCCCGCATCACCGCGCCCAACTCAACCGGCGGGATGTAGGAACGCAACTGACTCATCCAGACACGGTTTGTGGGATCGAGCGACAAGTAGAGGGTGCGGACCAACGCTTGACCCTCGTCGATTTCGGCAAGGGGCTCCTCGACCCACGCAAGGTCCGCTTCGGTCACCTGGCCTTGAGGCCGTCTCCGTAGACGAAAGAGTCGGTTGATGGGTGTCGTCATAGCGGATCCTCGTCGTCAACGGTGGGGGCGGTGGTCATCGTGCGACGAAGGCGCCGCATCTGCCATCAGCATTCTAGACTGGACGTCGTGAATAATCAACGATGTGTCGACATTCGAACCCGGCTCACCTAATCGGTTGCGAATCGCGCGCAGGGGCAACGGATGTCGCATCACTCGACAGAGTGTTGACTATTCCCGACGAGTGGTGCACTCTCGGTTCTGGCAACCGACTGTGACGGCAGTCGACCGAGAGATGGAGGCGGGCGCATGAGCGTACAAACGGACAACCGCGCGACGGTTGAGCGGTTCTGGAAGGCCCTCGATGATGGTCCGCCGCGTGGCGAGGTGCTCGAAGCGTGGAAGGACAACTTCGCCGAGGACGGCGTCTGGGAGATGCCCTTCGCTCCCGAGCCGCTCGCCGCGAGCGTGCCGGGCCGGCACCTCATCGGTCACTTCATCGACTGGTTCTTCGAGTCCGTCCCGGACCTGCGCATCGATTCGCTGACGGTGCACGACACCACTGACCCGGAACTCTTCGTTCTCGAGTTGCACGGAAAGGCGACGGTCGCGCAAACGGGCAAGATCTACGCCAATACCTATTGCACCCACATGCGGATCAGGGACGGCAAAGTGGTGCTGATCCGCGAGTACTTCAATCCCAATGTCGTGCTCGAGGCGTTTGGTCGCGACGTGATCGCCGAGGGCATGACAGCTGTGATGGCGGCCGCGGGAGTGGCGGCGAGCCAATGAAGTTGGAGCCGGAGTTCTCTTACACCGCAGAGCTTGCCGAACCGCAGATCGTTGGCCCCGGCCCGTACGGGCTGCGTCAGGTACTCGCCGTCACCGGAGGCAAGGTCACCGGCAACCGGTTCAGCGGCACCGCCGCCCCCGGCGGCGGGGACTGGCTACTGGCCGGCGACGACGGCTTCGGCCGACTCGACGTGCGCGCCCAGTTCTACACCGACGACGGCGCCGTCATCTACATGAGCTACCAGGGCCTGGTCGAGGTCAACGAAGCAGCCGCAGGCGCCCTGGGTGGTGGCACCACCGGCACCGACTTCGGTGACCACTACTTCGTCACCACCCCACGCCTGGAATCCGGCGACCCCAAATACGCCTGGGTCAACCAGAGCATCTTCGTCGGACAAGGACGCATCCAACCCGGACCCGTCGTCGAATTCCAGGTCTTCCGGGTAGTCCTGTGACAGGCCCATCCACGCGGTGATGCCAATGCCAGCTTCCGCAACTGTTGTTGCTGGGGCGCGAACGCCGGCCGGGCGCACTTCACTGGGCGCACACCCCAGCGTCCGGCTCGGCGTGCATGGCGGCGTTGGCATTCGGCAAGTATCGCCCCAACGCCGATAGCCCATCAAAGCCCTACTTGCCCTACACGTCTGACGCTTGGGCATCCGTAGTGCTGCATGCCGGAGTGTTCCACTGCTGGCAGGGTGTTGCCTCGGTGTCGGATGCACCATCCGGACTGTTGTTGTTCAGTCGGTGCTCCGGGGCGGCAGAGTGGCATAGGCGAAGGCCAACAGGTAGTCGCTGAGCGCGAGCGATGCGGCTTCGGCGGCTTCGGCGTCCCCAGCTGCGATGGCGGCCAGGATCGCGGTGTGCAATGTGCCGGCCTGGGCCAGATCTTGGTGCGGGTCGGTGAGATTGCCGAACCAGAACCGGCGGGACAATCCCTGTAGGGGCGCCATCGCGACCTCGACGAATTCGTTGTGGGTCGCGCTGACCACCAGCGCGTGCGCGTCCCGCAGGAACGTGGCGAAATCGTCCACCGACGTCGTGGCATCGAGAACTTTCTCAGCGAGCGCGGCCGCTGCGCGACGCTGCTGTGCGGTGGCCCGTTGGGCCGCGAGCCGGACGGCGAACGGCTCCAACGTCCTGCGCAGTTCGAGCAGTTTGAGCTGCGCCTCGATCGAGGCCGTTGGCACCAGCACGCCCCGATTGGGATGGATCTCGACGAGTCGTTCGCGCGCCAGCCGTTGCAGCGCTTCCCGGACCGGTGTGCGCCCGAGTCCGGTCAGCTCCATGAGTTGCTTCTCCGACACCAAAGTGCCAGGGGGCAACTCCCGCAACACGATCAAACGCTCTATCTGTAGGAATGCCTGGTCGGCCTTGTTGGGCATGATGCCGGTCATCGCTGGGTGCCCACTGTCACGGGGTAGACAATATCGCGACCATCGATGTACCGTCCATCCATGACTGATATATCGGTTGAATGGCGGTTGAATCTCGGTCTCGAAGAGGTCGAGACTCGCCATTTTCCGCTGGTCGACGACGTGGACGTCGCGGTGGTCGGGGCAGGGGCAGCGGGCGTCGCCGCAGCCACCGTCGCCGCCGAAGCGGGCGCGCGCGTGTTGGTGATCGAGAAGTACGGGTTCGCAGGCGGGGCGGCAGTGGCCGGGCTGTCGGGGACGATCTGCGGGATGTACCTGGCGTCCGAGGAGGCCCGTCGTCCCAAACAGGTGGTGCACGGTTTCACCGAGCGTTTTGCTGCAGACCTCACCTCGCGCGGTGGCCTCACCGAGCCCCAGCGCTACGGCAAGACCTTCACCGCAGCACACGACCCGCTGATGTGGCGCGAGTCCGCCGACGGGCTGCTGACGGGCGCCGGGGCGCGGATCCTGTTCCACACCCAGGTAATCGATGTCCTGGTCGAGGATGGCAACTACCGCGGGCTGCTGGTGGCCTCCAACGCCGGAGTCGGCGCCATACGGGCGGCTCGGATCATCGATGCCTCCGGCGACGGAGCGGTGGTGGCGCGCGGCGGCGGCGCATACCGCTTCGGTGCTGATGGGCGTATCCAGAACCCGACGATGTTCTTTCGGTTGGGCAACGTCGACACGGAGACGTTCTGGGCGGCGTGGGGCGATGACACCATCAGTCCGGCGTGGGTGACGGCAGCGATCGACGATGCGCGCGCCGCTGGAGTTGTTCTGCCGCGCAACAAGATCTGGATCTTCGCCACCAGTCGACCAGGGGAGTTGCTGGTCAACGCCACCAGGCTGACGGCTCCTGACGGCCGGATGCTCAACGTCATCGACCCTGCCGACTTCACCCTGGCCGAGATCGGCGGCCGTCAACAGGTTCGGGACTACGCCCGCTTTCTCACCGCCACCGTGCCCGGATGCGCTGATGCGTTTGTCGTCGACACCGGCGTCGAAGCGGGCATACGGCAAACCCGGACGGTGGCGGGGGTGCAGACGTTACGCGACAGCGACGTCGTGGACGGAACCAAACGGCCGGACTCGATCTGCCGTTCCCCCTGGCCGATCGAACTGCACGACGGCGAAAAGCCACGGCTGCATTGGTTGTTGGACGACTACTACGACGTGCCGTTCGGTGCGCTGGTGCCCGAACACGGCGAGAACGTCGTCGTAGCGGGCCGGTGTCTCAGCGCCGAGCACCAGGCCCTCGCTTCGGCCCGCGTCACCGCACAGTGCTTTGAATACGGCCACGCCGCCGCGGTGGCCACACTTCTCTCGCTGGACTCCGGTGTGGCCTATCGCGACCTCGACGTGCGGGACATCCAAACCCGCATGATCGCCAACGGAAGTGCGCTCGAGCCCTCGACTGCTGTCGCAGCGCACTCAGAAAGGCAGGAATCGTGACCGACAACTTCGAACGTGCTCCCGGCGGGGGTTTGCGCAGCAATTTCACTCCGGGCAGCACGCGATGGGCGGTGCGCCGCGCGCAGTGGAGCGCGATGGGCATCAGCGTCGCGGATCAGCAAAAGCCGAAGATCGCGGTCGTCAACACATCGTCGAAGCTCTCGGTGTGCTTCGCTCATCTCGACGATGTGGCGGTGCGGGTTGCCGACGCCATCCGCGAGGCCGACGGGTTGCCGTTCGAGATCCGTACCACGGCGCCCAGCGATTTCGTCACCAGCGCCGGCCGAAAGGCGCGGTATCTGATGCCCACCCGGGATCTCATCGTCAACGACGTGGAAGCCGCGGTCGAAGGCGCGGTGCTGGACGGCATCGTGTTCCTGTCCTCGTGCGACAAGACCACCCCGGCCCACCTGATGGCCGCAGCCCGCCTCGACCTGCCCTCGATCGTGGTGATCGGCGGGTATCAGAAGGGCGGCCGGTACAGCGGGTGCTCGGTCGACATCGACACGGTCTACGAATCGGTGGGCGCACTCGCCGCAGGCACGATGACCATCGATCAGCTGGGCGAGCTCGCCGACGAGGCCATCGACGGGCCGGGGGTGTGCGCCGGTTTGGCGACGGCAAACACCATGCACTGCATGGCCGAGGCGCTGGGTATGACGGTGGCCGGGTCCGCGCCGACCCGGGCCAATTCAGAAGCCATGCTGAACAACGCCAGCGCCGCGGGCCGACGGATCGTGGCGATGGTCGAGGAGAATCTGACCGCACGCCAGGTCATCACGGCCGACTCGATCGAGAACGCCATCGAGGTCGCCCTGGCGCTCGGCGGGTCGGTGAACTGCATTCGGCACCTGACCGCCATCGCCGCCGAAGCCGATCTGGACCTCGACGTCGTGGGCCTGTTCGAGAAGCTCGGACGAGATGCGGTGCAGCTGGCGGCGATCCGGCCCAACGGCGCCCACCAGGTGTGGGATCTCGACGGGATCGGCGGGGTCCAGACGGTGATGCGGGCACTGCTGCCGCGGCTGCACGGTGACGCTCTGACCGTCGACGGCCGCAGCGTCGCTCAGCGGGCCGAGCACGCCCGCGCCGCCGACGGCGACGTGCTGCATGATCTCGACGACCCGATCAACGACGAACCGGGTCTGATCATCCTGCGCGGCTCGCTGGCTCCGGACGGTTCCATCGTCAAGGTCGCCGGCGTGGGTAAGGCCACCCGCCGCCAGTTCAGCGGACCTGCCAAGGTGTTCGTAGGCGAGGACGCTGCCATCACGGCATTGGGAGACAACGGGATCCAGCGCGGCGACGTGATCGTGCTGCGCGGGATGGGTCCGCGGGGCGGGCCGGGCACGGTGTTCGCGGCCAGCTTCGTGGCCGCACTCAACGGTGCCGGACTTGGCGGGGAAGTCGCGGTGGTCACCGACGGTGAACTCTCTGGTCTCAACCACGGTCTCGTTGTCGGACAGGTGATGCCCGAGGCCGCCGACGGCGGACCGCTGGCCGGGCTGCAGGACGGCGACACCATCAGCATCGACCTCGACGCCCGCCGGGTCGACACGCACCCCGTGCGCGACGGCGCGCCCGTGCGCGCGGTGGGGGATGCCCCCGAACGCGGCTGGCTCGGCCAGTACGCCGCGCTGGTCGGCCCCATCCAGGGGGGCGCCGTGTTGCGCCGACCCGCTCGCTGACACAACACCTTTCACCTCACAAAGGACACGCAGTATGGCAACCGCCGCACCCAACCAGGCCCGCAAGGCGGGCATCGCTGCCCTGGTCGGCACCACCCTCGAGTGGTACGACTTCCTCATCTACGGCACCGCCGCGGCACTGGTGCTCAACGGCCAGTTCTTTCCCAACGCCGACCCCACCATCGGCACTCTGGCGGCCTTCGCCACCTACGCCGTTGGGTTCCTTGCGCGCCCGCTCGGCGGCATCGTGCTGGGCAACATGGGCGACAAGGTGGGCCGCAAGAAGATGTTGATCTTCACCATCGTGCTGATGGGTGTGGCCACCACATTGATCGGTGTGCTGCCCAACCACGCAGCCATCGGTGTGTGGGCTCCGATCCTGCTGATCCTGCTGCGCCTTCTCCAGGGGTTCGGCGCCGGCGGTGAATATGCCGGTGCGGTGGTGCTTTCCGTCGAACACGGGAATCAGAAGCGCCGTGGTCTCGCCGGGGCATGGGCGCCGACCGGCTTCGCGTTGGCCACTTTGCTTTCGACGGGCGTGTACCAGCTCACCACTTTGCTCCCGGAGGACGCGTTCCAGAGCTGGGGCTGGCGGGTGCCGTTCCTGCTGGGCTCCGTTCTGTTGATCGTCGGCTACTTCATCCGCCGCAACATCGACGAGACGGCGGCGTACGAGAACGCGGTGCAGGCCGAGGCTGCCGGCGTTGCGCAGGAGACCAAGATCCCGGTGCTGGAGTCGATCCGCCGCAACCCTCGCAACTTCCTGGTGGTCATCGGCGCCCGGATGGCGGAGAACGGTTTCGCGTACCTGTTCCCGGTCTTCGCCGTGGGATACGCCGTCAATACCCTGGGCGTGGAGCGCAGCACCACGTTGCTGGCAGTCGTGATTGCTTCAGCCGTCCAAATCGTGTTCATCCCGATCTGGGCGCACGTCAGCGACCGGATCGGCCGGCGCCCGGTCTATGCCAGTGGAGCGCTGGCTTCAGTTCTGTGGCTGGTGCCGTTCTTCATGATGCTGGAGTCCTTGAGCACACCGATGCTGATTCTGGGTTTTGTTGTCGGACTGGGCATCCTGTACCCAGCGATGCTGGCGCCTCAGGCGGCGTACTTCGCCGAGTTGTTCGACACCCGGACCCGATTGTCCGGTTTCGCGTTCGCCCGCGAGATCGGGTCGGTGCTGGCCGGCGGCTTCCTGCCGCTCATCGCCACCGCGTTGATCGCCGTGTTCGGACATTGGTGGATCATCGTCGTCTACCTCGGCATCTTGACCGCCCTGACGCTGGTTGCACTGGCCTACGGCCCGGAGACCAACCGCAGGGAGATCATCGAGGCTGGCGCGGCGAAGGCAGCACAACCACATTCGACGACGGCGGCCTGAGGGGCCGTCGAGGGGCGGGGATCGCACTACTCGAAGTGCTGTACTGCAGCGTCATCGCCGCGATAGCCGTCCCAACCGGGAGAACCGTTGCGGGCGAACGACACCCATGAGTCATGCATCCGCCGGGCCAGGCCCTCCGGAACCGGATCAGGCCCCAGCAGCCCCGTCTTCCCGTGCAGCCACGGCGAATCGGCGATGTCGAAGACGAAGGGAAGCTCCACGGTGTGCGCCGCGCCCAGCTTGCCGCCCAGCGCCGTCGAGCGGAATCCGAAACGATAGACGTAGGTGCCGCGTGCCGAGATCAGCGCGTGCGCCCGAGCCATCCGGGCGGAGCCCGCACCGAAGAGCGCCTCGCCGAGCAGGGCCGAGCGTACTTCGCCGTGGCTGGCATGGGGACGGTCGGCAGCCACGGCCGCCACCGCAGCGTGCGGGTCCGAATGTGTCTGGGCCGCAACGGCCAACACATCAGCGTGTTGTGACGTATCAAAGGTGCCCTGAGGTACGAGATAGAGGTTGCCCTCATCGGTGTTGGTGCCGATGAGCAGAGCAACGTCGGCCCCTGGACCGTGCGCCAATGCATCGGCGGGCTGCTGGTCCAGGACGAGGCTGAACGGGCTCAGGCCCACCAGTGGGTCGGTGGCGGTGGCGGTACGCAGGTCAAGACCGGCCAGCGTGGGCAGCACGGCGACGAACTGTTCATCGGGAATGTCTGCGAGCCCGTCCGCGGTGGGTTGCACGCCCAGCTCGGCGGCCGCAGCGCGGGCGACTCGTGCAGCCTGCTCAGGTGTGAACGCACCCGTGCCGCTGCCGCTCTGCATGACAGCCTGGTGGAACAACCCGGTGGCCTCCGACGTGGCGAGCAGGGCCCCCACCAAAGTGGCGCCGGCGGACTGGCCGAACAGGGTGACGTTTCCGGGGTCACCACCGAAGGAGCTGATCGTGTCGCGGACCCACCTCAGCGCGGCCAGCACGTCGAGCAGCCCGCGGTTGCGCGGCGCTCCGGGGACATCGAGAAACCCGGCGACCCCCAAGCGGTAGTTGAGGGTGACGAGCACGACGCCGTCACGGGTGAATGCCCGGCTGTCATACAGCGCGGCCTGCGATGACCCGGTGACGAATCCGCCGCCGTGGACGAACACCATCACCGGTCGCGCCGCGTCGTCGGCGGCGGGAGTGTGCACGTCGAGCGTCAGGTAGTCCGTGCCGCGCACCCACCCGGGGCCGAAGTACGGCTGCATGTCGAGTGCACCGAAGTCACGGACCGGCTGCGGCGCCGTCGCACCGTGACCCGTCGCGCCGCGGACGCCGTCCCAACCCGGGTGCGGTGCCGGTGGAGCGAAACGGGCAGCTCCCGTCGGGGTTGCGGCATAGGGGACGGCGCGGTAGCGCTCGCCGCTCTGGTCGCGGATGCCACCCACCGCGCCGGATGGGGTTTGGACGACGGCAGTGTTGCTCTGAGACAAGGGTTCTCCTGGGTGAGTGGTCGATCAGCTGATCCGGGCGAAGTCCGCCCAGCCCTTGATGGCGAAGCTAGAACCGTCGCGGACCACTTCGACAGCGCCGTGTCCACCGAGGTGCGCCGGGAACAGCAGCGCATTGTCGTCGCTGGCGCGACCCAGCAGCTCGTGTCTGGTGTTGCGTGCTTCCGTGGGGTCCTCGCAGAAACAGCTGTTGGTGTGTGGTGTGACGATCTGCAGCGGGGTGTGGATGAGATCGCCGACGAACACGGCTCGGTCTGCACCGGATTCCAGTGTCAGGACCGACGAGCCGGGGGTGTGACCTGCCGCGAGGTCCAGCCGCAGATTCTTGTCGATCTGGTAGGTCTCGTCCCACAGATGGGTCAACCCAGCTTGGTGGACCGGGGTGACGCTGTCTTCGAACACATTCATACTTCCGCGGCTAGCGGTGGGTTTGTGGACATTGGCCGGGTTCCAGAACTCGAAATCGCGTTGTGACATCAGGTAGGTCGCGTTCGGGAAGGTGGGTACCCACGTCGAACCGTCCAGACGGGTGTTCCAGCCCACGTGGTCGATGTGCAGGTGGGTGTTGATCACCACGTCGACGTCCTCGGGCGCAACGCCTGCGGCGGCCAGATTCTCGAGGAACGCGGTGTCGAGGTGGTTCCACACCGGGACATACGGCCGTTCCTTGTGGTTGCCGACACCGGTGTCGACCAGGATGGTGCGTCCCTCGCTGCGCAGCACCCAGGTCTGGATCGCCGAGATGCACTGATCGGTGCCCGGATCCCAGAAATCAGGGGCCAGCCAGTGCTTGTTGGCTTCCCAGTCGTGCTCGGTGCTGTCCGGGAAGAAGTCTGCGGGCCCCATCTGCACGGAGCCGTAGTACTCCTTGACGCGGGTAACGGTGACGTCGCCCAATTCGATCTGTTCCATGTGACTCCCTTGGTCATCGGCGGTGCTCACACGAGTCTGTCGACGTGCCCGGTGGGCAACCACACCTCGTTGGTCCTATCCCTGACAGGGGGTGGCTGGGATCCCATGGCGCACGGATACTGAAGAGATGGACGGACCTGGGCCACTCGGAGAATTTCTGCAGGCTCGGCGCGCCCATACCCGCCCCGAGGACATTGGCCTGCAGGACTTCGGTGCGCGCCGCCGGGTGCAGGGGCTGCGGCGCGACGAGGTGGCGCACCTGGCAGGAGTCAGCGTGTCCTACTACACGCGGCTTGAGCAGGGGATCTCGCGCGGCGCGTCCCCGGAGGTCCTGGATGCGATTGCCGGTGCGCTGCAATTAGATACGCACGAACGTGAACACCTCGAACGGTTGGCAGGCGCTGCCCGGCGGGCACCTCGGCCGCGGCGCCCGCGGCCAGAGAAGGTGAGTAACGAAACGCGGGATCTGCTGCGCGCCCTCGACGGGACGCCAGCGCTGGTTCTGGGTCGGCGCACCGATGTCTTGGCGTGGAATCACCTGGGGCACGCGCTGCTGGCCGGACATGTGGACCGGAGCGCCGTCGACGATGTGGTGAACCGGCCCAACATGAGCCGAATGGTGTTCCTGGACGGACACGAGCGTGAGCTCTACACGGACTGGCGACGCAAGGCCAGAGCAGTGGTGGGAAATTTGCGTATTGCCGTGGGGCGGCATCCGGACGACCGTGACCTTGCCGCTCTCATCGGTGAGCTGACGATGAAGAGCCCGGAATTCGTCACCATGTGGGGCGATCATCGGATCACGCCCTGCGACGCCGCGTCCTACGACCTGCACCATCCTGTGGTCGGCGCCCTGACCGTCACCCAGCAGACGCTGGCCATCGCGCGCTCGCCTGGTCAGAGTCTGATCGTGGTCACCACCGTCGCGGGGTCACCCTCGGAACGGGCTCTGACGCTGTTGCGCAGCCTCGGCACACCCGTGGACGACCGTCAGCTGCCCGAGAAGTCCCGCGCCTGAGGCTCACTCGAAGATGTCGGTGGGCACCATGGCCGACACCAACACGTTGGGCACGTCGACAATTTGGCTGATGCGCAGGTCGACGGCCACGCTGCACAGCGCATACGCCTGCTGACGGGTGAAACCGCGCTCATCGGCCAGGTAATCGACCATCAGGCGCAGTGCGTTTCGTGTCGCCAGATTGAGATTTTCCGGGTGGATCCGGCCGTCGTCGTCTACCGGCACACCGGTCACTGCGAAGTGCGGCCGCGCGGCCACCTCCGGCGGTCCCGCCGTGAGGCGCTCGTAGCGCAGGTAGCGCACCCCGCCCGACGTCGCCGCCCGCTTGCGCAGGTCGAACCTCACCACCACTCTCGTGGTGGTTTCCACCGCGGCACCGCAGGATTCGCCGTCGCCCTGCGCGAAGTGCCCGTCGCCGACGGAGAACAACGCGCCCGCAACCCAGACTGGCAGGTACACCCGGCTACCTGCGGTCAAGTGCTTGATGTCGATGTTGCCGCCTGCCTCGGTGGGGCAGATGGTGCGCCGCCCCGGGTCCCCCGGGAGGTCCGGTGGCACCGCCGAGATGGGATTCGGCAGTTCGACCAGCCCGCCCTCCTTCGCCACCTGTTGTTCGGCGGACCTACTGCGCTCGAACAACTCTCGCGACGGTGCGACCCCCATCACCCCCATGAAGGGGGCCGCCGGCAAGCGCACGCCTGGAAGGTCCGCCGAGCGGGCGAACCCGTCGGCGATCTCCCAGCGCACGATGTGCGGTTCGGTGAATTCGTCACGCAGGAAACCGAATCCGGGAATGTTCAGGGTGGCGCCGAAGTCGCCGGTCTCGACCGACAACACATCGACCACCAGGAGGTCACCGGGTTCGGCGTCCTCGACGTAGACCGGGCCGGTCAACGGGTGGATCCTGGCGGTATCCATGGCCAGCACGTCCGCAGCCGTCGAATCCCGGTTGATCTGGCCGTCGTAACCGTCGCGAGCTCGCAACGCGACGGTGTCGCCCGGCGCGCACCGCAGCACCGCGGGGATGTCTGGATGCCAGCGGTTGTGACCTGCTCGCGGGTCGTCAACCAGTGACTTGGTGAGGTCCAGTTCGATCTCGTGCACGTGGCTCATGATGCCCCATCCGCCGCAGCGGGAAAGCCCCCGCGGGCCTGCTCGAAGGTGTGCGCAACCCGCAGGACCGTGGCATCGTCGAGGTGGCGGCCCACGATCATCATGCCGACCGGCAGTCCGTCGACCACACCGGCCGGGACGCTGCACGCAGGGTGGCCCGTCACGTCGAAAGCGGCGGTGTTGGCCATCATCTCCAGTGCCCGCGCTAGGTACTCGTCCAGTGGCGCGTCGCGGCCCGGTATCGGGCTGGCAAGGATCGGAGTGGTGGGCATGACGAGGACGTCGAAGCGCGACAAGGCCTCGTCGTAGGCGGCACGCAAGCGCGGAACGAGGTTGCGTGCCATCGCATAGTGCACGCCGTGGTGCCGGTCGAGGGTGTGGCGACCGGCCAGCAACACCAGCTTCACCGTGTCTGGGAAGGAGGAGCCGTTGGAGCGGCGGCTTCCGTAGTGCGCTATGAGCGCGGTGTCGTACCAGCCCTGCCAGTTCCTGCCGTAGGCGTTGCCGTCGACCATCTGGGCGGTACCACCCTCGACGGCGATCACGTCCCAGATCTGCTTGCCGTGGCGGTGCCAGGGTACCGAAACCTCCTCGCACAGAAGTCCTTCGGCGCGCAGGACATCGATGGCGCCGCGGACGGCGGCGTCGACACCGGGAACCGACTCCGGATGCCCGAAGCCCTCGGCCAGCACGCCCACGCGTAGCCCGGGCGTGGGCCGGGTCAGCGCGTCGGTGAACGACGTTTCTCCGCCGTAGGCACGCTGCCGGGGATCCAGGCCGTCGGGTCCGGCGATCACGTCGAGAACAAGCGCCGCGTCGGCGACGGTGCGGGTCATCGGACCGAGGTGGTCGAGGGTCTGCTCGATGGGAAATGCGCCGGTGTAGGGGACCAGCCCGTGGGTCGGCTTGTGTCCGACGATCCCGGTGAACGCGGCAGGCAGCCGCACCGAGCCGCCCTGGTCACCGCCGATGGCCAGGTCGACGGCCCCAGAGGCGACCAGAGCGGCACTGCCGCTGGAGGATCCGCCCGAGGTGCGGGTGTGGTCCCAGGGATTTCGCACAGGGCCGGTGGCGGCGGTATGCGACGCTCCGGAGAAGCAAAGGTCCTCGCAGACGGTCTTGCCCGTGATGGTGGCGCCGGCGGCCAGCAGCCGGGCGACCACGGTGGCATCACAGTCCGGGACGTAGCCTTCGACCATCGCTGAGCCGTTCATCATCGGCACGCCGGCAACCGCGATGTTGTCCTTGATGCCCACGGTTCGGCCGGCAAGCGGACCCGCGCCGGTGGAGGTGATGTCGCATGTGACGTACCAGGCGCCCAACGGGTTGTGGGCCGGCTGCGCCCAGGCGCGTGTCATGGTGGGCGGCTCGATCTGCCCGTGCAGTTCGGCGACCACATCCCAGGAGGCCAGCATATTCTCGACGTGTGGGGCGAACTCTGCCAGTTTAGTGGCGCTCAGGTTGAGACCGTATGCCGCAGAGATGGTTTCGAGTTCTTCGGGTCCTGGACGATGCACGGTCATGGTCAGCCCGCCTCAAGCGCGTCGCGGGCCTGGGTGGCCAGTTCGGTGTTGACGTTGTTCTCATACGACGTCGCATCCGAGGGGTAGGCCGCGATGTTCTTGGTGAACAACGAGATCTCCATGTTGCGGTCCCATGACTCCTTGGTCACCGTGATGTCCTCGGCGTAGCCCTTCGCGTCGATCTCCCGTTCCACGGCGGCCGCGACGACCTCGCGGGGCAGATCGGAAAAGTACTTGGCGGCGATGTCGATGGTGGCCTCGGGGTTGGCGTAGATGAACTTCGACGCCTTGGCGATCGCGGTGACCACACCTTGGGCGGATTCGGGGTTGCCCTGCAGGTACTTCTCCGTGGTGGTCAGGCTGGAGAAGGCGAAGGGGTACCAGTCCGGATTGGCGGGAAAGGAATACACGACCTTCAGGCCCTGGTCCACCACCGCCTGGCTGACGGTCGGCTCGAAGGACAGGGCCAGGTCGGCCTGCCCGCCTGCCACGGCGGCGAGTTCACTGCCGAGCGCGACGTTGACCATCGTGACGTTCTTCAGGCCCTTTTGGTCGATCAGGTATTTCATGAAGGCCCAGCTGGTGTCGGGTTCCGGACTCACCACCACCTTCTTGCCCTCGAACACCGACGGGTCGTTCACTGTGGCGCCGGCGCCACCGCGGCCGATGACGAACACCGACGGAGCGTTCTGGATGGCGGCCACCACCACACCGGGGCCTCCGTTTTCGTGTGACTTCGGCACGAAGACCGGATCCTGGATGGAGAACTCGGCCGATCCGCCGAGGACCGCGGTCCAAGACTGGGTGCCACCGCCGCCGGTGGCGATCTCGACGGTCACCCCTTGTTCCTTGAAGTAGCCGTTCTCCTGGGCCACGTAGAGCGGCAGGTAGAGCAAGGACTGGAAGGCCTGGCTGATTCGGACGGTGGTCGTGCCGTCCGCCGACTTGGCAGGTTCGCTGCCGCAGGCCGTGGCGAGGAGCACCGTCACCGATGTCGCGGCAACGGCCAGCTGCCGGAGGAGCTTTCGGGTATTCATGATCATGACCTTTCCCAGTGACCGAGGAAGCGCTCCAGGGCGCTGACGAGGAGGTTGAAGACCAGCACCATGACCATGACGATGGCGATGCCGGCGATGACGAGGCTGATGGTGAAATTGGAGCTGCCGAGCAGGATCATGTGACCCACGCCGGCGTCGGAACTGATGTATTCGCCAACGATCGCGCCGACCAGTGCGAAGCCGATGTTGAGCTTCAAACCCGATACCACCCATGTCATCGCGGACGGCACAACGAGTTTGCGGAAGATCTGGGAGCGGGAGGCACCGAACGACTTCATCAGGTTGATCAGGTCGGGATCGGTGCGTCGGGCGCCACGGTAGGAGGTGGTCAACGACACGACCACACACGAGAACGCGACGATCACCACCTTGGATGTCATCTCGGTGCCGAACCAGATGATCGTCAGCGGTGCGACCGCCAGAACCGGGATCGACCCGATGGCGGCGATGAACGGTGATGTCAGATCGGCGACGAACTGCGAGTACCACAGCAGCAGACCGAGGACGGATCCACCGACGGCGCCGATCAGGAATCCGAGGATGACCTCCATGCTGGTGACGCCTATGTCGGACCACAGCTCACCGGAGATCGCGCGGGTATGCAGTACGTTCCACACCGCGCTGGGGCTACCGAAGAGGAACGAGCTGATGGCACCGCTGCGGGCGCCGAATTCCCACGCGGACAACGCTGTTACCACGATCAGGACCTGCATGGTGTGCAGGATGATCCGCCGGCGGCGCGGCGACGCGGTGGCGGTCCGCTGCCGGAGCGGCCGTGTGGGGGCGGCCGACGGCTCGGTCAGTACGGTGGTCATCTGTCCTCCTGGGTGAGGTGAGGAAGTGTGCGGCCGGTGGGGTTCACGCGACGTCCGCCGACTGTCCGATTCCGCGCCAGATCTTTTCGTAGAACTCGTTGAATCGGGGCGCCAGCCGCCGCTCGTTGATATCGGTGCTCGTGGTGCCGAGGTCGACGTCGAGTTCGTCGACGATCTCTCCGGGGTGGGCCTTGAGGATGTACACGCGGTCCGACATCGTGACCGCTTCCTCGATGTCGTGCGTGACAGCGACAACGGTTTTGCCTGTGGCCCTGGCGGTTTCGAGCAGCTCGCCTTCCAGTGCGATCTTGAGGGGGTAGTCGAGTGCCTTGTACGCTTCGTCCATCAGGATGATGTCCGGATCGGTCACCATGGTGCGCATGAGTGCCGCCCGCTGCCGCATCCCTCCAGAGAGGTCGGCGGGGTAGTTGTCCTCGTAGCCCTGCAGCTTGTAGGCGGCGAAGAGTTGTCTGGCGCGTTCGCGTGCTTCCTTCTTGCGCGTGCCGCGCACCTCGAGTCCGAGGATGACGTTCTCGAGAACCGTCCGCCACGGAAAGAGGAGGTCTTTCTGCAGGACGTAGCCGATGTGCTCCGACGTGGTGCCGGTGACGTCGGCCCCATTCACCCGGATCGACCCAGCGGTGGGCGCCACCAGTCCGGTGATGATGTTGAACAGCGTCGACTTGCCGCACCCGCTCGGGCCGACGATGGAGACGAACTCGCCGCGGTCCGCGTGCAGAGTCAGCCCCCGCAGTACGCAGGTGACGCCGTGGGACGTGGTGTATTCCTTGTCGATCCCGACGGCTTCCAGTCGGCGGGTCATCGCCGTAAACCCCGTAACGGTGACGGGCCGGCAAACCGATCGATAACTGATATATCACTCATGTCGTGACTGATCCCATTCTCGAATGTCTTGAGTTGGCTGTTGCAGGCCTCGCAGCAACGCGGGGGCCGGAGAAAAATCAAGCGTTCACGCCCAGTGGTTCACCTAGCGAAGCACACGCTTACACGTTGAGCAACCGATTGGGCAAGATTGGCTATGTGCCGAACAACCGATTGTTCGTCGAATTGTGCGCCGAGGTGGTTCCTCGGCCCGCCCGTCGGCCGGTGACGGTGGTTCTGCCTCACCGTCGGCGTCATGCGGCTGCCCGTGATCTCGGGGCAGTGGTGCCGATGCCGGCCAAGTCGATGCCCTTGGTCTCCTCCAGGAAACTCACCGCCACGGTCGAGATCACTGCCGCCACCGCGAGGTAGCAGGCAATCGGCACCCACGATCCATGCGAACGCAGCAGCGAGGTGCTGATGAAAGGGGCTAGCGATCCGGCGAAGATCGAGGTGACTTGGTAACCCAGTGAGACGCCGGTGTAGCGCATCCGGGTGGGGAACATCTCGGCCATCAGCGCCGGTTGTGGGGCGTACATCAGACCGTGGATCAGGAGACCGAGCGTGATGCCCAGGAAGATGAGCACGTCATTTCCTGTGGACAGCAACGGAAAGCCGACGAATCCCCAGCCGGTGGCGAGCACGGATCCGAGCAGGAAAACCGGTTTGCGGCCCCAGGTGTCGGCGAGCCTGCCATAGAGCGGCACCACGACGAAGTGGATGGCGTGCGCACCGAGGATGAGGACCAGGATCTCGGTGGTGGTGGCTCCGATCGTGAACGCCAGATACGTGATCGAGAACGTGACCACCATCTGGTACATGATGTTCTCCGCAACCCGAGCGCCCATGGCGATCAGCACCTGGCGCGGGTAGGCCCTGATGACCTGTAGCGCAGAGGGTGTGGGCTCATTGGTCTTCTCGGCCGCCTCGCGGGCTTCCAGGAACAGTGGCGCCTCATCGACGCGGGTCCGGATGTAGTAACCGACGATCACGATCACGGCCGACAACCAGAATGCGATGCGCCAGCCGTAGGCGAGGAAGGCGTCCTCGGTCATGGCGAATGCCAGGCCGGTGAGGACAAGTGTCGCAACAAAATTGCCGAGGGGAAGGGCGGCCTGCGGCCAGCTGGTCCAGAAGGCGCGGCTCTTGTTCGGGCTGTGTTCGGCGACCAGAAGCACTGCGCCGCCCCATTCGCCGCCGACACCGACACCCTGGATGAAGCGCATCAGGACCAGTAGCAGGGGAGCGGCCATCCCGATGCTGGCGTAACCGGGGATGCAGCCGATCGCGACCGTCGAGGCGCCGACCAGGAGCAGGCTCACCTGGAGCAGCTTCTTGCGTCCCACGCGGTCACCGAAGTAGCCGAAGGCGAGGCCGCCGAGTGGGCGGGCAAGGAATCCGACGGCGTAGATGAGCAGTGCGTTGACGACCCCGTCGAGTGCGTTGTCGGTCTTCGGGAAGAACAGCGTGCCGAAGACCAGGGCCGAGGCCGCCGAGTACAGCAGGAACTCGTACCACTCGATGACGGTGCCGGCCATGGACGCCGCGACCACTCTCCGCAGCTTGCTCGTGGGCGGGTCGGTGGTGTGCGGACTGGCGGCGCGAGATTGCTGAGGCGATGAGTCGACCACGGTGGCTCCTTGTCGGTGCGCATCGGTTTGTGGGTGTGGCCGCGGCCTGTGTCCCAGATCACGGCTGCCACAGTGAAGCACAGAGAAAGCGCTGTGAACAACCGATTGCGCGAAAATAGTGCAAAATGTGGACAACCGATTGTTCGGGTTGGTTGAATGGGCGCGTGGCGACGTGCGTCAGCCCACTGAGGAGTCGATCAAAGGAGGACCGATGGCCATGCTCGACGGGATTCGCGTCGTTAGCTTCACGCATTTCCTGCAAGGCCCATCTGCCACGCAGTTGCTCGCGGATCTGGGTGCGCAGGTGGTGAAGGTCGAGCCACCGACGGGTGCGTTCGAGAGGTCGTGGTCGGGCCCCGATGCCTACCTCAACGGGGAGAGCATCTTCTTCCTGTTGGGCAACCGGAACGTCAGCAGCCTGGTGGTCGATCTCAAGGACCCCGAGTGGGTTGACGTCGTACTGCGACTGCTCGACGACGCGGACGTACTGATCGAGAGTTTCCGCCCCGGTGTGATGGAGCGGCTCGGCCTGGGCTGGGAACGCCTGCGCCACCGCAACTCCCGACTGGTGTACTGCTCGCTGTCGGGCTACGGCGGCGACGGCCCCTACAAGGACCGGCCGGGGCAAGACGTGCTGCTGCAGTCACTGTCGGGAATCGCCGCCGCGACGGGTGCCGCCGATGGCCCGCCGACCCCGGTCGGCGCTTCGATCGTCGACCAGCACGGCGCGGTCTTGGGGGCGTTCGGGATCCTGGCGGCACTGCATGGCCGGGAACGCACCGGACGGGGCGCGCGGGTGGAGAGCAATCTGCTCAGCGCCGCGCTCGATCTCCAGATCGAACCGCTGTCCTACTTCCTGAACGGTTACACCGGCCGCCGCAGCAACAGCGGCGTGTCCTCGCCGTATTACAAAGCGCCGTACGGCGTTTTCGCCACCGCCGACGGCCACCTCACGCTGTCACTCAATGCGTTGGCTGTGCTCGCTGCCGTCTTCGAGGACGACTGGTTCCTCGGTGTCGGGGAAGACTCGTCCTACGAACGGCGCGAGGACGTCAACGAGCGGGTGGCCAAGCACATGGGGCAACGAACCACTGACGAATGGAGTGCGGTGTTCGTCGAAGCCAGGGTCTGGTTTGCGCCGGTGAACACCTACGCCGACATCGTCGAGGACCCTCAGGTGCAGCACAACGGGTCGGTGATCGAGATCAACCATCCGACGGCGGGTGCCGTAAGGCTCCTCGGGCATCCGGTGCTCTACGACGGACAGCGCCCGGGGGTGCGCAACCTACCGCCCGACCTGGGCAGCTCCAACCGGACTGTTCTGACTGAATTGGGCTACGAGACAGAAGACATCGATCGACTTCAAGCAAAGGTGGGTAACTGATGACCGAGACACTGACGAACGGAAAGTCGGTGGGCGTCGACTCGGAGGCCGCCGAGGGCGTGCTGCACGTGGTGTTGAACCGTCCGAGAAAGCGCAACGCCTTCGACCTCGACATGGTCCGATCGCTAACCAGGTCGATCGACGCGCGCCCGGCCGACACCCGGGTGATCGTGCTCAGCGGTGGATCCTTCTTCTGTGCAGGAGCGGACATCTCGGTGTACGGGCGCGGCGATCTGGGCGAGATCGGCGAACTCACCCGCGCGGCGGGTGTCCTTGTCGAAACCATCGCCACAGTTCCCGTCCCCGTCATCGCGGCGGTCGAAGGGATGGCCCTCGGCGGTGGATTCGAGGTCGCGCTGGCCGCCGACCTCGTGGTGGCGGGTGAGACGGCCGAACTCGGGCTTCCCGAGGTGTCCCTTGGACTGATCCCGGGCTGGGGCGGCACGCAACGCCTGACCGCGCAAGTGGGTGCTCGAAAAGCCAAGCAGATCATCATGTTCGGGCAGCGACTGCCAGCTGCCGAGGCCCACGACCTTGGACTGGTGAACGAGGTGGTCCCGGCGGGCACCAGCCGGGACCGCGCCAATGAGTTGGCTGCGGTTCTGGCCGGCTCGTCGGCCTCGGCGCTGGCTGCCACCAAGGACTTGGTGTCGGGCGCCGAGCGCGCGCTGGCCTACGGTGACGAACGTGCCACGCTGATGGAGCTGTTCACCTCCGCCGACGGGGTCGAAGGGGTGGCGGCCTTCGTGGAGAAGCGCCCGGCCGACTTCAGGCGCTGAGAGCGCACCGGGTCACGAACTCGGCTCGGCCGTCGTCTCCTTCGCCACCAGTTCAGGTGCGGGATCCTCGACCACCACATCTGTGAGCTCGGCTCCGCCCAGGTGGTCTAGCAGCATCGTGGCGGCCATTTCGCCGAGCCGGTGCAGCGGCAGTTTGACCGTAGTAATGGCCGGATACACCGTGTTGGAGACCCACGTCGTGTTGATCCCGACGATCGACAGCTCCTCTGGCACCCGCAGGCCGAGCCGCAGCGCGGTGAACAGGGCGCCCACGGCAGCGTTGACGCTGGCGACCACAACTGCAGTGGGGCCGTCAGGTTTTCCCAGCCCGCCATCGTGATAGAGCGTGGTGAGCGCCTGTGCGCCGGCATCGGACTCCCATCCGGCATCGATCACCCAGGTCGGGTGCGCTGCGAGGCCGGCCTCGTTCAGCGCGCGCAGGTAGCCGCTCTTGCGCCGGCCCGCTGTGTCGTGCGCGTGGGTGCCGGAAATGAACGCGATCCGCTGGTGACCCAACCCGATCAGGTGTCGGGTGGCCAGGCCCGCTCCGCGCTCATCCTCGAGGATCACCGATCCCACTCTGCCCGGAATCCGGGAGTTGACGGTGATCGCAGGCACGTCGGAGCCCAGCACCGCGGCCAGCATGGTGTCGTCGAAATCCTCCCGGCGCTGAATCAGCAGCCCGTCGACCCGGCCTTCCCGCACCAAGCGGGACAGCTGTTGGGCGCCTTCCGGCGGCGGGTCCACCTGCCCTAGCAGCACGTCGGTGCCGTGACGGGCGGTCGCCTGCTGCACGCCCGCCAACATATCGGCGAACACCGCGTTGTTGACGTCAGGAACGATCAGACCGATTGCGCCGGAGCGAGACTGGCGGAGGGCACGGGCGCGGGCATTCGGGACGTAGTCGAGCTCGGCGGCGGCCGCTAGGATCCGGACACGGGTGGCTTCGCTCATACGCGCCCTGGCGTCGCCCGTCAGGGCGCGGGAGGCGACTGACTTCGAGACCCCCGCCGCGCGCGCCACGTCATCGAGGCTGCCCATGAAACACATGGTAATTGGCCGACCGCTGGCCGGTGGTGGCTGGTGTCGCATAGTTGGGGCATGTCGTTGATGCAGGCCTGCGCAGAAGCCCCATGGGGTCATCGCTCGTGCGAGGTCATTGTTCATCGCGACCCGTGAGCCGGTGGTCCTATCTGCGAACCGGCATGCAGATCAGTTTGTAGTCGAGGAATTCATCGATCCCGACGCGGCCGCCCTCCCGTCCGAGGCCCGACTCCTTGATCCCGCCGAACGGCGTCGCCGGGTCCGACACGATGCCGGAGTTCAGCCCGACCATCCCGACCTGGAGGTCTTCGCTGGCGTTGAAGGCGCGGTCGAGATCCTTGGTGAACACGTATCCGACCAGACCCCATGGGGTGTCGTTCGCCAGCGCCACGACGTCGTCGGCGTCGCCGAAGGTCTGGATCGCCGCGACCGGGCCGAAGATCTCGGTGCTGCACATGTCGCTGGCCGCATCGACGCCGGTGAGCACCGTGGGTGGGTAGAAGTAACCTGGGCCGCTGGGGGTTTCGCCACCGACGACCGCGGTCGCGCCGCGGTCCACCGCGTCGCGCACCAAGGCGGCCACCTTGTCCCGGCTCGCCGCGTCGATCAACGGCCCGACCTGAGCGCCGTCGGCCCAGCCCGGCGCTACCCGCATCGCCCCCATGCGCTGGGCGAGCCGCTCCGCGAAGTCCGCGGCGATCCGCTCGTGCACGTAGAACCGGTTGGCACCCGTGCAGGCCTCACCCATGTTGCGCATCTTGGCCTGCATCGCCGAGTCGACCGCCACCTCCAGGTCGGCGTCGTCGAAGACGATGAACGGCGCGTTGCCGCCCAGCTCCATCGATGTGCGTACGACGGCCGAACCGCATTGCGCCAGAAGGATCTTCCCCACGGCTGTGGACCCCGTGAACGACAGCTTGCGGACGTCGCCGCTTCGCAACAGCGGCTCCGTGAGCTCACCGGCACGCGAGGTGGTGACGACGTTCACGACACCGGGCGGCAGTCCCGCTTCTGTGAGGATCTCGGCCAGCGCAAGGGACGAGAGTGGGGTCTGCGGTGCGGGTTTGAGGATCGCGGTGCAGCCCGCCGCCAGCGCGGGTCCGAGCTTGCGGGCGCCCATCGCGAGCGGGAAGTTCCACGGCGTGATGAGTAGGCACGGCCCGACGGGCGAGGCGACTACCAACGCTCGCTTGCTGCCGTCGGGCACCGTCGTGTAGCCGCCGTCGATGCGGACCGCCTCCTCCGAGAACCAGCGGAAGAACTCGGCGGCATAGCGCACCTCACCGCGGGCCTCGTCCAACGACTTGCCCATCTCGAGCGTCATGAGCAACGCCAGGTCGTCCTGACGGGCCAGCAGCAGTTCGAAGGCCGTGCGCAGGATCTCACCGCGTCGCCGCGGACCCGTGCGCGCCCACTCCCGTTGCGCACGGAGGGCGGCATCGAGGGCACGCGCCCCATCGGCCGGGGTGGCGTCGGCCACCCGGGTCAGGACCTCACCCGTAGCCGGGTTCTCCACCGGCATGGTGGCCGCGTCGGCGCTCTCCACCCACCGGCCGTCGATCAGCAGGCGGCGGGGGAACGCCTCGGCGAACTGGGTGAATTGATCGGGTGCGACGACGGTGGTCATCCGTGGATTCCTTTGCGGCCGTTGGTGTGGGACGTGTGAAGCGCAGTGGCCAGTAGCTGGGCGAGGTGCACGGGCTCGGGGTTGTCGTCGTGGTTGAGATGGTTGATCTGAGTCTGGCAGCTGAACCCGTCGGCGAGGATCGCGGTCCGCGCCGCGTCATTGGCCAGGGCGGGCACCAGGGCCAGCTCCGCAACGTCGATGGAGACGTCGTAGTGCTCACGCTCGAAGCCGAAGTTGCCTGCCAGGCCGCAGCAGCCCGCCGCGTTGTGAACGGACGTGACGCCGAGGCGTGCCAGCACGCGCTGCTGCAGGGTGGGGGAGAAGGACGCGTACTCGTGGCAGTGCTGCTGCAGCACCACCTCGTCGGGCATCGGCGGGGGCCGCCATCCGGCGTCCAGCCGTTCGCCGAGCAATTCGGCGAACGGGGTGACACGGTCGGCCACCCGGCGTGCGGCGGGCGTCGGCAGCAATCTGGGGAGATCCTCGCGAAGGGCTGCAGCGCAACTAGGTTCGAGTACGACGACGGGTCCGCTGCCGGTGGAGTCCAGCATCCGCGCGGTACGGCTCAGTACGCGCCTCGCCATCCCGAGCTGCCCGGTGGTGATCCACGTCAGCCCGCAGCAGGCGCCCGCCACGGCGTCGAGTCCCACGCCGGCGTCGGCGAGTACCTCCGCTGCGGCCCCGGCCAACTCGGGTCGGAACGCGCGGGTGAAGGTGTCGACGAAGAGCACCGCATCGTGCTCACCCCGCGCCGCGAGGTGTGGCCGCGCAGCGCCGACGGCAGCACCGGCCTTCGCGAACTTCGGCACCGCCCGTCGTGCCGTGACGCCGCCCGCGGCGGCCATCGCCCGGTGCAGCGGCGGGTTCCCGGTGATGGAGTTGACCACTCTCGGGATCGCACCAGCCAGCCGCGCAAGCGCGGGCAGCCAGCCCAGCGAGTAGTGACTCAGCGGCCGGACCCGGTGGCGGTAGTGCTGGTGCAGGAACTCGGACTTGTACGTCGCCATGTCGACGCCGACGGGGCAGTCCGACGAGCAGGCCTTGCACGACAGACACAGGTCGAGGGCATCGCGGGCCTCGGTGGAGCGCCACGCATCGGCGACCAACTCGCCACGCACCATCTCCTGAAGGACCCTCGCCCTGCCGCGGGTGGAGTGGTTCTCGTCGTGGGTGGCCCGGTAACTGGGGCACATGACGCCTCCGACGTCGCTGCGGCACTTGGCGATTCCCACACATCGGCCGACCGCCCCCGAGAAGCCGTTACGGTCGTGCGGGTAGGCGAACCCGGCCGGCGTGGACAGCACCACGGTGAGTGGCAGCGGACCGAGGTCAGCGGTCACGGCGGGCGGGTCGACGATGATGCCGGGGTTGAGCAGGCCGTCCGGATCGAACGACTTCTTCACCGCGCTGAACAGAGCCAACATCTGCGGGCCGTACATGATCGAGAGAAGCTCGCTGCGGGCGCGGCCGTCACCGTGCTCACCCGACAGCGTGCCGCCGTGGCGGGTGACGAGCTCCGCGGCGGCGCGCACGAAGGTGTTCATCTGGGCGATGCCCGGCTCGGTGTTGAGGTCGAAGTCGATCCGCACGTGGATGCAGCCTGCCCCGAAGTGCCCGTACATCACGCCCTTCCGGCCGTGGTCGCTCAATAGCTGACGGAAGTCGCGGAGATAGGCAGGCAGGTCGGCGGGATCGACCGCCGAGTCCTCCCAGCCCGTCCAGGTCTGACCGCCGTCGGCGCTGCGAGCCGACAGTCCTGCCCCGTCCTCGCGGACGCGCCACAGCGAGGCGCGGTCGGCCCTGTCGGGTACCACCCTGGCGCCGCTGAGGTGGCCGCGGGCGCGCAGTCGCTGCACCAGCTCATCGGCACGGGCGGCCACCTCGGTGTCGTCGTCGCCGTCGAGGTCGACGAACAGCCACGCGCCACCGTCGGGCAAGCCCGCGACGGCGTCCGCGCCCCGTCGGTCGCGCATCGCGGCGACGATGCTGGCGTCCATGCCCTCCACCGCCGCGGGCCGGAATTCCAGGATGGTGGGGACGTCGTCGGCGGCGGCGACCACGTCGGGGTAACCGATCGCGACGAGCAGTGCGGACGGCGGGGTGGGGACCAACTCGACCGTGGCGGCGACGATCACCGCGCAGGTGCCTTCGGTGCCGACCAGCATCTTGGCCACGTGAAACCCGTTCTCGGGCAACAGATGGTGCAGCTGATAGCCCGACACCTGCCGACTGATGCGGCCCAACTGCGTGCGGATGGGGGCGAGGTTGTCGCCGACGAGGCTTCGTAATTCGTCGTTGAGGTTCGCCACCCGCGCCACGTCACCGATGTCGACGGCGTGCAGGCCGTCGCGTCCGGCGATGACGCGCGTGCCGTCGACAAGGACGAGCTCCAACTCCACCACGTGACCGCCGGTGCGGCCGTGACGCACCGAGTGGTTGCCGCAGGCGTCGTTGCCGATCATCCCGCCGAGCGTGGCGCGGCTGTGCGACGACGGATCGGGTCCGAACTCCATGCCGAGCGGGCGCACCGCACGCTGAAGGTCATCGAGGACCAGGCCCGGTTGCACGACCGCGCGGCGGTTCTCCCGGTCGACGTGCAGCACGGCGTTCATGTGACGGGAGAAGTCGACCACGATCCCGCGTCCGATCGCGTTGCCCGCCATGGACGTTCCACCGCCGCGCGGAATCACGGGTATCCGATGCTCGCGACACACTGCGAGGAGGGCGATCACGTCGTCTATCGATCTCGGGTATGCGACCGCCAGTGGTGCGACACGATAATGGGAAGCGTCGTACGCGAATTGGGACCGCGCGGCGATGCCGTCGTCGATGGGGACGCCAACCCGTTCCAGCGTCGTGATGACGGCAGCCGGCAGTGCCGGCTGCGCGCTGCGTCGTGTCATCGATGGCCCATCCCGGATAGAAGATTGTTCAACAGTAGAACAGTATAGCTATTGAACGCAATCCCTTACTATGGCCCCATGGACCCAGGCGAGAACATCACCTTGCGTCGCACCAGCACGGCCCAGCAAGTGGCCGACGGTCTGAGTGACGCCATCATGCGAGGGGAGATGCGACCGGGGGCGCCGATCCGAGAGAGTGCCATCGCCGCATCGTTGGGCATCTCCCGCAACACCGTGCGTGAGGCAGTGCGTGTGCTCGAGGCCGGCGGGTTGGTCAAGCACACCATGCATCACGGCGCGACGGTCGTTGATCCCTCTCAGGACGATCTCGCCGAGTTGTACCGCGCCCGAATGGCTTTGGAACTCTCCGCCGCGAGCACGCCGCGCAGCGTCGACGAGCTCGCTCCGGTGCGCTCGGCGCTGCAGGATCTGATGACGGCCTACGAGACCCGCGACCCCGCGGCCATCGCCGAGAAGGATCTGGGGTTCCACGCCGCGATCGTCTCGATGCTCGGCAGCAAACGCATCGACGAGTTCTACGACCAGCTCGCCCGCGAACTGAGGTTCTTCCTCGTCGTGCTGTCCGTGGAGGACCGCGAGTTCGAGTCCCAGGAGGGCGTGATCGAGGAGCACACCTCGATCATGGAGGCGCTCGAATCCGGCGATCCCGACAGGGCGCGCACCGTGCTCGAGGCCATCCTGACCGAGAGCGGCGATCGGGTGGCGGCGATCTTCGCCAAGCGGTCCTCCTGAGGACGTTGCAGGCCCGTCACTCAAGCTGCGTCAGCACTCGGTCCAGCGCACTGCAGTACACGTCGACGTGATGCCGTTGAAAGGTCATGGGTGGCTTGATCTTGAGCACGTTGTCGAATACTCCGTTGGGGAAGACGATTACGCCCTCGGCCTTCATCAGCTCGGTCACCTCGAACGCCTCCGCCGTGGCGGGTTCCTTGCTGTCGCGGTCACGGACCAGTTCGACACCCAGGTAGAGGCCCTGCGCCCGGACGTCGCCGATCAACCGGTGGCGTCCCTGCAGCGCGCGGAGGCCGTCGGCGAAGTAGCGCCCGACCTGACCGGCGTGCTCCTGAAGGCCGTCGGTGCGCACGATGTCGAGCACCGTGCTCCCGATTGCGCACGACACCGGGTTGCCGCCGAAGGTGTTGAAGTACTTCATGCCGGTGTCGAAGGCGTCGGCGATCGCTCGGGTGGTGACCACCGCGGCCAGCGGATGCCCGTTGCCGAGCGGCTTGCCCATCGTCACGATGTCTGGCACGACACCCGCGAGCTCGAATCCCCAGAAGGCATCTGCCATTCGGCCGACGCCAACCTGCACCTCGTCGGAGATGACGAGTGCGCCGGCTGCTCGTGCCGCGTCGAACGCCGCTGCTAGATAGCCCGGCGGGAAGACGACGTTGCCCGCCGAGCCCATCAACGACTCGGCGAGGAAGGCGGCGGGTGGTCGGCCCATGCGGGTCATGCCGTCGAACACGCTCGCCGCCTGTGCAGCGTACTTCGCCCCGGCGTCGGCATCGTCGTAGCCGAACGGACCGCGGTAACGATCGGGCATCACGACTTCGTGGGTGGTGGCGGGCGCGCCAGCACCCCCGGGACCCTTGTACCGATTGGGCGAAAGTCCGGTCACCACACCGGTGTTGCCGTGGTAGGCGCCGTCGATGATCGCGATGTCGGCGCGGCCGGTGACCTGGCGAGCGATGCGGATGGCGAGATCGTTGGCCTCGCTGCCGGAGCACACCAGGAACACCACCTGCAACGGATCCGGCAGGGTGGCGGTCAACTTCTCCGCGTAGGTAGCGATGCCCTCGTAGACGAAGCGGCTGTTGGTGTTGAGCTTGTTCATCTGCCGTCGCGACGCCTCGGCGACGCGTGGGTCCGCGTGGCCGATGTGCGTGACGTTGTTGAGCGAGTCCAGGTAGGCGTACCCGTCCTCGTCGTACAGCCAGACGCCCCGTCCACGTTGCAGATTCATCGGCGCGCGGTAGTAGGCGCGCTGCGAGCTGGCCAATCGTTCCCGCCGCAGCGCCAGCACGTCCGCGACCCGCAGGTGTCCGTCGGTCGGCGCCGCGACGGCTCCCAGGAGTGGCGCGGGGTCAGGAGAGAGCGCACCGAAGACGCCGATCTCGCTGGGGCGTACGCGCGTTGGCCAGCCAGCGCCGTCGCGATGCCTGCGGGGAAGGGAAATGCTCACGCCGACAACAGCGCCCAGTCCGTCGCCATGGTCACCAGTCACGGTGCCCAACGGCTGGCCCGCCAGGATGTGCCCAGGGCCGGGCCCACCGGAGAGCCCGGTCCAATGGGTCCGGAAGTCGAGTGTGCCCTTGTCGTCGTCGATGGTGTGTTGGATGGTCGGCACGTCGTCCTCGACCACGCCGTCGAGTGGGCAGGTGATCACCTCGCCGGGACTCACCAGTAGTCGAGTGCCCAGGGTGATGGTCCTGGGTTCGGCGGCACCGACGCCGCGCCGCTCGGCCCACAGCAGGTTGGTCCGCAGGTGGCCGATGACGCCGACTCGGTCGGTTCTGGCGCCGAGTAGCGTGCCCACCGACGCCGCCACCGCCGCCGCGTCGTGCCAGTCGATGACGTCGAAGAGGTCACTGCCGGTGGAGGTGTCGACGGAGGTCGTCGTCCGCGCGGCCGCCGACCACGGCGCCGCGGTGACCCCCGCGACGGCCAACGCGACCCTGGCGGCGTCGGGGTGTGCGGGCCGTCCACACGCCTGGCGCAGCGCAGCCTCGGCGTAGTCCGGATCGATGCGCGCGACCTTCTGTAGGGCTGGCCAGGTGTGCTTCATCCGCTTGACGCCGTGTGGGTTGTGGCTGTCGGCGTTGCGCTGCGTCCAGGTCGCGGCGTTCATCGCCAGCCGCGCCGCCGCGAGCGGGAACACCACCGCGAGTTCGTCGTCGGTGAGCGGCGCGACGGCGTCGAAACCTGCCACCACCAGGGTGGCGACGTGCAGGGGATCGTCCTTGCGTACCAATGCATATGCGGTCGCGACGGCGAGCTCGGCCACCCGCACCGTGTCGAGGGCGTCGTTGACGTCGAGCACCCCGCTGATCCGTTGCCTGCCCGCCTCGTCGCGGTCGACCAGGATGTTGGAGTCGTTGAGGTCCTGGTGCGCCACCCCGCGGGGGAGTGAGACCAACAGGGGCTCGACGACGTCGAACCACGACATCACCTCGGTGACGTCGGCGCGGTGGTCTGGATCGGTCACGGCACCGATGCTGTTGTCCACGACGTTGCGAGCCCGGCGCATGTCCCAGTCGTGGGTGATCGGCGCCGTCGGGGCGGGCATCGACGCCAGGGCGTTGGACACCCGGCCCGCGATGCGTCCGAGCTCGGTGAGCAGTTCGTCGGAATGCTGATCCTCCTCGGCCAGAGGAGCGCCGGTCAGCCAGGAAAGGACGCGGATCATCTTGTCGCCCTGTGAGGTCGACGCGATGACGTGTAGCCGGCCGTCCGTCGTTGGGACCACCCTTGGCAACGGCAGCTCGGGGGCCGTTTCGTGGAGATGCTGCAGGATGCTCTCGTGCCAGGCCGCCGTCGACGGGTCGCTGTCGGGCAGGGTCGTCACCTTCACCAGGTAGTGGCCGCCGACTGCGTCGGTGACCCTCAGGTTCTGATCGAACTCGCCGCCGAGCGTGACGGGGTCGGTGACGGCCAAACCGAACTCGGCGCGGACGACGGCCAGGGCTTCCTCCGGGTCGAGCGGCTGGACGGGGTGCAGGTCGACGGCGCCGTCGGCTGACATGTGGTGTAGTCCCTTCGTGACGAACGTGTGGTGCTGGGCGACAACGGGATTCAGGTGATCTGGTCACCGAGGGTCGACGCCAGCGAGCGGTAGCGCTCCGGTGAGCGGTGCTTGATGACGTACGCACCCCCGATGCCGATGAAGAGCGAGAGGAAGAGCATGGCCGTGAACATGACCTGCAGCCAACCGCCCGCGCCGAGGAGTACGTCCATGCCGGTCAGCGCGAAGTACAGGAACGGCAGCAGGCCTGCCGTCCCGAGCACGGGTGCGATGAAGGTGTGCCACGGCCGCTTGTCGACGTTGGACCGGCGGAAGAAGACGAAGATCGCGACGCTGGCGATGGTCTGCAGCAGGATGATTCCTGCCGCGCCGACACCCGTCCACCAGGTGAACAGGGTCGTGTACGGATCGAGTCCAAGCACCGCGAAGATCGCCACGACGACCGCGACCATCGCGATCTGCACGTAGCAGGCGACCGCCGGCGACTTGCGCGTCGGATGGGTCTGTCCCAACCGTGACCACAGCACGCCCTGCCTGCCCAACGAGAACAGGTAGCGCGACACGTTGTTGTGAAAGGTCAGGATCGCCGCGAAGAGGCTGGTGATGACGAGCAGCTGGAACGCCTCGGTGCCGATGCTGCCGAGAATGTCGTCGCTGACCGCGAACACCAGATCGCCGCCCTCGGTCTGCGTCAGCCCGACCACCTTGTCGACACCCACGGCGTTGACGATGAGGAATGCGGTGACGGCGTAGAAGACACCCATGAAGAGCACCGAGGCATACGTGGCGCGCGGAACCGTGCGCTTGGGATCCTTGGCTTCCTCGCCGTAGATGGCCGTGCCCTCGAACCCGATGAACGACGCGTGCGCGAACATCAGCGCGACACCCAGCGCGCCTGCGAACACCGCAGACGGGGCGAACGGCGCGAGCGAGTATCCGCTGAGCGACGGACCGTTGACCAGGATCCCGACGTTGAGGATCAGGATGATCGTCGTCTCGAGCGTGAGCAGTACCGCCAACACCCGTGCGCCCGCATGGATCTGCCGCACCCCGAGGAACAACGAGGCCCCCATCGCGATGAACGAGTACACCCACCAGGGTGCGCCGAGGTGGGTGTGCCGATCAACGAACTGTGCCGCGTAGTAACCGAATCCGCCGATGACGCCGAGCTGAATCGCGTTGTAGGCGAAGATCGCCAGCGACGCGGAGCCCAACCCGACGGGTCGGCCCAGACCCGCGGTGATGAAGGAGTAGAACGCGCCCGCATTGGTGATGTGCTTGCTCATCGCGACGTAGCCGACCGCGAACACGGTGAGCACCGCCGCCACCACCAGGAAGGCGCCCGCGATGCCGATGCCGTTGCCGGAGCCGATGATCACCGGGAAGAGCGCCACCACGACGGTGAGCGGAGCGGCCGCGGCCACCACGAAGAACACGATGCCCAGCACGCCGACCTGGTTGCGGGCCAGGGAGGCGCCGCCGTCGGGGGAGTCCTTGACGGGCGCCAGTGAGGTGGGGTCGTCCTGATGGAGCATTTCGGATCCTCTCGAGGGCGGTGCGGAAGTGGTTGGTGGACTGGTAGATCGAGCGCTAACCGCGCGGGGAGTTGCGGGAGCTGCCGCTGCGGGCGGCGAACTTCACGACCTTGCGGAAGGCCGGACTGCTGGCGACGGTGTAGCCGAGCTTCTTGCCGGCCTTCGTGTCCATCACGCCTTCCAAGGCGCGGTCGATCACCCCGGCCTTCGGTGCGGCGGCGGCGCGTTCGGCGGCGGGCGCGGCCGTGCCGTCGAGATCGGCGATGACCACCCGCGCGGCGTTGTGGCCGCTGGCGCCCATCACACCTCCGCCGGGGTGGGTGCCCGACCCGCAGAGGTAGTAGTTCCCGACCGTGGTGCGGTAGTCGGCGAGTTCCGGCGTAGGGCGATTGTTGAACAGCTGGTCGAAGAACATCGAGCCGTGGAAGATGTTGCCGCCGGTGAGGCCGTAGTCCCGCTCGAGATCCTTCGGCGTGATGATGACGCGGTCGAGGATGTGTTCGCGCAGGTTCGGGGCGTACCGGAACAGCACCTCCAAGACCCGATCCGCCCATTCCTCCCGGAAGGCGTCCCAGTCGGTTCCGGCCAGTTCGAACGGAAGCTGTTGCACGCCAAGGGTCATGGTGTGCTGACCCGCTGGTGCGAGGGTGTCGTCGTGGGTGGACTGGATGACGGCCTCGATGACGAAGTCGTCGGGGATCTCCCCGCGCCGCTCGGCTTCCCAGGCGCGTTCGAAGTTCTCGATCGACGCCCCGAGGATTGCCTGCGCCTGATGCTGGGGGCCCTCGACGCCTGCGGGGAAGCCGATGTAGTCGGGCAGTTCGTCGATCAACAGGTGAATGCGGGCCATCGAGCCGCGGGCATCGTAGTTCTTCAGCTTTGCGGTGAGCTTGGCGTCCACGGCCCCGGCGGGCAGCAGCGTCAGCATCGACCGCTGCGGATCGGCGTTGGAGATCACCGTGCGAGCCGCGATCGTCTCACCGCTGTCGAGCCGAACTCCGGTGGCGCGGCCGTTGCGGCCACCATCGACGATCACCTGTCGCACCGGTGCGTTGAGTCGGATGTCGGCGCCGTACGCCTCGGCGCTGCGGGCAAGGGCCTGGGTGATCCCGCCCATGCCGCCCTTGACGAAACCCCACTGCCCGAGCGTGCCCTTGAACTCGCCGACCGAATGGTGCCCATAGACGTAGCCGGTGCCCGGCGTCGACGGCCCGCCCCAGATCGAGATCATGCCGAAGAAGGTGAACAGGCCCTTGATGTGTTCGGATTCGAAGTACCTGTCGAGCAGATCCTTGGTGGACAGCAGCACCAACTCGTTGAAGAGGTCTTCGGCATCGGCGGCCTCGAAGGCGGCCATCACCTGGGAGCGGCTCGGCGCGGGTGACAGCAAGAACGGCGTCAGGATCGAGGCGAACTTCTTGACCCTCAGCCCGAAGTCGAGGAAGGCCTTGGCGTCGGTCTTGGAGAACTTTGCGATCTCCTTGAGCGTCTTGTCCATGTCCTTCCACATGAAGAGGTGGCTGCCATCGGGGAAGATGCTCACCTCGTTGGCGTCGGTCTGATACATCTCCAGCCCGTAGCGCTCGAGTTCGAGATCGGCGATGATCTCCGGTCGCAACAGGCTGGCGATGAAGGCGCACGACGACCACTTCGTCCCGGGGATCAATTCCTCTGTCGTGCAGGCGCCTCCCACGACGTCGCGCGCCTCGACGACGAGAACCTTCTTGCCGGCACGCGCCAGGTAGCCTGCGGTGATGAGGCCGTTGTGTCCGGCGCCGATGATGACGGCGTCATACGTGGTGGTCATTTCGCGTCTCCATTGACTGGGCGGGTTAGGTAGGTACGGACGGTGGCGGGGTCGACGAGCGCGTCGAACCCCTCGGTGACGGGCTTCATGCTGGGATCGTTGTCGCGGAACCGAACCCAGGTCTGCCAATCGGCCACCCGCATCACCTCGATGATGTCGGCGGGTGCGGCGTCGGCAGGGGTGTCGAGGACGCGGTAGACCTCGAACGACCTCACGACGTCACCGCGCCCGAGGCAGGTGGGGCGGTCGAGGTGGGTGGAGAAGTGTTCGAATTCGGCAGGGTCGACGCCGGGCAGCATCGCAAACAGGTTGATGGCGATCACATCTGGCCCTGAGTCCGGGGACGTCATCGGCTTACTCCCTCGAAAATGGTTGTTGGCTAGTGATTTTGGCTAGGAGACCAGATTGATCATCACGTGTTTGATCTCGGTGTACTCCTCGAGCGAGTAGACCGACATGTCGTTGCCGTGCCCGGACTGCTTGAATCCGCCGTGGGGCATCTCTGGGACGATCGGCAGGTGGTCGTTGATCCACACGGTGCCGAACTGCAGCGTGCGGGCCGCGCGCATGGCGCGGGACACGTCGCGGGTGAAGACGGAGGCGGCCAGCCCGTACTCGATGTCGTTGGCCCAGGCGAAGGCCTGATCCTCACCGCTGAAGCGCGTGGTGGTGACGACGGGGCCGAACACCTCCCGTTGCACGATCTCGGACTCCTGGGCCGCGTCCACCACCAGCGAGGGCCGATACCAGAAGCCAGGGCCCTCGGCGGGGCCACCGACTGCGAGTGAGGCGGGCCCCGACCCCGTGGCGCGCTCGACGAAGCCGGCGATGCGGTCACGGTGTCCGGCGGAGATGACCGGTCCCATCTCGGTCGACTGGTCGCACGGCTGGCCCATCGCGACCTTCGACACTGCACGGGTCAGCTCGCCGACGAACTCGTCGTAGATGCCGTCGGCGACGTAGACCCGGGAGGCCGCCATGCAGTCCTGACCGGAGTTGCCGTAACCGCCTTCGCAGATCTTGGCGATCGCGAGCTCGGCGTTGCAATCGTCGAATACCAGCACCGGGGCCTTGCCGCCGAGCTCGAGGTGCAGGCGCTTGAGGTTGTCCGCGCCGGCTCTGGCCACGGTCTTACCGGTGCGGGTGTCGCCGGTCAGCGAGCTCATCCGCACCCGGGGATGCGAGACCAGCGCCTGGCCGACGGTGTCCCCGTGTCCCGTCACGACGTTGAAGACGCCAGGCGGGAAGAGGTCGGCGGCCAACTCGGCGAGGCGCAGCGTCGTCAACGGCGTCTGCTCGCTGGGCTTGAGTACCAGGGTGTTCCCCGTCATCAGGGCCGGGCAGATCTTCCAGATGGCCATCAGCAGCGGGAAGTTCCACGGCGCGACGCTGCCCACGACGCCGAGTGGGTCCCGTCTGATGAAGCTGGTGTGGGTAGGTGAATACTCGCCGCCCGCGCGACCTTCCAGTGTGCGGGCGGCACCTGCGAAGAAGCGCATGTTGTCGACGCCGAACGGGATCTCCTCGCGGGCGACGGCGATCGGCTTGCCCACGTTGAGGGATTCGAGCTGGGCGAACTCCTCGGCGTGGGACTCCAACCGGTCGGCAAGCTTGAGCAGCAGCTCGGCGCGCTGGCCGGGGGTGGTCGAGGCCCAGCCGTCGAAGGCCCGATCCGCGGCGGCAACGGCGCGATCCACATCGGTCGACGTGCCCAATGGGACGGTGGCGATCTGCTTCCCGTCGGCCGGATTGAGCACGGGCTCGGTCGCGCCATCGGACGCCGCGGTCTGCTCGCCTCCGACGTACATCAGCTGAGGTCCTGCCATTCGTCGTCACTCCAGACACGAGAGGGCAGTGCGCGAAGACCCGATACCGGCGCCTCTGCTCGATTGCCCTATTGTTGAACAGTTGAAATGCAGACGCTAGCGGCCGAGTCGGAGGTGCGCAACCCCAGAAGTCGTTGAATTGGATCAATCGCGGCAACGCGGACATCGCGCGAAACGCCTCCGCATCACCGCACGTCGACGATCTGCGATTGGGCGTGAACGGTGAGAATCCGTGAGCGACACCGTCTTTCGGCTATCGCTGCAGGCTTGGCGCCGGCTTGTCGGGCGCGGGGTGACGTCAGGTCGTCAGAGGTTGGCGGATGGCGCCGCGAGATGGTCGTTCAGTTCCCGTTGATTCGCGGTTGCCCACTCGACTTCCACCGGCGCGATCCTCTCGCGGAGGCTTCGGTGCAGCGTGGTGCCGCGCTTGCTGAGGAACACGCGCACCTTGCGACGGTCGAACTGGTCGACCTCCCGGTACACGAGAGCTCGTGTGACCAATCGGTCCACCACCCTGGTCAGGGTTGGTCCTGCGGTCAGGGTCGCCGCCTGTAGTTCGGCCATCGTCAGGCCTGCCGATGAGGCAAGGGCATCCATCGAGAGCCAGTGATCGATTCCGAGACCTGACTCCTGAAGCTCGGTTTCCACGCCGGTGGTCAGTCTCCGTGCGGCGCGCAGCATCACAGCCGACATCGACGTCGCAACGTCGCCCTGAGGCTGCGTGCTCGACACGACGGACGCCTCCCCTTGGTCTTGCCGATCGCGCATCGAGCGCGCGATACTTTCAGATGGAAACGATACTAGACGATTCGTGCTCGGTGAAGCGGAGGACATACGGGTTGTGAACTCGCACGCCGGACGTTCCTCAGCCGAGGTGTGGCGGGTGGCGATGGTGGTGCCCCTGCAAGGCCCCGGCGGCGTCTTCGGGCCGTCCTGTGAAGCCGTGAGCCAGTTGGTCGCCCACGATCTGAACGCTGACGGCGGGGTTCTCGGCCGCGAGGTGCAGATCGAGGTCGTCGACGGGGGAGCGGAGCCCGAGCTCGTCGCCAGACGCATCGACGAGCTCGTCACGGCAGGCGTGATCCACGCCGTCAGCGGCTGGCACATCTCGTCGGTGCGAAACGCCTTGGCTCCCGTGGTGGCGGGTCGCGTGCCGTATGCCTACCCGGCCCTCTATGAAGGTGGCGAGCGGCGTCGCGACATCTATTGCAGCGGTGAGACACCCGACCGCCAGATCGCTCCCGCGCTCCGCTGGTTGCGCGACAACGTAGGCATCCGGCGTTGGTTCATCGTGGGCGACGACTACGTATGGCCGCGGGCGTCGATGGCTGCGGTGCGCGAATTTGCCCGCGACCTCAATCTCGACATCGTCGGCGGGGAGTTCGTCGACATGGGTCGGGTGGACATGTCGGGTGTCGCCAAGGCGGCCGTGGCCTCGCGATGTGATGCGGTGCTGATGCTCTTGGTGGGGCAGGACGCCGTGGAATTCAACCGAGCGTGCGCGGCGATCGGCGCGGCCGAATCGTTCGTCCGTTTCAGCCCCTTGATGGACGAAGGCATGCTGCTCGCCAGCGGCACGGACGGCGCCCGAGGACTCTTCGTCGCGGCCTCCTTCTTTCGCTCGCTGGTCGGGGCGAACTCGATGGACCTGGTCGGAAACTATCAACACCTGCACGGCCCGCAGGCTCCACCGCTGAGTGGCATCGCCGAATCATGTTACGAGGGAGCGCAATTGTTGGCGCAGCTGATTCATCGGGCGGGGCAACTGACTGATATCGCAACGAGTGATCCTGTCTCCTACGACAGCCCGCGGGGCACTGTGTGCTACTGCGCGGAGGCCACCGTGCAGCCGGTACACCTGGCCATCGCGAACGGCTATGACTTCGACGTGCTCACCACGCTGGCGCCGCCGTAGCGACTGCAGCGCAGGCGCCGGGCCTTGACACTGTGGTGTGTGTCACTTATTTTCATTTGGAGATATTCCATTTGGATCTAAGGAGGTGACGGTGTGAATAGCGTTGGACTGCTGTACGTCGGCGCGGTACTTCTCGTCAATGGGTTGATGCTGCTTGGGCACGTGCCACCACGATCGGCGGCTGTCCTCAACCTGTTCGTCGGCGCCCTCCAGTGCGTGATCCCTACCGCAATGCTGTTGCAGGCCAACGGCGATGCGGCCGTCACACTGTCCGCCTCGGGTCTGTACCTGTTCGGTTTCACCTACCTCTACGTTGGCATCAACAACCTTGCAGGCCTGGAGCCGCAGGGGCTGGGCTGGTTCAGTTTGTTCGTCGCCGTTGCTGCGGTGGCGTACGCAGCGTTGTCGTTTGGCTCGCATGATCCGGTGTTCGGCGTCATCTGGCTGTCCTGGGCCGCGCTGTGGTTTCTGTTCTTCCTGGTGCTGGGGCTGGGCCGCGACAACCTCACTCGATTCACGGGCTGGTCGGCGACCCTGCTCAGTATCCCGACATGTTGTGTCCCGGCCTTCCTGTTGCTCACCGGCCACTACCAGAGTTCAATTCCGATTGCGGCCGCCACTGCAGCGTTGCTCGTGGCGCTGCTGGTGGCGGCAAGGTTCCTGAGCTCGTCAGGCACGGCCTCGCACTTCACCGCCCAACCGGTCTACCACTGATCGTTCGTATCTCGCTGTATCCCCTTCTGTTTCAGTCGACAAACAAGGAGCAACATCATGCGCCACGGTGACATCTCTTCTAGCCCAGACACAGTCGGCGTAGCCGTCGTCAACTACAAGATGCCTCGGCTACACACGAAGGAAGAAGTCCTCGAGAACGCCCGCAAGATCGCTGACATGGTGGTCGGGATGAAGTCAGGCCTGCCCGGTATGGATCTCGTGGTGTTCCCCGAGTACTCCACGCAGGGGATCATGTACGACCAGGAGGAGATGTACGCGACCGCCGCCACCATTCCCGGCGACGAAACCAACATCTTCGCCGCCGCGTGTCGCGAGGCCAAGACGTGGGGCGTCTTCTCCATCACCGGTGAGCGCCACGAAGACCACCCGAACAAGCCGCCGTACAACACGCTCGTCTTGATCGACGACACCGGTGAGATCGTCCAGAAGTATCGAAAGATACTGCCCTGGTGCCCGATTGAGGGTTGGTACCCCGGTGACACCACCTACGTCTCGCAGGGACCCAAGGGCATGAAGATCTCATTGATCATCTGCGATGACGGCAACTATCCAGAGATCTGGCGCGACTGCGCCATGAAGGGCGCCGAGCTGATCGTGCGGTGCCAGGGATACATGTACCCCGCCAAGGATCAGCAGGTACTCATGGCCAAGGCGATGGCCTGGGCGAACAACACCTATGTGGCAGTGGCGAACGCCGCCGGATTCGACGGGGTGTACTCCTACTTCGGCCATTCCGCGATCATCGGTTTCGATGGCCGCACCCTCGGCGAAACCGGCGAGGAAGAGTACGGGATTCAGTACGCGCAGCTGTCGCTGTCGGCAATTCGCGATGCGCGCCAGAACGACCAGTCGCAGAACCATCTCTTCAAGCTGCTTCACCGCGGATACTCCGGCGTCCACGCAGCAGGGGATGGGGACAAGGGCGTCGCCGACTGCCCGTTCGAGTTCTACAAGCTGTGGGTGACCGACGCACAGAAGGCGCGAGAGGTGGTCGAGTCGATCACCCGAGACACGGTTGGCGTCGCAGACTGTCGCGTGGGCAACCTTCCCGTCGAGCAGACGATCGAGGCGTAAGAGGAAGTAGCGTGCCCTACATCACCGACATGTTTCACGATCAGAACGGAACCTTCGAGCGACCCAACGGTGCCGACGTGAAGGCGGTGTCCACCGCCTTCAACCACGACGGCTTCATTGCGCAACTCGCAGAACGGATTCTGGGTCAACCGGACGCCGTGCGGGCCGTGGCCCGCGCCGTCTCGATCGCACATGCTGGTGTCGCCGATCCCGGTCGCCCGCTGGCGAGCGTATTGCTCGTCGGGCCGACCGGGGTCGGCAAGACAGAGCTCGTCCGCCAGGTCGCTGTCCAAATCCGTTCGGGGCCAGACGATTTGTGCCGAATCGACATGGCTGCGCTGGCCCAGGAGCATTACGCGGCGTCCTTCTCCGGTGCGCCGCCGGGATACGCCGGGAGCAAGGAGTCCTTCACTCTGTTCGACAAGAACAAGATCGAGGGCGACTACTACACGCCGGGGATCGTGCTGTTCGACGAAGTCGAGAAGGCCGATCCCACGGTGATCCGCTCACTTCTTCACGTGCTGGATAGCGGTGAACTGAGGTTGGCGAACGGACGGGAGAGGATCTCGTTCAGAAACTGCTTCGTCTTCATGACGTCCAATCTGGGGTCCAAGGAGGTCGCGGCGGCGCAACGGGCCGACCGTCGGAGGTCGTACCGGGCGCGCCTGCGGAAAACCCTTGGAATGTCGAGGGATTCGATTGGCCACGCTCGGGGAATGGTGGCGGCCGCAGTCGAGGGTTTCTTTGATCCGGAGTTCTTCAACCGGATCGACGAGATGGTCATCATGAAGCCGTTCGAGAACTCGACGGCCCGCCAGGTCACCGAGCGGGAAGTGGGCCTGCTGGCAGCACGACTCGGGCGGGAATCGGTGGAGCTGCGGGTGCATCACTCCGTGATCGACTTCCTGCACGACTGCGGTTTCGACCCGATCTACGGTGCGCGCGGACTGCGCCGGACCATCCGAACTCACCTCGTCGCTCCGGTTGCGGAGTGCATATCACGTTGTCGTGCGACGATGGCCGATCCCATCGTGGTCGAGGCCACCCTGGTCAACGGAGCCGTCGTTGCGAACCCCGTCGCGCAAGCTTGATGCTGCCCAGGCCACACGCATGCCGACTGATCGGGCGGAGGCCGCGGTCATTGAGTCGGAGTCGAGCGTCGGAGGAAGTCCCGGATGAGCCCGGTGATTTCCTCGCCGTGGGTTTCGAGCGCGAAATGGCCTGCGTCCAGCAGGTGAATCTCGGCGTTGGGGAGGTCGCGACCGAAGGCCTCCGCTCCGGCTGAGCCGAAGATTTCGTCGTTGCGACCCCATGCCACCAACGTCGGCGGTTGGTGCGTCCGGAAGTATTCCTGGAAGGCGGGGTAGCCGTCGAGGTTGAACTGGTAGTCCCAGAAGAGTTGGAGCTGAACGGCATCGTTGCCAGGGCGGTCGAGTCCCGCCTGGTCGAGTTGCCACGTCTCTGGTGCGATCCGATCCAATCGGTCCGCGGGTACTCCGTGCGTGTATTGCCATCGAGTTGTCTTGAGCTGGAACAGCTCACGCACCGCGTCTTCGTTGGCGGCGCGGTCCTTGGCGTGCGCGAACAGCACGTCCCAGAATGGGGTGAAGCCCTCCAGATACGCATTGCCGCTCTGGCTGATCAGTGCCGTCACTCGTGACGGCGTCCGGCTGGCAATGCGTAGGCCGATGGGTGCGCCGTAATCCTGGATGTAGATCGCGAATTTCTCCAGGCCCAGCTGATCGATCAGGCCCTCGACTATCGCCGTGAGGTTGTCGAAGCTGTAATCGAACTGCTCTGTCGACGGCGCGGCCGAATTGCCGAAGCCGATGTAGTCGGGTGCCACCAGGTGATAGTCGTCGGACAGAGCCGAAATCAGATTGCGAAACATGTGCGAGCTGGTGGGGAACCCGTGCAGCAGGAGCAGCGTCGGATTACGTGGGTCGCCGGCCTCCCGATAGAAGACCTCCAACCCATTCACGGTGGCCGTCCGGAAACGTGTCTCGAAACTGCTCATGTCGCGCTCCTTGCGAGTTGGCCCGGAGAACGGTCGTTCTACGGGTACTCTGGACTATAGGAGAACGATGGTTCTACCGCAAGGGGTAAGCGTGAGCGAGATCGTCAGCGAAGAGCAGGTGGTCGCCGCCGCCGATGGGCTGTTCTACGAACTGGGGGTGCAGGCAGTCGGGATGGACGTCATTCGCGACACCGCAGGGGTCACGCTCAAGCGTCTCTACCGGCTGTTTCCTTCGAAGGCCGACCTGGTGACGGCCGTGCTCGAGCAGCGCGATCTAGACGTGAGGCAAGCCGTTGGTGATTTTGTCGATGCCCGCGGGGGTGACTCGCGTGCTCGGATCCTTTCGGTGTTCGACTACCTGTCCGAGTGGTTCACCCAGCCCAGCTTTCGCGGCTGCATCTTCATCAACACCGTCGGCGAGTTGGGCGGCAAGTACGAGGCCGTTCAACGAATCGCGCGCCAACACAAGCTCTTGCTTCGCGACTATCTCGCCGATCTCGTGGCTGACTGCGCGCTTCCGGCAGGGGTCGCCGATCAGCTGCTGATACTCGCCAACGGAGCGATGTCCACGGCGGCCATCCTCGGTACCCCGGAGGCGGGACGCCAAGCTCGCGAGATTGCCGAGTTGTTGCTTTCCTCGAGATCGGCTGGCAACCCGATCGGCGGGTAACCAACGGGCTTTGACTACTTCTTGCTCGGGATGACGATCACGACGATGAGCGTGATGATCGAGAAGAAGAGACCGAGGATTCCCCAGCCGATGGCGCTGCGGCCCTTGGTCCCCGCGATGACCGCGCACACGATCGCGGCGATCACGCTGCCGATCGCGACGAAGATGCCCTTGATTCCGCGCAGGATGAATCCGGCAGCCATCGGCATGTCGGCACTGGCAAGCACGAGTGAATGAAGCATCAGAGAAGCCTCTCCGTCGAAGGTTCGTCGTAGATACCCCGAATCGCTGTGTTTACACCGGCATCAGAAGCGACTGCATGCAAATTCAGCGGCGGCGTTCCCGACTCGCTGAAGCGTCCGGGGCGTTCACCTGGGGAGCGATGACATTCGGACGCATACCGGATCTATACGTGTAGGGCGTTCGCATCATCGCATCGCGCGCCCACACCTGGGATGAGTCGCCGAGATTGGAGTAACGCAAATGGGCAGGACCGTGATGGTTCGTTACCGCACGCGCCAAAGCACTGCAACCGAAAACCAACGCTTGATCGAGGCCGTATTCGCAAGCCTAGGGCGCGAATGCCCGCGGGGAGTGAAGTACATGGCGTTACGGCTCGCCGACAAAAGAAGCTTCGTCCATGTCGCGGTCTTCGACGGCGACGATGACGGCGCTCAGGAGCAATTGTCGCAAATGCCGGCCTTCGCCAGGTTTCAGCAGGGCATCGGCGAACGCGTCGAGACGGCACCCGAGGTGTCAGCCGCCACCGTCATTGGCTCCTACGGTTTCGCGAACGGCTAAGGCTACCGGCGTGACATCAACACAGAACCGGATGGCAGACGAAACCGACGGCACCAGAATCGAATTCATGCATCGCGCGGATTCGTACCGTCGGGAACTGCTAGTGCTGTGCTATCGCATGCTCGGCTCGATGGACGACGCCGAGGACGCCGTTCAGGACACCTATGTCAGGGCATGGCGGTCCCATGAGGGATTCGAGTATCGTGCGTCGCTGCGTACGTGGATGTATCGGATAGCGACCAGAGTTTGCCTCAAGGCGCTCGAAGGCCGCGCACGACGGCCGCTGCCCTCGGGCCTAGGTGGTCCCGCGGGAGCCGACGGGGTTACCGAGGGGGCGTTGGACGCCGAACCCTTCGAGGTGGCGTGGCTACAACCCCTACCCGACAGCGCCTTCCATGACAATCCGGCGGACGTGGTCGCCGTTCGAGAGGGCGTCCGGTTGGCGCTGATTGCCGCGTTGCAGTATCTGCCGCCTCGGCAACGCGCGGTGCTGATACTGCGGGACGTCCTGGAATGGCCGACGGGCGACGTCGCCGCCATGTTGGGCACCACCCGCGCTGCGGTCAACAGCGTCCTACAGCGGGCCCGCACCCATCTCGCCGCGGTGTCACCTACCGAGGACGTTCTCGTCGAACCGACCGACCCGCGTTTCGTGGTGCTGCTAGAGCAATACGCGGCGGCCTTTGAGGGCGCCGAAATCGCCATCCTGACAAAGCTCCTCACCGAGGAAGCCGTTTGGGAAATGCCGCCCATAGCGACATGGTTCGCCGGGCGCGACAGCGTTTGCGCGTTTCTGTCGACCCGGCTGCATACCGCAGGACACCTCCGTCTGGTGCGCACTGCCGGCAACGGGCAACCCGCCTTCGGCGTGTACGCGCGCGGCTCCGACGGGGTGCACCATCCCCACGGAGTCCACGTGCTGACGGTGACTCCCTCGGGCATCGCCCACGTCGTGGCGTTTCACGACTTGAACACCTTTGCGCGATTCGACCTACCCCAATCCCTGCACGACGAAAGGAAGACGACATGTTCTTGGTGACCGGGGCCGCAGGCCTCACGGGATCCATCGTGGTCCGCGAGTTCGCACGACAAGGAATCCCCGTGCGAGCGCTGATCCGTAACCCAGCGAAGGCCACCCTCTTCGACGGTCTGTCCGGCGTGGAGGTGGTAGTCGGCGACATGCTGCGCCCGAACACGCTCAAACCGGCACTAGAGGGCGTTGAGCGTGCCCTGATGATCTCCACCGCTGGAATGGACATGATGGACACGCAGTGCACCTTCATCGAGGCCGCCAAAGCCGCGGGCGTCCCTCACGTCGTCAAATATTCCGGGATCGACTCCGGAATTGGCTTCGATCCGTACGCGTTTCGAGCAGGACGGTGGCACGCACACGTAGAGCGGTATCTGGAAGGATCCGGGTTGGCATGGACCCACCTGCGCCCCACGCAGTTCATGCAGTTCTACTTGCCAGCAACCGTGACCGGGGTCGACGCGATCACACGCGAACTCGTCATGCCCATCGGTGGCAGCCAGCTGGCGCCGGTCGACATCGAGGACACCGCCAAGGTTGCCGTAGCTCTGCTTCGCGACGGAGGACACCAGGGCCAAAGCCATTACATGAGCGGACCCGAGGCGTTGACGATGTCCGAGGTCGTCGACCGGATCTCAGCCGCTACCGGGACGAACTTCCGGTACACGGAAGTGTCGCTCGAAGAAAAGCGCAAACAACTGGCTGACCTTGGTGTGCCTGCCCCGGCACTGGACTTGCTCGACGAACTGTTGGCAGAACGGCGACGTTGCACCACCTCGCGGGTAGACCTGAGTACGCACAACACGTTCGGCGTGCTGCCGACGACGTTTGAACAGTTCGCCAGGAAGCACGCAGCTGAATTCGTCGCACCACCCGCAGCGGCGGCCGCACGCTGAAATCCCTCCTCCGCTTCACCTGCGGACGGCGTCCATCGTGATGTCTTGCATCGTCGGGTAGCGGCACCGCCGCAGCACGTCGACCCTGCGCCGAGGGTGCGGAACCGCGCGAGTGGCGAGCGCCGTGTGCGCGGAGTCGACTGTTAGTCAGGGGGATTGGCCGCTTGAAGCGTCTGGCCAGGCAATTGGCAGGAGATCCACAGAGAACCTGGTTAAAGTCTTGCGCGGGTAATTGTATGTAGTATACCGTCGTCATCTGTGACCCGGACCACTCTAAACAACCAGGAGAGGTACCGGTCACAGCCATACCGATTCAAGGGGAATACCGTGGCAAAGGCGCTCGAAGGAGTGCGGGTCCTCGACATGACACATGTTCAGTCGGGACCGTCGTGCACACAGATCCTGGCCTGGCTAGGCGCAGACGTCGTCAAGCTGGAAGCTCCAGGCGGCGACATCACCCGCAAGCAACTGCGGGACATCCCCGGAGTAGACAGCCTGTACTTCACGATGCTCAACTGCAACAAGCGAAGCATCACGCTCAACATGAAGTCAGCCGAGGGCAAGCGGATCTTCACCGATCTGCTGCCCCGATTCGACATCCTTGCCGAGAACTTCGCGCCCGGTGCGATCGAGCGCATGGGCTTCGGATGGGAGCGGCTGCAGGAGATCAACCCGCGGCTGATCTTCGCCTCCATCAAGGGTTTTGGCGAAGGCCCCTACACCCATTACAAGGCCTACGAGGTGGTCGCCCAGGCCATGGGCGGGTCAATGAGCACCACCGGTTTCGAGGACGGTCCGCCGCTGGCCACCGGCGCGCAGATCGGGGACTCCGGCACCGGTGTGCACGCCGTGGCGGGCATCCTCGCCGCGCTGTATCAGCGCGAGCACAGCGGCCGCGGGCAACGCGTGACCGTCGCCATGCAGCACGCGGTGCTGAACATGTGCCGGGTGAAGCTGCGCGATCAACAGCGCCTACGGAACGGGCCACTGGCCGAGTACCCCAACGACGAGTTCGGTGACACCGTGCCGCGCTCGGGCAACGCCTCCGGTGGAGGTCAGCCCGGCTGGGCCGTGAAGTGCGCCCCCGGCGGACCCAACGACTACGTCTACATCGTCATCCAGCCCGTGTGCTGGGCGCCGATCGCGAACCTGATCGGCCGTCCCGAGTTGGTGACCGACCCCGAGTGGGCCACGCCGGAAGCGCGACTGGACAAGCTGGACAAGATGTTTCAGCTGATCGAGGAGTGGACGATGGGCCTCGGCAAGTGGAAGGTGCTCGACATTCTCACCGAGCATCACATCCCGTGCGGCCCGATCCTGTCCGCCAAGGAGATCATCGAGGACGAGTCGCTGGCGGCCAACGAGATGGTCGTTCGGGTCGACCACCCCGAGCGCGGCGAGTTCAGCACGGTCGGATGCCCGATCAAGCTCTCCGACTCCCCAGTCGACGTGCACCGCTCCCCGCTTCTCGGCGAGCACAACGAGGACGTCTACGGCCGCGAGCTCGGCCTCGGCGACCAGTTGGCCACACTCAAGGCGAAGGGCGTCGTGTAGATGCCGGCATCGCCAACAGACTTCGCCGTACTCACCTCGCACATCGTCGAGGGAGTCCGGTCAGGAGGAGACGCCCGGTCGCGGCGCTCGGTTCGTACAACAACTGGGCCAGGACCGCGGGCATTGCGGTAGCAAAACCTGGCGAAATTCCTGTCCGGTCGGCGACGATGTTCCCAACCGGTTGCAGGGGAACCGGAAGGAGCCGCAGCACAATGAATTCAACAGCGCCGCCAACGTACAGAGAAGTAGTAGACAAGAACGGCAGGGTGTACCGGATCGGTGAAACCGACCGCGACATCCTGGGACGTTCACGGGCATGGATGGTGTGGCTGCCCTGGTTCTCCATGATGGCCATCAGCTCCTCGGAGTATGCGTTCACCTCGGCCGAGGACACCCTGGTCGAAGCGCACGGCTGGGGCCACGGCCACATCTTCTGGCTGCTCGGCGTCTGGGTGTTCTTCCAGGCGGCGGTCGCCTTCCCTGCGGGCAAGCTGCGCGAGAGCGGCAAGCTGTCGGCCCGCGCGGCGATGATGGTCGGCGCAGCGGGGGCGCTGCTTGGCTACATATCGCTGGCATTGGCTCCGAACGTGTTCTTCGCGTACCTGGGCTTCGGCTTCTTCGGCGGAACCGCTGCCGGCTTCGTCTACGCCACCTGCGTGAACATGGTCGGCAAGTGGTACCCCGAGCGCAAGGGTGGCAAGACCGGGTTCGTCAACGGCGGGTTCGCCTACGGGTCGGTGCCCTTCATCTTCCTGTTCACCTCCTACCTGGACGTCTCCAACTACCAGGGGCTGCTGCTCACGGTCGGCGTCTTCCTGGCTGCTCTGGTCGCCATCAGCGGCTTCTTCTTCAAGGATCCGCCGAAGAACTGGTGGCCCGCACACGTCGATCCGCTGGTGGCCAGTGAGGACCCGCGGATTCGTCGGGCCCTGCTGAAGAACCCGCCCGCGGTGAAGCAATACACGCCGATGGAGGCCATCAAGACCGGCATCCTTCCGCTGATGTGGTTCGTCCTGCTCTGCACCGCTGGTATCAACATCTTCGGCATCGCCATGCAGGTGCCGTTCGGCAAGGAGATGGGCTTCGCGGGCGGCATCGTGGCGTTGGCGATGAGCCTCAAGGCCATCATCAACGGCACCGGGCGTGGCGTGATCGGCTGGATCTCCGACCTGTACGGCCGCAGGAACACCCTGATCATCGTCTGCGCGGTGCTCGGGCTGTCCCAGTACGCGGTGTACCTGTCCGGCTCCATCGGCAGCATGCCGCTGTTCCTCCTGGCGTCGATGGTCTCGGGCTTCGGTGGTGGCGCGATCTTCCCGCTATTCGCCGCGATGACCGCCGACTACTTCGGTGAGAACAACAACGCGACCAACTACGGCCTCGTCTACAGCTCGAAGGTGATCTCGGGCCTCGTCGGCGCTGGTATGGGGTCGGTCGTCGTGGACAACTGGGGTTACGGCACGGCGTTCGTGATCGCCGGTACGGTCGGCGTCGTCTGCGCATTCATCTCGATCTTCCTTCGCCAGCCCAAGCTGCCCGTAGCGCAGCGGAGGACTCCGGTGAAGGACGAGTCGCAGGCCGCGCTGGTGCTCGACTAGGCGTCTGCCCCGCAGTCGGCCGCCCCGGGTGTGGGCCCGTCCTTCCAAGGACTTGCCCGCACCTGGGGCGCCCCCAGTTTCGGATATCGCACGAGTGGGAATCGTGACATAGCAAGTCAGTTCATTGCATACGAAAACCTGTACCCTCAGTACTGTTCTCAAGCGAAGGAGCGCGCCATGTCACTTCCTCTTCAGAGCGGACGCGCGCCCGGCCAAGCATCGGGCAACGGGCTTTCCGAGGCAGCCGCGCGCAGGGTGCAGCGCCCAGCGCCGCTGCGCGAGGCCGTCTACGACGCCATCGTCGAACTGATCGTCAACGAGACCCTCAAACAGGGCCAACACCTCGTCGAGAACGAACTCGCGGAGTACCTGGGCGTCAGCCGCCAACCGGTACGTGAGGCCTTGCAGCGCTTGCAGACCGACGGCTGGGTAGACCTGCGTCCCGCACAGGGTGCCTTCGTACACAGCCCCACCGAAGAGGAGGCCGACCAACTTCTCGGCGTCCGCTCGGTGCTGGAGACCTACTCGGCCAGGCTCGCCGCCACCCACGCCACGCCAGAGGACGTCAACCGGCTGTGGGAGCTACAGCAGGACGGACTGAATGCGTTGTCCGCCAATGACGTCGACGGCTTGGTCGCGGCCAACGCGGCGTTCCACGCCAGCATCAGGGCGCTCGCAGGCAACGCAGTGCTCGTCGAGCACATCGCGCTCGTCGAACGCCGGTGGCGGTGGTACTACCACCTGATTGCACAACCACGCGGCCATGACGCCTGGTCCGAGCACGCCGACCTGATCAAGGCGATCGCGGCAGGGGACGTCGACAAGGCCAGCGCGGTCATGAACCAACACACCGAGCGAACCCGCGAGCTGTACCACGACCAGCGGGCTGCCAAGTCCTGAACCGACTAAACCGTGGGTAGTAGCGCGGCGCCATGCGGCGCCTCGACGGTGTCGGAGCCAGGTCTGCTCGGATCCGCCGAGGTGATCCTCTCGGCCCCTGAGTAGACGTTCATCGACGTTCCCCGCAGGAAGCCGATCAACGTCATTCCCATCTCCCTGGCCAGATCCACCGCGAGCGATGACGGCGCGGATACCGCGGCCAGTGCGGGGATTCCGGCCATCACGGCCTTCTGCACCAGTTCGAAGGACGCCCGGCCACTGACCATCAACGTGGTGCCGCGCAACGGCAGACGGCCTGCGTCGAAGGCCCAGCCGATGACCTTGTCCACCGCGTTGTGCCTGCCGACGTCTTCCCGCACGCACAACAGGTCCCCGTGTGCGTCGAACAGTGCGGCCCCGTGCAGCCCGCCGGTCTTGTCGAACACCCGCTGCGCGGTCCTGAGTTTCTCCGGCATCGTCGCGATCACCTCGGCACTCAGGCGCAGCGGATCCCTCTCGACGTGCCACGTGCTCGTCGTCCGCACTGCTTCGAGGCTGGCCTTTCCGCACAACCCGCATGACGACGTCGTGTAGAAGTTGCGCTCCATCGACGGGTCGGGGAGGGGAACACCGTCCGCAAGGAGCACGTCGAGCACGTTGTACGTGTTGCCGCCGTCGACTGTCGCTCCCGCGCAGTACCGGATGGCGGCGATGTCCGTATCCCTCGCCACGACGCCCTCGCTGACGAGAAAGCCTCGGGCCAGGTCGAAGTCGTCGCCAGGGGTCCGCATCGTGACCGTCAACGGGCGGCCCGCCACCCGGATCTCCAGTGGTTCTTCTGCGGCAAGGGTGTCCGGGCGTGCGATCGTCATTCCGTCGACGATGCGAAGGACTCGGTATCTGCTGGTCACGCGCCCCATGGCTCTCCTAGTTCGGTTGAAGTGGGTTTCGACTCAACAGAGTTCACGAAGCTCACCGGTGGTCTCGTCGAAGAAGAATCCGCGGATGTCGTTGGTGCGACCCAAAGTCGGATCCCTCCGTAGGCGTTGCACGCCCTGGCGCGCTTCAACCGCCACGTCACGGGCTGCATCGCCAACCCGGCAGTCGGCGTGCGCGATGAGCATGACGTCGGTGTTCTCGAGCAGGCGTTGGCTGATGGCGAGTGATCGAACGACGTCGTCGGTCACGACGCCGCCCGCATTGCGCAAGATGTGCGCGTCGGACTCGTTGAGCCCGAGCAGCGCGTGGACATTGAACAGGGCGTCCATGCAGGTCACCACTGCCACGCAGGGCTTGGCCCTGGCCTCGTAGCGGCCGGCATTGACCAGCAGTACATCCGTTCTCGCGCAGAACGCGTCCCTGACATCTGGCTGCATTTCCCGACGTCTCCTTCTGCCAGTCGGTCGACGAAAGCTCCTCGCAAAAATTCATCTCGAACTCTCGACAAGTGGTGTTACGTAGGCCACACTGTGAACCAGACTATTGCCTACCCCATACGGTATGCAATGTTGTGACCGAATTCTCGACCACGGGTCCGTGGCGTCGGCCGCTGAAACCGATTCAGTCGGGGTGCGCAATCCCGCCTGAAGATCAAGGGAGTTCAGGCAATGGTTCACGTCGCTGCAGGTGGACGTCGGGCGCGTCAAACGGCCGGCCGCGCCCCACCCGGCTTCTCGCAGAGGACGTTTCCGAAAACACCTACCATTGCAAGAAAGAAAGGCGACGATGTCTACACCTATGACAAGTCGTGAGATAACCGACGCGAACGGTCGTGTCTACCGCGTCGGAGAGACCGATCGCGAGATCCTCGGTAGGTCCAGGGCCTGGATGGTCTGGCTGCCCTGGGCTGCGATGATGGCGGTCAGTGTTTACGAGTACGGCTACGGCGCGGCCGCGAAGTCCCTGCGCGACGCGCACCACTGGACCATGTCCGAGACGTTCTGGCTGCTGTCCATCTGGGCCTTCTTCCAGGCGCTCATCGCGTTCCCCGCAGGAAAGCTCAGGGAGAAGGACGTCGTCTCGGCCAGGACCGCCATGGTGGCGGGCGCGGCCCTCTCGGCGCTTGGATTCTTCAGCATCGCCAACAGCGACAGTCTGGTCATCGCGTACCTCGGGTTCTCCGTATGCGGCGGCATCGGAGCGGGCCTCGTCTACGCGACGTGCATCAACCTCGTCGGGAAGTGGTACCCGGAACGAAGGGGAGGCAAGACGGGTTTCGTCAACGGCGGATTCGCCTACGGCGCCGTGCCATTCATCTTCATCTTCAGCTACGCCCTGCACCCGAACACCTATGTCTGGGTGCTCGACCTGGTCGCCGTGTACATGCTCATCGTCGTCGCCGGTTGTGGGCTGCTGTTCCGGGACCCACCGAAGAACTGGTGGCCTGCCGACGTCGACCCGATCGAGTGGGCGTCCAGCACGAAGGGTGCGGCGAGCCTCCGCAAGAACCCGCCCGCCGTCCGGCAGTTCACCCCGATGGAGGCGATCAAGACCGGCATGCTGCCGCTGATGTGGCTGTCACTGGGCATCAGCGCGGGTGTCTCGCTGTTCGGCATCAGCTACATGGTGCCGTTCGCCAAGGAGCTCGGCTTCGGTCCGCTGATCGCGGCATCGTCGGCTGGCGTGCTGTCGATCGTCAACGGCACCGGTCGCACGCTGACCGGCTACCTGTCGGACCGCTTCGGGCGCAAGCAGACCCTGATCGCCGTGCTGTTGGTATCGGCCGTGTCGCTCGTCGGCTTGCTCTATGCGGGCAAGGCGCACAACGAGATTGCGTTCCTGGCGTGCGCATTCTTGGTGGGCTTCGGCGGCGGCGCGTTCTACCCGATGTTCGCCTCGATGGCCCCGGACTACTTCGGTGAGAACAACAATGCCAGCAACTACGGCCTGATCTACAGCTCCAAGCTGCTCGGATCGGTGGTCGGGATCGGCGTAGGTGCCAGCGTCATCGACTCCTGGGGTTACGCCGGTGCCTACTGGATCGCTGCGGCGAGTGCGCTGGTCTCCGCAGGCGTCGCGCTCTTCCTTCGGCAGCCTGGCCGACGCGGCCCGGCCAAGCCTCGAGTAGAGGCGTTGTCCGTGCCCAGCATGGCCGACCTCAAGGTCGACTAGCCGGACGCGTTCATCGGGCGGCGGCCAAGGGAAAGTGCCTGTCAGGCAATACCCTTGGCCGTCGCCTGCTGTTCGTGGTAGATCTCCCTGGTGTGCTCGGTGTGCCGCTGCATGAGCTCGCCTGCCTGTTCGGCGTCGTGGCGGGCGATCGCATCGATGAGCTCGGCGTGCTCGTCCCAGGCAGCCTTCCCGCGGGTGCGCGCGATGGGCAGGTAGTACCACCGCACCCGGCGATCGACCGACGCGATGAGATCGGCGAGGACGGTATTGCCCGACATTGCGACGACATCGGCGTGCAGCGCGGCGTTGGCGGCGACGAGACCTTCCTGGTCGTCTGCGGCGAGCGCCTCCTCGCCGCTGTGCTGGACGTCCCACAGTGCATCGATCTGCTCTTGGGTCGCGTTCTGAGCGGCCAGCCTGGCGGACTCCGCCTCGAGTAGCACGCGCACGGCGAGGAGCTGATCGGCCTCGGCGTCGGTGGGTACGTGGACGAACGCACCGAGCGCGGGGCGCAGATCCACCCAACCCTCGGTCTGCAAGCGCTGCAACGCTTCTCGGACCGGTTGCCTGCTCACCCCAAGTTGGGTTGCCAGCTCGCTCTCGACCAGGTGGGTGCCTGGTTTCAGTTCGCGGCTGATGATCATCTCGGTGAGGGCGTCGTAGACCGCTTCCCGCAGCGGTGCCGGGCGGGTGAGGGGTGATCGGGTTGGCCGTCGATCCCCTGAGGTGCGAGTTGTCGCAAGGTCCTGTTGGGTCACCACCGGAACCCTCCGTTCTCGTGGTGTTGCTGGCTGCCGAGTGTCAACCGGTATTTACCATACAGTCGCCAACATTCAGCTCATACTCTGAATACGGTGAGATCTTCGGCACACTGCCGAGGTTTGGCCGCGTTCAGCGGATCGCGGGCGTCGCCAGCCGTTCCCGCGCGATGCGTGCGCCGAGTTGTCCGAGCAGGGGACCTGCGCAGGCGATGGAGCGCACCAGGTCGGGCTCGAGATCGCTGAGCGGGTATACCGCATCGATGCCTGCTGCCGCGAGATCGTTTTGCGTGAGGGTGGATCGGCCCGCCACTGCTACGACGGGGACACCGGCGGAGTGCGCAGCTGCGCTGACGCCTGCCGGTGCCTTGCCCGCGAGTGTCTGCTCGTCGAGTGCGCCCTCACCGGTGATCACCAGGCCACAGTCTTCGAGGTGCTCGGCGAAACCGACCAAGTCCAGCACGATCTCGATGCCCGGCCGCAACACCCCGTCGAGCACCGTGAGCGCGGCGAAGCCCACACCGCCGGCCGCCCCGGCGCCCGGTGCGGCGGCCAAATCGGTGCCGGTCGCCGAGGCAACCGCGCAGGCCCAGCGTCGAAGCGCGATGTCGAGGAGCGTGATGTCCTGCGGTGACGCCCCCTTCTGCGGTGCGTATACGGCTGCCGCACCGCGGCTCCCGAAGAGCGGATTGTCGACGTCGCAGGCGACGACGATCTCGACGTCGCGCAGTACCTCGTCGAGCCCGCCCAGTTCCAACGTGTACGACGTACCGCGTGGCGGGAGCCCGCGTGGCGGCAGTTCGCGGCCACGTTCGTCGATCAGGCGCGCGCCGAGGGCCTGCAGCATTCCTGCGCCGCCGTCGGTGCTCGCGCTTCCTCCGATGCCGAGAACGATGCGACGACACCCTGCCGCGACCGCCGAACCCACCACCTCACCGAGCCCGAAGCTGCTGGCGTGCCGCGGTTCTCGTCGACCCACGGGCAGCCTGAGCAATCCGCACACCGTCGCCATCTCGATGACGGCGAGATCGTCGCGACGGGCATAACTGGTGTCGACTGGCACGCCGGTGGGACCCGACGCGCGGACCCTGACCCGGCTGAAGCCTGCCTGAACCGCCGCGTCGACGGTCCCGTCGCCGCCGTCGGCGATGGGGAGTTCGCGAACCGCGAGGTCGGGGAGCGCCGACCGCAACCCCGCCGCGACGTGCGCGGCGACCTGAGCTGCGGTCAGCGATCCCTTGAACTTGTCCGGCGCGACGAGAACGTGCACGCACACGCCGTCAGTCCAGCAGCGCCATGGCGGTCGGGGCGTCCTCGGGAAGCACGGCGAGGTCCTCGAACTCCATGATGTTGTCGATGTCGAGGCCCATCGCGATGTTGGTGACGCGCTCGAGCATGATCTCGACGATGACGGGCACGCGGAACTCGGCCATCAGCTTCTTGGCGAGCTCGAAGGCGGGCAGGATCTCGTCGGGCTCCGACACCCGAAGCGCCTTGCACCCGAGGCCCTCGGCGACCGCGACGTGGTCGACGCCGTAACCGTTCACCTCGGGCGCGTTGACGTTGTCGAACGCCAACTGCACGCAGTAGTCCATGTCGAACGCGCGCTGTGCCTGCCTGATCAGACCGAGGTACGCGTTGTTCACCAGCACGTGGATGTACGGCAGGTTGAACTGCGCACCGACCGCCAGTTCCTCGATCATGAACTGGAAGTCGTAGTCGCCGGAGAGCGCGACGACGGTCGCGTCCGGGTCGGCGACGCACACGCCGAGCGCCGCCGGCAGCGTCCACCCGAGGGGTCCCGCCTGACCGGCGTTGATCCAATGCCGGGGCTGGTAGACGTGCAGGAACTGTGCCGCCGCGATCTGAGACAGCCCAATCGTGGTGACGTACCGGGTCTCCGGGCCGAACGTGCGGTTCATCTCCTCATACACCCGCTGCGGCTTGACCGGCACGTTGTCGAAGTGCGTCTTGCGGTGCAGTGTCCGCTTGCGTTCGGCGCACTCGTCGGACCACGCAGTGCGGTTGGGCAGCGTGTCGGCTTGCTTGCGCTGACGGGCCACGTCGACGAACAGCTCGAGGGCTGCCTTGGCGTCGGAGACGATGCCGTAGTCGGGCGCGAAGACCCGGCCGATCTGCGTCGGCTCGATGTCGACGTGCACGAAGGTGCGCCCTGCGCGGTAGGTGTCGAGGCCGCCGGTGTGCCGGTTGGCCCACCGGTTGCCGATCCCGAGCACGAAGTCCGACGCCAGGAGGTTCGCGTTGCCATAGCGGTGCGCGGTCTGCAACCCGGCCATCCCCGCCATCAGGTGATGGTCGTCGGGGATGGTGCCCCAACCCATCAAGGTCGGGATGACGGGCACGCCGGTGAGCTCGGCGAACTCGACGAGAAGGCTTGCCGCATCGGCGTTGACGATGCCTCCGCCCGCGATGATGAGGGGTCGCTCGGAGGCGACCAGCATGTCGACGGCCTTCTCGACCTGAGCCCGGCTGGCGGCAGGCTTGTACACCGGCAGCGGCTGATAGGTATCGGGATCGAACTCGATCTCGGCCACCTGCACGTCGACCGGCAGGTCGATCAACACGGGTCCCGGCCGGCCCGACCGCATCAGGTGGAACGCCTGCTGGAACGTCCCCGGCACCTGCGCCGGCTCCATCACCGTCACGGCCATCTTGGTCAACGACTTCGCGATCGTCGCGATGTCGACGGCCTGGAAGTCCTCCTTGTGCAGCTTTGCGACCGGGGCCTGCCCAGTGATGCACAGGATCGGAATCGAGTCCGCCGCCGCCGAATAGAGGCCCGTGATCATGTCGGTGCCCGCAGGCCCCGAGGTGCCGATGCAGACCCCGATGTTGCCCGCCTTGGCGCGGGTGTAGCCCTCGGCCATGTGCGAGGCGCCCTCGACGTGCCTGGCCAGGGTGTGGTGGATGGAGCCGTTGTTCTTCAGGGCTGAGTAGAAGGGGTTGATGGCGGCGCCGGGCAGACCGAAGACGTCGGTGACGCCCTCGGCCTGCAGGATCGCGACGGCCGCGTCGACTGCACGCATACGGGGCATGACTGGTTCTCCCTCGTTCCTTCGTCTACTTGCTACGGCCGGAGAGCTGCTCGACGAGCTTGAGCAACGCGCTGTGGTCGAGGCCTCCGTCGCCCTGGGCCTTCAGCGAGGCGATCAGCTGGGCGACCACCGCGCCGAGGGGGATGACGACGCCTGCCTGCCGGGCGGCAGCGGTGACGATGCCCATGTCCTTGTCGTGCAGCGCAATACGGAAACCCGGGGTGAAGTCGCGGGCCAGCATGCCTGCTGCCTTGCGCTGCAGGATCGCGTTACCGGCCAGCCCTCCGGCCAGCACCTTGACTGCGGCCTCGGTGTCGACGCCGTACGCCTCGAGGAACACGATGGCCTCGGCGACGAGCTCGATGGTGCCTGCCACGATCAGCTGGTTGGCCGCCTTGACGGTCTGCCCGGATCCGGAAGGACCGACGAGGGCCACCGTCTTGCCGACGGCCTTGAAGACCTCGCCGGCTGCGGCGAAGTCCTCGGGGTCGCCACCCACCATGATCGAGAGGATGCCGTCGATCGCACCCTGCTCACCGCCGGACACCGGAGCGTCCAGCACGCGGAAGCCGCGCTGCTGACCTTCGGCCGCCAGCCGCGCCGACACGTCGGGCCGGATCGACGAGAAGTCGATGATGAGGGCGTTCTCCCTGGCGGTGGCGAATACCCCGTCGGGCCCGGTGAGCACCTCTTCCACGTCGGGGGAGTCGGGAACCATGATGGCGACTACGTCGGCGTCCTTCACGGCCTCGCCGATGCTGGACGCGCCGCGACCGCCCGCTTCGACGAGTGCGTCGATCGCCGGCTGGGCGAGGTTGTATCCGACGACGTCGAAACCGACGTTGACGAGGTTGATGGCCATGGGCTTGCCCATGATGCCGAGTCCGATGAAGGCGATGGTGGTGGTCATGTGTATGGGGTCCTTTCGTCAGCGTGCGGTGGTCGCACTGCGGCGCTCGCGTGGGAGCCACGCGAGGCTTTCGTCGGTGGTGGGGGTGGTCGGCTTGTACTCGAGGCCAACCCAGCCGCGGTAGCCGGCGGCCTCGATGCGTGAGAGGTGTCCGTCGATGTCGACCTCACCGGTGCCCGGCTCGCCACGACCGGGTGCGTCGGCGATCTGTACGTGTGCGATGCCCGCCGCGTACTGGTCGATGACGGCGTCGAGAGCCTCGCCGTTCGCGGCCAGATGGTAGAGGTCGCAAAGGAATCCGACGTTGTCGTGACCAGCGGCCTTGACTCGACCCACCACCACGGCGACGTCCGCGGCAGTGCGCAGTGGGTAGGGCTTCGGCCCGCTGATCGGTTCGATCAGGACAGTGGCACCGATGCCTGCTGCCGCCTTTGCGGCGTAACCGAGGTTCTCGACGGCTAGGTCGTCCTGTTCTTGCGGTGATACTCCGTCGACGCGGTTGCCGTACAGCGCGTTGAACGCCTGCACCCCGAGGCGGTTGCCGATCTCGAGGGCGACGTCGACGTTGTCGCGAAACTCCGTGGACCGCTCGGGGATTGACAGCACCCCGCAGTCCGGCCCGGCCAGGTCGCCGGCGAAGAAGTTCAGTCCGATGAGCTGGACCCCAGCGTCGGCGATTGCGTGGGTGAATGCGTCGACCTCGGCGTCGGTGGGTACCGCGGCGGGGTACGGCCACCAGAACTCCACCGCGTCGAACCCGGCAGCCTTCGCGGCGGCCGGTCGCTGCAGCAGCGGTAGCTCGGGAAACAGGATGGAGCAGTTCGCCAGATATCGGAGACCGTGCGTCATTGGGGATTCTTCTTTCGCATCGTGAAATCAAGTTCTTGCGATACGAATACAGTAGAAAGTATTCTGTATGCAGTCAAGGGTGACTTGGCTGTGAATGGAGGATCGGATGACGGTGCAACGTGACTCCGTGGTCGTGCCCGTCGGGCGGTCGACCGGGGGTGTGCAATCGATCGCGCGGGTGTTCGACCTGCTGGAGACGATGGCCGACCTGGGTGGCATCGCGACGCTGTCCCAATTGGCGCACCGCTCTGGCCTTCCCGTACCCACCATCCATCGGCTGGTGCGCACGCTCGTCGATCTCGGGTACATGCGACAGGAGCCATCGCGTGCGTACGCCCTCGCGCCACGGCTGGTGCGACTCGGCGAGGGGGCTAGCCGGTTGATCGGCACGTGGGCGACGCCGTACCTGCGGCGACTCGTCGATGCCGTTGGCGAGAGTGCGAACCTCGCGCTGCTCGACGGCGAGGAGGTCGTCTACGCCGCACAGGTCCCAGGCCGGCACTCCATGCGGATGTTCACCGAAGTCGGGCGTCGCGCCGGCATGCACTGCACCGCCGTCGGCAAGGCGATGCTGGCCACCATGCCACCCGACCGCGCCGACGAAATCCTGCGGCGCTCAGTCTTTTCCGCTCAGACCGCGCACACGCTCACGACGATCGACGCCATGCAGGAAGAGCTCTGCCGCATCCGCGCACACGGTTACGCCATGGACGAGGAAGAGCAGGAGATCGGCGTGCGCTGTGTCGCCGTGGTCATTCCCGGTGAGCGAGCGCGGGCGGCCATCTCCGTCTCGGGTCCGTCGACGCGCATGACCGAGTCGCTGGTTGGCGCAGCGGTTCCGGCCCTGTTGGAGACGGCTCGCGCGTTCGGCGACGAACTCGATCTCGCGGGACTCGTCGCTCCCCGCAGATGAGCGTTCGTCGTCACTTCGGCCGACGTACCGCCTTGGTGCGGCGGGACGGCTGCCAACTTGAATTGGCCAGTGCCGTAAGCGCGTCGGCGGTCTGTTCGCAGAATCGTTCGTGATCGGCCAACCCCTGCGTCAGGGCGCGCACCGTGGTGGTGGCGACCAGAAGATCGAACACCGCGTCGGAGCGCGCCGCGAGTTGCCTTGCGGTGAGGTCGGTCAGGTAGCCGGCAAGCAGTTGGGCCAGCAGTGCCCGGACGTCGTGTTCGGCCCGGTTGACGAGTCGCTCGTAGAGACCGTCCTCGCGCTGATAGGCAAGCAGCAGGCCGGGGATGGCCGCCCTGGTCACGGGATCGGCGAGCTGGTTGAGGAAGGTGTGTGCCCACGCGCCGAGATCCGTGCGTAGGTCGCCGCTGGGTTCGGGAACCGCGGCCGGTTCCGTGTGGCCGAATGCCGCATCTTCGATGAGGGCTTCCCTGCTGGGCCAACGGCGATAGATCGTTGGCGCGCCAACCCCTGCGCGGCGCGCGATGGCGACGATCGTCGTCCCTTGATAGCCGTGCTCGACCAGGAGCTCGCGCGCAGCCTGCAGCACGTCGCGATCCTTTTGTGGATCCCGCGGGCGCCCGGGCATCGGCGGGGAAGCGGTGGTCATCTCTGAGAAAGTACCCCAAAACGATAGTTTCATTACGTGTGACGCTATAACGTAAATGCACCATCGACCCGACAGGAGGCTCGTTGCGATGCTGACGCCCCACGACGAGATGCTCGCCCATCAGCTGCCCACCACGTTCGATCACGTCTCGCAGAGTGATCTGCGCTGGGTCGAGCGCATCGTGATGTACGGGTTCGACAAGTCGGGGGACGTCAACGTGATGACCGGCATGGCGCGCTACCCCAACCGCAATGTCACCGATGCCTACGCGATGGTCACCAAGCGGGGCGGTGAAACCAAGGTGGTGCGGATGTCGACCGAACTCAATCCGCAGTCGGGTGCCCTCGGGGTCTACGAAGTCGGGCCATACACCTACAGCATCGAGGCGCCGCTGCGTCGCGTCCGGTCCACCATCGCGCCCAACGAACAGGGTCTGAGCCTCGACCTGAGCCTGCAGGGAAGGTTCGAAACCTACGAGCAGACACCGGCATTCCACCGCAGCCGCGGACGAGTCAACGAGGACGCCAGGCGCTTCTATCAAAACGGTCGGCTCGAGGGCTGGATCGACGTCGACGGCGAACGCATCGAGATCGATCCGGACCGTTGGTGGTTCGGCAGGGACCACTCGTGGGGCGTGCGCAGCGGCCCAGGCGGTGGCAGCCTGCCCGACGGCACGGAGAAGCAGCCGCCCGAGATTCCCGATGGCGTCCTGTACTACATGGGGATCTTCGAGTTCGACGACGAGCTGGTGCATTTCGCGCAGCGCGAGTACAGCGACGGCACGCGGTGGCAGTTCGAGGGCGAAGTGCTCCATCCGATCGAATCGGGCCGCCCGCACGGCACGATCATCGACGTCGAGCACGATCTGAAGTTCCGCGCCGAGCAGCGGGTGATCAGCGGCGGCACGTTCGTCATCCACCGCGCCGACCGCTCGACGAGCAGCATCGACGTGACCCCGCTGACTGATTTCTGGCCGGGCTTGGCGGGCTACGACGAGTTCAAGGGGTACGCATCAGGGCATTGGCGGGGAAGGGATTTCATCGACGGCTTTACCGTGAACTCGGCTGACCCCGAGGTGGTCCGACCGGTGAGCCTGGTCAGCGAGACGCTGTGCGAGGCAAGGATGGACGGCAAGATCGGGCACGGGCTGGTGGAGATGGTGTGCATGGGCGCCTACCCGCGCTACGGGTACCAGGGCTGGTAACGGGGTGACGAGTCCGTCGACGACACGCTTGACCGCCGACGAATTGCCTGCGGCACTGGAACCCATTGTGCGGCAACACATCCCGGGTGCCCGTCAGGCGATCATCACCAACTGGGCGCCGACCGAGCGCGGCTACTCCACCGAGACGTTTCTGTTCGACGTCGCTGGCATCGATGGCGACCAGTCGTCCCTCGGATTGGTCTTTCGCAGGCCCCCGGAGTTCGCGATCCTGCCCGACTACGACCTGCGCAGGCAGTTCCTGACCATGCAGCGCCTCGAACCGTCGCCGATCCCGGTACCACGGGTGCGCTGGATCGACACGACGACGGAGGCGTTGGGTACGCCCTACCTGATCATGGATCGCATCGATGGCGCGGTCAGCGTGAGCGACATGCCGCCGTATCACCAGGCCGGTATCTACGCCGACACCGACGACGCGGGGCGCGCCACGCTGTGGAACGAATGCGTCGACATCGCCGCAGCCGTACACCGGCTCGACCCGGCCGAATACCGTTTGGGATTCCTCGATTTGGCAGCCTACGGCGACACCCCGCCGCAGCGTGTGGCGACGTTCCTGCGCTACGCCATCACGTGGGCCACCGGCGACGCCCCGATCAAGCCTGCCTTCGCGCGTGCCCTGGACTGGCTCGACGCCCACCTCTACACCCCCGAGCGGGTGACGCTGTGCTGGGGCGACGCCCGCATGTCGAACGTCCTGTACGGGCCCGATCAGCGCGCCGTGGCGGCGCTCGACTGGGAGGTCGCCTACCTCGGCGATCCGGAAGCCGATCTGGCCTGGATGTTCATGACCGACTGGGTGAGCAGCCCGCTGGCCGACCACGCGCCAGCGCCGGGCACACCGAGCCGCGAGGAAACCATCGAACGCTACGAGCGGCTGACTGGGCACCGGGTGGCCAACATGCGGTTCAACGACGTCGCCGCCGCGTTGCTGCTGGCCGTGGCGCTGATCCGGCTGAATCGACGGCTGAACGTCCCCGACGTCGATCTGGCCGACATCTGCGCTCAGCGCCTAGATCTGGTGCTCAGCGGTTCGCCACGATGAGGCTCAAGAGGTCGAAGACCACGGTGGCGGCTGCCACGCACGTGATCTCGGCATGGTCGTAGGCAGGGGCCACCTCGACGACGTCGGCGCCGACGATGTTGATACCGGTGAGCTGCCTGAGCATGCGCAGCAGCTCCCGTGACGTCAGCCCGCCTGCCTCGGGTGTCCCCGTGCCGGGTGCGAACGCGGGATCGAGGACGTCGATGTCGACCGACAGGTACACCGGAAGATCGGCCACTCGGCTGCGGACGATGTCCACCGCGGTCTCGATTCCCATGACGTCGAGGTCGCCCGCCCGGATGATCCGGAAGCCCATCTGGGTGTCCTCGGTCAGGTCCATCCGGTCGTAGATCGGGCCGCGGATGCCGATGTGGATCGAGTGATCCTCCACCAGCAGCCCCTCTTCGAACGCCCGCCGGAAGATCGTGCCGTGCGTAATCGGTGCGCCGAAGTACGTATCCCAGGTGTCTAGATGCGCGTCGAAGTGGACCAGCGCAACGGGCCCGTGAATGGCGTGCAGTGCACGGAGATTCGGCAGCGCGATGGTGTGGTCGCCGCCGATCGACACCACCTTGCGCTGTCGGTCCCCGATGATCTCGCGCACGTGACTCTCGATCTGTGCGCACGCCTCGGTGATGTCGTACGGCGTCACCGCCACGTCGCCGGCATCGACGATCTGGACTTCATCTAGCGGGGCAACCCCGAGCTCCACGTGGTAGCCAGGGCGAAGGGTACGGGCTGCCTGGCGCACGCCCATCGGGCCGAATCTCGCCCCCGGTCGGTAGGACGTACCCCCGTCGAAAGGCACTCCCAAGACCGCGATTTCGTAGTCACCGACCTCGTGGATGTCGGCGATCCGTGCGAACGTGCCCTTGCCCGCGTAGCGCGGCACCTGCGTCGATGGCGTCGCGCCGAGGATCGGGTCGTCACTGGGAGACATCCTCGATACTCTATTGAAAATGTGCGTACCGGCCACTCGAGAGGCACCCGATGCATGACGTGGCGGCGGGCGGGCCGTTCCTCGACCCGGCCGCCTACGAACCGGACATCGCCGACCAAGTCGAGCTGCGCGCACACCGCAAACGCCGACTGGCCCTGGCATACCGGGTGTTCGGTGCGATGGGCTGGGGTTCGCTCGGCGACGGGCACATCTCGGCCCGCGACCCCGAGCGGCCAGACTGCTTCTGGTTGGGGCGCTACGGCGTGCCGTTTCGGTACATGACCACCGGCGACCTCGTCCTCGTCCGGCCGGACGGCAGCATCGAGGGTGGTGGCCACATCAACATCGCGGCGTACTACATCCACCACCCGGTGCACGAGGCCCGCCCCGACGTCGTCGCCGTGGCCCACTGCCACACGCCCTACGGGACCCCGTTCTCGGCGGCCGCCACCAGGCTGGAACCGATCTCACAGGAGGCGTGCACCTTCTTCGACGACCACGAGATCTTCGACGACCACGAGGTCAACATCGGATCGACCGACGGCGGGAAGCGCATCGCGGCGGCGATCGGCGGCGCCCGGGCGGTGATCCTGCGCAACCACGGACTGCTGACCGTCGGTGCGTCCATCGATTCCGCGGTCGGCAACTTCCTGTTGATGGAGCGTTGCGCCGAGGTGCAGATGAAGGCTCGCGACGCGAAGCCCATCAGCACCGAATGGGCCCGGCGCGTCCACGAGGACTTCGACGAGGTCGCCGTGTGGCAGGCGTTTCAGTGGGCGCAGCGCACCTACGTGCCCGACGTCAGCGTGGCAGGGCTGTAGCAGCTGGATCGATCGCCGCGGCCACCCGCGCTGGACGATGAGTGGTAGAGGTCGATTCCCGTTGGTGGGTAGTGCGGATGGGTGCCAACGGTGACGACGTGGCTTCGAGGGCCGCGGATTCTGGAATGGGTAAGGAACAGAATCGCTTTCGAAGGAACACCAACGTGCGAACTGGATTGAAGTACCTCACGTCGGCGTTGGTAGCCGGCGCGGCCGCAGCGGCTATTGCGGTCGCACCGATTGCCGTAGCACCCATTGCAACGGCCGATCCCGCTCCTGCCCACCAGACCATGGTGGCCAGTACGCCGAGCACCGTGGACGCCGGACACGTCGTCGAAACGGGCTTTCGTGGCGGCGGTGGCTTGCATGGCGGTGGCTTCCACGGCGGTGGCTTGCACGGCGGGTGGGGCGGATACCGCGGTGGCTGGTACGGCGGCCCCGGCTGGGGCCGTTCCTGGTCGCCGCGGGGCTGGTACCGGTAGCCGAAGGACTCACCGGGACGGGCCCTAACATTGCAGCGATGACCGCCCCGTTCTCCTGGGAGCTTCCCTACGCTTGGCCGCGCAAACCGGTGTTGGCGGGCAACGTGGTCTGCACGTCCCAGCCGCTGGCCGCACGAGCCGGTCTGTCGATGCTCGCCGACGGCGGCAGCGCGGTGGACGCGGCGCTCGCGGCTGCGATCACGTTGACGCTGGTCGAGCCGGTGTCGAACGGTATCGGGTCCGACGCCTTCGCCATCGTGTGGGACGGCGAGAGGTTGCACGGGCTGAATGCCTCGGGACGCTCCCCGGCGGCATGGACGCCGGAGTACTTCGGCGGCGGTTCGGTGCCGACACGGGGCTGGAACTCGGTGACCGTTCCCGGCGCGGTATCGGCGTGGACCGAATTGCACGCCCGGTTCGGCAGGTTGCCGTTGGCGCGGGTCTTCGAGCCGACGATCGGCTACGGTCGCGACGGGTTCCTCGTGTCGCCGACGGTCGCTGGGCAGTGGGCCCGGCAGGCGACGGAACTGGGGACACAGCCGGGCTTCGCCGAGGCGTTTCTTCCTGGTGGCCGGACGCCCGCGCCGGGGGAGCGGTTCCGGCTGCCCGAGCACGCGGCGACGTTGGAGAAGATCGCGGCAACGGGTGGCGAGGCGTTCTACCGCGGCGAACTCGCCGCGATGATGGAGGCCCATTCGGCCGCAAACGGCGGCGTCATGTTGGCCTCGGACCTCGCCGCGCACCGCGCCGACTGGGTCGAGCCGATCAGCATCGACTACCGCGGCTACACGCTGCACGAGATCCCGCCGAACGGCCAGGGCATCGTCGCCTTGATCGCGCTGGGCATCTTGGCGCACTTCGACATGGCTTCGCTCCCAGTCGATTCGGCGGACAGCGTGCATCTGCAGATCGAGGCGATCAAACTGGCGTTTGCCGACGCGTTGGCCTACGTCGCCGACGTCGACCACATGTCGGTGGACCCGCAACAGGTCCTCGACGCCGATTATCTCAAGCAGCGGTCGACACTGATCGATCCGGCCCGAGCCACACCGGTGGTGGCGGGCAGGCCGCCGCGGGGTGGCACGGTCTATCTGACCGCCGCTGACGCCTCCGGGATGATGGTGTCGATGATCCAGTCCAACTACGACGGCTTCGGCTCGGGAGTGGTGGTACCGGGCACTGGGATCTCGTTGCAAAACCGTGGGACCGGGTTCAGCGCGACTCCGGGGCATCCCAATCTGGTTGGGCCGCACAAGCGTCCGTACCACACGATCGTCCCTGGCTTCCTCACCAGAGACGGTGCTCCGGTGATGAGTTTCGGCGTGATGGGCGGCAGCATGCAGCCGCAGGGGCACCTGCAGATCGTGTCGCGGATCGTCGACCATGGCCAGAACCCGCAGGCGGCCTGCGACGGTCCTCGGTTCCGGTGGATCCACGGCATGCAGGTCAGCGTCGAGGACGGCTTCCCGCGGGCGACGGTCGACGAACTGCGCAGGCGCGGCCACGATCTGGTGGTGGTCGACGACTACAACCAATTCGGCAGCTGCCAGGCGATCTGGCGCCTGCCCCATGGATATCTCGGGGCGAGCGATCCGCGCCGCGACGGGCAGGCCGCCGGGTTTTGAGCGGTACTGAAAGGCCTGTCCGTCAGAGACTACTGAGGTCGTCAGGCACGTCGATCGCGTGCTCGCGCAGTGTCTCCAGCGGCACCACTTCGAGGGTGCGTTCGTGGGTGGCTGCCAGCACGACGGGAGCCGCGTAGCCATCGCTTTGGGCGCGTAGCCAGTTCACCGCGGTCACGCACCAGCGGTCGCCGGGGGAGAGTCCGGGAAACCGATACTGGGGCATCGGTGTCGAGAGGTCGTTGCCGATGGTGCGCTGATGCTCGAGGAACTCGGCGGTGACGACGGCACAGATCGTGTGCCTGCCGTGGTCCTCGTCCCCGGTCGAGCAGCAGCCGTCGCGGTAGAAGCCGGTGAGCGGGTCGGTTCCACACGGCTCCAGCGGGCCGCCGAGCACGTTGCGATCAGGCATGGGCCAAGTATTACCGGTCGCCCTTGGCGAGGGAATCCCAGAACTCGGTGAGCGCGGCCGCGCCGCGGGCCGGGTCTTGTGTCATCCACCAGTGGCCAAGCCCGTCGAGCACCACCGTTCGGGCACCAGCGCGCGTGGCGGCTCGGCGCCGAATCTCGTCCGAGCCGACGTAGTGGTCCTCGGTCGCCAGCAGACAGAGCCCCGGTCGGGCAGCGGCACGCTCCAGAGATTGGCCCGCCTCGGCAAGCGCGGGGTGCCGCGCCGAGCGGTAGAGGGCGAGTAGCGCCCGAGCCATCTCAGGGCCGTGGCCGGTTGCGATCTTGGCGGCCACCTCGGGCGTGATGCCAAGCCCGACCAGCCGGTCTGTTCTCTCCTGCAGTGTCCCGCCAAGCAGGGCGTCGGCCAACACCTCACCCTCGCCGGGCGTCTGCCACACCAGCGCCGCGTCGTGCCAGACGTAGTCGGGGTCGAATACCCCGATGATGTCGCTGACCCAGCTGCGGACCAACTCTGGGCGATGCATCATCACGTTGACGACGTGGTTGCCGCCCCAGTCGTGCCCCACGACGTCGACGGGTCCATCTACCCGCGACAGTTCGTCTTCCAGCCAGTCGCGGTAATCGAGGTGGGTCGCGGGCCAGCCGTCCGGCAGCGGAGCACCGAAGCCCGGCGGGGACAGCCGGATCACGTCATCCCTGCCGAGTGCCTCGACGAGGGGATCCCAGACCGCGTCGGTCTCCGGGTTGCCGTGCACGAGTACCACCGTCACGAGAGTTCGCTCCTTGCGTATTGCCGCACGGCCTCTTTGAGGACCTTCCCGTTGGATGTCAGCGGGAGCGTGTCGACGAACAGGACGTGCCGGGGGCGCTTGAACGCGGCGATCCGGGCCCGCACATGGGTGGCCAAGACCTCCGCCGACGGGCGCTCGCCGCCGCGGGCGACGACGACCGCGCAGATTGCCTCGCCCCAGTAATCGTCGGGCACCCCCACCACTGCGACCTGCTCGACGTCCGGGTGGCCCGACAGCACATCCTCGACTTCGCGTGACGAGACGTTCTCGCCGCCGGTGATGATGACGTCCTTGATGCGGTCGAGCACCACCAGCCGCCCGTCGTCGACGCGGCCGACGTCGCCGGTGTGGAACCAGCCGTCGACGGTCGAAGGCGTGTGGTCTGGCCAGTAGCTGGCGGCGACTTGTGCACCACGGACCAGGATTTCACCGACACCGTCTTTCGCAGCGGCGATGCGGATCTCTACCTCGTCGTGCGGTCTGCCCGCACTGGCCAGGATCGCCGCATCGCCGTCCGCACCGGCGCGGTGGTCGGCAGCACCGAGAAATGTGATGTTGCCACCGGTTTCGGTCATGCCGTAGCCCTGATGGAAGTCGACGTCGAGTCGCGTGAGCGCCCGGCGGAGCAGGTCGGCGGGGATCGCGGCGGAGCCGTAGGCGATGTCGCGCAACGTCGGCAGCTCGATCCCGGTGTCCTCGAGATGAGCGAGCAGACCGTGCAGCATGGTCGGCGCCAGCGAGCACGACGTCACGCCAAAGGTGTTGACGGCCTCGGTGAACGCGTCGGGCCGGAACGCCGCGACGGGTAGCACCGTGGACTGCGCGGCGTGGTGCACCAGCATGTTGTAGCCCGCGACGTGGCACATCGGAAACGGCAGAAGGTAGATGCCGCCAGATCGCACCGACCGTCCGGCGACCGTGCCTCGCACCGCGGTGGTGATCGACCGGTGGGTGTGCAGCACGCCCTTCGACGGTCCAGTAGATCCGCTGGTGAACAGCAGCCAGGCAGCGTCGCCGGGCCCGACCAATTCGGTGGGTCCGGTCGGGTGGCGTTCCGCGCGTTGCCATTCCGGGTCGTCGAACGCGACGACGTGCTCGACGGAGGGGAGATGCTCGGCGATGTCGGGCAGTGCGTTCAGGTAGCGTGCATCGCCGACGAGAATGGTGGGTTCGGCCGCCGCGAGCTGGGCGATCTGTTCGCCGGGGCTGAGGCGCTGATTGATCAGTACCAGGATGCGGCCGCCGCGGGGAACGCCGTAGTAGAGCCGGGCGTAGTCAGCGCCGTTGTCCGCGATGACGGCGACGCGGTCCCCGCGGCGGGTGCGTTGCGCGGTCCAGCTCGCGACGGAGGCCACTTGGCGGTCGAACTCGGCGAAAGTGACGGTCGAGCCGTCGGCGCAGATGATGGCAGGCCGATCCGGCACCGCGGCTGCCGCCGACGACACCAGCTGGTGGATGAGTTCGATGCGGTCGGCCATCTTTACGTGAACGCCTAGCGCGGCCGGCAGTTTGGCTTGCACTCGATCGAGCCGTCCGTACCGGTGCCCTTCGCCCCATCGACGCCCCACGCCGTCCACGTCATGTCTTGCAGTACGCCGGTCCCGTCGCAGTTGTAGTCGAATCTCGTCGGTCGTCGTGGTGGGGGTAGCGGCTCCGCCGTACTGACGGGTGGTGGCGTCCACATCAGCGCGACCGCGGCGAGAAGGAACGGCAACGCCAGAGCGCGAACCACTCGTCGTCCTCCTTCGCCGTAGCTGGACCTCGGGATGCTAACAGCACGTGCGGGCCAATGTACGGGCAGAAGCAACTGCGCAAGGCCTGCCCAAGAGCTGAGCTCGTGGATGAATCTCGATTTGTTGATGAGTCGCGCGTAGCGCTCACCGTGTGTCGTTGCTCCGAGCGATGGTCGTCTCTACAACGGCGACGAGGAGTGATGACGATGGGTAATCGAGCCAACTTGGTGATCGTCGAGCGGCGCAACCGGAGCTTGCATCATTCGCATTGGGGCGGGGGTCGGATGCTTCGCGCTGCGGTACATCAGGTCCCATCGACTGTGTGCCCAGGACGAGTGGACCGATCCACTGTGGGCAGACGGCGGAGCGCTCGTCGATGTCGACTATCGCGGACCCTTGATCTTCGGCGACGAACTCATGACGACGATGCCAGAGCGTCGCGCGATGCTCGAGGTGCTGGCGATGACATGGCCGGGCCACTCGGTGGGTTGGGCCCATGGCGGTACGGATGAGATCGCGGCATACGTTGGTGCAGAATGTCATTGGGAGGTCGGCCGAAGAGGGCAGCCGTTGAAACTCGCACGCGGGCGCGATGGGCTGCGCCAGGTCGTGTCGGTCGTCGGCGCCGACGGAATACTTCGCCTGTGGCCGCTCTGGTGGAGGTACAGCGCGGCTTGGCTGGGGCCTGCCCTGCTGAACCGCCTGCCGGGCAAGGGAATCAGTCGAACACGGCGGGAGATGATTCCGGAGAGCGGGTGCACATCGATGTGCCCAAGCAGCAGGGTGGCGCGTGGGTCACTACCGATGTGAGGAACAGATCCGCCGCTGTGCTGGTGCGTTACGCGCCGGCGTGTGGTGCAGGGCTTCGAAGACAGTCCGGCAGGCACGACTGCCGGATTGATGAAGCCGTTCGACCCGTCGGGTCCCGAACTCGAGGCGGGCATGAACGACGTCATCAACGCGCAATTTCAGCCGGACCATGCGTCGTGGAACAGGTTCGAGGCTGCGTGTGCCCAGTTGTGAACTGTATATACTCGGAGTGCTTGATGTATATAGGAGGTGTCGCATGACCAAACGACTGGTCGACATCGAAGACGAGCTGCTGGAGACCGCGAGGCGCGAACTCGGCACGACGGGAATCGCGGACACGGTACGGTCGGCGTTGCAACTGGCCGCGACCCGCGCTGCGCGGGCCAGGGAGATCGCCTGGCTCGTGTCGGGCGGTATGGCCGAGATGGCTGACCGACGCACACGGGACGACGTGTGGCGCTGACTGCGCGGTTCCTCGTGGACACGAGCGCCTCGGCGCGCATGAACTGGCCGATGGTGGCAGAACTGGTGGGCCCGATAATCGATTCCGGTTTAGTGGCTACTACGCCAGTCCTGGACGCTGAGGCCTTCTACAGCGCACGCTCGCCTGGCGAGTTCGCACGCTTGAGGGACCGACGTAGGTGCGCCTACGAATATCTGCCGACCAATGATGAACACTGGCAGGCGGCGCTCGACGCTCAGTTCCAGCTGGCCCTGTCGGGCAGACACCGATCTGTAGGCATCGCGGGCCTCCTCACTGCTGCCGTTGCAGAGGCCCACAGGCTGATCGTTCTGCACTACGATTCCGATTTCGACACGGCGGCAACCGTCTTGGACTTCCAGCACCGTTGGGTCGCCAAACCTGGCACATTGTGATGTCGAATGCCGAGGAGATCGTCCTGTGAACGAACGCAATTCGCGTGTAGCGCGTGCTCTGTCGGAGGCGGGCATCGAACCGGCCATCCGAATCCTCGACGCGGATGCCAAGACCGCGGTGGCCGCGGCGGAGCATCTCGGCTGCGAGGTCGGCGCCATCGCGAACAGCCTGGTCTTCGACTGCGACGGCACACCGCTGCTGGTCATGGCCAGTGGCGCACATCGGGTGGACACCGGCCTGCTTGCCCGCACGTTGGGTGCCGACGCGATCGGCAAGGCCAACCCGCGGATGGTCCGCGACGCGACCGACCAGGTGATCGGCGGCGTCGCACCCGTTGGTCATCCCAGGAGGCTGCGCACCGTCGTCGACGAGTCGCTGGCCCAGTACGAGGTGATCTGGACCGCGGCGGGTACTGCCGACTCGGTGATGCCGCTAACCTATGACCAGTTGCTGTCAGTTACCGAAGGCGTTGCGGTTCAGGTGCGTTGAGTCAAGCTGCAGGGACCGCATCGGGTCGCCGAGTGGCCAGCACCGAGCCCGCAAGGATCAACGCCAGACCTGCGATGTTCCACGGGGTCAGGGGTTCGTTGAGGATGATCACGCCCGCCGCCAGCGCCACCGCAGGGTTGACGTAGGTGAAGACCAGCGCACGGGTGGCGCCGACCTCGCGGATCAAGGCGAAGAACACGATGAACGCCAGCGCGGTGCACACCACGGCAAGAGCAGCCAGCGCCAACAGGATTCGGGTACTGGGCAGGTGGTCGGGCCACGTCGCCGCCGCAGGTCCGGCATACACCAGAGCGGCAACGCTCAGGCATGCGGCCGTCAGCGGCAGCGTCGGGACGCCGCCGAGGTGGCGTGCAGCCACCAGGGGAGCGATCGCGTAGCACGTCGCCACCAACAGCACCTCTGCGACGGACCACGCGCTGCCGCCCGTGAGTTCGGGTCCGGCCAGCACGCCGACACCGAAGAGCCCGACGGCCAGCCCCGAAATTCGCTTGACGTCGAACCGCGTCTCGCCCCCGGTCAATCGGTCAAGCACGGCGGCGATGATCGGCGACGCCGCGATCAGCAGACCGGTCAACGAACTGGACAGGTGGCGCTCGGCATCCGACAGCAGTGCCCACGCGGCGATGATCTCGAAGAACGCGAACGCCAGCACGGGCCGCCAATGCCGGAACACCGGCGCCCATGCCACGCGGGACAGCGCAAGCGGCAGCAGCACGGCAGCACCGATCGCGGTGCGCGCCAACACCAGCACGGGAACCGACACGCCCTCCACCGCAACCTTGATGAGCAGGTAGGGGATACCCCAGATGACGCACATCGCGGCGAACAACACCCACCCGCGAAGGCTCACGCCCTGGTCAGCTCCGCATAACGCGTGACGTGATGATCAGTCGAGCCGAACTCGTACTGCACTGCGGTGAGTCGCTTGAAGTAGTGTCCGATCGCCAGCTCCTCCGTCATGCCCATGCCGCCGTGCAGCTGGACCGCGTTCTGGCCGATGAATCTGGCCGCGCGACCGATCGTAGCCTTGGCCGCCGACACCGCCCGCGCCCTCACCGCGGACTCGGCCTCGAGGTTGAGCATCGCGAGGTATACGGCCGCGACGGACTGCTCGAGCTCCATGTGCATGTCGACCATCCGGTGCTGCAGCGCCTGGAAGCTGCCGATCGGCTGCCCGAACTGCTGGCGCTGTTTGCAGTATTCGACGGTGTCGGCCAACACCTTCCGCATGCCGCCGACCGCCTCCGCGCAGACCGCGGCCGCACCTTCGTCGCGGGCCTGATCAAGCGACGGCCATGCCTGCCCCTCCTCGCCGAGCAGCGCGTCGGCGGGCAGTCGCAGACCGGTCAGAACCAGATCGGCGGCCCTGCGGTCGTCGATCGTGCGGTAGCCGTGCAGCTCGATGCCCGGTGTGCCGACCTCGACGCAGAACAGCGAGATGCCACCATCGGTGCGGGCCGTCACCAGGAGATGCGTCGCGATCGGCGCACCGACGGCCATGATCTTGGCGCCATCGAGAATCCAGTCGGCACCGTCCCGTCGCGCCGTGGTCGACACGTCCTGCCAGCGGTCACCGGATTCCGCCTCGGCGGCGGCCAGTGCCACGATCGCGTGGCCGGCGACGATGTTCTCCAACAGGGCGGTGGCGACGTCGCCGCCCGCGCGGCGCAGCAGGCCCGCGGCCACCACGGCGGTGTCCACGTACGGCTCGACGACCAGCGCGTGGCCGAGAGCTTCGGCGATGATCATCACCTCGACGGGGCCACCACCGATGCCGCCGACGTCCTCGGGCAGGCCGGCGCCGAGGATGCCGAGTTCATCGGCGAGCGCTCGCCAGATCTCGGGCTGCCAGCCGATTCCGGTCTTGACGGCCGCTCTGCTGACCTCGAGGTCGTACCGCGTCGCCAGGAACTTGATGAGTCCGTCGCGCAGCAGTTCTTGTTCGTGCGAGAAGCTGAAGTCCATCTACAGTCCCAACTCCGCCTTGGCCAGAATGTTTCGCTGAATCTCGTTGCTGCCCGCGTAGATCGAGCCTGCGCGGTCGTTGAAGTAGCGCAGCGGTGCCACCGCCTGCCAGGCTTCGCCGGTGACGTAGCCGTCGGCGGGTGGCTCGAACTCGGCAACGGGTCCGCCGGGGCTCGTGGCGTGTGGCTGGTACGCGCGGCCGCGCGGTCCTGCGGCTTCCATCGCCAGTTCGGTGAGTGCCTGACTGAGTTCGGTGCCGAGCACCTTGAGCATCGACGAGGCGGAGCCGGGATGGCCGCCACCGGCCAGCGCGGCCAGCACTCGGTACTCGAGGATCTCGAGGACCTCGGTGCGGATGCGTGCGTCGGCGAGCTTGCGGGCGAAGGCAGGGTCGTCGATCAGGCTGCCACCGGCGGGGCCTGGCTGGCTTGCCGCCGCGGCGGCCACCTCCGCGGCCATCACCTGAAGCGCGGGCGCGTGCGCGCCACCGCCGCGCTCGAATTCCAGAAGGTACTTGGCGACGGTCCAGCCGTCGTCGATCTGACCGATGACGTTCGACTTCGGGACGCGCACCTCGTCGAAGAAGACCTGATTCTGAATCTCCTCGCCCGACGTCATGACCAGCGGGCGGATCTGGATGCCTGGCGTGGCCATGTCGATCAACACGAACGTGATGCCCTGCTGCTTCTTGCCGGTGCGCGACGTGCGGACCAACGCGAACATCCAGTTCGCCTCACTGGCGTGCGTAGTCCAGATCTTGCTGCCCGTGCAAATGAGGTCACCGCTCGCCTCATCGGAGACGGCCGCCATGGACAGGGACGCCAGGTCGGACCCGGACTCGGGTTCGGAGTAGCCCTGGCAGAAGAACACCTCGCCGGTCAGGATGCGGGGCAGGAAGAAGTCCTTCTGCGCCTGCGTGCCGTACGCGACGATCGCGTGCGCGACCATCCGGATGCCCATCGGGGACAGCGCAGGCGCGCCCGCCAGAATCGACTCGCGGCTGAAGATGTAGTGCTGCGTGAGGCTCCAGTCGCAGCCGCCGTGTTCGAGCGGCCAAGCCGGTGCCGCCCAACCGCGTTCGTGCAGGATCGCCTGCCACTGCAGGCTCGCCTCGTGGTCGCTGTAGACGCTCGTCATCAGGCGACCGGCCCGCTGCAGTTCCGGTGTCAGCTTGTCCTGCAGGAACGCCCGCACTTCATCGCGGAACGCGATGTCGGTGGGCGACCACGTCAGATCCATGTGTTCCCCGTCCGTCGATGCCTATCCAGACAGTAAACCTAGTTACCCAACTCGGTCTCGTGTCGGGGGTGCCCACAGATCGCCCCGCCCAGGCGATAATCGACACGTGGACAGGCGTCGTGGTGGAGAGGTCCGGCAGTCTCCGATGACGCTGCTGAGTGAGTTACCTGCGCTGGTCCTGCTCGAGCGGTTCCCCGTGCCCGTGCTGGCCATCGGCGAGGACGGCGCGATCATCTTCGCCAACGGCGCCTTTGGGGAGATGGTCGGCAGGAGCGTCGACGAGGTCACGACGTTGACGTTCCGGCAGGTGTTCCACACCATGCCCGCCGACGAATCGGCCCTGTCCGTCGTGGCGGCTCACGCTGGGCTCATCGTCGAGTTGCGGCACCGGGACCGCTCGGTGGTCCGCGCGAAGATGAGCAAGTCGGCGCTTCTGCGGGGCGATGACCCCGTCGCACTGGCGACGTTCCAGGACGTCACCGAGCGGCTGTGGTCCGAAGAACCATGAGGCCAGTTCTGCCGTCGAATTCTAGGACGACGACGAGATGCGCATCGACTGCCTTGCAAGGAATTCGCGGTAGTACTCGAGCGATTCCTCGCTAACGATCGCGGGCAGCAGGATCTCAAGGGCGCGCGCGAAGCGGCGGCGAAGATCGCGCCCGTCGGCCAGCGCGCTCGAGATCAGCTCCGCCCCGAACATCGAGGCCAACACCGTGGAGACGACGGCATCGGCGTCGACGTCGGTCCGTAGCTCACCCTGCTCGCCTGCGGACGTCACGCGGTCGGCAAGCTCATCTTGAAGGATGCCGTATGTCGCCTTCGCTGCGGCGTTGAACCCGCCGAACGTGCGCAGCAGCCGGCACGATGCCTGCGCCATCCGGTCGGCCATGATGGCGTCGGCGACGACGAAGAAGCCGTGCACGATGTTCTCCATGGCAGGCGAACTCGGTCGGCTCGCCGAACGGAAGGCGCCGAGGATGGTGTCCATGCCCTCTTCGATGATGGCGGTGGCCACCGCTTCCTTCGACTCGAAGTGGTAGTACAGGGCGCCCTTGGTGAGTTCGGCGCGCTCGATGATGTCGGCGAGACCGGCGGCGGGATAACCGATCTCGTTGATCAAGGCGACCGCCGAGTCGATGATCCTTCGCCGGGTGGCCTCGGATCTGGCCTGGCGCACCATCTTCGTGCACCTCCGTCAGCTGATGTAACGGCCGTTCGCCGCCCACAGGATCATAGATTGTTGGCGCGCAAAGGGACGGTGTTCTTGACTGCGAGTGCCGTCCGGCGCCTGATGAAGCCTACGAAGTAGTCGAGTTTCTCGGGGTTCGCGAAGCCGGGTAGCACCAGCAGCCACATCGATTCCAGATCGCGGAGGAAGGTCTCGGGTTCGTCCAGGTTGCTCGTCTGTCGCAGACCCAGGTACATCGACACCAGAAGCCTGGCCGCGTGTTCGGGGTCGACGCGGTCGACGACGTCTCCCTCGCCGATGGCGCGGCGGGTGAACGCCGCAAAGCCCCCGACCCAGACGTCGAGCACCTTCGCCTGGAGTCCGTCGAAGCGGCCGACGGCCTCGAGCAGATTGAGACCCGCTCGCGCGTCGGCCTCACCGATGTCGGAGACGGCGATCAGGTAGGAGACGTCGATCGTGGTCTCGAGTCCGGAGAGTCCGTTGGCGCGCAGTTGCTCGACGGTGGCCCACCCGCGCTCGGCGCGGTACTCGATGACGGCGTTGGCCAGCGCGTGCTTGGACCGGAAGTGGAAGTACAGCGCGCCCTTGGTGACGTCGGCGCTGGCCAGGATGTCGTCGAGGTTGACCCGGCTGTACGGCCGGGTGGCGAACTGGTGGGCGGCGGCTTGCAATATCTGCAACCGCGTCGCCTCGGCTCGCCTGTCTGCTTGCTCAGTCACCGTCAACCTTCGCCATTGCCCCGGGACCCCGCCATGACGAACCTGGACGAGCCGTTGTCCAACGTCAGTCGTGGCTGATTTTTTTCAAGACTTTAAGTCATCACCTTAGCTGCATAACATTCCAAAGGTATGTAAAGTACGACATGTGATGACTCTGGGTCCGCGTTCCACCGCGGTGAACCACGGGGTCATGACGGAACCGACCGCCGTAACCGGCATCTTCGATCTCCCATGCCAGCGCCTCGCGGATGTTACGGTCTTGAGGTTGCCACGGTCCGCATTGGCAAACCCCCCTTCGAATGCCAGTGCGGACCGTGGCGCCTTGCCGGCGGTACGACGAGACGTGCTCCGTTCGACCGTCAGGATGCGAGAAATCAGTTCTCAAGGGCGAAATACGCGGGCAAGTACCTCGCGGCGACGGATGCCATCGCGACACTCCTCGCGATCAGGGTCCATTACTCACGATTCACTGCAAGCAATCTTTAGGTAGTTAACGCAGATGTGGGATACGGAAGTCGATCTCGTGTGTATCGGCGCTGGAATCGGGGGCTTGGCCACCGCCATCGCCACCGTTGACGCGGGCGAAGACGTCATCGTCGTGGACACGCCGCCCGACTCGGTTCAGACTGCTGGGTCAGCAGCGATCGATGCGCGTCTCGGTGCGGCGCGGGGCTGGTTGCAGCACGACGGTGTTGACGTCGAAACCGAGGACTTCCTCGCCGCAGTCGTCGAGGGCCTCGAGCGGGTGACCCGCCGGCCGGAGGCGTGTCGCGTGCCGACTCGGGTTGCGCGGGCATGGACGGGCGACGGACGGTCGCTGGAGCCCTTCGTCGGCGCCAGGATCCGCGACTGGGACGCACAGTGCTTCGGGTCGCCGTACGGGACGCTGCACTCGAGCGTGTTCGGTTGGCGGCGCACCAAGATGCGCTCGTCGGACGGTGAGGCGATCGAGGTCATCCCGGTCGGTGAGATCGACTGGCATGACGACCTTGGCGAACACGATCTGCTCGACTGGATGGGCGGGCAGGCAGACGAGCGTGACGTCGAGGTGCTCGCGGCCAGCTCGCTGCAGCGCATCGTGTTCGAGGAAGGGCTGATCGTTGGCGTCGTGCTCGATACGCCCGATGGTCCGTACCACGTAGGCACCCGCAGGGGTGTCACGTTGTCGCCGCCCGGCAACGGGCCGGCCGCAGTCGACAAGCTGACCAATCATGCGCCGGGTGATCGCAAGCAGGTGTGCCTCGTTGGGCGCAGCGCCAGCCGCTTCGGGCGCGTCGAGTTGATCACCACCGCGGCGCCCGCCGACGTCGTCGAGCCGATCTGCTCAGCGTCGGGGCGCGAGCTGCGCGGTCGCCTTCATGAATCTCGCCAGGTTCCGTCAGACGCTTGGCGTTGCGGAAAAGTGCACGGGCACACGACCTTTGGCCAATAATGCCGCCATCTGCTCGCCGCTGAGCGGATGTGACAGCAGGAAGCCCTGCGCGCGGTAGCAGCCGTGGAGCACCAGCGTCCGCGCGGCGGCCTCGGTCTCGACACCCTCGGCCACCAGCTGCAAGCCGAATGCCTCGGCGAGCGCGATGATCGCTCGCACGATCGCGAGGTCGTCCGGGTTGGTGCCCAGATCGGTGACGAAGCCCCTGTCGATCTTCAGTAGGTCCACCGGTAGCGCCTTGAGGTGGGCGAACACGCTGTAACCGGTGCCGAAGTCGTCGATGGCCAGCTGCACGCCTGCTTGTTTGAGGGCGGTTAGCGTGATGCCGGTGGTCTCGATGTCCTGAACGACGACGCTCTCGGTGATCTCCAGGCACACCGAGCCCCGCTCGAGGCCGAACTCGCGCAGGGTGCTTGCCACGGAGTCGACGAAACCTTCCGAAACCAGTTGCATCGGTGAGACGTTCAACCGCAATACGGTGTCGGCGGCCAAACCCTGCGAGCGCCAGTGCGCGAAATCCGCGCATGCAGTCCGCATCACCCAGCGGCCGAGTTCGCCTGCAAGGTTGATGGATTCGGCGACCGCGATGAACGACGCAGGGGGCAGCAAGCCCCGAGTCGGGTGCTGCCACCGAACGAGCGCTTCGATGGCGACGACGTCACCGGTGCGCATGTCGACCTCGGGCAGATAACGCAGAAACAGCCCGCCGGTCTCGATGACGCTCTGCAGGTGCAGCTCGATGTCGGTGCGGTACTCCGACGTCAGCGACATGTCGGCGGAGAACACGGACACGTGGTTGCCGCCTGCCGCCTTGGCGGTCAGGACGGCTTGATCGGCGCGACGGATCAGATCCGTCGTGGTGTCAATGCCTGGCACCCCGAGGGCGACCCCGATGCTCACCGTGCGGGTGAGCAGCTCGCCGTCGATCGCCACCCGCTCGCGCAGGATGGATTGCAGTTGGTGGGCCAGCGCCTCGGCCTCGTCCGTCGACATCGGCAACGCTGGTACCACCACGAACTCGTCACCGCCAAGGCGCGCGATCATGTCGTGCTCGCCGGTCGCCGCCTCGAGCCGGTCCGCCAGCGCCTGGATGAAGCGGTCACCGGCAGTGTGGCCGAGATAGTCGTTGATGGCCTTCAGCCGGTCCAGATCGATGAATAGCGCTGCGACGGGACTTGGCTGCCCTGGCGCCAAGCGGGCGTCCACGTCGGCCAGCAGGGCCCGACGATTGCGCAGTCCGGTCAGATCGTCGTGCTCGGCCAGGTAGCGCAGCTGCTCCTCCGCCTCGACGCGGGCCTGAACCTGTGCGAACAGCGAGGCGATCGCCATCAACGCGTTGAGTTCGGAGACGCTCCATTCACGGGCGCCGTGCTTGACGAAGCCGAGCACGCCGGTGGTGACGTCACCGGACAGCAGCGGAGCACATACCACCGAGGACGCTGCCTCGGCGCGGAACACCGTGGGTGCCCGGAGGTTCTCGGCGAACGCGAACATGGGGTCGGCGTCGGCGAAGTAGATGAACTCCAACGGATCGGCGCCCGCGACATCAGCGCGCTGTGGCCACTTCGCGATCAGCCTGGTGGCGTGAATCCGGTGATCGTGGTGGCACAGGAAGCTGACGTCGACGTCGAAGTGGGCGACCAGGTCGGCCATCACCTGCACGCTGACCTTGAGGGAGGAGGCTGCGTCGACTCCCATCAGGCGCGTCGCCACCCCGGTGACCACGACGTCGAGGCTGCTCTGCATCCGTTCCTCCAGTATCTCGTCAGCCTTGCGGTGAAGGGTACTGGCGAAGCACGCGGCGGCGGCATCGCACCGATGGTCGCGGGGCGCCGGTCACGAACCAGGCCTGCGCGTCATCCGGAAGGAGTAGTCGCCGATTCTGGGGAATTGTATTGCAGTTCGTTGCGACGCATCGACTCGACGGCGACCGTGGCGCGGTCTCGGTGATGGTCGATTTGGACCGTCACTGCTGGCTTCCCGTCAGCCTGCCGGCCGCACCTGCCCCGTCGAAATGTCGGGCCATCAGCCGGAATTCGGCGGCAATCCGCGAGGCCTGCCTTGACTCGGCGTGCTTGGCGAACGTGCCTCGGTCCCACCACATCATCGTCGTCTGATATCGCTCGTCGGGGTATGGGGTGGGGGGAACTTGAGTCGCCACCACCCCACCCGACGTGCGCCACCGGGCGAGCACGTGCGCGCCACTGGTGGCCAGAGCGAATTTGGCGTCGAGCAACAATGCGGAGTGCAGCGGAAAACGGGCGAGAGCGTTGGTGAGCGAACGATTTCGGGCCGGATCGTCGGTGACCCATGCGGTTTTGATTTCCACGACGCCGAACGGGATTCGATCGGTGATCAACTTCCGAACCGTATCCAAGCCGGCGCGCCCGTGCCACTCGACGACCGCGTGCGATTCGTCGGCGTCGCCGTACGGCCCCTTGGCCCGAACGCCTGCAACCATGTGGCCGGTTTGGTCGATCGCGGCGAGGAACAGCGAAGTATCGCTGGGTTTGCGCAGTGATCCCAGGTCAAGCGCACGCTCGACGCCGTGCCTGGTGTAGCTATCTTGCGCCCCCTGCACGTATTCTGCCCAGAGTTGCGGTTTCGCAGCCGGCTCGGCCGCAACGAGGGTGCACTCGGTGTCCGGATCCCACCACTCGACGCTGCGGTCGAGGCAAAGGGGAGGGCAATCGCTGGCGTCTAGCGTCGAAACGCTCATCGGTGTCCGTTCTCTGGGCATGCCTTGGGGTCTAGGCCGCTGCCACATATGCGCATCCAATGGATAGCAAATACCGTCAAAGTATCGCTCTTTGGCGCCAGTTTGGAGCCATTGCGCCGATCTCGTATTGACCGTTGTTTGCCCACTAAAAATACCTTTTACCTGTTATTGCTAATTGGATAATTCGGCCACGATCGAACTGGCTTGGTTACCAGCAATTAGGTAAACAAATCGCCATTCTGGCAAACAAGGCATCGGCTTGTTTGCTCGCCCGGCGCAGTATACGAGAGTTTCCCGCTACCCCTCGTCGTGGTGTCGGCAAAGACTCGTCGCAGCCTCGGCGACTCCCGCGGGGCCCTCACGGTGAACGTCGGGCGGGGGCCGACTGGTGCCGGGAAACACGACGCGCTACACATGTTGGGTCGGCTAGCGGGTCGGCACCATCGTTCTAGGGAGTGCTGTGAAGGTCTTCGAAAGTCTGGATGAGTTCGCGGCGGCAAAGGGCAGTCAGTTCGGGCCCACCGAATGGCTGACGATCACTCAAGAGCGCGTCAACCTGTTCGCCGATGCCACCGATGACCACCAGTGGATTCACGTCGACCCCGAGAGAGCGGCCGGCGGCCCGTTCGGCGGCACCATCGCGCACGGCCTGCTGACGCTGTCGCTGCTGCCGCACTTCTCGCAGCAGCTGTATCGGGTCTCCAACATCGCGCTCGCGGTGAACTACGGCTACAACAAAGTCCGCTTCATCACGCCTGTGAAGGTCGGCGCGAACGTGCGGGCACGCGGTGAACTCACCTCGGTCAATCAACTCGACGGCGCGGTCCAGGCGACCACGACGATCACGGTGGAGATCGAAGGGGTCGACAAGCCCGCGGCGGTGGTCGAGTCGATCGTCCGCTACATCGCCTGAGGTTCTACGGTCGCCCCGTCGCTTCGCTCGCCCCAGGTGTAGACCGCTTCGCAGCCCTGACCAGTCCGCCACCGATGATGAGGCGCTGGATTTCGCTGGTGCCCTCGTAGAGGCGGAGCAATCGAACGTCGCGGTAGATGCGCTCGACGGTCACCTCGCGCATGTAGCCGCTGCCGCCGTGGACCTGAACCGCGAGATCGGCGACCTTGCCGACCATCTCGGTGCAGAACAGCTTCGCGGCGGACGGGGCGATGCGGCGATCGTCGTCCGAGAGCCATAGGCGCGCGGCGTCGCGGACGAGGGCGCGCCCGGCCATCACCCCGGTCTGCTGGTCGGCGATCATCGCCTGCACCAGTTGGAAGTCGCCGATCGGCGTGCCGCCCTGAGTGGCGGTGGCGGCATAGTTCACCGACTCGTCGAGCGCGCGCTGCGCAGCGCCCACCGATAGCGCGGCGATGTGGATGCGGCCGCGGGCCAGTGACGTCATGGCAGCCCGGTAGCCGATGTCCTCGGCGCCGCCGATGAGCGCGTCGGCACCCACCCGCACGTCGTCGAAGCTGACGTCGGCGGTCCATGCGCCCTCCTGGCCCATCTTGGCGTCCTTGGTGCCGACCGCGACACCGGCAGCGTCGGCGGGCACCAGGAACACCGCGATGCCAGGGCCATCCGAGTCAGCGGGCCTGCTCCTGGCGAACACGATGAACAAGTCGGCGGTCGGGGCGTTGGTGATGAACCGCTTCTGGCCCGTGATCATCCAATCCGACCCATCCCGAACGGCCTTGGTGCGCAGGCCCGCCGGGTTCGAGCCCGCACCCGATTCAGTCAGGGCGAACGACGCCACGACATTGCCAGAGGCGATGCCGTCCAGCCAACGGCTCTTCTGTTCGTCGGTGCCGAAGCCGACGAGCACCTGCCCGGCGATGCCGTTGTTGGTGCCGAACATCGACCGAAGCGCCAATGTGGTGTAGCCGAACTCCATCGCCATCTCGACGTCTTGGACGATGTTCAGTCCCAGCCCGCCCCACTCCTGAGGGATCGCGTAGCCGAACAGGCCCATCTCCTTGGCCTGGTCGCGGATGTCATCGGGCACCCGGTTGTCGGCCATGATCTCGAGCTCGCGGGGCATCACGGCGGAGCGGATGAAGTGACGCGTCGCGTCGAGGATGTCGCGGAAGTCGGCTTCAGAGACGGCGGGGTCTGCCATGCGTCGTTCTCCTGACGGGGGCGGTGGAGGAGTCGTGCAACAAATATCATATTTTATGTAGGAGACCGAAAACCTCCAGGAAGGGTCAGCGCATGGCTTTGCTCGACGGACGAACGGCAGTGGTCACCGGTGGAGCGCAGGGGATCGGCTTCGCGATCGCCGAGCGCTACGTCGCCGAGGGTGCGCGCGTGGTGCTCGGTGACCTCGATGCCGATGCCACCGCGGCCGCGGTGGAGAAGCTCGGTGGTCGCGACGTCGCTGCCGCGGTGCGGTGTGACGTGACGAACGCCGATGACGTCGAGGCGCTCATCGCCGCGGCCGTCGACACGTTCGGCGGTCTCGACGTGATGGTGAACAACGCCGGCATCACCAGGGACGCGACGATGCGCAAGATGACCGAGGAGCAGTTCGATCAGGTCATCGCCGTCCACCTCAAGGGCACCTGGAACGGCACCCGCAAGGCCGCCGACGTCATGCGGGAGAACAAGCGCGGCGCCATCGTCAACATCTCGTCGATCTCCGGCAAGGTCGGCCTGATCGGCCAGACCAACTACTCCGCCGCCAAGGCGGGCATCGTCGGCCTGACCAAGGCCGCGGCCAAGGAGGTCGCGCATCTCGGCGTACGGATCAACGCGATTCAGCCTGGCCTGATTCGGTCGGCGATGACCGAGGCCATGCCCCAACGGATCTGGGATTCCAAGCTTGCCGAGATCCCGATGGCCCGCGCCGGGGAGCCGGCCGAGGTGGCCAACGTCGCGCTATTCCTGGCTTCGGACCTGTCGTCATACATGACCGGCACCGTGCTGGAAGTGACTGGGGGGAGGCACATCTGATGACCGACGCTTCTGCCCAATCGCTCCTCGCGTCCGTAGTGATCTGCGAACCGGTCCGTACTCCGATCGGCCGCTACGGCGGAATGTTCAAGTCGGTGACGGCCGTCGAGCTGGGCGTGGCCGCGCTCAAGGGTCTGCTGGAGCGCACGGGCGTCGTGCCCGACGCCGTGCAGGACGTCATCCTCGGCCATTGTTATCCCTCGCCGGAGGCCCCGGCGATCGGGCGGGTCGTGGCACTCGATGCAGGCCTGCCCGTGACTGTTCCCGGCATGCAGGTCGACCGCCGATGCGGATCGGGCCTGCAGGCGGTTATCCAGGCGTGCCTGCAGGTCGGTGCCGGTGCGAACGACTTGGTAGTCGCGGGCGGCGCCGAGAGCATGAGCAACGTCGCATTCCACTCGACCGACATGCGCTGGGGCGGCGCAAGGAGTGGCGTGAAGGTGCACGACGGTCTGGCCCGCGGGCGCACCACCGCAGGTGGGCAAAACTACCCGGTGCCAGGCGGCATGCTGGAGACGGCCGAGAACTTGCGCCGCCAGTACGGCATCTCGCGCGCCGAACAGGACGAACTCGCGGTGGCCTCGCACCAACGCGCGGTCGCCGCTCAGAAGAACGGAATCCTCGCCCAGGAGATCGTTCCTGTCACCGTGTCGGGCCGTCGTGGTGGTGAGGCGGTCGTAGGGGCGAGCGAAGCGACGGGGGATGTCATCGACACCGACGAGCACCCCCGCGCCGACACCTCGGTGGAGTCCCTGAGCCGGCTCAAACCCGTACTGCTGCGCGAGGATCCAGAGGCGACTGTCACCGCCGGCAACTCGAGTGGGCAGAACGACGCGGCCTCCATGTGCATCGTCACCACGGCGGGGAAGGCCGCCGAACTCGGCCTGCGGCCGTATGTGCGGCTGGTGTCGTGGGGTGTCGCCGGGGTGGCGCCGAACGTGATGGGCATCGGCCCGGTGCCCGCGACGGCCGTGGCACTGGAGCGGGCCGGGCTGAGTCTGTCCGACATCGACCTGATCGAACTCAACGAGGCGTTCGCCGCGCAGGCGCTGGCCGTGATGCGCGAGTGGGGCTTCACCGCCGCCGATCGGGAGCGCACCAACGTGCACGGCTCCGGCATCTCGCTGGGACACCCGGTGAGCGCGACGGGCGGCCGGATGCTGGCGACGATGGCGCGCGAACTCGACAGGCGCCAAGCGCGCTACGGACTCGAGACCATGTGCATCGGAGGCGGACAGGGCCTGGCCGCGGTATTCGAAAGGGTGGGGGCGTGACAAAGCTCGCTCAGACGATGGGGCTGACGGATGTGCAATCCGAGATCGTTTCGGCGGTGCGCCAGTTCGTGGACAAGGAAGTCATTCCGAACGCGCAGCAACTGGAGCATTCCGACACCTATCCGCAGCAGATCGTCGACCAGATGAAGGCGATGGGCCTGTTCGGGCTGATGATCCCCGAGGAGTACGGCGGGCTCGGGGAATCCCTGCTCACCTACGCACTGTGTGTCGAGGAGCTGGCCCGCGGCTGGATGAGCGTGTCCGGTGTGCTCAACACCCACTTCATCGTTGCGTACATGTTGCGTCAGCACGGCACCGAGGCGCAGAAGCAGCGGTTCCTGCCACTGATGGCAACCGGCGAGGTGCGCGGCGCCTTCTCGATGTCAGAGCCCGAGCTGGGTTCCGACGTTGCGGCCATCCGCACCAAGGCCGTTCGCAATCCTGGCGGTGGCTACGCGATCACCGGGCAGAAGATGTGGCTGACCAACGGCGGCAGCTCCACGTTGGTGGCGGCGTTGGTGAAGACCGACGAGGGAGCCGACAAGCCACACCGCAACCTGACGGCGTTCCTCATCGAAAAGCCCACCGGTTTCGGCGAAGTGGCGCCAGGGCTGCTCATCCCCGGCAAGATCGACAAGCTCGGCTACAAGGGCATCGACACCACCGAGTTGATCTTCGACGGCTATCAGTGCAGCGACGACGACGTGCTTGGCAATGCGCCTGGTCAGGGCTTCTTCCAGATGATGGACGGCATCGAGGTCGGCAGGGTCAACGTGTCAGCCCGCGCGTGCGGCGTCGGCATCAGGGCGTTCGAGCTCGCCGTCCGGTATGCCCAGCAGCGCAATACCTTCGGCAAGCCGATCGCCGAGCACCAGGCCATCGCCTTCCAGCTCGCAGAGATGGCGACGAAGGTCGAGGCCGCCCATCTGATGATGGTCAATGCGGCCCGGTTGAAGGACTCGGGGGAGCGCAACGACGTCGCGGCGGGAATGGCCAAATACCTTGCCAGCGAGCTCTGTTCGGAGGTAACCCAGCAGAGCTTCCGGATCCACGGCGGATACGGCTACTCCAAGGAGTACGAGATCGAGCGACTGATGCGGGACGCTCCGTTCCTGCTGATCGGCGAGGGCACCAGCGAGATCCAGAAGACCATCATCAGCAAGAGCCTGCTTCATGAGTATCGACTCTGAGCCGCCAGGGCGAGCGGAGCGACGGGGGGAACCGGAGTTCGCTGCCAGGCCGCAGCTGTCCGACGACGTCGCGCGCTACGTCCGGCGGCGCATCTTCAATGGCACCTACCGGGCAGGTGAGTATCTGCGCCTCGATCAGCTCGCCGCGGACCTCGGCATCAGCGTCACGCCAGTGCGCGAGGCGCTGCTCAACCTCTGCGCCGAGGGGCTGCTGATACAGCAGCCACGGCGAGGCTTCGTCGTGCTCGAGTTGACCGCGCGCGACATCGCCGACGTCGCGAACGTGCAGGCGTTCATCGGTGGTGAACTCGCCGCGCGGGCCGCGGAGAACATCAGCGACGAGCAGCTGGCGGCCCTGCGCGGGATCCAGGACGAGCTGGAGAAGGCCTACGAGCAGGACGATCTGGAGCGCACCGTCCGGCTCAACCACGAGTTCCACCGCACCATCAACGTGGCCGCGGACTCACCGAAGCTCACCCAGTTCATGTCGGGCATCACCCGGTACGCCCCTGAGTCGGTGTTCCCGACGGTGAGCGGCTGGCCGAAGCTGTCGATACGCGATCACCGCAGGGTCATCGCGGCGTTCGAACGCAGGGACGCCAACCGGGCCAGGTTGGCCATGGCCGAGCACTTCACGGTCGGCGTCGCGCCACTCACCGACCATCTGATCGAGCGGGGCGTCATCGCCGATGCGGAAGGACGGGCCCCGTCGGAGGCTGCAGGTGGCGCCTAAGCGCTCAATGTCCTGACCTGCCGGCGTGGTTGCGATCATGGCCCCGGCAACGGGTTCGGATCCCGGCACGTTCGGCTATCGTGCTGAGCATGAAGCGTTCGATCGCCGGTGTCATTGCTGCTCTGGGCTGCGCCGCGGGCGCAGGCCTGATGACGGCGGCACCGTCGCAGGCGGACGACATCGGGTACCTCATCAACGTCACCCTGCGGCCCGGGTACAACTTCGCGAACGCGCAGGCGGCGCTCGACTACGGCAACGGCCTCTGCGACCGGATCAGCCAGAAGACGAGCTACGCCGATCTGGCGTCCTCGATCAGGTCCGACTTCAACACGACCGACGAGTTCCAGATCTCCTATCTCCTGAGCCAGGCGACCCAAGAGCTGTGCCCAGCCCAGATCTGGCAGCTGCGGCAGTCCGCGGCCGGCTACCGCGTACCTGCCTGAGCGCTCTGCTAGCGCGCGGCCTTCTGCTCTATGAGCCGTTCGGCATGGTCGAGGATGCAGTCAAGGCCGTACTCGAAGTTGCTGTCGTCCGAGACTCCGATCCGGTGGCCCTCACCGCTGAGCCGCGCCAGCAGAGGCGTGGTCTCGGGGTCGATCACGATGGTCTTCTCGAAGTCGCCGGGACCGCCGTCGGCCGACTTGTTCTTTTCGTAGAGGCGTTGCAGCACAACCGATCCGCGCACGTGCACCGACACCGCGGAGTACGTATCGAAGGCGTCCTCCGGTGACAAGCCGGCCTCGATCAGGCTCTCGATTGCCTTCTCCACCGCGGCGGCGCCCAGCTTGGCCGCGCGCGGGCTCAGCGCCGAGCGGATGAGGATCAGGTCGCACAGAATCGGGTTGCCCAGGAATGTCTTTCGCACGCTGCGCGCATGGTTGCGCAACGTCTCGCGCCAATCCTTGGCCTCCACGTACGGGGTGGCGAACACGTACTGCTTCAACGCCCGGTCCGTCATCGCGTTGAGAAGCTCGTCCTTCTTGCGGAAGTACCAGTAGATGCTCGTCACGCCAACGCCGAGATGCTTGCCCAACAACGGCATGCTCACGTTGTCGATGCCGAGTTCCTCGGCGAGTTCGAAGGCGCCCTTGATGATGTCGTCGGGGTTGATGGAGCCGCGTTCGCGACGTTGTCGCTTCTCGGCGGTCGCCGGCTTGGCCACGAGGACACCTCCGTCAAGATCACTAACCCAGGCATGGGCAAACTCAATCTACCGGCAACAGGCGCCTGAACACCGGAGGTGCTGGTCACGGGGCCGCGCCATTCCCCGCTCGGCCCCTACTGAAAGGTTCATAGTAAGTTTCTCCGGGTAACGGATCGACGACCTTCAGGGAGCCAAGTGGCCGACGAAATTCTGACGGAACGCCAGGGGCGGACTCTCGTCATCACGATCAACCGCCCGGAGGCGCGCAACGCGTTCAACCTGGCCGTCACCACGGGGCTCGCCGCGGCCATGGATGAGCTCGACGCGACGCCCGAACTGTCGGTCGCGATCGTCACCGGCGCAGGCGGCAACTTCTGCGCTGGCATGGATCTGAAGGCGTTCGTGGCAGGGGAGAACGTATCGATCCCCGGCCGCGGAATTGGCTTCACCGAGCAGCCGCCCCGCAAGCCGGTCATCTCTGCCGTCGAGGGTTACGCGCTTGCGGGCGGAACCGAGATCGTGCTGGCGACCGACCTGGTGGTGGCGGCCAAGAACGCGAAGTTCGGTATCCCCGAGGTCAAGCGCGGCTTGGTGGCCGCGGGTGGCGGTCTGCTCCGGCTGCCCCATCGCATCCCGTATCAGAAGGCTCTCGAGCTGGCGCTCACCGGCGACAACTTCACCGCCGAGGAGGCATCCGCCTGGGGTTTCGTCAACGTGCTCACCGAGCCGGGCGAGGCGCTTGCCGGTGCACTCGCCCTCGCCGAGCGCATCACGAAGAACGGGCCGCTGGCCGTCGCGGTGACCAAGGAGATCGTCGTGAAGTCGGCTGGCTGGAGCGAAGACGAGATGTGGCGCAAGCAAAGCGAACTCATCCGTCCGGTGTTCTCATCCAAGGACGCGATCGAGGGCGCCACTGCGTTCGCGGAGAAGCGTGCACCCAACTGGACGGGTTCCTGATCGGTGTCAGGGCTGGTGCGCCAGCAGCTTGATCATCAGGCCGTTGGCCTCGCTCAACACGGTGCCGGCGGCGTCGGTCATGGTCGCGGTGATGAACGCCTTGCGTCCGTCGATGCGATCGACGCGGCCGCGGCTGATCAGCGGAGTGTCGATCGGCGTGACGGCGCGGTAGTCGACGTGCAGGTAGCCAGTGCGGCTGATCGGCCGCCCCGCTGCCGACACGATCATGCCGAAGTGCCAGTCGTAGAGCAGCGGTATCACCCCACCGTGCACCGCCATGTTGCCGCCGACGTGGAACCTGCTGAAGTGTCCCTCCATGGTCACGCCGTCCTCGTCGAACCGGGTGACCGTCCATGGCGGCATCAGTGGGTGACCGAGACCGGGGAGCTTGGCGGCGCGCCCTGCCGGGGCCTGGCCATCACCCACCTGGTGGGGTTCGAGTGCCGCGCAGGCGCTTTCGATCGCCTCTGTCGCGGCGTTCCACGTGTCGCCATCGGGCGAGGTGGATACGGCCAGATCCTGAAGGCGGCGTACCGCGGTGGCGAACCGTTCCAATTCGGGCGGCGTGTCAACGGGTATCAGCTCCGGGAAGCCGCGGGTCTCTGCCACGTGCGTGCCCCTTCTCGTCCATCTGAAGTATGGAAGACTCTACAGTAAGTGTTTCTGCAGAGGGGCGTGCGCATGACGGACCGGGTGCTCGACGAACTGGGCTACTACCTCTTGGCCGGTGCGGGCGGCGAGGGTCCTGCCGGCTTGATGGACGAGGCACGCCGCGGCGAGGAGCTTGGCTTCGGCACGGCCTTCATCTCCGAGCGGTGGAACGTCAAGGAGGCGTCGTCGTTGGTCGGTGCGGCCTGCGCCGTCACCAGTCGCATGCAGATCGCCACCGCGGCAACCAATCACAACACCCGCCACCCGCTGATCACCGGATCGTGGGCCACCACCATGCACCGGTTGTCGAAGGGGCGTTTCACTCTCGGCATCGGCCGAGGGATCGCAGCCATCTACGGGGCGTTCGGCGTTCCGCCGGTGACCACTGCGCAGATGGAGGACTTCGCTCAGGTCATGCGCAGGCTCTGGCACGGTGAGGTGGTGATCGGCCACGACGGGCCAATGGGCAAGTACCAATTGCTCTATCTCGACCCAGACTTCGACGAGGACATCCGCCTGGCGATCATGGCATTCGGACCCCAGACCCTCGCGCTGGGCGGACGTGAGTTCGACGACGTCATCCTGCACACCTACTTCACGCCGGAGACGCTTCAGCGCGCCGTCAAGACGGTCAAGGGCGCCGCCGAGCAGGCAGGCCGAAACCCGGATGACGTGAAGGTGTGGTCGTGCTTCGCCACCGTCGGCGACCATCTGCCAGAAGAGTTGCGGCTCAAGAAGACCGTCGCCCGGCTTGCCACCTACCTGCAGGGGTACGGCGATCTCATGGTCCACACCAATGGCTGGGATCCCGCTGTGCTGCAACGGTTTCGTGGTGACGCCGTAGTCACCTCGATCCCCGGCGGCATCGATCACAAGGCCACCGCCGCGCAGATCGAGCACATCGCCACCCTGATCCCCGACGAGTGGCTCGAACCCTCGGCGACCGGAACTGCGGCGCAATGCGCCGACCGTGTGCGCAAGGAGTTCGAGTACGGCGCCGACGCGGTGATCATGCACGGAGCCACACCCGACGAACTGGAACCGATCGTCGAGGCCTACCGCGCCGCCGGGCGCTAGTTGCTCGAGGGTGGTGGTTGTGGTTGGAAGGGTTGGTACCACCACCAGTCGGCGCGTTCCCCGGTCGGCCCTGAACATGGTTTCACCCTGGGCCGGGGTGTGGTCGGTGGATGCGCGAGTGATCCCGGCTGCAGTGGTCTGTTGTCGGCGTCGGTGACGACGAGGTGGTGTGCGGGTCCGGTGATGGTGATGTCCCCGCGGTGATGCGCCCGATGGTGGTAGGGGCAGACCAACACCAGATTCTCCAACTCTGTCTCGCCGCCGTCCTCCCAGTGCACGATGTGGTGGGCGTGCAAACCGCGGGTGGCGCCGCAGCCGGGGATCACGCAGGCGCGGTCGCGGTGCTCGAGAACCCGGCGTAGGCGGCGCCCGATGGTGCGGGTGGCCCGCCCGGCGCCGATGACCCGGCCGTCGCGTTCGAACCATGCCTCGCAGGTGGCATCGCAGGTCAGGTAGCGGCGCTCGTCATCGGAGAGCACCGGGCCCAGATGCAGGGCGGCCACGCGGGTCTGGAGGTCGACGTGCACGACGACGGTGGTGTG
>NZ_NPKO01000014.1 GCF_008329605.1 Mycolicibacterium sp. P9-64
TCTCCGGCAACCTCCTCACCAACGACACCGACATCGACATCAGCACACTGACGGTGGTCAACCCGGGAACGACCACGACTGACCACGGCACCGTCACCCTGGCGGCCGATGGATCGTTCACCTACACCCCGACCGCCAACTACAACGGCACCGACAGCTTCACCTATCAGGCGACCGACGGCACCACCGTCAGCGCACTGGCAACAGTGACGATCACCATCACCGCCGTCAACGACGCACCCGTCGCGACCGACGACGGCGTGAGCACCAACGAAGACACCCCCTCCTCGGGCAACGTGCTCACCAACGACACCGACATCGACAGCGGCGCGTTGACGGTGGTCAATCCGGGCACCATCACCACGGACCACGGCACGGTCACTTTGGCCGCCGACGGAACCTTCACCTACACACCGGTCGCCAACTACAACGGCACCGACAGCTTCACCTATCAGGCGACCGACGGCACCACCGTCAGTGACCTCGCCACCGTCACCATCACGGTCACCGCGGTCAACGACGCACCCGTCGCCGGCGACGACACCGCCACCACCAACGAAGACAGCTCAGTCTCGGGCAACGTGCTCACCAACGACACCGACATCGACAGCGGCACACTCACCGTCGCCAACCCCGGCATCATCACGACAATGCATGGCACCGTGACCTTGGCGGCCGATGGCTCGTTCACCTACAACCCAGCCGCTAATTTCTTTGGCACGGACAGCTTCACCTACCAGGCCACTGATGGCACCAACGTCAGCGAGATGGCCACCGTCACGATCACGATCACCGCCGTCAACGACGCACCGGCGGCCACCGACGACGGCATGACCACCACCGAGGACACCCCCGTTTCCGGCAACGTGGTCACCAACGACACCGACATCGACAGCAGCACAATCACCGTCGCCAACCCAGGAACCATCACCACCACGCATGGCACGGTCACGCTGGCCTCTGACGGATCGTTCACCTTCACCCCCACCGCCAATTACTTTGGCACGGACTCGTTTACCTATCAGTCGACCGACGGTCAGGCCGTGAGTGACCTCGCGACCGTGACGATCACGATCACCGCGGTCAACGACGCACCGGCGGCCACCGACGACACTGCCACCACCAACGAAGACACCCCCGTCTCCGGCGACGTGCTCACCAACGACACCGACATCGACAGCAGCACGTTGACGGTGGTCAGCCCGGGCACCATCACCACCACGCATGGCACAGTCACACTCGCAGCCGACGGATCGTTCACCTACAAACCGGTCGCCAACTACAACGGCACCGACAGCTTCACCTATCAGGTCACCGACGGCACAGCCACAAGCAACCTCGCCACCGTGACGATCACCGTCACGGCAGTCAACGACGCACCCGTCGCCACCAACGACAACTTCACGACCGGCGAGGACGGTCCACTCACCGTCGGCGCCGCCGCCGGAGTACTAGGCAACGACACCGACATCGACAGCAGCACCTTGACCGTGGCCAACCCAGGAACGATCACGACAGCGCACGGCACAGTCACTTTGGCGGCGGATGGCTCCTTCACCTACACACCGGTCGCCAATTACAACGGCACCGAAAGCTTCACGTATCAGGCGACCGACGGCACAAACCTCAGCGCACCCGCCACGGTCACCATCACGGTCACCGCGGTCAACGACGCACCCGTCGCGACCGACGACGGCGTGAGCACCACTGAGGACAACCCCGTCTCGGGCAACGTCCTCACCAATGACACCGACATCGACAGCAGCACGTTGACGGTGGTCAGCCCAGGAACCATCACGACTGACCACGGCACAGTCACTTTGGCGGCGGATGGATCCTTCACCTACACCCCGGCCGCCAACTACAACGGCACCGACAGCTTCACCTATCAGGTCACCGACGGCACAGCCACGAGCAACCTCGCCACCGTCACCATCACCATCACCGCCGTCAACGACCCACCCGTCGCGACCGACGACGGCGCGAGCACCACCGAGGACACCCCCGTCTCGGGCAACGTCCTGACCAATGACACCGACATCGACAGCAGCACCTTGACCGTGGCCAACCCAGGAACCATCACCACGGACCACGGCACAGTCACCCTCGCCGCGGACGGATCGTTCACCTACACACCCACAGCCAACTACAACGGCACCGACAGCTTCACCTACCAAACCACTGATGGCACCACCGTCAGCGAGATGGCCACCGTCACGATCACCATCACCGCCGTCAACGACGCACCCGTCGCCGGCGACGACACCGCCACCACCAACGAAGACACCCCCGTCTCCGGCAACGTCCTCACCAACGACACCGACATCGACAGCGGCACACTCACCGTCGCCAACCCAGGAACCATCACCACGGACCACGGCACAGTCACCCTCGCCGCGGACGGATCGTTCACCTACACACCCACAGCCAACTACAACGGCACGGACTCGTTCACCTACCAAGCCACTGATGGCACCGCCCTCAGCGCACCAGCCACGGTGACGATCACGATCACTGCCGTCAACGACGCACCCGTCGCCGGCGACGACACCGCCACCACCAACGAAGACAACTCAGTCACGGGCAACGTCCTGACCAACGACACCGACATCGACAGCGGCACCTTGACGGTGGTCAACCCGGGAACGATCACGACTGACCACGGCACAGTCACTTTGGCGGCGGATGGATCGTTCACCTACACCCCGGCCTCAAATTACAACGGGACCGACAGCTTCACGTATCAGGCGACCGACGGCACCACAGTCAGCGCACCCGCCACCGTCACCATCACCATCACCGCGGTCAACGACGCACCCGTCGCAGGCGACGACACCGTCAACACGCCGGAAGACACCCCCCTGTCGGGCAACGTCCTGACCAACGACGCCGACATCGACAGCGGCCCACTCACCGTCGCCAACCCAGGCACCATCACCACCACCCACGGCACCGTGACCTTGGCGGCCGATGGCTCGTTCACCTACACGCCGGTCGCCAACTACAACGGCACCGACAGCTTCACCTACCAAGCCACCGACGGCACCACCCTCAGCGCACTGGCCACCGTCACGATCACCATCACCGCGGTCAACGACGCACCCGTCGCCACCAACGACAGCTTCACCACCAATGAGGACACTGTCCTCAACGGCAACGTCCTCACCAACGACACCGACGTCGACAGCGGCACCCTGACCGCGGTGCTCGGCACCGGGCCGGCCCATGGCAATCTCACGCTCAACTCCGACGGGTCATTCACCTATACGCCGCAGACGAACTACAACGGCGCGGACTCGTTTACCTACCGCACCTCGGACGGCACGACCGCGAGCAATCTCGCGACCGTCACCATTGGCCTGACGGCGGTCAACGATCCGCCGACGGCCGGCGACAACGCATATACCGTCGCCGAAGACGGAACGCTGAACGTGAACGCTGGCAGCGGTGTTCTCACCAACGACGGCGACGTCGACACCGATCCGTTGACTGCCGTGATCGGTACTGGCCCCGCACATGGCAGCCTCGCCCTCAACGCCGACGGATCCTTCACCTATACACCGACGGCCAACTACAACGGCACCGACACCTTCACGTATCGCGCGTCGGACGGTACCGCCACCAGCAACCTGGCCACCGTCACCATCACAATCACCGCGGTCAACGACGCACCCGTCGCAGGCGACGACACCGCCACCACCACCGAGGACGCCCCAGTCTCCGGCAACGTCCTGACGAACGACACCGACATCGACGGCGGCACCCTCACCGTCGCCACCCCCGGCACCATCACCACCGCCCACGGCAGCGTCGCCCTCAACGCCGACGGAACCTTCACCTACACACCGACGGCCAACTACAACGGCACCGACTCCTTCACCTACCGCACCACCGACGGCACAGCCACCAGCAACCTGGCCACCGTCACCATCACCATCACTGCCGTCAACGACGCACCCGTCGCCACCAACGACTCGTACAACCTCGGCGCCAACGGCTCCGTGACCGTTCCCGCGACCGGCGTGCTGGCCAATGACACCGACGTCGAAAGCAGCCCGCTCACCGCAGTCCTCGTCACCGGTCCCGCTCACGGCACCCTGAACCTCAACGCCGACGGCTCCTTCACCTATACGGCCACGAGCGCCTACAGCGGCAGCGACAGCTTCACCTACATGGCCTCCGACGGCACCACTACCGGGAACATCGCGACGGTCACCATCACCGACACCATCAAGCCGACGGCGGTCGACGTGCAGACCACCAACGCGGGCGGCGCCGGCGGGGTCGGGGTCATCCAGCAGAACGACACCATTACCTACACGTTCAGCGAGCCGATGGACCCCAGTTCGATCATCGCCGGATGGGACGGCACCGGCACGCGGGACGTCGTCGTCCGGGTCAATGACGGCGACCTCCTCCTCGGCATCGGCGCCCCCGACACCCTCCAGGTCTACGACGCGACGAACTCCGCGGTACTGCCGCTGGGGACGGTCAGCTTGGGCCGCACCGACTACGCAAACTCACTGCTCGGGGGACTGCTCGGATCGAACCTCCGCTACGGCGCCACCGGGACTGCATCGAAGATGACGATGAGCGCCGACAAGAGGACTATCACGATCGTGCTCGGCACCTACAGCGCGAGCAACCTCCTCGTCGGCCAAGGCACCGCAGGAGGAAATTCAACGATGGTCTGGACGCCGACGGCTGGGCCGAAGGACCTCGCCGGCAACCCGCTCGCCACCCCCATCGCTACCGCAACGGAGTCCGGCGGCACCGCCGACAAGGAGTTCTGAGTGCGGCGACGCACATTTTGCTCCCAACGGAATCATCACTGCGCCCAATGACCTCGAACGGCGCCGACGATCGCGCAGAGCCTGGTCGTCACCTTGTGAGCTACAGCGGCGCCGCGTGACAATCACCGTTTCCACTCACATCACGAAAGTTACTGTGATCAAGAGAATTCGGAACTGGTGGCGATCTTGATTGCCACCGACTACATTGGCCTCGGCAAGCGCACCGTCCAGATCGGTTTCGGGCGCAATCCGTAGGGCAGCCCCCGAATCTCCGTCGTGGCTCCCTGGCTCTATGCGTTTGCTATGCGAAACTGGTGCGCGGGGGCGCGAGTGTTTGTCCAGCTTCAACCTTGGGGGTGCGCATGCGGCGTCTAGCGGCCGTGGGCGTCGCGCTGTTGGCTGTCATCGTGACGGCCAACGCGCCGGCCAACGCGGTAGTGATCTGGCATCCCAAGGTGCCGCCCCTGTCCACGCCGTGGACTCACCTGGTGGGACCGGACAACGCGCTACCCGACTACCCGCGCCCGCAGATGGCACGCAGCCATTGGCTGAACCTCAACGGTGTGTGGAGTTATACGGGGCGATCCGCACGAGATGCCTTGCCCGCACCACCCCCGGCCACCGCGTATGGGGAGCACATTCTGGTCCCGTACCCGACGGAGTCGGCGCTGTCGGGCATCCAGCGTCACGACGATCAGATGTGGTACCGCAAGGTATTCAAGCTTCCGAGCGCGTGGCGCGGGCGGCACGTGCTGTTGCACTTCGGCGCGGTCGACCAGGTCGCAACGGTGTGGGTGAACAACCAGCAGGTCGCCTCCCACGAAGGCGGGTTCACGGAGTTCAGCGCCGACGTCACCGCAGCACTGCGACCGGGATCGACGCAAGAGGTGACCGTCCGGGTCGAGGACCGCAACGAGGCCAACCCCTTCCCCGTTGGCAAGCAACGCAACAAGCCGGAGGGCCTGTTCTACACCGGTGCGTCGGGCATCTGGCAGACGGTGTGGATGGAACCGGTACGCGCATCTCACATCGAGAAGCTCGACATCACCTCCGACCTGACCGGCTTCACCGTCGCACCAAGGGTTTCCGGAACCAGCAGGCTACGCGCCGAGGTCATCGTCTCCAAGCCAGAAGGCGAGGAGATGGCGAGCACGATGGGCCCGGCGGGGACGCCGCTGCGTGTCCGGGTACCGATGCCGCGCCTGTGGTCGCCGGGCGACCCGTACCTCTACGACCTCAAGGTCCGGTTGCTGAATCCGGTCGGCAAGGTCGTCGACGAGGTTTCCAGCTATGCCGGATTGCGCACCATCGGCGTCGTCAACGACGAGAAGGGCAGGCCGCGGATCGCGTTGAACGGACTGATCACCTTCCTGCATGGCCCGCTGGATCAAGGGTTTTGGCCGGATGGAATCTTGACCGCGCCCACCGATGCGGCGCTGAAGTTCGATCTCGAGCAGACCAAGGCGCTGGGGATGAACTTCGTTCGCAAGCACGCAAAGGTCGAACCGGCGCGATGGTACTACTGGGCGGACAAGCTCGGCCTGATGGTGTGGCAGGACATGCCGTCACTGGACGTGTCACTCGACATTCCCGTTGGCCCCGCCCCGGAACCGGCTCCCGCGGCAAAGAAGAACTTCGAGCGCGAGCTGTCGGCGATGGTGGACCAGCTGCGCAGCGTCACCTCGATCATCGGGTGGGTGGTCTTCAACGAGGGGTGGGGCGAGTTCGACACGGCCAGGGTCGTCAACGCGGTCAAGGCCGAGGACCCGACGCGGATGGTCAACGCCAACAGCGGAGTCAACTGCTGCAAGTCACGCCGCGACAGCATGGCCGGCGACGTCTACGACGACCACACCTACGTTGGTCCGGGGGCGCCGCTGACGCTTGACGAACGCAAGCGCGCCAACAACGTCGACGTGCCAGGCCGTCAACCGGTGAACGACCGCAGGGTGATGGTGGACGGCGAATACGGCGGACTCGGGCTGGCGCTCAACGGAAACCGGTGGCCGGGGAAGCCGCAGGCCTACGAGATGGCCGACAGCCAGGCTCGGCTGACGGACCGATACGTCGAGGTCAGCCGGGCCCTGGAGAAGACGGTGCGCGACGGTGGCTTGTCCGGGGCAATCTATACCCAGACGACCGACGTCGAGAACGAGGTCAACGGGTTCATGAGCTATGACCGGTGGGTGGTCAAGATGACCCTTCCGACGGTGGCGGCACGAAATCGGGCCGTGATCGACGCGGGGGCGGGCCCACCCGACCGTCGTTGACGACCAACCTCCGCAAGCTGACGAACTCGCGCCGACGCCCGCTGAGCGGGTCGTCGAATGCGAGAGTGTGCGCCAGCAGCTGCAGTGGCTGAGAGAAGTCGTCGGGCGCGACGTCGATCACGTTCGGGTACAAGCTGTCGCCAACGATGGGCAGCCCGAGCGACGCCATGTGCACGCGCAGCTGGTGCGTGCGACCGGTGCGCGGGGTCAACCGGTAGTGACCGTCGCCGAGGTGCTCGATCAGCGTCTCGGCGTTCGGCTCGCCGGACTCTTCGAATGCCTGTAAGCGGCTGCGCTCCTTGGTGATCCGGCTGCGCAGGGTCAACGGGAACTCCAGCGTCGGATCGACGGCGGCTCGGGCAAGATATGTCTTTCTCACCAGCCCGCCGGCGAACAGCGTCTGATACGCGCCGCGAACCTCACGCCGCACGGTGAACAGCAACACGCCCGCCGTAAGCCGGTCCAATCGGTGCGCCGGGCTCAACTCGGGAAGATCGAGTTCACGCCGCAGCCTGACGAGCGCGGTCTGCGCCACGTGACCTCCGCGGGGCATGGTGGCCAGGAAGTGCGGCTTGTCGACCACTACGATGTCGTCGTCGCGATGCAGGATCGGAACGTCGAAGGGCACCGGGATCTCGTCGGGCAGGTCGCGGTAGAGGTAGACGTGAGCGCCGGCAGCCAGCACCGTCGTCGTGTCGACCGCCGTACCGTCGGAGCAGACCACCTCCCCGGCAAGGACTTTCGCCGTCGCCTGCTCGCCGAAGCGGGCGGTCAGTTCCTCGAGGACAGAACCACCACGCAACCGCACCCGCGCCGGACCGACACCGTCGCGGTCGGGCAGCGGCGCAGGAAGCCGACTCAATTCAGCGGCACCGGCTCGAGGATCTCGGACCGTGCCTCCGGCGCGGCCGCACGCAACGCATCGGCTGACTCGTCGTCGGGCTGCGTCTGAGACATCACCTCGGCCTCGACCCGAGCGACGTACGTCGCCACCTCACGGTCCACGTCCTCGGCACTCCACCCCAGCACGGGGGCAACCACCTCGGCGACCTCACGCGCGCAGTCCACCCCGCGGTGCGGATACTCGATCCCGATCCGCATCCGCCTGGTCAGGATGTCCTCGAGGTGCAGCGCCCCCTCGGCGACCACCGCGTACCACGCCTCCACCTTCAGGTAGACCGGCGCTTCGGTGATGGGCGCCAACAGATCTGGGCGGCCCTCCGCCATCGCGAGCACTTCCCCGATCAGCGAACCGTAACGATCCAACAGGTGGCGCACCCGGTACGGATGCAGCTCGTAGTGCTTGCCCACGTGTTCGGTCTGGTTGATCAACGCGAAGTAACCGTCGGCGCCCATCAGCGGCACCTTCTCGGTGATGGACGGCGCCACCCGCGTCGGCACGAACTCGGCCGCCGCGTCGATCGCGTCCTCCCCCATCACCCGGTAGGTGGTGTACTTCCCGCCCGCGATCGCGACCAACCCCGGTGCGGGGACCGCGACGGCGTGCTCACGCGACAGCTTCGAGGTCTCCTCGCTCTCGCCCGCCAGCAGCGGCCGCAACCCGGCGTACACCCCGTCGATGTCGTCGTGGCTCAACGGGGTCGCCAACACGGTGTTGACGGTTTCGAGGATGTAGTCGATGTCGGCCTTGGTGGCCGCCGGATGCGCGAGGTCGAGGTTCCAGTCGGTGTCGGTGGTGCCGATGATCCAGTGCGTGCCCCACGGGATGACGAACAGCACCGACTTCGCGGTGCGCAGGATGATCGCGACCTCGCTGACGATGCGGTCACGCGGCACCACGATGTGCACGCCCTTGCTTGCACGCACCCGGAACCGGCCCCGCTGCTTCGACAGCGCCTGAATCTCGTCGGTCCACACACCCGTCGCATTGACGACGACGTGACCATGGACCTCGGTGACGGCACCGTTCTCGGAGTCGCGGACCTTGACGCCGGTGACGCGGTCACCCTCGCGCAGCAGCGCCACTACCTGCGTCGACGTGCGAACCACCGCGCCGTAATGCGCAGCCGTGCGCGCGACGGTCATGGTGTGGCGGGCGTCGTCGACGACGGTGTCGTAGTAGCGGATGCCGCCGATCAGCGAGCTGCGCTTGAGCCCTGGCGCCAGCCGCAACGCACCGGCCTTGAGCAGATGTTTCTGCGCGGGAACGGATTTCGCGCCGCCCAGCTGGTCGTACAGGAAGATGCCTGCCGCCACGTAGGGCCGCTCCCACCACCGGTTCGTCAGCGGAAACAGGAACGGCAGCGGCTTGACCAGGTGGGGTGCCAGCGTGGTCAACGACAATTCCCGCTCGTGCAGTGCCTCCCTGACCAGTCCGAACTCCAGCTGCTCGAGGTAGCGAAGGCCGCCGTGGAACATCTTCGAGCTGCGACTCGAGGTCCCCGACGCGAAGTCGCGGGCCTCGACGAGCGCCACCTTGAGCCCTCGGGTCGCGGCGTCGAGCGCGGCACCGGCACCGACGACACCGCCGCCGATCACGACGACGTCGAACTGCTCGCTGCCCAGCCGTTGCCAGGCAATGGCGCGCTGAGCAGGGCCGAGCAGGGTCTGGCCGTTGCCCGGGCCCGGGATGGGGTCGACGGGTCGCTCGGAAGCTTCGCTCACGCCAGGCACTCCTAAGGGTTACTCGTCGGTAGGCGTTGCTTCCTCGAGCCTACGTGGACTCAGTCCAGATCGTCGTGCGCCATCAACCGGCGGGCCGCCTCGACGATCGACCCCGATAGCGACGGATACACCGACAACGTCTGGGCGAGGTCCGTCACCGAGATCCGGTTCTGCACCGCCAGCGCGATCGGCAGGATCAACTCCGACGCGATCGGGGCGACGACGACGCCGCCGATCACCACGCCGGTCGCCGGGCGGCAGAAGATCTTCACGAAGCCACGGCGCAGCAGCGACATCTTGGCGCGCGCGTTGGTGGTCAGCGGGAGCATGATCGTGCGGGCGGGCACGGTGCCGTCGTCGATCGCGGTCTGCGGCACCCCGACGGCGGCGATCTCCGGCCTGGTGAACACCGCGGCCGCAACCGTCCGCAGTCGGATCGGCGAGACACCCTCGCCCAGTGCGTGATACATGGCGATGCGGCCCTGCATGGCCGCCACGGACGCCAGCGGAAGCAGGCCAGTGCAGTCGCCCGCCGCGTAAATCCCGGGCGCAGTGGTGCGCGACACCCGGTCCACCGACAGGTAGTTGCCCTTGCCGAGCTCGATGCCCACCCGGTCCAAGCCGAGGCCGCTGGTGTTGGGCACCGAGCCGACGGTCATCAACGCGTGGCTGCCCTCGACGGTTCGCCCGTCGGCGATCGACACCTTGATCCCGTCGGCGGTGCGGGTCACCGCGTCGGCGCGGGCGTTCTTGACCAGCGACACGCCTCGTTCGGCGAAGGTCTCCTCCAGCACCGCCGCGGCGTCGCTGTCCTCGTGCGGCAGGATCTGGTCGCGGCTGGCCACCACGGTGACCGGGACGCCCAACTCGGTGTAGGCGCTACAGAACTCCGCGCCCGTCACGCCCGATCCGACGATGACCAGATGTTCGGGCAGTTCAGTGAGGTCGTAGAGCTGGCGCCAGTTCAGGATGCGCTCGCCGTCGGGTTCTGCGTTCGGCAGCACGCGGGGGCTCGCGCCGGTGGCGATCAACACGACGTCGGCCTTGAGCACGCCGACCTTGCCGTCGGCCGTCGTCACCTTCACGCGGTGGTGGGCCATGCCCGGGACGTCGTCGACGAGCTCGCCGCGGCCGTGCACGACGCTCACGCCCCGGCTGAGCAGCTGCGCACCGATGTCGGCGGACTGCGAGCGGGCGAGCGTCTTCACCCGGTTGTGGATCTGCGACAGCGTGATCTTGGCGTCCTCGATCGCGATGTCGAAGCCCAGCCCGTCGGCGCGGCGCAGTTCGGTCCGCACCCCAGTCGAGGCGATGAACGTCTTCGACGGGACGCAGTCCCACAGGACGCACGCCCCACCGAGGCCGTCGCTGTCGATGACCGTGACCTGTGCAACGTCCGGGCCGTTGCCGGCCGCCACTAGTGCGGCTTCGTACCCGGCGGGCCCGCCACCGATGATCGCTATGCGGGTAACCACGTGGCCAACTTAGCCAAGCCGACGGTCGATCGCCCACTCATCACCTCAAGTCACTGTGCTCCCTGCTGACCGGACCGACGGGCAAAGCCTTAGGCTTGCCCCCGTGCCGATCTATGCCGCCTACGGATCGAACATGCATCCGGAGCAGATGCTGTTGCGCGCTCCGCACTCGCCGATGGCAGGAACTGGCTGGTTGCACGGCTGGCGGCTGACGTTCGGCGGCGAGGATCTCAGCTGGGAAGGCGCGCTCGCCACCCTCGTCGAGGATCCCGACTCCAAGGTTTTTGTCGTCCTCTACGACATGACCAAGGAGGACGAGGCCAACCTGGACCGCTGGGAGGGTTCGGAGCTCGGCTTCCACAAGAAGATCCGCTGCAGGGTGCACAGGCTGTCGTCGGACACCAGCACCGAACCCGTGCTGGCCTGGATGTACGTCGTCGACGCATGGGAGGGCGGCATACCGTCGGCGCGCTACCTCGGCGTGATGGCCGAAGCCGCCGAGATCGCAGGAGCACCAGCGGATTACGTGCACGATCTGCGGACCCGCCCCGCGGGCAACGTCGGCCCCGGAACCTAACTCTTCCCCCCGGCGAGCGTGCGTGTTTGCGGGCGACACGCCGCACATCATGGCCATTTTGCGCACGCTCGCCCCGCGCGTCGGGCTGGCGTGTAGGAGTCGACGGGCGCAGGCATTCCTCGGCGAGCGCGCGCAAAGTGCGCCCCCGGAGCGGCGTGTCGGCCGCAGACACGCGCGCTCGCGGAGGAACGAGGCAGCACTACAGCTGGGCGGACTGCTCCACGATGTTGGTGAACACCCGCACGCCGACGGCCAGGGCTCGCTCGTCGAGATCGAACGTCGGCTGGTGCAGATCGAGCTGCGGGCCGTGGCCCGACCACACACCGAGGCGGGCCATCGCGCCGGGCACGTCCTCCAGATACCAGGAGAAGTCCTCGCCGCCGCCCGACTGCCGGGTTGCAGTCAGCGCGTCGGGCCCAACGGCCTCGATGGCGTGGGTGATGATCTGCGTCGACACCGCCTCGTTGACGACCGGCGGCACACCGCGCCGGTACTGCACGCTGTAGTCGACGTTCAGCGGCGCCATCAACGACGAAACGATCTCGCGGACAAGCAATTCCATCGCGACCCAGGCCTCGCGGCTGGCCGTGCGGATGGTGCCTGCCACCGTGCCGGACTGTGGGATGGCGTTGGCGGCCACCCCGGCGTTCACCGCGCCCCACACCATCACGGTGCTGTCCCGCGGGTCGACGCGCCGTGACAGCACGCCAGGGACGCCGGTGATCAGGGTGCCAAGCGCATAGACCAGGTCACCGGTGAGGTGCGGCCGCGAGGTGTGCCCACCAGGCGAGTGCAGCGCGATCTCCACCTGGTCGGCCGCCGACGTGATCGGGCCCGCGATGACCGCGACCTTGCCGACCTCGAGCCGCGGATCGCAGTGCAGCGCGAAGATCCGCGACACCCCGTTCAGCGCACCCGCCGCGATGGCGTCGATGGCGCCACCGGGCATCAGCTCCTCGGCGGGCTGGAACACCAGCCGAACGCCGACCGGCAGTTCGGGCACCGACGCCAGCGCCAGGGCCGCCCCCAGCAGCACCGACGTGTGCCCGTCGTGCCCACAGGCGTGCGCGACACCCGGGGTCAGCGATGTGTAGGGCGCGCCCGTCCGCTCGGTCATCGGCAGCGCGTCCATGTCGGCCCGCAGCGCGACCCTTGGACCGTGTTCTGGACCGAAGTCGCACGTCAGCCCGGTGCCGCCGGGCAGCACCTTCGGGTTGAGGCCGGCATCGGCCAAGAGCGATGCCACGAACTGCGTCGTCGCGAACTCCTGCCGGCCCAGCTCGGGGTTGGCGTGGATGTGCCTGCGCCACGCCACCAGATCGTCGAAGTGGGCGGTCAGCCACGCGTCGGTGTGGTCCTTGATGCTCATGCGCGATCCGCCTTCAGCCGCAGCACGCGGTCCCGCTCGGCGGGTGTCTCGGCCAGTGCGACGACCGTGCGCGCCAGCATGATGGCCCCTTCGACGACGGCCTTGTCGGCGCTCGGTCCCGCCGCGGCCGCGGCGAAGCCGGGCTGGTGGATGGACGCGCCTCCTGCGTCGATGCCCACGATCGGGTGGATGCCGGGCATCACCTGTGTGACGTTGCCCATGTCGGTGCTGCCAAGCGGCAGCGCGGCTTCGATTTCGACGGCGACGGGCGAGCGGCCCATCCGCACCATCTCGGCGCGGAAGGTGTCGGCCAACCACTGGTCGGGGGTCAGCTCGAGGTAGGACGGCTCGGTCGCGCGGACGTCGAACTCGCATCCTGTGGCCACCGCGCCTGCCCGGAAGCAGTCGCCCATCCTGCCTTCGAGCTCGCGCAGCGACCACGCGTCGTTGGCGCGCATCGTGTATTCCATCTCTGCCCGGGCGGGGATGACGTTCGTGGCCTGGCCTCCGTCGGTGACGATGCCGTGCGCCATCTGGCCAGGCGCGAACTGCTGGCGCAGCAACCCAATCGCCACCTGAGACACGGCGATCGCGTCGGCGGCGTTCAAACCCAGATACGGCGCGACGGCGGCGTGCGCCTCGCGGCCCGAGTAGACGACCGCGACCTGAGACAGCGCGAGCGAGCGTGCGCGGGCGATGTCGAGCGGCCCGGCGTGCAGCATCACCGTCGCGGCGATGTCGTCGAACAAGCCGGCGTCGAGCATCAGCGCCTTGCCGCCGCCCGCTTCCTCGGCGGGCGTGCCCAGCAGCACCACGGTCAGGTTCAGCTCGTCGGCGACGTCGGCGAGCGCGAGCGCCGCACCGACCGCCGATGCCGCGATGATGTTGTGGCCGCATGCGTGACCGATACCGGGCAACGCGTCGTACTCCGCGCAGATGCCGACGACCAGCGACCCGCTGCCGTACTCGGCGCGGAACGCGGTGTCCAACCCGCCGGCCGCCGCCATGATCTCGAAACCGCGCTCGGCGACCAGCGCCTGCGTCTTGGCGCAACTGCGATGCTCGTCGAAGGCAAGCTCGGGCTCGGCGTGGATCGAGTGCGACAACTCGATCAAGTCGCCACGACGTCGCTGGACTACGTCCTCGACGGTCGTCGAGGCGGTGGCGGTGGACATCAAGGCAGTATCTCACCGCGCCGATAGGCTGCTCATCGTGACTGGTGCGACCGATCCCCAGGCCATCGCCGACGCGGCCGCCGCAGAACTCCTGGTGCGCACCGGGGTCGACTCCTTCGACGTCGCCGTGGTCCTCGGCTCGGGATGGGCGCCCGCCGCAGCGGAGCTCGGTGAGCCGTCGGCCGTCGTCGCCATGGCCGACCTGCCAGGCTTCACCCCGCCCACCGCAGCAGGCCACGGTGGCAAGGTGCTGGCCGTCGCGGTCGGTGACAAGCGGGTGCTGGTGCTGCTCGGCCGCACCCACGCCTACGAGGGTCACGACCTGCGCCACGTCGTGCATCCCGTCCGTACGGCCTGCGCCGCGGGCGCCAATACGGTCGTGCTGACCAACGCCGCGGGCGGGCTGCGCGAGGACTTCACGGTCGGCCAGCCGGTGCTGATCAGCGATCACCTCAACCTGACGGCGCGCTCACCGCTGGTCGGCGCACAGTTCGTCGACCTCGTCGACGCATACGCGCCGCGGCTGCGAGCCCTGGCCCGCATCGTCGACCCGTCGCTGGCCGAAGGCGTCTACGCGGGGCTGCCGGGGCCGCACTACGAGACGCCGGCCGAGATCCGGATGCTGCGCACGCTGGGCGCCGACATGGTCGGCATGTCGACGGTGCACGAGACGATCGCGGCGCGGGCCGCCGGCGCCGAGGTGCTTGGCGTCTCGCTGGTCACGAACCTGGCCGCGGGAATGACGGGTCAGCCGCTCAGCCACGTCGAGGTGCTGGAGGCGGGGCGTCAGTCGGCGACGCGGATGGGTTCCCTGCTGGGCGCCGTGCTCTCCCGGTTGTAGCCGAGCTTCTTGGTCAGCGCGACGAAGCCGCGGGCCATCAGCGGTGCGGCGAACAGCATCAGCAGCACCCGCACCACCTGGGCGGCGATGATGAACGTGACGTTGGATCCCGTCTCGACGGCCGTCGCCAGCACCGCGTAGATACCGCCGGGGCTGGTGGCCAGGTAGCCCTCGAGCAGGCTGATCCCGGTCACGTGGGCCAACAGCACGCCAAGGCCTGCGGTGGCGATGTTGAGGAAGACGATCAGTCCGAGTGCGGCGGGCAGGGCCCGACCGATGGCCTTGAACGACGTCTTGGTGAACGCGACGCCGGCTTGCCACCCGATCACGGCGTAGCCGAGTTGGACCAGTGCAAACGGCACCGACATGCCGAACGAGAAGCCCGTGAGCTGCAACGCGATGGTGACCGTCATCGGGCCGAGCAGCCCAGCGCCTGGCAGTCGGATGAGCTTGCCGCCGGTTGTGCCGACGAGCACGATGACGACGATCATCGCGATGCTGAGATACCAAGGTGCCGTGCTGGTTTGGGCGGGCGCGGCGAAGTGCCCGGTCTTCTGGGCGTGGTAGACGAAGGTCACCACGACAGGCATCGACGCGGTGATCAGGGCAACACGCAGGTACTGCACGACGGCGACCACCCGGTCGTCGCCGCCCAGTTCGCGGGCGATCGCGACGAGACCCGACGCGCCTCCCGCGACCAACGCCAGCGCTCCCGTCAACGGGCTGACGTCGCGGTGCAGGCCGAGCAATGCGCCGGCGACGATGCTCAAGACGAGGGTGGCGACGGCGACTCCGAGCACGATCGGCCAGTCCGAGCCGAGTGCGGTCAACGCGTCGCGGTGCACCATCGTGCCGATGTAGATGCCAAGCACTCCCTGCGCGGCGATGCCCGCCTTGCGGGGGACGCGCTGCGGGGCATACGACACCAAGGCCAGCACCATGCCGACGAGCAGCGCCGCGAACAGCGCCGCAGAGGGCACTCCGACGATGGTCAGCGGCACCGTCACGGCCACCGTGACCAGTACCAACACCATCCACCGCATCATTAATACAAGTATGCACTTGCTACTTCTCGCCTGCAAACTGACATTCGGCACATGAAAACCAAGGTATAACTTGGTAATGCAGACGAGCACGGCGAACGCCACCGAACTGCGGGAGTCGATCATGGCGCTGACCCGCCAACTTCGCCGCCACCGCAGCGACAACGGGCTCACGCTCAGCCAGCAGCAGCTGCTCAGCGAGGTGAGCCGGGCCGGTGTCACCACCCCGGCCGAACTGGCCACCCGGATGCGGGTACGCGTGCAGTCCCTGACCGACGGCATCAACCACCTCGAGGCGCAGGGGCTGGTGGAACGCAGGACCGACGCCGACGACCGACGCCGTCAACTCATCGAGACGACCGCCGACGGCTTCGCGCTACTGGAAGCCGACCGCGCCGAGCGCGACGAGTGGCTCAACACCGCGATGCGCGACTCGCTGACCGATCTCGAGTTCGACCTATTGATGTTGGTGGCGCCCGTGCTGCGCAAGCTCGCAGATGCCGACACCGCACAATGAACGCATGACCGGACCGCCGCCTCAGCCCCTGACCTTCGGCACGGCGGGGCTGCGGGGCCCGATGCGCGACGGTCCCGACGGCATGAACGTGCAGACCGTGACGCGGGCGAGCTGGGCACTGGCGAAGGTGCTCAAGGACAGGTGCCTTGGCGGCTCGACGGTCGTGGTGGGCCGCGACGCCCGACACCAGTCCGATGAATTCGCCATCGCCACCGCCGAAGTGCTTGCCGCAGAAGGCTTCTCCGTGGTGCTACTGCCCGACCCTGCGCCGACGCCGGTGGTGGCGTTCGCGGTGCGCCACCTGCGGGCGGTGGCCGGAGTGCAGATCACGGCATCGCACAACCCGCCAGCCGACAACGGCTACAAGGTGTACCTCGACGGCGGGCTGCAGATCATCCCGCCGAGCGACCGCGACATCGAATCGGCGATGGCGAGCGCCCCAGCCGACATCGCCCGTGTGGAGGTGGCGCCGGCGGGTACCGACCTCGTGCACGACTACATCCGGCGCGCCGCGACGGTGCGCCGCACGACGGGCGACGTGCGGGTGGCGCTTACGCCGATACACGGCGTCGGGGGCGAAGTCGCGCTTCGCGTCCTCGGTGAGGCAGGCATCACCGACATCCACGTCGTCGCCGAGCAGTTCGCGCCCGATCCCGACTTCCCGACCGTCGCCTTCCCCAATCCCGAGGAGCCCGGCGCCACCGACCTGCTACTCGCGTTGGCCGCCGAAGTCGACGCCGAGGTCGCGATCGCACTCGATCCGGATGCCGACCGGTGCGCGGTGGCAGTGCCGACGCCGACTGGCTGGCGCATGCTCACCGGCGATGAAACCGGTTGGCTACTCGGCGATTACGTGCTGTCGCAGACCGAACCCGGAGACGTGATGGCTGCCAGTGTGGTGGCCAGCACGGTGGTGTCCTCTCGCATGCTGGCGGCGATCGCCGCCAGCCACGGCGCCCAGCACGTCGAGACCCTGACCGGTTTCAAGTGGCTGGCCCGTGCGGACGCCGGGACACCGGGCAGCACGCTGGTCTACGCCTACGAGGAGGCGATCGGTCACTGCGTCGATCCGGCGGCGGTGCGCGACAAGGACGGCATCAGTGCGGCCGTGCTGGTGTGCGACCTGGTGGTCGCCCTTCGCGGCGACGGCCGCACGCTGCTCGACGCGCTCGACGCGTTGGCCCGCGCACACGGCGTGCACACGACGACCGCGGTGTCGGTGCCCGCCGACGCGACGGTGATGGCCAGGCTGCGCGCCGAACCACCCGCTCTGGTCGGTGGCGAACCGGTCGAGGTCACGGATCTACTGGAGCGCCGCGGACAACAGCGGACCGACGCGCTGATCTGCACCGGCGAGCGTGTGCGGGTCGCGATCCGACCGTCCGGCACGGAGCCGAAGCTCAAGGCGTACTTGGAGATTCGGCTACCACCGGGCGACGACGTGCCCGCTGACCGCGTCGCGGCGGCGCGGGTGCTCGATGAATTGCGGGCCGACGTCGTCGACCTGCTTCAGCGCGGACCGAACTGACGGTCCCCTGCGTCACCGAGCCCCGGCACGATGTAGGCGATCTCGTTGAGTCCGTCGTCGATCGCGGCGGTGAAGAGCCGAACGTCGGGCGCCACGGCCTCAAGTGCGGCAATGCCTTCCGGCGCGCACACCACGCAGACCACGGTGATGTCGGCGGCCCGACGAGCGTGGAGGAGCCCCAAGGTGTGGGCCATCGAACCTCCCGTGGCCAGCATCGGATCGAGCACCATCACCGGCTGCGTGCTCAAGTCCTCCGGCAAGGACTCCAAATACGGTGTGGGCTCGTGCGTTTCCTCGTTGCGGGCCACGCCGACGAACCCGACCCTCGCCTCGGGGATCAGCATGTGTGCCCTGTCGACCATCCCGAGGCCTGCCCGCAGCACGGGCACCAGTAGCGGCGGAGCCGCCAACTTCGACCCGACGAATTCGGCCATCGGTGTACGGATCGGCAGAGGCTCACTCGCCGCGTCGCGGGTGGCCTCGTAGACGAGCATCAGCGTCAGGTCGCACAATGCGGCGCGGAAGGCGGCGTTGTTGGTGCGCTCGTCGCGCAGGGTGGTCAACCGTGCAGCGGCCAGTGGGTGATCGACAACGCGAACGTCCATGGGCGAAGACCCTAGTGGAACCGGACGGAGTCGTCCGGCGTCATAACCGTCGTGCTCGCCGATACCGCCGTGATCCGCGCCCTCGGCGCGGCCCATTCCCGCCAGTCCGCCGACCTCGATGCCGTCGCCGCGACGCTGCGATCGGTCCCAGGACCGGAGTGCGCAGCCGCATTCGGTCCCGTCGGCGCACGCTTCCTCGCCGCGCTGACCGCGGCCATCGCCCGCGAGTCGGACGTCGCGGCTCAACTCAGTGAGCGCGTCGCCCATGCCTGCCGCACCGCCGAGGCCACGGCATCCGCGTACGTCGGCGCCGAGCATCGTGTCGGGCAGTCCATCACCGCAGCCGGGGGGTGACGGTGCCCAGTTCCCTCGTCGCGGCGTTGGCGGCGCCTCTGCGCGAGGTGCAGGCGCTGGTCGGCCCTGGCTGGTCGGGAGACGACCCCGCGGCCGTGTTGTCGGGGGTGCGCGACGCGCTGACCGACGTGTCCGCGGCCGGCCGACGCGCGTGGAGTGAGGCGGCGGGCCAGTGGGCGGGTGACGGCGCCGACGCCGCGTCGGCGTTCACCCACGCGACGGTCTCCGCGGTCGACGAACTGGCGGCTCGCGCCGAGCATCTCGGGGCGAGCACGGCGACGGCGGCAGCCGCGGTCGCCAGGGCGCGTGACCGACTGCGCGAGATCGTCGAGGAGTTCGAGGCACGCGCCGCAGTGCTCGAAGCCGACTTGGATGCACCGGGCGCCGCCGCGGAGCTGATCGCCGAGGCACGCCGGGCGCTGGACGACGCCGTTGCGGTGGTCGACGAACTGCGCACCGAACTGGACGCGCAAGCCGCTGCCGTGAGCGCGCCGCCTGGGCCTGCGCCAACTGTGCCCGCGGCTGCGGTGCCGGGTTGGTCGGGCGGTTCGGGTTCTGGCGGCTCGAGTCCCGGCCTGGGGACGTCGGCCGGCGGGTCGCCGTTCTCATGGCCGGACACCGACGCGGGCACCCCCGCCAGGGAGCCGACCAATCCGGCGGAGTTCGGCAGCGGCGTTGGGGTCACCCTGCCCGACGGCAGTACCGCGACCGCGCCGAACGCGGTCGCGGCCAGCGCCGTCCGTCACGCACTGACGCAGCTCGGCGTGCCATACGACTGGGGCGGCACCACGCCGGGCGTCGGGCTGGACTGCAGTGGCCTGACCCAGTGGGCCTATCACGAAGCGGGGCTTGATCTTCCGCGGCTGGCGCAGGAGCAGGACGTGGGTGCAGCGGTCAGTCAGAGCGACGTGCGGCCGGGTGATCTAGCGGTGTGGGACGGTCACGTCGCGATGATCGTCGGGAACGGCCTGATGGTCGAAGCCGGAGATCCCGTCCAACTCTCCCCCGTGCGAACCAGCAACGCCGGTCAGGGTTTTCAGGGGCTCTGGCGGCCGACGGCGTGATCAGACATGTTTCCCGTCGCTTCGCTCGCCCAGGTCCCCCGGCTCGAGTTCGAAGACGAACTCGTGCCGGCAGATCCGGATCCGGTCGCCATCGGAGAGCGGGACGCTGCCGCGGATTCGACAGTCCTGGACGTAAACACCGTTGGCAGAACGCAGGTCGGTGATGACGAAGGTCGTGCCCGTGTCGCTGAGCACGGCATGGTGGCGGCTGACTTCCGCATCGTCGAGCACGATGTCGTTGCCCGGTAGCCGTCCAACCCGAGTGGCCGCTCCGAACAGTGCATGGACCTCCCCCGATGGCGCACGTAGGCGCGCCACCGTCGACCGCCCGGTCGTCGTCATCCGATCGAGGGTGTTCGCGGCGAGGGACGCGGCGGTGAGCGCAGCCCGTCGCACGTCCACGACTTCTTGGCGGAGCACGCGCTCGTGCAACGCCCGGAGGTTCGGAACTGGCTCGATGCCCAGATCCTCGGCGAGGACGGCCTTCAGACGGCGGTAGGCGTCGAGCGCATCCGACTGCCGCTCTGCGACGTAGTACGCCGTGATCAATTGGGCCCACAGCGGCTCGCGATGGGGATGCTCGACCGTGAGGCGCTCAAGCGCGCCGATCACGGCATTGGCACGCCCACAAGCGATCTCGGCCTCCGCGTACGCGATGTGCACCGTGACTTGGTCTTCGACGAGCGCTGCCGCGAAGGACGTGACGAACTCCGAGTCGCCGAGATCATCGAGCACGCGTCCCCGCCATTCGCCAAGCGCCGCCGACAGATGGCGGCTGGCGATCTCGAACTGGCCGGCCGCAGCCGCACGTATCCCCGCACCCTTCTCGATGACGAATCGGCCTATGTCGCAATCGATGTCGTCCACGCTCAGCCGGTAGCCCGACGGCGCAGCAGCCAACACCGTGCGTCCATCGAGGCCGGCGTCGTTCAGCACCCGCCGAAGGTTGGAGACGTACGTGTGCAGGCTCCCGCGCGCCGCCTGCCCGACTCGTTGCTCCCACACCGCATCGATCAACGACTCACTGCCCACCACACGATTGCGATTGATCACCAACATGGCCAGCACCGCACGCTGCTTGCGGGAACCCAACGACACCCGCGCGCCATCGACGGTCATCTCGAGCGGGCCGAGCACGCCGAAGCCCACCTCGCTAGCAGGCACGCGCCTGCGGCTTCGCCGTCCCCGTCTTCACCAACGCGTCGGGCACGAAGCCGACGTCCGGGCCGTCGACGGAGGTTCTCACCTTGTCCCACACCGGGGTTGAGATCGGCGCTTGCCCGGCCGCGCCTGGCCCCAGAACCGGGTCACTGATCGTCGTGCAAACGATGAAGACCTCCGACTCGTGCGGTAGGTACCCGGTGATCGCTGCGGACAGCACGGGCTCGGCCCGCACCTCGAGGCTGGGTTCCTGCAGCACGAAGCCACGGAACAGCGCCGCGGGCTGGCCGGTCTGCTCGGGCCCTGGCACCTGGGTGGGCGCCGGCCCCTTCTCCTGCTTGGTGAGCAGGCCGATGGTGATGCCGACCCCGCCAACGATCAGCGCCGTCGCGACGGCGAGCACGGTCGGAAACACCCAACCCCGCTGCTTCTGGATCTCGTGCCGCACGACGGGCACCTCGGCGGGAACGCCGGGCAGGACGAGGGTGGAGTTGCCGCCAACCACCGCGCGCTGCGCCGCGCGCACCAGCCCGCCCGCGGTCCCAAATCGGTCGTCGGGGTCCTTGGCCATGCCCCTGGCGATGACGGCGTCGAACGCCGCAGGGACCCGCGAATTGGTGACGCTCGGCCGCGGCGGCGGCGACACCAGATGCGCGGCGACCAGATTCTCCAGGCTGTCCCTGGCGAACGGACTGTCGCCGGTCAGCGCTTCGTACAGCACGCACGCCAGGGAATACACGTCGACCGCAGGGCCGGCCTCCGCGCCGTTGAACCGTTCGGGCGCCATGTAGTCGACGGTGCCGATGGGGGTGCCCGCCGTCGTCAGGCGGGCGTCGCCCCTCGCCTCGGCGATGCCGAAGTCAACGAGGTAGGCGAAGTCGGACTCGGTGACGATGATGTTGTGCGGCTTGATGTCCCGATGCGTCAATCCCTCGGCGTGCGCCGCGTCCAGAGCCTCGCCGATCTGGCCGATGATGGCCACCGCGCGGGACGGCTCCAGCGGACCCTTCGCGATCAATTCGTCGAGCGTCTGCCCGCGCACCAACCGCATCTCGATGTAGAGCCTGTCGTCGATCTCACCCCAGTCGTGGATCGGAATGACGTGCGGCTCCTGCAGGATCGCCGCGGCTTGGGATTCACGCTGGAACCGCGTCCGGAACGTCGGATCGTTCGATAGCCCGTCGGCGAGGATCTTCAGCGCGACGGTGCGGTTCTTGACGGTGTCGTAGGCCTCGTACACCTCACCCATCCCGCCCTTGCCGAGCAGGCTGACCAAGTCGTACTTGCCGAACGCCGTACCGGCGCGCGACTCCACGGCGAACCCCCTGATTGCTAAGGCAGTGTCGCCCAAACGGTAAGGCCATCCAGTCGTTGGTAGCCACCTTTCGCGCCAATGCCTCGAGGCTCACGCCGCGCAGGAGTCCCAAATCGGGCCGAACGCCGGGATCCCGACCCACGCGAACGGGAGCACCGGCGTGACGGCCAGGGCTAGGGCAGCCGCGGGTCGATCAGGGTGACGCCGACGGGCGAGGCCGTGCCGACCGACGGGAGCAGGCGGGTACCCTCGGCCAGCCCGACGACGCGCTCCACCAGTGCCTGCGGGCGCAACGTGCCTGCCTCGACCAGCCCCAACATGTCGGGGTAGTCGACACTGGCCATGCCATGGCTGCCGAGAACGTCCAGTTCCCAGGCGATCACCCGGTCCATCGGCACCGCGGGATGTCCGTCGATGCTCGGCAGCAGGCCCACCTGCACGTGGCGTCCGCGCCTGCGCAGGCTGTGGATGGCGTCCGCACAGGTGGCCTCGGCGCCGACCGCGTCGACCGCGACGTGGCTGCCCCCGCCGGTGAGCTCGTGCACCCGGGCGGGGACGTCGCCCCCGTCAGAGACGACCGAGTGCTCGGCGCCCAGGCTCCCCGCCAAGTCGAGCGCCGCGGGGGTGCGGTCGACGGCGATCACCCTCGCCCCTGCCGCCACCGCGACCTGCACGGCGCTCAGTCCAACGCCGCCGACCCCGAACACCGTCACCCACTCGCCGGGCTGGATGCCCGCCCGCCCGTGCAGCGCACGGAAGGCGGTGGCGAACCGGCAGCCCAAGCCCGCAGCGGCGGCGTCGGACACGACGTCGGCGACCGCAACCAGATTGGTGTCGGCGGCGTGCAGGGCCACGTATTCGGCGAAGGAGCCCCAGTGGGTGAAGCCGGGCTGGGTTTGGTCGGGGCACACCTGCGCCTGACCGGCCCGGCACCACTCGCATCGACCGCAGCCGCAGACGAAGGGTGTCGTCACACGGTCGCCGACACTCCAGCGTCGCACCTCGGCGCCCACGGCGGCGATCACGCCGACCAGCTCGTGACCGGGCACGTGCGGCAGCGCGACCCCGTCGTCGTGGCCCGCCCACGCATGCCAGTCGCTACGGCACAGACCGGTCGCGTGCACCTCGACGACCACGCCGCCGGGTGACGGCACTGGATCCGGGACCGTGACGACGTCGACCGAACCACCGAACTCCTCGAACACCGACGCGCGCATGACGCCATCGTCCCGCACCGGCGCGCGGCGTCAGGCCTCGCGGTCGGCGGCAGCGATGACGTCCGGGGCGAGCGCCACGATCTCGGCCTCGACGGCGGTCCGGTCCGACCTGGCCGACTCTTCCCACGCGTCATGCAGTTGCAGCATGTCGACCAACACGCCGGGGTTTCCGCACTCACCCGACAAACTCCACAACCGCAAAGCTCCCCGAGCGGGTGGGATCACGCCGTCGACGATTGCGGTGGCGACGTCGCGCGCCAACGTCCATCCCGCGGCATCCCTGGACGGCACGCGAAGCCCGAGCTCGACCAGCGCCGCGCGGAAGAGAGAGTCGACCTCGAGCCCGTCGAGCTTCGTCGAATCGGCTGGCTGGGACGCGAGTTCGACCAACCCTTCGCCGTCGGCTCCCTCGGCGACGAGTTGAGCGGCCAAACGAACCGCCGCCTCCGGGGCGAAGCCATCACCGAGGACCAGGCGCGCCGCCAGCTCTTCCAGCCGCGTCCGCTGCGACCGGGTCAGACTGGCCTCGTCGGCGCCCACTCGACCAGCATGACAAACGAAGCCATCGCCAACCACCCTCGGCGTCGGCAGAGTGCGTCGTTAGGCTGTGCCGCATGGCAGCAGAAATCGTGCCGGTGCGGCTCGGCCTGACCAAGGGCGACCTCTACACCCTGTGGGCCCCGTCGTGGCGTGACGCCGATGACGAGTGGCAGGCGTTCCTCGGCAATGACGAGGACCTCTACGCGTTCGAATCGGCCGCGGACCTGGTGGCGTTCATCCGGGCGGGCAACGAGAACGACCTGGCCGACCACCCCGAGTGGCCGGCGCTCGTCGAGGCGACGGCGCACCGCTGCGATCCGTCGGAGGACCAGCAGCACGACCTCATCGGCGTGCCCGACCTGGTCGCCGAGAAGCCGACCGAGGAATCCGTCGCGTCGCTCCTTGGCGCGCTGAGCATCGTGCAGGCCATCGGCTCGGTGTGCGACATCACGGCGGTGTCGAAGTTCTTCAACGGCAACCCGGTGCTCGGCTCGGTGGGCGGCGGCATCGGCGCGTTCGAGGGACGCGCAGGCCGCAAGCGCTGGACCGAGATCGAAGCCGCGATCGGCCGCAGCTGGGACGGCGTGATCGACGCCATCGACGAGATCGTCACCACCCCCGACGTCGACTCCGCAGCATCGGAGAAGGCCGCAGAGGAACTGGCCGAGCCCGCGCCGGAGCCCGTGGTCGTCGAGGAGGAAGACGACGACGTCGTCATCGAGGGCGAGGTGGACACCGAGGAGGAGGTCGACGCGCTCGCCGCGGAGGCCCAGGGCCAGGTGCTCGGCAGCCACGAGGACTTCTGGGGCCAGGTCGGCATCGACCCGGTCCGGATCATGACGAGCACCGGGACGTTCTACACGCTGCGCTGCTATCTCGAGGACCAGCCGATCTTCCTGGGCCGCAACGGCCGGATCAGTGTGTTCGGCTCCGAGCGGTCGCTCGCCAGGTATCTGGCCGACGAGCACGAGAGCGACCTGTCGGATCTGGCGACCTTCGACGACATCCGCACGGCCGCCACCGATGGCTCGCTGCGCATCAAGGTCACCGAGGACAACGTCTACGTGCTGACCGAACTGTCCGAGGACATCGCCGACGGGCCCGAGGCCGTCGACAGCCAGCAGCTCGAACTGGCCGTCGAATTGCTCAGGGACGTCAGCGATTACGCCGAGGACACCACCGTCGACGAAGCACTGGACCCCGACCAGCCGCTCGGCAGGTTCGTCGCGCACGTGCTCGACCCCGGCTCGGTCACCAAGCCGTCAGCGCCCTACGCCAAGGCCGCCGCGCAGTTCGACGAGCTGACGACGTTCGTGGAATCGCGCCTGCGCGCGGAGTAGCGCGATGAGTTCTGCCCGCGTCGCGAGTCGACATTGGCATGACCATCACTGACGGCATCACCACGCGTTCGCTCGACGTCCCAGGCGCCCGACTGCATTACGAGATCCGCGGGGCAGGCCCCCTGATGCTCGTCGTCGGCTCCCCGATGGGCACCGCCGACTTCGCGCCGTTCGCCGACGCCCTCGCGACCGATCACACCGTCGTCACCTTCGACCCGCGCGGGCTTGCCGGCAGCACGATCGACGACCCCAGCCAAGACGCCACCCCCGATCTGCGGGCCGACGACGTCGCGGCCATCCTCGACGCGCTCGGCGCCGAAACCGCTGACGTGTTCGGGACGAGCGGTGGCGCGGTCACCGGCCTGGCGCTCGTCACCCGGCACCCTGGCCGGGTCCGCACGTTGATCGCCCACGAACCGCCACTGCTCGAGCTGCTGCCCGACGCCGAGGCGCAGCGCGCGGGCACCGAGGCCATCATCGAGACGTTCCACCGCGACGGGCCGGACGCGGCGTTCGTGCACTTCATGATCAACGCGGGCTTCGACATGTCCGACCCGACGCTCGGCCCGCCACCCGGACCCGAGCCGACGGAGGCCGAGCTGGCGAAGCGGATGGCCGACTCGGCGCGCTTCTTCGACCACGAGTTGCGGGACACCACGCGCTACCAGCCCAACCTCGCGGCTCTGCGCGCGAGCTCCACCGAGGTTCTGGTCGGCATCGGCGTGGACTCGGGGCACCTGCTCACCCAACGCACGTCGACCGCGCTGTGCGAACTACTGGGCAGTGCGCGCGTCGAGTTCCCCGGCGATCACGGCGGCTTCATGCCGGCGCCCGGCGCGTTCGCCGACCGCGTCCGCGAGGTGCTGGCCCAACACTCCCCGGCAGCGGGCTAGCCGATGAGGACGGCGTAGCGCGGCTTGATGACCTCGTCGATGATCGCCAGACGCTCGTCGAACGGCAGGAAGGCCGACTTCATCGCGTTGATGGTGAACCGCTCGAGATCGCTCCAGCCATAACCGAACGCCTCCACCAGCCGGAGCATCTCCTGGCTCATGGTGGTGTCGCTCATCAGCCGGTTGTCGGTGTTGACGGTGACGCGGAACCGCGCTCGGGCCAGCAGGTCGAACGGGTGCTCGGCAATGCTGGCCGCGGCGCCGGTCTGCACGTTGCTGCTCGGGCACATCTCGAGCGGAACCCGCTTGTCGCGAAGGATCGACGCCAGCCTGCCGAGCTTGACCGAGCCGTCGGGCGCAATGTCGATGTCGTCGACGATCCGCACGCCATGGCCGAGCCGGTCGGCGCCGCAGAACGCGATGGCCTCGTGGATCGATGGCAGACCGAACGCCTCGCCCGCGTGAATGGTGAAGCGCGCGTTGTTGCCTCGCATGTACTCGAAGGCGTCGAGATGCCGGGTGGGTGGGTATCCGGCCTCGGCGCCCGCGATGTCGAAGCCCACCACGCCCCGGTCCCGGAACCGGATGGCAAGCTCGGCGATCTCGCGCGATCGGGCGGCGTGCCGCATCGCGGTGACCAGACAGCGCATGGTGATGGTGCGGCCCTCGGTGCCCGCCGCCTTCTCGCCGTCGGCGAACCCGGCGAGCACCGCCTCGACGACCTCGTCGAGCGACAGTCCGCGATCGATGTGCAGCTCTGGCGCGAACCGGACTTCGGCGTAGACGACGGAGTCGGCGGCCAGGTCCATGGCGCACTCGAAGGCCACCCGGTGCAACGCTTCCGGTGTCTGCATGACGCCGACCGTGTGCGCGAACGGCTCGAGGTACCGGACCAACGACCCACTGTGCGCGGCAGTGCGGAAGAACGTCGCCAGCGATTCGACGTCGGTGGCGGGCAGCTCGTCGTAGCCCGTCTCCTCGGCCAGCTCCAGCACGGTGGCCGGGCGCAGGCCGCCGTCGAGATGGTCGTGCAGGAGCGCCTTGGGGGCTTGTTTGATGAGGTCGAGGCTCAGCTGCGTGGTCATCCATCCATCTTGCTCGCGCACGACCGCATTGGCCCAACAGTTCACCGTGGCAATCATCACCGGTTCGATCGATGCCACCGATCCGGACAACGACCCGACAGCGGCTCGGTGTCGGTCCTGTCCATGGTTCCGACCGGACCCTAGGTTCGACCCGTGGCCAGGCGTCGATCCGACGTCAGCCGAATGGGTACGACGTCAGGGCGCCAACGGCATCGGGCCTCTCGTCGGCAGCGTGCGATCAGCGGTGCGCCGTCAACCCAGCACGGGCAGCCGACGCTTGCGGGCGAGTTGCACCAAGGCGTGCTGCATCACCGCGCGCACGTGGGCGTCGACCCTTCGCACGTCGGGGGTGTCCCCGAACTCGGCGGCGATGTCGATCGCAGGCAGCACTTGGGTGACGAGCTTCGTGGGCAGCGGCAAGTTGATCGGCAAGATGGCGCTGACGCCGAACGGGAATCCGAAGGTGATCGGAAGGATGTTCGTCCGAAAGAGCTTGCGCTCGAACGCCGTCAGCCGAAGCGCCCGCGCGAGCCGCCTGCCTCTGGTCAGGTAGAACTGGTTCTCCTGCCCGCCGATCGACACCGCGGGAACGATGGGGACGCCGGCCTTGATCGCGGTGGTCACGTAGCCGGTGCGTCCGCCGAACCCGATGACGTACTCCTGCCGGGTTGGCCGGTAGACGTCGTAGTCCCCGCCAGGAAAGACGAGCACGAGACCACCGGCCGCGAGCGCTTGCGCGGCGTGCTCCGGGGTCGCCCGGAGCACGCCGGTGCGCTCGAAGAAGTCGGCCACCGGCCCGCGGAAGAAGTTGTCGTGGGCGAGCACGTATAGCGGTCGCTCATAGCCGAACGTGCGGTAGTAATCGACTGCGATCACCGACATATCGAAGGTGACCAACCCGCCCGAGTGGTTCGCGACCATCAGCGACGGCCCGGGTGGGATGTTCTCCAAGCCGAGGACCTGCGAACGAAAGTAAACCTTCACGATCGGGCGGGTCAGGTCCACGACGCATCGGGTGAGACTTGGGTCCCACCTCGCGGTCACGGCATCCTCGTCGTCCGCCATCCGCCTACTCGCTCCCGGTCAACCGTCGAGACCGCCGTCGGAAGATCGCGGCGGAACGACTCGCAGGGCCAGCGCACCGAGTGCGAGGACCGACACGGCGGGAGTGACGAACAGCAGAATCGCCCATGGCAGACTCACGCCCACCCCACTAAGTGCCTTCACCAAGGTGAACACGGCGACGAGCCAACTCACGCCACCAGCCACCAGCGTCACCACCAGTGCGACGGCGACCCCGCGCCCGACCCCGTAGTGTCGGGATCCCGTGGCCGCCAACAGCACCGTCGTAGGAACGAGAATGACGACTGCACCGAGCCATGGCTGACCCGCACCGAGCCGCAACCCCGGCGCGAGCACCAACGCGGCGAGGGCCGCAGCACCGACGATGCCCGCCACCGCGATACCGCGGCCGTTCACCATGGACATGTGCTGGCCTGCGCCGATCCGGCACCCTTGCGGAGGTAGCCGGGATACCAGGAGGTGCAGGCGGCCACCCCGACGAGCGCTGCGTAACTCATTGTGTGACAGGCCCACTCGGGCAGTAGGACGCGCGTCATCAGCAGCCATGCCGCAGTGAGATGTCCGATGGCCCAAAGGCTGTGGAAACTCAGCACGGCGACGGTGGCTGCGGTGCAGAAGACCAGGCCGATCTCTACCCTGTGCATGGTGTCCTTGGCGATGATGATCCACGGCGCGAAGGACACCACCAGTTTGAGAAACGACATGGTGCACCTTCCCTTCGTGGCCTGCGGTTTCGCATCGGGCAGACTCGCCAATCGTCGTGCCGCGGCGTACCCAGCCACAGAGGAAAAGGTCCCGACATCGGCAGGGACCGCGATGATGGGACGGTTCACGAACGGCAGGGACGGGCCGTTCGCCTACGGCATCACGACCGCCGTAGTCGTGGTACGCGCCAGATCGTCTGGCGCGTCACCGGTTGTCGTCACGACGTGATCCGATCGATGATCAGTGGCCGCTTCTCCGGCTGTACGTCACCCACGCTCCATGCACCGTCGAGTTCGACGACGGCGCCGCCGAACCGTTCCGGGGTGTCGGTGTACAGCGTGAACAGCGGCTCCCCCGCGACCACCGGCTCGCCGGGCCGGCGATGGATGCGCATGCCTGCGCCGAACTGCACCTGCCCGCCGGGCGTCGAGCGGCCGGCCCCGAGCCGCCACACCGCCAGCCCCACCGCCATCGCATCGATGTCGCCCATCACGCCCCCGCGCGGCGCGGTGACGGTCTCCGAGTGCGCACCGATGGGCAACGGCTGGGACAGGTCGCCGCCTTGCGCAGACACCAACTCGCGGAAGCGGTCCATGGCAGTTCCGTCGGCCAGCGTGTCCGCCGGGTCGATCCCGTTGACCCCCACGGCGTCGAGCATCTCGCGAGCCAGCGCCAGCGTCAGCTCGACGACGTCGTCGGGGCCACCGCCTGCGAGCACGTCTAGCGACTCGGCGACCTCCACCGCGTTGCCGACGGCGCGGCCCAGCGGCCGGTCCATGTCGGTGAGCAGCGCGCGGGTGGCGACGCCGTGCGCGGCACCCAGTTCGACCATCGTGCGGGCCAACTCACGTGACTCCGCCTCCGTCTTGAGGAAGGCCCCGCGCCCCACCTTGGTGTCCAGCACCAGGGCGTCGGCGCCCTCGGCCAGCTTCTTGCTCATCACCGAGCTCGCGATCAGCGGCAACGATTCGGTGGTGGCTGTGACGTCGCGCAGCGCATAGATCTTGCGATCGGCGGGCGCAAGGTCACCGGCGGCGAAGATGGCCGCGCCGACGTCTCGAAGCTGTTGGCGGATTTGCACTTTGGAGAGTTCCGCAGTGAACCCGGCGATGGCCTCCAGCTTGTCGAGCGTGCCACCGGTGTGGCCGAGCCCGCGGCCGGCGGCCTGCGGCACGGCCGCGCCGCACGCCATCACGACGGGCACCAGCGGGATGGTGATCTTGTCGCCGACCCCTCCGGTGGAGTGCTTGTCCACCAACGCCAGTGGCTTGCCGTTGCGGCGCAGATCGCCGAAGTCGAACCGCTCACCGGAGCCGATCATGGCTGCCGTCCACCGGGCGATCTCGCCTGGTGTCATGCCGCGCAGGAAGATCGCCATCAGCAGCGCCGACATCTGCTCCTCGTGCACCCGCCCGTGGGTGTAGCCGTCGATCACCCAGTCGATCGCGGCGTCCGAGAGCACTCCCCCGTCGCGCTTGGTCCTGATGACGCTCGGGGCGTCGAAGGTGAACTCCGTCACCGGTTCTCCACCCTGGCCATGTCGTCGGGGCCGAACGCGTCGGGCAGCAGAACCGACAACCGACGGGGACCCGCCGGGTGGTCGATCAGCATGTCGGGCCCGCCGTGCTCCAACAGCACCTGGCGGCACCTGCCGCACGGCATGAGCAACGCGCCCGCGGCGTCCACACACGACAGTGCGACGAGCCGTCCGCCACCGCTCGAATGCAGGGCGGAGACCACAGAACACTCGGCACAGAGACCTAGGCCATATGAGACATTTTCCACATTGCAGCCGACGACGATCCGACCATCGTCGGTCAGCGCGGCCGCCCCGACCGGAAACCGCGAATATGGGGCGTACGCATGCGACATCACTTCGATTGCACTGTGCTGCAACGATTTCCAGTCGATTTCACTCGCCACGACGACTCCACGGCCGACGATCTGAATCCATTCCGAAGACTCCGTTTCCCGGCCCGAGTTTCTAGATAGGCAACCCTAACTTCTGTGGTGAGGCGGCTGCCGGCGCTTCCACGCTAGTTCTTTCAGCAAGACAATGGGTTTAGAGTCGCCCCGAGGTTTGGGTACAGGTTGGGCAACGTCGGCGCGAGGTCCCCAATCGCGTACCCCGAGCGTCCACCGAAGGCGTTGGAGGTCGGAGATTTGAGTACAGCCACAGCCGCGGATTCCGCAATACCGGCACCGCGGTCGTCCCCACCGCGCCGCCGCACCCTCTATCGCGGCGACCCGGGCATGTGGTCGTGGGTATTGCACCGCATCACGGGCGCCACGATCTTCTTCTTCCTCTTCGTGCACGTGCTCGACACCGCACTGATCCGCGTGAGCCCCGAGGCCTACAACGAGGTCATCAACACCTACAAGACGCCGATCATCGGCCTCATGGAGGTAGGCCTGGTGGTAGCAGTGCTCTACCACGCCCTCAACGGCATCCGGGTCATCCTCGTCGACTTCTGGGAGCACGGGCCGAAGTACCAGCGCCTGATGTTGTGGATCATCCTCGGCATCTGGATCGCGGCGTCGATCGCCTCGATGGGCGTGCTGGGCATGCACATGGCGGAGCGGTTCCTGTGAGCGCGCCCACCTCGGCCCGGGGCGAGAACCCCTACGACCACATCAGCGAGCGCGGCGGGCCCGCTCCCGTCATGCAGCGCAGCCATGACCGGCCTGCAGGCCTGGACAACCCGCGGGCGCCACGGCGCCGCAACGGCATGCCGAACTTCGAGAAGTACACCTGGCTGTTCATGCGGTTCTCCGGAATCGTGCTCGTCTTCCTCGCGCTCGGACACCTCTTCATCGGTCTGATGTGGGACGGCGGCGTCTACCGCATCGACTTCAACTACGTCGCCGAGCGCTGGGCATCCCCGTTCTGGCAGACCTGGGATCTGCTGCTGCTGTGGCTGGCTCAGCTGCACGGCGGCAACGGCATGCGCACGATCATCGCCGACTACGCCCGCAAGGATTCCACGAAGTTCTGGCTGAACACCCTGCTGGCGCTGTCGATCTTGTTCACGCTGGTGCTCGGCACCTACGTGCTGCTCACGTTCGACGCGAACATCTCGTAGGGCTCGATGGCTGCGAAAGAAGGACGAGCACTCAAATGATCATTGAACACCGCTACGACGTCGTCATCGTCGGTGCAGGCGGCGCAGGCATGCGTGCCGCCGTCGAGGCGGGCCCACGGGTGCGCACCGCCGTGCTGACCAAGCTGTACCCGACGCGCAGCCACACCGGTGCCGCGCAGGGCGGCATGTGCGCCGCGCTCGCCAACGTCGAAGAGGACAACTGGGAGTGGCACACGTTCGACACCGTCAAGGGCGGCGACTACCTCGCCGACCAGGACGCCGTCGAGATCATGTGCAAGGAAGCCATCGACGCCGTCTACGACCTCGAGAAGATGGGGATGCCGTTCAACCGCACCCCCGAGGGCCGCATCGACCAGCGCCGCTTCGGCGGGCACACCCGCGACCACGGCAAGGCGCCGGTACGCCGCGCCTGTTACGCCGCAGACCGCACCGGCCACATGATCCTTCAGACGCTGTACCAAAACTGCGTCAAGCACGACGTCGAGTTCTTCAACGAGTTCTACGCATTGGACCTGGTGCTGTCGGAGACCCCCGGCGGACCCGTCGCCACCGGCATCGTCGCCTACGAGCTGGCCACCGGTGACATCCACGTCTTCCACGCCAAGGCGATCGTGTTCGCCACCGGCGGGTCCGGCCGGATGTACAAGACGACGTCCAACGCGCACACCCTGACCGGCGACGGCCTCGGCATCGTGTTCCGCAAGGGACTTCCCTTGGAGGACATGGAGTTCCACCAGTTCCACCCGACAGGCCTAGCGGGCCTTGGCATCCTGATCTCCGAAGCCGTGCGCGGCGAGGGCGGCCGGTTGCTCAACGCCGACGGCGAGCGGTTCATGGAGCGCTACGCGCCGACGATCGTCGACCTGGCGCCCCGCGACATCGTCGCCCGCTCAATGGTCCTCGAGGTGCTCGAGGGCCGCGGCGCTGGGCCCAACAAGGACTACGTCTACATCGACGTGCGCCACCTCGGCGCCGACGTGCTCGAGGCCAAGCTGCCCGACATCACCGAGTTCGCCCGCACCTACCTCGGCGTCGACCCCGTCACCGAACTGGTGCCGGTGTATCCGACGTGTCACTACGTGATGGGTGGCATCCCGACCACCGTGCACGGCCAGGTGTTGCGCGACAACACCGCGATCGTGCCAGGGCTGTACGCCGCAGGCGAGTGTGCCTGCGTGTCGGTGCACGGGTCCAACCGCCTTGGTACCAACTCACTGCTGGACATCAACGTGTTCGGCCGTCGCGCTGGCATCGCCGCCGCGAACTACGCACTCGGACACGATCTGGTGGACCTGCCCGAGCAGCCGGCGGCGATGGTGACCAACTGGGTGGGCGACATCCTCTCCGAGCACGGCAACGAACGCGTCGCCGACATCCGGACCGCGCTGCAACAGTCGATGGACAACAACGCCGCGGTGTTCCGCACCGAGGAGACGCTCAAGCAGGCGATGACCGACATCCACGCCCTGAAGGAGCGCTACTCCCGAATCACTGTGCACGACAAGGGAAAGCGGTACAACAGCGATCTGTTGGAGGCCATCGAGCTGGGCTTCCTGCTGGAGCTTGCCGAGGTCACCGTGGCAGGCGCGTTGAACCGCAAGGAGTCTCGCGGCGGACACGCCCGCGAGGACTACCCCAACCGCGACGACACCAACTACATGCGGCACACCATGGCCTACAAAGAGGGCAGCGAGCTGCTCAGCGACATCCGATTGGACTACAAGCCCGTGGTCCAGACGCGATACGAGCCGATGGAACGGAAGTACTGATCCCATGAGCGCACCCGTACTCGACAAGCCAAGCACCGGCGACTCGGCTACCCCTCCGGTGCCGGAGGGCGCCGTGATGGTGACGCTGAAGATCGCCAGGTTCAACCCGGAGAACCCGGACTCGGCAGGCTTCGACAGCTTCCGTGTGCCGTGCCTGCCCACCGACCGACTGCTGAACCTGCTGCACTACGTCAAGTGGTACCTCGACGGCACGCTGACGTTCCGGCGGTCGTGCGCGCACGGCGTGTGCGGCTCGGACGCCATGCGGATCAACGGCGTCAATCGCTTGGCGTGCAAGGTGTTGATGCGCGACATGCTGCCCAAGAAGCCGGGCAAGCAGCTGACCATCACCATCGAGCCGATCCGCGGCCTTCCGGTCGAGAAGGATCTCATCGTCGACATGGAGCCGTTCTTCGACGCGTTCCGCGCGGTGAAGCCGTTCCTCATCACCAGCGGCAATCAGCCGACGCGCGAACGCATTCAGAGCCAGACCGACCGCGCCCGCTACGACGACACCACCAAGTGCATTCTGTGCGCGTGCTGCACCACCAGCTGCCCGGTGTTCTGGAACGAGGGGTCGTACTTCGGGCCTGCCGCCATCGTCAACGCGCACCGGTTCATCTTCGACAGCCGTGACGAGGCCGCCGCAGAGCGCCTGGACATCCTCAACGAGATCGACGGGGTGTGGCGCTGCCGTACCACCTTCAACTGCACCGAGGCCTGCCCCCGCGGCATCCAGGTGACCAAGGCGATCCAGGAGGTCAAGCGGGCGCTGCTGTTCGCCCGCTAGAACACCGCCCCGCCGCGAGCTATCTCCCCCCGCGAGCTATCTCCCCCCGCAAGCTATCTCCCCCCGCGAGCGCGCGTGTTTGCGGGCGACACGCCGTCTGAATGTTCGAGTTTGCGCGCGCTCGTCAACGTGCAGCGCCAGGGCATTCGCGACGGGCATGTGTGTCGGTAGCACAACCCTGGTTGAGTAAATTGCCGCGAACGCGCGCAAAGTAGCGCTCAGATGCGGCGTGTTGCCCGCAGACACGCGCGCTCGCGGGGGAAGCCTGTCACACATTTGGGGGCTGTCTCGTCCGAGGGATATGACCACTCAAAAGCCTCGTATCGAACCCGTTCCCCCCACCAAGGCTCCACTGCTGGCCCGGCTGATGTACCGCTACGCCAAGCGCCGGTTCGGCGAAGTGCCCGTGCCGTTCGCGGTGGGCGCGCACCACATGCCGCTCCTGGTCGCCAACGCCGTGCACGAGACGCTGCTGGAGCGCGGCTCGAAGAAGCTGCCCGCCAACGTCCGTGAGCTGGCCGTCTACCGAACTGCCCGTACTGTCGGCTGCTCCTGGTGCGTCGACTTCGGCGCCATGCTGATCCGCCTCGACGGGCTGGACGTCGACCGGCTCAAGCACATCGACGAGTACGCGACGTCGCCCCTGTTCACCGACGACGAGCGCGCAGCCATCGCCTACTCGGACGCGATGACCACCGACCCCCACCTGGTCACCGACGAGCAGGTCGCCGATCTACGAACACGTTTCGGTGACGCAGGCACGATGGAGCTGACCTATCAGATCGGCGTCGAGAACATGCGGGCCAGGATGAACACCGCACTGGGCATCACCGAGCAGGGCTTCAGTTCCGGTGATGCGTGCCAGGTTCCGTGGGCTACTCAGGCGGACGAGCCAACGGCGAACCGCTGAACTTGTCCGGGTTCGCGACATCCCAGATGGCGCAGACCTTCCCGTCGCGCACGGTCAACGCCTGGATGTGCGGTTGCAACTCGGGCCATTCGCCGTCCATCGCCACGCGCTCGTTGTAGATCCCGAGTTCGCCGTTGACGAGGGCCAGCTGCCCGACCTCGAAGAACCGCGGCCCGTAACGCTTGGCCAAGCCCAGGATGAAGCGCGCCACCTTGTCGGACCCGTGGATGACACGAGCGGCGGTGGGCGCCTTGCGGTTCGAGTCACCGGTGAACGTCACGTCCGGGTGCAGCAGGGAGACGACTGCGGCCATGTCGCCAGTGGCCATCGCGGCAATGAGCTTGCCGACCACCTCGTCGTGTGCCGGATCGGGCGCCGGCGGCTCGGCATCGGCGACCGTCCGCCTGGCCCGCGACGCCAGTTGGCGGGCCGACGGCGCAGTGACGCCGAGGACGTCGGCGATCTCGGCGAACGGAACCGCGAAGCCGTCGTGAAGGACGAACGCCACCCGCTGGTCGGGGGTGAGCCGTTCGAGCACCACCATCGCGGCGAACCGGGCATCCTCCCCCGCGACGACCGCCGCGAGCGGATCCGACCGGTCGAGCCGCGTCACGACGGGTTCGGGCAACCACTCGCCGAAGTAGGCCTCGCGCCGGTGGGCGGCCGAGCGCAGCCGGTCGAGCCCGATGCGGCTCACCACCGTCGTCAGCCATGCCCGCAGATCCTCGATACCGTCGCGATCGGCGCCCAGCGCATGCCAGCGCAGCCACGCGTCCTGTACCGCGTCCTCGGCGTCGGCGAACGTGCCGGTGAGCCGGTAGGCCACGGCGAGCAGATGCGAGCGTTGCCGCTCGAATTCATCGGTCCGCGCCGCGGTCGTCACTCCTCCAGACTAATGAGTTTGCCCGCACCGACGACCAGGCACACTGTCACGGCCGCGGTGGCGCCGCCGAGCAGCATGAGGGTCGTCAGTGACGCGCCGTCGATCACGAGCCCGCCGAGCAGGGCGGCGATCGAGATGGTGGCCTGAAACGAACTGGTGAACAGGACCGTCGCGGCCTCATCGGCACCGTCGGAGGCGCGTGCCAGCCACGTCTGACTGCACGCAGGCACCGCGCCGTACGCCGCGCCCCACAGGATCAGCAGCGCCACCACTGCGACGACGTCAGTGCCTGCAACCGTCAGCACGATCGTCGCGATGGCGATCAGAGCGGCGGCCGCGGCGAACGTGGCGCGCAGGCTCTTCGCGATGGCCACCCCGGCGATCAGGTTGCCCGCCAAGCCAGCCGCGCCGTAGACGAGCAACAGGACGCTGATCGTGCCGAGGTCGATGCGCGTGACCTCCTCGAGGAACGCCGACACATAGGTGTAGGTGCCGAAGTGCGCGACGACGATGGTGAACGTCAGGAGCAGGCCGATGCGCACCTGCCGTCGGGCCAGCAACCCGCCAAGCAGGCCGAGTCGGGTCACCCGCCGGGGCGGCAACGCGGGCAACGTGGCGACCAAGGCCGCCAACACGACCGCGGTCGCGGCGCCGAGGCAGACGAACACCGTCCGCCAGCCCGCCACGTCGGCGATGAACGTCCCGATCGGAACGCCGAGGACCGATCCGAGCGGCACGGCGAGGAAGATGGTCGACGTGGCACGCGCGACGGATCGCTCGTCGACCAGCCGGGGGGCCAAAGCCGCTCCGATGGACCAGAATCCGCCGATCACGATGCCGACCAGAACGCGCGCCGCCAACAGTATCCAGAACTCCGTTGCCACCGCGCTGACGAGGTTCGAGGCTGCCAGCACCACCAGCCAGATGCTCAGCATCACCCGCCTGTCGACACGAGCCGTCGCCACGGTCGCCAGCGGGGCGGCGACGGCCGCGACCAGTCCTGGCACCGTCATCAACAGACCACACGTGCCAGCGGACACCGCGAACTCGTCCGCGATCGGCAGCAACAGCCCGATGGGCAGGATCTCGGCGGTGACGATCACGAAGATCCCTGCCATGACCGACCAGACGGCAGGCCACCGCGTCGTGACACCGGGATTCACGGCCGCCGATTGATCATCGAAGGCTTTGGGTTGCAACGTCATTCAGCACTCCACATCGGTCTCGGCACGGGATTCGCGCTCCTTTCGTGCCAGTCGACCACCTCGCTTCGCCTATGGGCTCGCGGGTTTCCGACGTCGTGGGCTGCCGTGGACTGCGATGTCGATTTACCGCGATCTACGAACCAAACGAAAACGAGAGCCAAAAGGCTAGATCCCGACGTTTTCACTGGCGTGAAGAACCCGTGACTATGGATTTCGTCGTTGCAGCGCTATTTTGCAACCGAAACCGTATTCTCGAGCGGTTGTCCACGTGGAGCAGGGAGAAGCAATTGAGCACAGGTGAGATCGAGGCGACGGGGAGTCACTCAGCCCTCGACCCGGGAAGCACCGGCACCGGGGGGTCAGTCGACAGCAAGGGCCTCAAGGGCGGCTCCCTCGGTCTGCTGTCGAGCGTGGTGGTCGGGATGGCGTCGACCGCGCCCGCCTACAGCCTGGCCGCCGTCCTCGGCCTCATCGTGGCCAGTGGCGCCGGCGTGAAGGCCGCGTCGATCGTCCTGTTGGCCTTCATCCCGATCTACCTGATCGCCGTGGCCTACCAGGAGCTGAACAAGGCCGAGCCGGACTGCGGGACGACGTTCACCTGGGCCTCGCGCGCCTTCGGCCCCCTCGTTGGGTGGATGGGCGGCTGGGGCATCATCGCCGCCGACGTCATCGTGATGGCCAACCTCGCCCAGATCGCGGGTGCCTACTCGTTCACGTTCGTCGGGGACCTCGGCTGGACCTCGGCGGCCGACCTCGCCAGCAGCACGCTCTGGTCTACGGTGGCCGGTGTCATCTGGATCGCCGTGATGACCTACATCTGCTACCGCGGCATCGAGGTGTCGGCCCGCCTCCAGTACTTCCTGCTCGGCTTCGAGGTGATCATCCTCGTCGTGATCTCGATCTACGCGCTGGTCAAGGTCTACACCGGCAATGCGCTGGCCGAGTCGATCCACCCGTCACTGTCGTGGTTCTGGCCAGCCGGGCTCGACTTCGGCACCGTCGTCTGCCCGGCGATCCTCATCGCGATCTTCATCTACTGGGGTTGGGATACCGCGGTCGCCTGCAACGAGGAGTCCGACGACCCAGGCACCACGCCGGGCAAGGCCGCGGTGCTCTCGACGTTCCTCCTGCTCGCCACCTACGCGATCGTCACGGTCGCCGCGGTCGCGTTCGCGGGAGTCGGCGAGACCGATGCGGGCCTTGGCAATCCGGACAACTCGGCCGACGTCTTCTCCGCCATCGGGCCCGCCCTCTTCGGTGACAGCCTCATCGGTCACATCGGGCTGCTCGCGCTGTCGGCGACCATCCTGACGTCGGCGTCCGCGTCCACCCAGACGACGATCCTGCCGACGGCACGCACGACGCTGTCGATGGGCGTCTACAAGGCGCTGCCAACGTCGTTCGCGAAGATTCACCGCAAGTACCTGACGCCGACCGTGTCGACGATCGTGATGGGCGCCGTGTCGATCTTCTTCTACGTGCTGTTCACCCTCATCAGCAGCAGCCTGCTCCTCGCGCTGATCGGTTCGGTTGGCCTGATGATCGCGTTCTACTACGGGATGACCGGGTACGCCTGTGTCTGGTACTACCGCAAGACGTTCACCAGGACGGCGCGCGACTTCATGATGCGCGGCGTCGTGCCCCTGCTCGGAGCCATCATGCTCACGGTCGTCTTCGCCTATGGCCTCATCTCCTACGCGAAGCCCGACTACCTCGTCGACGAAACCACCGGCGAGAACGTGACGATCCTCGGCTTCGGTGCGGTCGCGGTGGTCGGCATCGGCGCGCTGGTCCTCGGCGTGATCCTGATGTTCGTCTGGTGGGCGATGTCGCCGGGCTTCTTCAAGGGCCAAACCCTGGAGCGCCGTTCGGATCTGCTGCTGGAACCGGTGGTCGGCGCAGGCGCGCACTTCGGCCTGCCGGACTCCGGTGACATGCCGACGGTGATCGCGCCGGATCTGTCCAACCTTCCCACCGGGGAGGTAGCCATCGATCCGGCGACCGGCGAAGAATTCCGCAAGGGACGCTGACCGGCGCCGAATAGCGGTTGCGCACGGCAATTTCACCGTATTCAAACGGGGCCTTGTCAGGAACGTGCGCTCCTGAACATGGCAATCGTCGAACCGCCGGCAGTCACGGACGAGGGTCCCCAGGCCGGAGCACTCGACGCCTCAGCATTCAACGACGTTGACGGCGAGGCCGCCGCGCGATGTCTCCTTGTACTTGTCCATCATGTCGGCGCCGGTATCGCGCATCGTCTTGATCGCGGTGTCGAGACTGACGTGGTGCTGTCCGTCGCCGCGAACTGCCATCCGGGCGGCGGTAATTGCCTTCACTGCGCCGACCGCGTTGCGTTCGATGCACGGGATCTGTACCAAACCCCCAACGGGATCACACGTGAGTCCGAGGTTGTGTTCGATGCCGATCTCCGCCGCGTTCTCCACCTGCTCGGGGGTGCCGCCAAGGACCTCGGCAAGCCCGGCCGCTGCCATCGCACACGCCGACCCGACCTCGCCCTGACAGCCGACCTCGGCGCCGGAGATCGACGCGTTGCCCTTGAACAACAGCCCAACGGCGCCTGCCGCCAACAGGAAGTCGATGACGCCCTCGTCGGACGACGAGTCCACGAACCGCCGGTAGTAGTGCATCACCGACGGGATGATGCCCGCCGCGCCGTTGGTCGGTGCGGTGACGACGCGCCCGCCAGCAGCGTTCTCCTCGTTGACGGCAAGCGCGTACATGCTGACCCATTCCATGGCGCGCAATGGATCGTGCTCGTCGGCATCGGCCTCCAACCGCGCCCGCAAGGTGGCGGCCCGACGCCGTACCTTCAGCCCGCCAGGGAGCACGCCGGTCTGCCTGGTGCCACGCTCGACGCAGCCCTGCATCACGGACCACACCCGCAGCAGCCCCGCCCGGATCTGTTCCTCGTCACGCCAGGTCAGTTCGTTGGCGAGCATCAATTCGCTGATGCGCAAACCGGTTTCGTTGGTCAGCTCCAGCAGTTCGTCGGCGGTGCGGAACGGGTACGGAACGTCACCGACCTCCGGCGCCTCATCGAGCCCGCTGACGTCGTCCTCGTCGAGAACCGCACCACCGCCGACGGAATAGTATTCGCGCCTCAGCACCGACGAACCATCCTCGCCGAGCGCCGAGAACACCATGCCGTTGCTGTGGAAGGCCAGTCTCTCGCGTCCGAGCAGGACGACGTCCGTGGCCGCCGAGAACACGATCCGACGAACCCCGCCAAGGCAGAGTTCACCCGCGGCGGCGATGGCGGCGGTCCGCGGCTCGACGTCGTCGGGATCGATGGTCTCGGGGTCTGCGCCCTCCAGCCCGAGAACTATCGCGGGAACCGTGCCATGCCCAACACCCGTGGCGCCGAGCGAACCGAAGAGCTCGACGCGTACACCGGTCGTCCGCTCGAGCGCGTTCTCGGCCGACAGCCGCTCCACGAAGGACTTGGCCGCCCGCATGGGGCCGACGGTGTGCGAGCTCGACGGTCCGATGCCGACCTTGAAGAGGTCGAACACGCTGCCGGTCACGGCGAGGACCGCAGGCTGTCGTACAGCGGGAAGCGTTGGGCGAGCGCGTCAACGGACGCACCGAGACGGGCCAGATCGGCCGCATCGATCGACGGCTTCAGTGCCTCGGCGATGACGTCGGCCACCTCGGCGAACGCTGCCTCGGTGAAGCCCCTCGCCGCCAGCGCCGCGGTACCGATGCGCACGCCCGAGCTGACCATCGGCGGGCGTGGGTCGAACGGAACGGCGTTGCGGTTGACCGTAATTCCCACGTCACGCAGCCGGTCCTCCGCCTGCTTGCCATCCAACTCCGATGCACGTAGGTCGACGAGCACCAGGTGCACGTCGGTGCCGCCGGTGACGACGTCGATGCCTGCTTGCCGGGCGTCGGGTCGAGTCAGCCGCGCCGCGAGCAGCTTTGCGCCGACCGCGGTGCGCTCCTGACGGTCCCGGAAGGCGGGTTCGGCTGCCATCTTGAACGCGACGGCCTTCGCGGCGATGACGTGTTGCAGCGGACCGCCCTGCTGGCCGGGGAACACCGCCGAGTCGAGCTTCTTGCGCAATTCCTCGCCCGCGAGGATGAAGCCGCCGCGTGGACCGCCGAGCGTCTTGTGGGTCGTCGAGGTGACGATGTGTGCGTGTGGGACGGGCGAGGGGTGCAGACCCGCGGCGACCAGGCCTGCGAAGTGCGCCATGTCGACCATCAGATAGGCGCCGACTTCGTCTGCGATGCGCCGGAATTCGGCGAAGTCGAGCTGACGCGGGTAGGCCGACCAGCCGGCGAGGATCAGCTTGGGCTTGCGTTCACGAGCGAGCCGAAGGACTTCGTCCATGTCGACCCTGTGGTCGTCTTCCCGCACGTGATACGGGACGACGTCGTAGAGCCTTCCTGAGAAGTTCAGCTTCATGCCGTGGGTCAGGTGCCCACCGTGAGCCAGCGACAGGCCCATGATGGTGTCACCCGCCTGCAGCACCGCGTGCATCGCGGCGGCGTTGGCCTGGGCGCCGGAATGCGGTTGTACGTTTGCGTATTCGGCGCCGAACAGCGCGATCAGCCGTTCGATCGCGAGCGCCTCGATGGAGTCGACGTGCTCGCATCCGCCGTAGTACCTGCGGCCCGGGTAGCCCTCTGCGTACTTGTTGGTCAGCACCGAGCCCTGTGCCTCCAGGACGGCCCGCGGTGCGTAGTTCTCCGACGCGATCATCTCGAGCCCGCGTTGCTGGCGATCCAGCTCCAGGTCGACGAAGGCCGCCACCTCGGGGTCGAAGTCGCGCAGTGACGCGTCCATGTCCCATTCGGGATCGTTCGGAGGGCAGGAGCGAAGCGACCCGGGATTCGGATCAGTCGGTGGTGCGGCGATGGATCGTGTCACGGAGTGAGCCTTTCGTCGGCTGCTGGCGCAGCGCTGGTATGCGACGGCTCCTCCCACTCTGTTTGTTGACCTGAGAGATTCGCGTGGAGGACGGACCCCGCACCCTTGCCCCGTCGGCGAGCACGCATATCGCGAGCTACTTTCCAGAGATGCCTGAACGCAGCGGTACTGGGCCTGAGAGATTCCCGGGAGGACATTGCTCCTTCGGCTCCCCGTACGCCACGAAACGGCGTCGAAGATCTCCCGCTACGTATAACGGCCGATCTTTAGTTGTGCACTACGCAACGAGTGCGTATTACGCAACTATTCTCGTTGACTCCCCTAGTGCTGTCAACAGTATGTGCCGGGTCAACCGGAAAACCCAAGCCTACGACTGATCTGATCAGCCGCGACGATCGCGCGGCGCCCCATCGCCTCGAATCCCGAGGGCTCCAGCCGGTAGGACGGTCCCGAAATGCTCAGCGCCGCAATGATTTCGCCCGCACTGTCCCGAATGGGACCCGATACCGCGTTGAGGCCGATCTCCAGTTCTTCGTTGACCGCAGCCCAGCCGTTCGCCCTGACGGTCGCGAGCTCGGCCTCGAGCGCGGCCAGCGTGACGATCGTATTGGGCGTGAACGACTCAAGGCGCTCGCCGAGGCGCGAACGCAGGTCTGCCGCCGAAAGTTCCGACAGCAGAACCTTGCCGCTCGACGTGGTGTGGGCCGCACAGCTCTGCCCGACCCAGGTACGCAACGCGACTCCCGCCGAGCCGATGGCTTCGACGACGTTGATGATCCGATCACCGTCGAGGATCGCGATGTTCGTGGTCTCGCCGGTCTCCGTCGCGAGCGCGTCCAGGGTGCTCTGGCCCTGCCTGGTCAAATCCATCGGTGCGCTCGTCGAACCGGCCAGCCGCACGATCGAGAAGCCCAGCCGGTACTTACCCCGCTCGGAGAGTTGCTCGACGTACCCCCGGGACTCGAGAACGGCGATCAACCGCGACACGGTGGACTTGTGCACACCGAGTTCGCTGGCGATCTCGGTAACCCCGGCAGCGCCGAGCTTGGCGACGATCTCCATCACCATGAGCGCGCGGTCGACCGACTGCACGGCGGCGACGCCGCGGCCGGTGCCTTCTCCAGTTGAATCTTCTGTCATGACCACCTCATCCCCCGTCGCTTCGCTCGCCCCAGCCCCTCGACTCTGTCATGCCAGCATCCCAGCGTTCGTTGCCGCCATGTTCCTTACCCTGCGCTGCACGGCGGTGATCTCACGCACGCCATCGTTGAGCAGGCTGCGGTTCAGCGGCGACAACTCCGACATCGTGACGATGTCGCCCGGGGTGCAGCCTGCGGCGATCTGGTCGATCTGATGGGCCATCCGCAGGCCCTGCAGCAGCGCGAAGACCTCACCGAGGGTCTTGGCGTCGCCCGGGGAGAGAACGCCGTTGCCCGCGGCGGCCTCGAGCCGCGCCGGGGTGGATGCCGAGACGACCCCGACGGTCAGCCCGCCCCACCGCGCGAGGTTGACGATCGGCGTCAGCGCGTGACCCTTCAGGTCGAACGTGCCCCCGCGCCGCGCGACCACGTCGCGAAGCGAGCGGGTGCGCACCTTGCCAGAGAGCGCGTCCAGCAGCTGCAGCCGCAACGCATTTGGATGGTCTGACGGCATGCAGCGATAGGCCGACGGCACCGTGTGCAGCGCCGGGTCACCCCACACCACGCGGCCGTCGAGCAGCAGCGATGACATGATCAGGCCACGGTTCTTCAGCGGGTCGTCGAGCCATCCGGTCGCGGCGCGCGCCCAGTCCGAACTCGACCGTGCAAAAAGTGGTTTCGAGGCCAACGCGCCGTTGGTGTCCGAGGGAAGACCGCAGGCGTCCAGGGTTGCATGCACCCTTGCCGCGACCCGCATGAAGCGCCCCTTGTCGGGCTCCAGGTCGTCGGCCCAGGACAACGCGCTGTCGACGTCGGACGACGGCATGGCCTCGCGGCGGGCCACACTACCCAGCGTCAGCCAGGCGAACTGCGGGCGCCACTTGCTCTCGGGATGCGACAGTTCCAACTCGAGTGCCCGTCGCACCACGCTGTCGATCACGACCGAGAGGATGCCGCTGCACCCGGAGGCGTCGGTACCGCTGCGGTACAGGTCGACGGTCAGGTCCGCGATGCCCGCAGCCGCCGCCTGTAGCTCGACGGGGTTGGCCGCCAGGGCAATCGAGCGCCGCAGCAGGAAGCTCTGCCTCGTGGAGGTCGCGACGAGGTCCGCGTCTTCGAGCACGCCGAGGACCTGCCCGTGCTGCGTGAGCACCGGCATGTGCCGCATGCCGCTCTCGAGCATGTCCATGAGCACGGTGGCAGCGACCCGGTCGGCGGTGACGGTGCGGGCGGGCACGCTCATCACCTGCCCGATGTGAGCGTCGACGCCGATTCCCGCCGCCACCACCCTGGTCCGCAGGTCGCGGTCGGTGAAGATCCCGAGATCGCCGTTGGGCATCGAGATCAGCACGTAGGAGCTGCGTTGCTCGGTCATGTGCCGAACGGCGTCACGGACCGTCGTGTCGGCCGTGGTGAAGACGGGCTCGGCGTGCACCAGCTCCCCGACCGGACGTAGCGACGGACGTTGGGCGGCGACCCGGTTGCCCGCGATCGTCTTCCACGCCGACGACGCGAGGAACGACAGTCCCGAGGGCTTGGCGAACTCGGCCCGCACCAGGTCGCCAGGCAGACGCACGACCGTGCTGGGCTCAGTGGCCCGTGCCACGAATTGCACGCTGCCACCGGTCAGCAACGGAAAGAATCCGAAGATGCCGCCTGGCGGCACGGTGTCGAAGGGTTCGTCGCCTCCCGCTGCGGCGGTCAACAGCACCACTTGCCCGCTGCGCAGCATCCAGATCTCGTCGGGTGCCTGCGCGGAGTAGTCGACGATGACGGCGCCAGCCTCGTACCGAATGACCGACGACGCCCTTGCCAGTTCGGCGAGGGCGTCGGGGGTCATCGACTGGAACGGAGCGTGCTCGCCTAGGTAGGCCGCAAGCTCCTCGTCGGTCAGCACGGGGTCATCGGGTTCCCCGGACGAGATCTGCGCACTTCTCCGCCATCGTCATCACCGTGATGTTCGGGTTGACGGCAGGGAGTTTGGGCATCGCCGACGCATCGACGACCCGCAACCGATGGACACCCTTGACCCGGAGTTCGGGATCGAGCACTGCCATCGGATCGTCCACCGCGCCCATTCTAGCGGTGCCCGCCGGGTGATAGACGGTGTTGTGCGTGCGGTGGACGTAGTCGAGCAGATCGGCGTCGGAGGTGACGTCGGGGCCTGGCGCGAGCTCGCGGGCAATCCATTCGCGCAGCGGCTCCTGCTCGGCGATCTTGCGCGCCAACTTGATTCCCGCCAGCATCACCCGCTCGTCATGGCCCTCGGGGTCGGTGAAGTATCTCGGATCCACCCTTGCGCGGTCCCGGAAGTCCCGCGACCGCAGCCGGACGGTGCCGCGGGACCGGCCCTGGGTGACGTTGGGCGTCAGACAGAAGCCGTTGTCGGTGGTCGGGTATCCCCACCGCAGGGTGTTCATGTCGAAAGGCACACTCCCGTAGTGCATCATCAGGTCGGGCTGATCCAGGCCGTCCACCGTCGTGGTGAACAGACCGATCTCCCACCACTGGCTCGACGTGGTGACCATGGGGCGCGAGGCCTCCCAGAACACCAGTCCCTCGACGTGGTCGTCGAGGTTCGAGCCGACGCCCGGCGAGTCCACGCGTACCGGTATCCCGAACTCCCGCAGGTGATCCGCGGGGCCGATGCCTGACAACATCAACAGCTTCGGCGTGTCGATGGCGCCCGCGGTGACGATCACTTCGCGGCGTGCCGACACCCTGTCGTAGCCGGTGAGGTCGGGCCGTTGGTACCGGACGCCGGTCGCGGCCAGCGAGTCGTCGATCAGAATCTCACTCACCCAGCAGTTGGTCCGCACCTCGAGGTTCTTGCGCTTCCCAAGAATCGGATGGAGGTAGGCGTGGGAGGTCGACATGCGGGTGCCGTCCTCGGCCGCGTTGATCTGGAACCAGCCTGCGCCGTTGCGCACCGTCTCGCCCCTGTTGAACGCGACGGTGGGTAGGCCTTCCTTGGCCGCGGCCTCGAGCACCGCCTGCCCGCACGGATCGTTGGGCGGGACGTCGCGAAGCCGGACCGGCCCGTCGTGGCCGTGCTGATCGCCGGGGGCGTCGTTGTTCTCCAGCCGAGTGACGTAGGGCAGCACGCCCTTTGCGCCCCACCCGGTCGCTCCCATCGCCTCCCATTCGTCGAGGCCTTCCGCTGGCGGCCAGAACGCAATACAGGAGTTGTGCGACGAACACCCGCCGAGGACCTTGGCGCGGGCGTGCCGCAGGAAGCTGTTCCCCTTCTCCTGCGGCTCCACCGGATAGTCCCAGTCGTAGCCGGAGTCGAGCAGATGCATCCACTCGGCAAGCTCCAGGATGTTGCGGTCACCGACATCCGACGGGCCCGCCTCGACGAGGCACACCGTCACCGAGGGATCCTCGCTGAGTCGGGCGGCCAGGACGCATCCGGCCGTTCCGCCGCCTGCGACCACGTAGTCGAAGGTGTTGGCATCTTGCCCAGCAGGTGTTTCCGGCATGACAAACTCCTTGAAAGTGGTTCGGCCAGAAAGGAACTGGCGTCAGTACCCGCCGTTGAAGCGAGGCGCTACTCCGCTGACGCCTTGTGCGAGGCCAGCGTGCCGAGGTGGTGTCGGCCCTTGACGGCGTACCAAATCAGACCGAATCCGAGGATCACACCGATGTAGATGAAGGCACCCCAGGCGTTGTACCAGCCCGCGCCGTAGACGGCCTCCCGCGGCCAGGCCAGGTTCAGCGACATGCCGACACCCCAGGCCACGGCGACGATGTTGACAAGCATCCCCCACCTGCCCATCGTGAAGTAGCCGCCCTCCTTGAGATCCTTTGGCGGCCACTCGCCTTGGAAGCGCTTCTTCAGCATCGGGCCCGTCACCATGAGGTACGCCAGGTAGATCATGATGATCGCGATCGAGGTCAGCACCGTGAAGATCTTCGGCTGGCCCACGTTGATCACCAGGATCAGCACCGCTATTCCGCCGATGACGATCGCCGGGATGATCGGAGTCTGAGTCTTCGGATTCACCCTGGCGAGCTTCTCGCCGAACGGCAGCGCGTTGTCCCGCGCCATGGCGAACATCAGCCGGATCGCCGCAGTGTGCACAGCGAGCGAGCAGACCGTGACCGCGATGACGATGCACACGATGAAGATCTTGCCCAGTGGGCCCCACATCACCTGCTCGACGATGTACTGCAGTCCTCCGCTGCCCTCACCGATCTGCGGATCTTGGAGGTTGGGCGCCGACAGGACGGCGAAGACCAGGATGGCGCCACCAATCACGAAGGAGGCCAGGATGGCTCGAAGGATGGCCTTTGGTGCGGTGCGTCGTGGCTCGACGGTCTCCTCACCGAGCGAGCTCGCGGTATCGAAGCCGTACATCACGTAACCCGACGCCAACGACGCGATCAGGAACGCGCCAAGGTAACCGCCGCTCTCACCTGCGCCATAACCGTTGGTGGAGAAGAACACCGAGGGGCCACGAGTGGTGCTGGCCGCCAGGATGATCGCGATCAGGACGGCCGCGATGAGCTCGATGAACACACCGGCACTGTTGATCATCGCCATCAGGCGTACGCCGAGAGCGTTGACCACGGTGGTGAACACGATCATGATCGCACCGAGGACGACGGCGTTGAGCGCGAAGCTCTGCGGGGTGCTGCCGTCGCCGACGAACTGGAAGCCGCTCCATAGGCGGGGCAGGTTCAGCTGAAGGGCCAGCACCACCGCGGAGAGGGTCACGATCGACGCGGTGAGCATCAGCCAGCCCGACGACCACCCGACGATCCTGCTGCCCAGCTTCTTCGACCAGTTGTAGACCGCCCCAGCAACGGGGTACTTCGCGGCGAGTTCCATGAAGCACAGCGCGACGGCCATCTGACCGACGAAGACCAGCGGCCACGACCAGAGGTACGCGGGGCCTGCGGTACCGAAACCGAAGTAGAACAGCTGAAAGGTTCCGGTGAGGATCGAGATGTAGCTGACCCCGGCCGCGAAGCTGGCGAATTTGCCGATGCTGCGATCGAGGGATTCCTTGTAACCGAAGTCCTCCATGCCGCTATCGGCACTCGGCTTCCCTGCTTCAACCACCATGACGTCGTCCTATCTTCAAGTTCAGTGCCGCGGCAGGCTGTCCGTCGGCAAATAAAAGCTTGAATCAACCCTTGAACCAGCCAGCGGGTTTCGGTGCGGTGTTGTGCCAGATGTGCTTGATCTCTTGGTATTCCGCGAGCCCCGTGGGGCCGAGCTCGCGGCCGTTGCCCGACTTCCCGAATCCGCCCCACTCCGCGGCTGCGGTGTAGTAGCCGAAATCGTTCAGCCACACCGTGCCGTGCCGCAACGCGCGCACCACACGTTCGCCCCGCGCTGAATCGGACGTACGAACGCCCGCCGCGAGACCGTACTCGGTGTCGTTGCCGAGGCTGATCGCCTCGGCCTCGTCTGTGAACCTCTCGACGGTGAGGATTGGCCCGAAGGTCTCCTCCCGCACGATCCGCATCGACCGGTCGCAGCCGTCGAAGATCGTCGGCAGGTAGAAGCTGCCCTTCTCGAGGGCCGGGTCCTTGGGCCTGTCGCCGCCGGTCAGCAGCTTCGCGCCTTCCGAAATGGCGTCGGCGACATGGGCTTCCACCTTGGCGCGGTGCTGCTCGGAGACCAGCGGTCCCGTCTCACTGGCGGGGTCCATGCCGTCGCCGATGCGAATCCGTTCGGCGCGCGTGACCAGGTCGGCGACGAAGTCGTCGGCGATCGACCCCTCGACGATCAGCCGCGTCCCCGCCGAGCACACCTGACCCGAGTGCAGGAACACCCCCGTGAGCACCTGGTCGACGGCGGCGTCCCAGGAATCGCCGGTACCGATGTCGGCGAACACGATGTGCGGGTTCTTCCCGCCGAGTTCCACCGCCACCTTCGTCACGTGTTCGGCGGCGACCTTCGCGATGGTCCGTCCGGTGGCAAGGCCGCCGGTGAACGAGATGAAGTCCACTTCCGGGTTGTCGGTCAAGGCGCTGCCGAGCACTGCGCCGCTGCCCTGCACGAGGTTCACCACACCGGCGGGCACACCGGCTTCTTCCAGCAGGTGGACGAAGGCGATCGTGGAAAGCGGCGTCACCTCACTGGGTTTCGCGACCATCGTGCAGCCTGCGCCGAGCGCTGGCGCGATCTTCCACGACATCTGCAGCAGCGGGTAGTTCCACGGGGCGATCAGCACGCACACGCCGATCGGCTCGCGCACGATCCTGCTGATCACCGTCGGATCGCCGACGTCGACCAATCGATCGGAGTCGATGCCGACCAGCCGCGCGTAGTAGCGGAACACCGACGTCACGTCGTCGATGTCGATCTTGCTCTCCACCAGCGTCTTCCCGGTGTCCCGGGTCTCGAGAGCCGCCAGAGCCTCCTTGTCCCGCTGCAGGAGGTCTGCGATCCGGTCGAGAAGTGCGGCTCGGTCGGCCGCAGGCGTTGCGGGCCACGCACCGTCGTCGAAGGCGGCCCGCGCGGCGCTGACCGCGGCGCGGGCATCGTCTGGGGTCGCCTCGTCGACGACTGCCGCGATGCTGCCGTCCGCGGGGTTGACGATGTCTCTGGTGCCGCCATCGGAGGCATGACGCCATGCGCCTCCGATGTAGAGGTCTGGTTCACCGTCCATTCGATGTCACCTCGGTTTCGCCGATACGGGACAGTACCCACTCGTGGAACTCCGCGATGTGGTGTTCCACGGGAACGAGCACTCCGCCCTTGCGATACGCGCGCGACGACATCGCAGGCTGGGTCCGCTCGCAGGCTTCGAAGTCCTGCACGTTGACCCGATGGAACAGTTCCACCGAATGCTCGACGTCGCGGCCCTCGGCCACCACGTCCGGCGCGTAGAGCCAGTCGCACTCGACGATCGTGCGATCGGCTGCCATCGGATACATGCGGTGGAAGATGATGTGGTCGGGCACCAGGTTGATGAAGACCGTCGGGCGCACCGTCATGGCGTAGTACTTCTGGTCCTGCTCGGGCAGCAGCCCGGGCAAGGTGTCGAATCCCGCTGAGCCGTCGACGGTGAACCCTTCGATCTCCTTGCCGAACGCCGCGCCGTGGCCGACGTAGTACTGCACGGCCATTCCCTTGGCGAACTCGGGCAGCACCTCGGTGAGCTCGGGGTGGATGGTCGCGCAGTGGTAGCACTCCATGAAGTTCTCGACGATGAGCTTCCAGTTCGCCTTGACGTCGTAGACGACTCGCCTGCCGACCTTGAGATCGTCGATCTGGTAGCGGTCGATGGCCGTCGAGTCCCCGAGGCGCTCGGTGACGGCGCCGATGACGTCCTCCTCGAACGACGGCGGCTCGTCGGCGAGGCACACCCAGGCGTAGCCGAGCCATTCGCGCACCGCGACCGGGATCAGCCCGTACGCGACCCGGTCGATGCTCTGTCCATCGTCGTCCTTCAGGGTGGCGAGGTTCGGTGCGGCGACGAGCTTGCCGTCGAAGCCGTAGGTCCAGGCGTGGTACGGGCACTTCAGCGTCCGGCGCACCTCCCCTTCCGGCTCGGTGCACAGCTGCGCACCGCGGTGCCTGCAGACGTTGAGGAACGCGCGAAGCGCGCCGTCCCGGCCACGGATCACCAGCACGCTCTCGCGCCCCACCTGCACCTTCTTGAACGACCCCGGGTTGGGCAGGTCGGGGCTGCGGACCGCGCAGAACCACATCTTCTCGAGGATGTGTTCCTGCTCGAGGGCGAAATACTGTTCTTTCCAGTAGTATTCGCCGCCCAACGTCGGGATCAGCGAACCGGCGGGAGCCTCGTGGGCCACGGGGTCGAAGCCGGTCGACGTCGGAAAGTCGGTCGCGGTCATGAAGTCACCAGCCTCTGCGGGTCGAATAGGGCGATCGGATGTGCGGTGGTACCGGCAGTTGCCAGATCGGCGACGATTTCGCCGACCACCGGGACGAACTTGAAACCGTGCCCCGAAAATCCGCAGGCCACGGTCACATTGGCGTAGTTGGGGTGGCGGGTGATGACGAAGTGTTCGTCGCTGGTGTTGGAGTACATACAGGTGGCCGAGTGCACGCAGTCACCGCTGAGCGCGGGCAGCAGTTCGGTCACCCGGTCACGCATGGCGGAGATCTCGTCCGCGTGCACGACCCGGTCGATGGTCTCCGGCGTGCACTCCTGCCCCTTCCTGAAGAAGGCGACCTTGACGCCGCCGTCGGGGCCGTCGATCGACGGGAACCCGTATATCTGCATGCCGCGGGCGTTTTCGTTGATGAAGATGGGCTGATCTTCGAAGGGCGCGGTGCCGCCGACGGGGTCGAGCCAGTAGAGCACCTGGCGCTCGATCGTGATCGGGATGCCCAACTCGGCCAACAGCTGGGGTGCCCACGCACCGGGACAGATCACCAGCTGACCCGCGGTGTAGCTGCCTGCGGCGGTCGTGACCGTCACGCCGGCGGCCGTCTCCGACCATTCCAGAACCTCTTCGCCGAAACGCAACGTCGCACCCTCGCGTGCGGCGAGGTCGAGATGCGCGGCGACCGTCATCTCCGGACGTGCGAACCCGGCCTTCGCTTCGTACAGCCCGATGTCGGTGGGCTCAGGCGTGAAGTTCGGGAACCGGCTGCGAATCTGCGCGGCGTCGAGCACGTCGTGGGGCAACGACCACTCCTGGCTGGCCCGCAGGCTGCCGGCGACGGTCAGGCAGTCGGGCGGCCCGAGGAACAGCCCGCCCGTGACGCGGTAGACCTCCTGGCCGGAGTCCTGCGCGAGACCTTCCCAAAGCTCGTAGGCGCGCAACAACAGTGGCACGTACGCGGGGTCCTCGAAGTAGGACTGCCGGATGATCCGCGACCCACCGTGGCTGGATCCCTTGTCGTGTGCCGGGGTGAACTTCTCCAGCCCGAGCACCCGTTGACCCCGCCGGGCCAGATGGTAGGCGGCGGCACTACCCATGCCGCCGAGGCCGATGATGATGACGTCGTAGTTCTCCGCCATCGGGGCGCTACCTCCGGATCCGTGACATCTCGGGGTCCACGACCGGCTCGGCGTGCACCTTCGCGGTGAATGTGGTTGTCATGTAGTCGACTTCGACCTCGGCCCCCGGACCAAGATCGGCGGGCAGCCAGGCGTAGGCGATGCTGCGGCCGATGGTGGCCGAGTAGCCCGCGCTGGTGACGTAGCCGACCGTCGTCCCGTCGACCGACACCGGTTCCTTGCCGAGCACGACGGCTTCTGGCGCGTCGAACACGATGCTGCGCAGCATGGTTGTCGGCGGTGACGCCTCTTCAAGGGCGCGTTTTCCGACGAAGTCGTCCTTCGCCATCCGGACCGCGAAGTCGATGCCCGCGGCGGCCGGCGTGTGCTCGGCGGTCATGTCGCTGCCCCACGCGCGATAGCCCTTCTCCATGCGGAGGCTGTTGAAGGCGATCTGCCCGGCGGCGATCGCCTGGTACGGCCGTCCCGCATCCCACAGCAGATCCCACAGCGCGGCACCACATTCGGCGGTGGTGTAGATCTCCCAGCCGAGCTCGCCGACGTAGGACACCCGCATCATCGTGACCGGGACGGACCCGATGTGGGTCTGCAGCGCGCGAAAGTACTTGAACGCCTCATTCGACAGGTCGTCGGGGCACAGCGGCTGCACCAAGTCGCGTGCCTTCGGGCCCCAGACGCCGACGCAGCACGTGCCACCGGTGACGTCGCGCACCGAGACGCTGCCGTCGGCGGGCAGCTGCCTGCTGAACCAGTCGAAGTCCAGCGGGCCGTTGGCGCCCACCTGGAAGAGGTCCGGTGCGAGCCGTGCCACGGTGAGATCGCTTCGGATGCCGCCATTCTCGTCGAGCAACAGCGTGTAGGTGACCGACCCGACGCTCTTGGCGACGTTGTTGGAGGTCAGCCGTTGGAGGAAGTCGACGGCACCTGGCCCGGCGACCTCGTAGCGGGTCAGCGGCGTCATGTCGTAGAACGCGACGTTCTCACGGGTCCACCGCGCCTCGGCGATCGAGATCGGCGAGTAGAACCGCGCCGCCCAGTCATCGCGGTCCGGCACCTCCAACCCGTCGGCCTTCAACCTCTCCAGCAACGGGGCGTTGGCCTCGTACCAGGCGGGGCGTTCCCAGCAGCGGACCTCGAAGAAGAACGCGCCGAGGTCGCGTTCGCGTTGGTTGAACGGGCTGATCCGCACGTTGCGTGGCTCGTCGCGGTACTGGTGCGGGTGCAGGATGTCGTAGACCTCCACGAACGCCTGCGCGCTGGTGCGGCTGACGAAAGCTGGGCTGAGCGCCGCCTTTTCGAACCGGTACAGATCGCACTCGTGCACGTCGGTGCCGGGGGCTCCGTCGACGATCCACTCGGCCATCGCCTTGGCCACTCCGGCGGAGTGGGTGACCCATACCGCCTCGGCGACCCAGAACCCGCTCAGCTCGCGATGCGCACCCATGATCGAGAAGCCGTCGGGGGTGAACGAGAAGATGCCGTTGAAGCCCCCCTCGACCTTGGCGTCCCCGAGCACGGGCAGCAGCGCGGTGCTCGCGGCCCACGCAGGAGCGAAGTCGTCGTCGGTGAACGGCAGCATCGACGGCATGGCCTCGTCGGCGGTGTCGCGCACGAGCGTGTCCATCTCGACCGGCATCGGGCGGTGCCCGTAGTAGCCGATCCCGATCCGGTCGCCGTGCTCGCGGTAGTAGAGGTCCTCGTCCTGGTGGCGCAGGATGGGCAGCCGCGCGCCGTCGCCGGTCTCGTCGGCCACCAAGCCCGGTACCTGACCGGTCTTCGCGTACTGATGGGCCATTGGCACCAATGGCACCGTCAGACCAACGCTGGCACCCAGCTGCGCGCCCCAGAACCCGACGGCGGACACCACCACGTCGGCGTCGAACACGTCGCCGGCGACGGTGCGCACACCGGTGACGCGACCGTTCTCGTTGATGACTTCAGTGACCTCCTGGCCGCCGATGAAGCGTGCCCCGCGGGCCGTTGCCCGGGCGGCCTGCGCCTCGACTGCGCGCACGGCCATTGCCAAACCGTCTGCGGGAGTGTGGAATCCGCCAAGCACCCGGTCCCGATCCAGCAGCGGGTAGATGTCAAGACACTCGTCGGTGCCGAGCAGCCTTCCTTCGACACCCCACGACCGCGCCCAGCCCGACTTGCGGTGCAGATCCGTCCAGCGCTCGGGGGTCGTCGCGACCTCGAGGCCCCCGACGGCGTTGAAGGCGCCCAGCGACGAGAACTTCTCGACGGTGTAGGCGGCGAACTCGGTCATGGTCTTGGACGCATTGGTCTGGAAGACCAGTCCGGGCGCGTGCGACGTCGAGCCGCCGGTCGAGAAGAGGGGTCCACGGTCGAGGACCGTCACATCGGTCCATCCGCGCTCGGTGATCTCGTCAGCCAGCGACGCTCCCACGACGCCTGCCCCGATGATGACGACCTTCGGCTGACGCACGCGGCCTCCCTGTGGTGCGCATAGCGCAACGTGTACCGTAATGAGCAACTCAATGCTCTACCGCACGCCGACGAGTGTCAATACCGGCGGCGGGGTCATTTCCTGTGAGTTTTCGGGCTGAAACGCCAGCGAGCCCACACCCCAGGGGGTGCGGGCTCGCTGGGTCTCGAAGGTTCTTATCCGGTGGTCGTCCGCGGGTAGTGCACGACGGCAGCGGCGCCGTCCGAACGCGGGTCCGAGGCTGCGGTCATCGAACCCGAGGCATCGATGACGACGACGTTGGCGTGCCCGAGCGACTCGGTGTGCGCGGCGACTCGCCTCGCATCCAAACCGGCGTGGTCGATCGATTCGACGGCCTCTGCTGGCATGTCGGCCTCCACCGTCACCGAATCGACCGTGGCGCCGTCTGCCTGCAACCCGACGATCGCGCGCGGGGCGCTGACCGCGGCCTGCGCCGTCGCACCGCCGACCTCGCGCAAGAGCACCTGCGCAAGAATCTGCGGTTGGCCCTGTCCGCCCATCGTCGCCAGCACGTGCCGTGGTGCACCCCGGTACGTCGTCATGGCGGGCATCAGGGTGTGCACGGGGCGCTTGCGTGGCGCGATGACGTTCGGCGATGCGGCATCGAGCGAGAAACCCGTTCCACGGTTGTGAAACAGAATGCCGGTTTCCGGGTCGATGAGCCCCGAACCGAACGCGTGGTACACGCTCTGGATCAACGACACCGCGTATCCGTCGGCGTCGGCGGCGGCGATGCCGACCGTGTCCCCGTGCGGCACGCGTGCCCGCTCCGACTGCGCCCCAACCAGTTCGGCGCGCTCGTCGAGGCGAGCGTTCACCAACGCGTTCACGTCGACGTCCGCGTACCGGGGGTCAGCGAGGCGGGTGGCGCGTAACGCGTTGCCCTGGTGGAAGACCCGCATCAGCGTACCCAACCCGCGCCCCAGCGGGTCGTCTATGCCGAGCTCCTCGACGGCTCGCAACGCCCGCAGCAACAGGAAACCATGCGTGTTCGGCGGACTGGTCAGCACCGTCAGCCCGCGGAAGGCCAACGTGATCGGGGCGACCGTCTCGGGCTGGAACGTCGCGAAATCATCGGCGCTCAACGACGATCCGCGCGACCGTAGATAGCCGACGATGCGTCCCGCGATCCCGCCGGAGTAGAACTCGCCAGGCCCGCCGTGTCGGAGCTTCTCAAAGGTATCCGCCAGCGCCGGTTGCACGAGCGCGACCCCCTCGCCAAGAAGCGTGCCGCCAGGACGGAACACCCTGTCGAAGTCCTCGGTGCCGACCAGGTCGGCGTTCTCCGGGTCGGCGAGGTGGCTGGCCAGCGATGGCGCAACCGGCGTCCCCGCCCGTGCGGTGGACTCCGCGTCGGCCAGAGTGCGCTCCCAGGAGAGACGGGCGCCGAAGCCGCGCAACGTGTCCCAGCCGCGGACGCCTCCGGGCACGGTCACGGAGTGCACGCTGCGTGCGGGGAGCCCACTGCCATGCTTGGCCCGCAGAGCCTCCGCGTCGACCTCGGCACCCGCCCACCCGGAGGCGTTGACACACCGAACGGTGCCATCCGGGGTTCTGACGAGCGCGATGAGATCACCACCGAGCGCGACATTGTGCGGGTACACGACGGTGAGCACCGCGGCGGCGGCGATGGCCGCGTCGATCGCGTTGCCGCCATCGCGATACGCCCGCACTCCGGCCTCGGTGGCCAGTGCGTGGGGGGTGGCAAGTGCTCCGGTGAACGAGGGCACGGGGAATGACTCCTTCGGTCAGGCGATGGTGGACAGGAAGGTCTTGGTGCGTTCGTGCTGCGGGTTGCCGAACAGTTGCTCGGGCGGCGCGTCCTCGATGATCCGACCAGCATCCATCACGACGATGCGATCGGCGACCTCGCGGGCGAACCGCATCTCGTGGGTGACGGCGATCATGGTCATGTGGTCGCGGGCGAGTTCGCGCATGACCGTCAGTACCTCGCCGACCATTTCGACGTCGAGCGCGCTGGTCGGCTCGTCGAACAGCATCACCTTGGGCCGCATGGCAAGCGCCCGCGCAATGGCGACCCGCTGTTGTTGCCCGCCCGAGAGCTGGCTGGGCCGGGACTCGGCCTTGTCGGCGAGGCCGACGCGATCGAGTAGCGCCAACGCATTTCGACGCGCCTCGTCCTTTGGCGTGCCCAGCACCCGGACCGGGCCGTTCCACACGTTCTCGGCGGCAGTCATGTGCGGAAAGAGGTTGAAATGCTGGAATACGAAGCCGATCTCGCTGCGGCGTCGGGCGAGCTCGGTGGTGCCGACCAACTTGGCGCCCGTGACGTCGCGGTGTCCGATCGGCAGGCCGTCGATCAGAATCGTGCCGCTGTCCACTCGTTCCAGGTGGTTCAGCGATCGCAGCAGCGTGGTCTTGCCCGCGCCGGACGGACCGATCAACACCACCACCTGGCCGCGCATCACGTCGAGCGAGACGTTGTCGAGGACCTTGCGGCCCCCCAGCGTGCAGCACGCGTCGCGCACGGACACGATGGGCGCCGCCGTTTCCGCGGTGGCACTCGTGGGCGATTCCTTCAGGTTCATGGTCGTCATCCCTATGGTTGAAGGGCCGGGGCGGCGCGGCGGCCGCCGAGGAGCCGCTGCGTGAGCGGGATCCGCTGTTCGATGCCGAGCTGACGGGATAGCCTGCTCTCGATGTAGGCCTGGATGAACGTCCAGATCGTGGTCAGCGCAAGGTAATAGATCGCCGCGACGATGAAGATCTCGAAGGTGTGGAACGTCGCCGAGCTGATCGATTGGGTGACGAGGAACATCTCGCTGACCCCGATCACCGACAGCACCGACGTCGTCTTCATCATGCCGTTGAACGAGTTCCCAAGCGGCGGGACCATGACGCGCAGTGCCTGCGGCATGATGATCCACCGCATCACCTTGGCCGGTTTCATGCCGATGGCGGCCGCCGCCTCGAACTGGCCCTTCGGCACGGAATCCAGCCCAGCACGGATGATTTCGGCGATGTAGGCGCTCTCGTTGATCATCAGCCCGATGATCGCGGCCTGCACCGCGGCCTTCACCGACATGCCGACCAGCGAGACGTCGTGGAACTGGTACAGGCCGACTGCGGCAAGCCCGGTGTAGATGAGCACCAATTGCACCAGCAACGGTGTCCCGCGAATCACCCAGATGTACACGCCGCCCGACCAGCGCAGAGCGGCGAAACGGGAGCGCCGCATCAGCGCGACGAGCAGACCGACGATCGTGGCGAGAATCATCGCCACCACCGAGATCACGATGGTCAACACCAAGCCGTCGAGGAACGGTCCACTCGGGGTGAACAGAGACGTCCAGAAGAACTGCCAGTCAAAGTGCATGGTCGCGCCCTGCGATCACTTCTGGATGCCGAGGTCGGACTGACCCCACTGGTCGAGGATCTTGGTGTAGGTCCCGTTGCCCTCGAGTTCGGTCAGCGCCTGCTGAATTGCGTTGTGCAGCTCGGTGTTCCCCTTCACCGTGGCGGCACCGATCTTGATGGTGCCGAACGGCTGACCGGCCATCTGAATCTGGGCGCCGGTCTTGGTGGCGTAGTACCCGAGCGACTCAGCGGTGTCGAGGTAGGCGTCGACCTGGCCGTTCTGGACCTGCTGAATCGACACGTCGGCGTGGCTGTTCCGCGTGATGTCGACGCCCTGTTTGCCTGCAGCCGTGCACTTGTCGGATTGCTCCTGCGACAGCGCTTCCGCGGTCGTAGCGACCGCGACGATCACCTTCTTGCCGCACAGGCTGTCGTCCATTCCGGTGATGGCGGCTGGCTTCGCCTTCGACAGCGCGATGCCGGTGCCCGAGTACAGGTAGGGCACGAAGTCGACGACCTTTTCGCGCTCGGGCTTGATGTAGAGCTGAGCCATGATCACGTCGCACTGCTTGGCCTGCAGTGTCGGGATGACGGCCGCAAAGGCGGACTCGACGAAGTCGGGTTTGAGCCCGAGTTGCGCGGCGATCGCCTTGCCGAGGTCGACCTCGCTGCCGACCAGCGCGCCGGTCTCGTCGTGGTAGACGCTCGGCGGCGTCCCGTCGTTGGGGGCGCAGATCTTGAGCGTGCCCGCCTGCAGGATCGCCGGCGGGGCGACCTTCGCGGGACCTGTGGGCGTGGGAGTCGACTCCCCCGACGACGAACAGCTGGATAGGGCGAGCGCTGCGGCGCCCGCGATGACGAGGGCGAGGACGGTTCGATTCACGGTTCCTCCAAGGTCGACTCAACCTGACCTATCGAACGATAGGCGACTATCGATCGATAGGCAGCTTTTCCGCAAAATTCATCGCCGATTGGCTTTGACGCAGGTGGAGACGGCTAGCGAACGGCCAGCTCGTCGAGGCGGAGCAGGGTGGCCGCGCGGATCTTCTCGAGCGCGACCTGGTCGACGAGCAGGCCCCGCACCACGAAGTCGGCGGCCTGCAACGGGCGCGCCTCCCTGATCCGCCCGCCGGGGCCGCCCTGCTCACGGAGGGTCTCGAACAGCACGCCGTTCACGGCTCGCTGCACGAAGCTCGGCTCGAAGTCGACGAACTCGCCGGCGTCGCGACCACTGGAGATGACGTGCTCCACCAGCCGATGAAACAGCGCGATGCCCTCGCGCTCATCGGTGAACTCGGCCAGTCCGAGCACCGCGTCCTGATAGAGGCCGCGCGCATCGAAGGGTTGAATCAATGCCTCGCGCACGTCGCACGCGATCGACAGGTGAAGTTTCTCGGCCCACGTCGAGTCCTCCTGGATGCGGCGGCTGATCCGGTCGATGGACGGTCCGAGGTCCAGTTCGACCAACGTCCGGAAGATCTCGTGTTTGGCCTCGAAGTGGTGGAACAGCGACGGCTGCCTGATCTGCACGTCGTCGGCGATGTCCCGTGTCGAGGTGCCGAAGTACCCGCGCTGGGCGAACAACGCCGATGCCGCCAGCAGGATGCGGCCCCTCGTCGACGACCAGTCGACGGCGGGGGATTCCCAGCCTTGCCCGTACTTCACCGCTCGATTCTGTCATCGCCACCCACGTCTGCCCGGGACCCGCCTGCGATCAGAAGTGAAACCCGATCTGCGCGGGGACCGCACTTCTGAACGCGGCATCAAGCCGCGCCAGCGATTCCGGATCGCCGCCCCGGACCCGGTTGGCCGCGGCCAGGGTCACTACCGAGTGCACACCGAGGTACACGTGGGCGAGCACGTCGAGGTCAAAAGTGAACTCCGGCTGCGCATCCGTGCGGGTGCAGCGGGCCTGGCCGTTGCGGATCTGTAGCGCGAATCGTCCTCCGTCGGAACGGAATTGGTCGACGATCTCGATCACGGTGTCGATGTCGGCCTGGTACGTGCGGGCTTGCAGCGCGACGGCCACGTCCATGATGCGCAGCCACAGGCCGTCCTGCGACGCGGTCGTGCGGACCAGTCGCGAGTCGGTCAGCAGGTACGGCAGCGGGTCGGCGGGGTGGCTGACCGCGACGATGGTCTCGACCAGGTCGAGCCCGAGAAGCGCACGCCACAGCGCAATGTGCGCCTCGGGTGTCGCCGCGTTGAATTCGTCGACACGAACGGTTTTCGGGTGCCGCCCGTGCACGCGGTAGAGCAGGTAGCCATCCGGGTGCAGGAACGCGAACCACTGCGTGGCACCGCGCCGCGAGTCCTCCCAGTCGGCAAGCAGGTCGTCCCACAGCGCAACGGGTCGCTCGATACCGCCCGGTGTGCCGCGGCGGTAACGGTCGTAGATCGTGGCGAAGTCGTCGCGGTGCGCACTGGCCGAGATCATCCGTACCCCACCGGGATCGGGAGCGTCGGGATGGAACTGGGCGAATCGCCGATCCACGGTCAGCTCCGTCTCGACGGTCGCAGGGCCGTAGCCGAACCGCCCGTAGATGCCGCCCTCACTGGCGGTCAGTGCTGCGATCGGATAACCGGCGTCGGCGAACCGCTGGTGCAGTTCGACGTACATTGCGCGCAGCAGACCGCGCCGCCGGTGTGTCGGCGCGACCCCCACCCAGGTCACCCCGGCGCAGGGCACGACCGCTCCGCCCGGCACGGTGAGCTTCATGTCCAGGTAGTGCGCCATCGCGACGAGGTCGTCACCGTCGCTGACCACCACCGAGCTGCGCGACGGCATCAACGTCCGCCACGCCGTGAAGGTCTCCGGCCGCCAGAACGAGCCGAAACTGGTGGCGGTCAACAGCGCCACGCCCGGCCAGTCGTCGTCGGTGATGTCGCGAACGATCACGTCGATTCCTCCTCACCGACGCGACTCGTGGCGTTTGAAGAGCGGTGAGCGCTCCTCAGACTCCACAAATCGCGCGGGCTACCGCTTGCTGAAGATGATCCGGTGCCAATCCTTGTCCGCGACGGCGGTGATGTCGCTCATGACGTGCTTGATGGTCTGGTATTCCTCGAACGAGTAGTCGCTCATGTCCTTGCCGAAGCCCGAGGCGCCGACACCGCCGTGCGGCATCTCGCTGATGATCGGGATGTGGTCGTTGATCCACACACAACCGGCCTTGATCTCGCGTGACGCGCGCTGGGCCCGGTAGACGTCGCGGGTCCACGCCGAGGCCGCGAGCCCGTACTCGGTGTCGTTGGCCTGACGTAGGGCGTCGTCGTCGTCGGTGAACGCGCGGACGGTCAGCACGGGCCCGAAGATCTCGTTGCGGTAGGCCTCGGAACGCTCGTCGACGTCGGCGATCAGGGTGGGCCGGTAGAACGATCCCGGCAGGTCGGGGATGGTGCCGCCGGTGACGACGCGCCCTCCCTCACCGGGTGCGCGGGCCACGATGCCCGCCACCTTGTCGCGGTGCGCGGTGGTGATGAGCGGGCCGAGGTCGGTGTCGGGGTCGTGCGGGTCGCCGACGACGATGCCACTCATGATGTCGGCGACGCCTGCCACGAAGTCGTCATACAGGTCACGCGCGACGATCGCCCTGGTGGCCGCGGTGCAGTCCTGCCCGGTGTTGATCAGCGACGCGGCGACGGCACCCTGGATCGCGGCGTCGAGGTCGGCGTCGTCGAACACCACGAACGGGGCCTTGCCGCCGAGCTCGAGCTGGGTGCGGTGGCCGTACGCAGCGGCCGCATTCATCACCTTGCGGCCGACGGCGGTGGACCCGGTGAACGTCACCAGGTCGACGTCGCGGTGCCCGGCCAGCGCCGTGCCGACGTCGGCACCCGCGCCGGTGACGACGTTGAACACGCCATCGGGCAGCCCCGCCTCGCTGGCCAGCCGGGCCAGCGTCAGCGTGGTCAGCGGTGTGACTTCGGCGGGCTTGATCACCACCGAGCAGCCTGCGGCCAACGCGGGCAACACCTTCCACACCGCCATCTGCAGTGGGTAGTTCCATGGCGTGATGGTCCCGACGACGCCGATGGCCTCTCGCCGGATGCTCGAGGTGTGATCGGCGGAGTACTCGGCGGTGGCCTTGCCCTCCAAGTGGCGGGCCGCGCCTGCGAAGAAGTCGATGTTGTCGACGCTGCCTGGGACGTCGAATTCGGAGGCCAATCGCACCGGCTTGCCGGTCTGGCTGACCTCCTCGGCCACCAGTTCGTCGGCGTGTTCGCCTGCCAGTTTGGCCAGTTTGGCCAGTACTGCGGACCGGTCGGCAGGCGTTGCGGTGGCCCATCCGGGCAATGCCGTGCGGGCGGACGCCACCGCTGCGTCGACGTCGGCCGTGGTCGCCAGGGCGTACTCCGCGACGACACTGCCGTTCGCCGGATTGACGATCTTGAAATCCTGGCCGGCGGTGGCCACTGCGCCGCCGTCGATCCAGCTGCTCGCTTTGGTCATGGTCCAAACCGTAGCGGAACCGGCAGAGCTGCGGCTGCGCATTACCGCGGTACCGGCGGCTCCAAACGCGTGATTTCATCGCAATGGTTGCTTGATTCGACGGATTCCGTGCACAATCGTGAGCATGGTCAAGCCGGACGCAACGCCCGGCGTACAAGCCGTCTCGTTGCGAATCAATCACTCGCGCCCTGGTGCCGCCTTCCAACTCGATGAACTCTCCAAGGCGATCGTCGAGAAGTTGCAGCAGGACGGGCGGCGGTCGTACGCGGGCATCGGCAAGGCGGTCGGCCTTTCCGAGGCCGCCGTACGCCAGCGCGTCCAGCGCATGGTCGACGCCGGTGTCATGCAGATCGTTGCGGTCACCGATCCCATGCAACTGGGCTTCGCACGCCAGGCCATGATCGGCATCCGGTGCACCGGCGACACCACCACGGTCGCCGACAAGCTGGCCGCCATCGAATCCGTCGATTACGTCGTGCTCACCGCGGGGTCCTTCGACGCCATCGTCGAGGTCGTCTGCGAAGACGACGGTGACCTACTCGACCTCCTCAACACCAAGATCCGTGCCGTCCCAGGGGTGATATCCACCGAAACCTTGGTTTACCTGAAACTTGTCAAACAGCAATACAATTGGGGTACGAGATGACAGCAGTAGTAGCAGAGACGACATCGGGCGACCTGGCAGCCAAGGCCAAGCGCCACCTGTGGGGGCACTTCGCCCGCCACGGCGACAACATCAACCCGGCGATCATCACCCGTGGCGAGGGTGTGCACATCTGGGACAGCGAGGGCAACAAGTTCATCGACGGCCTGTCCGGGCTGTTCGTGGTGCAGGTCGGCCACGGCCGCGCCGAGTTGGCCGAGGCAGCCGCCAAACAGGCTGAGACCCTTGCCTTCTTCCCGCTATGGTCGTTCGGCACGCCGCCGGCGATCGAGCTGGCCGAGCGCATCGCCGGCTACGCGCCTGGCGATCTGAACCGGGTCTTCTTCACCACCGGTGGCGGCGAAGCCGTCGAGAGTGCGTGGAAGCTCGCCAAGCAGTTCTTCAAGCTGACCGGGAAACCCGGTAAGTACAAGGTGATCTCGCGGTCCATCGCCTACCACGGCACGCCGCAGGGCGCCCTTGCCATCACCGGCATCCCGGACTTCAAGGCGCCGTTCGATCCGCCGACCCCCGGCGGTTTTCGTGTGCCGAACACCAACTTCTACCGAGCGCCCGAGCAGTACAGCTCCGATCCCAAGGCGTGGGGACGCTACTGCGCCGACCGCATCGCCGAGGCCATCGAGTTCGAGGGTCCCGACACGGTGGCCGCCGTGTTCCTCGAGCCCGTGCAGAACGCCGGCGGCTGCTTCCCGCCGCCGCCCGGGTACTTCGAGCGGGTCCGCGAGATCTGCGACGAGTACGACGTGCTGCTGGTCTCCGACGAAGTGATCTGCGCCTACGGCCGGATCGGTTCCATGTTCGCGTGTGACGACTTCGGCTACGTGCCGGACATCATCACCTGCGCCAAGGGCCTGACCTCGGGCTACTCCCCCATCGGCGCGATGATCGCCAGCGATCGCCTGTTCGAGCCGTTCAACGACGGCAAGACCGTCTTCGGGCACGGTTACACCTTCGGCGGGCACCCGGTGTCGTCGGCCGTCGCGTTGGCCAACCTCGACATCTTCGAGCGTGAGGGCATCAACGCTCACGTCATGGAGATGGCTCCCGCGTTCAGGGCCACCCTGGAGAAGCTGTACGACCTGCCCATCGTCGGCGACGTGCGCGGCGAAGGCTTCTTCTACGGCATCGAGCTGGTCAAGGACAAGACGACCAAGGAGACCTTCAACGACGAGGAGTGCGAGCGGCTGCTGCGCGGCTACCTCACCCCGGCATTGTTCGAGGCGGGGCTGTACTGCAGGGCCGACGACCGTGGCGACCCAGTCGTGCAGCTCGCGCCGCCGCTGATCAGCGGCCAGAAGGAATTCGACGCGATCTACGACATCCTGCACGGCGTCTTGAGCGAAGCCAGCCGACGCATGTAACAACGGGGTTAGGGTCGGCGGCGTGTCACCGAACAAGCCGCCGATCCATCCCGTCCGCTGGCACCCGCCGCCCGTTGACCCGATCCCCGACCAACCCGGTGGGTCGGTCACGGTCGTCGGGCTGCCAGGCGACGGCCCCGAGGACATCGTCGTCGACGCCGACGGCCAGCTCTGGACGGGTCTCGTCGACGGTCGCATCGTCCGCATCTCGCCGGACGGCGGGCACACCGTCGTCGCCGACACGGCAGGCCGGCCGCTCGGCATGCACGTCGCCCGCGACGGCCGAGTACTCATCTGCGACAGCTACCGAGGGCTGCTTGCGCTGAATCCCGACAGCGGCGAGCTGTCGACCCTCGTCGAATCGGTCACCCAGCCCGATGGCCGCAGCTCCGCAGGCTCCGTGCGGCTCCGCAAGTTGAAGTTCTGCTCCAATGTTACCGAAACAGGTGACGGCACAATCTATTTCACCGAGTCGACGAGCGACTTCCACTTCGAGCACTTCCTCGCACCGATCCTCGAGGCGCGCGGGACCGGGAGCCTGTTCCGCCTGTCGACCGACGGCACCGTCACCACGCTCCTGGATGGGCTGTACTTCGCCAACGGCGTGACGGTGACGGCGGACGGGTCGGCACTGGTGTTCGCCGAGACCGTCGCCCGCAGGCTGTCCAAGTACTGGCTGACGGGGCCCGAGGCCGGAACCGTGACGCCGCTCGCGGTGAACCTGCCCGGTATGCCCGACAACATCTCGACGGGCGTCGACGGCCGGATCTGGACCGCGTTGGTGACGCCGGTCAACCCGACCGCCGAGGGCTTGATGCCGCGGGCACCCTGGATCCGGAAGCTCATCTGGCGCCTGCCTGCGCGACTACAGCCCAAGGTCAATCCCGAGGTCTGGGTCGTCGGGTTCGACCCGGACACCGGTGCCGCGGTCGGCGGCATCCGGACGACGCATCCGGACTTCGGCGGCGTCACGGGTGTCGTGGAATCCGCCGGCCGACTGTGGATGTCGACGATCGAGTTCCCCGCGGTGGCCTACGCCGAGCTCTGACGGTTACCGAACACATCACCTCATCCGTAGCAATAGTCACTCCAGTAACAGCGTGGCTACCCGAAAATTGCGCCTCGATCTCCTACCCTGCAGACACGATGGCTACCTTCGGATTCGCCCCGCGCCGGGCAGCGTGCCTGCTCGCGGCCGCCGCGCTGTTGACCGCACCCGCCCTGGTCAGCACGCCCGTCGCACGTGCCGACGACGCATGCCCGTACCGCGTCACGACACCTCCGGCCGTCGATTCCTCGGAGGTCCCGACCGCGGGTGATCCGCCCGCCCCGCTACCGGTACCTGCCACACCGCTCGGCGGCGACGCACTGTCCAGCTGTGGCCTCGTCACCGCCCCGGGCACGCCCCCGGTTCCCGACGACGTCTCCGCAGAGGCGTGGCTCGTCGCCGACCTCGACACCGGCGATGTCATCGCCGCCAAGGACCCACACGGCAGGCACCGGCCCGCCAGCATCATCAAGGTCCTGGTGGCGATGCAGGCGATCAAGGAGCTGCCGATCCGCAAGCAGGTGATCGGCACCGTCGAGGACGCCAGCGCCGAGGGCACCAGGGTCGGCGTCGACGTAGGTGGCGTCTACACCGTCGACGACCTGCTGCACGGCCTGCTGATGCACTCGGGCAACGACGCTGCGCACGCCTTGGCCGCCCAAATCGGTGGCATGGACGCCGCGGTGAGCAAGATCAACGATCTGGCAGGCAAGCTCGGCGGCCGCGACACCCGCGCGGCAACGCCATCGGGCCTCGACGGTCCCGGCATGAGCACCTCGGCCTACGACCTCGGGCTGTTCTATCGGTACGCCTGGCAGAACGCGGTCTTCAGCGACATCGTCGCCACCCAGAAGTACGACTTCCCAGGGCATCCCGGCAATCCTGGCGAAGAGCCCAACCCCGGCTACGAGCTGGAGAACGACAACCAGCTGCTCTACAACTACCCCGGCGCCATGGGCGGCAAGACCGGCTACACCGACGACGCAGGCCAGACCTTCGTCGGCGCTGCCAACCGCGACGGACGCCGGCTGGTCACGATCATGTTGCACGGCACGCGTTTACCGATCGCCCCGTGGGAGCAGGCCGCGCACCTGCTCGACTACGGCTTCGCGACCGCACCGGGTACCAAGGTGGGCACGTTGATCGAGCCCGACCCCTCGCTTCGGGTGACCAAGGCGGATCCGGCCAACGATCCCGCGGCCGCTCAGGCCCTCGCCTCCGCGCTGCCGCCTGCAGACGCAACTCCGGTCAGGGTGGGCGTCGGCGTCGTCGGGGCGGTGGTGGTCTTCGGCCTCATCATGGCCGCGCGCTCGCTCAACCGCCGACCGCTGGGCTGAGCATTCAGCTCCAGCGGCGCAGCAGATCGAGTGCGCCGTCGCGCAGCGAAGTAATCACCTCGGCCGCCCCGGCCGGCTCGTGTAGGGCACCGACGCCCTGACCGGCGTTGACCGGTGAACCGCGCAGCACTCGCTCGGGAATGTCGGCCGGCCAACGGTATCCGGCAGCGACGTCGAACTCGCTGGTGAGTTCGGTGGCATCGCCATGGGCATCGAGCAGCTCCGTCCGCGCCTGCCCCGGGGTCAGCGCTTCCCGGCATACCGAGAACACGGTGCCGAGCCAGCCGGCTGCCGCGCCTGCCGCCAGCACCGCGGCCAATCCCCGCGCCGAGGAGATGCCCCCAGCCGCCAGGACCGGAACGCCGACCGTATCGAGGACCTCTGCCAGCAGCGGCAACGTACCCATGGCAGGCACTCCGTGGCCGCCGCCTTCCGCGCCGCGGGCGACGAGGACGTCCACCCCGGCGTCGACCGCGCGCCGCGCCGCGGTCGGGTCGGCGATCTGCGTCACCGCCGTCACGCCCGCGTCGTGTGCGCGTCGCACCCAACTCCAGTCGTCGCCGAAGCTCACCGACAGCAGCGCGGGTTGGGCGGCAAGAGCCACGTCGAGGAGCTCGGGATCGTCCTGCATCACCCAGTGCACCAACCCGATTCCGAACGGCAGGTCGAGGTCGCCGAGGACGGCCAGCTCCCTGCGCAGCACCTCCGCGGAGGCCGAGCTGCCCATGCCGATCATGCCGAGGCCGCCTGCGCGTGACACCGCCGCGGCGAGCAGGCCACCGGCGGCCCCGCCCATCGGCGCGTTCACGATCGGCACGGCGATGCCCATCGCTTGCGACCACGTGGTGACCAACGGCACGACACGCCATGTTACTTCGTTGTTACACTGGATAGTGCCAGCACATGGCACCGGACGAGGCAGCACCGTACCCGGACAGCGACAAGACGGGCTTCCGGAGGTGTGCCATGGCTTGGTTGATCCTTGTCGGCTCGGGTGTTCTCGAGGCGGTCTGGGCAACGGCCCTTTTCAAATCCGAAGGCTTCACGCGTCTCGCGCCATCCGTGACGTTCGGCGTCGCCTTGGTGCTGTCGATGGCGGGCCTCGCCTTCGCCATGCGCAGCCTGCCCCCGGGAACCAGCTATGCGGTGTGGGTTGGCATCGGCGCGGTGCTCACCGTCGGCTATGCGATGCTGACCGGCGCCGAGACCACCTCAGTGGTGAAGGTGCTGCTGATGGTCGGCATCGTCGCCTGCGTGACGGGGCTGAAGGTCGTCGGCCACTAACGGCGCCAGAAGCGCGAAAGCCCCAATGCACCAAGCGCTCCCACCGCAATGGCGGCCATTGCGCCGGATACCCCGATCCCCGCGTGCACCTGTACGCGGGGAGCGATCACCGCGGGGTCGGGCGGGCTGACCGGCGCAGCGGCCAGGCTATCCGCCGACGTGGCGGCCCATGCCGTGGCGAACAGGATTAGCCGCGCGGTGATGTAGGCGAAGACCATCAGGCCGAGCACCGGACCGAACGTCGCGCCCGCCGGTCCGTGAATCACCGACTGCAGGTAGATCGACGCCACCTGCTTGAAGATCTCGAACCCGACGGCTGCCAACAGGCCCGACCGCGCCGAGCTGCGGAAGCTGACCGACTCGCGCGGCAACCTGGCGATGATCCAGGTGAACAGCAGCCACGACACCACCATCGACAACAGCCACGACGCCACCCGTAGCAGTCCGCTGATCGCCGAGACGTCGTGTAGGCCAAACCAACCCAGCACCCGCGCCATCACCGACTCGTTGCCGAGCGCGGTCAGCGCGATGGTCAGCGTCATCGCCACGAACATCGACAGAAGGGCAATCAGATCCGACACCTTGGTCATCACGAAGTTGCGTGGCTCGCTGCGCTGCTCCCACATGGCGCTCAGTGCCTCGCGCAGGTTGGCCATCCAGCCAAGCCCCGCCCACGCGGCCGTGGCAAGGCCGATCACGCCGACCGAGGTTCTCGACGCGATCGCGGAGTCCATCAGGCTGATGAGTTGCTGTCCGAGCTCACCGGAGACCGCGGACCTGATCTTCGATTCGATCTCCATCATCAGCGCGGGCCTGCTGGCCAGCACGAAGCCGCCCGCGGCGAAACCGACCATCAGCAAGGGGAACAGCGCGAAGATCGTGAAGTAGGTGATGGCTGCCGCGTAGAAGTCGCCCCTGCTGTCCTGATAGCGCTCCTGGGCTCGCATGATGCGGTCGAACCAGGGGAATCTGGCGCGCAGCCGATCCATGAAGCCCGGTTTGGCCGGTTCGGTCACACCAGCCACACGACCCTCCCCGGCGCTACGGACGTTTCGGAAGAAACCCTAACCGGTCGTATACCCGCTGCAACGTCTTGGCAGACACCTCGTCGGCCCGCCTTGCTCCGGCCGCGAGCACGGACTCCAGTTCTGCCGGGTCGGCAAGCAATTCGTCCACCCGCGCCTTGATGGGCGTGACGAACTCCACGACGGCATCGGCGGTGTCTGCCTTGAGGTCCCCGTATCCACGCCCGGCGTAGCCCTCGACCAGCTTGTCGACGTCGGTACCGGTGACGGCGGACTGGATGGTCAACAGGTTGGACACCCCCGGCTTGGCCTCGCGGTCGAAGCGGATCTCACGCTCGCTGTCGGTGACGGCCGAGCGGATCTTCTTGGCGGTCTTCTTCGGGTCGTCGAGCAGGCTGATCAAACCTGCGTCGCTGGCGGCCGACTTGCTCATCTTCGCCGTCGGATCCTGCAGGTCGTAGATCTTGGCCGTGGCCTTCTGAATCATCGGATCCGGCACGACGAACGTCTCGGGGAACTGCGCGTTGAACCGCTGCGCGACGTCGCGCGAGAGTTCCAGATGCTGGCGCTGATCCTCGCCGACCGGCACCAGGTTGGTGTCGTAGAGCAGGATGTCGGCCGCCATCAACACCGGGTAGGTGAACAGCCCGACGGTGGTCGCCTCGGCGCCTTCCTTCTGCGACTTGTCCTTGAACTGCGTCATCCGCAACGCTTGCCCGAAACCGGTGAAACAGCCGAGCACCCATGTCAATTCGGCGTGCGATGGCACGTGACTCTGGACGAAGACGGTCGCCTTCGTGGGGTCGACGCCCAGCGCGAGGTATTGCGCGGCGGTCACCAGGGTGCGCTTGCGCAGCAGCTCCGGGTCCTGCGGGATGGTGATCGCGTGCAAGTCGACGACGCAGAAGTACGCGTCGTAACCGTCCTGCAGAACCACCCACTGACTGACCGCCCCCACCGCATTGCCGAGGTGAAGGGAGTCTGACGTAGGTTGCGCGCCGGAGAAGACGACGCTTCGCGACGCGCTGCCGTTGGTGCTCATGGTGTATTTCCCGTCGCTTCGCTCGACCCGGATCGCGTCAATACTTTCACGCCGGACCAACTCGATATTCGACGGTCACTGGTGCGTGATCCGACCAGCGCAGCGCGTAGGCGTCCGGCCTTTCGACGCGGGCCGCGAGCACGCGCGGGGCCAGCGTGGCGTTGGCCAGCTGGTAGTCGATCCGCCAGCCCGCGTCGTTGTCGAACGCCTTACCCCGCCACGACCACCAGCTGTACGGGCCCGCCACGTCGGGATGCTGGACGCGGACGACGTCCACCCAGCCGGTGGCCAGCAGGTCGGTCACCCACTGACGCTCGGAAGGCAGGAAGCCCGACTTCTTCCGGTTGGCCTTCCACGCCTTGATGTCGGACTCGGTGTGGCCGATGTTCCAGTCGCCGCACACCACTGCACCGCGGTGGCCCGGCGCGTTCAGCACCGCCATGCGGGCGCCGATGGCCGCCATGAAGCGTTCCTTCTCCAGCTGCCGGTCGGTCTCGGCCTCGCCGGTGGGGACGTACACGCTGGCGACGGTGAGGTCGCCCGTGTCCACCTCGAGATAGCGCCCGTGCGAGGCGAATTCGTCGGCGTCGGGCCCGATCTGCACCCGGGTGATCGGGTGCCTGCTGAGCACGGCGACGCCGTTGCGGCCCTTGATGTGTGGGTCGGCCGACGCCAGATTCCAGCCGTCGGCGAGCGCTGGTGTCAGTGCGTCGGCAAGTTGGTCGTCGTCGGCCCGGGTCTCCTGAAGGCAGACGACGTCGGCCGTGGTCTCCTTCAGCCAGGCCAGCAGGCCGAGATTCTCCGTGGATCGCTGCCGTACTGCGGCGCGGATCCCGTTCACGTTGATGGTGCTGACGATCATCTGAATGCTCCTCGCGTCCGCGCCACCGGGCGACCCTAGCCGAGGGCGGCCTGCCCCAAACCACCCATCCTTGCGGTACCGGCGGTATCACCTTAGTGTCGGCCGCATGCCAGAACGCGATCCAATCCACGTCGGCTCCGGTGAGCCGATCGTGCTGCTGCACCCTTTCCTGTGCTCGCAGAACGTGTGGCGCACGGTGGCCGATCAACTCGCCGACACCGGTCGCTTCGAAGTCTTCGCCCCGACCATGGCCGGCCACCACGGCGGTCCGAAGTCGAGCAGCTGGCTGCTGGACATCCACGCGCTCGTCGACCACGTGGAACGCCAGATGGACGAGCTCGGCTGGCAGACCGCTCACGTGGTGGGCAACTCCCTGGGCGGATGGGCGGCGTTCGAGCTGGAGCGCCGCGGGCGGGCCCGCAGCCTGACCGCGATCGCGCCGGCAGGCGGCTGGACCCGCTACTCACCGACCAAGTTCGAGACCATCGGCAAGTTCCTGCTCGGCGGCCCTGCGCTGCTGCTCGCACGCCTCCTCGGCCCGAGGATCCTCGACCTGCCGTTCGCACGCCGCCTGGCGACGCTGCCGATCAGCGGGCCCGCCGACGGGCCAAGCCAACCCGACCTGCTCGCCCTGATCGATGACGCGACGCACTGCCCGGCGTACTTCCAGCTACTCGCCAGGACTCTGCTGCTGCCTGGGCTCGCCGAATTGGCCAACGGGTCGGCACCCACCCAGCTGGTGATCTGCGAGAAGGACCGGGTCTTCCCGCACCCGCGCGGTCACCGACACTTCACCGAGAACCTGTCCGGGCACGCGGAGGTGATCCGGCTCGACGGCGTCGGCCACATCCCGATGTTGGAGGCGCCGGGCCGGGTCACCGAGTTGATCTCCGAATTCGTCGATCAGCACACCGAGCCGCGGCGACTGGCACCACCCGCGGGTTAGTACCCCATCGTTCAGATAGCGCTGGCGGCGTTGACGACTCGCATTTGTTCGCCGTGAGCGCTATCTCAACAATGCGCAGGCTGAGTTAGCGCAGCGCCATCTCGAGGTGGTCGGCGATCGTGGCGAGGTACTCCTCGCTCGTCTCATACGGCTGTTCGGGCCCGATGAGGATCGCGAGGTCCTTGGTCATGTGACCGCCCTCGACGGTGTCGATCACCACTTCCTCCAGCGTATTGGCGAACTCGATCACCTCGGGGGTGTTGTCGAGCTTGCCGCGATGCTCCAGCCCACGAGTCCAGGCGAAGATCGACGCGATCGGATTGGTCGACGTGGCCTTGCCCGCCTGATGCTGACGGTAGTGCCTGGTCACGGTGCCGTGCGCGGCCTCCGCCTCGACCGTCTGCCCGTCCGGTGTCATCAGCACCGAAGTCATCAGCCCCAATGAGCCGTAACCCTGTGCGACCGTGTCGGATTGGACGTCGCCGTCATAGTTCTTGCAAGCCCAGACATAGCCACCCTCCCACTTCAGACACGACGCGACCATGTCATCGATCAACCGATGCTCATAGGTCAAACCCTTGGCGTCGAAGTCCGCCTTGAACTCCTCGTCGAAGATGGCTTGGAACTCATCCTTGAACATCCCGTCGTAGCCCTTGAGGATGGTGTTCTTCGTCGACAAGTAAACGGGGTAATTCTGTTGCAGCCCATACTTGAACGACGAACGCGCGAAATCCTGAATGGACTTCTTGAAGTTGTACATGCCCATGATGACGCCGCCACCATCGGGAATCTGGACCACGTCGTGCACCAACGGCTCGCTGCCGTCGTCCGGGGTGAACGTCACCGTGAACGTGCCAGGCCCGTCGACCTTGGCATTGAAGGCGCGATACTGATCACCGAAGGCATGCCTGCCGATGATGATCGGCTTCGTCCAACCCGGCACCAAACGCGGCACGTTCTGGATCACGATCGGCGCGCGGAAGATGGTGCCGCCCAAGATGTTGCGAATGGTGCCATTGGGCGACAACCACATCTGCTTGAGCCCGAACTCCTTCACGCGGGCCTCATCGGGCGTAATCGTGGCGCACTTCACCCCGACGTGATGCTTCTTGATCGCGTTCGCCGCATCGACGGTCACCTGATCGTCGGTCTCGTCGCGGTGCTCGATGCCGAGATCGTAGTAATCCAGCTCGACGTCGAGGTGCGGCAGGATCAACGTCTCCTTGATCAACCTCCAGATGATCCGCGTCATCTCATCACCGTCGAGTTCGACGACCGTTCCCTCGACCTTGATCTTGGACATGCCGGCTCGTGTCCTCCCTCTAGCCTCGAACGGTCTCCAGCGCTTCGTTGAACGTCTTGCTCGGCCGCATCACCGCCGCGGTCTTCTCCGGATCCGGGTAGTAGTAACCACCGATGTCGACGGAATCGCCCTGCACCTCGTTGAGTTCGGCCACGATGGCGTCCTCGTTCTCGGCGAGCGCCTTCGCCAGCGGCGCGAAGTGCTCGGCCAGCTCCTTGTCCTCGGTCTGCGCGGCAAGCTCGAGCGCCCAATACATCGCCAAGTAGAACTGGCTGCCCCGGTTGTCGATCTCACCGGTCTTGCGCGACGGGTTCTTGTTGTTGTCCAAGAGCTTTCCGGTCGCGGCGTCGAGCGTCTTGGCGAGAAGCTTGGCCCGCGGGTTGTCGGTCTTCTTGCCGAGATCCTCCAGGCTGACGGCCAGCGCGAGGAACTCACCGAGCGAATCCCAGCGCAGGTGATTCTCCTCGACCAGCTGGCTGACGTGCTTGGGCGCCGACCCACCGGCACCGGTCTCGTACAACCCGCCACCCGCCATCAGCGGCACGATCGACAGCATCTTGGCACTGGTGCCCAGCTCGAGGATCGGGAACAGGTCGGTCAGGTAGTCGCGGAGGATGTTGCCCGTCGCGGCAATGGTGTCCTGCCCGCGCATCGCACGCTCGATGGTGTGCCGCATGGCCCGTTCCTGCGACCGGATCGAGATGTCCAGACCCTCGGTGTCGTGGTCCTTGAGGTACGTGTTGACCTTCGTGCGCAGCTCGTTCTCGTGCGGACGCCACACGTCGAGCCAGAACACCACCGGCATGCCGGAGTCGCGGGCCCTGGTGACCGCGAGCTTCACCCAGTCGCGGATCGGGGCGTCCTTGACGACCGGCATGCGCCAGATGTCGCCGGATTCCACGTTCTGCGTCAGCAGCACCTCGTCGGTGTCGTTGTCGACGATGTTGGCGACGCCGTCCGCGGGGATCTCGAACGTCTTGTCGTGGCTGCCGTACTCCTCGGCCTGCTGCGCCATCAGACCAACGTTGGGAACGGTGCCCATCGTCGTCGGGTCGAACTGGCCGTGCGTCTTACAGAAGTTGATGATCTCCTGGTACATGCGGGAGAAGGTGGACTCCGGGTTGACGGCCTTGGTGTCCTTGAGCTTTCCGTCGGCGCCCCACATCTTGCCGCCGAGCCGGATCATCGCCGGCATCGACGCGTCCACGATGACGTCGCTCGGCGAGTGGAAGTTGGTGATGCCCTTGGCCGAGTCCACCATCGCGAGCTCGGGCCGATGCTCGTGGCAGGCGTGCAGGTCCCGGACGATCTCCTCGTGTTGCGACGCGGGCAGGGACTCGATCTTGGCGTACAGATCGGAGAGCCCGTTGTTGACGTTGACGCCCAACTCGTCGAACAGCTTCTGGTGTTTGGCGAACGCGTCCTTGTAGAAGACCTTCACCGCGTGACCGAAGACGATGGGGTGGCTGACCTTCATCATGGTCGCCTTGACGTGCAGCGAGAACATCACGCCCGTCTCGTAGGCGTCCTGCATCTGCTCTTCGTAGAAGTCGCACAGCGCCTTCTTGCTCATGAACATGCTGTCGATGATGTCGCCGTCGTCCAGCTTCACCTCGGGCTTCAAAACAATGGTCTCGCCAGCCCCTCCGTCTTTAGGGCTGGTGATCAGCTCCATCCGCACGGTGCGCGCACGGTCCAGCGTCATCGACTTCTCGCCGTGATAGAAGTCGCCGTGGGTCATGGTCGCGACGTGCGTGCGCGACGCCTGCGACCACGGGCTCATGCTGTGCGGGTGCTTCCTGGCGTACTCCTTGACCGCCTTGGGTGCGCGCCGGTCCGAGTTGCCTTCGCGAAGTACGGGATTCACCGCGCTGCCCAAGCAGGTGCCGTAGCGCTCCTTGATGGTGCGCTCCTCGTCGGTCTTCGGCGCGCCGGGGTAGTCCGGCACGGCGTAGCCCTTGGCTTGCAGTTCCTTGATCGCAGCCAGCAGCTGCGGTACCGAGGCGCTGATGTTCGGCAGCTTGATGATGTTGGTCTCCGGCAGCTGCGTCAGCTTGCCGAGCTCGCCGAGGTTGTCGGGAACGCGCTGTTCCTCGGTCAGGTAGTCGCCGAACTCCGCAAGGATGCGCGCTGCAACGGAGATGTCGCTGGTCTTCACGTCGATGCCGGCCGCATCGGCGAAGGCGCGGATCACCGGCAGGAAGGCGTACGTCGCCAGCAACGGCGCCTCGTCGGTCAGGGTGTAGATGATGGTTGGCTGCTGGGCATTCATGGGCACTCTCCCGGCGTCACAGTGGGTCGAATCGGTATCGCGTCGAGAACGAACCTACGCGCAGCAGGAGTTCCGGAAATGGTGTGGGTGACGTCAGCGACCCGCGGCCAAGACCAGAGCGTCGGGCTCGAAACCGTCATCGCTGATCAGGCGTCACCCCGGGAACCTACTGGCACGTGGACGAGGTGGTGAGATACCCTTTGAATCGGTCATGAGTGCCAGCGTCAAGCCCCGGCTCGCTGGCCGGCAACCCTCCAACCGCGGTGGGGTGCCCCGGGTGATTGACCAGGTTGAGTAACCGCTAGCAGGCGGATACCGGCAAGCGCGGGTCCGTTCGAGACGGGCCCCCAGGACACATATGGAGGGTCTTCCATGACCAACCCCGAAATCGACCCGACAGCCAACTGGGCCTTCGAGACCAAACAGGTGCACGCGGGACAGACGCCGGACATCGCCACCAACGCGCGGGCGCTGCCGATCTACCAGACCACGTCCTTCACGTTCAACAGCACCGACCACGCAGCGGCGCTGTTCGGTCTCGCCGAGCCCGGCAACATCTACACCCGGATCATGAACCCGACCCAAGACGTCGTCGAGCAGCGCATCGCAGCGCTCGAGGGCGGCGTGGCCGCGCTGTTCCTGGCGTCCGGGCAGGCCGCAGAGACCTTCTCGATTCTGAACCTCGCGGGCAGCGGCGATCACATCGTCTCCAGCCCGCGCCTGTACGGCGGCACCTACAACCTGTTCCACTACTCGCTGCCCAAGCTCGGCATCGAGGTCAGCTTCGTCGAGGACCCCGACGACCTGGATTCGTGGCGAGCCGCCGTGCGGCCCAACACCAAGGCGTTCTTCGGCGAGACGATCTCCAACCCGCAGATCGACGTCCTCGACATCCCCGGCGTATCGGCAGTGGCCCACGAGAACGGCGTGCCGCTGATCGTCGACAACACCATCGCGACGCCGTACCTGATCCAGCCGATCGCGCTCGGCGCGGACATCGTCGTGCACTCGGCCACCAAGTACCTCGGCGGGCACGGTTCGGCGATCGCCGGCGTGATCGTGGACGGCGGCACGTTCGACTGGACCAACGGTAAGTTCCCCGGCTTCACCGAACCCGACCCCAGCTATCACGGCGTGGTGTTCGCCGAGCTCGGGCCGCCCGCCTTCGCGCTCAAGGCACGGGTCCAGCTGCTGCGCGACTACGGCTCGGCCGCCGCGCCGTTCAACGCCTTCCTGATCGCCCAGGGATTGGAGACGCTGAGCCTTCGTGTTGAGCGTCATGTGGCCAATGCACAGCGCGTCGCCGAATACCTCGCCGCCCACGACGACGTCGTGTCGGTCAACTACGCGGGCCTGCCCACCTCGCCCTGGTACGAGCTGGGACGGAAGCTGGCGCCCAAGGGCACCGGTGCCGTGCTGGCGTTCGAGTTGTCTGGCGGCATCGACGCGGGCAAGGCCTTCGTCAACGCGCTCAGCCTGCACAGCCACGTCGCCAACATCGGCGACGTTCGTTCGCTGGTGATCCATCCGGCTTCGACGACGCACGCGCAGCTGTCCCCCGAGGAGCAGCTCGCCACCGGTGTCACGCCTGGCCTGGTGCGACTGGCCGTCGGCATCGAGGGCATCGACGACATCCTTGCCGACCTCGAGCAAGGCTTCGCCGCGGCCAAGCCGTTCTCCGGGGTGCCGCAGACCGCGGTGTCGGCATGACGACGTTGGAAAGCCCCCTGGAGTTCGCCGCGCAGTTGCCCGACGACGGCGAGCTGACCGTGGTGAACATCGGGGCGCTGACACTGGAGAACGGCACCGTTCTCGACGACGTGTCGATCGCCGTGCAGCGGTGGGGTGAGCTGTCGCCAACTCGCGACAACGTCGTGGTCGTGTTGCATGCGCTGACGGGCGATTCGCACATCACCGGACCGGCAGGACCGGACCACCCGACCCCCGGCTGGTGGGACGGCGTCGCAGGACCGGGAGCGCCGATCGACACCGACCGGTGGTGCGCCATCTCGACGAACGTGTTGGGCGGCTGCCGCGGCTCGACCGGGCCGAGCTCGACCGCACCAGACGGAAAGCCCTGGGGTTCAAGGTTTCCGGCAATCACCGTGCGCGATCAGGTGAACGCAGACATCGCAGCCCTCGCAGCGCTTGGCATCACGCAGGTAGCCGCCGTCGTCGGCGGATCGATGGGTGGTGCACGCGCACTGGAGTGGACCGTCAGCCACCCCGACACCGTGCGGGCCGCGCTGGTGCTCGCGGTCGGCGCACGCGCCACCGCCGACCAGATCGGCACGCAGAGCTCACAGGTGTCGGCCATCAAGGCCGACAAGGACTGGCAGAACGGCGACTACTACGGCACGGGCCGCGAGCCGTCCGTCGGGATGGAGATCGCCCGCCGCTTCGCGCACCTGACCTACCGCGGCGAGACCGAACTCGACGACCGATTCGGCAACGACGCCCAGGGCAACGAGGATCCGACCAACGGCGGACGCTACGCCGTGCAGAGCTACCTCGAATATCAGGGCGGCAAGCTCGCTGCCCGGTTCGACCCGGGCACCTACGTCGCGCTGACGGATGCCTTGAGCAGCCACGACGTGGGCCGGGGGCGTGGCGGAGTGGCCGCGGCACTTGGCGGTTGCCCGGTTCCGGTGGTGGTCGGTGGCATCACGTCCGACAGGCTCTACCCACTGCGGCTGCAGCAAGAGCTGGCCGAACTGCTGCCGGGCTGCACGGGGCTCAACGTGGTCGACTCGATCTACGGCCACGATGGGTTCCTCGTCGAGACCGACGCGGTCGGCGATCTCATCCGCGAGACGTTGGAGTTGGCGTCACGGTGAGTTCCGAACAGATCTGGCAGCAACGTTCCCTGTCGTTCGGCCAGGAAGCCGCGGCATACGAACGCGGCAGGCCGTCGTATCCGCCGGAGGCCATCGACTGGCTGCTGTCGTGCGGTGCGCGCGACGTGCTCGATCTGGGTGCCGGCACCGGCAAGCTGACCATCCGGCTCGTCGAACGCGGGCTGCACGTGGTGGCCGTCGACCCCATCCCCGAGATGCTCGAGGTGCTCAGCGCCTCGTTGCCCGACACCCCTGCCCTGCTCGGCACGGCCGAAGAGATTCCGTTGCCGGACAACAGCGTCGACTCGGTGTTGGTGGCTCAGGCGTGGCACTGGTTCGATCTCGAGCGCGCGGTCAAGGAGGTGGGAAGGGTGCTTCGCCCTGGCGGCCGGCTCGGACTGGTGTGGAACACGCGTGACGAACGCCTCGGCTGGGTCAAGGATCTGGGCCGCATCGTCGGCCACGAGAACGATCCGTTCAACCACGAGGTGACGCTGCCCGATCAATTCACCGGCATCGAACGTCAGCAGTTCGAGTGGACGAGTTACCTTACGCCGCAGGCACTCATCGACCTGGTCGCGTCGCGCAGCTACTGCATCACCTCTCCGACCGAGGTACGCAAGCGCACGCTCGACGAGGTGCGCGAGCTGCTGGCCACGCATCCCGCCCTGGTCAACACCACCGGCCTTGCCCTGCCGTACGTGACAGTGGGCATCCGGGCCACGCTGGCCTAGACTTTCGCCGGTCCGAACCAGCGCTCGAGCGCCTGCCGCAGCCCAGCCAGGCTGGTGTCGTCGACGGCATCCGCCGCCCACGCCACGTAGCCATCGGGCCGAATGAGAATGCCGCCGTATGGTTTCCCTGCCAGGGTGCCGGTCACCAGGTCGACGCGGTCGGCCCAGCCGGTGCCCGTCGGTGTCACCGCGCCGCCAGACAGGTCGAGCAGCACCGGGCGCGCGTCGTGCAGCAGATCGGCGACACGGCGGCCGCCGTCCAGCTCGAGATCGGGCACCAGCAGGCCGGAGAGCGGGTGCGAATCACTCGTGTCGTAACGCACGTCGGAGCCCGCCAGCAGATGCGCAACGTGTGCCGCGGCGCTCGGCTGCTTCAGCAGTTCGGCGAAGAGCGTTCGCAGTGCGCCGACTTCGGGACCGGGCGCCATGAGCGCGGTCTGGGACAGCGACTGCATCATGACCCGTTCGCCGACCGGCCTGCGCTCGGAATCGTAGGTGTCGAGCAGCCCATCGGGAGCCGACCCCTTCACCGCCGCAGCGAGTTTCCAGCCGAGATTGACGGCATCCTGCATGCCGAGATTGAGCCCAGGCCCGCCCATCGCGGAGTGTACGTGCGCGGCGTCGCCGAGTAGCAGGACGTTGCCCGCCCGGTAACGATCGGCCTGCCTGCTGTTCTGCCCGTCGATCCGGCGCAACGCATGAGGGCCGGGGCCAACCGGCGGCTCCAAGGGAACGGCAACGCCAAGAACGCGTTCGGCGCTCTCCCGCACTTCGTCGAGCGTCAGCGGGGTGTCGGCAAGGCCTGGCTGGCGCCCGAACTCGATGGTGCCGAGCATCGCCCGATCGGCTGCGAACTGGGCGAAGATGAAGCCGCCGTTGTCGAGCCTGGTGTGCCCGAACCGCAGCGGCCCGTAGCCGGGAAGCACGTAACCGCCATCCGCGGTACGCAATTCGTCGGGCATGTGGACGTGCGCTATCCGTGCGATCGTGTCCGACGTGCTGCCGGGGAAGTCGATGCCGACGGCCTTGCGGACCACGCTGCGTCCACCGTCGGCGCCGATCAGATAGGTGGCGTCGACGTCGTAGCTGCGCTCGGGCGAGGCCACGGCGACGGCGACGCCACCGGGTTTCGCATCGAGGCCAGTGAGTTCGTGACCCCACCGCACGTCGACGCCGAGATCCCTCGCGCGCTTCTCCAGCAGCCGCACCAACCGGGGCTGCTGGATGAGCAGCGCGCGCATCGGGTTGTCCTCGATGCCTGCGAGGCTGAGCGGCATGGCGGCGAAGAACCACTCGTACAACGGCTCCGGTGGCCCTTCGACGCCGCCGACGGTCTGGTAGAGGCCGCGCATGTCGAGCTGCCGGATTACCTGTCCGACAAGGCCGTTGGCCTTCGGCTCGTCGCTGGGTCCCGGCAGCACGTCGAGGACGACGGGCCGGACTCCTGCCAGCGCGAGCTCGCAGGCCAGCATCAAGCCGTTGGGTCCTGCTCCTGCGATGACGACGTCGTGATGGTCAGTCATGGTCCTTCCCTCCAGTTCGGGCGGTCGGCTCCGGAAGGCCTGCGGCGACGGCGGCGAAGCCTTCCCGGATCAAGGTGGTGATGGCCACCGGCGGATCGGCGACGACGTAGGCCTCCATCGCGGCGTCACCGACCGCGCGCACCGTCGCGGCGACAAGCCGCGGATACAGATCGGCGGCGACGTCGGTTGCGGTCCTCTCGGCAATCGCCTCGACCCACTCGTCGAACAGCCTCCTTGCCAGGGCGTCTCGGATCTCAGTCCTCATCAAGAGCTTTCGCGTCTCGGCAAGTTGGGCCCTGCTGGGCACCGAGTTCTCGATGCCGCGCGCCGCACGGAAGTCGTCCTCCAGTGGTTGCAACACGGCTTCGCTGATCGCAGTCCACAATGGCACCTCGGGTGGCGTCCGCCGGAGTATCTCGATGCCGCGCCGAAGGCGCTCGGCCTGGCGGTAGGCGATTGCCTCGTACTTGTTGGCGAAGTAGTTGTTGAAGGTCCGCAGCGACACGTCGGCGCGAGCGGCGATCTCGTCGCGGGTGACGTTCTCCAGGCCACGCTCGAATGCCAGCTCGAGCGCAGCGTCACTGAGCGCCCGACGGGTGTCGACCTTCTTGCGTTCGCGAAGTCCGGTCATGCATCCACCGTACGCGGATTTTTGCACAGTAGGCAAAATTGCCTAACGGGCAAATTCCTGTGATGCCGAACGTACCGTTGTTTACGGGGTCACTCGCGTTTTACGTACATCAACCGCACTCTCGGCGAGGGAGAAGCAGGTGCGGAGCTAGCTCGTCCCCAACGGATCGATGGTCCACGCGATGTAGAGCATGGCGGCGCTGACGGTCGCAGTCGTCGCGAAGTCGATGGCCCTGCTGCGCACGACCAGCAGCCCCGCGCGGTCGTCGGACAGCGCAAGTCGCATGGCCGCCGCGACGCCGACACCGATCGCCAGCACCAGTGCGCCGCGGCGCCAGTAGCCCGCGACCACCAGCCCGAGCCCGGCGAGCAGGAACAGGCCCACCGTCAGGATTGGCCACTGTCCCGCGAACACCTTGCGGGCGAAATCCCTTGGCGTCACGCCAAACCGACTAGTCGCTCGTCGGCTTCGACGACGTTCGTGAGCAGGAACGCCCGCGTCAACGGCCCGACGCCACCCGGGTTCGGTGACACGTAGCCCGCGACGTCCCAGACGTCCGGTGCCACGTCGCCGACCAGCTTGCCCTCGGCGTCGCGACTCACCCCGACGTCCACCACGGCGGCACCGGGCTTGACCATGTCGGCGGTGACGATGTGCGCGACACCCGCTCCGGCGATGATGATGTCGGCCTGCCGAGTGAACGCGGGCAGGTCGCGAGTTCCGGTGTGGCACAACGTCACCGTGGCGTTCTCGGAGCGACGGGTGAGCAGCAGACCCATCGGCCGCCCGACGGTGACGCCGCGGCCGATCACCACGACGTGCGCGCCTGCGATCGGGACCTCGAACCGACGCAGCAGGTGCACGATGCCGCGGGGCGTACACGGCAGCGGTGCCGGCTCGTTGAGCACCAGCTTGCCGAGGTTCGTCGGATGCAGACCATCGGCGTCCTTGGCCGGGTCGATGCGTTCCAGCGCGGCGTTCTCGTCGAGATGCTTGGGCACCGGCAACTGCACGATGTACCCGGTGCAATCCGGGTTGTCGTTGAGCTCGTCGATCGTCGCGTTGAGCGTGGCCTGGTCGATGTCGGCAGGCAGGTCGCGCCGGATCGAGTTGATGCCGACCTTCGCGCAGTCGGCGTGCTTGCCGCGCACATAGGCCTGCGAGCCGGGGTCGTCGCCGACCAGCACCGTGCCGAGGCCCGGCGTTCGGCCCGCAGCCGTCAATCGCGCCACCCGCTCCTTCAAGTCAACGAAGATCTCGTCGCGCGTGGCCTTGCCGTCCAGAGTGATCGCTCCCACGCAGTCCTTCTCCCGTCGCTTCGCTCGCCCAAGCACACATTGTGGCAGGCTCACCCGTATGAACACTCAGCCCAATGTGTTCACCGATGTCTTCAGCCCAGCCAAGCTCGGCCCGGTGACCCTGCGCAACCGCATCATCAAGGCGGCGACGTTCGAGGCGTGCACCCCGGACGCCCTGGTCACCGACGACCTGATCACCTATCACCGGCTGCCTGCCGCAGGTGGAATCGGCATGACGACGGTGGCCTACTGCGCGGTGTCACCCGGCGGGCGCACCGACGGCTGGCAGCTCTGGATGCGGCCCGAGGCGGTTCCGGGGCTGCGTCGCCTGACCGATGCCATCCACGCCGAGGGCGCCGCGATCAGCGCCCAGATCGGCCACGCGGGCCCCGTCGCCAACTCCCGGACGAACAAGGCCAAGGCGTACGCGCCGGTTCGCTTCTTCAATCCGCTGTCCATGCGGTTCGCCAAGAAGGCGACCGCGGGCGACATCGAGGACATCACGACGGCGCACGCCAACGCGGCGCGGCTGGCCATCGAATCCGGCTTCGACGCCGTCGAGATTCATCTGGGCCACAACTACCTGGCCAGCTCGTTCCTCAGCCCTCTGATCAACCGTCGCACCGATGAATTCGGTGGCTCGCTCTCCAATCGCGCCAAGGTGGCGCGCGGTCTGGTGCAGGCCGTGCGGCAGGCGGTGGGCGACCGGATCGCGGTGACCGCGAAGCTCAACATGTCCGACGGGGTCCGGGGTGGCATCTCGCTCGAGGAGTCGCTGCAGACCGCCAGATGGCTGGAGGAGGACGGCGGTCTCGATGCCATCGAGCTCACCGCGGGCAGTTCGCTGCTCAACCCGCTGTATCTGTTCCGTGGCGACGCGCCGATCAAGGAGTTCGCCGGCGCCTTCAAGCCACCGCTGAGCTGGGGCATCCGGATGACCGGCAAGAAGTTCCTGCGCGAGTACCCCTACCGCGAGGCGTATCTGATGGATCAGGCCAAGCAGTTTCGCGCCGAGTTGAAGATGCCGCTGATCCTGTTGGGCGGCATCACCAATCGCGACACGATGGACCTGGCGATGGCCGAGGGGTTCGACTTCGTCGCGATGGGACGCGCGCTCCTCGCCGAGCCCGACCTGATCAACCGGATCAAGGACGACGGCGCCGAGCACACCGTGCGCTCGGCGTGCACGCACTGCAACAAGTGCATGGCCACCATCTACAGCAAGACCCACTGTGTCGTGACGGGATCGCCGAACTAATTCGCCGAGACTGCTGGGAGATCGCAGTTTCGGGGAGTTGCGCGATCTGACAGCAGTATCGCGGCGTGGTGTCCTACCGACCCGACATCTGCGTCACGACCCCGACGTTGGGGGTGCGGTAGTCCTTGAACTCCAGCATCGCCTCGTCGCGCATGATCCGCATGCCCGCGGTGAGCAGGAGCTTGCGCGCGGACACGGTGTAGACGACCTGTTCGGTGTGGGCGCCGAAGCATCCGTTGGCCAGTGCCGTGGCAGGCAGCCTCATGATCGCCTGGTCGGACATGCGCACGCCCCGGTACTCGAAGCCGCCCCGGCCGTCGGCGCAAATCGCGATCTGGGACAGCTTGGTGCGACCGATCACGACGGCGGTCTGCTGCGGGTCGCAACGCGCCGGGGAGTTCAGGAAGCCGCGGCCATCGGCGTCGCTGATCGGGCTGGCAGAAGCTGATGGCAAAGCCACACCCGTAGCCATGACGGCCGACGTCACGCCTGCCGCGATCAGTACCGCAACCAACCCCCGCAACCCGTAGCGGCGGCGTAATGCCTGGGTACTCATCCTCGCCATGACGAATACGACACCATGTTTCGCCTGAATGGCGATGGATCTTGGCAGTACCAGTACCGAATCGTTAGCCGTCTGAGATCAAGGCACGCGCGCAATCCTCGACGATCGCGTCCGTCACCGCCTGGGTACTTTGCCCTGCAACGAGGTGCCGGCGTGCGACGGCATAGGGAATGCCGGTGAGTGCCGCGGCCTGTGGGGCACCATCCACGCCCTCGACGACATGCGCGTCGAACTCAGCGATTTCCTCGAGATCGTTGACGGCCGCGTCGTGGTCATCGGCCACCATCGCGGCCCCGCCCGCGACGGAGCGTCCGCCGTCGACGCGGCGTTCGCCCACGTCATAACGACCCGAGCCGACCGCATGACGGCGCTGCAACAGATCACCGACACCGCACGCTGGGTATCGCCGCGCCGCAGTGATGGTGCCCGTCGCTCCGCCCGCCCCCGGAGAGCGCGTGGACTGCCGTCACGCACGGCGCCGGAACCGATAGAGTTGCGTCCGATGACGCGACCTTCCCCACCCGCGCTGACCGTTCGTTACGACGGGTCGTCTCGCACCTTTGCGGCAGGCAACGACGTTGTCGTCGGCCGTGACTTGCGTGCCGACCTCCGCATCGCCCACCCCCTGATCTCGCGTGCGCACGTGATCCTTCGCTTCGAGGGTGGTCGCTGGCTGGCAGTCGACAACGGCAGCCTCAACGGACTATTCGTCAACGGCCACCGGGTTCCCGTCGTCGACGTCACCGACGGGCTCAACGTCAACATCGGCAACCCCGACGGTCCCCAGCTGACCTTCGAGGTGGGCCGTCACCAGGGCTCCGTGGGTACGCCACCGCCGACCACCGCAGTCCCGATCGCCAACCGCGGTAGCGGTTCCTGGCCCACGCAGCCACCTCCCGCCGCGCGGCAACCCACGCCACCGTCGTACCCGCAGCCCGGGTACCCGCCGCCGCAGCAGCCGCGCTACCCATCGGGCCCCACGCCCGTTGCGCCGTCCTACCCGAGCGGCTCGCAGCCCTACCCCAGCAACCCACAGTCGTATGCCGGTGCGCCGCAGTCATATCCGACCGCGCCACCGCAGCAGAGCTACCCGACCGCACCCCCGGCACAGCAGACCGGGGGCTATTCGACCGCCACCACGATGGGGCCGACGGCGCAACCGCGCCAGAGCGAGGGCAACCTCGCGACGAGCATGCTCAAGATCCTGCGGCCGGGCAAGGCTGCGGATGCGCCTGCCGGGTCGGTCAAGATCGGTCGCGCCACCGACAACGACATCGTCATCCCCGACGTGCTGGCCTCACGGCACCACGCCACCTTGATTCCGAGCCCCAGCGGCACCGAGATCAGGGACAACCGAAGCATCAACGGCACGTTCGTCAACGGCGCGCGCGTTGATTCCGCGAAGCTACGTGACGGCGACGTCGTGACCATCGGCAACGTCGACCTCGTCTTCGCGGGCGGCGCCCTCTCCCGCCGCAGTGAGACCGAGGCCGCCACACGCACCGGCGGCCTCGAGGTGCACGGCGTCACGTGGACCATCGAGAACAACAAGACGCTGCTCGACAACATCTCACTGACCGCGCGGCCAGGCACCTTGACCGCCGTCATCGGGCCATCGGGTGCAGGCAAGTCGACGTTCGCCCGACTGGTCGCCGGATACACCCATCCGACGAGCGGCACGGTCAGCTTCGAAGGCCACAACATTCACGCCGAATACGCCTCTCTGCGAAGCAGAATCGGCATGGTCCCGCAGGACGACGTGGTGCACGGGCAGCTGACCGTCAGGCAGGCCCTGATGTACGCCGCGGAGCTGCGACTGCCGCCCGACACCACCAAGGCGGACCGCGAGCAGGTCGTCATGCAGGTCCTCGAGGAACTCGAGATGACCAAGCACCTCGAGACCCGCGTGGACAAGCTCTCCGGCGGGCAGCGCAAGCGCGCATCGGTGGCACTCGAGCTGCTGACCGGCCCGTCGCTGCTGATCCTCGACGAGCCGACCTCTGGCCTCGACCCGGCGCTGGACCGCCAGGTCATGACGATGCTGCGGCAGCTGGCCGACGCAGGCCGCGTGGTCTTGGTGGTCACGCACTCCCTGACCTACCTCGACGTCTGCGATCAGGTGCTGCTGCTGGCGCCGGGCGGCAAGACCGCGTTCTGCGGCCCCCCGAGCCAGATCGGCCCGTCCATGGGGACGACCAACTGGGCCGACATCTTCAGCACCGTCGCCGGTGACCCGGATGCGGCCAAGGCGCGCTACCTGGCACAGACGGGGCCGCCTCCGCCGGTGCCGCCCATCGAGGCGCCGACCGACCTCGGTGAGCCGGCCAAGACCAGCCTGATGCGGCAGTTCTCCACGATCGGGCGACGGCAGATCCGGTTGATCGTCTCCGACCGCGGCTACTTCGTCTTCCTCGCGATGCTGCCGTTCATCATGGGCGTGCTGTCGCTGTCGGTGCCCGGCGCGACCGGCTTCGGCCCCCCTGACAAGTTCAGCGACGCGCCCAACCAGCCGGGCCAGGTTCTGGTGCTGATGAACGTCGGCGCCATCTTCATGGGCACGGCCCTGACCGTTCGCGACCTGATCGGCGAGCGCGCGATCTTCCTGCGCGAGCAGGCGGTTGGGTTGTCGACGACCGCCTATCTGCTGGCGAAGGTCTGCATCTACTCGGTGTTCGCGATCCTGCAGTCCGGAATCGTCACGGCGATAACGATCATCGGCGTCGGCCCGCCCAAGAACGGCGGACTCGTGCTCGGCCACTCGGAGACCGCGGCCTCGATCGAGCTGTTCCTCGGCATGGCCGCCGCGACGGTCTGCGCGGCGGCGGTCGGCTTTGCGCTGTCGGCGCTGGCGAGGTCCAACGAGCAGATCATGCCGATGCTCGTGGTCGCAGTCATGTCGCAACTCGTGTTCTCCGGCGGCATGATCCCGGTGACCGGCCGCATCCCCCTCGACCAGATGTCCTTCGTCACGCCTGCCCGCTGGGGCTTCGCGGCGACGGCATCGACGGTGGGGCTCACCGATCTGGTGAAGCCGCCGATCGTGCCCGACGACTCCTTCTGGAAGCACACCTCGGGCACGTGGTTGCTCGACATGGGGATGCTGGCACTGCTGTCGATCTTCTACTTGAGCTTCGTGCGGTTCAAGATCCGTCTCAAGTCCGGCTGACCCGGAGCGAGCACGTGAATGGCAAGGAATCGCCGCTGTTCTGCGGCACCGAGTTGGCCGAGCGCATCGAGCGGGCCGAGGCATCGATGATCGGTGCGGGAGCCGAGGCCGCTCGGCAGCGTGTCACCGATCAGACGCAGTTCGTGATCCCGATCGCGGGCGGCCTGGCGTGCTTCGCGGGCGACGGTTCACCGCTGAACAAGGTCGTCGGCCTCGGGTTCGGCGGAGTTCCCGACCAGGCGGCGCTCGACGAGATCGAGATCGCCTACTCCGCCCGCGGCACCGCCACGCAGATAGAGCTGACACACCTCGCCGACCCCGAAATCGCCACGACACTGGTGGATCGCGGCTACTCGCTCGTCGGGTTCGAGAACGTCCTCGGCCGCGCGTTGGACGTCGACACCGAACGCGTATCCCCGCCAGGGGTGACGATCCGCGAGAGTGACGACGACGAGTTCGACGCGTGGCTCGACGTGGTCGTCGACGGCTTCGCGCACCCGGACACCCAGGGCGTCGCCAGCCACGAGGACTTCCCCCGTGAGGCGATCGAGAGTGCGACCCGCGCCATGGCGGCGGCGGGCACGACGCGTTATGTCGCGCTGCGCGAAGGAGAGATCGCGGGCTCGGCGAGCGTTCGGCTGACTGACGACGTCGCGTTGTTCACCGGCGCCGCCACTGCTCCGGCCCACCGACGGCACGGAGTCCAGACGGCATTGCTCTCGACGCGGTTGGCCGACGCCGCCGACGCGGGATGCACCATCGCGGTGGTCACCACTGCCCCAGGTTCCAAGTCCCAGCAGAACGTGCAGGGCAGCGGTTTTCACCTGCTGTACACGCGCGCCGTGCTGGTGAAGTAGTGGCTTGAGGCCACAACGGAACTGGGGTAGTCGACTACCCCAGCCGGTCCTCCGCAGCGGACTTAGGTTCCTCCCACGACATGGGGGGTACCGACATGACCAAGCACTTGAGCCTCACCGCAGCTGCTGCGGTGAGCGCTGCCATCTCGGCGGGGCTGTTCACCGGAACTGGGGCACCATCTGCCAACGCTGCTCCCCCGTGCACCGCCCCGGTCGTCTGCCCCTTGATCGGGGTGGGCGCGACCGTCCTGGACATCGGCGCAGGCGCGAGTAGTGCGTTCACCGGGTTGGTGGGCGCCGCGAGCGGCGGCGCCCTCTTCGGGTTGATCGGTCCCGGTGGCTTCCTGATCGGCGACGGCCTCGATGGCGGTCCCGGTCAGGACGGTGGCCCTGGCGGCTTGCTGTTCGGCAACGGAGGAAGGGGCGGCGACGGTGTTGCCGGGCAGCCAGGAGGAAACGGCGGCCGCGGTGGGCTCGTCTTCGGCAATGGCGGAGCGGGCGGTGCTGGCGGCGCAGGCGCGACGGGTGGCAACGGCGGCAACGCCGGGCTGATCGGCAATGGTGGCCCCGGCGGGACCGGCGGCATCGGCGCGACCGGGCTCTCCGGCGTCAACCCGACCCCGAACGGCACGACCGCGTCCGCAGGGGCTGACGGGACCGACGGCACCGTCAGCGTCCTGCCCACCGACGGCCAGCCCGGCTCCCCCGGCGGGCCGGGTACCGCAGGAGGCAAGGGCGGCGACGGCGGACAGACCATCGTCGCGACCACGGGTCAGGTCGGAGCCACCGGCGGAGCAGGAGGCGCTGGAGGCGCAGGCGCACCCGGTGGCGACGGCGGCACCGGCGGACTCAACGCCGGCACCTTCGACGGAGACATCACCGGCGGTACGGGCGGCGCGGGCGGCACTGGCGGAACGGGAGCCACTGGCGGGACAGGCGGCACGGGAGGTCAGGGCTTCAGCGGCCCTGGCCTCGGCACCGGTGGCGACGGCGGCAAGGGCGGCGCTGGCGGTCAAGGTGCCACCGGCGGCACCGGTGGTCCAGGCGCCCCTGGCGGAAATGGCGGTCAGGGCGGCGCGATCTTCGGCAGCGGTGGCGACGGCGGAACCGGCGGCACCGGCGGCACGGGTGGTACCGGCGCAACCGGCGGCAACGGTGGTACGGGCGGCAACCATGGCAAGGGCTCGACGCTCTCTGGCATCGACCCGGTCGCTGGTTCCCCAGGCGAGGGCGGTGACGGAGGTGCAGGCGGCGCGGGCGGCAATGGCGGCACGGGCGGCCCCGGCGGAGCGGGCGGCGGCGGCGCAACCGGCTCAGGCGCAACGGGTTCCGGCGGCAGCACGGGCAGTACCGGCAATACCGGGAGTGCGGGCAGCCCCGGCGCCAACGGCACCTGAGACCTCTCCGCGAGCAATCCCCTCCGCGAGCGCGCGTGTCTGCGGGCGACACGCCGACCGCTGGGGCTACTTTGCGCGCGCTCGGCGAGCTCAGAGTCCCCGCAGAATCGAGATCAGCTGCTCGCGGCTGTTGGCGCCGACCCGTTGCGAGGCGCGGAACAGGTGGCCTTCGACGGAGCGCGTCGACATGGTGAGCCGCTCCGCGACCTCCTTGTTGGAGAGCCCTCGTGCGGCAAGCGAAATGATCTCGCTCTGTCGAGCGGTAAACGGCTGAGGCGTCGTCGCGGCCCGCAAAGCAGGAGTCTGAGCCCCGTGGCATTCGGCGGCGAGCCGCTCGACGGTGGCGGACGCGGTCAATGCAGCGCCGCGCAATCCGGCACGTTGATGAGCGACGACGGCTTGCGCTGCGGCGTCGGCGGCGGCGACGAGATCACCGAATGCCTCGTAGCGGTGGGATGCCTCGACCAGCGCATCCCCATTTCCCGCGGCGAGTGCTGCGGCATGCGCTGCGGCAGCGCAGACGCGGGGGCCTTGCACGCGGTCGGCCAGCTCGGCCAACCGAGTGCCCGTGGTGTGGTCGCCGAACTGCGTCGCCGTCTGCAGAAGCAGGACCTCCCAGGCAGCACGGCCACGCTCGGCTTCGTTCGCGGCCACGCCCCGCAGGAGCGAGATGGACTGTGAGGTAGCGCCTTCCGCGGCGCACGCCCATGCCTCGGCGATGACCCGCTCGATGTCCCACGCGCCGACCTCGACGTCTCCGGGAGATCGTTCGATCGCCGCGAGCTCCCGCCGTGCATCGTCTGCCCTGCCCGCCATACCGGCCACGGCCGCCAACCACGAGCGCGCAAACGCCTTCATCATCGGTCCGCCGCCGTCGTTCTCGAGGTGCGCGATCGCCTCCTGCAGAGACCGCTGCGCCGCAGGGAGATCACCTCTGCTCATCGCCGACAAACCGGCGAAGAGGCTGTGCCACCCCTGCTGGAACGGGACGTCGATCGTGTCGCGGCCGATGCGCGCGATCATCGCGTCCAACGACACATACGCACCCGCGAGCCGGTAGGCGATGACCTGCACCGCGGCCAGCGGTAGGCGCAGATGTGAGGCCTCGGCCGACCCCTCGGCAAGTTGGTAACCGGCCTCGACCGCAGATTCGATCTCGTCGATGCGGCCGAGATCGCCAAGCCCGCTGACCAAGACCCATATCGACAGCATCTGCACGATGTCGTTGGTCGGCGTGCTGGCGAGGATGGTGCTGGCGCGATCGACGGCGCTGGAGCGGCCGCGCACCAGGTCGATGATGGCGCGCAGGGCCCCGGCGATCGCTCGTGCCGCATCGTCGTCGGCGGGTACGGCCTCGTCGAGTTCCGTCTCGGCGCTGGCGGCGTCACCCAGGCTGAGGGCGAAGTTCATCGCGCGTAGGACGGCGATCTGAGCGCGGGTCGGACCACTCGTCTCGCCTGCGAGCTCGGCGAGGATGGCCTCCGCGTCGGTGCCACGCTCCTGCCACGTGACCGCCATCGCCTGCATGATCCTGGCAGGCTGCCCACCTCCCGCGGCGACGGCCCGCTGCGCAAGCACTTCGGCGAGCTTGAGGTCACCGAGCTGCATCGCCGCCGACGTGGCGGAGAGGACGAGTTCCGGATCGGGTGCGAGGTCGGACTCCATGGTGAGCACCGCTCGGCGCACCAGGTGTCTGGGATCGGTCGAGCCGACGCGCGCGAGCTCGGTGACGATGCGCCCGCGCCACCGCCGCATCTGCAGGGCTCCTCTGCGGCGCACCTCGCCGAGCAGCGGGTGAGCGAGGCGAACGGACGCGGGTCGCACGTGGGGGTCGACGCTGATCAGACCGAGTGACTCGGCCTCGGCCACCGCATCTGGATCGGTGATCGCCTCCAAGACTTGGGTTTCCATCGGCTCGGCCACCGCAAGGGCGTCGAGCACGTCGCGGACCGACCGCGGCACCTGAGCGATCCGCGCTTCGAGCAGATCCGCCAGTGTCGGCGAGAGTTCTGGCTCGCCATCCCAGAGCCACACGTCCGAGCGTTGCGTCATCCGTCCTGCGCTGACCTCGTTGTCGAGGAGGTGGCGTAGGTACAACGCATTGCCCTGCGTGTACTGCCAAAGCCGTTGGGCGCTATAGGAGTCGACTGTCCCGCCAACCACGTGTTCCACTAGCCCGGTGATCTCCGCCAGCGATAGTGGTTGCAGTTCAAGGCGTTCCAGATGCTGCTCCTTCCAGATCGCCGTGATGGCGTCCGGCGGCGCCTCTCCCGAGCGGATGGTCAGGACGACGGTGGCCAGGCGGCGGGTGACCAGTTGGTGAACCGTGAACGCCGACAGGTCATCCAGCAGATGCGCGTCGTCGACCCCGACGATCACCTCGCCAGGACGGGCGTCGCCGATGAGCCCGTCGATCACCTCACGCACCCGCCGCAACGGATCGGGGCCGAAATCGCTGGCGACGTCGGCGAAGGCGCCGAGTGGGACACTGCGCGCCGATGCCGTGCCGACGATCCAATGACGGTGTGCGGTACGCGGACCGCAGCACGCTACGGCTTCGCGCGCCACCCGCGTCTTGCCGACGCCTGCGCAGCCGGAGAGCACGATCCCGCCAGCGCGGTCGGCGGTCGCTCGCGCTGCCTCGGCGATCACCGCAAGCTCTTCGGTCCGCCCGATGAGTGGCCACTGACGTGTCACCGGACGAATTCTAATCCGCACAGGCGTTCCACAGCGGGTGACGAGCAAACCCGCAGATTCGCGTGGGCTATTCGGTGGTGAGCTCGTCCGATGCGGCCGCGAGCTTGGCCTCGGCAAGTCGCATGAACGTCGGCAGCGCATCCTTGTCCACACCGATGCGCTCGGCGATCGCCTCGTCGGCAAAACCCGCATCGCGCAACCGGATCGCGGCCGCATACGGCAGCGGCAGCAGCTCCAGCGATTCGGTGCGGCGGGCTTCGGTGGCCATGCCTCGACGATGGACGCTGCGCCAACGCCGGGCAGGGGTAGTCGACTACCCCATTTCCGGCGGAACTGAGGTAGTCGACTACCCCAGTCGGCCCGCCACTGCCGCCTTAGGTTGCTGGAGTCTTCGGCGAAAGGACCCTCCCATGACCACGCATCGGTTTCTCGTATCGGCCGTCACGGCCGGTGCGTTCGCGGCGGCCGGTGCCGCTCTGATGCCTGCGCAGCCTGGTTCGCCCGCTCAGGCGCGAATCGTCAGCATGCCGGTCGTCCTCGTCGATCATTCCTGTGCCGCAACGGACATCGTGTGCGACCTGGCGTCCCATACGCCGGGCGCGGACGGCGTCGTCGTCCCCGCGGCGATCCGTCAGGTAGCGCCCACAGCACTCGCTGCTGCTCCCATCGACCCGATCCTGGCCCGGCTGTTGGGCGCACCGGCGCAGATCCTGGCCAACCCTCTCAACGTCATCGGCAGGGGCGGCTGGCTGATCGGGGATGCCGTCGAACCCGGCGCGAACGGCGGCCTTCTCATCGGCAATGGCGCAGGTGGCCGCACACCGGGCCAGAACGGGGGGTACGGCGGCCTGCTGGTCGGTGCAGGTGGCAACGGCGCCAACGGCGGGATCGGCCAGGACGGCGGCAACGGCGGGGCGGGCGGCCTGTTCATCGGCAACGGCGGTCACGGCGGCAATGGCGGCGCCGCTGACCCGTTGACCGGTGTCGCCGGCAACGGCGGCAACGGCGGCGCCGCATCGCGCGGCACGGGAGGCGACGGCGGAAACGGCGGCGACGCCGGTTCGATCACCATCGTCAACGGCGAACGGGTTGACCTTTCCATCGGGGTGGCAGCCACAGGGGGCAACGGCGGCAACGGCGGCTACAGCTCGTGGGGTGACGGCGGCAACGGAGGCAACGGCGGCAGTGCCGCCACCACCGTCGGTGACGCCACCGCGGGAAGCGGTGGCCACGGCGGCGCGAGCCTCGGTGGCGACGGCAATGGCGGTGACGGCGGCAATGGCGGCGTCAGCGCAACCACCTCCGCTACCAACGCCACCGCGACCGGTGGCAGTGGGGGCAACGGCGGTTACGCGGGCAGTGACTTCGGCGACGGAGGCGACGGTGGCGACGGCAGTCACAGCGTCGCCAGCGGCGCGGGCAACGCGATCGGCGGCAACGGCGGCAACGGCGGCGATGCCGGTTCGTTGTTCGGACAAGGGGGCGGCGGCGGCGACGCCAACGCTACGGCAGGCGATTTCGCGACCGGTGTGTTCGCCGACGGCAACGCGACTGGCGGCACGGGCGGCGACGGAGGCAACGCGCCGTATAGCGGCAACGGCGGCGCCGGTGGTGACGGCGGTACGGCCGCTGCGGGTGGCTTCGGCGGCGGCTTCACCAACACGGTCGCCACCGGCGGCGCTGGCGGAAGTGGCGGCAGCGGCGGCTTCGTTGCAGGCGACGGCGGCAAGGGCGGTGACGGTGGCAGCGCCAAAGATCCGCGAGCAGACGGGGTTTCGTCAGGCGGCCACGGCGGCGATGGCGGCAGCGCTGGCGTGCAGAATGCCGATCACGGTGGCGACGGCGGTTCCGGTGGCAACGCCCAGAGTCCTGCCAGCGGCAACGCCAGCGGTGGCGACGGCGGCAATGGCGGCACCGGACCCGCTGGCAATGGGGGCAGCGGCGGGACGGGCGGAACACCCGGTGGCCAAGACGGCGCCGATGGCTAACGCACTACCAGGCTTCGGGAGGACGTCATGGGCAAGCACGTGAAGCAGTCAAGAGGGCAGAGGCGGATCGTTGCCTCGGCAGTGGCCGTCGGCGCACTGGCCGCTGCGGGGGCAGGGACGGCGTTGGTGGGTGATCCGATCGCCACACCGGTTGTCCTGGTTGATCATTCGGTACCGATACCCGCTTCGTGCGCCGTGACGGACGTCGTCTGCGCTCTGTCCACAGGGCGCGCTGCGGACACCGTGTTTGCCCCTGCACTGGTCGCTCCGGCCAGGCCCGTGGCACCGGTCGCCGGTCCCATCGACCCCATCCTGGCCCGCCTGCTCGGCGCACCGGCGCAGATCCTGGCCAACCCGCTCAACGTCATTGGGCCCGGCGGCTGGCTCATCGGCGATGCCATCACACCTGGTGCGAACGGTGGACTGCTCATCGGCAACGGTGCCGGAGGCCGCACACCAGGTCAGAGCGGCGGGCTCGGTGGACTGCTGATCGGCAACGGCGGCAATGGATCCAACGGCGGGATCGGCCAAGACGGTGGCAACGGCGGCGCTGGCGGCCTGTTCATCGGCAACGGCGGTAGGGGTGGCAACGGCGGTGCAGCGGATCCGCTAACGGGCATCGCGGGCAACGGCGGCCATGGCGGGAGCGCCTACAACGGCACTGGCGGGGCCGGCGGTAACGGCGGCGACGCCGGGTCGGCACCCGTCGTGGATGGCGACCTGCACTACTCACCCATCGGGGTGACCGCGATTGGCGGTAACGGCGGGAACGGTGGCAGCAGCACGCGTGGCGATGGCGGCGCCGGGGGCGACGGCGGCAGCGCCCTCACCTCTCATGGCGACGCCACCGCAGGCAGCGGCGGCGATGGCGGCAACGGCGGACCCAACGCCACCGGCGGAATGGGAGGTGACGGCGGCTTCATCGCAGGCACCTACAACCCCGACGGCGCCACGGCCACGGGCGGCAGCGGCGGTAATGGGGGCAACGGCGGCACGGGAGGCAACGGCGGGGACGGCACCAGGGGAACCTTCAGCCTCGACGGCAGCGCGTTCGGCGGTAACGGCGGCAACGGCGGCAACGGCAGTTCCGGGAAGGGCGGTGACGGCGGCAATGCTTCCGACAACGGCGCGGGCCTGCCAGGAGTCTTCGCTGGCGACGACGCCGTTGGCGGCAAGGGCGGTAACGGCGGGAAGGGCGGCAACGCAGGCGGATCCGGCAGCAAGGGCGGCGACGGCGGCGACGGCAACGATGCCTCGTCCGGTTACTACACCAACGGTCTGCCCAACTCCGTTGCCACCGGTGGCGCGGGCGGCAATGGTGGCAGCGGTGGTGGCTTCGCAGGAAACGGCGGCAAGGGGGGCGACGGCGGTGACGCCACCAACCTCAACAACACGGCGCATGGCGGTGACGGCGGGACCGGTGGCTCCGGCTCGCCAGGCGGCTCGGGCGGTTCTGGTGGCACCGGCACCGGCGCCGCGGGTGGGACCAACGGCGCCAATGGCACCAACGGGTAGCCCGTCAGCCGCCGTGGATGTCCAAACCGTGTGCGGCGGCGTAGGCGACGGCCTGATCGATGTCGACCTTGGCGCCACGCACCTTGGCCGTCGTCCAGAACGTCGGATCGACGCGCGCCCCACGCAGATCCGCGTCATCGAGACGGGCGTCCTGTGCGCGAGCACCGGTGAGATCCGCGCCTCGCAGCACTGCCTTGCGCAGATCGGCGCCTATCAGGCTGGCCTCCCGTAGCCGGCAGTCCGACAGGTCGACCGTACGCAGGTCGCAGCCACCGAGAACGGCCAGCGACAGGTCGACCTCGGTGAACGCGACCGGCCGAATCCGGCTCTCGGTGAACACCGAGCCGAGCAGGGTGCAATGCCGAAAAGTGCTGTGCATCAACGATGCCCGGCGGAAGTCGCAGTTGCGGAAGGCCGAGCCCTCGTGCACGGACTCGGACAGGTTCACTCCAGCGAAGACACACTCGGTGAACACCACGCGTTCGGTGCGCAGCCGGCTGAGGTCGCCCTCGTTCACCGTGCGAAAGTCAACGCCTTCGAACTCACGGTCCACCCACTGTTCATCGGACTCGTCCACGGATCAGCCGGGGAGCGAGCTGAAGTTCATCAACGCGTACTCGGTGACGGCGATCAGGGCGGCCCGTGCCGAATGCCGATCGCGCGCGTCGACGGTGACCACCGGGATGTGCTCGGCCAGTGCCAGCGCCTTGCGCACCTCCTGCGGCGGATGCCTGCGTCCGTCGTCGAATTCATTGATCGCGATGAGGAACGGCAGATTCCGCGCCTCGAAGAAGTCAACGGCGGCGAAGCTGTCCTGCAGCTTGCGGACGTCGACCAGGATGATCGCGCCGATGGCGCCGCGGACCAAGTCGTCCCACATGAACCAGAACCGTCGTTGGCCGGGCGTGCCGAACAGGTAGAGCACCAGGTCCTCGGCGAGTGTGATGCGGCCGAAGTCCATCGCCACCGTCGTGGTGTTCTTCTCCGGAGTCCCTGCGAGGGCATCGAGACCCTGCGAGGCATTGGTCACCAGGGCCTCGGTGCGCAGCGGCATGATCTCCGACACCGCGCCGACGAACGTCGTCTTGCCTGCGCCGAACCCACCGGAGATGACGATCTTGGTGGACGCACTGCGTCGGCCCACCACACCGGTGGACGTGCCCTCAGAGTGCCCGTAGGCCACGCAGCGTCCTTCCTATCAGTTCACGTCGTTCGTCGGGAGTCGCCGACTCGCCGAGGGTGGTCTGCACACGGGCGTACCCCTGTGTCACCAGGTCACCGATCAGCACTCGCGCCACACCAAGCGGCAACGATAGGCGAGCGGCGATCTCGGCGACCGACGGGCTGTCGACACCCAACCCGAGAATCTTGGCACGCACGTCGTTTCCGGGCCAGCGCGGCGCGGGCCCGAATTCCATTGTCCTGATCGGCGCCTCGAGTGGAAGGTCGACACGCGTAGTGGTGCGACCGGACGTCAGCGTGTATGGCCGGACCAGGCTGGCCTCGACCCCCGGTTCAACCGATTCCCACGCACTTCGCGCCTCGTCCATGGCAACTCACGAGTGTTGTGCGGTACGGCGGGACGCTTGGACGACGGTGCCGACGCGCTCGACCAGGATCGCCATCTCGTAGCCGATCTGGCCGATGTCGCAGGACCTGGTGGCCAGCGCCGCGAGGTTGGATCCGTCGCCGACGCGCATGAGCAGCAGGTAGCCGTTCTCCATCTCGACGACGGACTGCATCACGTGGCCACCGTCGAAGAGCTGCGCAGCACCCGTTGACAGGCTGGCCAGTCCCGACGCCACGGCGGCCAACTGATCGGCCCGCTCGATCGGCATGTGCTGGCTCGCGGCCCGCAGCAGCCCATCGGCGGAGACCAGGATCGCGTGGGACACCCCTGCTACCTCGTTGGCGAACTTCGAGACCAACCAGTCGAGTGAATCACGCTGGGTCGAACGGGTCATTCGTCGTCTGTTCCTCTGTCTTCTCTGGCGTGGTTCCGGCCCGCGTGCACGCCACCGAAGTGGTTGCCGATGCTGGAACGCACGGCCTCCGGATCGCGTGTCGGGCGGGAGTGCGCACCGGGGCCGTGCCCCGCATCGGCAGGCTGTTCGGCGCCGTTCGCTCCATTGCGATGCCTGCCATTGTGGTCGTCGTCCTGGATGTCGGCAGCACCGGGCACCAGGCGGGCGCCGGGCTCGCGCACCGGCAGACCGTGCTCGGTGTGCTTCGACACCGGCGACTCCTCCGCGGCGGCGGCGGCCTCCCAGCCCTTGTCCCACACCGTATTCCAGTCCAGGTTGGTGCTCTGGGCCAGCTGGGCCGGGTCGTCGATCAGCCACTCGGACAGCATCTTCTGGAAGATCGAATCGTCCTCTCCCGAGGTCTGCGACGGTGTGGGCTCCGGCAGCGGCTCGACACGAACGGGTTCGGCGGGCGGATACGCCCCGTTGGTCGGCGGGTTCGCCGCCTGCGCCCGCGCGGCGAAGAAGGCCGACGTGTTGGTCGGAGCCTGGGTCGGCCGCTCGACGGGCGGGGCGGGGACATATCCCGTCGCTTCGCTCGCCCCGGTCTGCGCGGGCATCGAATCCTCCGGCCACTCCTCCTCGTCGGACCACAGCGAGACGGGCTCGGGCTCGGGAGCTTGCGGCTGCAAGGGCACCGACGGGATGCCCGAAATTCCACTGGCGCCCGGGTTGCGCTGCGGCAGCAGCGAGATGGGGATGTCCGCGTGACCGTTGCGGTACTCGGCGGCGGGCGGTTCGTACTCCTGGTAGCCAGGTTCCTCGACGTACTCTTGGTCGTACTCGTCGTCGAGCATGTCCTCGTACGCGATGGCGGCGTGGGAATCGGTGTGGGCGTCGGAGGAACCGTAGTCCGGCTGTTCGACCGGCAACGGCGCAGAACCCCGCAGGAGCAGCTCGGCCGGAATGAAGACACCCGCCGTGGTGCCCGAATTCGCCTCTCCCGCAACGGTGCTGCGCAACCGGACCACCAGACCATGCTGTGCGGCGAGGCGCCCGACCACGAAGAGACCCATGTGACGTGCGGTGTAGGGGTTGACCTCCCCGCCGGACTGAAGTCGCGTGTTGGCGACCCGCAGGTCGGCTTCGGTCATGCCGAGGCCGATGTCGCTGACCTCGACGACGAGGCCGCCGTTGCCGGTGTGCACGGCCGACACCCGCACCTGTGAGATCGGCGGTGAGTAGCGCAGCGCGTTGTCCATCAGCTCGGCGAGCAGATGCACCAGATCGCCTGCCAGGACGCCGAGGATCTCGCTGTCGGGTGCGACGGCGGTGACGACGCGCGTGTAGTCCTCGACCTCGGAGGCAGCAGCGTTGATGACGGCGGCGACGGGAACCGGGGCGGCCTGTTCGCGCGGCACCCGAGACCCGGCCAGCACCAGCAGGTTGGCGCCGTTGCGGCGCATGCGGGCGGCCAGGTGGTCGAGCCGGAACAGGCTCTCCAACCGTTCGGGGTCCGCTTCGTCCTTCTCCAAACGATCGATGAGGGTCAGCTGCTGATCGACCAGCGAGCGGCTGCGCCGAGACAGCGTCTCGAACATGTCGCCCACCTGAAGCTGCAGCCTGGCCTGCTCGCCGGCCAGGAGCACGGCCTGCTCGTGCAGCTCGTCGACGGCGTGCGCGACCTGCCCGACCTCCTCGGTGGTGTGCACCGGCAGCGGCTGCACGGGATCGGCGGGGCCGCCGGCTCGGACCCGCTCCAACTCCTGGGCGAGGTCCCGGTGGGCGACCTGGAGTGCGCCGTCGCGCAGCTTGCGCAGCGGTCGCACCAGGGTGCGCGCCACCAGCGTCACGATCAGCAGCGCGACCAGGATGGCAACGCCGACGATCACCGAGTCGCGGATGGCCTCGTTGCGCTTGGCGGTGGCCTGGTCCTCGACACCCGTCGTGACCGCGGTGATGGCCGAGCGGATCACCTTGGCGGCGATCTCGTTGGTGGCAGACAACGACTGCGTCAGCTCGGGGTTGTTGACCAGCACGACGGCGGGGTCGGACATCATCGCCATCCGCTTGACCATCTCGGCCTGCAGGTTCTGGGCGTCGGGTGAGCCGACCCCGAGCACCTGGCTCATCCCGAACAGCGTCGACGGCTCGGTGCCCGCCAGGGTGATCATCGACGTGCGCAGTTCCGGTTCCGGAATCTCGCCACCGAGGTTGACCAGCAGCTGCTGCATCATCATCTGCCCGCGGGCACCGATCGCGCGGGACAGCCCAAGCGTCTCGGCGCGGATCGTCTCGTCGTCGACGCGCACCGATCCGTTGATGACGTCCTCTGCGGTGAGCAGGATCGGCGCGTAGCTCGTCACCCTGTCGCGCAGGCCGATGCCGTTGGCCGTGACCTTGTCCAGGAGCGCCTGCCCGCCCTGCAACAGCGAAGTGACGCCCTTGCCGACGTCGGGCACGACGGCGGTGTCGCGCAGCCGGGCCTGAAGGGTTTGCTTGCTTGCGTCGAAGGAGCTGAGCGCGGCCTGGGCGTCACCACCCGTCGAATTCGCCAGCAGCGCAGCGTCGAGTGTGGCCATGTAGTCTTCGATGGCCGGGACCATCTCGGCGCGGTCGGCGTCCAGCCGGAGGTCGGCGGCGCCGGTCCAACCCGAGTAAACCCGCAACCCACCGAATGTGCCCGCCAAAAGCAGTGGCACCAGAACGATCGCAAACACTTTCCATCGCACCGGCCAATTGCTCACCGACCATCGCGATGTCCGCTTCACCGGTGCTGGCGCATTGCTCCCGAATTCGGTGGCACCGGCCTGTGGTTGCTGCGCAAACGCCGTCATTGCAGCGCGACCGTACTACCGGCCGCTGGTCGGCATTTCATTCGCGCACAGGTCATATGGTTTCCTACTGCATCTTTGCCCAAACGAGGGCAGGCGTGGTCCGCCCGGCAATTGGTCGAGTATGACAGCGATTAGCACCCGTTTCCACAATTCTTACTGAACAGACAGAGTTCGTGACCGAGGCGTTGCCAAGTCGTGTGCTATACGAGCAAATGGCGCACGGCGTGTTTGATTGCCCTGCCCGCCGCGCTCTTGCAGCACGAGTGTCGGCGGTACATTCCGGGCGTGTTCAAGTTGATGTTCTTCTCGCCCCGCATAGCGCCCAACACCGGCAATGCGATCCGCACGGTGGCGGCGACGGGGTGCGAATTGCATCTGGTCGAACCGCTCGGATTCGATCTGTCAGAACCCAAGTTGAGACGCGCCGGCCTGGACTACCACGACCTGGCGTCGGTGACCGTGCACGCCGACCTGCCAAGCGCATGGGCCGCCCTGTCGCCCGAGCGGGTGATCGCGTTCACCGCGCACGCCGAGTCGTCCTACGCCGACGTCGACTACCAGCCGGGCGACGTGTTGATGTTCGGCCCGGAGCCCACCGGCCTTGACGCCGCGACGCTGGCCGATCCGCACGTCACCACGAAGGTGCGCATCCCGATGCTGTCGGGAAGGCGGTCCTTGAATCTGGCCAACGCCGCGGCGATCGCGGTCTACGAGGCATGGCGCCAGCAGGGGTTCGCCGGCGCGGTCTAATCGGTCAAACCGTCTGCGCCATAACGTCGTCCAGCCAGTCGAAGATCACCGTTCTCTGCATCGAGGACCAAGGCGGGGGCGGTGATGCGATTGCAGGCGGCTAGATCGCCATCCGTTCGTCGGCAGTCCCCTGCCACGCGTCGACGGCATCCTGCAGTGGCATGCCAAGGGCGGTGCACAGTCCGATGACCGTGCCGAAGCTCGGGCTCGGGATGCGTCCGACCTCGATCTTGCGCAGTGTCTCCGGCGAGATGCCTGCGTGACGGGCGATCATCTCGGGGTCGCGGCCGGCGCGGGCCGCCCTGATCAGCGCTCCGAGGCGTTCCCCGGCTCGCACCTGCTCAGGGCTAAGCGGTAGGCGCACCATGCGAGCCAGCATAGCCGGTATTCATATACCGGAGCTGGTACCGTCGTATCGGTATAGAAATACCGATACGGGAAGAAGGCCGGGTGTGATCGAACTCAAGACTGCCGACGAGATCGACAAGATGGCGGTGACTGGCGAGTTCGTCGCGCAGACCCTTGCCACGCTGTCGAACGAGGCGGAGCCCGGCGTCAACCTGATGCAGCTCGAGAATCACGCCCGCACACTGGTTTCCGAACGTGGCGCGGAATCCTGCTACTGGGATTATGCGCCGTCGTTCGGACGCGGCCCGTTCCGCAACGTCATCTGCCTTTCGGTCAATGACGCCGTGCTGCATGGCATGCCACGCGACTACGTGTTGCGCGACGGCGACGTGCTGAGCCTGGACTTCGCGGTGTCGATCGACGGCTGGGTCGCCGATTCCGCAGTCACGGTGATCGTCGGCGACGACGTCGACCCCGCCGACACGGCGCTCGTCGAGTCGACGCGACGAGCGCTCGACGCGGGGATCGCCGCAGCCGTGCCAGGTGGTCGGCTCGGTGACGTCTCTGCCGCCATCGGCGAGGTCGCCACCGAAGCCGGCTACCGCGTCAACGCCGAGTTCGGCGGCCACGGATTGGGCCGCACCATGCACGAGGATCCGCACGTCGCCAACCGCGGGCGGCGGGGGCGCGGCCTCCTGCTGCGCGCAGGGATGACCCTTGCGCTCGAACCATGGTGGGCCCGCGGCAGCGATCGGCTGGCCATCGACGGCGACGGCTGGACCCTGCGCTCCGCGGACGGATCCAACACCGCGCACTCCGAGCACACCATCGCCATCACCGAGAACGGGCCTCGGGTCCTCACCCAGCGCTAGGAGCTCACCACGTGTTCCAGTGACTGAGCTGCTCGGCGGGCAGCCGCTTGGCGGGCCGGAAGTCGGTGCCCTTGGTGTAGGCGATCGGGAACAGGCCGCCTTGGGAGTACTTGTCGAAGGGGATGCCCAGGATCTCGGCGGCCTGCTTCTCGCCATCGCCCATCAGGTGCAGGGTGGTCCATGCCGAACCGAGACCGCGGGAGCGCAGCGCAAGCATGAAGCTCCACGCGGCGGGTAGCAACGAACCCCAGAACCCTGCGCTCATGCCCGCTGGGGCACCGTCGGGCCGACCCTCCAGACACGGGATCAGCATCACCGGGACTTCGTGGAGATGGTCGTTGAGGTACTTGGCGGAACTGATCACCAGTGGCGTCCGCTCGTCGCGGCTGTCGCCGTAGGTGGGCTTGTCCGCATCCAGGTAAGGCGTCGCCGCGACACGATAGATGTCGGCCAGCGCCTTCTTCTTGGCCGGGTCGTCGACGAACACGAACTGCCATCCCTGCGAGTTCGACCCCGTCGGCGCCTGTAGGGCCAGTTCGAGGCATTCCATGATGACGTCGCGGGGCACCGGCTTCTCCAAGTCGAGCCGTTTGCGCACCGAGCGGGTCGTGGTCAGGAGTTCGTCGACGGACAGGTTGAGAGTCATAGCCGGAGACTACATTCGGTTCCATGAGCACTGATCTGACGCCCGCAGTCGTCGACCGCCTGACCAACGACCGGTACGGCTGGCTCACCACCGTCGCGAAGTCTGGTCAGCCCGTGCCGAAGCTGATCTGGTTCTACTTCGACGGCGCGGCCCTGACGGTGTATTCGATGCCCGGCGCCGCGAAGGTCGGGCACGTCCAGCGCCACCCCCGGGTGAGTCTCAACCTCGATTCCGACGGCAACGGCAGCGGCATCATCGTGGTCGGCGGCGAGGCCACGGTCGACGCCATCGACGTCGACTGCCGCGCCGACGAACCGTACTGGGCCAAGTACGCGGAATCCGCCGCCAAGTTCGGGCTGACCGACGCCATGGCCGACTACAGCACCCGGATCAAGGTCACCATCGACAAGGTCTGGACGACCCCCACGGAGTGACCTCACGACTCCTTGAGGACTGCAAGGAGACGCTCCAGCACGAACGCCGGGCGCTGCTCGACGAGCGAATGACCGACTTGCGAATTCCCCACGCAGCCATGGGATTGCCTCGCGGAAGCCGCGTATTGCTGCTGGCCGCCGCAACATGAATATCACGGACACCAGGCCACGACGGCGAACTCCGACCAGCCGGCCCCGCTAGGGCGTCAACACCGTCGAGCCGTGAGTCTTGCGGTCCTCGAGATCGCGGTGCGCCTGCGCGGCGTCCTTCAGCCCGTACCTCTCGCCGACGGTCACCGCGATGGCCCCAGAGCCGATCGCATCGAACAGTTCTCCTGCACGCCAAGAGAATTCGTCGTACGTACGGTTGAAGTGAGTGCGTAGCGGCCGCGTCAGATACACCGATCCGGCGAAGTTCAACCGCTGCGGATCGACCGGAGGGACGGGCCCACTGGCGGCCCCGAACAGCGCGAGGGTGCCCCTGATCGCGAGGCTGGCCAGGCTTGCGTCGAACGTCGACTTGCCGACGCCGTCGAACACCGCGGCCACTCCGTTTCCCTCGGTCAGCGCGCGGATGGCCATGCCGAACTCGGCGGGGCCCTGATCAGTCGGGCTGGGGTAGTCCAGCACCTGCACCGCACCGGCCCTTCGAGACATCTCGGCCTTCTCCGGTGTCGAGGCCGTGGTGATCACGTGGGCACCAAGGTTGGTGGCCCACTGCGTCAGAATGAGCCCGACGCCACCAGCGCCTGCGTGCAGCAGCACGGTGTCACCGGATTTCACCGGGTACACCGAATGGGTCAGGAAATGCGCCGTCAGGCCCTTCAACAGCGCGGCGGCGGCCACCTCCGAGGCAATCCCATCCGGTACCCGGGCAGTCAAATCAATTGGAGCAAGACAATATTCGGCGTAAGTGCCGACGGCATCGGCACTCACGACCCGGTCACCGACCTGGAATCGCGTGACGCCGGGGCCGAGCTCTGCGACCGTGCCGCACACCTCGCTCCCAACGACGAACGGTAGTTCGTGTGGATACATTCCGGTCCGGAAGTAGGTGTCGATGAAGTTGACGCCGATGGCCTCGGACTTGATCAACACCTCTCCGGGACCTGGAACGGGGCGGGGGCACTCGACGTACGTCAGCACCTCGGGTCCGCCCGCGCGCGGGACTTCAATGGCATACATTGTCGTGCTCATTTCGCAGCGGCGATCCAGGCCTGCTCTTCGCCGGGCTCGGGTAGCACGCGGCCACCCTCGACGGCGTAGTGCGCAGGGCTACTTTGGAATACGACGAGCACCCGGTCCGCGGCTATCCCGGTCACTCGCGTGGCCGCGGCGGCGATCTCGGTGGCCAGGCGGGTGGTGTCGGCCTCTGGGTGCCCCTCGCGCACCCAGCCGCTGATGAGCAGCGGGCTGGCCTGCACCCCATTGGTGTAGACGCTGTCCGCAGGCAGGCCGGAAAAGACGACGTTGACGTAGGTGCTCGGCACGTGGTTTATCGCCGAGTGAATGCGTGAGATCTCCACGGCCAAGGTGGCTTTCACGTCTGAGGTGAGTGCGGTATCGACGGTGGTGCAGGTATAGATGGGCATGGCTTCCTCCTGGTAGTCGAGCGACGTCGGCGGGGGCCTTTGCCGGCCGCCGCCGAATCGCGGCATTGTGGTTGCGGTTGACGCGGTACTCAGCCGAGATGCGGCAGTTCCGCTTGGGTCGAGACCACGATGACGGTGGGCCCGTCGGCCTCAAGGGCCGCCTTGAACTCGCTTGCGAGCTCGTCGGTGGTTTCGACGTTGGCGGTCCGGCATCCGAAACCGGTTGCCAACGCCGAGATGTCGAGCCCAGGGAGGTCCAGAGCAGGCACGTTCGGGGTCTTCTCGAGCAACGCGAACGACTTGAGGATCGCGTATGCGCCGTTGCGCAAGACCACGAACACGATCGGCAGCTCGTGCTGGGCGGCCGTCCAGATCGACTGGATGGAGTACTGGAACGAGCCGTCGCCGATGGTGGCTACGATCTTGCGGTTGACTCCGCGTTCGCGGTCGCCGAGGGCGACGCCCACCGCGCCGGGGACACCCCAGCCGATGCCACCGCTACCGGTGGCAAAGAAGCTGCCCGTCCGAGTGGTCGGCAACCATTGCAGCAGTTCGGCCATCGTCGAGGTGGACTCCATCACCACGGCCGCGTCGTCGGGCTTGACGGTGCTCAGGGTGTGGTAAACCTCGTCTGCCGTCAGTGGCTCCGAGGGCTTCGACGTGATCACGGCGCGGTCCCGATTCAGCGGAGTTGGCGCAGGCCTGCCCTTGGGAGCGTCGACCATCTCGAACAGGTGCTCCAACGCGATCCGGACGTCGCCGACGAGGCTGTCACCCACGGGGGCGATGGAGGCCAAGTGCGGGTCGACCGTGATCTGCAGCAGGTCGGTGCCTTCCGGCAGGTACTCACCGGCCACGTACGGGTAGTAGCGGAACACCTGTGCGCCGATCGCGATCACCAGATCGTGGCCCTGGATCACCCGATTCACCTCGTCGATGGTCATCGGCATCGGGCCCGCGTACAGCCGGTGATTCTCGGGGAACGAGACTCGGTCGGTCAGTGCGCTGGCGTGCACGGGTGCGCCCAGCTTCTCGGCGAATGCGATGCCGGCCTCCCAGCCACCGGCCCTATCCACCTCGGGGCCGAGCAGCAGCAGCGGGTTCTTCGCGCGATTGATCCGGTCGGCAAAGCCACGCAGCCGCTCGCAGTCGGGCGTGACGCTGGTGCTGATGGTCCGCACCACGGCCGGGCCGAGGGCCGGCTTCTGCCAGTCGTCCAGCGGGATCGAGAGGAACACCGGACCCATCGGCGGCTGCATCGCCACCGCGTAGGCGCGCATGAACGCGGCGGGCACGTCCTCGGCGCGAGCAGGCTCGAAGGCCCACTTGACCCACGGCTTCGGCATCGTCGTCGCATCGGGATTGTTCAAATACGGGTCGACGATCGACATTTCGCGAGTCTGTTGCCCGGCGGTGACGATCAGCGGGGTGTTGGCGCGGTAAGCCGCCACCAGACTGCCCATCCCGTTGCCGGTACCCGCGGCGGTGTGCAGGTTCACCAACGCGGGCTTGCCCGTGGCCTGGGCGAAGCCGTCGGCCATCGCCACTGCCGAGGCCTCCTGCAGCGCAAGCACGTAGGTGAAGTCTGCCGGAAAGTCTTGCAGGAACGTCTGTTCCGTCGAACCCGGGTTCCCGAACACCGTGGTGATCCCCAGGGTCCTGAGCAAATCGTAAGTGACGTCGTGAATGGTCTTTTGATCGGTCATGGGTCTCACCAGTCCTTCGTTTGTTGGAATCGATGTGGCTAGCGAGCGGTCGCACCCCAGCTCTACGAGAACCCTGACCGATTCCCGTGAGTCGGTCATCACCGCTGACCACCAACCGACAGGGGGCTGGCCAGACATCGACGATTGCTGCTAGCGGGTATGGCCATCGGGTGGTGACTCGTGCCAGGGCTACACCTGTTCATCAGCCCCCGCACAGTGGAATGGCACCTGAGCAAGATCTTCGTCAAGCTCGGCGTCACGTCCCGCAGACAGTTGCGGAAGGCTGCGGTGGACGTGCAGTGAGCGCCTGCCTTACTGAAAGTCCCTCGACTTGGATGCCACCCGCATGTCGAGCTTGCTCATCCTGTCGGCGATCACGGTGACGGCGCCGCTGGCGTTCTGCACGATGCCACGGATCACCAGCCCCGACGCCGTCTGCGCCAGCTTGCGGTGCCTGCCCCAAACCCCGCGCGAACACAGCACGTTGACCATCCCCGTCTCGTCCTCCAGGTTCATGAACGTCACGCCCTGAGCGGTGGCCGGCCGCTGCCGATGCGTCACCGCGCCGGCCACCAGCACTCGGGTGCCATCGGGTACCGACAGCAGTCGGTTGGCAGGCACGACGCCGATCTCGTCGAGACGCTCGCGAAGGAACTGGATGGGGTGGCTGTCCGGCGAGACCCCGGTGGCCCATACGTCGGCGGCGGCCAACTCGAGGTGGGTCATGCCAGGCAGGGACGGGACGTGCGACGACGATCCGACACCTGGCAACCGGTCGGGACGCTCGGATGCCGCTGCCCCGGCCGCCCACAGCGCCTCGCGCCTGGAGATCCTGAAGCAGCCAAGCGCCCCCGCGGTGGCCAGCGCCTCGGTCTGCGGAACGGACAGCTGCACCCGGCCCGCCAGGTCGACCGTAGACGTGAACGCACCGTTGGCATTTCGCTCCTCGACGATCCGCTCGGCCAGCTCGTCGCCGATGTGCCGGACGGCACCAAGACCCAGCCTGACGGCGTTGCCCGCGTCCTCCAACGTGGCGTGCGCCAGGCTGGCATTCACGTCGGGCCCGTGCACGACGACGCCATGTCGACGGGCATCGGCGACCAGCGACTGCGGCGAGTAGAAGCCCATCGGCTGGGCGCGCAACAGCGCCGCGCAGAACACCGCAGGGTGGTGCAGCTTGAACCACGACGAGTAGAACACCAGCGAGGCGAACGACAACGAATGGCTCTCGGGGAAACCGAAGTTGGCGAAGGCCTCCAGCTTGTCGTAGATCCGGTCGGCCACCTCGCCGGTGATGCCGTGCCGGTTGCGCATGCCGTCGTAGAACCGGGCACGTAGCCCGCGCATCTTCTCGGTGGACCGCTTGGATCCCATGGCACGGCGCAACTGGTCGGCCTCGGCGGCCGAAAAGCCTGCGCAGTCGACCGCCAGCTGCATCAGCTGCTCCTGAAAGAGCGGAACCCCCAACGTCTTGCGCAGCGCCTGCTCCATCGACGGATGGTCGTAGGTCACCGGTTCCAGACCGTTGCGCCTGTTGATGTAGGGGTGCACCGAGTTGCCCTGGATCGGTCCCGGCCGGATCAGGGCCACCTCGACCACCAGGTCGTAGAACACTCGCGGCTTGAGCCTTGGCAACGTGGCCATCTGCGCGCGCGACTCCACCTGGAACACCCCGACGGAGTCGGCGCGCTGCAGCATCTCGTACACCGCGGGCTCGGAGAGGTCCAGTTTCGCCAGGTCGACCTCGATGCCCTTGTGCTCGGCGGTCAGGTCGATGGCGTAGTGCAGCGCCGAGAGCATGCCAAGCCCGAGCATGTCGAACTTCACCAATCCGATTGCCGCGCAGTCGTCCTTGTCCCACTGCAGCACGCTGCGGTTCTCCATGCGGGCCCACTCCACGGGGCACACGTCGGCGATGGGCCGGTCGCAGATCACCATGCCTCCCGAGTGGATGCCCATGTGCCTCGGCAGGTTCTTGATCTGCAACGCGAGATCGATCACCTGCTCGGGGATGTCCTCGACGTCTGGCGAGTCCGCAAGCCCGTTCCACCTGCTGATCTGCTTGCTCCAGGCGTCCTGCTGGCCTTGCGAGAAGCCGAGCGCGCGGGCCATGTCACGCACGGCGCTGCGGCCCCGGTAGGTGATGACGTTGGCGACCTGTGCGGCGTAGTCGCGGCCGTAGCGTTCGTAGACGTACTGAATCGCCTTCTCCCGCAAGTCCGATTCGATGTCGATGTCGATGTCGGGTGGCCCGTCGCGCGCCGGGGAGAGGAATCGTTCGAACAACAACTCGTTGGCGATCGGATCGACGTGGGTGACGCCCAACGCGTAACAGACCGCCGAGTTGGCGGCCGATCCCCTGCCTTGGGCCAGGATGTCGTTCTCCCTGCAGAACCGGGTGATGTCGTGCACCACCAGGAAGTAGCCGGGGAAGTTCAGCTGGGTGATGACCTTCAGCTCGTGCTCGATCTGCTGGTAGGCACGTGGGGATCGCTCTGGCGGGCCGTAGCGGTTGTGGGCTCCCGTCATCACCAGGTGCCGTAGCCAGCTGTCCTCGTTGTGCCCGTCGGGCACGTCGAACGGCGGCAGCTGAGGGGCGATGAGCGCCAGCCCGAATGCACACTGCTCGCCGAGATCGGCTGCGGCCGTCACCACCTCGGGGCAGTGTGCGAAAAGCCGTGCCATCTCCTCCCCCGACCGCAGGTGCGCGCCACCCAGCGGCGCCAGCCAGCCTGCCGCGTCGTCCATCGAGTTGCGCGCCCGGATCGCCCCCATCGCCATCGCCAGCCTTCCACGGCTGGGTTCGGCGAAATGTGCTGCGGTGCTTGCCACCACGCCGACGCCGAAGCGTGGGGCAAGTGCGGCCAGCGCGGCGTTGCACTCGTCGTCGAGCGGATGGCCGTGCCTGGTCAGCTCGATGCTGACCCGGTCGGCGCCGAAGCGGTCCACCAGATCAGCCAGTGCCGCCTCTGCCGCATCGGGGCCGCCGCTCGAGAGTGCTTGACGCACATGGCCCTTGCGGCAGCCGGTGAGGATGTGCCAGTGCCCGCCGGCGGCCTCGGTCAGCTCGTCGAAGTCGTAGCTTGGCTTGCCCTTCTCACCGCCTGCCAGGTGCGCCCTTGTCAGCTGCCGCGACAGCCGTCGATACCCCTCCGGCCCGCGCGCCAGGACCAGCAGATGCGGACCTGGCGGGTCGGGTTCCTCGGTGCGGGCGACGTTTCCGAGCGAGAGCTCCGCGCCGAATACCGTGGCCACGTTCAACTCCCTGGCGGCCTCGGCGAACCGCACCACCCCGTACAGGCCGTCGTGGTCGGTCAGCGCGATGGCACGCAGGCCCAGCCGCGCGGCCTCCTCGACCAGCTCTTCTGGCGTGCTTGCCCCGTCGAGGAAGCTGTACGCCGAATGGGCGTGCAACTCGGCATACGGCACCGACGACACAGCTCGACGCTCATCAATCGGTTCGTAGGCGCCCCGCTTGCGCGACCAGGCCGGGCTGTCACCACCGTCGGCGTCCGGTTCGGGAAGGCGTGAACCGGCCCGCCGCGGCTTGCCGGTGAGCACACGCTCCATCTCGCCCCAGCTCGGAGGCCCGTTGTGCCAACCCATTCCCCCAGAGTAATCGAACACATGTTCGACTTCTACGGGCAGAAGAGGGCAAGAAAAAAGGGGCCCTCAGGCCCCTTCCACCTTCAATCTATAGCGCACCGGGGGGCTTGCCGCAAGACCCCGGTCGTGCCGCATACTCGCTGGCCGAGCCTTCAACCTGCGGAAATGGGACTGCGAATGACGGAAACCGACGTGATCATCGTGGGCGCCGCCCCAACCGGACTGATGCTGGCCGGCGAGCTCCGCCGACATGGCGTGGGCGTGCTGGTCCTGGAGCGGCTACTGGAGCCTCGCCCCGTCCCGAAGGCCGGCGGCGTCGGCGGCCAGCTCCTGCGATTCCTGGACCATCGCGGGCTCACCGGCCGGTTCGAGGCGGCCAGCGGCCAGCCACGTCCGACCCCCCGATTCCCGTTCGGTGGTCTGCACGTCGACCTCACCCAGCTTGCCGAGAACCCGATGGAGGCGCTGCTCCTCCCCCAGCCCGACCTAGAGCGCTTGCTCGAGGAGATCGCCGTCGAGCTCGGTGCCGAGGTCCGCCGCGGCCACGAGCTGGCCGGGCTGGCCAAGGACGACGACGCGGTGACCGCGGACGTGTGCGGGCCCGATGGACCATATCGGGTGACCGCGCGATACCTGGTGGGCTGCGACGGCGTTGGCAGCCCCGTTCGCGACATGGCCGGGATCGCGTTCCCCGGCATCACCTACCCGGAGGTCAACCGCCTCGGTCACTTCGCCATGCCCGATTCGGTGACGCTGCGCGACGACGGCGACTACGAGGTCCCCGGCATCGGTCGCGTCCGCGCGGGCTATACCCAGACCGACCGCGGCGTGTTCGCGATGAGTTCCTACACCCCAGACGATCTGGGGCTCTACACCAGCGAAGAGCAGGACCACGACTACGGCTACGACGACACCGAGCCGATGACCGTCGCCGAGTTCCAGGACAGCATCCGCCGCGTCCTCGGAGCCGACATTCCTCTGATCGAACCGACCCGGCTGACGCGCTTCACCTACGGCGCGCGACAGGTCGACCGCTACCGCGTGGGCCGCGTGTTGGTGGCAGGCGATGCGGCACACCAGTTTCCGTCAGGCGGCGTCGCCCTCACCGCAGGCATGCTCGACACCGTCAACCTGGCGTGGAAGCTGGCCGCCGAGATCGACGGCTGGGCCCCGCCCGGCCTGCTCGACACCTATCACGACGAACGTCACCTCGCCGGGGCACGCACGTTGCAGCACACCCAGGCGCAGGTGGCGCTGCGGCGTGGGCTCGACGCGGCCGCCGATGCGCTTCGGCAGGTGGTGTCCGAACTGCTCCTCGACGAGCCTGCGCAACGCCGGGTCGGCGAGATGATCGCGGGCGCCGACATCCGCTACCCGATGCCAGGCTCGGACCGGCACCCCATGGTCGGTACCTTCGCCCCCGATCTGGCCCTGCGCACCGCTCGGGGCACGACGAGCGTCGCGGAACTCGCCAGGGCCGCCCAGCCCGTCCTGCTCGACCTCGCCGATCGCCACGACGTTCGCGAGGCCGTTCGCGGCTGGGAGGATCGGGTCGACGTCCACACCGCGGAGACCGACGACCGCCCGGCCGACGCCCTCCTGATCCGGCCGGACGCCCACATCGCCTGGGCCGCAACGATGAAAGAATCCGCGAGCACCGCCGTGCCCTCCCTGCGAGAAGCGCTATCGCATTGGTTTGGTGCGCCGCATCGAAATGACCGATGAGTTTTGCGCGCCGGCGGAGTCAAATCAGGAAGGGAACTACACCGAGAGGAAGACATGGCTCAACACGGTTCACCAGTGGCCACCGCGAAGCCGTCCGTGGTCGACCAACCCACCTGGCGCACGGCCCTGGAGGAGCTGCGCCGCCGCGAGAAGGCCGCCACCAAGGAGCTCGACGCGATCGCCGCCCAACGCCGCAGGCTGCCGATGGTCGAGATGCCCGACTACACGTTGATCGGCGAGAACGGGCCCGTCCGCCTGGTCGACGTGTTCGACGGCCGCTCGCAGCTCATCGTCTACAACCACATGTGGTCCGACGGTGCCGAGTGGCAGTGCGGTGGCTGCACCAGCCTCACGTCGCAGTGGGACCGCCTGGACTTCCTCGAGCCCTATGACGCACGCTTCGTCGTGGTCACCAACGGGCCGATCGACGAGGCGCTGGCATACCGCAACAAGGTCGGCAACACGATGACGTGGTACTCGTCGTCGGACAGCTCGTTCGCCGCCGACGTCGACGCCCCTCCCGGCGGCGGCTTCGGCGCCAATGTCTTCCTTCGTGACGGCGACACCGTGTACCGCACCTGGCACACCAACGGGCGCGGTTGCGAGCAGCTCACGTGCACGTTCGCGTTGGTCGACGTGTTGCCGTGGGGCCGCCAGGAGGAGTGGCAGGACTCACCAGAGGGTTGGCCGAAGTCGCCGACCTACTCCGGCTGGCTCGACTCCCCCGACATCGCGCGGCTCTACGGACCAGGCTCCGACGCATGACCGCGGCGACCGACGAACGTTACGTCGTCACCCGCACCATCGCCGCCACCCCCGCCGAGATCTTCGCCGTCCTGGCCGAACCGACCCGCCACCAGGACACCGAACCCGGTGACTGGGTCCGCGACGCCATTGACACCGACAGGGTCACGGCACCCGGCCAGATGTTCGCAATCAACATGTATCTGGAACAGGCCGGTGGTCACTACGTCTTGCACAACCTGGTCACCGAGTTCGACGAGGACCGGACCATTGCCTGGCTTCCCGGGCAATTGGACGAGTCGGGCACGCACAGCCCCGGCGGCTGGTGGTGGCGTTACGACTTGGCGCCGAACGGCGCGGGCACCGACGTCACGCTCACCTACGACTGGAGTGGAACGGTGCAGGAATTCCGCGACACCGTCGGGGTGCCGGTATTCGGCGACGACTTCATCGCTGCCTCGCTGGCGACGCTGGAGCGCACCGTCTCCAAGTAGGTCTGCCGACTGGCAGCGGATGACAGCTGGCATTGGTTTCGTCCCACAGCATCACGAGACGACTACCCGACGTACCGGACGGTGGTCGGACTATTCCCACCGACCGTGAAGCCGCTTGCCAGCCACCGCGTGTTCGATTGAGGAGAACCTCGGTCAACTGAAAGGGTGCACCCCCCGTGTCCGCCACGCTCGACGCCCCCTCTGCAGCAGATTTGTCCCTGAGCACCACACGTCCCGCAGTCTTCGGCCGACGCTGGCTACGGGGTGCTGCGGTGGTGCGCATCCTGTTCGGAGTGCTCTGGGCCTGCGACGCGAGCTTCAAATGGCAGCCCGGGTTCATCCACGGGCAGACCCTGCACGACGAGCTCGGCAAGGTCTCTCAGGTCAACACGCCCGTCATCCACCAGTGGCTGGCGCTGATGAACGTGGTCGGTATGGCCAATCCGCCCGTCTTCGCGGTGGTCATCGCCGTCATCGAAACGCTCGCGGCCCTCGCCATCATCTTCGGAGTGCTGTCGAATGCCGCGTTCGTCGGCTCGGCGATCCTCTCGTTCAGCATCTGGTCGGGTGTCGAGGCTTTCCACTTGCCCTTCCATTCGGGGATGACAGATCTCGGACCTTCGGTCGGCTACATATTCGCGTCACTCGCCTTGTTCTTCGCGGCGGCCGGCTCCACCTGGAGCGTCGACAGCTGGCTGCGCCCGCATCTCGGAGCATTCGTCTGGCTGGCAGCGCCCGCCGTCGAGGCCCGCGGCGCCTGATCAATCGGGGACGGATCAATCGACGCGTCAACAGAATGACGCCGGTGGTGCGGGCCGCCGAACAGACCTGGTGATCAGTCCAGGTACTCCACGGTCCCGTCGTCGAGCACGACCCTGGCATTGGAACCGTCGACCTCTGCGGCCTCGGTGCGGAACACCGCGTGGCCGGGCTCGGTCTTCCAGACCGACGTCGTCAACGTCTCGCCGGGGAACACCGGCGAGGTGAAGCGCGCGCCGACGGCCCTGATCTTTCCTGCGTCGCCGCCACCGAGCTCGGCAACGAGCACGCGGCCCGCGACGCCATAGGTGCACAGCCCGTGCAGGATTGGCTTCGGGAAGCCCGCGAGGTTCTGCGCGAACCACGGGTCGCTGTGCAGCGGGTTGCGGTCACCCGAAAGTCGGTAGATCAGCGGCTGATCCTCGGTGGTGGGCAGCGCCACCTTGGCGTCGGCTTCGCGATCGGGGAACACCGGAGCCACCGGCCGCTCACCCGGCTGCCCGCCGAAGCCACCCTCGCCGCGGATCACCGCGGTGGACACCGATTCGGCGACAACCTCGCCGGTGTCCGGGTCGGTGCCGACGCCCTTGAACACCAGGATGGCGTTCTTGCCCTCGCCCTTGTCCTGGATGTCGACGACCTCGGAGTGCACGTTCAACTTGCCGGACGGCGGCAGCGGCGCGTGCAGCCGGATCTGCTGCGAACCGTGCAGCAGCATGCCGAAGTTGAAGGTGCCGACCTCGCCGACCGCACCCCAGGCCGGGCAGGCGATGACAGCGTAGGTGGGCAGCACTTGCTGCTCGATGTCGTGGCTGTTCTCGGTGGTGAAGGCCAGATCCTTGGCGCCTGCGCCGACGCCCAATGCGTACAGCAGGGTGTCGCGTTCGGTCCAGGCGAAGGGTTGCGGTGCGGACTTGGCACCGATGGCGTCTGGGTTGATCGGCATTCGTCTCTCCCTACAAGGCTGAGGTGGCTGTGTCGGACGATAGCCGCCGCCGCGGGCTGGCACGAGGGCACGTCCCCTCGATCGGGTCACACCGTGTTGACCTTTGCCCGACAAGGGGTGACCATGGCTCGCATGCGCTATGTCGTTACCGGCGGTACCGGGTTTATTGGTCGCCGCGTCGTGTCCCGAATTCTGACCCTCGGCAGTGACGCCGAAGTGTGGGTCCTGGTGCGCCGGGAGTCCCTCGCCCGGTTCGAGCGCCTCGCTGACGAATGGGGTGACCGAGCGAAACCGCTGGTCGGCGACCTGACCCAGACCGACCTGGGGCTCACCGACGAATCGTGCGCCGAGCTCGGCGACGTCGACCACGTGGTGCACTGCGCCGCGATCTACGACATCACCGCCGACGAGGACACCCAGCGCGCCGCCAACGTCGACGGCACGCGCGCGGTGATCGACCTCGCCAAGCGGCTCGACGCGACGTTGCACCACGTGTCGTCGATCGCGGTCGCGGGCAGCTTCCCCGGCGAGTACACCGAAGACGACTTCGACGTCGCCCAAGACCTCCCGACGCCGTATCACCAGACCAAGTTCGAGGCCGAGATGCTGGTGCGGTCGGCGCCCGGCCTGCGGATGCGGATCTACCGGCCCGCCGTCGTCGTCGGCGACTCGCGCACCGGCGAGATGGACAAGATCGACGGCCCCTACTACTTCTTCGGACTGCTCGCGAAGCTGTCGCGCCTGCCGAGGTTCACCCCGATCGTGCTGCCCGACACGGGCCGCACCAACATCGTCCCCGTCGACTATGTGGTCGACGCACTCGTCGAGCTGATGCACGCCGACGGATGGGACGGCAAGACCTTCCACCTGACCGCGCCGAAGACCACCGGACTTCGCGGCATCTACCGCGGCGTGGCCGAGGAGGCCGGGCTGCCGCCGCTGCGCGGAACGCTGCCCGGCTCGGTAGCGGCACCGTTCCTGAAGGTCAGCGGTCGGGCGAAGATCGTGCGCAACATGGCGGCCACCCAACTCGGCATCCCCGGCGAGATCCTCGACGTCGTCGACCTGGCTCCCACCTTCACCGCGGACAACACCATAGAGGCGTTGCAGGGCAAGGGAATCAGCGTTCCCGAGTTCGGAACCTACGCGCCGAAGCTATGGCGGTACTGGGCCGAACACCTCGACGTCGACCGGGCGCGGCGCGACGATCCCAACGGTCCCCTGATCGGGCGCCACGTCATCATCACCGGCGCGTCCAGCGGCATCGGACGTGCATCGGCAGTGGCGGTCGCCGAGCGCGGGGCGACGGTGTTCGCGCTCGCCCGCAGCGCCGAGGCGCTCGACGACCTGGTGGCCGAGATCCGCGAATTCGGCGGCAACGCATACGCATTCACGTGCGACGTCACCGACTCGGCGTCGGTGGAGCACACCGTCAAGGACATCCTCGGCCAGTTCGGGCACGTCGACTATCTGGTCAACAACGCGGGCCGGTCGATCCGCCGGTCGGTCTCGGCGTCCACCGACCGCCTGCACGACTACGAACGCGTCATGGCGGTCAACTACTTCGGTTCCGTGCGCATGGTTCTCGCGCTGCTGCCGCACTGGCGGGAGCGCCGTTTCGGTCACGTGGTGAACGTGTCCAGCGCAGGCGTGCAGGCGATCAGCCCGAAGTACAGCGCCTACGTCCCGAGCAAGGCGGCCCTGGACGCGTTCGCCGAGGTGGTCGGCACCGAGACGCTGTCGGATCACATCACGTTCACCAGCATCCACATGCCGTTGGTGAAGACACCGATGATCGCACCGTCACGCAAGCTCAACCCGATGCCCGCGATCAGCCCCGAACACGCCGCGGCGATGGTGGTGCGCGGTCTGGTGGAGAAGCCCGCGCGGATCGACACCCCGGTCGGCACGCTCGCCGACTTCGGCACCTACTTCACGCCGAAGCTGTCCCGCCGGGTGTTGCACCAGCTCTACCTCGGGTACCCCGACTCGGCGGCCGCCCGCGGCGTCCTGCCCGTTCCCGGGGCGAGCGAAGCGACGGGGGGTATTCGGTCCGAGCCGGAGACCACCGAAGCGGATCGCCCGGCCCGGCGCCCCAAGCGGCCGGCACGAAGCGCCGTTGCGAAGGTGCGGATGCCTCGGACCGTCAAGCGGGCCGTGCGCCTGGTGCCCGGTGTGCACTGGTAGCCGAGCGGCCCTATCGTTGGCGACGTGACCCGACTGCCCGTCTTCGCGGACGTCGATACCGGCGTCGACGACGCCATGGCGCTGGCCTATCTGTTGGCCAGCCCTGACGCCGAGCTGGTTGGCATCGCCTCGACCGGCGGAAACGTCCCCGTCAAGCAGGTCTGCGTCAACAACCTGGGGCTGCTCGACCTGTGTCACGCGTCCGGGATCCCGGTGTCCAAGGGAGCCGATCAGCCGCTGGTCGAGCCGCTGCGCACCGCCGAGGACACCCACGGTCCCGAAGGGCTCGGCTATGCCGAGCTGCCGGCCAGCGATGGGCAACTCACCGACTACGACGCCGCCCATGCCTGGGTACGTGCGGCCCGCGAGCGCCCTGGCGAGCTGATCGGGTTGGCCACCGGCCCGCTGACCAACCTGGCGCTGGCGACGCGGATAGAGCCCGCCCTACCGAGGCTGCTGCGGCGGCTGGTGATCATGGGCGGTGCGTTCGACTATCGCGGCAACACGACGCCCGTTGCCGAGTGGAACATCAGCGTGGACCCCGAGTCGGCGGCCGAGGTGTTCGCGGTCTGGGGTGCGGCGTGGGGTCTTCCGGAGGGCAGGAGCGCAGCGACCGGGGAATTTGCACAGCTGCCGACGCATCTGCCGATCGTGTTGGGGCTCAACGTCACCGAGAACATCGCGATGACGCCGTCGATCCTGAGCAGGCTGGCAGGCGCCGCCGACTCGGCCACCACGCCGATGAGCGTGCTCGACGATCGCGGCACCCGCTCGGCGGCGACCAACCCACTGATCCGGGTGCTCGAGGACGCGATGCGGTTCTACTTCGAGTTCCACTTCGACCAGGGCGAGGGATATCTCGCGCATCTGCACGACCCCCTCGCCGCTGCCGTGGCGCTGGATCCCGATCTGGTCCGTTACCGGCAGGCCACCATCGACGTCGAACTGGCAGGCACCCTGACCCGCGCCATGACCGTGGCCGACTGGAACGGGCACTGGGGCCGACAACCCAACGCGCACATCGGCGTCGAGGCGGATCCGGACGTGTTCTTCGACCGGTTCATCGCCCGTGTCGGCCCGTTCGCAGCCGGCCTGGTCTGATACTCACGCCGAAACTGCGGGGAGATCGCGGATTCGGCTGAAATCGCGATCTCTCCGCAGTTTCGGGGGATTCAGTGGGTCGGGGGCTATGTAGTTCGAGGTTCAGTCGTCGCTGACGACGAGCTTCACGTCGATGTTGCCGCGGGTGGCATTCGAGTACGGGCACACCTGGTGCGCCTTCTCGGCAAGCTCCACCGCGGTGTCATGGTCGAGGTTGGGCAGCGTGATCTCGAGTTCGACGGCGAGCCCGAAACCGCCATTGTCGATCTGGCCGATCGAAACACGGGCGCCCACAGAGGAATCCGTGACATCTGCCTTTGCCTGGCCTGCCACCAGCCGTAGTGCGGAGTGGAAGCAGGCGGCGTAGCCGACGGCGAAGAGCTGCTCGGGGTTGGTGCCGTTGCCGCTGCCACCCATCTCCTTGGGGATCGCCAGGTCGAGGTCCAGCCTGCCGTCGGAGCTGCGGCCGTGGCCGTCACGTCCTTCACCGGTGGCCAGTGCTTCGGCGGTGTAGAGGGTCTTCATGCGGATTCCCTTCGGTTGGATGCGGTGAGCGCATCGGTGAGTTGCCGAACTGCGTCACGCAGGTCCGCGACTTGTTCTTCGGCCATGCCGGTCGACCCGAATAGGCGTTCCGGAATGCATTGGGCGTGACCTTCGAGCTGCCTGCCCGCCTCGGTGAGCGTCACCTCGACCAGCCGCTCGTCGTCTCGCGATCGTTCGCGTTGCACGAATCCGTTGACCTCCAAGCGCTTCAGCAACGGCGAGAGGGTGCCCGAGTCGAGCTTCAGGCGCTCGCCAAGCCTCCCGACGGTGGTCCGCTCGTCCTCCCACAGCACCAACAACACCAGGTACTGCGGGTAGGTGAGGTTCATCTCGGTCAGCACCGGCCGGTACGCGGCCGTCATCGCCCGCGACGCCGAGTACAGGGCGAAGCAGAGCTGCTGATCGAGGGTCATCGTGGACATGACCAAAACTGTAGCTCACAATTCAATTGTGCGCAATTGATTATTCGTAAATCCCCTCCAGATACCACCTCTTCTGTCGATAACACAGCAGCAGCGCGCGGCCGGCGGTGTCACCGTCACCGTCGAGAAGCACCTGCACTCGGGCCGTCCGGCCGGCCTTGGCCTGTGTGGGGACTTGCCCGGAGTCCCACCACCTTTCGTCGACCGGCCACGGGCCTGCCCACCAGCTCAGCCTGCCCGTTCGGCTGCCTGCGGACTTGAGCGCGGGGGCCGTCAGGCGCGCCGGGTCGGCGGAGAAGAGGCCACGGCCGGTCACCCGGACGGGGTTGCCGTCGGCGTCGAACAGCTCGACGGGATCGTCGAGCAGCACCGTCGGCGACGGCTCGGGCAGCTGCCCCGGCCAGGGCTGCCCCGGATCGGCTCGCGGCACCGCCTCGTCCCCAAGGGGCGTGAAGGTGATCCGTTCGGCGGGCCCGCGACCGCCGCTGAGCACCGGCACCTGCACCGCCTCCAGCCCGAGCAGCCCCTGCACCCGCACCAGGGCCCGCCGCGCACGCAACCGGTCGGCGTCACCCGAGGAACCCCACAACGGCAGCTGCAGTGCGGCGGCCGACACCACCTCCACCGGATCGAGCCGCAACACCGTGATCGGCGCGGTGGGCCCGCCACCATCCCCCGGTCGCTGCACTCCTGCCCGCCGGTCCTCTCGCCGACGGTTCAGCCAGCCGTCGAGTTGCCAGCGCACCCGGTCGGCGGTGGCATCCTCGGTCAACGGCTCGGCGCACCGCCAGACCCGTTGCAGTTCTTCACCGTTGGCGGTGACGGCGTGGATGGCCAGCCGGGTACACCCGACCCCCATCGCCTCCAGCCTGCGATGCAGCTCACCGGCCAGCGAGCGTCCCGCGAACGCGGCGGCGTCCACCCGGTCCACCGGCGGATCGCAATTCATCACGGCGCCGAGATCCGCAGGGGGCTCGCGGCCCGACGGACCACGGGTCGGCTCGCCGCGTGCGAACCGGTGGGCGGTGACCGCGTCGGCGCCGAACCGGGACGCCACGTCGGTGCGCAACAACGCGGCGAACTGGCCGATGCTTCGGATGCCCATGCGCCACAACAGGTCCGCCAGATCCTCCCGACCGCGTTCGGCAAGGCTCGGCTCGGTGGCCAGCTGCCTGATCGACAGCGTGGACAGGAACTGCGCATCCCGCCCCGGTTCGACGATGCGTCCGGCCCTGGCGGCGAACACCGCGGTGGGCAACTGATCGGCGATGCCGACCTGGCACTCCGCGCCAGCCGCGGCCACCGCGTCGACGAGCCGCTCCGAGGCAGCCTGCTCGGACCCGAAGTAGCGGGCCGCCCCGCGCACCGACAACACCAACAGACCCGGCCGCAGGATCTCCGCGCGAGGCACGACGTCGTCCACCGCGGTCGTCACGCCTTCGAAGTGACGGGCATCGCGAGCCGGATCGGCGGCCACGACGTGCAGGTGCGGACACCGGGCCTGAGCCTCCCTGCGGCGCAACCCGCGCTTCACCCCCGCCGCACGCGCGGACGCCGAGCAGGCCACCACGCGGTTGGCCAGGGTCACTGCGACGGGCTCGGTCGCGGGCAGGCCGGCCGCCGCCGCAGCGGCCACTGCAGGCCAGTCCATGCACCAGATGGCCAGCACCCGGGGGGCAGGCACGCTATCCACCCACCGTGCGCACGGGGCCGACGAACCGACCTCCTGCCCTGGCGGCCAGCCGCACCCGGCTGATCCGCCCGCACCCTGGAATGGGCGTACCCCCGCCTGCGCCCATCACCTCGTACCCGCTGACCTTGGCCTCCAGCCGGGCCGACGCCCCTGGCCAGTCACCCCCGGTGACCAGCAGGGTGCACCCCTTCTGCCGCGCCCTGGCCGTCACCGCCCGCGCCCTGGTCGGCGGCACCTTCCGCCCACCAAGCCCGAGCACCACCAGATCCAGTCCGTCCATCAACACCGCAGCCACCTCGACCGGGTCGACCCCCGGGTCGGGGATGACTGCGAGCCTGCTCAGATCGGCGCCCATCTCGACGGCCGCCAGCAGTCCCAGGTCGGGCTGACCGACGATCGCGGCGTGCCCACCAGCCGCCGTCACCGCTGCCACCATGCCCAGAAGCAGCGACCGGGCGCCCGACAGCACGGCCACCGAACCCTTGGGCAACGACGTTGGCAGCAGATCGGCCAGCGAATCCGGGAGCGGTAGCAAACTTTCCGAGTCGGGTAACGCGGCGTTCGACGGCATGGCCCCGCGCCGGGCCGCCGCGGCCGAACCGGCCCCCTTCCCGGACATCATCGCCATCTTGCGACGCAGCTGTTCTAGCTGTTCAGCGCGGTTTTCCTCACTTCGGTCCAGGCTCACAGCCGCCGTCACAGCAGCACCTCCCGCACCATTCGACCCAACAGCAATTTCGAACGTTTGTTCGATGGAACGAGTAAACACTCGCCCTCTGACACCGTCAAGCGGGTGCGGCCCCAGCACGGGATTTTGTGACGCGCTCGTGAATCTGCTCGACAACGACTGTGTGTCCGTCTGACCAGTACGTTAGAGTTTTGATCATCGAAACCCACTTCGGGATGGGGCCGGTGTATGAGCCGTGGACACGCATCAGCCCGATGCGAGCCACGGACCGTACGGAATCGCACTGCGGTTCGCCGAAGACCATGTGTTCGCTTACTCGGGGATAGTAAAGGACTCAAAATGAGGTCAAATCGTCTGGCTCGTCGCATTGCGGCGGCCGTAGGCGGTACTGCAATCGTCGCGATGGTCGGACTGACCGCCGCGTGCGGTGGCGGGGAGAAGGCTCCCGAAACGTCGACCACAACGACAACCACCACTCCGTCGTCAACGGTGTCGGTGACGCCGACCGAGAAGTCGATCAACCCCACCGGCGGCAACCTGTTCACACCCCCGGTCAAGGCGCCTCCTGCGCCGACGGCCATTCCTGGCGACAACTGATAATCGCGCGGTCTCGGGAGTCAACGCTTGACCTTGGGGTCACCAGGGACGGCATCCTTGAAGGATGGCTCCCGAGACCATGCGACACCTTTCGACACAAATGGTTCTGATGCCGTCACCCACCGCGGCTGCACATCCCGGTCGACACACCAGACCCGGGCACTGGCTCCTGGTCCTGGTTACGGCGGCCGTGCTGATGGTCGCCTCGGATCTGCGGCTCCCCACGGGAACTGGAACGGCCACCGAAATCGGCGGCCCGTTCGCGTTGCTGCTCGGCGCGTCCACCGATCTCGGTCCCGCGCGCGGCGACCACGTCCAACTCACCGCTAGCCTTCGCGATCAAACCAGCCCCGATGCGCTGATCGACTGGGCGGGCAAACATGGTCTCTCCGTGCGCTGGCACCCGGGTGAGGACTGGGCGATCGTCGAGGGCGGACCCGAAAGAGTCTCGCGCGCACTGGAAGTCGAGGTTCACGACTACCGTGGTCAACGCGGGCAGGAGTTCTACGCCTCGCCCCAGCAGCCTGAGGTGCCGCCGGCGTTGCGCACCGAGGTCACCGAGCTCGGCCGAATCCTCAGCTACATACCGCATCACGAGTCGCGGCCAGACATCCTGCCGTTGGACGTGCCGGACCGCGGGTTGACCCCCTCCTCGCTGCTCACCACCTACAACGCCGCCGGGCTCGCACGAAACGGCTTCACCGGCAAGGGCACCACGATCGTCGTCTTCGCGTTCAACGGTTTCGCCCAGTCCGACCTCGACACGTTCTCGGCGACATTCGGGCTACCCCAGTTCACGCCGACGGTCGTCGGCGACAAGCTGCCAGAACCGTACGGTGAGACCACGATGGATCTCGAAGTCGCACATGCGATTGCGCCCGATGCTCAGAAGGTCGTCGTCAACGCCCGCCCGACGGTGCAGGGCGACGGGCCATTCGAGAAGATCGGCCAGATGCTCGAGGACACCGACCGCCAATTCCCCGGCGCGATCTGGAGTTTCTCGATCGGCTGGGGCTGCGACAAGCTGCTCACCGCCGCCGACCTGGCCCCCATTCGATCCGCGCTTGCCGAAGCACACACCCACGGCACCACGGCGTTCAACGCCAGCGGCGACCTCGCGGGCCTGGAGTGCAAGGGCGGCGACGACTGGGACTCCCCACCTGGTCCTGCCGACATCGGACTGGATTCGGTGTCCTCGCTCCCCGAGATGACCAGCGTGGGCGGCACCACCCTGTCCACCGACGCCAAGGGCGTGTGGCTTGCCGAACAGGCCTGGTTCGACGTTCCGCTGTCCCAGGGCACCGGCGGCGGGCCTTCGTCGCTGTTCGATCTGCCGCCGTGGCAGCGCGAGGCCTCGACTCAGGTTGCCCCAGAGCGCAATACGGGCAAGCGGATGACACCAGACATCTCAGCCGTTGCCGACCCCTTCACCGGGGTGAAGATCGTGCTCAACGGGGACACCGTGGTCGGCGGCGGCACCTCGCAATCCGCCCCGATCATGGCCGGCCTGACCGCGGTGATGACGCAGTTCCTCAAGGCCAACGGCGGCCGCGAGATCGGCGACATCAACCCGCTGCTGTACCAAATCGCCGAGGGTGCACCGTTTCCCGCGTTCCGTGACGTGACCCTCGGCGGAAACGCGGTTGACACCGCGGGTCCGGGCTACGACATGGCCAGCGGACTCGGCACCCCGGACGTCGAGAACCTTGCCCGCAATCTACTCGTCCTGCAAAGGGTGACCCCATGAGCACCGAGTCGGAATCCAGCGACGGCACGACCGGCACCGTGGAGTGCCAAGTGTGCCGAACCGACGTCCCCGCAGGCGAATACTGCGGCCTGTGCGGGGACCACCTGACCGAGCACCGCGACAAGGGGGCGAAGTGGCTGCGGGTGCGGGCCTATAGCGCCTCCCCCGGTGAGCACCTGCTGACACCGAACATCGTCAGCACGCTCTTCCCGCACCTGTCGACCAGCTCGCGGCTGCCGTTCCTGACGGGGCTTGGGCTGATCTTCGCCGCCCTGATCGCCACCACGATGCTGCGCCTGCCCGCCGCGCTGATCACCGTGGCCGCGCTCGGACTACCCTTGCTGTTCCTCATCTACCTGCAGGAGTCCGACGTCTATCGCGACGTGCCGACCTCGACCCTGGTGGTGACGGCCGGTCTCGGCATCGGTCTCGGCGTCGGATGGGTGCTCCTGACCGGCGCGATGGTGGCCCAGGCCTACGACGTCGGACTGGGCATGGGCATCGCCGGATCCCGGATCCTCCGCGACGGGCTGGGGGTGCCGATCGGCGGCTTGCTGCTCATGCTCGTGCCAGCGGTGTTTGTGCGGCTGATACGCCCGGGGCCGCGAGAAGCCTTGGACGGCTTCGCCATCGGAGCATTGGGTGCCCTGATGTTCACCGCCGCTGCGCAGATGACCAGGTTGGCTCCCCAGTTCGCGGGCGGCATGGTCGCGCGGGCAAGGCCGATGGACGGACTGTTCGTCGAGGCGGGCATTCGAGGCGTTGCGGTACCGCTGACCGCGGCCGCGGTGGGTGGCCTCATCGGTACCGCCCTGTGGTTCACCCGCCCGCCGAACAAGAAGAACCAACACCGCAACTACGTCCGCGGCGCCCTGGCCCTGTTCGCCCTTGCCGTGATGGCGATGTACGCAGGCCTTGGTCTCGTCGACGTCGCGCGGTTCGACCAAAGCGTGCAGCTCGTCCTGCATCTCGTGGTGACGGTCCTTGCGGTGCTCGCCCTGCGCGTCGGGCTGCACCTCGCGCTGCTGCACGAGGCGCACGACGAGATCCTGTCCGATGAGCCGCTGTTGTGTTCGCACTGCGGTCACGTCGTGCCCGACATGGCCTTCTGCGTCGCCTGCGGCGCGGCTACCCGTGCATCGTCACGATCGTCGCGGCAGGCGCGCCGGGACACCCGGCCCGTGCGGACCGATGCCGGACCGGCGCCAGCGGAAGAACAACAGTGACGACGATCGCTCCCGGCTACTCCACGCACGCCGGAACCTACACCGTCCCAATCCAACCCAAGACCACACATCGACGGCTGCTGATCGTCTGGGTGGGCGCCATCGCCCTCGTCGCCGCGGGCCTCGTCGCCATGTCGGGGGCCATGGAGAAACCGTCGGCGCGATACATGTGCCCGCCGCAATGCGGGCGGCCGCCGATCGGTGAGCCCGTCACCATCAACCCCAGATTCACCTCACCAGACGGGTCGTTCTCGGTCTCCTATCCCGCCGAGGGCGCGGCCTACAAGATCACCAAGAACCCCAACGGCGTGACGGCCGACCTGCTCGCCGGCGACGGCGGCACCATGCGACTGTTCAGCGAACCCGCCAATGGCCGCTCCCCCAAGGACATTGCCGCTGCACTGGTCGACAAGACCTTCCCCGACACCAAGACCGCCTACCAGATACCGAACGCGATGGTCGGTTACCGCCCTGGTTTCGGCATGGTCGCCGACTGCTGGCCGCAGGGCGCGACGGCGAGCTACTCACGCATGCGCGTGATCGTCCTGGTGGCGGTGAAGGACGACCTCGCCCTCGTCGCGGGAGCCGTGGGCCCCTATCACGCATTCGGCCCCGACTTCGGCTCGGGCAAGCCGTCTGCGGTCAACCTGCAGATCGCCCTGGACATGGGCAAGTACGTCAACAGCTTCAGCTGGCGCGGGGACCCGCTGCGCTAACAGCGCCCCTCACGGCAGCGTGACGGCGACCTCACATCTCTGAATGTTGACATTGACAAATGTCACCAATTGCTGTTGTACTCAGCGGACGCTTCGACGAGGAGGTCCGCGATGCCTGCTTGGACGGCCCTGACCGGCACCGATGCATCTGAGTTGATCTCCCGTCGCTTCGCTCGCCCCGGGCGCGGCTCGATCCGCTCCCGCGGAGCAGCAGGCATCAGCAGCGTGACCCTGCGTCAGATCAGCGCCGTCCTGCCCCCTGAGCGCGCGTGGGGGTTGTGGGCATCGCGCCAGATCGTCGCCCACGTGATGGATGCCTTCGGCCCCTCACTGTCGGGCACCCACGTCGAACACGTCGACGCCACCCTCGCCGACGGCCGCCGGGTCGTCGGTGAATGGGTACGCGGCGCGGGTGTTGGGACTGGCGACGCGGCGATCTACTTCATGCACGGCAGTGGGTACGCCCTGTGCTCACCGCGGACTCACCGCCGGCTGGTGGCGTGGTTGTCACGGCTGACCGGGCTGCCCGTGTTCTCCATCGACTACCGACTGGCGCCCAAGTACCGATTCCCCACTGCGGCAGACGATGTCCGCGCGGGTTGGGACTGGCTCAATCAGAACCTGGCACCCGAACGCATCTTCATCGCAGGCGACTCCGCTGGCGGACACCTCGCCGTCGACCTGCTGTTGCAACCCGACGTCAGCCATCCCGCGGGTGTGGCGTTGCTCTCCCCTCTGGTGGACCTCACGTTCGGGCTCTCCCGTGCCAGGGAGCAGCTGCGTCGCGATCCCGCGATTCGTGCGGCCGACGCGGCGAAGCTGATCGGATTGTATTGTGCAGAAACCGATGTCACGCATCCCCGGCTCACCCTCGACGTGACGGGTGGGCGCCGGCTGCCACCGATGTTGATCCAGGCGGGCGGCGGCGAGATGCTCGTCGCCGATGCCCGCAGGCTCGCCAAGGACGTCACCGCGGCGGGTGGCGACTGCGAGCTGCAGGTCTGGCCCGACCAGGTGCACGTCTTCCAGGCGCTGCCACGACTCACCCCAGAAGCCAAGCCCGCCATGCGGCACGTGGCCGCATTCGTGGCGAAGTCACTGCGGTTGAAGGCAATCCATCCAGTATCGGAGAACGCGTCGTGAACCTGTTCGGATCCTCGCCCAAGCGCAGCAGCGAGGCCGACGCCGTCATCACCGGAGCGGGTAGCGGCATCGGCGCCGCGTTCGCCATGGAACTGGCCAAGCGCGGCGGCAGGGTCCTGTGCAGCGACGTCGACGAAGCCACCGCACGAGCGACGGCGGACGCCATCACCGACGGCGGGGGCAAGGCGACGGCCGTGCGCTGCGACGTGTCCTCCATCGACGACGTGACGCAGCTGGCCAAGCATGCGCAGTCGTGGTTCGGCGGTGCTCCGAGCCTGGTGATCAACAACGCCGGGGTCGGCGCGGGCGGCACGCCCATCGGCGAAGCCGACCTCGACGACTGGAACTGGGTGCTCGGCATCAACCTGTGGGGCCCGATCCACGGCTGCCACGTCTTCGCCCCAATCCTGCGCGAGGCAGGCCGACCGGCAGGGATCATCAACGTCGCGTCAGCCGCTGCCTTCGGCGCCGCGCCGGGCATGGCCGCCTACAACGTCAGCAAGGCAGGCGTGCTCTCGCTGTCGGAGACGCTGGCGGCCGAATTGTCCGGCACCGGAATCAACGTCACCGTCCTCTGCCCGACGTTCGTCAAGACCAATATCGTCGACGCGGGCCGCATCACGGCCCAGTCGACGCAGCTGGCCGACCGGTTGATGCGCTGGACCGGCTCCTCCCCGCAGCGGGTGGCCCGCACCTGCCTGGACACCAACGACCGCGGCGGCCTCTACTGCATGCCGCAACCGGACGCCAGGATCGGCTGGGGCATCAAACGTTTCACCCCGACGGTGTATACCCGCGCCGTCGGTCTGACCACCCGCGTGACTGGGTGATCCGCACCCGATAGGAGAACCGCCATGGCAATCGACATGGATGCAATGCTCGCCAAGATCAAGGACCGGCAGTGGGCGCTGGCCGACATCGACTGGGACGCACCGGGAGCCGAGACCATCACCGACGAGTTTCGGCCAAAACTCAAGGCGTTCATGGCCGACCTGTGCTGGATCGAGAACGTCGGCGCTCGCGGGTTCGCCGCCCTGGCCAAGAAGGCACCCACCCCGACGCTCGCCGAGATCTACCGCTACTTCCACGCCGAGGAGCAACGGCACGCCAACGCCGAGCTCGCCCTGATGAAGCGCTGGGGCATGCTCGAGGACGGCGAGATGCCGGAGCCCAACATCAACATCCGGCTGGCGATCCAGTGGCTGGACCGCTACTCCGATGACATGTCGCTGTCGATCCTCGGCACCGTCATCCCGATGCTCGAGGTGGCACTCGACGGCGCGCTGCTGAAGTTCCTCCTCGAAGAGGTGCACGACCCGGTCTGCCACCAGGTCTTCGAGAAGATCAACAACGACGAATCACGCCACATCGCAGTCGACTTCGACGTCCTCAACATGATCGGCAACGCCACCGCCCGACGGCTGGCGATCCAGTTCGTCGGCAACGTCGCCTCGCCCGGCGTCATCATCGGCGCACTGATGTACGCGCCGCTGCTCAACCGGATGCGCAACAACATCGTCGAGATGGGTCTTGAGCCCGAGCGGCTCTACGCCGCCATGAAGCGGTTCAAGCAGCTCGGCGAACGCGCCGAGTTCACCAGTCGGGTGCCGACCTACCAGATCCTGAAGTTGCACGCGCGCATGGTCGTCAACCCGAACAACCCGTACCACTACCTCGCCAACTCGATGGTGTGGCTGTCCGATCGCTACCCGAGCCCGCTGCTGAGCCCGATTCCCAGCTGGTTCAAGGAACTCACCCACGAACCGGCGGCCTGAGATGCGCGTCTACGACACCCTCATCGTCGGTACCGGGTTCACCGGCATCGGCACCGCCATCAAGCTGACACAGGCGGGCGTCGACGACTTCATCATGGTCGAGCGTCACGAACGCGTCGGCGGTACCTGGCGTGACAACACCTATCCCGGTGCGGCATGCGACATTCCGTCACTGTTGTACTCGTTCTCGTTCGTCGCCAACCCGACGTGGTCGCGGGCCTACTCTCCCGCCGACGAGATCCGCGGACACATCGAGGACATGGTCGACCGCTTCGACCTTCGGCGCAGAATCCAGTTCCGTACCGAGGTCAACGGGCTGTCGTTCGACGAGGACGAGGGCGTCTGGACGGTCTCCACGACGCCGTCCAAAAATGGCCGCAAGGTGGTGTTCCGCGCCCGCACCGTCGTCTTGGCCTCCGGCCCGCTGCCCGACCATAGGTGGCCCGACGTCCGCGGCATCGACACCTACGAGGGCAAGAAGATCCACAGCGCCAACTGGGACCACGACTACGACTTCACCGGAAAGCGCGTGGCGGTCATCGGCACCGGCGCCAGCGCCGTGCAGATCGTGCCCGAGCTGGTCAAGCAGGCCGCGTTCGTCAAGGTCTTTCAGCGCACGCCCGGCTGGGTGATCCCACGATTGGACATCGCCACCCCGGCGCCCGCACAGGCGTTGTTCGCGAAGGTGCCTGCCGCACAACGACTTGCCAGGCGCGCCCTGTTCTGGGGTCACGAGGCCAGTGCGACGGCGCTGGTATGGAAGACACCTATGAACCGCCTCGTGTCGCGGCTCGGCAAGGCCCACCTGCGCAGGCAGGTCAAGGATCCGTGGCTGCGCAGGCAACTGACCCCGGACTTCACCCCCGGCTGCAAGCGGATGCTGGTGTCGAGCGATTACTACCCGGCGCTGCAGCGGGACAACTGCAAGCTCATCGACTGGCCCATCGCGACCATGAGCCCGGTCGGGATCCGCACCAGCGACGGCGTCGAGCACCACCTGGACGCGATCGTGTTCGCCACCGGGTACGACGTGCACCTGACCGGGCCGCCATATGCGGTCACCGGAATCGGCGGGCGGTCGTTGGCCGACGAGTGGGTGCGCGGCGCGCAGGCCTACAAGAGCATCAACGCCAGCGGCTACCCCAACCTGTTCTTCATGACCGGACCCAACTCCGGCCCAGGACACAACTCGTTACTGGTCTTCGTCGAGGGACAGATCGACTACGCCGTGTCCGGCATCACGACGATCTTGAAGCACGACTTCCGGTATCTCGACGTGCGCGCCGACGTTCAGCGCAGCCACAACGAGGAGCTGCAGAAGCGGCTGACCAAGACCACCTGGATGAGTGGCTGCAGCAGCTGGTACCTGACCGCCGACGGATTCAACGCGTCGATGTACCCAGGCTTCGCGACACAGTATCTTCGACAGATGCGCGACTTCCAGCTGAGCGACTACGTGACTGCGGACGCGAGGGGTGCGCGCGTCCCCATTTCGTCGTCGTCCTGACATGGCCGCAAAGCAGCCGCGACAGCAGGCAGGCGCGATATCGGCGATTCTCAAGCAGATTCGGCGGAGTTCGCGTGACGTCGTCGAGTCGGCGGTCTCGCAGCTGTTCGACGCTGCGGTGCAGCCGCACGGTGTCGAGGCGTCCGGTGAGTACCGGATCGAGGAGCTGGCGCGGCTGGCAGGCACCACCACCCGCAACATCCGCGTGTATCGCGACCGCGGGCTGCTGCACCCGCCGCTGCGAGTGGGGCGCATCGCGCTGTTCAACGACACCCACCTGACCCGGCTGCGGTTGGTCACCTCGTTGCTCGACCGCGGGTACAACATCGCCCACGTCCACGAGATGCTGTCCGCCTGGGAGCAGGGCAAGGACATCGGCGACATGCTCGGCCTCGAGTCCGCCATCGCGGGCAGTTGGGCAACCGAGCGTCCCGAGCGGATGTCGGTCGACGAAGCCCGACAATTGGTCGACGACGATGCGGCGTTCGAACGACTCACCGGCAACGGAGTGATCAAGCTCGACGGCGATGGCGCCAACGCAACGGTGGTGCGGCCCAAGCTGATCGAGGCCTTCAACGAGATCCGGCAGTACGGCATCAGCGCCGACAAGCTCGTCGACATCCACGAACAGATCCTGCCCCTCACCGATCAGATCAGCGCGATCCTCGTGCAGGCCGGCGTGGATCACGTAGCCCACCGGATCAACCCTGGCGCCGCACTGCCGCCGGACACCGAAGTGGCCGAGCTGATCACGATGCTGGTGAGGTTCCGCACTCAGGCGGTGGCGGCGGTCAGCGCCACCCTGGCGTTCTCGATCGAGTCGACCATCGAATCGGTGGTCAGCCAGATGCTGTCCGAGTTCATCGAGAAGGACCCGGTCCCCCCCGAAACCAAGGGGGCCAAGGAAGCCTGAACTACTCCCCGAGTCGCTTCGCTCCTGCCCGCCGGTACTACTCCCACTCGATGGTGCCCGGCGGCTTGCTCGTCACGTCGAGCACCACCCGGTTGACCTCGGGAACCTCGTTGGTGATGCGCGTGGAGATGCGTTCGAGCACCTCGTAGGGCACCCGGGTCCAGTCTGCGGTCATGGCGTCCTCGCTCGACACCGGTCGCAGCACGATCGGATGTCCGTAGGTGCGCCCGTCGCCCTGCACGCCGACCGAGCGGACGTCGGCAAGCAACACCACCGGGCACTGCCAGATCTGACCGTCCAGTCCGGCAGAGGTGAGCTCCTCGCGGGCGATGGAGTCCGCGCGGCGCAACGTGTCCAAGCGTTCTGCGGTGACCTCGCCGACGATTCGGATCCCCAGACCAGGACCCGGGAAGGGTTGGCGCCCAACGATTTCCTCGGGCAGCCCCAGCTCGCGTCCGACGGCACGAACCTCGTCCTTGAACAGCAACCGTAGCGGTTCGACGAGCTTGAACTTCAGGTCGGCGGGCAGGCCGCCGACGTTGTGGTGGCTCTTGATGTTCGCCGCACCGGTGCCGCCGCCTGACTCGACGACGTCGGGGTAGAGGGTGCCCTGCACCAGGAAGTCCACTGTGCTGTCTCCAGCATCGGCGCCGCTGACCACATCCCGCACCGCACCCTCGAACGCCCTGATGAACTCGCGGCCGATGATCTTGCGCTTGCCCTCGGGGTTGGTGACGCCGGAGAGCGCCTCAAGGAACCGCTCCTCGGCGTCGACCGTGACCAGCTTGGCGCCGGTGGCGGCGACGAAGTCCCGTTGAACCTGGCCGCGCTCCCCCGCCCTCAGCAGTCCGTGGTCGACGAACACGCACGTCAGCCGGTCGCCGATGGCGCGCTGCACCAGCGCAGCCGCCACGGCCGAGTCCACTCCGCCGGAGAGACCGCAAATCGCCCGCCCCTCGCCGATCTGATTGCGCACCTGCTCGATCAGCGCCTCGGCGATGTTGGCGGCCGTCCAGGTCGCGCCGATGCCCGCGAAGTCGTGCAGGAACCGGCTCAGGATCTGCTGTCCGTGCGGTGTGTGCATCACCTCGGGGTGGTACTGGACGCCTGCGAGTCGACGGGCCCGATTCTCGAACGCTGCCACCGGGGCACCGCTGCTCGTCGCGACGACGTCGAACCCGTCCGGCGCCGCGGTGACCGCGTCGCCGTGGCTCATCCACACCGACTGGGTTTCGGGAAGATCCGAATGCAGTTCTCCCCCAGACACGTTCAGCTCAGTGCGGCCGTACTCGCTGGTTCCGGTGTGCGCGACGGTGCCGCCAAGCGCCTGGGCCATCGCCTGGAAGCCGTAGCAGATGCCGAACACCGGAACGTCGAGGTCGAAGACGGCCGGGTCGAGTTGCGGCGCGCCCTCGGCGTACACGCTGGACGGTCCGCCGGACAGCACGATCGCCTGAGGATCCTTGGCCTTGATCTCGTCGACCGTCGCCGTGTGCGGGATGACTTCCGAGTACACATTGGCTTCGCGGACGCGCCGCGCGATCAGCTGCGCGTACTGCGCACCGAAGTCGACGACCAACACGGGGCGGGGCGATGACGATTCCACTCGCCCATTCTAGTGGCGGCCCTGCGGTCACCCCTGCCCAGCGGGGGTAGACGGGGGGTTTGGTCAGCTCGAGAATCTGCTGGGACAGTTCCAGCAGTTGGCAGTTCTGTTCGTCCTCCTCCTGCACCAGCAACCACTGGTGGTCGGCGATCACCTGACGCTTTGCGTCCGCACGGTTCTGACTGATCATGACGAAGGTCGGTAGCCAAGCCGCGTAAGTGCAGCGTATTCACAGGCAGATGGCACGAACCGTGCGAATCAGTGTTTGCTATCTGGCCTTACGCGTAGCCGGGCAGCCATTTCTCGGCAAAGCTCAGATAGGGCGCTTCTGCGTGCAACTGACAACACACGCCCACCACACCGGCCAACACGCGCACCACCATCGCGTATTCAGGAGGGAGGCTCAACGAACGTGACGTTTGATAGTGCTCGCCCGTGACGTCTATCGCGGTACCGGCCACTCGCTGCATCCAGTTGCGGCTGAATTGGAACATTGGCGATTTCAGCGGATCGGACAGGGGGCGTAGGTAGTTCATGATCTCCTGTGCGCCTACCGCGGACCCGGGTGAGACGAACCCGGCCGTCCGCCCCTGAACGACCAACTCGTCGTACCGTTCCTCGACCGCCAACCGCAGGAGTGCGCCCAATTCGGGCGGTAGGCCTTCGGGAAACGGTTGCACGGCGCCAAAGTCGATGATTCCCATCCGCCCATCGGCCAGCATCATGAAATTGCCAGGGTGCGGATCCCCGTGCAGGAACTTGGCCCGCGCTGGCGCCTCGAAGCTGAACTCCCCCAAACACGAACCGGCGTTGTTGCGTTCGTCCTGTGTGCCGTCCTTGATGATCTTCGACAGCGCGCGGCCGTCCATCCACTCCGACACCACCACCTTGGGTGCACTAGCGATCACCTTGGGCACCGTGAACTTGGCGTGCCCGTCGAAGGCAGCTGCGAAGGCACGCTGAGCGTCCGCCTCCTGGCGGTAGTCCAATTCGGCTTCGGTGCGGTCGATGAGCTCATCGACCACCGCCTTGACGTCGACATTGGGCATCAACAACTTGCCGACCGACGCGAACCTCCGCAGCGTCCGCAGATCGGACTTCAGCGCCTCCTCGGCGCCGGGATACTGCACCTTCACCGCCACCGTCCGACCATCGGCCCACACAGCGCGATGCACCTGGCCGATGCTCGCCGATGCTGCAGGAACGTCGTCGAAGTCGCTGAATCGTTGCCGCCATTGCGTACCCAGCTGGCGGTTGAGCACCCGATGCACCGACGCGATCGGCATCGGCGGCGCCTCGGCTTGGAGCTTGGTCAACGCCTCGCGATACGGCGCTGCGTACCGTTCGGGCATTCCCGCCTCGAACACACTCAATGCCTGGCCGACCTTCATCGCCCCGCCCTTGAGCTCCCCAAGTACCGCGAACAACTGCTCGGCGGCCTTGTCCACCAGCTCGGCGTTCACCTCGTCGCGATCGCGGCCAGCGATCCGCTGCCCCACCCCCAGCGCATAGCGCCCAGCGATGCCCAACGGAAGCTGCACGGCCTTGGCCGTGCGCGAGGACGCGCTTCGCCTCATCTTGGCCATCTAGACCACTCCATCCCACCGTTGCAGCACGAAGAAGTACGGCGCCGACGAGCCACGCAGATCCATCGCACCGATCACGACGTCGTCGGAGATCTTGCGGAAGAAGTCGATGACGGGAAGTTGGTCGTAGACCATCGCCGCCGTCACCACGCCGCGGTAGCTGATGGCGCGGAGCCTGGCCCTGGCAGCGCGGGTCTGCAGCACCGGCCGAAGCGCGGCGACCCCCCATCGCACCAACGGCGCGACCCTAGCCGGTATCGCGACGGCGAGCCCGAGCCGCATCGGCACCAGCCCGGGATTCATCGCCCACCTCGTCTCGCCGGCACCCATCAACAACGGGTGCACGGTCTCTGCGTCGACGAACTGCTTTCCCCACCAACCGCTGGCCTCGAGCAGACCGTCCAGCGGGTGGCCGGTCTGCAGCTCGGCCCCGCGCCACGTTCCGATCATGAAGTCGGGCTCGACCGGACCGGCGGCATCGAACATTGCCAACGCCTCGTCGGTGGTGGTCGGCACGGTGGGGAGCAGTTCGTCGATCGGAGGGCAGGTATCCACGTCGGTCACGATCCCACCTTCGCCGATCGGGCGCGCGCCCATCCACTTCGGGCTTCCTCGTGCCACTTGAACGGCGTTGGAACCAGGGGCCATGCGCGGCGGATCGTGGCGCGCACGCTCCGGTACGCCACCTCGTCGGCCTTCGACCACGCGATGCCGAATCGCTCACGGGTCGGTTTCGGCAGGCCGCCGAAGATCACCAGCCGCAGCGGTGGCGCCAGCAGCATCCGCACCGGCAGCGTGGGTAACGTGCGATCGGCCAGCGGCTTCAGCCGTGCGTGCACGGGAAAGTACGGTGACTTGCTCATGTCTGGTACCGCGCGCCGGTTGATGAACTCGATCAGGTAGTCCGACGCCGGATTCGGTTCGAGGACGCCATTGCAGTAGCGCTCGAAGTCGGCCTCGAACGCGGCGCGGTCAGGTGGCATCGGCGCGGTGCTGACGCCGTAGCGCCGGTACCACTCGCAGCCTTCGCGGTAGAGCTGCTCCCACTGCGCCTCCGACAGCTTGGCCGTATCCCAGTGTCCCGCGACACGATCCACCATGCGCTGGAAGGTGGCATGCGCCCACCAGTACGTCTCGGGGGTCAGCGCGTGGTACCGGCGCCCATCGGGCATGTGTCCCTTGATGTCTCGATGGTAGTCGCGGACGGCCGCCCCGGTGGTCTCCGCGTCGTCGCGGTACACGGTGCCGAGAATGCCCGGCAGTGAACGGAATACCCGGTCGACTGGGTCGTCGAAGAAGTTCGAATGCTGGATGAGTGCGTGACCGATGGCAGGATGCATGGTCTGCAACAACCCGGCGGAACCGCCTTCGAAGGCGATCCGCATGTCGCCCGCCCACCGCCAGAGCAACGAGTGCTCGTCGAGCATGTCAGGTCCCTCCGTACGCCGGTCGCAATGATCCAGCGAGCGCGGCAAGCGGGACACGCAGGATGACGGTGCCGCCATCCATCGACCACACCAATCTGTCTTGGGGACTGGGGTTCTCCCGCAGCAGCGGTTCGTCCGGCATGTACAGCACCAGCGCATCCTGCACCAGCCCGAAGCCGCGGTAGTCCCCCGAGTAGCCGGCACCGTCGGGTCCTGGCTGCCACTCCTGCACCGTGAACGGGTAGGTCTCGGGTGCGTGCGGCGGCTGGGCGGCCGCCAAGGCGTCCGGCAGCAGGGGCGCAGCTGCCGACGAGACGGCGGCGACCGCGTCGACGCCTGGCTTGAACAGGTCGGCGAGGGCGAGTCGGCGCCCACTGCCCATGTCGAAGACGAACGTCCGGTAGGCGTTGTTGCCCTGCATGCCGAACGGCTCGTAGGTCTCGTGCACGATCAGCGACTTCACCTGGCCAGGACCGGGATAGATCTCGTAGACGCTGCGCGCACTGCTGTCCCGCGGCGTCTCGGTTCCCGTCTTGCGCCAGCCGGCCGCGAGCTTGCGGTAGAAGTCCTTCACGATGGGGCCCACCGCCGGGTTGTCGACGAACTCCTGCGGCAGGCCCAGCGAGAGCAGCATCTCAGCCTTGCGGTTCGAGACGACGACCGCCGTACACGTCGTCCCGTCCCAGGCACCGCCCAGTTCTCCGCAGAAGTCGGTGACGGAGGCGTTGGCGGTCGGCATCGTGGTGACCACGGTCGCCACCGCGGCCACCAGCGCCGCAGCGACCCTCACTGTTGCGGAAGCACGACGTTGGCGGCCAGCCACCGGTCCCCTACCTTCTGCATGGTCATCGACACCGCGAGGTAATCGGTTCGCGGGTCGGGTGACGCCGAGTTGGTGACGACCTGCTTGACGGCAAGCAGCACGTCGACGGAGTCGTCGCGCACGCCCTTCACCGCTGCGTCGAGCACGGTGCCGGTGGTGCTGACCTTGTTGTCGATCAACATCTTTCGCAGCTTCGCACTGGACTTGGCGTAGCCGTCCTTGAAGTCCCCGGTGGCGCCGTCCAGCACGGCGGTGAAGTTGTCGTCGATCTTGCTCTGGTCGGTGCTGGTGAGCGTGACGGCGAAGCCCTTCGCCGCCTCCAGCGCCTGGGCCGCGACGACGTCGTGCTGATGCTGACGCAGCAGCAGCCAGCCCTCCGCAGCCACGCCGGCGACGAGCGCGAGAAAAAGGAGCACGACCGCGGCCCGAACCAAGGTTCGGCGACGGCCAGGCGCGGGCGTCGATTCGGCCTCGTCGACGGTTTCGTCAGTCACTACAGTGCCTCTGGACATTGCTACAGAATCTCGACTTTGCTTGCCAGCCAACGGCCGTCGATGAGCTCCATCGTCATGTCGATCCTGTTCCTATCGATCCTCGGACTCGAGATGGCGGCGTTGGTGATCGACTGGTCGACGAACAACAGGACTTCGACCTTCGTCTTGGTTGCAGACTTCACCGCCGCGGACACGACGATGCCCCGTCCCGACGCCTTGTTGTCGATGAGGATCTGACGCAGCTGGGCCGACCCCTGGCTGTACGCGTCCTTGAACTCACCGGTGGCGCCATCGAGTGCCAGGCGGTAGTTGCCGTCGATGTCCTTGGCGTCCAGCGACGTCAGCACCACCGCGTAACCTTGCGCGGCTTGCAGCCCCGCCTGGCTTGCCGCAGCGACCTGATTCTGCTCCCACAGTTTCCAGCCCAGGAAGCCGGACGTGCCAAGGGCGCCCACCAGCAGCAGGAGCACGGTCGTTGCCGCGACGGCGCGCCGCGTCATTCGGCGCCGCGGTGCCGCTTCTACGACTCCTTCGGCCAACTCTTCGGCGTCACCATCCTCCTCACTGACATCGACAACCTCCTGCTCGTCGTCTGGATCGTCGGCGACTTGCTCGAAGACGTCTAGCGATCGCGTTCCTCTGGTCATACGGCATCCAATCGGTATGCGTCAGTTCGGCATTGGAGTAGGCATCGACGGACCCCCGTAGGGGGTCGGCATCGTGTATGGCGGATGGTTCGGCGTCGGATCGGTCCGTGCAAGCGGATCGGAGCCCGGCGGCGGACCGGCCGTGTCGTCGCCGGGCGGCCGCGGCGCGTTGCGCGCCCCGCGCACCAACAGCGCGGGGTCGGCGTTGGGACAATAGGTGTAGCGGTTGGGCTCCGGGAAGTCGGCCTGCGACGGTGGCAGGCGCGGCAGCCCGTAGTCGCAACGATACTTGGGATAGAGATCGGCGATCGCCCAGATGCCACCGTCGTGCAGCACCGAGGACGCACGATCGATCACTGAGTCGCGATCGGGCCGCCACAGGTTCTCCAACGCGGGAATGCGGTAATAGAACAACTGCGACACCGTCGTCAGGTTGCCGAGCAGCTGGACGACGTTCTCACGGTTCCCATTGATGAAGTCGTCGATGGTGGCCAGCTGTGGATTGGCCCGCTCGACGAGGGTCCGAAAGCCGCCGTCCATCTTGTTCACCCCGGCGAGAACCTCGTCCAAGTTGGTCGACGTGCGATTGAGCCCGGGCGTGACGTCGGACAGGGTGTTGAAGAAGACGCGGCTGGTCTTCAACATGCTGACCGTCTGCGGCAGCACGTCGTCCAGCGTCGCAGCGAGCAGGCTGGCGCCGTCGAAGATCGCAGCGAGTTTGCGTGGCCCATCACGCTGCACCCGTAGCTCCTCGAACATGACCTTGAGCTTCGTGGCGTCCAACTGCGCTAGGGCGCCGCGGCTGTCGTCGATGATCTTCGGCAGGGAGACCGGGATGGCCGCCTGCCCCGCGGGAAGCACCGTGCCATCGGTCAAGTACGGACCGCCGCCACGCTCGGGACGGAAGTCGAGGTACTGCTCGCCGGCCGCGGACAGGCCCGCCACGCGGACCGGGCTGTCCCGCGGAATGCGCTCCGACGCATCGACGGACGCGATGGCTTCGACACCAGTGTCGGTGATGTTGATCGACTCGATACGACCGATGGGAATCCCTCGCAGCGTGACGTCCTGGTTGGCGAGCAGGCCGCCGGATTCCGGCAGCATCACCCGCACCGACATGGTCGAACGAAGCGGGTTGATCCGCAGACCGCCGATGGCGATGTAGGTGAATGCCACCACCACGGTGAGCACCAGACCAAGGCACGCCATCGGGATCCGGTGGCGGGACAGGAAGCGGGCCGCCGCGACGACCCTGGACGCCGCCCATTCCCATGGGCTTACGGACGAGGTCATCGGCCGGGCCCATAGATCTTGCCCAACAAGAGGTTCCACTCGTAGCGCAGGCCGCCGATCATCTGATGCCAATCAGTGCCATCGGGCCCGTGGAAGTCCGGGTCCCCTGGGTAGTTCATGTCGGGCAACGCGCCCAAGGCCAGCTGCGTGACGTCGAGCTTTGCGTGCCCCGCAGTCGAGTTGGTGGACTTGATGATGATCCCCAGAAGTCGGTTGAACGACGTCAGCGACAGGTTCGGATCCACCGAGATGTCGTTGAACACCGTCGACAACCGGTTGATGTCGGCGACGGTGCTGCGGGTGTCGGTGCCCTGCAGCGATGGGAACCGTGACAGCTGGCGAGTGATGCGCGCGACGCCGTCGACCAGATCGGCGATCCTGGTGGTGTTGTCGGCGATCGCCGCCAGTGCCGGCGCACCTGCCGACAGCGAGTCGTCGAGCGTGCGGCTGCGCGCGCTGAACGTCGCGGCGAGGTTGGCAGTGCTGCGCAACGTCGCGTCCAACTGCGCGGTACGCGACGTCATCTTGGCGAGGAACGCATTGGTCTGCGCGATGAGCTCCCCCAGCTTCTCGCCCCTGCCACCGACGGCTCGCCCCGCCCCGTTGACGTCGACGGTGAGCGCGCGGATGGCGCCCCCGTTGACGAGCATCGCCATCGAATTGAGCAGTTCCTCCACGGTGGGTGCCGCCGCGGTCGATGCCAGCGGGATCGTGTCACCGTCGTGCAGCATCTGCGCCCCGGCGTCACGCGGGCCGGGCCGCAGCTGCACGAAGACGTCACCGAGCGGTGTGGCCGAACGCAATTCGGCCGTACTGCCCACCGGCATGGGGGCGCTCTGCCTGATCCGCATCGTGACGAGTGCCGAGAAGTCTTGCGCCGCGATGGTCTCCACTTCGCCGATGTCAGCGCCGTACAACCTGACCTTCGCCTTGGCAGGCAGGTTGAGCGCGTTGGAGAACACCGCCGTCAGGGTGTAACTGCTGCCGGGCGCCCCTGGGGACGGCAGCGGCAAGCCCTCCAATCCCAAACTGCAGCCGGCCAGCAGCGCGGTCAGCCCGCACGCCGCCGAGGCGCGAGCGATCCGCATCGTGCTGCCGGGCTTCATCGGCCACCACCGATCTCCGGCCCGTCGGCCATCAGATCGAGCATCGACGTCAACCCGAAGTCGGGTCCGTAGTCCTGCAGGGTGCCCGTCGCGCAGCCAAGTTGCTTCAGGCCCATGAGATTGCAGATCTCCTTGGAGTACTGGCTGTTGAACAGGACCTTGTCGAGGAGCATGTGCACCCTGATGCTGCCCGCGTCCGGATCGATCATGTCGTAGATGTTGTTGACCGTCAGCGGCGCAACGTCGAGCACTTCCTGCAGTTCCCGATTGTTGTCGACGAGCGACTTCGTAATGGTGTTGGCATCGGTGAACGTGCCGCGAAGGTCGTCACGATGACGATCGAGAAGCCCGGTGGCCTGTTGCAGGATCTGGTTCGCCTTCGCCCCGGTACTGCCGGAACCGAGGTCCTCGTCGGCCAGCAGGTCACTGAGTTGCCGGACGTTCGAACCGAACTGGCGGATGTCCGAGTCGTTGTCGGCTGCGGCCGAAGTGAGCTCCGAGACGCTGGTGACGATGGATTCGATGTTCTGCTGGCTGCGCGCTCCGCCGTCGGGGCCCACCTGCAGGGCTTGCGACAGCTTGTTGAGCGTGTCCTTGATCCGAGTGCCGTTCGCAGAACCGATCTGGGAGCCGAGGTTCACCAGATCACCCAGCGGGCCACCGCCGTCGGGGTTCCCGCGCAGGGCCGATCCGAGCTTGTCGATCATGGACAGGGTCTTGTCGAACTCGACCGGTGTACGGGTGCGGCCAAGACCAACCAGGTCACCGTTGCGCAGCTTGGCGCCACCCGAATAGGGCGGCGTGAGTTCGACGTGCCGGTCGGTGAGCAGCGACGCCGAAACCGTCACGGCCGCCACGTCGGCGGGGATGTCGACGCCGTCATCGATGTTCATCACGACCTCGACGTAGCCGTCCTTGGCTTCGACGCTGGCGACCTTGCCGACCTGCATCCCGAGCACGGACACCGCGTTTCCAGCGTAGAGTCCGACGGCGTCTTCGAACTGCGCCGTCACCGTCATGGATCGGTGAAACAGCCGGGGCAACACCACGATGGCGGCAGCGATCGTCACCGCAACCACCACGACGACGGTGGCGATCACCTTGCTGCGCCTACTCATTGGCAGTCCTTGAAGTACTCGACGAGATTGAACTTCGTGGCCCGTCCGCTGATGGCGCACATCCACGAGTCGATCAGCGGGCCCGCAGGGACGTTGAGGTCCAGCGAGTTGCCGCTGCCCGTCGCGTTGGCCAGGTTGCGCACGGTGATCGGGGCCGTCTGCAGAATGCTGCGGACGAGCGCGTCGTGGTCGGCCATCATCTTGGCGAACTCGTGGAGATTGGCGATCATCTCGTCGAGCTGTGGCTCGTCCTCGAGGATGGTCCTGGCGTGCGCGACCAGCTGGGTGACGGAGTCGAAGAGTCGCTCCATCGCCGCCCGCCTCTTGGTGATCTCCCCGAGGATCTGATTGCCCTGCAAGACAAGCACTCCCAGGTGAGCCCGTTGCTCGCGCAGCAGCGCCGTGACGGTTTCGGCATTGGTCAGCAGGCTGCCGATTTGATCTCGCCGCGACGCAATGACGTCCGCGAATGACTGGAGGTTCTTCAGTGCCTCCGGCAGAGCGTCGGGCAGTCCCTGCAGGGTGCTGCTCATCACCGTCACCGATTGGGCGATCCGCTCCGCATCAACGGGACCGAGGGTGCTGGTCGCGCCCGCGAGCGTCTTCTGTAAGTCGTACGGCACCTCGGTGTTCTTCAGTCCGAGTGTGCCGTTCGAGATTTCGCCGTCGCCCGCCGGTGTGAGCTCCAGGTAGCGGGACCCGAGGATCGTCGTCAACTTGATCGCCGCACGGGTGTCACTGCCAAGTCGGACACCCGAGTCGACGGTGAACGAGACAACCACACGATCCCCCGCCAGTCGCAGACCCTGGACCGACCCGACCTGGATTCCCGCGATGGTGACCTGGTTGCCGTCGACGAGCTGCGCCGCCTGAGCGAACTCCGCCTCGTACCGCGACTTACCGAGGTTGAGTTTGCCCACCAGCACGACCGCGCCGAGCAGGGCGACGAGGACGACGATCCCGACGGTGCCGAGCCACACCTTGTCGAATGACTCGATCGGCTTACGGAGCCGCTTGAACACGTTGCCTATCTGCATATCGGTGAGTGCCAGACTTCGTTGCCGTTTCCGGGAGTGGCTGCCACGACGAACGCCCGGAACCAGTCGCGCAGACCCCGCCACAGGCTGATGTCGATGTCGCAGGCGTAGGCGTTGAGGTAGCTGCCTTCTTGGGTGATGCGCGCCAGCCCCTTCATGAGCAGAGGGGTGTTGGCGGCCATGTAGGCGAAGCGCTGCCGTCCGTCGCGCAGCCCGTGTGAGAGGAATCCTGGCTCCCGCTCGATCGTCTGCGTCAGATCGGGTGTGATCGCGCCGACGATCTCGGCCATCCGCTGCACCGTCGACGTGATCGATCCGCCCGACGAGACGAGACCGTCACGGCGGCTGGCCAACTCGGCCATGAGTGACTGCGATTGGTTGAGCATGGTCTCGAGATTGGCGTTCTGCTTTGCCAAGGTCGCCACCAGCTCGTTCAGATTCTGGATGAGGTCACCGAGCACCTGATCGGGCCCGGCCAAGGTCGCCGACAGCGTCGATGCCTGCGTCGTCAACGTCAGCACCGAACCCGAGTCGCCCTGGAAGGCATTGATGATCGCGTTGGTGAGGTTGTCCACCTGCTCGGGATCCAGTTGGGTGAACAGCGGCTCGAAGCCGTTGAGCATGTAGGAGATGTCGAACGACGGGTTGGTGTGCTCCTCGGGGATGATTCCGCCGTCGGGCAGCTTCCGTTGTTCGCCTGGCCCCTGCGCCAGGCCGAGGTACCGCTGGCCGATCACGTTCTGGTAGGTCACCGCTGCGACGGTGTTGGTGTACAGCTGCTGTTCGCGTTGCACCCGGAACGTGACCCGCGCCGTGGCCTTCGGTGACGTGCCCGCGAGGTCGACGGCGTCGACCCGCCCGACGCGGACCCCGGCCACCCGCACGTCGTCGCCCGGCGAAAGCCCCGAAACATCGGTGAAGATCGCCGAATACGTCGTCGTGGGCCCCGAGATGCCGCGGCCAAGGGTGGCGAACACCGCCCAGGTGACGGTGACCGAGAAGGCCATGAACAGCGCCAGGCCCACGAGTGCACGCCGATGCTGTCTCATCGGGCGCCCTCAGGCACCGGGGTGACCGCTACCGTCGTCCCGCGCGCGAGCGGGCCCAACAACAATTCGGTTGCCGCACTCGCGGGTCCGCCGATGAGGTAGCTCAATTGATCCTTCTCTTGCCCACTGCCCACCGGGCCGACGGTGCCGCCGAAGGTCGCCGATTGCGGCTGCACGCCAGGTGCCGGCGCCTCGGCGGGCAGGGGGGCCTCACCGGGCGGCGGACCTGGGAGCGGACCCGGCGGGTAGTCGGGTGCCCCCTCGATCGAATCGCGTGGCGGGGCGATGTTGGGCCGATTCTCCGAAACGCCGTGCGGTGGAGGCAAACCCATCGACGCCAGCCCCGGCATCAGGTTCGGCGCCGTGGGGACCTCCGGCGCCGTCTGGCAGCTCGGTCCCTCCATCGCCCCGTAGCGGGGGCAGTCGGCACGGATGTAGGTCCTGGACGGCGCCAATCCGATGGCGGCCTTGATCGTCAGCATGTTGGTCACCGGATCCCACGCCTCGTCGTAGAACTTGTTGGCCAACGTCTGCAGCCTGGTGGACACGCCGTGGAACTGATCGGCGTGATCGGCAAGCACCCCGATGGTGGGGGCCAACTCGCTGCTGATGTTGATCATCCGATCGGTCTGATGGTCGAACGCATCGCCGAGTGTGCCGGTGGTGCTCAGCGCGCCGAACAGGAAGTCGGTCAGCTGTCCCCATTTCTCGGCGAACGTGCGCATGGGCTTGATCGAGCTGTCGAGCGCGTCGAACAGTTCCGGAGACGCCGTTCGCAATCCGTCGGCGGCCTGCTGTAGCGCCGACAGCGTCGTCGGTCCGGCATCGTCGGCGCTGACCACCGAATTCAGTTGTGTCATGACCTCGTTCAGGTCGCGGCCCGCATTGGTCAGCTTCGCACCGCGTCCGTCGGTGGCCTCCGCCAGCGCTGCGATGACGCCGATGCCGTTGTCGTTCGGCCCTCGCCCGACGACTGCGAGCAGTTCGCGCAGCTTGGCCAGCACGTTCTGGAACAGCACGGTCGGCAGGGTCTGGTCCTCGTTGATCACCGCACCGGTGCGCAAGGGGCCGGTGCCCTTGCCGTTGTCCACCAACTGCACTGCGGAAACCGCGAAGACGCTGGACGGCACCACCCGCGCGGTGACGCTGTCGGGAACGTTGGCAGCGTAGGAGGGCGTGACGTCGACGTGCACGACGTTGGGCTGACCCTGCTGCGACGGTGTGACGCTTGAGACCGTCCCGACCAGGACGCCCCGGAACTTGACGTCGGACCGGATCGGCAACCCGTCGCCGATGTTGACCAGGCGGATGTCGACTCTGACGAAGTCGTCGAGCAGGCCGCGGGATTTGGCGACCATCAGCACCGCGAGCAGCACGGCCACCGTCGCGAAGCAGCCACCGATGATGGCCAGCTTGCGGTCGCTGGAGCCACGTGGGTCGGCGTCGTAGGAGTTCGGCATCGTTACCCGCCGAACCTGGCACCGGACACGACGCCCCACAGCGCCATGGTCAGGAACATGTTCGCGATCATCACGATGGTGACGCTTGCCCGCATCGCCCGGCCTGCGGCAACGCCCACCCCGGCGGGTCCACCTGCCGCGAAGTATCCGTAGTAGCACTGGATCGTCGATGAGATGAACACGAAGACAACGGCTTTGATCGTCGCGTACAGCACGTCACGTCCGTTGAGGAACAACGAGAAGTAGTGCAGGTAGGACCCCGAGGACTGACCCGCGACGACGCTGACCAGCTGGCAGGCCAGGTAGGCCAGCGCAAGAGCAGTGAGGAACAGTGGGATCACCGCGATGACCGACGCCACCACCCTGGTGGCGACGAGGTAGGGAAGCGGGTTGATGGACAGCGCGTCCATGGCATCGATCTCGTCGTTGATGCGCATGGCCCCCAGCTGTGCGGTGAACCGGCAACCCGCCTGCGCGATGAACGCCATGGCAATCATCACCGGCGCGAGCTCACGCGTCGTCGCGAACGACGAGATCAATCCCGTGGCGGGGCCAAGTCCTAGCAGGTTCAGTGCGTTGAAGCCCTCCACCGCGACGAGGGCGCCTGCCGTAATGCCGAGCACCGCAGCGACGTTGAACGTGCCGCCGCCGACGACGATCGACCCGTTGCCCCACGAGATGTCCGAAAGATGGCGCAGCATCTCCCGGCGATAGCGCAGCCACATCGTGGGCAACGACATGACGACGCGGCCGAAGAACTCCACCAGGTGCCCCGCCCGCCCTATCGAACGGGTGACGTCGCCCGCCATCGAAACCAGCGGGTTCCACCCTGGCACCGCGAATCTGGACGGGGTAGCCATGGTCAAAGCGCCTGTCGCGGAACGATGATGACGTACAGCTGACTCATGACGACGTTGACGACCATCATGAGCAGGACGGCCTCGACCACCGCGGCATTGACCGAGTTGGCGACACCCGCCGGCCCGCCATGGGTGTCGAGCCCCTTGTGGCAGCTGACGATCGCGACGATCAAGCCGAACACCACCGCCTTGGCCATGGCCAGCCCGAGGTCACCGACGGTGGAGAACGACGAGAACGTTGCGATGAACGACCCAGGCGTGCCGTTCTGCAGGTAGACGTTGAACATGTAGCTGGCGATGTAGCCCACGAAGCTCGTCACGCCGGTCAACAGCACCCCGATCAGGACCAGCGCCGCGATCCTTGGCACCACGAGGCGCTGGATCGGCGAGACGCCCATGACCTCGAGCGCCGAGATCTCCTCCCGCATCGCTCGCGACCCGAGATCGGCGCAGACCGCTGATCCGACGGCCGTGGCGAGCAGCAGTGACGCGACGAGCGGAGCGCCCTGGCGGATCACCACCAGGCCCGTCGCCGCGCCGGCGAGCGAGGATGCGCCCACCTGTCCCGCCAGCAATGCGAATTGGATGGACAGCGTCACGCTGATCGGGATGGTGACCAAGATCGTTGGGGTAAAGGCGGTTCCGGCCATGAACGCGGCCTGTTGGATGAACTCGCCCCAGTTGAATCGGCGAGTGAAGACATCAGTGCACAGGTAGTGGAGCGCCCGGACCGCCAACGCGAGCTGACCGCCGACGGTGCTGAGCGAGGCGATCGGATGGTTCTGCAGGTATCGACGGAACCAGCCGGTGAGCTCGCCGATGGCAGACGGTTGGGGCGGCGTCGACGACACATCCACGCCACCCGTCACGCAATCCTCACCCCCATCGCTACCACCCCGACGCCGATCCCCACGGCGGTGTTACAAGTTGTCCAAGTTATCTCACTGTAACGTGACGGTCAACACATCAGATCACGCGCGTCGAGACGGTCACACCGCCTGGCGTGCCACGCGGTGCACGATGGCCCTACGGTTCGGTCGGGTGACGGGGCTTTTGCCGAACGGGGCGAACCGTCCCCTCTTTCGTTGACATCGTCAAGGACCGGTGTCAAGCGCGGCCGGCCTGGGCGTTGCCCGTGTGTCGGCTGACCTCTATGGTTTGCCCATGGAGATGGGCGCCGGTCAGCTGACGGGCTCCTTCGCGACCAGCTCCGACCCCGAGCACCTTCGGCTACTGGACGCTGCCCGTGCCGAGTTCGTCGAACACGGGTGCCGGCGCACGTCGGTCGGCGACATCGCCCGCCGGGCCAACGTCTCTCGCCCCACCGTCTATCGCCGGCTCGGCGACAAGGACCAGATCGTGCGTGCGGTGATGTTCCGGGAAGTGATCGGTTCGTTGACCAGCGCCCGCGAAGTCATCATGGCGCTGCCGACGCCAGCCGAGCGCGCCGTCGAAGGTTTCGTCCGCGGCGTCATCGCCTACCAGCGCAATCCCTTGATGTCGGCGATCCAGCGGTTCGACACCGACGTCCTCGGACCCCTTGCCGCTCCGATCAATTCGGAGTGGATGCAGATCCTGCAGAAGCTCATCACGGCGACGCTCACCGGGCCCGATTTCCCGCGCGACGCCGCAATCCGGGCAGCCGAACTGATGCTGCGCCTGACGATCTCGCTCCTGCTCGCGCCGAGTGAGGTGCTCCCCATCGCAACCGAGGAGCAGGCCCGCTGGTTCGCGACGACCTACTTCGTCCCCATCGTCGAGTCGACGTCCATCATCACCGCACCTTAACCGCCAGTCATCTCCGCAGGTTCACAGCGCGCCGGTTCGTCCAAGACCCGGATGCTGGACGCGGCCAGGCACGAGTTCATCAACCACGGCATCGCCAGGACCTCGGTCGCCAACATCGCGCGCCTTGCGGGGGTGTCCCGGCCCACGCCGTACCGGCAATGCGGGGACGAGGACCAGATCGTTGCGGCGAAGCGCCCCCGACAAGATGATCGAGGTGTTCGTGATGGGCATGCGGGAAGCTCGCGAGCATCCCCTGGTCCGCGCTTTCAAGGACTTCGAGACCGACACCTTCACCCGGCGCCTGGCCGAGATGGACACCCCAGCCACCCGCAACATGATCTCGATGGCCGCCACCATGCTAGCCGCCGACGACTACTCCGACACCGCCGTCGAACGCGCACTGGGCTTTTCGCTGCGCATCACCGCGACCCTACTGCTGTCGCCGTCACCGTTGCTGCCGACCGAGGACGACGAACAGACCCGAGAGTTCGCACAGCGCTATCTGATACCGGTGCTCAACGCCGCCCGCTGAGCTCACTCGGGCTGCCCACGGGTCAGCCCGCAGAGCTGACGGGCGTGATCGGCAGCCGGCGCAGTGCGGCGGGAGCCTCGGCAGGCACCACCGGGCGCACGGGCGCGACCGGCGCCAGCCTGCGATACGACTCCCCTTGTGCCGGACGCTCATCCAGCTCACCGCGGTTTGGCCACAACGACGCTGCCCGTTCCGCCTGAGCCGTGATGGACAGCGACGGGTTCACTCCGAGGTTCGCCGAAATCGCAGCGCCATCCACGACGTGCAACGTCGGGTAGTTGTACACCCGCTGGTACGGATCGATGACGCCGGTTTCGATGCTGTCACCGATCGCGGCGCCGCCGAGAAAGTGCGCGGTCAACGGGATGTTGAACAGTTCGCCCCACGTTCCGCCCGCGACGCCGTCGATCTTCTCCGCTATGCGGCGAGTGACCTCGTTACCCGCCGGGATCCACGTCGGGTTCGGCTCGCCGTGGCCCTGCTTGGACGACATCAACCGCGCACCGAGCGGCCCGCGTTTGGTGAATGTGGTGATCGAGTTGTCCAGGTGCTGCATCACCAGCGCGATTACGGTGCGCTCGCTCCAGTGCGCAGGATTGATCAGCCGCAACAACAGTCGCGGATTCTTGCCTGCCTGATCGAAGAACTGCTTCCACCGCGGCACGTCGGTGCCCTGCGGCCCGGTGCCGTCGGTCATCAGGGTCTGCAGCAGGCCCATCGCGTTGGAGCCCTTGCCGTAGCGCACGGGCTCGACGTGGGTATCCGGGGTCGGATGGATGGACGAGGTGATCGCAACGCCGTGCGTGAGATCGAGTTTCGGATCGACCGTCATCGTGGCGGCGCCGACGATCGACTCGGAGTTGGTGCGGGTGAGCATGCCGAGACGAGCGGACAGTTTGGCCAACCTCCCGCTGTCGCGCATCTTGAACAGCAGCTTCTGGGTGTTGTACGTGCCAGCGGCCAGAATCAGATGCGTTGCGGTGAACGCCTTCTTCTTCCTGCGCACCTTGCCGTTCGTGGCCACTGTGGTGACCTCCCACAGACCATCGGAGCGCTGGCTGAACTCCGTCACCGTCGTCAGCGGATGCACTTGCGCCCCAGCAGATTCCGCCAGTCCGAGGTAGTTCTTGAGCAGGGTGTTCTTGGCGCCGTGCCGGCATCCCGTCATGCACTCGCCGCATTCGATGCAACCGGTGCGCGCCGGTCCGGCCCCGCCGAAGAACGGGTCGGGCACGGTCTTGCCAGGGGTCTTCTCGCCATCGGCACCGAAGAAGACGCCGACGGGCGTCGCGACGAACGTGTCGCCGACGCCCATGTCGTCGGCGACCTCCTTCATGATCCGGTCCGCGTCGGTGAACGTCGGGTTCTTGACGACCCCGAGCATCCGCTGCGCCTGGTCGTAGTGCGGCGCCAGCTCCGCCTGCCAGTCAGTGATGTTCTTCCACTGCGGGTCGGCGAAGAACGGCTCCGGCGGCACGTACAGCGTGTTGGCGTAGTTGAGCGATCCCCCGCCGACGCCCGCGCCGGCCAGGATCATGACGTTGCGCAGGAGGTGGATCCGCTGGATCCCGTACATGCCCAGCTTGGGCATCCACAGGAACTTCCGCAGGTTCCAGGAAGTCTTGGCGAACTCCTCGTCGGCAAAGCGTCTACCCGCTTCTAGAACGCCGACGCGATAGCCCTTCTCGGTCAGTCGCAGTGCGCTGACACTGCCCCCGAACCCCGAGCCGATGATCAGAACGTCGTAGTCAGGCTCCATCGGAGAATTATGAACCTACTGCGAAGTAACTTTCCAGATAGGCGACCCTAACTCCGAGGTCAGGAGCCGACGGCCAGACCGACCTTCTGGAACTCCTTGAGGTCGCAATACCCCGCCTTGGCCATCGAGCGGCGCAGGCCACCGACCAGGTTCAGGCCGCCGAACGGATCGTCGGACGGACCGGTGAGCACCTGCTCCAGCGACGGCCGTTCCCCCGACTCCACCTGTAGCAAAGCGCCACGCGGAAGCGACGGGTGGGCGGCGGCGTTTGGCCAGAACCACCCGCCACCGGGTGCCTCCTCCGCGGCAGCCAGCGGCGTACCGAGCAGCACGGCGTCGGCGCCGCACGCGATGGCCTTGGCCAACTCACCGGAGGTGTGGATGTCGCCGTCGGCGAGGACGTGCACGTAGCGGCCGCCGGTCTCGTCGAGGTACTCCCGCCGAGCCGCGGCGGCGTCGGCGATCGCAGTGGCCATCGGCACGCTGATACCGAGCACCTCGTCGCTCGTCGTGACACCCCACGTCGACCCGTAGCCGACGATGACGCCTGCCGCGCCGGTGCGCATCAGGTGCAACGCGGTGCGATGGTCGAGCACGCCACCGGCGACGACCGGGACGTCGAGCTCGGAGATGAAGGTCTTGAGGTTGAGCGGCTCGCCGTCCTGCGCGACGCGCTCGGCCGAGATGATGGTGCCCTGGACGATCAGCAGGTCGATGCCCGCCGCGACCAGCGCGGGTGTGAGGGCCTGTGCATTCTGTGGGCTGACGCGCACGGCCGTGGTGACGCCGGCCTCGCGGATGCGCGCCACCGCGGCGCCCACCAGTTCGGGATCCAGCGGTGCTGCGTGAAGTTGTTGCAGCAGGCGGATTGCCGCCGACGACTCCGGTTCCTTGGCCGCGACCTCCACGACCTGTGCGATCTTGGCCTCGACGTCGACGTGCCGACCGATCAGGCCTTCGCCGTTGAGTACGCCGAGCCCGCCGAGCCTGCCCAGTTCGATGGCGAACTCCGGCGACACCAGCGCATCGGTCGGGTGCGCGACGACGGGTATGTCGAAGCGGTACGCGTCGAGCTGCCAGCCCGTCGACACGTCCTGTGACGAGCGCGTACGACGCGACGGAACGATGTTGATGTCGGACAGCTCGTAGGTGCGACGAGCAGTTCGGCCCATGCCGATTTCCACCAAGTCACGCATGGTTTGGGGTCCCCCAGGCTCTCTGTCGTCTGCTACTCGCGCACGCGCTCGTCAGCGAGCGTAGTAGTTGGGCGCTTCAGCGGTCATGGTGATGTCGTGCGGGTGGCTTTCCTTCAGCCCTGCCGCAGTGATCTGCACGAACTGCGCCTGCTGAAGTTGTTCGATGGTGGCCGCGCCGGTGTAGCCCATCGCGGCCCGCAGGCCACCGGTCAGCTGATGGATGACGGTCGACAGCGGGCCGCGGAACGGCACCCGTCCCTCGATGCCCTCTGGCACCAGCTTGTCCTCGCTCAAGACGTCGTCCTGGAAGTAGCGGTCCTTGGAGTAGGACTTCGCGGCGCCGCGACCCTGCATGGCGCCCAGCGAACCCATGCCGCGGTAGCTCTTGAACTGCTTGCCGTTGACCAGGATCAGCTCGCCAGGCGCTTCGGCGGTGCCTGCCAGGAGTGACCCGAGCATCGCCGTCGACGCGCCCGCCGCGAGCGCCTTGGCGATGTCGCCCGAGTACTGCAGGCCACCGTCGGCGATCACGGGGACACCGTGGGGTGCGCACGCGGCGACTGCTTCCAGGATGGCGGTGATCTGCGGGGCGCCGACGCCGGCGACCACGCGCGTGGTGCAGATGGAACCGGGACCGACACCGACCTTCACGGCGTCCGCGCCTGCTTCGACGAGCGCGGCAGCGGCGGCGCGGGTGGCGATGTTGCCGCCGATCACCTGAACGCGGTCGCCGAGCATGCTCTTGGCCCAGTGCACCATGTCGAGCACGCCGCGGTTGTGGGCGTGCGCGGTGTCGACGATCAGCACGTCGACACCCGCGTCGACCAACGTCATCGCCCGCTCGCGGGCGTCGCCACCAACACCGACCGCGGCACCGACCAGCAGCCTGCCGTCGCTGTCCTTGGTGGCCAGCGGGAACTGCTCGGTCTTGACGAAGTCCTTGACGGTGATCAGCCCGGTCAGCTTGCCGTTGCCGTCGACGATCGGAAGCTTCTCGATCTTGTTGCGCCGCAACAGACCAAGAGCAGCGTCGGCGGTGACGCCCGACTGTGCGGTGATCAGCGGCGCCTTGGTCATCACCTCCGCGACGGGCTTGCTCATGTCGACTTCGAAGCGCATGTCGCGGTTGGTGATGATGCCAACCAGCAAGCCGTCCGCGTCGACGACGGGAAGGCCGGAGATCCGGAACCGCGCGCACATCGCGTCGACCTCGGCCAGCGTGTTGTTGGGCGAGCAGGTGACGGGATCGGTGACCATTCCCGCCTCGGACCTCTTCACGGTCTCGACCTGGCCGGCCTGCTCGGCGACGGGCAGATTTCGGTGCAGCACGCCCATGCCGCCTGCGCGCGCCATGGCGATGGCCATCCTGGACTCGGTGACGGTGTCCATCGCGGAGCTGACCAGCGGGACCCGCAGCCGGATGCGCTTGGTCAGCTGACTGGACGTGTCGGCGTTCGCAGGCACCACGTCCGAGGCTGCGGGCAGCAAGAGGACGTCGTCGAAGGTAAGCCCGAGCATCGCGATCTTGGTCGGATCGTCGCCACCGGTCGGCACCGGAACGGTGATGGGAAGGCTGCTTTCAGCGATCGACATGGGTGGGGCCTCCAGACGGCGCAGATCTAAATGTCCATCTTATCGGGACGGCCGACCGTGTCTGGCCTCACACGGGGTTCGGGCCCGAGTGTCGCAGTACGGACGGCTGGCGCGATGACGGAGGTGCTGCGTAATGTGGAAGCGTGCGCGACCACCTGCCGCCGGGTTTGCCGCCCGACCCGTTCGCCGACGACCCCTGCGATCCTTCCGCAGCGCTCGACGCGATCGAGCCGGGCCAGCCACTCGACCCGCAGGAACGCGTCGCCGTCGAGGCGGATCTCGCCGATTTGGCCGTCTATGAAGCATTGTTGGCGCACAAGGGGATTCGCGGCCTGGTGGTCTGCTGCGACGAGTGCCAGCAGGATCACTATCACGACTGGGACATGTTGCGGGCCAACCTGCTCCAGCTCCTGGTCGACGGCACGGTGCGGCCCCACGAGCCGGCCTACGATCCCGAACCCGACGCATACGTGACCTGGGATTACTGCCGCGGATACGCCGACGCCTCACTCAACGAGGCCGCGTCGGAACCCGACGGATATCGCTGAACGCGTAATTCGCCTTAGTTCTCGCCGTGGCTCGGCGCCGCGATGGTCGTCGTCACCACTTGTTCTGGCTCCTTCGGCGCTGGCGGCGGCGCCTGAACGGGCTGTTCGACCGGCTTGGGTGCGCTCGCGACGGGCGGCGCCGCGGGGACCGTCGTCGTCTCCACGATCCGAGGCTGTGAGACGGGCGGTGGCACACTCGCCGGTGCCGGCGCCTGGACTGCAGGCGGCGCACTCACCGGAGGCGGCGCCTGGACAGCGGGCGCCGACGATGGCACCGACACCGTCGACGGCGGCAACGAGGTGGGCGGCAGCGCAGAGGGCTGCCGCGTGGTCGTCGTCGTGGTGGTGGTGGTGGGGGTGGACGACGGTGGCGATGTCGGGGTCGACGTCGCCGGCGGTGCCGAGGTGGCTGTTGACGTCGAAGTCGACGGCGAACTCGATGGCGGCGTGGTCGTCGGGGTCGTGACGATCAACACGTCCGACGGCGGCAGCGATGTCGAGGTCGTGGTCTCCGTCGTCGAGGTGGCGGAGTCCGACGGGGAGGTCGACGTCGGTTCCGACGTCGACGTCGATGTAGAGGTCGAAGTGGACGTCGACGTCTCCGTGACGACCGGCACCTGCAGCAGCGTCAGAGGTGACGACGGCAGCACCGGTTGCGGCTGATCGGGTGGCGGCAGCGTCGCGGCGGGGTCTTGTTCGACCACCTTGTAGGCCAACGCATTCCACTGTTGGACCAGCTCCTGCTTGTCCTGCACGCTGTCGACGCTCTGCACCGTGGTGGACAGCGTCTGGAGCCGATCCTGCGCCTGCTGCCAGTTACCCTGCTCGACCAGCTGCTGCACCTCGGCAAGCTGCTGCGAGGCCAGCATCACCTGATCGCTGCGCTCTGGAGGCGGCGCGCCGAACAGCTGGGTCCGCACGCCGTACAGCGAATCGCCGGGGCCTGCGCCGTACACGGCGGCACTAAACCCACCGAGCACCAGGAGCGCAGCGGCGGCCGATCCGACGAGCGTCAGCGACGTTCGGGTGCGCTTGCGGGAATCCAGGCTCCCGCGCAACGCGATGGCGGCGTCGCGGGGTGTGACGATCGCCGTCGTCGGGGTGTCGCGGATGCCGTCACGCCAGTCCGAAAGCAGGAACGCCAGCTCCGCCTCACTGGGATCGGTGGCGTACACCGGTTGGCCCGAGGCCAGGGCGTCCAGGAACCGCTCGTCGCGGTTGATCTCGTTGAGCGACGGGTCTCCCCCGTTGCCCGTCCAGCGTCCGAAGTCAGGCATGATCGCGCCTCGTCGTCCCGATCTCGGACTTCAACTTCGCCAGCGCACGGTGCTGGGCGACCCGGACAGCGCCCGGCGTGCTGCCGACTGCCTCGGCCGTCTCTTCGGCACTCATGCCGACGACGACGCGCAGGATGATGATTTCGCGCTGCTTCTCGGGCAGCGTCGCCAAGAGCCTGTCCATCCGAGCGGCCGACTCCGAGTCGATCGCCAGCTGTTCGGGACCGGCCGCGGATGACGCGCGGTCGGGCAGTGTGTCGGTCGCGTCGGCGCGGTTTCGTCCGGCGGCGCGGTGAGCGTCGGCAACCTTGTGAGCGGCGATGCCATAGACGAAGGCCAGGAACGGTCGTCCCTGATCCTTGTAGCGCGGCAGCGCCGTGATGGCGGCCAAGCACACCTCCTGAGCCACGTCGTCTGCTGAAAGACCACTTCTGTCCGCTGTTCCGATCCTCGCCCGGACATACCGGACGACGATCGGACGGATGGTCTCCAGCACCGTCCGGAGTGCGTCTCGATCGCCTGCCACCGCCTCAGCAACGACAGCATCGAGACCTTCTCCCGAACTGGTCATCGCGAGTGTTCTCTCCAGTGTTACGGATGAGGCGTACCCCAAAGTGGTGGTGTCAGGTAAAGACTAATGATCGGGGCGGGTAAACCCGTGTCAGCGGGCCGCCCACACGCCGCCTCTGCGGTGCACCGCAGAGGCGGTTTCGTCCCGGAGCGCGGCGATCCGATCAGGGGTGTGCACGGCGCTGCCGATGTCGCGGAGAAGGCATGCCAATGCCCAGCTCAGCGGCATTAAACCAAGCAACTGCGTGAGGGCGAGCGCAGCGTCCGCGACGCCACGGGACGCGTCCTGATCGCCTGCGCTGCACAGCGCCGCGGCCAGCACCACATCCGACTTGACGGCGTGTCGCACGGAGCCCGTCGACGCGGCCTGTTCGACTGCACGTTCGGCGTGCACCACCGCCGCCGCGCCGTCGCCGGTGAACATCGCCAGCTCGGCGGAAACCCAGCCGAACCGCACCGGCAATCGTCCCTTGGACGCGTCGCCGAGGACGTCGCCTGCGCGCCGCAGCAGCCGCGCCGACGCGGCGAAGCGGCCGATGCCGAGGGCGTCGGCGGCCAGCCCGATCAACGCGTCGGCGCGCGCATCGACGTCGGCCCCCGCCAGCGCCAGCGCGCGCCCGTCCCACTGCCGCGCGTCGACGTGCCTGCCGAGCTGTCGGAGGAACGACGCCCTCGTGCTCAGCGCCAACGACGCGACCGACCCCACGCCGACGGCGCGGCCGATGCGATCGAGGTCGGCGAAGCCGCTGGCGTATCGACCCTGTCCGCCGGCGGCCACGGCGCGCAGCCAGGTCTGTGACGGCGTCGTCGACTCGGGCAGCGGCCAGCGACCGGGATCGTCGCCGAACGCGGCGCGAGCAAGCTCATCCATCGGTTCGGGACGCTATCAATACGGCGAGATGATGCGCCAATAAAACCCGGTACCGCGGGGCCCAGGTAAATAGGTGTTGCGGATTCAACATTGGTTAACAGTTGGTGGTGGGCATGTTAATTCGGTATCAACTGAATACTCGCCGGTAGAGACCGTGGGCACCATGCCGTTCGCTGCGAACAGCGGAAACGGGACTCGTGATCATTTGGAAGCCGTTTTGTGATCGCTCTTCTCGTTGCGGGCGGGTCGCAACGATGAACGTGATGTAAATTCTCGAGCTGCGCTTATGCCCTTGAGCACATGTGCGGGCTATTGACTGAATTTCGTGAGCCCTTCTACGTTGTGTGCACGAGTAGTCACTGGCGACACCGTGCTCGGATCGGTTCAACGAACCACGCCCTCTCGCGGAACGCGAAAGGGGTGCGCAGAGAGGGGTTTTCCCAATGCCACAGCCGCAGCAGCTACCCGGACCCAATGCCGATATCTGGGATTGGCAAATGGCCGGCCTTTGCCGGGGCGTTGACTCCGCGATGTTCTTCCATCCCGACGGAGAGCGTGGCCGGGCCCGCGCACAGCGAGAGATGCGCGCCAAGGAGATGTGCCGGAGTTGCCCGGTGATCACGCAGTGCCGTACCCACGCCCTCGGCGTCGGTGAGCCGTACGGCATCTGGGGCGGCCTCAGCGAGTCCGAGCGCGAGATGCTCCTCAAGAGAGGCATTCGCCGTTCCGCCTGACGAACGTCTGACTACGGACGGCGCGCCCGCACCACGCGGGCGATGACGTACAGGATTGCGGCGAACGCGACCAGCACGCCCAACCAGGGCAGCAGCAATCCGAACAGCAGAACCAGGTCGCCAACCACCGAGACCAAGCCGTCCCAACCGCGCTCGATCTGACCGGTGAAGCCCTCGTACTGCTTCGGGGCCGGTCCACCGATCTGCTCGGCCACGAAGGTGACGTCGATGGTGCTGTACTGGATCTGATCGCCGAGCTGATCGCGCTGCGCACGCAGGCTGTCCAGATCCGCCTGACGCTGTGACAGCGCATTCTCGGCATTGATCAGTGCGTCGGGATCCTTGGCGTCGCGCATGATCCCGAGAAGCCGATCCACCGAGGTCTGCAGGGCCTTGATCCTGGCGTCGAGGTCGACACGTTGCGCCGTGACGTCCTCGGCCTTGGTCTCGGCGGTCTGCACCTTGCCGAGGGTCTTCAGGTCGCGCACCACCTCGTCGAGCTTGGCGACGGGCACTCGCAACACCTCGGAGGTGCGGGCGTAGCCGCTGGTCGATCCGGCGTCCTCGGATCGGCTGTCCACCCGGCCGTCGACCTTCTCCACGAGGACGGCAGCCTTGTCGGCCGCCTCGGAGGTGTTGGCCACGTCGATGGTCATCGACGCGGTCTTCACGACGTCGCGTGGGAGTTCCGCCGGTGGCGCGGTCGGCGGCGGTGCTCCCGGCGCCGGCCCGGATTGCGGCATCGGCGCGGTAACGCCGTCCTTCATTCCGGCCACGGGCGCCGTCGTCATGCCGGCACCCTGAGGCGCGCCGCCGTGGTCATAGGTTCCCGCGCAAGCCGTCAGCAGGCCCAGCGCGGCGACCCCCGCCATTCCAAGGGTCAGCAACCTGCTCGAGACGCGGTTCATGATCATCAACCTTGCCATCGCCTGTGAGGTCCGACAACGACGCTGGTCACGCCCCATCTAGTGGATGATCGGCTCATGACAACACACGAAACGAGCAACGCCGGGACGCCGCTCGAGGGCACTGTGACGGTCACCGAGGCAGGCTCGGGGACCTACACCCAGGACATCACCGCCGGTCACCACCGGCTCGTCGCCGACGAGCCACGACCGATCGGCGACGACGCGGGGCCGACTCCCTACGACCTGCTTCTTGCTGCGCTCGGGTCGTGCACGTCCATGACGGTGCGGATGTACGCAGCCCGCAAGGGCTGGCCGCTCGAGCGGGTGCGAGTTACGTTGCGGCACTCACGCATTCACGCGGAGGACTGCGCCGAGTGCGAGACCACCAAGGGTTTGATCAGCCACATCGATCGCACAATCGAGTTGACGGGCGACCTCGACGACACCCAACGAGAACGGTTGATGCAGATCGCCGACCGTTGCCCCGTGCATCAGACCCTGACCTCGGAGATCGACATCACCACGACGGCGGTCTGACCAACCCCTAGTCGGCGGCGCTCAGCGGCACGCCTGGAGGCAGCCGTCTCCCGCGGACCCTGCGGCGCACCAGAAGGCGGCGCCGTCGCACCTTCCACGAGCTCCACTCGCCGAGTGTGACGCCTGCCGCGAGCGCGGTACCGATCGCCAAGGCACCCAGCACCGACGCGAACCCGACAGCATGCTGGTCGTTGAGGATCGCGTAGATGCCGTGCAGCAGAGCCAAACCCGGCAACAGCGGCACGATGCCCGCGATGGACACGACCATGGGCGGCGCAAGGTTGCGACGTTCCATCAGCCTGCCCACCAAGCCGATCGGCACCGCCGCGACGAACGATGCGATGACGGCACCCAAACCTGCACCCTGCGCGAGGAGGAACGCGATGGTGCCCGCGGCACCGCCGAAGGCGGCGGCTATCGCTGCGGTCCGTTCGGCGTAGCAGGCAAGGGCGTAGGCCGCCGCGCTCGCCGCGCCGAATGCGACGCGGGCCGGCAGCTCGGCAAGGGCGGGCGGTGCGCCGGGACCAAGGGCGACGAACGGCGCGCCGAAGTTGTTGGCGAGGTGCAGCACCAACGCCACGCCTGCGATCGTCGCGGCCGTCATCATGAGCAGTTCGAAGAATCTGCCCGCGGCGGTGACCGGGGCACCCGTGATGACGTCACCGACCGAGCTCACCAACGAGAGTCCGGCAAGCAGTACGACGAGACCGGAGGCGATTGCCACGGTCGGTTCGAAGGTCAACCCCAGCTTGGGGCTCAGCCAGTACAACGCAAGCGGAGGCGCCGTCGCGATCGCTCCGCCAATCGCGTACTGGAAGAACAACGGCAATCCGTGCCTGTTGAGCTGACGGTTGACGACATAGATCGTCATGGTGCTCAGCGCGCTGACCAAGCAGGCCAGCAGGCTCGCGCCAAGGGTTCCCGCCGTGGCGAATGCCAACGCACCCCAGGCCAGCGTGGCGATCCAGCGTTTGTACGGGTGCGGCGCGATGATGATCGCGTCGAGTTCGTCGCGGGCCTCCCACGGCGATACCTCGTTGGCGCGGATGCGGGCGATCAAGCGGTCGACGGCCGCCAGCCGACTGAAGTCGATCGAGCGGGACTGCACGGTGTGCAACGTGGTGGCTGCGGGCGAGGTCGGACCGCGGTAGGCGGCGACGTGGATCGTCGTGCTGATGACGTCGACCTGGCAGCGCTCGATGCCGTAGGCGTTGATGATGCCGGTGACCTGGTCCATGGTGGCCGTCGTGGGCATCCCGGATCCCATCAGGATGGCGCCGATGCTCCCGGCCACGTCGAGCACCTCACCGACCCGTTCGAGGTACTCGGCGTCGAGCTCTTGGCTCGTCGCCGCGGTGATCCTCGGCAGGCTATCCGTTGGCGCCTCGGTCTCCCGAACGATCCGGCTCAGCACCTCGCGGCGACGTTCACGCCAAGGATGGCCCGCGCGATCACGGGTCAACTGCACGGCACTTTCCTCCCCACCAACACCTTCTGATTCCCTGATGCGCAACGAGCACGGGTCGACGGACGTTCCCTCTGTTGCCCCAGAGCAATCGGTGTTTTCGCTCACATCGTCAGAGTAGGGCTGACGTTTGTGGCCGCGTGGGCGTTGGCCGGAGCCAACGGAAAGTGTTCGGATCTAGCGGTCGAGCGGGTTGGCCTTGATGCGTCCAGCGGCGTTGTTCGCGATCGATCCGGCGGCAGCACTGCCGGGCTTGCGCACCGCCTGGTCCTCGAAGCACGCCAGGAACTCCTCGCCGAACCCGAGCCGGGGGTAGCGCTCCAGAATCTCCGGCCACACCTCCACCGGAAACTCCTCCGGCCGAAGCCCGACGACGTCCCAGCTGGTCGCCACCTGCAGGAGGTGCGACTCGGGGTCGACGTCCGCGGAGACCGCGTCGCGCATGTGCAGCACGATGATCTCGTCAGCCCTTGCGGCCCGGTCAGCCGGCCAACCGGCCGCCACCCCGAACACCCAGGCCAGGTCCCCGCCCGCTTCCTCGAACGCCACCCGGTGGCTGTCGAAGGCATCGACGAGGCCGAAGTCGTGAAGCAGGGCCGAGACGTAGTACAGCTCGTCGTCGAAGTCGATGCCGTGCGCCTTCGCGTACGTCACTCCCCACAGGTAGGCGCGCACGCTGTGGTTGAGCAGCGCGGGCGTATGGAAGCGGGTGGCCACGGCGAGTGCGGCCGTCGCCGCCGGTGTTTCCGGAAACCCAGTCATTGATTACTCTCCGTCGGTCACGCGGATGATCGGCTTGCCGTGGCTGCGGCGAGTCGGGTCGAACGCTGCGAGGGCGTCGTCGAGTGCGTATGTCGTTCCGACGACTGGACGCAGCCGCCCGTCGCGAAGCCGTAGCTCCAGCTCGGCGAGCCCCGCACGATCGGGCTCGACGACGAAGAAGACGGCCCGTGCGTCGTCGGGCCGCTTCGACGGTGGTTCGGCGATGCTGACGAGCGCGCCGCCCGAACGGACCAATGCCGCTGAGCGCTGCAGTATTTCACCGCCCATGACGTCGAGCACCACGTCGACCTCGCCGGCGTCTTCCAACTGATCGAGCTCGAGGTCCACGAAGACGTCCGCGCCAAGGTCGAGCACGGTCTGCTCGTGGGCCGTGCGGCCGGTGCCGATGACCCGAGCTCCCGCTTCACGAGCGAGTTGCACCGCAACCGAACCGACACCGCCCGCCGCGCCGTGAATCAGGACCGTCTGCCCGGAGAGGAGCTGCCCGTGGGTGAACAACCCCTGCCATGCCGTGAGACCTGAAATCGGCAGCGCCGCAGCCACGACGGCGTCGACACCATCCGACAGCGGCACGAGGTTCCGCGCCTCGACGGCCACGTACTCGGCCAGCGTGCCATTGCGGCACCAGTCGGTCACCCCGAAGACCCTCTGCCCGACAGCCAGTCCGGTTGTCCCATAACCCAGTTCGGCAACCACCCCGGCGACCTCGTGGCCAGGGACGGTCGGCGTCCTGTCACGCCCGGACCTGTCGGTCCAGGTGCCCGGCCAGTCGAGTTCACCGGGGGTGAACCCGGCCGCATGGACCCTGACGACGACGTCGTTCTCGGCAGCGTGGGGGTAGGGCATCTCCCCGAGTTCGAGTCCTTCGATACCGGCAGCCTGGTCTCGGGCGATGATCGCCTTCATCGTGGTCACGGCGCGTGCCTCCGAACAGCGGGGTGGCGCAGGGAATCTCGGGACAGGATCTCGCGCGGCTCGAGCATGGTGATCATGTCGACGCCGGGAGCGCAGATGCAGACGGCGAGAAAGCGGCTCCAGCCGGTAGTGTCCAGATTCCTCATCTGATAGTGCACGACGTCGCCCCCCGGCTCCCAGAATGCCTCGCCCGCAACGATTTCCCGTGGCGCCTCACCCTCGAGCTCGAAGAGCATTCTGCCCTCCAACATGTAGCCGAACACCGGCCCGGAATGGCGATGCGGATCCACTCCGGGGTCGGCAGGGGGAAGCTCGACGAGCTGTGTCATCGCGTGCGCGCCCTCGGGGATCGGGGGCGGGGTCACGCACAGTAGGTCGGTGATCTTGATGTTGCCGGCGACGAGCATGTCCTCCACGCTAGCTGCGAGATCGCGCTCGTCGTGGGCCACTTGGGTAGCGCGATCGGGGGCCAGTTTCATGGCAGCAACCGGATCAGGGCATCCAACGCCGCCGACCACGCGCTGGATGAGGGCGCCGCGTAGCCGATCACCAGGCCGTCGCGGTCGTGCCCAATGTCGGGGTGGCGGTACAGATCGAGCCCCTCCACGCCGAGCCGGCGCCATGCGGGCCGACGGGCCTGGACGCTCTCGCCTCCCGTTAGCTCGAGCATCACGTGCAGACCCGCGGGCATCCCGGTCACGGTGGTCTTTGGGGAGGACCGGCCGACCGCTGCGACGAGTTGCTCACGGCGGCGGCGATATTCGGCACGCATCGAGCGAATGTGCCGGTCGTAGGAGCCGGACGTGACGAACTGGGCCATCGCGAGCTGTTCGACGAATCCGGAGGTCTCCTCGGTCTCCCCCTTCTGGCGGACTACCGGTTCGACGAGTCGTTCCGGTAACACCAGCCAGCCGAGACGAAGCCCCGGTGCGAGCGACTTGCTTGCCGTGCCCATGTAGACGACGTGGTCGGGGTCGACACCGTGCAGCGCACCGACGGGGCTGCGGTCGTAACGGAACTCACCGTCGTAGTCGTCTTCGATGATCACCGAGCCGGTTCGCCTGGCCCAGTCGACGACCGCTGCGCGCCTGTCGGAGTGCAGGGGCATCCCGAGCGGGAACTGGTGCGACGCCGTCAGCAGCACACCGCCCACGCCGGCGATGTCGTCGAGCGCGGTGACGTCCGCGCCATGGGTGTCCACTGCCATTGGAGGGCAACGCATCCCGGCCCTGGCGATCGACGCCCTCTGTGCGGGCAGGCCGAACTCCTCGACGGCCACGGCGGCAACCCCGGCGCCCGCGAGCGCTCCGGCGACGAGGCTCAGTCCTTCGGCCGCCCCGGTGCACACGATGATGTTGCACGGCTTGGCCCGAACCCCGCGTGCGCGGGCGAGGTATTCGGCGAGGGCACTGCGAAGCTCTGGCCTGCCATGCGGATCGGCGTAGCCGAACGCCTCGAACGGTGCGGCCTTCAGCGCGCGGGTGACCGCACGGCTCCACTCCGTCCGCGGGAACGACGACAAGTCGGGATGACCGGGCCGCAGGTCGTGGTCCAGTCGACGCAAGGACGAACGCTTGGCGGGTGCCGCGACCGACCGCACCACCCCGGCCGCGCGTTGGGACACCACCGTGCTCGAGCCATGTTGGGCGGTGAGCCAGCCTTCTGCGATGAGTTCGGAGTAGGCGCGCGCCACCGTGTTTCGCGCGACGCCGAGATCGGAGGCCAGCGCGCGGCTCGACGGCAGCCGGGTCCCAGACACCAGCCGCCCCGTCCGGATCGCGTCGCGGATGGCGTCCATCACACTGTCGCGCACCCTGCCTGCGGGGCGATCCAGGTGTAGATCCACGTCAGTTCTCGGTGTTCGCCGACTTGACGCTGAGAACCTTGTCGACGTAGTCGGCGATGGCGTCTCGGTTGCGAGTCAGGAAGTCGATGCGTTCGGAGAGCCGAGCTTGCTCGTGTCGGAGGGTGTCGATCATTTCGGGTGTCACGAAGGGTACGTAGATGGTTTGTGGTTGATCGAGGCACGGCAGCAGTTGGGCAATGATGCGGGTTGGCAGTCCGGCATCGAGCAGTCCGGCGATCTGCTGCACGACGTCGACGTGCGCCTCTCCGTAGTCGCGGTAGCCGTTGTCTGCCCGCCCCGGTGTGAGCAGCCCCTGCTCCTCGTAGTAGCGCAGGAGCCGGCGAGAGACGCCGGTGCGCGCCGCGAGCTCTCCGATTCGCATGTGTTCTAGATTACTTTGACCTTCACATCGATGTGAATGTTCACACTCGAAGTATGGAACTAGGACTTCGTTTGCCTCAGCGTTTGGGTGTCGACCTTCAGCACGACTTGGTAGAGACGGCCAGGACGGCCGAAGCGGCCGGCTACGCCAGTTTGTGGACCTACGAACGGTTGATCTTCCCGAAGTCGCCGCTGGAGCCGTACGCGGGGACCGACGTGCCGTGGCCGGAGCACTCGCGGCAGGCCGCCGACCCCCTGGCCTTCCTTGCCGCAGCGGCGGTGGTGACGGAGCGGGTGCGCCTCGGTACGTCTCTGCTGGTGGCGGCGCAGCACACACCCATCCAGTTGGCGAAGGCATTGGCCACGATCGATCAGATCAGCGGCGGCCGCGTCATCGCAGGTCTAGGTCCCGGTTGGGCGTCCGACGATTTGCGGGCCGCGGGCGCCACCCGCGCCGATCGCGGTCGCTTCCTCGACGAGACGCTCGACGTCTTCGACGCCGCGTGGGGGCCTGACCCGGTGACGTTCCGCAGCTCGCGCGTCATCATCGAGGACGCCTCGGTGCTGCCCAAACCAGCGTCCAAAATACCCGTCATGCTGGGCGGAGGTGGCAGCAACCTGGGCCGCAGCACCAGCTCGAAAGCCGTGCAGCGCATCGCCAAACGCGCAGATGGCTGGCTGCCCCTACTGACGACGCCAGGGCCCGCCGGAGCCGCAGAACTACGAGCCAGTTGGGACCGCATCCGGGAGATGGCGTCCGAATACGGCCGGGACGCAAGCCAAATGGAGATGATCGTCGTTGGAAACGTCACCTTCACGGACCGTCCGGCAGGACAGGACCGGTCGGCGTTCGTCGGCTCGCTCGACCAGATCATGGACGACATCCAGACGGCCGCAGAGGCCGGCGCGGACGAGCTCATCGTGGATCTGAATCTTCAGGACTGGTTCACCAGCACCGCGCAGATGCTCACGACTGCGGTGGAGATCCGCCGTCGGGCCGACGACCTACGTTGACGAAATCGCCCCCGGCCCAACAGGACCGGGGGCGATTCGGGTGCGTACTGCTTAGTGTGCGTGGCCGTGACCGCCGTGGCCGTGGTCCGGCTCCTCGGCCGGCTTGTCCACGATCGCGGTCTCGGTGGTGAGGATCATCCGCGCCACCGATGCCGCGTTGAGCACCGCCGAGCGGGTGACCTTGACCGGGTCCACGACGCCGTCGGCGAGCAGGTCGCCGTAGGTCAGCGTGGCGGCGTTGAAGCCATGCCCGTTGGGCAGCTCCGACACCTTGTTCACCACGACCGAGCCATCCAGACCGGCGTTGGTGGCGATCCAGAACAGCGGAGCCGACAGCGCCGACGAGAAGACGTCGACACCGGTCGCCTCATCACCGCTGACCGAATCACGCACTGACTTGAGCGCCGCCCGCGACTGCACCAGTGCGGCACCGCCGCCGGTGACGATGCCCTCTTCGACCGCTGCCTTCGCGGCGGAGACGGCGTCCTCGACGGCCTCCTTGCGCTTCTTCAGGTCGGTCTCGGTGGCCGCGCCGACCTTGATCACCGCGACGCCGCCGGACAGCTTCGCCAGCCGCTCCTCGAGCTTCTCGCGATCCCAGTCGGAGTCGGTGGCCTCGATCTCGGCGCGCAACTGCGACTTGCGTCCCTCGATGGCGTCCTTGCTGCCGCCGCCGTCGACGATCACGGTGGAGTCCTTGCTGACCACCACCCGCCGAGCGGTGCCCAGCACGTCGATGCCAACCTCGCGCAGCACCAGGCCGACGTCGGGGTTGACGACCTGACCGCCGGTGACGACGGCGAGGTCGTCGAGGAACGCCTTGCGACGGTCACCGAAGAACGGCGCCTTGACCGCAACGGCCTTGAGCGTCTTGCGAATCGCGTTGACCACCAACGTCGAAAGGGCCTCGCCCTCGACGTCCTCGGCGATGATCAGCAGCGGCTTGCCCGACTCGGCGACCTTCTCCAGCAGCGGCAGCACGTCCGGCAGCGAGCTGATCTTCTCGCGATGCAGCAGCACCAGCGCGTCCTCGAGCACCGCTTCCTGGGAGTCGAAGTCGGTGATGAAGTACGCCGAGATGAAGCCCTTGTCGAAACCGACGCCCTCGGTGACCTCGAGCTCGGTGTTCAGCGTGGACGACTCCTCGACCGTGACGACACCGTCGGTGCCGACCTTGGTCATCGCCTCGCCGACGAGTGCACCAATCACTTCGTCACGCGACGACACGGTCGCGACCTGGGCGATGCCGTTCTGGTCCTTGATCGGCGTCGCGGCCGCCAGCAGTGCCTCGGACACGGCGTCGGCAGCCTTGGCGATGCCAAGGCCCAGCTCGATGGGGTTGGCGCCTGCGGCCACGTTGCGCAGGCCGGCCTTGATGATCGCCTGTGCCAGCACGGTGGCGGTGGTGGTGCCGTCGCCCGCGACGTCGTTGGTCTTCGTCGCGACGGACTTGACCAGCTGTGCGCCCAGGTTCTCGAAGGGGTCTTCGAGGTCGATCTCACGCGCGATGGTGACACCGTCGTTCGTCACCACGGGGCCGCCGTAGGCCTTGGCCAGCACGACGTGGCGGCCGCGCGGCCCCAGCGTGATGCGGACCGCGTCGGCGAGCTTGTCGACGCCGGCTTCCATTGCCCGGCGCGCAGTCTCGTTGAACTCAATCTGCTTGCTCATGAATGTACTTTCTGACTACGTAGTCGAGACACAACGCATGCCGCCCCGGAAATCACCCGCGAACTGCGGGGATCTCCGGGGCGGACACGTCGGTTTTACTTGGAGACGACAGCCAGCACGTCGCGTGCCGACAGGATCAAGTACTCCTCGTTGTTGTACTTGATCTCGGTGCCGCCGTACTTGCTGTAGATCACGGTGTCGCCCTCGGCGACGTCCAGGGGGATGCGCTTCTCGCCATCCTCGTCCCAGCGGCCGGGGCCAACTGCGACGACGGTGCCTTCCTGCGGCTTCTCCTTGGCGGTGTCGGGGATGACCAGACCAGAAGCGGTCGTAGTCTCGGCCTCATTGGCCTGAACGAGGATCTTGTCCTCGAGTGGCTTGATGTTCACGGCCACGATGGAGCCCTCCACATTGTTGGGGTGCGATCCGGGGTAGATCCCGGACCTTCACGGATTACCAGCTCTTACTAGTTGTTCGGCAAGCGTCCGTGACCTCACGCCGTCGTCGCGGGAGCCGGAGCGGGGTTTGGCCGCCTGCCAACTAGCACTCTATACACCCGAGTGCTAGCACTCAAGGGTGGGCTTGTGCCTACCGGTTTCGAGGCTATCCACGGGCGTGAAATCGGAGCTTTCGAACAACTTCCTCGAGATCCCGACAGCACGGGACACTGACACTTTCGACGTCTGAGCCCGGAGTTATCCCCAGTCCGGGTTTCATCCACAGGCCAGGGTTCCGCTGCTGGTCACGGGGTGGGCGGGCCGGTAGATTCGAATGCATGTTCGACCTTCTCGATGAGGCCACTAGGACCTCCGGTGCCGCCGCGACCCTGGCGTGGGCACGGGTCGAGAACGCCGCCTGCGCCCGCCGGCTGGCCGGGATGGTCACCCTGCTCGACACCCGCCACGCCGCCGACGGATCAGCCGATCGCGACCAGTGGTACCTCGACAACTGGGGTGCGGTCTGCGCCGAGATCGGCGCCAGCCAACAACTCACCCCCGGCGTCGCCTCCCACCTACTGCTGATCGGCACCGCCCTACGCGACCGCCTCCCCAGCATCGGCGCAGTGTTCACCGACGGACTGATCGGCTACCGCCTCGTCGCGACCATCGTGCACCGCACCGCACTGATCAAGGACCCAGCCGCCCTGCGCGCCGTCGACACCGCACTGGCCCTGCTCGTGCAGGGATGGGGCCCGATGTCACTGGATCGGACCGACCAGGAAATCGATCGACTCATCGCCGAACACGACCCCTACGCGCTGCGCCGCACCCAAACCAAGGCCCGCGGCCGCGCCGTGGAGGTCTTCCTCGACGACGCCACCGGCCTGGCCACCCTGTGGGCCACCCTGTTCGCCCCCGACGCCGCCGCCCTCGACCAACGACTGGACACGATCGCCGCCACGGTGTGCGAGCACGATCCTCGCACCCGTGATCAGCTGCGCTCCGACGCCATGGGCGCCATCGGGCACTGGCAGGACCGCTTGGCCTGCCTGTGCGGTCTCGCACACTGCGACGCTGGTGCGACCACCCCCAGCACCGTCGTCATCCACGTCGTCGCCCACGCCGAATCGGTCGACACATCGCCAGCGACGACCCCACCCGAGCTGCCCGACCAGCCCGACCAGCCCGACCAGCCCGACCAGCCCGACCAGCCCGACCAGCCCGACCAGCCCGACCAGCCCGACGAGGATGGTGACACCGACTCCGAGCCGGCCATCGCTGACGACGACAGCGGGAGCGACACCACAGCACCCGAGCACG
>NZ_NPKO01000015.1 GCF_008329605.1 Mycolicibacterium sp. P9-64
GACCGACCGGTTGTGCAGCGCCACGGTGTAGCCGTGGTGGGCGAAGTTGCGGGCCAGGTTGGAGCCCATCACGGCCAGGCCGGTGACCCCGATCTGGGCGGTGGCGGAGTTTTCAGACGAGCTCACAAGCAGCCTTTCGTTGTTTGGTTGTCGCAGAACGCTTTTCTACCGGCTCCGCTGCCAGTAGTAAGGCCCAGATCACCAGCGGAGTTTCGACCACTCGCCGGACTAACAGCTCACCGAGACTTCGTGAGAACCTCGGCTGCAACGGCAGTGGCGGTACGGGGCGGCCATTCGGTGGCCGGTGTGGCTGCCCGTGTCGCAGAGAGGTTCGCGTCGTGCAGAATTCCTCGAAGGTCGGCGAGGCCGATTGTTCGCAGACTCCGACCGCTCCCGTGGGCCAGCAGGCCGCGGGCGATTAAGGCATCCAGCAGGCCGTGGACGAAGGCCTCTTCCCACTCGGCGGCATTTGCGACCTGGGATCGGTGCCCGCGGACGTGCGCGGACCCGCTTCTGGTGTACCCAGTGACGGTGCCGTCGCCATGCGTGAGAACCAGAATTGCCGGCCCTCGAGACATCAACCACCGGATTGCATCACCGTGGCGGTCGCCCGCCCGGATCCAGGAAAGATCCTCGTCACTCAGCTTGACGATGTCGCTGCGGGAGATCATCTCGTCGATTCGGGCGATCTCGGTGTCTCGAAGGCCCGTTGCCCAGGGACCGACAGAAACGTCATAACTTTGGGTAGTGGGTCGGCCACCGCCAGTGACGGATGCAGGGGCGGCAGAATGACGCTCTCGGATCACCCGGACGTCGCGGCGCGTGAGTTCATGAGCGATGGTCCCGCGCTGCGGGAAGGTGCGGAACGTCGTCAGCCGCGTGTCCCCCGCCATGGGGAAGGCGTTGCTGGCGATAGCTTCGTCAGCTACTTCCAAGACGGGTCTAGCCAGGACAGTCATCGTCACGTGTCCTCCTCCATAGGTGGTGCCTGTGATCATGGTCCCGTCATTTGGTAGGTAGGGGGAACGCCATTTCGGGATGGTTTGTGCTGCCCGTTTGAGTAGGTAGTCGCGTGGAACCTGTACGTCGGGCAGGGAATCGAACTCACGGCACTGCGCCAACGGAGGCAATCGCCGAAGGTTGCCGCGCGACCGGACCGCGCCTTGCTGCCAAAAGCGTCAGTGTCGACACCCTCCAATCGGGTATCGCTACAGTATGTTCCGCTCCCAAGGCTCCGGCGGACAGATTCTGTTCGACAACTCGGCGCTCGCCGAACTCGAACCCGCGGATCCTCGCAGTTACCTCAATCATGCAACCGAAGAATTCGTCGACATCACTTTCCCCGTCTCACAGACCCGCTATCCGCATCGACTTCTGCCGGGTACCACGACGCGACAGCGGTTTACGATCCTGCGAGCACGCAAACCGCGGACGACGGATCCGTCATCGCCGCGTGGTCGGTCAGCTCCGCGCCGCCCTCGTTCTAGACGGAACGGGTTCAAATACCGACACCCCAAGGATGATCTCCGTGCGCCTTGATTACCCGAAGATCAAATGTCTGAAGGCGGAATGTTGGTCAGCCCCTTAACGTATGGTGAGTGCGGGGCAAATGCGTTGACACGCAATGTCGCCCAGAGGAGCTCAGGAAGGTCCGCAAAAATCATGACCCAGACAGTGCGCGGCGTTGTCTCACTGGAGAAGAGAGCACCCGTCGAGTTGGTCGACATCGTCATTCCCGACCCGGGCCCGGGCGAGGTAGTGGTCGATGTAATCGCCTGTGGGGTCTGTGATACCGACCTGATTTATCGCGATGGCGGTATCAGTAACGAGTATCCATTCTTGTTGGGCCATGAGGCCTCCGGTTTGATCGAGCTTGTCGGCGAGGGTGTCACCAATGTCGTGCCCGGTGATTTCGTGATTCTGGACTGGCGTGCGGTGTGCGGACAGTGCCGGGCCTGCAAGCGAGGACGTCCGCAGCTGTGTCTGGACAGGCTCAAGGCCGTTCAGAAGATGGCGCTGACCGACGGCACCGAACTGACCCCTGCTGTGGGAATCGGGGCGTATGCCGAAAAGACTCTGGTGCACGAAGGACAGTGCACCACGGTCGATTCCGCGGCCGACCCCGCTGTCGCCGCGCTATTGGGCGGTGGCGTGATGTCCGGCATCGGTGCTGCACTCAACACCGGCGGGGTCACTCTCGAAGACAACGTCGCGGTGATCGGCTGCAGCAGCATCGGCTATGCCGCCATCGTCGGCGCCGCCTTGGTCGGGGCCAGGATGATAATCGCCGTAGACACCGACACCACAAAGCTCAAGCGGGCCTGCGATTTCGGCGCCACCCACACAATCAACGCCCGCGAACTCGACCCCGTCGAAACGATCCAAGACCTCACCGACGGCTTGGGCGCTGACGTCGTGATCGACGCAGTCGGCCGTCCCGAAACCTGGAAGCAAGCGTTCTACGCGCGCGACCCGGCCGGTACCGTGGTGCTGGCCGCCGTACCCACCCGGGAAAAGATACTTGAAATGCCGCTCATCGACTTCGCCTCGCGCGGTGGGTGGTTGAAGCCCTCCTGGCATGGCGACTGCCTACCCGGACGCGACTTTCCCACCATGATCGACCTCTATCTGCAGGGCCGCCTACCGTTGGATAAATTCGTTTCCGAACGCATTGGCCTCGAGACCATCGAAGACGCCTTCCGCAAGATGCGCAACGGTGAGGTACTGCGCTCGGCAGTGGTGCTGAAGTGAGCACCCATTGAACATGACGTAGTCAACTGCAGACGCCGACACCACCTTGCGCCATGTCAGTCACCAGGCCAGCACAGCGGCTGTCTGCCCGAAAGGCCGGCATGGTGGCACCGATCTGCAGGAATCGCCCGGATGGATGTGTGAAGTGGCATGAAACCTCGAACCGACCTTCGAGAACCTTCAGGCATCTCCGCGATGAATGCGCGGGAAATGGGGCGGCGAGATAACCACCGCCCCAGCGAGCTTCGACCCCGTCAACGGAAGCTGATCTGGCCCGCAACCAAATCTTTCCGTGCTCCGCATGCCGACCAGACCTCGGTTGCAAGGAACTTTGCGTCAATCGGCAGATCGTCAATCGGCAGATGGTGTCCAATATCGAGGTGCTGACTCGTGGGCCCAAGACCATCGCTAACGGCAGTGCCGGCCTCGTGCGCCACGACACCGGAGACGACATCGGCCTTACATAGACTGCAGCCACCGCGGCGACAACCAGATCTCGGGGCAATGCCGTGACGACGCAACGCGGCCAGCATCGCCTCGCCGGGTAGGGACTCCACTACGAAGCCACCCGGGTCGATTTCGATGATCGACATCGTGTCCCTCCACCTTCTGCCGCAACCGTACGCCGGCCGCTGACTGAGGATTAGGCGACGCGGAGCGGGCCCATCGCGGTGCTGCCCCATTCCTGCTCCTGTCTCGCGGCTGACCTACATACTCCCAAAGAGGGAGCTCTGCCGATCTACATCGGAGTCCATTGGCCGGACCGACACGGGCTGCGTTGACGCGCATCCGGAGAGCAAGCGACTTGAGATCTCGGGTTCTGAAGCGGCTCCTCGCCGTTGACACCGCCCGACTCCCGCTCAACGCGTCGGATCTCGAAGGCGGCGCAGGGCTTGCGGTGCCGCGCGTGATCATCGTTAAGCAAATGTTGGTTGCACAGTCGCGGTAGAATGACATGTTATGCAGCGTTCAGGCCAAGAGTGGGATACCGCAACGATGGTCCTCGAACTGCCGTCGCGTGCGGTCATCGCCCACCATGTGCACGACGAGCATCAGCTGGTGTATGCCAGCACCGGAGTGATATCCGTTGCGACCAGCGCGGGAAGTTGGATTGCCCCTGCGAATCGCGCCATCTGGATACCCGCAGGGTCTAGCCATCAACATCGTGCGCACGGTCCAACCAAGTTTCACGGCGTCGGTCTGCCCGGTGTCCGCAACCCGTTGGGGGTAGACGTTCCGGCGGTCGTTGCGGTGAGTCCGCTGTTGCGTGAATTGATTATTCATTACACCGAAATGCCGTCCGCGTCTGAAGATCCGCGACAACGTCAGCGGTTGCTGGCTGTGTTGGTCGATCAGCTCGCCGTTTCTTCACAACAACCGATCCGGCTTCCCGCGCCACGTGATCAGCGTTTGGTCGACGTGTGCAAGTTGGTCGAGGAAAAGCTCACCGAGACAATTGATCTCGATGATCTGGCCACGGCGTGCCGGTCGAGCCCACGAACCCTCGCCCGCCTGTTCCGTGAGGAGATGCGGATGAGTTACGTACAATGGCGAACCCAATTGCGCCTCTATCACGCCCTGCGGATGCTCGCCGACGGAGAGCAGGTGAGTGTCGTGGCGCACCGTTGCGGATGGAACTCGGCAAGCACATTCGTCGACGTCTTTCGGCGCACGTATGGGCACACTCCTGGGGGCCGCAACCGCAGCGAATGAATCCGCCTCCGTGTTCCTATTGGATCAACTGTTCTGCATGCGAGTGGGCCCATGCCATTGCGGTCTCGACCTCCTGTACGTCTGCAGGGGGCGTCGTGTGGTGATGATCGTCGAGCCAGGTGTGCAGGGTGTCGGCGACCTTGTCGACGATGTCGAGGAAGCCGATCCTGCCTTCGTGGAATGCCGCCACGAGGTGCTCGTTGGCCGCATTGAGGACTGCTGGGGCGCATCCACCCGCGGTTCCCGTGGTTCTGGCGAGCCCGATGGCCGGAAACGTTTGGTGGTCAACGGGTTCGAAGTGCAAGGAGTGAATAGTGGACCAGTCAACACCGGAAACTGCTCCGGGTAGTCGCTCGGGCCAGTTGAGGGCAAGGGCGACTGGCAAGCGCATGTCGGGGGTGGATAGCTGCGCCAGGACTGCACCGTCGACGAATTGGACCATCGAATGGATGTAGGACTCGGGATGGACGACGACGTCGATCTGGGCGTAGTCGATCCCGAATAGCACATGAGCCTCAATGAGTTCGAGCCCCTTGTTCATCAGCGTCGCGGAGTTCGTGGTGATGGCCCGTCCCATGCTCCAGGTGGGATGCGCGAGCGCCTGCTGCGCGGTGGCTCCCACGAGTTCGCCTCGGCTTCGCCCACGGAAGGGCCCGCCGCTTGCCGTGAGGATCAGCCTCGCTACCTCGCGTTCGGCGCCGCCACGCAGGCACTGCGCCAGCGCCGAGTGCTCCGAATCCACAGGAACGATCTGCCCTGCGCGTACATACCCAGCGAGAAGCGCACCGCCGACGACGAGCGATTCCTTGTTGGCAAGTGCAATCAACCGCCCTGCGCCTAGGGCCGCCAGAGTCGGCCGCAAGCCTTGGATTCCGTCAATGGCGTTGAGCACGATATCGGTATCCAGTTCGGCCAGCTCCCTGGCGGCGCCTCCGCCAGTCACGATGGATGGCCGCGGCACGTGCGCGGGGTAGTACTCGTTGCACCGGTGATCCAGTTCCGCAGCCTTGGCGGGATCGGCAATACCGATCACCGGCACATGCAGGCGGGCCGCCTGCATGGCGAGTGCCGCGACGTCACTGCCGGCTGCGCAGATCGCCGTCGCGCGAAAACGGCTGGGATGGGTCGCGATCAGGTCGACCGCCTGCGCTCCTACTGAACCGGTCGAGCCTAAAATGGTTACATGCCTGAGACTTTCGGTCATGCGTGGGGTGTGACGGTTGGCCGGGCGTCAGGCACCGTACTGCCGAATCGAGCGTAGCCGCTCGTCTCCAACTCGTCGGCAACGCTGGCGGGTCCGGACTCGACGATGCGCCCTCCATGGAAGACGTGAACGACGTCTGGGCGTACGTAGCGAAGGATGCGGCTGTAGTGCGTGATCATCAGGACTCCGAGACCGGACCGCACCGATCGGTTGATGCCTTCGCTGACGATGCGAAGTGCGTCGACGTCGAGGCCGGAGTCGGTTTCGTCCAGTAGGGCGATCCGTGGTTTGAGCACCTCGAGTTGCAGAATTTCATGGCGCTTCTTCTCGCCACCGGACCAGCCGACGTTGAGATCGCGTTGACCGAAGGCGGGGTCCATCTCCAACAGCGTCATCGCGGCGTTGACTTCCTTGATCCAGTGGCGGAGCGTTGGGGCTTCGCCCCGCAGTGCCGTCGCCGCGGTGCGGAGGAAGTTCGCCGATGACACACCGGGGACCTCCACGGGGTACTGCATGGCCAGGAAGACGCCCGCCCTGGCACGTTCGTGGACGGGTAGCGCGAGCAGGTCCTGCCCGTCGAGTGTGATGCTTCCTTTGGTGACAAAGTATTTCGGGTGCCCGGCGATGCAACTGGCGAGCGTGGACTTGCCGGATCCGTTCGGACCCATGACTGCGTGAACCTCACCGGAACGAACGGTTAGGTCGACGCCCTTGAGGATGTCGATCTCGTCGTCGTTGTCGATGACGCTGGCACACAGGTCGCGGATTTCCAGGGTGGTCATGAGAGATGGGTCGTGCTTTCTGTGGGTGTCAGGGTGCCGACGCGGACTGCGAGGCGCGTCATTCAGCCGACTGCGCCTTCCATTTGCAGTTCGATCAGTCGGTTGAGTTCAAGGGCGTACTCCATCGGCAGCTCGCGGGCAACAGGTTCGATGAATCCGCGAACGACCGTCGCCATTGCCTCGTCCTCGGTCATGCCGCGGCTCATCAGGTAGAACAGCTGTTCCTCGCTGACCCTGGAAACCTTCGCCTCGTGTCCCATCGACACGACGTCCTCACGGATGTCGGCATAGGGATAGGTGTCGCTTCGGCTGATCGTGTCGACGAGCAGCGCATCGCATTTCACGTTGGAAGCGCTGTGGTGTGAGCCCTTGTTGATCCGTACCAGCCCTCGGTACGAGGTGCGGCCTCCACCGCGCGACACCGACTTGGAGACGATGTTGGATGACGTGTGCGGGGCGAGGTGCAGCATCTTCGCCCCGTTGTCTTGGTGCTGGCCTTCGCCGGCGAAGGCGATCGAGAGGACCTCGCCCTTGGCATGCTCACCCATCAGCCAGACGGCGGGGTACTTCATGGTGACCTTGGAGCCGATGTTTCCGTCGATCCACTCCATGGTGGCGCCAGCCGCGCAGGTGGCTCGCTTGGTGACGAGGTTGTAGACGTTGGTCGACCAGTTCTGGATGGTGGTGTAACGGCAGCGGGCGCCCTCCTTGACGATGATCTCGACGACTGCGGAGTGCAACGAGTCAGTGGAGTAGATCGGCGCAGTACAACCCTCGACGTAGTGCACGTAGGCGCCCTCGTCGACGATGATCAGCGTCCGTTCGAACTGGCCCATGTTCTCGGTGTTGATCCGGAAGTACGCCTGCAGCGGGATGTCGACGTGCACGCCCTTCGGCACGTAGATGAACGACCCGCCCGACCACACCGCGGTGTTCAGCGCAGAGAACTTGTTGTCGCCGGACGGAATCACCGTGCCGAAGTACTGCCTGAACAGCTCGGGTTGCTCCGTGAGAGCGGTGTCGGTGTCCAGGAAGATGACCCCTTGGGCCTCCAGATCCTCACGGATCGAGTGGTAGACCACCTCGCTCTCGTACTGGGCAGCCACACCGGAGACCAGCCGCTGCTTCTCCGCCTCGGGGATGCCGAGCCGGTCATAGGTGTTCTTGATGTCGGCGGGCAGGTCGTCCCAGGACGCGGCCTGCTTCTCCGTCGAGCGCACGAAGTACTTGATGTTGTCGAAATCGATGCCTGACAGATCTGTACCCCACGCGGGCATCGGCTTCCTGGCGAACAACCGCAGCGCTTTGAGTCGCGTTTCCAACATCCAGGCGGGCTCACCCTTGACCGTCGAGATGCCCTGCACCACAGCGTCGGACAGACCGCGTTGGGCAGTCTGTCCCGCCACATCACTATCGGACCACCCATAGGCGTAATGGCCCAGGGCGGCGATCTCGTCGGCCTGGGTAAGGCCGTGCACGGCGGGTGCCGTCATGAAGTACTACTTTCCGGACTCAGCGCGTTGGGCCGGATCCTGGGGTTGAGTGTGGTCGGAGACGCTGGGGCGGAAAGGCAACGAAGCTGCTCGAGGGCTCTGTCCACGCCGAGGCCGTAGTCGGCGTCGGCTAGTGCGCAGTGGGTGATGTGACGTTGTTGCACATCCCGCGACACCTCGAGCAGTGAGCGGGCCGTGTTCTCGAACAACGCCCGTCGCTGCCCCTCGTCCATGGACCGGAACAAAGCACCAGGCTGAGTGAAGTAGTCCTCGTCGTCGGCGCGGAAGTCGAACCGATCGGCCACTGAGCCGACTGCCTGGCCCGGGTCACGATAGGACGGCTGCTGCTGCCAGTGCCCGTGACTGTTGGGCTCATAGGCTGGCGTGCCGCCGTGGTTGCCGTCAACCCGCATGGCCCCGTCGCGGTGGAACGAGTTGACCGGGCACCGCGGCGAATTGACCGGAATCTGGTGGTGATTGACCCCGAGTCGGTAGCGCTGCGCGTCGCCATAGGAGAACAGCCGACCCTGCAACATCTTGTCGGGGGAGAAGCCAATCCCTGGAACGACGTTCGCCGGGTTGAATGCAGCCTGCTCGACGTGCGCGAAGTAGTTGGGGGGAACGCGGTTGAGCTCCCACTCGCCGACTTCGATCAGCGGATAGTCGGCCTTCGGCCAGACCTTGGTCAGATCGAACGGGTGGAACCTGTAAGTTGCGGCCTCGGCTTCTGGCATGACTTGTACGAACAGCTTCCACTTCGGGAAATCGCCACTTTCGATCGACTCGTACAGGTCGCGCTGATGACTCTCGCGGTCGCCGGCCACCACGGCCGCCGCTTCTGCGTCGGTGAGGTTCTCAATGCCTTGCTGGGTTCGGTGATGAAACTTCACCCAGAACCGTTCCCCATGCGCATTGATGAAACTGAACGTGTGGGAGCCGAAGCCGTGCATATGCCGGTACGACGCGGGGATGCCCCTGTCACTCATGACGATGGTGACCTGATGAAGCGCCTCCGGCAGGCCAGTCCAGAAATCCCAGTTGCTCTGCGCGCTGCGCATATTGGTTCTCGGGTCACGCTTGACCGCATGGTTGAGATCGGGAAACTTCAGTGGGTCGCGGAAGAAGAACACCGGGGTGTTGTTGCCGACGAGGTCCCAGTTTCCTTCTTCGGTGTAGAACTTCACCGCGAAGCCTCGAATGTCGCGTTCGGCGTCAGCAGCGCCGCGCTCACCCGCCACGGTCGAAAAGCGGGCAAACAGTTCGGTCTTCTTACCGATGTCGGAGAAGATCTTCGCCTTGGTGAACTGCGTGATGTCGTGGGTGACGGTAAACGTGCCATACGCCCCTGACCCCTTTGCGTGCATGCGCCGCTCGGGGATGACTTCGCGGTCGAAGTGTGCGAGCTTCTCGAGAAACCACACATCCTCGAGCAGCATCGGCCCGCGAACTCCGGCGGTTAGCACGTTTTGGTTATCCGGGACTGGTGCACCGGCAACTGTGGTGAGGGCGTCGGATGCCTCGTCGTTGGTTGTCGAGGTGGGAGTTGTCGGGAAGTCGTCAGTTGCGGCCATCACCCGAGCATGGGGGTCGCCAGTCGGAGTGGGTAGGGGGGTGGCACGTTCGCAAGAAGGGTTGGCTTGAAATCGACATCACTCGAAGTAATCATGAATTCGGGCCCGTCTGGCTGGGTCGCCCCCAGTGGTCGCGCGCAGGTGTCCGGAATGGTGATGATGCACACGATCGCGGAACTCGTTGGCACGAAACCCATTGTGTTGGAGTATCTTCAGGTGCGGTGACAAATGAATGCCGACCCCACGGCCGCGTGGGGTTGGTATCCACAGGAGCCGGCATTCCGCCTGGTTTTACGCGATAGCGTTAAGGCAGATCTTCCGGTGGGATCGCGTCACAGTTGGGTGTGGTGGGAACGCCGTTGAATCGGTCGGCGATCCATTACATGTTGCGTTCCCCGTCGACAAAATAGGGCAGCAGATGGTTGATGGACAGCTTGTTCAACAGGGGCGGTTGGTCGTTGGTCCAGAGCTGAACGTCGGAGCCGTGGCCGCACCAGTCCAAAGCCAGTTGTCGTGACAGCATCCAGGGCGCGAACGAGTCAAAGCGATTTGTCGAAATAAGAACTGGTGCTTTTGGTTTGAGTGTACCCATCCTCTGTAGGTCCAGAATTCCCTTGACGGTTGAGAGACTGCAAGTTCGTGCACGTCGGCGTTGAAGTAGAGCTGCATGTGCCGGAATGCGAAGTCGGCTACCAATTGGACGGTGCAGATGTCTTCGGACCAGGTGAACAAGTGCATGCCACGATCGGTCAAGGTGGCGCTCAAAGGTCCTGCGGTCTCGGGATAGGCCGACGCGATGCCGTTTAGCAGCCAACGCAATGCGACTGCGAATAAGTTGCCGTCGATGAACGGGATCATCGGAGCCAGATCGGCAGGCGGCGCTCCGACCAAGGACCCGACGACGTTCAACTCGGGGGCATAGGACGCGGCCAGTTCGGCTGCCGATCCCGAACCTTGTCCACCTGAGGACCAGTCGTTTGATCCTGCACCGATGGAGCAGTGTCAGCGGGCCGGGCTCGCGCACAAACAACCAACAACACACACAAACGGCGGCGCAACGATTCGTCGCCCCCCTAGACAAGTGACCCACGACACAGTTATCCTCATCGCATACTGTATGCAATTAGGAGGCGGTCATGAGTCAGAGCGGCGCGGGAGTAGTCGAAGTCCGAGATCTGCATGGCCGCTCGTACCGGGTCGGTGAACGACCGCACGACATCATGGGCCACTCCAGGCGATGGATGCTCTGGCTGACCTGGGTCGCCATGGCAGGCATCGGCGTCCTTCAGTACGGCTACGGCGTCGCCGTCGCCGCGCTAGACACCGCCAACGCGTCGGGCGCGTTCTGGGTGCTCGCCCTCTGGGTGGTGTTCCAGGCGGGCGCGGCAGCCCCCACCGCCGCGTTGAGTCACCGCCTCGCCCTGTCTCCCCCACGTGCAGTTCTTCTGGGCGCCGCGCTGTGCGCCGCGGGCCCACTCACCCTCGCCTTCACCGACAGCCTCGTACTTGCGATCCTCGGCTACTCCGTGCTGTCCGGCACCGGCGCCGGAATCGTCTACGCCACATGCGCATCCACGATCGCGAAGTGGTACCCCGAGCAGCGTGGCATCCGGGTCGGCTTCGTCACGGGAGCGTTCGGCTTCGGCGCCGTCCCGTTCATCGCGCTGTTCGCCGCCTTCCTCACGCCGTCCAACCGTGCGGAGGTATTCGCGGGGGTCGGGGTGTGCATCCTGCTCGTCGTCGGCGCGTGCGGCGCTCTCCTGCGGGACCCCCCGTCGGGGTGGTGGCCGCAAGACATCGACCCCAAGGTGTGGGCCGTCGACAAGCGGGTGAACCGCAGCCTGGCCCACAACGTCCGGGCCGTACGGCAATTCCCTCCCGGTGAGGCCGTCCGGACACCGGCGTTCCTGGTGATGTACCTGATCCTGGTCATCGCTGCGGCAGCGTCACTGCTGGCCGTCGCCTTCGTTCCGATCGTCGCCGTCCACCAAGGGTTTTCGCTTGGCATCGGCGCACTGGCGGTCGGGCTGCTCGCCGTCGTCAACGGCGCGGGCCGCAGCGTCGCGGGCAGGCTCTCCGATCGGTTCGGCCGACGCAAGATGCTGAGTGCGGCGCTGCTCATCGAGGGCTGCGCCCAGTTGGGGCTCGTTTACTCCGTCTCCATCGGCCAGGCCTGGGCGTTCGTCGTCTTCGCCGCGCTGAGCGGGATGGCAGGCGGCGCCTTCTACCCGCTGTTCGCAAGCCTCGTCGCCGACTACTTCGGCGAACCCAACGCCGTGCGCAACTTCGGAGTCGTCTACAGCGCCAAGCTGTTCGGCGGACTCATCGGAGTCGGGCTGCCAGCCCTGCTGGTGTCGTCGCACGGCCTGTTGACCGCATTCGTCGTCGCCGGCCTGCTCAGCCTGCTCGCCGCCGTCATGACACGACTCATCCACCGCCCCGGGCTCCCAAAGGTGTGCTTGCCCCGGTGACCGAACACCCAACACCCAAGGAGATTTCGATGCCCAAGTCGAACGAACTCGCCGAACTTCACCACCTGATCGGGCAACTGACGCGTTGCGTGACATCGCTTCAGGCCACCTACGGCAATGCCCCCGCCATGCGTCGTGTCATCAACGACGCCGAACGAATCCTCAACGGCATCGACCGTCTCGACATCGACGTTGAAGAACTGGAAGTGGCTTGTGGGCTCGCCCTGGCCAAGCGGCACGGCCCGATGATCCAGATCCCGGACACCGACTACGACCACGGCTTCTGGAGCGACGTCGACCACGAGGGCGTCGGCGGTCGGTGCGCCAGCTGACCGACGTTCACCGGCCAGTTTGGCCAGGATGCAACCTCGCATAGGTACGGGCCGCCGCCGGCGCACCGAGGCCGTGCAGCACGACACTGCCAAGGACCACGACGACGACCATCGTCAGTGAGTCGACCTGCTCGTCGTTGGGCAGCGCATTGAACGCGAGCAGGCCGAACACGATCGACGTCGTGTCCCGTGGTCCGAGCCAGCCAACCAGAAGCCGGTCGTGCCAGGAGAACGTCGACCCCAGCAGCGCCACCACCACGGGAATCATGCGCACCAACGTCAAGGCCAATAGGCAGACGGCACCGAGGACAGCGCGAGGACGCGCCGTCGCCTCCTCCACTCCACACACACACACACACACACACACACACACACACCGCGCGCCTGCTCATCGGTGAACTCGACACGATACCGCCGCCCCGCCAACATGACTCAGCGATCCTTCGGCGTCGCGACATTCCGTTTGATCACCGACAACGGGGCACCCCCGACGGTGGCCACGAAGTAGGAGTTCGTCCACAACAACGGCAACTTGGACTTCAACCACGGGAACTCCTCCCGCAGCACCCTCGACGAACGGCCCTTGATGGCCTTCACCAGCTCGTGCACACCGAACTGCGGATCCACCTCCACCAACAGGTGCACGTGATCAGCCATAGTCTCCATCTCGACCAACCACGCCCCCATCTCAGCGACCACCTCGGCGATGATCTCCTTGAGCCGGACTTCTATCGGCCCGCCAATCACCTTGCGTCGACACTTTGGAAACCACACCACGGAATGCCCGCATCGGAACGCGACATTCGCATTCGGCCGCAACGTAACACCCATGACCGACAACAGCAGACTGGCCGCAGCCGATCTAGCGATGACACACGACAACGCGGGCAGTGCCCGCCACCACTACGAACTCGACACGCTCCCCAGAGTTGAAAACCCGAGGTTCGTCGCACTACCCAACATTCCGATCGATGGGCATCAACACGCAGGCGACGACGACCAGCATCGCCCAGTCCAAATCGGGTAGCAACCACACCCACAGCAACACCGCGAGGATCACTTCGGCAACGCGCTCGGCGCCATGCCCATCCAGCACACCGGCGGCAGTGGTCCCCAATCCGGGCCTATGGGGCCACCAGGCAACGGATTACGGCAGCAGCGCGGCCGCAGCCACCGCTACGGGGTTCAGACCCTCCGCCTTGACCGCGACGAGTTCGGCCAACCGGTGCTTCATCCGCGGATCCCAGAACTTGTTGACGTGATCGGCAACCGCCGCAGGCACCTTCTCCGCAGGGAGATAGCCCAGGTTGACGACGATGTCGTTGACCATCCTCACCTCGGCAGGTTCGTTGTGCGACACGTCAATCCACCAATCCCCACGCCAGCGCACGGTCTGCCTCGGAGTCTCCCTGCAGCACGGCCGTGCTGTGCGTGAGGGCGACCTGGACGGCCGTCACCTTGTACTCGGGGCAGTTGGTCGCCCAGTCGGAGTTCTCGGTGGTGAGCACGTTGGTCCCCGAGATCGGGTGATGGAACGTGGTGTACACCACGCCGGTCGGCATCCGTTCGGAGATCTGCGCGTGCAGCGTCGTCTCACCGACCCGGCTGGCCAACGTGACCTCGTCACCGTCGGTGATGCCCCGCACTTCCGCGTCGTGCGGATGGATCTCCAGCAGGTCCTCGGCGTGCCAGGCGACGTTGGCCGTGCGGCGGGTCTGGGCTCCCACGTTGTACTGGCTCAAGATTCGGCCCGTGGTGAGGATCAATGGGTAGCGCCGGTTGCTGCGTTCCTCGGTCGGCACGAAGATCGTCGGGACGAACCTGCCCTTGCCCCTCGTGAACGTCTCGGTGTGCATGATCGGGGTGCCCTCCGGCGATTCCGCGTTGCACGGCCACTGAATGCTGCCCACTTCGTCCAGCTTCTTGAACGACACGCCGGTGAACGTCGGTGTCAGGGCAGCGATCTCGTCCATGATCTGGCTCGGGTGGTCGTAAGCCATCGGATAGCCCATCGCCGTGGAGATCTGGCAGATGATCTCCCACTCGTGCATCGCGCTCTTGGGCTTCATCACCGCACGCACCCGGTTGATCCGGCGTTCGGCGTTGGTGAACGTACCGTCCTTCTCCAGGAACGACGCCCCAGGCAGGAACACGTGCGCGAACTTCGAGGTCTCGTTGAGGAACAAATCCTGGACCACGACCAGCTCCATCGAGCCCAGCGCGGCCGAGACGTGGTGGAAGTTCGGGTCGGACTGCGCGATGTCCTCACCGTGCACGAACAACCCCCGGAACGAGCCCTCGATGGCGGCGTCGAACATGTTCGGGATCCGCAACCCGGGTTCGGACAACAACGTTGTGCCCCAGAGATCTTGGAAGGTCTGGCGCACTGCGTCGTCCGACACGTGCCGGTACCCGGGCAGCTCGTGCGGGAAGGATCCCATGTCGCAGGAGCCCTGCACGTTGTTCTGGCCGCGCAGTGGGTTCACCCCGACACCTTCGTGGCCGATGTTTCCGCATGCCATCGCGAGGTTGGCCATGCCCATGACCATCGTCGAGCCCTGGCTGTGTTCGGTGACGCCGAGGCCGTAGTAGATGGCTCCATTGCCTCCGCCGGCGTACAGCCGGGCGGCGGAACGCACTTCATCGGCGGGCACGCCGGTGATCGACTCGACGGCCTCCGGGCTGTTCTCCGGGCGGGAGATGAACTCGGCCCACTCCTCGAATCCCTCGCATCGCTCGGCCACGAACGCCTTGTCGACGAGGCCTTCGGTTACCACCACGTACGCCATCGCATTGACGATCGCCACGTTCGTTCCCGGCTTGAGCTGCAGATGGTGATCGGCCTGGATGTGAGGTGAGCGCACCAGGTCGATGCGGCGGGGGTCGGCCACGATGAGCCTGGCACCCTCACGCAGCCGTTGCTTCATCCTGGACGCGAAGACGGGATGGCCGTCTGTCGGATTCGCGCCGATCACCATGATGACGTCGGCCTGGGCGACGGAACGGAAGTCCTGCGTGCCCGCCGATTCGCCGAAGGTCTGCTTGAGCCCATAACCCGTCGGCGAATGGCACACTCGCGCACAGGTGTCGACGTTGTTGTTGCCGAACGCGGCACGCACCATCTTCTGGACGACGTAGACCTCTTCGTTCGTGCACCGTGACGACGTGATCGCGCCGATCGCTCCCGTGCCGTACTGCGCCTTGATGTCCAGCATCTTCCTGGCGACGGTGCCGATGGCCTCGTCCCATTCGACTTCGCGCCACGGGTCGGTGATCTTGTCGCGCACCATCGGGCGCAGCATCCGATCCGGATGGGTGGCATACCCAAAGGCGAAGCGTCCCTTGACACAGGAGTGGCCCTCGTTGGCGCCGCCGTCCTTGAGGGGCACCATGCGGACCACTTCGTCGCCTCGCGTCTCGGCCTTGAACGAGCAGCCGACGCCGCAGTACGCGCACGTGGTGATCACCGACCGCGTCGGCACCCCCAGCTCGACGACGGAACGCTCCTGCAGCGTCGACGTCGGGCACGCCTGGACGCACGCGCCACACGACACGCACTCCGAGTCCAAGAACGACTCACCAGCGCCCGGCGACACCTTCGACGCGAAGCCCCTGCCTTCGATCGTGAGGGCGAACGTGCCCTGAATCTCCCCGCAGGCCCGCACGCAGCGCGAGCACGCGATGCACTTGGACGGATCGAAGTCGAAGTACGGATTGCTGAGATCCTTGACCGCGTCCAGGTGGTTGGCGCCCTCGTAGCCGTACCTCACCTGACGCAGCCCGACGACGCCCGCCATGTCCTGCAGTTCGCAGTCGCCGTTCGCCGGGCAGGTGAGGCAGTCCAGCGGATGGTCGGAGATGTAGAGCTCCATCACGCTCTCGCGGAGCTTGGCGACCTTCGGCGTCTGGGTCCGCACGACCATGCCGTCGGCGACCGGGGTCGTGCAGGACGCCGGAGTGCCTCGGCGCCCGTCGATCTCCACCAGACAGAGCCGGCAGGAACCGAACGCGTCGAGGGAATCGGTGGCGCACAGCTTGGGGATGTCGACGCCGGCAAGCGCGGCCGCCCGCATCACCGACGTGCCGTCGGGAACGGAGATCGGCAGCCCGTCCACCTCCACCGAAACCGTCGCCGGCCCGCTCTTGGCCGGGGTGCCGTAGTCGGGTTCCTTGAGCAAGCTCATGATCTACCTTCCGCCTTCGCGTCTTCGTGCCTGGCATAGAAGTCGTCCGGGAAGTGCTCGATGGCGCTGCGCACCGGCATCGGCGTGAGACCTCCCATCGCGCATAGAGATCCCTCGGTCATGACGTCGCAGAGGTCCTCGAGTAGCGCGAGGTTCTCCTCGCGGTGCTCGCCCGCGGTGATCCGGTCGATCACCTCGACCCCACGCACCGAACCCACTCGGCACGGCGTGCACTTGCCGCAGGATTCGGCGGCACAGAACTCCATCGCGAACCTGGCTTGCGAAGCCATGTCGACGGTGTCGTCGAACACGACGATGCCGCCGTGGCCGACCATCGCGCCCGCTGCGATGAATCCTTCGTAGTCCATGGGCAGGTCGAACCGCGAGGTCGGCAGGTACGCGCCGAGTGGGCCACCGACCTGGACGGCGCGCACCGGGCGTCCCGAAAGCGTCCCTCCGCCATAGTCGTTCACCAACTCGCCGAGCGTCACCCCGAAGGCCTTCTCCACGACCCCGCCGTAGCGGATGTTGCCGCCGAGCTGGAAGATCTGAGTGCCGCGGGATCGTTCGACGCCGAGTCGTTGATAGGCCTTGGCCCCGTTGGCGAGGATCGTCGGCACGCTGGTCAGGGTGAGCACGTTGTTCACCACTGTTGGCTTGCCGAACAGTCCGTTGATGGCGGGGATCGGGGGTTTCGCCCTGACCTCGCCGCGCTTGCCCTCCAGGCTCTGCAACATCGAGGTCTCCTCGCCGCAGATGTAGGCTCCGCCGCCGACGCGTACGTGCAGCTCGAAGTTCAGCGACGAGCCGAGCACGCTCGGCCCCAGCCAGCCTTGCGCCCGTGCGATGTCGATCGCGGATCGCATGGTGGCCACTGCATCGGGATACTCGGACCGGATGTAGACGTAGCCCTCCGTGGCGCCGACCGCATGCGCGGCGATCGTCATGCCCTCGATGAGCAGGAACGGGTCGCCCTCCATGACCATCCGGTCGGCGAACGTTCCGCTGTCTCCCTCATCGGCGTTGCAGCACACGAACTTCAGCGGGCCGGTGCATCCGAGCACCGTCTTCCACTTGATTCCGGCCGGGAAGCCCGCGCCGCCGCGTCCACGCAAGCCGGACTCGGTGACCTCGTTGACGACGTCGTCGGGTGACATGGTCAGTGCCTGGCGCAGCCCGGCAAGGCCGCCGTGGTCCACATAGTCGTCGGGAGACAAGGGGTCGGTGACGCCCACCCTGGCGAAGGTGACCCGTTCCTGCGTCGCCATCCAGGGCAGCTCTTCGACGACGCCGACCCGTGACGGGTGCGCGGCGCCATCGAAAAGACCTGCGGCGACGAGGTCATCGACCTCACCGGCAGTGATCGGTCCGTAGCCGATGCGTCCGTCCGGGGTGGCGACCTCGATCAGCGGCTCGAGCCACAACATGCCGCGGGACCCGTTGCGCACCAGCGTGATCGACCGTCCGAGACGATCGGCGGCGCGCTGCAGGGCTTCGGCGACCTCGTCCGCGCCGACTGACTTCGCCGCGGAGTCCCGCGACACGTAGACGGTGACTGGTGCGTTCATCGGGAGATCGCCTTGTCCATGATCGCCGACAGTCGGTCCTCGTCCACCCGGCCGAGCAGCTTGTCGTCGACCTGCACGGCCGGGCCGAGCGCGCAGTTGCCAAGGCAGAAGACCTGTTCCACGGTCACCGAATCGTCGTAGCGGGTGTCACCCATCGACAGTCCGTACTTGTCCTTCACGTGATCTACCAGCCGGCCCGCACCGACGGACTGGCACGCCTCGGCGCGGCAGACGCGGACGACGGTGCGGCCTGCCGGCTTGGAACGGAAGTCATGGTAGAAGGTCACCACGCCGTGGACGTCGGCGCGGGACAGGTTTAGCTCATCGGCCAGCACCGGGATCGCCTCGGGCGGAACCCAACCCAGGGTCTCCTGGACCGCGTGCAGGATGGGCAGCAGCGCGCCGCGGTCCGTCCGATGGTCGGCTGCGATCCCTCGGACCACGGCCTCGACGGTCATACTCGTCTCCCCCGTCGCGGTGGGACTCATGGGCTTCCTCCTGGGTTCAACGGACGGGAGATGGGGGCGAAACCGGCCCCAGGGAAGTTCTCCTGGGGCCGGCTTCTGCCGTATTAGACGACGATCTTCTTCTTGTGGAATTCTTCGATCGTGTCCGCGTCGTAGCCGAGCTGGGCAAGGACCTCGTCGGTGTGCTCACCGAGCAGGGGCGCGCCCTTGATCTCTGGTTTGAACGACGAGAACTTGATCGGGCTGCCCACGGTGAGGAAGGAACCGCGACCCTTCTGGTCGACCTCGACGATGCTGCCGCTCTTGCGCAGCGACTGGTCCTGGGCCAGATCCTTCATCGACATGACCGGTGCGCACGGCACCTCCCAGACGCGCAGGATGTCGACTGCCTCCCACTTGGTCTTGTCGGCTAGCCACTTCTCGATCTCGGCGAAGATGTCGAAGATCTTGTCTTGGCGAGCTTTCGCGGTGCTGTACGCCGGGTCGTCGACCCATTCCGGGTGACCGATGGCCTCGGCCGTCCGCTTCCAGTTCTGCTCCTGGATGGTGAAGTAGATGTAGGCGTTCGGGTCGGTCTCCCAACCCTTGCACTTGACGACCCAGCCCGGCTGACCGCCGCCGCCTGCGTTGCCGCCACGCGGAACGGCTTCGCCGAACTCACCGTTCGGGTACTGCGGGTACTCCTCGAGGTAGCCGACGGCTTCCAGGCGCTGCTGGTCGCGGAGCTTGACGCGGCACAGGTTGAGCACGGCGTCCTGCATCGAGGCCGACACCTTCTGGCCCTTGCCGGTCTTGTTGCGCTGGATGATCGCGGTCAGGATGCCGATCAGCAGGTGCATGCCCGTGTTGCTGTCACCGAGGGCCGCACCGCTCACGGTCGGTGGGCCGTCCCAGAAACCGGTCGTGGAGGCACCGCCGCCTGCACACTGCGCGACGTTCTCGTAGACCTTGAGGTCGTTCCACGTCGAGTCGTCGTTGAAGCCCTTGACCGAGCCGAAGATCAGCCGCGGGTTCCACTCCTGAATCTTCTCCCACGACAGGCCCATGCGGTCCATGGCACCCGGCGCGAAGTTCTCCACCAGCACGTCGGCCTCGCGGATCAGCTTCTCCATCACACCGAGGCCCTCTGGCGACTTGGTGTCGATCGCCAGCGAACGCTTGTTGCTGTTGAGCATCGTGAAGTAGAGGGCGTCGACATCGGGGATGTCGCGCAACTGGTTTCGCGTGACGTCACCCCCCTTCGGGCGCTCGACCTTCAGGACGTCGGCTCCGAACCAAGCGAGCATCTGGGTGCACGCCGGGCCCGCCTGGACACCGGTGAAGTCGATCACCTTGATCCCGGAGAGCGGCAGTTCAGTCATGACACGTTCCTTCCTCTATTGCGGTTGTCATTGCTGTGGATGGTCTTCCGATCGTGCTCACTACTTGACGGTGATGCCCTTGGGGTTGAGGTGCGCGATGTTGCCGCTCTCGGTGCCGTCCGATGGGTCGATGACGCAGTCGATGAGTGCCGGCCGCCCCGACGCCAGGGCCTCGCGCAGTGCGGCGGCGACCTCCTCGGGCGTGGTGGCCTGATATCCCTTGCCGCCGAACGCCTTGATCATGTATTCGTGGCGGGCCCGCAACGCCGTCGGCGCCGGGTCACTGGAGGTGGAGGGGTCATCACCGCGGTACACACCGCTGTTGTTGAGGATGACGGTGACGATCGGCAGGTCGTAGCGGCAGATCGCCTCCAGCTCCATACCGCTGAACCCGAAGGCGCTGTCACCTTCGATCGCGACGACGGGTTCCCCGGTCTCGACTGCGGCGGCGATGGCGTAACCCATGCCGATGCCCATGACGCCCCAGGTCCCGCTATCCAACCGGTGGCGCGGTAGCTGCATGGGAATCGTGTTGCGCGCCAGATCAAGCGCGTTCGCGCCTTCGTTGACGACGTAGACCTGAGGGTTGTCGGCCAGCACGTCGCGGATCGACTGCAGCGCGCCGAGGAACTTCATCGGATGCGCGGTCAGTGCCGCCTGGAGGCGGACCTCCATCTTGGCGACGTTCTGCGCAGACTTGGCCGCGAGCTCCTCGCGCCACTCGGTCTGGACCGTGATCTGACCTGGCTTGGCCCGTTCGAGAAGACTGTCCATCACCGACCCGATGTCGCCGACCAGCGGGGCGGCGATGGGCTGGTTGCTGTCCATCTCGGTTGCGGCGATGTCCACCTGGATGAACTTGGCGTCGGGATTCCACTGTGGCGCATCGCCATGGCCGAGCAGCCAGTTCAGGCGCGCACCGATGAGCATGACGACGTCGGCCTTCTTCAGCGCAAGGGATCGAGCGGTGGCCGCCGACTGCGGGTGATCGTCCGGCAGCAGACCCTTGGCCATTGACATCGGCACGTACGGTGCGCCGGTGGTCTCGACGAACTCGCGGATCTGCTCGTCCGATTGAGAGTAGGCGGCACCCTTGCCAAGCACGATCAGCGGTCGTTTGGCGTTGGCCAGCAAGTCGATTGCGGAATCCACCATTTCGATCTCCGGCAGCTGGCGCGGAGATGGGTTGACGAGCTTCCACACCGTCGACTTGGCCTCTTCTGCATCGAGCACCTCGCCGAGCACCGCGGCCGGGATGTCGAGGTAGACCCCGCCTGGGCGACCGGATACGGCCGTGCGGATGGCCCGCGCAATGCCGCGACCGATGTCCTCGGCCCGCGATACTCGGTAGGCGGCCTTGGCGAACATCTTGGCCGCAGGCAGCTGGTCCATCTCCTCGTAGTCGCCGCGCTGGAGGTCGACCAGGTGCCGCTCGCTGGATCCGGAGATCTGCACCATCGGGAAGCAGTTCGTCGTGGCGTTGGCAAGCGCGACAAGCCCGTTGAGGAAGCCGGGAGCCGACACGGTCAAGCAGATGCCGGGCTTCTGCGTGAGGAACCCGGCCGCCGCGGCGGCGTGGCCGGCATCGCTCTCGTGACGGAAGCCGATGTAGCGGATTCCCGAAGCCTGAGCGAGGCGGGCCAGATCGGTGATCGGGATGCCAACGACGCCGTAGATGGTCTCTACGCCGTTGCGCTTGAGCGCGTCGACGACCAGGTGGATCCCATCGGTGAGCGCTGCTGGCTCGTCGGAACTCCCGGCCTCCGTGTCTCGCATGGGAGCGACGGTCATGATGTGGACCCTTCCTGGACGGTGATGATTTCCCTTACGTACGACGACTTTTCACGTTGCTGACGAGCGCGTCCAAGACCTGTCGTCAACCGGCCGATAAGCGCCGGTTATCACGTGGTGCGCCGTCAACCCACGTCGTTGGATGGACATGTTCAAGCCCTGCTCAGGTCGGCGGAGAGGTCCCGCCGATCCATGTCGAAGGCCTCGTCGAGCCGCGCGCCGGCAGCCACGTTCATGAACGCCCTTGCGGCAACCGAACCGGAGCCTGCGTGGATTGCCATGGAGATCTGTGCCGTCGTCTCGGGCTCGACGAGGCGAACCGCTCTCGCCGCCCCGGTCTGCGGGATCGAGCGCAGCCAGGTGTGCGGCACGACGCTCGCCCATGCTCCGGTGGCGACGTGGGCGTACAGCGATGCAACCGAGTCGGTCTCGATCTGCGGCAGCGCGGCGGTGCCGTTCTCCGCGAACGCCTTGTCGATGAACTGACGAAAGCGCATGTGCGGCATCAGCAATGCCAGCGGCAGCTCAGCGGCCTCGGCCCACGTGATCGTGCGGGCACCGGGAAGGATCTGCTCACCGGAGACCAGCAGCACGTACCGCTCGCGGTACAGCGGCACGACTTCCAGACCCGACTGATCATCGGGACCGAAGTGGGCGATGGCGGCATCCAACTCGAAATCGCGCAGTTGGCGCAGCAATTCGGTGGACGACAGCCGGGAACAAATGGTCACCCTCGCGAGAGGGTGGAGCGCAGAGAAGGCGGCGACGGGCAGCGCCGTCGTCGTCGACACCGTCGGCCCGATACCGAGACGCAACGTCCCGGAAATGCCCACCCGCATGGCAGCCGCCTCGGCCTTGAGGCCGTCGTGCTCGGCGAGCAGCCGCTTGGCCCACACGACGAGACGTTCGCCTTCCAGCGTCAGACCCTCGAAGTTCTGGCCGCGATAGATCAGCGTGACGTCGAGCTCGCGCTCGAGCTTGGCGATCGCCGTCGACAGGGCGGGCTGCGATACGTAACAGGCTTCTGCCGCACGAGCGAAGTGGCGCTCCCTGGCGACGGCCACGAAGTACTCCAGCTGGCGCAGCAGCACGGGCACTCCTCCTCACCGTTGGATCGCATCGAACTATGTGTATGCAGTATGCGTTATCCTGTACGCTAGCGCAATAACCGCAGCACAATCAACTGAATGACTAGATGAAGGAGCAGCGACGTGGCTGACAGCACCGGCACCATGAGCGAGGCGTGGCTTTCCCACGCGGTTGTGACCGAATCGGCAGAGGCCATCGTCGTGAGCGATCCAGACGGGATCATTCGGCTGTGGAACGCCGGGGCGGCGCGCATGTTCGGCTACTCCGCCGAAGAAGCCCTCGGGCGCGATCTCGACCTCATCATCCCGGAGAAGCTGCGGGACCGGCACAACAAGGGCTATCAGCAGACGATGGCGACCGGCTACACGCGCTACGGCGAATCGCTGCTGAGCGTGCCCGCCACCCACCGTGACGGGCACCGGCTCTCGATCGAGTTCAGCGTCGCCTTGCTGCGCGACGAGGGTGGCCAGATCGTTGGGATCTCCGCGGTCATGCGCGAGGTGACCGAACGCCGCAACGCCGAGCGCGAACTGCGGGCCAAAATCGCCGAACTCGAGGGCCGTGTCGGGTCGGCCTAACCGACCCGACTGCCCGGCAACGTCATTCGATGCGTAGTACCCGCACCGAGTCGGTGTAGCCCGCCACACCACTGCGGCTTCCCGACACCACGACGACGACGTCGCCGGGGTGACAGGTCCCCATGGCCACCAGAGCCGCACTGACCTCGGCCGCCATGGTCTCGGCCTTGGCGGCCGGTGCCACCACGGCGGACTCGACACCCCACGAGTAGGCCAACCGCGCCCGCACGGACTCGTCGTGCACGAACGCCAACAATGGCAGCGGCGACCGCTGCTGAGCCAGGCGCAGTGCGGTATCACCGGTGCGGGTGAAGCAGAGCAGCGCAGCGGCGCCAAGCCTTCTACCGACCTCGCACGCGGCTGCCGCGATGGCGTCGCCGAAGACGGCATCCTGACCGTCCTCGCAGGCAGCCCAGTCCGCAGTGCCTCTGCTCGTACCATTCTCGGCGGCCTCGACGATGCGCGCCATCGTCGCCACGGTGTGCGCGGGGTACTGCCCCACGCTGGTCTCGGCGGACAGCATCACCGCGTCCGCTCCGTCCAGGACGGCGTTGGCCACGTCGGACACCTCGGCCCGGGTGGGACGCAGATCGGAGATCATCGAGTCGAGCATCTGGGTCGCCACGATCACGGGCTTCGCCGCCTCGCGGCACAGGCGGATGGCCCGCTTCTGCACCAGGGGTATCTGCTCAAGCGGCATTTCGACGCCGAGGTCACCGCGCGCGACCATCAGGCCGTCGAAGGCCGCCACGATCGCGGGGAGATCCGAAACCGCCTCTGGCTTCTCCAGTTTCGCGATGACGGGCACCCGCCTGCCAACCTCGTCCATGATCGCGTGCGCAAGCTTGACTTCCTCGGGTGAGCGCACGAAGGACATCGCGACCATGTCCACCCCAAGTTGCAGGGCGAACTTCAGATCCTCGATGTCCTTCTCGGACAGGGGCGGAACGCTCACGTCGATCCCTGGCAGCGATATTCCCTTGTGGTCGCTGACCGGGCCGCCGTGCACGACCTCGCATCTGATGTCTTCGCCGGTGACGTCGAGCACGCGCAGGTCGACCTTGCCGTCGTCGACCAGCAGCCGATCACCGGGCCGGACGTCGGTCGACAGGCCGCGGTAGGTCGTGGAGACCCGATCGTGGTCGCCGTGGCATTCCGCGGTGGTGATCACGATCTGCTCGCCGTCAGCCCAGACCACCGGCCCTTCGGCGAACTCCCCCAGCCTGATCTTGGGCCCCTGGAGGTCGGCGAGCACGCCGACCGCGCGACCGCTGTCCGCGGCGATCTGGCGAACCAAGCCATACACCACCGAATGGTCGGCACGGGTGCCGTGGCTGAAGTTGAAACGCGCCACGTCCATTCCGGCGTCGACGAGTTCGGTGAGTGATGACGCGGTACTGGTAGCGGGTCCGAGTGTGCAGACGATCTTGGCGCGACGATTCACTGTGTTCTCCCTAGGTGGTCAAAGCCGGCTGAGGTTCCGCGTCGCAGTTGCGATCGGAGTCCGACGCACCGGGCATGCAGGTGCGCGCGAGGAGGTCGGTGGCGGCGTATACGGTGCGCAGCGCGGGCGCGGGGGCGCCGGTGAGATCTGCCATCTCCACGACCGCAGCCACGATGGCGTCGAGCTCCAACTGCTTGCCTGCTTCGAGGTCCTGCAGCATGGAGGTCTTGTGGTGGCCGACGTTCTCGGCTCCGCGCAACCGCTTCTCGATGGAGATGTCCGGGGTGCTGCCCACCCTGGCGGCGATGTCGAGTGTCTCCTCCATCAGCTGGATCACCAGTTGCCGGGTGAACGGGTGCTGACAGATCTCGACCATCGTCGCCCTGGTGAGGGCGCTCAGCGGGTTGAACGCGACGTTGCCCATCAGCTTGATCCAGATGTCGCTGCGCAGGTCGGCTTCGACCGGTGCCTTCAGGCCTCCGGCGATCATGGCCTCGCTCAGCGCCTTACAGCGATCCGAGATCTCCCCCGACGGCTCACCGATGGAGAAGCGCGTGCCCTCCAGGTGCCGAATCACCCCTGGCGCCTCGATGGTCGTGGCCGGGTAGACCACGCAACCGATGGCCCGTTCCGGTGACAACACCGCGGTCGTGGCGCCGCCGGGATCGACGGCCTCGATCCGGCGTCCCTCATATGGCCCGGGCAGCTGGTGGAAGTACCACCACGGAATTCCGTTCTGCGCGGCCAACACTGCAGTGTTCGGGCCGAGCAGCGGTTCCACCAGCGGGCCGCTCGACGGGTAGCTGTGCGCCTTGAGTCCGAGAAAGACGTAGTCGACGGGTCCGATCTCGGACGGATCGTCGGTGGCATTCGGATATGCCACGAAGTCACCACGATCGCTGAGTACGCGGACACCGTTCTCGCGCATGGCATGTAGGTGTGCGTTCCTGGCGATGAGGTGCACGTCGGCACCACCCCGCTGGAGCGCGGCGCCCCAGTAGGCACCAATCGCCCCAGCACCAACGACTGCAATCTTCACGACAACCTCCTTCGATCGCATACTGTATGCAAACACTCCGACCGCTGTCTAGGTCCAGCGGGCGATTGCGCGCGCCCACACCCCTTCGTGCCGACTCTTCGACCTGGGCGCAGGAGTGCGAGTGGCGCACACCATGGCCGCAGAATGAAACGCGGTCAACACGATTCGCAACGTCACCGCGGCGCCCGATCGACGGTAACGCACGCCGCCCGCTCCCCGCCTCCCCCATATGGGGGGTTGCATACAATATGCGATCTCTCTATTCTGAACCTCGCCCCGGCATGGCATGGCCGCCGGAGGCACCGACCAATGCCGCCAGGAGCGTGTGAGTCGGCAACAGCCAGGAAGAGGAATATGACGCTCATCGGAGTGCCGCGGGAAACCGCGGATGGTGAACGCCGCGTCGCGCTGGTCCCCAAGATCGTCGAGCGGCTGCGTGCCCTCGGCCTTGAGGTCGTCGTCGAGAGCGGGGCCGGAGACGGAGCGATGATCACCGACCAGGACTACGAGTTGGCTGGCGCCACCATCGGTGATCCTTGGCCTGCCGACGTCGTCGTCAAGGTCAATCCGCCGACCGCCGACGAGACCAGCCTGCTCAAGCCAGGTTCGGTCCTCATCGGGTTCCTCGCCCCGCGTTCGCAGCCGGACGTAGTGGAACGATTGCGGCTGGCCAACGTCACCGCGTTTGCGGTGGAGGCGATTCCGCGGATCTCGCGTGCACAGGTGATGGATGCACTGTCCTCGCAGGCGAACGTGGCGGGCTACAAGTCGGTGCTGTTGGCCGCCTCGGAGTCCACCCGGTTCTTCCCGATGATGACCACCGCGGCAGGCACGGTGAAACCCGCCACCCTGTTGGTCCTGGGTGTCGGTGTGGCAGGTCTGCAAGCGCTGGCCACCGCCAAACGCCTCGGCGCCAAACCCACCGGGTATGACGTGCGCCCCGAGGTGGCCGATCAGGTCCGCTCGGTCGGCGCGCAGTGGCTCGACCTCGGAATCGATGCGGCCGGTGAGGGCGGATACGCCCGGGAGCTGACCGATGCCGAACGCGCCCAACAACAAACGGCACTCGAACAGGCGATCACGAAGTTCGACATCGTCATCACCACCGCCCTGGTGCCAGGACGCCCGGCGCCACGTTTGGTCACCGCTGCCGCGGTGGAGGGCATGAAGCCCGGCAGTGTGGTGATCGACCTGGCCGGCGAGACCGGCGGCAACTGCGAGCTCACCGAGCCCGGCCAGACCGTCGTCCGCCACGGGGTGACGATCGCCTCGCCGCTGAACCTGCCTGCCACGATGCCCGAGCACGCCAGCGAGTTGTACGCCAAGAACGTCACCGCGCTGTTGGAGCTCTTGATCACCGACGGCGCCCTAGCCCCCGACTTCGACGACGAAGTCGTGGCGGCCTCCTGTGTCACCCGTGAGGGAGTGAACTGACCGATGTATGACGAACTATTGGCCAATATCGCGATCCTGATTCTTGCCGGGTTCGTCGGTTTTGCCGTGATCTCCAAAGTGCCCAACACCCTGCACACCCCGTTGATGTCGGGCACCAACGCCATTCACGGCATCGTCGTGCTCGGCGCCCTGATCGTGCTGGGCAACCTCCCTGCCGACGCCTCCTGGGGCGTGCGGATCATCGCATTCATCGCCCTGATCTTCGGCACCCTCAACGTGATCGGTGGGTTCCTCGTGACCGATCGGATGCTGAGCATGTTCAAGAGCAAGAAGCCCGAAACGACGACCGAAGCGGCAGGCAAATGAACTATCTCGTCAACGGGCTCTACATCCTGGCGTTTGGCCTGTTCATCCTCGGCCTGTCCGGCCTGACCGGACCCAAGACGGCGGTGCGCGGCAACTGGATCGCCGCGACCGGCATGGGCATCGCCGTCATCGCCACCCTGATCTCCGTGCGCGACACCGCGTCGATCAACTGGATCCTGATCGCGGCCGGCCTTGCCATCGGTGTCGCGCTCGGCGTGCCGCCTGCCAAGAAGACGAAGATGACCGCGATGCCGCAACTGGTCGCGCTGTTCAACGGCGTCGGCGGTGGCACCGTCGCGTTGATCGCCTGGGCGGAGTTCATCGAAACCGACGGCTTCACCCACATCACCGAAACGCCTTCGATCGCACTGGTCGTCGGCTCCTTGTTCGCCGCGATCATCGGCTCGGTGTCGTTCTGGGGGTCGCTGGTGGCATTCCTCAAGCTGCAGGAGTCCCTCCCGAAGAACCTCGAGAAGACCCTGGTCAAGTCGGCGAAGCTGTTCCAGGCCTCCAACGTGGTGCTGCTGGTCGCCGCGGTCGCCGTCTCGGTCTACATCGGGATCAACGCCGGCACCGGCACCCCGATCTGGCTGATCGTGGTGGTCCTCGCGCTGGCCGGGATCATGGGTCTGTTCGTGGTGTTCCCCATCGGCGGCGCGGACATGCCGGTCGTCATCTCCCTGCTGAACGCCATGACCGGTTTATCCGCCGCCGCAGCGGGTTTGGCGCTGAACAACACCGCGATGATCGTGGCGGGCATGATCGTCGGCGCTTCCGGGTCGATCTTGACCAACCTGATGGCCGTGGCGATGAACCGTTCCATCCCCGCGATCGTGTTCGGTTCCTTCGGCGCCGGATCGACCGCCGCCGCGGCAGCGACCACCGATCAGGGCACGGTCAAGGCCACCTCCGCGGCAGATGCTGCGATCCAGATGGCGTACGCCAATCAGGTCATCGTCGTGCCCGGCTACGGCCTTGCGGTCGCACAGGCTCAGCACACCGTCAAGGAGATGGCCGACCTACTCGAAGCCAAGGGCGTGGAAGTGAAGTACGCGATCCACCCCGTCGCGGGCCGGATGCCAGGACACATGAACGTGCTGCTGGCAGAGGCGGACGTCGACTACGACGCGATGAAGGAAATGGACGACATCAACGGCGAATTCAACCGTACCGACGTCACCATCGTCATCGGCGCCAACGACGTCACCAACCCCGCTGCCCGCAACGACCCGTCCTCCCCCATCCACGGCATGCCGATCCTCGACGTCGACAAGTCGCGCTCGGTGATCGTGCTGAAACGCTCCATGTCCTCCGGGTACGCAGGCATCGAGAACCCCCTGTTCTTCCTCGGCCAAACCTCCATGCTGTTCGGCGACGCCAAGAAGTCCGTCAGCGGAGTCATCGAAGAGCTCAAGGCGCTGTGACCGGGCACCGCTAGGAGCTTGGGCGCCCCACGTCGGCGGCGGCCTCGAGAAGCGCCTGGGCCACCAGTGAATTCGGTTCGCGGTCCAAGACGATCAAGCCGACGGCGGGGCCATGGCCATGCTCGACCATCGGCCGCATCGCCAGGCCGTCGGGCATGCCGAAGGCGTCCAGCCAGGTGTGTGCCACCACGCTCGCCATGCGCAGGGTCTTCATGTGCGTGTACAGCGCACCGACCGTGTCGGTCTCGACGACCGGATTGAACTTGACGCCATCATCAGCCATGTTGGCGTCGAGGATGCGGCGGTTTCGCATGGCGGTGGTCAACGCACACAGCGGAAGCGCGGCGGCATCACCCCAGCGCACCTCGGACTGTTGCATCAGCGGATGCTCCGATGGCGCGACCAGGACGAAGCGCTCCCGGTAGAGCTCGACGCGCTTGGTGCCGGGTGGCGTTTCGTTGTCCAGATACGTCAGTCCGGCATCCAGCTCGAATTCGGCGAGGCGCCTGGCGATCTCGCGCGACGGCAACGCCTCGACGCGCACGCGTGCACCCGGGTACCGCTCGAGGAACCGGCTCGTCACCAACGGACTCGTCGGAACGGAGGTCGGCACCGCGCCGATGCGGGCCGTTACGGTCAGGCCACCGCGCATCCGCTCGACGTCGGCCAGGAGCTCGTTGCGTTCAGCGAGGATACGGTGGGCCCAGGTGACGACACGCTGCCCTTCGGTGGTGAAGCCCTCGAATCGCTGACCGCGCAACACGATTACGACGTCGAGTTCGCGTTCGAGCTTGCGAATTGCGACCGAGAGCGTGGGTTGACTGACGTGGCACGCCGAAGCGGCACGACCGAAGTGCCGCTCGCGGGCCAACGCCACCAGGTATTCCAGCTGCTGGATCACTACCTCGCCGTGCATTCGCCGCTCCATCGCCAGCCCCCGATAGGGAAAGACTATCGCAGCATGTCAGATCACAAAGACCAACCCATTGTCCACGATCGGCAGCGCCTGTAGCGTCAGTCACATCGACACGGTGAACCACCAAAATGATTGGTAGCAAGCCTCTTTCACATATCAGATGACGAATGTCGGTTACCAGCGCCCCATTCCATGACCGCATGGCCGAACCCGTCGGGGCGCAAACGAGAAAAGGAATCGAGAATCATGGCAAAAGTGGTTTGCGTACTCTACGACGACCCGATCGACGGCTACCCGAAGACCTACGCACGCGACGGTCTCCCCCACCTCGACGGCTACGCCGACGGGCAGACTCTGCCGACGCCTTCGGCGATCGACTTCACGCCGGGTGCACTGCTGGGCAGCGTTTCCGGAGAGCTCGGACTTCGGGCATACCTCGAGGGGCTCGGCCACGAGTTGATCGTGACGTCGGACAAGGACGGTGACAGCTCGGTACTCGACCAGCACCTGCACGATGCCGAGGTCGTCATCTCGCAGCCGTTCTGGCCGGCCTACCTGACCGCGGAGCGCATCGCTCGGGCGCCCAAGCTCAAGCTGGCGCTGACTGCCGGAATCGGTTCGGACCACGTCGATTTGGACGCCGCGATCGAACGGGGCATCACGGTTGCGGAGGTGACCTTCTGCAACAGCATCAGCGTCGCCGAGCACGTCGTGATGATGATCCTGTCACAGGTTCGCAACTACCTGCCGTCCTATCAGCAGGTGCTCCACGGTGGCTGGAACATCGCCGACTGCGTGCAGCGCTCATACGATCTCGAGGGCATGCACGTCGGCACCATCGCCTCGGGCCGCATCGGCCTTGCCGTGTTGCGTCGCCTCGCGCCGTTCGACGTGCACCTGCACTACTACGACAAGCACCGGCTGCCCGCCGAGGTCGAGGCCGAGTTGAACCTGACCTACCACCCGTCGGTACAGGACATGGTGCCCGAGCTCGACGTCGTGACGATCAACGCGCCGCTGCACCCGGAGACCCGTGGACTGTTCAACGACGAGCTCATCGGGACCATGAAGCGGGGGGCCTACCTCATCAACACCGCGCGCGCCCTCATCGTCGACCGCGATGCCGTCGTCCGCGCACTGGAGAGCGGACAGCTGGCGGGTTACGCGGGTGACGTGTGGTTCCCTCAGCCGGCGCCTGCCGATCACCCGTGGCGCACCATGCCGCATCACGGCATGACGCCGCACATCTCGGGGTCGTCGCTGTCGGCGCAAACCCGTTACGCGGCAGGCACTCGCGAGATCCTGGAGAGCTACTTCGAGGGCAAGCCGATCCGTGACGAGTACCTGATCGTCGACGGCGGCGCGCTCGCCGGTGTCGGCGCGCGGTCCTACACCGCAACCGTCTGACGGCTTGAGTCGCCCGTGGCCGCACGTTCGAGTTCATCGAACGTGCGGCCACGGTGAAAGTCTGGCCATGGCAGCGCCGTACACGCGCATTCGGCGTAGCCGAATCGTGCTGGCCACAGACGAGCGGTTGACCAACAACGTCGCCAAGGCCGCGGCCGTCAGTACCGTGGACCCATGAAATACCTCGAAGTCGACGGTCTGGGACGAGTCAGCCGGATCGGGCTTGGCACGTGGCAGTTCGGCTCTGGCGAGTGGGGCTACGGGGACGACTACGCCTCGGTCGCCGCACGCGACATCGTGCAGCGCGCCCTCGAGCTCGGCGTCACGCTGTTCGACACGGCCGAGGTGTACGCGTTCGGCAAGAGTGAACGCATCCTCGGCGACGCCCTCGGTGACAAACGCGCAGACGTCGTGGTGGCGAGCAAGATCTTTCCGGTCCTGCCGATCCCGGCGGTGGTCAAGCAACGCGCACGCGGGAGTGCTCGCCGGCTGCGGCTGGACCGCATCCCGCTCTACCAAATCCATCAGCCCAACCCCGTCATCCCCGATTCGGTGATCATGCCGGGGATGCGCAGCCTGCTCGACGCGGGTCTCATCGGGGCGGCGGGAGTGTCGAACTATTCGCTCGCGCGGTGGCGTAAGGCCGATGCCGCCCTCGGGCGTCCGGTGATCAGCAACCAGGTCCATTTCTCGCTTGCACATCCGCAGCCACTCGAGGACCTCGTCCCGTTCGCCGAACGCGAGAACCGGCTCGTGATCGCCTACAGCCCACTCGCCCAGGGCCTGTTGGGTGGCAAGTACGGCGTCGACAACCGGCCCGGCGGCGTTCGGGCGACCAACCCGCTGTTCGGCACCGAGAACCTGCGCCGCATCGAACCACTGTTGACCACGTTGCGCGACGTCGCGCGCGAGGTCGACGCCGAGCCGGCACAGGTGGCGCTGGCATGGCTGATCGGCCTGCCCGGCGTCGTCGCGATTCCCGGCGCGTCGAGCGTGGACCAACTCGCGTTCAACGTCGCCGCCGCCGACGTCGAGCTGAGCACGGATTCGCGCAACGCTCTGACCGCAGCCGCCCGCGCCTTCCGGCCGGTGTCGGTGGGACGCTTCGCCGCCGACAGGATCCGCGAGCGGATCGGCCGATAACGGTGGGCCCACTGGTCCTATCGTGGGCCCATGAGCCCCGCGACCGGTGAGCAGCGCGACGGGATCGATCTGACCAACCTCGACCAGCCACTCGGGCCCGACGCCGGCGCCACGAAGCGTGACCTGGTCGACTACCTGGACGCGGTGGCCGACCGGATCCTGCCGGGGCTCGTCGGCCGCCCGCTCACCGTGCTACGGATGTTGCGTGGGCGGGCGCCGTTCATGCAGAAGAACGTTCCCAAGTACACGCCGGACTGGGTACACACAGTGCCGATCTGGGCCGAGGCGTCCAAACGCGAGGTGCACTACGCGCTGTGCGACGACCGGCGCACGCTGCTGTGGTTCGCGAACCAGCGCGCCATCGAGTACCACCCGACCCTCGGCTTGGCCGAGAACATCTACCGCCCAACACATCTGATCCTAGACCTCGACCCGCCCACCGACGACGACTTCGCCGCCGTCGTCGCCGTCGCACACCTGGTCCGTCAAGCACTTGCAGACAGCGGTCTGGCGGGTGCCGTGAAGACCAGCGGCGCCAAGGGCGTGCACGTGTTCGTGCCGATCGACGACGCGGCCCCGGTCGAGGACGTCGCAGGCGCCACCCGCGCACTGGCCGCCCGCGCCGAAGCGCTCGACCCGGACATCGCGACGACGGCGTTCATCGTGGAGGACCGTGCAGGCAAGGTGTTCGTCGACTCGACACGGGCAGGTGGCGCGACGGTCGCCGCCGCCTACAGTCCGCGGCTACGGGCGGGCACGCCGGTGTCGTTCCCCCTGGCTTGGTCCGATCTGGACCGGATCGCACCCGCCGACTTCACGGTGCACACGGCCATCGAAGCGCTTGCCGGACGCGACCCGTGGGCGGATTCGATGCCCGCGCCGCAGACACTGCCCGTCGACCTGATCGAACACGGACGCACCATTCCGGTCGCCCGGGTGGCCGCCATGCACGAGGGCAAGCGCCGGGCCCGCGCCCGCCGGTCCGACGACGGCTGATCGAGCCGCCGGCGACGGTGACAGTTCACGAGCGTCAACTCGTGAATACCGCTTCAAAGGGCCCATCCGAGAGTTAGCCTCGATTGATTGATCAGTTTTGCTGAGCAAGCGGTAAGCCATCATCAGGCAACTGGTGACAGAGACCGCTTCGCTGAGAGGGGCGGTAAACAATGAGAATCAGCCAACTATTTTGCGCGGCAGCGGCCGTTGCTCTGAGCATGGCATTCACCAGCGCGATTCCGGCCAACGCAGGCCCACTGGACCAAGCATGCGTGCGGCCCGACGGAACCCCGTGCCCACCCATGCCGGCGGGTTGCGTGCAGGAGAACGGCCTGCCGTGTTCGGGCTCGCTGCCCGACATCAACGCCGCGTGCATGCAGAACCCGGTGGTCTGCCGGTGGCTGATCGGCTGACTCCTACAGCCTCACGCACGAAACCCAGCACGTTGGCAGTATTTGCGATGCCCGTCGCCGCACTACGATGCAAATCATTTGGAAGCGCGATAGAGAGCCGGTCCGTGGCAGAGCCAACCATCCAGTTTCGCCGCCTCGCCGAGCAGGTCGCCGACCAACTTCGGCGGCGCATCCTGCTCGGCGAACTGGCCGATGGCAGCATCCTGCCGAAGGAGGACGAGCTTCTCCTCGAATTCCCCGTCAGCAAGCCGTCCTTGCGCGAAGCCATGCGGATCCTCGAGGCCGAGGGGTTGCTCCGGGTACGTCGGGGAAAGCTCGGTGGCGCCGTGGTCCGTCGGCCGAATGCGGCGAACGTGGCGTACACGATCGGTCTGGTGCTCGGCTCGCAGGAGGTCGGCCTTTCCGACGTGGGTAGTGCACTGCGGCAGGTCGAGCCGGCGTGCGCGGCGCTGTGCGCCGAGCGGGCGGACCGCAAGGACGCCGTCGTCCCGGAGTTGCGCCAGCTGCACGCCGAGTCGGTCGCTTCGGTCGACGACCTGCAGCGGGCCACATCGGCGAGCCGGCGCTACCACGAAGCGCTGGTCTCGCTGTGCGGCAACCAGACCATGATCATGCTCGCGGGTGCGCTCGAAATGCTCTGGTCGGCCCACGAACAAGCCTGGTCGGCTCGGGTGCGCGACCACGGCATCGTCCCCGTCGCCGAACGCCTCGTGGTGCTCGAGGATCACCTGCGAGTCATCGACGCGATCGACGAGGGCGATGCGCGACGCGCGCGCGATCTGGCCGCGGCACACCTCGCCGACGCGCAGCACTACCCGGGATCCTCCGGCGTCGTCGATCCGTCGATGGTGCGCAACTGGGCCCAGTGACTTCTCCCCGTCGCGTCGCTTGCCCAAAACCCGTCGGGCCCGAGCCGGCCCGGGCGCGCCCCTTCTCCACTGTTTCGCTTGCCCATTTTCACTTGCCCATTGACGCGCGCCCTCATTTTCATATGATTTGGTAATGGTCGTCGATGCCGCCGCCGTGACGGGTGACGAGGCTGCTCGCTACCGCGCCAACGGCTGGTGGTCGGACACCACGTTGTCGGACTGCATTCGACGCAATGCAACGTCGTCGCCCGACAAACCCGCCTATGTCGACTTCTCGCTCGAGGCTCCAGCCCGCGTGCTCACCTGGTCGGAGTTCGACCGCGCCGCCACCAACCTCGCCACCCAACTGCAGGGCACGGGAGTGGCACCCGGCGACGGCGTGGCGTTGTGGCACTGCGACAGCTCGGAGATCCACGTCCTGCTATCCGCCATCGAACGCTGCGGTGCCGTGGCGGTGGGACTCGGAGCCCGTGCGGGCGTGCGCGAGGTGACCCACATCCTGCGGACCACGACGCCGTCGCTGATCGTCAGCGACGCGGCACGTCGCGGGCAGGCGGCCCTGGCGGCCGACGACAGTGGTCTCCCGCTGCGCGCCGTCGCACTCGGGGAACGTTCGGGCGATCTGTTCATCGACCCCCGCCTGCCGGGTACGGCTGATCTGTCCCCCATCGGGCCCGACGGCCCCTTCCTCATCAACTCCACGTCGGGCACCACTGGCACGCCCAAATGCGTTGTCCATAACCAGAATCGCTGGTACTACTTCCACCAGAAGGCAGTCGCCAACGGCGAGCTCACCGCCGACGACGTCTTCCTTCCCGTCATTCCGACGCCGTTCGGGTTCGGCATCTGGACATCGCACACCACGCCCATCTACCTTGGCGCCACCGCGGTTAGGACCGACCGCTTCGATCCCGTGGCGACGTGCGCCGCGATTGCTCAGCGGCGCGTGACGGTGTTGTGTTGTGTCAGTACCCAGTTGGCGATGATCCTGGCCAACCCGGCATTCCGGGAGTACGACCTCACCAGCTTGCGCGTCGTCTTCACCGGCGGCGAACCGCTTCCCTACACGCAGGCTGCGCAGTTCGAGGAGCTGAGCGGAGCAACGATCCTGCAGTTCTACGGGTCCAACGAGACCGGAATGTTGAGCGCGACCACCGTGGCGGACACCCTGCACCGCCGGCTTCGCACCGCAGGGCGCATCGTGCCAGAGATGGGCGTACGGCTGTTCGACGGCGACGAAGACGTCACGGAATCCGGTCGTGGACAACCGGTTTGTCGCGGCCCAGCCCTCAGCCTTGGTTATCTCGGCGGCACCGACCACGACAAGCTGTTCACCAGGGCCGGCCAGATGCGGATGGGCGACATCTGCGAACTGGACGCCGACGGATATCTCACGCTCACGGGCCGCACGTCGGACTTCATCGTGCGCGGCGGAAAGAACATCAGCGCCGTCGCCGTGGAGGAGGTCGTCGCGACGCATCCCGCCGTCGCGGTGGCGGCGGCGGTGCCGATGCCCGATCCCGTGTTCGGCGAACGGGTGTGCGCGTTCATCGAGTTGAAGCACGGCGGCACCCTCGACCTGCCCACGCTCACGGAGCACCTGCTGGCGCTTGGTGTCTCCAAGGAGCTGCTGCCCGAACGACTCGAAGTGCTCGAAGAACTGCCCCGCTCCTCGGGCGGCAAGGTCGCCAAAGGCCAACTTCGAGAAGACATCCGATCAATACTGGAGCGAGCATGAGTACAGAGGATGTGCGACTCGGTGGCCTTGGCGTCTGGGCTCCGTCGAAGGTGCCACCCATCAGGCCCCCCGAATCACCTGACCTCACCGACGAACAGAAACTCGCGGTGGCGTTCCGCCACCTCGCCGACATCGGCTTCGCCGAGAACATGGCAGGCCACATCACCTGGCAGCGCGACGGCCAGACCGACATGTTCGTCAATCCGTGGGGATTGTGGTGGCAGGAGCTGACCGCATCCGACATCTGCGTCGTCGACGAGGACGCACACGTGGTCAGCGGACGCTGGGACGTCACGCCCGCCATCCACCTCCACACCGAACTGCACCGGCTTCGACCCGACGCCAGGGTGGTGATCCACAACCATCCCTATTACGTCAGCCTGATAGCTGCGCTGGGCATGCTGCCCGAACTCGTCCACCAGACCGGCTCGCTGTTCCTCGACGACATGTACCTACTCGACAGGTACGACGGTGAGATCGACGCCCCTTGGCGTGCAGTCGAACTCGCCACCCAGATCGGTTCGGCCAACCTGGCGATCCTGGCCAATCACGGTGCCATCGTCACCGGACGCAACCTGGCCGAAGCGGTCTACCGGGCGGCGTCCATCGAGCGAGTGTGCCGGCTCGCCTATGACGTGATGCTCACTGGGCGGACCCCGTCGCCCATGAACCGCGGCGACATGGTCGGCATGCAGGCCTCGCTCATCGAACGCGCCGCCGACGTGTACTGGGCCGGGGCGGCCCGCATGACCATCAAGGCCGACCGCAGCGTCCTGGACTGACCGGATCGACGACAAGAGAAGGAGATTGGCCCATGGCTTCCATCGACGAGATGTCGGCGAACCTGAGCTTCACCACGGCGAAGACCGGAGCTGAGCGCACCGTCACGTTCCTGCCAGAACCCGAACGGGCCGAACGCAAGTACACGGTCATCTCCGTCGACGACCACATCGTCGAACCGCCTGACACCTTCGAGGGGCGCGTGGCGCAGAAGTTCGCCGACCGCGTCCCGCGGGTAGTCGACACCGACGACGGGGGCCAGACGTGGATCTACGACGGACAGTCGCTGCCCAACGTGGGCTTCAACGCCGTCGTCGGCAGGCCGGTCTCCGAGTACGGGTTCGAGCCAACCCGGTTCGACGAAATGCGGCGTGGGGCTTGGGACATCCACGCGCGCGTAGCGGACATGGACCTCAACGGCGTGTATGCGTCGCTGAACTTCCCGTCGTTCCTTCCGGGCTTCGCGGGTCAACGTCTGCAGCAGGTGACGAAGGACCGCGATCTCGCGATGGCGTCGGTAAGGGCGTGGAACGACTGGCACATCGAGGCATGGGCGGGCGCCTACCCGGACCGGATCATTCCGTGTCAGTTGCCCTGGCTGCTCGACCCCGAAGTCGGCGCGAAGATGATTCGCGAGAACGCCGAGCGCGGGTTCCACGCCGTGACGTTCAGCGAGAACCCGGCGATGCTGGGCCTTCCCACCATCCACTCTGGGTACTGGGAACCGCTGATGGCGGCCTGCGCAGAGACCGGAACGGTGGTGAACCTGCACATCGGGTCGTCGGGTACGTCGCCGTCGACCACCGACGACGCGCCGCCGGACGTGCAAGGGGTCTTGTTCTTCGCCTACGCCATCTCGGCAGCGGTGGACTGGCTGTACTCCGGGGTGTGCACCAGGTACCCGGACCTGAAGATCTGCATGTCCGAAGGCGGGATCGGTTGGGTGGCTGGTCTTCTCGATCGACTCGACCACATGCTGAGCTACCACGAGATGTACGGCACCTGGCGCAATCTCGGTGAGACGCTCACCCCTGCGGAGGTATTCAAGCGGAACTTCTGGTTCTGTGCGGTGGAGGACCAGTCGTCGTTCATCCAATACGAACGGATCGGCGAGGACAACATCTTGCTCGAGGCCGACTACCCACACTGCGACTCGACGTGGCCGCACACCCAGCGCAAGATCCACGAAGAGATCAACGGGTTGCCCGACGACATCATCCGAAAGGTGACCTGGGAGAACGCATCGCGGCTCTATCAGCATCCCGTGCCCAAGGCCGTTCAGGAGAACCCGGACGCATACTGAACTGACAGCGATCTGCTAGCTCCGGTCTTCAGACTGGACACGTGCCGCCGAACGGTCCGCCGCCACCTTCACCACGGGTTCCGGAACCCATCCTGATGCCACGGTTGCCGGATCCCGACTTCAGCAAGTTCGGCCAGGGCGTCTCGCTGTTGGGTGGCTGGTTTCCGATCACCATCGAGATCGTCTCGATCATCGTGTTGATCGTTGCCATCGGCTGGCGGACCAAACGCTGGCGGCTGGTATGGGTACCGGTCAGCGCGGCCGTCGGCGTGCTCGCCGCTCTCGGTGCGCGGACGTGGACGAACTCGCAAGGACTGGCATCCGATCCCGCGCCACTGCGGCTGTGGGTGTGGACTGCGGTGGCCGCCGCCACGATTGCGCTAGCGGCGTTGGGATTCCGGTCGGCACCGTGGTGGCGGCGGACAGTGTCGCTGCTGGCCATCCCCCTCACCCTGATCAGTACGCTCACCGTGCTCAACCAGTGGGTGGGCTACTACCCAACCCTGCAGAAGGCGTGGGGCGATCTGACGTCGGGGCCACTCCCCGACCAGACCGACGCCAAGAAGCTGCCCGGCCTGCGCAACACCCATCCCGACACGGGCAAGCTGGTCGCGGTCGACATTCCCGACACGGGCAGCGGATTCACACACCGCACCGAGTACGTGTACCTGCCACCTGTCTGGTTCGCCGGAGCCGCTCCACCCCAACTTCCCGCGGTGATGATGATCGCGGGCGAATTCAGCAACCCCACCAACTGGATCCGCACCGGCAATGCGATCGGCGTAATCGACGACTACGCCAAGACCCACGGTGGCACGGCCCCGGTGTTCGTCTTCGTCGACTCCAGCGGAAGCTTCAACAACGACACCGAATGTGTCGACGGACCGCGGGGCAACGCAGCCGACCACCTCGTGAAGGAGGTCCGGCCATACGTGATCTCGCAGTTCGGTACGTCGCCGGACCCCGCCAACTGGGGCGTCGTCGGCTGGTCCGCGGGCGGGACGTGTGCGATCGACCTGACGGTGATGCATCCCGAGCTGTTCACCACCTTCGAGGACATCGGTGGCGATCGCGGGCCCAACTCGGGCACCAAACAGCAGACCATCGACCGGCTCTACGGCGGTGACGCCGCGGTATGGGATGCCTACGACCCGCGCACGGTGATGGCCAAGCACGGGCCGTACAGCGGTGTCGCGGGGTACTTCGACGACTCGCAGGAGCCTGCCGACGACAAGTCGAAGAACCTGCCCGACCGCCCTCAGGATCGGCCCGCACCGGTGGGATTTGGCGGCCACGACGACGCCGATGAGTTTCGGGAGAAGGGCGCCGTGCCCGACCTCTGCGCGGCAGCACTCACCGTGAACATCGGGTGTGCCCTGCACGTGTACACCGGCTATCACACATGGCAGTTCGGCGCCCGCGCCTTCGCCGACGGGCTGCCATGGCTTGCACAGCGGGTGTAGTTGTCGCGCAATGGGAGTCGACCGCGTTGAGATTGTGTGCACGGTCGCTGCCGTGATCTGGTTGCGACCCTGAGCGCCATCTCGACGAGCGGCGCTTGCAACCCGCCTGACCTGCGGATACCGGCTAGCCGGAAGACCGGTTTGGGTGTCACCTGTGACGACTCGCAGGCCCCGGCGGGCCAAGATTGAGTCAGTCCAAGAAGGGCGACCCACGAGTCAGGAGAACATCATGAAGGTCACGGCCAAGCACATCGCACCCTGGTTGACCGCAGCGGGGATCGGCGCAGCGATCTTTCTGGCACCCATCGCCAGCGCCAACACCGACCCCCTGACGCCATCTGGCACCGATCCCCACAGCCCCTACGTGACGGGCTACCACGTGTCGGACCACGACGAGACGTACACCACGAACGGCCAACTCGACAATCCGTTCTGAGCGTGACAGCCGCACCACGAGAGGAGTCCACGATGAAGTCGATGACGAAGTACTTCGCGCCGCTGGTCGCCGCGGCCGCAATCGGTGCCACCGTTGCGCTCGCGCCCATCGCCAGCGCTGACACCGATCCCGTCACGCCATACGGCACCGACCCGACCAGCCCGGCCATCTTCGGGTATCACACGTGGTTCGGGGACGATACGGACGTGCCGTTCTGATCCAATGTGTGAACGAGGATGCCCCCTGCCCAGGCCTTGGCGGGGGGCATCCTCATTTCGCACTCCTCGAGAGCGAGGCTTGCGCGGATACGACGCCGCCCCACCCGCGGCGGCAGTTCGGGTCCGCACCAACGTCGCATCCGTCGAACCTCGACACAGGACGTGCTGAATGCGATCGGCGTAGCGTGACGCCATGGCATCGGCGGCTTCACGCGTTCTCGTTCTCGGGTCCGGGTTCTCCGGGTTGTGGGCCGCGCTCGGCGCGGCGCGCCGGCTGGACGAGCTCGGCGCGGCCAACGGCACGGTCGACGTCACCGTCGTCAGCTCGCAGCCGTTCCACGACATTCGGGTCCGCAACTACGAGGCAGATCTGAGCCCGTGTCGAATCCCGTTGCAAGGCCTGCTCGAACCGGCAGGAATCAGGCAGATCACCGCCGTCGTGACCGGAATCGACGCCTCGGCCGCCACGGTCACCACGGCCGACGGCACAACCCTCGGCTACGACCGCCTCGTACTTGCGGTGGGCAGTGGTGTGGCCAAGCCCGACCTGCCTGGGCTCGCGGAGTTCGGGTACGACATCGACACCTACGACGGCGCGATGAAGCTGCAGGCCCACGTCCGCGATCTAGCCGACCGCCCGAAGGATCCCGCCGTCACGACGGCGGTGGTCGTCGGCGCAGGCCTCACCGGTATCGAGATCGCCACCGAACTGCCTGCGATGTTGTCGGACGCGCTCGGTGTCACCCCGCGGGTGATCCTGGTCGACCACAATCCTCGGGTCGGATCGGACATGGGCGATTCGGCACGCCCCGTGATCGAGGAAGCGTTGGCGCAGAACGGCGTTGAGACCATGACCGGGGTTGGGGTGTCCGCCGTCGACGAGCGCAGCGTGACGCTGTCGACCGGCGAGGTCCTTCCCGCGGCCACGGTGGTGTGGTGCGCCGGGATGCGGGCCAACCCATTGACCGCGCAGTTCGGGGTGCCGCGCGACCGGCTGGGCAGGCTGCCCGTCGACGACTTCCTGCGCGTCGAGGGCATCGAGCACGTGTTCGCCGCCGGCGACGTCGCCGTGGCGAAGATGGACGACGAGCATGTCTCGGTGATGTCATGCCAGCACGGCCGTCCGATGGGCCGCTACGCCGGCTACAACGTGATCAGCGACCTGTTGGGTGCACCCATGCTTGCGCTGCGAATCCCTTGGTATGTCACGGTTCTCGACCTGGGGCCGGCCGGCGCGGTGTACACCGAGGGCTGGGATCGGCGGGTCGTCAGCACCGGCGCAACGGCCAAGGCCACAAAGCAGGTCATCAACGGCGAACGCATCTATCCCCCACTCACCGGCGACCGAGCCGCCCTGCTTGCGGCCGCTGCCCCGGAGCTCCAAGCTCCGCCCGCATACCAGCGTTGACCGTAGTCATCTCTTCGAGGCGCCTTCGCGCGACGAGTGTGCGTCACCGGTCTTCGCGTCGTGCTTGGTCGGTGTCGTGGCCGATGGGTGGGACGTTCCACCCTCTGTGTCGTGCTTGGTCGCGGTGGTCGCCGCCGAGTGCGGGGCGTCATGGTCGGCTTCGTCGCCCTTGGCAGCCGTAGACACCGCCCGATGCGACGTGCTGGGCTCATCGCCCTTGGCAGCCGTAGACACCACCCGATGCGACGTGCTGGGCTCATCGCCCTTGACCGACGTCGCGGTCGCCGAGCGCGGAGTGTCGGCCTTGGCCGCCGTCGCGGCCAAGGCGCGTGGCGCTCCCACATCGGTGCGCGCGGGCGTCGTCGTGGCGGAATTGTGGGTCGCGACCGTCGGATTCGCGGTAACGGATGGCCCGGTGGCCGTGCGGATGTCGCTGACCGCGGTGGCAACGGCATTCGCGATGTCGGCGCCAGCGGCGGTCACCGCCGCGGCCGCGGCATTGATGCCCGCGATGACCGCTCGTACGGGGTTGCCGGTGGCTGCCAGTTCCTGCGCTACGGCATCGGGGACTTGGAACGCACCAGACAGGATGTGGTTGAACGCCGGGAAGATGACTGATCCGACCACATTGAGCGCACTCACCACGACGACCTGCGCGACACCGCGCGGCATGACGGTTGACGGCTGATTCGGCACGACAGGCGAGTTGAGCGCGTCGAAGGTGTCTTGGCGGGCGGTCTGAAGAGCCGCAGCGATTCCGGGCAGGCCGTTCACAGCGGCAGGGATGACGTTGAGCAGGCCGACCACGGCGACCTCGAATGCGTTCAGCGCCCTCGGGGCCGGTATCGAGCCGTCGGCAAGGATGGCCGCCGCCGCAGCGGCATTGGTAGGCCCGGTCACCGATGCGGCGGCCGAACCGATCGCCTTCAATAGGTCACCTGCCTGCAAGGCAGCGAAGAACGTACCCGGTGCTTGCAGCGTCGCGACTAGGGGCGTCACGGCCGTCTGCACGATGAGCGGGCAGATGATCGAGCAGTAGGCGGCCTGATTGGCCAGGAAGCTGGTGACGAGCCCGCCGGGCGGAACCGTCGCGGCGGCCAACCGGACGTCCTGCGCCACGGTCGGTGGTGATTGGTACTGCGTAGCCGGAGTCAGCGGCGCGGCGACCACGGCGCCGATTCCCACGACGGCAATCGTCGTCGCGACGCCAGCGTGCAGGCGGATTGCAATCTGCATCGTGCCCCCTTGCTCGGTGATCCGTAGAGGACACGGACTGCGGGTGCGATGGGTTCAACGTTTTCGCGAGCCCAGGTCTCGATGAGTGGGATCACGGCTTGTTCGCGGTTGGCTGCCGAGTAGACCGTGTGCTGTCCATACCACCGGCAGGAGGAAGTACCCAATGAAGGATGAGTCCGCACCCAGCACGACGACGAGCCCACCCATTCGACGAAGAGCCTTCGATCGGAGCCGAGCATGGGCGCGGACGGGACGATTATTCGGTATCGCCATGACGGGTGACGTTCGTCCGTCACGGCGATTCGGCAGGCAATGCCTCTGGGCTCATCGACACGTCGACGCCGGGTCCGGTGCTGACGCAGAAGGGGCAGGCCCAGGCACGAGCCGTGGCCGACCTGCTCGGCGTCAACAATTACGACTCCATCTACGCGTCGAACATGGTCAGAACCCAGCTCACCGGCGCGCTCATGTCGCAGCGCACTGTGGGCTCGGGCTGTCCACCGCCGAGTTCGTCTGGGCTGTAAACGAACTCGCTGCGTTCGACGGATCGCTTGACCTATGACGTGGGAGCCCACGTAGTGGCGGGGTGGCCGGGAGCGGCCCACCAGGTGTGGGACGCGAATGCACGTGCCCTGATCACCATCGGCCATGGCGGTTTTGGAGATCTGGTGGACGGACGGCTGACCGATGCCTCAAGGCTTCAGGTCACGGGCTCGCTCGACGAGGCGACCCCATCATGGGCCTTCGCCCAATCCGTCGCCCGTGCACGCGATGCGGCGGACCGATTGCTCGCAAGCACCAGGCATGCGCTGGACGCTTCGGACCCGGTGCCCAACCGTTGGCGCGACGTCCACGCTGGTTGCCGACCGGCAGCGCGGATCATCGACGGGCTTGGCACCCGCCAGCAAAGTCTCGGCCTCCGCTGAGCTGGCTCTCAGTCGCGTCTCAGCAATCGCAGGCACCTTGGGTTTAACGCACTGTGCCATTTGGCGATTCAGAAAGAGAACAAGACGCAATGACGAACCCCCCGCGGTACTCCCCGGATCAGCCCCATCCCCAACAAGACCCGAACCAGACCGCGGCACAGCCGTATCCGGACGCGCCGATCTACGTGCCCTCCCATCTGCGCTATGACTGGCGATACGCCCAGCAGGGAGCAGGGGCACCGTGGGGGTCCAATCAAGCACCGCACCAGGCGATTACGGCACCCATTCCCGTAGTCCGGATGAAGAAGTCCCGTCGAGGAAAGATCGCCGCCGCTGCGCTCGCCGCGGCAGTGGTCGGCGGCGGGATCGGCGCTACCGCCATGGAGATCACCGGGCGTTCCAACGACCTGACCACCTTGAAGGGCGTCATCGCCGAGGCCCCCGTCCTACCCAAGCCCGCCGCAGCCCCGCTGCCTGGCGGTTCGGTGGAGCAGGTCGCTGCCAAGGTGATGCCCAGTGTCGTCAAGCTCAAGATCGACTTGGGCGGTCAAGGCGACGAGGGTTCCGGCATCGTGCTTAGCGCCGACGGCCTGATCCTGACCAACAATCACGTCGTGGCCCCCGCCGTGGGCGGCGACCAGGGTGCGCAGCCCGCCGCCATCGGCTCCCCCGACGGCGGCGGAGCCACCACGACCGTGACCTTCTCGAATGGCCAGACGGTGCCGTTCACCGTCGTCGGCACGGACCCCGCCGGCGATCTGGCGATCGTCAAGGCTCAAGGAGTTTCGGGTTTGACTCCGATCACCATCGGTTCCTCCAAGGACGTGAAGGTGGGTGAGCAGGTCGTGGCGATCGGTTCGCCGCTGGGTCTGCAGGGCACTGTGACGACCGGCATCGTCAGCGCGCTGAATCGACCGGTCGCCGCAGGCGACGAACCCGGCGGCAACGTCACCGTTCTCGACGCCATTCAGACCGACGCGGCGATCAATCCCGGCAATTCCGGTGGCGCACTGGTGAACATGAACGGCGAACTGATCGGCGTGAACTCCGCGATCGCGAGCATGGGCGGCGGCGGCTCGGGCGGCGGTCAGGCCGGGTCGATCGGCCTTGGCTTCGCGATCCCAGCCGATCAGGCCAAGCGCATCGCCGATGAGCTCGTCTCCACCGGCACCGCGACCCACGGTGCGCTCGGTGTGCAGCTCAGCACCGACTCCCCGAAGGAGGGCGGCGCGGCGATTGCCGACGTCGCCGAGGGCGGCCCGGCCGCAGCCGCAGGCCTTCCCAGCGGTGCCGTGATCACCAAGGTCAACGATCAGGTGATCGATGGACCTGAGGCGTTGGTGGCCGCGGTTCGATCGAAGGCACCGGGCGACCAGGTCTCCGTGACCTACCTCGACGGTTCGGGCGCCGCGCAGACGACAGAGGTGACTCTCGGCAAGGCGTAAGCACGGTTTGCGGGGGCGGCGGGGCGGTTACGGCCGCCCCGCCGCCCCCGTCAGCCGTTGAATCGTCTGGATCTCACTGTTCGAGTACGGCACGCCGTCAGGCGTCACGAGATCGCTGAACCACGTCTTCGGAGTCGCCGGGTACGGGTGATCCCACGAATCCCACGGGAAGTACGTCTGAGTCTTTCCCGCCACCATGCCCCAGGTGTAGGCACCAACGTTGTGCCGCTGCGCAATTGGGAGGATTCCTTCGATCGTGCTTCCCAGCGACCGAGCCAGGTACTCGGTGCACAAGATCGGTCGCCCCAGCGGGGCAAGCTCATTGATCCTGGCCTCGAACTCGTTCGGCTTGCCGTAGGAGTGAAAGGTGATGATGTCCGAGTTGTCGAGTTGGATGCCGCTGATGGCGCTGCGGCTGTCTCCCCAGCTGCCCTGCCAGACACCGCTGGTCAACGGTTGGGTCGGGCCGACCGAACGGGCCCACTGAAACACTTGCGGCAGTAGCGTCGTGACGAGTGACTGCTTGTTCGCCACCTTGGGATACACCTTCGCGGGGTTGTCCGGCTCGTTCCACAGATCCCAGCCAAGCACGCGATTGTCATTGCGGAACAAGCCCACCACTCCGGTGACGTAGTCGTACAGCACGCGTTGGTAGGCGGGGTCAGCGAGATGCGCCGCACCCGGGCTCTGCACCCAACCGGAGTTGTGCACGCCAGGCGTCGGCGCGCGCTGCGGACCCAGCACGGGATTGGGGTCCCAGCAGGAGTCGAACAACACGAAGAGCGGTTTGATGCCGTGGCTCGCGGCGATCGCGACGAACTGCGCGAGGCGGCGGGCGAAGCCTTCCTTGTCCTGCGCCCACAGCAGATCGTGCAGGAAGACGCGCACGGTGTTGAAGCCGATCCGCCGCGCGACGGTCAGCTCACCATCGATGCGGCGTGGCTCGTAGGTGGCCGCCTGAAACATCTCGAGCTGATTGATGGCGTTTGCAGTGATGTAGTTCGCACCGACGAGCCAACCCTGCGCTTGATACCAGGTATTGGCGCGATCGGCCGGCCACCGGCCGACGTCGGCCGAGGCGTGGGGCATGCGTGCGAGCGTCGCGCCTGCTGCCAGAACCAGCGGAAGCTTCAGGACCGTTCGACGTCGCACTGAAGCAACCCTAGATTCCGGAGTTAGCTGGCCGGGCCTCCTAGTCATTTCGAAATCAAGGAGATCGTCAATCGTTACCGGCGATCTAACGCTTCGCCGTCGGTTTGGTCTCGAACACGATTCAGCACTGCCGCACCGGAGCACACGGTGGTTGGATCGGGCAGGCATGCCCATGTAGACGACCGCCGGAGGTTGCAAGATGCAGGCGGTCGGAACGACACAGCTCATCGTCCTGGTCGTCGTGGTCGCGTTCGTCGCGGCGGCCCCGGGATTCCTCGTTTCGATCGTGGCGCGGCGGAGGAGGCGACGGATCCGCGGCGTCTTCGCTCTCGGCTTCCTGTGCGGCGTGACGGCGGGCACGATCTTGCGGGCTCGGCGTCGTATCCGTCACGCGCTCAGGCACGGTGTTGGTGTCCGCTCACGCAAGGTCGAGACACGTGGCGACGCTTATCGTTTGGCCGCGCGCGTCCTAGCGCTTGCGGCGACGGCCGGAAAGTCGCGCAGCTAGCGCGGGCCTCGATCGGCCGTCGGCTATAACTTGAACGGTGACAGACGCCGTGCTCCAGCTACTTCACGAACGCCACGCCCAGGCAAGCACTCCCGAGAATCGCAGCGACGACGCGCGTCTCGTGCTCCTCATCGAGGGCGGAAGCTCAAGGGGCGCTTACTCCAGCGGCATGACCGTCGCCATCGAGCAACTCGGGCTGCTCCCCGTGTTCGACGCCGTCTATGGCAGCTCAGCGGGAGCACTCAACGGCGCGTGGCTGCTGTGCGGCAGAGCTGAAGCCACCATGCATGCCTGGTGGGATCGCGACATCATGGGCTCGACCATCGCCCCACTGCGTGCGTTGCGGAGGCAGCCGGTCGTCGACACCCACTATCTGGTGCACACGGTCTACACCGAGATCATGCCGATGGGGTTTCGCGAGATCCTGGACAGCCCGGTCGAATTCCACCCGACCGCCACCGATGCCCTCACCGGCGAGGCCGTCGATCTGCACGACCGGATCCATGACCAGCCCAGCTTGCAGGCCGCACTGCGCGCGACGACCGCAATGCCGTTTCTCACTGGCCAACCGATCGAGATCGAGGGGCGTCGGTACGTCGACGCCGGGGTGAGCGAGTCCGTTCCCATCGGCACGGCACTCGCCCAGGACGCCACACACGTCGTCGTGCTTCGCACCCGACGCGTGGATGAAACCATCCCTCCTCCTGCTCGCGCTGAGCGCCTCGTCATGTCGCGGTGGTTCGCCCGACACGCGCCTGGCGCACTCGAGCCGTGGTTGCAAAGGGTCTCCGTCAGGGCGGAAGAGGAACGCCTCATGGCATCACACCCCGCGACGTTGCAGATCCGCCCGCCCGTCGGCAGCGTGGACGTCGGTCACACCGAGCGACGCCCCGACGTGTTGCGAGCGGTCGTCGATACCGGCAGACAGGCTGCGATCGATGCGCTCTCACCCAGTCGCGCTACGCGCCCCCGATGACCGGTTCGATGCGGACGACGACGACACGACCGTCCGCCTTCACACGAATGGTGCCTGCGGCCGGGAGAAGGAGGGTGTCGAACTGGCCGAGAGTCACCACGCCAGCTGCGAGTTCCACCTCGGCCGAGCCCTTCAAAGAGATCACGTAGGTGATCGAATCACCGGGTACGGCTCGGGTTTCCGAGCCAGTGATGACGTCGACGAGCGCCGTGCACACACCTCGCCGGGTCATCACGTTGAAGTCCCGTGTCGGTTCGGTGACTTCGCTTTCGGTAGCGGCCTCCCCCGTGAACGCCAGCGGGCGAAACGGCTCGAGCGTGTGCTGCTGGCCATCGATGGTCAGCAGCAGACCGGGCCCGTCGGTCAAGGTGATCACGCGGTCCACCCCTGGCAGTTTGGAGAATGCCCCGCTGCTGGACACGTCGGCCACGCTCAGACGCCAGTGGTAGTCGGCGGAACCGCCGTCGAACCAACCCTTGGCGACCACGCGCGTCACTCCCCCGCCGTTGGCCCACGGTTCCGGAGTGCAGTCGGCGAAGCGTATGAGTTGTGGGGCATTCGAAGTAGCCATGACGCATTCTCTCTAGTTCGCGGACGTCAGACCACCAGCTCCGAGCCGGCCTTCGACCAACAGGTCGATGACCGTCGTTCCATCAGAACAGTCAGTGACCGAGCTCAGCCTCCAGACCCGGTTCGGCCACAGGTCGGGCCGTCTTGCACTGCAATGTGGGGGCATTGGGGCGGCACCACGGGCGCCTGAGACGTCGGGGGCGGCGTCGGGCAGGAGTCACCGCCGGTAACCGTGCTGCCGTCGGGGCAGTGTTTGGCCGGTGGTTGCTTGGGACGCTGCGGCTGCGGGGCGACCGACGATGCCGAGCGCCGGGCAGTCGGTGCGGAGTGCGTCGTCGACGGCGCCGTAGTTGCGTTCGGAGCCGCCGTAGCTGCGGGCGCCTCTGACGGTGCCTGCCCACCGGGCTCCGCCCCCGGCACAGTGGTGTCAGGAATGCTCGTGTCCGGAGTGTTCTCGCCAGTAGGCCCTCCCGCGGGGGACATCGGCAGATTCGGTTGCGGTGTCGAGAGATTCGGCTGTGGTAACGGGGCCGGTGATTCGGGGACGGCAGTAGTCGTCGTCACCGATGTCGCGAGAGACGGCCCGGTTTGGGGAATCTGAATGGTAGGGCTCTGCACGTCGCGCAGCGCTGGCAGGCCGATCGTCACACCCAAAGCCACCGAGGGAACGGCGACGAGTGCAGCAGCCCACAGCACGAATCGGCCGCTCAACAGGGAGAGACGAGCGGTGCCGTGCGCGGCCGTCCCGACCGCACCCGATGCGGTGGCGGGGGCGAGCTGAACCTGGTTCAGCGTGTGCTCGCGCAGCCACAGTGGGGCGGGGACGAACACCGCCGACGAGCCGAGCAGTGCCCGCGGGTTGACGAGCCTTCCGCGCTGCTCGTCGCAGTTCGGGCAGGACTCGATGTGACGTGACACCCGTTTGCGCAGCAGGATCGTGAACTGCCCGTCCCAGCCCGCGACGATCGCCGCCATGTCCGGGCAGTCGTTGTGCCCGGAGTCGACCTGCCGCACGACCAGCAGTGCGCCCAAGGACTTTTCGACCGTATCCCGAAGCCGCTGCACCATCTTCTTGGCGGACTCGTTGCCGACGTCCAGCGCCTGTGCGAGTTCCGAACCGGTCAGTCCGTGTCGGTACGCCAGGTTCAGCACCTCACGGTCGCGGTCGGACAGACCGCCTTCTGCCTGGGCCACCAGCTCGGCCAGTTCGTTGCGTGCGGCTAACACGTCGGGGCCCGCATCTGGGGACGCTGCTTCGGGTAACTCATCGGAGGTCAGTTCACGTTTACGGGCGCGCAGTGCGCGCAGCGCTTGGTGCCGGACGATCGAATAAAGCCAGGGACGCAGCTTGTCGGGATCCCGCAGTGCCGGCAGAGCGACAGCCGCCTGACAGAACGCCTCCTGGACGCAGTCCGCGGCATCGCTGGCACCGACCATGCCCACGCAGAAGTCGTAGAGCCTGTCGGCGTAGCGGTCATAGATGCCGGCAAAGGCCGCGCGGTCACCCGCGATCGCGGCGCCGACCAAGTCGGCGTCGCCGACCACGTTCCAATCGATCTGCACGGACATCGACGTTGGTCTCCAAACAGCAGGTCAGAGGGCCTCGGACGCGGCTCGCATGCTGGCCGCGCAGCCAAGGTCGGCTTTGGCTTCACAGGAAATACGATCCAAAGGCCAGGACGGTTCAAAGCCTTCAGACAGGTCGTGAGATTTTCCGGCCCCATTTGTCGAGTTCGCATTTACACGAGGGGCAGGTGTAGCCACCCCACAAGGCTTGCTCGCGAGAGTTGGGCATCCGCACCGGTCCCATCACGGCTCCACAGCCCGGGCATTCGACGCGGTGAAGATTGACGCCCCACCGGTTCTTGGCGATCGTCCCGTGGACTACCAGCACGATACCCGCGGCTATCACGACGAGAAATGCAATCTCGAAGCACGTTTCAATGTTCATTGGCCACTCCTTGATTCAAGTTCGATGTGCAGGTGACGACAGATCGCCCCGGGATTCCCAGTTGGGTTTCCCGGGGCGATCAGATTGCTCAGAAGCGCGTCGTCGCTTGGGTTTTGGTGCCGTTGTCGCACGTGATGCTGACGCTGCGATCCCGGAATCGGGGGATGGCCGGAACGATCCTGAGGTTGAACGTGGAGTTCGCCGCCAGGGCGAAGCTGCGGTTGATGTCGTCCATCGCGTAGCTGCACTGCGAGGCGACCCCGCTGCGGTCGGTGATGTCGGCCTCCAAGCCGCCAAGGATCACTTTGAAGGACACCGTCGGACCCAGCTTTGGCGCGGGAGGCGCCGAGGGCGGCGGCGGCGCAGGCGGAAGGGTGGCTCCGTTGGAGCAGCCGGCCGCGACGACGCGCACGCCCTGCTTGTTCTGCAGGTTGGCCCTGGCGTTGTCCTCGGCCCCTCTCAGCGTGACGTCCGTGCCCCCGACCATCTCGCCAAAGTCGTTGGAGGCGGCCGCTGCGCAGCCGCCCTGCTTGACGGCCTCGACCACGCACTGGTGGCCGCCCTTGCGCACACAGTCGCTGAGTGCGGCCTGGTACGCCTGGCTCTGGTCGGCCGCGATGCCAAGCCCGCCGACCGTGCTCACCGGGGGCGCGTCGTTGAGCAGCCCGACGGCCGCGGCGACGTAGCCGTCGTTCGCGGCGTTGGCGGGCGCGGTGGCGCCGAGCAATCCGGTGAGGCCTGCGCTGGCGGTGACGAGCATGACGCCCGCCAAGATGTGAGCCCGTCGCTTGGGATTGTTGATGCTGGTCACGATGTCGTCCTCCGTGTTTGGTGGGGCCCGGTCGGGCCGCCTTCACTGAGTAAGGGCAACCGGCAAACCGAGGAGGGACACTTTTTCTGAGGGGACTTCTGGCTACCGCCCCGTGTCAGAAAGACGTCGGCCCGCCACCCACGTTGGGTGACGGGCCGACGTCGTCGCTGGTGTCGCTAGCAAGAACCGTCGAGGGCTTCGAGGACCCCACCGGTGCACCCCGGCAGCGCGGTCCACAAACTCGGTGCCGGAGCGGGAATCTCCGGTTGCGGATCGAGGGCCGTGGAGCCGGGTGAGCAGTAGAACGAGTAGGCAAGTTCCCCGTAACAGGGGTCGTCGGCCTGCGCGGTTCCCGAACCGACGAACAGCAGGGCGGGTGTCGCCGCAGCGGCCGCCGCCACCCCCAGTGCTGCAAGGAACCGCTTCGACGAGATGGTGTGCGTGGTGATGGTCATGACTTCAGTTCCCTCTTCTCTGATTGCAGCCCGGACGGGCCACTGACAGAGGTATGGGTACGCAGCGGCTAGGGAGGGGACAGTTTTCTTGCCCGTAGCGGGCGGGAAACCGCGAGATCTGCAGGAGGGTCGTGGTCGCCGTCCGGATCACAGCCTTGACGCAGATATCGGCAAGCGCGGAAAGTAGGAACGCGACCAAAACTTGGCGCCCTGCGCTGCATCTAGCGCCAGTTACGCTGCAACGCATGACACGTCAGGGCGGCGTTCCTCCGGGCTGGCACGACGACGGCACCGGCTCCGGCGCTCAACGCTGGTGGGACGGATACCGCTGGACCGACCATCGCCGCGGACCTCAGCCACCCGTGCAACACCCAGGCGGCGCGCCCTACCCACCGCCCGTCTGGCCCGCACCCCCCGCCAAGCGGCGCACCTCGCGAGCGCTGTGGATCACGCCGCTGGCGGTGGGGGCCGTATTGCTCGTCGGCTACGCCGTGTTCTTCGCCGTCTCCCGCAACAGTCACAACGAGTGGTACCAGAAGGGCTACGACATGGGCATGCAATCCTCACTCCTCACGGCAGAACTTGCGTGCTCCGTTGCGGTGTTGGAGACCAAGGACTCGAATTTCAGCTTCCATAGGAGAGACGTAGAGCGGGGCTGTCGTGACGCCGTCAACAAACGGCTAGAGGAAAAGAAGCGCTACGACTCCCCGTAAACGCAAATCGTCGCACCGATAACCAAGGGCCACAACCCATTACGGCGGATAGATCTGCTTGACGCTGCCGTCGGGGTTGACTTGCATGAACCCGGTGCCGGCCTCCGCCGAATGGATGGCCAACTCCAAGCCACCACCTTCGACGCCCTCGACGATCAGGTAGGTCTGACTGCCGTCCGTTGCGCCGAGGGCCTTGGGAGCACCGGCCAGCGTGGCCGCCACCGCGTCGGCATTGAACGCGCTCAGATCGACGAGCACGTCGAAGCTGGACGTCGTCGTATCCGTTCCCCAACCGTTCCACTGTCCGTCGCGGTACATGAAGTCTTGTTCGACGTGGCTGTTCTTGGGGCTGACGCGCTCGGTGATCGCATAGTCGGGGTAGACGACCAACTGGAACCCCATGGTGTCGCCGAACTTGCTGCGATAGGTATCCAGCAAGCCCTTCAGCCCATCGGCGGTCTGAATCTGCGAGGGCCCCTTCGGCGTTGACGCCGTCGACGTCGGTGCTGACGAGATCGTCCTCGGCGCCGACGCGGACGACGACCGTTGTTGGGTGGGTAGAGCCCCCGTCGTCGGGCGCGTGCTCGAACTCCCGTCGGGCCAGATGATGACGATGACGACGGCCACCACGATCGCGATGACCGTCACTAGCCCCAACAGAATCCACACGGCCGCGTTCTGCCACCAGGCTGACGGCGCCTGCGGCTGTTGGGCATTCGGCATCGCGGGCTGCGACCACGTCGGCGGTCCGGCAAGGGTTTGGTACGGGGCGGCTGCGTGCGTCGGCGGTGTGCCCGGTCCCGTGACGGGGTACGGGGCCGGTGTCGACCAGCTGGGCGCCGGCGGACCGAATGGTGGCGGCGGCGGGGGCGGCGGGCTGGCCGCCGGTGCGGTGAGCGCGGCACGCGCGGCGAGCGCAAGATCCTTGGTCGTCTGATAGCGCTGGTCCGGGCTCTTGGCCATCCCCGTCGCGATGACCTGGTCCATCTGCGGCGAGATACCGGGCTGCATCGTCGACGGCCGTGGCGGCGGCTGCGTGAGGTGGCTGCTGATCTGACGTTCCACACTCTCGCCGGGAAACGGCTGGACCCCGGTCAGGCATTCGTGCAGAACACACGTCAGCGCGTAGATGTCGGCGCGCGCGTCATCACGGTCGGTGGTGAATCGCTCGGGCGCCATGTAGGCCAAGGTGCCGATCGTGGCGCCGGTGCTGGTGAGCTTGGTGGCCTCGGCCGCGCGGGCGATGCCGAAGTCGATGAGGTAGGCGAAGTCGTCCTCCGTCACCAGGATGTTCGACGGTTTGACGTCGCGGTGCACCAGCCCGATGCGGTGCGCCGCGCCGAGGGCGGCGGCGATCTGCTCGATGATCGACACGGCGCGCTCGGGGGTCACGGGGCCGTCGGCCACCAATTCGTTGATGGTCTTGCCGTCGATCAGCCGCATCGTCACGTAGAGACGCCCGTCGACCTCGCCGAAGTCGTGGATCGGGACGATGTGGGGCTCATCGAGGCTGGCCGCCGCGTGAGCCTCCCGGCGGAACCGGGCCTGGTACTGCGCGTCGTCGGCGAGGTTCGCTGGGAGCACCTTCAAGGCGACGACGCGGTTCATGGCGGTGTCGAATGCCCGCCACACCTCGCCCATGCCGCCACGGCCAAGCAGCTCTACCAGCCGATACCGGCCGAACGGTGTCCCTTCCACGGGCTAACCATAAAGGGGATTCGAACCCCTGACCCCCAGACCTACGCCGGTTGCGTCGACGTGCCGAACGTCGAACGCCCCGAATGGGAGCCGTCCGACTCACCGCCCAGCCACCGCCGCAGCGCCGCCATCCAGCCGTCGCGGTCCGAGGACTCCCCCACCCACGCGATGTAGCCATCAGGCCGAACCAAGACGGCAGGCCCTCCCCAGGCTCGCTCGGCCTCGGCGAGGCCGAGTCTGCCCACCGGTTCCACACCGTGTTCCCGGATCAACACGAACCCCGCCGAGCGCTGAAGATGCGTCAGCTTCGTCTGCAGCAGCGGGATTTCGGTGGCGCGGGTCCCGACGAGTCGGTTCTCGCCGTGCTCATGGGGGTAGCGCAGCTCGGTGCCCGCGAAACTTCCTGCGACGGTATCGCGTACGCGGGGTTGACGAAGTAGCTTGGGCGCGATCAGGTTTCGCATTCCGCGGGCCATCCGCGGGCGCAAGGTGACTCCGCGTGCCATCAACCCCGATTGGACCAACACCTGCTTGCCGATGGGATGACGTTCAGCGTGGTAGGTGTCGAGCACGTCGTCGGGTGCGCCGGCAAGGACCGCATCGATCTTCCACGCCAGATTCGCGGCGTCCTGAATGCCGGTGTTCATGCCCTGGCCGCCCATCGGCGAGTGGACGTGTGCCGCGTCTCCGGCGAGAAACACCCTGCCGTAACGATATTGGGCGATTTGCCGCTCGTCACAGTGAAACCGCGACAACCAGCCGACCTCGCGCACCCCGAGATCGCGGCCCATCGCCCGGTTCAGCACGCCGATCACCTCGGTGGGATCCACGGGCTCGGTGTCAGGCATCTGGTGGCTTCGCTCCCACACCATCGTCCGGTACCAGGAGCCGTCGTCGTCGGCTCGTCCGTACGGGGCGACGAAGGCGAACCGTTCGCGGCTACTGGCGAGGGTGAGCCCGCCGCCGGTCGGGCCGTCCGCGAGTTTGACGTCGGCCAGCACGATCGACGACAAGATGGTCTTCCCAGGAAAGTCCACACCGATCAGATCTCGGACGGTGCTGTGCGCGCCGTCGGCGCCGATCACGTAGTCCGCCCGCCACGTCAGGCGATGATCAGAATCGTCGTCGTCCTTGGGCCGCGCAGTGACGGTGACGCCGTCGGAATCCTGTTCGAGTGCCACGATTTCGATGCCGCGCAGGATCTCGGTGCCCTGGGTGGCGGCGTAACCGGCGAGTGCGTGGTCGACGTTCGCCTGCGGAGTGACCGCGACGAACGGGAACTCCGAACGCAGGTCGGTGAGATCGATTCGGGCACCGGCGAAGAGGGAGACTCCGGGTGCGCGGTGCGACGTGGCGAGGACCTCCTCGGCAAGGCCGCGGGCGTCGAGTACCTCCAACGTTCTGGGCATCGTGGCGAAGGCCCGGCTGGACGGGTTCACGTTTGGCCAGCGCTCGAGAACGACGACCGATCGGCCGCACCGGGCGAGGTCGCCCGCGGCGGTCAATCCGGTGGGGCCGGCACCGACGACGAGTACGTCGACGCGCTTCTGCGTGGTCATGGTCAACGCGCCGGGGTCGGGTCGGCCGGATCCGGATACCACCGACGGATGTCGTCCGGCGTCGAGGTCGGCGAGTAGTTGAACACGAACCGGCAATGCGGGTTGGCACTGTGCGCGGCGTTGATGATCGCCTCGAACAGCAGCGTGTTGTTTGCGACCAGGCGCACGCCTGCGCCGATGAGCACGGCGTCGTAGGGCTTGGCGTCCAGCCAGGTGCGGGCCTTCTCGACCCCCGCATCACCAAAGTCGATGAGGCAGTTGTCGACGTCGTAACCGGCCGCCCGCAGCCCGACGACGTTGTCTTCGTTTGCCTTGGCCAATTTCTCCCGCGTCAGCCCTCTGAACTGGGCGAAGTCGGGAGATTCGACGTCGACGACGGCGGGGTGCAATCCGATCTGGATGGCGGTGACGGTCATGTCGCGCTCCTTGAGTTCAACGCTTGTTGAACTGAGATTAGGAGTGTTCGGAAAATTTGTCAACAGTTGTTGAATAGACTGCGGGCATGGCTTCGAGAACACGGGATCCGGCAGCGACCAAGGCAGCGATCCTCGCCGCCGCGAGGATGCAGTTCGGACAGAACGGGTTCGAGAGGACGACGATCCGCTCGATCGCGTCGGCGGCGGGTGTCGATCCGGCGCTGGTGATGCACTACTTCGCCAACAAGGACACCCTCTTCGGCGAAGTGTCACGCCTCGACATCTCGCCGCCCGACCTGTCTGGCGTCGCGCCCGAGGACGTCGCCGACGTCATGGTGCCGTTGTTCGCCGAGGTGTGGGGACCCGACGGCCCGTTCCTGCCACTCCTGCGGGCGGCCGCGTCGAGCCCGACGGCGGCAGAGGCCCTCCTCGACGTGTTCGCCCGCCAGGTCGCGCCCGCACTGGCGGCAGTGGCCGTCGACAGGCCCGCCGAGCGAGCCGCACTGATCGGAGCACAACTGCTGGGCATCGCGGTCGGGCGCTACATCATCGGCATCCCGCCGCTCGTCGCAATGGACGACACGACGCTGGCAGCCTGGCTCAAACCCGTTCTGACACACTACCTTACGGACCCCATTCCCGAGGTCTAACCGCTGGTCACTTCAACGCGGTCAGCAGGTCGTCGAGAACCTGCCGTTCCGTGGCGGCGTCGGGGTGGGGATCCCGCAACGCAGTCAGGACGGTGTCGATCCGCCCGTCGATGCCGGTCCAGGTGGCGTCGTCCATCGGCTGAAGCTTCGATTGATCGTCGTCCCAGGCGGTTTCGAGATCCTTGATCCTGGCCGTCGCCCCGGTCTGATCGCCTGCCCGCAACTTGGTCATCGTATCGGCGGTGATGGCGGTGAAGGTGGCGACGTCGGCTCCCGGGAAGTGCGCCGAGACCTGGCCCGGTGTCAGGGTTTCGACGACGGTCGGCGCGCTCTCGGACTCTGCGGACGCAGCGGCGTGTGGTTGGGAGTTGGCCCACGACAGCAGCGCGGCGGTCGCCACGGCAAGCGTTGCGAGATAACCGAGCATCAACCGCTCGCGGGTGGGCCGCTGTGCCGGTGCAGGCGCCCGCTGCGCCCCATCGATGACGTCGGCCCGGGTAATCGACAGATACACGACCGTGGCAAGGATCGCGGCGAGGAAGATCACGCTGGTGATCGCGACGCCCAACCCCAACCCATGCTGGTCCGTCGGGAACCCCAGCCAATCACCAAGATTCGCGCCAAGCGGCCGCGTCAGTACGTAGGCCAGCCAGAACGAAAGCACTGCGTTGGCACCGAGGCGCCAGCCGATCACGATCGCCACGATCAGGCCGGCAGGCAGCAGCACCGAGATGCCGGGTCCCCAGCCGGTGATCTCCAGGATCCAGTCGCCGACCGCCGTGCCCAGCGCGAAGGTAACCAGAATGGCAAGCCAGTAGAACAACTCCCGCGGCAGCGTGACGATGCTGTGGATCGACAGCGTCCGCTCCCTGGCGAACCAGACGGCGAACACGACGGCGAGCACCGCGGAGAAGACCGTCGTGCTTAGCACGAGCGGGACGCGGAGGCTGTCGGTGAGGATGTCGGTGTATAGCGTGCCGGTCACACTGAGGACCACGACAGTCAGCCAGTAGACGAACGGCACGTAGCGGTCCCGGGTCAGCTGCCAGGCGAGCACGGCGACGAGCACGATCGTGAAGATGACTGCGGTAGGAACCAGTCCGACGCCGAGTTTCATGTTGATCCAATCGGCGAAGCTCTCGCCGACGGTGGTGCACAAGATCTTGATCACCCAGAACCACACGGTGATCTCGGGGACCTTGCTCAGCATCGTGCGCGGGGCGTCGACCACGTCCGATTTCGTCGTCTCAGTCATGCTGCGGAACCTATGGGCTGGTCGCTGAAGGCCCGCTGAGAGGCGCTCTCAGCGGCATCTCAGCGCCATCGGCGGAATCTGGCGGCATGACACGATCGGCGATCCCAGGCCGCATTCGGAACAACTCCGGTCGGTTTGGTCCACCGATCCTGTGGGCCGCTGCCTTGGTGCTCGTCTTCGTAGACCTCGGCGTCGCCGCTCACGTCGCCGCGCACGGCACCGCGGCGGACCATTCCGTCCTCGCCTGGATGGTCCATCATCGTCGCGGCTGGTTGACGACATTGGCCATCGCGATCACCACCGCGGGCAGCCCCGTAGCCATGGGCATGTTCGCGGTCATTGTCGCAGCTGTCCTGTGGCGGCGGCGCTCCCCGATGGAAGGTCTGATCGTCGTCGGGACCATCGCAGCGGCATGCGGGTTGAGCACGCTCACCAAGATCTGCGTCGGGGCACAGCGACCGCCCCGAGCGGTCCAGTTGCTACTCGAAGTCGATCCGTCGTACCCCTCCGGGCACGTCACCGGCACGTTGGCATTGTGCGGGATCGTCGCCGTCGCCTACGGCCGTGGTCGTAGCTCCGGCGTTCGAACTGCGTTGGCGTGCGGTGTCCTCGTGTCGACGGCCGCCGTCGCCTGCACCCGCCTCTATCTCGGTGTGCACTGGTTGACCGACGTCACCGGGGGGCTCCTTGTCGGTGGGGCAGCGGTGATTGTCGGTTCGGTGGCTCTCGAGGCCGTCATCAGCTCGCCGACCGCCGGACCAGGAGCGGAGTCGCCGACGCCAACGGTGTCCCGAGTGGCATGATCCGCAGAGTCGCACCGCGACGGATACCTGCAGTTGACGCGGGGAGGGGTTATGCCGACCACGGTCACGGAGCGACCTTGCCCCTGATGAGGAAGCCAGGGACGTGGTGGCGGCCGCAGCACTGGGGAATCGCCGCCCGCTCGGCGTTCGTCGCCGCGTCGGTGGTCCTGATCGCCTTGATGGTTGCGGGAGTTGGACTCTCGATCATTCTGTATCGTTCGTTGATCTCCGGTGTCGACGATGCGGCGACTGGTCGCGTGCGGGACGTGGTGGCCGCCTTGCAGTTCGACACCGCAGCCGAGCTCGACGCGGCGCTGGTGACCACCGATCAGCGGGTCGTGGCCGTTCAAGTCATCGACCGCTCCGGCTCCGTGATCCGTCGTTCGCAGTCGGCGCCCGACGCGCCCCTCGCCCCGCCCGACACCATCGGCACCACGCTGAAGGTCGGGCTGCCCGACCGCGCCACGCTCGACGGAGACATGCGGATCAGTGGCCAGACGGCGAATGGCGCCGGTGGCCCATACACGGTGCTCGTCGGCGCAGGCAGCGAAGCCGTGGAGTCGACGGTCAAGACGGTGCTGGTTCTGCTCCTTGGGGCGGCGCCGATCGTCATCGCAGTGTCCGCGGCGGCGACGTACTTCCTGGTGGGACGCTCGCTTCGGTCCGTCGACGCGATCCGCGTCAGGGTCGCCGACATCAGCACCTCCGATCTGACCGGACGTGTCCCCGTTCCGAAGAGCTACGACGAGATTTCGGCGCTGGCTGTGACCATGAACGAGATGCTGGCGCGCATCGAGTCCGGCCACGAAGCTCAACGGCGGTTCGTCGGCGACGCATCTCACGAGCTGCGCAGCCCTGTCGCGGCGATCATCTCCGCGCTCGACGTCACCGCGGTCCACCCGGAACTGCTCGACGAGGAGCTCGCGGCTTCGACGCTGCGTCCCGAGGCGCACCGGATGGAGTCCCTCGTCGAGGACCTCTTGCTGCTGGCTCGCGCCGATGAACGCGGACTCACCTTGCGGCGCAGGGACGTCGACCTCGATGACCTTGCGTCCAACGAAATGGGTCGACTATTACGGGAGACCTCGCTGACGGTCGACGCCGACCTTGCCCCGACACGACTGCTTGGTGACCCCGGCGGCCTCTCGCGCATGCTGCGCAACCTGCTGGAAAACGCTGCGCGGCACGCATCCTCGCGGATCGAGTTCCGGGTTCACCCGGACGGCCACAACGCGGTGGTGACGGTGGCTGACGACGGGCCGGGCATCCTCGAAGCCGATCGATCACGCATCTTCGACAGGTTCGTCCGGCTGGACTCCGACAGAGCACGCAGCGGTGGCGGCGCCGGGCTCGGCCTGGCGATCGTGTCGGAAGTCGTGAACGCGCACGGCGGCAACGTCACCGTCGGTGACCGGCCAGGAGGGGGAACGGTGATGACGGTTCAGCTGCCGCTGGCGTACTCACCGGAGTCGAGCCGGTAGCCAGCGCCGCGGATCGTCTGAATCGTGTTGGTGCCGAAAGGCGTGTCGATCTTGCGGCGCACGTAACCGACGTACACCTCCACTACGTTGTCGGGGCCCGCATAGTGCGCGTCCCAGACCTGCTGCAGCATCTCGTTCTTCGTGACGACCGAGTCCTTGTGCCGCATGAGGAATTCCAGAACGCCGTACTCGCGCGGCGTCAACTCGATGGTCGTCGATTCACGTTGCACCACGCGACGTGCGGGGTCGAGCGAGAGTGTGCCCGCGGTGAGGACGACGGGTCGCTGCGGCGCACCGCGACGTACGAGCGCCCGCAGGCGCGCCAGCAGCACGATGAACGCCGTCGGCTTGCTCAGGTAGTCGTCGGCACCAAGGTCGAAAGCATCGGTCTGGTCGTAGTCGCCGTCCTTGGCCGTCAGCATCAGCACCGGCGTCCACACCTCCTTGGCCCGCATCTCTCGCAGCACCTCGTACCCGTTCAGACCCGGCAGCATGATGTCGAGGACGATGACGTCGTAGTGGTTCTCGGTGGCTTCCCACAGCCCGTCGACACCGTTGGTCGAATGCACGACCACGAAGCCCTCGGCACGCAGACCCAAGACCAGGGTTGCGGCGAACCCGGGCTCGTCCTCGACGATCAGCACCTTCACGGGCTTCATCCTCTGCTAAGCGGTCATGACCTACCAGTGCCCAGGTGGGCGGACGGACTAGGGCGTGGGTATCGGTGCGTCCGGGGTGTCACCCGACTCGGGGAGGTCGAGCTGACCCGGAACGTCGGGCGCGTCGGCCGCATCTCTGGTGTCACCCGGCTCGGGAGTGTCCGGCACTCCTGGCACATCGGGGACGTCGGAGACGGTGGGACTCTGAGGAACGGGCCCGCTGGATGGATGGGCGGCGGCGACCGCGGCCGCGCCACCCATCAAAACGGCCGCAACGGCGACACCTGCGGCGATCGTCTGGGCTTTCTGCTTCACGGTGGTTCTCCTCTCGAGACGCCGCGGAGTACGACGACGTGAGGCCACGGTCGCAGCGTGACGCTGTGAGGACGCTGAGTCAGATTCTGCGGACGATCCTGCCGCGGGCCACCAACTCCCCCGTCACCGCAACGCCGCACACCTGAGACAGCAACAACGCAACGAGGACGAGCACCTGCACCGCCGCGGCCTGTGCCGCCGATCCCGTTGCCAGCAGGACGCCGACGAAGGCACCTGGCAAGGTGACCAGACCGGCTGTTCGAGCCTGATCGAGATTGGGCAACAGCGCGTCCGAGAGCGGCCGCTCGATGACCTCCATCCGCGAGTCCCGCTCGGAGAAGCCGAGACTCATCGCGGCCTCGACTTCCCCGGCACGAAGAATCAGCGCATCGAGCGCCCGCCTCGCCGAGACCGCGGACGCCGTCATGGTGCCGCCGAGCACGATCCCGAACACCGGCACCAGCGCGACCCCGGTCAGCGGCACGACGCGAGAAAGCAAGAGCAACGGGACGACGGCGGCCATTCCCACGGCGAGGGCCGCCGCCAGCCACATCGAGCCTCGGCTTGCCTCGCTGCGACGAGCAGCCGTCACCGACGCCACGGCGAACATCACTGCGAGCACCAATACCGACGACCAAAGTCGTGACATCGCCGCCGCCAGCACCGTGGCAACGGCCGCCAACTGAACGGCCGCGCGGACGGCGGCGGTGGGGGCCGGCCACACCGAGCCCCGCAGAAACAACCTGGACACCAGGCCTGCCGCAACGGCCATGACCACGCACACGATGACGAGGGTCGGGGTTAGCAGCGGCTGGGAATTACTCACCCCGCAAGTGTCGTCGCCCAGCACTCGTGCGACGCCTACTTGACACTGCGTAGATTTTTAGTCGACACTACGTCAAATAATGCGGGCAGGGCGACGCTGCGCTTTACCGAATCTGGAGGTCCCCATGAAGACGATTCTCATCACCGGAGTGAGCAGCGGCCTAGGCCGCGCATTTGCGGCCGGGGCGCTGGCCGCCGAACACCAAGTGGTGGGCACGGTGCGCAAGCCCGAGGACGTTGCAACGTTCGAGTCCCTCGCGCCGGGGCGAGCCCACGCTCGCCTACTCGACGTGACCGATGATGCGGCAGTCGTGCAGACGGTGGCCGACGTCGAGGCAGGCGTAGGGCCGATCGACGTCGTGATCGCCAACGCGGGCTACGGTGTCGAAGGCACCTTCGAGGAGACACCGTTGTCCGAGCTGCGAGCACAGTTCGCCACCAACGTCTTTGGCGTCGCTGCTACCCTGCAGGCCACGCTCCCCCACATGCGGAAGCGACGCGCAGGCCACCTGATGGCGGTCACCTCCATGGGAGGGCTGATGGCGGTACCAGGGATGTCGGCCTACTGCGCCAGCAAGTTCGCCGTCGAGGGACTGCTGGAGAGCCTGCGCAAGGAGGTTGCCTCCTTCGGAATCCACGTCACGGCGATCGAGCCTGGGTCCTTCCGCACCGACTGGGCCGGCCGTTCGATGACCCGCGCCGAGCGCACCATCGGAGACTACGACGAGCTGTTCGACCCGATCCGTGCGGCACGCGTCAAGGCGAGCGGCAATCAGCTCGGCAATCCGGTCAAGGCAGCCGAGGCCGTGCTGGCGGTACTGGACGAAGCCGAACCGCCAGCCCACCTGGTCCTCGGCTCGGACGCGCTGAGGTTGATCGGTGCCGCGCGGACCGCTGTCGACGACGACATCCGGCGGTGGGAAAGCCTCTCCCGCAGCACCGATTTCGCCGACGGTGCGCAACTAGCAGCGAAGTAGGTGCGACGGTGACCACGCCTCGGCCCTCGCGTCGAACGGCACCCACCGTACGCAAGGGCGACCTTCGCGAACGCCAGATCCTGGACGCCGCCGAGAACCTGCTGGCGACGCGGGGCTACGCCGACATGACGGTCGCCGACATCACCGAAGCGGCCGGGATCACCAGGGCGGCGCTGTACTTCTACTTCGCCTCCAAACAGGACGTGCTCACCGCACTGGTGGCACGCACCGTCCAAGCCCTGCAAGAGAAGTCGGGGGCGGCGCTCGCCGACACCGCGCCCATCGACGAGGTGATCGCCACCGCGCTGAACCGCACGGTGGCGCTGTGGAGGGAGCACGGCCTGGTGATGCGCGCTGCCGTCGACCTCAGTTCCACCGTGCCCGAGATCAATCAGTTGTGGACGGGCACCGCCGACGTCTTCGCCGAGGCGATCACCGCGGTCCTCATCCGTGGCGGCGTGCCCGCCGGCGACGGACCGGGTGACGCCCCGGCGCTCGGACGGGCGCTGTGCTGGATGATCGAGCGCAGTTTCTATCAGGCCTCCACCACGTCGTTCGACGATTTGTCCGACGCTGCGAAGACCTGCCAGGCAGTGTGGCTGCGGATGGCGGAAACTCGCTGAGGCCCTGCTAGCCGCGCCGAATTCTGCGCTAGGGCTGTTCCCCGGCGCTTGATCGCGACCCTCGTGCAGATCTCGGCGAGAGGAAGCGGCGCGCTAGCCCACGCCCTCGAGCAGATCGGTCTCCGTCTTGCCGATCCGCTCGATCACCTCGGGACGACGCTTCGCCAGGACGAAATACCAGCCAAGTGCGATCAGGACCGTGGCGACGAACAGGTACGGAATGACGTTGAGCGGGAACGCAGGAACGGGATAGACGTTCGCAAAGAAGGTGTAGACCATGGTGCCCACCGCAATGACGGCGGCCACCCACACCAGCCCGTTGGGCATGGCCTCGCGCTTGGTGTACACCACGCAGGCGATGGCGACCAACGCGTAGGCCACCATGTAGCCATACGTCCCGTAGGTGTCCACCCACACCACGATGTTCATGGGGTGCACACCCAACGCGAGCATGATGACGTCGCACAGGATCGCCAACGGACCTGCAACGAGCAGCACCCGGTGCGGGGTGAGGTGACCTTCGTGGGTGCGGCCGAACTGCGCGGCGACGACGCCCTCCTTGCCCATCACGTACACGATGCGGCCGACCACGTTGAGCGGGGCGACCACGACGGCGAAGAAGGAAGCGCCGACACCGAAGGTCAGGATGGGCGTGAACCACGACGGCATACCGATCATGACGGCGATGTCCTGCAACGGACTTGCGCTCTCGGCAAGGCCTTCCTTCAACAGCGCGATCTGCGTGTAGGCGGCGAACACGTAGAGCACGCCGACGACCACCGCACTCCAGATGATGGCCCTCGGAATGGCCGTGTACGGGTTGCGGGCTTCGCGGCCCAGCGCGTCGGCCGACGAGAACCCGACGAATCCGAGGATGCCGAGCACCATGCCCGTCGCTACCCCTTGCGCGGGGACGTCGGTCAGCGAGAACTGCGACGGATCCCACGCGGACTTGCCAGCCCACACCAGCGCGAGAACGAGCAGCGCCGTGATGATGGTGACCGAGATCAGCTCCAGCACCAGCGAAACCCGTGCCGACAGCCGGATTCCGCGAATGGTGAACAGCGTCGCCAATCCGCCGAGGACGATCGCCAGGGCGATCTGCCAGCCCGCGCCCTGGACCGGGATGCCGATCAGGTTCAGGAAGTCGTTCATGTACGACACCGCGCCGCCCAGTGAGCCTGCCGCGATCCCCCAGCACCCGACGAGCAGCGTCACCCCGGCAAGGTAGGCACCGAAGGGGCCGAGCCCCTTCGACACGTAGGTGTAGAGCGAGCCGGCCGAGGCATTTCGCCGCGCGAACACGACGACGCAGTAGCCGACGGCCAGGATCGCCACGGTCGCCAGCGCGAACGAATAGATGGTGGCCTTGCCAGCGCTCAGGTAGATGGCTGCCGCGGTGAACGCGATCACGGCGCTTGGGGCGATGTTGGCGATGGCCTGGGCCGCTAGTTCGGGCCCGGACATCACGCCGTGGCGCAGTCCGGCATCGATGGGTCCCGCGTCGCGGGTGGAGGTCGACATGCGTGGTTCTCCTACGGGTGGGGTACGGGGTCAGGGAATGAGCAAGGTGCGCAACGCTTCACCGGATTCGAGGTTCTCGAAGGCGGCAGCTGCTTCGGCCAACGGCCGGCGCGCCCAGATCAGCGGGTCGAGTTTCAGCTGACCGTCCATGTACCGGTCGACCAGCGCGGGGATGTCGATCGATGGCCGCACCGATCCGTAGTTGGAACCGAGGATCCTCTGGTCGGCTTCGGCGAGCACCAGTGGTTCGAACGACGCCTTGGCGCCCGTCTTGGGCAGGCCGACGACGACGGCGGCGCCGCCGAGGCCCAGCATGCGGATCGCCTGCTCGGTGGTGCTGGTGTGGCCGATTGCGTCGAATGCGTAGTCCACGCCGTCGGGAAGGAGCTCGAAGAGCAATTCGACGGCGCCGCCCTTCGAGGCGTCGATGCGGTCGGTGGCGCCGAATTGCACTGCGAGGGCGGTCTTGTCGATCAGCACGTCGATCGCGATGATGCGCTCGGCGCCCGCAAGCTTGGCGCCCTGCACGACGTTGAGGCCGACGCCACCACACCCGATGACAGCCACCGTGGCGCCGGGTTCGACGGCGGCGGTGTTGAGCACGGCGCCGACGCCGGTGGCCACGGCGCAACCGACGACGGCGATCGCGTCCAACGGAGCGTCGTCGCGCACCTTCACCGCACCCGACGCAGGCACGATGACCTCCTCGGCGAACGACGAGACGCCTAGGTAGTGGTGCAGTGTCTCGCCGTTCTTGGACAGCCGCGACGTGCCGTCGAAGAGGACCCCCTTGGGCGCCACCTCGGTGGCGACCTTCTGGCAGCGGGCTTCGTGGCCGGAGCGGCAGTAACGGCATTCACCGCACGGCGGGACCCACGACAACACGACGTGGTCGCCGACCGCGAGCGAGGTGACGCCCTCCCCGAGTTCGGTCACCACGCCCGCACCCTCGTGCCCCATCACCAGCGGTGCGGGCGCCTCCCAGTCGCCGCGCTTGACGTGCAGATCCGAATGGCACACGCCGGCGGCGGCTATCTGCACGCGGACCTCGCCACGCTTCGGACCTGCAAGGTCGACGTCGGTGAACTCGATGGCGGTGGAGGGGTCTCGGAAGATGACGGCTTTCACACGGTTCCTTGAAGTCGGGGACGAGTCCGTCGAATGGTACGAATCCATGCGCGTTCCGTCATCAACAAAAAGTGGGAACCAACCGTTGGATTTCGACATTTCGTACACTGCCTACGTGGCGTATGACGTGCGATCGATCGGGGACTATCTGTCGGCCGAACTATTGCCGGGCCGCGTCGACGTCGCGGCGCCCGTCGAGGGAGCCGTCCTGCTCGCCGAGTTCGTGATGGCGGTGTCCGGCGCGCATGCCACCTTGATCGTCGGGGCACCCACCGAGTTCGAGGAAGCGCTAGCCGACGAGGCGCGCAAATCGTCCATCGCGGCGTGTGTCCTGATCGTGGCGGGCGGCGAGGTCGACGGCGGCTTGCGCTCGGCGCTGGACGCGGCGGCGATCACCACGCTGTTCGTTCCCGCCGCATCGGCCGACGTGGTGCACGCGCGCCTGGTCGCACTGATCGCCGCGGATCAGGCCGCCGAGGATCGCCGCGTCACGACAGGCACCAAGGTGCTGACACAGGTGGCGCGGCGAGGCGGGGTGGTCGCCGTGGTGGCCGAACTCGCGCATCGGATCGACGGCTGGGTCGTGCTGCTCGACGCACACGGCCAGATGATCACCACCGCGGGTGCTGGCGGTCTGCACGTGCGGGACGCCGTGGCGGTGGCGTTCAATCGCCCCGTGCGCGTGCGCCATCACGGCCTCCAGGTACATGCCGTGGGCCAGGGCGAGGACATCAGCGCGCACCTGGTGATCAGCGCACGCGGGTCGACCAGCCGTAGCCGCGATCTCGGCTCACAGGCCGCTGCCCTGCTCGATCTGTTGCTGCGCACCCCGGACCATCCGGCGACTGAGCGGTTGGGGCGCGAGGTCATGCTGTCGACGCTGTTGCGCGGCGGTCCGGAGGCGACGGAACTATTGCGCCGGTGGGGAGTTCGCGCTGATTCGATGACTGCGTTCGCCGTCGCGTCCCGATCCCGCGCGATCGACGCCGAACGCATGGCCATCCGTTGGCTCGACGAAATCGGCGCCGCCCACGTACTTTCGGCGTCACAGGGCCGAGTGCTCGGGTTCATCGGTGACGACGGCGCCGCCGAACTCGCCAGGATCGTCGAGGGGCTTGCGGGCGTGGCGCGCATGCCGTTGCGGCTGGGTCTGGGCTCTCCGTCGGAGCCGCATTCCCTGGCCCGGTCGGCCGCCGAGGCCAAGCAATCGCTGGAGATCGCGCTCGTCGACGCCCAGCCCGTCGTCTGGTACCGGTCGTTGGCCACGGTGTCCTACGTCCTCGAACACCTCGACGATAGTGCGACGACGCGCATCGCCGCCGTACTCGATCCGCTGCGCGAGGACGACGGCGGGCACGGCCCGCTGTTCGACACCTTGCAGGTCTACCTCGCCGAGCACGGCGTCTGGGGCGCAACGGCTTCCAAACTCAACGTGCACCGTCAGACGCTCACCACACGCATCCGGCGCATCGAGGAACTCACCGGGCTCTCCATGTCCAACCCAGACGACCGCACTGCGGCGTGGCTGGCCATCCGCGCACTGCAGGAGCATTCGTGAGCTAGGCGGTACTCGCTCATCATCCTTGGCGCGCTCAGCTTTCCGTCAGCACCGTGCGGCGCGCCGTCAGCGCGACCGACATCGTCGTCAACTGCCTGGGATCATCGAGGTCGACGTTGGTGAGTCTGGCGATCTGATCAAGGCGATAGTAGAGCGACTGTCGACGGATGTGGAGGCGTTTCGCTGCTTCCGATTTGCTTCCTGCACAGTCGATCAACGCCTCCAGTGTGGGCAGCAGCTGACTACCCCTTGCTGCATCGACGGTGTCCAACATCCCGATCTGATCGTCGACGAATTGTCGAACCGCATCGATGTCGCCGTGTGCCGAAAGCAGACGCTCGAGGGCCAGCGCTTGCACGCTGACCACCGAATCAGACATGTGCAGCCGCTGACCCAATGCCAGCGCGGCGCGCGTCTCGGCCATTGCGCGCGGTAGCGATTCGAGTTCGAGAACTACCCGGCTCACGGTCATGCACAGTCGAGACCGGGCAGGCAGCTCCTTCGTGGCCGCGCGTCGCACAACGTCGGCGAGATTGATGGACGCACCGTCGACATGGCCGGCCAACAAACCGCACAAGGTACCGTCGACGAGCGCAAAGATGCCCTGACCCGCGTGGCGAACCAGACCGTCGATGATCTCGGCGGCTGACGGAACCCGCGGATCGACCGAGATGCAGACGTACTGGTGGTCGACGCAGGCGATTCCCGCCCCGCGCAGTCTTGCCGTTAGGACGTTGCGATCGACTTTGACGTTCGCGACCAGTTGCTCAAGCAAGATATGTTGTGCGCGAAGCGAACCGGCGACGTCTTTCTGTTCACGGATGAGACACAAGCCCAGGACGGTTGGAGCCCTATCCAAGACCGCTCCAACGAGGAGCTCCGAGGGCCCGATGGTTCCGACGCGCAGCCGCCCCCACGACGCTCCCTCGACGAGGACGGCGACTTCGGCGAAGGGCTCACCGTCGGCTGGCGGAAAGTGCTGCGACGCTGCAGCAACTCGACCGGCGTAGTCGCTCAGCTGCGCCCACGTCCCGAGCGTTTCTGCAACCTGCTCGATGAGTTCACTCAGCGAGGACCCGCGGGCGAGGGCCTCGGACAGCGCACGCGAAATCTCGTCGGCATGCCGCAGACGAGCCACCGATCGATCGATCAACTCACTGTTGACTGCTTCGGTCACCTCGGTGAACCGCAAGGTGGGCTGCAGCTCCACCACGGGCAGGCCCACCTCGGTTGCCTCGTCGACCATCTCTCGGGGCACGGCGGAGAACGTCCTTCCGATCTCGAAGAACAGCGCTGCGATACCGGTTTCGGCCAGGCGCCGCACATAGAGCCGGCGCGCCGCCTCGTCGACCCCCAACAAACCCACCCCGTTCGTCAGCAGCACCTCGCCCCCACGCAGCAACGGAGCGATGTCGTAGAGATCCGCGCTGTGCACCCACCGGACGTCTCGATCGAGGTGAGCGGTGCCGCTGAGCACCTGTGGGTCGGCCGACTGCAGGACACGATGGGCGAGCACCTCTCGCACGGTCAAGGTCATACGACAGCATGACCCACATTTGCGGCTGAAGACATGACAATCCGTCTGTTGTGTGGGTCACGTGCGCGCCGCATTCTGTGTTCACGCCGCCAAATTCAAGGGAGCACACATGTCTGCGGATACTGGGTCGACGAACCTCGACCCTCCTGGTACGAACACGCCGTTGTGGCGCGAGGGCGCCGCATCCATTGCGATGCTCACCTTCGCCGTCGACATGGAAACCCCGGTTCTCGCCGCCGGGCGCCGCTACGCCGACAACGCAATGGCCATGTCCCATCAGGCATTCGACGCCCGGCGTGGACTTCCGCGGCTCCTCGGCATTCTCGACGAGTTCGAGCTCAAGGCGACGTTCTTCGTGCCGGGGCTCTCCGCTGAGCGGTGGCCCGAATCCATCACCGACATTGCCGCCCGCGGCCACGACATCTGCCACCACAGCTACAGCCATCGCCCGTCGACCGAACTCACGGTGGACGAGGAACGGTGGGAATTCGAACGCGGGTGCGCGGCGCTCGCAGCCTTGGGCATCACGCCCAGCGGATACCGGGCACCCATGTGGGCGGCCACCTGGAACACCGCCGAACTCGCCGTCGAGCACGGGCTGAGCTACGACACCAGCCTGATGGACGACGACCGCCCCTACATCATCGAAACCGCCCGCGGCCCCCTGGTAGAGCTGCCGCCGCACTGGTCGCTGGACGACTGGGAACAGTATGCCTACCTCCCGGCGCCGCATCTGGGTTACACGATCGAGCCGCCGGAGAAGGCGCTCGCACTGTGGACGGCGGAACTGGACGGCTTGCGCGAATTCGGCGGACTGTTCCAGCTGACGGCCCACTCGTTCCTGTCCGGCCGGGCCGGACGTGCACGCAACCTCCGCAAGATGATCGAAGTCATCCTCGATCGCGGTGACGTCAAGTTCAGGACCGGCACCCAACTCCGCGACGCCGTTCTCGCCGACCCCGCCACCGAGCGACGCAAGCTCGAACCCGTCGTCGTCGATCAAACCGCTTACCCCACCTGGTGATTGGAGAATCACATGAGCACACTCGTCACCGGCGGCCGTGGCTTCGTAGGACGCCACCTCGTCGATCAACTGCTGGCCCGAGGCACCAAGGTCATCAGCTACAACCGCGACTACGCGATCGACCCACGGGATGGCTTGACCACCGTCCAAGGTGAACTCTTCGACATCCCCCGCATGCTCGACACACTTCGAATTCATGGGGTGGAGCGCATCATTCACACTGCGGGACAGAGCCATCCCGGCGTGTCGATCGAGATTCCGTGGACGACGTTCGCCGCAAACGCCGAAGGCACGATGGCGGTCTACGAGGCCGCTCGTGTTGCCGGTGTACGTCGGATCGTCAACTTCTCCTCCGAATGTGCCCTCGGCAACGTGGATCCCGGCACTCCGGTTGGCGAGGACGTCAAACCAGCACCCAGCACCGTCTACGGCGTGACCAAGGTCGCCGGTGAACTATTCGGCACCGTCTACAACTCGTTGTACGGCATGGAAATCGCGTCGCTACGGGTCACCGAGGTCTTCGGGCCCGGCTTGTGGATGCCCAGCCTGCTCGGGGACATGATCCGAGCGGGTCTGCACGGCGAGAAGTTCCACCTCGACGCCGGCGGAGATCATCCCTTCCAGTTCGTCTTCGTCGACGACGTCGCGACCGCAGCGCGGCTGGCTGCCACCACCGACAGCCTGAACCAGGCCGTATACAACGTCTCAGGCGGATCCCGCGTCACCGTCGACCAACTCGCACATGAACTGGTGCACCTGCTACCCGGCAGCAGCTACGACATCGGCCCTGGATTCCTTCCCCAATGGGACCGCATCGGTGAGCTCGACCTCTCGGCATCCACCCGCGACCTCGGCTACACCCCGCAATGGACACTCCAACAAGGACTCTCAGCCCAGATCGACTGGATCCGATCCCAAACGAGGCCGTCGTGACCAAAGCGTCATTTCCACTGCATTCAGCTACTCGTCCACACAACTGCGCTGACATCGAAGGAGGCGCACCATGCGCGAAATGACCGACCGGGTCGCCCTGGTGACCGGTGCCGCATCAGGAATCGGCCTGGCCACTGCCGAGGCGCTGGCCCGCGCAGGTGCCGCCGTGGCGCTGCTTTCCCGTCCCAACGATGACCTGGGCGCAGCTCGATCCCAGGTGCAGGCCCACGGTGGCCACGTCATCACAGTCGGCGCCGACGTCGGCGACTCCGCAGCCGTCCGCGCAGCGTTCGGCCGAGTGGAATCCGAGCTGGGGCCCATCGACGCAGTGCACAACAACGCCGGCATCTCCATGGTGTCGCCCCTCACCGACACCACCGACGACGTCTTCGAGTCCCTCGTCCGCACCAACCTGGCCGGGTCCTTCTACGTCCTGCGCGAAGCCGCCCGAGTCATGCAACCGCGCCGACGCGGCGCCATCGTCAACACCGCCTCGGAACTGGCCATCATGGGTCAGGCCGGATACGTCGCCTACACGGCCACCAAGGGCGCGATCTTGTCGATGACCCGCAGCGCGGCAGCCGAACTCGCCTCCTGGGGCATCCGCGTCAACGCCGTGTGTCCCGGCACGACGAAGACCCCGATGTTTCTTGCCGAATTCGATGGAGTGGCCGACCCGGCCGCCGAACTCGCCGACAATGCCGCAAGCGTGGCGATGCAAAGGATCGCCGAACCCTCCGAGATCGGGGAGGCCGTGGTCTTCCTGCTCTCGCAGCGAGCCAGTTACATCACGGGCACCCACCTAACCGTCGACGGCGGCCGCACCACATGCGTGCCTGCCGGTTCCATCGGCGTATCCGCCGAATAACCACCGACACGACACCTCAACGGAGATACGACCATGACCACACCCGCTCCCGAACCACAATCCCGACTAGAACAACTCGGCTACTCCCAACAGCTGGAGCGGCGCCTCAGCATTCCCGAGGTCGTCGGCCTCGCGATGGCCGACGTATCACCAACGATGGCCGTGCTGTTCCTGTCCGCCGGTGTCTTCGTCGTCGGAGGCACGTTCTCCATCGGCGCCGGACTGATCTTGTCCGTCATCGTCGTGCTCATCTCGTTCTGTCTGGGGGAACTGGCAGGGATGTTCCCCATTGCCGGCGGCATGTACTCACTGGTGAGTCGAGTGCTGCCAGGCCCGCTCTCCTGGATCACGATGTTCAACTACCTCATTCAGGGAGTCGTCATTCCCGCCAGCGTCGCGTTGGGAATAGTCGCATTCCTCAAGGACCTGATTCCGGGGCTGGGCGTCCCGGACACCATCGTGGCCGTCATCCTCCTCGCGATGGCGACGGCCCTGGCCCTGACCAAGGTCGAAGTAGGCGCCTGGGCGACCGCGGCCATGGTGGTCGTGGAGTGCATCGTGCTCGGCATCATCACCGTGGCCGCGCTACTGCACCCACATCAACATCTGGCCGACGTCACACTGCACCCGGTCGTCCTCAACGGAGGACAATTGACCGCGGTCAGCTTCGCCGTGATGCTCGCCACCCTGGCACCTGCGTTCAACGTCATCAACGGCTACGACGCCGCCCTCGGGTTCTCCGAAGAACTCAAGGGTGGCGAGAAGAAGATCGCCAAAACCGTGATCCTCTCGGCGATTCTGGCCTGCATCCTGATCATGGTGCCCCTCATCTCGGCGGTCGTCGCCGCACCAGATCTCAAGGACTTCTTCAACGCGCCCGCCCCGGTGATCTACTCGGTGGAGGCGTCACTGGGAGCCAAGGCACGCATCATCATCGACGTCGGCGTCATCATCGCCCTCTTCAACGCCATGCTGTCGCTTCTGATGTACTTCGGTCGAGGCGTCTATACCACCGGCCGCGACGGGGTCTGGCCGGTATCGGTCAACCGAGTCATCGGTAGCCTGAACCGATTCCGCGCACCCGGCGCGGGCGTCATGGTGCTGGCCATTCCCGCCGCCGTCCTTGTATTCACCTCCGCGTTGAACTTCCTGATCATCTTCGCAGGCACCGTGATCGCCGCGGTCTACCTCTGCATCGGCCTCGCCGCGTTCTGGAGTAGGCGCAGCATGCCCAGCGAACCCCGCCCGTACAAGATGCCGCTGTGGCCGCTGCCCCCGCTGATCGTCATCGGCTTCACCGGGCTCGCGCTCGCCACCCAGGAGACGCAGTACCTGATCGGCGAAGTCGTCCTCATAGTCGTCGCCCTCGCCTGTTGGGCCGGCTCCAAGAAGTGGTCACCCAAACGACCCGAAACCAATACCGCCACAATCGAACACCTCAGAGACGAGACCAGTCCGAGGCTTCCCTAGGAGATGCCGATGTTTCACGATGCAGACCCCACCGTGTTCCACGAAATGACGTGGCAACAGATCGACGCGGCCGCCCGCGCGAACCTTCCGATCGTCATTCCCATCGGCGCCACCGAACAACACGGTCATCACCTGCCCGTGGGCACCGACTGGGTGATCCCCGAGAGGATCGTCCGAGAAGCCAGTCGGCAGCGCAATCTGATCGTCGGCCCCTTCATCCCGTTCGGATATCGCAGTCGGCCGGGAAGCGGTGGAGGCCAACACTTCCCAGGAACGGTGTCACTTCGGGCCACCACGTTCATGAGCGTCCTGGAAGACGTCCTCGGCGAGATCGCACGCAGTGGTTTCCGCAACATCGTCCTCTACAACTGGCACTTCGAGAACAGCAACTTCGTCTACGAGCCAGCCTTCCTCGTTTCCGAGCGCAATCCCGACCTCAAGATCGTGGTCATCGAGGACGTCAATCCGGACTTCACGCAAGAGCAGCTCGACGCCATCTGGCCCGACGAATTTCCCGGCCTGGCACTAGAACACGCAGCGGTCATCGAAACCTCGTTGTGGCTGCATCACGAACCGGCCGCCGTCCGCACCGAACTGCTGGCACCCGACGCCCCGCAGCGCGTGGTCAAACACGACGTCGTGCCCATCGACGTCCGCCTGTCCACAGCCAGTGGCTCACTGTCGTCCCCCATATCGGCCACCGCGGACAAGGGACGGCTCCTGACGCAGTGGCTGGTCGAGCGACTCGTCACGATCCTGGACGACGAGTTCTTCCAATCCGGCGACCGCGCAGATGCCCGGGGCTAGAGCGCGCCTGCGATGTACGCGGCCCGGCACGCACGACGGGCGAGCTTGCCACTGGTAGTACGAGGGATCACCCCTGCGGGAACGAGCCGAAAATCGGCGATGGCGAGGCCGTGCTGTCGCGAAAGCGCCGCACGGACGGCGTCGGCCACCGGACCCAACTCGGTTCGGCCCGCCCCCGTACCGCGCTCGGCCACGATCACCAGCTGCTCACCCGAGGAGCTGGCCATTCCGTGCGGCAGATCGGCGGCCGCGACGGTGAACGCGGCCACGAAGCCTCTCCGGATTGCCGGTGAGCACGCCGAGACCGTCGCCTCGATGTCCTGCGGGTAGTGGTTGCGGCCACCGATGATGACGAGATCCTTCATCCGTCCCGTGATGTACAGCTCGCCGTCCAGATAGACGCCGAGGTCACCGGTTCGCATCCAAAATCCCTCCGCAGCAACCCCTTCGGCGTGGCTGCCAAGTTGCAAGGTGGTTTGGAGTTTGTTCCGGAACACCAGGTCGGTCTCGTGTTCTCGGCCCCAGTACCCACGTCCGATGTTCTCGCCGTGCAACCAGATCTCGCCGACTCTGCCGTCGGGCAGTTCACCCTCGCTCCCAGGGTCGGCAATGACCGCCCACTGATTGGCGATGACCTGACCGCACGACACGACCTGCACGGCGTTGGGATGCTCGGACGGCACGGGCACCGCCCGGTCCTCGGCCAGTTCGTCGCGGTCCAACGTGATCGCCGTGGCCCGTGCGTCCGGCGCGATCGAGGCGACGGACAACGTCGCCTCCGCCATCCCGTAAGAGGGCTTGATCGCCGTGGGCGCCAATCCGTACGGGCCGAACGCGGCATTGAACTTCTCGATCGCGGCCATGGTGACCGGCTCGGACCCGTTCAGTAGGCCAACGACATTCGACAGGTCCAAGCTTTCGCCCTCGGGCGGCAATCCCCGCTGGGCGGCGAGTTCGAAGGCGAAGTTCGGCGCGGCGGCGAACGTTCGACCGTGTGCCGATTCCGCTGCGAGAGCCGCGATCCACCGGTGCGGACGCCGGACGAATGCTATCGGCGACATCAGGGTGATGTGGCCACCGCACAACGCGGGGAACATGATCATCACCAGCCCCATGTCGTGGTACAGCGGCAACCAACTGACGCTCCGGATGTCGGTGTCCAGTCCCCCGGCGATGATCATCTGCAACACGTTGGTGCAGACGCCGCGGTGGGTGATCTCGACGCCGGCGGGCACTCGGGTGGAGCCCGACGTGTACTGCAGGTAGGCGACGTCGTCGGTATCGATGGCGGGCGGGACGAAGGTCCCTCCCACCGAATCGGGTACCGCGTCGACGGCGATGACCCGCGGGCGGCTCTGCCGCGGCAGTTTGCGCAGAACACCGGTCACCGACTCCGCTACGTCGGTGGTCGTGAGAACGACGGCGGGAGTGGCGTCGGCAAGGACCGCCTCGAGTCGTTCGACGTGGCCGGGCAGTTCGGGTGCGAACAGCGGGACCGCGATATTGCCTGCACCGACGGCGGCGAAGAAGGCGATGACGTAGTCGATTCCCTGCGGGGCAAGGATGGCGACCCGGTCACCGGGCTGACTGAGTTGCTGCAGCCGGGCGCTGATCGCACGCATCCTGGTTCCGAGCCCGGCCCAGGTCAGTTCGATCGCGACGGCGTCGCGCCCTCGGGTGTAGTCCAGATATCGATAGGACACGCTGTCGCCGAGCTCTGCGACGTTGCGGTTCAGACTCGTCATCAGCGTAATGCCCTCGGGCAGCGCGATATTGCCCGCGCTATCCAGGTAGTTCTCGACCGTCAGTTCGGCGGCATGACTGTACGCAAAGGCTTCCCGACCCATTCCACAAATGTATTAGGTCAGCTAAGAATTAGGCGGGCTCAGATACGTGGCTTCGGTCACTGCCATACCGATGCAGTGACGTGGATCACGGCCACCCCCTTGACGCGGTACTCCATAGTACCGTAACTTGTTGAGCGACAAGTTACGGTAAGGAGTCGGCCATGGCAGCACCGCGCACCCCAGAGGTGCGGCGCGCCGAGGCGGAACACCGCCTCATCGCTGCAGCCGCCGACCTGGTCGGTGAGCTCGGACCGTCCAACGTCACCCTGGCCAACGTCGGGGAACGGGCCGGCTACAGCCGCGGCCTCGCCACACATCACTTCGGCTCCAAGGGCGCCCTGATGCAACGCCTCGTCGAAGCCGTCACCCAACAATTCCGCGACGCGATGTTCGACCTAGATGGCGCGGAGGACCTCATCACCGAACTGCGCACGTTCGTCGGCGTCTACTTCGGCGTCATCACCGACCTGCAACCCGTCAACCGAGCACGGTTGATGCTCTGGGCCAATGCGGTCGCTCACCCCGATAACGACACCCGCGCCTTGATGACGGCCGCAGACAGGGAGTTCCGGGGAGAGATCGAGAAGCGAATCAGGGTCGCGGTCGCGGCAGGGCAAGCGCCGCGCACGGTGGATCCGCATGGTTTGGCCACCGTCGTCCTCGCCATGCTGCGTGGTGTGGCGCTGCAATCGCTCATCGACGATCACGTCGACCTCGAGGCTGCTCGCACCGAGATCGAGCAGCTACTCAGCACCCGACTACAGGAGGAAGAACGATGAGCCGAATCTTCGGACGGATCGCCCAGATCGGATACGTCGTCCGCGACATCGACGCTGCCATGGACAGATGGGTCGAACACGGTGTTGGGCCATGGTTCTACGTCGACCGTGTTCAGACCGACTACTTCCGCTACCGTGGCGTCGACTCGGACATGAAAATGAGTGTCGCGCTGGCCAACTCCGGCGACGTCCAACTCGAGTTGATCCAGCCCCGCAACGATGCCCCGTCGATGTACAAGGACTTTCTCGACTCCGGACGCGAAGGGGCTCAGCACATCGCGTACTGGTCCAACGACTTCCAGGACCTCCTGGATCGATCGCTCGCCGAGGGTTACACCGTCGGGCAGGAGGGCAGCATCGGCGGCGAGCAGGGCCGCTTCGCCTACCTCGACACCGAAGCGGAGCAGGGCACCGTCATCGAGATCTCCGACATCAGTGGGCCCAAAGGCCAGTTCTTCCAATACATCCGCGACGTCGCCGCGACCTGGGATGGCAGCGACCCGATCCGTGGCCGGGAGTGAGCACCATGGACTACCCCGACCTCGACGCGCTGCCGCAGAACCTGAAGGACACCCTGGCTCAGCACGCTCCGGTCAACGTCTACCGGATGGTCATGCACTCACCGGGTTTGGCGCCGGGGTTCTTCGTCATGGCCGATGCGATGTTCCAAGCCAATTCGCTGCCACCGCACCTGCGGGAGCTGGCGATCCTGCGGGTCGGGTACCGCTACGCCGCGCCCTACGAAACCCACCAGCACGAGATGATCGCGGGCTATGCCGGGTTGTCGGCCGAGGCCATCGCCGCCGCGGCGAGCGGCGTGACCGATGACCTGCCCCAAGACGAGGTGAACATCCTCACCTGGACCGACCGGCTGCTGGACAACCACACCCTGAGCGGTGTCGAACGCGAGGACGCCTTGGCATCGCTCACTGTCACCCAACTCGCGGATCTGGTGATGACCGTCGGCTTCTACCAACTCGTCTGCAATTTCCTCAACACCTTCGAGGTGACCACCGAAGGCGAACCGACGTATGGCTGAGGAGGGTTCACCATCATGAAGGTCCATCACCTCAACTGCGGCACCATGAACATGCCGACCGCACCGATGGTGTGCCACGTCTTGCTCGTCGAAACCGACAACGGCCTGGTCCTGATCGACTCCGGGTACGGCACCCAAGACTGTTTACACCCGGCAAAACGCGTCGGTCCCGCCCGCCACCCCATCCGGCCGATCTTCGATCATCGGGAAACCGCCATTCACCAAGTCGAACGTCTCGGTTTCCGGCCAGATGACGTGCGCCACATCATCGTCACGCACTTCGACGCCGACCACATCGGTGGCCTATCGGACTTTCCTGCGGCACACATTCACGTCACGGCGGCCGAGGCGTTCGGCGCCATCGGGTCGCCGTCGTGGCGTGAGAAGCTGCGATTCCGCCAAGCGCAGTGGTCGCACGGCCCCGACATCGTGGAGCACGATCCGGACGGCGAAAAGTGGCGTGGCTTCGCCGCTGCCAAGGAACTCGACGACGTCTCCCCCGGCATCGTGCTCGTCTCGCTGCCAGGCCACACCCGCGGTCACGCATGCGTAGCCGTCGACGCCGGCCACCGCTGGATTCTGCACTGCGGCGACGCCTTCTACCACCACGGCACCCTCGATGGTGAATCCCGCGTGCCTCGTGCGCTGACTGCCATGGAGTCGGTCGTCGGGTGGGATCTGAAGAAGGTCCGGGAAAACCACTCTCGCCTCGCCGAGCTCTACCAACGCCACGACCCAGACCTGTTCATCGTCAACGCTCACGACCCCACGCTCTTCGAGCGCGCACGCGCGGTTTGACAACGCAGACTCGCGACACGGCACTCGCCCCCTACCACGGAGGCGGGAACGGAATGCCAAAGATGTTCGGCCCCCCGAAGCCCATTCCCTGTCCAAGGGGTGGCGGAGGGGGAAGAGCAGGACCGCCGCATGGAAGGAGCGGCAGGCACAGTCCCGGGCCTCCAGGGCCAGGAGGTGGCGGTGGCATGGCGCTGGCAGTGCCAGCACCGAATCCGACTGTGCCGATTGTCAATCCCGCACAAACGACGGCAGATCCAATGACCGCACGGGTGGCGATTCGTGACTTCGTCACAGGTCCTTCTCCTCTACTCGATCTGTCTGGGTGCGACGTCAACGTTAGAAAACGAACATGGGTGACGACTGTCGTTCCTATGGGGCGGCGATATCAATCGTGCGGACCCGAGGCCGCCGGGAGCGACGGCCTCAACACGTACCCGGCACGACGCACCGTATGAATCATTGGGTCACGGCCCAGGTCGATACGTCGACGCAAATACAATACGTAGAGCGGGACCTGAGCCGGCTTACCGGGGGCGTCGTACTTCCATACCCGCCCAAAGATCTCACCTGGAGTGACGACACGGCCTGCGTTGCGCGCGAGAAAGCTCAGGAATCGGAATTCGGTAGGCGTCAGCGCAATGCGCTCACCGCCTCGCGACACGGTGCGGCTGTCCTCGTCAACGACGAGATCGCCGATTCGAACCGTCGATCGAGTCCACTCGTCGTTGATACCGTTGCTGCGCAATACTCTTCGGATTCGCAACAATGCTTCCTCGATGCTGAACGGCTTGATCAGCCAATCGTCGACCGCAGTATCTACGATGCGGTCGCCCTCACCCCCGGTGCCATCGCGGGTGAGCCGGAGCGTCAACAACCCCGGCCGGTCGGCCGACAGACGTTCCAGCAGAACCATGCCATCCGCATCGGGCAACCTCGTGTCGAGAACAACGAGATCTGGTCGGAAACTGCGCATGGCCGATAGAGCGGACGAGGAATCGTAGGCGGTCATCGCCACGATGCCCTCAGCGTGGAGCGCCATCGACAGCATCTCGGCGACAACGCATTCGGCGTCGACGATGAGCACCTTGGACTGGCTGCGTTCAGGGTGGCCGTGCAGTGTTCGCATCTCTAGCATGCTCGGTGGAATGCAAGCCATGCTTTGAGATCCTTCAACGCTCAGACCCTTCACCTGTGTTCTCGTCCCGTTCATAGAGCGAAGCAGGCACAGTTATGGAAGTCGTATGAGTGAGGTCACCGATCGATATCAAGGGAGTGGAACCGCGAGCGACGTGTCTTGGCTGTCATCGTCCTCTGGGACCGACAGTGGTGGCCAGGAAAGCTGTGTGGGCGGCCAGGATTCGATTGAAGTCTGGCTAGTTTGGCTACTACTGTCGTCGTCATCGTCGTCATCGTCTGCGTGGGCGATCCAGGCAAACCCCACTGAGATGCCCAGAGTCGCCAGGACTACGGCTAGCGTTCTCCACGCGGGCTTCACAGCGGAAGCACCTCGCCGTAGACGTTGAGGGCATCGTCCGATGTGTCCGACCTGATGGTCGCCGAAGCGAAGAGCCGTGCAGTGACTGCACCGCCGCAGTGGTCGACTTGGACGTGGGCGTCGAGGATGGAGATGGTGGCGACCGCGCCCCTGAGGGGTTTGGCGCCGAACCCGACTACCTCGATGCCTCCGGACTTCAGTGTTGTACCGATGTCGGGACGCAAACCCACAGCGCTGTCGTCGTCGAATACGTCGGTGTCCACATTCATCCCCAGATCAAGCCCATCGCTCAGGTCGACCTGGCAGCCGAGCTGCGCGCCCACCACCAACTGTCCCGAGTTGATCGGGTGTGAGCCCACGCCCTCGACGGTCAGCGTGACTCTGCCACTCAGATAGCCCTCCTTGGAGAGGAGGGCATTGGCCATGTTGGGCACAGCGTCGTATCGTGCGTCCGTCAGGGACAGCGTCACCTGCCATCCGTCGAGAGTCGTCACCTGGCGGACCACGTCCGGCACCTGGACTACTTCTGCCCCCGCTACTGCAGCCGTGCCCGCGATCATGACGAAACTAGCAGCCGCAGTGCTGAATACGTCTCTAATAGTCAAGTGATGCCACACCCCGGGCTCGACGAGTACACGCGCAGGCCGTCGCGGCCGACACGTTCGGTCCCGCGCAGCTTGCCCCATCTACATAGCGCTCCACTGTGCACAACGTATGGGCGCGCTGTCGCGAACTTGGTTTGACCTCGACTATGCCGCTGAACTCAGCTGGACGCGGGATCGATAGGAAAACCATCCGATTTCTACAGCATATTGATAAGTGCGATGGGCACCATGATGGTCGCGCCATGCACGACCGTCCGCATCAGGTGACAGACCCGAACGTTCAACGACGTTCGTTGACAACACCATTCACCGGTCGACTGGCGGGCACGGGTGCCTAGTGACCGAAACGTCGACCCAGCGCCCCGCGCGAGCCGCCCGGTGGGTGGGACCTCCCCCCGAACCTACCTACCGGGCTTCTCGCGCCGACCGGCACCGACCGCCTGCGTCGGTCAAGATGACGGTGGCCGATCACCACCGACCCAAGGCAAGCGTTGATCGACTCCAATGTGCGGCGCACCGCGCCGACGGCGAGAGTCCGATCGTTCCGGTTGGCCATTTCAGTTATGAATTGCTTATCGATTTCCTATGGTCTGGCTGCGCGTCGGTGAGGTTTCGCGCCAAGAACGGGGCATCAAATGGCGGTTCCAATTGTTCAAGGGTTTGCCAGTGATGGCGAATCTCAGGTAATGCCAGCTAGTTCACGCGCGTTGAGGTTTGAGCGAATTGCCACAGCTGGGAATGGCATCGCCCGAAAAGGCGATCGGAAAGTGGTCGTCCATTTCGACCTGCCACCTAGCAACATTCAGAACGCCAATGTAGTTTGACCTCGGCGTTGAGTGGACGCCGTCAATCAGGGCGTCGGAGGTTGTCGTGGAGCGATCTGAGCTTCTGTCAAGCGTGGGGCCGGCAGGAAAGTCGGCGTTGGTCACTGGAGTCACCGGTCAAGACGGGTACTACCTGTCGAAGTCCTTGCTGTCCAAGGGCTACCGGGTGTACGGGCTGGTGCGAGGCCAAAACAATCCAAAGGCACTCACCTTGAGCAGGGATCTTCCCGCGGTCGTTCAGATCAGCGGTGACTTGGTCGATGCGCCCAGCTTGACGCGCGCCATGTTGGTGGCGCAACCGGACGAGGTGTACAACCTCGGGGCGGTGTCCTTCGTCGCGTATTCGTGGACGAATCCTTGGATGACCACCGAGGTCACCGCGGGTGGCGTCCTGAAGATCCTGGAAGCGATCCGGCAATACCAGGACATCGCGGGCAAGTCCGTGCGGTTCTATCAAGCCTCCAGTGCAGAGATGTTCGGCAAGGTCCAAGAAGTTCCGCAGCGCGAATCGACGCTGCTGTGGCCACGTTCGCCGTACGGCGTCGCCAAGTCCTTTGGCCATCACATGACGATCAATTACCGCGAGTCCTACGGTCTGCACGCGAGTTCCGGCATCTTGTTCAATCACGAATCACCCCGCCGAGGAGCCGAATTCGTCACCAGGAAGGTTACCCAGGCAGTTGCCGGTATTGCCTTGGGGCTGCACGATCACTTTGCGATCGGCAACCTGCATGCCGAGCGCGACTGGGGATTCGCGGGAGACTACGTCGAAGCCATGTACCTCATGCTCCAACAAGACGTTCCCGACGACTACGTCATCGCGACCGGCGAAACGCGCTCGGTGAGCGAACTTCTCGACACTGCCTTCGCTGCCGTCGGAATCGCCGATTGGGAGCCCCACGTACGGATAGACAAGGCATTTCTGCGGCCAGCCGAGGTCGATCAGCTCACCGGAGACCCCGTCAAGGCGCGCACCGTGTTGGGTTGGAAACCGGCGGTGTCCTTCGCGGAGCTGATCGAGATGATGGTCGAGCACGATCTGGAGGAGTTGCGATCGGCCTACCGCGCTTGAACTCGTCCCTGCGCTCTACGCCAATCCCGCACAGACTGTGCTCTTTCGAATGCCGGGAGGCATTGACCCATGACCCGGGTGACGTTCCTGCTGTCCAAGGACCCGATTGCCGAACGCGGCGGCGACCTCGACACCTCACGGGTGGTGATGGGTCTCGCCGCCACCGCATTCGAGGTCTCGGCGATCTGCCTGTCGTCCTCGTCGCCCGGGACGTCGACCGTTGACATCGTTCCCGGGGGTCTCGCGCTCACGAGGGTTCCCAAACCCGCGTATGTGCGTCGCCAGCTGCTCGTCGACTCGATTCGCACGCGACGCAGCATCGTGCACGTGCGCTTCGACCTAGAACCACTACTCCCGGCCATCGAGGCCAGCGATGCCGACGTCTTCGTTGCCGAGCACAGCTACATGGCCGAAACCTTCATGCGTAGCCGGCATTTCGGGACCAAGGGTCTCGTCGTCAATACCATCAACACCGAATCAGGCGTTTGGCGTAGCACCCGCGGGCTGCTCGGACGGCTCGAATGGCGACGCATCCTCAGGGACGAACTTCGCGTCGCAGGCGCCGCACACGCCGTCGGCGTCTATGACCGAGAGGAGGCCGACCTCTATCGCCAACATGGGGTGCACGCGCGATGGCTCGACGTGACCAGGCCACCGGTCACACGCCTCGAGGTCTCGACCACGCCACCGCGGCTGGTGCATCTGGGCCGTCGCGATTGGCCACCAAACCAGGAAGGGTTTCTCGAGGCCCTGCGACTCTGGCCGGCAATCTCGGCGGGCATTCCCGGTGCCGAGCTGTGCATCGTCGGGCTCAAGAAGCCCGGCGCCACCGATCCCCGTCTTCCTCCCGGTGTCCGCGATCTCGGCTTCGTCGACGACTTGGACGAGTTCTTGGGAACGTGCCGGGCGCTCGTGGCACCCATACGAACCGGCGGCGGTGTCCGGGCCAAACTTCTCGACGCGGCCAGTCGCGGTCTGCCCGTGGTCGCAACGACGCCTGCCATCGGATCGTTGGGTCCGCTCTTCGGCCTGGCAGCCCACGACAGCGACGAGGACTTCATCCGCCACTGCCGCCTGCTTCTGCAGGACCGAGCCGCCGCCTGTGCGGCGGGAAGCCGACTGTATGAGTTGAACGAACGACACTGGGCGTCGGGCAAGCCTCGACGCGGCATCGAGGGACTCGTCCGGCTCGCAGAGACTCGATTCGGGCACGGTCGATGAATGACGTGGCCTGGGAGGCGTTCACCGCATCCCAGGCCACGCCCATCAGCTGTCTACCTCGGTGGGCAGGGCACCAGCGGCGGGCAGGGCGCGGGCCCTGGCGCACCAGGTCCCGGGCCCATCGGCCCAATCCCTGGGCCACCAGGCCCGGGAGGGCCGCCAGGTCCGGGACCGCCGGGTCCGGGACCGCCGGGACCGCACGGAACGCCCGGGAGACACGGCGGGGGCGGATCGGCCGTGGCAACCGCCGCGCCGAGACCGGCTGACGAACCTGCCAGCGCGAGCGCCAACAGCGCCGAACCCAGCGCTCGGCGGGAGCTATCGTGCAGCAATTTCATTGGTTCGCTTCTTTCGTCGTAGTCGTTCGATGGACTACCGCGGTGGTGGGGGCGGCGGGCACTGCTGCGCCGGCGGGCACCGCAGCAGTTGCCCTGCGGCGCAGAACGTTACGCGATGACATCCTCTTCAATCCCTTCTCATCGATCTCGATATCGGATCGGTCGATGCCGACTCGTCTAACGTGCCATGGCGGCAACGACTTTGGAGTCGCAGACGCCCCGAAACGGTTATGGGTCTTGTAGAGATGGCGTATGACTGAGCTGTGGGTCTGCGCACATGATGAACAGTCATAGTTGGCACACATATGAGTCACAGGAAATCGATAGGTAGGGACGACAAGCTCGGACGGTGCAAAGTACTGGCGGAGTAGCGCATCAACTGCCCGCATTGGCGGGGTTCGATCGCATGACCCACCCCGACGGAACTCCGATCGACGTCTTGGTCGTCGACGATGAACCAGCACTGAGCGATCTGCTGTCGATGGTGCTCCGCTACGAGGGCTGGAACGTCAAGACGGCGGCCGACGGCGGCGACGCCATCCGCCAGGTCACCTCGGAATGCCCCGACGTCGTCGTCCTGGACGTCATGCTCCCCGACATGAGTGGGCTAGACGTTCTGCGTGAACTACATCGCATACGGCCCGAACTACCGGTCCTCTTGCTCACGGCCAAGGACCAGGTCGAAGACCGCATCGCGGGCCTGTCAGCGGGTGGCGATGACTATGTCACGAAGCCCTTCAGTATCGAGGAGATGATTCTGCGGCTGCGTGTCCTCGTGAAACGGTCAGGGTTGGGAGTCGTCGACGGGAGCAACCAACTGGTGGTCGGGGACCTCGTGTTGGATGACGACAGCCACGAGGTGACACGGGCCGGGAACGAGATCAGTTTGACGGCAACGGAGTTCGCGGTCCTTCGGATTCTGATGCTCAACCCCCGCCGCGTGCTGAGCAAGGCTCAAATTCTGCACAGCGTGTGGGAGTACGACTTCGACGGCCGCTCCAACGTGGTCGAGCTCTACATTTCGTATTTGCGGAAGAAGATCGACGCGGACCGCCCTGCAATGATTCACACGGTTCGCGGTGTCGGTTATGTCATCAAACCCCAATGATCGCCGTGGCCAAGGCCGGGTGATCCGTCGGCTGCGACCACGCACATGGCCGTTGCGGATCCGGCTGGTTGGTGCCGTAGCAGTATTGGGAATCGGACTGTGCATGGCCGTCAGCGCCGGGACGATCCTGGCGTTGCGGTCCTATCTGGACCGCCAGCTCGACACTCAAGTCGGGGAGGCGCAGTCCCGGTCTCTCATGTTCTACGGGATGGGCGAGCCGCCATTCGTCCGTTTCCCGGGGCCCGGTCCGCTGTTCCTCGACGGGCCAGGACAGTCCTCCGGCACGGTGGGTGCAGTGAGGTCGGACGGCGCGGTTGCCGAGGCTGCCGTCATCACGGCCGACGGCAGCCGCCAAGCCCTTACCGCGACGGCGGCGGCGGTCTTGGCGCAGATACCGACAGGACGGCCCACCAGCGTCGAACTCGACGGGCTGGGGGCCTATCGAGTCACCGCCGACATCGTTGCGGGGAAAGGCGTGGTGATCATCTCGGGCATGCCATTGTCCGCGGTGGACGCGACCTTGACGTCAGCTGCTTGGTTCATCGGAGGCTTCTCCCTGATAGCCCTACTGGGCACCGTCGCAGCGGGCATGGTGATCATGCGCCGTGAACTCCTCCCCCTGTTGCGCATGACGCGAGCCGCTGAGCGCGTCGCCGGCCTGACGCTGGATCGCGGTGAGGTCCGGTTGCCCACGCCGATCGAGCCCGTCGAGCCGTCGACCGCACATACCGAAGTGGGCCGTCTCGGAACGGCATTCAACATGATGGTCCACCGCGTTGCAGAAGGCTTGAGCGCGCGGCACGCCACTGAGATGCGGGTACGCAGGTTCGTCGCCGACGCCAGCCACGAACTGCGCACGCCGCTGGCGTCAATACAGGGCTACACCGAGTTCGCTCAACGGTTGGTCAACGACCTCGATCAGAACGTCGACCCATGCCGCCGCGACGACCTTGCCCATGCCTTGAGCAGAGTCCGTGTCGAATCCCGGCGTATGAGTCAACTCGTCGAGGACATGCTGCTGCTCGCGCGCTTGGACGCGGGCCGGCCCCTGGAGGACGAGGAGGTCGACCTGACCGACCTCGTCGTCGATGCGGTGCGCGATGCACACGTCGCCGGGCCGGAACACCGTTGGGCCGTGGACATCCCGGATGAACCCGTCGTCATCACAGGAGATCGGTCGCGGCTGCATCAGGCGCTCGCCAACTTGTTGTCCAACGCTCGCATTCACACGCCTGCAGGAACCAAGGTCGTGACCTCGCTGCAGCGCCACGTAGACGACTCGGTGGTCATGAAGGTGACGGACGACGGCTCGGGTATTTCAGAGAGTCTGTTGCCCAACGTCTTCGAGCGCTTCGCGCGAGGCGACGACTCCAGGTCCCGGACGTCTGGCAGCACGGGCCTTGGGCTGGCGATCACTCGTGCAGTCGTCGAAGCTCACGCCGGAACCATCGATGTCGCGAGCAATGCCCGCGGTACGACGTTCACCGTGCACTTCCCGGGTAGGGCACAGCCCGAGGCGGCTGAGCTGGCGAGTCCTTCCATAGGATATGCATAGCTTCGGCCCACGGGAACCCCATTGGCATGGTCCACGATGTAACCATGACACAGGCAGCGATGGATACTTCTGACTCCGCAGTCGAACTGCAACCAGGAGCAGTCTTACCGGTCGCCCCCACGGCGAACGACGGCACCGAACCCCGTTGGGCTCGTGGCGCTCTCGCAGCACTCCTGGCTGCCACCGCAGCATTCTGGACGATCGGGCTGAGTCGCAACGGGTGGGGCAACGCGTTCTACGCGGCCGCGGTGCAGGCCGGAACGAAGAGCTGGAAGGCGTTCCTCTTCGGCTCCTCGGACGCGGCGAACGCCATCACCGTCGACAAGCCGCCAGCCTCACTGTGGCCGATGGAGTTGTCGGCGCGCATCTTCGGGGTGAACACGTGGTCAATCCAGATGCCGCAGGTTCTGCTCGGCGTGGCGTCGGTGGCCCTGCTCTACGTCATCGTGAAGAAGCGATTCGGCGTGACTGCGGGTTTGATCGCCGGCGTGACACTGGCCCTGACGCCCGTGGCCACGCTGATGTTTCGCTACGACAATCCGGACGCCCTGCTGACGTTCCTGATGGTTGCGTCGGTGTGGGCCCTGCTGCGTGCGGTCGACGACGGTCGCACCCGATGGCTAGTTCTGTGCGGCGTCCTCGTCGGCTTCGGCTTCCTCACCAAGCAGCTGCAGGTGATGCTGATCGTTCCGGGTCTCGCGCTGACCTACCTGATTGCAGGCCCGCCGCAGTTGCGAATCCGTCTGGCCCAGTTGATCGCAGCGTTGACCGCCATGGTCGTTGCTGCCGGCTGGTGGGTGTTGTTGGTCGAGGTCTGGCCCAAGGACAGCCGGCCCTACGTCGGGGGTTCGACGAACAACAGCTTTCTGGACTTGACGTTCGGCTACAACGGCCTTGGCCGCCTCACCGGCGGCGACAGCAACCGCCCCGGTGGCGCCCCGCCGGGAGGGGACGCATCACCGGGCGGAGCCTCGCCGTTCGGCCACGTGGGGCTCACCCGACTCTTCAGCGGCGAGTCCGGCGCGCAGATTTCGTGGCTGCTGCCCGCAGCGCTGATCCTGCTCGTCGCCGGCCTGGTGCTGTGCGGACGCCGATCGCGGACCGACGCCGACCGGGCGCACTACATGGCGTGGGGCAGTTGGTTGCTCTGCACGGCGGGCGTGTTCAGCTTCATGTCCGGGCTGTTTCACGACTATTACACGGTTGCCCTATCCCCTGCGGTGGCCGCCTTGGTCGGAATCGGCTCCGCCGATCTGTGGCGCCGCCGCCACAGCACTGCGGCGACAACGGTCTTGGCACTCGTCGTGGCAGTGACGGGCATGTGGGCCTTCGTCTTGCTCAACCGGACGCCCGACTTCCTGCCCTGGCTGCGCTGGGCCGTCCTTGCCGTTGCCGCGGTTGCCGTCATTGGTCTAGTGGCGACAGCGGTATTCCCTTGGGGCACCGTCTCGTATGCGACCGACATCAAGGTATGGGCCGGGGCGCTGGCGATCGTCGCAGCTCTGGCAGGACCACTCGCGTATTCGGTCCAGACCGTGAGCACGGCCCACACCGGGGGTGTGGTCACGGCCGGGCCGCAGGTACCGGGCGAAGGCATCCTTGGCCGCGCATCCGACCCGACCCCTGGCTCAGACCAGGCCCTGGTAACCGATGGCATCGCGCAGCGGCTGGCCGAGGACTCGGACTCCTACACGTGGGCCGCTGCGGTCCCCGGATCGACCGAGGCCGGCTATTACCAACTTGCCTCCGGCCAACCCGTCATGGCGCTTGGCGGATTCGGATCCGCCGATCCCGCACCGACACTTGAACAATTCAAGGCCTACGTCGCCGAGGGCCGCATCCACTACTACATCCCATCGACCGGTCTCGGGCTGCCGACCTCCTCGTCGAACGGCTCCGGGGTTCCGACGTTGAAACCGCCGGGCGAAGGCAGCTCGAGCGAGGCGGAGCGCATTGGGGACTGGGTCAAGGCGCATTACACGCCGATCACCGTGGACGGCGTGATGCTCTACGACCTCACCCAACCGCTCAACGGTTTCCGCTAACGACCGTGCAGCTTTCATAGGCCACAGAAACGATTTTGACAGCGGATGCCCACAACGGTCGATGATCATGTTCCTGTGAAGGCGGCCGACGCGGCGACAACGTGATGCGCCTCCCCCACGACTACGTCGACGGGCGGCAAATCAAGACTCTGATCGTCGACGCCGAACACGTCGTGGCCGACATGCTCTCTCTTGCACTGTCTTACGAGGGCGCTCACACCATCGCGGTGCACGACGGTGACGCTGCGATATCGACGGTGCGGCAATTCCGCCCCGACCTGGTCATCCTCGACGCCCGGTTGCCGGACGTGGACGGCATGGCACTGATGCGCCGCTTGGCCGACGGTCAACCCAACTTGCCGTCCATTCTCCTGCAACCGAAGCCCGCGGGCGCTCACCGTTCCCCGCGGAACACCGGGCACGACGATTGGCTCGACAAACCCTTCAGCATCGAAGATGCGCTGTCTCGAATACGACTGACGCTGCACAACAACGGTATTCGTCACCCGGCGGTGCGAACCGTCAGCTCGGTCGGCGAGCTCGTCCTCGACGAGCAGGACCGCAGCGTGCGGCGTGCCGGCGACCCGATCGTCCTTGGACCGAAGGAATTCGACCTCCTGCGGTTCTTCGTGCGCAATGCCTGCCGCGTTCTGAGCTCTCGAGAAATCCTGGGGCGGGTGTGGCCCTACGACTACGCGGGCAGGCCATCGCAGGTTCGGCTCTACGTGTCCTGTCTACGCAAGCGAATCGACGACGGCCGGACGCCGATGATCCATACGCTTCGCGGCACGGGATACGTCTTCAAGCCGTGACCGACCCGTCAGTACCTAGCGTGCCGCGTCAGTCAGGTCGTACAGAGTGACGCCATCCACCGTCGCTGCCGTGTAGCGCTGTTTGACCCAGTCGCGGATCTGAGCGGACTCCGACTTCGATCCGGACCCGTCGCCGAAGGACGGCATTCCCGGGTGTGACGATTCCAGGTAGTAATGGATGCGTCCATCGCTGACGTAGTCCTGGAACTGCTGCAGTGTCGGCGCCGGATCCGCTCCACCGAAGCCGCCGATCGGCATGACCGAATCACCCGTCGCCAGCTGATATCCCGCTGCGTCCATCGAGCCGTTGGCCGCGGCGACCCACGTGTAGTCCTCGGCATTGGCGGCCAGGATCCCCGTCACCTGTTCGGATGGTTTGCCCTGTCCCGGCGGAGGACCTCCCGGGCCTGACGGAGAACCGCCGGGCGTCCAAGAACCGGGGCGACCACCGCCTGGAAACCCGGGAATTCCCCCGGGTTTCGACGGCCCCGCGGTGACGATGGGACCGCTGTGCGCGGTGCCGACCGTCTGGATGCAGTAGGCAGCCGGGCCGGCAAGGGCGGCGATTACGGCCAGTACTACCGCCCATCGCAACGGATCGCGGGTCGATCCCGGGCGGATGGCGCCGACGACGAACAAGATGGTCGCGGCCAAGCCGAGGACGACGACGAACCAGCGCAGTGCGGGTACGAAGTCCGGCGTCTTGCTCAGCAACGCCCACGCCCATGCGGCCGTCAGCGCGACCGTCAAAGCCAATACTCCTGTGACCCAACGCTGGTCACGGCTCTGCCACAGGTGCACCGAGCCGATGGCCACCACCGCGGCAACCCCGGGCGCGAGGGCCACGGTGTAGTAGTCGTGAAAGATTCCCGACATGAAGCTGAATACCAGGCCGGTCACCAAAAGCCAGCCGCCCCAGACGATGTAGGACGCGCGCTTGCGATCGGTCCGCGCCGCCCGCCCGCACAGCACCACGCCGGCAACGAGGAGCACCAGCGCGGCGGGCAACAACCAGGAGATTTGCGTGCCTGTCTCCGTGCTGAACATCCTGGCGATGCCCGCTGACCCGAACATCGGCGGCCCACCATGACCGCCAGGTCCACCGCCAGGAGGCGAGGACGGAAGCCCGCCGCCGCCGCCTGCACCGCCGCCGAGGATGCGGCCCAATCCGTTGTAGCCGAGTGTCAGCTGCAGGAAGCTGTCGTTCGAAGACCCGCCGATGTACGGGCGATCGGACTTGGGCCACAGTTCCACCAACGCAACCCACCACCCGGCTGCCGCGGCCGCCGCTGCCAGCCCGGCGAACAGTTGGATCAGCCGCGTCCGGAACCGCGGTGGCGCGGCCAGGAGATATGCGGCCGCCAAGCCCGGCATGATCAGCATGACCTGCAACTGCTTGGTGAGAAACCCGAAGCCGATCAACACACCGCACAGCACGACCCAACGCGTGCGACCGTCCTCGATGCCGCGCAGAAGCGCCCATACCGCGGCGACCATCAGAAACACCAGCAGTGCATCGGGGTTGTCGTAGCGGAACATCAACGTGGCCACTGGCGTCAGCGCCAGCAGCGCACCGGCGATCAGACCAGCCGCCGGCCCGAAAGTCCGCCGCACGGCGGCATACATCAACGCGACGGACGCCACGCCCAGCAGGACTTGTGGAAGCTGCAGGGCCCAGGAGTTCACGCCGAACAGTCGGGTGCTGATCTCCATCACCCACAGCGAGGCGGGCGGCTTGTCGACGGTGATCGTGTTCGCCGCATCCGAGGAGCCGAACAGGAACGCCTTCCAACTCTGCGTTCCCGCCTGCACGGCGGCGGCGTAGAACGTATTGCCCCAGCCGTTGCGGTTGAGCCCGATGGTCCAGAACGTCGCCGTGCTCACCAGCAGCGCGATCAGCGCGGGCCGGATCCAGCGCGGGTCCGGCGGGCCGTCATTGCGTGCAGCGTCGTGGCTCGCGTCGATCGTGCGTACTGGTGTGGTCATCGGTCTCTCCGGTCGTCGTCACCATGGCGTCCGTGATCCAGGGACGTCGATCCTGGTTCTAGTGGTTCGAGCGGAATACCCATCTGCGCAACAGGGTAAAGCGAAGTACGGTGGCGGCGAGGTTGGCCGTGACGAGCACGCCCAGTTCAAGCCAGTGCGGGGTGGGATGGACCAGCGTGTGGAGGCTGGCTAGCGAACCACTGGTGATCAACAGTGCCATGCCGAAGACCACGAGGCCTTGACCGTGGTGTCGGGCCCGTCCGGAACGGCCACGGACGCCGAAGGTGAACCGGCGGTTGGCCGCGGTGTTACCGATCGCGGTGATGAGCAGGGCAAGGAAGTTAGCGGCCTGCGAGCCCACCGCAGCCGACAGGGCGCTGAAGATCCACAGATAGGTCAAGGTGCTCGCGGCGCCGACAACCCCGAAGAGTGCCAGCTGACGCACGACGCCTCGCCGCGGGGCGACCTGGTCTGTTCCGAGCTCCGCCGACACCTCGTCGACGGGAATCCTGCCCAGTGCAAAATCCTTCCGCATCCTGGCGATGCCCTTCAAATCGGCGGCGGCGGTCGCGACGATGTCGACGCGGCTGTCCGGATCGTCGATCCAGTCGACCGGCACCTCGTGGATGCGCAGACCGGATCGTTCGGCCAGCACCAGCAGTTCGGTGTCGAAGAACCACCCGGTGTCGGCGACCAGGGGCAGCAGCCGTCTCGCCACGTCGGCGCGGATCGCCTTGAAGCCACATTGGGCGTCGGAGAACTGGGCCGACATCGTCGTCTTCAGAATGAGGTTGTAGCAGCGCGATATGACCTCGCGCTTGGGCCCGCGCACCACGCGGGAGGTGCGTGCCAGCCGGGTGCCGATCGCAAGGTCGGAGTGACCGGAGATCAACGGCGCCACCAGAGGCGCCAACGCGGCCAGGTCAGTGGACAGATCGACGTCCATGTAGGCAAGCACGGGAGCATCGGAGCTCGACCAGACGGTGTTCAACGCACGGCCCCGGCCCTTCAGCTCCAACCGGACCACCCGGACGTCGTCGAGTTCGTCGGCGAGTCGCGCAGCGACGCTTGGTGTCTCGTCGATGCTCGCGTTGTCGGCGATCGTGATGCGAACCGGGAACGGCAGCGTCTCGGCGAGGTAGCGGTGCAGGCGGTGGACGGACGGTGCCAACGTCTCCTGCTCGTTGTAGACCGGTATCACGACGTCGAGGACCGGAACACCGCGGCGGGCGGCGTCAGCCAGCACGCCCGGTCGCGAGTGGGTGGCCACTCCACTCTCGGTGGCCGCGGAGTCGATCTGCATGTGCGTCATGACCAGAATCATCAGGCGCCCACATGTGCCAGATGTGGGCCGAACATTTGCAATGCCTATGTATCGGTGGACCGGGGTATCGGTGGACCACCGAAACTCGTGGGGCGCAATCGACCGCGCCAGCACCACTTCATCGGGGTTGCGCACGTCGCGCCATTACAACCTCGAGACCCTGCACGGCTCACACAAAACGCATAGGTCTCAGACGGTGACCGAGTCGTGTTACAAACGTTACCAAAGTGTCAGATTGTTATCTGAGTGACGCATGTGCTTGACCATGAGCGCAACCATCTGATGACAGAGAGCACACAATGGCTACCCAGACACTGACACCTACCCATCACCGCTGGCCCGTCGCCCGCAGATTCAGCAGACCCGCGGCCGTGACCCTCTTCGCATCCGTGGGCGCATTGATCGGCCTGAGCATGACTGCTCCTGCACCGGCCCACGCCGACCCCGAGACCACGACACTTCTCAACGACGTCGGGATCGGTAACAACAGCGCGATCAGCCAAGCCATCGCACAAGTCGCCACGTCGCTGTGCCCACTGCTCGTACAACCGGGCAGCCAGGTTGTAAGCACGGCGACGACGGCAACCGGCAACGGTGGGCTGGGATCACAGCTCGCGGGCGGGGTGGCGGGCTTGGTGATTCAGAGCCAGTGCCCGAACTTCATGACGTCGTTGGCCAACGGCGACTTCTCAGTGCTGACCAACGCGGGAAGCATGCTGGGCATGGCCACGCCAGGCGCGAATCCACTGTCATCTCTCACTGGAGCGGGGACCGCAGGTGCCAACCCGCTGTCATCGCTCACTGGAGCGGCGCCCCCCAGTCCGCTGGGCGGCTTCACCGTCCCAGGTACCTGAACGGCACGCTTGCAACACCGCCCGGCCCCGTTGAGATAGCAGTAAGGGCTGGAAAGGTCGAGAGCCGACCGCCCTGAGCGCTATCTCAACGCATCACGCGCAGCATCGGCGACGTTCTCCGCGGTGAAGCCGAAGTGGCTGCGCAGATCTGCGGCTGGACCTGAGGCGCCGAAGCCGCTCATCGCGATGATGCGACCGCCCGGTCCGACATGACGTTCCCAACCAAATCCGGAACCGGCTTCGACGGACACTCGCGCGGTGATGTCGGGCGGAAGGACGGTGTCACGGTAGGCCCGGTCCTGACCTTCGAAGAGTGCCCAGGACGGCATGCTGACGACACGAGCATTGATACCGTTGTCGGCAAGCAGTTCTCGGGCCTGCATTGCCAGAGTCACTTCGCTGCCCGAGGCGATGATGATCACGTCGGGACGTTCGCCACCGGCCGGGTCTGCCAGGACGTACGCTCCGCGAGCCAGGCCGGACGCGGCGGCGGTGTGCCCTCGGTCGACGACCGGTAGGTCCTGCTTGGACAGCACCAGGGCGACGGGCCGGTCGGTGATCGACATGATGACCCGCCACGCTTCGCGGATCTCGTTGGCGTCGCCGGGCCGAAGGTCGATCAGGTTCGGCATCGCGCGAAGCGACGCGAGCTGCTCGATCGGCTGATGCGTCGGACCGTCCTCCCCCATGCCGATGGAATCGTGGGTGTAGACGTGAATCACCGGCTGCTGCATGAGTGCACTGAGGCGCAGCGGTCCACGCTGGAAGTCGGAGAACACCAGGAACCCCGCTTGGAACGGGCGCAGACCGCACAGCGCCATACCGGTGGCGGCGGCCGCTGCAGCGGCTTCGCGGACTCCGAAGTGGAGGTTGCGACCGTTGTAGTCGTCGGAGCCGAAGTCCCCGCTGTCACCGCCGAGCGCCGTCTTGGTGGACGGTGCGAGGTCGCTGGCCCCACCGATCAGCCAGGGCACGGAGGCCGCGACGGCGTTGAGTACCTGGTGGTTGGCCATCCTGCCCGCGATCGGTCCGTCCTCGGGCGAGAACTCGGGCAGGTCGCCATCCCAACCGTCCGGTGGCGTTCTGCTCAGCATGGAGGTGAGTTCCGTGGCCAGGTGCGGATGGGTTGCCCGGTAGGCGGAGAGCGTTGTGTCCCATTCGGTTCGGCGTCGTGTCCCGCGCGCGGCGACGCCCAGCTCGAACTGTTCGTAGGTGGTTTCGGGCACGTGGAAGAGCTCGTCGAGGGGCCATCCGTAGAAGCGCTTCGCCGCACGGGCCTCCTCTTCTCCTAGCGGCTCGCTGTGCGCCGAGGCAGTGCCCTGTTTGGTCGGCGCTCCGTAGCCGATGATGCTGTTGACGACGATCAGCATCGGGGACCCGGTGTGGTCGGCGAACCGGTCGAATGCCCTTCGCAGCGCGGCGGTGTCGTTGGCGTCGGCCACATGGGTGACGGTCCACCCGTACGCGCGAAAGCGGGTCGCGACGTCCTCGGTGAAGGCCAGCGTCGTATCCCCCTCGATGGTGATGGCGTTGCTGTCGTAGATCCAACAGAGGTTGTCGAGCTTGAGGTGACCGGCCAGCGACGCGGCTTCCTGGCCGATGCCCTCCATCAGGTCACCGTCACCGGCGAGTGCAAAGACCCGGTAGTCGAAGATGTCGAAGCCGGGCCGGTTGAAGTGCGCGCCTTGCCATTTGCCTGCCATCGCCATGCCAACACTGGTGGCGATGCCGGTACCCAACGGCCCTGTGGTGCACTCGATGCCGTCGGCCAGGTCGTGCTCGGGGTGCCCGGCACACGGGCTGCCGAGCTGGCGGAAGCGGCGGATGTCGTCCAGTTCTATCGAGAGTCGGTCGGCGTCGCCGCTACGCACACCGGCCAGGTGGAGCAACGCGTACAACAGCATCGAGGCGTGCCCTGCCGAGAGCACGAACCGGTCGCGGTTGATCCACCGGGGATCGGACACGTCGAAGTTCAGTGCGTGATTCCACAGCGTGTAGCCAACGGGCGCCAACGCGATGGCCGCGCCGGGATGACCCGACTTGGCTCGTGCGACGGCATCGATCACCAAGGTTCTGATGGTGTTGATGGCGATGGTGTCGACGTCGATGCCTACGTCCAGGTCAGTCATCACAGGTCCTTGGCGATGCCGGAAAGCCGCTCCACCAACCGGAACAGGGCCGAGTGATCGAGGTCGCCGTCGCCGTGCGCGTGTGCGGCGGACATCAGTTGCGCCACTACCGCGCCCAGTGGAGCGGCGGCGCGCGCCTCGCGGGCGGCCGCGGTGAAGATGCCAAGATCCTTGTCGTGCAGCGCGATACGGAAGCCGGGCGAGAACTCGCGGGCCACCATGGTACGGGCCTTCCGCGTCATCACCGTGCTGCCCGCCAGGCCGGCCTCGAGCACCGAGATCGCCGCCTCGGTGTCGACGTGGTGGGCTTCGAGGAACACCAGTGCCTCGGCAAGCAGTTCGATGTTGCCCGCGACGATCAATTGGTTGGCGGCCTTGACGGTTTGGCCCGCACCGATCGGGCCGACGTGCACGATGGTCTTGCCGAGATGGCTCAGCACGGCGGCCGCTTCGGCCACCACGTCGGCGCGCCCGCCCGCCATGATGGACAGGGTGCCGTCGATCGCGGCCTGCTCGCCCCCGCTCACCGGGGCGTCGAGGTAGCGCAAACCGTGGGCCTCGGCGCGCACACCGACGTTGCGTGCGGTATCCGGCCGGATGCTGCTCGTGTCGACGTACAGCGCGCCTGAACGAGCGTGGTCGAGGATTCCCCCGGGGCCGAGCGCCACTGCCTCGACGTCGGGCGAGTCTGGCAGCATCGTGATGATGACGTCGGCGTCGCGAACCGCGCCTGCGACATCGTCGGCGACCCGGAGACCGTGCGGCACAAGCGCTTCGACCTTCGATCGGGTGCGGCTGTGACCGACGACGTCCAGCCCGGCTTTCAGGAGGTTCGCCGCCATCGGAGCGCCCATGATCCCGAACCCGATGAAGCCGACCGTCAACTGCGAGCTCATTGCGTCACCTCGATCTGCGCTTCGGTGCCGAACGCGGGAACCAGCTGCCGGAGCCAGGACAGACCTGCGAGCGTCTCGCCCGATGGGACGTACTCCAGGCCAATGCGCCCCGTGTAGCCGTGCTCACCGAGCAGGTCGACCAGCTCGGCGATGGGAATGCCCCCGGTCCCTGGTTCGTGTCTGCCCGGCGCATCAGCCAGCTGTACGTGCCCGATCTCATCGGCGCACTGGGCGATCACACGGGCGACGTCGTCACCGTTGACCGTGAGGTGGTACAGGTCGGCGAGCAGGGCGATGCGCCCAGTCGTCGTCTGCTCGCGGACGCCACGAATCACGGTCAGCGCGTCGGCTGCGAGCTTGAGCGGGTAGGCCTCGATTCCGCTGACGGGTTCCACCAGCACGGTGGCCCCGATCGAATCCGCATGCTCGGTCGCCGCGGCGAGCGCCTGCAATCCGGCGTCGTGCTGGTCGGTGGCACTCACCCCCGGCAGGCAGTTGCCGTAGAGCGCATTGAACCCGGTGACGCCCAGTCGGGCGCCGATGTCGACGGCAGCGGCGACGCCGTCGTCGAACTCCCCGCGCCGCAGGCGATGCGACGCGATGCCACGTTCTCCACCAGCCATGTGGCCGGCGTAGAAGTTCAGGCCCCGCAACTGCACGCCAGCATCGGTAACCGAAGCGACGAACGCGTCGACCTCGCTCGACGGGGGCGTCGCAGTCGCGAACGGCCACCAGCACTCGATGGCCTCGAAGCCCGCGGCAGCCGCCGCAGCGGGCCTGCGTTCGAACGCGACTTCGGAGAACAGCAGGGAGATGTTCGCCTGCGCTGTCGACCACAATGCGGAAACCAAGACGTCCTCAATTCGTAACGGGCGCAGTGCACACTCAGTGCAGCGGCCAAGACCTGGCACCGACAGTAGGTAGAGACCCCGTGCCGAACAATGACGGATGCGTCGGCGCATTATTCGCGGTCGGCGAACAGTGTTGACTGACACCGAGTACCGTCTCGCCACATGACGCAGCCCAACGTCACCTTGCGCCAGTTGAGGGCGTTCCTGGTGGTGGCCGAACACCGCAGCTTCTCCCGCGCTGCCGAGCAGTTGCTGGTCTCCAACCCGTGGCTCAGCGAGACGATCAAGGACCTCGAGCGGCAGCTCAAGCTCAAACTGTTCGTCCGCACCACCCGATCCGTCGAGCTGACCGAGGCAGGCGTGGTGTTCTCGACCATGGCGTCACAGGTGCTCGACGACCTCGACGCGGCCATCAAGGCCGCGCAACGCACTGCAGACAGGGACGGGTCGACGCTGACCTTGGGCTACACGATCGGTGCGGGGCTGGAGGTCGTTCCTTGGCTGCTGCGGTCGTTCGCGGCCCAGTTCCCTGGGCGGCCGCTGCGCTCGGTGGAGTACGACTTCACCGATCCCACCGCCGGACTACGGGACTCCTCGGTGCATGCCGCCATCATCCGACCGCCGACCGGACTGGCCGGGCTGACCACGCTGGAGCTCCTCACCGAGGACCGCGTGGTGTGCCTGCCCGAGGGCCATCCGCTGGCGAGGCAAGACACCGTCAGCGTCGCCGACCTCCTGAAGGAACCCATCATCGCCGCGCCGAAGGCACCAGGCCCGTGGCGGGATTACTGGTTGTTGACCGACTACCGCACCACCGCACCCCCCGTCGTCGACGAAGCCAGCACCCGCGACGCCGAGCTGCACCTGGTGGCCCGCGGCGTCGGCATCAGCGTGACCTCGGCCGGTGCGCAGCGCTTCTACGACCGACCCGGAGTCGTATTCCGCCGCATTCGCGACATCCCGCCGTGCGTCGTCGCGTTGGCGTGGTGGCCCGAGCACACCGCGAAGGTCACCGACCTCGTCGCCATTGCCACCGGTTTCAGTGCCGCCTCCGACCTCGTCACGGGATCCACCGAACCCCGTGTCTGAAGAAAAACCGGATAGTTCGGTGTGGCCGAACAATGGAGGTGCAGGTTCGTCATTGTGTACCGGGTGACGCGAGTCATACGGTCGACCCACTCCGAACGGTGGGTTCACCACAACGTCGTGTTGGCGTGATTGTCACCGTCCAGATGCTTTCGCGGCCTAGCGCCGCGACAGGACCGGTGACACCACGGCTGGGCAACGGCCGCAAGAGAAATGGGAACCATGACTCCAGAAACAGCAACCCCGGCGGGAGCCCAGCCGAAACTTCGGCGGACGTTGGCGACGTGGGCGGCGATCTCGCTGTCGGTCGCCGCGATGGGTGCCAGCCTGGCAATCAACATCAACCCGCAAGGTGCGGGTGCAACCGTCGGCCGGGCCGTTCCGCTGACCTTCATCCTTGCGACGGTAGGCGTGCTGTTGGTCGCCTACGGATTCGCCAGGGTCTGTAGCCGCCTCAGCCACGCCGGTTCGGTGTTCGGCCTGACCGGCATCACCATCGGCCCGCGCGCCGGGGTGGTGGCGGGGTGGTCGCTGTTGGGCGCCTACCTCAGCTTCATGCTGACGACCTCGATGACCGCCGGAATCTTCGGCGCCGAGTTCCTGCGTGGGATAGGGCTTTACGAGACGACACCCGGCATCGTGCCCTGGATCATCGCCCTCGTGGCCGTGGGCATCGCGACGTTGCTCGCCATCTCCCCGGTGAAGAAGTCGATGGCCACGCTGCTGTGGGTGGAGATCGTCACGACCGCGGTCATCGTCGTCATCGCGGCGGTCGTCGTGTTCAGGGTGGTGGGCGGTAGCGCTCCTGGCGGCCAACGCTTCACGTTGGACATGTTCTCGGTGCCGCCCGACATTTCGACGAGCACCCTGTTCCTCGGCATCGTGTTCGGCTTCCTATCGTTCGCCGGTTTCGAGGCGGCGGCCGCCCTGGGTGAGGAGACCACCAACCCCAGACGAGCCATCCCGATCGCGATCTTCGGCGTCGCCCTCTTCGGTGGTCTGTTCTACGTCATCGGCACGACCGTGGAGATGCTGGGCTTTGGCACCGACGCCGCCGGGGTCGACGCCTTCTCCAAGTCGGCCTCCCTCTTCGGCACGTTGGGCGAGCAGTACATCGGCCCGGTGATCGGCGACCTCGTCACGCTGGGCACCGCGATCTCCGCGATGGGCTGCGCATTGGCCACCGCGGTCGCGGCGTCGCGGTTGCTGTTCGCGCTGAACCGGGGTGCGTTCGAAAACCGGGGATTCACCAAGGTTTCGGCGAAGTCAGGGGCCCCGGTCTCGGCCACGCTGTTCGTCTGCGGGCTGGCTGCGGCCATCATCGTCGTGATGCGCCTCGCCGTCACCGACACGGCCTTCGACCTGTTCGCCTGGTCCGGCACCGTCGGCACCCTGGTGTTGTTGGTCGCGTACGCGCTGTTCTCCGTCGGAGCGTGGTACTACCTGTGCGTCCGGGCGCCCCGGCAGGGCCACAAGGCGGCCAAGCTCGACTACGTGGTGCCCGTGCTCGCCGTCGGCGTGATCGCCTACACCACGTTCCGCAACGTGGTCCCCTGGCCCGCAACCGCTCCTGGTCGCGCCAACATCGTCATTGCCGCAATCTGGGTGATCGCCATCATCGCCGTCATCGTCGCCGCACCCAAGACCACGCGCAGGATCGCGGAGTCGTTGAGCCACGACGAGGGATTGTCCACGGAGGCAGGTTATCTGGCGGTCGCAGTCGACGAGGTCGAAGATCGCCTGCACCGCGCGGACGCCGCGAAGATCCGATGACCCGCCTGCAACGTCACCTCGACATCGACGACAACTGGACCTACCACGGCTTGAAGGTCGTGCGGCTGCAGAATCAGCACGTAGCCCTCGACGTGCTTCCTGCGCGTGGCGCCAACATCTTTCGGGTCCTGGACAAGCACCGCGACATCGACGTGCTGTGGAAGTCGAACCGCGTGGCGCCGCACGTCGCGGCGGTGCACGCCGACTTCGACGACCACTGGGCAGGCGGCTGGGACGACGCCTTCCCCGGTGGACGATCCTGCCGCAACCGTCATGGCGACCTGCTGCCCTACATGGGCGAGGTGTGGACCGCGCCTTCGGACTACCAAATGAACGTTGGCGCAGACGAAGTCACGCTCACCACCACGGTGCGCACCCCGATCACCCCTGCCGAGCTCACCCGCACGATCACGTTGCGCGCAGACGAGCAGCGCTTCACCTTGAGCTACTCACTGCGCAACATCGGCACGATGCCCTTCGACTACAACTGGGGAGTGCACCCCAGCCTGGCCATCAGGCCAGGAATGCGGTTCGACATCCCGGCCACCCGGGGCCTCGTCGACGAGGCAGGTGGTGACCTGCTCGGCCGCCCCGGCGACGAATACGACTGGCCGGTCCTGCGTGGGCACGACTTGCGCCGCGCCGACGACATCAACGTCGGTGCCTTCGCGCTGCATTACCTGACCGGGCTGACGGCCGGCTGGGTCGCGGCCACCGACGTCGCCGACCGCCGTGGCTTCGGGCTGTGTTTCGATCACGAGCTGTTCCCCGTCGTGTGGTTCTGCCTGGTCTACGGCGGATGGCGCGGATATCAGCAGGCGCTGATCGAACCGTGGACCGGGTATCCGAGTCCGCTTGACGAGGCGGTCGCTGCGGGCCGCGCCCGACTGCTCAATCCCGACGAAACGCAGTCGACCGAGGTCGTCGCCGCGCTGTACGACGGCGTCGAGACGGTCACTGAACTGCTGCCTGACGGAACGGTGCGATAGATGGCACACGACACCCCGGTTCGGTTGGGCCGGACCTCGCTGACGGTCACCGCACTCGGGTTCGGGGCCACCGCCATCGGCGGGATGTACACCGAGGTCAGCGACGACGCCGCGCTCGACGCCGTCGCGGCAGCATGGGAAGCCGGCCTGCGCTACTTCGATGCCGCGCCGCAGTATGGCCGCGGCAACGGCGAGGTGCGACTGGGCCGCGGGCTGGCCGGTTACCGGCGCGAGGACTACGTGCTCTCCAGCAAGGTCGGCCGCCTGCTGCGGGCCGACGCGCCGCCCCACCCGGACGACTTCGACTCCACCGGCCGACCGTACGACGCAGGGGCGCCCGACGTCGCCACGGTGTACGACTACTCCCGCGACGGCGTGTTGCGCTCCATCGAGGAGAGTTTGGCACGCCTCGGCACCGACCGTCTCGACATCGCCCTCGTGCACGATCCCGACGACTACGTCGACGAGGCGTTGGCGACGGCGCTGCCCACGCTGATCGAGCTTCGCGACCAGAAGGTGGTCAGCGCGATCGGTGCGGGGATGAACCAGACCGCGGCGCTCGAACGGTTCGCCCGTGAATCCGATCCCGACCTGTTCCTGCTCGCAGGTCGGTACACGTTGCTGGAACAGACTGCGCTGCAGTCGTTCCTGCCGTTGTGCGCGCAGCGAGGCATCGCCGTCGTCGCAGGGGGCGTCTTCAACAGCGGCCTGTTGGCCGACGCCGGCACGGGTGCACGCTACAACTACGATCCCGCACCGGCCGACGTCATCGCACGCGCTCAACGCTTGGCGGAAGTGTGCGAACGCCACGGCGTGCCGCTGAAGGCTGCGGCACTGCAGTTTCCGATCGCCCACCCCTGTGTCGCGGCGGTGCTCACCGGGACACGCAGCCGCGCGGAGCTCGACGAGAACGCGCAGCTGTTCGATCAACCGATCCCCGGCGAACTGTGGCAAGAACTGAAGGCCGAGGGGCTCCTCGCCGACGACGCACCGACACCCGTTCAACCATGACGATCGTCGATGCGCACCACCACCTCTGGGACCCCGACGTCGGCGACTACCCGTGGATGACCGGGGACTATGCCGTGCTGCGGCGCCGCTACGACATCGGTGACCTACAACCGCATCTGCTTCGCAACGACGTCTCGGCGACCATCGTGGTGCAGGTCCGTGCCGACCTCGCCGAAACGGTCGGACTGCTCGAATCGTGCACCCGCACAACCAGCATCGCCGGTGTGGTTGGCTGGGTCGACCTGACCAACCCCGCCGTCGGCGCACAGATCGACGGACTGCGCAACGGCGCCGGAGGCCGTCACCTGGTGGGGGTGCGCCACGGTGCGGCCGACGAGGCAGACCCGTCCTGGCTGCTCCGCGACGACGTCGAGGTTGGGATGCGGGAGCTGACCGCTCGCGGACTGACGTTCGATCTGGAGATCACTGGCCGCGAACTCGACGCCGCCAACACCCTGGTCCGCCGCCACCCGGACCTGCGCTTCATCGTCGACCACGGCGCCAAGCCGCCCATCGCCGAGGGCTGGTCCCAGGACTGGGCGGACGGAATCTCCGCACTGGCGCAGACACCGAATGTCTGGTGCAAGCTGTCGGGTCTGGTCACCGAGGCGTCGTGGACGACCTGGGCTCCTACCGACCTGCAGCCCTACGTCGATCATCTGGTCGCCGCGTTCGGTCCTGGGCGGCTGATGTTCGGTTCGGACTGGCCGGTCTGCGAGCTGGCCGCCAGCTATGACCGCGTGCTGGCGACGGCCCAACGTGGCGTGGCCGCGCTGACGTCCGATGAGCGTCGAGACATCTTTTCCTCCAACGCATTACACGTCTACCAACTCCCCACCTCCCCGACACTAGGAGCACAGCGATGAACGCCTCGACCACGATCCAGCAGGATCAGCGTGAACGCGCGATGCGCGCGTTGGCGGGAGGCGTCAGCAGCAACACCCGCTTGCTCAACCCGCACCTCATCGTCGAGCGCGCCAGCGGCGCACGGCTGTGGGACACCGACGGCAACGAGTATCTCGACTACCTGCTCGGCCAGGGCCCCAACTTCCTCGGCTACGCACCGCCGCGCGTCGTGGAGAAGGTCATCGCCGCCCAACGCGACGGCATCATCTATGCCGCGACCCACCACCGCGAGATCGAAGCCGCTGAACGGGTCTTGGCGGTCCTCCCCTGGGCCGAACAACTGCGGTTCGGCAGCTCGAGTAGCGAGATGATCCAAGCGGCGATGCGCATCGCCCGCAATGCCACCGGCCGGCGCAACGTCTTGCGCTTCCACGGCCACTACCACGGCTGGTTCGACAACATCCAAATCCGTTCCAACGGCGGACGTGTCGAGACCGGTAGCCTCGGTCAACTGCCCGATGCGCTCGATCCCACCATCACCATCGAATGGAATGATCCGGCGGCGTTCACGGCAGCGGTGAGCGAGCACGGCGACACCATCGCCGCAGTCGTGATGGAACCGATGATGCTCAACGCCGGATCGATCGCACCGGCCGACGGCTACCTGCAGCACGTACGCGACCTGTGCACCCAGCGTGGCATCGTGCTGATCTTCGACGAGACGATCTCCGGGTTCCGGGTGGCACTCGGCGGCGCTGCCGAACGCTTCGGCGCTACACCGGATCTCGCCGTCTACGGCAAGGCCATGGCCGCGGGGTGGCCGTGCGCCGCGCTCGCCGGTCGACGCGACTTGTTCGCCGACGTCGCCACCGGGGCACTCACCCACGCAGGCACGTTCAACGGCAACACGATTGCCACCGCCGCGGTGCTCGCCTCCCTCGACGAGCTCGAGGACCGCAGTGTCTACCGCCACGTCGAAGAGGTCGGCGCCGCGTTGATCGACGGCCTGACCGGTGTGCTGGATCATCACGGGATCCCCATCAAGATTCAGGGTCTGCCGATGGCGTTTCATGCCAGGTTCGACACCGGTAACGAACCGATCACCCGGTACGCGCAGCTGCAAACCATCGACCAGGATCGCTACGGGCGCTTCGCCGGTCAGCTGATCGATCACGGAATCTGGGTCGCCTACCGCGGCATCTGGTATGTCTCGGCCGCCCACACGCTCGACGACGTCGACGAGACCGTCAAGAGGTTCGAGGCCGCGGTGTCCGACCTCGGCGATGCATGAGTCAGCGATGGGGGTTCCTCCAGGTGATTAACGCTATCCTCGGAACGTAGCGATGCTAACATTTTGGCATGGATACCCGTACTCGCATGGTAAAGGCAGCGGAATCGCTGCTGCGGGCTTCCCCGGAACACGATCTTTCCACCCGCGCCGTCTGCGAGGCGGCAGAGGTTGGAGCGCCGGTGCTGTACAGGCTCTTCGGGGACAAGAATGGCCTGATCGCCGCCGTCGTCGACAACGCGTTTGCGCGCTACTTGAAACAGAAACGCGCGCTGCCGCCTTCAGATGACCCAGTCGACGACGTCTATACGACCTGGGACATCCATGTTGCCTTCGCGCTGGCCAACCCGACCGTCTACCGGATCGCGTACGCACCATCACTCGCCGTGGTGCCCGCTGGTGTCGAAGAGGCACGCCAACTGCTATTAGAGAAGTTCGTCCGCTGCGCCGAGGCCGGCAGGCTGAACACCACTCCCGACGAGGCGGCTCAGGTGATGATGTCCGCCTGTGTTGGCGTCAACCTCTGCCTGCTGTCTCAGCCTGACACGTTCAACGACCCCAAGTTGTCCGCGCGGGTGCGAGATGCCACCCTCAGCGCACTGCTGGTCGACCCGCACTTACCCACCGTCGATCAACAGTCCGCAATGCTGAAAACCGTTGCGCTACAGTGCGCAGCATTGATTCGCGCAACACCGACGACACTGACGGCTGCCGAAGTCACGCTCTTGCTGCAGTGGCTGGACGCAATCGGCGCTGCCTGTGGGCCGATTCAGAATGGTTCGGTCACCCCTTCAGCATCATCGTCGCGTTCTCGACGGCAACAACGATAGGGCTTGCGTCGGTATCGAACCATGCCTGACGTCGCTGCGCTCCAGCAGGCGATCCGTTGCCACACGCCTACCGCACGACACGTTGCACCTCCCGACTGCAGCACGCAGAACGGCGAAGTCGGGCCGACCAGCGATCACGCCGTTCCACACGTTGGTCGCGTTGGCGAATGGCTTCAATCCAGATTGATGGACAAGGTCCCGCGCAACGCGTCTGACTGGCCTCGCAGCAGCTACTCCTGAGCCTGGCGACGCGGCGTATCAGCGCTACGTTGCGCGGGTATCACTGTTTCTGTACCGTGACATTGGTACGGCAGAACCATAACGTCGATATCACCATCGAGAGCCGGACATCAACTCGGCCCGGCCCCGTATCGCCGGTGCTCGACGACCCCGCCGGCGGCGCGATGGGCTCCCCGCGCCGTCATGACAAAAAGAGGAAAGAAACATGCCTCAAGACAAGTCCGCTTCCGAGCCGTCATCCCGGCACGAAACACCTACCAGCGCAGACGATTCGACCGACTTCACACAGCGCGCCCGCGTCAATCAGGAACGGCTTGCCTCGGCATTGCGACCTCAGTATGACTTCATTGTGTGCGGTGCGGGAACGACAGGATCCGTCGTAGCCCGCCGACTCGCCGAGACCCCCGAGATCAGCGTCCTGCTACTTGAAGCCGGCGGATCCGACGACGTGCCCAGCATCACCGCAGCCGCCCAGTGGCCGACCAACATTGGCAGCGAGCGGGACTGGGGATTTCATGGGCTACCCAATCCGCGTTTGAACGGACGGTCGATTCCTTTCTCGATGGGAAAGGCACTCGGCGGCGGATCGGCAATCAATGCAATGGCTTGGGCCCGAGGACACCGCAGCGACTGGGACTTCTTCGCGTCCGAATCAGCTGATCCGAACTGGGGCTACGGCTCCGTGCTCGACATCTATCGTCGCATCGAGGATTGGCACGGCGCACCCGACCCGGTGTATCGCGGGTCGGGCGGACCCGTCTTCGTTCAACCTGCACCCGACCCGAATCCACTCGCCCCCGCCACGGTTGAAGCAGCTCGCTCGATCGGCATACCGACTTTCGATCATCCGAACGGCGCGATGATGGAGGGACCCGGTGGAGCGTCCATCATCGATCTGCGCATTCGAGACGGAAAGCGAGAATCGATATTCCGGTCCTACTCCTACCCCTACATGGATCGGCCCAACCTCACCGTTCTCACCCACGCACACGTCACCAAAGTGACGCTCGAGGGGCACCGCGCCACGGGTGTCGAGTTCAGCCACCGAGGCATGGCCCACGCGATTCGCGCAAGTTCGGAAGTGGTGCTGTCACTCGGTGCAATCCACACCCCGAAGGTGCTCATGTACTCAGGAATCGGCGATAGTACCGACCTCCGAGAGTTCGGCATTCCGGTGCGCCAACACCTTCCAGGAGTCGGTCGCAACTTTCAGGACCACGTCGCGATCTACTGTGCGTGGGAGTACCGCGAACCCTTGCCGCCACGGAACAACCTCGCCGAAGCGACCGTCTACTGGTCGACCACCTCTGACGCCAACAGGCCGGACGTGCTCATCTGCGAGGCAGAAGTGCCCATGGCCACCGACGCGGTCTCGGTCCAATACGAACTACCCCAAGCAGGATTCAGCCTGGCTGGCGGGCTTGCCCACCCGCGGAGTCGTGGACGCTTGCGGCTGACCGGGCCGGACCCTCACCACCCGATTCAGATCGACGCCAACACATTCGACGACCCGGACGATATGAAGGCGGCACGTGCCTGCGTGGAATTGTGTCGCGCGATCGGGAACTCCGGCCCGCTTCGCTCGTTCGTCAAGCGCGAAGTCTTTCCTGGCGACCTCGGCGGGGGCGACCTGGACGAATTCATTCGCAATGCCGCGACCACCTTCTGGCACGAGACGGGCACCGCGAAGATGGGCCAGGATCCGATGTCGGTCGTAGACAGCGCACTACAGGTATACGGGATAGACGGTCTGCGCATCGCCGACGGGTCGATCATGCCCCGCACAACGACCGGCAACACCATGGCGCCTTGCGTGATCATCGGTGAACGCGCCTCTTCAATCATCAGCGCCCATCACGGCCTGTGAGTCGTCGCCGCGAGCATTCGGCGCCAGAAGTCTCATCAATAGCAGAGGAACGAAGCTCATGACATACGTGCGGACGCAGTCGGCGATCGACTGCTCATCTCTTGACACTGGCCCCACACATGACGCTCCGTCATGGTTGGCAACCGGGAGATACGGGGTTCGGCCCGCACCCGCCGGCTTGGCCCTCGTGCAGGACTTTCTCAACACCCGTGCCAGCACCTTGACGGGACCAGACATGCTCAGAGAGGACGCCAACGCGTGGGCCGCGCACGCGGTGGGCGCCTGGTCGACTCAGCGCGGCACGGTAGGTGAACCACCAACATTGACGTCGCTCGATACGGCCAAGCTCAGAGACTTGCGTGATGCGCTCGACAACGCCCTTGCCGGGGTAATCGACGTGGATGCGCGCCACCCGCTCGGTACCGCCGAGTTCACGATCGCCAACTCGAGCGAACTACTTTGGACCCCAACTGGGCGCGGATGGCGTTGGTATTACGGCGCCATCCTCGGCGAGATGCTGTTGAGCCAACACACCGGTACATGGCGTCAACTCAAACAATGCCCCAACGTCGAATGCTGCGCGACCTTCTACGACAGTTCCTGGAACAACAGCGCTACTTGGCACAACAGACGAACGTGCGACCCAGCCTTTCCCCATCATGTCGCACACCGCACTTGAGCAGCCGACAACAGTGGCCGACCGTAGTGGATCTAGATCCGGCGGCATCAGATAAGGAAGAACGTTGACTACCAACGGAAATCGAGATCGAACACAGCACGTTCCCGAAGGGATTTGACCACGATCGCCGCGATGCCCATCGCCATAGTTGCCTCAGGACGAAGGGGCCCGCGCGGCGGCCCGACGCCTGCTTGCGAAGTCATCGAACGAGCGCCGCGAGGCTCGCCATCGCTTCACCGTTCACCCGGGCGATGTGGGTGAACGACTGGTCCTCGCCCCTGGCGTTCGCGGCGGCAACGAACCGCACATACTGCGCGAAGCCGACTCGGTCAGCCGTCGCGAGCATCTCGTCGGAGAGGTGCCCGGCACGGTGGTGGTCCTCGGCGTGCCGCCCGACACCGGCACGACGCTCGGGTCTGCCGTCACGACGCGCGCAAGACGATCATGGCGGGGGCGCCAGCCTGCTCATCGATCAAGCGTAGCCGCGTGCCAGCACCGCGCGCCCCATATCAGGACATAGATAGTTGCCGCTGGCCTGTGTTGGCACGCAAAGAAAGGCGCGGCCTAGCATCTCCTCATGACTCAATCACCGCTTTCCGATGGCGCCAAGGAGATGTTGGCCAAGGCCAACCCCGCCGTGATTAGTACCGTCCGAGCAGACGGCCAACCGGTGTCCGCCGCAACGTGGTACCTACTGCGCGGGGACCAGATCTTGGTGAACATGGACCAAGGCCGCGTCCGCTTGAAGCACTTGGCGCAAGATCCTCGTGTCTCGCTCACCGTGCTCGATGAGGCCGACTGGTACACCCACGTCACGGTGATCGGTCGTGTCACCGAAATGTATGACGACGAAGATCTCTCCGACATCGATGCCTTGTCCCGCCACTACTCGGGTCAGGCCTATCCCGTCCGAGACCGACCGCGGATCAGCGCGTTGATCACCGTCGACCGGGTGCACGGTTGGGGTGCGCAGAAGAACAACAACCAGTCCACCGGTCGGTAGTCGCGCGCCGCAGTATCGCGCCGTGTCGTGGACGGGCCGCGCACAATACCTTCCGACCCGGCTACCGGCACTGGCCAGGATTATTTCTTTCGCGGCAGTAGTTGGCGTAGGCATGACCGTCGTACTGCTGATCTCCGGAAGCACACGCAGTGCATCGACCAATACCGCCGCGCTGCGCACCGTCGCAGCGCTCGCCCCGACTGGCATCGACACCCCGTGGTACGACGCACTCGTTGACTTGCCCGCATTCAATCCAGATGACGACAGAACCGCGCACCCATCGGTTGTCGCACTACATCAACAGATTTCGGACGCCGACGCCGTTCTGTTCTGCACACCCGAATACGCGGGCACCCTGCCCGGCAGCTTCAAGAACCTGCTCGATTGGACCGTCGGCACCGCCGACCTGTACGAGAAGCCAACCGCCTTCCTCAACGTCGCGGCTCCAGGCCGCGGCGACGGGGCGGTCGCCACACTGATCGCGGTACTTGGTTATGTCGGCGCGCAGGTCGATCCCGATGCCTGTGTCCGACTGCCAGTCTCCAGGGATGACATCGGACCCGACGGCCTCGTCACCAGTCCGGAATTCCGAGCCGGCGCGTTGGATGCACTGACCCGCCTCGCTGGCTTCGCTGCCACTTGAGGACTGCAGGCGCGGCGGTGGATCTGGCGCGTCCCCTTTGCACTGCGTCCCTAACAGCCCGCGGCCGCTATCTGGTCTTCGAGCACTTTGGCCGACGCCTCGATGCTCGCGCGGTATGAGGGAGGTGCCCCAGTCGCCTGCGCAGCGGTGGCCCGCTGAGCTGCAATCGATTGGCGGAGCAGAGCCAGCGACTGAGGATCCATCGTGCAGCCGCCTGCCGGAGGACCACCGGCAGGCGCACCTTCGGACACGGGGTCAGGGGCCTTCACCGTCCTGGTGCCCGTTGCCGTCACGGTGAACGTCCCTTGATTGGTCCCGTTCACCTCGCTCCACATCCCCTGAATCATCGACACGAGGACAGGGATTCCGCTCAGCAGCGTCCCAATGATCACCTGCGACGTCGTGTCCTGCACCTGTTGAATGCACGTCAATGTCGCCTTGACGATCTCCACCGGATCTTGCGACGCCGAAGCGATGGCACTACCCGAGATGCATTCCAGCGCTCCGCTATTTGCCGCCGCCTTGTCGACGACGCTGAGTCCGAATGGTTTTCCAGCTGTTTCGATACCAAGCACGAGAACGGCAACCATCGCCAGAGCGGGCTCCGACAACAGTGCGCCGTCCTGCGGAGGGTTGTCCGCGTCGAACGCGAAATCGACCGATCCGCTGGCAGGCAGCACCGACTCCTTGTCGGCGTACCGGGCGAACAACTCCTTATAGACCGTCGTTGCCGCGATGCCGGTCAGATTGAGTTCGGCAGCCGGGGTCCCAGACGTCGCGGGCGTCGTTCGCACCCGATAGATCAACGAACTGTTGGAGTACAGGGTCAGTTTGAGTTGCGAATCGTCGCCGCTGATGCACGGCCACGCAACATCTCCGGTCACGCTCGACACCGTGTACGTCATGCCTTGCGAAACAGCGGATTGGCCAACGCAATCCGGCTTCGGCTTGCTAACGCCGAGAAGCTGCTTCGTCTCATCGACGACACCGCTAAAGAATTTGGATGGATTGAGCCAGTCTGGCCAGAACGACGAGAAGTGCGTCGTCGTCGCCGTTATCGAATGTGTTGGCGCATCATAGGACCCGGGAAGAAGCTCCGTCTTCCCGTCTGCCGATTTGCTGAATACCACCGGCGCATCGCCTTGCGAGATGGCGTCCTGCGCCGCGGCCGAATCGACGACGAACGTCAGCTTGACGGGCGACACCGGTTGTATCGCACCACCATTCAGTGAAATCTGGACGGAATCGCCCGTTGTCGTCAGCACGTTGGCTACGCCTGGCGGAAGAGGACCGGCGCCCGTTTGCATCGCCACCGTCGTCCCGTTCGGGGCGACGCCACTCGCAGCCGAGGCGGTGACAGTGCCCGCGGTCAGATTGAAACCAGTATCGGTCACCGTTGTCTTCGCCGTTCCGGATGAGTCCGGCTTGGACTCACTGGAGCAAGCGACGCCGCCTGTTGCCAGAGCAATCAAGGCCACCAGTGAAATCATGCGGCGAAAGTTCAACACGAAACCCCCCACGTAGCCGATCACTCAGTCCACGGCTTGGAGTCTTGCCCCATGGCCGTCGCCGCATATTAGCGGGATTGGAGACAGCCGAACTTGAGAACCGCAGCCGAAGTGCAGCAAACGCGTCGCTAACAACTGGCGCCCCGCACGGCCCCAACGCTGACATCTCAGCACGAAGGGTTCGAGCAAGGACACCGAGGTGTCCAAAAGGTGGAGCCAAGGGATTCGAACCCCTGACCCCCACACTGCCAGCGTGAAGCCGGGAGTGCTGGCTCGTATTCGGGCGTCTACCGCGTCCTGTTTCGTCCACGTCGGCGGCCGGTTTCGGTACGGATGTGTCGAATGCCTGTTAGCGCTGACACGCAGGCGAGGAATCTTCGCCATCCGCGTGGCGGAGGCAGCAACCGTCGTCGGACGCGCCGCTATTCCGCTAGGCGGAAATACGGTTCAACCGTGCCGCTGAGCTTGATGACCATTGGATTTCCGCGGCGATCCTTGGCGGTAGGGACTTCAACACGCACCCAGCCCTCGGCCACGTTGTATTCGTGAACATTGGTTTTCTCGACGCCATTGAAGCGAATACCCACGTCGCGGCGGAGCGCCTCTTCGGAGTAGAAGGCGCTGCGGGGATCGATGGAGAGATGATTCGGTGGAACGTCTGTGTTCTGATCCTCGGACATGATGGCTTTCGTTGAATGCTGCGTTGGGTGCTTGGGTTTGATTCTCTACGAACCTACGTGACCCCGTTATAGCGGGTTCCGCGTTGGTCTTGGCGGGCCGCCCTCAGCGGGGATTACGAGACGCTGGCACGGCCGGCAGGGCGATCGCCGGGTCGCTTTGCAGCTTGAGAGCCGTGCCGGGTGCCCAGCCCTTCCCCACAAAACGGCAAGTATTTGACGGGTTGTCCGTCGCTGCCGAGTGCGGCGATGGCGGAACAGGCCATGGCAAGCGGATGAATCGTCACCGTAGTCGGCCGCGTGGACGATTTGGATGTGGGGTCGGTGGCTCACCGTGCCGACTCACCAATAGCGGACGGCACCCTGAAACATCTTCGCCAGCAACGATTTATCGGACTCTATCGGCGCGGTTTGCAGGAGACGTGCCACCTGGACCGCGGCACCGATCGCGGCCGGCTACGGAAGCAACGTTCTTGCGGGACTGCGGCGATGATCCGTGTCGTCGTGTTGCTCTTTCACACGCGGCTGTAGACAGCCGCGTCATCGATGTTCGCGCGGGAACGGTCGGGGAGGACAACGACGCAGGCCACGCTGACAACCGCGGCAAGCACGATGTACACGGAGATTGAATACGGTGTGCCGGTCTCGTGCAGCAGCCATGTCGCCAGTAGGGGCGCCGGGCCTCCGGCGAAAACCGACGCCAGCTGGTACCCCATACCCGCGCCGCCGTAGCGGAGGTGGGTCGGGAAGCTTTCGCCGATCAGCGCGGCCTGGGGCCCGTACTGCATGGCGTGCACGACCAAGGACAAGACGATGGCGATGAAGATCAGGGCGTAGCCGCCGTGCGACAAGACGGCAAAGTACGGAAAGGCGAGAATCCCGGTCAAGACGGCTCCGGTGAGGTACACGCGTTTGCGCCCGAACCGGTCAGACAGGTGCGAGAACAGGGGGATCATCACGAGTTCCAACATCGCGCCCACCAGGACCGCAGTGAGGACAAACGTCTTGCTGTAGTGGTGCGTCGCCACGACGTAGGTCAGCACGAAGGTGGTGAACAGGTAGAACGGCATCTGCTCGCTGAACCGCGCCCCCGCCGAGAGCAGGATCTCCCGCCAGTGCTGCCGGATCGCGTCCAGTACCGGCGTTTTCGCGGTTTCCCCTTCAGCCAGCAGCCTGGCGAACATCGGTGTCTCGAGTATCTTCAGCCGGATCACCAAGCCGACCGCCACCAGGATCAGGCTGGCCAGGAACGGCACCCGCCAGCCCCAGGAGTTGAACGCCTCGGGTGACAATGTCGCCGAAAGCGCCGTCATGCCACCGGTACCGAGCACCAACCCGACGGGCACGCCGATCTGTGCGGCGCTGCCGAGCAGCCCGCGCCTGTCTTGATCACCCCACTCCATCGCAAGTAGCACCGACCCGCTCCACTCGCCGCCGATCGCAATGCCCTGCACCAGCCGCAGAAGCACCAGGATCAGCGGCGCCGCGAGCCCAATTGACGCGGTCCCGGGCAACATGCCGACGACGGCGGACGAGATGCCCATCACGAGGAGTGTGATGATCAGGGTGGTCTTGCGCCCGATCCGGTCGCCCCAGTGCCCGAAGATTGCGGCGCCGACTGGGCGCGCGGCGAACCCGACCGCGTATGTCGCGAAGGCCTGCATCGCTCCCGCGTAGTCGCTTGAGGCTGGAAAGAACAGATGCGGGAAAACAAGCGCGGCGGCCGTGTTGTAGAGGAAGAAGTCGTACCACTCGATCGTCGTGCCGATCGCGCTTCCGAGCGCGGCACGTCGTACCTGTTTCCGCTGCGATTCCGGGTTCAGCTCTGCGTTGTCGATCCCCATACGATCGATCATGGAACTATCCAGCTCGCCGTAGGGCCGGAATTGCGCCACTGATTTCACGGCGGCATCACGTGACGGGGTGCCGCGATGAAATGTGCAGCTCAGCGACCCGAACCCCCTCGGGTCAGACCCCGAGAACTGCCTGTGAAAGCCGATTCCCTTGGTGCGCGACCAAGTAGGCTTTGACGCGGACTCCTCGGAGGAACCCCGATGGTTCGACGTAGCCGACCCGGTATTTGGATCTCGATACTGATTGCTTCCCTGCTGCTAGCGTTTGCCGCTACGGCCGGCACTCGCCTTGCGCTGACACCGAGAGAACCAGATAGGCGGCAGGACGGCTTCCTGGCTCATGGTCAGGTCTCGGTGGCAATATTCGGCAACGATGTGAATACTCCTCAAACCAAACGATGCATAGCCAACTCCGTTCAGGCGGGCATCGATGTCCGGCAAGGAACTCCTGTAATCATCAGTCTCGACGGCCGCGCCGTCGGAGGCGGCGATCTGTCTACTGGTGAGCTCAAACAGGAAATATCCCAACGCGGACATTCCGAATCATGGCGGGTCTCTTGCCAATACAAGTTTTCGGCGCCGGTAACACGGCTGGGCGAGGGCCAATACACGGTGGATGTCGGCCAAGCAAAGGTGGCCTTTTCGATGAACGATCTGCGGAACGGCATCAATCTCGACTTGTCGTGATGTCATCTCGTACGTCCACCGAGATCGGCCCGAAGACGATGCGGCACGCGCCCACGGCGTGACCTCCAGGTCATGAGTGTCGTGCGCGCACGTCGACGCTGCGCCGTGCCCCTGCACAAACCCACTGGATCGTTCAACACGCGGAACGGGTGGACGCGGAAAGATCCGCACGCCGAGCGTGCCGCAGGACTAGCTCTCTGACCTGCGGTTATATGGTGGAGCTAAGGGGATTCGAACCCCTTACCCCCACATTGCCAGGACCGGGCAGGCGCGGTGACCAGGCACGATAGGCGCAAGTTGTCGTGTAGGCCACGGAGTTGAGGGTGCAACTGTCGTCACCGTTGTCGTCAAAATCGTCGTCAGGTGACGGCTGGCGCGATGCCATTCTCTGCCGCTTCCCCATACCGGAGTCCCCCGGTGCCGGAGCCGGAGCCGGCTACTGACCCTTGCGCATATGGGTCAATCCCCAGTATCGAATACCACGGTTTCCGAAGTTCAGGAGCCATTTCTGGGACAGCATCAGGGATTCGTGAACTCCCCATTTGCGCTACCGAAGTCCGGTTGACGTGTACGCCTATCTGGCACACAATGGGTGCATGGCTACGAAATCTGAGCGTTTCGCTGTGCGCCTGACCCCCGAGCAGGACGCACTGATCCGCCATGCCGCCGAGGTCGAAGGGCTCGACCTCACCAGCTTCACCGTGCGCGCCACCGTCGCACACGCCCGCGATGTACTCGCGGACCGTCGACACTTCCTCATCGATGACGCGGCGTGGATAGAATTCAACGCCCTACTCGACCGGCCAGCCCAGTTCAAGGAAGCGTTGGCGAAGATGTTCGCCAAGCCGTCCATCTTCGAACGGGACGTATGACCGGCTACAGCATTCCCCGACCGATCAGCGAAGTTGACGACGCCGCCACGTTCGACAGCGGCGAGCCGACACTCGATGACTACCTCCGCAAACGCGCGCTGGCCAACCACGTAGGCGGCGCATCTCGCTGCTTCGTCACCTGTCGAGGCGGTCGCATCGTCGGCTACTACGCACTCTCGACCGGGGCGGTGACGCACGCTGACTGCGCTGGCAAGGTCCGGCGCAACATGCCTGACCCGATACCGGTGATCCTGCTGTCGCGCCTCGCCATTGATCGCAAGCACCAAGGCTGCGGACTTGGCGAGAACCTTCTCCGCGACGCCATCGCGCGCAGCGTGCAGGTCGCCAAAGACATCGGCGTGCGCGCCATCCTTGTGCACGCACTCAACGACCAGGCGCGCAGTTTCTACGCCCGCTACCAGTTCGAACCGTCGCCTACCGACCCGCTTCACCTGATGCTGCTGATCAAAGACGCCAAGACGAGCGTCCCTGCCTTGGAGGGAGATAGGGATACCGCTCGTCGCGATTTGATCGAAATGATGGCTTCGACCGGTGCAGACCGTGACCACCTCGAATCCCTGACGGGTGAACAGTTCCGCCGTCTGATGGCGGTCATGGTGCTCACGAACGCCGAGGAGTTGCGCAAACTCAAGCCGGACCGTGCCGATGACGCGCTGGCCGCCGCTCGCGAAGCCACCGGATTCACCGACAAGGCACTGCGAAGGGTGACGTTGCCCGACGGGAGCGGCGTCTTGGTCGACGGCGACTGCGAGCACACCGACGACGAGATCCGCAACACCTTCGAAGATGAACCCTCATGACGATCCTCTATCACAGCACCGACGCGGCCAATGCGATCCTGGCAGGCGGCTTCCTCGATGGCGCCGGGTCAATCGTCGTGACCGGTGAGGGCGGGTTTCTCAGCGAGCAGCCACTAATGGATGCTCAGGAAGGTGCAAAGGCGACCAGCTCCTCCGGGTCGAGTTCGGCGACGACATCGACCTCGACATCTACGAGGTGCCCTACGTCGGGGCGCCGCGCCAATGGTTCATGCCGGCCGCGGTGATCAACGAAGCGATCCTCAATGAACACGCCACTGTGACGCTGCTGAGCGACGACGAGCAAGACGCGGTGATAGAAGCCAGGCGGTCCGGACTGGCGGCGCTCACGCAAGAGGGGACAACCGAATTGGCGTGTTTCCGCTGGATGAGTCCAACCAGTTTTAGAGTCCTGTGGCCCGATGTCGGGCGTGAAGGGACGATGAACGTATGGCTGGTCGGATGCGGCATTCCGCGGAGGACATCGTGCGCAAACTGCGCCGCGCGGACGAGCTGACTCGGAGGGTAAGACCGGCGAGGAGTTCGCCGCCGAACTCGGGGTCTCTGCGGCGTCGCTGTACAACTGGTGTCGCGCCTACGGTGGCATGGACACCGAGGCCGCCAAGGAACTCAAGGAGTTGTGCGAGCAGAACGCCCGATTGAAACGGCTGCTGGCTGGGGCCGAGCTGGTCAAGGACGCCTTGCGGGAGGTCGCGAAGGGAAAATTCTGAGCCCAGCTGCCAAGCGCCGCGCCGTCGACACGCTCCAGGGGACCGTGGGTATGTCGCAACGTTGGCGTGAAAGGCGGTTGGGCTGGCTCGTTCCACCCACCGACGGTTGCCCCTGGCGCAGACCCCCGCCGATCCCGACTCCGAGATGCGGGCCTGGTTGCGTTCCTATGCCACCAAACACCCGTGTCATGGGTTTCGGCGTGCGTGTGCGGCGTTGCTCTACGACGAGCGCCGTGAGGTCAACAAGAAGTAGATCCACCGACTGTGGCGCGAGGAGTGGCTGCAGGGGAAGGTCACGTCGCCGCGTAAGCAGGCCGGGGTGTCGTCGATTCCGCCGATCGAAGCCGATGCCCCGAACGTGGTGTGGGCGATCGATTTCCCGTTCGACTCCACGATCGACGGGCAGGCCATCAAGATCGCCTCGATGGTGGACGAACACACCCGCGAATCGATGCTGAACATCGTCGAGCGCTCATCACCGCCGAACTGCTCGTTGCCGAACTCAAGAAGGTGTTCGCCATCGCTGGCGGGCCGCCGCAGGTGCTGCGGATGCCTGGCTTTGAACGTCGAGATTTCCCGGGAGGACGACGTCCACTCCGCGCCCACGCGCGACGCCCGGCAGGCGGGTTCATCTGCATACGGAATCTTAAACAAAGGACGAACGAATTGACGATGTCAAATTATCGGAACGCCGACGGCAGAAAGGAGATTAGGGTATTGTCGTTGGAACTTTTCACAGAAAGGGCGTTCACATATGTATGAACAATGGCCGCGTGATTCTGATAGTCGACGTAAAAAGAAGCGCCAAACTAAGACGATCGGCGCGATAGTCACAGTTGCAGTCCTTGCCGGCCTTGCATTCGGCGCTAGTAAGCTGCTGACTCACGAAACCGACATCACCGATCTTACGAACAAGAATGCTGCCGACTACAATCGACAACACTCCGCGTCCACCGAGACACCCAACCTTGACCATGTGGAGTATCTACACTTTTTTAGCGACGCTTACACGGATGAACAACGTATAAACTGGGCCTACGGCATTCTAAATCAGCCAAGCGATGAACTGGGCGACGGCGATATGACCCGTTTAGAGGCAGCGCACAAGCATCTTGAAGAGGAATACAACAAACCTGGTGGCTACGAATATGTGAGGGAGTTAGTAGAACCGTCAGAGCAGATGACAGGCGATCAGATCAACGACCTGGCGTCTTCGATCGGATACTTTATCGAGCATACGGGTTTGGATGAAAATAACCGTGTTAAATTGCTTGCGGCTGTCGTGAGTCCCGATTTTCCATATTTTCAGTCCGCAATACGGGACGGGGGTAGCCGACTAAATCTGGGAGGTTTAAACGACGTACTCGGTCGAGACACCGGCAACCCCAGGGAGTCGCCGATATTCAGCGTCACGGCGGTTGGCGACTATATACCCAAAGGCACGCCTTCAAAGGTAATGGACATGATGCCGACCACCATCCCCAACGGCTCAGAGAAAGAGGTGCAAATCGTTTATCAATTCATTGATGGAAAGCCCGTACTAGCGAGGACTAAGCCGCTCACAAGCAGCGATGTAGATCCCAGGACAATTCATGACTAAGGAGGCAACCCCAGGAGACAAGAACGACAACGAATGAACGCCAAACTGATGCTACTCACAGCGTCGGCCGCGCTTGCCTTGCCGCTCGCACCTACCGCGCACGCTGACACTACGATCAACGCCGTCGACATCTGCCATCAGGTCAACCCGAACTACATTCCGGTGTTCAATCCGTTCCAGAATGCGGGTTCATGTGCGGATAACCCTGCCGCAGTCGGTCTGTTCTATACGCCGACGCCGATCAGCGGCTTCATGCACGGCAGGTACAACGGCTCGTTCCCTGTTGATCCCGGCAATCCATTCTCGGACTGGATCATTCCAGAGGGCGCACGACCTGCGCCGCCACCACCGTTAATCGCTTGCGACAGGACCCACTGCGGACCTGACGTGGTTGTCCCTTGCTCCGGCAGGGGAGCGCCCTGCGGCTAAGTGGCTTCATCGATTGCGCCAAATGTACTGAGCCAATCCCGATAGTCTTTTCCAGAGGGGAAAGTTCGCTAGTTCCTCGACCACGGGCTATGGACACACCGTGCATTCCGGGGGATACGGATAGTCTCCAAAGTCGAGCAGGCCGGACGCAACCGCCCACAGGATGTCGTCGCAGAGCAGCAGCGTGCATCCGCATGTCCGGACGCAACGCCATTCGGCTGGGTGCGCAGCCACGACGTGCCCAGCGTTCAGAGCGTTACTGGAGTGAAGTCCAGTCCGATCTCGATCACGCGCAGCGCTTCGTCGGGCCCGTGATCCTCGACCGGAGCCTTGAATCGCTCCGCCGACGGCACGTTCTCGATGGTCAGCGATCCCTGGCGGCCGTCGGCGCGCCAGAGCACGCAGTAGGTATTTCCGCGGTTGGTTTTGTGGGCGTGGATGCTTGCCACAAGCTCTGGTGTTACGCGAGCTGTTACGCCGATCCCTGTGGAACTTTCGAAACCGCCTCTGATCTGCGGTTTCTAAGTGGAGCTAAGGGGATTCGAACCCCTGACCCCCACACTGCCAGTGTGGTGCGCTACCAACTGCGCCATAGCCCCTTACATCGTGCTGGTCGACGGTACACCAACCAGTACTTCTGACTCAAAACCGCTGGTCACGGCACCTCGCCACCGGACTCCGGGCCAAGCGGACGGGCCGGTGTGTACTCCGTGCTGGTCGGTGGCCTGGTCTCCGGCGCAAAGATCCACCCGACGGCCGCAACCAGCAGGATCACGCCGCTGATCACGAACGCGCTCCCGAACGTCAGGTGCTCGGCGATCTGTCCGACGGCCAGCGACCCGAGGATCGCCCCGAAGTCCGACATCATCTGGAACGTCGCCACCGCAGTGCCGCCGCGTGACTTGCTGCCGATGATGTCGGCGACCGCCGCCTGCTGAGGTGAGATGAACATGCCGGTCGCGGCACCCGTGACGTACGCGGCGGCCAGGAACAGTGGCAGCGAGTCTGTGAAGCCGACCAACGCGGTCGTCGCCGCCGACACCGCCAGGCCGCAGATCATCAGCTTGCGCCTGCCGATCCGGTCCGACAGGTAGCCGCTCGGGATCACCGCCGAGACGTTGCCGATCGCGAACGTCGCCAGCGCCAGGCCGGCCATGCCTGCGCTGCGCCCGAGCACCTCCACCACGTACAGCGGCACCAGGGCGATGCGCAGCCCGAATGCCGTCCACCCGGTGGCGAAGTTGGAGAACAGTGCGGCTAGGTAGGCCCGGTTGCGTAGCGCCGTCCGTACCGAGATCGCCGGCTCGGTCTCGACGTCCGGCGCCGCCAACGACGAGTGCCGCAGCCGGAAGAACACCACGGCCACCGCAACCAGCAGCGCGACGCCGTAGATGACGAACGGCGCCGACAGGCCGAGCCCAACGGTCAGGCTGCCGAGCACCGGACCGCCGACCGAGCCGACCAGGAAGGCACTCGAGAACAGCCCAGCCACGCGTCCGCGTGCATCCGACGGCGAGATGCGGATCATCAACCCGAGCGAGGACACCGTGAACATCGCCGAGCCGAACCCGCCGAGCGACCGGAACACCAGCAGCTGCCAATACGTCTGCGCGAACGCGCACGCCCCGGTCGACACGGCGACGATCACCAGGCCGGTCAGGTAGATGCGGCGCTCCCCCAGCCGCTGCACCAGCAGGCCGCTGACCGGCGCGGCGCACAGCCGCATCAGCGCGAACGCGGTGATGACGAACGTCGCGGCGGCGATGCTGACGCCGAAGTTGCGTGCATACTGCGGCAGGACCGGGGCGACGACGCCGTAGCCGAGGGCAATCACCACGTTGGCGGTGACGAGAACCCAGACTTCGCTCGGAAGCTTCGGCTTGTGGGGGGCCGAACAGTCACCCTCCGCGACGGAACTCACATCAGAACTTTATTGGATGACGCTGTTCACCACGTCCTTGGCCGCTGCCTGCACCTCCGCAAGGTGCTCGGGTCCTTTGAAGGACTCGGCGTAGATCTTGTAGACGTCCTCGGTGCCCGACGGCCGCGCGGCGAACCAGGCGTTCTCCGTCGTCACCTTCAGCCCGCCGATCGGAGCGCCGTTGCCCGGTGCCGTCGTCAGCTTCGCGGTGATCGGCTCACCGGCCAGCTCCGTCGCGGTCACCTGATCGGCCGACAACTTGGCCAGCCGCGCCTTCTGCTCCCGATTCGCCGGTGCGTCGATGCGCGCATACGTTGGCGCGCCGTACTTCTCGGCCAGCACCTCGTACCGCTGCGACGGCGTCGACCCCGTGACCGCCAGGATCTCCGAGGCGAGCAGCGCCAGGATGATGCCGTCCTTGTCGGTGGTCCACACCGAGCCGTCCTTGCGCAGGAACGATGCCCCCGCACTCTCCTCGCCGCCGAAACCTATTGTGCCGCCGATCAGTCCGTCGACGAACCACTTGAACCCGACAGGCACCTCGATCAGCTTGCGCCCCAATCCGGCCACTACCCGATCGATGATCGAGCTGCTCACCGCCGTCTTCCCGACGGCGGTGGACCCCGGCCACGACGGCCGGTGGGTGTACAGGTAGTCGATCGCCACCGCGAGGTAGTGATTGGGGTTGAGCAGGCCACCGTCGGGGGTGACGACGCCGTGCCGGTCGGAGTCGGCGTCATTGCCGGTGGCGATCTGGAAATTCCCGATCTTGGCGGTCAGCGACGCCATGACGTTCGGCGAGCTGCAGTCCATCCGGATCTTGCCGTCCGTGTCCAGCGTCATGAACCGCCACGTCGCGTCGACGAGTGGGTTGACCACGGTCAGGTCCAGCTTGTACCGCTCGGCGATCGCACCCCAGTAGTCCACGCTGGCGCCCCCGAGCGGATCGGCGCCGATCCGGATGCCCTCGGCGCTGATCGCGTGCACGTCCACCACGTTCTGCAGGTCCTCGACGTAGGCGTTGAGGTAGTCGTGCCGTTCGACGGTCTGCAGGGCGCGCGCCAGTGGGATCCGCTTCACGTCGGCCAGACCTCCGCGCAGAATCTCGTTGGCGCGCTTGGCGATTACCCCCGTCGCATCCGTATCGGCGGGGCCGCCGTTGGGTGGGTTGTACTTGAAACCGCCGTCCCGTGGTGGGTTGTGCGACGGCGTGACGACGATGCCGTCGGACAGGTCACCCGCACGCGAGGAGGCTGTACTGCCAGTGCCGCGGCCACGGTTGTACGCGAGGATCGCGTGGCTGACCGCCGGGGTCGGGGTGTAGCGGTCGGCGGCGTCGATCATCGCCACCACGTCGTTGGCGGCCAACACCTCCAGGGCCGACGCCCACGCGGGCTCGGACAACGCGTGGGTGTCGCGGCCGATGAACAGCGGCCCGGTGGTTCCCTGCGAGGCGCGGTACTCGACGATCGCCTGTGTGGTGGCCAGGATGTGGGCCTCGTTGAACGCCGCGTCGAGGCTGGAGCCCCGATGCCCTGACGTCCCGAAGACCACCTGCTGACTGACGTCGTCGGGGTCGGGCACCACCGTGTAATAGGCGGTGACCACGTGGGCCACGTCGATGAGGTCGTCTGGTTGCGCCAACTGTCCGGCGCGGGGATTGGCCGCCATGGCGTCGATTCTGCCCCCTTGCTCCGGCATCGCACCGCCGCGTCGCCAAGAATTCAGGCCAGTGGCAACATTTCGTCGCAGGGACGAGGCTCGGCGGCGCAGTGCGCGCGAGCTCCCACCCCGTTATGCGATCGAAGATTCGGGAACGAGCAGAACCGGTCGGCTGTGATTGCGTGTCAGTTGGTGTGACACGGATTGTCCGGCGAAGCTGTCGATGAGCGAATGCACGCCGCCTCGCGGTGCACCGAGCACGATCATCATGGCGTCGACCTCATCGGCGAGGTCGGCAAGCACGTCGGGGGGACGACCGTGCACGGCGTGATAAGTCCAGTTCGCGCCGAGCTCGTCGAGGATCGCGCGAGCGCGAACGGCGTGCGCTTCGAGACTTTCGCGGAACTGTTGCTCCCAGTCCCACGCATCCGAGTCGACGGGCATGTCATCGAAGTCAGCGATGTGCACGACGTGAAGATGGGCGGCCAGGCGTTGCGCGAGGCCGACTGTAAAACGCAGTGCAGCGGTGCTTGCGGGCTGGCGATCCCAGCCGACCACCAGCTCTACTGGGGCCTGCGGTGGGTACTCATCGCCCCCGGTTTCGTTCATTCCCGCTACCTCCATCGTGAATGATCCTCAGAGCGCCCACACCACGGCAAGTCCGACCGCGCATGCGCCAACCGACGCGGCCAGTGAACCGATCGCGTTGACCAACGCCAGTCCACGCCGGTCCTGCTGCACCAGCCGGACGGTTTCGAAGCTGGCGGTGCTGAAAGTCGTGTACCCGCCACAGAATCCGGTCCCGACGACGGTCTGCCACATGCTGGACGCGCCGTGAAAGAGCACTATGCCGGCAAGCACCCCGAGCAGCAGCGAACCCGTCACGTTGATGACGACGGTGGCCAACGGAAACGGGGAACGCCACCGTTGTTTGATCGATGCATCGAGCAGGAATCGCGCCAGTGCGCCCGTGGCTCCGGCGAGGAAGGTGAGCACCGCGATCATCAACGCGTCCTCCTGCGGTGAACGCTTGCCGCGACCACGATGCCGAGCCAGGCGGTGACGACTCCGCCCACCACGCTGAGAGCGGCATAGCTGATCGCGGTTCCCATGTGTCCGTGGCGATCGAGCAGCACGGCCTCCAACGCAAAGGTGCTGTAAGTGGTGAAGGCGCCACAACCGCCGGTGCCGGCACAAAGGCGAGCCCGCTGGCGCCATCCCGAGTCCTCGCCGAGCCGCGCAAGTGCCTCCAACAAGCCGCCGAGGATGAATGCGCCGCTGAGGTTGATCAGAAAGGTCGCCCATGGCCACCCGGCGCCATCGTGCGGCAGGAGGAGCTCGGTGTAATACCTCAGAGCCGTGCCGACGACACCTCCGGCGAAGACCCACGCCAGTGCCGACGGCCGCAGATGCAGCGGCCTGCTGGTCCTAACTGAGTGGTCGGGATCGATCGGCAACTCGGCGTGCGAGTCGTCTGACGTCGTCGGCGTTCCCGCGCCGGTCACTTCGTCGGGTTCGTCGACGCCCCGTCGGTCCGCCGTCATGCGGTTGCCTTCGGCCAGTCACTCTCAACGGCCCGCACAATCACGTGAAGTAGTGGAGACATCGCACACCTACCCATCGACACGACGGTAGGAACCATCAGCCATTTGGCGGTTCGAGCGACTAGCTCGGGCGAGATCCATCACCACTCCGGCAGACTCTACCGTTTCGCGCGGGGGCTCGTCCCGGCATCGGAATCGGCGTGACGCATCAAACCATCGAGGTAAGTCTAGGCGCCCTGAGAATCAGGCCCGAGCCGTCGGCGCGTCAGCCGGAGTGCGCGGCAGTGCATAGAGCGCCATCCGGCGGTTCGACATCTCGTGCTCGCCGAGGAACGTGCCGCCGGCGAACTCGCACAGCCTTCGGGCACCGGTGTTGCGGTGGTCGGGGTCGAACATGATGCGGCGGCAACGTGGTTCGAGGTCGAACAGGCTGGCGACGATGCCCGGCAACAGCATCGCGCCGATCCCCCGGTTGATGAACCGCAGGTCGGCGATGGCGGCGTGAACCCCGAGGTCGGACGGGTCAGCCGGGTAACGCGGGGCGATGGAATCCCTTGCCGCACGGTACACCTCGACGTAGGCGATGTCCTTCCCGCGGTAGCTGCCGATGATCGGTCGCGAATACTCTCCGGCCAATTGCGCCCGCAGGTAGCCACGCCACTGCTCGGGCGGCCAGTCGTACTCCCACGCCTCGACCAGGTGTGGCCGATTCATCCACTCCGACACCACATCTGCGTCGGCGGCGGGATCGGCCAGGCGCATCGCGTACGGCTCGGCGAGCATGGGAATGGGCGGCGGGCCAACTGCCGCGACGTCGGGCGTGATCGAGATCAGCTCGCGCGGCAGCACGGGCAGCGCTTCGTCGAGTTCGGTCATTTGACCGCAGATCCTACAGGACTAACTAAGGGTAGGTTTGCCTACCTTTTTCTTCACGGAGCGCCTCACACACCGGTCAGTTGGACGCCCGCGGCGATCAACGCAGCCACCTTGACGACCTCGAGAGCCACGTAGGCGTAGTGGCCACCCGACCTACGTCCCTCGCCCTCCCCCGCAAGCACCGACGACGTTCGTCGCGCCAGGAACGGACGCACCAGAACGATCTGGATGAGCAGAGCAGCGACCGCCACCGTCAGCGTGACGTCCAAGCCGACCGTGCTCTCGTGGGTGAACAACGCCACGGCGATGACGACGGCCAGCAGCAGTTCACAGACGTTGAGCGCGCGGAAGACCAGCCTGCCGATGGCCAACCCGAGCTTGAGGTCGACCCCGGGTGCGCGGAACTTCAGCGGGGCCTCGATGAAGGAGATGGCCAGGACCATGCCGAGCCAAATGAATACTGCCGCGATCGCCAACCGCCAGCTTGCGTCCACGGCGGCAGCCTACGTCAGTACGTCACCAAATCTGGGGCCGTGCAATCCTGGGAGGCGTGGATCGGGATCGTGTTGCCGAGCTCATCCGGTGGGAGGATGCCGGAGCCACGTGGCAGGTCATGTCACGGACGGCAAGAGGCGTGACGATCGCGCTGATGCGTTGCGACGGCGGCGAGGAAGTCGACCGATTCAGCTCCGATGATCCCCGCCTGCTGGCCTATGTCGACGCCCGCCAGCCACCGGGTTAACCGTCGAGCTCCCCGGCGATTCCACGTTCGAGGCCGGCGCGCGTCGAGGCGGGCAGCACGATGAGGCCGTCGAGTTCGCGCACCGCGACGTCGTAGGCCTGCCCGCGCTCCTGCGGTGTCGCGCTCAGATCCGACGCCACCCGCAGCAAGCTGTGCGCCCGCGCGATCCGCTGCCGCCCCTCCCTCGAGAAGTCGTTGCGACGGCGGCGAATCGCCTCCGCCTCGGCGGTGTTGAAGGCGCTCGCGTACTCCTCGACGGCGCTCAGGTAGCGCTCGAAGGATGCCCTGTCGTCGACGAGATCCTCGGCCTTGCCCGGCCGCAGCACCTCGGCGCGCAATTTGGCCTTGTGGAATGTCGTCATCAGCGGCTCCCGCATGTCGGTCATGAGCGGGAAGTCGAGCAGCTTGCTGACGTCCAGTTCGTAGTCCAGCCAGCGGCCGTCGATGCGGGCGTGCTCGTCGAGGGTGCGAGTGATGGCCCGCCATTGCGCGGCAGGGGTCGTGGTGGTGCGATCTGGCGGCGCGCCAGGCGCGTCGTCGTACGGCGTCGGCGTTCGGTCGGGTGACTGTGCGTACCGCTGAAACGCCCTGAACCCGGCGATGAGCACCCCGGCCAGTGGCACGAGGATGATCAGCAGCTCCGCGAGGCGGAATATCAATCCCACATCGCCAGGATGCCACCGCGGGGCCATCACCCGCGGCCGACCGACCGTCAGTGGTAGCGGCGCGGTGGCCACACCGGCGCGCCGAGCTCGCGCGACACGGCGCGTGCGGTGTCGCGCAGAGCGTCCACCGCATCGGAGGGCAACGGCCAGCGCGCAGCGGGCACGACCAGCCCGATCGCACCGGTGGCCTCGTCGGATGAGTCGAAGACCGTTGCCGCCACGGCACATTCGCCAAGCACGGCTTCCTCGACCTCGGTGGCAATGCCGGTCGTGCGGGTCTGCGCGAGTTGACCTGCCAGCACAGCGGCGTCGGTGACGGTCTCGCCGGTCATGCTGCGCAATTCCGCGGCCTCGCGCTCGGGGCCGAAGGCCAGCAGCGCCTTGCCGAGGGCGCTGGCGTGCGCGGGGATGACGATCCCGACCTCGGGCATCTGGCGGGTTCCGTCGGGACGCGGTTCGTGGGCGACGACCACGACCTCGTCGAACAGCAATACCCCTGTGCGCACGGCGCAGCCCGTGCGTCGCGCCAGCCCTTCTGTCCAGATCGCGACCCGGGACCGCAGTTCGAGGGTGTCGAGGTACACGTTGCCCAATCGCAGGGTGGCCGGACCGAGCCGGTATCGACCCGAATCCAGTTCCTGGCCCACCATGCCGTGCGCCAGCAGCGTGCGGACCAGCCCGTGCACGGTCGACGGCGCAAGGTCGATGGCGGTGGCGATCTCGCCGAGGCTCATCCGGCGTCCGCCCTGCAGCACGGTGAGAATCCGCAGCGCACGGTCGACGGCCTGGATCATCTTGGTCTAGCCCCTCCTGGAAAACGCCTGAATTCGGTCTTGTGGCCCTCGAAGCATAAGCGTATGGTCCAGATCACATTCGATAATGTCGAATGCTATCCGAGATAGTCGATCGCTACTCAGAGGGAGACCCACGCATGGACGAGCCGTCGATCATCCAAAAACTCGCCGCGGAAGTGCTGGGTACGGCCTTCCTGGTGTTCATCGGCGTGGGTTCGGTGCCCGCGACGATCATCGTCAACGGCGACGCGCCGTTCACGATGGCGGACCTCGGCATGATCTCGTTCGCCTTCGGCACCGTCGTCGTGGCGGCCGTGTACGCGCTCGGACACATCTCCGGTTGCCACATCAACCCCGCCGTCACCCTCGGCCTTGCCGTGACCGGCAAGTTCCCGTGGTCCCGGGTACCGGCCTACGTCAGCGCGCAGGTGGTCGGGGCGATCATCGGAGCGGGAGCCATCCTGGGCGTCCTCGGCACGGCGGCCCGCGACGCCGGCCTCGGCGTCGCCACCTATGCGGCAACCGTCAGCCCGGTACAGGCCTTCTTCGCCGAATTCGTGGGTACGTTCATTCTCGTGTTCACCGTCTTCGGCGTGATACACCGCAAGGCGACGGCCGGCTTCGCAGGCGTCGCCATCGGCCTGGTCGTGTTCGCCGCGATCATCCCGGTGGCGCCAACCACCGGCGCCTCGATCAATCCCGCCCGCACGTTCGGCCCCATGCTCGTCCAACAGATCGCGGGCGGCTCCGTGTCGTGGAATCAGCTGCCCATCTACGTGGCCGCCGAACTGCTCGCCGGAGTCCTGGCCGCACTGGCCTACGTCGCGATCTCTCGGACCAGTGCCGACGCCGTCACCCCCCTGCCGGAGCACGCCACCCCCGCCGCCCAGACCACCGCAGCCTGAGGAGTCACATCGTGAAGAAACTCATCAACGATCCGGCCGACGTCATCGACGAGGCGCTGCGCGGGATGGCGATCGCCCACCCCGAGCTGCGCATCGACCACACCAACCGCACCATCTACCGCGGTGACGCACCGGTCACCGGCAAGGTCGGGTTGATCTCCGGCGGCGGGTCCGGTCACGAGCCGTTGCATGGCGGGTTCGTCGGACGCGGCATGCTCGATGCCGCCTGCGCCGGTGAGGTTTTCACCTCGCCGGTGCCCGATCAGATGCTCGAAGCCACCAAGAACGTCGACGGTGGCGCAGGTGTGCTGCACATCGTGAAGAACTACACCGGCGACGTGATGAACTTCGAGATGGCAGCCGAACTCGCCGACGCCGAGGGCATCACGGTCGAGTCGGTCCTCATCGACGACGACGTCGCCGTGCAGGACAGCACCTTCACGGCGGGTCGGCGCGGGGTCGGCGCCACCGTGCTCGTCGAGAAGATCGCCGGGGCGGCGGCCGATCAGGGCCGCTCGTTGGCGGACGTGGCCGACGTCGCCCGCCGCGCCAACGCGGCGTCGCGCAGCATGGGCGTCGCCCTGACGTCGTGCACCGTGCCCGCGGTCGGCCATCCCACATTCGAATTGTCGGACACCGAAATCGAAGTGGGCGTTGGCATTCACGGCGAACCGGGCCGCCAGCGTCTGCCGATGCAGTCCGCCAGCGCCATCGCCGAGCTGATGCTCGAGCCCGTCCTCGCCGACCTCGACTTCGCCGGCGATTCCCCCGGCGTGATCCTGTTCGTCAACGGCATGGGCGCCACACCGCTGATCGAGCTGTACGTGATGTACGCAGAGTACGCCGCGCTCCTGGACAAGGCGGGCGTCCGCATCGCCCGCTCACTGGTCGGGCCCTACATCACGAGCCTCGACATGGCGGGCTGCTCGGTGACGCTGTTGCGCGCCGACGACGACATGCTCCGGCTGTGGGATCACCCCGTCAACACACCCGCGCTGCGGAGAGGATGCTGAATGGCCGACAACGTAGATCTGGCCGGGCTGACCGAGTGGATCCGCGAATTCGCAAGGGTGATAGGCGAAAACGCGCAACTACTCAGTGACCTCGATGCGGCCATCGGCGACGCCGACCACGGCATCAACATGGAGCGCGGCATGACCGCGGTGCTCGGTTCACTCGACGAGACGACGCCAGCCGACATCGCTGCGCTGTGCAAACAGGTCGGCATGACGTTGGTGAAGTCGGTCGGCGGAGCGAGCGGGCCGCTCTACGGCACGTTCTTCCTGCGCATGGCCGCACCGTTGGGTGCGACGGACGGCGTCTCGGCCGCCGACTTCGCCGCTGCGCTGCGCGCGGGTGTCGAAGGCGTCGTACAGCGTGGCCGCGCCGAGTCCGGCGACAAGACCATGTACGACGCGCTGGCACCGGCCCTCGACGCGCTCGACGCCGCACTGGCGTCCGGGGCCGAGCTGTCCACGGCCCTCGCCGACGCCGCCACCGCCGCCCAAAACGGCCGCGACGCCACCGAATCCATGGTCGCGCGCAAGGGTCGGGCCAGCTACCTCGGGCAGCGCAGTGTCGGTCATCAGGATCCGGGCGCCACGTCATCGGCGATGCTGATCGCCGCAGCAGCGACCGCCTTCGCGGACCGATGAGCGACAAGAGCGTCGGCCTCGTCGTCGTGTCGCACAGCCGGGCGCTGGCCAGGGCGGCAGTCGCTCTCGCCCAGGAAATGCTGCACGGCAAGCAGATTCGCATCAGCGTCGCCGCGGGCCTCGACGAGACCACCTTCGGCACCGACGCGGCAGCCATCGTCGACGCGATCACCGCTGCCGATCGTGGCGACGGCGTCGTGGTGCTGATGGACCTCGGAAGCGCGGTGCTCTCGGCCGAACTCGCCTGCGAACTGCTCGACGACGACGTCCGCGATCGCGTCCGGCTGTGCCCCGCTCCCCTCGTCGAGGGGCTGGTCGTGGCGGCCGTCGTCGCCGCCGGTGGAGCGACGGTCGACGAGGTCGCTGCCGAGGCCACAGGGGCCCTTGCCGGGAAGATCGGTCACCTCGGACCCGCGCCGGTCGCGGCCGTCGCCGATGAGCCCGACGGCGTCGACGAGGTGTCCGGTGCGTTCGTCGTCGCCAACCCGCACGGTCTGCACGCCCGGCCCGCCGCACGCTTGGTCCAGGAGGTGCGTCGCCGCGACGCCCGCGCGCGAATCCGTAACCGCAGCACCGACTCCGGATGGGTCGACGCGGGCAGCCTGTCCAAGCTGGCCACGCTGGGCGTTCGCTGCGGCGACGAGGTCGAGGTACGGGTCTCTGGCAGCCAGGCCGCCGAAACGCTCGACCACGTGCTGGCGCTGGCCGGTCGCCACTTCGACGAATCGCTCACCGCCCCCACCCCGTCGGTCGCCGAACCAACTGTGGCGCACGCCCCGATCGGTGCGGGACCCGGCCTGGGAATTGGGCCAGCCCACTCCGCACGCCTGGCCGCGGTCGAGGTGCCCGACGTGCCCGCCGAGGAACCCGCCGTCGAATGGCGGCGGCTGAGCAAGGCGATCGCGGGAGTGCGCCGCACGATCAGCCAGCTGCGCACCACGACCGCGCGCGAGGTCGGCGAGACCGAAGCGGCGATCTTCGACGCCCACCAACTGCTGCTCGACGACGACGCACTGCTGACCGCCGTCCGGGAGCGCGTCGACGGCGGCATGTCCGCGCCCGCGGCATGGTCCGCGGCGATCGACGATCTTGCCGCCGAGTTCGACGGCGTACCCGACCCGTATCTGCGGGCCAGAGCGGAGGACGTCCGCGCCGTCGGCGAGCAGGTGCTGCGCGCGATGCTCGGCACGGCGACGACGACGTCGACCCTGGCGGGGGTGCTGATCGCGACGGACCTGACCCCTGCCGAAGCCGCAGAATTGGATCCCACCCAGGTGGCCGCCGTATTGCTGGCGTTCGGCAGCCCGCATGCACACAACGTGATCCTGCTGCGGGCCAAGGGAATTCCGGTCATCGTCGGCGCAGGACCCACGGTGCTGACGATTCCCGACGGTACCGTCATTGCCGTGGACGGTACCCGCGGCGAATTCGTCGTCGACCCACCACCGAACGTGCGCCAGGACTTCGCGGCCAGGGTGGCGGCGCTCGCGCAGCGGCAATCCAACGCCATGGCGCGCGCCGCCGAACCCGCGGTCACCCGGGACGGTGTCACCGTCGGCGTCGGGGCCAACATCGGCTCGGTCGACGATGCACGTGCTGCGGCGGCCCAGGGTGCCGACTTCGCCGGCCTGGTGCGCACCGAGTTCCTATTCCTCGGCCGCCAGGACGCGCCCGACGTCGAGGAGCAGTTCGCCGTCTACCGCAAGATCGCCGAATCTCTGGACGGCCGCCGAATCACCTTGCGTACGCTCGACGTCGGCGGTGACAAACCGCTGGAATTCCTGCCAACGGCCGCCGAGGTGAACCCCTTCCTCGGGGTGCGAGGCATCCGGTTGTCACTGGCTCACCCGGATCTGCTGGCCGACCAACTGCTCGCGATGGTGCGGCTTGCCGAGCAGACGCCGGTGAGCGTGATGTTCCCGATGGTCAGCACGCTCGACGAACTATTGTCCGGGCGAAGGCTTTTGGATGAGGCGGTCGCACGGAGCGGCCGCGGCCGGCCCGCCGGCCTGCAGGTCGGGATGATGGTCGAGGTGCCCGCGGCGGCGCTCAAGGCCGCGGCATTCACACGGCACGTCGACTTCTTCTCCATCGGCACCAACGACCTCACGCAGTACGCGCTGGCGGCCGACCGCAACAACGATGCCGTCGCCACGATCGGCGACACGTTCGATCCTGGCCTGTTGGCGTTGATCCGGGCCACCTGCCGGGGCGCGGCCGGGCAGGCGACGGTGTCGGTGTGCGGCGAGTTCGCCGCCGACGAGCGTGCCGTCGCGCTGCTGCTCGGGATGGGCGTCGATTCGCTGTCGGTGACACCGCCCGCGATCCCGGCGACCAAGGAGGCCGCACGCGCGGTGGACGTCGACGAAGCACGCCTGCTTGCCGAACAGGTGTTGGCGTTGGACGGCGCCGCGGCGGTGCGGGATCGACTGGGCTGAGGGCGTTTACGGCATGACGCTGCACAGCGCATCCAGCGCACCGGCCCACGCGCTGTCCGACGGCGCCGCATAGCCGACCACTAGAGCGTCCTGCTCGGGCAGCTGACACTGCGAGTCCGTGCCCTCGTAACGAAAGTCAGCCATCCCGCTCACCGCAAGACCCCGTTCGGCCGCGGCCTTCACGACGGCGCGCTCGGTTCCGCGCGGCAGTTCGAGAACCGCCTGCAGCCCCGCCGCCATGCCTGACACCCGGATCTCGGGGGCCCGCTCCGCAAGGGCCGCGACCAGTTCGTCGCGGCGACGCCGGTAGCGCACCCGCATCGACCGCACGTGGCGGTCATACGCGCCCGATGAGATGAACTCTGCGAGCGTCAGCTGGTCCAGCGTGCTCGACCACTCGACGTAACCCTTGGCCGCCGTGACTTCTGGCACCAGCACTTCGGGCAGCACCATCCAGGCGAGTCGCAGACCCGGAGCCAGCGACTTGCTGGCCGAGCCGAAGTACACCACCCGCTCCGGGTCGAGGCCCTGCAGAGCGCCGACCGGTTGCCGGTCGTAGCGGAACTCCCCGTCGTAGTCGTCCTCCAGGATCAGCCCGCCCGTGGCTCGGGCCCAGTCGACGGCCGCCGCGCGCCGCTCCGGGCACAGCTCGACACCCGTCGGGTACTGATGTGCAGGCGTCATCAGCACGGCGCCAACGTTCAACTGCGCCAAATCCTCTGTGCGCGCGCCGTGTTCGTCGACGTAGAGCGGTGGAGTGCGCAGGCCCGCGCCGGTGAGCAGCTCTCGGTAGACGTCGTGGCCGTAGGACTCGACGGCGACCTCCCGCACCCTGCGCGCCCGCAGGACCTGTCCGATCAGCATCAACCCGTGGTGAAAGCCCGAACAGACGACGATCCGCTCCGGTTCCGCGAACACCCCGCGCGACCGCGCCAGATAGTCGGCGACGGCGGTGCGCAACTCGATCCTGCCGAGCGCGTCGCCATAGCCGAACGCGTCGTGCGGTGCCGCGGTCAGAGCGCGCCGGGCTGCGGCGAGCCACTGCGTGCGGGGAAACTCCGCGAGGTTCGGCGAGCCCGGCATCAGGCCGTACCGGGGCTTGCGAAGCGCTGGGCGGGGTGCGCCGGGGCTGGCCTTGCGCGGGCGAGACCGGTTGGCCACCCGGGTTCCCGAGCCCTGCTGCGCGGTGAGCCAGCCCTCGGCGATCAGCTCGGCGTACGAGTCGGCGACGGTGTTGCGGGCGATGCCAAGGTCGGCTGCCAGTGATCGGGACGAGGGCAGCCGCGTGCCCGGCACCAGCCGGCCCGTACGAACGGCCTCCCGCAGGGCATCCATCAGACCGGTCCGCAGGCCAGGTCCGGTGAGGTCCAGATGCAGGTCGACGCCCGACATGAACGGTGACGCCTCCGACTCCGCCGAAGAATTGGCCCAGTGTTTCACCATGGAAATGGACCATACTCCTGCGCCACTCTGCGCGTAGCGTTGCCAGCATGACCACCGCCTCGCCCAGTTGCGCCCCGCCTCGTGCGGGCCGCTCGGGGCACGGGGGGTGGGCGCGCGCTGCCGACGAGTTCGTGCTCACCACTGTCCTGCTGTTCGGGGTGGTGACCATGGTTCGGTGGCTGCGCGATCCGGCGTCGGCCGCCTACATCGCCGACATCGACGTCGCACTCGCCGCCATCGGCCTTCTCAGCGGCATCGTCGTCACCACGCTGATGTTCAGTGGCCCCGGAAAACGCAGTGGGGCGCACATGAATCCCGCCGTGACGGTCGCGCTGTGGCTGATGGATGCCCTGCCCGGTCGCAGCGTTCCGCTCTACGTGGCGGCCCAGCTCGTGGGGTCTGCCGTGGGTACGGGTCTCGGGCGCCTGGCGTGGGGGCCTGCAGTGGCCCTGCCGTCGGTCGCCGTCGCGGCAATCAAACCGTCGCCCACCTGGCAGGCCGGATCCGTCTTCCTCGCCGAGGCAGGCGCGATGTTCGTCCTGATCGTCGTCGCCGGCTTCCTGATGGCGCACCCTCGCCGTATTCGGCTGCTGCCGTATGCCATTGGGCTGGCGGTCGGGCTGGTGATCGCCCTGCTCGGCGCCCGCAGCGGAGGGTCGATCAACCCGGCCCGCCAGTTCGGCCCCGCCGCGCTCTCCGGCCAAACCACCGATCTGTGGATCTACCTGACCGCGCCGGTCCTTGGCGCCTTCCTCGGCGCCGCGGTCCACCACCTACTCAAGACGCGGTTCAACGCATACCGCAACCATCCAGAAGGAGTACCACCATGCGAACCAAACTGAGCTGTGTCACAACGTTGTTGACGATGGCAGGTGCCGCGTTGACGATCGCCGCGGCGCCGGCATCGGCCGCGGCCCCGCTCCCGAAGATCTGCCTCCCGACCGACACAGCAGCGGAGTGCCACACGTCCACAAATAGCGAGACCACCAAATCCGTTCCCGCCGTTACTCTTCTGCCCTTCGGGACCATGTCCCAACGACTGAACGGACACTGACCGACCATGCGCATCTTCTTCGCAGGGGCATCCGGTGCCATCGGCAATCGCCTCGTCCCACTGCTCGTCGGCGCAGGCCACACCGTCGGCGCCATGACCCGATCGGCCGAGAAGGCCGACCGGCTGGCCGCCATGGGCACCGAACCGATCGTGTGCGACGTCTTCGACCTCGCCGCGCTTGTCACCGCCGTCCGCACGTTCTCACCCGACGTGATACTCCACGAGCTGACCGACCTTCCCGACGACCTGGCCGACCTTCCGGAGATATCCCTGCTCAATGCGCGCATTCGGATCGAGGGCACCCGCAACCTCATCGACGCCATGGAGGGCCAGACCAGGATCGTGGCCCAAAGCGTGGCGTGGGCGATGCGTCCAGGGGCGGAAGCCGACGCGATCGTGTCACTCGAGGAAGCCGTTCTCGCGGCGGACGGCGTCGTCCTGCGCTACGGCCTGCTGTACGGGCCTGGCACCTACTTCCAGGACGAGCTCCCGCCGGCGCCACGCGTGCACATCGACACCGCCGCCGCGCGGACCCTCGAAGCCCTCGATGCGCCGACTGGCATCATCTCGGTGGTCGATGATTGAGCCGCCAACCCGCTGAAAGTGACCGAACGCCATGAAGATCTGCGTATTCCTGTCCGCTGCCGACCTCGACGAGCGCTACACCCAGCCTGCCCGTGAGTTCGCCGAGGCAATCGGCAAGGGCGGCCACACCCTGGTGTGGGGCGGATCCGATACCGGCCTGATGAAGGTCGTTGCCGATGGTGTTCGGGAGACCGGAGGGCGGCTCGTCGGAGTCTCGGTCGAGCTCTTCAGGAAGATGGCCAGAAAGGACGCCGACGAGATGGCGTTCGCCAAGGATCTCGCCGAACGCAAGGCGCTACTGATCGCCGCATCGGATGCGGTGGTCGTGATGATAGGCGGCCTCGGCACCCTGGACGAGGCGACCGAGATCCTCGAACTGCGCAAGCACGGACTGCACCAAAAGCCGGTGGTCCTGCTGAACACGGCAGGCTTCTACGACGGCCTGACCACCCAGCTCCGGCGGATGGACGACGACGGCTTCCTGCCGATCCCGCTCACCGAGCTGGTCTACTTCGCCGACGAGGGCGCCGATGCCCTCGCCCATCTGGAAGCGGTTGTCGGCTAACTCAGCGCTAGCGCCGTGGCGTTCTGCCGGAGTTAATCCCTTGTGCCACTTCTGTTTCAGAAGTCACTGACGCATCAATTTTCCCTTGGAGTTCTCTCATCAATGACGTCGCCAAACTCTTAGTGTTCGAACATATGTTCTATGTATGGAGATCGAGGCGGTCCGAGCGGCGCTGACCGCGTTACGTGCTGCCTACGAGGAGCTGGCCGCCTGCGGCATCGAAACACTGACATGCGATGAGCTCCTCGCCGCCACCGATGAACTGGAGATCCTGGACTGCCAACTGCCCACCCAACGCCACCGGATGCTGAACCAGCTGCAAACCCAAGCCACCCCACGCGAACTGGGTGCCAAGTCCTGGCGCGAGGTGCTGATGACCCGCTGGCGGCTATCGAGCGCCGAGGCGCACCGCCGACTGGCCGACGCCGCCGTGCTCGGGCCACGCCACGCACTCTCGGGTGAGCCGCTGGCCCCGGTACTGGCCGGCACTGCTGCCGCGCAAGCGTTGGGGCTGATCACCGCCGAGCACGTTGCGGTGATCGGCAAGGGCATGACCAAGCTGCCCCACCTGCTGGACCCCGCCACCCGCCAGCAGATCGAGGTGGAGTGGGTTCGCCACGCCGTCGGGACCGGCCCCAAACAGCTCGCCGACACGGTGGCCCGCACGCTGTTCCTGTTGGATCAAGACGGACCCGCCCCCGACGACGCCGAACGGGCGCGGCGCCGCGGCGTCAACAAGGGACCGCAACAACCCGACGGCAATACCCGCCTCACCGCCGAGCTCACCCCGGCG
>NZ_NPKO01000016.1 GCF_008329605.1 Mycolicibacterium sp. P9-64
GCCACCTCCGAGCCCAACCCACGACCCCGCTTGGCTGCCGGTACCCCGCGCGCCGCCTCCGCCGAACGGCGTTTCTCATCCAGCGTCGCCGTCACCCGGGCCTGCGCTGCCGCGGCGGCCGACTTCAACCACTCCAACTCCGCGATGCGCTCCACCAGCGCGGACTCATCCGCATCCAGATCGACGACCACCGACTGCTCGAACACATGTTTGATTCTACTCCGGCGGTCGGACATGAGCGAGGATTACCGGCAAGGCGCACCGACTTCCGTACGGAGACGTATTCAGAACCCAGCACTCCACCGAGGAGTGCTGGCACGTCGCCCAAGCAGGACTCATCCTGCTCTCGGAGATCGGCTCCACCATGCACGGCGTTTCCAGCGGCGACACTGGCGACGACATCGACCTGATGGGCATCTGCATCGAACCGCCCCTGGAAGTGTTGGGGCTCGGCGAATTCGAGCAGTACGAGTACCGCGACCGCAAGGTCAACGAGCGGTCTCGCGAGGGCGACACCGATCTAGTGGTGTACGGACTGCGCAACTTGGTCCGCCTCGCTGCCGCTGGCAACCCCACCGTCATCATGCCGTTGTTCAGCCACCCGGAGAAGCACGTCAAGTACGTCAACGAGTTCGGCATGACGCTGCGAAGGGAGTTCCCCCGTTCCTGAGTCAGCAGGCAGGGCATCGGCTGGGACACCAAAACCGGGTACCACGCCCTACGCCTGGCGATCCAGGGCAAGCAGCTGATGGACGATGCACACATCGTGCTACCGATGCGCGATGAAGATCGTGACTTCCTACTCGACGTTCGCCACGGCCAGTACAGCCGTCAGTGGGTGATTGACGAAATCAACCGGCGCGCCGCGCTACTCAAGTCAGCGATCACCCAATCACGTCTACCCGAAAGGGCCGACCGCGCAGCAATCAGCGCGTGGATGGCCAACCTCCAGCGGGCGTGGTGGGCAGAGAACGACCTCTGACCGCCTGGTGGTGCCGTTCACCGGGTACCACGACCTGTCGGTACTCGATCCTGGGGTCGCGCCAAATGTCAGTCGATGCCTTGCAGCGCCTGCTGGCCGAACGAATTCATCTCCATCGAGCCGTCAGGAAGGATCAGCTCACCGCGCTCGAGGCGCGATCGCAGGTAGGCGAACGTCTGCGCGGTCTGAGCGAACAGGTGCTCCCCCGCGCGCAACCCCGGTCGGGCCGTCGCGTCGCCGGCGACGAACTGCGGCAAGGGCTTCACCTCGGTGTGGTAGTCAACGTTGAAGAAGAGCGGGAACGAGTACCGCTCCTCCTTCACCTTGCGAACCCGGTGGCTGGTCGCGACATACGCGCCATTGGTCCAAAGCTCCAGCAGGTCGCCGATGTTCACCACGAACGTGTCCGGGACCGGCGGCACGTCGACCCACTCGCCAGCCTCGTTCAGCACCTCGAGCCCGGGCGCGGTCGGCTTGAGCAGGGTGAAGCACTCATAGTCCGTGTGCGCCCCGATGCCAAGCACGTCCTCGGCCTCGGGGTTGTACGGGTAGTGCACCAGGCGAAGCTGACTCGGTGTCTTGGTGGCGTGCTTGGTGAAGGTGTCGGGATCCTCCCCCAGTGCGACCGCGAAGGCCCACAGGAGCTGATGTCCGAGATCCAGCACGGCCTGGTAGTACGCGGTTACCGCCTCCGCGAAGCCATCGACGTCGGGCCACACGTTGGGTCCGAGCATCGGATTGCCCGCGACGTAGTCGGGGTCGTCGGCAGGCAAGTCGAGGGCGGTGTCGAACGCCTCCTTCAAGTCGGGCATGCCGGTCTCGACCCCCTCCTCCCCAACCGGCACGTACCCGCGATGGCACGTCGACAGCCCGATGTAGCTACGCATCTTCTCCTCCACCGGCAGCGCGAAGAACGTCTTCGTGGCGGCCAGCATGCGGTCGAACAGCGTCGAGTCGACGCCGGTGCCGCTGACGTAGAGGAAGCCGACCTCACGCGCCGCCTTCCCGATCTCGGCGGCCACCCGTTCGCGTTCGGCGCGGTCCGGCGACCGCAGCCCGCTGATGTCCACGATCGGAATCGATGTGAAAGGGGTTGTGCCTGTCACAGTTCCACGTCTCCCTCGCTCTGCACTACAGTCCACCGCACGCCATTGACACGGACTTCATCGCCAGACGTCTCGGGCGCCAGCGCCTCCCACTCGGTGCCGCCAACGTCGGCCAGCGCTACTGCCGTCGCCGACGCCCAGCCGAACACCGCACCCACCCGGATCAACAGCGCGTCTCTCGCGTCCGCTGACCGCAGCGTCAGCGCCCAGCGCGGGGACGCAGCGCCGTCATCACGTACCCAGTGCTCGACGTAGTCGGCGTGCACACCCGTCTCCACCAGAACGTCGCCATCCCAATGCATCACGCCCGCATCGGGGAACGGTCCAGGTGGCTCGAGATCGACCATGCGGTGCCACTCGAAGACGTCATCACGCTGGTGCAGCCGACCGCCGAAACCGCGTGAGTCGACGTAGGCGGCGTCCGCCTGCAGCCAGCGGACGTCACCGCCGACCACCCGCGACCCGTCCTCCTCGATCAGCAACGTACGTCGCCACAGACCGGCACACTCGGACAACCAGACCTTTCGGGGCGTCACGAGGACTCCTCCCAGCGCGCACGCAGTGTCCGCATTCCGTCGGCGGTCGGTGTGCCGAAGGCGCGCACTCGTGCAATGCCACCGTCCGGATAGGCCTGCACTCGCACCGCGGTGACATCGGTGGCATGCACGGTGTACACCTGCCGGGCATCGGCGGCGAGTCGCGTTCTCCGCAGCACCGGCACGTCGAATTCGACGAGGGCCCAACCGCGCTCGTCGTCACGTGCACACCTGCTTCCCATCACCGACACCTCGAGGGTGGCGTTGAACACGAAATACGACGTGTCGATCTCGATCCTGTGCAGATCGGCGGCCGCCGCGAACGAGATCAGCACCGCATCGTGACTGTCGGGGGCGACATCGCGCCGCCGCCGGGTCTCCCAACCGTCGCCCATGTTGCGGGGCCGGTCCGGTGCGGTCAGTGCCGACGCGTTCGAGTAGAAGTCGTCGCTCGACCACTCGACCCGGCCGCCCTGCTCGACACCGGATACTTCGACCGCCATGTCAGCCCACGAGCACGGGTCTGGGATGACGTCCCCGTACACCCGCAACCGTGCCACGCCACCGTCGGATGCCAGCGCCAGGCGCACGTGGGTGTATCGACGTTGGTCGCCGACCTCGAAGACGTTGTGCGAATCAGGTTTCAGTGTCGTTGATTCGACGACCGTGCGCCACGGGACTGCCGGATCGGTGGAATCGTCGAGCAGTCCGAGCACGCACGCATCGATCCGGCAGCCGGTCGGGTGGTTGCCGGTGAAGGACCGGGTGTCGACGTCGACGGCGCGTAGCCTGCCCGGCGTACCGAGCCGAACGATCGCCCAATCCCCCTCCGGCCCAGCGTGTCTGCGGGTCTCCCAGCCATCGACGACCTCGCCCCGTTGGTCGTAGGTTCCAGGCACGAACACCGGTTCGGCCGGGTCGACGAGGCGTTCCTTGAAACCGAACGACTCGTCGCTGGCGGCCAGCACGCTGCCGCCCAGTGACCGGGATGCGAGATCCACGTCGAACTTGTTCACGAGGTCAACCCAAGCGCAGTGGAGATCGGCCAGTGCGTACGCGGGTTCGGCGGTCCCTCGGCCAGCGCCCCGACCTTGCTGGTGCTCAATCCAAGACCGACCAGCGCCTGGGCAAGCGCCACCGCCGCGGCGACGCCGTCCACCGCGGGCACGCCGAGTTTCGTCGAGATCGTCTCGGTCACACCGGCCATACCCGCACAGCCGAGGCAGATCACGTCGGCGCCGTCCTCGGCGATGGCCCGCGCCGCCTCGTCGACGATGGCCCGCACGGCTCCCGCGGGATCGGTGTCGACCTCCGCGGTACCAAGGCCGCAGGCGCGGACCGAAGCGCAATGTGCCGCCAGTCCGGCCAGCGCCAACCGATCCTCGATCGCCGGGATGGATCGCGCCAGCGTGGTGACCACACTGAACCGCCGCCCGATCAGATGCGCGACGTGAGCGGCACACTCGGCGATGTCCAGAACGGGCACCGACAGCATCTCCTGGAGGGCGTCCTTGCCGGGCTCCCCGAACCCGGCGAGGATCACGGCGTCGACGTCGAACTCACCAGCAGCGAGCATTGTCGCGACGACGTCCATCACACCGACCGCCGACAGATAGCTCTCCGCGGCGGAATCAATGGCTGTCGCGCCGAATCGTGGTCGTGCTGAGACGATCTCGGTGTTCGGGGCGGCTGCCGCCCTGGCCGCCGCGGCGATCTCGGCCGTCATCGATTCCGACGTGTTCGGATTGAGTATCAGGATCTTCATGCCGGCTGCCGCATCCGTTCGCCATCGAAGACGCGGCGGCCGCGGACCCAAGTCTGCAACACTCGGCCGCGCAGCGTGACACCCTCGTAAGGGGTGATGCCGTGGCGGTGGGCCAGCGCGTCGCCGCGCACGGTGTGCTCGGCGTCGAGATCGAAGGTGCAGAGATCGGCCCGCATGCCGACCGCGATCCGGCCGCGATCGGTGAAACCGGCCAGTATCGCGGGCCGCTCGGCCATCCAGCGGGAGAGCTCTGGCAGGCCGAAGCCGAGGGGCTGGGCCTGCGTCCACACCGCCGACGGACCGAGCTGCAACGAGCTGATGCCGCCGAACGCCGCGCCGAAGTCACCGCCCGCCTTCATTTCTGGCGTGCACGGTGAGTGGTCGGACACCACCATGTCGAGGGTTCCTCGCCGCAGCCCGTCCCACAGCAGACGCCGGTTCTCCTCCCCGCGGATCGGTGGGCATGCCGCGTACTCGGTGCCTCCGTCGGGGATGCGCTCGGCGGCGAAGGTCAGGTAGTGCGGGCAAGTTTCGGCCGTGACCGCTACCGTCGCCCGTTTGGCTTCCGCGATCAGCGGCAGCACCCGCGCCGACGACACGTGCACGACGTGCATCCTGGCATCGGTCTCCTTCGCCGTGTCCAGCACGAGGGCCACGGCGCGCTCCTCCGCGGTGTCGGGCCGTGACGCTAGGAACGATGAATAGCGCCGCCCACTCGGCCTCGGACTGTCGACGACGTCGCCGTGCTGTTCGGCGTGCACCAGCAGCACGGCGCCGAGACGCGCGACGTGCGCTGCGGCCCTGCGAAATTCGTCGCTCGACAGGTGCGGGAAGTTCGGGTTGCCCGAGTCGGTGAGGAAGCACTTGAAGCCGCGGACGCCAGCCGCGGCCAACCCATCGAGGTCGTCGACGTTGGCGGGCACGATCCCAGCCCAGAACTCCACCGGGACTGAGCACTTGCCCAGTGCCGCAGCCCTCTTCACCTCGAGCGCGTCAACGGTGGTGGTGACGGGGTCACTGTCCAGCGGCATGTCCACCAGGGTGGTGATGCCGCCTGCGGCGGCGGCCGCCGTCGCACTGGTGAATCCTTCCCAGTCGGTTCCCGGTGCGTTGACGTGGACGTGGGTGTCGACGAAACCCGGCAGCAGTACCGCCGACCGTGGCACGCGCACCTCGTCACGCGCCACGAAGTCCGCATCGACGGGTCCGACCGCGGCGATCACGCCGTCGAACACACCGACTGCCGCAGAACGTATCCCGCCATCCACCAGGGCACGTTCGGCACGCAGCACGACATCCATCAAGGCGGCACGTCCGTCACGGGGCGTCCTCCCGGTCGACGGGTCCGAACCTGTCGTGGAAGTGCTTGGTCAGTTCGGGCCACACGTGCGGGTCGTGGCCCGGGATCAGCTGGTAGCCCTTGTCGGCAGCGAGCCGCTTCAGCTTGCGGATCGGTTCCACGGTCTCCTCGGGCGCCACCCCGATGTAACCGCCGATCGCCAACTCGTGCTCGATGTTCTCGGTCAAGTCCGCGGCGTCGAATGCGAAGACGAACCCGTCACCGCCCACCGACTCGTCGAGTTCGACCACGAAGCTCTGGTGACCAGGAGTGTGGCCATAGGTCGGTATCGCGGTGATCCCCGGTGCGATCTCGGCCTCGCCGTCGGCCAACTGCCAGTCGATGCTCGGATCGTCGAAGTCGACCCGAACGATCGCGTTCTTCTCTGGTTCGGGGTGATTCGACAGCCCGTACTCCAGCTCGCGGCGCTGGGCGTGCACCGGAACCTTGCCAGCGAAGAGCTTCAGGCCGCCTGCGTGGTCGTGGTGCAGGTGGCTGACGGCGACCACGTGGATGTCGTCGACGTCGATGCCGATGTCGTGCAGCGACTCCTCGATGGGTTCCCCTGGCCCCGGCAGAACGGGGATGTACTCGACGGTCGGAAAGAACCGTCGGTACAGCGCGGGATCGCGGATGAGTGCGGTGTTGAACCCGGTGTCGAGCAACACCCAACCACCGTCGGTCTGGAGCAGCACACCGGGTACGGGCTCGCGCATTCGTAGTTCAGGTGCTGCGCCGTAGACCGAAACCGACTTCGGCAGCTCCTCCCAGCCGAGGGTGAGCAGGACGATCCGGCGAACCTTGCCGTTGCGAACGAGGGTCATGCATCACCCTACCGACAGTGCGGCGATCCGAAGCGAGTTCGGGTTCGACACCGCGTGGGCCTGCTCGACCCCCTTCAACCAGGGTTGAGCGACCACGAAGTCGTCGATGTCGGCCACGTTGAGCCAGCAGCCCGTCTCCTCGGCTGCCGCACCAGCGTCGGAGTACGGCGGCAGTGTCCCAGTCGGCAGCCCTTGCTGCAGTGCGGCGGTCACCTTGGGCGACGAGCAGCCGAGGTAGTTGATGCCGCCATCCTTGTCCCACGAGATGTGGCCCCACGTGTACGGCGACGGAGCGTCCGGCCACACGGTGTTGGCCATGATCTCCGGCGCCGCCTGCATGTCGGTTCCGATCCAGCCATAGATCTCGGAGGTCGGGTAGCCCTGCACCTTCGCCGTGATTCCGGCGGCCGCGAGCTGCGTCTGAACGAGGTTTCCGATCAGTTGCATGTCGGGGTTGCTGGTGTCGTAGCCGATCGTGATCGTCTTCTGGTCGGCGGGCAGAGCGGAGGCGATCTTCGATAGCGCCGAAGGATCGTGCTTCAGATTCTGCTTTCCGTACTCCGCGGCGAGCACGTAGGGCGGGTACATCTGCTCACCGACCTTGCCGCGGCCGAAGAAGGTCTGCTTGACCAGTTGATCGACGTCGATGGCGTCGATCGTGGCGGTCCTGGTGGCCTGGTCCTTCATGATGCCCTTGTTGGGGTTGACGTAGAGGAAGGCCGCCATCATCGTCGGCAACGAATAGTGCGAGTACTTCGGGTTGTTCAGGTACTGCTCAACGGCCGACGACGGCAGGTCGTGTAGCACCGCGGCGATCTGACCGTTGTTGAACTGCAACTGCTGAGCCGACGTGTCGGTGATGACGGGCATCTCGACCTTCTCGAAATACGGCTTGGGGCCCCAGTATTCGGGGAATGACGCCATCGCGTACTTCGATCCGACCTCCGCGTCGGTCAGCGTGTACGGGCCGGTGCCCAAATCGTGCGTGGTCAGATAGTTCTGGGCGAAGTCCGACCCGCCGTTCTTCTGCAGCCCGGTCGGGCTCATCATCCGCGGGCCGTACGGCGACGCGAGATAGTCGAGGAACTCCGAGTTCGGGTTCTTCAACGTGATCGTGACGCCGTAATCGCCCTGTGTGGTGATCGAATCGATGTCCTTGACCATGTAGGCAGGACCCCCGGCGACGGCCAGCCGACGATCGAACGACGCCTTGATCGCATCCGACTTGAACGGGGTCCCGTCGTGGAACTTCACCCCTTCGCGCAGCTTGAGCGTGAAGACCTTGTTGTCGGGTGACGCGGTCCACTCGGTGGCCAGCAGCGGCTCCAACTCGGCCTTGGCCTGGCCGCCCTTGAATTGCAGCAGGCCTTCGTAGAGGTTGGTCGTGAGCAGCAGCCCCTGTCCCGCGTAGTACACGTCGGGGTCCGGCGGCTGGCCGGGGTCCTGCAGGAACGACAGATGAAGCACCTTGTCGGTGGGTGCCGCGTTCGGTGTGCTGCTCCCCGAATCCGAACCGCCACAGGCCGATAGCGTCAGCACCGCGACGGCGATCGCGGCGGCGATCGCCAGTAGTCGTTTTCTCATCGTGATGCTCCTTCGAGGGCGGGTTGTTCCAACTCGGCTTCGGAGCCGCTTAGGCGGCGACATTCGGCAAATGCGGCGAGGATCTCCTCGGTGGTGCGCATGGCGCCGGTCTGCAGGTACTCCATGGCGGCCAGGGCCGCATCGTGCAGGTACTGCGACGAGCCGCCGACACAGTCGGTGACCACGCGCACGTAGTAGTCGCGCTGATGCGCGTCGGCAAACGTGTAGTGCACGCACACGTCCGTCAAACCACCGATCAGGATCAAGGTCGACGCCTGAAGGCCGCGCAACACGATCTCGAAATCCGTTCCGATGAAACCGGAGTAGCGCCGCTTGACGATGTGCACTTCGCCTGGCTCCGGCAGCAGCTCCGGATGCAGATCGGTGCCCTTGCGCCCCTCCACGCAGTGCACGCCCTCGGTGCCGTCGAGTTCACGACCGAAGTCGATGCCGCTGGGCCGGTGCACCTCCTGGAAGAACACCACCGGCACACCCGCGGTCCTGGCAGCGGCCAGGAGACGTCGTGCTCTGGCGATGCGGTCGGCGTACCCGGGCATGTGCGCGATGCCGACCTCCTCAGCAGGCATGTCGCCGCTCTCCTGCATGTCGACGACCACGAGTACCGGGTTGCCCACGATGAGTGGCTGTTTTGGCACCTAACCTCCTGAGACTGCGATTCGGGGATCTGCCGCTGCTTGCAGAAGATCGACTGCGGTGTTGATGACGACGTAGAGCACACCGAGCATCAACGTGACGCCGGCGATGGCGGGAAAGTCGGCGACCGGGATGCTCTGGGCGATGTACTGGCCGATGCCCGGCCAGCCGAATACCTGCTCGACGACCAGAACGCCGGAGAACATCAGCCCCACCTGCAGGCCTGTCATGGACATGGCGCCGCCAATGCAGTTGCGCAGGACGTGGCCCACCATGATTCGGCCCTCGGAAAGTCCCTTGGCCCTTGCGGTTCTGGCGTAGTCGCTGTCCGCATCGGTCAGCAGGCTGGATCGCAACACGCGGCCGATCGCGACGGCCGGGCCGAGTGCGATGACGATGGCGGGAAGGATCAGATGGTGCAGCGCGTCGGCGACGACGTCGAACCGTCCTGCAAGCAATCCGTCGACCGTCAGCAACCCGGTTGGCCCGTCGGGTGGGTTGGGCACGCTGATCCGGCCATTGGCGGGCACCCAGCCAAGCTTCTGGTAGAAGACGATCAGCCCGACTATTCCGAGCAGGAACATCGGTGCCGCAGCACCGGTGAACAGCACTGCGCGCAGCACCTCCGAACCCCGCCACTTCAGCGTCATGCCGAACGCCAGCAGTGCCGCGAGGATCAGTGCGATCACGATGCCGTACAGCGCCAATTCGAGTGTTGCAGGGAAGAAGTCACTCAGATCACTGCTGACCGGGTGCCGTGTGCGGAACGACGAGCCGAGATCGCCCTGGACGGCAGCGGTCAGGTAGTGCCAGAACTGATTGATCATCGGCTGGTCGAGGCCGAGGGCATGGCGACGGGCGGCGACGGCGTCCGCCGAGGCGTTCGCCCCGAGCTGCGCCTTCACTGGATCCATCGGCGAAATCTGCTGCAACACGAACATGACCGCGGTCAGTGCGACGAGGATCAACGCCGTGGCCCCGAGTCGGGACAGGATGAAGTTTCTGATGTCCGACCTCCTAGCTCGTCTTCATCAGGTTGCGCAGACCGTCGCCTGCGATGTTGGCGACCAGCGCGAGCACGAGCACGGCGAGGCCCGGCATCACCGGAACCCACCACTGCTGAAGGAAGTACGTCAGATTGCGGGCACTGTCGGCGCCGAGCTCGGGTGCTGGCGCTGACTGGCCCAACCCGAGGAATGACAGCGCAGCCAACGTCAGGATCAGCGTGCCGATGTCGAGGCTGGCGGCCACCAAGGCGTTGGGTACCGCGCCGGGCAACAGGTGGCGCATGGCGAGCCGAATCCTGCCGACCCCAGCCAGTTTCGCCGCCTCGATGTGCGGACGTGCAGCCAGCCGGGCCACCTCACCGCGGATCAGCCGCGCGTAGAACGGCCACCAGACGATCGACACGGCGACCAGCGTGTGGACGAAGCCGGGGCCGAGTGCGGCGACCACCGCGATCGCCAGCACGGGGGCAGGTAGCGACAGGAAGCCATCGGTGATCCGCATCAGCGTCGAATCGACCCACCCGCCCGTCGCGCCTGCGATGAGTCCGATCAACCCGCCGAAGATCAAGCCGACGGCCACCACCACGAGGGCCGCGAACCAACTCGATTGCACGCCATAGAGCAGTCGGGACAGGATGTCGCGCCCGACGCTGTCACTGCCGAGAAGGAAGCCATCCTTGCCAGGCGCTTGCAGAGGCATGCCAACCGGTACCAGCGGGTCGTGTGGCGAGATGAACGGGACCACCAACGCGACGACGGTCACCGCCGGCACCAGGCCGACGGCCGCCCAGTTGATCAGCGTGGACGGTGATTTCAGCAGCGCCAGGCGACGATCGCTGCCGCGCAGCCACGAGCTGCCGCCGGGAATCGCTATCGCCACGTCAGCTCGCCTTCCTCTCGATGCAGGCCACCTGGTGCGTGCCCCCGGGGGCACCCTCCAACCGGACGTCGAGCTCAAGGTCACTGCAGGTGTCGACGGCGATCGGACATCGCGGATGGAACGCGCAACCGGTCGGAGGAGACAGGGGGCTGGCGGGCTCGCCTGCCAAGACAGATGATTCGCGATCGATGTCGGGTATCGAGTCGACAAGCGCTCGTGTGTACGGGTGGGTGGGCCGGTTGATGACGTCGTCGGCGGGGCCGATCTCGACGATCCGGCCCAGGTACATCACCGCGATCCGGTCGGCGACGACGCGGGCAACGGACAGGTCATGGGTGACGAAGACGACTGACATGTCCAGGCTGCGGCGCAGATCGCCGATCAGGTTGAGCACCGACGCGGCGAGCGACACGTCGAGGGCGCTGGTCGGCTCGTCGCACAGCAACACCGATGGTGGCACCACGGTCGCACGCGCCAGCGAGACCCGTTGCCGCTGACCGCCGGACAGTTGGCCCGCGCGCGACTTCGCGATCTCGATGGGCAAGCCGACGCGGTCGAGCACTTCGGCGACGGCGTCGTTGCGCGCTGCGCGGGACATCTTGGTGCTCCGCAACCGCTCCGTGATCAGCTCCCCCACCGACAGCCACGGAGTCAGCGATGCGCCCGCGTCCTGGAACACCATTTGTGGCCGATGCCCGCCGGCAAGTTCGACCTCGCCAGCGGTCTGCTTCTCAAGGCCTGCGATGACACGCAATAGGGTGGACTTGCCCGAGCCGCTCTCCCCGACCAGGGCCACTGATTCGCCGTGCCCGACGGTGAGCGAAATGCCACGCAGCGCATGCAATTTCCCGCCGTTGTCATCGGTGCGCTCGAGGAACCGTCGTTTGACGGTGAAGGTCTTGGTGATGTCACGGGCGACGACCGACGGCGGCGCTGCGGCGTCTGGCCCCGGTCCGTCGAACGTCTCCGTTGCCTTGGTCTCGGGACCGCTCAGCGCCTCGACGACGTCGTCGAAGGGCAGTACGCATGCGCTGACCCGGCCATCGGCAACGGCCACCGGGTTCGGTGGGACGGTGGAGCAGGCCGGGGTCTCGAGAACGCATCGCGGGGCGAATGCGCAACCGGGCAGTGGGGACACCGCGCTCGGTACCGAACCAGCCAACGCGGCGAGCCGCTGATCCCTGGCGGTGTCGAGGGTGAGGCGCGAGCGAAGCAGCCCACGGGTGTATGGGTGGGCGGGTCGGTCGAGGACGTCGCGCGTCGGGCCGACCTCGGCGACGCGGCCGGCGTAGAGCACCGCGATGCGGTCCGAGATCTGCGCTGCGACACCAAGATCGTGGGTGATGAACACGATGCTGCAGCCGAGCTCGTCGCGCAGGCTCTGCAAGAGGCGCAGCACCTGCGCCTGGACCGTCACGTCGAGTGCGGTGGTCGGTTCGTCGGCGACGATGAGTTCGGGGTCACCCGCGATGGCGATCGCGATCATGACGCGCTGGCGCAGACCTCCGGACAGCTCGTGCGGGTAGGCCCGCATTCGCCGCTTTGGATCGGGGATGCCGACCGCGGTCAGCAGGCGCAGCGCCTCGGAGTCACTGCCCGCCGCTTCGGCCACCTGCTTGCCGATGCGCATCGTCGGGTTCAGCGACGTCATCGGATCCTGAAAGACCGCACCAAGATCCAGTCGGCGCACCTTGCGCAGGGCCTTGGGCGAGCCCTCGATCATGTCGGCATCTGCGACGCGAACCGTTCCTGCCGTCCTGGCGTGCTCAGGTAACAGCCCAAGCATGGTGAACCCGAGAACGCTCTTGCCAGAACCGGATTCGCCGACCAGGCCGAGGATTTCACCAGGTGCAATGGTCAGTGACACACCCCGAAGCGCGTGCACGTTGCGGCCGCTTCTGCGGAACGTGACGTGCAGGTCTTCGATGCTGGCGACGGGGTCTGCGGTGGACATGGCCGCAGACCTGTGCTGATCCAGATCGGACACATCTCCCGTCGCTTCGCTCGCCTGGGTTGTGGCAATCCCCATGCAGCGCTCCTCGACTTTCGGACGTCGGAGTTTGGTACCTGGAGGTGGCGCGCCTGTGGACCACTCGCCTGTCACTTGACAGTTTTCACACTCCCGCGCGGTCGTGGGTATCGCTGGCGTAACCAAAATCGTGCGCACGTAACCGATGCGTATCGTCGGTTTCTATCGTGTGACAGATAAGCGCGGACCCCCACTTGGGGGCCGGTGTGGGCAACTATGGGGCGATGACCGTCACTCGTGCGGGCCGGCCTCGTCTGAGGTCACAACGACGGCCCGGCACCACTGCGCGCGACGAGATCCTCGACGCCGCCGGTGAGCTGTTCACGACGACGGGTTACACCGGCACGTCGACGAGGACCATCGCAGATGCGGTCGGGATCAGGCAGGCATCGCTGTACCACTACTTCAGCACCAAGGATGACATCCTGTGTGCCCTGCTCAGCCAAACCGTCACGCCGACTTTGTCGTTCATTCCGATCCTGGCCACCGCGGAGCCGCCGCTGACGGCGGCCGAGCACCTACACGCCCTTGCCGCGTTCGACGGGCACCAACTCCTCAAGGGCCGGTGGAACCTGGGTTCGCTCTACCTGCAACCCGAGCTTCGCGGGGCCCTGCTGGAGCCATTCTGGTCCGATCGCGAAGAGCTCCGCTTGCACTACCTCGCGCTGAGCCAGGCCATCGTCGCCGAGACCGGCGTCGACGAGGTTGCTGCCGAGCTACCGTTCCGTCTCGTCGAGTCGCTGGTCAACATGTGGGCCGACCGCCGGGAGGACGACCGGACGGGGCTGCCGATGCACGTCGCGGATGCGTGCGTGCGGGTGCTTGGCCTGCCCGATGCCGACACCCCCGCACTCCGCGAGCGCAGTGCGGCAGAGCTGACGCGTCACGCCTCGACGGCGTGACCGGCCACGGTGTCACCAGTAGCGAGCCGAATCGCAAGGCCATCAAGGGCTTGCGGCCGCGTGCACGCAGTCGTCCGCGAAAGATCAGTGGCCACTGGGTGATTCGCCCGAATACGAGTAGCAGGAAGGCGACCGGATCGGCGGTGATGACGCAGTCGGCTCGCTCCCCGGCAGCGGTCACGGTGGCGGTGCCGTCCGCGAATGCGATGCGGAAGCGTCGGCCGCCCCGCATTCGGAGTTCGTAGCTCACCCGCACGCCCAGCGCGCGCGACGTCCGCACGTAGTCGGGCGCAATGTTGAGCATGCCGGGGATGACGAGGTGTGCGTCGGCGTCGGCGATGGTCCATGGCACGCCTACCGATCGAGCGACGTCGAGGCCGCGAACGACCTGTTCCCCCAGCAGCAGACAGGTCATCGTCGAAGGTGCGATCATCAGACCGTTGGGCGTCGCGATGACGACAGACGGATCGGCGGACGAGGCGGCAGCGACGTACGCGAGTGCGGCCTTCTCCAGCATGTCGGCCAGCCGGCGCATGTCCCGTTCCGGAATCTCTTCGAGATGACGGGCATTCACCTTCGCGCTGAGTTTCCACGGTGACCCCATGGGCGGATTGGCATGCGTCATATAGCCGTTTGCGTATCGGGTCAGAGCCTGGGTGTAGTCCCGAAGGTCGCCGACGATGTGCGCGGCGATCTCGGCGGCGGTCGAGTCGAGTCGGCGGGTCGGGACGTTCGGATCCTCGATGCCCCGCCAGAGCTTCGAGGTGCGGCCGATGGCGTCGCGGAAGGCGTCCAGGCATTGGTCGTGGGTGCGTCGCGCGCTCTCGGCGGGACCTGCGGCATCGACGGCGGCAGACGTCATGAGCTCCCCTGGATACTCGCCTCTAGATAGGGCTACTATTTCACATCTTGTTACTATGTCAATGGGGTGAGTGCCAGATGCGTGAACCGGAACCCGAGCAGCCTGCATCGCTGCGTGCCGCGCAGGTCGCTCAGACCCGCGCCGCACTGCTGGCCGCCGGCCGCCGCCTGTTTGGCGAGAACGGCTTCCGAACCACCTCCGTCGAGGATCTCGCTCGTGAAGCCCGGGTGACGACGGGCGCGCTGTATCACCACTTCCCCACCAAGACAGCGCTTTTCGAGGCGGTCTTCACCCAGGCTCACATCGACCTGTTGATGACCGCGACCACGGCCGCAAAGAGCCCCTCGGATGACGGCCCCGCACAGAAACGCGAGGACCTCGCCCGCGGCGTCGACGCCTTCCTCGACGGAATCCTGCAACCCGACATCCAGCGAATCCTCGTCCTGGACGGTCCCGCCGTTCTCGGCCTTGCCCGGTTCACCGAGCTCGACGAGCAGTACGCGCACGCCGCGATCATGCATGCCCTGGTGTCCGTCGCCGAGGCAGGCGCGACCCAGATCGCCGATCCGGACACCACCACCAGCCTCCTCCTCGGCGCGCTCACCCGCGGCGCCATGCTGATCGCCAACTCCACCGACCCGGTCGAGACGCGGCACGCCGTAGCGCGGTCGATGCGATCCCTTTTGAACTCATTCACCGCCCCCGACTGACGACCTCCCGGCGGACCGGCGGCCCGACCGGAAGAGGATGCTGGAGTCATGACGCGTCCTGGACCGCCGCGCCGCTGGGATCCACTCCGCCCGCTCGACGTGTTGGCCGCGTTCTGGTCAACGGCGGCCGTGGTGAACTCCGGCGCAGCGGCCGCCTATCGCACGCTCTTCCTCACCCTGCGCCGACTGGTCGTCGGCAGGCGACTTGCCGTGCGGCTGGCCGACGGTGACCTGGTCCTGACGATCACCGAGTTCGATTCGCGACTCGATCTGCGTGGCCTCGCGGTCGGCCAGCTCAACGACGTCCGGCTCGAAGCCACGGATCTGACCTGGAACGGTCTCCGCTTCGACACGGCCACCGCGGTGCTGCACAACGTTCACGTCCGCGCGTCGGTGCCTCCGGCTCTGGTCGCCGCACCGGTCGAGGTCACCCTCGAGCTGCCTGCCCCGGTGCTCGACGAGCTGTTCCGGTGGGCCGCTCCACGACTGTCGGGCGAGATCGGACCCGACGGCATCGCCAGGATCAGCCTGGTCCGCCGCAAGGGCAGCGGTCACGTCGAGGTCGAGACGCACATCGACGGGTCGACGCTGTGGATCACCCCACGTGCGATCGTGCGACGCCGCAGGTGGGCGCTTCCGGAGAACACTCCCGGCTACGGCGTCCGGCTGCCCGAGTTGCCCCGCGGGCTTCAGCTCACCGACGTCGACCTCGGCCCAGGAGTGGTCAAGCTCACCGGGACTCTGCCGCAATGGCGCATGGACGTGCCTAGCGCCCGCCTCGAGGACGTCATCGGCCAGCTCAGCGCCGTCGGGCGTCCGCTCAGCCTGATCTGGCCGACGCGCGGGTGACACGCGGTGCGGCGCCTGCCGCACCCCGCGCACATCCCGACGCGGCCCCATTACAGTTTCGGTCGTGGTTGACGGTGAATCCAACGGTGGCTACTCCCGGTACGTCGCATTGGGCGATAGCCAGACCGAGGGCCTGTGGGACGGTGACGATACGACCGGCGTGTACGGCTTCGCCGATCGACTGGCCGTCATGCTCGACGAGTTGAATCCCGGCGTCGCGTACGCCAACCTCGCGGTCCGGAGCAAGCGCATCCGCGACGTGATCGACGACCAACTGCCCGCGGCCCTGGACATGAAGCCGGATCTGATCACCAGCTGCATCGGCATGAACGACGTCACTCGCCCTGGAAGTTCGTTCGAAGGTGCGCTGGCCGATCTGGACTACCTGCACGACAGACTTGCCGAGTCGGGCGCGACCATCGTCACGACGACGTTCCCCGATCTGGCCCGCATCCTCCCGGTCGGACGATTCATCGCAGGCCGGGTGGTCGAGATCAACGACGTGATCAGGACCGCCGCTGCTCGGCACTCCTTCCGGCTGGTCGACCTCTACGGCGCTCCGTCGATGACCGACCCCGTCACCTGGAGCCCCGATCGCGTGCACGGATCACCAAGGGGGCACGCGTTGTTCGCCGCCGCCGCCGCCGAGGCGCTTGGGCTTCCGGGGAGCAACCACGATTGGGCGGTGGCGCGGCCCGACGTGGTGCTACCAGGATTCCGGTCACGCTTCGTTTCGCAGGCGTTGTGGGCGCAGAACCTGTTGATGCCGTGGATGTGGCGGCACTTCAGGGGGATGTCGGGCGGAACCGGTCGCGTGCCCAAACGCCCCGTCCTGGATGGCCTGCAGGGTCTCGAGAGCCTGCGCGGGTCGGTCGGCTCAGAAGCCGAATAGCCCGAACGGTATCGGCGACTCGCCGTTGCCAAGCGCGGCGACCGCGCCAGGACAGAACGCGGAGATCGCCAGCCCGGTGAACATCGTGGCGGGGCCGAGCGACATGCCTGCGGCGTTGGCGACCTGGGCGGCGGCGTCTGCCGCCGTCTGTCCTGGCTGCGAAAGCATCGGGCACACCGACTGGCCGAGCGCGACGGCGTCGGCCGGATTGGTGGCGCCGAGACCGGCACTGCTCAAGGAATCGATGAACGCGTCGTCAGACGGGTCGGCCTGGGCCTGAGCCGCGAATGGCACGGTCATGGCAAACGCACCGACCACGAGGGCGGCGAGGCGTGTGGTCTTCGTCGTTATGCGGGCCATTGGCAAAGCCTACGGGCGAATCCTGCGATCGGCCGAATCATGGGCGCCCGACTACGGGCCTTGCCACACCGAGGCGATCTGCCCGCCGATGTCGATGATCTTGGCCTTTCGCGACCCCGGGCTGTCGATCTCGCGGGATACGTGGGCGGAGATGAACCTCTTGATCTCCACGTCAACCCCGGCGACGATGCGCAACAACTCGGCGCGCAATGACGTCGACGTGACGTGAATCGCGATGTCCGACGGTCGCGGCTTCTGCACGTCGAGGATGAGCAGCAACGGTGCCGCGGCGATGGCCGTCGCACCCAACGCGATCTCGCCGAACACGATGAACCTGGGCTTGTCGATGCGCAGGTCGATGATCATGTCGATCTCGAGCGGAATGCGGATCGAGAAGGTGATCTGCTCAGCGACGTGACGTGTGACCGTCGGGGTCTGGATCTTCACCCTCGCGGTGACCTTCGCGATGCCGCCGGGCCCCTGCCCCATCGGGCCCATCTCGAACTCTTCTCCGGCGATGGTCGCGATGGCGTCGCCGACACGTTCCTCGGTGACGGCGATCTCGAAGAAACGGCGGCCGAATTCCTCGTAGGTCAAGACTTCGTGCTCAGACATGGTGGAGTAACCGTCTCATGCCCGCCCCGCCCGCCATTGCAACGCGGCCGAAATCAGACGGCCCGGGATGGCTCCCCGAACAGTCGGATCCTGACGGTGGCGAGCGGACTGGGCCGCATCTCGGCGATGAGAACTTGTCGCCGACCGTCCGATTCGATACCTGCCGCCACGGTGTTGCCCGATGCGATCAGCTTGCGTGGGCGCCCACCCGCAAGTCGGTTCACCAGGTCCGACGTGGCGATCCGTTCGTCATCGCCCAGCGTGATGTGCACCTGATCGGACATTCGACGCCGGACTGCGACCTCGTCGCCCGCGCACGCGTCGTCGAGGAATCCCCTCAGATGGCGTTTGCCACGGGTGCCAACGCCACGGAACCCCGAGAGAAAGCCCAGCGTTCCCGCGACCCGCTGGTTGACCAGCAGTCCGCGGGCCAGGGCCAAGCCCGCGGGCACGGCGGCCAAACCGCCCTTGGCGAACTGCACCACCATCGCGGGCAGCTCCCAGTGTGCTTGCAGCCGAGCGATTCTCAGCTCACCGCCGACATCCTCGACGTCGTAGCGCAGGTAGGCAGGAATCCTCATCACCAGAGACGCCGACATCGCCGCCTCGAGTTCGACGTCCCGCACGACCGTGGTGCCGATCACGAAGTCGGCTTCGCGGTGGATCGTGATGTCGCGCGGCGCGATGAACGTGTCGTAGAAGCGTTCGATCTCGTCGCGGCCACGGTTTGGTGCGGAACCGACCGGATCCTCGACCCGTCCGTCTGGCGTGAACAGGTCGACCCAGGCCCGCCGGTCGTGTGTGCGCAACGCCGCTGGCGATCTCTCGACGGTGGCCAACAACTCGGCGCGGGTCGGTGCCTTACCTGCGGGCTGATGATCGGACATGACCTCATCGTCTACCAGGAGGCCGCTCAGGTGGGCACCGTGGCGAACATTGCCGAAGACGCGCACACTGGTGACAGACTGCAAGCCCTGGTCGAGATCCATCATCTGAGGAGGCCGCGATGAGCCAGAACGGACCGTTCGGCATCGACCCCGAGGATTTCGACCGCGTATTCCGCGAGGCAGGCGACGGTCTCCGCGACGCACTCGACCGCCTCGGCAAGGGCGCGGGCTGGGCGACCCTGCTTGATCAGATCACGCGGCAGTCGAGGCCCAAATCCCAACCGGAGACCGCAGGCGAGACCGGTGACGGCGTCTGGGCGATCTTTCGCGTGGACGCCGAAGGCGGCGCCCACATCGAAGAGGTCTACCCCAGCGAACTGGATGCGTTGCGCGCCAACAAGACCAACACAGACCCAACCCGCAAGGTGCGGTTCCTGCCCTACGGCATCGCGGTGAGCGTGCTGGACTCACCCGAGTAGGCCGAGAAACCGCTCGCCGCCCCCGCCCCACCCGTTAGGCTTCGCCAGAACGCAGAGGGAGGGCCCATCATGTTTCGCAAACTCTTGGCAGCTACCGCGGTCGCGGCCGCCGCGGTCAGCATGGCGCCGTCTGCCGTCGCCGATCCTGGCCCCCACTATCCCGACACGTCGGGCCGCTACCCGTCCGATGTGCCCGGCATGAATTACGACGCTTCTCTGGCCGCGCCGTGCGACAACTATCAGCTGTTCACGTTCGGTCGTGGCCCCGGTGGCGAGGCCTTGGCCTGCCATTGGATCCCGAATCAGTGGCCGCCGATCTACACCGGATTCTGGGTGTCGTCGTACCCGCTCTACGGCCAGCAGGACATCGGTGCGCCGTGTCCTGGCCCCAAGTCGGCTGCGCAGGCGCCCGACGGCCGTCCGATGGTGTGCCTCGGGGCGCAGGGCTGGCAGCCGGGCACGCTGACGGGGGCTGGCTTCTTCCCCGGCTGAGCGCCGCCCCGTCGAGTATGAATCCAGCGACCATACAGTCAGTTAATAGATGTATGGTCGTCGATTGTGAGCGCTGTCATGGGTGACGTGTCCTTCAACCTGTCCGACGTATTCGGGACCGTCGCGCAGGCGATTCCCGACCACACGTTCCTGACCTGGCGCGACCGCCGGCTCAGCTATGCCGACGTCGACGCCAGGATCGACGGGTTCGCGCACTATCTGGCGTCGATGGGTCTGGGCTGCCACACCGAGCGTGAATCGCTTGCCGGACACGAATCGGGCCAGGATCACCTCGCCATCTACCTGCGCAACGGCAACGAGTACCTCGAGGCGATGATCGGCAGCTATCGCGCGAGGGTCGCCCCGTTCAACGCCAGCTACCGCTACGTCGAAGAAGAACTGGTTTACCTGCTCACCGACTCGAAGGCCCGGGCACTCGTCTACCCGGCGGAGTTCGCGACACGGGTGGCCGCGATCCGCGACCGGCTTCCCGACCTCGAGGTGCTGATCCAGGTCGCCGATGGGTCCGACAACGAGTTGCTGCCCGGTGCCGTCGACTACGAAACGATCCTCGCCACACCCGCGCCGCCTGGCGGCATGCCGACACCCTCGGGCGACGACCTCTACGTGCTGTACACCGGCGGCACCACGGGCATGCCGAAGGGCGTGCTGTGGCGACAACACGACATCTTCGTGTCGTCGATGGGCGGACGGCCGTTCGGCAGCGATCAGGCGCTGGCGTCCCACGACGAACTCGCGGCCAAGGCCCGTGCTTCGGCTGGGGCGTTCGCGATCATGGTGATCCCGCCGTTCATGCACGGCGCCGCCCAGTGGGCTGCCTACAACATCGTGACGATGGGCGGGCGTCTCGTCATCCCCGACGACGTGGAACGCATGCGCCCCGCCGAGGTGCTGCGGCTCGCCGAGCGCGAGCGCGTGGTGGGCCTGCCCGTGGTCGGTGATGCGATCGCCCGGCCGCTGATCGACGAGATCGAGGCGGGCGACTACGACCTGTCGGGATTGCTGACCATCACCAACGGCGGCGCCCCGCTGTCACCGACGGTGCGGGAACGCATCCTCGCCGCACTTCCGCACTTGACGTTGCTCGACGCGGTCGGTGCCTCCGAATCCGGCGCCCAGATGAGCACCTACAGCACCGCAGGCGCGGAGACACAGGCTGCGACGTTCACCCCGCAGCCCGACACTGCCGTGATCTCCGCAGATCTGGACCGCGTGCTCTCGCCCGGCGAGGGCCAGGGCTGGCTGGCCCGCCGTGACCTCATCCCCCTCGGATACCTCGGCGACGAAGCCAAGTCCGCGCGCACGTTCCCCACGATCGACGGGGTCCGATGGTCGGTGCCTGGCGATCGGGCCAACGTTCTCGACGACGGTCGCATCCAACTGCTTGGCCGCGACTCGGTCACCATCAACTCCGGCGGCGAGAAGATCTTCGCCGAGGAGGTCGAGCGTGCCGTCGCCGCTCATCCCGCCGTGTACGACGTGGTGGTGGTCGGCAGGCCGTCCGAGCGCTGGGGCAGCGAGGTCGTGGCGATCGTGCAACTCGCCGAGGGTGCGTCGGCCAGCGACGAGGAACTCGCCGCCGTGTGCGAGAAGACCATCGCGCGCTACAAGCTCCCCAAGGCGTTCATCCACACCGCGAAGGTGCAGCGGTCCCCCGCCGGGAAGGCCGACTACCGCTGGGCCAAGGAGATCGCAGTCGGCGCAAAAGACTGATGGCTCAGGCGAAGTGCCTACGGATGCCCGCGAGCATCTCGACGTGCGCGGCGACGGCCTGACGTGCCGTCGTCGCTGCGAGCGGGCGAGGTGCCCGGATCGTCAGACGTTCGGTGACCCGAGTGCCGTCGCCTGCCTCGTCGAACGAGACCACGCCGTCCAGCTCGACACGAGGAAACTGCCGCGCCTGGGTCAGTACGTCGCCGTGCACCGGCACGTCCAGACGAGCGGTGTAGACGATGCCCAACACGAGCGGTCCCAGCGCAATGCGGTCGCGGACACGGTAGCTCTGGGTGTAGCCGTCCGCGGTCTGCGTCCGCCCAGTGGACTGCACCGACACCACCAGCGGGTGAACCAGCTTGATGTTGTCGAGGTCGACGTAGAACGCACGGACCTCATCGGGCGGCGCAGGGACGAGATCGGAGACGGTGCGCTCCGCACCGACGATCCACCAACTGGTTCCGCGGGGCATCAGCCGAATCTAGCGGTAGTTTGAGGCCATGCCGGACGGGCAGGCCGGTGCCGGCCTCGACACACAGTTCTCGCACGTGGTCATCGCGGTCAGCGACATGGACCGCGCGCTCAACTTCTACCGCGACGTGCTCGGCATGGACGTCGTCTTCGACCAGGAACTCGCGGGTGAGCCGTTCTCCGGCCGCGCGATCGGCGGCCTCGTCGGCGGCACGAGCATCGAGCTGCTTCGCCTGCCCGGCCAGCGCACCGACGATTCGCCGGCTGCATACAAACCCGTTGGCCTACAGGTGATCTCGTTCTCCGTACCCGACCTCGACCATGCTCACGCCACCATCGTGGCTGCCGTCGGCGACCGTGCGCAAAACCCCTTCGACGTCGAGGGGGTGCGCATGTTCTTCGTCACCGATCCCGACGGCACGGTGATCGAGTTCGTCCAATTCCCCGGTGGCGCCCGCAACCCTGCCGAGCTGCACAGAGGCATACCCGGCGGTGACGCGTGAGCCCAGGCTTCTCCCACCCGCAGTCGCTGGCGGGACGCACTGCGATCGTGACCGGCGCCGCCCAGGGGGTCGGCAAGGGCATTGCGCGGGCGCTGCTCAGTCGTGGAGCGACGGTGCTCCTGGTCGACGTCAAAGAGCACAAGTTGGCGGCCACGTCGGCCGAGTTCACCGAACTGGGCTACACCTTCGAATCCCTGCTGGCCGATCTGCGGGATCCGTTGAGCCCGCGCACGATCGTCGATGCCGCGCTGACGGCGTTCGGCAGGATCGACGCGCTGGTCAACAACGCCGTCGCCACCAACGAGCCAAAACCGTTCGTCGACATCACCCTCGGCGATTACGAGTTGGTGTTCGACACCGCCCCGCGCGCGACGTTCTTCCTCATGCAAGCCGTGCACCCGACGATGGCCGCGGCAGGCGGTGGCGTGATCATCAACCTCGGATCGGGTTCTGGCACAGGCGGACAAGCGCGGTTCGGTGCGTACGCCGCAGCCAAGGAGGCGGTGCGCGGCATGTCGAAGGCTGCCGCACTCGAATGGGGCCGGGACAACATCAGGGTCAACGTGGTGTGCCCGTTCGCAGACTCCGAGGGCGTCCAGTTCTGGCGCGAGATTGCACCGAAGGACTTCGACCAGGCGCTGAAACAGGTACCGCTGCGGCGAGTCGGCCGCACCGCCGAGGACATCGGGTCCGTCGTCGCGTTCCTGATCAGCGACGAAGCCGAATACCTCACCGGGCAGACCATCCACGTCGACGGCGGCATGGGCGTGTACCGCTGACGTGAAGACGTCGCAGCTCTTAGGCTCTACGCATGTCGCAGGGAGGGCCACCGCAGGAGGTGCGTTTCTGCCGCAGCGCGGACGGGACGCGACTTGCGTTCGCCGTCCACGGAGCGGGTCCGCCACTACTGCTGTCCTGCTGCTGGCTCAGCCATCTCGAGTTCGACTGGGAGAGCCCGGTCTGGCGGAACTTCCTTCTCGACCTCGGCAAGTTGGCCACCGTCATTCGTTATGACGAACGCGGCTTCGGGATGTCGGACTGGGACGTGTCCGACTTCAGCTTGGAGGCGCGCGTCGCGGATCTGGAGGCGGTCGTCGACGCCGCAGGCCTTGACCGCTGCGCCATGGTGGGGATGTCGCAGGGCGGCCCGGTGGCGATCACCTACAGCGTCCGGCACCCAGATCGGGTGAGCCGGTTGGTGCTCTACGGCACCTACGGCGTCCTGGTCCGCAACACCGAGTCCGAGGAGCTCGAGCGCACCTTCCAACAGTTGATCAAGGTGGGATGGGCGCGTCCCGACAGCACCTTCCGGCGGGTGTTCACCGACCTCATGATCCCTGGAGCGACAGAAGAGCAGGCCGGTTGGCTCGATGCCTTGCAGGCGCGAGCCACGTCGACCGACAACGCGATGCGGTCACGGGCGGCCCGTGCCGAAGCGGACGTTGGTGCGCTGCTTTCCGAGGTCTCCGTCCCCACCCTGGTGGTGCACGCCCGTGGCGACCGGATGAACGACTTTTCCGACGGCCGTGAGCTGGTATCGCGGATTCCGCATGCGCGGCTGGTCACCCTGGATAGCGAAAACCACATCACCCTCTCCGACGAGCCTGCCTGGCCGGTGTTCCTCGAGGAGCTTGGTGCGTTCCTGGCTGCCGATGGTGTCGCCGCCGCGAGTACCCCCGCCGCATTGCGCACGCTGACCGCCCGCGAGATCGACGTGCTGCGTCTTGTCGGCCGGGGCAGCGCCAATGCCGAAGTAGCACAAGCACTTTCGTTGTCACTTCGCACCGTTGAGCGCCACCTGAGCAGCATTTACGCCAAGCTCGGCCTGACGGGGCGGTCGGCACGCGCCGCGGCCGTTGCCCGGTTGCTCAGCAGCTGACCTGCGTGTTGGCCGCCATCGCGGCGGCACGATGTGTACCAAAGTTGGCGGTCGGCACCGATTCCTCGGACCGTCGTCGTTCGTAGCGTCTTCGGTGTCAGCACAGACACGTCCAAGGAGACGACATGAACAGTGACAACCATCCCCCCGTCGCTTCGCTCGCCCCAGGCCATCCCCCCGTCGCTTCGCTCGCCCCAGGCCATCCCCCCGTCGCTTCGCTCGCCCCAGGCCATCCCCCCGTCGCTTCGCTCGCCCCAGGCCATCCCCCCGTCGCAGGCAAGGCCGCGATCAGCCTCACCACGGGCCTGGAGGACCTCGAACGGGTCACCGTGGCCTTCCTGATCGCACTCGGAGCCGCCGAGGCAGGCCGCCCGACCATCATGTTCTTGACCAAGGAAGCGGTGCGCCTCGCCGTGCCAGGCGTCGCCGTCGGCACGGCGTGCGATGGCTGCCCGCCGCTTCCCGACCTGATGGACCGCTACCAGCGCGCGGGCGGACGCTACCTGGTCTGCCCAATCTGCGTGAATGCCAAGAAGATCGACGCGGATGCCTTCATCGCGGGCGCCGAACTCGGCGGTACCGTTCAGCTATGGAGCTGGATCGGGGACGGGGCAACGACTTTCAGCTATTGAAGCGCTGATGCGGAGCCGTTGTCGTGGCCACGGGCACCACGCTGCTGACGGATTCGCGTTGCGGTGAACCGGAAGCTGCAGCTCTTCAACGCCTTTCGCAGTACGCTTCGAAATACATTGGGATTCAGCAGGTTATGAAAGTACGCCCATACAGCCACGTCTCAGGTATCACGACACCGCTTCCCAGGTTCAGCCGAACCTTGCAGCATATTTCGCAGACCGCGAGCCAATGGGAAGCCAAGGTCTGCATCCGCATTCCAAGACCCGTAGGCGCGCAACCGATTAGATGGGCTCTACGCTGTGCATCGACGGGCACTTGATCGATTCAGAACCACAGCAAGAACGTCCTCTACGTGCGGTTTGAGCAACGGTGGATCTAGGGCGCAAATCGTCGAAATCTGACACGTGAGGCGCTTCGCGGTCACTATCCATAAACCCTGCATGAACAGGCATTTCAACGGTTTTCGTCGTTCGCCTCGTGAAAGCGTCTCTGGCGCAGCAAACCTGCTGTAACTGCCACGACGACGTACTCGAGAACGTAACTCGCTCAACGTCTTTTGTTGACCAGTCGATGCGTTTCGCTAAACGTGATGGCCGCCACAAATTTTGGAAGCGAGCAAATCCCGTTGCTAGTGTCCGACCGCATGATCGGATTAGCGACCGCAACGCTGCTGACACTCGTCAACCAGGTCTCGGGCACGCCGTACGTATCGGGTGGCGATTCGCCGCGCGGAACGGACTGCTCCGGCCTCGCGTCCTGGGTGGCCAATGCGGCCACTGGTAGGCCCGTGTACGGCGACAGGTTTCACACCGGCAACGAGGAAGCAGCCCTGCTTGCTCGCGGCTTCAAGTACGGCACCGCGCCTGGTGCGCTGGTGATCGGCTGGAACGGCGGCCACACGGCCGTCACGCTGCCGGACGGCACCCCGGTGTCGAGCGGCGAGAGCGGCGGCGGTGTCAGGGTCGGTGGTGGTGGCGCCTTCCAGCGTCAGTTCACCCATCACATGTACCTCCCGGTGGCACCCGAAGGCGCAGACGCGCTGCCTGCCGACGCTCCCATCGACCCCTTCGCGCCACCTCCGCCGCCGATCGACCCCTTCGCGCCACCTCCGCCGCCTGTGGACGCCGTGAACGTGGGATTCGTCGAGCCTGCGCCCGAGGCGGCTCCTGGAGCCCCTGAGCCCGGTCTGGCACTCCCCCCGGCAGCCCCTGAGGAAATCCCCGCTCCCGCGCCCGAGCTGCTGCCCGTGCCTGCCCCGGAAGCCCCCACCGACGTCATCTGACCGTCCCGACCCGTCGACGGCGCTGAGCGCCGTACCAACACGAACCTGATGCCGTGTGCACGCTCCGTGCACACGGCATCAGTCTGTTTCGGGGAGCTGTGAGTCCCCTCACACACTTCGGCTCACCCGGATTGCAAATCCGGCCGCCGCACCGCAGGTGGCGCAATAGCCGCAATCGCCCCGGTTCTGGCAGGTCCACTCAGACCGGCCACCGGCGCATTGCGAGATTCCGCGTCTTCCCGAGGACGACGTCACCCAATGGGGTCGAGCAAGCGCCTTAGCGTGATTGCAGCCCGTTCGGACAGCCGCTTCGACAGGCCATCTAGCAGCCCATTCAGATCGTCGTGGACGAGGAGTGACGTGACTCAAAACGAGCCGACGCCCATCCGTCGTCCGCGCGCCGACCAGGCCCGGCTGGTCGCCGACGTGCTGCGTCATCAGATCCATGCCGGCGGGTACCCCGACGGACTGCCAGCCGAAGGTGAGCTGGCCGCAGAGTTCTTCGTGTCGCGCAATACCGTCCGCGAGGCCCTCGCCGCCCTGAAGACCGAAGGCCTGATCGGACGCGGCCCCAAGGTCGGTACCCACGTCGCGATCCGCAAGTACGACCACGACCTCGACGCGCTCGTCGGGCTCAAGGCCACCTTCAAGGGATATGGCGAGATCCGCAACGTCGTACGCGCCGCCATTCCGGTTGCCGCTCCCCCCGCGGTGGCCAATCGCCTGCAGCTCGGCCCCGGTGAAGACGTCATCTTCATCGAACGGCTCCGTTTCCTCGGCGACCTGCCGGTGAGCCTGGACATGACCTACCTGGCGCCCGACATCGGCGCAGCCGTTCTCGAGAACTCGTTGGAGACCAACGACATCTTCGCGCTCATCGAGGAAGCGACCGGTCACCGCCTCGGCACCGCCGCCCTTGCCGTCGAGGCCGTGGCGGCCGACGCGCACACGGCAGCCCTTCTACAGGCTCCCGACGGCGCCGCGGTGCTGCTTCTCGAACGACTCACCCACCTTCACGACGGCAGGCCCGTCGATCTCGAGTACATCCGGATGCGCGGCGACCGAATCACGCTGCGCGGCAACCTACTTAGGGGAACCCCATGACACTGGTCAATCAGCGAGTAGACGTACCGGTCACCATCGACGAGTCGCTGTGCATCGAAGGCTGCACGCTGTGCGTGGAGATCTGCCCATTGGACTCGCTGGCGATCAACCCGGAGAACGGCAAGGCCTTCATGCACGTCGACGAGTGTTGGTACTGCGGGCCGTGCGCGGCGCGCTGTCCGACCGGCGCCGTCACCGTCAACATGCCCTATCTCCTGCGCTGAGAAGCGCCATCCATCAAGGACTTCGAACACGATGAAACAGATTCTCGCGGCTCTGCTGGCCGCCACCACCGTTGCCGCCGCCGCGGGTTGCTCGCTGGACTCGACGTCGCAGTCGGCGGGTGAGGTCACCGTCGTCATCGGCTACCAGTCGAAGACGATCAACACCGTCACCGCAGGAACTCTGTTGAAGGCCAAGGGTTTCCTGGAGGGCCGGCTGGCCGACATCACCAAGCGCACCAACACCAAGTACAACGTGCAGTGGCAGGACTACGACACCGGCGCACCAATCACCGCGCAGATGGTCGCCGAGAAGATCGACATCGGGTCGATGGGTGACTACCCGTTGCTGATCAACGGCTCCAAGACCCAGGCCAACGAGCGCGCAAGCACCGAGCTCGTCTCGATCACCGGATACAGCCCGACCGGCTCGCTCAACATGGTCGTCGTCCCGCCGAACTCCCCCGCCCGCACCATCACCGACCTCAAGGGCCAGAAGGTCTCCGCGAGCGTCGGATCCGCAGGTCACGGCACCCTCGTCCGCGCGCTCGACACCGCAGGCATCGACCCGAAGACCGGTGTCGAGGTGCTCAACCAGCAACCACAGGTTGGCGCGTCAGCCCTGGAATCCGGTCAGGCGCAGGCCCTCTCGCAGTTCGTGGCGTGGCCGGGGCTGCTGGTCTTCCAGAACAAGGCCAAGCTGCTCTACGACGGCGCGGAAGGCAATTACCCCACCTTCCACGGTGTCGTCGCCCGTCGCGACTACGGCAAGCAACACCCCGAGGTCCTCGACGCGTTCCTGCAGGCACAGCTCGACGCGACCGAGTTCCTCAACGACAACCCGCTGGAGTCGGCGAAGATCGTCGCCGACGGCAGCGGGCTACCGCAGGAGGTCGTCTACCTCTACAACGGCCCCGGTGGCACGTCGTTCGACACCACCCTGAAGCCGTCGCTGATCAATGCGTTCAAGGGCGATGTGCCCTACCTGAAGTCGATCGGTGACTTCGCCGACCTCGACATCGACAAGTTCGTCTCCGACACCGCCATTCGCAAGGCGTTCACCGACCGAGGCCAGAACTACGACACGGCACTGACGTCCACCGTCAACCCGTCTTCACTTCACGGCCAGGACCCCGTCTGCAACGTCGGTGTGACCGACCCCAAGCTGGCAGGCGAACTCTGGATCGACGGCCAAGACACCACCCAGCCCGCCGCCAACCCCGGTTGCCTGCTGCGGGCGGTTCGTGACGCAGTTGCCAAGGGTCAGAAGGTCCGTGGCGCCTACATCCCGGACACCGAATTCGGCACCAGGTGGTTCGCCGACAAGTCCGTTTGGGTCCGTAGCGGGCAGGACTTCCTGCCGTTCGGAACGCAGGCGGGCGCCCAGCGCTACATCGGGTCGCATCCCGGCTCGGCCGTCGTGGATTACCAGCAGGCCCTTGCGGGTGCGGTGTGACGACTCAGCCCGCCGTCCTCGCCGCCGAACCCACGGTCGTGACGCAGCCTGCCGCACCAGCCGTCACACCGGCGCCGCGACGACGCCCGTCGCTCGCCTGGCTGGTGCGAATCGTATCGGTGGCGGCGGCGATCGGGCTCTGGCAGCTGCTGACCGCCAACCACGTTCGGTTCTGGCTGCGGTTCGACACCCTGCCGACGGTCACCGAGATCGTCACGGCGTTCGGTCATCGGCTGGGAGCGACGGACTACTGGCTGGATCTCGGGCAGTCGCTGATTCGCATCCTGACCGGATTTGCCATCGCCGCCGTCGCAGGCGTGCTCACCGGAATCCTGTTGGGGCGCTCGGATGCGTTCGCCAACGTCTTCGGTCCTCTCGCCGAATTGGCAAGGCCCATACCGGCGATCGCCATCGTGCCCGTCGCGATCCTGCTCTTCCCTACCGACGAGGCGGGCATCGTGTTCATCACGTTCCTCGCCGCCTACTTCCCCATCATGGTCAGCACCCGGCATGCCGTGCGGGCACTTCCGACCATCTGGGAGGACTCGGTGCGGACTCTCGGCGGGAGCCGGTGGGACGTGCTGGTGCGCGTGGTACTTCCCGGGATCTTGCCCGGCGTGTTCGGCGGTCTGTCGGTCGGCGTCGGCGTTGCCTGGATCTGCGTCATCTCCGCGGAGATGATCTCGGGCCGCCTCGGGGTCGGGTACCGGACCTGGCAGGCGTACACCGTGTTGGCCTACCCCGAGGTGTTCGTCGGCATCATCACCATCGGCGTGCTCGGCTTCGCCACCTCGGCCGCCGTCGAACTGGTCGGACGCCGAGTCACCCGATGGCTGCCACGTGGTGAGGAGAAGACCCGATGAGCACGACAGGAATGACGCTGGAACTGCACGACCTGGTCCTCAGCTACGGCGGCGCGCCCGTCGTCGATGGACTCGACCTCTCGGTGCGTCCCGGCGAGATCCTGGTGCTCACGGGACCGTCGGGCTGCGGGAAGTCCACCGTTCTGCGCGCCCTCGCCGGCCTGCTACGACCGGACTCCGGCCGCATCGTGGCCGACGGCGAACCGGTGGTCACCACGTCGCGCGACCGTGCCGTGGTGTTCCAGGACAACGCGTTGTTGCCATGGCGCACAGTCCGATCGAACGTCGAGCTCGCGCTGAAGCTGGCAGGCCGGCCGCGCGCCGGACGCCGAAGCGAGGCGTTGCGCTGGATCGCCGACGTCGGCCTGACCGGATTCGAGGACTATCTCCCCAAGAGCCTGTCCGGTGGGATGCGACAACGTGTGCAACTGGCCCGCGGTCTGGCGGGCGCTCCCCGTGCGGTGATGATGGACGAGCCGTTCGGTGCGCTGGACACCCAGACCCGCACCAGCATGCAGCGACTGCTGATCAAGACCTGGCGCGCACACCCGACCACGGTCGTCTTCGTCACTCACGACGTCGACGAGGCGCTGCTCGTCGGCGACCGCATCGCCGTGCTCGGACGCGCAGGGCAGCCGCTGCGTGCCCTGCTCGACGTGCCGTCCCCGCGCGAACCGAACGTCGGTCGTGCCGCGCTGCGCGCTGAGATCATTTCCGCCCTCGATCATTCGGAGCTCGTGAGTTGATGCAAATACCCGACCTGACTGACGCAGTCCGCCTGGACTGCGACGTTCTGGTCATCGGCGGCGGTACCGCAGGGACGATGGCCGCGCTGACCGCGGCCGAGAACGGCGCCCAGGTGCTGCTGCTGGAGAAGGCCCACGTGCGGCACTCCGGCGCGCTCGCCATGGGCATGGACGGGGTGAACAACGCCGTCATCCCCGGCAAGGCCGAGCCCGAGGACTACGTCGCCGAGATCACCCGCGCCAACGACGGAATCGTCAACCAGCGCACCATCTATCAGACCGCCACCCGCGGCTTCGCGATGGTGCAGCGGCTGGAGCGCTACGGCGTCAAGTTCGAGAAGGACGAGCACGGCGAGTATGCCGTGCGCCGCGTGCACCGCTCCGGCTCGTACGTGCTGCCGATGCCCGAGGGCAAGGACGTCAAGAAGGCGCTCTACCGGGTGCTGCGCCAGAAGTCGATGCGCGAGAAGATCCAAATCGAGAACCGGCTGATGCCGGTCCGGGTGCTGACTCAAGACGGCCGTGCCGTCGGGGCGGTCGCGCTCAACAGCCGCACCGGCGAGTTCGCCGTCGTCGGCGCCAAGGCCGTCATCCTGGCGACAGGACCGTGCGGCCGGCTCGGACTACCCGCATCGGGCTATCTGTATGGCACGTACGAGAACCCGACCAACGCCGGCGATGGCTACTCGATGGCCTATCACGCAGGTGCAGAGCTGTCGGGTATCGAGTGTTTCCAGATCAATCCGCTGATCAAGGACTACAACGGCCCCGCGTGTGCGTACGTGGCCAATCCGTTCGGCGGCTACCAGGTGAACGCGGCAGGCGAGCGCTTCGTCGACTCCGATTACTGGTCAGGCCAGATGATGTCGGAGGTGAAGCGCGAGATCGAGTCTGCTCGCGGCCCCATCTACCTGAAGGTCAGCCACCTGCCCGACGAGACGTTGAGCTCGCTCGAGGACATCCTGCACACCACGGAACGGCCGACCCGCGGCACGTTCCACGCCAACCGCGGCCACGACTACCGCACCCACGACATCGAGATGCACATCTCCGAGATCGGTTTGTGCAGTGGGCATTCCGCGTCGGGAGTGTGGGTCGACGAGCACGCCCGCACCACCGTTCCCGGCCTGTATGCGGCAGGCGACCTTGCCTGTGTGCCGCACAACTACATGATCGGCGCGTTCGTCTACGGAGAGCTGGCAGGCGCTGACGCGGCGTCGACGCTTGCCGACGTCCCCGCGCCGGATGTCCTCCCGGCCGACCAGATCGCGGAGGCCCACGAGCTGATCTACCGGCCGCTGCGCAATCCCGACGGGCCGCCACAGCCACAGGTCGAGTACAAACTGCGTCGCTTCGTCAACGACTACGTGGCGCCGCCCAAGACGGCCACCAAGCTGTCCATCGCGGTGCAGACGTTCGACCGCATGCGTGACGAGGTCGCAGGCATCGGCGCGTCGACCCCGCACGAACTGATGCGCGCGGTGGAGGTGTCGTTCATCAGGGACTGCGCCGAGATGGCATCGCGCTCGTCGCTGACCCGCACCGAATCTCGTTGGGGGCTCTACCACGACCGATCCGACCTCCCCGAGCGCGACGACGTGAACTGGCGCTACCACCTCAACCTCCGCAAGGCCGACGACGGAGCGATGGAGTTCCTGAAGCGCCCGGTGGCGCCGTACTTCGTGCCAGTGCCCGGCCTCGACGACTTGCCGAGCGGGGAAACCGAACCCATCCACGTCCACCAGCCACCGCTGGTCGGCGGTCAGGCACCCGCATCCGAGGTGTCCCGGGTCCGCGACGGCGCCGCCGCACAGCCGCCGTCGCCGCGCATCGCTGCGGTGCTGTCCCTGGAATCGCCTACCGTCGACGATCTTTCGGAGTTTCTCGCCGATGCCGACGCCGGGGTGCGGCGGACAGCCGTCGACGTTCTCACCGAGCACTTGCCCGACGACTACGGCCCAGCTCTGCTGGCGGCGCTCGGCGACGCCGACCCCGGGGTGCGCGCCACGGCGGCCGACGGCGTGCGCGAACTCGTCGAGGTGCTGCCCGACCCAGCTGCCGCTCGAACGTTCCTGACCGCCGCCGACCCGGTCGTGCGTGCCGCGGCGGTTTATCTGCTCAGTTCACGCAAGGTCGGCGACGCGGCGCACTTCCGCCGCAGCCTGGAGGATCCGGACCATCGGGTTCGCATCGAGGCCGTCCGGGCGCTGGTATCCGTCGACGACGCCGAGGGCGTGAGCGCAGCTGCGCACGACGACGACCGCGGCGTGCGCATCGCCGTGGCCAACGCGCTTGGCACTCTCGGCGAGGGGGCACCGACCATCCGCGTCCTGATCGCCGACCGGGATCCGCTGGTGCGCGCCGCCGCACTTGCCGCGCTCGGCGCAGGCGGCGTCGTCGACGCGGATCTGACGACGGTGGAGCGGGCGTTGGCGGAGTCCGCGTGGCAGGTTCGGCAGGGCGCGGTCCGTGCCCTGGCCGGTGTCGGTAGCACCGCCGCCGTCGCTCCGTTGACCCGGGCACTCAACGATCCGCACCTCGACGTGCGCAAGGCGGCGGTGCTGAGCCTGACCCGCTGGGCACCGTCGGACGACGCGGCAAGGAACGCGCTGAACACGGCGCTCGACGACGGTGACGCCGACGTGCGGGCCTACGCGCGCCACGCGCTGGCTGCGGCGTCGGCCGACGGCTAGGGCTTGCGTCGTCGCGAGCCGGCGTAGACGACGCCGATGCCCACCAGTGCAGTGATCGGGCCGATCACCGACCACGTGGTGGTGTTGCTCATCGGGCTGCCGCCCAGCACCCCGAAACCCTGCAATGCCCACAGCAGGCCGAACAACGTGACGACGACGCCCAACACCACGATGGCTATCCGCATCACTCGAGAGTAGCGGCCCCCACGCCTAGTCTGCTGTGAACGAAAGGCGCCCCATGACGACCATCCCCACCGGGCCGACGATCATTCGAGTGACGAGCACTTCCGAGCTGCGGAACGACTGCACTACGAGGCGCAGAACGAACTCAGCCACTCGGGCAGCGTGCCGGGGTTGATCATCCGGCGCCATCTCGCCGACGTCGCCTACTACGTGGGACGAAGCGAAATGCGGGACGCAGTCCTCGACGTCGTACGTACGGCAGTACAAGAGAATTCGTCGCCGGGAGACGACCTGGTGGTCGACGGCCACAGTTTGGGAAGTGTCGTCGCCTACGACTTGATTGCCGCCAACGACGAAACCATCCAGCAGCGCAAATCGTCCCGAAGTTGAGCACGCCGCTCACCAGACGATTGTTGCGCCTCACTGCAGTGGTGGCTCTAGCATTCGGCGTATGCACTTGACGGGGGCCTTCTTCGCCAACTCCGCCGGCGAATCGAATGGGATGCTCGAAGTATCTGGCGGCTGTTGGTCCAGCACCACGGTTCAGCAGGGATCGACGGGGTTCCGCACTCAACTGGTCGTGCTGGCAGACGTCGGCGACGACAGCATCGGCCAGGAGTACGTGGTCTGCGTCGACGCGAACGGGCCCACGGGAAGCCGCTGGACTCCGGCGATATCGACGTCCTTCGTGGTGACGGAGCCGCTGGTCTTCATGATCACGCCGCAGATCGTGCTCCCCATCGAACCAGCCGGTGGCCGCCACGTCTACAACGTGCGGATCCAGGGGCAGCACAACCAGATCGAGCTGCCGCTGCAGGTGTCCGTCACGAACGGTTAGCGCTTCGACGCGCGACCGGCCGACGAAGGCCACTGGGCGGCGCTCCCATCTGGTATTACTAAGGTGACCTAACGCCCGAGGGAGGAGTTCCGCCGAGGCGCCTGGCTGCCGCGTCGCGGACCGGCGAGACCTCGAGTGATGACATGGTGAGCGCCCCGACCATCGAACCCGTCCCCCCAACCGAGCAGGCGCGGCGACGCGGTCCGGCGAAGTGGATCCGCCGGCTGGCGATCCCCATCATCATCTTCTGGATCGTGATGATCGGCGTCCTGAATGGGACGGTGCCTCAGCTCGAAGTCGTCGGCCAGTTGCGGTCCGTATCGATGAGCCCCAACGAGGCGCCGTCGGTCATCGCGATGAAGCGCGTGGGCCAGGCCTTCGAAGAGTTCAAGTCCGACAGTTCAGCCATGATCGTGCTGGAGGGCGAGCAGAAACTCGGCGACGACGCGCACCGCTTCTACAACGAGATGGTCGCCAAGCTCGAGGCCGACACCAAGTACGTCGAGCACGTTCAGGATTTCTGGGGCGACCCGCTGACCGAATCCGGCGCCCAAAGCAACGACGGCAAGGCCGCCTACGTTCAGGTCTACCTCGCAGGCAATCAGGGCGAAGCCCTTGCCAACGAGTCGGTGGCAGAGCTGCAGAAACTCGTTGCGGGGCTTACTCCCCCACGAGGAGTCAAGGTCTTCGTCACCGGCGGCTCGGCGCTGGCCGCCGATCAGCAGATGGCGGGCGACCGAAGCGTGCGGATCATCGAGTTCGCCACGTTCGGCGTCATCATCCTCATGCTGCTGTTGGTGTACCGGTCGATCACGACGGTCCTCATCGTGCTCGTCATGGTGTTCCTCACGCTGTCGGCCTCCCGCGGTGCGGTGGCGTTTCTCGGCTGGCACAACCTCATCGGACTGTCGACGTTCGCGACGAATCTTCTTGTCACCCTGGCCATAGCCGCGGCCACGGACTACGCGATCTTCCTCATCGGGCGATATCAGGAGGCCCGCACCGTAGGAGAAGACCGCGAGTCGGCCTACTACACGATGTTCCACGGCACCGCGCACGTCGTGCTCGCCTCTGGCATGACGATCGCCGGCGCGACCTTCTGCCTGTCGTTCACCCGGCTGCCCTACTTCCAGTCGCTAGGTGTTCCCCTTGCCGTCGGCATGTCCGTCGCGGTGCTCGTGGCGCTCACCCTGGGGCCGGCGATGATCACGGTCGCCAGCCGCTTCCGGAAACTGCTGGAGCCCAAGCGCGCCATGCGAATTCGCGGTTGGCGACGGTTGGGTGCCGCCATCGTCCGGTGGCCGGCACCGATTCTGCTCGCGACGGTCGCGCTCTCACTAGTCGGCCTGCTCACCCTTCCTGGCTACAAGCCCAACTACAACGACCGCAATTACATCCCCGCCGACCTGCCGGCCAACGCGGGATTCGCTGCCGCCGAACGACACTTCTCGGTCGCCAGAATGAATCCCGAACTCCTGCTGATCGAGGGCGACCGCGATCTACGGAACGCGGCGGACTTCCTGGTGATCGACAAGATCGCCAAGGCCGTGTTCCGGGTGCCCGGTATCGGGAGCGTGCAGGCCATCACGCGCCCCAGCGGTAAACCCGTCAAGTTCAGCACGATCCCGGCTCAGCTCAGCAACAGCGGCGTGAACGCGACGATGAACCGCAAGTACATGGAAGACACCATGGACAACATGCTGGTGCAGGCCGGCGACATGCAAACCACCATCGACACGATGAGCAAGATGATCGTGTTGATGGAGGAGATGAGTGGGGTCACCCACGAGATGGTCGGAAAGACCACCGACATGGCCGTCGACATCGCCCGATTACGGGACTACATATCGAATTTCGACGACTTCTTCCGCCCGGTGCGCAACTACTTCTACTGGGAACCGCACTGCTACGACATCCCCGTGTGCACGTCCATGCGCTCGATCTTCGACACGCTCGACGGTGTGGACACCATGACGTCGGACTTCCAGGAACTGCTCCCGGACCTGCAGAAGCTCGACACGATCATGCCGCAGATGGCCGCGCTGATGAAGCCGAACATCGAGACGATGAAGTCGATGCGCACGATGCTGCTGCAGATGCACTCCAGCCAGGCGGGCATGCAGGACCAGATGAAGGCGCGGGACGAGAACTCCACGGCCATGGGCGATGCGTTCAACGACTCGATGAACGACGACACCTTCTATCTGCCGCCGGAGATCTTCGACAACGCAGAGTTCAAACGCGGTATGGACAGCTTCATCTCGCCGAACGGCCACGCAGTGCGGTTCATCGTCTCCCACGAGGGCGACCCGCTGACCTCTGATGGCATCGACCGCATCGACGCCATCAAACAGGCCGCGAAGGAAGCCATCAAGGGCACCCCCCTCGAAGGGTCCAAGATCTACGTCGGCGGAACCGCCTCGGTGTTCAAGGACATGCAGGAGGGCAACGGCTACGACCTGATGATCGCCGGAATTTCCGCTCTCACACTGATCTTCATCATCATGCTGCTCATCACGCGCAGCCTCGTCGCGGCGGCCGTCATCGTCGGCACCGTGGTGCTGTCGCTCGGCGCGTCGTTCGGCCTCTCGGTTCTGGTGTGGCAGCACGTCCTCGGCATCGAACTGCACTTCATGGTGATGGCGATGGCGGTCATCATCCTGTTGGCCGTCGGAGCGGACTACAACCTGTTGTTGGTGGCGCGCCTCAAGGAAGAGCTACACGCAGGCATCAACACCGGGATCATCCGCGCGATGGGCGGCAGTGGTTCCGTCGTGACCGCCGCCGGTCTGGTGTTCGCGTTCACGATGATGTCGATGGTGGTCAGCGAGCTGATCGTGGTGGCGCAGGTCGGCTCGACGATCGGGCTCGGCCTCCTCTTCGACACGTTGGTGGTCCGCGCGTTCATGACGCCGTCCATCGCCGCGCTGATGGGGCGCTGGTTCTGGTGGCCACAGGTGGTCAGGCCGCGGCCCAAACCGGCGAAGTGGCCCAAGCAACCCGCGCACGCGGCAGTCGAGGAGTAGCCCTTCGGGTCAGCGCCCGAAGCCGGCGTCCCGCAACGCCTGCGCCATCGACCCCGTCGACTGATTCGACTCCCGACCGCCAGACTTCCTGTCGCGGTTGGGGTTTGGCCCCTTTGCCTTGCCCTGACTTGCACCCCTGCCCTGATTGGCATCGCCGCGGGGCGCGGGAGCTCCCCGATCGGGCCGTTTGCCCTGACCGCCGCCCTGCGGGGTGTCGTTCAGGCGCAGAGTCAGGGCGATCCGCTGGCGATCCAGGTCGACGTCGATGACCTTGACGCGGACCACCTGCCCGGAGCGCACCACCTCGTGCGGATCGGAGACGAAGCGGTCCGACATCGCGGACACGTGCACGAGACCGTCCTGGTGCACGCCGACGTCGACGAAGGCACCGAACGCGGCGACGTTGGTCACGACGCCCTCCAGGACCATGCCCACCTTGAGGTCGGCCACCTTCTCGACGCCCGCGGCGAACGTCGCCGTGGAGAACGCCGGTCGCGGGTCGCGGCCTGGCTTCTCCAACTCGGCGAGGATGTCGGTCACCGTCGGGATGCCGAAGCGGTCGTCGGCGAAGTCCGCTGCCCGCAGCGACCTCAACGACCGTTCGTTGCCGATCAGTTCGGCGAGGGTGACGCCCGAGCGGTCCAGGATCTTGCGGACCACGGGATAGGCCTCGGGGTGGACCCCGGATGCGTCGAGGGGGTCGTCCCCTCCGGTGATCCGCAGGAAGCCCGCGCATTGCTCGAATGCCTTGGGGCCCAGGCGAGGAACGTCGAGCAACGCTTGACGCTTGCGGAACGGCCCGGTCTTCTCGCGGTAGGCCACTACGGATTCGGCAAGCGATTCGGTGATTCCCGAGACGCGCGAAAGCAGAGGAACGGACGCGGTGTTCAGGTCGACGCCGACGGCGTTCACCGCGTCTTCGACGACCGCGTCCAGACTGCGTGCGAGCGTGCCGGGCGTGACGTCGTGCTGGTACTGCCCGACGCCGATCGACTTCGGCTCGATCTTCACCAGCTCCGCGAGCGGATCCTGGAGGCGGCGCGCGATCGACACCGCTCCACGCAAGGTCACGTCGAGGCTCGGCAACTCGTGCGCCGCGTACGCCGATGCCGAGTACACCGACGCGCCCGCCTCGCTGACCATGGCCTTCACCGGGGGCTTCGCACCGGATTTTCCGATCTCGGCGATGAGCTCGGTGGCCAGCGCGTCGGTCTCACGGGACGCCGTGCCGTTGCCGATGGCGATGAGGTCGACCCCGTGGCGGGCGACCAGCGCGGCGAGGGTCGCCTTCGAGACGTCCCATTGCCTCTGCGGCTGGTGCGGGAAGATCGCGCAGGTGTCGACCACCTTGCCGGTGCCGTCGACGACGGCCACCTTGACGCCCGTCCGGAAGCCGGGATCGAGCCCGAGCGTGGTGCGGGTACCGGCGGGTGCCGCGAGCAGCAGATCCTTGAGGTTCTTGGCGAACACCGCCACCGCGTCCAGTTCGGCGCGTTGCCGCAGCCGGAGGCGGGCGTCGACCGCCGCGGAGATCATCAACTTCACGCGCCACGCCAGTTTGACGGTGGTGGTCAGCCAGGGTGTCGCCGCGGCCGCAGCGCCCATGTCGATGCCGAGCGTCTTGGCGACCATCGCGTGGTAGATCGCCTCGTCGCCACCGTCCATGTTGACGGTGAGCACCTGCTCCTTCTCGCCACGCATGACGGCGAGCACCCGATGCGACGGCATGGTCTCCAGCGACTCCGAGAATTCGAAGTAGTCGCGGAACTTCTGTCCTGCAGCGCTTTTGGCGATCTCGTCCGATGCGGGCGCGGTGCGCAGCGCACCGTCGGCCCAGAACTTGGCGCGGACCGCACCGACGAGCTCCGCGTCCTCGGCGGCACGCTCGATGAGAATGTGCCGCGCCCCGTCGAGTGCACTGGCGGCGTCGGCGACGTCGTCGCTCAAGAACCCGGCGGCCACGTCCTCGGGGGCGACCGTCGGATCGCTCAGGAGCTGATCGGCAAGCGGTTCGAGACCGGCTTCCCTGGCGATCTGCGCCTTGGTCCGTCGCTTGGGCTTGTAGGGCAGGTAGATGTCCTCGACCCGGGACTTGGTGTCGGCCGACAGGAGTGCTGCCTTGAGTTCGTCGGTGAGCTTGCCCTGCTCCTCGATCGACGCCAGCACCGCGGTTCGCCGCTCGTCGAGTTCTCGCAGGTATCCGAGGCGCTCCTCGAGGGTGCGGAGCTGGCCGTCGTCGAGGCTGCCCGTGACCTCCTTGCGGTACCGCGCGATGAACGGCACAGTCGCGCCCTCGTCGAGCAACCGCACCGCTGCGGCAACTTGGGCCTCGCGTACGGCGAGTTCCTCAGCGAGACGGGTGTTTACGGATTTGACGGCGAGGCTCGGAGTCACCCGATGACCCTACCGAACGCCGCTGACACACCCGCGCAGCCACCACCGCGGCCACGAAGAATCCTAGCGTCGTCCAGCCGTCCGAACCCGCAAGCCCGTTCTTCGCCAGCAGCACGAGCACGACTCCCGCGACGCACGTCAACGTACCCGAGGCGGTCGAGCGAACCCCGGTCGCACCAACCGACGCGTCCCACCATGGGAGCGCGCGGTGCTCAAGGGGTGAGAGCAGCTTGAACGCCACCGCCATGACGATGGCGAACACCAGGGCACGCAGTGCAAGCAGGCCCAAGAACCCCGGTGCGTGCACGTCATAGGCGTCGAGACCAACGGCGTGCAGCGTGAACGCAGCGACCGCGATGGCTGGGATGTGCCATAGGTAGAGCGTCATCGCTCCCCCGTTGCCGATGGACACGACGCGCCAGACCCGCGGTCGGGCGGCCCAGCTCTGGATGGCGCCTGCGGCGGCCACGAAGGCGCACGACACCCAGATGCAGTGCAGCGCGAGCAGCAGCGTGGGCGGCGAGACGTTGGACATCCGCTCGGCGCCGGTGACGACCAGGGAGACCTCGTACTGTTCGGTCATTGCGAGCATGACCTGGGCGGCGAATGCCACCGCACCGGTGACCAGCGCCGCACGCGGCCCGATCAGTCGCCGTGCGTAGGCGACGCCGATCACGACGGGAATCAGCCAGACGAACACGAAGTTGGCGGCCGCTGCGTTCGGCGAGTGGAGCGCGATCCGAAGACCGTCGAACCCCGCCGAGATCGCCAGCAGCGACACGATCACGGCGGCCACCGCGCGCCCAGAGGTCAACCGCGTCAGCGCCGGCACGAACGCGAGCACCACCAGGTAGACACCCAGGAACCAAAGGAGCGCCACGCTTTCGCGACCCAGTCCCTCTGCGGACTCCGCGCCCAGGATCATCCCGACTACCAGCAGACCGGCGGACCATGCCGCGAGGTACCAGAACACGGGTCTGCACAGCCGCTGCGACCGGGTGAACAGCCAGGTGCCCCACGATGTGCCCGCCCGCCAGCCGTACGCGCCCGCGGCGCCACCCGCGAGGAAGAACAGCGGCATGACCTGAACGACCCACGTGATGGGCTGTATTGCGGGCAGTTCGCCGAGCAGGTTGCCGATGTGCAGGCCACCTGCGTCGATCGTGGCAAGCAGCAGCGCACAGTGCCCGAACATGACCACCACCAGCGCGGCGAGCCGGGCGACGTCGACGGCACGGTCGCGGCCGGGGGCGATGGGGGCGGCGACCGCGCGTGCATCGGTCCCGAGCTTGGTGTGCGGCATGCACCCAGCATGCCCCGGTTGCTGGCTATCGCGAATGAGTAGGACTACGCGTCATTGGACCTCTGCCGATCCAATGTCGAGATGCGTCGCATCGGAATCTCGTGTTTGACGTCCGTGGGTAGACGACCAACGATGGGCGGAACCATGAGCAACACGACGGTCGGCATCGCACAGTGGCATCCCGCCTGCGGTGAGCCAGGCCGAAATCTGGATGCGGCGCTGGGCAACATCGCATCGCTGGCCGCTCGTGGCTGCACCCTCGTGGTGCTGCCCGAACTCTGGGCATCGGGGTATGACGCGACGACGCTGACCGCAGACGCTGCCGTCGCGGCCGAGCCACTCGACGGCCAGCGGGGACGCCGTCTCGCAGCGGCGGCCGCGGCACATGACGTGTGGCTCTTCGCGGGCTCGGTACCCGAGATCGATCAGGACGGGCGACTCTTCAACACCGCCGTCGTCTACGCGCCTGACGGCAGCCTTCGGGCGCGGCATCGCAAGGTGCACTTGTATAGCCCGCTGGGTGAGGATGCCGTGTTCACGGCCGGGTCGGAGCCCACCGTGGTCGACGTCGACGGAGTGGGCACCGTCGGGCTCAGCATCTGCTTCGACGGCGATCACCCCGAATACGCGCGGGCATTGCACGACCTCGGCGCGCGCGTGGTGATCTCGATGTCCGCCTATGAGGCCGCGACGGAATCGTGGTGGGACGTTCTTTACCCCGCGAATGCGCTGGCAAATGGTCAGTGGTGGTTGATGGCCAACCAGTGCGGCGGGGCGGGGCCGAACGCCCTGCTGGGACGTAGCCGGATCATCGCCCCCGACGGCACGGTGATCGCGGAGGCGCCGCGGTGCGACGGCAGCGAGGGCGAGGACCAGACCCATCTCCTGGTTGCGGAGCTGGATCTCGGCGCCGCGATCGCAGCGGCCGAGCAAGAGGCCGGCGCGCTGTGGGCAGAATCGGGGGCGTGAAGGCCACGACGATGCACGCCAAGGACGGGACGGCACTACACGTTGGTGTCACCGGCGACGGTCCTGATGTGGCGGTCCTGTCCGGCGGGCCAAGATGACCTCGCTCAGGCGGTGGCCGATCTCGAGGCGATCAGGACAGACGTCGGCGCGGAGTCCTGGACGGTGCGCGGCCACTCCTGGGGTTCGGACTTGGTTGTTCGATACGTCTTGGATCACCCGGACCGTGTAAGCGCGGTGATCGGCGTGGCCGGTCACGGGCTGCACGAGGACCGAATCTGGTCCGCCCCGATTGGCCGCTACGTCAGCTCGCCGCGCAGGTTCCGCGTGGACGGTTCCTGGAGATCGCCGGTGTCCCCCACAACGTGTGGAGCACGCACCCCGCGACGTGGACCGATGTCGTTTCCGACCTGTGTCGGGGGTAGTACCTCGGCAACAAGAATCCTCCAAGGCGCTCGCCACACAGTGTGTGAGACCGGCACCAGACGGGTGCCGAGGCCAACGAGGAGCTAGTAGAGATGTCCACCGTTCTGTTCGGTTACCTGCTTGGCTGGGCGATCACCACGATCGGTTTGGCCGTCACCGTCGGCAAGCTGAACGATCGGATCGCGCCTGCGCCGCATCCGATTCCGCTCGCCGTCGCGGCCGGTGTCGCATGGCCCCTGGTGCTCTTGGGCGCCGCCCAGTTCGCGACTGTCGCGATGATCATCAACGCCGTTCGACAGCGCACCGGTGTTCCCACCCCGGAGACGACCGCGGAGTGGAAACGGCCGGGAAAGGTCATCGGGTGTCCCTTCGCCGGGTTGGCCTCCACCTGACCGGCGATGACCTCGGCCAGCGCGTAGCCGAGATCGTGACGCGGCCACGCCTCGTGGACGCGATCGGCGAATCCCGGTGTGAGCAAGTCCCGTTCGGTGCCGGCGATGTCCGTCCCGATCCCCCAGAAGTACCGGCAAGGTTACGAGTACCGGCAGAGCCACGCGCTAGGGCGACGCCAAATACATTCGGCACACTACGAATTCGAAGCTCAGCACGGCTTAGCCGATCGAACTCGTGGGCAGGTCGTTCGTCAGAACGGTGGTGGGTCGTCGTCGATGGCTTGTTGGTTGCGTTGGCGTTCGGCGTGGCGTCGTTGGGCGGTCTGTTGGGCGCGGGTGGTCTTGCGGGTGGGCATGGTCAGGCCGCGGTCTTGTGAGCCGGCAGCCGCTTGGGGTGTGACGGTGCCCGGCGGTAGTGGTGTGGTGGTGTCCCAGTGGGGGAAGTGCAGTCTGGCGCCGGGTGGTCGGGTGTAGCGGTGTCCGGTGGGGCTGATCCACACGATCGTTCCGTCACCGAGTTGGTGGTCGGTCCAGCCGGTGGGTCCGGTCCAGAATGTCTTGAGCAAGTGGTGTTTTCGGCACAGGCTTTTGAGGTTGCCGGGATGAGTCAGCCCACCTGGCCAGTACGGTGTGCTGTGGTCGAGGTCGCAGCGTTCGGCGGGGCGGTTGCAGCCGGGGAAGGTGCAGGTGTGGTCGCGGTTGCGGACGAAGCGGGCCAGTTTCGTCGAGGGTCGGTAGTGCGGTTCGGCACACAACTCGGCCGCGGTGGGTATCCGGCGTACGGGGGCGCCGAGGGCGATGAGGTCGGCCAGCAGTGGGGTGGGCACGATCCCGCCGCCGGCGATCACCGCCAATCCCGAAGCACGGCTGCGGTGTTCGGGGTGTGGCTTACGGTCTGACGGCTCGGACTCGCGCTTGGACACGGAGTCAGGCTCGGGCGTGGGCTCGGGCTGATGTCCTGCCGGTTCGATAGCGGGCTCCGATTCCGAGTCGGGGTCGGGGTCAGGCTCGGACACGGGTTCGGGTTCGGGGTCGGACACGGGTTCGGGTTCGGGGTCGAAGTCGGCTGCTGGCTCCGCACCTGTCCCGTGCTCCGATCCAGCCGGTGGCCCGTCGGGTGTCGGTCCGGCATTCGGCCCCGGCTCTGCTGGGGGTCCAGGGTCGGGATTTGGCCCCGGTCCTGGGTCGGGCGGTGGTGGTCCTGGGTCGGGAGTCGTCTCGGTAGTTGCTCCGGGGTGGGGGTGGTGGTGGTGGTCGGTGAGGATGTGGATGACGATGGCCTCGGCGCGGGCGTCGGGTCCCGACGCGGTGCAGTCGGGGCGCCCGCAGGTGCACGGCAGGTGGGTGCCGCCGGCGCTGATCACCCCGAGCGCGGCGGAGCGGCGCTCGCCGATGCTGCGGGGGTCATGCGGGCAGGGGTTGGCGGTGAGTTGGGTGAGGCGGCGTGCGACGAGTTCGGCGTCGGCGACGCTCATCCGCGCCCACATGGAGGTGGTGCCGGTGGTGTCATCGGCGTCACCGAACTTCACGTCGCAACTTCGGGCGGCGGTGTGGAAGCGCAGGACGGCGGCGGGGTCGTGGATCAGGATCGCGGCGTCGATGGCGTTTTCCACCTTGGTCACCGACAACGGGCCCAACGATCCGGCGATGGCGGCGAGGTCGGCGTCCACCGCCGCCATGATGTCGGGGTCTTCGATCAGTCGGGTGCGCCAGCTCATCGTGTGCGCCAGTGGAGCGGCCAGGGTGCCGTTGGCGACCAGTTTCGCGATCTGGGGTAGCCGGTGGCGCAACGCCAGGGCTTGGCACATCTGGGTGGACGCCGCACGGGGGCTGATGCCGCTGGCGGCGGCGATCTCAGCGGCGGCACTGTCCCAGCCATCGCAGGCCCACAGCTCACGCTGCACGGCCTGCTCGGAAGTACAGCGGCGGTGGGTGAGTTCGGCGATGGCGGCCATCCGGTGATGGGCCACGGTGGCCGCAGCACGCGTCCAGCCGGCCACGGCATCAACCAACGCCGCATCATCGACATGCGCCAGGTCATCGCCCTGGGCCAGTTCCTCGACCACGCCTGCAATCGTGCTCGCGGGCCCCGACATTCACCCCAACACACCCCGACATCCAGCCACCCGGAGACCTCGACCTGTGGATGAAACGCACACTGTGGATAACTCCGCCGACCACCGACGTCAACGGCCCAAAATGTCCGTACCCCATGCTAGGAGCCGAAGCACAGACTCAGGGCGCTAAGCGGAGCCAACCAGCTTGATCGCCGCGGCCTCGATGGCGTCCTCCGAGAGCAACACCTCCAGCGCGGCGTCACCGAGCGGGATGAAGCTGTCCGCGCTCGCGACCCGATCGAGCGTTCCGCTGAAGCCGTGTTCGAGCAGGCCGGCGATGATGCCCTCTCCGACTCCCCCGGTCTTCCTGGTCTCGTCAACGATGAGGACGGTGCCGGTGATGTTGGCCTCTCGTAGGACGTCATCGATGGGCAGCGGTGCCAGCCAGCGCAGATCGACGATGCGGCAACCGATCCCGCTGCGGTCGAGCTGCTCCGCGACGCGCAGGCTCATCCTCACGCCGTTGCCGAACGTGACGAGGGTCAGGTCCGTGCCGTCGCCGTAGGTGCGGGCCCGGCCGATCGGGGCGTGGGCTGCAGCAGTGACGTCCGGGTAGCGCGCCAGCCAACCATCATCACCGTCGGTATGGAGATCGCGCGTGTGGTACAGCGCGATGGGTTCGAGGAAGACGCACACGACGCCCGCTGTCGATGCCGCCTCTACACAGCTGTGCATCATCGCCGCGGCGTCGTCGGGGCGCGCAGGCGAGGCGATCACGACACCGGGAATGTCACGCAGCGCCGCGATCGAGTTGTCGTTGTGGAAATGCCCGCCGAAACCCTTCTGGTAGGCATAGCCGGCGATGCGTACCACCATCGGGTTGCGGTACTGCCGATTGGCGAAGAACTGCAGCGTCGCGCCCTCCCCGCGAATCTGATCGGCGGCGTTGTGGACGTAGGCGAGGTACTGGATCTCTGGAATCGGAAGCAGCCCAGACACTCCAGCGCCCAGCGCCAAACCAAGGATTGCTTGTTCGTCGAGCAGCGTGTCGAAGACCCGCGCCGCACCGGCCTTGGACTGCAGTCCACGCGTCACGCCGTACACGCCGCCTTTGCGGCCGACGTCCTCCCCGAAGAGCAGGGCCTCGGGGTGGCGCGCCAACACGTCGTGCAGTGCGCGGTTGATGGCCAGCGCCACCGTCAGTGGTGTCTCGTCACCGCCACCGTCCGGAACCGCGAGTGGGCGTTGGGAGGCCGCCACCGCATCGTCCAGGCTCCCCCGCAATGGCTCCATCACCGCATGGGCACTGTCGAGTTGGGCCAGATCGGCGACCTCCGATGCCATCGCGAGGACCTGAGATCGCTTGGCTTCGTAGCGTTCCACCACTTGGTTCGGTGTCAGGAGGCCCCGTTCGATGAGCGCCTTGGCGGTGCACAGCACGGGATCGCGGTCGTAATCGGCGGCGATTTCCTTCGGCTGCCGGTAGGCGGCTTCGTAGTCGGATCCGGCGTGGGCCATCAGGCGGACGGTGCGCAGGTGCAGGAAGGCGGGTCTACGGTGGGCCCGGACCCACTCCGCAGCGGCAGCCGTGGTGCCGAAGGTATCCGCGAGGTCGGACCCGTCGGCGCTGAAGTATTGGAGGCCTTCGCGATTCGCGTACGTCCTGGCCACCCAACCACGCGGTGTCTTGGTGCTGATGCCGATTCCGTTGTCCTCGCATACCAGCAAAAGGGGCATCGGTAGACCCTGATACGCGCCATGCAAGGCGGTGTTGATGGCGCCGACCGCGGTGGAGTGGTTCACCGACGCGTCGCCGAAGCTACAGACGGCGAGGGCGTCACTCGGCCAAGGACATTCGACTCCCAGCTTCTTGGCACGTGCGATCGAGAAGGCGACGCCAACGGCTCGCGGCAGGTGTGAGGCGATGGTCGAGGTCTGCGGGATGACGTTCAGGTCGTGTCGACCGAACACCTTGTGCCGCCCACCCGAAATCGGTTCCTCCGTCGCACCGACGAGGCTCAGCAGGACGTCGCGCAGCGGATCGCTGCCATCGACTTGGGCAGCGCGGGCCAGGAAGAACCCACCGGAGCGGTAGTGCAGCAACGCCGGATCGGTGGGCCGAAGCGCCGCGGCCACTGCGGCATTGCCCTCGTGGCCCGACGAGCCGATGGTGTAGTAACCCCGCCCCTGCGAACGCAACCGGCGGGCCGCCAGGTCGAGATGACGGCTGCCCAGTTGCGCATCGAACAGGTCGAGCCACGCCTGCGGGCTCAGCGCGCCGCCGGACGTCGTCGGGCCGCTGCCGTCGGGCAACGCCGAGATGATCTCGGTGAAGTAGTCGTCGATCGGTTCAGCCACCATGCATCCCAGCTTTGGCCGTCACCTGAAGGCTGCCGCGCCGGTCAGCGCCTGACCGATCATCAGAGTGTGCATCTCGCTGGTGCCCTCGTACGTCAGCACGGATTCCAGGTTGTTGGCATGCCGCATGACCGGATACTCCGACGTGATGCCGCTGGCACCAAGGATGGTCCTGGCGGTGCGGGCAATGGTCAGGGCTTCACGCACGTTGTTGAGCTTGCCCAGGCTGACCTGAGGGCCGGCCAAGCCTGCCGCATCCTTGCACCGACCCAAGTGCAGCGCCAGCAGGTAGCCCTTGGCGTACTCGAGCGTCATGTCGGCGAGTTTCTGTTGGGTGAGCTGGAATCCGTCGATGGTGCGGCCGAACTGCTTGCGCACACCCGCGTACCGCAGCGCGGATTCGAGGCAGTCCCTTGCCGCGCCGATGGCGCCGAACACGATCCCGAACCGGGCCTCGTTGAGGCAGCTCAGCGGCGCACGCAGCCCGTTCGCACCTGGCAGCAGGGCGCCGTCGGGCACCCGAACGTCATTCAGGACGAGTTCACTGGTCACGGATGCGCGCAGTGACATCTTGGACTTGATGGTGTGCGCGGAGAAGCCGGGGGTATCCGTGGGCACCGCGAAGCCTCGGATGCCATCATCCGTGCGGGCCCACACGACGGCGATGTCGGCAACCGATCCATTGGTGATCCACATCTTGGCGCCGTTGATGACCCAGTCGGTGCCCGATCGTGTTGCGCGAGTCCGCATCCCGGCTGGGTCGGAGCCGAAGTCTGGCTCCGTGAGCCCGAAGCAGCCGATCTTGCGGCCGGCCGCCATCGCCGGCAACCACTGTGACTTGAGTTCTTCGCTGCCGAAGGCGTGCAGCGCGAACATGGCCAGTGATCCCTGCACACTCACGAGTGACCGGATCCCGGAATCGCCTGCCTCCAGCTCGAGGCAGGCCAAACCGTAGGCGACCGCGGTCGTGCCCGAGCAGCCGTAGCCCGTCAAATGCATTCCGAGCAGCCCGAGTTCGCCAAGTTCAACGGCAAGTTCCCGGACCGGGAGCTCGCCATTCTCATACCAAGTGGCGATGTCGGGGGCGATGCGGGCGTTGACGAGTTCGCGTACGGCAGCGCGAATCTGGCGCTCTTCGTCGTCGAGCAACGCGTCGACCCCGATCAGGGCATCGGGGGTGACGGGCGCCGTCAGGGACTGGGAGGGTGTCACGCTGTCTCCTACCTGGTGGATGGGGTGGCGGCTCAGCAGCAGCCCGGGCCGTGCGCGGCTACAAGGGCGGGGTGATCGCGCCCTCGAGCGCCAACGGGACCGCGCCAGCTCACCGCCCGGCTGGGCGGCGGGGTCTGTTCGCTGCGGGTGTGCACGAGAGGGACGCCGTCGACGAGGACGGTGGCAATTCCTGGAAGGTCGCCGAGTGCAAAGCATTCCAAGCCGTCAGCCGCCCTGGACCCCGTGATGGGGCCGAGCACGATCAGATCTGCGGGCATGCCTTCGGCCAGTACCCCGGTGTGCAAGCCGTGAGCCTTCGCGGTCTGGCCTGTTGCCGCAGCGACGGCCATCAGGGGGTCGACGCCGCACACCGACGACAGGTAGCAGACGTTGCGGAGCATGCCGCGCGGGATGACACCGGTTCCGCCGGGCGTGTCGGTGCCGAGGGTGAGGCGGTCCAGCTGATCACGGGCGGTGAGTTCGTCGACGACGAGCTTGGTGGCCCGGTAGTTGTTCGAACTGCACACCTCCAGCTTGGCCGATGGCAGCTCAGCCACGATCGCGACGATGTCCTCGTCGGGCGCCGGTATGGGGCCACCGGAGATGTGGCCGACGATGTCGGGCTTGACGGCGGTCACGACTTCCGCGCCGGCGACCCGGCTGCTACCCGATCGCGATACTCCGCCGGAGTGCATCTTCACGGTCATTCCGCGTTCGTGCGCCCACTCGACGTAGCGCTGAGCCTCACCGTCGCCCAACCGGTTCCAGTCGTAGAAGATGAACTTCACTTGGTCGATGCCCTCGCGCTGAGCGCGATCGAAGTGCTCTTCGGTCATGCCGGGGACCAGAAGTATCGTGCCCGCATTGACCTTCACTCCGGACGGCCGCATCCGCCCCGTCGTGTGCTTGGACGTGATCGCGATGCTCAGGACGAGTTCGGGGGTCAGTGCATCGAAGGCCAGGCCGGGGATGTGCAGTTCACCGGCGGACACCATCGACGTGGTGCCGCCGTGCAGATAGTTGTGAATCCAGCCGATCGAGTTCTGTGCGGGCGTCCATTCACCGAAGGTGGGGTGCACGTGCCCGTCGACCAGGCCGGGAATCACGGTCAGCCCGCCAGCCGACAGGACCAGATCCGGTGCTGCATGGCTGATTCCGACGCCGGCGATGACACCGTCCTCGATGAGGATCGTGGTGTCCGTCAGCGGCGCGATGGCGCTGTCGCCGTGCACCAGGACACCGATGTCCTCAATCAACAGCGTGGTCACCGGCGACTCCTTAGGAACATTTTTGGATACACTATCCGATACTGCGCATTGGCGGTAGGGCGCAGACGGATGAGCCACGCCGTGCCGAACACCACGACCAGGACGATGACAGCCCCGGCCAGGTTCATCGCCAGCCGAATTCCGCCCTCGTACCACGGGAACAGTCCCGGGTACTCGCTGATCACCAGCAGCACGGGTGGACCGGTCACCGCCCACCACGTGTAGTTCACCGGCCGCAGGGCCATCGCCAGCACGAACAGGATCATCGTGACCGCGACGACAACCGGGGCCGGCGGCTGCGCGCCGAGAATCACTGCCGCGATGCCCGCGCCTACGGTATTTCCCGAAAGGCGTTGCGCCATACGCACACCGGTCTGTGCTCGCCGGGGCTGAATGGTCAGCAGCACGCTGGTGATCAACCAATGCCCACCCACCAGGTCGTCCGGCAGCAGGCCCGCGATCACGACGGCACAACCGACGGCGACGCCCACTCGGATCGCGTGGCCGCACGCGACCCCTACGGCGCTGGGCGGCGGCTCGCTGTCGGCGCGACGGTCGGGCTGAAAGACCCGCGCGCATGCGCACCAGCCGAGCCAGGCCGCCGTGACCGCCACCGCACCGGCCGCATACGGCCAAGGCGACGTAGCCCCCGCCGTGGTGCCGGCGTCAACCGCGATCAGCACCACCGCCAACCCAGCTGTCGCACCGACTCTTTCGACGAGCGCTCCGAACACCGCCGCAACGACGATCGTTACTCCGTGTGCAATCGGGCTGGCGGCCGTCAGCGCCACCACCACGGCCGCTACGACCAGCGTCAGCCCACGCACGGCGACTGTCGCCAGCGCACCGCGCAACTGCTCAGGAAGCGAGGGCACCGCGGTGAGCACGAATCCCAACGCCACCGACGAACCCCACTCGGCGTGGCCAAGGGCATCGGACGCCACCAAGATCGCGCACAACGCGGCCGCCAGCCAGGCTGCCATCCCCCATCGCGCCCGGCCGACCGGCCCGAACAGCTCGGCCAATCGTTGCCGGGTGGCGGGCGACCGCACTATTCCGACGACTCGGCGGCATCGAGCACGGCCTGCACGATCCCCTGGTAACCCGTGCAGCGGCAGATGTTGCCCGACAGTGCTTCTCGCACACCTTCTTCGGTGAGCGGCTTGTCTGCATCGGTATCGCGCAACAACTCCACTGCAGTGATCAGGAACCCCGGGGTGCAGAACCCGCACTGCAGCCCGTTGTTGTCGGAGAGGGCCCGGCGCAGCCTGGGCGCCTCTTCGTACTGATCGAGTCCCTCGACCGTGTCGACTCGCGCCCCGTCGACCTGAGCCGCCAGTGTCAGGCACGCTCGTGCGCTTCGCCCGCCGATGAACACCGAGCACGCACCGCAGACGCCGTGTTCACACCCCAAATGCGTACCCGTGAGACCCAGTTCGTCGCGCAGGAAATCCGCCAGCGTGAGCCGCGACGGTACGGAGCGTCGATACTCGCGGCCATTCACCGCGACGGTCACGACGACTGCGTCGGGGATTTCAGCGGCCGTCATACGCACCCTCCTGGTCATCGGCAACGCGTCGCTCAGCCGTGGTCAACGCCTCGGCGAGGGCGGTCGCACAGAGCCGTCGCGCGTAGTCGGCGTCCTCGGCCGACGGATCGGTGCGCGCCGCCCAGTCGTGGGCTAGGTCAGTCCACAGCTCGCGCGACGGTTCGGCACCGACCGCCTGCTCACCGAGGAACAGCAGCGGCCGATCGGCGGCAGAGAGCACTCCCGCTCGTATCGACGCGATCCGACCGTCCGGCCGCAATGTCAGCAGGCACCCGGCGCCTGCCAGCCCGTAATCGCCGTGCTGATGGGCATATTCGATGAATCCCCAGCCCTGATGCGCCGTGACGGCGGGGATGGATACCCAAGTGATCAGCTCGTGCTGTTCGAGCGCGCTGGTGTAGAACGACACGAACATGTCGTCGGCGGGCACCTGCCTGCGCCCAGCCTTCGCGGATTCGACGTGGAAGGTCGCGCCAAGGACCAGCGTGGCCAGCGGCATCTCGCCCGCCGGGTCGGCGTGCGCCACCGAACCCCCGATGGTTCCGCGGTTGCGAATGCCGATGTGGCCGATGTAGCGAGCAGCATCGGCCAGGAGTGGCGCGCGGGCGCCGATCACGGGATCCACCTCGACCGTGCGGTGGGTGACCAAGGCGCCGAGGATGAGATGGTCGGTGTCGTCGAAGATTCGGTTCAATTCCGAGAGTGCCCCGATGTCGATCACCACGGACGGCCGCGCCAGTCGCAGGTTCATCAACGTGAGCAGGGACTGCCCGCCTGCGAGGACCTTCGCGTCGGGGTGTTCGGCGAGCAAATCGAGCGCTTCGGCGACCGAGCGTGGTCGAAGGTACTGGAATTCCGCGGGTTTCACGACGCCACCGCGTCCAACGCCCGGCAGAGGTCGCCGGTGGCGATCGGTGTGCTGTCGACGTGAAACGTCCCTCCGATGGCGTCGTCCACCGCGCTTGCCACAGCCGCGTAGACCGCGATGGTTCCGCTCTCCCCCGCGCCGCGCACACCGATCGGGTTGGAGGGGGTATCGACGTACAGGTGCTCCACCCGCACGCGCGGAACGTCGGTGCTCAGGGGAAGGTGATAGGCGGCAAAGGTGGTGGACTGTGGTTCACCGCTCTTGGAGTAACACCATTGTTCGAACAGTGCACCGCCAAGGCCCTGCGCGACGCCTCCGATGATCTGCCCCTCGACGATACTCGGGTTGATCTCGTGACCGCCCTCGTGGGAAACCGCGTAGCGCAACACCTTCACCAGTCCGGTGCGGCGGTGCACGCCGAGGATGACTGCGTGCACACCCATCGTCCACGTCACCGTGGACACCCGGAAGACAGTGCTGACGTCGAGCGCGCCGCCACCTTCGTCGCTGCCGCCGACCCGTCGAGCGGCGGCCAACGCGTCCCAGCCGACGGAGCGGCCGTCCGCGTGGAATGCCCCGTCGGCGTACCGGACGTCGGTCACACCGAGCAACGTGCAGGCACGCGTGGCCGCGAGTTCGATCAACTCGAGCGCACCCTGGTGGACAGCCGACCCGGCCAGAATCGCCGAGCGGCTGGCGAACGTTCCGACGCCGTCGGGCAGCCGTTCGGTGTCCGAGGCCACGTAGTGCACTCGATCGAAGGGCACCTCCAGCGCGTCGGCGGCGACTTGCGCAAAAGTCGTCTCGTGGCCCTGACCCGCCGATGCCGCGCCCGCCGTCACCTCGACGTGCCCGTTCGGCAGCAGTCGCAGGCGGGCGGTCTCGTGCGGGCCACGCCCCGTCGCCTCCAGATAGGACGACAATCCGTACCCAATCCGATGATCGGGATGGGTTGCCGCGCAACGGTCCACCTCGCTACGCGGTAACGACGTCAGCACCGAGTCCAGACACGCGCGGTAGTCGCCGCCGTCATAGACGATCGGCACCCCGTCGCGGTACGGGATGGGTTGCGGATACGGCAGGTCGGCGGCCGTCAACAAGTTGCGGTGGCGGATCTGTTCGTTCGAGAGACCCAGTCGGCGGGCCGCAGCGTCCAGGCTTCGCTCGAGCGCGAAGGTCGCCTCCGGCCGCCCCGCACCGCGGTACTGGGCCACCAGGGTCTTGTTCGTCAGCGCCGCCCGGCCCTTCACGTGCACCGCGGGTATGCGATAGGGCCCGAGCAAGTGGATGGCAGTGTTCGCGACTATTCCTGCGACCCATAGGCTTCCGGCGCCGATGTCAACGATGAAATCGTCGGACCAGGCCAGGACGCGGCCATCTTCGTCGACGGCGAGCCGGGTTCGGTGTACCTGGTCACGGCCCTGGGCGCTGGCCACCAGGTGCTCCTGGCGGTCCTCGACCCAGATCAACTTCAGGCCGGTGTGCCGAGCCAGCACGGGAAGCACGATCTCTTCGGTGTAGACGTTGGCCTTGGTTCCGAACCCACCACCGACGTCGGGCACCGAGACCTTGATGTCCTCGTGCGGCCATCCCGTCACCGCGCAGATCGCGTTGCGGACCATGTGCGGCACCTGGGTGGAGGTCAGTACGTCGACCCGCTGTCGACGCGCATCGAATTCCGCTGCGACACCCCGACACTCCAGCGGCACCGCACCGTGCCGGTTCATCCGATAGGTGTTCTCGACGACGCAGTGGGCGCCGGCGAAGGCCTGGCCGGGATCGCCGAAGTCGAACTCGATCCGTGCCGCCTCGTTGCCGTCCAGATGATCGAAGAGCACCGGAGCCGCCGGATCGAGTGCGGCCAGCGGATCGGTCACCGGTGGCAACGGTTCGTATTCCACTTCGACTGCCTCGAGCGCGTCCTCGGCGCGGTAGCGGTCCTCTGCTATGAGAACAACGATGGGGTGCCCGACGTAGTACACCCGGTCGGTGGCCAGGATCGGCAATCGTTGTTCGGCGAGAACGCAGGACGTCGCTGCCGTGAAAGCCGGGTCGGGCGTCGTCAGCTCTGGGATGGGGGTGTCGGCCAGGCCGAGATCCTTGGCGACGAAGACGCCAAGCACGCCAGGCATCTGCTCGGCGCGCGACGTATCGATGCTCGTGATGCGTGCGTGGGCCTGGTTCGATCGCACGAACGCCACGTGGTGGGCGCCCGGTGCGTGGTCGGCCAGGAAGCGACCCTGGCCGCCAAGCATGCGTTCGTCTTCACGGCGCCGCACCGAGCTGCCAACGCAGCTCGGTCCAGTCGTGCGCGGTGTCAATGGATTCGCCTCTCCCATTGCCACAGGGCGATGGAGATCGCGAACGAGATCGTGATGAGCAACATGATGGTTGCGACCATCGACGGGTAGTCGCCGTGGCTGTAGGACTGCAGCACCACCCGTCCGAGGCCGCGCCGCGTGGCGAAGAACTCCGAAAGCACGACGCCGACGACGGCGAGGCTGACTGCGAGGCGGATTCCCGTGAGCAGCGGGCGCCGAATGGCGGGGAAGATGATGTGCACCAAAATTTGCCACGGGTTGGCCCGCACCGACTTGCCGAGCTTCCAGTACACGCCTGGGATCTCCCTGACCCCGGTGGAGACGTTGATGAGCACGGGAAACAGCGCGAACAGCACGCCCATGACGACCTTGGATCCGGTCAGGCTGAAGATGGGCAACAGCACCGGATACAGCACGATCTTCGGGATGCCGTTGAGCACGATGATCAGGGGCTCGAAGATCAACCGCAATCGGTGCGAAAGCCCGAGCAGCAGACCGGTGCCACCGCCGATTGCCGTACCGATGACGAAGGCCAGCAAGACCGACTGCGCAGTGATGCGCACGTCGAACAGGTAGGCGGAGTCAGACAGGTTCTGGAACAGGACCTGCAACGTCTGTACCGGTGACGGGATGACGAAGGTCAAGCCGGACAGGACTTCCCATCCGACGGCGACGACCAGCGCCAGAAGTGCAGAGCCCACGAACTGGCTGCCGAGCAGCGCGCGGAGCCGCTGAGGGCGGGGCCGCACATCGGTGGCTTCGGTGAGTGTCGTGGTCACAGGTTCCTCCCGCGGAGAAGGATCCGCTCGACGATGGCGAGGAGCACCGTGAGGATGAGGGACAACGCCAGCACCATGACGATGTAGGCAAACATCTGATTGTTGTCGAACACCTCGTAGAGGTAGCGGATCCGGTAGCCCAGGCCGGCCTGCGCGGTGGTGAACTCCATGGCGATGGCACCGATGAGGGCATAGACGACGGCAAGCCGCAGCCCTGCCACGATGAACGGCCCGGCCGCCGGTATCGCGATCGCAAACAGCGCCTGTCGGGGCGAGGCCTTCAGGGAGCGAGCCAGTTTCATGTAGACCGGCGGCATGGCGTTGAGACCGACGGCGGTGTTCAGCGCCATGGGAATCGCCGCCATGATCGTGGCCAGGATGATCACCGACATCGCGTTGATCCCGACCAGCACGATCATCACCGGATAGAAGAGCACCAGTGGGACGGCGTAGAACGACACCAGGTATGGCTCGAAGATCCGGCCGATCAGCGGAGCCTTCCAGAACACCAGGCCCGCGGCGAAACCCAGCAGGCTGCCGAAGACGATCGCGACGGCCACTTCGAACCCGGTGCGGCCCGCGTCCTCCCAGAACTGAGCTTTGGTGAGAAGCGTTGCAAGCGTGGGGAATATGGTGGAAGGCGCGGGCAGTACGCTCTCCTTCCACAGTCCGGTGCGCACGCCGACCTCGCAGAATGCGGTGAATAGGACGATGAGCCCGATGGTGGACGACACGCTGAGCATCAGGTTGCCCATCCGCCGTGGTCGCCGCTCGATGGCATTTGGCTGGTGCTCGGGATCAGGCATGGTCTCGGTCGGCAGATCGTCGGCGGCTACGTAGGAGGTCGTCACGTGGTGACCTTCTCGTGGGCCTCCTGTTGTTTGAAGCCACGCATGGACTCGGCTTGCAGTGACCCCCAGATCCGGTTGTGCAGTTCGTTGAAGCGCGGTGTCGACACCACGCTCGCATCCCGGTCATCGGGCAGATCGATGTCGATGACGTCGATGATCGTCCCCGGCCGGTACGACATCACCCAGACCTGTTGCGAGAGCAGAATCGCCTCGGAGATGTCGTGTGTCACGAACACGATGGTCTGGTGCGTCCTGGCCCAGATCTGGCGCACTTCGGCACCGAGGAACAGTCGGGTCTGTTGGTCCAGCGCGGCGAACGGCTCGTCCATCAACACCACTTCGGGCTGAACGGCCAACGTCCGTGCCAAGGCAACCCGCTGGCGCATGCCACCAGAGAGTTGTGACGGGTAGGACTTTTCGAATCCACTGAGGCCGACGAGGTCGATCGCGTCCTTGGCGCGCTGGCGTCGGGCGTCCTTTGAGATGCCGATGATCTGCATCGCGAAGGCCACGTTCTCCTCGACGGTCCGCCACGGTAGCGTCGAATCCTCTTGAAACACCACGCCGATCTTCGGGTCTGGTCCGGTGACCGGCCTGCCCGCGACGCTGACCGTGCCGCTCGACGCCTTTTGCAGGCCCGAGATGACGGCCAGCAGCGTCGATTTGCCACATCCGCTGGGGCCGACGATGGAGACGAAGCTGGTGTGCGGAACCTGTTGGGTGACGTCCTTGACCGCCGTCACCTTCGCCGCAGGCACGTCGAAGACAACGGACACGTTCTCGATCTGGATGCCTTGGGATTCCACCAATGTCCTTCTTCCGTCGGTCGTTTCGGTGCAGGCCAGTACGCGATCAGATGGTCGCGCGCGCCTCATCGGGTAGGTACTGCTGATCGAGGACCTTCGCCCAGTCGATTGCCGCGGTGATCTGACCGGCGGCGACCATCAGATCGGAGAGGTTCTTGAGGCCGACCGGGTCGACGTGCAGGGAGTAGCCCTTGGCCAGATCCGGGCTGTTCTTGAAGGCCGCCTTCATCACCTCGGGAGTCACGCCGACCAGTGGGGCCAACTCGGTGGCGGCTTCGTCGGGATTGGCCACCACCCACTGGTTGAGACGGTCGGCCACCTTGAAGAACGACCGCAGGTTGTCCGGATTCGCCTCGGCGTATTGGGAATTGACCGCCACCAGGTCTGCTGGCAGGTCGCCGAGAACGTCGCGCGAGTTCACCAGGATCTGCGCGTTGTCGGAGGCCTGCTTGTCTGCGATGAACGGCTGCATCGCCCACCCGGCGGTGATCTGGTTGGCCTTGGCCGCGGTCCAGTTGTCGCCCATTGCGCCGACGGCTTGCGCCTTCACTCCTGGCAGTTTGCCCTCGAGTCCCTTGACCAGCAGTTCGGTCGACGATCCTGCGGAACTGAAGCCCAATGTCGCGCCGTCAACCGTGCGTCCTGGTGGGCAGATCCAGGAGAAGTCGTTCACCTGGAACCACGGAGCGATCACCTTCAAGTTCGAATTCGGTTGCTGCGCGGCCAGAATCACCGACGAGTTGCCCGCGATCGCGAGATCGGCGTCGCCGCTGGTGACCACCCGCAGCGTGTTGCCACCACCACCGCCGGAGTAAAGGTCGACCTTGAGGCCGGCCTCCTCGAACCACTTCTTGTTGATGCCCGCCTGCAAGATCGCCATGAACGGCAGGCTGTCGACACCGGTCGCGGAGATGCTGAGCGTGTCCGTTGCGGTGCTGCCACCTCCCGCCTGTGGGCCCGACGATTCGTCGGCACAGGCAGTGCCTCCGGCAACGACTGCGAGGACCGTCACCACGGTCGCCAGGTACTTCGGGATACGCGACATTCGAGACCTCCGGCGAGAAACTGAATATTGGATCCAACAATAGGAGTGGGTGTGATCTACGTCAACATCTGGAGCGACTTCCGACGCCTTCGCCGGGAGGTGCCCGACAGCCCGGCCAGCTCGAGCCCCACCGCGATGCCCAGCATGGCGGCTGCCGCGATCAGCGGCGAGCCGACCACGTTCGCCGTGCGCGGCGAGTCCGGCTCGGGACGATCGCCCTCGACCGGACTACCCTCGCCCGTCGGCGACGTGAACGGCACACCGTCGGCAGGAATGAGTGCTCTCTTCAGTGCAGGTGGAGCGCCAGGTACCGGGCTACCCGGGGCGGGGAACCCGGGCGGCTCCCCCTTGGTGGCGACGTCGCCGTCCATCATTACCGAGGCCCGTCCACGATTTCGGCGAAGGTGCGAATGGTGGCCTCCCTGCTCTGGCCGGGGCGGACGAACGGCACGATCGCCACCTGGTCGATGCCCAGGGATTCCACTTCCTTGAGCCGTTGGGCACACTCGTCGCGGGTACCCGCCAGGGCGAACAGGTCAACCAGTTCGTCCGGTACCAGATCGGCGTGCGCCGCCTCGGTGTCCATGTGCTCGTAGTAGTTGTAGCTGTCGCGAATGCGGTCGATGACCTTCTCCAGTGCGGGCTCCACTTTTGCTGGCAACGGCCGGATGGCAACCCGGGACACGTGGGCGCGCACCAAGTCACGGGCCTCGGTGCGATCGTCCCCGATGGCGGTCGGCGTCCACAGCACGATGTGCAGGTCGTCGAGGGTGCGCCCACTCTCCTTGGCGCCTGCTTCGATCGTGGCCAGCGCCGCCTCGATGAAGTGCGGTGCGGTACCGACCAGGACGATCACCCCGTCGGCGATGCGCCCCGACATGCGCAGGATCTTCGGCGCGGAGGCAGCGATGTAGATGGGGATGTTCAGCGGAGCCGTCAGATAGTTGAGGTGGTAGTCGGCGCCGCTGCTGGCTTCGACTACTTTCTCACCCCGGAACAGGGTGCGCAGATCGGCCACCGACCGTTCCAGTTCTGCGAGCTTCTGCGGTTTGAGACCCATTGTGCGCAAAGAGGAATCGCCGGTCCCGATGCCGAGTGCGACGCGCCCCTTCGTGAATTCCGCCAAGGTGGCCCACGTCGACGCGAGCAGCGACGGGTGACGGGTGACGGCGTTGGTCACGCCGGTGCCGAAGACGATCCTCTCGGTGCCGACGGCAGCCGCGCCCATTACGGTCGACGATTCGCGCCAGATGTTCTGCGAGTCACCGAACCAGACGTTGTCGTATCCCAGCGTCTCGCACAGCCTGACGTACTCGCACATCTTCCCAGCGGCTTCGGTGGGGAAGAGTCCCACTCCCTTGCTCAGCATGATCGTGATCCTTACCGCACTTGTTGGATAGAATATCCAATTGTAGGGTTAGTTTCTCAGACGCACCAGCCGAAACGAAGGAAACCGTGCAACTCGTCAACGACTTCGTTGTCGACGCCCCGCTGGACACCGCGTGGGCAGTGCTCACCGACGTCCCGCAGGTCGTCGAATGCATCCCGGGCGCGCACCTCGAAAGCACCAGTGGCGAAGACTATTTCGCCAGCATGACGATCAAGGTCGGCCCCATTGGGTTGACACTGACAGGAACTGCGACCATCGTCAGCCGCGACGACGCGGCCCACCACATGGTGGTCCGCGGCACGGGTCGCGACCGGAAGGGCAACGGCTCGGCGGAGGCTGCGATCACCGTGGCCGCCCAGGATCGCAACGGGCAGACGGCAGTCAGCGTGACCACCGATCTCGAACTCGGCGGGCGCATCGCGCAGTTTGGCAGCGGCGTCATCTCTCAGGTGAGCAACCGGATCCTCGGACAGTTCACCGATCGGTTGAACTCCCGCATCGCCGGCCCCGAAGGCACCCCGGCGTCCCCCACGCGGCCCGTGCCTGCCGCAGCAATGAGCAATGCAAGCGAAGCCGTCAGCGATCAGCGGATCGCCCTGGCGCTCGTCGCGCTGGCCGGCGTCGCTCTCGGACTGGCGATCGGACGGACGGCCGATCGCCTAGTTTGAGTCACGAGGCAACGGCCGCAACCAAATCCAGCTCCACGCAGGCGCCACCAGGGAGCGAGGCGACGCCGATGGCCGTACGTGCGTGCGCACCGCATCGTTCGCCGAACGCCTCGAGCAACAACTGGGATGCACCGTCGATCACGGTGGGATGATCACCGAAGTCGCTTGTCGCGCGCACATATCCACGCAGGTGGACGAGCGCAGTGACGTTGTCGATGCCGACCGCCGCATCGATCGCCCCGATCAGGTTGAGCGCTGCGAACCGGGCCTGATCGCGAGCCTGCTCGACGGAGACGTCGGCGCCGACCACACCTGACAAGGCGGCGCAGTCGGGCCGGCGAGCCGTCGCACCCGAGATCCAGAGCTGGTCTCCGCACAACCGGCTTGGAAAGTAGGCGCCCTTTGGCGTCGCAGCCGCCGGAACGCTGAGCCCAAGTCGGGCCAACCGCGAGCTCGGCGTTACGACGTCGATTCGGCCTGCTCCTGTGTGAGGGCCTCAGTGAGATTGTCGATCGCATGAGCGCGGTGCTGTTGATTCAAGGCCACCGCCCTTTCGACGTCGCGGTTGGCCATCGCATCGGTCAGCAGAACGTGCTCGGTGTTGACCTTGGTGAGATCCATCAGGTGCGCGTACAGAGGGCGGTATGCGTCAGCGGTGTCGTAGAGCTGCGTGACAATGCGTTTGGTGCGCGCCATCCGGCTGGCCTCGAACGACAGGAAGTGGAACCGGCGGTTGGCGACGCCAACGGCGACGAGGTCCTCGACCGCGGCGGCCCTGTCCATTTCGGCCATCTGCTCACGCATCTGCTCGACGATCTCGTCGGTGACCTGCGGCATGCCGTCGCGAATCAGGACTTCTTCCAAGATCGCCCGCAATCGGAAGACCTCCTGCAGTTCCTCAAGGCTCAGCTGGGCGACCCGGTAGCCGCTGTGCGGCACGTAGGTGACGTGCTCCTCGGCCTCGAGCGTCTTCAGCGCTTCGCGGATCGGGATCCGGGAGACGCCGTACATCTCGACCAGGTTCTCCTGCACGATCCAGCTGCCTGGCGGAAATCTGCCGCTACTGATGTCGCGACGAACGGCCTCGGCGACGGCCTGGTGGGCAGTCTTCGGACGGACGAAGTCCGAGGGCTGTCCGGTGCCAGGTTCTGCAGCTCGGACACGTTGCGGGCGCTGCGTAGTTCGCGGTGACATCGGCCCTCGCTTTCGCTGATATTGGATATTCTATGCGATCACGGTTCCTCAACGCTAACGGCACGCGCACCTCCGAACGAGAGTGCGGCGAGCTCATCAGTCGTCAGGCAGGGGACGGTGCTCGATGAGGTCGCGCACGGCGCCCGTGCCGAGCCGCTCCCGGAACGCGGCGACGGTGTAGCCGATCACCGTCGCATCGGTGTGCGCCCGCGCAGTCGCCGCGCGCGGCATGTGAAACAGCGGGCCGATCTCGCCGAAGTAATCCCCCGCGGCGGCGACCTTGAGCAATTCCTCACCGCCGCCCGGTAATTCGCGGATCAACTCGAAGTCGCCCTCGGACACGACGTAGATGAGATCGCCCATCGCGCCCTGCTCGAACAGCGTCTCGCCCGCTACCAGCCGTACCGTCTCGGGAGGCCGGTCCATCGTCGCGAACTCCGGCACCATCTCGACGATCCGATCGGCCAACGGCAGGATCCGGCTGTCGTGCGTGGCAACCACGACCATCCGATCACCAGATGCCAGCTCGCGGATCAGCCGCAGCACCTCCTCGACCTGAATGAAGTCCAGGTGCGCGGTCGGCTCGTCGGCCAACACCAGGGGCGGATCGAGCGCGATGGCCCGCGCTACCGCGACGCGCTGCTGCTGCCCGCCGCTCAGATCACCGGGCCGGTGGTGGAGCCGATCCTTGAGGCCGACGCGGGTGAGCAGTTCCTCTGCCCGCTCGCGCGCCTCCCGACGAGGCGTACCCGCCGCATGCAATGGCACCAGCACGTTCTCCATCGCGGTCAGGCTGGGCACCAGATTGAATGCCTGAAAGACGATGCCCACCGTCTCGCGACGGTATTTCGACAAGCCTCGGGCATCGAGAGCAGTGAGCTCGACGTCGCCGAACTTGATGGCCCCCGAGTTGGGACGAAGGATGCCGCCGAGGCACGACAGCAACGTCGTCTTCCCACAACCACTGGGCCCCAACAGGATCACCAACGACCCAGCGGCCACGTCGAGGTTGAAGTTGCAGATGGGGCGCACCGCATGCCCGCCGCTGGAGTATTCGACCACGAGATCCTGGATGCTGAGATCGCCCATTACGGACCTCCGAATGCCAGCGCGGGATCGACGGACACAGCGCGATGCAGCCCGCTCGCACTGGCGACCAAGCCGATGATGACGGCGACCAGGGGCAGCGCAACGTAGGCCGCGGTGGGCACGATCACCTGCATCGGGAACAGTGGCCCGAGCGCCATCGACAGGATGGCACCGACCAGCGCGGCGAGCAGAGCCACGATGATCGCCTGCATGGCCAACCCGGCCGCGACATTACGGGTGGGTACGCCAATCGCCTTGAACACCGCAAAGTCTCGTAGTCGCTCGAGCGCGGAGAGATAGATCACCGACCCAACGACCAGCGCCGCGACCACCCACAGCAGAATCGCGACGATCGTGATCGAGTTGACCGCCACCTTCAGCGGTCGGAGCAGATCGGCGATGGCGCCCGCGCGATCGATGGCGGCGTACCCATCGGGCAGGGACGTGATCGTGCCGCGAATCCCGATCGACGCGACCAACTGTTGGCCGCCGTAAACGAGCCGCTGTGCGCCCGCCGTGGTCAGGAAGACGTTGGGCAGGTTGGCCAGTGCGGTGGAGTTGTCGACGATGCCGACGATGCGTAGTTTGCGGGAGGCGATCTCGATGTCGTCGCCCACGTGGCGTCCGAGCGTGCTCGATACCGCGACCTCGTCCGGCGTCGTCGGTGCTCGGCCTTCGGACGGCACGGGCATGCCGGGGCCGCGCTCCGGGGCGCCGAACAAGTCGGCATTGCGCGTCGAATCCCCCTGTGTGACCGTGCCGCCGGCATATGTCAGCGGAGCGGCTGCGACCACACCAGGAGTCGCAGCGATCCGCCCGAGATCCACCGGCGCGAATGGCGTCGCTCCGACGAACGGGCCGGACGCTCCGGCCTTGACCACGAACACGTCGACGCCTAGCGCGTCGACGGTCTTCTCGGCCTCCACCCGGAAGCCGTTGGCGAGTCCGGTGAGAACGAGCGTCATCGCGAAGATGATGGCCGTGCTGAGGACGGCGATGACGAAGCGGCGTCGTCGCCACTGCATGTCGCGTAGAGCCGCCATCAACATGGCGGCGACGTTACCGACGACGACTCCGATACGTGTCGAGTTTGGTGAGGTCCCGTCTTGTCGGATCGATGTTGCTCGACGCGCGGGTAGCCTCGCGGTGACGGCATGGCCGACTTCCCCACTGCCGTACAAGGCATTACGGACGCGCTGCGGCGCCTGCCGTCTTGCCGCTGACCTGAACTCTCGACACATCCACCAGCGCAAGGTGTTTCGTGCCGCCTTGCGCATGGCGGCGCGCCATCGTTGACCCGTGGGTCCGGTGTGCAACACTGCCCGGGCAACGAATAGCCGACGAAGATTGCCACGGCGCGGCGAAAGTGAAAGTAAGGTGCAGTTCGTGGACAAGGGCCTGTTAGCCAAGGGCCGCGGACGCTGGTTGGCGCTCGCGGCCTCGCTCGTGGTGTCCGCAGGCATGTTCTACGCCCAAGGCTCGGAGTCTCGGTGTTGCGACGCCTCCCCTGCCGCGGCAAGTCAGGGAGCTGCGCCGAACGCCTCACCAACCGTCGCCAGTCCCACGGAGGCGGACCTGTTGGCAGCCAGTGCGCCCGCCGCGGCTGCTGCCGCGCCCAACTTCCAGTTCGCGCTGCCTCCCGGTGTGGCGCCGGAGGATCGGTTGCAGGTCCACACCATCCGGGCAGCGCGTGCCATCAGCGTGATGTTTCCCGAGATCACCACCATCGGTGGGTATCGGCAGGATGCCCTGAAATGGCACCCCAACGGCTTGGCCATCGACGTGATGATCCCGAACTACCACAGCAAAGAAGGCATCGAGCTCGGCAACCAGATCGCCGGGCTGGCGCTGGCGAACGCGAAGCGCTGGGGCGTGCTCCACGTGATCTGGCGTCAGGGCTTCTACCCCGGTATCGGCGCACCGAGCTGGACGGCGGATTACGGCAACGAGACGGCCAACCACTTCGACCACGTCCACATTGCCACCGACGGCGGCGGGTACCCCACCGGGAACGTCAGCTACTACATCTAGTCCCGCGTCTGCGGTGCCACCTTCGCGCGCCGGTTGCCCGGCAGCCGGTCGACGAACCGGCCGAGTCGAAGAACGGTGTTGTCGAGCGGATCCACGATCTCGGTGAGCCTCCGCAGGGTGGGCAGGATCGCCACCAGTTCGTCGATGCTGCCGGCAAGCTTCTCGGCGTGGGTGTCGATGCCCCTCGCTGCAGTGCTCAGGCCCGAGATCTCGTCGGCGATCTCGCGTGCGTTCCTGTCGATCCCTGCCGCACTGGCTCCGAGCTCGGACAGGCTGCCTGCGATGATCTCGGCGGACCGCCTGAGCTCGGCGACGTCGTCGAGCGCGGATCCCGCCCTGTCGATCAGCGTCGCCAAGGCCACCACCCGCCGGCCCGTTTGCTGCACCGAGGCGCTGGTCCACGAGTAGGCCGCGCGGAATCCCGGTATGGCGCCGAGATCTACCTGCGGCGGTGAGTAGCCGATCAACTGCATGCCGTTGATTGTGCGCTATCCGGCTTTGCTCACGACGAGGTCACGCTGAATCGGTAGTCGTCGAGGTCGAAGCGCCTGCGGGCACCTGAAAGGTGGTCCCGACGAAGAGCCGGCCGGCCAGACGCACAGGGTCACCCGCGCCGTTCCTTGGCTCCCGAAGCGAATCCCCGCTCAATTGACGATTACGTGAAATATGTTGGCTGGCCCTTCAGCCCGTCGCGGCTGGCAATCTTGCAGCGAACATGAATCGTGCGCCGTAGGCTCCAGTCGTCCGCACGATCACCGGGGGACTTCTTGACCACACCACGGAAGCGCCCATTCAAGAAACAAGCCGCGGTCATCGGCGGGAGCCTCGTCGGCGGGCTAGTCCTGTTGGGAGTGATCGGAAACATCGCCTCCGGCCGCGATGACACGACGCCGACGTCGTCGACGGTGACGAAGACCGTGACGGTCACGGCCCAGCCGCCGACGGTAACCGCGACCGCGACCGCTACCGTGACGCTGGCGGCTCCCCCGGCCTCCGTCGTCGAACTACCCGCACCCGTGTCGGAAGTACCCGTGGAATCAATGCCTCCCCTGCCCCCGTTTGCACCGTTCATGCCGCCGATCCCGTCGAGCGCGTTCTACCAGAATTGCACGGCAGCACGCGCTGCCGGCGTGGCGCCGCTTCACGTGGGTGAGCCCGGGTATCGCAAGGGTTTGGACGGTGACGGCGACGGTGTCGCCTGCGAATGACGAGACTGGAGCGGTGGCAGTCACACACCGAATGGCCCTTGGCGACCGTTGCCGTCATCTTCCTGGCCGCGTACTCGGTCCGCGTCGTCGTCGAGCCCCAGGGATCGATGGAATCCGCTCTGCAACTCATCATCTGGGCGACCTGGGCAATGTTCGCGGTGGACTACGTCGCGCGGTTGTACCTCGCCACTGACAGGAGGCAATGGTTCGTCGGCCACCTCCTGGACTTGGCAGTCGTTGCGCTACCGCTGTTGCGGCCCCTGCGGCTCCTGCGGCTTTTCGTCCTGGTTGCCGTGTTGCAGAGGGCAATCGGTGGTGCCATCCGGGGTCGCGTCATCATCTACACCGCATGCGGAGTGGTGCTGCTCGTCTACGTCGCGTCGCTGGCCATCCTGGACGTCGAGCGTTACGTGCCCGGTTCGAAGATCACGACCTTCGGTGACGCGCTCTGGTGGTCGATCACCACCGTCACCACCGTCGGGTACGGAGACTTGTCGCCCGTCACCGGCATGGGTCGAGTGATTGCGGTGACGCTCATGATCGGTGGGATCAGCCTCGTCGGCGTCGTCACTGCAACGCTCGCGTCCTGGATCGTGCAGCGTGTCTCAGAGGAAGACACCGCGAATCAAGCGGCGACCCGCGCTCAGATCGATGCGCTGCGCACCGACTTGGATCAACGGATCGACACGCTCAACGCCGAGATTCAGGCACTCAAGAACCAAGCCTGAACGGCGGGTACCCGTCCGTGTCCAGCAGCAGTGGCGCAGCACGACGTCGGTGGGCCGTCACGTCGAGGTGTTAGGGCCTGCTTGCCCGCGCAGCTTGGCGCTTCTGCTTCTCGGCGTCGGCCAGCGATGCCAGCCGATCGGCCTGAACGCGCTTGGATTCGGCTTCGCTGCGCTTCGCTTGAGCATCCTCGAGCTTGGACTCGGCTGCGGCACTGGCATTTTCTTCACCAGCTTGAATCCTGGCCTGCGCCGCGCGCTTGCTGTCCTCGATGGAGTCCTTGCGCTGGGCAGTCAATTCGTCGACCCGTTGCCTTCGTGCAGCGGTGCGTGCCTTGGCCGCAACCGCTGCAGCACGCTTGCGGTCGTCGGCCTCGGATCGAGCTGCATCGACTTCGCGCTTCTTCTCCTCTCGAGCCTGCTCCTGCTCGTCGATCACGTTGTCGCGCTGCGCCTTCAGCTCAGCGTCGGCGTGCTCTTCCTTCTGTGCCGCAACGGCGTCGAGTCGGGCGGCGCGGCTCAGCATGTCGCTGCGGTCCGCAAGCACCGATCCACGCTTCTCGAGCTTCGCGTCGCCGAGAACGTGACCGACGGTCGCGTCCAACACTCCGAGCGAACGCTCGTAAAACAGCCGGGCAGGCGCTTCTTCACCCATCCGAACGATCACCCTGTCCTCGATCAGTCGCAGGGGCAACCGGGCGAGCTGATACTGGAAACGCAGTATTGCGAACGGGACTGTCGTGAACTTCATTGCTAGCTCCTGTGTCTTGATGGTGTTCAGGTCGGGTCGACGCCGTTGGTCAGTCGCTCGGCACGCTCCCGGATTCGATCGGCTTCCTCGTGGGCCCTCGTGGTCAGGCGGTCAGAGTTGCCATGGTCATCGATGGCTTCGGCGAACTTCTCGGCGGCAGCGTTGATCTTTTCGCGCTCCTCGGCCTTCGCCCTGTCGATTTCCTGCCGCGCGTCGGCCTCGGCCTGAGTTGCTCCGCGCACGGCGTCCTGGGCTCCGGCCTCTTCGACCGCACGCTTTTGGGTCTCCTGCTGTGCCTGCACGGAGCCTTCGACCGCTGCCGCCTGTGCATTCACGGTGATGCGTTCCATCGCGCCCTCCACCTTGGCGTCGGCTGCCTCGGCACGCGCTTGATCAGCCTCGGCGTCGGCGACCGCCTCGACGCTGTTGGCGGCCTTGCGTTCTTGGGCCTGAGCCTGTTCGAGCTGCCCCTCGGCAGTCAGTGAATCGTTCCCGATTACTGCACCGACGACTTCCTTCGCCTTGCCCTTGACCGAATCGATCAGACCCCTGCGGGCCTGGTCAGCCTTGTCGTGCTCAGTCATTGCTTCTCCTCTTGAGACGGATGACCCACGGTGAGTCGTTCCCTGATGGGTCTGAAAAGCCCTCCGATGAACCGGCTGCGACGCCCAGATGCGAGGGGCCGAACGCCATGTTGAGGGAGGACGTGAAGTAGCGGAAGCGCCGGGGCTGGACGCGACTTGGGCGAGCACGCGGGCTCGTCTCTGTCCCGCATTCACCGTTCAGCACGGTTTGAAACCCGTTCTGGTGAAGTAGCGCCTTCGAGCGTGCAGAAGCTAGCGAGGCAGGCTACCGAGAGGTGACTCGTCGAAGCGCCTGACCATGTCCTCGGGATTGTCGAAGACCATTGCGGCACCAGCATTCTCGAGCTCTTCGCGGGACACTCCCCCGCTTCTGACCCCGATACAGGTGACGCCCGCAGTGGTGCTGGCCCTCGCGTCCCACACCGTATCGCCGACGAACACGGCGTGCGACGCGTCGACCCCTGCGCGCTTCAACGCGATTTCGACGATGGCCGGCTCCGGCTTTGCGACGTCGACGTCTTCTGACGACGTCACGGCCGAGAACAGGTCCTCGGAGTCGAGCAACGCACGCAATATCGATAGCTCATCTTCTGGGGCAGACGTGGCGAGTACGACCTGCAACTTCCGTGAGTCCACTAGTTCGAGCAGGTCGCGCGCACCCGGCAGCAGGCGTAGGAGCGGGGACATCTGCTTGTAGTACTCCGCGTGAAGTTCAGTCGCACGATCTCTCTGCCACTCCTTGGCCTCGGCCGCAAGGGATTCGATGAGTCGCGATCCGTCCATGCCGATGGAGCGGTGGACCCGCCACGATTCGACCTCGATGCCAGTGTCGGCGAAGGCGCGGCACCATGCGTGAACGTGGAGGTAGTTCGAGTCGACGAGGGTTCCGTCGATGTCGAACAGCACGGCCGAAGGCCGGCCTGGCGCACTACTCACTGATTCGACCTCCGTCTCCGCCCCAACAGCGGTGTTCGCGTTCATGCACTCATACCCACGTTGGGGCGCTTCACTCTCACAGCCGCCGTGGCGACGTTTGACGGCGACGCATCGGAGGTATTCGATGCCGATGGTTGCGCCTCGGACCGGCACACAAAGGAATGCAGAATGAACGAACACGACGCCTCCGCGAAGACCGGACCCGGTGACGAAGGACTTCCAGCCAGCAGGTCGGATGAATCGCCCTCGCGGTACGGTGACCCGGCCCACGACCTCTTCGGCCACGGTTGGGCACCGAACGGAAAGCCCGCCAACACCGAGTACACCGGGCGGCATCGCGCGCCAGACGCGTGATCACGGGCACGCCCGCGTCTCAAGGCGGGCCGGTCTCGTACTCGACGAACCACCGTTTCGTCGGCTTGAGTGGCGATCGTTCGTGCGTGACGATCTCGAGGCGTGCCAACGATTCGCCCGTGCCGCCGAGCGCATCGATGACCAGCTGACGTAGTAGACCGGGGACGGCGCGTGCAGAGGCCTGCTCGGGCTTGCGTGGTGACGGCACCGGATTCTCCTGGCGAGTCGACTTGGTATGAGCCGGCGGCAGGGCGCCTGCCCCCACGGGTGGAACGGATGGTCAGATCTGCTGGTCGGCGCCAATACCGACCTGCGGCGACCCAGCGGGTCCTATCGTGTTCACCATGCGCGCCTTCATCTTCGCCGTCGTGGCCCTGGTCGCGTTCGCTCCGGTGGCCAACGCCACGCCCCAGGACGACCAGTACCTCGCCATCCTCAAGGAACGCAACATCGGCGGAGATCCCGACAGGCTCATCGGATATGGGCTCGCCGCGTGCGACAACTACGGGACGCCCGACCTCTTCGCAGGCCAGGTCGAACACATGCAGGCCATCGGCTATACCGAGAGCCAGACAAAGGTCATCATCGGGCTGGGAATGCAGGCCTACTGCCCCGACAAGCTGCCCAAGCCCCCTGTCCCAGGTGAAGCCCCGCCCCCCGCGCCACCGTCGGCCTCTGTGTCGGCCCCGGTGCCTGCTCCAGACCCTGCCCCAGAAGCCTGACGGACTTTGGCGTTCTCACAACGTGTCTCGCGGAGCCGCTAAAGGGTGATGGGGGCTGGCTCTCATAGCGGCTGCACGGGCGCAATGCTCTGCTCGAAGCTGAACACGTTGGTGGGGTCGTACTTCGCCTTCAGCGCGCGCAGGCGGTCGACGCCTGCTCCCCAGTAGGCCGTCTCCCAGTTCGGCATGCCGGCATTCGGCACATTGACGTAGGCACCATTCACGTAGGGCGCCAATGCTCGACCGAACTCGGCAATCCAGGCCTGGCACTTCGTCGTCAGCGGGTCGTCGGTTGCCGGTATCCCGCCACGAGTGCCCCAGCCGGCACCCGGCTCGGCGTAGAAGAGCGCGTTGCGGTGGGCAAACGCCGAGCCGCCGGACGGCTCACTGCCTGCGACGGCACCGCCGAAGGCATTGGTGAAGTAGTTGCAATCCCGGGTCGGGGCCCTCGACATGAACGAGCACACCAGGTTGATCGCTTCAACGGGAAACGGGTCGAAGATGAACTGCGAGAGGAATTTCCAGTTCGCCGCCTCTTCGAGCGTCGGGATCTGAAATCCCGCGTACGTGTCGGCCCAGCTGGCGTCTGTCACCGACACGTCGGGATTGCCGACCGTCAGGATCGGCGCCAGCAGCTGCACTGCTTCTGCCTCCGATCCGGATACGAGAACGCCGACGAGCTGGATCCCGTCGCGGGTGATCTCGAGCTGGCTCGTGAGGCGGTTGACGGCATGGGGGGCGCTGCGCTGCCAAGCCTCGAAGACCCGCGGGAGGTCGTTGAGGCCTGACCACGTCGCCGTAGCGTAGATGGTCTGAGTCAGAGGATGAATCGTGTAGGTCAGCGCGGTGACGATCCCGAAATTGCCGTTGCCGGCGCCGCGGAGCGCCCAGAGCAGGTCTGAGTTGTTGTCGATGTCAACGGTAATCGCCTCCGCCCCATCGGCATTCGACGCCACCACGATCTCTGCCGCCACGAGGTGGTCGGAGGCCATGCCGAAGTTTCGGGTTAGCAGTCCGAAGCCGCCGCCGAGCGTCGCGCCGACCAGGCCGACCGTGCCCTCGGTGCCGGTCGGCGCCGCAAAACCGAACGCGCCGAGTTCGGTCACGGCCTCCAGCTGGCTGAGTCCGGCGCCGACGGTCGCCCTATGAGACGCCACGTCGACCGTTGCCGACTTCAGTTCGCTGACGTCGATCACGATCCCGTTGTCGACGTTCGACCAGCCCTCGAGGCAATGACGGCCGCTGCGCACCCGAACCGGGGTGTCGGTCTGCCGCGCCCAGCTCAGTGCGTTGACGACGTCCTGCGTCTCCTGGGCGAACACGATCACCCTCGGATCGTGAGTGAAGAGAAGGTTGTAGCCCGCGTTGGCAACCGGGTAATCGGCGTCTCCGGCACGGACGATCCGGCCCGTCAGCTCGGCCGGTCGTGCCGTGGTGGACGTCATGTGATCGCTTCTGACACGGCGGAGGCAGCCTCGCCCGGTTCGTGGTCGAGCACTTCGCGGTTGAAGATCATCAGGTACGCGAAGTAGAGGCCGCCCACCACCAATAGGGTGCCCACGATCACGATCGCCACGTGCGAGCTGTTCGGTGAGAGCAGGATGACGAGCGCACATGCCGACCAGACGAGTGCCGCGACGGCGACGGGCATTTCGAAGCGGCCCAGAGAGAAGCCGCCTTCCTTGCGGTCGAGTCGCTTGCGCACCACCAGGTAGAGCACGACGATTCCGCCGTACGTCAGCGCTGGGAACACCGTGCCCGACGTGATCAATTCCTGCAGTGCGTCGCCCGGCAGCGCGACGAGCACCGCGATCCCGATGACCACCGGCAGGATGGTGGCCGGGATGGGGGTCTGAGTCCGACTGTCCACCTGCCTCATCAGTCGATGGGCGGGAAAGCGGCCGTCGCGAGCCATCGCGAAGATCATGCGTGAGCAGCTGGCCAGCACCACCATCCCACCGCCGAAGAAGGCGATCGCCACCGCGACGAGGAAAAGACGTTCGGTGACCGGACCGAGTTGGTCTCGCATGATCGCCGCGACGGGCGACTCAGCGGCCGTGACTTCGGGGATGTCCTTGATCGCGATGGTCAGCGCGATCAAGAACAACAAGCCCAGAACACCCGCTGCCGCAACAGATCCCACGATTGCGCGCGGCACGGTGCGAAACGGATCCTTGGCCTCCTCGGCCATGTTCGCCGCAGAATCGAAGCCCACCAGTGTCCCGAGGCCCACGATCATGGCGATCATCAAACCGCCGCCCAAGGCGAAGTAGTTCGAGGAGCCCTCGGTGGCGCCACGCGATACGAGGTTGCCAGTCGAGCCGGTTCCAGTGATCGCCACTGCCACCAACAACGCGACAACCAGCACCAAGACGATCGACACCTCGATGGCGACCGCCGCCGAGTTGATCAGCGCAACGAGCCGCGTCGAGGCGATCGCCAACACGGCCTGAATCACCATGACCACCACGGTGATGATCCGTGCGGTGGTTTCGCTGGGCTCCATGTTGAACAACGGCATCAGGCACTGACTCGCCATCGCGCTGTTGATGGCCATGAAACCGGTGATCAGGTAGCAAAAGGTGAGCCAGCCGAAGAACCAACCGATCTTCGGGTTGGCCAGTCGAGAGCCCCACTGGTACGACGAACCCGACAACGCGATCCGAGCCGAGAATTGCGCAATCACCAGTGCGATCAACATCTGGCCCATGAACGCGATGATCCAGGTCCAGATGCCCACCGGCCCGGAACTGCGCAGCAGGTCGTCATAGGTGCTGAAGATGCCGACTGCCACCGAGATGAATGCGAACGAGATCGCGAACACCTGAAAGGAACCGAGAGTTCGCTTCAGTTCAGGCTCGTAGCCGCAATCCCGACATTCGTCGTCCGCGATGGCGGAGTCCGCCACATTCTCTGTCGTCATGAGGTGGCCGACCTTCCGTGGCGGGTGCTGCACGGAACACTAGGTGGACAGAGATGCGCTTGCTGCAAAATTGACGTTTGCGTGAAAACTGATCGAGTCGCCGAGGACTCAGAGTTGGAAGCGCTCCGAGAAGGTCGCCTTCCCAGCGCCGGTGAGTTCGTCGATGGCGACGGCGCGGCCTGCCATCGCCATCAGCAGTGCCTCACCAGGGCCAGAGACCTCGGGTCCGCTGCCGTGGCTCCACTCGACGTCGGTCGCCTGCAGTCGCAACCCTCGGATGCGCTTGCGAGCACCCAGCCTGGGGTTGCCAGGAACGAGAGGGAGGATCCGCTCGAGTCGGTCGACGGGAACGACGCGGGGACGACCGAGTGCACGTCGGATGTCCTGGTGATGGATCGTCCCGTCGACGAGGGCGATCATCCCGCCGAATCCGGCAGTCAGGCCGCGTGGTTGCAGATGCTGATCGAGGTAGGTCCGCAGTTGCTCCGGACTCATCGGCGCGAACTCGTCAACGCCGACCTCGTTGGCACGCACCACCCGTCCCTTGACGAACCGCTTGATCAAACCGATGACGCCGAGTTCTTCGTAGCTGAGCATGTGCGCCACGACGTCCTTCACGGTCCATCGGTCGCAGAGGCTGCGTGTCTGCCAATCCTGGGGTGCAAGCGTGGCAAGGAATGCCGCTAGCTCCGTTCGTTCTGCGCGGGCCATCTCCATGAGCGTGGTCCCGCCGTCGGCGCTCATGACGACCGCTCGATTCTCGCGATCTCGGTGTACCGGTAGAGATAGAGCGGCCAGCCGGCCTGGCCGTCGACGCCGTCGGCGACGGCGCGCCAATCCGGGCCGTGGCGTTCAAGGTTGCGGTGTTCCAACTCGACGCGGGTGCGCTCGGAATTCTCGGCGATGAAACGCACTTCGACCTCGCTGGCGTTCTTGGGATTGGCCTCCAACTGCCAGGTGGGGCCGATGTCCCAGCTGAAGACGAGACGGGTCGGCGGGTCGTACACGAGAACACGCGCCCAGCGGCATTGGCTTCCGTCGACGCCGACGTCGTAGATGTGTCCGCCGACGCGAGGCTCGAAGACGGTCTCTGCAATGGGTACCGAGAGCAGGTTGTGCTCGCGGGGCTTGATCGCGTCGAACTCGGTGGTGAACAACGAGAAAGCCCGCTCGATCGGTGCGTTGACGACGACGTGATGTCGAACGGGTTCGACGGGTGAGGTCATGTATCTGTTCCTTCCGATTTGTCGGCAATCTCCTTGAATGCGCCGAGGGCATTCCCCCAGAACCGATCGAGGTCGGCCCGCAACGCGTCGATGCCGGTTGGCTCCAGCTGGTAGATGCGGCGAGTACCGGCGATCCGGTCCTGCACCAGCCCTGCCGACTTGAGCACTTTGAGGTGCTGGGATACCGCGGGTCTGCTCACCGGCAGGTCGCGGGCCAACTCGCCGACCGCCAGCGGCCCCTGGGACAGACGCTCGACGATCGCTCGTCGCGTGCCATCGGCGAGTGCCACCCAAGCGTCAGCAGCTTGGTAAGTAGCCACGAACGGTAAGTATCCACTTACCGTCTAGCCGAGTCAACGACATCAACGGATCCCCCGGCCCAATTGGCTCGCTGCCGACCCCCACGAGTTCTCGGCCCCGCCCGCGCCAAGGCCGACCCAGCACGCCTTGACTTACATACCGGCGGGGGTACGCTCCACTTATATACCCCCACCGGTATACGCGACGCGAACCGCGAGACATGAACCGCGGAAGGAACCGAAATGGTCGGCGACGAAGAGAGCATCGCGGTGGTCCTCAATCGGCTGCGGCGTGCGCACGGGCAGTTGGCTGGTGTCATTTCCATGATCGAGCAAGGCCGCGAGTGCAAAGATGTGGTAACCCAGCTGGCCGCGGTTTCGCGCGCCCTTGACAAGGCGGGTTTCAAGATCGTCGCCACCGGACTACGTGAGTGCCTGACAGGCGAAGCCGCCGAAGGCAAACAACCGATGACCGAGGCTGAGCTAGAGAAGCTCTTTCTCGCGTTGGCCTGACGGCCACATGCACCACGAACCGAGGAAGAGACAATGAGCTACGCACTATCGATCACACTGCGCATGCCGTTCGAGGACGCTGTCGAACAGGCCCGGAAAGCGTTGGCCGACCAGGGTTTCGGTGTCCTCACCGAGATCGACATGAAAGCCACGCTGAAGTCGAAGCTGGGCGTGGACATGGAGGACTACACGATCCTCGGCGCGTGTAACCCGCCGCTTGCGCACCGGGCGATGGACGCCGATCGCCAGATTGGATTGCTGCTGCCTTGCAACGTCCTGGTGCGCGCCGAGGTCACCGCACCAGGAGCGGTGATCGTCGAGGCGATGGATCCGCAGATCATGGTCCAGATATCAGATCAGCCGGGACTGCGCGAAGTCGCCGACGACGCCGCCGCCAAGTTGAAGGCCGCGATCAATGCCCTCGGCCAGACCTCCGAACCTCGGTAGAGGGATCTGGGCACTACGGTGCCCGACCCGGAATCACGATGACCATCACACTCGCACTGTCGTTCGGTGTCATCGTCGGCGTGCTACTGGGGCTCCTCGGGGGCGGTGGCTCCATCCTCGCCGTACCGATCCTGGTCTATGCGATCGGTTTCGATGTGGGACAGGCCATCCCGGCGTCGCTGATCGTGATCGCCGTCGCCTCGGCGGTCGGCGCGGTGCCGAAGGTTCGGACCAAGCAAGTGCAATGGCGCTTGGCTGCGATCTTCGCCGCCGCCGGCATCCCCGCCACGTACATCGGATCCACGATCGGGAAACAGCTGCCGCAGCCCGCCGTCATGACCGGTTTCGCCCTAGTCATGATCGCTGCCGGACTGCGGATGCTGCGAGAGACCGGCGATACCGGCACCGCGTGCAAGGTCGAAGACCAGGGCATCAACTGGCGACGCTGCGTCCCTCGATCCATCCCCGCCGGATTCGTCGTCGGCCTGTTGACCGGATTGTTCGGCGTCGGCGGCGGCTTTCTCATCGTCCCGGCACTGGTGTTGCTACTCGGGGTGGACATGCCCATCGCGATCGGTACCTCGCTTGTCATCATCACCGTCAACTCCACGGCAGGCCTGCTGACACACCTGAATGGCGTTGACATCAACTGGAGCATCACCGCGGTGTTCGTGGGAACCGCCATCGTGGGATCCCTGCTCGCCGCACACTTCGGCGCCAAGGTAGACACCCGTCGGTTGCAGCACTGGTTCGCCTACCTCGTCCTCGCCGTCGCGACGTACGTCGTCATTGACACCGCATTCTTGCGTTGACCCCCAACATTCAGGAGACGGTGCCGTCCCTCATGCGCCGCCGAGCACACCGGCCGAGCGACGGCGCAATGATCGACGGCTAGCGTTCCACTATGTCGACCCCCACCCGACTCGGTGACCGCTATGAGTTGCGTGGTGTCCTCGGCCGGGGAGGAATGGCGGAGGTCCGCGACGGCTGGGACACGCGCCTGGGGCGCGCGGTCGCGATAAAGCTGCTGCATCCAGGCTTCAGCAGGGACCCCGACAGCCGACTCCGCTTTCGCGCCGAGGCCCGCTCGGCGGCGTCGCTCACTCACCCCAACATCGTCGCAGTACACGACTACGGCGAACACGAAGGAACGCCCTACATCGTGATGGAGCGGCTTCCAGGAAGAACTCTCGACGACGAGATGGCATCATCTCCGATGTCGCAATCACGAGTGCGTTTCGTCCTCGACAACGTGCTCTCGGCCCTCGCCGCCGCCCACGGCGCGGGCGTACTTCATCGCGACATCAAGCCTGGCAACATCCTGCTGACCGCACAGGGCACCGTGAAGGTCGCTGACTTCGGAATCGCGAAGACCAACGCAAACGCTTACACGCAAACCGGCCAGATCGTGGGCACGCTGGCTTACCTGAGCCCCGACCGGCTCGCCGGGAAGCCTGCAGCAGTGACCGACGACCTCTACGCGCTCGGCTGCCTCGGGTACGAAGCCCTCAGCGGACGCAGGCCCTTCCCGCAGGAAGAACTGGGACCGCTTACCCGCGCGATCCTCGATGACACGCCGACATCCCTCCTCGCACTTCGCCCCGCTGCCGACCCAACGGTGGCGGCGGTCATCGAACGCGCGTTGGCACGTGATCCACGGCAACGTTTCGTCTCTGCGGAGGACATGCGCATGTCGCTCTGGAACACTGCGGCGGCCAGCTATTCGCCGGCCACGGGCCGGCGCCCACCCACGAGAATGCTCACAGCTGCCTTTCCTGCATCATCGCCGCCGAGCGCCTACATTCCGTCGCACGCCAGCACCCCGCCACGTCATCGGATCGGGAGATTGCCCGCGGTGGGAGGCATCGTCGCCGCCTTGACGCTGGTCGCCGCGGTGCTGGTCTTCAACGCCCCGTTCCGCAGTGATCCACGCGAGACGCCGCCAAGCACTAGCAGCAGTACGCCGCCTGCCACGCCCACCGCTAGCAGCGCGACGACGACCACCACCACCACCACATCACCGGAGGGTCCCCCGGGAGGCGGCGATCACAAGGGAGGCAAGGGAAAAGGGAGAGGCAAGCATTGACCCCCGTACACATCGCCGAATCCCCGCTGAGGGCGCACATTCGGCATTCCGTAGCGAGTGAAGTTCGCGTTGAACACCTGAGCGGGTCCGCCGAAGCGCGCCCGACCGCTCTCGAGTCAGCAGATCGGCGACCATGGCCAGCTTGATCGTCGATGCCGTCCAAATCAGAGTGCCGGCATTCGCGTTGCGGTACTTGACGCCCGTCGCGCGATCGCGCAGTACCAACCCGATCGTTCCGGGCCGCGTCGCCAAATACTGCTCGGCTGTCGCGATGCGTTGGCGGATGTCACATTGGGCGTCCCTGCTACCGCAAACCGCGTTCGCCTTGGGCTGCGCTCCAGTACTCGCCGTGGTCAACACGATGGCAATTGAAAGAACCGCGAGAGCTCGCACACGCATTGGCCTGCAACTCATTTCGTGTCGCAGCGAAGTCGACCGATGCAACACGGTTACCTACGGCCCAGCTACGTAGCTAGTTCTAGCACGCTGCGTGCATCCAATTGTCAACCTCATCTCCGACCGATTGCGCGTGTCGGCCCAGCCGTCGGGACGTGGCGCCGCGGATCGCGAAGCCCGTCAAATGGGTTCACGGCTGAATGGGCGATCCATTCGGCGACGTTGCGCGTCCAACGCCTGGAATGAAGCGTCCAACCCGCACGGCATAGTCGCCGTACCGTCGTCCGTGCGTCGACTGCAGGTAGGGCTCCTCCACTACACGCACTTGCAACTCGACCGCTGCGAGTAACAGCCCGAATCCGAACAGCGCCAGACCATTTGGGGCCATCAGAGTCACACCGAGACCGAAGACCAGCATGGCGGTGAAGATGGGATTGCGAACCAAACCGAACACCCCGCCGTCGACCAGCTGCGTCCTCTCACTCGCATCGACGCCGATACGCCAAGAGTCGCCCATCGACTGCTGCGCCCACAGCGTCGCGGCGATTCCCAGAACCCCCGCAATCCCTCCCAGCATCCCGATCGCGGGATGATCGAGCAGCGGGACGGGCGACAGTACGCCCGCCAGTTGCACGGCCGGCGCAGCCGCACCAATCACGATCGCCACCACGAAACCCGCCCCGGCAAGCCATTCCAACGATCCGGGGCGACCGTGAAACCCCCGCATCCCCGTCGATCCAGTGCGACGCCACTGCTGGTAGCTGCGCCACCCGAACCCGGCGACGAAGAACACGCCGTAGAGCGCCAGTGCTGCGATTGTCATGACGTGCGATCCTTCCGATGTGTGCAGTGACGGCGGAGCTGGGGTCGTCTCCACGGTGAAGTCGTCGGCTGGGCCGCCGCATCACCGAACCGCCCAATCCATGCCTCAGCACTGCGTCTCACAATACATAGCAATATTCGCATATGTCTATGGTTTTAGAGGCCGCGTTCCGCTTCCCAGCGCACGCGTCACCCCGAGCGCCTCACCATCTCCAACGTCGAGAAGGGCACGTTCCAGCGTGGCCGGATCGTGGTATGCCACGTCGAAAGCTTCTATGTCGAGCCCCAATTCGACCGCGAACCCGCGAAATACTTCATCGGCCGGAGTGCGCCGTTCACCCCACTGCGCCTGGGACTCGTACCTTCGGCGATACATCGGTTCGAGTTGACCTTGCTGCGCAGCGGCTTCGACTGCGCGGGCGACCCAACAAGAGTGCTCTTCCCAAGGTCATGTCAGCATGGGTGTCGCGACGTACGGTGCCGAAACCGTTCAGACGACGACGGAAGAGCATCTACGTAGCGACTACGTAGATCGTAGCGCAGTGGGCGACGTGGACGTCGGTTATTGTCAGTCCTGGCTGGTCGCCCCGACCAGCCTCGATGAGTAGGCAGGAAGCCGGTGCAAATCCGGCGCGGTCCCGCCACTGTGACTGGGGAGCGAGCCCCGCGTCGACCACGGCCCGTAAGGGTTGGAAGGTCGGGGTGAGCGCTGATCCAGGAGTCAGGATACTGCTCTCGTCGGCCCTCTTGCTGGGACGTGGAGATCCCGGATGGAGCCGATGTAGTGCATTTCACGATGCAGTCCTCGCGGCGTGCCGCGGGTGTTGCGCTCGCCGTCACCCTGGCCTTGGCCCTTCTCAACGGATGCGGATCGGCGAGTACCGGCGCCGCCTCCGACACGGCACCGCATCAGGCGGGTTTCCCCGTCGCGGTGGACAACTGCGGCCAGCAGGTCACCGTCAAGGCGCCGCCCAAGAAGGCAGTGGGCTACTACCAACAGTCCGTGGAACTTCTGCTGGCGCTGGGATTGCGCGATGTCATCGCTGCGACGGTGTACCCCGACAACCCGCCGCTGCCCCAGTACGCCGAGGCCTACCGCTCGATTCCCGAATTGTCGGCCAAGGACGCTTCGTTCGAGCAGGTCCTGTCCGTCGATCCTGACTTCGTATACGGCGGGTACAGCAGCACCTTCGACGAGTCGGCGGGGCGCTCGCGAAAGGCGTTCGCGGACGCAGGGATCACGACCTACCTGAACCCGGAGTACTGCGCCACGAAGCCGATCATGATGGACGACGTCTACGCCGAGGTCCGGCAGATAGCCGACTTCTTCGGCGTGACCGACCGCGCCCAGGCCCTGATCACCGACATGCAGCACAGCGTGTCGTCCACTCAAGAGCGCGTGTCAGGCGTCCAACCGCTCAAGGCGTTCGTCTACGACAGTGGCGACGCCACCGCATTCACCGCGGGCCACGAGGGCATCGGCAACCAGATCATCCAACTTGCCGGCGGCTCCAACGTATTCGCCGACGTCGACGACACGTTCGCCGACGTGTCGTGGGAGCAGGTGCTGCAGCGCAACCCCGACGTCATCGTGATCTACGACTACTTCGGGACACCGTCGGTGGACGAGAAGAAGGCCTTCCTGCGTGGCAAGCCGGAACTGGCCAACGTCCCCGCGATTCGCAACGACGAGTTCGCCGTTCTCACCCTCCAGGACGCCGTGCTGGGTGTGCGGGCGCCGTTCGCCGTCGAGGCCCTCGCAAGGCAGCTCCACCCAGACCGCTTCCAGTGACCGACTGCGCTCTCGTCGAGGGCGATCGGCCACGGCGGGCGCCCCGCTGGCACCCGCGCCATCCGTTGGTCCTCGGCGTGCTGACGGTCATGCTCGTGGCGGCGATGATCGCGGGGCTCGCAATCGGATCCATCGTGATACCGCCACTCGACGTCGCCACCAACGTCGCCCACCAACTCGTGCCTGGACTGGTCGATGCCACGGGGCCAACACATTTCGAGACCGTCATCGCACAGGTGCGCGGCCCTCGCGTGGTGCTTGGCGCGGTGGTCGGGGCCGGGCTTGCGGTGGTCGGCATGACACTGCAGGCGCTGGTTCGAAATCCGCTCGCCGATCCCTACCTGCTCGGGGTGTCCTCCGGCGCGTCGGTCGGCGCAGTCGGCGTGATCGTCGCGGGTATCAGCATCGCTGGGGCGATCTCGACCTCGATCGCCGCGTTCGTCGGATCGCTTGCGGCGCTGGGGCTAGTGTACGGCTTGTCCAGGGCGGGAGGCCAGATCACCACCGCCCGACTCGTGCTTGCCGGTGTGGCGGTAGCTTACGCATTGTCGGCGCTGACCAGCCTGATGCTCATCATGGCCAAGAGCGGGGATCAGGCACGCCAGGTGCTCACCTGGCTCCTCGGCGGGCTCGGCGGCGCGCAATGGCGCAGCCTGTGGCTGCCACTGGTGTTGGTGTCCGCTGGCCTGCTGGTGATGCTCGCCCAGTCCAGAACGCTGAACGTCCTGTTGGCTGGTGACGAGGTCGCGGCCACCATGGGCGTTGACACACAACGCTTTCGGGCCCGCATGTTCGTCGTGGCATCACTGCTGACCGGGGTTCTGGTCGCGGTCAGCGGGCCGATCGGCTTCGTCGGTCTCATCGTGCCGCATGCCGTCAGGCTGGTGGCGGGCAGCGATCATCGTCGTGCACTCCCAGCGGCAGCACTCGCAGGCGCCACCTTCCTGGTGCTGGCCGACATCGCGGCCCGAACGCTCGCCTCACCCCAGGAGATCCCGGTCGGCGTACTGACGGCGTTGTGCGGCGGGCCCTTCTTTCTGTGGCTTCTCCGGCGTGACGCCCGCCGTTCCACGCCTGGCGGAACGGCATGAGCGGGTCACGCTTGCAGGCCGACGGGTTGTCCGTCGATCTCGGGGGCCGACGGATTCTGGACGGCGTGTCGATCACTGCCGAGCCAGGGCAGGTCGTCGGTGTGGTCGGACCGAATGGCTGTGGCAAGTCCACGTTGCTTCGTGCGCTGCTGCGCCTCGTCCGCCCGTCCACCGGAACGGTGATCATCGACGGCACCGACGTCGCGACGATCCCGGCCAAGCGGATGGCACGGACGGTGGCTGCCGTGCTTCAGGACGCCAGCGGTGACTTCGACCTGCGGGTCCGCGACGTCGTATCGATGGGTCGTGCGCCGTACAAGCGAATGTTTCAGGGCGACAACGCGTCCGACGCCGACGTCATCACCGAGTCGCTTGCGCTGGTCGGCGCCACGCATCTCGTCGACCGATCCTTCGCCTTGATGTCGGGTGGCGAGCGACAACGCGCGCTGGTGGCTCGAGCGCTCGCCCAGCAGCCCAGCCTGCTGGTGATGGACGAGCCGACCAATCATCTCGACGTCCGTCATCAATTCGACGTCCTCGCGTTGCCGGCGCGGCTCGGCATCACCGCGGTCATCGCCCTTCACGACCTGAACCTCGCCGCCTACTACTGCGACGTCATCACCGTGCTGCACAACGGAACACGAGTCACCGCCGGTCCGCCGGACACCGTGCTGACGGCCGAGCTGATGGCCGACGTGTACGGCGTCACCGCGGTCGTCCAGCCGCATCCGATGACGGGCCGACCGCAGGTGAGCTTCGACCCGGCGCGCTCAGTCGGACTTCGGTAGTCGTGTGCCGGTGGCCAGTTCCGCGTACTGACGCATGAGCCGAAGCGCAGTGGCTCGGCTCATCTGGGGATCTCGCGCCACGATGCGGTAGCCGAGGTAGTCCTCCATGGACATCAGCGTCATGGCGATGTCGCGGGCAGGTGACTTCAGTTGGAACGCTCCCGTTTTCGAGCCCGCGTCCAAGAGGTCGGTGTAGAGGCCGACCTGACGGTGGTAGATGCCCTGCACGTCGGCGCGCTGATCAAGCTCGAAACCGGCCGCCAGCACGGCGCGCCAGATTGCGCGCCACTCGGCGTCCTCGGGTCCGGTGGGCAGGCCTGCCGCCATGGTCATGGCCAGCTGTGTTGGCAGGTCGTCGGTCTTGGCGGCGAGCCCCAACCGCTCGTCGTAGAAGCGGACGTCGGATCGCAGAGCCAACTCCGACAACAGCTGCGCGACGTCCTTGAAGTAGTAGCGCACCGCGTTGGTGGTCAGTCCGAGTTCGGCGGCCACGTCGGCGAGCTTGAGGGTGGCTAGGTCATGGCGCTCGATGAGGGCGATCGCGGCGTCCATGATGTCGCCGCGTCGCTCTACCTGCCGATTCGGCCTCGCCATGCCGTCCTCCCCTCCTCCGCCGGTAGCTACGACCGAACTTACTTCGCCGCTGCCCTTGCGTCGTGGATCACACGGGTGCATAGTTCTTTTCCAACTAGGAAAAGAACTATACGGGAACGAGCGGAAGCAATGCGGGCGAGAGACCTTGGCGTCGTCATCGGGGACCACCCGACCGGACCGGGCAATGCCATCACCGACGTCCCCGGTGTCCGGGTCGGTCACACCACCCTCGAGTCCGACGGTCCCGCGGCCGTGCGCACCGGTGTCACCGTCGTGATTCCGCACGACGACATCTGGACCGAGCCCGTGTTCGCCGGATCCCACCGGCTCAACGGCAGCGGTGAATTGACCGGGCTGGAATGGATTCGCGAGTCCGGGGAGCTCACCACCGCGATCGGGCTCACCAACACGCACAGCGTCGGCGTCGTCCGCGACGAGCTGGTGGCAGAACAGGTACGAGCCCGGGGCGACGGCCTCTACTGGTCGCTGCCCGTGGTCGGCGAGACCTACGACGGTCTGCTCAACGACATCAACGGCTTTCACGTGCGCCCAGAACACGTACGCGCCGCGTTGGACAACGCGTCTGCCGCACCACCAGCCGAGGGGAACGTCGGGGGCGGCACCGGCATGATCTGCCACGGCTTCAAGGGCGGCACCGGCACCTCGTCGCGCGTCACCCAGACCGCCGCCGGACCGTACACCGTCGGTGTCCTCGTCCAAGCCAATCATGGTCGGCGCGAACGACTCCAAATCAACGGCGTCCACGTCGGTGAACTGATCGGCCCTTCCGAGGTGCCGCTTCCCGACCTGCCCCCGCAGTACGAGCCGGGATCTGGCTCGATCATCGTCGTCGTCGCCACCGACGCACCGCTGCTCCCCCATCAGTGCACGCGGTTGGCGCAGCGCGCGGCTCTTGCCGTGAGCCGGCTCGGCGGGACGGGCGAGCAGTACAGCGGCGACCTGATGCTGGCGTTCGCCACCGGCAACCGCGGGATTCCGCCCTACGCGTGGGACGAGAACCACGACACCGCCCGCCCAGAGGTGCCGCTGCGAATGGTCGCACCGCAGTTGATGACTCGCCTGTTCGACCTCACGATCGAAGCGACCGAGGAGGCCATCGTCAACGCGATGGTCGCCGCCACGACGATGACGGGCCGCAACGGCTTCACCGCCCACGCCATCGACCACGACCTGCTGCGCAACGCGTTGCACCCCAGTGCCCCCCGACTCCAGGAGATCTCGTGACCACACCGACCAAGACCGAAGGGCGGCGTCTGACCGGCCAACTCGGCCCCATTGGCATCGTCTTCATGGTCGTCGCGGCGGCCGCCCCCTTGACCGTGATCGGCGGCAACATGCCGCTTGCCATGGGCCTCGGCAATGGCGCAGGCGCACCGGTCGGTTTCGTGATTGCGGCACTGGTGTTGCTCGTCTTCAGCATTGGGTTCGTCGCGATGACGCCGCACGTCCCCGAGGCAGGTGCGTTCTTCTCCTACGTGACGGTCGGCCTGGGCCAACGGACGGGCAAGGGCATCGCCGTCGTGGCACTGATCGCCTACACCGCCATCCAGATCGGCATCTACGGATATATCGGCTGGGCGATATCCGACACCGTCGCGCACTACCACGGACCGGTGATCCCCTGGCCCGCATACTCGTTCGCCGTGTTGGCGATCGTCGCCGTGCTCGGCTACCGGCACATCGAACTCAGTGCCAAGGTGCTCGGGGTGGCGCTGGCCCTCGAGATCGGTGTCGTCGTCGTGCTCGACATCGTCATGGTCGCCAATCCCGGCCCCGCCGGTGTCACGTTCGCGTCGTTCGATCCTGGCGTGTTCACCAACGGCACCATCGGCATCGCCATTCTGTTCGCGCTCACGGGGTTCATCGGGTTCGAGGCCACCGCGGTGTTCCGCGACGAAGCGCGTGACCCGGAGCGGACGATTCCCAGGGCTACGTACGCCGCGGTGATCATCATCGGCGCGTTCTACGCGATCACCGTGTGGGCCTTCGTGGTTGCGCTCGGTCCCGATCAGGTGACCGCCGTTGCGCAACAGACCCTGGCCGGCGACGGCAACATGCTGCTCGACACGGCCGGAACGATGCTGGGCACGGTCGGCCGCGACGTGGTGAACATCCTGCTGTTGACCAGCCTGTTCGCCTGCGTGCTGTCATTCCACAACGTCATCGCGCGCTACCAGTTCGTGCTCGCCGGAAAGGGCCTCCTGCCCGCCCGACTCGCAAGGATCCACGACGACCACGACGCCCCGTCCTTCTCGTCGGTGGTGCAGACCGTCACGGCCACGGTGATCGTCGCCATCCTCGCCGTCCTGGGCATCGATCCGCTGGTTGGTGTGTTCGGTTCCATGGCGGGGATCGCCACTGTCGGCATGGTCGTGCTGATGCTCACCACGTCGATCGCCGTTCTGGTCTTCTTCCTGCGCAACCCCGACCGCGCGGCGGGACGGCTGTGGACCACGCGGATCGCGCCGACGCTGGCTGTCCTCGGCTTGTTGGGCAGCCTGTGGCTCGTGCTGACGAACTTCACCTTGGTCACCGGCGGCAGCGCGACGCTGAGCACCATCCTGGCCGCAATTCCCTTCCTGGGCCTGGTGGTTGGCTTCCTGGCGTGGCGACCGTCGCAGTCCTTGTCCCCCGTTGCTGGGGAATGAGCCGCGCCCCTCACCGTGGGCCGGTCACCCCGTCGGTGACCGGCCCACGATGCGGCGCGTTTGGTCAGCTCGTCGGTGCCAGGGCCGCCGCCTTGCGCTGCAGTGTTGCAAGTGCCTCGATGAGATAGGTCCGGAAGACCGGATGGTTCTCGCTCATCGGGAAGTGGCCGATGTCCTTCATCTCGATGAAGGCGGCGTTGCGAATCTGGCTGGCGGTACGGGCGCTGTCCTCAGGTGTCGTGAGGTAGTCGTAATCGCCGGTCAGCATGACCACCGGGCACCGGTCGCCGTCGATCTCGGAGAGCTTGTCGCGGAGGTCGTGGTCGACGGAGTAGAAGTACAGGTCGCCCTTGAATGCCTCGGAACCCTGGCTGTAGTAGAACCACGTCTTCCAGCGGTCGGCGTCGGGTGACTGCGGCGCCATCAGGTCCCAGACCCCACTGGCGCAGACCTGCGCTGCGTTCGCGTGCGGGTGCTGCCACCAGTCCAGGTAGAAACCGGGTGAGTAGTCAGCCCCCTCGACGGGGATGACGCCCGCGAACCGCTCGGGATGACGCAGCGCCAACTGCAGCGCGATGTTGCCGCCGAAGGACGACCCCATGAAGATCGGGTTCGCCAACTCGAGTGCATCGACGAGCGCCACGATGAAGTTGGCGTAGTGGTCGGCCGACAGCTGGTATTCCTCGGTCCACCACTCGGTGTTCTCCGGCGGGTCGGACTTGCCGTGCCGGGGCAGGTCGTAGGCGATGACCCGGTAGTCCTTGGTGATCTCTTCGTCTTCGAGAAGTCCACGCCACTGGTGATTGTGGCAACCGGCGGTGTGCTGGCAGACCAGCGGCTGCCCGGTGCCGTTCTCGAGGTAGAAGACCTTGTACAGCAGTCCGTCGACGTCGACGTCGACGTAGTGCCCGGTGACTGGGGAGATCTTGCTCATGTTCGTCCTTCGCTTCTGAATATGTTGGATGGCAGGGGATTTAGACGGGCACGCTCACGGCGCGCAGCAGTTCGATCTGCCGGGTGACACAGCGAAGGTTCTGCATCAGGACCAACACGTCACCTTCGAGCTTCATGTCCCGCTGGAAGCTGGCCGCCCAGATCCCGTGGTACATCGGGGCGGGTACCGGAACCCCGAAGTTGCGCCACGTGTCCGCACTGGCGCGGATCGCGAACTGGTACGACACGTCCAGCGGGCCTGGATCGACGGCGATGTCGACGATCTTGCCGCGGTGCATCTCGACGACGAACGTGTGCGTCTCCATGTCCAGCAGATAGGAGCAGGTGAAGTACTTGCCGTGCGCGGAGATTTCGGGGTCCGCGTTGTTGACCTTGGTGAGTGCAGCGACCCATTCGGCGATGGGTGGCGCGGTGGTGGTGAGCGTCAAGGAACTTCCCTTCGAGTGTGGCGATCGTGTGCCGCCCATCACACGTCGGAAGGGACGGAACGTCCAATACCAGTCGGCGACGGACCGATAGGCAACAACTAATGGTTTCGTTTGCGCTGGTCAGCTAGCCTCGAGGAGTGCTGCCCCAGCTCGATCTCCGGCTGTTGAGCTACTTCGTGGCCGTCGCGGAGGAGCTCCACTTCGGGCGCGCCGCCGCTCGGCTGCACATCGCGCAGCCATCGCTGAGCGTGCAGATCCGCAAGCTCGAACACTCCTTGGGCACAACACTTTTCGTGCGCGATAGCCGTCACGTGGAGCTCACGCCCGCGGGCGAAGTGCTGCTCGATGGAAGCCGCAGACTGCTGGTCGACGCAGAACGGATCGCCGCCGTCACCAAACGCGTAGGCCGTGGTGAGCCCCACGCGCGCCTCGTCGTCGGCTTTCAGGCCAACGCGGCAGCCGAACTCACCCCGCAGATTCTCAACGCGTTCCACGACTTGCACCCGACCGTCGAGGTCGAAATGCGGTCGCACGACTTCACCGATCCGTACGTGGGGCTCTCCGACGGCTCGGTCGACGTCGCCTTCGTGCGTCCCCCGATCCTGGTCCAGGACTGGTTGGGCCTGGAGATGTTGTTCGTAGAGCCGCGGTTGCTCGTGGTGTCATCGAGTTCGCCGCTGGCTGGTGAGAGCGAGATGAGCGTCGAGCAGGTGCTGGATCAGCCGTTCGTCGCGCGCCGGTCGCCGGAGACGTGGCGCAATTTCTGGCTGGCCACTGACGCCCGCAACGGCGAGCCGGTTCGCCTCGGCGCCGAAGTCGCAACAGTCGACGAGTGCTTCGAGGCAATCCTGTCCGAGCGCGGCGTCGCGTTCTCGCAGGCGTCGACCCAGCGCTACTACGGACGTCCGGGACTGTCGTTCATACCGATCTCCGACATCCCACCCACCGTGTTGGCCATCGCGTGGCGCACCGACGTGGAATCCAGCGTCGCCCGCGACTTCGTCGCCATTGCCAAGGCGGTCGCCTCGTTGACGACGATCCCCGATTCGTGGGCACCACACCGAGGAGTCCCGCTCCACGGATCAACGCACCGACTCGCCCCCGCCCCGTCGATCGTCGCTGCCCAATAGCCAGGCTTTCGCGCACCTGCAGGCCATCGTTCAAGTGCGACGCCATTACCGCATCCAGGTTGGCGTCCACGCGATACAGCGCCCAAACAGCGACTCGACAGTAAACTTCTTATCTGACTGAGCAGGCGATGCTGGCTGGTTCTAGCAAGTGACCGGCTTCCGCGTGTCGCAACGCGGGCATGGACGGCGCAGTCGGAAATCTGTCGATTCGAACCCGGGGTGACGGACGTGGCTGTGCCTTCCGATTACGTCGCCTCCCTCGGGAAAGACAGGTCGCCCTCCGACAACGGGGTGCGCGCGCAGATTCTCGGCCCGTTGCGGCTTTGGCGCGACGGTGTCGAACTGAATACCGGCCCTCGGCAGCAGACCTACTTACTTGCCTTGCTGCTGGCGCGAGAAGGGCGGCCGACCAGCACGGACGAGCTCGTCGACTTGATCTGGGGCGACGAGGCCCCGTCCAGCGCGCTCAATACGCTCCACAAGTACGTCGGCGCCCTACGGCGCCTCCTTGAGCCGACGCTCCCCGCGCGAGAAGTCGGCTCGTACCTATTCCGGCGCGGCACCGGCTATTTGTTCACCGCAGGCCCAAATGAGCTGGACCTGCTCGGCTTTCGAAAGTCCCTTGCCGCCGCGAACACCGAGTTGTCGGAGCATCGCAACCAGATGGCTCTCGATTGTTACGTGGAGGCGTTGAGCTTTTGGACCGGGCCTGCCGGTGATGGGTTGGCACAAGGTCCGGCGGCGATGTCCATCTTCGCCGGGCTCAACGATGAGTTCTTCGATGCATGTACGGCGGCGGCCGCGCTCGCGGTGTCGATCGGCCGACCAGAGCGCGTACTGGCTGCGTTGCATCTCGCTGCCACGATTGCGCCGTTGCACGAGCCGGTTCAAGCCAGCCTCGTCGCGACCTTGGGTGCCGCCGGCCGGCAGGTGGAGGCGTTGTCGGTGTTCCGCACGGTCCGCAGCCGTCTCGCCGAGGATCTCGGCCTCGATCCTGGCCCGACTCTAGAGTCCGCCCACCGCCGCGTGCTGAGCCGAACGACCACTACGGGGCTCGGTTACTCGAATGCCGATGTGCCGTCGGTAGTTGCTGCAGACGTGACGAGGCAGGCTGCAGGCGGGCTGGTGGGTCGAGCCGAGGAACTCGCAATACTGCGAAGCGCCGTGGATGCAGCATCGACCGGCCGCGTGGCGCTGGCCATCGTCGAGGGCGAGCCGGGGGCGGGTAAGACCCGCTTGCTCGAGGAGATCACTACGGCTGCTGGACGGACCGACGTGCGAGTGGTTTGGGGAAGCTGCCTCGAAGGCGCCGGAACGCCATCGATGTGGCCATGGGTACAGGCGGTCGGCGCTCTGCTCAAACTCCTCCCGTCCGAGCAGCAGCAGGAGTGGCTCGACGGTGACCTCGGCCGCCTCCTCGAGCCCCGCGCCGTCGTCCTGGCAGGGTCTGCCTTGACGGATACCGGTACCCAGTTCCGGCTGTTCGAGCGAGTCGTCGACATCGTGGGCCAAGTCGCGGCGCAGCGCCCACTGTTGATCGTGATCGACGACCTGCACTGGGCGGACACGGCATCGATGCAGTTGTTCAGCCACTTGACGACTCGGCTGCCGGGGGGCACCGTCCTGATCGGTGCGCTCCGCGATCGTGCGCCTGCTCCCGGTACCGAGCTGGCACGGCTGCTCGCGGCGGCGAGCCGGGTGCCCGGCCACTGCCGCGTCCTGCTTGGCCCACTCAACCTCGCCGAGGTGGCTGAGCTCGTCCGCCGCGAGACCGGCCACGACCCAAGCGACGGAGCTGCTCGCGACATCCACTCCCGCACCGCGGGCAACCCGTTCTACGTACGTGAACTGTCCCGTTTCCTCGCCAACGGAGGCAAGCTAGCCGACGACGCAGCACCGCGCGCCGGGGTGCCCTCCACCGTGCGGGACGTCGTCCGAGACCGATTGGCCGAACTCGACGACGGTGTCAAACGCCTACTGCAGATCGCGGCGCTGATCGGCCGCGACGTCGGGCTCGATTTGCTTGTCCGGGCTGCCGACATCGACGTTCAAACCTGCCTCGACCGGCTAGAGCCGCTACAGGGCCTCGGTCTCCTCGAGCCAACGCCCCGCAACCCGCACTCGACCCGTTTCACCCACGACATCGTTCGCGAGTCGGTTGCCGGAATCACGCCGCCAGGTCGAGCGACACAGCTGCACATGCGCATCGCAGACGCGCTCGAAAGCAGCGATTCCGATGACGACACCGTTACTGAGCGGCTCGCCTACCACCTGTGGTCTGCCGGCCCGCTCGCTGATGCCGCACGAACCGCGGCCGCCCTGGAGCGCGCGGGTAGCCGCGCTGCGACGAAGTCGGCGCTCGAGGCGGCCGAGCGACACCTGCGATTGTCCGTCGAGGTTGCGCGCAAGTCGGGTTTGGCGGAACTCGAGTTGTCCGCACTGTCCCAGCTAACCGCGGTCGTCGGGATGCGTTCCATGTACGGCACCGCAGCGCTCGACTTGTTGGAGCGCGCCGAACACTTGGCTCGCGGCCTCGGCCGTGAGACGGAGGCCGCCGGCTTTCTGTTCTCCCGCTGGACCGCTCACCAACAGGCCATCGACCTCGATCGTGCCGGCCGGCTCGCCCGACGCTTATTCGACCAGGGCTGCGCATCCTCCGATCCGATGATGCGTACGTACGGACTCCAAGCCTGGGGACTGCATCAGTGGGACGTCGGCAACATCGGTGAGGCGTTCCGCTACCTGAGCCAATCCGAACGCGCGCTGCTCGCGGGCCTCGCGCCACCTGCGGAAGATCCGGTCCGCAGCGACTTGGAGTTGCTCATGACCGGGATGCTGGCAGAGGTGACCGCACTACACGGTGACGTCGACGCAGCGCGGGGACTCCTCGACACGCTGGAGGACGTTGCCGGCGACAATCCGTACCGAATCACCATATGGGCCACCATGATCGCGAGGATTGCTTCGCTCGTCGGCGAGCCGGACTGGGCGCTGAGCGGAGCAGAACGGGGCATCGCCGTGGACCCAGGATTCTCCTTCGTCTTCCTGGGCACCTACCAGCGGCTAGCCAAATGCTGGGCGGTGGCCATGACCAGCGAGGTGCCGGGCGAGGTGCTGACGGCAATCTCCGAGGCCCAAAGGGTGATTACGACGAACCTCGTCGACCCGCCGCGTTCGTGCGTGGCTACCTGGTATGCCCTACTCGGCGAGATGCATTTGAGGAGTGGCTCGACAGAGGCCGCCGCCTCGGCGCTGGAGCGCGCCGAGTTCTACCTCGAGGCGTACGGTCAGCGTTACCCAGAGGGTCTGCTCTTGCTCCTGCAGGCCCAGCTGCTGCAAGCGCGCGGCGAGCCGGTCGCAGCCGTCCGAGCCGCCGCCGACGCGGCGCGCGGATACTCCATCGACCACGAGGCCCACCTGTTCGCCCACCGAGCCGAACGCTTCCTGGCCGAACTCGGCTAAGCGCGAATCCACAAACCATCCACTGGTCGTCAAGACCGTCCCAATACCGTCGGGATCAACGGCAACGACACCCGAGGTGAATCATGCAGATGCGGGCGGCACGCATACATAAATTCAATCAGCCATTGCAGATTGACGAAGTTCCGGTCCCCGACGTCGGGCCGAATCAGGTTTTGCTCAAGGTCGCCGCGGCGGGCATGTGCCGCAGCGACTACCAGCTTCTGGACGGCTACTTTCGGCAGGGTCTTCCAGTCGAGTTGCCCTTCATCCCGGGGCACGAAGTCGCCGGCACCATAGCCGCACTTGGCGCCGACGTACCGGACACTGCCGGGGTTTCCGAAGGCGACCTTGTCGTCGTCGACGCGCAGTGGGGTGACGGCACCTGCCGACAATGCCACGAAGGCAACCAACAGCTTTGCAGCGGTGGACAACTCGCGGGGTTCGGACCGAATGGCGGATTCGCCGAGTACATGCTCGCGCCATATGACCACGTCATTTCGGTTGCCGACCATCCCGACGCGCAACCCGAGTATCTGGCGCCGCTGACCGATGCCGGAATCACTCCATACCGCGGTATGAAGAAACTTCGCGACGCAGGAAACCTCGGCGCAGGCCGAACCGTTGTCGTCAATGGCATCGGTGGGCTAGGCGGTTACGGAGTCCAGTACGCCCGCCTCCTCGGCGGCGGCGCGACCGTACTCGGGTTCGCCCGCAGCGACGAAAAGTTAGCGGTGGCAACGGAAAACGGCGCACACCACACCGTCAACGTTCGCGACAAAACCGTCGAAGACGTACAGAACGAGCTCGAAGACCTCACGGGTCGACGGACCGTCGATGCCGTATTGGATTGCGCAGGATCTCCCGAGTCACTGGGTATGGCGGCATCCATTCTGGCGACCGAGGGCGCGCTCTGCCAAGTAGGCCTCATGGGTCAGCGCGTCGAACTTCCGCTGTTCCCGTTCGTCAGCGGCGAGAAGTCGTACTTCGGATCGTTCTGGGGCAACCACAACGATCTCCAAGAGGTTCTCACCTTGGCCGGCCAAGGACTCATCAAGCACAACGTGGTCACCGTGAAACTCGACGACGTCAATGAGAACCTCGACGCGTTGGGCCGCGGTGACATCGTGGGTCGTGCCGTCATCGTCTTCGACTGAAACCTGCCGCCCCAACGTGAGGAGAGTGCTGTGAGCGTTCCGTATGTCCTGTTCGTTTCGACCAACGCTTCCGTAATCGGCCCACACAATCGACCCACGGGCTTCTTCTTTCCAGAAATTGCCCATCCCTTCCAAGCGCTTGACAAAGCTGGCGTAGCCGTCGAGTTCAGTTCTCCGTCGGGCGGCAAGCCGCCGGAAGATGGATTCGACGCTGACGACACCACCCAGATTGACTTCCTGAAAAGTCAGGCATACCAGCGACTTTCGCGTAGTCGCAAACTATCGGAGGTCGACGTACTCGACTATGACGCGATCTTCATTCCTGGCGGACTCGGACCACTGGTGGACATCACGGGCAACCCGGAGGTGCAGGCGACAGTGATCCGTGCGTGGAACGCCGGGATGATCGTATCCGCCGTCTGCCATGGGCCATCGGCATTCCTCGGTGTCACCCTCGACGATGGCACGCCGCTAGTGCGCGGCCGCAAGCTCACCTCGTTCTCGACCGCCGAAGAAGACGGCTACGCCGATCAAGACGTGCCATTCGACCTCGAGACCGCGCTGCGCGCGGAAGGCGCACTCTTCGAGGCAACCGATCCGTGGCAGCCGAAACTCGTCGTCGACGGATGCCTCATCACCGGCCAAAATCCACAATCGGGGACTCTGGTCGGAGAAGCACTCGTAGACGCCCTCAAGCAACGTCGATGAGCACTGACGAGCCCGTCGTCGTCATTGCGCATTGGCAGACCACCAAGGTCTCACTCAACGCCGTGCTCGACCACATCACCGTTCTCGGACCCCAATCGCTGGCGGAACCCGGATGCCTCGGGTACGACGTCTTTCACAGTGTGGACGACCCAACCAGCCTGCTGCTCATCGAGCATTACCGCGACGGAGCCGCCCTCGACGCACATCTGAGTTCACCGCACTACCAGGAACTGGCAGTGGGCCACATTCGTCCGATGCTGACCGACAGACACGTGGAGTTGCTCCGGCCGGTGAGCCCGCCGGCGCTCCCTTGACGAATCAGTTCGTGATGAAAGTCCTTTCAGAAAGTGAGCGCCATGCCCGTCCGCCACGTCCCTGAAAGGGAAAGCGCTACAACGCACCACGACGCACTCGACGAGGCGATCACGAACGCCTTCACCGCTGTCGAGCCCTTGATCCGCATCGTCGCGCGGTGGCCACACGTCGTCGCTCCGGCTTACGTGGTCGTCGTCGATCGGCCTGGCCACCCGCTACGGGATCTCGTGATCTCCGACCTGCCCAGAGATCGTTGGCCGGCGCCATTCGACGAATTGGCGCGCGGCAAAGCAGCATTGACCGCCCGAACCGGCATGCCGTCGCGGCGGGTGCTGCAAGACCGCCTCGATCTACTCGAGCCCGGCGACCCGTGCTGGTTCGGCAGCGTCATCGACACCGCGCACGGTCTCGTCGTCGCGGCCTCCGGAGGACCCGAGGACGTCGACGAGATGATCAGCCGCGCAGTGCTCGACTTGATTCGCATACCCGCCGTGCTGCGCGCGCGTGAAGAAGCACTGCGACGCGGGCCACACAAGTTGACGTTCCAGTTGCCGTAGCGCCGATGACGGCATCGCATCGCTACGGTCCGACGATGGTCAACTTGCGACGTAGACCGTGTTGGTCGAGTGGCCGCCGGTCAGCGGGTTGGGGAAACGGACGATGGACGCCTCGGACCGGTCGAAGACCTCGGCGAGGATCGCCTCGAAGTCAGGGTCTGGCGGGTCATCGGACCACAGCGCGAAGACACCGCCGGGGTGCAGGTGCCCGGCGAGCTTTCTCAGTCCCGCGGGCGTGTAGAACGCGGAGTGGCTTGGGTGCAGCACGTGTCGCGGCGTGTGGTCGATGTCGAGAAGGATGGCGTGGAACCGTCGGCCCGGCTGCTCCGGATCGCAGCCTTCGGTGCTGTCGGCCAAGGCGAAGAAGTCACCCCGTTGTAGGCGAACTCGCGGATCCGACGCCAGTTCGGCGGTGTCGGGGAGCAACGCACGCTGATGCCAGCTGATGACCTCCTCGAGTGCTTCCACCACGACGAGGGAATGAATGCGGGGATCGTCGAGCACCGTCTGCGCGGTATAGCCGAGCCCGAGTCCCCCGACGACGACGTCGAGGTCGGCATCGATTGCCCGGGCCAGGCCGAGGCGCGCGAGCTCTACCTCGGCCACGGTGAACAGGCTCGACATCAGGAACTCGTCGCCGAGCTTGACCTCGTACACCTCGACGTTCAAGGTCGGCTCGATCCGCCTGCGCAGGCTGATGACCCCCATGCGTGTCTCCGACCAGTCCAGAACCTCGAAGCGTGCACTCACGCCGCACCACCGACCCGCCCGTCATAACGTTCGCCGAGAGCAGCTCGACGGCTGAAGCCTACCGACAGCCGGCAGATGGGCACTGCGCTCCAGGTCCGCGCCTCAGAGTGCCCGCAACCCCACCAAGGTCCGCGTCAGCAGCTCGCGTCTCTCGTCGATGGACATCGAGTCACCGAGGGGTGCGCGCACGCGCAAATAACCTCGTGCGACGAGGTCGTCGACCAGGAATCGCGTCGCACCGAGCGGCAAGGACAGGCGCGAGGCGATCTCTGCGACCGAGCTGCTATGCGCACACCACGTCAGGATCTGGCCCCGCACATCATTTTTCGGCCAGTGCGGCACCTTCCCCGTCGAGTTCAACGCTTCCACCGGGGCCTCGAGCGCCAGATCGATGTCGGAGTCGATCCGGCCCGCCGTGAGGACGTAGGGCCGAACCAAGCTCGGCTCGTCCACGGTCTCGCGTTCGGCGAACCAGTCGCTGCTCGATTCGCCCATGCTCTGAGACTGCCGATGCATGTGCTTCTCCAGGAACGACAGGGCTTGGTCGGCGTGCACCGACGCGCGCACCTCGTTGGAGACGACCTTGAGGATGGTGCGGTCGGTGCCGATGACGAAGGTGCTCCGTCGGACCGGCAGCAGCCGGGCCAGCAGGCCACGGCGTCGAGTGTGCCGGCTATGCCGGGCCACCTCCCGCGCCACGACGGACTTACGGAGCTTGGCGAACCTGCCTCGGCGCACCCCGAACAGCTCCGACACCACGCCGTCGGAGTCGGAGAGCAGCGGATAGTCGAACGAGCGCTGCTGGGCGAAGTGGGCCTGCCTGTTGACGGTGTCGGTGCTGATGCCGACCCGCTGGGCGCCAACCCCGGCGAACTCGTTGCTCAAATCCCGAAAATGACACGCCTGAGCGGTACAGATCGGTGAGGACGCCAACGGGAAGAAGAACAGCACGACCGGTCCTTCGGCGAGGAGCGCCGACAATGTCCGTGCTCTACCGGTGTGGTCACGCAGGGTGAAGTTAGGCGCCTGCTCGCCCTCCATCATCGGCAAAGGGTAACGCGGGGAGCCCCGCGCGACCCTCCGCTCGGCGAATTCGATCGCCTCAGATCACGTCCGGCCCGCCGGCACGCGAGACTGCAGCGGCCAGGGCGCCACCGGCCACTCCGCCCGTAGGCGTGTTGTCAGCCGGCGGTCAGAACGGGCGGGCCACTCAGGGCTCGGTGATTCGGACGATCCGGATCCGCCACAATCTGTCGGACGTGCTGCCCTGCAGATAACGCCAGTCATAGGTACCAGGTCGGTCACGGGCGAACTCCTCGCGCAGATGGATCGGATCGTGACTGTTGACGAGCACGAACGATTCGCCGGCGGCGAGTTCGTCGAACCTGGCAAAGATCATCGGGTGCCGTTGCGATTTGGGGATTTTGCGCACGTCGAACTCGTCGGTATCAGCGGCCGCATGCGGATCGTAGAGAGTCATGATCACAGCCTATTCCTACAAGAACTAATTGGAGTAAAGTCGGGGCATGACGTACGTAATCGGAGAACCCTGCGTGGACGTCAAGGACCGCGCCTGCGTGGACGAGTGCCCAGTCGACTGCATCTACGAGGGCGCACGGATGCTCTACATCCACCCCGACGAATGTGTCGACTGTGGTGCGTGCGAACCGGTGTGCCCGGTCGAAGCGATCTATTACGAAGACGACGTGCCCGAGCCGCTGCGGCCGTACATCGATCAGAACGTCAAGTTCTTCACCGACACCCTGCCGGGGCAGACCGCCCCGCTGGGATCACCGGGAGGAGCAGCGAAACTCGGTGCCGTCGATGCTGACACCTCGATGGTGGCGGCGTTGCCGCCGCGGGGCGACTGATGCGCACCGACATGACCACGCGTCAACCGGGGATTGGGCCCCCTAGGCGCCACGACGTCATCCTGGCGCTGCTGCGGGCCTCGACCGAGCCGCGCAGCATCGCCAGCGTTGCCGATGAACTCGGCGTGCATCCGAACACGGTTCGGTTTCACATCGACGCGCTGCTGCGCGCCGGCCGCGTCGAACAAGTCCTCGGCGGCTCCGCCGGTCGCGGCCGTCCACCGATCCTGTTTCGCGCCAGCCGCCGGATGGACCCCACCGGGCCGACGAATTATCGGCTACTCGCTGGCATTCTGACGGACTATGTGGCCCGCGATCCCGATGCCGCCGGCATCGCCGCCGAGCTGGGCCGGTCGATAAGCCCAGGACTGGTGGCATCCTCCTCGCACCCGCGCGCGCCGTCGAAGACCCGGGCGGTCACCGAACTCGTGGAGCTGCTGGAGGAGTTGGGCTTTGAGCCCGAACCCGCCGACGGTCGACGGACGCGCGAGATCCGGTTGCGGCACTGCCCTTTCCAGAACTTGGCCGAACAACACGGCGAGGTGATCTGCTCTGTGCACCTGGGCCTGATGCAGGGCGCGCTGACCGCGATGCGGGCACCGGTGACGGTGGAACATCTCGACCCGTTCGTCGAGCCGGACTTGTGCGTGGCACACCTGGCGCCACGCATCGAGCCGTGATCGGGAATCGTGATGACCGAGCTCGCCATCCGGGTCGCCGCCGCGGCCACGCTGGTCTGGCTGGGCATGGTGTTGGCGATCTCCTTCATGGAAGCACCGTTGAAGTTTCGCGCCGAAGGTCTCGACATGCGGGTGGGCCTGGCCATCGGGCACATCGTGTTCCGAGCCCTCAACATCACCGAGGTCGTCTGGGCGGTGGTAATCGCGGTATGCCTGACCATCGCTGGACCACCAGGCCCAGTGCTGATGATCGCTGGGGTGACGGTCCTGCTGTTGGCCATGCAGCTCCTGTTGGTGCGGCCCCGACTCAACCGCCGCTCTGCCCGCGTGCTGGCCGGCCAAGACGCACCCCGCTCTCGCGCACACCACGCCTACATCGGGTTGGAGGCGCTCAAGCTAGTCGCCCTAGTCGCCCTTGGCGCCGCCCTGCTGTCGGGATGACGTCCCCCAACCACCTACCAAGGAGAAAGTCACACGAGCGTGATCAGCCGATCCCATCAACGACAACGAAGATTTCGGCGACTAAACCTCTTCGACAGACCCGTGATTCACCGGCAGGTCGGGCTGGTTACGCTGGTTGATCGGTTCGACGTGGGGAGCGGCTCGTGGTCACGTTAGACCGCCTGGTCAATGTGATGGGGAGCTACGGCGTCCGATTGCGCTTCTGTCCGATACCGCGGTCCACAGAGTTGCGCAGCGTGATTCTGCACGAGATGACGGACGATCGCACAGTCCTCGGTGACGTGCTGCTCGGAATTGGTGCCCGCTCGGTGGCAGAAGCCGTACGGTGGGCGGTCGCGGCGCATGCGGCTGTCGTGCTGATCCGCGGCGGCAATGACGACACCACATTCGGCGGCGCGGACGAGGGCGTCGCGGTGATGGTGCTTGATCCGGCGGTGTCGTGGAGTGAGTTGGCCGCGGTCATCTTCGGGTTGGTCCTAGAAGGCCGCGAAACCGAATCAGGGCGTGGCCCAACGGATCTGTTTGCATTGGCCGACAGTCTGGCTGAGGCTACCGGCGGGGCGGTCATCATCGAGGATCGGCTCTCGCGGGTGCTGGCGTATTCCAGGCGGCAGCAACACGCCGACCCGGCGCGGGTGGCGACCATCGTCGAACGACAGGCACCGAAGCAGTTGCGCGCATTCTTCGACGCATGTGGCCTGTACGCACATCTGGCGGCCTCCGATGAACCGCTGTTCGTCGCCCGGGACGCCGATCATGGGATGACCGGACGCATGGTGGTGGCGGTGCGGTCGGGGCGCGAACTCATGGGGTCGGTGTGGGTGCAGTGTACGAAGCCGTTGAATGGGGCCGCGCTCACCGCGTTGGCCGACGGTGCGCGCACGGTGGCCCTGCACCTGTTGCGGTCGCGCGCCAGCGCGGATCTGGAGCGCCAGGTCGAATCCGAGCTGGTGATCCGGTTGCTGGAGGGCACCGCGGATGCCGCCACCGTGGCCAGCCGCCTGGGCCTAGCCCACAGCCTGTTGCGGGTGATCGCGGTGCAGGCATTCATCGGCGCCGATCGCGACGCCGCCCTGCTGGTGGCGTTCGAGCGCGCCACCACCGGCTTCGGCTGGTCCCGGCCGGGCCGCAGCGCGCTGGCCGGAAACACCGTCTACACGCTGCTGCCCGGCGAGGAAGCCGAAGCGGCGCGGCGTTGGGTCAGCGGTTTACAGGCGGCCCTACCCGACGGGGTGACCATGGTGGCTGGCATCAGCGGCGTCGCCTTGGTGGCAGACCTGCCCACGGCACGCGACGAAGCCGACGAGTGTCTGGCTCTGCACGACGGCTCACGGCCTGGCGGCGCCCCGGTGGCCTACGACGAGTCCTGGGACGACATCCTCTTGCAGCGGCTGCGCACGGCCGCCCGGTCGGGCCGGGCGCCGGAGCGCGGACCGGTGGCCGAGCTGCGTCGCCACGACCATGCCCATGACACCGAATACGTTGCGACACTTCAGGCCTGGCTATGGGCCCAGGGTGATCCCGCCGAAGCCGGCGAGCGGTTGGGCGTCCACGAGAACACCGTGCGTTACCGGCTGCGCAAGATGGCCGAGATCGCCAATCTGCAACTCGACGATGCCAAGAAACGGCTGGCCATGATGATCGAACTCGCGGCCACCGACACCGATTGACCGTGCTGGCTGACAGTGGACGACAAAGCGCCGCGGCGACATTGCCGAAATGACGCAAGCCCTGCGGCGGCCATCCGCACCACCATGGAGAAAACCGATCGGCATCGGCGAGTGGATCGAGAAAGGTGTCCGGCAGTGAGCCAAACCATCGCCTGCGACATTCTCGAGCACTTCGGGACGTCATCGGTGGATCCAAGAACTCGGCTATGCCGAAACAAGGGGCGAAAAGCTCAAGGCGAAACGAAGGAGGAGCCGTGCGTGTCGTAGTGGACCGTGATCGCTGTGAAGGCAATGCCATCTGCGTGAGAATTGCGCCCGAGGTGTTCACACTCGACGATGACGAATACGCCGTGGTCACCGCCGACCCCGTCCCAGTCGAGTTGGAGACGCTCGCCGAGCAGGCCATTGCGGAGTGTCCGCGCGCGGCCCTGTCGCGCAAGGACTAGGTGTCGGCTCCAGACTCGACAACATCGCGAACACTCGAAGGACAGGGCGGGCGCATATTTCGCCAGCTCACTCCCCATTCACGTCCTTTCACCCGAGCTTGAGTTCATCGTCCGCGCCGACTACCGGTGATCATCGAGTGGCGTTGTCGGATACGCACAACAAGCCATCGGCCGATTGTCCAATTCCAGCAAACCGATCCCCGACCAGGCACGCCACCATGGCGATAGCAACGAAGAGTTCAACGGTGGAGGTTTGTGATGGGTGGCGTCGAGCGCATTGACGGCGGACCGCGATCAGCGATCGTAGTCGGTGCAGGCATCGTCGGGTTGTCGACCGCGTGGTTCCTGCAGGAGCGCGGCGTCGATGTCACCGTGGTCGACCGTGCCGGCGTGGCCGCCGGCGCCTCGTGGGGCAACGCCGGATGGATCTCGCCGGCGCTGACCATTCCGCTGAACTCTCCGGGCGTGCTGCGCTATGGGCTGCGCGCACTGCGCGACCCGGCCGCGCCCCTGCACATCCCCTTGACCGCCGACTCCGCGCTCGGAGTCTTCCTCATGCAGTTCGCCGTCAACTGCCGGCGATCGTCGTGGCGGCGGGCGGTGCGGGCCAATGTGCCGCTCAACGAGGAAGCCATCGAGGCGTACGACGTGCTCGTCGCCAACGGGGTCAACGCGCCGGTGACCGACGCCCCGATCACTGCGGTGTTCCGCACCGCTGAACAAGCCGAACACCTGATGCGTGAGCTTCGCGCACTCGAAAACGCTGGACAGACAATGTCTGTCACCGGATTATCCGGCGAAGCGTTGCGCGAACAAGTGCCATTGGCTTCGCCTGCCATCACCGCCGGGGTGAACATCAATGGGCAGCGCTTCGTCGACCCCGGACGATTCGTGCAGGCACTGGGCCAGGCGGTCGTGGAGCGGGGGGCAGCGATGCGCACGTTGGAAGTTCGTAGCGTGTGGAGTTCGGGCAGCGGAGTCGAGGTGGACCTGCGCAGCGGCGGGCCGTTGACCGCCGATGTCGCGGTGATCGCCACCGGCGCATGGCTGTCCCGGCTGGCGGGCAGTGCCGTGCGTGTCCCGGTGCAGGCCGGTCGCGGCTACTCGTTCACCGTGCCCGTGGAGCGCCCCATCCCCGGCCCCATCTACCTGCCGGACGTGCGGGTGGCGTGCACGCCCTATCAAGGCGCACTGCGTGTGTCGGGCACCATGGAGTTCCGCGATCCGTACGAACCGGCCGTGCCAGCTCGGGTGGACGCCATCGTCGACTCCGCCAGCCCGTTGCTGGACGGCGTGCGCTGGGCCGAACGCAGCGACGTCTGGGTTGGCCCGCGCCCGATCACCCCCGACGGGCGGCCCCTGATCGGGGAGCGGTCGCGAGGCGTCTACATCGCCGGCGGACACGGCATGTGGGGACTGGCGCACGGCCCCGTGACCGGCCGACTGCTCGCCGAATACATCACCACCGGCAAGCAACCCGAAGCCTTGCGCGAATTCGACCCGCTGCGCCGAACCGGCCGCTAGACCCTCCAGACCGGCGGTCCACCCGCCACCAACCACGCCCGTCACGGGCTCCCAAGTCGTCAGGGGCGGCGCATCGCTTCGGCCCGCCCCTGACGGCAACCCCCAACTCAACCGAAGGACACCCAAAATGACTAGCACCGAACCTGTTTGGATGACGGGAGAAGCCCACACTCGGTTGCAGACCGAGCTGGCCGCGCTGCGCTCACGTCCCAACATCGAAGTCCTCGAAGACGTCATGGACTACGACGCCAACCTCGTCGCGAACTACACCGCGCGACAAGTACGCATCCACCAGATTCAAGACCTGCTCACCAATGCCGTCGTCGGTGAGGATCCACCCGACGACGGCGTCGCCGAACCAGGCATGGTGCTGACCGTGCGTTACGACGACACCGGCGAGATCGAAACCTTCCTGTTGGGCGTGCGTGGCGCCGAAGACACCGACATCGACGTGTACTCGATGCAGTCACCGCTGGGCAGCGCGATCGCCGGAGCGCGCACCGGTGAACAACGGGCCTACTCCATCCCCAGCGGGTCGCACCTGCCAGTAACACTTCTCAAGGCGGTGCCCTACGGCGCGCACGTCCCGAAACCCCCTCGGTCACAGTCTGTCCCACCGCGACGCACCAGCGACCCCCTGCGCCTCGAGGCGGTCATGCGAACCGGTAGCGGCCCGACAACGAAACGCGTACCGACGCCCTCGCGTCGCGCTCCCGCCGCTACCTAGACCGGCTGCCTCGATGGACGACAGCTGTACCGATGAAGGGAACCAACATGCCCAGCACGCCGCGAGTCTGGATCTCACCGCAGGCCTACGAGCGGCTGCACCGGGAACTGGACACTCTGCGTTTTCTGTTCTCCGCCGGAATCGCCGATGCCGATACCGACGAAAACGCCGCCGCTGTGAGGCGCGCGTGGGAGACCCGGATTCAACAGATTCACGATCTGCTGATCAATGCGGTCGTCGGCGATGATCCACCCGACGACGGCGTCGCCGAACCAGGCATGGTGCTCACCATCCGCTACGACGCAACCGGGGACACCGATACATTCCTGCTGGGCGTGCATGGCGCCGCATTCGCGGACATGGCGGTCTGCTCCATCCAATCCCCGTTGGGCGCGGCCATCGCAGGGGCCCGCCCCGGCGAGCGCCGCACTTACAGGCTGACCGACGGCGCGACCCTTGCCATCACGCTGCTCACAGCAGTGCCCTACGGCCTTCACATCGCTGATCTGAACCAGCCCGCCTCGCAATGAACCCACGAAACGCCAAAAGGGACCGTGGGGTTGGCCGTTGATGGCCGAGTAGGTCCGCGTCACACCCCCGTAAGCCTGACCGCCGCGGGCACCGGTGTACACGTGGGCTGCTCGCTCTTTGGGGTGGAGTCAGCGTCCGGAAGCCACTGCCCGCCTCGCCGACTCCACCAGGTGCTCCGCCGCGCGGTTCATCTTCTTCAACTCAGCTGAGGTCAGGTCCTGATGCGTATAGGCAGCCTTGTTCTTCAGGTTCAATAGCGTGTTCAAGTGCCGTTCGGATCCGCTGTCCGCCCGCTTCAGCAGAGCGACGGCCTCGTTATGGTTGCCGGTGTTCGAGTGCCCACCGAGGCGGACGCAGCAGATCACGTCCGAGGCGGCAATGCCGGCGGCGACGTATAGATCACCGGCGGCGTTGGGCATCTCCACTCCCAGATGATCAGCGGCGGCGAAGAACTCGTTCGCCTTGGACATGCGCCCCCCGGTGACCACGGCGTCGCAGTCGCGTAGTCCCGCCATCAGGGTCTCCTCGCTGCCGGAGATCTACCAATCGGGCGCAACTGCGTGTTGAACCAGGCCCGCGTCCCCCCGACGGTCAGTCCCTGCCTGGCCACGGCACGAAGCAGGGGTTCATCGGCGGCGGCCGCTGCGGCAAGATCGCGTTGGGTGTACTCGACGACGCGAGCGTCGTTGCCGGTCCACGCGGTGACCAGTCGGGCGAGTTCGGTCAGCTGCTGCTCCCACAGGTCTGGACTGTCGTCGTACGCGTCGAGATCGGGCGCGCAGGCGCGCACCAGAAACAGGTCAATGTCGCTGTCGAGGGTCATCCGGCCGGTCGCAGCGGACCCAAACACCGCGGCGTACTTCAGATCCTTGCCCCAGCCCTGCAGGTGGGCCTCGAGGCGCTCCAAGAAGATGGCGGTCAGTCGTGAGAGCGCCATAATCGGCTCGGCTGCAAGATGTTCGGTGTTGAGTCGATAGGTGTTTGTCCGGCCCACCTGATCGTGCAGCACTACGCCCTGGGCGGTGAGGCGGGTGAGGACCTTGCGGATCCCTTCGCCCGACACCGTGATGAGGATGCGCTGGATTTGGGAGATCGTGAACGCGACATCAGCGCTTGCCAGGACGCCCAGGACATCGCCGTCCAACGTTGGCGTCACCGTGGCGAACGGCTTGTTCAACTGCATCTTCAACACCTCGACATTCGAACTAAAGTTAGAATAATACAACTATAGTTGCACAGATGATAGGTGGGCAGGAGCCCAGAACGTAGATGTAACGACGAACTCCCCCTCGGTTGGGGCTCCCAGCTTTCGCTGCCACGGGCCATGTTGGCCTGCACCTGCGCGGCCACGGCCGGTGCAGCCATTCGAGTCTCTCTCCATCCACCGCTGACGTTCCGACGACATCGTCGAAGCCGCCGCAGGCGACCGCGACAATTCCGATTGGAAGCTCTGCGCCATGTTTGCCGAAGGTGTGTTGCAGGTCCCCGTCTCACTGTCCATCTAGTCCGACGCCCCATTCGGCTGATAGTTGGCCCACTGAAACCCGCTTGGGACACTGCTAGCCCACAGGGAGAGGCTTCCGCCGAACCGCTGAAACAAGAAACCCGCCCTGACGCTGGTCAGAGCGGGTTTTTCTTTTGCCGGGCCGACAGGAGCCGCTGGCGCGACCGCCTCGCCCCTCGCCGGGCGCTTCGGCTCCCAGCATCATGTCCCCCGACAAAGAAAAGACTCGCTCGGCTTCGCCGGCGAGTCCTTTTCTTTTGTCGGGCTGACAGGATTTGAACCTGCGACCACTTGACCCCCAGTCAAGTGCGCTACCAAGCTGCGCCACAGCCCGCGGTGCTGCCGGGATCGCCAGCAGCGGAGGTGAGCCTACCGTAGCCCTGGCCCGTCATCCCAATCCCCTGCCCGGCACGCCCGCACGATCTAGGTCACACCGTCAGCAGCCGGTAGAGCCCGATCAGACCGACGATGACGATCGCCACCCGCAGCACCTTCGGCGAGAGCCGACGGCCGTAATGAGAGCCCAGGAATCCCCCCACCAACGAGCCCACCGCGATGAGTCCCGCCACCACCCAGTTGATCCGGTCGAAGGCCACCAGGGTGTAGGCGGCCGCGGCCACGACGTTCACCACGAGCGACAGCAGGTTCTTCGCCGCGTTCATCCGCTGCATCGACTCCGGCAGCAGCGCCCCCATCACCCCAACGAGCAGAATGCCTTGCGCCGCGGTGAAATACCCGCCGTAGGCGCCGACGGCGAACGTCGAGAGGGTCAGGGCAGCCATCCGCCCCTTCGACACGTGATCGGTCGACCGGCCGTCCTCCTCGGCGCGCTTGCGCGCCCAGGCTTGGATCCGCGGGCCGAAGATCACCAGGAGCAGCGCACCGATCAGCAGGACCGGAACGACCTGCGTGAACACGTGCTCCGGCAGGTGCAGCAGCAGCCACGCGCCAACGCACGCGCCGAGCAGCGACGCCGGGATCTGCCAGCGCAGCCGGTCGGCCTGCCCCGCTAGCTCACGCCGGTATCCCCACGTCCCCGAGACGCCGCCGGCAACCAAGCCGACGGCGTTGGACATGGTTGCCGTGATCGGCGGATAGCCGAGCGCCACCAGGGTGGGAAAGGTGATCAGCGTGCCCGAGCCGACGATGGCATTGATGCCTCCGGCCGCGACGCCAGCCAACGCAATCAGGATCATGTGGGCGACAGACACCCGACGACCCTACCGAGGCGACTCGTGTGCAATTACAGGCGCTCAAAGCCCTGAATTGCATACTGAATTCACTTGCGCGGCTTGGCTCCGCGCTTCTCGCGTACCCGCACGTTGATGCGGATCGGGCTGCCCTCGAACCCGAACGTCTCGCGTAGCTTGCGCTCGAGGAACCGCCGATAGCCCGCCTCGAGGAATCCGGAGGTGAACAGCACGAACGTCGGCGGACGCGCCGTCGCTTGAGTCGCGAACAAGATCTTCGGCTGCTTGCCACCGCGCACTGGCGGGGGTGTGGCGGCAACGATCTCCTTGAAGAAGGTGTTGAGCCGGCCCGTCGAGATCCGCGCATCCCACGATTCGAGAGCGCTCTCCAGCGCCGGCACCAGCTTCGAGACGGCCCGGCCCGTCTTGGCCGAGATGTTCACCCGCTGCGCCCACTGCACCTGCGCGAGGTCCAGGTCGATCTCGCGGTCCAGGAGGTAACGCCGGTCCTCGTCCATCAGGTCCCACTTGTTGAACGCCAACACCAGCGCGCGACCGGCCTCGATGACCATCGTCAGCACCCGCTGATCCTGCTCGGTCAAGGGCACCGACGAGTCGATGAGGACGACGACCACCTCGGCGGCGTCGATCGCGCCACGCGTTCGGACCGACGCATAGAACTCGTGGCCACTGGCCTGGCCGACCTTGCGGCGCAGACCCGCGGTGTCGACGAAACGCCAAGTCTTGCCGTCCAATTCGATCAGCGAGTCCACCGGATCCACCGTGGTGCCAGCGACGTCGTGCACCACCGACCGCTCGTCTCCGGTCAGTCGGTTCAGCAGCGAGCTCTTCCCGACGTTCGGCTTGCCGACCAGCGCGACCCGTCGCGGACCGCCGCCACCGGATGCGACCGCCGACGCCTCTGGCAGGACCTCCATGACCTTGTCGAGCAGATCGGCAACGCCGCGGCCGTGCATTGCGCTCACCGGGTGGGGCTCCCCCAGCCCGAGCGACCACAACGAAGCGGCCTCGGCCTCGACGCGTTCGGTGTCAACCTTGTTGGCCGCAAGGAACACTGGTTTGCCGGCGCGCTGCAACCGCTTGGCCGCCGCCTCGTCGGCCGATGTCGCGCCGACGACGGCGTCCACCACCAGGATGATGACGTCGGCCGTGCGCATCGCCACCGACGCCTGCTCGGCCACCAGGCCCTGCAAGCCCTTGGCGTCCGGTTCCCAGCCGCCGGTGTCCTGCACGAAGAACCGGCGACCGAGCCAGTTCGCCTCATAGGAAATGCGGTCGCGCGTCACCCCAGGAATGTCCTGTACGACGGCCTCGCGACGACCGAGGATGCGGTTCACCAGCGTCGACTTCCCGACGTTGGGCCGTCCGACGACGGCCACCACGGGCGGCGGGGTCGACACCTCTTCGAGGTCGTCCGACACGTCCTCGGGACTCAGCTCCCAGTCGGCCTCGTCAACCCAGGTGCCGTCCTCATCAGATGTACTCATCGACTCGCTCCGGCGCGCTGCTCGACGAGATCCAAAAGATGCGCCACCACTTCTGATTCGCTCATGTCACTGGAATCGACGATCATCGCGTCGTCGGCCGCCTGCAGCGGCGACACCGCCCGCGTCGAGTCCAAGTGGTCGCGGCGCCGCACGTCGGCGAGCACGCCGTCGTAGTCGTCGCCGAGCCCGTTTGCCACGTTCTGGTCGTTGCGGCGCCGCGCCCGCACCTCGGCCGACGCGGTCAGGAAGATCTTGAAGTCGGCGTCGCGCAGCACCACGGTGCCGATGTCGCGCCCCTCGACCACGACGCTGCCCGGCCCGGCGGCCAGCTCGCGCTGTCGCTGCACCAGGAGCGTCCGAACGGCGGGCACCGCCGATACCGCGGACACCGCCTTGGTCACGGCGTCGCCGCGGATCTCGGACGAAACATCCTCCCCCGCAAGGTAGGACAGGTCCTCGTCGGGATCGAACCCGACCGACAGGTCGACACCTGCAGCGAACGCGCCCACCTTCTCCTCGTCGTTGACGTCGACGCCTGCGCGCAGCACGGCGAGCGTCACGATCCGATACATCGACCCCGTGTCGAGGTAGCGCGCACCGAGAGCGCGGGCCAATCCCCTTGACACCGAAGACTTTCCGGTTCCAGCCGGACCGTCGACGGCGATGGTTACCGACCGACTCACATTCCCACCGCCTTGTACAGTTCGCCGATCTCCTTGGTGGTCAACACGCGGATGCTGCCGGGACGCTGCTCCCCCAACGACACCGTGCCAATATCCGTGCGCACCAGCTCCTTCACGGGGAAGCCGACGTGCGCCAACAGCCGTCGTACGATCCGCTTGCGGCCCTCGTGCAGCGTGACCTTCACCAGCGACTTGCCAGGCACCGCGTCCATCACGGCGAAGTCGTCGAGCGCAACCGGCCCGTCGTCCAGCTCGACGCCTGCCTTCAACGTCTTGCCAAGCCCGCGGGGCACCGATCCGACGACGGTCGCCAGATAGGTCTTGGGCACCTCGTACGACGGGTGCATCAAGCGATGCGCCAGCTCGCCGTCGTTGGTCAGGATCAGCAGGCCCTCGGTGTCGGCGTCGAGCCGGCCGACGTGAAAGAGCTTCTTGTTGCCCCGAACTCGGTACTCGACGAGATCTCCGACGCACGGCCTGCCCTGATCGTCTGACATCGTCGAATGCATGCCGCGCTCTTTGTTGATCGCCAGGTAGACCATCGTGTCGTCGACCGTGATCCTGGCACCGTCCACCCGGATCACCGACGTGTCGGGGTCGACGCGCGTCCCCATCTCGGTGACGATCTGGCCGTCGATCTCGACGCGACCGTCCCTGATCATCTTCTCCGCGACGCGCCGCGACGCAACGCCCGCCTGCGACAGCACCTTCTGCAGTCGGATGCCTTCATCTGGTTCAGCCATGTCAGTCCCGATCCACGTCGAATGCCAAGGGTTGCCCTGCGGGGGCCGACGCCCCACCGAGCTTGACGAAACGCGGTTCGTCACCGAGGGATTCGGTGATGTCGTCGATTACGTCGATGTCGGGCAGCAGCGGTGCAATGTCGGGCAGGTCGGCCAGCGACGACAGTCCGAGCCGCTCGAGGAAGAGCTCCGTCGTCGCGAAAGTGACTGCGCCCGAATCGGGGTCGACGCCCGCCTCGGTAACGAGGCCACGGGCCAGCAGAGTGCGCATCACCGCGTCGACGTTGACGCCTCGCACCGCGCTCACCCGCACGCGTGTCACCGGCTGCCGATAGGCCACCACCGCCAGGGTCTCGAGTGCCGCCCTCGTCAGCTTGGACCGCGTGCCGTCGAGCAGCAGCTTCTCCACGTAGGGCGCGAAGCGCGCCCTCGTGTACATCCGCCAGCCGCCGCCGGCGTCGCGCAGGTCGATGCCACTGTCACGCGCGGTGTACTCGTCGGCCATCGCCTTGAGCTTCGCCACGATCCGGTAGCCGGGCTGATCGAGAGCCGTCGCCAGCGCATCGGCGGGCACTGGGGCGTCCACCACCAAGAGCAGCGCCTCGAGCGCCGATCCGAGTTCGGAGTCGTCCAGTTCCGGGGTGGTCGCGACGTCGATTCCCAGATCGAGCCCGTCGACGTCCTCCTGCAAGGTGTCCTGCACGTCTTCTGTCATGAGTCTTCTTCCACCGCCGTTGCCAGGCGTTCGTTGTCGGGCCGGTTGCCGGTCCACGAAACCTGCAGCACTCCAAGCGGTTCTACTTGCTCGAATGCTACCGCCTGGGCCCTGAACAATTCGAGCAGCGCCAGGAACCGACCGACGATCTCGAGCCCGCCCGTGCAGTCGACGACCAGGTCGGCGAACGTCAGCCACTGCCCGACACCACGCTGCTCGAGCATCGAAAGCACGTGCTGAGCTTGCTCGGGCACCGACACCGCAGACGCGTGCAAGTGCTCCAGGCCCACCGTCGGCACCGGACGCGGCGTGAACGCCGCCGCGGCGATCTGGGCGAACCGCTCGGCGTCCACCCCCAGCATCACCTCGGGCAACAGGTCTTCGTACCGTTCCTCCAGCGCCACCGCCCGCGGGTAGCTGCGCAGCGCAGCCGCCTCCAACTCGGCGAACATCACCGCGACGTGCTTGTACGCCCTGTACTGCAGCAATCGCGCGAACAGCAGGTCACGCACCTCGAGCAGCGCGAGATCCTCCTCGTCGTGCACCTCGCCCGCGGGCAGCAGGCGCGCGGCCTTGAGATCCAGGAGCGTGGCGGCGATCACCAGGAACGCCGTCGTCTCGTCGAGCTCGAGGAGCTTGCCGACGGCCTTGGTGTAGGCGATGAAGTCGTCGGTGACCGTGTGCAACGCCACCTCGGTGACGTCGAGGCGGTGCGCGAAGATCAGCTGCAGCAGCAGATCGAACGGCCCCTCGAAGTTCGTCAGCCGGACCTTGAAACCCGACTCAGGTGCCTCCGCCGGGGCGGCGCCACTATCCGAAACGTCCGGGGTGGTGTCGGTGCTCACGCGCCCATCCGGTCGATGACCTCACGTGCGAGCATCCGATACGCTTGCGCGCCACCGGATTTTGGGGCCCACGTGGTGATCGGCTCGCCTGCGACGCTGGTCTCGGGGAACCGGACCGTCCGCGCGATCACGGTGTCGAACACCAGATCGCCGAACCGCTCGAGCACCCTGGCCATCACCTCACGGGCGTTGACCGTGCGGGTGTCGAAGCGCGTGATGAGGATGCCGCTGATGTCCAGCCGCGGATTTAGCCGATCGCGCACCTTGGCGACGGTGTCGGTCAACAGGGCCAGGCCGCGCAGCGAGAAGTACTCACACTCGGTGGGGATGATGACGCCATCCGCGCAGGCCAGCCCATTGACGGTGAGCAAGCCGAGCGACGGCTGGCAGTCGATCAGCACGTAGTCGTAGCGGTCGAGCACCGGATGCAGCGCCCTCGCCAGGGACTGCTCGCGACCCACCTCGTTGACCAGCTGAATCTCGGCGGCAGACAGATCGATGTTGCTCGGCACCAGGTCGAGGCCCTTGACCCGGGTCTTGATCAGCACCTGGTCGATGGACACCTTCGGGTCCACCAACAGGTTGTGCACCGTGTGGTCGAGCTCATAGTGCGGCACGCCGAGGCCAGCCGAAAGCGCACCCTGCGGGTCGAGATCGACCAGCAACACGCGACGGCCGTACTCGGCCAGGCTGGCGCCGAGGTTGATCGTCGAGGTCGTCTTGCCGACCCCACCCTTCTGATTGCACATCGCGATGACCTTGGCCGGCCCGTGCACGCTCTTTGGCTTGGGCTCGGGGATCATCCGTGGCGGGCGTCCGGTGAGGCCGGCGACGTCTCCTGCGTCGTCGCTCATGCCAGACCATCGCTGATCAGACAACCCACACCCATGGCGAACATCCGGTGAAGTCTAACGGTTGAGCTGGCCCGCAACGGCCAACCCGCGGGCAACGTCGCCGTCAGATCCGCCGGTGGCGGGCCTAGGCTTGCCGTCATGAGCCTGAAGCAGCGCCTCCCGTTCCTGCGCTGGTCCTTTCTCCGCCTCGCGGTCGGTGCCCGCAACATCTCGACGACCGGCCAGATCGGCGACGGCCGCGAGGCCGCGGCCGTCGACTACGTCCTCGCCAACACCAGCAAAGGCGACGTCGACGGCGCCCTCGCCGCAATCGACGAATTCGCTTACGAGCAGTCGTTTCTGATCAACGTCGGCGACGAGAAGGGCGCCCTGCTCGACGCCGCCGTCACGCGAGCGAACCCGACGCTCGCGCTGGAGCTGGGCACCTACGTCGGCTACAGCGCCCTGCGGATCGCCCGCGCCGCGCCCAACGCCAAGGTGTACTCCGTCGAGCTGGCCGAGGCCAACGCCGTCAACGCGCGACGAATCTGGGATCACGCCGGGGTCGGCGACCGCATCACCTGCGTGGTCGGCACCATCGGCGACGGTGGCGCCACCTTGGACGCGCTGGCCGCCGCGCCCGGCTTCGGTGCCGGCGCCCTCGACTTCGTCTTCATCGACCACGACAAGAGCTCCTACCTCACCGACCTGCAGAGCATTCTGGATCGCGGCTGGCTGCACCCCGGCTCGATCGTCGTCGCCGACAACGTCAAGCTGCCAGGCGCCCCGAAGTACCGCGCCTACATGCAGGAACAGCAGGGCAAGCGCTGGAACACCGTCGAACACAAGACCCACGCCGAGTACCAGACGCTGATCGCTGACCTGGTGCTGGAGTCCGAATACCTGGGGTGAGGGCTAACGCGCCCGCGGGTGCGCTCCAGCCCATACTTCGCGCAGCGCATTGACCGTGACCATCGTGTAGATCTGCGTCGTCGTCACGGACGCGTGGCCGAGCAGTTCCTGCACGACGCGCACGTCGGCGCCGCCCTCCAGGAGATGCGTCGCGAACGAGTGCCGCAGGGTGTGCGGTGACACGGCGGCCGAGATCTTGGCCCGTTCGGCGGCGTCCTGCAGCACCTGCCATGCGCTCTGCCGGGACAGCCGTCCGCCCCTGACGTTGAGGAAGATCGCGGGCGTGGACTTGCCGCGCAGCGCAAGGTCGGGCCTGCCGCGCACCAGATAGGCGTCCAGTGCGCTGACGGCGGGTCGCCCAATCGGAACCAGGCGCTGCTTGCCGCCCTTGCCGCGGAGCAGGACCGACCGGCTGTGGGTGTCGACGTCGTCGACGTCGAGGCCGACGGCCTCCGAGATCCGCGCCCCCGTCGAATACAGCACCTCCAGCAGCGCCCGGTTGCGCAGCGTCAGCGGCCCGTCGGTCTCACTGTCACCGCCTGCACCGTCCAGGAGGGCGAGCACGTCATCGACGGACAGGCTCTTGGGCAGTCGGCGACTCGGCGTCGGCGGCTTCACGGCCCGGGCGACGTCGAGGTCGGTCAGCCCCTCGGCCGCTGCGAAGCGGTGCAGGCCCCGCACGGCGATCAGGGCGCGGGCCGCGGAGACCGCGGACAGCGCGACCGCACCGGTGTCCGGGTCGCCCTTGCGCAGCGCGACCAGGAACTCGCTGACGTCGGCTTCGGCGACGTTGCGCAGATCGTCGACACCACGCGTCGTCAGGTGCTCGGCGTAGCGGCGCAGGTCGCGCCGGTAGGAACTCAACGTGTTGGCGGCCACGCCGCGTTCGATGGTCAGGTGGTCCAGGTAGCCCTGCAGCTGATCGTCGAGCGTTTGGACGCCCACGGTGGTCATCGCGCAGCCTTGCGCGCCCGGAACCTCGACGATCGATCCACCCACGGCGCGTCGACCCCGCGCAGCGTCTCCGGGTCGCCCATTGCACGAGCGGCCAGAATTCCGGCCGAGGCAAGCGAATTCACGATCTCGCCGGCCAACACCATCTGCACGGCGTCGTCCAGCGGCACCCGCATCACCGTCAGGTCGGCTTCCTCGTCGTGCGCGTCAGGACGTCCGACCTCTGTCAGCCCGGTGGCCAGGAACACCCGCACGCTCTCGTCGCTGAAGCCCGGCGCGGAGATCAGGTCGACGAGCACCCGCCAGTTCTCGGCGGCCAGGCCTGCTTCCTCTTCGAGCTCGCGGGCGGCGGTCTCGTGCGGCGGTTCGTCGCCCATGTCCAACAGTCCGGCAGGAAGTTCCCACAACCGGCGTTCGACCGGGTGTCGGTACTGATGCACCAGCACGACGTTGCGGTCGTCGTCGAGCGCGACGATGGCGACGGCGCCGTAGTGCTCGACGACCTCTCGGCGGGCGGTGGTGCCGCCCGGCATCCGCACCTCGTCGGCGCGCAGCGCGAAGATCTTTCCGACGTAGAGGGTTTCGCTGTCGACGGTCTCGAAGTCGTGCTCAGCCACGATGCACGGGCTCTTGCACACGCTCCCCGGCATCCTCGAGGTGCTCTACACCATTGGCACGCTGCTCGCTGATCTCCATGGGCAACCGCTCTGCCGCCTTGTAGTCGAGCGCCGCGCCGATGAATCCGACGAACAGCGGATGCGGACGGGTGGGCCTGCTCTTGAGCTCGGGATGAGCCTGCGTACCGACCAAGAACGGATGGATGTCGCGGTCGTATTCGACGAACTCGACGAGATGCCCGTCCGGCGAGGTGCCGGAGAACTTCAACCCGCTCTTCGCGATGCGATCCCGGTAGGAGTTGTTGACCTCGAACCGGTGCCGGTGCCGCTCGGAGACCTCGGTGGCCTGATACGCCTCGGCCACAATCGATCCCGCTTCGAGGACGGCTGGGTACGCGCCGAGGCGCATGGTGCCGCCGAGATCGGCCTCACCGGCCACGGCGTCACGTTGGTCGGCCATCGTCGAGATCACCGGATCGGCGGTCTTCGGGTCGAACTCCGCCGAATTGGCACCGGCGATCCCAGCGGTTCTGGCCGCCTCGATGACGATGCACTGCAGGCCAAGGCACAGCCCAAGCACCGCAACGCCGTGCTTGCGGGCGTACGTGATGGCGCCGATCTTGCCTTCGATGCCCCGGATGCCGAACCCGCCGGGGATCAGGACGCCGTGAACGTCGTTCAACACGGCCGCCGCGCCCGCCTCGGTCTCGCAGTCGTCGGAGGCGACCCAGCGGATCTCGACCTTGGCATGGTGGGCGAACCCACCGGCCCGCAGCGCCTCGGCCACCGACAGGTACGCGTCGGACAGGTCGATGTACTTGCCCACCAGCGCGATGCGCACGGTCTCCTGCGGCTCGTGCACGCGACGCAGCAGGTCGTCCCACTCGGTCCAGTCGACGTCGCGGAACGGCAGGTTGAGCCGCCGCACCACGTAGGCGTCGAGCTCCTCGCGGTGCAGCACCTTGGGGATGTCGTAGATCGACGGCGCGTCGGGCGTCGAGATGACCCCGTCGATGTCGACGTCGCACATCAGGGCGATCTTGTTCTTCAGTGGCTCCGGCACGTCGCGGTCGCACCGCAGGATCAGCGCGTCAGGCGAGATGCCGATGCTGCGCAGTGCGGCGACGGAGTGCTGGGTGGGCTTGGTCTTCAGCTCGCCCGACGGGGCCAGGTAGGGCACCAGCGAAACGTGCAGGAAGAAGACGTTGTCCCTGCCCACCTCGTGGCGCACCTGGCGTGCGGCCTCCAGGAACGGCAGGGATTCGATGTCGCCGACGGTGCCACCGATCTCGGTGATCACCACGTCGGGACGGTTCCCGTCCGCGTCCGGCTGCCCCATCGCCAGGATCCGGCTCTTGATCTCGTCGGTGATGTGCGGGATCACCTGCACGGTGTCGCCGAGGTACTCGCCGCGGCGCTCCTTGGCGATCACCGACGAATACACCTGCCCCGTAGTGACATTCGCCCACCCGGAGAGGTTGCGGTCGAGGAACCGCTCGTAGTGCCCGACGTCGAGGTCGGTCTCGGCGCCGTCCTCTGTGACGAACACCTCACCGTGTTGGAACGGGTTCATCGTTCCCGGGTCGACGTTGAGATAGGGGTCGAGCTTCTGCATCGTCACCTGCAGACCACGCGCCGTCAGCAGCTGTCCCAGACTGCTTGCAGTGAGGCCCTTGCCGAGAGACGACGCCACACCCCCGCTGACGAACAGATGCTTGGTCGCGGACTGCGGATGCTTGCGTAATGGTGGCAAGTTCAACCTCCGTGGCCGATGGGGCAGGACTTATTTTTCCAGGCTGTGGCCTGGCTGGGGGCCTGCCGACCCACGGAATCTCACCCTAACACCGACTCCGACAAGCCGGTGTTGCCGCGCCGGTGACGTCCGCTACTGAGGCACCGTCACGGCCGTCGCGCCCTGCCCGATGCCGTACTGGCCCGGCCTGCCCCCGCCGGCGAGCTCCTGCAGTGCGAGCACCGCGGTGATCCGGCCGGACTGGGTGTCGACGTCGTCGACGGTGCTGACGGCACCGGTGAGGGCCGGGTCGGATCTGGTCACCGCGACGGCGGCGGTGCCCGACGCGGAACCGTCCCGCCCCACGATGACCGTGCCGGCTCCGTGCGGCGCAAGACCGGCGGCGAAGCGAGCGACCGTAGCGCCTTGATTGCCCGCGTCCTCCCCCAGCCCGGCACCGGTGACGATCAGCGCGGTGTCGGCGGGGCCGATCCGGTCGCGGCCGTAGGTGATGAAGCCGGTATCGCGCAGCGCGGTCAGGACCGCGTCGCGTTGGCCGTCGTCGACGGCAGAAGCCCCGGGCTCCTTGGCCCGCAGCAGCGCGATGCCGAGAAGGTCGCCTGCTTGGGACCCCTGATCCACCGACTTGGTGTTCAGCTGGCGTCCGGCGGGCACGATCGGCGAGTTCACCACCGACAGCAGCTTCTCCGCCGAGTTGGCGTCGACGAACTCCTGAGTCAACGCGACCTTGCCCGACACCGTGCCGCCCGCCGCACCGATGAAACGGGTCAGCGCGTCGACGTCGTCATCTGCCGCATCGGGGGTGCGAAACAGCACGACCGACTTTCCAGCCAACGCGTCACGCAGAATCCGCGGCGACATCTGCGCATCGAATTCGCCAGCTGTGCTGAGCTTTTCGTTGAGCGCATTCTTGTCGTCGATCAGCCCGTTGATCTGGTTCTGCATCTCGTGCTTGTCGTCGCGCAGTCCGGACAACACCGTGTTCGACAACAGACCGGAACCCAACGCCACGCCGATGGCCAATGCCAGGAAGACCGCGGCCAGCGAAATGGCATGCGAGCGGAGGGAAATCATGGCGCTCCTAGGAAACGATGCCCTGCGCCCAGAGCAGGAACCGATCCCAGTACTCGGAGACGTACTGCAGGACAGCGGCATCGGCGCGCGATACCCACAGGGCGACGATGACGGCCAACAACATGGCCAGCACCAGGAGCGCAATGGCGCCGCCGGAGACCCGGCTGCGATAGAGCGTCGCGACCGCCTTTGCGTCGACGAGCTTCTCCCCCACCTTCAAGCGTGTCAAGAAGGTCGACGGAAGGCTCTGCTGACGCGTGCGGTCGAAGAACTCCTCGATGTTCGCGGTGTGGCCCGCGGTGACGATCAGCGATGCCCCGTGGTGGTCGGCCAGCAGCAGCGCCAGGTCCGCGGCGGATCCGGCGGCAGGGAACGTCATGGCGCCCACCCCGAGATCCTGGATGCGCTCCAGGCCCTTGGCGTGACCGTCGGCGTCTGCGGGCAGCACCACCTGGGCACCCGAGCGGAGCACCTCGACGCTCATTGCCTCGGGATCACCGACGATCAACGCGGGCCGGTAGCCGCCCCTGCGCAGCACGTCGGCTCCGCTGCCGACGCCGATCAGCACCGGCTGATACTCCTTGATGAATGGCTTGAGAGCCTTGAGGTCGTCGGCGGCGTTCGGCTCCTCGGCAACGATCACGACGTGCCTGCGGTGCAGGTCGACATCGATGTCCGGGATGCCCATGCCGTCGATGAGCAGCGGACTCTCGCTGCGAATGAACTCGATGGTGTTTCCCGCGAACGCCTCGAGGTGGGCGACCAGACCGCTCTTCGCCTCGTGCATCAGTTCGTGGATCGCCTCTGCGGTGCGTTCGGTGCCAAGCCCGATACGGCGATCGCCGGTGTAGACCCCGCCTTCGTTCAGCCGGATCCGCGCGCCATCCTTGATCTTCTTGAAGATCTCCTGGCCGGCGTCGTCGATCAGCAACACGCCGTTGGCCACCAGCACCTCGGGCCCCAGGTTCGGGTAGCGGCCCGAGATCGACGGCGAGGCGTTCACGACGGCCACGATGTCAGCCTCGACGAGGGCGTCGGCCGTGATGCGATCGAGGTCGAGCGCGTCCATGACGACGATGTCGCCAGGCCCAATGCGTCTCAGCAACCGGTCGACGTCGCGGTCGACGCGGGCGGTACCCGTGACACCCGGTCGGGAGCCGGCATTACGCGAGAGCAGCGCTGACATCTTCATTCCGGTGATTCTGTCGGCCAACCCTCAGGTAGAGGTGGAGGCGCGCCGTAACACCAGCCTCACAAGTTACGTTCTGTCACATCTGCAACACAGTTGCCCTTTTGCTCCTCGCGTCCGCAGTCAGGTTGCGGAGTCGACCCTCGCCGCCTCGAGCAGCTCCCGCGCGTGCGCACGCCCACTATCCGACTCACCAAGCCCGGCGAGCATCCTCGCCAGCTCGGCGACGCGATCGTCGTCATCGAGTCGACGCACCACGCTCGACTTGCTGCGCCCGCCGCCGCTATCGACCATCAGATGGACGTCGGCGTAGGCGGCGACCTGCGGCAAGTGCGTGACGACGATGACCTGGTGTGTGCGCGCCAACCGTGCCAGCCGGCGTCCGATCTGCACCGCCGCACGCCCACCGACGCCCGCGTCGACCTCGTCGAAGACCATCGTGGTGCCCTCGGCGGACGCCGCGAGCACCACTTCGAGCGCCAGCATGACGCGCGACAGCTCGCCGCCGGACGCACTCTTGGCCAGCGGAAGCACGTCCGACCCGGAATGCGGCGTGAAGCCGAACTCGACGGCATCGACACCGTCATGCCCGGCGTGCACCGTCTCGCCGGACGGAAGGACCAACGGCGCCGAGTCGTCGCTGCGGGCGATCAGCGGCGCCACCGAGATGCTGAACCCCGCGCCCGCCATGGCCAGCCCCGCAAGTTCGGCGGTCACCGCCTTGGCCAATGCCTTGGCGGCCTTGGTCCGAACCTTGGTGAGCTCGGCGGCAGCGGCCACCAGTGTCGTACGCAGCTCGTCGACGCGTCTTGCCAACGTCGCCAATGCTTCTTCGGAGACGTCGAGCTGCGCCAACCGCTCCCGCGCGTCACGGGCCCAGTCGAGGACGCCGTCGATGTCCGGGGCGTACTTGCGGGTGAGGTTGCGCAGCTCCCCCTGCCGAGCCAGCTTGTTCTCCAACGTGCTTGCGTCGCTGGGCAACTCGGATAGGTAACCGCCGAGTTCGGTCGACACGTCGCCGATCACCGCGAGCGCATCACCGAGCCGCCCGCCGAGCGCGCGCAGCGCGACGTCGTCGGTCGCCTCGAGCGCCGTCTTCGCGTGCGCCACACCGTCGACGGCCGACGCCGCACCGGCCTCCGGCGCCTCGTCCAGTTGGCCGGACAGCGCGGCCCGCGCCGACTGCGCCGCCTCACGCAACGCGTCCAGCTCGGACAGCCGCCGGATCTCGGTCACCAACGCTTCGTCTTCACCGGGATCGGGCGCGGCGGCGTCGATCTCGTTGAGCCCGAACTGCAACCGGTCGGCTTCCTGCGCCAGCTCCCGCGCGCGCTGCCTGCGGTCGGCGAGGTCGCGACGCGCGGCCAGCCATTCGTCGCGGATGGCTCGGTAGCGCGTCAGCCGAGCGTCCCCGTCGATGAACCGGTCCAACGCGCTGCGCTGTTCGTCGGGCCGCATCAACCTGAGCTGATCGTTCTGGCCATGCAAGGCCAGGAGTTCGGTGGTGAAGCTGCTCAACGACTTCGCGGGCACGCTGCGCCCGCCGAGGTAGGCGCGCGACGGCCCCTCCTTGCTGACCGAACGTGCCGCGATCACGCTGCCGTCGTCGTCCCGCTCGGCACCAGAGGAATCCAGGATGTCGTCGACGCGGACGGATACGTGCTCACCGACGTCGGTCGTGGTGAACCGGCCCTCGACGACCGCGCGCTCGGAACCCGACCGCACCCTGCTGGCGTCCGCCCGCCCGCCGCCAAGCAGATGCAGGCCGGTGACGACCATCGTCTTGCCGGTACCGGTCTCCCCGGTCAGCACGGTCAGGCCGCGGTCGAACTCGGCGGTGGCGGCGTTGATGGCGCCGAGCGCCTCGATCCGGATCTCGGCAAGCACTACTGGCCGCGCCAACCCGTGACCGGCAAGCGGAACTTGCGCACCAATCGATCGGTGAACGGCGCGCTGTCCAGCCGCACCCACTTCAGCGTGGTGCCGCACCGCGTGACCTCGAGGCGGCCACCGGCAGGCACCACCATTTCGCGGCGACCGTCGCAGAACACCATCGCGTCGTGCCCGTCCGCCTCGACCTCGATGGCGATCGACGCGTCGGGACTGGTCACCATCGGCCGTGCGAACAACGCGTGAGCGTTGTTGGGCACCACCAGAATCGCCTCGAGATCGGGCCACAGGATCGGCCCTCCCGAGGAGAACGCGTAGGCCGTGGATCCGGTGGGCGTGGACACCAGCACGCCGTCGCAGCCGAACGAGGACACCGGTCGACCATCGACCTCGAGCACCACGCCGAGGACGCCGAGCCGCGGTCCCTTCTCAAGGCTTGCCTCATTGAGCGCCCAGCCGCGATGCACGATGCGCCCGTCCACGCGCACGACGATGTCGAGGGTCATGCGCTCCTCGACGCGATAGTCGCGGTCGATGACGTGATCGAGCACCGAGTCGATGTTGTCCGTCTCTGCCTCGGCCAGGAAGCCGATCCTGCCGAGGTTGACGCCGAGAACCGGGATCTCGACGTTGCGCGCCAGCTCCGCCGCGCGCAGGAACGTGCCGTCGCCACCGAGCGCGAGCACCAGCTCACAGCCCTCGGCAGCACGCTCGTCGGCGTCGACGATCTCGATGCTCGAGCCGAGGCTGCGCAGGACGTCGGACACCTGATGCAGGCCACGGTCGACCGACTCCGCAGCCAGCACGCGCAGGCCGATGCCGTGCTGGCCGAGCGCCTTCTCCACGCGCCGCGCAGTCTCGGTGGCCTCTTCGCGGCCGGTGTGAACGACCAGCAGGACGTTGCGCTCCGTGGTCACTGCGGCCCCTCCGCGACGGCTCTGGCCACGGCGTCGGCCAGCACGTCACCGACGAGCGGCTGGTCGGTGCCGGCGCGTAGCCGCAGGAAGTACTCGACGTTGCCGGATGGACCGGGCAACGGACTCGCGGTGACATCGACGGTGTGCCAACCGAGTTCGGCGGCGCGGTGCGCGACCCCGAGCACCGATTCGGCCCGCAGCCCAGGGTCACTGACCACTCCACCTGGGCCGACGCGACTCTTGCCCACCTCGAACTGTGGCTTCACCATGGGAACGATATCGGCGTCCTCCGACGCGCACGACACCAAGGCGGGCAACACGGTGGCCAGCGAGATGAATGACAGGTCCGCCACCACCAGGTCGACGGGTCCGCCGATGGCATCGGCGGTCAGTTCGCGCACGTTGGTGCGCTCCAACACGTGTACCCGCGGATCTGACCGCAGAGGCCATGCCAGCTGGCCGTAACCGACGTCGGCTGCGACGACTTCGCGGGCATCCCTGTCGAGCAGGACCTCCGTGAAGCCGCCGGTCGAAGCTCCGGCGTCCAGGCAGCGGCGGCCCGCCACGGTCACGCCGAAGGCGTCCAGCGCGCCGATGAGCTTGTGCGCTCCGCGTGACACCCAGCTGCGTTCGTCAGCGCCTGTGACGGTGAGGCTGGCGTCGATGGAGACCGCGGTCGCCGGCTTGGCCGCAGGCATGCCGTCGATCTTGACGCGGCCCGCGCCGATCAGCTCAGCGGCCTGCTGGCGAGATCGCGCAAGGCCCCGCCTGACCAACTCCGCGTCAACGCGGATACGTCGAGCCACGCGTGCTCACCCACCGAATCCGGAAGGCGCCACACCCCCGCCCGAGGCCCGCCCATCGTCCCCGGTCGCTGCGCTCTTGCCCGTGGGGCCGTCCACGGATTCCAGTGCCTGCACCAACAGGTCGTGTGCCTGCTCCAGGCGTTCAGCGATGTCTTCCACGTCCGAGTCGGCTGCGTCCGGTTCGGGCAGCACGGCAAGCAGTGAACTGATCTCTGAACGGATCTGGTCGGGATCGGTAGTCATGTCGCGATTCACGCTAGCCGATTCACGGCATGGCACGCAGCAGCGACCAGCGCTCAAGTGCCTGGTGTGCCGCGTCGTCGCCGCCGGTGACGGCGAACGGGCGCCCCTCCAGCCCGGCCTCCCAGATCGCGCTCGCGGTGGCGCGCACGACGGTCAGGGCATCCTCCTGGTCCTGCCCTGTCCAGTGCACGGTCACGGCGTCGGGTGCGACGTCGACCCGCCAGGCCGGATGAGGAGCGATCCGCAGCGTGCTCGCCGTGACGTTGAGCGCGCGCAGATCGTCGGCAACGTACTTGGGCCGCTCTCCGGGGATGGCGTAGACCATGTCCGCAGCCGTGTTGACGCCGGTGAGCACCATCAGGCTCGGTAGCCCTGCCGCATTGGCGCCTGCGATGTCGGTGTCCATGCGGTCACCGACGACCAGGGGTTTGTCGAACCGCCCGCGGGCAAGGGCGTCGTTCAGCAGCGTCGGTTCCGGTTTCCCCGCCACCTGCGGCTCCTGGTCGGTCGCGGTGCGCAGCGCCGCGACGATCGAACCGTTGCCCGGCAGCAGGCCGCGCTCGGACGGCAGCGTGCGGTCCACGTTCGCCGCCACCCACAGCGCACCGGCACGGATGGCCAGCGCCGCCTCGGCCAATTGGGCCCAGCCCGTCTCCGGTGAGTGTCCCTGCACCACGCCCGCGGGATCGTCGGCGAACTGCCGGACGGGACGTAGGCCCGAATTGCTGACCTCGGCGGCCAGCGCCTCGGTTCCCACGACGAGAATCGCTGAGCCAGAGGGCAATTGCGCCGCCAACAGCCGCGCTGCGCTCTGGGCACTGGTCACCACGTCGTCGGCTTTGGCGTCGAAGCCCATCGCGATCAGGTGCTCGGCGACCGCACCTGGCGCTCGTGAGGCGTTGTTCGTCACGAACAACTTGCGCGCTTCGATGGTCGCGAGGGTGTCGACCGAGCCCGGTGTCGGCTCGTCTCCGCGGAATACGGTCCCGTCGAGGTCCAAGAGCAAGCAATCGTGTTCCTGCGCAAGGGTCGTCACGTCAGGACAGCTCCGTAATGCGTTCTTCGGCGTCGGTCACGGCCTCGATGTCGGACGCAGCGGTATTCATGAACCACTGCAGCGCTTCGGACTGCCTGCCGAGCGCCAACAGCGTCTCGGCGTAGACGTAGAAGAGCCGGGCGGTCGTCGTGCCCGTCCGCGTTGGGTCCAGCGAAGGCGACGACAAGATCGCCAAAGCCTGCTCGTTCTGCCCCAGATCAGATCGGGCGCCTGCGACGACGATGCGCAGCTCATCTGCATCGTCACCAGTGAGTTCTGCGGCCTCGGGGCTCTTCGCCAGTTCGATGGCCCGCTCGGGCCTGCCGACGCCCCGTTCGCAGTCGGCAATCAGCGGCAGAAGTGGTGACTTGCTGCCCATTCGCCGAGCGGCACGGAGTTCGGCGAGCGCCTGCGCCCAATCACCGACGTGATAGGCCGCGATGCCCACTGCCTCGCGGACCGCTGCGATCCTGGCCGCCCGGTTGCGAGCCGCCTTGGCGTGCTCGAGGGCGGCCTCTGGGTCGTCGTCGAGGAGCTCTCCTGCCGCAACCAGATGGCGGGCAACGTAATCCGCGGTCGCCTTGTCCAAGGTGATCAGTTCACGGCGCACGTCCGGTGCAAGCTGCCGGGCCTCGATCCTGGCCGACAATGCCGGACCTCCAGACTTCGATGCGTCATCGGCATCGTGCGTCCGTGGTTGGGCTCGTCGTGCGCGATCCGGGGTCGACGACCGTGGGGTGCCACGGCGGTCGGCTGGCCCGCGACGCGGTCCGCCGGCGTTGGAATCCCGACGCGGGGGTCGCTCCTCGCTGCCGTTGTGCCTGTCGCTAGCCACGTGTGCCTTCCCTCTTCTGCTGTCCGTCCCGCAAAGGATACGGGGCCGCTCGACACTTCGCGAAGAGCAGCGTCGCCGAATTCGGCTATTTCGCTGCAAACGGAAAAGCCGGTGCCCCCCAAACCATTGGTTTGGGGGGCACCGGTCAAATGGTGTTCGGCGGTGTCCTACTTTTCCGACCGTATGGTCAGTATCATTGGCGCTGGTAGGCTTAGCTTCCGGGTTCGGGATGGGACCGGGCGTTTCCCTACCGCTCTTGCCGCCGTAACTTTAT
>NZ_NPKO01000017.1 GCF_008329605.1 Mycolicibacterium sp. P9-64
TGCCTACCCGCACGGGCCGACCTGCGCGTCGAACCTCAAGGCCCTATGCAGGTTTCACCATTTGCTCAAGACCTTCTGGGGCGGGCCACACGGCTGGCGAGACCGACAACAACCCGACGGCGATGTCGTCTGGACCTCACCATCCGGACAGACCTACACCACCCGGCCCGGCAGCCGGCTGCTGTTCCCCAGCCTGTGTCTGCCCACCGCACCCATCACGGTCACCGACACCCCCACCGCACACACCGCCGGACTGACCATGCCCAGACGCACCACCACCCGCGCCCACGACCGCCGCCAACGCATCAACGACGAACGCCAACACAACCACACCGACAACCACGCCACAGCCCTCGACGCGATACCGCCGTTCTGATGTCGGCCGAACTGCTTTGGCTCGATCAACAGGTGATGCGAGCGGCCCCGCCAAAAACTCCCAGCAAGCTCCAGGTTCGCGCCGATAGCGTTGTTCAGATGGGCGGGAATGACGTTCTTGGGGTTTCATCGCGAGGCCGACGTCGGCTCTGATCTACCGCTCGAACTGCCTCGGATCGATCAACAGATGGTCCGAGACGTCGCCGATCATCTCGATGTCGACCGTGCGCTCCGTGAAGTGCCACGCCTCGCCGGCACGCACGAAGGCATCGGCATACCGACCGACCACGATCGGCTGCAGCGCAACGGTGTCCGTCTGCTGGACGACGCAGAACGTCGACCGCGCAGTTGCCGCATCGCCGTCTACGTCCACGATGGGGTTGAGCACCAGGTGTCGCGTCCGCGGGGTGTTGCCGTGCTCGGGGAAGCGCCGCGTGGTGGTGGCGAACAGCTTGGCAATCTTGTCGGCGCCGGTGACGCCCATGAAGTTTCCTCGACCCAATAATGCACCGACACCGTCGAAGTCGCCCGAATCGATCAACTCCGAGTAGCGATACAGCAATTCGGTGACGGCCAACTTGTCGGCCAATGCGGTACTCATGCCACCTGCCCCTTCAGCACCGGCAGACCCGGGTCACTCGGTACGTCCAATCGCGACGGCGCTGCACCCGCCGCGATCAAGTGTGCGGCGAACGACGCGATCATCGCCCCATTGTCGGTGCACAGCCGCGGCTTGGGGATGCGCAACGTCAAACCAGCTGCCGCACAACGCTCTTCGGCCAGTTCACGTAGGCGTGAGTTCGCCGCGACCCCTCCGGCGATCAACAGCGTGGAGACACCGAGCTCGGTGGCGGCACGCACCGCCTTGAGCGTCAGGACGTCGGCCACCGCCTCCTGAAAACCGGCGGCGACGTCGGCAGTCGCCGCATCGGGGTGGCTCTCCACGTAGCGGGCCACCGCGGTCTTCAGCCCCGAGAAGCTGAACGCATACGGGGCGTCCCGCGGCCCGGTCATGCCACGCGGGAAGGCGATCGCATTCCGGTCGCCGGTGCGGGCAAGATCATCGAGCACCCTGCCGCCCGGATACCCAAGCCCGAGCAACCTGGCGATCTTGTCGTATGCCTCCCCCGCCGCGTCGTCGACGGTGCTCCCCAGCTCGGCGATCGGCTCACCGAGCGATCGCACGTGCAGCAGGTTCGTGTGCCCGCCAGACACCAGCAGCCCGACACTCTCCGGCAGCGGGCCGTGCTCGTAGACGTCGGCCGCCAGGTGCCCACCGAGGTGGTTGACGGCATAGAACGGCACCTCCCACGCGGCTGCATAGGCCTTGGCCGCAGCAACCCCCACCAACAGCGCACCCGCCAACCCCGGCCCGATGGTCGCCGCGACGACGTCGGGACGCGTCACCCCAGCCGTCTCGAGGGCGCGGCGCATCGTCGGGCCGAGCGCCTCGAGATGTGCGCGCGACGCGATCTCGGGCACGACTCCCCCGAACCGGGCGTGCTCGTCGACACTCGAGGCCACTTCGTCGGCGAGCAGCGTTATGGTGCCGTCGGCGGCCAGCTCGCAGATGCCGACGCCGGTCTCGTCGCAGGAGCTCTCGATGGCCAGAATGATCATTCCGTCGTTCCTTCTGCCAACCGTCGCATCGTGTACGCGTCGGCACCGCTCACGCGGTAATAGCGCTTCCGGATCCCCATCTTGGTGAAGCCCGCGCTCTCGTACATCGCGATCGCCGCCACGTTGTCCGTGCGCACCTCCAGGAAGACGGTGCCACCATCGGCGATGTCCAGCAGACGGTTGAGCAATGCGCGGCCAATGCCCTGTCCTTGGCACCGCTCGTCGACGCCGATGGTGTGAACCTCGTACTCGTACGGCGGTTTCCGGCCAAGCCGGCTCACGCCCGCGTAGCCGATCAGCTCGCCGTCCTGGCGCGCCGCCACGTAGTGGTTGTGCTTGGACTCGAGCTCGCGGATGAATGCCACGGCAGGCCACGGGTCGTCGCCGGGAAACAGCTGGGCCTCCAGCTCCGCGCAGCGGTCGGCGTCACCGACGGCGAGCGAGCCGTATTCGACTGTCACGACCGCACCGGCTGCGGCTTGGCATCGGGGCGGCGCAGGTACAGCGGGATCAGCGGCTCCGGCGACGCATCCCAGTCCACCGCCCGCACCAGACCCGACGCCGTCGGATAGGTGGGGGCCAACCGCGGAAGGTCGAAAAGCGCCGCGTGATCGGGTGATCCGGCGACGACATCGGCGTCGGCCGGTACGTCGGCGGGGCTGCTCACGTCGGGCCCGTCGACCCGGACGCCATCGCGGTAACGCGCCCAGTACACCTCGCGGCGGCGGGCGTCGGTCACCACCAAGACCTCTCCCGTGGTGTCGACTCCGATCGCGTCGAGACTGCACGCGCCGTGCACGGGGATGCCGAGGGCGTGGGCGTACGCGGCGGCCGTGGCCATGCCGACGCGCAGCCCGGTGAACGGTCCCGGCCCGCATCCGACGACGACGGCACCGAGGTCGGCCATCGCCAGCCCGGCATCGGCCAAGGCGCCCACCACGTTTGGCGTCAGCTGCTCGGCGTGCGCACGCGGGTCGACTGTGACGCGTTCGGCAAGCACCTCCACGCCAGACGGTCCACGTCGAACCACCCCGGCGGTGACGGCCGGGGTGGCGGTGTCGATGGCCAGCACGATCATGGCGTACTCCACCTCCACACCGCAGTCCGCACGTCGGTGTCCCTGCCACGCTCGAGCCGGACGTCGAGATGACGGTCGGAGAGCCGCTCCGCGAGGCCCTCACCCCACTCGACCACCACCACGGCGTCGTCGAGATCGGTGTCGAGGTCGAGCGAGTCGAGTTCGGCGAGCAGGTCGGTGCCGGGGTGATCGAGCAGGCGGTAGATGTCGACGTGCACGAGGGCCGGCGCACCGGAGCGGCGCGGCGGGTGCACGCGAGCCAACACGAACGTCGGAGACGTCACCGCACCCTCGACGTCCATCGCCTGCGCGATTCCCTTGGCCAGCACGGTCTTTCCCGCTCCCAATGGACCGGACAGCACCACCACGTCACCCGCACGAAGGTCGGCGCCCAGCCGGGCGCCGAACGCGATGGTGTCCTCCGCCGTGGTCAGTTCGGCCGTCCCTTCGAGGAGGTCAGCCATGGTTGCGCGCCCGACCACGCAGGCGCCGAGTCAGCGCCGTGAGCTTGGAGGGTGTCGCACGCTCGACGAGGCGCACCAGCGCGTCGTCGACGATCTGGGGCTGCTCGAGCTGAACCAGATGTCCTGCGCCGCCGACGATCACCAGCTCGCAGTTCGGCAGCTCGTCGGCCATGGCCTCCGAGCATTCCTTCGGAGTGAGGAAGTCACGGTCGCCACACACGATCAGGGTCGGCACCTTGGCCAACACGTTCAGCGCCGCGGCCTCGTCGTGCACCTCTAGCGCGTGCAGGAAACCGATCAGGGTGGCGATCGGGGTGTCGTGCATCATCAGCTCGGAGAAGGCCACGACGCTCGGGCTCATCTTCTCGTCGCCATAGGACGCCGCGCGCAACACCGGGCCGATCACCGACCGTGCGGCGCCGCGGGTGCGGTGCAACGTCTTTGGCGCGTACCGCACTGCGAACCGGGCCGCCTCGAGTACGGGGTTTCGCAGTATCTCGCCAAGCGGGGAACGCGAAACGCCCTCTGCCGCCGAGGAGATCAGCGCGACGCCGACGATCCGGCTTGGGTAGCGCTGCGGGTACTGACGGGCGTGGGCCAGCACCGCCATGCCACCCATCGAGTGCCCGACGAGCACCACCGGTCCACGCGGAGCCATCACCGACAGCACCGACTCCAGGTCCTGGCCGAGCTGCGGGACGGTATAGGTGTCGGGTGGCGCATCGCCGGACTGGCCGTGCCCGCGCTCGTCGTAGAACACCATCCGGACCTGGGGACCCCACAGCTCGGTCAGCTTGGTCCGCTGAAAGTGGAACGCGCCCATCCGAAGACAGAAGCCGTGCGCGAACACGACCGTCAGCGGCGCATCCTCGGGGCCGACCTCCCGCACCGCCAGTGGCACCCCATCATTGGTGGTCACCACGTAACTTCGATCCGCATCGAGAAGGCAGAAGTCCTCGCCTGCATAGGGATCGTCGTCAGTCACGCGCCGGGTCACCGAACGGGCCACGGTCGTGCCGGCCAAGCCGCCAACGGCGGCCAGCCCGGTCAGGCCCGCCAACCAGCGCGCATTCCGGATCCGGCCGCGGCGCCGGTGAACTTCCTCGTCGCTCAACGGTTATCGCCCGTCGGGTCGGATGCGGCGCCGCCTCGGTACACCCGGCTGACTCGGCCCCGCGGGCTGGTGACCACCTCGTAGTTGATGGTGCCGAGCAGCTCGGCCCAGTCTTGGGCGGTCTGCTCACCCTGCGCGCCGGAGCCGAACAGGATGGCGTCATCGCCCTCGGCGACGTCGACGGGCCCCGATCCGAGGTCGACGACGAACTGGTCCATGCAGATGCGCCCGACGTTGCGTCGCCGCCTGCCGTTGATCATCACGTCGATGCGTCCGCTGAGGTTGCGGAACACGCCGTCGGCGTACCCGAGCGGCAGCAGCGCTACCGTGGTATCGCGGTCGGCGATCCAGGTGTGACCGTAGGACACCCCATCGCCCGCCTTGATCGAACGAACCAGCGCGACAGGGCATTTCAGGGTCATCGCGGGGATCAGTCCCATGTCGCCGCGGGATACGATCGGTGTCTGGCCATACACCGCGATACCGGGCCTGACCATGTCGTAGGCAAGATCGGGGCGCGTCATCGCGGCAGGCGAGTTGCACAGGTGGGCGATCTCGAATGCCACCCCGGCGTCACGCGCCTGCGCCCGGAACTCCGAGAAGCGTTGAGCCTGACGGTCGTTGACCGGGCTCTCCGGGTCGTCACCGCACGCCAGGTGCGACATGATGCCGCGCAGCCGCACCGCGTCATCGGCCTGCGCCCTGGCCAGGACCGGCAGCATTGCCGCGAACTCCGCTCCGCTCGCACCGTTGCGGCTCAGCCCGGTATCCACCTTTACCGTCACGGTGGCGGTACGACCGGTGGCGGTCGCGGCGTCGAGCAGTGCGTCGAGTTGGCGCACCGACGACACCGCCACCTGTACGTCGGCGGTGAGCGCGCCTGCGAAGTCCGCGCCGGGAGCGTGCAGCCACGCCAGCAGCGGGGCGGTGACACCGTCGCGTCGCAATGCCAACGCCTCGTCGAGGGTCGCCACACCTAGTTCGGTGGCGCCGGCGGCCAACGCCGCCCGAGCCACCTGGGTGGCGCCGTGGCCGTACCCGTCGGCCTTCAACACCACCATCACCTGGGCCGAACCCGCGTGTTCTCGCAGGAGGCGCACGTTGTGTGCGATGGCGTCGAGGTCGACCACTGCCTGGGGGGTAGGGGCCGATGTCGTGAGCTGAGTCGTTTGCATGGTCATGTCACCGTCTCCGATTGTCCCAGAGACCGGATCCGCAAGACCGTCGCACCTAGTGAGCGAACGGTTGCACTTCGTCGAAGTGACCCTGCGGCTTGATCTCGTCGAGGGACTTCAGCACCGTGATCATGTCATCCCGCAGCGCCCTGGCCAGGTTTATGGAGAACCCCTCCCTGACCACGATGCGCAGCACGACGACGTCGCTGGCGCCCTCGGGCATCGTGTACGCCGGTACCTGCCAGCCGTACGCCCGCAGCGCGTGTGACACGTCGAACTCGGTATAGCCGCGGTTGCCGGTGAGCCGGAAGGAGATCACCGGGATGGCCGACCCGTCGGTGATGACCTCGAAGTGCTCGCTGGCGCGCAGCCCGTCACCAAGCCACCGCGCGGTCTGCGACAAGGACTTCATGACCTGCGCGTATCCCGCCCTACCGAGCCGCAGGAAGTTGTAGTACTGCCCGACGACCTGGTTGCCGCCCTTGGAGAAGTTCAGCGTGAACGTCGGCATGTCGCCGCCGAGGTAGTTGACCCGGAACACCAGTTCCTCGGGCAGGTGCTCAGCGCTGCGCCAGACCACGAAGCCGATGCCCGGATACGTCAGCCCGTACTTGTGTCCGCTGACGTTGATCGACACCACCCGCGGCAGCCGGAAGTCCCACTCAACCTCGGGGTGCAGGAACGGCACCACGAAGCCACCGCTGGCGGCGTCCACGTGCACCGGCACGTCGTGGCCCCCATCCGCGGCCAGCTTGTCCAGAGCGGCGCAGATGTCGGCGATCGGTTCGAGTTCGCCGGTGTAGGTGGTGCCGAGGATCGCGACGACACCGATGGTGTCCTCATTGACCGCGGCCAATACCTGCTCGGTGGTGATGACGTAGCGACCCTCCTCCATCGGCAGGTAGACGGGCTCGACATCGAAGTACCGACAGAACTTCTCCCAGACCACCTGCACGTTGGCACCCATCACCAGGTTGGGTTTACGAGTGCGCCACGCATCCCCCTTTTCACCACCGACCTTCTTGCGCCAGCGCCAGCTCAGCGCCAGCCCGGCCAGCATGACCGCCTCACTGGACCCGACCGTCGACGTCCCGATGGCGCTCGACGGATCGTCGTCGCGCAAGTCCTCGGCGTGGAACAAGTCGGCGACCATGCAGACGCAACGCTGCTCGATCGCGGCGGTCGCGGGGTACTCGTCCTTGTCGATCATGTTCTTGTCGAAGGTCTCGGCCATCAGCTTCTCGGCCTCGGGATCCATCCACGTCGTGACGAAGGTGGCGAGGTTCAGCCGGGAGCTCCCGTCGAGCATCAGCTCGTCGTGGATGAACCGATACGCCGTCTGAGGGTCCATGCACTCTTCGGGCATCCGCAGCGCCGGGATGGGCGCGCTCGACAACCGGCCCGTGTACGCCGGTGCAATCGAGGCTGCCTGGATGTGCCTGTGTGACATGTGTTGTCCCTCCTAGAGACTGGCGATCGACGAGCGGATGTGGGCGAGGATTCTCGACGCCGACGTAGGTGCGGGACGGGGCCCGGGATCGGCCGCCGACAGGTTGGCAGCGTGCGCGTGCACGAACGCGGCCATCGCGGCGGCCTCACCGGTCGGGAGTCCTGCGGCGAGGAGTGCACCGATGACACCGGACAGCACGTCGCCCGATCCGGCGGTGGCCGCCCACGACCCGCCCGCCCGGTTCAGGTACACGGCCCCGGACGGCTCCGCGATCACCGTGACGTTGCCCTTCAGGAGCACGGTGGCGCCGAACGCCTCGGCAAGACGCTGCGTGGCCGCGACACGATCGGCTCCCGGAGGATGCCCTGCCAGGCGGGCGAACTCCCCCGCGTGCGGCGTCAACACCGTCGGAGCGTCCCGCTTGACCACCAGGTCCGGGTGGGCTGCCAGGATCGTCAGGCCGTCGGCGTCGACGACCACCGGCAGGTCCGTGTCCAGCGCGAACCACAGGGCGGCGGCGGCTGCTTCGTCGGTGCCGAGGCCCGGTCCCACCACCCACGCCTGGACCCGGCCTGCGGCGCTGACCGTCGGTGCGGCGACGACCTCGGGCCGGTGCGAGACCACCTCGGCTGCCGCACTGCCTGCGTAGCGCACCATGCCCGACGTCGCGGCGACGGCGGCGCCGGTGCACAGGATCGCGGCACCCGGGTAGGTCGCCGAACCGGCAAGCACGCCGGTCACGCCCTGGGTGTACTTGTCGTCGGAGGCTCCCGGCGCCGGCCAGCGTGCCGCGACGTCGGCGGCTTCGACGCTGACCAGATCGCTGTCCGGCAGGTCGAGGCCGATGTCGATCAACTCGACGCGTCCGCAATCGCCAAGGGCATGAGCCGGTTTGAGGCCCCCGAACGTCACGGTCAGCTCGGCCTGCACGTGCGGGCCGTCGGCAACGCCCGTCTGCACGTCGACGCCGCTCGGTACGTCGACCGCGACGATGGGGATGCCCGCAGCGTCGACCGCGGCGAAGATCACGGCCGCCGCCGGTCGCAGCGGTCCAGAACCGGAGATCCCGACGACACCGTCGATCACCAGATCGGTTGCTGCTGGCACGTTCTCGACGACGCGGCCACCCGAGGCCGTGAACGCCGCCAGGGACTCGGCGTGCACGCGGTCGGGGTTGAGAACGACGGCGGTCGCGCCGACCCCGCGGCGGCGCAGGAACGTCGCCGCCCACAGTGCATCGCCGCCGTTGTCGCCCGAGCCGACGACCGCGCAGACCCGCGTACCCGTGATCGCACCGGTTTGGGACTTGAGTTCGCGGGCGATGGCGGTGGCCAGTCCGTGGGCGGCCCGGCGCATCAGGGCACCCTCGGGGAGGCTTCGCAGAAGCGGTGCTTCGGCGGCGCGGATCGCGTCAGCGCTGTAGTAGTGCCGCATCGTCACCAAGGCTACGTTGTGCCACCGCCTAGCATGTGCGGGATGGCATCAGAGCCCACACCGGTGCAGCTGATCACCGGGCCGACACCGCTGGAGCCCGCGCCTCGCCTCTCGGCGGCGATCGGTCTGCGGCCCACCGACCTCTGGATCAAGCGCGACGACCTGATCGGGCTCGGTGGGGGTGGCAACAAGGTGCGCAAGCTGCAATGGACGTGCGCCCAAGCTCTGGCCTCCGGGGCGGACACGCTGATCACCAGCGGCGCGGCGCAGTCCAACCACGCTCGGTTGACCGCCGCTGCAGGTGCCCGCCTCGGGCTGCGCGTGGTGCTGGTACTGGCAGGCAGCGATCCGGGGGAACTGACGGGAAACCTTGCCCTCGACAGCCTGTTCGGGGCGTCGGTGGTGTGGTCTGCCGACCGTGGCGGAGCCACATTGCAGGCGCAGGTGGACGACGTTGCCGCCGAGCTGGCGAGCGCCGGTCGCTCGGTGGCGGTGATCCCGTTCGGCGGCTCGTCACCCCTGACGACCAATGCCTACCTGGACGCCGCACACGAAATCCAGTCCCAGGGCGTTGATCCCGATCACGTCGTGGTCGCCGTGGGGTCGGGCGCCACCATGGCCGGGTTGGTGCGGGGTTTCGGCCCGCACCGGGTGCTCGGGGTGCAATGCGGTGCGGTCACCGATCCGCACGACACGGTGCAGGCGTTGTTCCCCGCTCGTGATCCCGCACCCACCGGCCTGCGGATCAGGATGGATCAGGTCGGCGCCGGGTATGGGCACGTCACCCCCGAGGTCACCGCCGCACTGACCCTCGCCGGGCGTACAGAGGGCATCGTCTTCGATCCCGTCTACACCGGGCGCGCGCTGGCCGGGCTCATCGCCGAGGTGCAGGACGGCAGCATCGAACCGGGGTCGACGGTGGTGCTCGTGCATACCGGCGGATTGCCCGGTCTGTTCGGCAGCAGCGAATTCCTGGCCCGCCTAGGCGAAGTCGTCCCAGAAGCGGAGTGACTCCGCGGCGATCTCGTCGGGATACTCGCCGTTGATCGCGTGCGACGCGTCCGCCCGGAACTCGATCTGCCCGTTCGGCAACAGGTTTCGCGCCCTGGCGGCGGCTACTCGACGGTGACGGACTTGGCCAGGTTGCGCGGCTTGTCGACGTCGTAACCGCGGGCGCGGGCCACCTCGGCCGCGAACACCTGGAGCGGGATCGTCGACAGCAGTGGCTGGAAGAGCGTTGACACGGCTGGGATTTCGATCAGGTGATCGGCGTAGGGCCGCACCGTATCGTCGCCCTCCTCGGCGATCACGATGGTGATCGCGCCGCGGGCCTGGATCTCGCGGATGTTGCTCATCAGCTTCGAATGCAGCATGGCCGCGTTCTTCGGCGACGGCATCACGACGATGACGGGCAGCCCGTCGTCGATGAGCGCGATCGGCCCGTGCTTGAGCTCGCCTGCGGCGAAGCCCTCGGCGTGCATGTACGCCAATTCCTTGAGCTTGAGCGCACCTTCAAGTGCGACGGGGTAGCCGACGTGGCGGCCGAGGAACAACACGGTCGACGATTTCGCGTACCGGCGGGCCAGCTCCGCGACCGGCTCCATGCAGTTCAGCACCCGGGCAACGAGATCGGGCATCGACTCGAGTTCGTGGTACTCGCGTTCAACCTCGTCGGGGTACTTGGTGCCGCGCGCCTGGGCCAGCGCGAGGCCGACGAGGTAGTTCGCGGCAACCTGCGCGAGGAAGGTCTTGGTGGACGCGACGCCGATCTCGGGTCCGGCGCGGGTGTAGAGCACCGCATCGCACTCGCGCGGAATCTGGCTGCCGTTGGTGTTGCAGATCGCCAGCACCTTGGCCTTCTGCTCCTTGGCGTGCCGAACCGCTTCAAGCGTGTCGGCGGTCTCACCGGACTGCGATATCGCGACGACGAGCGTGCTGCGATCCAAAACCGGGTCCCGGTACCGGAATTCACTGGCGAGCTCCACCTCGACGGGCAGCCGCGTCCAGTGCTCGATCGCGTACTTGGCGAGCAGGCCGGAGTGATAGGCGGTACCGCAGGCCACCACGAAGACCTTGTCGATCTCGCGCAGCTCCTGATCGGAGAGGCGCTGCTCGTCGAGCACGATCCGGCCGTCGATGAAGTGGCCGAGCAGGGTGTCGGCGACCGCCGCCGGCTGCTCGGCGATCTCCTTGAGCATGAAGTACTCGTAGCCACCCTTCTCGGCGGCGGACAGATCCCAGTCGATGTGAAAGGCGCGGGCAGTGGCGGTGACGTCGGTGCCGTCGAAGTCGCTGATCCGGTATCCGTCGGCGGTGATCACGACGGCCTGGTCCTGCCCGAGCTCGACGGCGTCACGGGTGTGCTCGATGAACGCTGCGACATCGGAACCGATGAACGTCTCGCCGTCGCCGACGCCGATCACCAACGGCGTTGACCGCCGCGCGGCGACGATCATGCCTGGCACGTCGGCGTTGGCGAACACCAAGGTGAAGTGGCCCTCGAGGCGGCGCAGCACGGCCAGCACGGAGGCCGCAAAGTCCCCTGCGGTATCCCCGTTGCGGTATTGCTCCGAGACGAGGTGGACGGCGACCTCGGTGTCGGTGTCACTGGCGAACTCGACGCCGGAGGCCTCGACCTCGGCGCGCAGAGCCGCGAAGTTCTCGATGATGCCGTTGTGGACGACGGCGATCTTGCCCGTTGCGTCGAGGTGCGGGTGCGCATTGCGGTCGGTGGGGCGGCCGTGGGTGGCCCAGCGGGTGTGCCCCATGCCCGTGCTGCCCGTGAGCACACCGTCATCGGTCTCGTCGAGGGCGGTCTCCAGGTTGGCAAGGCGGCCTGCGCGGCGGCGGACCGTCAGCCCACCTGCGCCGTCGAGCAGCGCTATGCCCGACGAGTCGTAACCGCGGTACTCCATCCTGCGCAGCGCGTCCACCACGATTCCCCTGGCAGGACGCTGCCCGACGTAGCCGACGATTCCGCACACGAGGGTCAAGGATAGTGCAGTTGCGGGCTAGCGGGTCCCGCGCGGGCGGGCGTTGAGCTCGCCGAGCAGGGCGGTGAACCACAGCGGGCTGCTCCAGATGAGCGGGACGGCGGAAGCGGAAGTGAAGTCCGCGGAAAAAAGATCGGTAGTGGTGCCGGTGACGACGTGAGCTTGATCACCGACGAGACCGACGGCTGCAACTTCAGCATCCACGGAACGTCACGCCGACGTCGGTGGGATAGGTTCAACGCGTGGCCAAGACGAAGAAGCTCTTTGCTGCGTTGACACGGCGCGGCCCACATCGCGTTCTGCGGGGTGACCTGGCCTTCGCCGGCCTTCCCGGCGTCGTCTACACCCCCGAGTCGGGGATGAACCTGCCCGGTGTCGCGTTCGGCCACGACTGGCTCGCAGGCGCAGACCGTTATCACGACACCCTGGAGCATCTGGCGTCTTGGGGCATCGTCGCTGCGGCCCCCAACACCGAGACCGGCATCGCGCCATCGGTACTGAACCTCGCGTTCGACCTGGGTACGACGCTCGACATCGTGTCAGGGGTGCGGCTCGGCACCGGCGAGATCAGCGTGCACCCCACCAAGCTGGGTGCCGTCGGCCACGGCTTTGGCGGCTCGGCGGCCGTGTTCGCGGCCGCGGGCATGCCAGCCAGGCTGAAGGCCGCCGTGGCGCTCTTCCCCTCCGTGACCCATCCGCCGGCCGAGAAGCCCGCCGCGGGGCTGCGCGTACCGGGACTGATTCTCACCGCAGGTGGCGACGAGACCAACATCCGGTCGAACGCCGAGGCACTTGCGGTGGCGTGGCGCGCCGCGACGGTGCGCACCGTCGCCAAGGCCGAGCCCGGCGGGCTGGTCGAGGGCTTCCGATTGACTCGGGTGGTCGGGTTGCCCGGCGCGGACCGCAGGACCCAGAAGGTGGTGCGTGCGCTGCTGACCGGGTTCCTGTTGCACGCGCTCGCCGGGGACAAGGACTACAAGGAGTTCGGCGATCCCGAGGTCGTGCTGCCGAAGACGGCACCGCCGAACCCCGACGCCGAGCCCGTCACCATCGAGGACAAGGTCGTCGCTCTGCTGAAGGGCTAACCACCCGGATTGCTAAGCGGCGGAACGCTGCCGCTCGATGTCGTACTTGACCATCATCTCGACGAGTTCGAGGAACGACACCTTGGGTTTCCAGCCGAGCACCGAATTCGCCTTGCTGGCGTCGCCGATCAGGACGTCGACCTCAGCGGGCCGCGCGTACCGCGGATCGAGCCCCACCAGTGGAGACCAGTCCGAGACACCGATCACGCTGAATGCGGCGTCGAGCAGCTCGGCGATGGAATGCGTTTCGCCAGTGGCGATCACGAAGTCGTCGCCCTGGTCCTGTTGGAGCATCAGGTACATCGCCTCGACGTAGTCGCCTGCGAAGCCCCAGTCACGCTGGGTGTCGAGGTTGCCGAGCGCAATGGTGTCCTGCAGTCCCAGTGAGATCCTTGCGACGCCGTGCGCCACCTTGCGGGTGACGAATTCCAAACCGCGCCGCGGTGATTCGTGATTGAACAGGATGCCCGAACTCGCGTGCAGACCGTAGGACTCGCGGTAGTTGATCGTCAGGTGATGGCCGTAGGCCTTGGCCACACCGTACGGCGATCGCGGCCACAGCAGCGTCTTCTCCGACTGGATGCTGTCCTGGACCTTGCCGAACATCTCCGAGGTCGACGCCTGGTAGAAGCGGACCTGCCTGCCCGACAGATCCTGGTAGAACCGGATCGCCTCCAACGTGTTGAGCACGCCACCGCCGTTCACATCGGCGACCAGTCGGGGGTTGGTGAACGAATGCGGGACGAACGACACCGCCCCGAGGTTGTAGACCTCATCGGGCTCAGCAATCGTCATCGCGCGGATCATGCTGGAGGCGTCGAGAAGATCGCCCGAGACGAGCTGCAGCTCGGGCAAGTCGCGAGCAAGTGCCGCCGCCTTGGGGTTGTTCTGGCCACGAAGAAGACCGAAGACCCGATAGCCCTTCGACAGCAACAGCTCCGCTAGGTAAAAGCCATCCTGCCCCGTAATGCCGGTGATCAGCGCCGACCTCTTCTCGAGCGCAGACAATGCCATCGATCCCCAATCAAGAGCTAACTCGTGGAAAGTGCCTCGCGACGCACGGCCATTCCACGACGACCAACATACTCAGGCAACTCATTATGGGTGCACGACGTGCCGCATTGCAATCCGAAACGGCGATCGGCGGTGAGCCCACAGCAAATTCATGCACTCCAGCGGCGCGTCCTCGGCGCCGGTCATGACATGTGGACGAACACGTCCGCAGATGCGAGTTGCAGCGGGATGTATGGCAAACAAATGCAAATTTGCATTAGCGTCAGTGACGTGCAGAAATGCAGTTTTGTAGCACATTGAGTGAACCTCGGATCATTTCCGATACCGACAGTTCGGAAACTCCTTCGCGAGCAGTCATCCAGTCAGCAGATGGACAGTTTTCTCTGCATCGGCATTCGCCTACTAGCGCCTTCGTTGAAGAAGTCACCTGCTTTGATCTTGGCGAGAACTGCGGTGAGCAGGGCTTCGACTGGCTCAGGGGAACGCGACCGCCAGGAACCCCAACCAACCGGTGGGTGGTATAAACCAACGATGCGCACCGGGATCTTTCTCAACTACACCGACGGCTTCCGTGAGTCTGCCGAACTGGTCGTCGAGTTCGAGAAGCGCGGTGTCGACATCGCCCTCGTGCCGGAGGCCTACTCGTTCGACGCCATCAGCCAGCTCGGTTACCTGGCCGCCAAGACCTCCAAGATCGAGCTCGGCTCTGGCGTGGTGCCGATCTACACCCGCACTCCCACGCTGCTCGCGATGACGGCGGCCGGCATCGACTACGTCTCCGACGGACGGTTCCGGCTCGGCATCGGGACGTCGGGTCCGCAGGTGATCGAGGGATTCCACGGCATCCCCTTCGACGCCCCACTTGGCCGCACCCGCGAGGTCATCGACATCTGCCGTCAGGTCTGGCGCCGCGAAAACGTCTCCTACGACGGTAAGCACTACCAGCTGCCGCTCGCCGAGGGGCGCGGAACGGGACTGGGCAAGTCCTTGCACCTCATCAATCATCCGGTGCGGGAGCGCATTCCGATCACCATCGCCGCACTGGGCCCCAAGAACGTGGAGCTGACCGCCGAGATCGCCGAGGGCTGGCAGCCGGTGTTCTTCTACCCGGAGAAGGCCGATTCGGTGTGGGGCGACGCCCTGCGCACCGGCTTCGCCAAGCGCGACCCGGCGCTGGGCCCGCTGGACGTCATGGTCTCCGCGGGCCTTGCCATCGGCGAGAATCTCGAGGATCGACTGGCCTGGGCGAAACCCCAACTGGCGCTGTACATCGGCGGGATGGGCGCCCGGGGCAAGAACTTCTACCACACACTGGCCACCAGCTACGGCTACGGCGAGGTCGCCAACCACATCCAGGATCTGTACCTCGCAGGCAAGAAGGCCGAGGCCATCGCCGCGGTGCCCGACGACCTGGTGCGCAACACGTCGCTGGTGGGCCCAGCCGGCTTCGTCAAGGAACGGCTTGCCGCATTCGCCGAGGCCGGCGTCACGACACTGCTGGTGCACCCCTATGCCGTCGACACGGCCGAACAAATCCGCTACGTCGAGGAATTGGTGACGCTCGTCTCGTGATTCGGGCTGAACGGGTTCGTCCGGTACTCTGATCTTCAGCGGCATCGTCTGTTCTGCCTCTTGCCGCTTCTTTCTCGTCATACCGAGCGCCGCGGGATCCTCCGCGCCGGGCAGGACGACCTTTCAACTTTCGGAGTTTCACCCTTGTCTGTTTCCATGCCCATTTCCGAGCCGGTTTCTGCGCCCGTAGTCGAAGCCGCGCCCAGGTTTGCGGACTTCAATCTCCCCGCTCCCGTCGTTGCCGCCATGGCCGCCAACGGCATCGAGCACGCCTTCCCCATTCAGGCTGCAACGCTTCCGGATTCGCTGGCAGGCCGTGACGTCCTCGGCCGCGGCCGCACCGGCTCCGGCAAGACCTACGCCTTCCTCCTCCCGGTGGTGGCCCGCCTGGCCAGCAGCACGACGCCCCGTCAGTCGGGTCGTCCCCGTGCGCTGATCCTTGCTCCCACACGCGAACTCGCCGCACAGATCGAGGCGTCGCTTGCGCCGTTGGCCAAGGCCATGAACCTGCGCTCGGTCACCATCTTCGGAGGCGTCGGCCCCGGCCCGCAGATCGCCAAGCTGCGCGAGGGCGTCGACATCGTGATCGCCTGCCCAGGCAGGCTCGAGGACCACGTGCAGTCCCGCCACGCCGACCTCTCCGCAGTGGAGATCACCGTGCTCGACGAGGCCGACCACATGGCCGATCTCGGCTTCCTTCCCCCGGTCAAGCGACTGATGGACAAGACGCCCAAGGACGGCCAGCGCATGCTGTTCTCCGCCACGCTGGACGGCGGGGTCGACGTGCTGATCAAGCGCTACCTGCACAACCCGGTGGTGCACAGCGTCGATTCCGAGCAGTCGCCGGTCAGCGCGATGGTTCACCACGTGCTGCACGTCGACAACGCGGCCCGCATCGACGTCCTCACCGACCTCGCTGCCGCACCGGGACGCACCATCATGTTCTCCCGCACCAAGCACGGCGCGAAGGGTCTTGCCCGCAAGCTCAATTCACGCGGCGTACCCGCAGTCGAGCTGCACGGCAACCTGTCTCAGAACGCTCGCACCCGCAACCTCGCGGCGTTCTCCGACGGTTCGGCCGCCGTGTTGGTCGCCACGGACATCGCCGCACGTGGCATTCACGTCGACGACGTCAGCCTGGTCATCCACGCCGACCCGCCGGTCGAGCACAAGGCGTACCTGCACCGCTCGGGCCGCACGGCTCGCGCAGGCAACGAGGGCACCGTCGTCACGCTGATGATCGACTCGCAGGTGTCCGACGTCCGTACCCTCACCCGCAAGGCAGGCGTCAAGCCCACGATCACCCGGTTCAGCGGTGCCTCGCACCCCGTGCTGCAGGAGATCGCACCCGGCGAACGTACTTTCGGCGAGCCGCTGGTCCTCGACGTTCCGGAATCGCAGCCGAGGCAGCGCAGCCACAGTGGCGGCGGCCGGTCGTCTGCACCGAACCCGCGTTCGGGCGGCGGATCACGTGGCGGCAGCGCATCGCGCGGGGGCAACCGCTCGCGCGGCGGCGAACTGCGTTCGTACTCGACGTCGACTTCCTCGAGCCGCACGGGTGGCTCGCGGGGATCCCGCAGCCGCTAGACCAAGACGCTGCCGCCGTCGACCTTCAGGACGACGCCGGTGCCCTGAGCCTGCTCCATGCAGTACACGTAGGCCAGGGCCACGTCGCCGACCTCACCGATGCGACCGAGCGGAATCCCCTGGGCCGCTTGCTCGTACATCGTCTGACGGTCGGCTTCGGTCATCGCATCCCACAACGGCGTGCGTACCACGCCGGGCGCGATCGCGTTGACGCGAATCGGTGCCAGCTCGACGGCGAGTGCGGTGGTCAACGCGTTCATCGCGCCGCAGACGCTCACCGGCAAGGCGCCGAATCCCGGCTGCTCGGCGGCGGTGCCGCTGGTGAGCGTGATCGACCCGCCCTCGGCGATGTGTGGTGCAAACGTCCGCACCGAGGACAATGCGCCCACGAAGCGGGTTTGAAAGAACCCCGTGATGCGCGCAGGCGTCAGGTCGGCGAGGCCTGCCAGTTCCAGTGACTCACCGGCAGTGAACACCAGGTGGTCGATGTCGCCGACGGTTCGCGCGAGTTGATCGAGCGACGTCTCGTCGGTGAGGTCGACGGTGGCTCCCCGTGCCCCATCCGGCAGTTGCCGCAGTGCGCGGTCCACGCTGGGCTGGCGGCGTGACACCACGATCGGGATGGCGCCGCGTTCGGCGACGGCGGTCGCAACACCAAGGCCAATGCCGGACGTGCCGCCAATGACCAGGACTCTCTTGTGCTTCAAGCTCATGTCTCCACGGTCCGCTGCGCCGCCGACTTCGTCCAAGACTCTTTTGGGCACTCCGCGATACCCTTGAGGTATGGCGACACGGGACCTCGACATGCGCAAGCTGCGGTACTTCGTCGCGGTAGCCGAGGAACTGAACTTCGGCCGGGCGGCGCAGCGCCTGCACATCGCCCAACCGGTGCTGTCCCGCCAGATCCGCTCGTTCGAGGATGCGCTAGGGGTTCAGTTGTTCTCCCGCGGCTCCCGCGGCACCGAGTTGACCGCCGCGGGCGCTCAGCTCCTCCAAGATGCCAGGTTCATGCTGAGGGAATCGAATGCTTTGCAGGAGCGGCTGATTCGGGCCGCGACACCGATCACGACGGTGACCGTCGGGGTCATGCCCGGGCTGTTGGCGACGGCGGCGGTACGGAAGTTCGAAGCCACTGAACCGTCCTATCGTGCCCGGATTCTCCAGGTGGGCTGGGCCGATCAGGTCGACGTGGTCCGGCGCGGCGACGCCGACGTGGTGTACGCCCGCGAGCCGATCGACCACCACGGCCTCGGCGTCGTGGCACTTCTCGAGGAGCCGAGGGATGCGCTCCTGCCCAGTGGCGACCCGCTCGCGTCGCAGGCGTCCGTCCGCCTTGCCGACCTCGGCTCGCGCAGGCTGCTACAGCATCCGGACACCGTGCCGGAGTGGTACGCGGTGGCGACCACCGAACAGCGCAGGGCATCAACCGGCAAGACGGCGTCGACCGTGGAGGAGAAGCTGGAACGTGTTGCCTCGCAAGAGGGATTCGTGATCCTGCCTCGATCGACGACTGACTTCTACCGCCGCCCCGACGTGCGGGTGATCCCCATCGAGGACATCGAGCCGAGCCGGGTGACGCTGATCTGGGATGCGGCCATTGCGAACCCGGCTCGCGACGAGTTCGTCGCTGCCGCGCTGGCGTGCCGCGACGAGACGGTCTGACTCACTCCCCCACCTGGGGTAGTTCGTCCGCAGCGATCTCACACGGCGTCTTCTCCTCCTGCAGTGCCTCCGGCACGGCGGGCGGCACCGGTGGCTCAGGCGGTGGTGGCACGGGTGTCGCGGCCGGCTCCGGTGGGGCAGGTGGCTCCGGTTCCGGGTCTCCCAGCGGTTCGGGCTCCTCATCGGACGCCTGCGGATCGTCCTGGTCTTCGGATTCGTCTGAGTCATCGGGCTCGTCGGGCTCGTCGGCCGGGTCGAGCTCTGGCGGGTCGGGCACCCCGCCTTCCGACGTCTCTTCCCCCGTCGCTTCGCTCGCCCCTGATCCGACCAATCCGCCGATCAAGTCGGCGAGTTGCTGCCCGAAGCCGGACGCTCCGGTTCCGAGGGAGGGCATGCCGCCACCCATCTCGCCGAGGGACGGCATCGGTGATGCGGGCGCCGGCAGTGGAGCGGCGGCAGGTGGCTCGGCAACAGGCGCGGGTGCGGCAGCCGGCGGATCGAAGGCAGGCGTGGAGGCGGTTGGCGGCGGCGACATCACCGCGGCGGCAGGCACCGTCGCGGCAAGGGCGGGCGCGGGCATGCTTTCGGGCACCTCCCACCTCGGGCCGAGCTCTCCTGGCACGTCGAACGCCGACGTCGCGCCGGAGTCGAGGCGGGCGCTGGCCGCGTCGTAGGCCGCCGTGGCCGACGCGGCAGCCCGGTGCATCGCCACCAGCCAATCCGACCGGATGTCGTTGTCCACGAACGGTTTGATCTGCTGGTCGACGAGCTCGCTGGCGGCGACGCGGTCACCGGCGCCCGCGGTCACGGTCTGGGCCGCGGCCAGCCACTCGGCGCGTTGGGTCAGCGTCCGGTCGTCGATGTCGACCACGGCCTGCACCTTCTGGTCGACGGCACGCCACAGGTCGTCGCGCAACGCGACCATCGTGTCGGCCGCGCTGCGCAGGCCGTCGCGCACGGCAACGGCTGATTGCCCATGCCGCCAGAGGAATTCACGAGCCGCACCCGCGCCGCCGCCGGACCACGCCCCGGCCATCTCGGCGGCCAGCTCCCCGTGGCGGCGCACCGCATCGTCGGCCGCGGTAGCCGCTGCCGATAGCGCGGCACAGTCGGCGTCCAGTGCCCTCAGATCGAGGCCATCGTCGTGGGCGTACCAATCACGCACCTGCGCGGCGTGCACCGTCAACTGCGGATGCTGATAGCCGAGCTGCCTGCACGCCCACACATAGGTCTCGAAGCGCTCGACGGACGGCTCGCCCACGGCCAACCGAGCGGCCACGTCGTATCCCTGCGGCACCGCTACCCCACCCGCCGTGCGCCGCGCGCGTCGGCCTCGACGTAGCGATCCGCGGAAGCCCGCAGCGCTGAAGCGATCTCGGCGCTCGCCCGAGCCCACAGCCGCATTCCGTCACCGACCTGCTCGACCGCGTTGCGCAGCGCGTCCCCACGCACGGTGTACGCCCGGCCCGCGACGGCGCCGTCGAACGACAGCCGCGTCAGGTGGACCCGGACGGCGGCGTCAACGGCGTCGGCAAGGGCGTCGTACCCACGCGCCACGTCGAGCAGTGCGGCGACGTCGACGCGTGCGGCGTCACTTTCTCCCATGTCGGGTTAGGACGCGGCGCGGGCCCGTTCGGTTCCGCCGTCAGCGTTGTTCGCTGACCGACTCCGCAACACGCGCCGCCAGAATCCGTGCGGTGTCCTCGTCGGCGGCCTCCACCATGACGCGGACCACTTGCTCGGTTCCGGACGGCCGCAACAGGATTCGGCCGGTGTCGCCGAGTTCCGCCTCGGCCTCGGCGACCGCGGTCTGCACCGACGGCGCGTCGGCGGCGGTCGCCTTGTCGGCCACCGCGACGTTGATCAGCACCTGCGGCAGGGTCTGCATGGGCGCGGCGAGTTCGGCCAGCGGCAGCCGGGTCTGCGCCATCCGCGACATCAGCCGAAGGCCGGTGGCGATGCCGTCACCCGTGGTGCCCATCGCGGGCATCACTATGTGGCCGGACTGCTCGCCGCCGAGCGAGTAATTGCCCGCCCGCAGTTCCTCGAGGACGTAGCGGTCGCCGACGGCGGTGGTGCGGACCTCGATCCCTGCGGCACGCATGGCCAGATGCAGGCCGAGGTTGCTCATCACCGTCGTCACCAAGGTGTTCGAGGCGAGCTCACCGGCATCGCGCATGGCAAGCGCGAGCACCACCATGATCGAGTCACCGTCGATCACCCTGCCCGAGGCGTCGACGGCGAGGCAGCGGTCGGCGTCGCCGTCGTGGGCGAGGCCAAGGTCGGCCCCGTGGCTCACCACGGCCTCCTGCAGCTGTCCCATGTGGGTCGAGCCGCAGCCGTCATTGATGTTGAGCCCGTTGGGTTCTGCGTTGATGGTGATGACGTTCGCGCCAGCAGCCCGGTAGGCCTGCGGCGCGGCCTCCGAAGCCGCACCGTGTGCGCAGTCGACGACGACGGTCAGGCCGTCGGCAGGCGTGGTGACGGCCTTGGCGATGTGGCGCAGGTAGCGGTCGAGGGCATCGTCGGCGTCGAGCACGCGGCCGATGTCTGCGCCGACCGGACGCGCGCCGGAGCCGCTGCCCACGAGGTCCTCGATGCGGTCCTCGGTGGCGTCGTCGAGCTTGTGGCCACCGGGGCCGAAGATCTTGATGCCGTTGTCGGGCATCGGGTTGTGCGACGCCGAGATCATGACGCCGAACTGGGCGTCGTAGGCGGCGGTCAGGTAAGCGACGGCCGGGGTCGGAAGCACGCCGACCCGCATGGCGTCGACGCCCTCACTGGTCAGCCCCGCGATGACGGCGGCTTCGAGCATCTCGCCGCTGGCTCGCGGGTCGCGGCCGACGATGGCCAACCTGCGGGAACCGCGGGACGTGCCAAGCCGGGCGGCGGCCGACCCTAGGGCCAGTGCCAACTCGGCGGTCAGATCGCGATTGGCGACGCCACGGACCCCGTCGGTACCGAACAGCCGACCCATTCCCCTCCTAAAACCAGCACGAGCGTGCGCGCCTCATACAAGGCGCGCACGCTCGTGGCCAGACAGCGATGTGTCGATCAGCGCTTCGAGTACTGAGGCGCCTTACGGGCCTTCTTCAGACCGTACTTCTTGCGCTCGATGGCACGCGGGTCACGCGTGAGGAAGCCGGCCTTCTTCAAGGCGGGACGATCCTCGGGCTGCACGATGATCAGCGCACGGGCGATGGCGAGACGCAGCGCGCCCGCCTGGCCCGAGGGGCCGCCGCCATCGAGGTGGGCGAAGATGTCGACCGTATCGAGCCGATCCACGGTCACCAGCGGAGCCTTGATCAGCTGCTGGTGCACCTTGTTCGGGAAGTACGCCTCGAGCGAGCGGCCATCCAGGAGGAACTTGCCGGTGCCGGGGGTCAGGCGCACCCGCACCACGGCCTCCTTGCGGCGGCCGACGGTCTGGATGGGCCGCTCGATCACGATGGGCTCGCGGGGAGCGGACTCCTCGACGGCCGCAGTCTCGACAACCTCAGCCTCGACGGCTTCCGTCTCGACGGCTTCCGTCTCGGGGGCTTCGGTCTCCACGGCTTCCGCCTCGGGCGCCGAGGTCTCCCCCGTCGCTTCGCTCGCCCCGGTGGTCTCGACGACCTCGGTCGCGTCTACGGGTTCAGTCACTGGGACACCTGCTTGATCTCGTACGGAACGGGCTGCTGCGCCGAATGCGGATGATCCGGTCCGACGTACACCTTGAGCTTCTTCTGCACCTGGCGGCTCAGCTTGTTGTGCGGCAGCATGCCGACGATCGCCTTCTCGACGACACGGTCCGCGTGCTTCTGCAGCTCGTCACCGAGCGAGCGCGCCCGCAGGCCACCGGGGAAACCCGAGTGGTGGTAAGCGAACTTGTTCTTGAGCTTGTCGCCGCTGACGGCGATCTTCTCGGCGTTGATGACGATGACGAAATCGCCACCATCGACATTGGGCGTGAATGTCGGCTTGTGCTTGCCGCGAAGCAACTTGGCTGCTTCGACGGCGAGCCGGCCGAGCACGACGTCCGTGGCGTCGATGACGTACCACGAATGCGTGGTGTCACCTGCCTTCGGCGTGTACGTAGGCACAGCGCTTACCTTCCTTTTTCGAGCGTTCTGCTCGGGTTTGATGTCCCGGTGTGACCCGGGTGCCGGTCTGGCGTCGGTGTGGCTGGGACGGATCTCGGCGACCGACGGTGACCCGAGGTCCCTGGCGTGCCACACGCCAACGAGGCAGCTTACCCGGGGGCGTCATTGCAGGTCAAAACGCTCGCCGCGACCCATGGACTTGCACCCCGATGCCGGTCGACGTCATTCTCCTCTGCGCACCCGTCGTGGCGGCATTGCGTGGGTCGTGGTGCTGCTGACCAGCCACGTCAGCCTGGCGTCGAGATCGCACGCAACGGCGGCCCCAGCCTCACCCCTTGAAATACACCATTCGGTCTACTAGCGTCACCCTTGGTAGACCAAACGGTATAGGGGGACTCGTGAAGACCAATACAGACCAGAAGGCATTGCGGAAGTTCCGGTTCGAGCGCGCGGTGGGCAGATACGTCGCCAACCCCGCCGTCCGGACCCTGAGCAAGCTCGGGATCCGCACCACCCTTGCCACCGAACTCGAGACCGTCGGGCGCAAGACCGGCGCCCTACGAATCGTCCCCGTGACGGCCCGCTTCGACGACACCGGCGCCTGGCTGATCAGCCAGCACGGCACCCGGTCGGGGTGGGCGCAGAACATCACCGCCAACCCGACCGTGCGCCTGCGTCACGGCAAGCGTTGGCGCACGGGCACGGCCGCGTTCGTTCCCGACGACGACGTCGTCGCCCGCGGAAGGACGTTCGGCGACGGTCCCGTGATGGCGGCTCTGAGCTCCGCGACCTTCCGCGCGCTACAGAGCTCGCCCATCTCGGTCCGGATCACCTTCACCGACTAAGGCATGGCCTTTAGAAGAAGCCCTGGGCCTTGTTGCTGTAGGACACCAGCAGGTTCTTGGTCTGCTGGTAGTGGTCGAGCATCATCTTGTGGTTCTCGCGGCCGATGCCGGACTGCTTGTAGCCACCGAACGCGGCGTGCGCGGGGTAGGCGTGATAGCAGTTCGTCCACACCCGGCCCGCCTTGATGTCGCGACCGGCCCGGTAGGCGGTGTTGCCGTCCCGGCTCCACACGCCCGCGCCAAGCCCGTACAGCGTGTCGTTGGCGATCGCCATGGCGTCGTCATAGTCCTTGAACGACGTCACCGCCACGACCGGGCCGAAGATCTCCTCCTGGAACACCCGCATCTTGTTGTGGCCGGTGAAGATCGTCGGCGCGACGTAGTAGCCGCCGTTGAGATCGCCGCCGAGCTCGGCCCGCTCGCCGCCCGTAACCAGCTGGGCACCTTCGGATTTGCCGATCTCGATGTAGGAGAGGATCTTCTCGAGCTGATCGTTGGACGCCTGGGCGCCGATCATCGTCTCGGTGTTGAGCGGGTCGCCCTGCCGGACTGCCTTGGTGCGGATGGCGGCCAACTCGAGGAACTCGTCGTAGATGTCGGCCTGGATCAGCGACCGGGACGGACACGTGCAGACCTCGCCCTGGTTGAGGGCGAACATCGTGAAGCCCTCAAGTGCCTTGTCCTGGAAGTCGTCGACCGCGGCGAGCACATCGGAGAAGAAGATGTTGGGGCTCTTGCCGCCCAGCTCCAGCGTCACCGGGATCAGGTTCTGCGATGCGTACTGCATGATCAACCGGCCCGTGGTGGTCTCGCCGGTGAACGCGATCTTGGCGATCCGGTTGCTCGAGGCCAGCGGCTTGCCCGCTTCGACACCGAACCCGTTGACGATGTTCACCACGCCTGCGGGCAGCAGGTCACCGATGACGGAGAACAGGTACAGGATCGACGCCGGGGTCTGCTCGGCGGGCTTGAGCACCACGCAGTTGCCCGCGGCCAGTGCGGGCGCAAGCTTCCATACCGCCATCAGGATCGGGAAGTTCCACGGAATGATCTGCCCCACAACGCCCAACGGCTCGTGGAAGTGGTAGGCGACGGTGTCGTCGTCGATCTGCGATAGCGATCCCTCCTGCGCGCGGATGGCCCCCGCGAAGTATCGGAAGTGATCGATCGCCAGCGGGATGTCGGCGTTCAGCGTTTCGCGGATCGGCTTGCCGTTGTCCCACGCCTCGGCCAGCGCAATCGACTCGAGGTTCGCCTCGATGCGGTCGGCGATCTTGTTCAGGATCACCGCGCGCTCTGCCGGTGAGGTCTTGCCCCACGCGGGTGCCGCGGCGTGTGCCGCGTCGAGGGCCTTGTCGATGTCGGCTGCCGTCGACCTGGCCACCTCGCAGAAGGTCTGGCCCGTCACCGGCGTCGGGTTCTCGAAGTACTCCCCACCGACTGGCGCCACCCACTCGCCGCCGATGTAGTTGTCGTAGCGCGGCTGGAAGGTCATCAAAGAACCCTCGGCGCCCGGTCGTGCGTACTCGGTCATGGCGTTTACTCCTCTAGCCTTCAAACTGCCCCTGGACGCGAAGTGTGTCCGTCGTCACTCACGCTAGGCGGCTCGACGTTGCAGCACGGTTGCAATCGCGCGAACCGACGACTTTCAGGAAAATTCGGAGTCGAGCCCGGCAAGGTGCCCGCGGGCCCTCGCACGCGCGAAGGCATCGACCGACGCGTGATCGTGCAATGACTGCCAGCCGTCGCGATCGTCGCGGCCCTCCGGCAGCTCGAGCCAACGCCGCAGCAGCGCAGGACTTCCCGTCGACAACACGGCGGCGCGAAGGCCGGTGCCGAGCTCGGTGCGCAGCCGGGCGATGGCGGGCGACACCGATTGCGGAAGCAGCGCGCCTGCATACCGGGCCATGGCGGATTCGACGTCACCGCGCTGTAGTGCGGTGAACACGTCGTCGACGTCACTGCGCACGGGTGCCAGCAGCCGGTACGGCCGAGAGCCGATGTTGTCCGCCCCGATCACCCTGCGCAGCCGCGACATCTCGGCGCGAATGGTCACCGCGTCGAGGTCCTGATCGTCGAGCAGCATCGCGAGGTGATCGGCGCTCAGGCCTTCTGGGCGTCGGCTCAGCAGGACGAGGATGTCGGCGTGCCTGCCGGTCAGCGTGCAGGTTCTGGTGTTGCCGCCGTCGTCGGTGGCGGTCCAGCGCGGCCGTTCGGCGCCGAGCACGGACAGCCTGGCGTTGGCGACCGCGGGCTGGCCGGGGTTGGTCAGCCGCAGCAGCGCAAGGTGGTTCTCGACGGCGACGGCCGTGGCTCGTACCAGCGCGAGCGTCTGCGGGGTGGCGACGTCGGCTCCCCCGGTGAGGTCGATGGCCCCGAGCAGCAGCCCCGTGACGGGGTCGTGGACGGGCACCGCGGTGCAGCTCCAGGGCTGGACGATCCTGGTGAAGTGTTCGGATCCGCGGATCTGCAGCTCACGGTCGAGCGCGAGGGCGGTCCCCGGAGCGTTGGTGCCTGCGCTGTGCTCGCTCCAGTCGGCGCCGGGCACGAAGTTCATCGCCTGCGCCCGCCTGCAGGCGCTCGGGTCCCCCTCCACCCACAAAAGCGTGCCGTCGGCGGCGGTCACGGCCACCACGACACCGGCATCGGAGGCGTCCTCCACCAAGAGGCGACGGATGACGGGCAGAGCCGAGGCCAGCGGATGGGTGGCGCGCAGCTGTTCCAGGGTCAGCGTGGCGCGGCCGCTCGTGACCCCGCCGAGGTCGGGATCGACGCCCGTGGCGAGGCTGCGCTGCCAGCTTTCGGCGACGACGCGGCGCAGTGGTGCGTTGTCGAGGAAACTGGCGTCCACCCGGCCTGCGACGAAGAGGTCGTGGACCGCGCGCACGTCGCAGGCAGACGACGGGGCACTTGCCCTGCCGCCCGACGTCCTCGAGATGCCCATTCGCGATCACGCTCCTCGCGCGCAACGCATCGGCGCTGGCCACGCCGCGTTGCCGCCACCCTAGTCCAATCCAGGGTGGCGGCGGGCTAATCGATGACCACCACCATCTTTCCGCCTGCCTCGCCGGCCTCCATCACGCGGTGCGCTTCACGGATCTCGTCGAAGGAGAAGACCCGGGACGGCTGCGCCTCGAGCTCGCCGTCCTGCACCTGCCTGGCGATCTCCTGCAGCGGGACGTCGGACAGCGGGAAGCCGGGGTTTCCGAAGACGAAGCTGCCGAAGAACGACAGGTTGACCCCGCTCGCCATCCGCAGCAGCGGGTTGAAGTCCCCGATGGGATCCAGCCCTCCCAACCATCCGGCCAGACATGCACTGCCGCCGCGGCGGAGCATGTCCAGCGAGTCCAGGATGGTGCTGTTGCCGACGAGGTCCAGCACCGCATCGATGGGCTCACCGCCGGCCAGCCGCGTCGCAAGATCGGTCGCCTCGATCTCGACACGGGCGGCGCCGAGTTGCTCCAGCATGGCGAAGCGGTCCGCATTGCGGCTGGTGGCGATCACGCGGGCTCCCGAGTTGACCGCCAGTTTCACGGCGGCCTGCCCGAAAGACGATGTGGCGCCGCGGATCACGAGGGTTTGGCCGCTGGTGAGGTTGAGGTTGCGGAACAGGCACGTCCATGCGGTGGCGTAGGTCTCCGGTAGCGCGGCCAGCTGCGACCATGGCAGGTCGGAGCCGATCGGCGCGACGTTGGCGGCGCGCACGCGGGTGTACTGCGCGTAGCTGCCGTTGATGGTGCGGCCGAGGCCGCCCATCAGCGCGGCGACCTTGGCGCCGAGCGGAAACTCTCCGCCGGGACAGGAGTCGACGATACCGACGCACTCGATGCCGCTGACCTCCGCGGCTTCGGCCCACTCCCCTCGGCGCATGTGCATCTCGGCATGGTTGATGCCGAAGCCCTTGACCTCGATGACGACCTCGCCCGACTTCGGCAGCGGTTTGGGGATGTCGGTGTAGATCAGGCTGTCGAGGCCGCCGAACTTCTCGATGACGATGGCACGCATCGTGGGCGAGCGAAGCGACGGGAGATCATCGGTGTCGCCGACCGCTTGTTCGCGGACCACCGTGGGACCCGCCGGGTGGAGTTGGTGGACCAGATCGATCAGGTCCGACGCCACCACGGTCGGTTGGGGTGTGCCCTCCGCAGGCAGCGGGGCATTGCCTTCACGAAGGATCAATGCCCCGCCAAAACCCGCGGCCTGCGCACCGATCGTGTCCCACGTGTGTGCGGCCACCATCATGCAGTCCGACGGCTCCACGCCCAATTGCTCTGCCACATGGCGATACAACGTCGTCGCGGGCTTGAAGACGCGGTCGGTGTCGACACTGAACTCTCGCTCGAAGAACTCGCCGAGGCCTGCGCGCTGAAGGGGTGTCTCACCCCCGCTGCTCGGCGGCGAGTTCGTCAGCGTGACGAGGCGGTAGCCCTTGTCGCGCAGTTGAGCAAGACCCGTGGCGACGTCGGCATGGGCAGGCATGGTGGCAAAACCGGCGCGCACGGCGCGCAGATCGTCGTCGGTGATCTGCACGCCGTGGATGTCACCGAGCATCCGTAGCACCGACTCACCGAGTGAGAAGAAGTCGGTGTAGACGTCGGACAGGGTGAGCGTCATCGAGTAGGTCACCAGCTGGCCGAACCATTCGCGGACCCATCCCCCGTCGCCGAAGATCTTCGCGAATGCCGGTTCCAGGGCGGTGATGTCGAGCAGTGTTTCGTTGACGTCGAACACCAGCACCTTGGGTGTCATGCTGCGATGCGTCGCTTGAGGAAGTCGCGGATCAGGTCGGCAACCTGGCCGCCTGCGGACTCCAGCAGGAAGTGACCGCCGTCGAGAAGGTGGATCTCGGCATCCACCGCGTCCTTGGCGAAGGCACGGGCACCGTCGGGCCCGAAGATCGGATCGCCCTTGCCCCACACCACGAGCACCGGCACACCGCTGGCGCGCAGGTACTCGTGCAGCGCCGGGTACCCAGGTGCATTGGTGGCGTAGTCGAGGAACAGCTGCAGTTGGATCTCGTCGTTTCCTGGGCGGTTCACCATTGCGGCGTCGTGGGTCCAGGTGTCTGGGCTGAGCAGGGTTTCGTCGGCAACACCGGTGACGTATTGCCACTTGATCGAGTCGATGTCGAGGGCGGTGCGGATGGCGGCTTCGGTTTCCGGGGTTCGTTCGCGCTGATAGTCCCACACGGTCTTCCAGAAGGACGCGACGAAGCCGTCGTCGTAGCCGTTGCCACTCTGGGTCACGATGGCGGTGATGGCCTGGGGGCGCCGCAGGGCCAGCCGCCAGCCGATCGGCGCGCCGTAGTCCTGGACGTAGATGGCGTAGCGGTCCACCCCGAGTTGCCCGAGCAGGTGCTCGGTAAGGGCGGCAAGCGCGTCGAAGGTGTAGTCGAAGTCAGCGACCGAGGGGGCGTCGGAGAATCCGAACCCGAGGTGGTCGGGCGCGATCACGTGGTAGTCATCGGCCAGCTGCGGAATCAGATTGCGGAACATGAACGAGCTCGTCGGGAAGCCGTGCAGGAGAACCAGAGTGGGAGCGTCGGCGGGGCCGGCCTCCTGGTAGTACAGGCGCTGTCCGTCGACGGTGGCGTACCTGTGGTGGATCTGAGGCGTCATCACTAACCCTTCTATAGTTGTTTATTGGTTAGCGTAGATGGAACACCTCCGTCATGTAACCTGTCAATAGCGATTTGGAGGTTACATGGACGTGATTGCGGCGGATGCTGCCGACGAGACGCTCCTGCTCGATCTGTTGAACAGCACCCCGGTGGTCGACGGCGAGCCGCGCGACAACCTCGAGAACCCGGCATTCGCAAAGACCTGGATGCGCCAGCACGACATCACGGCCAACCGGGCGGAGTTGGCGGCGCTCGTCGACGCACGGGCGCTCCTGCAGGCCGTCGTGCGTGGAGAGTGCAGCCCCGCCGCGCTGCGGACCCACCTCGACGCGGTCACCCTCAAGCCCGTGGCCACCGCTGACGGTATCGACTGGCAGGTCTCGACGACCGGCGCTGGGACCGGCGCCGTGCGCGCCGTGCTGGCGTGGGACGCGCTGCGCATCACCAGCCCTGGCCGGTTGCGCCCGTGCGCCAACACCGAGTGTCAGCTGTTCCTGATCGACCGCAGCAAGCCGAACACCGCGCGATGGTGCTCGATGGCCATCTGTGGCAACCGCATGAAGGCGCGCAGGCACTACCAGCGCGGCCGCTCGGCGAGCAACGAATAACGGGCAACCAAACTGGCTCGTAAACAGCCCATTCACATGAACTTCCATCGTCATCTAACTTCTATATAGATGTTGACAGGTTAGTCATATTCCGATTCACTCGGGTGTGTCACTAACCGTAGAACGCGATGTTGGGAGTTAGCTGTGGCTGCGCTTGGAGACAAGACCGTCTTGGTGATCGGGCGCGGCAGCGGAATCGCCCGCGCCGTGACCCTGCTGTCCCTGTCCGAAGGCGCGCGCGTCATCGTGGCGGGGCGTGACCGCGCCAAGCTCGCCGCCGCCTACGACGCCCCAGGCGTCACGGCCGAGACCGTCGACATCACCGACGACGAATCGATCGCCGCACTCGCCGAACGTGTCGGGCCCCTCGACCACATCGTGTCGACCGCCTCGGCAAGGGCCCGCGGCACCCTCGCCGACCTGGACCGGGCCAGCCTGCAGCGCTCGTTCGACACCAAGGTGATCGGACCCACGATGCTGGCGAAACACTTTGCCGCCCAGATTAATCCGGGCGGATCGTTCGTCCTGTTCTCCGGCGTGCACGCCTTCAAGGCCAAGGTCGGCTATCTCGGGGTGGCGATCACCAACGGCGCGGCCGACTTCCTCACCCGGTCGCTGGCCGTCGAGCTCGCCCCGACTCGGGTCAATGCGATCTCGCCGGGCGTCATCGACACCGGAGCGTGGGACGCGATGGGCGAAGACGGCAAGCGCGACTACTTCGCGCAGATCAGCGCGTCCAATCCGACGGGCACCATCGGCACCGCCGACGACGTGGCCGAGGCAGTGCTGTTCGCCATGACCAACACGTTTCTCACGGGCATGACGCTCAAGATCGACGGTGGCGAACCGCTGACCTGATTCGCGTCACGTCGACGATCCGTAGTGATCGTCGACGTGCTCGGCCAGGCGCTGCGCGATGGCGGCAAGCGTGGAGTGCGCGGGGTGGTTGTGGTCCCACGCCGCGAACAGATGGAGATTCATCGGGTCACCACCGGCGATGATCTTCGTTCGCGCGAGATCGAACCGCGGGTCGTCCGTGACGACCGCTATCCCCCGCCCCGCGGCGGCGAGCGCCTGCGCCACAGCGCCGCTGCTCGCCTCGATGCCGATGCTGACCGTCTGCTGCGTGTGCCGCGCGGCGGCGTCGAGGACCTGGCGTGCAGCGAAAGTCGTTGGCAGGGAAATGATCGTCTCGGCTTCGAGGTCCGCGAGGTCGACGCCTTCGCGAGTGGCCAATCGGTGCGTCTGCGGCAGATACGCCCACACCGGCAGGACGCCGATCGCGACCGAATCCATGGTGTCGGCCGGCCTGCCATTGGTGACGACGAGATCGGCGCCGGCCCGCAGCGCCGCCCGTGCCTCGTACCCGTCGCACGCGAACGCCGAAGGGGTGGGATCCGCGGGGGCGAGGGTGGCGATGAACGGTGCGATGACCTCGGCCAGCGTGGTCGCGGGCGCGGCGATGGTCATCCGGTCGAGCCGTCCGGTTGCCAGCACCCGTGCGCCGAGGGCCAGGCGCTCGGCGTCGGCGAGCAGTTGGTGAACACGCGGCAGCAGGTCTCGTCCTGCGGCCGACAGGGTGAGCCGCCCACCGCTTCGGTCGAAGAGCGGGACCCCCAGTTGCCGTTCCAGTTGACGCAGCTGCCGCGACAGGCCGGGCTGGGTGACGTGCAGCGTTTCCGCGGCGCCGCTGACGGTGCCCGCCTGCGCCACCTCGGCGAAGTACCGCAGAGTGCGCAGCTCCATCTCATGAGTATGCCTGTGACGCATGGATTCGGTGCTCAACCGGTATTGGACGGCATGGTTCCGCGCGCGCGATCCTGGATATCGTGACCGTCCACACCAGCCCGCAGCGTTTGACCACCTCCGTTCCCGGACCGCTCTCCGAGCGACTGACCTCGCGCAAGACCGCGGCAGTGGCCGATGGTGTCGCCACCACGCTGCCCGCCTACGTCGATCACGTCACGAACGACGGCATCGTCGTGGACGTCGACGGCAACTCGCTGATCGACATGGGCTCGGGGATCGCCGTCACCAGCATCGGCAACAGCGCGCCGCGCGTCATCGAGGCCGTCAAGGCGCAGGTCGAACGCTTCACCCACACCTGCTTCATGGTGTCGCCGTACGAGGAGTACGTCGCGGTGGCCGAGGCCCTCAACGCCCTGACCCCAGGCGACCACGACAAGCGCAGCGCACTGTTCAACTCCGGCGCCGAGGCCGTCGAGAACGCGATCAAGGTCGCGCGCCACCACACCAAGCGCACCGCCGTCGTCGCGTTCGATCACGCCTACCACGGCCGCACCAACCTCACGATGGCCCTGACGGCCAAGGAGATGCCCTACAAGCTCGGGTTCGGGCCGTTTGCACCCGACGTGCACCGCGTGCCGATGTCCTACCCGCTGCGCGACGGCGCCGAGTTCTCGGGGGCGCAGGCCGCCGCCCGTGCCATCGCGCACATCGAATCGTCCTTGGACGTCACCGATCTGGCAGCCGTCATCATCGAGCCCATTCAGGGCGAGGGCGGCTTCATCGAGCCCGCCCCCGGATTCCTTCCCGCACTGTTGGATTGGTGCCACCAGAACGGTGTGGTGTTCATCGCCGACGAGGTGCAGACCGGGTTTGCCCGCACCGGCAACATGTTCGCCTGCGAGCACGAGGGCATCGTCCCCGACCTGATCGTGACCGCGAAGGGCATTGCGGGCGGTCTCCCGCTGGCGGCGATCACGGGCGCCGCGGCGATCATGAACTCCGTGCACGCGGGCGGGCTCGGCGGCACCTACGGTGGCAACCCCATCGCCTGCGCAGCAGCGCTGGCCGCGATCGAGACGATCCAGGAAGACGACCTGCTCGGCAAGGCCCGGCACATCGAGAAGGTCATGAAGGACCGGTTGCTCGGCATCCAGTCGGCGGACCCCCGCATCGGCGCCGTGCGCGGCCGCGGCGCGATGATCGCCGTCGAATTGGTCAAGGCAGGAACCATCGATCCCGATCCGGCACTGACCGCTGCCGTCGCGGCGGAGGCCCGGCGCAACGGCGTGATCGTGTTGACCTGCGGCACAGATGGCAACGTGCTGCGCTTCCTGCCTCCGCTGACGATCGACGAAGGCCTGCTCAACGAGGCGCTCGACATCATCGCCGCAGCCTTCGAGGCAACACGATGAGCCAAGGGACGTTTCCGGTGGACAACCCCGCCACCGGTGAGGTCATCGCCCACGTGGCCGACGGCGACAGCGCTGACGCCACCGCCGCCGTCGCGTCGGCCCACGCTGCGTTGCCGGGGTGGCGCGAGACTCCGGCGCGCACCAGGTCCGAGGCGCTGACCCGCACGTATGAGCTGATGATTCGCGACAGGGATCGCCTGGCCGAGCTGGTCATGGCCGAGAACGGCAAGTCCCGCGCCGACGCCGTCGGTGAAATCACCTATGCCGCAGAGTTCTTCCGGTGGTACGCCGAGGAAGCCGTCCGTTCGGGCGGCGACTATGGCGCCACGCCGTCGGGCGGCGCCCGCACCGTCGTCACGCACCGCGCCGTCGGCGTTGCCGCTCTGGTCACCCCGTGGAACTTCCCCGCGGCCATGGCCACCCGCAAGATCGCTCCCGCACTGGCGGCGGGCTGCACGGTGGTGCTCAAACCGGCTGCCGAGACGCCGATGACGGCCATCGCCATCGCGGAACTGTTGGCCGAGGCCGGAATTCCCGACGGCGTCGTCAACGTCGTACCCACCACCGATGCCGGCGCCGTGGTCGGCACGTGGCTGGAGGACAGTCGGGTTCGCAAGATCTCGTTCACCGGCTCCACCGGTGTCGGCCGACTGCTGCTGCGCCAGGCCGCCGAACGCATCGTCAACAGTTCGATGGAGCTCGGTGGCAACGCACCGTTCATCGTCACCGCGGACGCCGATCTGGACGCCGCCGTCGACGGCGCCATGATCGCCAAGTTCCGCAACGGCGGCCAGGCCTGCACCGCGGCGAATCGGTTCTACGTCCACTCCGCGGTCATCGAGGAGTTCACGCAGCGATTCGGAATCAAGGTGAAGGAGTTGACCGTTGGCGCGGCCAGCACCGGCGCCCAGATAGGTCCGCTGATCTCCCGGCGGGCGCTGGCCAACGTGAGCTCGCTCGTCGACGATGCCCTCCGTGCGGGTGCGCACGTCAGCCATCAGGCCTCCGTCGGGGACTGCACCGGCTACTTCTACCCACCGACCGTGTTGTCCGGCGTCGCCTTCGACAACCCGATCGTCGAGAACGAGATCTTCGGCCCGATCGCGCCGATCATCGAGTGGCACGACGACGACCAGGTCATCGAATGGGCGAACGCCTCCGAAATGGGTTTGGCCGCCTACGTTTACGCGGGCAACCTGCAGCGCGCCATGCGGATCGCCGAGGCCCTCGAGTCCGGCATGGTGGGTGTCAACCGCGGTGTGGTGTCGGACCCGTCGGCGCCGTTCGGCGGATTCAAGCAGAGTGGCCTCGGCCGCGAGGGTGCACGACTCGGCCTCGAAGAGTTTCAGGAGACGCAGTACTTCAGCCTGGACTGGCCTGCCTAGACATCGTCGACGGTGTCATCACCTGACACATAGGCGATTTCACGCCGGAGGACCTCGAGGCCGCGTTGCGCCTGGACGCGGTGTCGGCGACCACCGACCACTAACCGCTCTTCGACTTCAGGGACGTCCTGCCGTCGTGGCGGTGGCAGCAGATCGCGGGCATGGTGGCCGAGAAGGACCTCATCGAACGGCGTGTGGTGCTTCCGTTGTCGCGACCCGGTTTGGCCGCCGGGCATGGGGTGGTGCCACCGCACGCACCGGGAAGACGACATTCGCCCGCTGCATCGCCAGCCGGCTTGCGTGGCCGCTCGTGATCCCGACGCCGCCGTCCGAGCTGCGGCCGCCGTCGAACTGCTCCACGTGCCGTCACGCCAGACGTCGAGCCGCCAATCGTGATGGCAGCAGCGCAGAACTAACGGCGTTTTCCGCGAATATGTTTCGCTACGCCCGGCGCCCGGATAGTCGCGCTCGAGGTGAAGCGTCGCCGCAGGACATCAATTGGTCGAGGGTGGTGGCGCCTGTGGTTGGAAGGGTTGGTACCACCACCAGTCGGCGCGTTCCCCGGTTGGTCCCGTGCACGGTTTGACTGCGGGCGGCGGCGTGGTCGGGGGGCGGGCCAGTGATCCCGAGCTCATCGGGCGGCCGAGGCTGTCGGTGACCACCAGGTGGTCGGCTGCTCCGGTGATGCTGATGACGCCCCTGTGATGAGCCCGATGATGAAACGGACACACCAAGACCAGGTTGGCCAACTCGGTGAGCCCACCGTCCTCCCAATGCACGATGTGATGAGCGTGCAGACCGCGGGTGGCCCCGCAGCCGGGCACCACGCAGCAGCGGTCGCGGTACTCCAACGCACGACGCAACCGACGGCTGATCTGGCGGGTCTCCCGCCCGGAGCCGATCACCTGCCCCGACCGTTCAAACCACACCTCGCAGGTCGCATCACAGGTTAGGTAGCGGCGCTCGTCATTGGTGAGCAGTGGACCCAGATGTAAGGCCGCGACGCGGCTCTCGAGATCGACGTGCACGACCACGGTGGTGCGCTGCCCGTGCGGGCGACGGGCCACATCACTGTCCCAGCCGGCCTCGACCAGGCTCATGAATCCGTCGACGGTGTTCGGGAAGCGCGGCTTCTGCGCTGCCGCATCTTCACCATCGCGGTCATCGTCATCGTCATCGTCATCGTCATCGTCGTTGTCGCCGTCGGACACACCGTCACCGTGGGCGCGTCTCCACTCGGCGATCATCGCGTCGCGATGCGAGTCCAGGGCAGCGTCGAAGATCGCGGCCTCGTCGTGCGGCAGGGTGATCCGCCACGTGCTGGACTGCTCATCGGAAGTCTTCGAGATGGACCGCGGCGGCTCCGGCGGCTGCACAGGTTCCCGGTCTGCCTCAGCCTCGGGATCGGGTTCTGCTTCGGATTCGGATTCGGATTCGGGGCACGGTTCCAGCTTGATCGCGGTGCGCAACTGGGTGACGGTGGCACTTCCGGCCATCTGGGCGTAATGCTCGTCGGAGCCGTCGGCCGCGTTCTCCGCGATGGCGCCGACCTGATCCAGGGAGAACCGGCCCTCCCGCATGCCTGCCGCGCACTTGGGGAACTCCGGCAGCCGGTGCGCGACGGCGGCAATGGTTTGAGCGTTGCGCGGCGACACCCCGGTCATCCACGCCACCAGCGTTGGGATCGAGCGCGCGCCGGTCATGCCCCCCAGGCCGTCGCGGTCGATCTCGGCGACGATCTGAACGACTCGACCATCAATCGCGTTGCGTTGACCGGTCAACTCCGCCACCTCCTCCAACAACACTTCCAGCCGCTCGGCCGGGGTCACCCCAGGAGCGAAAGATGCTGCAGGCGAAGACACAACCCCATCAAAGCAGAAGGGTACGACAAGTTCTTCGGCCTGTTCCATCTCGACGGAAAGTCGAGTCGGCGCTCGGCGGCGCCACGTGCCTACGCGGCCGCCATGTCGTCTTTCGACGCCGAAATGTCCGGCCGCACAAAGGCGAACAGGAGCACGGTGATGAACGAGCGCATGGCGCAGCATCCGGCGCACCCGCTTCGACACGGCTCCCCCAGCAGGATGGTCGACGGCCTCCCAGCACAGTGCGAGATCGGTGACGTTGACCAAGACGAAGACGAAGACGGCCGCTTACGTGGCTATCGGTGCTGCGGCAAGCCGGCTCCCGGCAATCCACTCGGTGGTGAACCGGATCAGCGACACCGAGAACAGGTGCGCGAAGTTCGACCCCACCAGCCGCGGCGTCGACTCCTCGGCATGGGTGAACAGGTAATGGTGGTTGACCCAGACGATCGCGATGAACAGATAGCTCACTGCATAGCTCGGCGCGATGGGCCACAGGGGCAGTAGCGCGCTGAACGTGTCCTCGCTCGGAGGCTCGAACTCCAGGACCAGGATCGTGATGATCACCGCAAACACCGCGTCGGAGAAGGCACTCAGACGCTCAGGACCGGTTCGTCGTTCGCCATCCGGCACCTCCTGCGCATCCGATCGTCGGCGGCGCCCACCGGCGTCGAACTAGACTGTGCGGTCCCGCCGGGCTCTCCTCCCAGCGGGAGCCGCACAGGGTCTTGGTGGGCCCGGCGGCTAGAAGCCCCAGGCGGCGGCCGCGCGCCGATCGGTGTCCGCAACGTCATCGGAGCCGTCACGCACGGCATTGCCCAGATTGACCAGAATCTCGTTCAGCGCGGCTGCCGACTGATCCCAGCGGGCCTGTTCCACGCGGTACGCCTCGGCGGCTTCGCGGGTCCAGACCGCGGTCAGCGGCGCGATCTGCGTACGCAGGTCGTCCAGCGCAGCGTTGAACCGGGCCGACGTGGCGTGGATCTGCTGACGGACGGCGTACTCGATCTCGGCGAAGTCATAGGACAGAACCGGATCCATGGGTGCTCCATTCGGGTTGAGGGCTAAAGGGATTGAACGGTGGCCGAGATCCGGTGCGAGTGACTGTCGGTGGCCTCGCGCAGGGTCCGCTCGTTGTAGATGATGGTCTCGGCGATTCGCTGCAGTGCGGCATGCAGTTTCACCGACTCGGCATTCCACCGGTCGACCACGTCTCTGAACCGGGCTGCCGCCGCGCCACCCCATACGGAAGCGGGCACACTGGTCATCTGGCCGATGAAGGCCTGCAGCATCGCCCGAACCTCCTCGTTGCGCGTGTCGATCCTGCCCGCGACGGCCGTCATGAGCTCGAAGTCGGTGTTCAGTGCGCCTGGTGTCGTCATCGACGTCCTTCCGTGATCTGTGAAGCGGGACATGACAATTGGACGCACCCGGCGATGATTGGGTTCCATCGCCATCGAATGTCGGTCACGTCAACGCCCGCGCCGATCGAATGGCCGCCTCGCAGATCGGTTCGGGGGCAGGACGGTCGGGCGCATGCTGGCACCCGATGGCGATCCGCACTCCCCGGTCGAGCATCACCGTCCATTCGACGTGGTGCTCGGCGCGGATCTCGCGATAGGTGATGACATCCTTGTCGGCGCGACGGCCCGAGGCAGTGAACTCCACGAAGACGCCGTCCGGCTCGTCGCCGAGTGCGCGCCGCAGAACCTCGGCTGCGACGGCCAGCGACTCCTGCGCCGGCGATTGCGTGACGTGGATCGCGACGTGCGGTTCCCGTGGTGAAAGCACTTGCACCCGAGCCGATCCGGGGCCCGAATCGATGCGCTCGGTCGGCCAGTCGACAGGGACCTCGACCGCGACGCGTCCCTCGACCAGCCAGGCCGACGCCGCCGCTTCGGGGGCGTCGGCGCCGTACCCCGCCGCTGCCCCGGCCAGCGCCGCCACCACCAGTGCGGCGCCGGTGAGTGCTACGACGCGGGGCTGGGTGAACCGCGCCATGCGGCGTCGGCCTACCTGCCGGTCCCGCGCCGCGCGCAGGACGCGCTGATCGTCGGCCACCAATACCGAGACGCCCCGAAGCCGCAGGACGTGCGCGAGCTCGCCGCTCAGCCTCGTCGCGCCGTCCATGCCGCTCGGTACGTCGATCACCACGGCCGCCTCGTCGATGCGCGCGTCGATCGAGGCGGCCACGGTGCGCGGATCGCCGACGCGGGGCACGACGGATCGCGCGCCGTCGGGAGTGTGGACGACGGCGAAATCCGGTGCGATCTCGACGATTGCCTTCAAGTCATGCCGCAGGACGTCCACCCGCCGCAGATCCACCACGTGGCCGGCAACGTCACGGGCCGCGTTGCAGACCATCGCCACCCGTGGCGATCGCCACCACGACGGGCAGACGAGCGCCACGCGACGAGTACCGGGAGCGACGAGTGCCGTCATCAGCTCTCGCCAGACGTCGTCGATCGGCACGACGTGCTCACCGACCAGTGCCGTCGTGTCGTCGATGGACGCGAACGCCGCGGTGACGAGCTCACCGTCCACCGCGCGGTCACCGACGATTTCAGACGGCCCCACCACGATCACGGCATCGGGCGCCATCACGGCGGATCCGTCCACGACACCTGAACCACCTGGTTCGGCTGCCCGCGTCGACTCAGCGTGCCGCGCCCCGGCGGCTGTGTCGTGGGGCGAACCGAACCGAGCAGCACTCCGTCATCCGGTCCTGCGCTCATCGTCAGCCCCATGCATCCGAGGTCGCGCAACCGGGCAAGGAGCGGGTCGAACATCGCGCGCGCTGCACCTCCGGACCGGCGCGCCACCACGACGTGCAACCCGAGATCGCGGGAATGCGGCAACAGGTCGAGCAGCGCGGAGAGTGGGTTGGGTGCCGCTTCGGCCACCAAGTCGTAATCGTCGACGACGACGTACATTTCGGGACCCGACCACCACGACCGCTCGCGAAGCTGCCGCTGGGTGACCTCGGTGCCTGGCATGCGCGACTGGATGATTCGGGCCATGGTGGCGACGTGCGTCTCCGCCGCGGCCGCGGACATCGCATAGCCGGCGAGGTGATCTGACTCGACCACGCCAAGCAGCGACCGGCGCGGATCGACGATCAAGATCTGCGCGTGACTCGCCGAGTTGGTGCGCACGAGTTCGCGGCACAGCGTGCGCAGCGTCGTCGTCTTGCCGCACTCCGTTTCGCCAAGCACGACGAGGTGCGACAGCCCGCCGAAGTCGACGGCGACGGGCCGCAGGTCGTCCTCGCCGACACCGATCAGGACGTGGGCAGGCGGCAGCGCACTGGAGGCCGCAGCGGCGACCGCGTCCGCGGTCACCACCGTCGGCAGCAGTTCGACGGCCGGCGCCACCGCGTCCGGCTGTCGGGCCCGCAGTAGTTCGTCGGCGTCGCGCAACGCGTCGTCCAAACCGGCGTTCGACGATCGACCGTCCAGCCGCGGCAGCGCGATCACCATGTCGAGACCGTCGCGGGTGATGCCGCGACCCGGCGGGCAGTCGCCGAGGAGGCGTGCCTTGCGCCTGTCCATCTCCGAGTCCGCCGGATCGCCAAGCCGCAGTTCGATTCTGGTGCCGAGCTGATCCTTGAGCGCGGGACGGATCTCCACCCAGCGGGTGGCAGTGACCACGACGTGCACCCCGACCGCCAACCCCTGCATGGCGAGCGTGGTGATGGCCTCCTCCAAGCCGTCGAAGTCCTGCCGGATCGCAGCCCAGCCGTCGACGACCAAGAACACGTCGCCGTACGCGTCGTCGAAGCCGGCGTCGACACCGTCGCTCCGCAACCGTGCCTCGCGCGTTCGAACCAGGGCCTGCAGTTGACCCACGATGCGCCGGACCAGGGCGGCGTCGAACCGGCCTGCGACCGCACCGACGTGGGCCAGCACCCGCGTCGATGCGAGCACCCCGCCACCGAAGTCCAGCCCGTAGATCTGCACCCGTTCCGGCGAGTGGGCCGCGGCCAACGCCAACACCAACGTGCGCAAAGCCGTGGACTTGCCCGATCGCGGACCTCCGACGATGGCTGCGTGACCACCTGATCCGCTCAGGTCGGCGATCAAGGGGTCGCGGCGTTGCTCGAAGGGCTTGTCCACCAACCCGATCGGGACCGTCAAGGGTGGCAGGCCAGATAAGAGCACGGCGTTCAACGCGGGTGATTCCACCAGCGGTGGCGACCACACGCGATGGGCGGGGGTGCCTTGACCGGCGAGGCCGTCCAGCACCGTGTCGAGGATGGTTGGCGTTGTCAGGTCCGGACCGTCGGGCTGCACCTCGACGGGGTCTGGTGCGGCGGGGCGGGCGGTGAACAACGCAGGAGTGCAGGTGTTTTGGCCGGCTTCTTGGACCGCCGCCCGTGGGGCCGGGCATGACACGAACGACGTGCGGAACCGGACGAGCTTTCCTGAGGCGGTCTTGAGGTAGGCCGTCCCGGGAGTGCTCGGCAGGTCGTAGGCATCCGAGGTGGCGAGCACCCCGCGGGATTCGGCAGCAGAGAACGTCTTCAGGCAGATCCGGTAGGAGAGGTGGTTCTCCAATCCCCGCAACCTGCCCTCGTCGAGCCGTTGGCTGGCGAGCAGCAGGTGCATTCCGAGCGAACGCCCGACCCGGCCGATCGCGGTGAACAGGTCGGCGAAGTCTGGCTGCTGACTCAGCAGTTCGGAGAACTCGTCGACCACGATGAACAGCACGGGCAGTGGCGGTAGCGTCGCGCCCGCCGCCCTCGCCGCCGCGTAGTCGGTGACGTTGGCGTAGTTGCCCGCCGCACGCAACGCTTGCTGCCTGCGCGTCATCTCCCCGGCGAGCGCGTCCCGCATTCGAGCTACCAGGTGGGCCTCGTCGGACAGGTTGGTAATCACGGCCGCCACGTGCTGGAGTCGCTCGAAGCCGAGAAACGTTGCACCACCCTTGAAGTCGACGAGTACCAGGTTCAATGCGTCAGGCGGATGGGTGGCGACCAGACCGAGGGCCAGCGTTCGCAGGAACTCCGACTTTCCCGATCCTGTTGCTCCAACGCAGAGACCATGGGGCCCCATACCGCCGTGGGCTGCCTCCTTGATGTCCAGCTCGACGGTTTCGCCCGCATCAGAGACACCAATGGCCACGCGCAGCCGTCGACTGCCGGTGCGATCCCGCCAGCACGTCTTGGTGTCGAGGTGCTCGACGTCGCCGACCCCGTTCAGCGCAGCCCAGCCGCCGAGTGCTCGTGGTGGGCCCGCCGTCGTGGGCGAACCGATCCGGAAGGCCGCAAGCCTGCGGGCGCAGGTCAGCGCCGCGACCGGGGACATGGCGTCGCGCTGCTCAGGTGTGGCGGGAAGCGGGGCCTCGCCCGTGCCGATCACCAGCGTCGTGACGTGATCGGCAAGCGGGTCGCCGGGCACGTCACGGCCATCGACCAGCACCACGACCTGGGCGGTGTCATGGAACGGCGAGTGCACGTGATGGGGAAGCCATTTCAGCCACTCCCACTCGGGTGCCGCGACATCGGCCACCACCGCTGCGATCTTCAGGTACTGCGGTCCGTGTAACACCGCCAGCTGGCAGATCATCGCCCTGGCCAGCCCGCGTGCCGCTGCGACATCGCCGTCGATGGTGATCCGGGACTGCTTGCGCACGTCGACGGTCACGGGCAGGTTCGACACCGTCGACCGGGTCGTCATCAGACGATGCAACGCGTCCGCCGTCACCGGATCGCAGGATTCGGACGAGGTCGATTCCGGCGCGATCAGCCTCGTGGACAGTCCGAGCGTGCCGAGTCCGATGCGGACCTGGCAGAAGTCGGCATCATCGGGCCGGCGCTCCCACATCCGCTTGCCGCCAACGAGCGTCCACAGTGACCCCGGATCGGGATGGCTCCAGTGCATCGACAGATGCTGGGCATCTGCAGTCCTGACGGTGGCGTCGTCGAGTGCATCGAGGTAGCGCAGGTACTCGCGCCGGTCCTGATCGAGTTCACCCGTCCGGCGAGCACCGTGCGAGCCGTATGCCAGCGATCCGATCACCGAGACCAGCATCATGACGGGGAACATCATGAACATCGGGCTCCGAGTGGCACCGGATGTGAAGTACAGCAATGCCATTCCCAACGCTGCGACGAGCATTGCGGCAGGAAGAAGCCACTCCAGCGGGTTGGCCGGTGCTGGCCGCGGCACGTCCGGCGGAGACTCGACGACGATGTCGCCGACGTCGAGTGGCGGGGCGCCGAGGCGCGGAGCGCACGAGAAGTCCATCGGTGAGAGTGGACGCGGCAGCCTGCGATTCGGTTCCATCACGGCGCGAGAAAATTGGCGCACGGACCCTCCCTTCGACTCGGTTACGGTGGCGGTGCTGGACATCTACCGGGGGGTGATGCGATGTCGGTATGTCGACTGTCCGTTCAGAGCGACAAGGACGGTGAACCCGTCGCCGTCGACTTGGCCCTGCCGTCGGGCACGCCCATCGGGGCGCTGCTACCGACCATCGTGGCGCTGACCGAGCAGCATCCCGACGAGACGCCGCGGGGCTGGCGCCTCGACCGCCTGTCGGGGACACCGCTGGACGAATCGATCAGCCTGGCCGAGAACGGTGTTCACGACGGCGAACTCCTCGTTCTTGCCGCGTCCGGCGCACCGTCAATCGGACCGGTGCGATGGGGTTCCTTTCGCACGGTGACGGAAGCTGCATCCCCAGAGCATGTGTCGCCGTTCTTGCCGGTTGCCACCTGCGTCTGGACAGCGGTCCTCGCCTCCCTGGCGTTCTGCAAGAGCCTGGCCGGGCATCCGGGCATCGAACTGCTCGTCGCGGCGATCGGCACCTGCGTTGCCGCGGTGATGGCAGTCGCCGGAAGGAGCGCGGCGGCGGCCATGGCCGCGGTGTCGCTGGCGGCCTCGACCGGATTCCTGACGGTGCCCTCGGGACCCGGACCCGCGAACGTCTTCCTGGCGGCCGCTGCGGCGGCGTGCATGTCGCTGGTGCTGCTGCGGTGGACCGAGCGATCGGCATCGAAACTGGTTGCCACGGGGACCTTCTCGGGCCTGGTCGCGGTCGCGGTGGTCGTTCCGGTCATCACCGTGGTACCCGTGGCGTCCGTTGGCGCCGTCCTGGGCGTTGCCGCCCTCGGGACACTTGGATTGTCCGGACGGATGGCGATTCTGCTGTCGGGGCTCACCGTCGACCAACACGCCGAGATCGACGGGCGGGCGATCCGCGCCCACGCCACGTTGACGGGTCTGGTCGCGGGATGTAGCGGCGCCGCAGCGCTCGGCACCATCCTCGTCGCGGTCGGGTGCCATCGGTACGGCGCGCCGAGCCTGCCGAGCACCGGGTTCGCGGCGGTGATCGGCGTGGCATTGCTGCTGCGGGTGCGCACCCACGTCGACGAGGTTCGCCGAAGGGCATTGGGTATCGCCGGATTGGTGAGCGTCTCAGCATCTTTCGCGACCTTCGTGACAGCACACCCGGCGCACACCGGCTGGGTCAGTGCTGCGCTCATCGCGATCGGTCTTGGGGCCGCCCGCCCGCCGCAGCCGACTACGGTCACCGTGCGCGTGGCGGATGTCATGGAGTGCGCCGCACTGGTCGCGGCGTTTCCCTTGGCGTGCTGGGTCGGCGGGGTCTACGCGCTGGTGCGCGGGGCGTCGCTGCCGTGAGGTCGGCATCGACCATGTTGCTGCGGGTCGTCGCGGTCATCGCACTGACGTGGGCGGCCGGCTTCACCGCTTCCCCAGCAGGTGCCGTGGCGCCCCCGGTGGTGGACGACGCATTGTTGCCCGCTCCGCAGTCACCGGCACCGCGGGAGGCGACCGAGCAGAGTGCACGGTGTCGTTCGGCGGCCAGGCCGGCCGATGCAGGAGCCAGGTCGCAGTTGAGTGGGTTCGACCTGCAGTCGATCTGGCGTCTCTCGCGTGGGCAGGGGCAGACGGTGGCGGTGATCGACACCGGCGTCGCGAGGCATCGGCTGCTGCCGCACCTCGTCCCCGGCGGCGACTACGTGTCGGCGGGCGACGGCACACAGGACTGCGACGGGCACGGCACCGTCGTCGCCGGAATCATCGGTGCGGCAGAGGTCGACGTACCAGGCAAACCGTTCGGCGGTCTTGCGCCCGATGCCACGATCATGGGAATCCGGCAGTCGAGCAACGCGTTCCGCCGCACCAGCGACCGCGCGAGTTCGGGTGTCGGTGACGTCGAGACCCTCGCCATGGCGGTACGCACCGCGGCCGATGCCGGAGCGACGGTGATCAACATCTCCTCCGTCGCGTGCCTTCCTGCGGCCGACGAGATCGGCGACGGGGCCCTCGGCGCAGCGCTCGCGTACGCCGTCGACGTCCGCAACGTCGTCGTCGTCGCGGCGGCGGGCAACGTCGGCGGCCCTGGTCTGTGCCACGACCAGAATCCACCGTCCGACCCGGCGCGTCCCGGTGTGCCGGACTGGGACGCGGTGAAGGTCGTGGCGAGCCCCTCCTGGTACGACGATTACGTGCTCACCGTGGCATCGGTGGACCTGGACGGCCGCCCGTCGACCTTCAGCCTCGCGGGGCCGTGGGTGGACGTCGCTGCGCCTGGCGAGGCCGTCGTCTCTCTCGATCCCGACGGGGAGGGTTTGGTCGACACGGCAACCGGTTCGGATGAGCCGCTGTCGATTTCGGGCACCAGCTATGCGGCGCCGGTGGTCACCGGCATCGCGGCGCTGGTCCGCTCGCGCGAACCGCAGCTCACGGCAAGGCAGGTGATGCAGCGCATCGAGGACACCGCGCGACACCCTGCGGCCGGATGGGATCCTTATGTGGGGCACGGAGTGGTCGACGCACTGGCCGCGATCAGCGCCGACGGCCCCGGCACCTCTCAGTCGGCAACGGAGCCGCCGCGGTCGATGCCTCTGCCCTCGAACGCGGCGCGACCCGACCCGTTGTCACGGCAGGTCGCGTTCGGCGGCGCGGCGATCTGCGTTGCGGCGGTTGCGGTGGCGTCGGTCTCGGCGGGTCGACTACGACGGCGCCACCCACCCGTCCCGCGCGACTGAGGCCGCCTCGGCGCTCAGCTCCGGTCCCCGCGGCAGCGCCGCGAGGATGGGCCACGGCGCAGGCGCGGGCGGACCGCTCAGACCGAGGTGGGTGGCCACGTCGTCATCATGAATGCCGTACAGCACGCCCATGTCACTGACCAGATACCGCGGCCCCGCCGAGCCATCGTCACCAACGATCGCGGTGGCCCTGGCGTCGACCACGCGACCCGCAGGAGCAGCCACGGCGTCGACGTTCGGTCCGTCGCCATCGGCCTGGGCCAGAGGCGTAGTCCCGGCGTCGGCAGTCGCCGGCTTCCCGGTCAGCACCGCGCTGCGCGACCGATCGTCGGCCTGGTCGGCGTGCCATTGCACGCATACCGCCGCGCCGCTGCCGGCGCCGACCGGCTCGCGGGCGCGTTGCGGGATGTGCTCGACGGCGAGTCCGTCGACGGCACTGGTCCGGGCGATCGCCGACGGCGCGATGGTGGGCATGCCGTCCATGCCGCGGTAGGTGAACCTGATGAGATCGGCGGCCACTTCACCGATTCTCTGGACGCCGTCACGCAACACTGCGTAGTAGTCGGTGGCGTCGGCGCGCACCACTCGCAGCACGGCGCCGACCGGTACCCCGTCCAACGACGGAGGTCCCGCGGTGCCAGCACCATCAATCCTGGGCGCCGCAATCGCAGGCACCTCGGGAAGACTGTCGAGCAATGCCCGCGAAACCAACATGGGGGCAACACCTTCGAGACGGAGAGCACGTACCACCGCGGGGTTGCGCAGATCCACCTCGGCGCGACGGCCGTCGTAGAGCAGATACGTCGTTGCCGGGCCCTCGCCGCGCGGGCTGACCAGGACGCTGCGTACATCGTCCAACCCGTCGGGGACGGACCCGCCGACGATCACGACCGTGCGATCGGTATCGCACACCATCCACGACGGTGCCGCCAACGGGGTACCGATCGCCGCGGGCGCACCGGGGATGCCCATCGACGGCCCCCGCTTCGAACTCGCGATCGCCGCCGCTGCGACCACGACGGGGTTGGCCGCAGACCTGGCAATGATGCGGGCGGAGGCCAGGTTCGGCACGGGGTGGAGCACGTCGTCGAGGCGAACGTAGAGCGCACCGGATTCACGCACCATGACGATCGGTGCGCTGCCCACACTGCCCTGCGGCCTGATGAACGCCAGGATCGCGCACGCCGCAACGGCGATCACCGCAACCACGCATCCCGCCACCAGCGACAGGGACTGCGCGCGCAGCGGATCGTCGTGCATGGCAATGTTCCTGCGCACCAACGCATGTTCCATGCGCCGCATCAGGAAGCGATGACCACTCACGGCAAGCCGGGTGGTCGGTTGATCGGCCATCATTCCCCCGGCATCGAGCCTAACCTCGCCGGAAGGCCCGCCTGCGCACTGAATTCAGCGCCAGCGCGCCCAGACGTAGGGCACCAGCGCGCGTAGGAAGTCGAGGTCGGGTCCTTGGCGCGCGTCGGCGAACGCTTGCTCGAAGTACTCCTCGGCGACCAGCAGGATGCCCTCGGCGTACTCGCGAGTGAACCCGATGCTGCCGTAGTCGTCCATGAGGCGGCGCACGGAGCGGACTAGGTCATCGGATCGCTCCGCCCGGCCGCGCCGGAGGTAGTCACTCAGGAGCGCCCGGTCCTTCCCTTCGGCGGCGGACAACAGATGCATCAGTGTCAGCGTGCGCTTGCCCTCGTAGAGATCACCGAGGATCTCCTTGCCATAGGTCTTTTCATCGCCCACCAGATTCAGCAGGTCGTCGCGAATCTGAAACGCGGCACCGAAATGGAACCCGAAACGCACCAACGGCGCCAAGTCTGCCTTGCCCCCCGAACCCACCAGCGCGCCGACGCGGAGCGGATGAATGGTGGTGTACCAGCACGTCTTGAGCATGATCAGCTCGAGATAGTCCTGCGGCTTCAGATCCTCGACGTTGTCGAGTTGCCAACCGACTTCGGTGGCCTGTCCTTCCAGGGTGCGCAGGGCCATGGTGTCGAACTCGTGCCACACCAGGTCAGCCAGTTCGGGGTCTAGCCCGCGGGTCGCCCGTCTTAGCACCTGCCCGGACACGATCGCCAGTCCGTCACCGGCATTGAGCGCAGCAGCCATCCCGTGGGTGGCAGCAAGCGTTGGTCGTCCGCGCCGCATCTCACTGCCGTCCGCGACGTCGTCGTGGACGAGAAACGCATTGTGCAGCAACTCAATTGCCACGGCAACCCCGAGCAGAGCGTCCGGCTCCGCTCCAAATGCGCGGCTGGCCGACATGCACAGCGCAGGCCGCAACGCCTTCCCGGGTCGCGACGGATACTCGCGCATCGGGCCGTAGAGCCATTGGACGGGCTCGCCGTCTGGCAGGGCGTCGAGCATCCCCCGCCGTACCACCTTGGCGACTTTGCGGAGATGACCCTCGACCTCGGATATCAGGTCCGCATGGTCAGCAGTGCTGGTCATGGCAACAGCGGTTTGATCGCGACTTCGACGGCCAGCCAGATGTCGGGGTGCCCGTCGGCCACCAGCGTGCCTCGATACCGACCCGACGGAAGGTCATCGGAGACTTCGACCTCGACGGTCAACCCTCTGCTGCTACGCGCAGGCATCGGAATGATGTCCGGCTCGAACCGCATCGTGCGTGCCGGGATCGTCGTTCCGTCATGCGCAAGCAAGTCGCTGCACCGCAGACGTACCTTGCCCATGTCGACCGGGCCACCGTTGTGCAACCACACCTCGGCAGTCGCCGTGCCGGGCACCACGGTCTCCAGGTAGAGCCGACCGTTGGCCTGCGCACTCGCCAAGTCCAGGCTGGGGACAATTGGCACAGCTGCCTGCTCGTTCTGCGGAGCACCGACGCGGAGGAACTGATCGGCCATCGCCCACCATGACGTGACTAGCGGTTCCAACCCCGTGGCGCCAAACAAGTCGGCATTCCGTTCGTCGGCGGGTCGGGTAGCCGAGGTGGGAGGGCTGCCGGTGCCCTCGAGGCCGGCCGACGCCATGCGGACGAAGCGCTCGACGAGTTCGCTGGCAGCACGAAATCCGTCGGCCTGGATGGCGCTCAGTGCGCGGATGTTCGCCCCGGCATCGAAGACAGACGCCCACGGAAGGTCATTGTTCGTGCCACCGTCATTCGCCGAATTCACCCGATTTACCCTCCCGACTCTTCCACGCGATTATCCCCCATCACGGTATGCTAGCTGCGCAAACGGCTCGAGGAGGCGGCATGGCGACGCTGCGCGCGCTACTAGAGATCTACGGCTCGCTGGACACCGCACTCATCGAGTCGGATGACCCTCGGTTGGCCCGAGCGGTCGACAGGTTGTTCCCGGGATCGTCCGAGAACGTCGGTTGGTATGAAGAGCTCGAAGCGTTCATGTTCCCGGTCGGCGACGGCACGCCGTCCGATCTGGAAAGCGCCGTCTCGACGAGAGCGCGGACCGCAGCCGACCCGATCAGGGCGCTGAACGAGCTAAACGACGCTCGAACGCGGGAGGATCGGCCGCCGACCATCCCCGAGCTCTCCCGGATCGTCTATGGCATCGGCGCGCTCATCCGCGTCACCAGCGCCGTCGCGGAGACACCGATACCGAGAGTGGACGACGACACCAACAGCTCACTTCTCAGCGACGTGCTCGCCCTCGCGGGACCGGACTCCAGCTTCGGCAACAACCGCGACGTAGTCGCCGGACAGCTGTCCGAGATCGTGAACGTGTTCGCAGATCAGCTCACCTCCCGGGGGGAGTGGCCCGAGGTCGCACAGCGTCTGTACGCCATGAAGGTGCTCAGTGCCGACGTCGCCGGAGTGCCGTTGTGCCAGGCATCGGTCGTCAAGATCGGTGGCATCGACTCCGTGGTCGTAGACACCCACTTCGATTCAGACAAGGTCTCGCTGAATCAGATGATAGGCGTTGTGGATCCGCGCAATTGGCACAGGAACTACCCCAGCTTCTTCTGCAGCATGGTGGGCAAGGGACCCCGCCCCGATGGCTGGCGCAAGGTCTTGGAGACCGTCGGCTTCTGTTATGTCGACCCGCCGTACGGCCGCCGCCTGGTAACCATGTTGAAGTTCCACAAGAGCAAGACGATCGAGGATGGCAAGTACGTCGCACGCCTCGACTACGACCTCAACGACCCAACTCCTGACCCGGAGGGCGATGGACAGATCGACGTCGACCGCGGCTTCATCAACGTCTATGCGAAGGATGCCGACCCGGCCCTGAAAGGTGTCGTTGTACGGACCCGAAAGGTCGCACACATCAACGGAATCCGCCCCTACACCCAGAAGAGATTCGTCTGCATCTTCGGGTACGGCGACTCCACCCAGGAGATGCTGTTGGGCTCGGCCCTCGACCCCGAATACAAGGGCGAGGGCTTCCCATGGGACGACGCCGTGGTGGACCCCGACACCGCGACCTCCAACGGCCCTGCGACACAGCCTGCGCCGCCGACCAACTCGGTGATGTCGACAGCCTTCAAGATGGCCGCCGACTGCGTCCAGGACCTCACTGTCAAGAATCTTGACCTGGCCGATAAGTGGATGGCAGGTCAATTGACCCCCGCGGACCTGGCGGAGTACAGCACGCAGATCGGCGCCCGCCTCGCCAGCGATCCCTGGAAGTTCCTCGAAGCGATCAGTAAACCCAAGGGAGGTGGTCAGTGACCGCACCGAACGCACTCATTCAGCAGCAAGGCAGGGCGGCCCAACAGCTCATTGAGCAGGCCAGCACACTCTGGGTCACGGCGGCCGAACAGAGTGACTCAGCCGACGGCCTCGGCATCGACGCCCGGATCAATCTGATCCACAGTCTCGTCGACCTCTGGGCCAAGGGATGCGCCGCGGTCGTCCAGGCACTCATCGCGGGACCGATCTACGGCGCGGGCTCGTCGACGGATTTGGTTTCCGTGCCGCAGCCATCTGAACCGATCACCGTTCCGCCACAGCCGTATCCGCGGAAGTTGACCGCGTTCGGTCCGTTCGAGCGACTCGGCAGCGTGAAGGCCACAATCCCCACGTCGTGCATCGCCTTCAAGCCAGAGATCTTGGATGAAAACGGCACGACGTTCCGGATCATGCTCGTGGACTACGGATATGCGGGCGCAAACTATTCGGGGAAGGTCGTCCTCACCAGGACGGATGGGGCGACCGTGCCCCCACCTGACGAGCAGGCGGTCACCGTAGGACTGTGAGCGACTCAGACGCCCAGCCGACGATCGATGAACTGCTGGATCGGGGGGTACGGGCAATCAACCTCGGCGATCGGGAAGCGGCCAACGCGCTCGCCGGGCAGGTACTATCCGTCGACCGGGCCAATCCCGAAGCCGAGGAATTGCTTGCCGCCCCAAGCGATCACGGTGAGATCCGACGATTGACCATCATGTTCGCCGATCTGGTCGATTCGACTGCACTGTCCACGCGCATCGAATTGGAGGTCTATCGCACGGTGGTCGGGCGCTACCGCGACGAGGTGCTCAAGGTCGTCAACCGCTACGAGGGCCACGTCGGTTCGACGAAGGGCGACGGCCTGCTCGTGGTGTTCGGCCATCCCAAGGCACACGAGAACGACGCGCATCGGGCGGTGTACGCCGGTCTGGACATAGTCCGTGAGATCGTCGCGCTCAGCAAGCACGTGCAACGGCGCTTCGGATTCGACATCAGCGTCCGAGTTGGGATTCACCGTGGCCTCGTCTACCTCGACACCGCACAGGACGACGTCTACGGTCTAGGGGCCAACCTCGCGGCGCGGATGTGCAGTCTCGCCGAGCCCGACACCGTCGCCGTGTCAGTGCCGATAGAACGAGTGGTCCGCGACACCTTCGACCTCGAGGCGAAGACGCCCCAACTCGTCAAGGGCGTCGACGAATTGATCCACTACTACCGCGTAATTGGCGACCGCGACGTCACCACGGGCGTCGACGGCCCGCTCATCGGTCGCGAACACGAGCTCGCATATCTGCAGCAAAGCTGGGCACAGGCGAATGCGGGGAGGCTGGCAACGCCGGGCGTCGCGTTCCAAGGCGAAGGCGGGATCGGCAAGACGCGCATCGCGTTGGCCGCGGTCGAGATCGCGCAGCAGACGGGCGCGGTAGTGCTCGGCCTATACGGTTCGCCATTCCATACCGACGTAGGTCTGCGACCAGTGCGGCGGTTGCTTGAACGCCGATGTGGCATCAAGCGTGACTCCGATCCGGCCGAGCGCCTCCGGAAACTGGAGAACGAGGTCGAACAGCGCGGGTTGGATACGGCGACCGTGGTCCCACTGTTGGCGCCGGTGCTGGGCATTGGCCACGAGATCGGCTATGAACCCGTCCATGCCGGCGGCGCCAAGCTGTACGGCCAGATAGCCACGGCGATCCACGCATACCTGCTGGCGTGCCTGGGGTCCGGGACCGGGCTGGTGTTCGTCGACGACGTGCACTGGTTCGACGAGGACACCATCGAGATCGTGCAGGGGCTGCTCCGCGAGGAGAGCGGCCGGCTGCTCGTCGTGATCACCGGACGCACGCTCCCGGCGTTTTCCTGCCCGGTCGAAACATTCACGGTGACGCCCCTCGACGAGGCTGACACCGACAAACTGGTGCTTGCCCTGCATCCGGCCATGACCCCCGATGCACGGAGTGCAGTGCAGAAGCGGTGCGACGGCATCCCCCTGTACATCGAGGAAGTCGTGGCGAAGCTCAGGGAGCAGCCGTCCGACGCCGGCGAATCGTCGATGGTTCCCGACACCCTTTACGAAACGTTGTTCGCGCGACTACGGTCGGGCCCCGACATGCTCCGTGTCGTCGAAGCGGCTGCGTTGATCGGCAGCCGTTTCGATCGCAGTCTGTTGTCAGCGGTAGTCGACCTCGAGCTGAACCAGGTCGACCAGGTCCTCGCCGAACTCGTCCGCGGCAGAGTCATCCAGGCGGTCGACGAGGACAGCTGGCGTTTTCACCACGAGCTCTTGCGGGAGGTGGCAGCGGAGGTGGCGCCGCCGACTGTTCGCCGCGACTTGCACAGCCGCATCGCGGACGGACTCGTCACCGCTGCGGCCGATGCCAACCCCGAATGGCCGCTGGTCGCCCGCCATTACGAATCAGCCAACCGGTTCGATGAGGCTGTCAAAGCCCACAAGCGCGCAGCGTCCGATGCCCGGCGACGGGGTGCCCTGAACGAGGCCAGAAGCTACCTCAGCCGGGCATTGGTCAACATCGCGCGCGCCGAGCCGGGCCGAGCGCGGGACCGACGTGAGATCGCGGTTCGACTGGAGTCGGGATTCCTCGCTTCCGCAGCACTTGGTCACGCGAGCATCGAAGCCGCTGCCGAGTTCGAGCGCTGTCTGCAGCTCATCGGTCCCGATCCGAGCCCCGAGCTCTACGCGACCTTGAATGCGCTGTGGAGCTTCTACACGGCGCGCGGCGACCTGCGCCGCGGAACTCAATTGGCAGAGTCACTGCGAACGAACGTGGACGATTTGTCCGGCATCGGATCGGACGCCGACGATGCCGTGTACGGGGTGCTCGCCGGCTTTCGTGGCCAATACGACAAGGCACGCAGCACGTTGGAGCGAGCCGCGGCACACGTGCGCAATGTCCCGATCCAGGAGATGACGGCCTGGTACGCACCCAACGACCCGTTCGCAGGCATGTATTCGTTTCTCGCCTTCACCCGATTCGTTCAGGGCGATCTGTCGGGCGCAGAGACGGCGTTGGCGCAGATGGAGGCTCGGTGCACCAACCTCGGCTTCCCGCACGGTGCGTTCAGCCTCTGCTACGGACGGTCCATCGACGCCTGGATTCGCAGTGAGGCGGGCCAACTGGAACTCGGCATGCAACGCGCCGACGAGTTCGCCTCGCTCGCACAGCAATACAGCTTCGATGAGTGGGTCATGGTCGCGTGGAGTGAGCAGACCGCTGTACGAGCACTGCAGGTGTTGGCCGCAGGCGAGTCCGATGCCGGCGCCTTGGCGCCGCACATCGAGACGATGACCACCGTCGTGGAGACGTGGCGGGCGTTCGACGTAAGGACGTTCCTGGCTTTCTACGACGGCGTCCTGGCCCGACTGCTGATCGCTGCAGGCGAGCTGGGGGCCGCCCGCGACCGGCTGGACGTCGCCCTGAAGATGGGGCAGGACACCTGGATTCAGTTCTATGATGCGGAATTGCTGAGGCTGCGTTCACACACGCTCACCGACGGAGCCGAACGCCACAGGCACCTTCGCGAAGCCGTCGAGGTGGCCCAACGACAGGGCGCACACGTCTTCGAGTTGCGTTCGGCTGCAGACGATTTTGCACTGACGGGCGATCCGGCACGGCAGGCGTTGCTTGAGGCGATCAGCCGCTTCCCCGCCGACCAGACTTGGCCCGAGCTGACGCACGTTCGAGCACTGCTGGAGTGACGGGCGCTCGTGGGCGGGTAGCCATCCTTGGCGGGGGCATGGCCGGCCTCAGCGCGGCGTGGCGGCTCAGCGAGCCCGGCTGGCGGGACCGTTTCGATGCGATCACCGTGTACCAGCGAGGATGGCGCCTCGGCGGTAAGGGCGCCTCCAGTCGCGGACCACACGGTCGCATCGAGGAGCACGGTCTACATGTCTGGCTGGGCTCGTACGAAAACGCGTTCGCACTGCTCCGCGAGTGCTATGCCGAACTCGACCGTGCCACCACGGATCCGGCGGCGCCGATCCACGACTGGCACCAGGCGTTGATTCCTGCCGACACCCTCGGCATGGCGGACAAGTGGGGTGAGGACTGGCTGGTATGGCACGGCGGGTTCGCTCGCAACGACGAGGTGCCAGGCGAACCGGACAGTACGGGCCGGGAACTCACGGTAGCCGACTTCCTGCGCCGCGCCCTCGACCTCGTGCTCAACTTCGCAGAGTCGCTGAGCGGCGCGGTCGGCACTGGACCCGACCACCCCGCTTCGGACGAATCGACCACCGCACGCTGGATCGACGTGGTGCGGTGGGGTGCCATCGCCACGCTCGCCGCTCTGACGAAACCAGTTCCCCCCGAAGCCATTCAGGCCGGGTTGCTCGCCAGGCCGATCAAGGCGGTTCGGGAGGCCCTCGACTACGAGCACCGCCCCGATCACCGGCGGCTGTGGCTGCTTCTGTCCCTTCTGGCGGCGACGGTGCGCGGCATCATCGCCGACGATTTACTCAGCAACCCACGCGGCTTCAGGGCGATCAACGACGAGGACTACGGCGCATGGATTCTCCGTCACGGCGCGCATCCGGACGTGCTCGACTTCCCTCTGGTGCGGGGCCTCTACGACATGGTGTTCGGCTACGAGGACGGGGACTACGAACGGCCATCGTTCGCGGCAGGCTTGGCCGTAATGCTCACCGGGATAGCCCTCTTCCAATACAAGGGGGCCTTCTTCTGGAAGATGACCGCAGGTATGGGGGACGTCGTCATCGCCCCGCTGTACCAGGCGCTACGCCGACGCGGAGTCGAGTTCGAGTTCTTTCATCGCGTCGACGCACTGCACCTTGATGATCGGCATCGGGCCGTTGACGCGATAACGATGGGACGTCAGGTCCGGCTCGCCGACGACGTCGACTACTACCAACCTCTGGTTGAAATCGGTGGTCTACCCGTCTTCCCCGACCGCCCGCTGACCGAACAGCTGGACGAGAACGCCATGGTCGACGATCTGGAGTCGCATTTCGGCGAGCGCGCGGACGTCGAGACCCGGGTGCTGCGCAGGGGCGTCGACTTCGAGCACGTCGTGCTGGCTGCGTCGCTCGGCATGGTCGAACTGGTTGCAGGAGAACTGATTGCCGACAGCCCGCAGTGGCGCGATATGACAACGCATTTGCGCACGGTGGCCACCCAGTCGTTTCAGTTGTGGCTGCGGCCCGACGAATCCGCTCTTGGATGGGACCGCCCCGGCGTCACCACCAGCGGCTACGTCGCCCCCTTCGACACCTGGGCGTCGATGCCCCAGACGCTGTGGGCAGAGGATTGGCCCGACGGTGATCACCCTCGCACCGTGGCTTATTTTTGTGGCGCCCTGAATGCGTTGTGGCCCATCACCGAAGACCCGCAGGACTATGTCGCCAGGTGCCGCGAGAAGGTGCTCGCCGACGCAGTCGCCTATCTCGACGGCCATGTCGGGCTATACCTGCCAGGCGCAGTGACCGAGGAGGGGTTCGCCTGGCACCTCCTCAGTGGCGTCAATGGCCATCGAGGTGCCGAGGCGTTGAGCACTCAGCACGTGAGCGTCAACGTCGATCCCTCTGATCGCTATGTCCAATCGGTTCCGGGATCCGACAGGTATCGGTTGCGGTCGGACGAAAGTGGCTATGACAACTTGGTTTTGGCGGGCGACTGGACCGACTCGGGGATGAACGCCGGCTGCATCGAGGCGGCGGTGATGTCGGGCTTGCAGGCCGCAAACGCTCTGCTCGGTCGCGGCCGTATGTACCGGATTCGCGGTTTTTACATGCCGTGACGCTCAGTGCAGGCGCGTGACGTCGATCGTCACTCCTGCGGCGGGTAGCCGGGCCATGAGTGCGTCTCCCACTGCCGCCACCGGCGTCAACACACCACGGCGGTCGGGCAGCTGATCCCGATCGAGCGCCAATGCGAGCGCGCTTTCACCGAGCAGCACTGACGTGGCGGCGTAGCCTGGGTCGCCCTGCTGCGCCATCGAGGACACGTAACGCACACCGAGGGTCGTCGTCGTGTAGGTCTCGACCAGGTAGTGGCCACGCGACGCGTCGTCGCCGGCGGTGCTCGGCCGCGAACTGAAACGCTCCAACAGCCCCGGGGGGAACATCCGCAGATAAGGGCCACCGAGCCTGGAGGCGCCGGTGATGGTCGCGTTCGTCATCGCCGCCATCGCAGGTGCAGCAAGCGACGAACCCATGCTCGCGGTCTCCTTGTAGCGGAATCGGCGCCCGTAGCTCCAGCCGAGCAATGCGTTGGTGCGCCGCACGCATCGGGTGTTGTACAACGCCATCAAGTACCCACTGGTCCAGAGCCCCCTCAGCTCGGGGGCGAGCTCTTCACCTCTGTGCAACGACACGTCTGGCTGAGATCCCAGGTCGGGCTCCGCGGAACGGTTGGGACTGAGGCTGTATGGGTCGTCGAGCATTCGTCGCGTTTCGGGATCGCCGGAGCCGGCGCGCATCAGCTCGACCATCGTGTCGACCGTTCCTCGGGAGAAGCCGGTCGCGTAGTTGGCGATGCGCAAGACGAACGTGGTGTCGCCGAGTTCGCCTGCACCGTCGGCCACCGCCCTGCGATGCAGTGCATACACCGTCAAATCCGAAGGGATGGAGTCGAATCCGCAGGAGTGCACGATGCGGGCGCCGGTTTGGATCGCCTGCTGGTGGTATGCGTCCATGCACTGCCGGACGAACGGAACCTCGGCCGCCAGGTCGACGTAGTCGGTTCCGGCCGCCGCACAGGCTGCAACCACTGGCAACCCGTTTGCGGCATATGGCCCCACCGTGTTGACCACGACGCGGGCGCGGGCCGCGATCTCGTTCAGCACTACCGGCTGACTCGTGTCGACCACGATCAGCGGCCAGTCCCGTCCGCTCTCGCCGAGCGTATGCCGAACGGCGGCGAGTCGCTCAGCCGACCGGCCGGCCAAGGCGACCCGGACCCCGTTCCCGGCCCTGGCCAGATACTGAGCCGTCAGGCTGCCTGCCGAACCGGTGGCTCCGTAGAGCACGACGTCGAGGTCACGATGCCCGGCGCCCATGGCGCTCGACGCTACTCGTTGGCCCGGCGTTCCCGGTACGCCGCCACGTGCTGCCGATTGCCGCAGTTGCCGGTGTCGCAGAACATCCTCGACCGGTTGCGCGACAGGTCGACCAGCACCGCCTCGCAATCAGGGGCGGCGCACGTCTTGAGCCGCCGCAGCTCGCCGCCGCGAATGAGGTCGGCGAGCGCCATCGCGATCTCGGCGCCCATCCGCTGCCACAGGGGGTCGTGGATCGAGGCCAGGTGCAGGTGCCATTCCGGCATCTCGGGGTGGCGGGTCAGCCACGGCATCGCCCGGGTGTCGCTCAACAGCGCGTTGACCTGACCGACGGCCCGCTCCTCGTCGTCGGCCACGGCCCAGATGTTGCCGAGCCGCTCGCGCAAACGCTGCACGGCGCTCAGCTCGGCGGTGTCCCTGTCGCGGCGGCCGGTCCAGCCGAAGCCGTCCAGGTAGTCGTCCAGTTCGTGCATCTCACCGAGGTGTTCACCATCGACTCGATCGCTGTTGACCAGCACACATGCTGCCCGCAATGTGAGTTCGGTGTCATGAGTAAAAATCATTTGACCCATGACTCCCTTCGGCGATAGCGTCATGACCAACAGCCATTTTACTCATTACATGCCAGGAGGTGCCAGGTGACGGCCACGACGAAGCCCGACGTCGACCACTTCCGGCTCGGCCTGCTGTTCGCCGTCTCGTCGGCGTTCGCATTCGGCATGTCCGGTCCGCTGGCCAAGTCTCTGATGGAATCGGGCTGGAGCCCCACCGCGGCCGTCACCGCCCGGCTCGCCGGCGGCGCCGTGGCGATGGCGATCTTCGCCACCATCGTGCGGCCCCACTGGTTCCGCGAGGCGCTGCACCACCGCAAGACCGTCGTGGCCTACGGCTTGATCCCCATCGCGGGCGCTCAACTGTGCTTCTTCAACGCCGTCTCGCACCTCTCGGTCGGCGTGGCGCTGCTGCTGGAGTACACCGCGCCGGTTCTCGTCGTGGCGTGGCTCTGGGCGACCACCCGTCGCCGCCCCAGCAACCTCACGTTGGCAGGCGTCGCGATCGCCGTCGCCGGAATCACGTTGGTGCTCGACGTCTTCTCGAGCGCCCACATCAACCTCATCGGCATCGCCTGGGCGGCGGCCGCGGCGATCTGCGCGGCCTGCTACTTCGTGATGTCCGACGAAGTCAGCGCGGACAGCAGCGAAGAGGGCAGCCTGAACTCGATCACGCTCGCCGCGGGCGGCCTGATCGTCGGCAGCGTTGCGGTGGCACTGCTTGGCGCAACCGGTGCGATGCCCATCGTCTTCGCCACACATGACGCCGTCGTCGCGGGGTGGACGACGTCATGGGTGGTCCCGACCGTCGCACTGGCGATCATCCCGACCGCCCTCGCGTACACGCTGGGCATCATGGGCATCGCTCGACTACGGCCCCGGTTCGCGTCGCTCGTCGGGTTGTCCGAGGTGATGTTCGCCGTGCTCTTGGCCTGGGCGCTGGTGGGCGAGGCCATGTCGCCGACCCAGGCGCTCGGAGGCGCCGTCGTCCTCCTCGGGCTCGTCCTTGCCCGCCAAGGCGATCGCACCGAGAAGGTCGCGCAAGCCAGCTGGCCGGACGTGCCGCCAGCGCAAACGGCCCCAGAGCAAACGGTTGGTCGTAGCTGAACGTCGGGTCGAGCGGAGCGAGGGGATGGGCCTGTCGTATGTGAAGATGGGCTGCGTGACCTTGCTCAGAATGGCGGCCCGTCTTGCCGCGATCTCGTCGGCCCTGGTAAGCGCGGCCACGATGCTGGCCGTCGCCCCCGCGGCGACAGCCGAACCATGTTCGGACATCAAGGTGATCTTCGCCCGCGGTACCGATGACACACCCGGCCTCGGACGTGTCGGCGACGCATTCTCCGCGACACTGAGCGGCCTCGTCGGGGGCCAGAGCGTCACCACGTATGCGGTGAACTACCCCGCCTCGTACGACTTCCTCGCCGCTGCCGACGGCGCCAACGACGCCGCGTTCTACATCGCGGACCTGGCCAAGCAGTGCCCGTCGACCAAGATCGTGCTCGGCGGCTACTCGCAGGGCGCCGCGGTGGTGGACATGCTCGCCGGTATCCCGCCCCTCGGCAACAAGGTCGGCGAGATCGGGTCCGCGCCCCCGCTGGATCCGACCCTCGTCCCGTACGTCAAGGCCGTCGCCGTCTTCGGCAACCCCTCGGCGAAGTTCTCGATTCCGATCACTAGCTCGGTGTTCGGCGGCCGGGCCATCGACATCTGCAAGGACGGCGACCCGATCTGCTCGCGCGGCCGCAACCCGTTCGCGCATAGCGACTACGTGTCCGCGGGCCTGACGAATCAGGGCGCAAGTTTCGTTGCTGGATTGGTTTAACTGAAACCCGCGTTACCATTTAGCGTGCCTTCTGATCTCGTCCGGCGCTCAGCGCTCGCCGTTGCGGCGGCATGTACCGCCGTCCTCGCACCCGTGATGACCAACGGCCCCATCGGCGCACTGCCGGCGGCGTCGGCCGACGATTGCCCCGACATCGAGGTGGTGTTCGCTCGCGGCACCTCCGAAGCACCAGGACTCGGACTGCCCGGCGGCGCGTTCGTCGACTCGCTGCGCAAGAAGGTGGGCGGCCGCTCGGTCGGCACCTACGCGGTGAACTACCCCGCTGACTACGACTTCCTCGCGGCCGCCGACGGCGCCAACGATGCCAGCGCACACATCCAGTACATGATGGGCGCCTGCCCGGGGACACGGCTGGTGCTTGGCGGCTACTCGCAGGGTGCGGCCGTAATGGACGTGATTGCCGCAGTGCCGTTCCCAGCCATCGGGTTCAACAACCCGCTGCCGCCCGACGCCCCCGAGCACGTCGCGGGCATTGCCGTCTTCGGCAACCCGTCGGCCAAGCTGGGCCTGCCGTTGACCTCGAGCCCGGTGTGGGGTGGCCGGTCCATCGATCTGTGCAATGGCGGCGACCCGATCTGCCAGACCGACGGCGAGGCCGTCGCCGCGCACAGGGCCTACGCGGGTGGCCCCACCAACCAGGCCGCCAACTTCATCGCCGGCCTGCTGTAACGAACCTCGGTAGGCATTGGATATCCCAGTCGTGACCACATCCGTGTTGAGCCGCGTGCGCGGCCGGGTTTCATTGTCGGCCTTGGCGTTTCTGGCTGCGGCTGGCGTGATCGCCGCCACGGTGTCCGGCGTCGTCGCGATCCCCAAGGCTTCGGCCGCGCCATGCCCGGACGTACAGGTCTTCTTCGGTCGCGGCACCGACGAGCCACCGGGACTCGGCCAGGTGGGCGATGTCTTCGTACAGAACCTGCGTGATCGCACCGGCCGCGACATCGCCGCTTCCGGCGTGAACTACCCGGCCCATCAGGACATCGCCCCTGGCGTGAGTGACCTCACCGCACAGCTGAACTCGTTCGCGGGCCGGTGCCCGAACAGCCGGATCGTCGTCGGTGGGTACTCGCTCGGCGCTGCCGTGGCCAACCAGGTGCTCAACTCTTCGCTGGCACCGGGAGTCGACGATCGCATCGCCGCAGTCGCGCTCTTCGGCAACGCCAGTCGCCTGCTGAACGTGCCGGTGACGCCCGGCCCGGAGTTCGCTGGCCGGTTCATCGACATGTGCAACCCCGGCGACCCAATCTGCTCGGGCGGGCCGTTCGCCCCGTCGCACCTTCAACTCGCGTATGTCGCGGGCGGTGGCGTGAACGCGGCGGTCGACTTCACCATCAGCAAACTGTAGGTCGGCTCAAGCGCACCGGCCGGCGTTTGCCAGCCGGCAGTGAGCGTCGTGCGCCGCAGGTCAGCCGTAACCCGGCGGCCACGAGCCGGAGACGAAACCGCCAATTAGTTCGGCTAACATCGATTCGGTGAGCCTTCAGCAGATTCGCAGACTCGTTGTCGCCGCCCTCTCCACCACGCTCTCCGCCGGCGCCCTCCTGGTCGCTCCCGCACTCGCCACGCACGGCGTCCCGACGGCATCCGCGGCTGCGTGCTCCGATGTCGAGGTCATCTTCGCGCGCGGTCGGATGGAGCCCGCAGGTGCAGGAACGATCGGAAACAACTTCGTCAGCTTGCTGCGCCAGAAGACCAAGAAGAGCATCAACCTCTACGCGGTGCGCTACCCCGCCGACAACCAGATCGACGTCGGCGCCAACGACATGAGCCAGCGCATCCAGAGCACCGCCGCGAGCTGCCCCAACACCCGGATCGTGCTCGGTGGGTACTCGCTAGGCGCCGGTGTCACCGACGTAGTGCTGGCCCTGCCCTTCCAGTTCTTCGGCTTCAGCCAGCCGCTGCCACCCGAGATGGAGCAACACATCGCCGCCGTCGCACTCTTCGGCAACGGCATCCAGTGGGCAGGCCCCATCGGGAACTTCAATCCCGTCTACCGCGACAGGACCATCGAGCAGTGCCACGGCGCGGACCCGATCTGCAACCCGGCCGACCCGGACACGTGGAAGGACAACTGGTCCGATCACATGGCCAAGGCCTACATCGACGCCGGCATGGTCAACGGGGCGGCTGACTTCGTCGCAGGCAGGCTCGCCCCACCACCGCCGCCGCAGTAGTCAGCTCTGAACCTCGTCGGGCGTCCGCACGTCGCGGGTCACCTTCATCCGCGCCTCGAGTTGGTCGTCGGGCGGGTAGTCGACGGCGACGAAGGTGAGACCGCGTGCGGGCGCGGCGGCGAACTCGCTCGACCGCCGCGTGGCCGTCAACAGCTCGGCGCACCAGCCGGGTTCACGACGGCCCTCCCCCACTGCCAGCAGCGCCCCGACCAACGACCGGACCATCGACCAGCAGAACGCGTCGGCGGTGACGTACGCGGTCACCACGTCACCGTCGCGCGACCAGTCCAGCCGTTGTAGATCCCGAATCGTGGTGGCCCCCTCGCGATGTTTGCAGAACGCGGCAAAATCGCGCAACCCCAACAGATTCCGCGACGCCGCGGTCATCGCGTCGACGTCGAGGGGGCGCGGCCACGGCGTGCTGAAGCGGGCCAGTTGCGGCTCGACTCCGTACGGCGCCGTCGACAGGCGATAGGCGTAGTGGCGACGCAAAGCCGAGAACCGGGCGTCGAATCCCGCTGGCGCCCTTACGACATCGAGCACGCGAACGTCTTCTGGCAGGAACTTTCCCAACCGCCGCACCAGCGGCAGGAATTCGGGCTCACCGTCGCGCGGACTGCGCGGGTATGCGTACGCGACCGCGTCGACCGGCACGTCGACGTGCGCCACCTGACCTTCTGCGTGCACGCCCGTGTCGGTACGGCCCGCCGCCCGCGTCACGACCGGAGTGCGGAACACCGTGCTCAGCGCATCATCGAGGACACCGGCGACGGTGCGCTGCCCGGTCTGGGCGGCCCATCCGGCGAAATCGGTTCCGTCGTAGGCGATGTCCAGCCGGACACGAACATGCCCGCCACCGGAATCGATGGCGGGCATGTTCAGTGGCGATGAGCGCTCGCGCGGAGAGCGTTCAGCGCCGGCGTTACTTGGCGTCGTCGGCCTTGTCGTCGGCTGCGTCGGCTTCGACCTCAGCGGTCTGGGCGTCTTCGATGGTGGCATCCTCGGCCTTGACCTCGGCGACCGTCTCCTCGGCAGGAGCATCCTCGACAGCCGGAGCTGCCGCGGCGGGCTCGGCCTTCTTGGAAGCGGATGCGCGGCGGGCACGGTTGGCCTCAGAGGTCACCGTCTTCTCCCGCACCAACTCGATGACGGCCATCGGGGCGTTGTCGCCCTTGCGTGCCTCCACCTTGATGATGCGGGTGTAGCCGCCCTCGCGGTCGGAGAAGAACGGTCCGATCTCGGCGAACAGGGCGTGCACGACGTCCTTGTCACGGATCTTCTTCATCACCTCACGCCGGTTGTGCAGCGTGCCCTTCTTGGCGTGGGTGATCAGCTTCTCCGCGTACGGACGCAACGCCCGCGCCTTCGGCTCGGTCGTCTTGATCCGGCCGTGCTCGAAAAGCGACGTGGCCAGGTTGGCCAACAGCGCCTTCTGATGCGAGGACGACCCGCCGAGGCGAGGACCCTTAGTGGGCTTGGGCATTGCGCTATCTCCTTATGTGGCCGATCCCCGTATCAGGTAGGACCGGGACGGTTTCTTTAGAGCTGTTCGGTTTCGGCGAAGTCCTGGTCGGTGTCCAGGTCATAGCTGGCGTCACTGTTCCAGGTGCCGGTGGCAACGTCGTAGCCTGCGACCTCGGACGGATCGAAGGTGGCCGGGCTGTCCTTCAGCGAGAGACCGAGCTGGTGCAGCTTGATCTTGACCTCGTCGATGGACTTCTGTCCGAAGTTGCGGATGTCCAGCAGATCGGACTCCGTGCGCGAGACGAGCTCGCCCACCGTGTGCACACCTTCGCGCTTGAGGCAGTTGTACGAACGGACGGTCAGTTCCAGATCGTCGATCGGCAGCGCGAACGACGCGATGTGATCGGCCTCGGCAGGCGACGGCCCGATCTCGATGCCCTCGGCCTCGACATTGAGTTCCCGTGCCAGACCGAACAATTCGACCAGGGTCTTGCCCGCAGACGCCAGGGCGTCACGCGGCGTGATCGAGTTCTTGGTCTCGACGTCGAGGATCAGCTTGTCGAAGTCGGTGCGCTGCTCGACGCGGGTTGCCTCCACCTTGTAGGTGACCTTGAGGACCGGCGAGTAGATGGAATCGACTGGGATGCGGCCGATCTCGGCACCCGACGCCTTGTTCTGCACGGCAGGCACGTAACCGCGGCCACGCTCGACGACCAGCTCGACCTCGAGCTTGCCCTTGTCGTTCAGGGTCGCGATGTGCATGTCGGGGTTGTGCACCGTCACGCCGGCAGGCGGAACGATGTCACCCGCGGTGACCGCACCCGGGCCCTGCTTGCGCAGGTACATGGTGACGGGCTCGTCCTCTTCGGACGACACGACCAGACCCTTGAGGTTCAGGATGATGTCGGTGACGTCTTCCTTCACTCCGGGGACCGTGGTGAACTCGTGCAGCACACCGTCGATGCGGATGCTGGTGACCGCCGCGCCCGGGATGGACGACAGCAGGGTCCGGCGAAGCGAGTTCGCCAGGGTGTAACCGAATCCGGGCTCGAGCGGCTCGATGACGAACTTGGACCGGTTGTCGGCCAAGCTCTCCTCGGACAGGGTGGGGCGCTGAGAAATCAGCATTTTCTTCCATCTCCTTCTCGGCACCCGCTATTTGATGCCGGTTTGGTGCCCTTCCCCCATCATCTGGATGGGGGAAGGGGTACTACTACTTCGAGTAGAACTCGACGATGAGCTGCTCGGTGAGCGGCACCGTGATCTGCGCCCGCTCGGGGAGCTGGTGGATCAGGATGCGCTGACGCTCGCCGACGACCTGCAGCCACGACGGGATCGGGCGCTCGCCCGCCGTCTGCCGGGCCAGCTCGAACGGCAGTGTGTTCAGCGACTTCTCGCGAATGTCGATGATGTCGTACTGCGAGACGCGGTAGCTGGGGATGTCGACCTTGACGCCGTTGACGGTGAAGTGGCCGTGGCTGACCAGCTGGCGTGCCATGCGACGCGTGCGGGCGAGCCCGGCGCGGTACACGACGTTGTCCAGGCGGCTTTCCAGGATCTGCAGCAGGTTCTCGCCGGTCTTGCCGACGTGGCGGTTGGCCTCTTCGTAGTAACGGCGGAACTGCTTCTCCATCACGCCGTAGGTGAAGCGGGCCTTCTGCTTCTCCTGCAGCTGCTGGCGGTACTCGCTCTCCTTGATCCGCGCGCGGCCGTGCTGGCCGGGCGGGTAGGGGCGCTTTTCGAACGACTGATCTCCACCGATCAGGTCGACGCCGAGACGGCGCGACTTGCGGGTGGCGGGTCCGGTATAACGTGCCATGTTTCTAGATCCTCCTAGACCCGACGCCGCTTGGGCGGACGGCAGCCGTTGTGCGGCTGGGGGGTGACATCAGAGATTGCGCCGACTTCGAGCCCGGCGGCCTGCAGTGAACGAATCGCGGTTTCGCGGCCCGAACCCGGGCCCTTCACGAACACGTCGACCTTCTTCACACCGTGCTCCTGCGCCTTGCGGGCAGCGTTCTCGGCGGCCAGCTGCGCGGCGAACGGCGTCGACTTGCGCGAACCCTTGAAGCCGACATGGCCCGAGGATGCCCAGGCGATGACGTTGCCCTGCGGATCGGTGATCGACACGATCGTGTTGTTGAACGTGCTCTTGATGTGCGCGGCGCCGTGCGGAACGTTCTTCTTTTCCTTGCGACGGGTCTTCTGCCCCTTCTTGGGAGCAGCGCCACCCTTCTTTGCTTGTGCCATCCGGGGTTACCTGGCCTTCTTCTTGCCGGCGATGGTGCGCTTCGGGCCCTTGCGGGTGCGCGCGTTGGTCTTGGTCCGCTGGCCACGCACCGGCAGACCACGGCGGTGCCGCAGGCCCTGGTAGCAGCCGATCTCGATCTTGCGGCGGATGTCGGCCTGCACCTCGCGGCGCAGATCACCCTCCACCTTGAGGTTGCCCTCGATGTACTCGCGCAGCTGCGCCACCTGATCGTCGGACAGATCCTTGGTGCGCAGGTCGCGGTCGATGCTGGTCGCCGCCAGGATTTCCTGGGAGCGGGTACGGCCGATGCCGTAGATATAGGTCAGCGCGATCTCCATGCGCTTGTCGCGCGGGAGATCTACGCCCATGAGACGTGCCATCAGGCAGTGATTCCTTCTACTTTGCGGAGGTCTGTTCCCAGTCCGTTCCCGCGTGCTAGCGGGGCCCGGCCTCCGTGCCGGACGTGTTGAGCTGGCTCAATCTCTAAAGATTCCAGCCACTCAGTGGTACTGGGAGGTCATCATTCAGTTGTCGGTGCTGCTCGGGGTTGCTCAGGCACTTGCGGAACGAGCGCCCGACCCTTTTCTTGCTAGCCCTGACGCTGCTTGTGGCGCGGGTCTGAGCAGATCACCATGACCCGCCGATGCCGACGGATCACCCTGCACTTGTCGCAGATTGGCTTGACGCTCGGGTTCACCTTCACGGCGATTCGATCCTTCTGTCTGTCTTGGTCTAGTTACTTGTACCGGTACACGATGCGGCCCCGGGACAGGTCGTACGGGGACAGCTCCACGACGACACGGTCCTCGGGCAGGATGCGAATGTAGTGCTGCCGCATCTTGCCGCTGATGTGGGCGAGAACCTTGTGACCGTTCTCCAGCTCAATGCGGAACATCGCATTGGGCAGGGGCTCGACCACGCGTCCTTCGACCTCGATGGCGCCGTCTTTCTTTGCCATACTTTTTTGGCGATCCTTGCTTTGGTTTCGTATGCATGCGTTCTACTGCTGCCCGTTCTCGGCGCAGCCTTCGATCCGACTAAAAACGTGAGCCGGATCGGGAAGATTCCCGGGAGTCCTGGGGAGCACGCACAAAGTCGGCGCGGAAGCCGCACCGTTGGTCCATGCTACTCGCTGAACAGGCACGTCCAAAATCGCTGCGACGAGGCCGGTCACGGGGATGGAAGGATGGACTTCGTGCGTCGGGGAAGGGGGCTTGGGTGACCGCGGTCTACCTCGGGGCTTTCGCGGTCGGCGCAATCTCCGTGCTCTCGGCGCTACTGCTCGCCGAATTCAGCATCGGTGGTGGTCACGGCCCCGATGGCTTGCCGTTCGTGAGCCTCACCAGCGTATCGGCCGCGCTGCTGGGTGCGGGCGCCGGAGGTCTGATCGGCACCTGGGCGGACCTCGGTGGCGTGCTGTCGGGCGTCATCGCCGCGGTGTGTGCCGTCGTGCTGCTGCTCGGCCTGCAGGGCCTGGTGCTTCCGTACCTGCGCCGCCAGGAGTCGAACTCGCACAAGGGCCGGATCTCCTACATCGGCCTGCTCGGCACCGTCACGCTCGAGGTGCCCGCCGACGGCTGGGGCGAGGTGGCGTTCGTCGACGCCGACGGCAACCGAGTCCGGTCCCGCGCCGTCACCGCCGAACCGCACGCACTGCTCAAGTCCACGCAGGTCTACATCTCCGACGTCGACGCCGACGTCGTCCACGTCATTTCGATCGAGGGAGCAATCCCTCCTCCCCCTCCGGCACCCGAAAGGCCCTGAATCCATGTCCCTGCTGGTGATCGTGATCGTCGCAGTCGTCGCCGCGCTGCTGCTCTTCGTCGCACTGCCGGTCATCTACGTGAAGAACTACATCAAGGTGCCGCCCAACGAGGTCGCCGTCTTCACCGGACGCGGCACCCCGAAGGTGGTCCGTGGCGGCGCGAGGTTCCGTGTGCCGGGCATCGAGCGCGTCGACATCATGAGCCTCGAACCGTTCAACGTGAGCATCAACCTGCAGAACGCCTTGTCCAACAACGGCGTTCCCGTCAACGTGGAGGCCGTCGGCCTGGTCCGCATCGGATCGGCTGACGAGGCGGTCCAGACCGCGGTGCAGCGCTTCCTCACTTCCGATCTCAACGAGTTGCAGCGCCAGATCAACGAGATCCTCGCGGGCAGCTTGCGCGGCATCACCGCCACCATGACCGTCGAGGACCTCAACTCGAACCGGGACACGTTGGCCCGCAGCGTGGTCGAGGAGGCGGGCAGTGACCTCGCGCGCATCGGCATGGAGGTCGACGTCCTCAAGATCGCCGGCATCTCCGACCGCAACGGGTACCTCGAGTCGTTGGGTCAGCGGCGCATCGCCGAGGTCAGGCGCGACGCCGCAGTCGGCACCGCCCAGGCCGAACGCGACGCCCAGGTCCAGTCCGCCAGGGCGCGCCAGGAGGGTTCGATCGCCCAAGCCGAGGCCGACACCGCGATCGCGACCGCGAACCAGAAGCGCGACGTCGAGCTGGCGCGCTTGCGTGCGCAGACCGAGGCCGAGAACGCCCAGGCCGATCAGGCGGGCCCGCTTGCCAACGCCCGCGCGCAGAAGGACGTCGGCATCGCCACCGAGCAGGCCGAGGCCGCCCGCGTGCAGGCCCGCATCGAGGTGGAGCAGCGTCGCGCCGAGCAGGCCCAGGCCGCGCTGCAGGCCGACGTCATCGCACCCGCCGAGGCGCAGCGCCAGGCCGACGTCGCCCGCGCGGAGGGCCAACGGCAGTCCGCGATCCTCGCCGCCGAAGCGCAGGCAGAGTCAGCCCGACGCGCCGGACAGGCCGAGGCCGACGCCCGCAAGGCCGCCGCGGACGCGCTGCGCGTCGAGCAGCAGGCCGAGGCGGACAGCATGCAGGCCAAGCTGGTCGCCGAAGCCGCGGGCAAGAAGGAACTCGCCGACGCCAACCGGGTGGAGTTGCTCGCCGAGGCCGCGGGCATCGAGGCCAAGCTGGTTGCCGAGGCGCACGGCAAGAAGGAGATCGCCGCGGCGCTGAACGGCTACTCGGCGGATGCCGCCCGGCTGCTGATGCTGCCCGACGTGCTGGCATCGGTCGTGAAGGCCACCGAGGCCGCTGCCGCCCCGCTGGCATCGGTGGAACGGCTCTCGATCATTGGCGGTGCGGGCGACACCCAGGACGCGGTAGGTGGCCTGTTCGGTGTCAGCCCGCTGGCCGTCGCCAAGATCCTCGAGGCCCTGAAGACCTCGGGCATCGACGTGGCCGCGCTGCTGAACGGGTCCGAGGACAAGCAGGTACCCGCAGCACGGGAGTGAGCGGGGGCAAGCTGCATATCCGCTCGACAACCAGCGCATACTTAACGGTGATGACTGGACCCGATCCCCAGCCCCGCAAGCCCGTGATTTTGACCGTTGATGACGATCCCGCCGTCTCCCGCGCTGTCGCACGTGACCTCCGTCGGCACTACGGCGAGAACTACCGGATCGTCCGCGCCGAATCCGGGCAGGATGCCCTGGAAGCACTCAACGAGCTGAAGCTGCGCGGCGACACCGTCGCGGTGTTCGTCGCCGACTACCGGATGCCGCAGATGAGCGGCATCGAGTTCCTCGAAGCGGCAATGGACCTGTACCCGCTGGCCCGCCGCGTTCTGCTGACCGCGTACGCCGACACCCACGCCGCGATCGACGCCATCAACGTCGTCGACCTCGATCACTACCTGCTCAAGCCGTGGGATCCGCCGGAGGAGAAGCTCTACCCGGTGCTCGACGCGCTGCTCGAGGCATGGCGGGCAGTCGGCGACCGTGCGATCCCGCACACCAAGGTCATCGGCCACCGATGGAATCCCCGGTCGTGGGAGGTGCGCCAGTTCCTTGCCCGCAACCAGCACACGTTCCGGCCGTTCAACTCCGACGAGCCCAAGGGCAAGCAGCTGCTCGACGCGGCGAACCTGGACGGACACCAGCTTCCCGTCGTCATCACCGAGGGTGGCGAGACGCTGGTCGACCCGACCAACGGTGAACTGGCCGCGATGCTGGGGCTGTCCACCGAACCGTCGCTGCCGATGTATGACCTGGTGGTCATAGGCGGCGGGCCCGCAGGCCTGGCCGCCGCCGTGTACGGCGCATCCGAGGGGCTCGAGACCGTGCTCATCGAGCGGACCACGACGGGCGGGCAGGCAGGGCGCAGCTCCCGCATCGAGAACTACCTCGGCTTCCCCACCGGCATCTCGGGTGCCGAACTGACCACGTCCGCACGCAGGCAGGCCGAGCGGTTCGGCGCCGAGGTGATCACCACCAGGCAGGCCATCGGCCTCGAGATCAGCGGGTCGGCCCGCAAGATCAAGTTCGAGGACGGCAGCACGATCGGCGCGCAGGCCGTGATCCTGGCCACCGGCGTCGAGTACCAGCAGCTGCGGGTCACGGGTTGCTGGAACAACCCCGACGACCCCGACGGCTGTAATTACGTCGGTGCCGGCGTCTACTACGGCGCATCGGTGTCACAGGCCTCGGAGTGCAGGGACGAAGACGTCTACATCGTCGGCGGCGCCAACTCGGCGGGCCAGGCGGCGATGTTCATGTCGAAGGAGGCCAAGTCGGTCACGCTGCTGGTGCGCGGACCGTCACTCGAGGCCTCGATGTCCTACTACTTGATCCAGCAGATCGAGAACAACCCGAAGATCCAGGTCAGGACGTGCACCGAGGTGGTCGACACCTGCGGCGAGGACGGCCACCTCTCGGGTCTCTGGCTGCAGAACAGGCAGACCGGGGTCCGCGAGAGGGTCGACTGCGGTCGGCTGTGCTGCTTCATCGGGGCGACCCCGCGGACCGAGTGGCTCGACGGAGTCGTCGCACGTGACGACCACGGTTTCATCCTCACCGGACCCGACCTGAAGGACGTCTGTGGCTGGACTCTGGACAGACCGCCGCACCATTTGGAAACAAGTGTGCCCGGTGTGTTTGTTGCAGGGGACGTGCGCGCCGAGTCTGCGAAGCGTGTCGCAGCGGCCGTCGGCGAAGGATCGATGGCCGTGATGCTGGTGCATCGCTACCTGGCCGAGGCTTAGGAGGAGACCCGTATGGGCGAGAAGTGTCTACCCACCGAACTGAGGACGCTGTTCCTCTTCGAGTCGCTGACCGACGAACAACTCGCGACGTTGTGCGACAACGGGCACATCGCCACGTACGAACCGGGCCCCATCTGCATCGAGGGTGAGCCCGCGACCTGCTTCTACGTGCTCATGGACGGTGAGCTGGTGATGTCGAAGCGCTCGGGTGGCGACGACATCGAGACCAACCGCACCTCACAGCGCGGCGTGTACTGCGGCGCATGGTCGGCCTTCGATCCCAACGAGGACCATCTGTACGAGGCCTCTGTCCGCGTGACCAGGCCGTCGAAGTTCTTCGTGCTCGACGCCGATGCCTTCGGCCGGTTCGTCCAGACCGAGTTCCCGATGGCGGTACACCTGCTCGAGGGCCACAAGGTCGGCGGCATGCGTACCCGCAAGATCATCGATCAACGGGAGAAGTTGCTCGCGCTCGGCACCATCACCGCGGGGCTGACCCACCAGCTGAACAACCCGGCTGGCGCCAACGCGCGCGCGGTCGCCGACCTCCGCGACCGCGTCGGCAAGATGCGCCACAAGCTGGCCATGCTCGCCGACGGAAAGTTCAGCCCCGAGGCACTGCGGGTTCTCATCAGCGTCCAGGACGAGGTCGCCGAGCAGGTGGCGAAGTCCAAGTCGCAGGAGCTCACCGCGCTCGAGGCCTCGGACCGCGAGGACCAGCTCGGCGACTGGCTCGAGGATCACGGCATTCCTGGGGCATGGGACTACCCGTCGACGTTCGTCGAGGCCGGCCTCGACATCGACTGGCTGGAGCGGGTCTCTGCGTCGATCGACGAGGTGGACGCGTCCGCGTCGCTGCAGGGCGCCATCGGCTGGCTGAAGTACACCATCGAGACCGAGCTGTTGATGAACCAGATCGGCGAGGCCAGCGACCGGATCTCGGCGCTCCTGGCAGGCGCCAAGCAGTACTCGCAGATGGACCGAGCGCCGTATCAGAGCGCCAACGTCCACGAACTGCTGCGCAGCACCGTGATGATGTTCGGCGACAAGATCGGCCAGGGCAAGCCGGTCGTCCTCTGCAAGGAGCTCGACCACTCGCTGCCCGAATTGCTTTGCTACCCAGGCGATCTCAACCAGGTTTTCACGAACATCATCGACAACGCGCTGCAGGCCATGGAGGGTCACGGCCGCCTGACGTTCCGCACCGCGCGAGCCGGCGACCAGGCGATCGAAGTCCAGATCTGCGACGACGGGCCCGGAGTCTCCGAGGATCTGATCGAACGCATCTTCACGCCGTTCTTCACCACGAAGCCGTTTGGCGAGGGCACCGGCCTCGGCCTCGACCTGGCCTGGCGGATCGTCGTCGAGAAGCACCACGGCACGCTGCGGGTGGAGTCCAAGCCTGGGGACACCCGTTTCATCATCGTGCTGCCGTTGGTGGCTCCCGGCCCACCCGAAGAAGCCATCGCCACCGAATAGTTCTTGGCGGAGTTCACGAAGAGTTCGCGATGTAGGTTCCGATCAGACCGATCGAAACGGAATAGGCGCGACGACGAGGCGGGTTGACCCAACCATGACGCAGACCACACCCTCTTCGGGCAAGCCCTCATCGAAACTGAATCTTGGCAAGTTTGGCGTGTTCGGTCACCACGAGGCCCTGTGGCAGAAGGTGACTCCCAAGCAGCTCCAGGACATCGAAGCCCTCGGCTATGGAGCCATCTGGGCTGGCGGCTCGCCCGCTGCCGAGTTGTCGTGGGTCGACCCCATCCTCGAGGCCACCACCACCCTCAAGGTGGCCACCGGCATCGTCAACATCTGGACCGCAGCGGCGAAACCCGTCGCGGAGTCCTACCACCGCATCGAGGCCGCGTACCCCGATCGCTTCGTGCTCGGCATCGGCGTCGGCCACCCCGAGGCGCTCACCGAGTACAAGAAGCCCTATGACGCGCTGACCGAATACCTCGACGAACTCGACCAGCAGGGCGTGCCCAAGGACCGCATCGTGGTCGCCGCACTCGGCCCCCAGGTGCTCAAGCTCGCGGCACGGCGAACCGCAGGTGCCCACCCGTACCTGACGACACCCGAGCACACCGCGCAGGCTCGTGAGCTCATCGGGCCCGACGCCTACCTCGCCCCCGAGCACAAGGTCATCCTGACCACGGACGCCGAGCAGGCGCGCGCCACCGGCCGCAAGGCACTCGACTTGTACCTCGGTCTGGCCAACTACCTCAACAACTTCAAGCGCCTCGGCTTCACCGACGAGGACCTGGCCAAGCCCGGCAGCGACCGGTTCATCGATGCCGTCGTCGCACACGGCACCGTCGACTCGATCGTGGCACGACTGAACGAGCACCTCGCCGCGGGCGCCGACACCGTGGCCGTTCAGGTGTTGACGTCTACTGACAAGCTGGTGCCTGCGCTCGCCGAACTCGCGGGGCCGCTCGGTCTGAAGTGAGCTTGCCCCCAACCTCGCGCCGACCAAAGATGCGCCAACCACAAACGAAGGGGACTCCACCATGACCGACCCAGTAAGCCTCAAACCCGACCTCGGCCGATTTGGCGTGTGGACGTTCGGCGCTCCCACGGTGGAGCAGGCGGTCGAGATCGAGAGGCTGGGCTACGGCGCGCTCTGGGTCGGCGGCTCGCCAGCCGCCGACCTGGCCTTCGCCGAGCCGATCCTGGCGAAGACCGAGACGCTGCAGGTGGCCACCGGCATCGTCAACGTGTGGACGGCACCCGCCGACCAGGTCGCTGAGTCCTACCACCGCATCGAAGGCGCCTACCCCGGCCGCTTCCTGCTGGGCGTCGGCATCGGCCATCCGGAGCACACCGAGGAGTACCGCAAGCCCTACGACGTGCTGGTCGAGTACCTGGACGCGCTGGACGCGGCCACGGTGCCGACCAGCCGGCGCGTCGTTGCGGCGCTGGGGCCCAAGGTGCTCGAGCTGGCTGCCAAGCGCAGCGCGGGTGCCCACCCGTACCTGACCACACCCGAGCACACCAGCCAGGCGCACGCCCTCATCGGCAACACGGTGTTCCTTGCGCCTGAGCACAAGGTGGTCTTGGCCAGGGACGCAGAGCAGGCCCGCGCCATCGGCCGCGAGACCGTGGACTTCTACCTGAACCTGAGCAACTACCTGAACAACTGGAAGCGGCTCGGCTTCACCGACGCCGACATCGCCAAGCCGGGCAGCGACAAGCTGATCGACGCCGTCGTCGCACACGGCACCCCGGAATCGATCGCCGCACGCCTCAACGAGCACCTCGACGCAGGCGCCGATCACGTGACGATCCAGGTGCTCGGCGGCAAGGACGCGCTGATCCCGACGCTAGCCGATCTGGCCGGTCCGCTCGGTCTGACACCGAAGTCGTGACTCCTCTGGGGCTGTCGGCCTGAGGGTGGATCCGACGCCCGCTAGGGTTTGAGCATGCGGATGTTGGTCACCGGGGGCGCCGGATTCATCGGCGCGAACTTCGTACACGCCATGGTGCGCGAGCACCCCGAGGTCACGGTGACCGTCGTCGACGCGATGACCTACGCGGGCAGCAAGGACTCTCTGGCACCGGTACGGGACGACGTGGAGCTGGTCCGCGGCGACATCACCGACACCGAGCTGATCGGTAAGCTCGTCGCCGAATCGGACGCCGTGGTGCACTTCGCCGCGGAGACACACGTCGACAACGCCTTGGCCGACCCGGAACCGTTCGTGCGCACCAACGTGATTGGCACGTTCGCGATCCTCGAGGCCGTGCGTCAGCACGGCGTCCGGCTGCACCACGTGTCGACCGACGAGGTGTACGGCGATCTGGAGCTCAACGACCCGCACCGGTTCACTTCAGCCACGCCGTACAACCCGTCCAGCCCGTACTCGTCGACCAAGGCCGCCGCCGACCTGCTGGTGCGTTCTTGGGTGCGCTCATACGGCGTGCGGGCGACGATCTCCAACTGCTCCAACAACTATGGGCCGTATCAGCACGTGGAGAAGTTCATCCCGCGCCAGATCACGAACGTGCTGACCGGCAGGCGGCCCAAGCTGTACGGCAAGGGCGCCAACGTGCGCGACTGGATCCACGTCGACGACCACAACCGTGCGGTGTGGCGGATCCTCCAAGACGGCGTGATCGGCCGGACCTACCTCATCGGCGCCGACGGGGAACGCGACAACCTCGCCGTGATGCGCGCGGTGCTGCAGGCGATGGGCCGCGACGCCGACGACTTCGACTTCGTGCCCGACCGCGCGGGCCACGACGTCCGCTACGCGATCGACCCGTCGGTGCTGCGCGACGAATTGGGTTGGGCGCCAGAGCACACCGACTTCGACGCTGGGCTGCGCGAGACGATCGACTGGTATCGCAACAACGAATCCTGGTGGCGGCCGTTGAAGGACGAAGCCGAGGCGGTCTACCAGGAGCGCGGCCAGTGACGTCGCGAGAGCTGTCCGTACCTGGCGCCTGGGAGATCACCCCGACGGTGCACGGCGACGACCGCGGCGTGTTCTTCGAATGGTTCTCCGATCGCGAGTTCACCGCCATGACGGGGCATCGCCTCGACCTTCGGCAGGCCAACACGTCGGTGTCGTCGGCCGGCGTGCTGCGGGGTCTGCACTTCGCGCAACTGCCGCCGAGTCAGGCCAAGTACGTGACGTGCCTGCGCGGTGCAGTGCTCGACATCGTCGTCGACATCCGGGTGGGTTCGCCGACGTTCGCGCAGTGGGATTCCGTGCTGCTCGACGACAAGGACCACCGGTCGATCTACATCTCCGAGGGACTCGCCCACGGATTCGTTGCGCTGCAAGATGATTCGACGGTGTCCTACCTGTGCTCGGCGGGCTACTCCCCGCAGCGCGAGCACACCATCTGCCCGACCGATCCCGCGATCGGGGTGGACTGGCCCGTCACCGATCCGACGCTGTCCGAACGCGACGCCGCGGCACCCACGCTCGCCGAGGTTCAGGCCGCCGGTCTGCTACCGACGTGGGATGACACGCGGGCGTTCGTCGAGGAACTTCGCCGGCTGCGCCCCGCGGACTAATCCCAAACCCTCCATCCGCGGTTCGCCGAGGGCCCTCGGCAGTGAGCCACGTCACTTGCCCCCATGCACTCCGAATACTAGGATATCCTAGTATTAATCGAAGTTCGTTCGCATAAGGGCAGGTCATGACTACACAGATTCCGCACTTCATCAACGGCGAGCGCACGGCAGGCGCGTCAACCCGCACCGCCGACGTCCTCGACCCCAGCACCGGCGCCGTGCAGGCCCAGGTCGTCCTCGGCTCGTCGGCAGACGTCGACGCCGCGGTGGCAGTCGCGGTCGAAGCGCAGAAGAACTGGGCCGCCTACAACCCGCAGCGCCGGGCACGCGTGATGATGAAGTTCGTCGACCTGGTGAACCAGAACGTGGACGAGTTGTCCGAACTTCTGAGTCGCGAGCACGGCAAGACCGTCGCCGACTCGCGCGGTGACATCCAGCGCGGCATCGAGGTCATCGAGTTCGCGATCGGCATCCCGCACCTGCTCAAGGGTGAGTACACCGAGGGCGCGGGCGGCGGCATCGACGTTTACTCGCTGCGTCAGCCCCTCGGCGTCGTCGCGGGCATCACGCCGTTCAACTTCCCCGCGATGATCCCCCTGTGGAAGGCCGGGCCTGCACTTGCGTGCGGCAACGCCTTCATCCTCAAGCCCAGCGAGCGCGACCCGTCGGTGCCGGTCCGGCTGGCCGAACTGTTCCTCGAAGCCGGCCTGCCGCCCGGCGTCTTCCAGGTTGTCCAGGGCGACAAGGAAGCCGTCGACGCCATCCTGCACCACCCCGACATCCAGGCCGTTGGCTTCGTCGGCAGCTCCGACATCGCGCAGCACATCTACTCCACCGCAGCGGCAAATGGCAAGCGCGCCCAGTGCTTTGGTGGCGCCAAGAACCACATGATCATCATGCCCGACGCCGACCTCGACCAAGCCGTCGACGCACTCATCGGCGCTGGCTACGGCAGCGCGGGCGAGCGGTGCATGGCGATCAGCGTCGCCGTGCCGATCGGCGAGCAGACCGCCGATCGCCTGCGCGCCAGGCTGGTCGAGCGCGTCAACCAGCTGCGAGTCGGACACAGCCTCGACCCCAAGGCCGACTACGGCCCGCTGATCACCGGCGCCGCCCTCGAGCGGGTCCGTGACTACATCGGTCAGGGTGTCGCCGCCGGCGCGGAGATCGTGGTCGACGGCCGCGAACGCGCCACCGACGAACTCACCTTCGGCGACGTGAGCCTCGAAGGCGGCTACTTCATCGGACCCACCCTGTTCGACCACGTGACCACCGACATGTCGATCTACACCGACGAGATCTTCGGCCCCGTGCTGTGCATCGTCAGGGCCAAGGACTACGAAGAGGCGCTGAGCCTGCCGACGGAGCACGAGTACGGCAACGGTGTGGCGATCTTCACCCGCGACGGCGACACCGCGCGCGACTTCGTGTCCCGCGTCCAGGTCGGCATGGTCGGCGTGAACGTCCCGATCCCGGTTCCGGTCGCCTACCACACCTTTGGCGGCTGGAAGCGGTCCGGGTTCGGCGACCTCAACCAGCACGGCCCTGCGTCGATCCAGTTCTACACCAAGGTCAAGACCGTGACGTCGCGGTGGCCGTCCGGCATCAAGGACGGCGCCGAATTCAGCATCCCGACGATGAAGTAGGGCCAGTCCCGTGAGCACCCAGCGCTACTTCGGCCTCGACGATGACGAGCGGGTCATCGCCGAGACGGCGGCCGAGTTCGCCGCCAAGCGCATCGCACCGTTCGCCTTGGAATGGGATGCCACCAAGCACTTCCCGCTCGACGCGCTGCGCGAGGCCGCCGAGTTGGGCATGGCGGCGATGTACTGCAACGAGGACGTCGGCGGCAGCGGCCTGCGGCGCCTCGATGCGGTGCGCATATTCGAGCAGTTGGCGATGGCAGACCCGTCGACGGCGGCATTCCTGTCGATCCACAACATGTGCGCCTGGATGGTCGACACCTACGGCACGCACGAACAACGCAAGGCGTGGGTGCCACGGCTGGCGTCGATGGAGACCGTAGCCAGCTACTGCCTGACCGAACCGTCGGCCGGCTCGGATGCGGCCGCACTGCGCACCAAGGCAGTTCGCGACGGCGGCGACTACGTTCTCGACGGCGTCAAGCAATTCATCTCGGGCGCCGGCGCATCGGACGTGTACATCGTGATGGCACGCACCGGTGCCGCCGGTCCGCGCGGCATCTCCGCCTTCGTCGTCGAAAACGGCACGCCCGGTCTGAGTTTCGGTGCGCAGGAACTCAAGATGGGCTGGAACGGCCAGCCGACCGCGCAGGTGATCATGGAGGGCGTCCGGGTGCCCGCCGACGCGATGCTCGGCGGCCGGGAGCGCGAGGGCGCCGGCTTCGGTATCGCGATGAACGGGCTCAACGGCGGGCGCCTCAACATCGCAGCATGCTCACTCGGTGGGGCGGCATCGGCTTATCAGAAGGCCGTCACGTACGTGCGCGATCGGGAGGCGTTCGGCGGCAGTCTGCTCGACGAGCCGACCATCCGCTTTACCATGGCCGACATGGCGACCGCTCTGGAGTCGTCGCGAATGATGTTGTGGCGGGCGGCCTCCGCCCTCGACAACGACGAGCCGGAGAAGGTGGAGTTGTGCGCGATGGCCAAGCTCCACGTCACCGACGCCTGCTATGACGTCGCCGACCGTGCGCTCCAGTTGCACGGTGGGTACGGCTACCTGAGCGAGTACGGACTCGAGAAGATCGTCCGAGATCTACGGGTGCACCGCATCCTGGAGGGGACCAACGAAATCATGCGCGTGGTGATCGGGCGAGCAGAGGCCGCCCGCGCCCGCGCGTCTGCGTAGAAGGAGATCGCTCGATGAGCACCGTGGCATTCTTGGGGCTTGGCAACATGGGCGGGCCGATGGCGGCCAACCTGGTGGCGGCCGGGCACACCGTGCGCGGTTTCGACTTGGTTCCTGCGCTGAAGGCAGCGGCAGAAGACAAGGGCGCCAAGGTCTTCGACAGTGGAGCCGAGGCCGTTGCCGACGCGGAGGTGGTCATCACCTCGCTGCCCAACGGTGCCATCGTCAAGGCCTGCTACGCCGAGGTGCTACCCGCCGCCAAGCCGGGGGCGCTGCTCATCGACACCTCGACCATCTCCGTCGACGACGCCAGGACGATCAACGCGCAGGCCGCCGAGCACGGATTCGCCCAGCTCGACGCACCGGTGTCGGGCGGCGTCAAGGGCGCCACCGCGGGCACGCTGGCGTTCATGGTTGGCGGTGACGACGCCGCCGTAGAACGGGCCAGGCCAGTGCTCGAGCCCATGGCGGGCAAGATCATTCACTGCGGCGGCTCCGGCACCGGCCAATCCGCGAAGCTGTGCAACAACATGGTTCTCGCAGTGCAGCAGATCGCCATCGGTGAGGCCTTCGTGCTTGCCGAGAAGCTGGGCCTCTCGGCGCAGTCACTGTTCGACGTGATCACCAGCGCGACCGGGAACTGCTGGTCGGTCCACACGAATTGCCCCGTGCCGGGCCCGGTTCCGACCTCGCCGGCCAACAACGACTTCAAGCCGGGGTTCGCGACAGCGCTGATGAACAAGGACCTCGGTCTCGCGATGGACGCCGTCAACTCGTCGGGGTCGAACGCACCGCTGGGCAGCCACGCCGCCGAGATCTACGCTGGGTTCATTGCGTCCGATGCCTCCAACGCCGACAAGGACTTCAGCGCCGTCATCGACCTGATCAGAAACGGCTAGCATCCTGATTTCTCCGGGCGCTAGTTGCTCGAGGGTGGTGGTTGTGGTTGGAAGGGTTGGTACCACCACCAGTCGGCGCGTTCCCCGGTCGGTCCCGGACAAGGTTTGACCGTGGGTGGCGGTTTCGTCGGTGGATGCGCGAGTGATCCCGGCTGCAGTGGTCTGTTGTCGGCGTCGGTGACGACGAGTTGGTGTGCGGGTCCGGTGATGGTGATGTCCCCGCGGTGATGCGCCCGGTGGTGGTAGGGGCAGACCAACACCAGATTCTCCAACTCGGTCTCGCCGCCGTCCTCCCAGTGCACGATGTGATGGGCGTGCAGACCACGGGTGGCTGCGCAACCGGGGATCACGCAGGCGCGGTCGCGGTGCTCGAGAACACGGCGTAGGCGGCGCCCGATGGTGCGGGTGGCCCGCCCGGCGCCGATGACCCGGCCGTCGCGTTCGAACCATGCCTCGCAGGTGGCATCGCAGGTCAGGTAGCGGCGCTCGTCATCGGAGAGCACTGGGCCCAGATGCAGGGCGGCCACGCGGGTCTGGAGGTCGACGTGCACGACGACGGTGGTGTGCTGTCCGTGCGGGCGGCGAGCCGCTTCGGTGTCCCATCCGGCCTCGACGAGGCTCGTGAACGCATCGTTGGTGTTCGGCATCGGCGGTGCCTGTTCGGAGGGGCCGTCGGTGTGGTCGTGTTTGCACGCGGTGATCAGTGCGTCGCGGTGGGAGTCGAGGGCGGCGTCGAACTTCGCCGCCTC
>NZ_NPKO01000018.1 GCF_008329605.1 Mycolicibacterium sp. P9-64
CCGACGCCATGGGCGCCATCGGGCACTGGCAGGACCGCTTGGCCTGCCTGTGCGGTCTCGCACACTGCGACGCTGGTGCGACCACCCCCAGCACCGTCGTCATCCACGTCGTCGCCCACGCCGAATCAATCCACCCGCTCCCCGCCGCGAATCCACCCGAGCTGCCCGACGTGCCCGACGAGGGTGGCACCCCAGCCGAGCCGGCCGTCGCTGACGACGACAGCGGCACCACCACAGCCGATCACGCCCAGGCCGAGTCCGATCACGTGGCTGCCGACGCGGCTGCGCAGCACGCCTCCCTCGACGGCGAGACACCCCCGATGTTCAGCAAGCCCCTGCGCGAAATGACACTCGCCGAGGTCTACGCCGAAAGCACCGCCGACCCCGGCGAACCCCTAGCCACCCCACCCGGAGTCATCATCGGCGGACCACTGCTCCCCGGACCCGTCGTGGCCCGCGCCGCCCGCCACGCCAACATCGTGCCGATCGTGCACCCCGGCAACGCCCCACCCGAACCCCGCCACACACCCTCTCGGGCGCTGGCCGACTACGTCCGCGCCCGCGACCTCACATGCCGCTTCCCGCACTGCACCGTGCCCGCCACCCACTGCGACACCGATCATACGATTGCCTACCCGCACGGGCCGACCTGCGCGTCGAACCTCAAGGCCCTGTGCAGGTTTCACCACTTGCTAAAAACCTTCTGGAGCGGACCACACGGCTGGCGAGACCGACAACAACCCGACGGCGACGTCATCTGGACCTCACCATCCGGACAGACCTACACCACCCGGCCCGGCAGCCGGCTGCTGTTCCCCAGCCTGTGTCTGCCCACCGCACCCATCACGGTCACCGACACCCCCACCGCCCACACCGCCGGACTGACCATGCCCCGACGCACCACCACCCGCGCCCACGACCGCCGACAACGCATCAACGACGAACGCCGACACAACCACACCGACAACCACGCCGAAGCCCTCGACGCGATACCGCCGTTCTGACGGCGCTAGCGCACGTCGACGTCCACGCCCGTCGCGAGGTCGTTGCATTCGACGGCAATCACGTCGGTGCGGCCCGAGAGGAATCGTCGACCGCCCTCGTCGCCATGCAGCGTCTCCGCCAATGCCGCCACGTGGCGGCGCTCGATCACGACGGGGTGACCGGGGCGGCCGCCGAATGTCGCCCTGGCCAGGCCGGATACCGCAGACTGCGCGGCGGCGAGCACCCGCGCGACCACGTCAGCGCCAACGTCGGGGGTGTCGACGAGGTGCAACACCACGTACCGGGCGCCGTCGGCCGCCGCCAGACCGGCCCGCAGAGAAGACCCCATCCCCGCAGCCCAGTCCTTCGCCACGACTGCACGCGCGGGCGGCGGCACGTCGACCACCGCGGCGCCGAGCACCACGACGACGTCGTCACATGGCCCACTCAGCGCGTCGACGGCTACCCGCAGCCACTCCCCTTGCTCGGCAAGGACTTTCGGCATGCCGTACCGCATCCCCGCGCCTGCGGCCAGGAGAACGCCGACGACCCGTTGATCCTCCGACATGCGAATATTGTGAACCTGCCCGATTCTTGGAGGCATGCCCGCCCCATCGGTCGAGACGGCCACGACGCCCAAGAAGCGCGTGCACCCCGTCGACGAGGTCCTCCCGGTCCCCAAACTGGCGACATACGGCTTCCAACACGTCGTGGCGTTCTATGCAGGCGCGGTTCTGGTCCCCATCCTCATCGCCAGCGCGATCGACCTGCCCAGCGAAGAGCTCGTCAAGCTGATCACCGCCGACCTGTTTACCTGCGGCATCGCCTCGATCATCCAAGCCGTCGGCTTCTGGAAGATCGGCGTACGCCTGCCGCTGCTACAGGGTGTCACCTTCACCGGCGTCTCTCCCATCATCGCCATCGGGCTCGCACACGGCGGCGGCGCCGCGAGCCTGCTCTACGTCTACGGCGCAGTGATCGTCGCGGGCGTCTTCACGTTCGTGATCGCCCCGATCTTCGTCAAGCTCTTGCGGTTCTTCCCGCCCGTCGTCACCGGCACGCTGATCACCATCATCGGCCTGTGCCTGGTGCCCGTCGGCGCTCACGACGCAGTGGCCAACCCACACACCGGCGAGATCGATGCGTCGAACCTGCGCTGGCTGCTCTACGCAGCCGGCACCATCGCGATCATCGTCGGAATCCAGCGCCTGTTCCGCGGTTTCGTCGCCACGATCGCCGTCCTGCTCGGGCTGACGATCGGTTGTGCCGTCGCATTTGTGTTGGGCGACATGAGTTTCGAGAAGGTCGGCGCCGCAGACGCGATCGGCTTCACCGAGCCCTTCGTGTTCGGCATGCCCAAGTTCGACGTCGTCGCCTGCCTCACGATGATCATCGTGCTGCTCATCACCGCCGTTGAGTCGACCGGCAGCACCATGGCTACCGGCGAGATCGTCGGCAAGCGCATCAAGGCCTCCGACATCGGCAACGTGCTGCGCGCCGACGGCCTCGCCACCGCGATCGGCGGAATCTTCAACTCGTTCCCCTACACCGCGTTCTCCGAGAACGTCGGCCTGGTCAGGCTCACCGGCGTCAAGAGCCGCTGGGTGGTGGCCGCCGCGGGCGTCATCATGATCCTGCTCGGCTTCCTGCCCAAGGTGGCGGCGGTCGTGTCCTCGATCCCGCAACCCGTGCTCGGCGGCGCAGCACTGACCCTGTTCGCGACCGTCGCCGTCGTCGGCATCCAGACCCTCGGCAAGGTCGACTTCACCGACCACCGCAACCTGATCATCGTCACCACCAGCGTCGGGCTGGCACTATGGGTGACGTCGTATCCCGATGTGGCCAAGGCACTTCCGTCGGGTATCGACCTGCTCTTCGGCAGCGGCATCAGCATCGGCGCGATCGCCGCCATTGCGCTCAACATCGTCTTCTTCCACCTGGGATCGCGCGGCCCGCGGGTGGCAGGCGGCGGGTCCATCACCCTCGACGAGGTCAACGCGATGACCAAGGAGCGGTTCACCGAGGTGTTCGGCAAGGTCGTACAGAACGTGCCGTGGGCGGTCGAGCGTGCATTCGAGCGGCGCCCGTTCGCCAAGACCACCGCGCTGCGCGAGGCGTTCCAGGACGCCGTCCTGACCGGCACCCCAGACCAGCAACTGGAGTTGATGGGCGCGTTCCCCGACCTCGGCGCCGAGGACGAGACCGGCCACGCGCTCGCCGTCGATCACGTCGCCCTGTCCAACCTCGACGAGGACGACCACGACGACGTCGTCGAGCTGGCAGGCGCGTACCGAGAGCACTTCGGCTTCCCGCTGATCATCTGCGCCAAGGAGACCGAACGCTTCGACCGGGTGCTGCGGAACGGCTGGACGCGGATGGACAACTCCCTGGCGGCCGAGAAGGCCTTCGCCCTGATCGAGATCGCCAAGATCGTCAACTACCGCTTCAGCGACCTCGTCGCCGACGCCAACCCCATCGCAGCCGCGCGGTTCAGCCGGTTCAGCGAGTTGCCATAGTCGTAGGAGATGACCACTCACCCCGCCCTCGGTCTCGAGGGCTTCAACCGCAGCACCGAACGCCAGCGCATGCACCTGCTGTTCGGCGTCTGCTCGTCGCCGATCTGGGCCCGCCGGGTACTGGCGGGCGCGCCATTCGCCGACGTCGACGCCCTGCTCGACCGTGCCGACCGAGTGCTCGCCGAGCTGCCCGACGCCGAGATCGACGCCGCGCTCGACGGACACCCCCGCATCGGAGGCACGGTCGCCAACGCCTCGTCGGCAAGGGAACAGTCCGGCATGGCGGCCGCGGCCGACGACGTGCGCGCTGCCCTGGCCGCAGGCAACCGCGACTACGAGAACCGGTTCGGCTACGTCTACCTGGTGTGCGCGAGCGGACGCTCGGCCGACGAACTTCTGGCGATCCTCACCGATCGGCTCGGCAACGATCCCGACACCGAACGCCGCGTCATGCGCAACGAACTGGCCAAGATCAATCGGCTTCGCCTGCAACGGCTGCTGTCCGAGCCGTCCGGCGAGGCAAGATCGAGCACATGAGCCTCTCCACCCACGTCCTCGACGCCGTGTCCGGCCGGCCCGCCACGGGAGTGCCCGTCACGCTGAGCGACGCGCACGACGACGAGCTCGCCAGCACGGTCACCGACGACGACGGGCGCGTCGCTAGCCTCGGCGACGACCTGGCCGCCGGGGTGTACCGGTTGCGCTTCGACACCGCGACGTACTTCGCCACTCAGCGCATCACGGGGTTCTACCCGGAGATCGTCATCGCGTTCGAGATCACCGATGCCGCAGCAAGACATCACGTTCCGGTGTTGTTGTCACCGTATGCGTATTCGACCTATCGAGGGAGCTGACACGTGTCGGGCATCATCCTTGGCAAGAACCAGTACGGCAAGGCCGAGAACCGTCTGGTGCGGATCTACCGCGACACACCGCGCCACGAGATCCACGACGTGAACGTATCCGTCTGTCTGCGTGGCGATTTCACTGCCGCGCACCTGGCGGGTGACCAGTCCGACGTGCTGCCCACCGACACCCAAAAACAGACCGCCTACGCCTACGCGAAGGAGAAGGGGCTGCAGTCCATCGAGGACTACGGGCTCGCCCTGGCCAGGCACTTCGTCGGCGACGTCGAACCCGTTCTCGGCGCGCGCATCGAGATCGAGGAGTACGCCTGGGAACGCGCCGTCGTCGACGGCGCCGAGCACGACCACACCTGGGTGCGCAAGGGCCAGGAGGTGCGCACGGCCGCGATCACCGTCGAGGGCACCGACGAGTGGGTGATCGGCGGTCTGAAGGACCTGGTGATCCTCAAGTCGACGGGCTCGGAGTTCGCAGGCTTCCTGACCGACCCGTACACCGTCCTCGAACCCACCCACGATCGCGTGATGGCCACGTCGTTGGTGGCGCAGTGGCGATATCGCCAGACCGACACGGAGTGGGACATAGCGTGGGAGGCGACGTACGCCGGCGTCAAGGCTGCACTGGTGAAGCAGTTCGCCGTGGTTCAGTCACGGGCTTTGCAGCAGACGCTCTACGAGATGGGCAAGGCCGTACTGGAGACCTACCCGCAGATCGCCGAGATCAGGTTGTCGGCACCGAACAAGCACCACTTCGTCTACGACCTGTCCCGGTTCGGGCTGGAGAACCCCAACGAGGTGTTCCACGCCGACGACCGGCCCTACGGCCTGATCCAGGCCACCGTCACCCGGGACGATGCGCCCGCGCCGGGGCCGGCATGGGATCTGCAGCGCGGCTGGCTGGGCTGAATCATTAGATTCGTCTTAGTTAGCGTGTCAAGGTATCCGGACCGGCGTACCGTTTATGCAGGTTGGACAAACAGCCGATAGACAGCGTCATCGCACGGCTTTGAGACGCAGGGCCCATCGAATTCTTGGCGTGCACGTCCCACTGATGGAGTCAAAGTGTCTTCCTTCGAAACGCCCCACCCGGCCAAGCCGGACCCCATGACCATCTGTCATAGCGCCCATTTCACGACGCGCTGGCTACATCCCTCGATCCTCATCGTCTCCGCGCACGGCGAGCTCGACGCCGCCAACGCCCAGCAGTTCGTCGACTACGCCCTCCAGCACACCGACGCCGTCAAGCGCCTGCTGATCGACCTCACGGGCATCGAATTCTTCGGCACGGCAGGCTTTTCGGCCCTGCACACCCTCAACGTGCGGTGCGCCGAGGTCGGCGCCGACTGGGCCATGATGCCGAGCAAGGCCGTGACGCGCCTGCTGGACGTCTGCGATCCGGACGCCACGCTGCCAGTGGCTCCCACCGTCGAGGGCGCGCTCGCCCTCGTGCACGGCGAGCCGCGGCAGCCGCTACTGCAGTTGGTCCCGCAGGCGCGCTAGCGACTTGGCCAGCAGCCGGGACACGTGCATCTGCGAGATGCCGACCCGCTCGGCGATCTGAGTCTGGGTCAGCGACTCGAAGAACCGCAGGACCACCACCGTGCGCTCCCGCTCGGGCAGCGCTTCGAGCAGGGGGCGCAGCGCCTCCCTGTTCTCGATCTGATCCAGGTTCGTGTCGACGTCGCCGATCGTGTCGGCGATCGCGGGAGCGTCCTCGCTACCGCTGCCGCCGTCGATCGACATGGTGTTGTAGGAGCTTCCGGCGATCAGCCCCTCGACGATCTCCTCGCGATCCATCTCGAGCTCTGCGGCGAGCTCCGACGGCGTCGGTGCGCGGCCGAGCCGCTGCGACAGCTCCGCGGTCGCGGCGCCCAACCGCAGATGCAGCTCCTTGAGCCGACGCGGCACCTTGACCGACCAGCTGTTGTCCCGGAAGTGCCTGCGGACCTCGCCCATGATGGTCGGCACCGCGAACGACACGAAGTCCGATCCGGCGTCCACGTCGAACCGGATGACGGCGTTCACCAGGCCGACCCTGGCGACCTGCACCAGATCGTCGCGAGGCTCGCCACGGCCGTCGAACCGCCTGGCGATGTGATCGGCAAGGGGCAGGCACCGCTCGACGATCGCATCGCGCTGCCTGGTGACTTCCGGAGATTGAGCGCCGTCGCTGGCATCGCCGCCGAGCTCTTGCAGCTCGCGGAACATGTCGATGACGTCGGCGTATTCAGAGTTCGATCGCTGCGACGAACCCCGAGAGGACGAGGGCGTCACCGCAGCGAGCTCGCTCGTCTCGTCGTCATGGAGATACCGAACACCGAGCCGTCGTCGAGCGACTCGCCGTTGTGGAACGTCTTTACGTCGCTCATCAACGAGCTCAGGACGTGCCAGCTGAAGCTGCCGCGCTCCATGACGTCGCGCGACGTGCATGTGGTCGACGCCTCGATCACGACTTCGTCGTCCTGTGGGCGTACCACGACGATCAGCGTGGAGCCCGCGACGGCCGACCGGATCAGACGGGTGCACGCTTCATCTACCGCAAGACGCAGATCCGCGACGGCGTCCATGTCGAGATCCTCGAAGGTGCCGACGGCGCCTATCAGGGTGCGCACCACGGCAAGGTTCTCGAGCTTGGCCCCAACCCGGAACTCGACCTCGTTCTCCACACGACCTCCTGGTGCTGTCTGAATGAGACTACCCTCGGGATTCCAGCTAACCATTGACGCCGCGCTCACCAGCGCCCAAGGCACTGAGGCAACGACGGCCGTTCACGAGTTCCGTAACTTGGAGATCAACTTCGCCTTCGTCAGCCCCGAGTAGCCCGACAGCCCGATCTCCTTGGCGCGTTTGCGTAGATCGGCCACCGTCCAGTCGTCGTACGAGCCAGACTCGCCACCCTTGCGGCCGACCGCCGATGCCCCGCGGGCTGCCGCCGCGTTGGAGATTCTGGCCGCCTTCTGCTTGGAATCACCCTGCCTGCGCAAGTCCTCGTACATCTTGTCGTTCTTGATCGATGCCCCTGGCATTGTTGCGACCTCCTCGTGGAAACTTCAGGGATGGGTGCCCGCACCCGCGCCTGCCGAAACCCAATAGTTGAGTGCCGTTGCGCCCCCCGTAAGGCCGACACCAATCACGTTGGCCGGCAATGTGATTCACCTAGACGCGCAGGTGCGCGGTCAGCAGCAGGCGGTCGTAATCGGCGCGGCTGGGCAGAACCTCGCCGTAGGTGAGCCCGAGGAAGTCCTTCACCACCTGCGCGGCGAGCACCCGCAGCTTGACGTTGGCGTCCTGCGATCGCCACTTGAGCAGATCGAAGGCCGAGTCCGCGTTGATCCGGTAGATCAGCATCAACATGCCCTTGGCCTGCTCGATGCCGCCGCGGGCCTCGGCAATCTCGGCAACCGCTTCGGTGACGCTCTCCGCCCTGGCTTCGGTGATCGACGGTGTGACGTCGACGTAGTAGCCATCGGATCCGATCACCGCGTCGTTCTCGTCGCGCATCTGCTGGCCGATCACGACCACGTGGTGGATCTCGCCCTTGGTGTCGACGATCCGGTGGCGGGTGCTGAAGGCGCCGGCCGTGCGCTGGATCTCCTCGATCGTGGCGGCCACCTGGCCGTAGTCGTCGGAATGCTTGTGCGACAGCACCAACGCCGTGGTGGGCTGCACCGAGCCCGGCTCGTACCCGTGCATCAACTCGACCTGCGGCGACCACTCCCACCGCTCATCGGCGAAGAAGAAACGGAACCAGCCGACCCGCTGCGGTTCGCCGCCTGCAAGCGCGTACTCGACGGGCGGCAACTCCGCATCCCCGCCTGGAGCTCGCCCCGCGAAGTCGGCGAGTTCGTCCGTCATGACGAAGAGATTAGCTCTCAATCGGCCTGTTCGGCGATGCGCTTGATGACCTCGAGGCGCCGGTCCCAACGCCTGCCGATCGCTTCGAGATCATTTGCCAGCGCGCTCAGCCGCGCACCAAGCGCGCGGTAGCGGATCTCCCGTCCGGCACGGACGGATTCCACCAATCCGGCGTCGGCCAGCACGGCGATGTGCTTGGCGATGGCCTGCCTGCTGATGGGCAGCCGGCCTGCCAACGCGCTGGCTGACAGGTCCGCGGCGCCGAGCTCGGACAGGATGCGCCAGCGGGTCTCGTCGGCGAGCACCGACAACACCGCTGGCATCGTCATGGTTTTGTCGGTCACCGGGATTCCAGGAACTCCACGAGTTCGCCGAGCTCGGCCTTCCAGCCGTCGGTGTTGCCGTCGTGGGCGGACTGCGGGTCGGCGAGCTCGTCGAATCCGGTTTCGAGAAGCGTGAGGCGGGTGCCGCCCTCGGACTCGGTGAGGTCGAACCGCACGACGGTCGAGTTGCCGGGAACGGGGTCGACGCCCTGCTCCCTTGCCCACCGGTAGATGAGAGTCTTGGGCCGGTCGGCGTGCTCGACGACGACGCGGAACGTGCCGTGTTCCGTCCAGCCGAACGTGCCGGTGCCGCCCGGTGTCGGATCGAATTCGCACGTGTCGCCGAACCACTGAGCGATCAGGTCGGGTTGGGTGAGCGCTGCCCAGACCTTCTCGGCCGGCGCGTTGATGTCGATGCTGCGGGTGATGTCGAGCGTGGTCACGGGTGCCTCTCGGGGTCGAATTGATGTGCAACTCGACAATTGCACATAGCCTCACGTGAGCGCAACCCCCGAGTTGCACTTGGCTGTCGCGGCCGCGCAGGACATGCACGAGTGGCGAGGCTTGACTACCTTCGATCGGTGGACCTCAACACCGTCGAGGCGGTCGTCACCCCGCGCCGCCGCGACGAGGTGTGGCCGCTCGGGCCCGACGACGCGGTGCTGGCCGGCGGCACGTGGCTGTTCTCCGCACCTCAACCGCATCTCCGCCGGCTCGTCGACGTGACCGGTCTCGGCTGGCCATCGATCACCGTGAGCAACAACGAGATCGAGCTCAGTGCGACCTGCACCCTTACCGAGCTGTCCGCGCTCTCCACCCAGCTGACACGGAGCAGAACGGACTGGCCTGCGGCCCCGCTGTTTCACCAGTGCTGCACGGCGCTGCTGGCGTCCTACAAGATCTGGAGCACCGCGACAGTCGGCGGCAACATCTGCCTGTCGTTTCCTGCGGGCGCGATGATCTCGCTGACCTCGGCCCTCGATGGCGAGCTCGTGGTGTGGCGGCCCGACGGTGGCGACTACCGCCTGCCGGTCACGGATTTCGTCACAGGGAGCTCGGCGAACGTGCTGGACCTTGGCGACGTGCTGCGCTCGGTGCACCTGCCTGCCAGTGCGCTGCGAGCGCGCACGGCGTACCGCAAGATCGCGCCGTCACCGCTCGGCCGATCCGGCGTCGTGGTGATCGGTCGCCGCGACGCCGCCGAAGACGGGGGCCGCTTCGTGCTGTCGGTGACGGCAGCCACCGTGCGTCCGTTCGTCTTCGAGTTCGCGTCGGTCCCCAGCAGCGCCGAACTCGTGGAGGCCCGCGACACCATCCCCGACGATGCCTGGACCGACGATGCGCACGGTGATCCCGACTGGCGTAGGGCCATGACCCTGCTGCTCGCCGAGCAGGTACGGGCGGAGCTGTCGTGACGATCAGCGTGAACGGAAAAGCGCTTGGTGAGGATCCGTGGCCGGGACAGTGCCTACGCACGTTCCTGCGCGAGCACGGCCACCTCGAGGTGAAGAAGGGCTGCGACGCAGGCGACTGCGGCGCCTGCGCGGTGCTGGTGGACGGCGCCCCCGTGCACTCCTGCGTGTTCCCCGCGTTCCGCGCCGCCGGGCACGCGGTCACCACCGTGGCAGGGCTCGGAACCCCCGACGACCTCCATCCGATGCAGCGCAGGTTCGTCGAGGCGGCGGGCTTTCAGTGCGGTTTCTGCACCGCCGGCATGGTCACCACCGCGTCGACACTGTCCGAGGACCAACTCACCGACCTGCCACAGCAATTGAAGGGCAACCTGTGCCGGTGCACGGGCTACCGTTCCATCACCGACGCATTGGCCGGGCGAGCCAACACCGAGAAGTCCGGCGGCACATCGGACGCCGGCCGCTCGATCGGCGCACCCGCCGGCGTTCGGATCGTCACCGGGACCGAGCAGTACACCATGGACCACCTGCCGGAGGGTCTGTTGCACATGGCCGTGCTGCGCAGCCCGCTCCCCCACGCCAGGATCGTCGCGATCGACACCTCGGCGGCCCAACTGATGCCTGGCGTGCAGCTGATCCTCACGCATCGCGACAGCCCAACGGTTCCGTTCTCCACCGCCCGGCACGAGAACCGGCTCGACGACCCCGATGACACCTACGTGTTCGACGACGTCGTGCGGTTCGTCGGGCAGCGGGTGGCCGCCGTCGTCGCCGACACGGCGGCCATCGCGGAGAACGCCTGCCGCGCAATCGCCGTCGAGTACCAGGAGCTTCCTGCGGTGTTCGACCCTGAGATGGCACGGTCCCCTGGTGCGCCGCTGGTGCACGGCGACAAGGGCAACGACGTCCGCATCGCCGACCCGTCCCGCAACGTCGTGGCCGAGCTGCACGGCGGGGTTGGCGACATTGCTGCGGGGGTCGCGGCCGCCGAGGCCGACGGTGGCGCGGTGGTCAGCGGGCGCTGGACCACGCAGCGCGTTCAGCACGCACACCTGGAGACCCACGGCAGCACCGGATGGCGAGACGAGCACGGCCGCTTGGTGATTCGCACCAGCTCCCAGGTGCCGTTCCTGGTCCGGGACGAGCTGTGCCACCTGTTCGGACTGGACCGGTCCCAGGTTCACGTGTTCACCAAGCGGGTGGGCGGGGGCTTCGGCGGCAAGCAGGAGATGCTGACCGAGGACGTCGTGGCGCTGGCCGTGCTGCGACTCGGCAGGCCGGTTCGCTACGAGTTCAGCAGGACCGACGAGTTCGTTGCGGCACCGTGTCGTCACCCCTTCCGCATCGACGCCACCGTGGCTGCGGGCCGCGACGGGGTGCTGACCGCACTGGCGGTGGACGTGTTGCTCGACGCGGGCGCATACGGAAACCACAGTCCTGGTGTGATGTTTCACGGCTGCAGCGAGTCGATCGCGGTGTACCGGTGTGCGAACAAGCACGTCGACGCTCAGGCGGTGTACACCAACAACCTTCCGTCGGGCGCGTTCCGCGGCTACGGGCTTGGGCAGATCATCTTCGCGGTGGAGTCCGCGCTGGACGAGCTGGCGGAGCTGCTCGGCATCGATCCGTTCGACCTGCGGCGCCAAAACGTCGTGGTGCCCGGCGATGCGTTCACCGATTCGCACGTCGCCGACGACGATCTGACGTTCGGCAGCTACGGGCTCGATCAGTGTCTCGACCTGGCGCAGCGAGCACTTGCGACGGGCAATGGGGTGGCGCCGCCCTCCGGACCGCAGTGGCGGGTCGGCGAGGGCATGGCGGTCGCGATGATCGCGACCATCCCGCCGCGCGGTCACTTCGCCGACGCGTCGATATCGGCCGACGCCGACGGCCAGTACACGCTTTCGGTCGGCACGGCGGAGTTCGGCAACGGCACCTCGACCGTGCACGCCCAGCTCGTCGCCACCGCGCTGAACACCACCGTCGACAACGTCCGGTTACGCCAATCCGACACCGATGCAACGGGTTACGACACGGGCGCGTTCGGCTCGGCGGGCATCGTAGTGGCTGGTCTTGCGGTGCAGGCGGCGTGCAACGACCTGCTGAGCCAGATCGCGGCGGGCGGTACCGCGCCGCTGATTGGCCGCGGCCGGCACGACGGCACCCCGCGTTCGGTGGCGTTCAACGTGCACGCCGCACGCGTCGCGGTCAACGTCGAGACCGGTGAGGTGACGATCCTGCAGTCGGTGCAGGCCGCCGATGCGGGCGTCGTGCTGAACCCCGAACAGTGCCGCGGGCAGGTGGAGGGTGGCGTGGCACAGGGCATCGGTTCGGCGCTGTACGAGGAGATGCGCGTCGGCCCGGGTGGCGTGGTGCTCACCAATGACCTTCGCAATTACCACATTCCGCAGTTGGCCGACCTTCCGGTGACGGAGGTCTACTTCGCCGACACCTACGACGAACTCGGGCCGCTTGGCGCGAAGTCGATGAGCGAGTCGCCGTACAACCCCGTGGCGCCCGCGTTGGCCAATGCCATTGCCCGCGCGTGCGGTGCTCGGTTGCGTCAGCTGCCGATGACGCCTGCGCGGGTGTGGCGCGCACTGCAGTAGACCCGCCGGGGTCGTCAGTCCGCAAATCCGCGCTGCCGCAATGCCAGCCGCACACGTTGCACCACCTCGGCGCGCTCGTGGCGCAACTGCGTGGCGCTCACTCGCACGATCGTCCACCCCTTCGAGGCCAGGAATTCCAAGCGGACGATGTCCTTCGAGTAGTCGTCGGGGTTGTTGAAGTGCTGCTCGCCGTCATACTCGGCGCCCACCATCCATTCATGCCACCCCATGTCGATTCGCCTGACCACCCGGCCCTGCGCGTTGGTCACCGGGATCTGCGTCACCGGCCGCGGCAGCCCGGATTGGACGAGCAGGAGGCGCAGTCGCGTCTCCTGCGGCGACTCGGCACCGGCGTCGACCAGGTCCAGTGCCCGTCGCAACCGTCGGACGCCCCGTGCACCGCGATGGCGTCGGGCAATGTCCTCGACGGACCGACGAGTCGCCGCGGTTGCATTGAGCAGGGCATCCACGCGAATCACCGCCGTCTCCAACGGCAGCCTCCTGCCGAGGTCGTAGGCCGTTCGGGCGGCGGTGGTGCAGGTAATGCCGCCGATCGTGCGAAGGTCGTGAGCCCCAAGCTCGTCGCTTCGCACCATGACGCCGCGGGGAGCCGCCCTGCGGGAGTGCGCGATCTCGACGGGGGCGTCGGCCGGTATCCAGCGGCTGCCAAGCATCGCCGCAGCCGAGTGTCCGACGAGTGTCGCCGTCCGCCCCGACCACAACCACGCCGCGTAAGCCAGGTCGGCTGCGGTCAACTCGTCTCCACTGCGGACGTACACATTGCGGTGCAGCTTGGTGTAGCGACGATTGAGGTCGCGGCGTGTCAGCTGACCCGAAGCCAGAACCTCCGTCGCGACGACGATCTGCGGTGGGCGCTGCTGCACCAGGCAATCGTCACCCGGGCCGGAGTGCCCTCATGACACCAATTTTGACGCGCCGAACGTACGCATGTTGTACGCGAAGCTCGAGTAATCCCGTCAACAACCGTACGTTCGGCGGGGTTTTTGTCGGTGCGGACGCCTAGGGTTCGCGTCGTGTGGAAGCTCTACGGAATCCTCGGCGTCGCTGCGGGTGTCACCGCGTTTCTGAGCGGCCTTGGCCTACCGTGGAGCATCGCGATCGGCGTGCTCGCGTCGGCGGCTCCGGCGTTCCTCGCAGGCATTCTGCGCGGCGCGGCCACCCCCGCTCCCGACGAGGACCCCGCGGGCGCGCTCTCGGAGATGTCGGGCACCGACTTCGAGGATCACGTCGCGAGGATCGCAAGGAGAACCGGGGCTCCGGTGATCATGACGCCGCTGACCGGCGACTGGGGCGTCGACCTGATCGTCGGGCGGCGGCCGGATCGCCTTGCCATTCAATGCAAACGGCAATCCCGCCCGGTCGGCGCAGGGGCGGTGCAGGAGGTGGTGGCCGGCGCGCCGATGCAGGACTGCACCCAGACGATGGTCGTGACGAATCACGACTTCACCCCTGCCGCACGCAAACTCGCCGAGCTGCACGGCTGCGTACTCGTTGGCGGCGCCGAACTGAACCGGCTGGGGTCGACGATCCGCCGACTGATTACACCGGACGGCGTCAGATAGGCATCTCGCTCAGCACGGCTCGCACGGCGTCGATGGCAGCGTCGATCTCGTCGCGCGACACGGTGAGCGCGGGGCGGAACCGCACGCTGTCCGGTCCGCTGGCGAGCATGATCACCTTCCGGTCCCACAGTCGGGAGACCAGATCGTCGCGCAGCGCTGCCTTCGGCATGCTGAACGCGCACATGAGCCCGCGGCCTCGCGGGTCGAGTACCAGCGCGGGGAACTCCGCAGCCAGCTCTTCGAGCCGGTCCAGCAGGTGACGGCCTACCTTCGAGGCGTTGGCCAGCAGCCCGTCGGCCTCGATGGTCTCGAGGATCCGCCGCGACCGCACCATGTCGGTGAGGTTGCCACCCCACGTGGAGTTGATCCGGGAGCTGACGGCGAAGACGTTGTCATCGACCTCGTCGACGCGGCCGCCGGCCATCACGCCGCACACCTGAGTCTTCTTGCCGAAGGCGACCACGTCGGGCATGACTCCCAATTGCTGAAAGGCCCAAGCGGTTCCGGTCATCCCGCAACCGGTCTGCACCTCGTCGAAGATCAGCAACGCGTCGAACTCGTCACACATCTCGCGCATCGCGGCAAAGAACTGCGGCCGGAAGTGCCGGTCGCCGCCCTCCCCCTGGATGGGCTCGGCGAGGAAGCACGCGATGTCGTTGGGGTTCGCCTCGAAGGCGGCCCGCGCCTGGCGCAGCGACTCGGCCTCCAGCGCGTCCATGTCGGCCTCGGCACGGATGAACGGCGCGTCGATGCGCGGCCAGTCGAACTTGGGGAACCGTGCCACCTTGTTCGGGTCGGTGTTGGTCAGCGACAGCGTGTAGCCGCTGCGTCCATGGAAGGCACCGCGCAGATGCAGCACCTTGGAGCCGAGCTCGGCGCCCGCACGCGAGGAGGAATCAGACAGGAGCCCGCGGGACTCGTTGAGCCTGCTCTTCCAGTCGAAGGCAACCTTGAGCGCGTTCTCGACGGCGAGGGCGCCGCCGTCGACGAAGAACAGGTGTGGCAGCGCCGGGTCGCCGAGGACCCGCGCGAACGCATCGACGAAGCGGGCCATCGGCACGCTGTAGACGTCGGAGTTGCTCGGCTTGTTGACCGCGGCGGCCGCGAGCTCGGCGCGAAACGCCTCGTCACCTGCGAGCGACGGATGGTTCATGCCCAAGGCGGACGACGCGAAGAACGTGAACATGTCCAGGTAACGGTCGCCGGTGCGGGCGTCGACGAGGTAGGACCCCGCCGACCGTTCGACGTCGAGGACGAAGTCCAGGCCGTCGGCAAGAATGCTGCGGCTCAGCACCTCGCGAACGTTGGCGGGATCGATGGCCAGGTCACGGTGGGCGCGCGGCGAGAGAACAGCGGTCATGCCGCCATCTTAACGTATTTTTTACGGTTCTTGCTAGAGCAGGCAGGATTATCTACGGTATGGAATCGCGTCCTTCGTAAAAAGTCTGTAAGATTATGGTGCTTCGCGTGCGAACGTTTGCCGCCGTGCGGATCTGTTGCAGCAGGTCTTCCAGCGCGCGCGACGACCGGACACGCACCAGCAGCACGTAACTTTCGTCGCCTGCCACCGAGTGGCACGACTCGATGGCCTCGATGTGTTCGAGGCGTTTGGGCGCATCATCGGGTTGAGACGGATCGAGAGGAGTGATGGCGACGAACGCCGACAGCATGTTGCCGACCGCCTCGGGGTCGATCCTGGCGCGGTACCCCGTCACCACGCCGCGGGACTCGAGCCTGCGCACGCGCGACTGCACAGCCGACACCGACAGGCCCGCGCTGACCGCGAGGTGCGCCAGCGTGGCCCGCCCGTCAGCAACCAGCTCACGCGCGATGATCCGGTCGATGTCGTCGAGCTCTTCGCCGGCTTCGGTCATTGGCGGAGACTATCGCAGCTGCTTCCCGCTTCGGGGCGTCCAATGAGCGCACACACCAACTTCACGGAAACCTGGCGTCTGCGGGCTGGATTCGCCGCTGCGTTATCGCGCATGTACGGCGCCGAAGTGCCCGCCTACACCTCGCTGGTCGACGTGGCCACCGACATCAACCGCGAGCTCTCCGGCGACGAGCGGCTCGGGTCACTGAACCGCGTCACCGCCGAGCGACATGGCGCCATCCGGGTGGGCAGCATTCGCGAACTCGCGGAGGTCGCCGACCTGTTCTCCGCCTTCGGCATGTACCCGGTGGGCTACTACGACCTGCGTGAGGCCGCCTCACCGGTCCCCGTGGTGTCGACGGCGTTCCGGCCGATCGACGCGGACGAGTTGGCCCACAACCCGTTCCGGGTCTTCACCTCGATGCTGGCCACCGCCGATCCCCGCTTCTTCCCCGACGACCTGCGTACCAGGGTGGAGCGGTTCGTCGCCCACCGGCAGCTCTTCGATCCGGCGCTCCTCGCCGACGCACGCCGCATCGCCGCGGCAGGGGGCACCCCAGCGGCAGAGGCAGAAGACTTCATCGCGCGTGCGACGGCCGCCTTCGAGCTGTCCCGCGAACCGATCGACACCGGCTGGTACACCGAGCTGTCACAGGTCTCCGCGGTCGCGGCCGACATCGCAGGCGTCCGGTCCACCCACATCAACCACCTCACGCCGCGGGTCATCGACATCGACGAGCTGTACCGGCGCATGGCTGCCAAGGGCATCGTCATGAACGGCAAGATCGAGGGACCACCCCGCTGGGACGGGCCCGACGTGCTGTTGCGCCAGACGTCGTTCCGGGCACTGGGTGAGCCACGCTGGTTCCGCGACTCCGAGGGCACCGTCACCCAGGGCAGCCTGCGGGTTCGGTTCGGCGAGGTCGAAGCCCGTGGCGTCGCGCTGACGCGCACGGGTCGCGAACGATACGACGCGGCGATGAGTGCGCCGGATCCGGTGGCGACCTGGGGCCAGCACTTCCCGAACACCGACGCCGAGCTGGCCGCATCGGGTTTGGCTTACTACCGCGGCGGAGACCCGACGAAACCGGTTGTCTACGAAGACTTCCTGCCCGCTTCGGCGGCAGGCATCTTCCGCTCCAACCTGGACACCGACGGCGCTGCCGTCACCGCGCCCGACGACTCTCACTACAACCTGGACTGGATGGCGGGCGCCATCGGCCACCACGTCCACGACCCTTACGACCTCTACGAAAAGGCGGCATCATGACCACCATGCAGACTCCGACGACCGCGCTTCCCTCCGCAGACGACCTGCGGGCCAGGGTGCGCACGGCACTTCAAGCCATCGGCACACACACCGAGCCTGGCGAGCCCGGCGCACTCGGCGTGCCCGCCAGCACCCCGATCACCGGTGACGTGCTGTTCAGCGTCGCCGAGAACACCACCGAGCAGACCGACGCGGCAATCGCCGACGCGGCAGCGGCCTTCGCGACGTGGCGGGTCACCCCGGCACCGGTGCGCGGCGCGCTGGTGGCCCGGCTCGGCGAGCTGCTCGTCGAGCACAAGGCCGATCTGGCGACGCTCGTCAGCGTCGAGGCGGGAAAGATCACCTCCGAGGCCCTCGGCGAGGTGCAGGAGATGATCGACATCTGCCAGTTCGCCGTCGGCCTGTCGCGTCAGCTCTACGGCAAGACCATCGCCTCCGAGCGGCCCGGCCACCGGCTGATGGAGACGTGGCATCCCCTTGGTGTCGTCGGCGTCATCACCGCGTTCAACTTCCCGGTCGCCGTGTGGGCGTGGAACACCGCCATCGCGCTGGTCTGCGGTGACACCGTGGTGTGGAAGCCGTCTGAACTGACGCCGTTGACCGCGGTCGCGTGTCAGGCGCTGATCGAACGCGCGGCCATCGATGTGGGAGCTGTCGGTTCCCTATGCCGGCTCGTCCAGGGCAGCCGCGAGATCGGCGAACAGCTGGTCGACGATCCCCGCGTCGCGCTCGTCTCCGCCACCGGCTCGGTGCGAATGGGCCAGCAGGTCGGCCCGCGCGTCGCGGCGCGCTTCGGCAAGGCGCTGCTCGAGCTGGGCGGCAACAACGCCGCCATCGTCACGCCTTCCGCCGACCTCGACCTCGCGGTCCGCGGCATCGTCTTCTCGGCAGCGGGTACGGCCGGACAGCGCTGCACCACCATGCGCCGCGTCATCGCGCACCGTTCGGTGGTCGACACCCTGGTCGACCGGATCACGGCGGCGTACCGCACGCTGTCGGTCGGTGATCCGTCGGCCGACGGCACCCTGGTCGGGCCACTCATCCACGAGCGCTCCTACCGAGACATGGTCGGTGCGCTGGAACAGGCCAAGGCCGACGGCGGCGAGGTCACCGGCGGCGAGCGGCGCGACCTCGGCGAAGGTTCGTACTACGTCGCACCCGCGGTGGTGCGGATGCCGTCGCAGACCGCGGTGGTGCATGACGAGACGTTCGCACCCATCCTCTACGTGCTCACCTACGACGACATCGATGAGGCCATCGCCCTGAACAATGCGGTACCGCAGGGGCTTTCGTCGGCGATTTTCACCACCGACATGCGTGAGGCGGAGCGCTTCATGGCAGCCGACGGGTCGGACTGCGGCATCGCCAACGTGAACATCGGCACCTCCGGCGCCGAGATCGGTGGCGCGTTCGGCGGCGAGAAGCAGACCGGCGGCGGTCGCGAGTCCGGGTCGGACTCCTGGAAGGCCTACATGCGCCGCGCCACCAACACCGTCAACTACTCCTCCGAGCTGCCCTTGGCCCAGGGAGTGCAGTTCGGCTAGCCAGCACTTTGTAAGATCGCCGCGTGAGCGAGCAGGTCGAACAGAGGGAATTCCAGGCGGAGGCCCGTCAGCTGTTGCAGTTGATGGTGCATTCCATCTACTCGGACAAGGACTCGTTCCTTCGCGAGTTGGTGTCGAATGCCTCCGATGCGCTGGACAAGCTGCGCCTCGAGGCGTTCCGGAACAAGGACCTGGATGTCGACACGTCCGACCTGCACATCGACATCGAGGTCGACAAGGCCGGGGCGAGCGAAGCGACGGGAGGTGTTCCGGAGCGCACGCTGACGATCCGCGACAACGGCATCGGCATGACCCGCGACGAGGTGGTCGAGCTGATCGGCACCCTCGCCAAGTCCGGCACCGCCGAGCTGCGCCAGAAGCTGCAGGAGGCCAACCAGGCGGGCGAGACTTCGGGCGGGCGAAGCGGGGCGGGCAATGCTGAAGAGCTGATCGGGCAGTTCGGCATCGGCTTCTACTCGACGTTCATGGTGGCAGACAAGGTCGACCTGCTGACCCGCAAGGCCGGCGAAAGCACGGCCACACGTTGGGAATCTAGCGGTGACGGCACCTACACGATCGCCGCGTTGGACGACGCACCGCAGGGCACCTCGGTGACGCTGCACCTCAAGCCCGAGGACGCCGAGGACGGGCTGCACGACTACACCGCCCCGTGGCAGATCCGCCAGCTGGTGAAGAAGTACTCCGACTTCATCTCCTGGCCGATCCGGATGGAGGTCGAGAAGACCACTCCTTCCGCAGGAGAGGCTGCGGAGCCGACGGTCACGGTCGAGACCGAGACCCTGAACTCGCGGACGGCGCTGTGGGCGAAACCCAAGAGCGACGTCTCCGACGAGGAGTACCGCGAGTTCTACAAGCACATCGCGCACGCGTGGGACGAACCCCTCGAGATCATCGCGATGAAGGCCGAGGGCACGTTCGAGTATCAGGCGCTGCTGTTCATCCCGTCGCAGGCGCCGTTCGACCTGTTCAACCGCGACGGGCACGCCGGCATCCAGCTGTACGTCAAGCGCGTCTTCATCATGGGTGACTGCGACGATCTGATCCCGCAATATCTGCGCTTCGTCAAGGGTGTGGTCGACGCACAGGACATGTCGCTCAACGTGTCTCGCGAGATCCTGCAGCAGGATCGCCAGATCAAGTTGATCCGTCGCAGCCTCACCAAGAAGGTGCTGTCGGCGATCAAGGACCTGCAGTCGGATCGCCCGGACGACTATTCGAAGTTCTGGACCCAGTTCGGCCGCGTCTTCAAGGAGGGCCTGCTCTCCGACGCCGACAACCGCGACACGATCCTCGGGCTGGCGTCGTTCGCCTCGACGTTCAGTGCCGGGGCGAGCGAAGCGACGGGAAATGGCACCGACGTGCCGACGACCCTCGCCGGCTACGTCGGGCGGATGAAGGACGACCAGGAGCAGATCTACTACGCGACCGGCGAATCGCGTCAACTCCTGGAGCGCTCACCCCATCTCGAGGCGTTCAAGGCCAAGGGGTACGAAGTGCTGCTGCTGACCGATCCGGTCGACGAGGTGTGGGTCGAGTCGGTGCCGGAGTTCGAGGGCAAGGCGCTGCAGTCGGTGGCCAAGGGCGAGGTGGACCTCGGCGCGTCCGACGAGGAGAAGCCCGAGCAGGGCGACTTTGCCGCACTGCTGACCTGGCTGCAGGAGACGCTGGACGAGCACGTCAAGGAGGTGCGACTGTCGACGCGTTTGACGTCGTCACCCGCCTGCCTGATCACCGACACCTTCGGCATTACTCCGCAACTGGCGCGCATGTACCGCGCGTCGGGGCAGGAGGTACCCGTCGGCAAGCGAATTCTGGAGCTCAACCCGGATCATCCACTCGTCACGGGCATGCGACAGGCACTCGCCAACGGCGCCGAAGGACTGAGTGATGTCGCCGAGCTGCTCTACGGCACAGCACTTCTCGCTGAAGGCGGCTCCTTGAACGACCCCGCCCAGTTCGCTGCGCTGCTCGCCGACCGGTTGGCGCGAACCGTCTGAGACGGTAAGACTGGCCCCATGGAGATACAGGGCAGCGTCGCCGTCGTGACAGGAGCCGGCTCGGGAATCGGGCGGGCACTAGCCGTCGCACTGGCGGCCGCGGGTGCCTCGGTGGTGGCAGGCGACATCGACGACGCGGGTATCCACCAGACCGCGGAGCAGATCAAGGCCACCGGGGCTGCGGCGGTCGGCGTGCGGGCGGACGCCAGCTCGACCGACGGCGTGGCAGCGCTGATCGCTTCGGCGCGACGCGAATTCGGGCCCGTCGACGTGTACGTGGCCAACGCGGGCATCATCGGCCCTCCCGGGCTTGGCGATGACGAGCGCGACTGGGATCGCATCATCGACATCAACGTGCGCGGCCACATCCGGGCAGCCAAGGCGCTGGTGCCCGAATGGCTGGACCGTGGCCGCGGGCACTTCGTCACCGTCGCCTCGGCCGCGGGACTGCTGACCCAAATCGGTGCTGCCAGCTACGCGGTGACCAAGCACGCTGCGGTCGGGTTCGCGGAGTGGCTGTCGATCACCTACGGCGACAACGGCATCGGCGTGACGTGTGTCTGCCCGATGGGCGTGGACACCCCGCTGCTGAAGAACATCTCCGGTTCGGCCGACCCCGCGGTTCGGGTCGGGGCGGCGGCCGTCGTCAACGCAGGCGAGGTGGTCAGCCCCGATCGGGTGGCGGAGATGACCGTCGAGGCGGTTCGCGCCAATCAGTTCCTGGTGCTGCCGCATCCTGCGGTGCTCGACATGTACCGGCACAAGGGCGCCGACTACGAGCGCTGGATCGCCGGGATGCGCCGCTACCAGAAGACTCTCGGCTGATCAGCGTCGCCGCAGCCCCAGCCGGAACCCGCTCGGCATCATGGTGAGGCGCTCGGCGATCACGAGCTGGTAGTCGGGATCGGCGATCAGGTCGTAGCGCCTGATCACGGCGCCGAGGATCAGCACCGCCTCGTGCAGCGCGAACTGCCTTCCGATGCACGACCTTTCGCCGGTGCCGAACGGCCGGTACAGGCCGCCGGGCCGGCCCCGCACCCGATCGGATTCGAAGCGGTCGGGATCGAACGCATCCGGATCGGGCCCCCACCGCGGGTCGCGGTGCAGCGTTGACGTCAATGCCAGCACCCAGTCGCCCCTGCGCATCGGATGGATCCCGGCGAGAACGGTGTCCTCGCGTGCGGCACGGTAGTAGCCGGGCACCGTCGGTTGCAGTCGCAGCGATTCGTCGAGCACCCGTCGCACGTAACGAAGCTTGGCGATCTGCTCGAACTCGGGACGCCGAGCGTTGCCCCACACCTGGTCGATCTCGACGCGCGCACGGTTGAACGCCTCGGGTTCGCGCGACAGGTAATAAAGCGCGAACGACAATGCCCCCGAGGTCGTTTCGTGACCAGCCACCAGTAAGTTGATCAGCTGGTAGCGGATGTTCGCGACGTCGAGGTCGGAGTCCAGCATGAGGTCGAGCAGATCGCCCGAGTTCTCCGAGCGGGACGATCGAACGGCTCGCCGGGCGGCGATGATGTCGTCGGCGACTCCCGCCATGTACGCGGCGTGGCGACGCACACGTCGTTCGGCCAGCCTGGCAAGGAAGTTCGGCAGGAAACTCCCCCGTAGCGCGCCGAGGTGGTCGGCGCCCTTGAGCCCGGCAATCATGTGCTCGACGAACGGGTGCGTGGCATCGGAGTCGAACGCTCCGAACGTGTATCCCACGGCACAGCGGCCGATGGTCTCGAGGGTGACGTTGGTGGTGTCGGCTGACACGTCGACCGTCGCCCGGCCTGCGCGGTCATCCCATCGCGCGGTCAACTCCTCGGCGACGTCGAGCATCGTGGCGTGGTAGCGGCGCATCGCCGCCTGGCTGAACGCCGGCATCAAGAGATCGTGTGCGGCACGCCAATTCGGCTCGTCGTTGTACGCAGTGAACAGGCCGTCACCACCGACGACGCGCAGCGCCTCGATGTCCGGTCCGATGTGCTTGCAGAACCGAGTCTCGTCGTTGGCGTCCATCACGACGTCACCACCTGCGGCCACGACGTAGCGCGACCCCAGCACCGTGAACTCGTAGATCGGCCCGAGGTCGGCAGCGAGGGCGATGGCCGATTGTGTTGGTGTATTCACGTCGAAGGCGAAGACGTCACCGAGCAGCGGCAGCCTACGGGGCGAGTGCGGCAACGGCGGATACGTCCCCGACGACGCGGGCTCTGTCATGCCACCAGCGTCCGCCGCTGTTGTACACGTGTCAAGTAGTACGGCTACGCGTCGCCGTAACGCCAGGTCGGCCGTTGTGGTGCCCAGCCCAATTGCGAACGAGCGTAGGCATTGTCGGCGCCCCTCGCCCACCCTGCCCGATCCTGGGCGACGCGCTCGGGCCGTGGCGCGCCAACGTGCTCACAGAACGACGGCACCCAGTCGTAGCCGGGCGCCGGGTCGTCGTCGCAGACGTTGACCGGTCCCGATGGCCACGCGAGCGCTGCCACCGCGGCGGCGGCCGCGTCATCGACGTGGAGAAAGCTGACGACGTCCGCGGTTGCGGGCAGCGATCGGCTCTGAGCCATCTGCGCCATCAGTCCCCCTGGGTAGTACCAGGTATCAGGGCCGTAAAGCATCCCGTACCGCAGCACGACCCATTCGGGGAGGTCTCGCACGGCGTCTTCGAGCGCGGCGACGCCTGCCACCGTGGCCAGCCGGTCGGGCGCGCCACCCAGGTCGAGCGGCGTGTCCTCACCGGCGGGCGAGTCGCCCGGCGCATACGCCCACGCGATGCTCTGGGCGACGATGCGTCCGACACCCGCGTGCCGTGCAGCGTCGACGAGGTTGCGGGTACCGACGGTGCGGATCTTGGCGTTCGCCGTCCGGTCACCACCGCTCAGGTCGGTGAGTTGATGAATGACGACCTCGGGCTTCGCGGTGTCGAACGCCGAGCGCAGCGAATCGGTGTCGTACACGTCGGCCACCAGAGCGTGCGCGCCGGCCGCTTCGATCGTCGCCGCCTGCTCCGGCCGACGAGAAAGACCCGTGACGGTGTGGCCGTCGTCATGGAGTCGCTGCACGACTCGTTTCCCAACCACCCCGGACGCACCGGCAATCAAGATTCGCACGCAGTACCCGCCTAACTCGCGACTCGCACAGCGACCGGCGCCTTCTTCGCACCCGGCCAGCTGTAGGACCCGGGCTTGCGGCTCTCCTTGGCGATCTGCTTGACCACCATCGTGCAGACGTATTCCTTGATGGTCGCCGCCATCTTGCCTCCGATGTAGAACGAGCGTGGCGTGTCGTCGCCGTGGGCCAGCTGGATCGTGCCGAAACGACGGCCGATGCTGATGTTCGACGCGACGAACGCCTGGCCGAGCGCGGCCGGCTTCTTTCCTGCGACGCGGTCGAGCACCGTCGTGACCGCCCTCGCGGCCAGTGGCATGGCAGCCTGGCAGCTCATCCGAAGTGGCTGACCCATCACGGCGGCGGCGTCTCCGGCGGCGATGATGCGCTCGTCATCGATGCTGGTGAGTGTCTCGTCGGTCAGCAATCGGCCGATCGCGTCGGTTCGGAGGCCGCTGCGGGAGGCTAGATCGGGCACGCCGAAGCCCGCGGTCCACACGGTCGCCGCACTCGGCACCACCCGGCCGTCAGCGAGCCGAACGTGATCGGCGCGCAACTCGGCAACCGTTGCCGCGTCGTCGATTTCGACGCCCACGCGGGTGAGTTGGCGTCGCACCGAGGCGCGGCCCTTCTCGCTCACGGAGGGGGCGAGGAGTCCGCCGCACAACAGCGTGACGCGCGCGTGGGGGCGCTGCTCGGCGAGTTCGGAGGCGGCCTCGATTCCGGTCAAACCACCACCCACCACGCAGATCGGGGCGTCGGGCGGCAATCCGCTCAAGGCCGCACGCAGTCGTTCGGCCTGTTCGAGTTCTCCTATCGGATAGGCGAACTCGCGGGCACCGGGTATTCCAGGCGGGACGGTGCCGGTGCTGCCGACGGCGTAGATCAGGTAGTCGTACGACACCGTGCCGCCGGATTCGAGTGCGACGGTGCGATTGACCGCGTCGATGCGTGTCGCTGAGTCCACGGCGAGTCGGACGCGTTCACCGAGGATCTCGGCGAGTTCGACGGTTGCCGTGCCGCTTCCGGCGACCATCTGGTGGAGTCGGACGCGCTCGACGAACACCGGGCGGGATTGATGATCGTGATGTCAAGGTCTGGGTTCTGTTGAAGTCTGTTGGCGGCCGAAGCACCTGCGTAGCCTCCGCCGATCACGACGACACTGGTTTTGTCAATTGCCTTGGGCTGCTTGCCGTTGATGGTCATGGAGTGCCTTTCTCGATGAGTATCTGACACACCCAAGACACCGCTCGCCTGCGGTTCGTGACGTCTATCGGCACGATGTGTCGGAGGTCATACCCCCGGATGACGCAAGTGCGCCCTTGCCGCGATCTCTTCCTGGTCGAGGAAGGTCATCATCGGCACGTCGGGGGCACAGAGCATGAACACCACGAACTTGGCTTCGATGTCATCCCGCAGGTTCGCCGCCTGATAGTGCACGACGTCGAATCCCGGTTCCCAGAACGCCTCCCCCGCCTTGATCGGGTAGGGCTCCTCGCCTTCGAGTTCGAAGAGGATCTCGCCATCGAGCACGTACCCGAATACGGGACCAGAGTGACGGTGCGGCCCGGAGCCGGGATCACCCGGTGGGATGGTGACCGTCGCGACCATGGCGCCGGAGTTCGCGGCTATCTGCGTGTGCTGGTGCAGCAGAACGTCGAGGGTATTGGTCGCAGAGGGGCCGATCGGTGGCATGCGCCGAACATACTGGGCGCATTGGCCGGGATCGAGGGCCATTCAGAGGTGGAAGACGTGGGCCAATCGCGATGCCAACTCAGCCGAAGTCACACCGACCTCCCGCTCGTTGCCGGCGGCGATCTCGTCCGGCCGACGCCGGGCTGCTGGGACAGGCACCGGCAGTCCCTCCCAACCCGGCTTGGCCGGGCCTACCGTGGAGGCATGGACGTGCCGAGCGAGATCCGCGAATTCCTCGGCTCTCGACGCGCTCGCATCAGTCCGGAGCAGGCCGGACTGCCGGCCTACGGTGGCAATCGCCGGGTCAAGGGATTGCGCCGCGAGGAAGTGGCGATGCTGGCCGGCGTGTCCGTCGACTATTACGTCCGCATGGAGCGCGGCAGTCTGGCCGGCGCCTCGGAGACGGTGCTCGACGCGCTCGCCTCGGCGCTCCAACTCGATGAGGCCGAGCGGGACCACCTGTTCGCCCTCGCGCGTGCGTCCGGACCCACCAGCAGCCGCCGCAAGAGGAAGACCACGGGAACCCTGCGGCCGGCGTTGCAGCAGATACTCGACGCCATCACCGATGCGCCGGCCTGGATCCGTAATGGCCGTCACGACGTACTTGCGATGAATCAGTTGGCCCGTGCCCTCTACGCCCCCGTCCTGGCCGACCGACGCCGCCCGGCCAACACCACCCGGTTCGTGTATCTGCATCCCGACGAAGCCGAGCGGTTCTTCGTCGACTACGACCAGATCACCCGCGATGCGGCCGCGATGTTGCGACTGGAGGCGGGCAGCAATCCGCACGACGAGCAGCTGATCGCCCTGGTCGGCGAATTGTCCACCCGCAGCGAACTGTTCCGGCAGCGCTGGGCCTCACAGGACGTGCGCTTCCACCGCTCCGGCCGCAAGCGCCTGAACCACCCCGTGGTGGGTCAGCTCGATCTGGACTTCGAGGCGATGGCACTTCCGTCCGAACCCGGCCTGCTGTTGAACGTCTACACCGCGGCGGCGAACACTCCCACTGCCGACGGACTGAAGCTGCTCGCCTCTTGGGCGGCCAGCCAAGAGAACCTGCCCTCAGAGGTCGCGCCGACCAAGGACTGAGGGGTACTACGGGTACCTGGAACGACAGGTACTGCCAGGCCTCGGGGAACAGGCGTTGGCTGGTGTCATGAAGCACGCACTGCTGGGCGACCTCGAAGTCTCCCGAATCGGGCTGGGAGCCATGGGCATGTCCCACGGCTACACCGGCGCCGGAGCCGACGACGACGAATCGATCCGCACCATCCACCGCGCCCTCGATCTCGGCGTGAATCTCATCGACACCGCAGAGATCTACGGCCCGTACGTCAACGAGGAACTCGTCGGCCGGGCCATCAAGGGCCGCCGCGACGAGGTGGTGCTCGCTACGAAGTTCGGCCTCGTCTCGCACGTTGGCGCAGGACCGTGGAACCTCGACAGCAGCCCAGCCAACATTCGCACCGCCGTCGAAGGCTCGCTGCGCAGGCTCGACACCGACCACATCGACCTCTACTACCAGCACCGCGTCGACCCCAATACCCCGATCGAAGACACCGTCGGCGCCCTCGCCGAACTGGTCGCCGAGGGCAAGGTGCGCCACATCGGACTTTCCGAAGCCTGGGTCGACACGATCCGACGCGCGCACGCCGTCCATCCGATCGCCGCGCTGCAGTCCGAGTACTCGCTGTGGACCAGGGATCAGGAGCCCGAGGTGCTGCCACTGTTGCGCGAACTCGGCATCGGCTTCGTGCCGTATTCGCCGCTCGGCAAGGGTTTCCTCACCGGCACCATCCGGTCCACCGACCAGTTCGATCCGAACGACTTTAGAGCCACTAGCCCACGTTTCGTCGGCGAGAACTTCCAGCGCAATCTCGCCATCGCGGACGAGGTCAAAGCGGTGGCCGACGAGGTCGGCGCGACGCCGGCGCAGGTGGCCATCGCGTGGCTGCTGGCGAAAGGCCCTGATATTGCACCGATTCCAGGGACCCGCCGAGTGGTGCGGCTCGAGGAGAACGTCGCCGCAGACGACATCGCACTCACCGACGCACAACTTGCGCGGCTAGACGAACTCACCCCCGCCGCGGGCGGCCATCACACCGATGAGCAGATGGAGATGATCGAGCGGTAGGGGCGCCCGTCAAACCCGCAGCGGCAGAGAACCAGTCAGATTGGACGGTCGACACCAAAGAGCCACGGCCGCGGTCAGCGCCGCAGCCACCGCGAACGCCGCCTGCACGCTCACGATGTCGGCCGCCCCGCCGAGCACCACAGCGGCGATCGGCCGCGAGCCGACGAACCCGACCAGCCACAGCGCCATGATCCTGCCCCGCAGATCCTCGGGTGCCCGCTCTTGCACCAACGTGCTCAGACCGGTCATCGCCCACCCAAAACCCAGCCCCGCCAGGGCAAATCCCGAGATGGCGACGATGGGCACAGTCCCGACCCCGAGGACTGCGCATCCCGCGCTAAGCCCCACCAACCCTATCGATGACACCCGTGCCGAGGCCAACCGCCCTCGCATGAGCGCCAACACCGCCATCCCAAGCGCCGCACCGATTCCGAAGGCCGCCGACAACGTGCCGACCAAACGAGCTCCGCCGCCGAGTGCGTCGGCCATCGAAGGCGTCAGCGTGATGGCCGGGTCCGAGGCGATCCCCACCGTGGTCACCGCCAGCAGCGCCAGCAGGAGCGGGCGATCTCGCCAGACGTACTTGACGGCGGTGCGCACGCGGTAGTCCGTACCCTTGCGCCGGGGCGGTGGTGATGGAAAGTGCACCACCACGAGAACGACGAGGAACACGAAGTGCAAGGCCGCGGCGACGGCAAAACCAGCGGCCGATCCGAGGTGGGCGGCCAGGTAGGCGCCGGACACCGGGCCCACGATGCGGCCGATCGTCATCGGAATGCTGTTGAGCGCCATGGCCGTCGAAAGTTCGCCCTCCCGAATGAGGTTCGGCACGATCGACTGCATCGCAGGCCCTCCAACGACGAAGCCGAACCCGACCAGCAGCGACCCAAGGAGCACCGGGATCGCTGCCGACACCCCGTGTAGTGCCGGATTCACGAATAGCCACGCCGCGACGGAGCCAGACCCGACCACACACAGGATCCTGCCGACCAGAATCTGCCGCACCGGGTTGCCCGTGTCGGCCCACTTGCCGCTCGTGGGACTCAGGATCAGCTGCGGCCCGAACTGCACCACGCCCACCAACCCGACCATGAGCGCCGAATGGGTCGCGTCATACATCACGATCGCAGCAACGATGCTGTGCGTCCACACCGCGACGACCGCGAACATCTTGCCCCAGAACAGCCCGCCGAATACCGAGTCGAACATCAACCCGAACGCACCGCGGGTCTGCGGCGGAGCAACGACCTCCGCCGTCATTTGCCCGCCACCCGCTCGAAGCGCTCGGTCAGCCGGTCTAGAAGCGTGACGAGCGTGTCGACGTCGCCGTCCGGCCAATCGGCGACCGTCTCCGCGACCAGTTCGCGTCGTCGATCCGTCACTGTCGCAAGCGCTTTACGAGCGACATCGGTCAGCACCAGTTCGCGACGCCGCTGATCATCGCCGGCGGACGTCTTGGTCAGCAGCCCGGCCTCGACCGCCGAGGTGACGAGGCGGCTGGCGGTGGAGTGCTCCACGGCGAGGTATTCGGCGACGTCTCGGATCGATGCACCGCTGCCGGCTTGTTGACGCTGCTCGACCGCGCGCAACACTCGCAACGTCGACACATTCGTCACCGGGCCAGCACCGTCGAGGACGCGGCGCCGCCAATTCGGCCGCTGCCGAGCCGCGTGCAGGCGCGTCAGCAGCTCGTCGAGATGGTCGTAGTGCGCAAGTGGCATTAAGTATGTATAGCGCATACATATTTATTGCCGGCCGCCAGCCCCCTGGTGCCCGTCAGCGAGGTTCGGTCAGTCGTTGCACGGCGTCGAGGCCTTGTTCCATCACGGCGAAGAACACGTTGGTTGCGCGACGCTCGGACGCACCCCGTTCGAATGCCCCGACCGATTCCTCCCGCGCCGTGCGAACCGTGAGCACGATGACGCCGGCCGCAAGCCGCGCGGACCCCTGCGGTGTCGGACCGTCGAGTTCGAGCTCGAGACCGTCGGCGGCGTCGTCGTAGAGTTCCCGCAATCGCGCCCGAAGTGCCGGGCTCGTCGCGACGAATCGCCACCAGGCCACGATGTCTCGATCGACGCGCACGAACGGATGCCCCTGCCTGCGTAGGTCGTTCACGAGCGCGCGGAGCGCGTCGACCGGAGACTGACCGTCCGGCCGCGTGCGGATGGCGTCGCAGAACAGGGTCAGCTTCAGGTCGTCCTGCCGATCGAGCATCAGATCTTCTTTGCGCGGAAAGTAGTTGAAGACCGTCATCCTCGACACGTCCGCGGCCGCTGCTACGTCATCGACGGTGACGGCTTCGAACCCGCGGGCAAGGAACAGAGCAGTGGCCGCGTCGGAGATCCGCTGGCGGGTCTCCTGCTTCTTCACCTCGCGCCGCTCGCCCATGGCGTCATTTGTACCCGGTATAAGTTTATTGACGAAAAGTTTGACCGAGTATAAGTTTCGTGGCATGCGATCACACCAGGAGCGTGTTCTCGTTTCCGGCGCTGGCTTCGCCGGTCTGGCCACCGCGTACTGGCTGCGGCAGCTCGGTTACGAGGTCACGATCGTGGAGATCGCCCGTGGGTTGCGCCGAGGTGGCACGGCGGTCAACATTCAGGACGGCTGCATCGACGTGGTCCAGCGCATGGGGCTGCTCGAGCAGATCCGAGCCAACCGGCTGAACTTGCAGCGCTGGGAGTTCAAGAACGCCGCCGACGTCACGGTTCGCGCGTTGACGATTCGAGCCGACGGCGAAGCGCCGCCGGAGAACGACATCGAGATCGAACGCGACGTGCTGCTCGATCTACTGTTCGCCAACGTGAAGGACGATGCCGAGATCATCTTCGACGACTCCATCACCGCACTGCGCGAGACGCCGGATGGCATGGAAGTCACCTTCGCCAACTCATCACCGCAGACGTTTGGTCTCGTATTCGGCTGCGACGGCACACATTCCGCCGTTCGCAAGATCTGGTTCGGCCCGGACGCGCAGCATTCGCACTTCCTCGGCCAGTACTTCTCGATCACGATCGTCGACAAACTGCTGATCGAACGCGACACCGCACAAATGTTCAACGTGCCCGGCAAGGCCGTGATGCTGAACGCATACAAGGACAGGACCGACATCATCCTGACCTTCGCAACCGACACCAAGATTTCCTACGACCATCGTGACCAACGGCAGCAGCGCCGGATCATCGCCGATCGGTTCGCCGACGTGGGCTGGAGAACCTCTGAACTGCTCGCGGAGATACAAGACTCGACGAGCTTCTACTTCGACGAGCTAGGCCAGATCCGCATGCCGTCGTGGACCAAGGGCCTCGTCGCACTCGTCGGCGATGCCGGCTACTGCGCCTCACCGGCCGCAGGTCGCGGCGGATCGCTGGCCCTCGACGGGGCGGGCGCCCTAGCGACCGCGATGCGCAAGCACAACGGCTACGTGCAGCAGGCGTTCCGCGACTACGACGAACGACTACGACCATTCATCGAGCAGGTCCAGGCCGACGCCGTGAAGGTCGGCCTCGAATCGCTGGTGCCGTTGACCGAAGAGGCGATCGATGCGCGCAACGCCAGATCGGGATCATCCTTCTGACGAACAACGGCGTGGACCGATCGGACCGACTAACGCAGGACCGGATCGATTCCAGGTTGGCAGAACCGCTCCACGTCGCTCAACGTCGGGCTGGACTCCCAGTCGCCCGGCGTCATACACAGCATGGCGCCGCAGGCGTTCGCGCGGTGCAGCCGTCCAGGAACGTCGAGCTCGTCCAGCAGTCCGCTGAGGTATCCCGCGACGAAGGCGTCCCCGGCGCCGACGGTGTCGACCACGTCGACGGTGAAGCCGGGACTGTCGACAAAGCCGGCAGATGAGTACACGGCCGCCCCGAAAGCCCCCTTCTTCAGGACGACTTCGCTGCAGCCAGAGCGCAGCAGACGCTCAGCGGCGTCGACGGCATCGCCCTCAGGGAACGACAGGCGCAATTCCTCAACGCCGCCGAAGACGAGGTCGGCGGCCTCGGCAATCCTTCGCAGTAGCGGCCCGGCGAGGTCGGGCGGCGCGAGAGTCGAGCGGTAGTTGACGTCGAAGCTCACCCGTACACCGGCGGCCTGCGCGCGGCTGATGGCGGCAAGAACGCAGTCGCGCGCGCCATCGGACAACAGCGCGGTGATGCCGGTGACATGAACGACTTCGACGTCCTCGATCCAGTCCGGCGGGATGTCGTCTGGCGCGGCCGTCGACAAATTCCGCCGAGCGGTCAGCGAGGCGCGGCCATGCGGGTTTGCCATGGAGCGCGAAGAGAACGAAGCGGGGATCTGCTGCGTGGGGGGTGGCGCTTCGACGGCCCACCGGACGCCCCGTGGCGGTGAGCATCACCGGACCGAGCAACCGCATGGACGGCGACCGGCACGACCGTTGCGCCGACGTATGACATTCGGGATGGCGTTTAGCAACGCATTCCCGCCCCTGCATTCACGTGGGCACTCGGCGGAAGTCGGCGACGTCAGCTCAGGCGCACGCCGGTCAGCCGATCGAACAGATGGATCGCGTGTCCGTCGGCGGTGACGTGCACCGTGTCGCCCGTCCCGACGCGTTCGCGGTTGCCGATGCGGGCGATGACGTCGGCATCACCGCCCTCGACTCGCGCGGTGCCGTAAAGATACGCGTCGGCACCCAGGGTCTCGACCACCCCGACGGTGACGGCGATACCGTCGCCGGGGGTCGTCAGCCGCCAGCCCTCCGGACGCACTCCGACGACGACCGGGCCGTCGTGGCGACCGGAGGGCGGCATCGCCATCGAGTGCCCACACACCGTCACCGAGGTACCGTCGACGTCCGCGTCGAAGAACTTCATCGCAGGCGATCCGATGAACCCGGCGACGAAGACGTTCGCGGGACGATCGTAGAGTTCCATTGGCGCGCCAACCTGTTGCAGAACACCGTCTTTCATGACCCCGACGCGATCACCCATCGTCATTGCCTCGGTCTGGTCGTGGGTGACGTAGACGGTGGTGACGCCGAGATCGCGTTGCAGCTTGGCGACGTCGGTGCGGGTCTGCACCCGCATCTTCGCGTCCAGGTTGGACAGCGGCTCGTCCATGCAGAAGACCTGCGGATTGCGCACGATGGCCCGACCCATCGCGACCCGCTGCCGCTGGCCACCCGACAATGCCTTGGGCTTGCGGTCGAGGTACTCGGTGAGCCCGAGCGTCTTCGCGGCCGCAGCCACCCGGCGCTTGCGTTCGTCGCGGGACATCCCGGCGTTCTTGAGGCAGAACTCCATGTTGCTCCCCACGGTCATGTGGGGGTACAGCGCGTAGTTCTGGAACACCATCGCGATGTCGCGGTCCTTGGGCGCCGTCGTCGAGATGTCGCGGTCGCCAAGGTAGATGGACCCGGCAGTGAGCTCTTCGAGGCCTGCCAACATCCGCAGCGTCGTCGACTTGCCGCAGCCGGACGGGCCGACCAACACCATGAACTCGCCATCGGCGATGTCCAGATCCATTCCGGCCACCGCGGCCGTCGGCGCATTGGGATACCAATGCTGGGCCTTCTCGAATCGGATGGGGGCCATGGGCTTTGCTCCTGTGAGTGGTGGTGGGGACGCGGTCAGCGCGACGAGATGCCGCCGACCATGCCGTTGATGAAGCGCTTCTGCAGCGCGAAGAACAGCACGGCGATGGGCAGTGCGACCATCACCCCGGCTGCCGCGAGCAGTGAGTAGTCGGTCAGGTGCTGACCCTGGAACAGTGCCAATCCCAGTGGGGCGGTGCGCCGACTGTCCGAAACCACCATCACGAGGGGCAGCAGGAACTCGTTCCAGGTCCACATCGTGATGACGACGGCCATCGTCATCATGGGCGCCAATGACGGTGGGACGACGACCCGCCACAGCACCCGCAGGTCACTGCAGCCGTCGAGGCGTGCGGCCTCGATGATCTCGCCGGGGAACCCCCGGAACTGGTTGCGCATCCAGAACACGGCGAACGCCAGTGACTGCGCGGTCTGCGGCAGGATCAGCGCCCAGTAGGTGTCGGTGAGCCCGATCGTCCGCAGGTTGAAGTACAGCGGGATGATGAATGCCTCCGTCGGCAGGGTCAGCCCGATCAGAAGAAGGTAGAACAGCACCGAGGAGCCACGAAAGTGCATGCGGGCGAACGCGTATCCGGCGAACGTGGCGAGGACGACGCTGAGGATCACCACCGCGGCGGTGACGAGCACGCTCGAGAGGAGGTAACTACTGAAGTTGCCGCGATTCCATGCCGCCCCGTAGTTGCCAAGGTCGACGGAGTCCGGGATCGCGAACCCGCCGGAGTTCTGGTTCGCCGGAGTGACCGACGACAACAGCACCCCCAGTAGCGGGACCACCGCGAACGCGGCGAAGACGGCCAGGATCAACTGGTTGACGATCCTCTCGGTGCGGGAGAGGTTCATTCGGACTCCCGCGGGGCGATGCGACTGATCGACACCGTCAGCACGACGATCACGACCGTCAGCACGACGGCGATCGCCGAGGCCAGACCGACCTGACCGGTGTTGAACGCACGGTTGTAGGCCTCGAACGCCGGAACGGATGTGGCGTTGCCCGGCCCGCCGCGGGTGGTGATGAAGACCAGGTCGAAGGTCTTCAGCGCGGACACCACCGTCAGCGTCAACGCGACGGCGATCTGACCGCGCAACGACGGCAGTGTGATCGCGATGAATTCCCTTGCCCGCCCTGCTCCGTCGAGACGCGCGGCTTCGAAGAGTTCGGGGGCGATATTGCCGATGCCGGACAAGAAGAGCACGAGGCACAGACCGATGTTGAGCCACGTGCCGACCAAACCAATCGCGACGAGGGCGAAGGTGTGGTCGCCCAGCCACACGCGGCTGAGCGAGTCGAGTCCGACCAGACGCAAGGTCTGGTTGAGCAGACCATCCCGAGAGTAGATCGAGATCCAGATGCTCGCGATCACAACGGTCGCGATGACCTGTGGCAGGAACAGCACCGTACGGAAGAACGACATGGACCTCATCGCGTGTGCCCGAGAGATGAGCGCGCTGAGGAACAGCGCGATGAGAACCGGTGCGCCGGCATAGAACAGCATCAACACGCCGGCGTGCAGGAAGGAGTCCCGCAGCCGTTCGTTGGTGAACACGGCGACGTAGTTCGACAGGCCGGCGATGGTGGACCTACCGATGCCGTCCCAGTCGTAGAACGAGTACTGCACGGTCTGCACCACCGGTGCACCCAGGAAGGCGGCGAAGACCAGGAATGCAGGCGCCACATACAGATACGCCTTCATCGAGCGGCGGGCCGGTCGCCTCTGGGCGGCAGTCACCGCCTCGCCCGCACTCGGTTCGGCGGTCGCCCGCTGCTCGGGTTGGTGCAGCGTCACGGGCTACTTCTTGCTCGCCAGGAAGCTCGCGTAGTCCTTCTGCAGCGTGTCGACGAACTGTTGCGGGTCCGACTGGCCGCCGATGAGTTCCTGCATCCCCGCGGTGATGGTGTCATAGAAGGTGGGGGTGGAGTAATCCAGATACGGCACTTCACCATTGGCCTTCTGGACGTCGCGGTACTGGGTCGCGATGTCGGCGGCGACCGTGCCCGGCTGTGGCTGGTAGCCAGCCGGCAACACGGTGGGCAGGTTGCCGGTGTCCAGGAGAGTCTGCGCAGCCTTGGCGTTGGTGATGAAGTCCACGTAGGCGGCCGCGACGTCGGGGTGCGCCGACTTCGACGTGATCGCCCAGGCCAGTCCCTGACCGCCGGTGGTCGCCGGTTGGCCGTTCGTGGAGTTCAGCGTCGTGAAGCCGACGTTCGGACCGAGGTCGTCCTGCATGGTCTGCTGCAACCACGTGCCGGTCAACGTGAACAGTGCCCCGCCCTTGCCGAATCCCGCGACGGCGTCGTCGCGGGACACCCCGTTGGTGCCGGGGGTCAGATATCCCTGCTTGCTCCACTCGGCAACCTGTTGGGCTGCCTTCAGCGACGCCTCATCGGTCCATGCGCCGCTCTGGCCGCTGACCAGCTCGTCGACCGCGGGAGCACCGGCCAGTGCCGCCTGGACCACGCCGAACAGGTGGATTCCCGGGCTCTTGTCGAGGTTGCCGAAGGCCATCGGCAGGATGCCCTTGGCCTTCGCGGCGGCCATCGCGGAGTTCAAGTCCGACAGCGTCTTTGGCGCCTGCAGCCCGAGGGAGGACAATAGCTGCCGGTTGTAGTAGATGCCGACCACCTCGCCGGTCTGGGACACGCCGAACAGCGTGTCGCCCTGCCAGGTCTTGCCGTCATGGGAGAAGCTGTTCTGCTTGAGCAACGCCTCCGGGTAGTAGCCGTCCCAGCCGTAGAGCTTGGCGTAGTCGTTCATCGGGCGCAGCATCCCGGCGGCAACGAAGGCGCCCATGTCGGGATAGCCCTGGTTGGCCTGAACGACGTCGGGCGGGGTGTTGCTCGACAGGGCCAGCTTCAGTGTGGTCTTCAAGTCGCTGAACGACTCCACGGTCCGCTGGATGGTGACGTTGGGATACTTCTCGTGGAATTGCGCGTTCAGCTGGTCCTGGGCCTTGGAGATGCCGCCGTCGGTGTTCTGATCCCAGACGGTCAGCGTCACCGGGCCCGCCGACGAGATGTCCTTGGACGCCTCGTTGGTGGGCGACGGGGCCGCCGTCTCGCCGGAAGGCCCTGGGGCACAGGCAGACAACGACAACGCCACGCTGGCTGCAGCGAGGGCGGCGCCGAGTCGGAACAGTCGGTTCTTCGTCATGACGTCAGTGCTCCTGGGGTTGCGGGGACGGGGGTATGGCGGCGTTGTTCGGCCCACCGCCGGACCGGGGTCCAACCGGGGTCGGAATGGTGGTCGGCCAGCAGCTGCGCGATCTCGACGGGGTGGGGTGCGCTGCGCGCTCCGCCGGCGCTGCGCACCGAGCAGGTGGCGCACACGCTGGCCAGCCGCAGCCGATCCTGCAGCTCCCAATCCCACGCCGTGGCGGCCATGAAGGCCGCGGCGAACGCGTCCCCGGCGCCCGTGGGGTCGACCGCGTCCACCACGATCGCCGGCACGTGCAGCCGGGCAGATCCCCGCGCAGCCACCGCACCGCGTGGGCCGAGGGTCACGACGGCCGTGTCGACCACCCGGGCCAGGACGTCGAGTGCGGCGTCCACCGTGCCAGCTCGGGTGTACTGGACCGCTTCGTGATCGTTGACGATGAGGACGTCGACGCCTTCGAGATGGTCGAGGAGAGTCTCCGACCACTGCCCCGAGGGATCCCATCCGACCCCGCCGACGATCGTGGTTCCGTTGGCGCGCAGCCGTGTTGCCTGAGAGGGGACGGGGCCGCGGCCGAGGCCGACGTGGGCAACTCGCACCGGGGTGGACGCCGGCCAGGGCGGCAGCTCCCCGGAGTGTTCGTAGGTGACGAACGAGCGCTCGTGGCCGTCGGTGATCGCCACGGAGATCGGGATCTGGTAGTCCGTCCGCTGAACGGCGAAGCGCAAATCCAGGTCGGACTCGGCCCTCAGACTCCGCGCGACGATGCACCCGATGGGGTCGTCCCCCAGCTCGGCGACCAACGCGGTGTGAGCCCCGAGCCGCGCGGAGGCAACCGCGCGGTTGGCGGCGCCGCCGGGTGAGATCGCGAATCCGTCGGCGTACACCTCGGCGCCGGGTTCGGGCGCGTGCACACCGGTGAAGACCAGGTCGGCGAAGACCCGACCCGCCACTAGGACGTCGATGTCACGATCGGTCACTCCCGGCTACCTCCACCGTCTGACGTAGTTTGACGTTCTGCGCATGCTCATCCTGCATTCACTGCGTGACGATAGCGTTGCGACCGTGAATCCGCCGGTTATCCGAGAAATTTCACCCAAAGATGCGCAGAGTCACGCAGAGTCGGCCAGATGATGGGTACGATTCCCCGCATGTTCCTCGCCGAGCGCCACCAGCGGATCCTCGCTGCGCTCAGCAGCGGAGGGCAATCGGTCGTGCAGCTTGCCGGGGCATTGGGCGTCAGCGAATCCACCATCCGCCGCGATCTGGACGCCCTGGCCAAGGGCGGCCAATTGGAGCGGCTCTACGGCGGGGCGATGCTCACGCAGGGCAGCCGCGCCAACATCACCGACTCCGGCGGTGTCGAGGACCCCTTCGTCTCCGAGACCCGAAGCGACTACGCGCTGCGGCAGCGGATGGCGGTTGAGGCTGCGCGGCTGGTCGGTGACGGCGACGTCGTCGTGCTCGACATCGGGTCGACCACCCACCTCGTGGCACGGGAACTCCGCGGCCGTCCCGTCACCATCATCACGTCCAATCTTGCGGTGCTCGACGAAGTCCGCGGTGACGACGCGGTGGAGCTGGTGCTACTGGGTGGCGTGCTGCGCCGCAATCAGCAGTCACTCGTCGGCCCATTGGCCGAGCAGGTCGTCGGTCAGCTCAGCGCCGACGTGATGTTCTTGAGCTGCACCGGCGTTCGCGGCGGTCGGGTCCTGGACAACATGGCGGTCGAGGCACCCATCAAGCACGCACTGATCGCCGCTTCCCATCGCATCGTGCTGCTGGCCAGCGAATTGAAGTTCCCCGGATCGGGGGCGCTACGGCTGTGCTCCCTCGACGAGGTCGACGTCCTCATCACCACCCCCGGCACCCCGGAGGAAGAAATCGCTCAGCGCCGCGAAGACGGCGGAAAGGTCATCGTCGCATGAAGCTCGTGATCCTCGGTGGCGGCGGATTCCGCACCCCCTACGTCTGGCAGGCCCTCATCCGCGATCAGGGGTCTCCCCGGGTTACCGAGGTCGCCCTGTACGACGTCGACGAGGCAAGGTTGGCCACCATCACCGCCATCCTCGACCAACTCGCCGACGGATTCGCCGACGTACCCACCCTGCGGACCCATACCAATCTCGAATCCGCGCTGGAGGGAGCAGATTTCGTGTTCGCCGCCATCAGGGTCGGCGGCGTCGAGCAACGGTGCTGCGACGAGCACGTCGCGCTCGACCTCAACGTGCTTGGTCAGGAGACCACGGGACCGGGCGGTATCGCCTATGCCCTGCGCACCCTGCCGGTGATGCTCGACATCGCGAAGACCATCCGCAAGGTGGCCCCCAAGGCCTACTTCCTGAACTTCACCAACCCAGCCGGCATCATCACCGAAGCGCTGCAGAGTGTGCTGGGTGACCGCGCGCTCGGAATCTGCGACACCCCTTCGGGTTTGGGCCGACGCGTGGCTGGCGTGCTCGGCTACGACCACACCAGCATCCAGATGGACTACGTGGGCCTCAACCACCTGGGGTGGATGCGACGGGTCCTGGTCGACGGCGTCGACGTCCTCCCCGCGCTTCTTGCCGACGAACAGGGGCTGGCCCGGATGGAGGAGACCCAGGTATTCGGTGCCGAGTGGCTCCGGACGCTCGGATTGATCCCCAACGAATACCTGTACTACTACTACTTCAACCGGGACGCCGTACGGCGCATCCTCGAATCGCCGCAGACCAGAGGCGATTTCTTGCTGGAGACCCAGGGCCGGTTCTTCAGCGAAGCCGCCGACGACCCCGACCACGCGGCGAAGCTGTGGACGGGCGCGGTCGACGAGCGTGGCGCCAGCTACATGGCCGAGGCCAAGGGCGGCGTCCAGGGCGCGCCCACCGTCGAACGGGATCGCGAAACCGATCCCGCGCATCTGGGTTACGCCGGTGTGGCGCTGGGGGTGATGGCAGCGATCAGCCGTGACGAGAGCCGCACGATGATCCTCAACGTGCGCAACCGCGGGACCGTCGCCGGCTTGCCCGACGACGCGGTGGTGGAAGTGCCGACCTTGGTCGACGCCAACGGCGTGCACCCCCTGACGCTGGACACCCAGCCCGACCTGCACCAGCTGGGATTGATGCAGCAGGTCAAAGCCGTTGAGCGGCATACCATTTTGGCGGCCACAACGGGATCCGCCTCGGAGGCGCTCAAGGCCTTCGCATTGCACCCGCTCGTCGACTCGGTCACCGTCGCGCGCGAGCTGCTTGCCGGCTACCTCGCGGCCAATCCGGACCTCGCGCGGGCGTTGACGGAGCGCTCGCCGGCGGCATGACGCCGCGATGAACCTCGGTCAGGCTGGCGTCGCCCCGAGTGCCGCCTCGAGACGCCGAACACGAGGCGTTCCGGACCGGAGATCTTGGCGCTCACCATGGCTCGACGTCGTCCGCGCCGATCGGAGGCTTCGCCAAGTGGTCGATCACGATCCGCCTCTGACAGGCCCGTCACTTCACGTCCCGCCGAATCAGCAGCGGGGGGTCGTCGACTACGCCGTCCCGTACCCGTCCTTCGGCCTCGTGACGGATCCGTCCGGGAACTAAAACAGTGCGGGATTTGCGGTGTGGCGCCCCGCAGCCAACGGTAAATTCTATGCCCGATACTTCACTCCTAGGAGAAGCCGTGGCCAAGCTAGTGATGCCGGTTGTCAGTGTCGGAATCGCCGTCGCCGGTGCGGGTATGTGGCTGGCAACCGCGCCAAGCGCATCGGCCACGCCAAGCGTGGAGCTGACGTCGACGAGCAGCCAATGCACCGATGTCTACTGTTTGTTCGGGTCAAATACGTCCGTGCCGACTCCGCCGGTGCTCGCCGCCACACGAGTGCAGCCTTCGAACGCGAACTTCGGCAACCCCATCGGTGATTTCATCGCGATCTTCATCAGCAACGGCACCGAGGAACACCCCAACGCGGGGTTGCTGTTCGGCAACGGCTGGGATGCGACGGCCGGACTGAACGGCGGAAACAGCGGATTGTTGCTCGGCCGCGCAGGCAACGGCGGCACGGGTGTCGCCGGCGTCAACGGCGGCGCCGGCGGTAACGGCGGCAGCGCGGGCCTGTTCGGCACGGGCGGCCAGGGCGGAGTGGGAGCGGCGGCCACGGCGACCACCGCCGCGGGCAACGGCGGCAACGGCGGTAACGGCGGCCTGCTGATCGGCAACGGCGGTGCAGGCGGTCAGGGCGGCGCAGGTCTCCAGGGCGCGAACGGGGTCAACCCCACCGCCGGCAGCACGGCCGGTGCAGGTGCCAGCGTCGGCGACGGCAATGGTGAGAATGGAATCGGAGTCGACGCCGGTGAAGGCGACCCTGGCGGCGACGGGCAGAACGGCGGTGCCGGCGGCAGCATCGGCTTCAACAACGGCTTCAGCTTCGACACTGGCAAGACCGGCCAAGGCGGCAATGCTGGCCATGGCGGCGATGGAGGCCCTGGCGGCGGCAACGGCGGCGATGGCGGCAACATCGCAGACAGCAACGGCGGCAGTCTCAACGGCGGAAATGGCAACGGGGGCAACGCGGGTAACGGCGGCAACGGCGGCGATGGCGGCGATGGCGGCGGAAACGGCGGAAACGGCGGCAGCATCGGGTCGCGCAACGGGTTGGGCGCCGGCGTAATCTCTGGCACCCATGCGCACGGTGGCGACGCGGGTGACGGCGGTGACGGTGGCACCGGGACGGCGGGTACCGCGGGGACCGCGGGTGGCGCCGGGGGGAACGGCGGCAACGGTGGCCTGTTCGGCAACGGCGGGCAGGGCGGTACAGGGGGCGCCGGCGGGCAGGGCGGCACCGGCGCGACTGGCGGAACCGGCGGCGCTGGCGGCAACATCGGCGACGCCAACGGATTGGGCAACGGCAATGGAAACACCGGCGAGGGCGGTGACGCCGGAAACGGCGGATCGGGTGGCACCGGTGGCGCGGGTGGGGCAGGTGGGGCCGGTGGCCACGGGGGCACCGGCGGTACCGGCGGAGCATTCGGCACCGGCGGCACCGGCGGCACCGGTGGCCTTGCGGGATCGGGCGGTAGCGGCGGCACTGGCGGCAACGGCGGTGCGGGCGGCACCATCGGAGTCAACAACGGCCTCAGTGTTGGCGGCGGCATTGGCACACCCGGGTCTGTCGGCGAGGGCGGCAAGGGTGGCACGGGTGGCACCGGCGCGAGTGCGGGAACCCCTGGCAGCGGCGGCGCGGGCGGCACGGGCGGCGCCGGCAGTGGCGGAACCGGGGCTGGCGGCGGCGCCGGCGATCACGGAAGCGACGGCGGCGCTGGGGCAGGCGGCTGACCCCGGCGGTCGATGCGGCCCTCCTCCGCCCATTGATGCAGCGGCCAGCCTCTGCAGTTGTTAGACACGTGTCCAGTAGAATGTCGCGGTGGCTGATCGCAGGAGACTGTCCCCCGAGGACCGGCGCAACGAACTCTTGGCCCTCGGCGCCGAGGTGTTCGGTCAGCGTCCCTACGACGAGGTGCGCATCGACGAGATCGCCGAACGGGCGGGCGTCTCCCGTGCGCTGATGTACCACTACTTCCCCGACAAACGGGCCTTCTTCGCCGCGGTCGTCCGCGCCGAGGGCGAGCGTCTGTTCGAGGCCACCAACACCCCGCCGGTGCCCGGCACCAGCCTGTTCGACCAGCTCCGGGCCGGTGTGCTGGCCTACGTCTACTACGACGAGCAGCACCCACACGGTGCGTGGGCGGCGTACGGCATGGGCCGCTCGGATCCGGTCCTGCGTGGCATCGAGGACACCGACAACCAACGCCAGGCCGACCGCATCATGGCCAGGATCATCGCGGCCGCGGCCAAGCCGTTGGACTCCAAGCTGGAGCGCGACGTCCGCGTGATCGTCTACGGCTGGCTGGCCTACACCTTCGAGCTGTGCAGACAGCGCATCATCGACCCGTCGATCGATGCCGGGTACCTCGCCGACTCCTGCGCTCACTCGCTGCTCGACGCCATCGCCCGCGTCCCAGGGATCCCCACTCTCGAGTGACTTCGGCGTGCTCCGTCTCGCCGGGCAGAACGGAGCACGCCGAAATCGCAGGAGATGTGTCGGTGGGTGGGGGCACGATGTCAGGGTGAGCACCGTCGATCCACTCGAGCGCTTCGGTCCGCTGACGCGCGAGTGGTTCACCGGCACGTTCGCCTCAGCCACCCCGGCGCAGGCCGAGGCGTGGTCGGCCATCGCGAGCGGCGACAACACCCTGGTCATCGCACCCACCGGGTCCGGCAAGACGCTCGCCGCGTTCCTGTGGGCCATCGACCAGCTGGCGGCCGCAGAGCCCCGGCCGCCGAAGGCGGGCACCCGGGTGCTCTACATCTCACCGCTCAAGGCCCTGGCAGTCGACGTCGAACGCAACCTCAGCACCCCACTCACCGGCATCACCAGGGTGGCCGAACGCCTGGGTGCGCCGGTGCCGCAGATCAGCGTCGGCGTCCGCTCCGGTGACACCCTTCCGGCGCGGCGTCGGGAGCTGATCGCCAAACCGCCCGACATCCTGATCACCACACCCGAGTCGCTGTTCCTGATGCTGACGTCCGCGGCACGGGAAACCCTCGCCGAAGTGACGACCGTGATCGTCGACGAGGTGCACGCCGTCGCGGCCACCAAGCGCGGAGCGCACCTTGCGCTCTCCCTCGAACGCCTCGATCAACTCCTGGAACGCCCTGCACAGCGGATCGGGCTGTCGGCGACGGTCCGGCCCGCCGAAGAGGTCGCCCGCTTCCTCGCAGGAACCGCCCCTGTCACCGTGGTCGCGCCGGCGTCGGGCAAGACCTTCGACCTGTCGGTCCAGGTGCCGGTTCCAGACATGGCCAACCTCGCCGAGAACTCGATCTGGCCTGACGTCGAAGGCCGCATCGTCGACCTCATCGAAGCCCACAACTCCACCATCGTGTTCGCCAACTCCCGTCGTCTTGCCGAGCGACTCACCGCCCGGCTCAACGAGATTCACGCCGAGCGCACCGGCGTCGAGCTCAGCGACGAGCGCAACCCCCAGGTCGGCGGCGGTTCCCCTGCCCACATCATGGGCAGCGGCCAGACGTTCGGTGCCGAGCCGGTGCTGGCCAAGGCGCACCACGGCTCGGTCAGCAAGGAGCAGCGGGCCCTGGTCGAAGACGACCTCAAGAGTGGCCGGCTGCGTGCCGTGGTCGCGACGTCCAGCCTGGAGCTGGGCATCGACATGGGTTCCGTCGACCTCGTCATCCAGGTGGAGGCGCCGCCATCGGTGGCCAGCGGGCTGCAACGCATCGGGCGCGCCGGGCACCAGGTCGGCGAGATCTCGCGCGGCGTGCTGTTCCCCAAACATCGCACCGACCTCATCGACTGCGCCGTCACCGTGCAGCGCATGCTCGCCGGCCAGATCGAGACCATGCGGGTGCCCGCCAATCCGCTGGACATCCTTGCCCAGCACACCGTCGCCGCGGCCGCGCTCGAGCCCTTGGACGCCGACCGCTGGTTCGACGCCGTGCGGCGCAGCGCCCCGTTTGCCGCCCTGCCCCGCAGTGCGTTCGAGGCCACCCTGGACCTGCTGTCCGGCAAGTACCCGTCCACCGAGTTCGCCGAGCTGCGCCCGCGTCTGGTGTACGACCGCGACGCGGGAGTGTTGACCTCACGCCCGGGCGCCCAGCGGCTGGCCGTCACCTCGGGCGGCGCCATCCCCGACCGTGGCCTGTTCACCGTGTACCTGGCATCCAGTGTCGACTCCGAAAAGCCGTCCAGGGTAGGCGAACTCGACGAGGAGATGGTCTACGAGTCACGCCCTGGCGACGTCATCTCACTGGGCGCCACCAGCTGGCGCATCACCGAGATCACCCATGACCGCGTGCTCGTGATCCCCGCCCCCGGCGAACCCGCCAGGCTGCCGTTCTGGCGCGGCGACGGCGTCGGAAGGCCCGCCGAGCTCGGTGAGGCGATCGGCGCGTTCACCGGCAAGCTGTCGGGCATGGCACGCGAAGAATTCGAAACCGTGTGCCACACCATGGGTTTCAACGACTACGCCATCGACAACCTCTGGCAGCTGCTCGACGAACAGCGCCAGGCCACCGGCGCGGTGCCCACCGACACCACGTTCATCGTCGAGCGATTCCACGACGAGCTCGGCGACTGGCGCGTCATCCTGCACTCCCCCTACGGCCTTCGGGTGCACGGCCCGCTGGCCCTGGCTGTCGGCCGCAGGCTGCGTGAGCGCTACGGCATCGACGAGAAGCCCACCGCTTCCGATGACGGCATCATCGTGCGACTGCCCGACACCGATCTGGATTCGGGCGGAGCGATCACGTTCGCGGACCTGTTCGTCTTCGACGCCGACGAGATCGACCCCATCGTCACCGAGGAGGTCGGCGGTTCGGCGTTGTTCGCGTCGCGGTTCCGCGAATGCGCGGCACGGGCGCTGCTGCTCCCCCGGCGCCATCCCGGCAAGCGCTCGCCGCTCTGGCATCAGCGCCAACGCGCATCGCAGCTGCTCGACGTGGCACGGAAGTACCCCGACTTCCCGATGGTGCTCGAGACGGTCCGGGAGTGCTTGCAGGACGTCTACGACGTGCCGACGCTACGCGACGTGATGAATCGTGTTGCACAGCGGCGCATTCGGATTCTCGAAGTCGAGACCGCCACCCCGTCCCCGTTCGCCGCCTCGCTGCTGTTCGGCTACGTCGGCGCGTTCATGTACGAGGGCGACAGCCCGCTGGCCGAGCGCCGCGCCGCCGCTCTGTCGCTGGACAGCGTGCTACTGGCCGAGCTGCTCGGCCGCGTCGAACTGCGCGAGCTGCTCGACCCGCAGATCATCGCGTCCACCATCGCCCAGTTGCAGCATCTGACTGCCGAACGCGCGGCGCGCGACGCCGAGGGCGTTGCCGATCTGCTGCGGCTGCTCGGCCCGCTCACCGCCGACGAGATCGTCGCGCGGTCCACCGCCGACGACGTAGGCGGCTGGCTCGAGGGTCTCCGCACGGCACGACGGGTGCTGACGGTCTCGTTCGCGGGCCAGACGTGGTGGGTGGCGATCGAGGACATCGGGTTGCTGCGCGACGGGGTCGGCATTCCGGTACCCGTCGGCGTGCCAGCGAGTTTCACCGAGTCGGTGACCGATCCGCTCGGTGAACTTCTCGGCCGCTACGCCCGCACCCACGGGCCGTTCACCACCCACGACGCCGCCGCCCGGTTCGGGCTGGGACTGCGCGTCACCGCGGACGTGCTTGGCCGGATGGCCGTCGACCGCAAGCTGGTGCGCGGCGAATTCCTCACCACCGGCGAGACCGAACAGTGGTGCGACGCCGACGTCTTGAAGATCCTGCGACGCAGGTCGCTGGCCGCGTTGCGCGCACAGGTCGAGCCGGTGAGCACCGCTGCGTACGCGCGGTTCCTGCCCGCATGGCAGCAGGTCGGCAAGGCCCAGGTCTCGGGTATCGACGGTCTCGCCACCGTGATCGAACAGCTTGCGGGCGTTCCCATTCCGGCGTCGGCGGTCGAACCGCTGGTGTTCGGGCAGCGGGTCCGCGACTATTCACCTGCCATGCTCGACGAACTGCTGGCGGCCGGTGAGGTGACGTGGTCGGGCGCCGGCCAGATCGGCAGCAACGACGGCTGGATCGCCTTCCACGCCGCCGACTCCGCGCCGCTGACGTTGGCCGCGGCAGCCGAGATCGAGTTCACCGACGTGCACCGCTCCATCCTCGACACGCTCGGTCATGGGGGCGCGTACTTCTTCCGGCAGCTCGGCGATGGCCGCGACGCCGAATCAGAGCAACTCAAAACAGCGCTCTGGGAACTGATCTGGGCCGGCTGGGTTACCGGTGACACGTTCTCTCCCGTGCGCGCACTACTACACGGCACGGGCCGACGCGGCGGCGCACACCGGCAGCGGCAGCGTCCGCCGAGGTTGAGCCGCTACAGCGTCGCGCACGCCCAGACCCGAACGTCCGAGCCGACTGTCGCGGGCCGATGGTCCGCGCTGCCGCCGGCTGAACCCGAATCGACCGTGCGCGCCCACTTTCAAGCCGAGTTGCTGCTCAATCGCTACGGCGTGCTGACCAAGGGTTCGTCCGAGGGACTGCCGGGTGGATTCGCGATGCTCTACAAGGTGCTCAGCGCCTTCGAGGACGCAGGCAAGTGCCAGCGGGGGTACTTCGTCGAATCCCTCGGCGGCGCCCAGTTTGCGGTGGCGTCCACCGTGGACCGGCTGCGCACCTATCTCGATGACGTCGACCAGGAGCGGCGCGCCTATCAGGCCGTCGTGCTCGCGGCGGCCGACCCGGCCAATCCGTACGGCGCTGCCCTCCCGTGGCCCGGCGACGGCACACACCGGCCGGGCCGCAAAGCCGGCGCCCTGGTGGTATTGGTCGACGGGGAGTTGGTGTGGTTCCTGGAGCGCGGTGGGCGCACCCTGCTGTCGTACTCCGACGACGGCGAGGCGAATCGATCCGCGGCGGTCGCATTGGCGGAGATGGTCGGAGGCCGGCGACTGCAGTCATTGTTGGTGGAGAAGGTCAACGGCGTCGCGGTGCTCGATCCCGGTGCAGACGAACGTCACTCCACCGTGCGGGACGCCTTGACCGGCAGCGGCTTCGCCCGCACCCCGCGGGGCATGCGGCTACGCTGAAGTCCCTCGACAGAACGGGTTCCGCCGATAGACTCCTTTGGTATGACCACCGAAGAACACGGCGGTGAACTCTCCGACGTCGAGCTGCGGGTGCGGGCACTCGAATCGATCCTGACCGAGAAGGGCTACGTCGATCCGGCCGCCGTTGACGCCGTGGTCGAGGCCTACGAGACTCGGATCGGACCGCGCAACGGAGCTCGGGTGGTCGCCAAGGCGTGGGCCGATGACGGCTTCGCGCAGTGGCTGCGCGAGGACGCCACCGCGGCCATCGGCTCGCTCGGCTTCACCGGCCGCCAGGGCGACACGATGGTGGCCGTCGAGAACACTCCCTCCGAGCACCACATGGTCGTCTGCACCCTGTGCTCCTGCTACCCGTGGCCGGTGCTGGGCCTACCGCCGGTCTGGTACAAATCGGCGCCGTACCGCTCACGCGCGGTATTCGACCCCCGCGGCGTGCTTGCCGAGTTCGGCGTGACACTTCCCGAGTCCACCCGGATCCGGGTCTGGGATTCGACGGCGGAGGTGCGCTACCTGGTGATCCCGATGCGCCCTGCCGGCACCGACGATTGGTCCGAGGAGCGCCTCGCCGATCTCGTCACCCGCAACTCGATGATCGGCACGGGCCTCGCCCTCTCGCCAGAACAGGTGCCCTCGTGAACGGGGCGCAGGACATGGGTGGCCAGATGGGCTTCGGGCCCATCGAGGCGGAGACCGACGAGCCAACGTTCCACGCGGACTGGGAAGCTCGGGTACTGGGGCTCACCATCGCGATGGGCGCCGCCCGCGCGTGGAACGTCGACATGGGCCGCGCCGCACGCGAATCGCTCCCACCGGCGGAGTACCTGTCGTCGAGCTACTACCAAATCTGGCTGAGAGGCCTACAGAAGCTGCTGGTGCAGAGTGGCCTGGTCACCCAGGACGAGCTCGACGCAGGCCGTTCGCTTGCGCCGGGCAGGCCGGGCACGGGCGTGCTCAAGCCGGACAACGTGCAACGCGTGCTGACCACCCAAGTGTCCAACGAACGCCCCGCCGCAACGCCAGCGCGCTTCACGATCGGCGATGCCGTCGTCACCCGAAACATGCACCCCCTTGGCCATACTCGGCTACCGCGTTACGCGCGCGCCAAGCGCGGCATCGTCGAAAGGATCCACGGGGCACAGGTGTTCGCCGACGCGCAAGCCTCCGGCCGGGGCGAGGAGCCGCAATGGCTCTACACCGTGCGGTTCACCGGCGCCGAGCTGTGGGGCGACGACGCCGACCCCACAGTGGCGGTCTCGATCGATGCGTGGGAAAGCTACCTTGAAGCCGGCTGACGCACTGCTTGCCGCGGTAGATCCCGTCGCGCCGATTCCGCGCGACGCCGATGGTGCTCCGGTCTTCGAAGCACCATGGCAGGCACAGGCTTTCGCGATGACGCTGGTGCTCTACGAGCGCGGCTTGTTCACCTGGTCCGAGTGGGCGTCGACGCTGGCCGCCGAGATCACCCGGGCCCAGGCGGCGGGAGATCCCGACGACGGTTCGACGTACTACCGGCATTGGCTGGCCGCCATCGAGTGCCTCGTCGTCGACAAGGGTGTGGCCACCCCGGAGCACCTCGATGCGCGTCGTGCCGCGTGGGATCGCGCTGCCCACGCCACGCCGCACGGCCAGCCGATCCTGCTGGAGAACGATCCTTTCGTCAAAAATGACAAAACTTGAGGTACATCGCTCCATACTGAGGCCATGGTGTCCCTCATCGTCCACGCCATCCTCGGCGTCCTCGTCATCGTCTGGATCGTGCGGGCCAATCCGCACGTCTTCGCCCGCCCCACCACCGGTCCGGCGTTCTCCGCGCTCGAGATCGTGTTCTACGTCATCGGCGTCGCATCGATCGCGCTCGGCTACTACTTCAACCACCAGTTCGTCGCGCAGTACGCCGTCGAAGGGGGCAACCCGATCTGGGGCCCCGGCAGCTGGCAGCAGTTCATCGCGCTCGGCTACGCCAACCCAGCGGCCGCGTCGGCCAGCCAGGACTACACCATCATCAACGTGATCCTGCTGCCGCTGTTCACCGTCGTCGACGGGTACCGCCGCGGCATCAAGCGGCCGTGGCTGTTCTTCGTGTCCAGCTTGTTCACCAGTTGCGCGTTCGCCTACGCGTTCTACTTCGCGGTGGTCGAGCGGCAGCACCGGCAAGAGAAGGCCGCCAAGGGATTGGACACCGTATCGGCCTGAATACTTCGACGTTCGTCGAAGCATTGGCGATGCACGCTTGTGGCATGGACGAAAACGAAGTCGAAGCCGTCACCCGTGCGTGGGAGGACGCCCTCGCCAACCACGACGTCGAGGGGCTACTGGCCTGCTACGCGCCGGACGCCACGTTGGAGAGTCCCGTCGTCGCGCACATCCTCGGCGGACGCGGTGTGTGCGTTGGTCACGAGCAGCTTCGGCCGTTCATCACCGAGGTCGTGGCCCGCACGCCGAACGAGCGGCACTATCACCGTGCCGGGTTCTTCACCGACGGGCACCGTGCCATGTGGGAGTACCCGCGCAGCACACCCGAGGGTGAGCAGATGGACTTCGTCGAGGTGATGGAGATCGAGGACGGACTCATCCGGGCCCACCGCGTCTACTGGGGCTGGCGGGGCGTGCAAATCCTCGCGAACGACGAGTATCACCGGCCCTAGGTGCGCAATTGGGAGTTCCCACCTCACCGCCACCTCTATACGCTACTGTCCGTAGCGTAATTGGATGGCAACCGGCGAGGAGGACCTGTCATGCGCAGTCGTTATGCGGGCGCCCCCTTCACCACCCCGACCGCGGACATCGAGGCGGCGCTCGACGACGTCAGCGTTCCCACGCTGCTTCTCAGCCTCGTGCACATCACCGGCGACACCCGCTTCCTTCACGACTACGCTCCGGCCGGCCTGTTCTTGAACGAGGTCCAGGGCTTCATGTCCGAGGAGGACAAGGCGCGCGCCAGAGCCGAGGCGTGTGAGGTGATCACCGACTATCGCGACCGCGGCTGTCCGGAACCCGCACCGCTGAGCGCGGCCGTGGTCAAGCAGATGATGGACTGGGCCGCCTGCGAGTCCATCGGCGACGAATACCTTCCGCTGCTCACCGAAGAGCTCGATCTCGACGGCACCGATCCGCGCAGGCCCGAACCGATCGATGGCGACGCGGCGGCCCGGCTTCCGGTCTTGGTCATCGGGTGCGGTGAGTCGGGGCTGCTCGCCGCCATCCGGCTCAAGCAGGCCGGCGTTCCGTTCACCGTCGTGGAGAAGAACGCAGGCCCAGGCGGAACATGGTGGGAGAACACCTATCCCGGAGCTCGAGTCGACGTGGCGAACCACTTCTACTGCTACAGCTTCGAACCAAGCAACCAGTGGAGTCACTACTTCGCCGAGCAGCCGGAACTGCGCCAGTACTTCGTCGACGTCATGGACAAGCACGGCATCGGCGAACACGTCCGGTGGGAAACCGAAGTGGTCTCCGCCGAGTGGGACGACCCCTCCGGCGTGTGGACCGTGACGCTGCGCTCCGCAGACGGTACGACGTCGACGGTGGACGTCCGCGCAATGATCAGCGCCGTCGGTCAATTGAACCGGCCTCAGATACCCGACATCGACGGCGCGGACACGTTCTCCGGACCCGTGTTTCACTCCGCAGCCTGGGACCACGACGTACCACTCGCCGGACGGCGGGTCGCGCTGATCGGCGCGGGCGCCAGTGGCTTTCAGATCGCGCCCGCCATCGCCGAGGACGTCGAGCACCTCGACGTCTTCCAGCGCACGGCCCAATGGATGTTCCCCAACCCGATGTACCACGACCGGGTCGGGGACGGAACACGTTGGGCGATGGAGCATCTGCCGTACTACAGCCGCTGGTACAGGTTCTTGCTGCTGTGGCCCGGTGCCGACAAGGGGCTCGACGCCGCCAGGGTGGATCCTGGGTACGAGCAAGGTGACTACGCAGTCAGCGAGATGAACGCCGCCGCACGCATGATGTTCACCCAATGGATCACCAGCCAGATCGACGGCGATCAGGAGCTGCTGGACAAGGTGTTGCCCGACTACCCCGCCACTGGTAAACGCACACTGCAGGACGACGGAACCTGGCTGCGGACCTTGCGGCGGGACAACGTCGAGCTGATTCGCACCCCGATCGAAAGAATCACGCCGACCGGGGTCGTGACCTCAGACGGCAAGGAACACCCCGCCGACGTCATCGTGTACGCCACCGGCTTCCGGGCGACCGAAGTGCTTTGGCCGCTGCGCATTACGGGGCGCGACGGCGTCGAGCTGCGCGACGCATGGGCTGACCGGCCGTACGCGTATCGTGGGATCACCGTGCCGGGCTTCCCCAACTTCTACCTCACCTACGGCCCTGGCACGCACCTGGCCCACGGCGGCAGCCTCATCTTCAATTCCGAGTTGCAGATGCGCTACATCGGCAAGTGCATCAACGCGCTCACCGACGGACTGCACTCGATGGAGCCAACGACCGACGCCACCGAGGAGTGGCACGCACGGTCACAGGAAGCGATCAAGATGACGGTGTGGTCGCACCCGTCGATCAAGCACTCCTACTTCAAGAATCCGAACGGCGAGATCCACACCGTGAGCCCGTGGAAGCTCTACGAATATCACGACGCAGTGCGCGAGCCGCAGTGGTCGGACTTCGTGCTGCGAACCACTGAATCCGTTGCAGCACGGCGATGACGAAGCGAGGATGACATGCGCAGTGTGGTGATCGAGGCACCTGGCACCATCAGGGTGGTCTCGCGGCCCGATCCCGAACTGCCAGGGGCCGATGGCGCGGTGGTGGCGGTGACCGCGACGGCAATCTGCGGTTCCGATCTGCACTTCTACGACGGCGACTATCCCATCGCCGCTCCGGTCGCCCTCGGGCACGAGGCCATCGGCACCGTACTCGAAATCGGGCCGGAGGTGACCACGGTCAGCGTCGGCGACCGCGTGATGGTCTCCTCGGTCGCAGGGTGCGGGCACTGCGGCGGCTGCGAGACCCTCGATCCCATCCGGTGCTTCTCGGGCCCGCAGATCTTCGGCTCGGGCTTCCTCGGCGGGGCCCAGTCCGACCTGCTCGCCGTACCGTCGGCCGATTTCCAACTGGCCAAGCTCCCCCACGGCATCGGCATCGAGGAAGCGCTTCTGCTCACCGACAACCTCGCCACTGGCTGGGCGGCAGCACTTCGGGCGGACATCCCCGTCGGCGGCACCGCCGCCGTGATCGGACTCGGCGCGGTTGGACTGTGCGCGGTGCGTAGCGCGCTGTTCCTCGGTGCTGCAACGGTTCTCGGGATCGACCCGGTGGCACAGCGCCGCGACCGGGCAGCAGCCATGGGTGCGACACCCGCGGCGCCGTCGACGACCGAGGCCGCGATGGAGCTGACGAGCGGCCGCGGAGTCGACGCGGTGATCGACGCGGTCGGCTCGGATGCCTCGATGACGGACGCCCTTACGGCAGTACGCGCCGGCGGGACGGTTTCGGTGGTGGGCGTGCATGACCTGCAGCCTTTTCCGTTCCCTGCACTGTCGGCACTGCTGCGCAGCGTCACGCTCCGGATGACCACCGCGCCGGTGCAACAGACATGGCCGCAACTCGTTCCGCTGCTCCAGTCCCGTCGACTGTCAGTGGATGGCATCTTCACCACCCAGATGCCGCTGGATTCCGCCCCCGACGCCTACCGCGCCGTCGCCGCCCGGTCGGGCGATGTCGTCAAAGTCCTCTTGACCCCATAGACACACAGGAGATTCAGATGGCAGGGATCGTTGTCACCGGCGCCGCATCGGGTATCGGCCGGGCGTGCGCGGAAGCCTTGATCGCCGACGGCCGCAAAGTCGCGTTGTGGGACGTCTCGCCGGATGTCACGGCCGCGGCCGACGCGCTTGGCGCACCGTCGGCAGTGGTCGACGTATGCGACCAGGACCAGATCGCCGCCGCGACGGAGCAAGCGGCACACGCGTTATCGGGTATCGACGGGCTGGTGCACGCGGCTGGCAGGGTGATACCCGAGCCGGTTGGCACGTTCACCGAGCAGTCCTGGGATGCCGTGCTCGACGTCAACCTGCGCGCACACGCAATGCTCACTCAGCTCCTTCTCCCCCATCTGCAAGAGGCCGCCCGTAGCGGAGGAACCCCGGCCGTGGTGGGCATCTCGAGCATCGAAGGGCTGCAATCGAATCCCTACATCCCCGCGTACTGCGCATCGAAGGCGGGAATGCTCGGGCTGACCCGATCGATGGCAGCTCAACTCGGGCCGGACGGCATCCGGGTCAACGCCGTGTGCCCGGGTTTCATCCATACCCCGATGCTGCAAATGGCGCTCGACGTCGAGGAGGTGGCCGCCGGCTTCATCGCCGCGGCTCCGTTGGGCCGACTGGGACAGCCCGAGGACGTCGCCGCCGCCGTGACGTTTCTGATGTCACCGAAGGCGTCGTTCATCACGGGCACCCACGTCGTGGTCGACGGCGGGGTCACCTGCCACCACCCGTGAGGCGCGCACAATGGTGGTGTGGCAACCCGTCCGGTCTTCGTCCTTCACGACCACCGCAAGCCTCGTCCGCACTTCGACCTTCGACTCGAGCAGGACGGTGTCTTGAGGTCATGGGCGGTGCCGAAGGGCATGCCGACCGACGGTCGACGCGATCAGCTCGCCGTCGCCGTCGACGATCACGACCTGGCCCATGCGACCTACACCGACGACGACAAGAGCATCGCCGATCAGGGGTGGTGGGATCTCGTCGACCGTAGCGATCGGCGGTTCGTCTTCGACCTTCACGGCCAGCAGGGAGTCGTGCGCTACGCCCTCATCGACACCGGTCGCGACTGGCTCCTGCACCTGGTGAAGGATCAACCCGGCGGGAACACCTGACGCCCGCACCGCGTTGGCAACGGGCGTGAGCCATGACCTGATCACCACGCCATTTGGATTCGACTCGACCGCGGCGGAGGTGATCGCAGGCGTCGACCTCTCCGGCAAGCGGGCGATCGTCACCGGCGGCGCCTCGGGCATCGGCATCGAGACCGCGCGGGCGCTGGCCGGTGCTGGCGCACACGTGACGCTGGCGGTGCGCGACACCGTCGCGGGCAACCGCGTCGCCGGGGAGATCGGCGGCAAGATCGACGCGGCCCCGCTCGACCTGAGCTCGCCGGCAAGCATCGCCGCGTTCGTCGGCGCTTGGGACGGACCGCTGGACATCCTGGTCAACAATGCCGGCGTGATGGCCATCCAAGAGCTGACGTTGTCGGCAACGGGGCACGAAATGCAGTTCGCCACAAATCATCTCGGCCACTTCGCGCTCACCACCGGTCTGCACGCCGCTCTTGCGGCCGCCGGTGGCGCCCGCATCGTCTCGGTAAGTTCCAGCGGGCACCTGCGGTCGCCGGTGATCTTCGACGACGTCGACTTCGCGTTCCGTGAGTACGACCCGTTCGGTGCGTACGGCCAGTCCAAGACGGCCAACGTGCTGTTCGCCGTCGAGGCCAGCACCCGCTGGGCCGACGACGGCATCACCGCCAACGCCCTGATGCCCGGCGGGATCATCACCGCGCTGCAGCGACACCTCGACCCGAACTACGGGAAGGAAGCCGAGGAGCGTTTCCGCAGGGCGGGCAGCCGGCTCAAGAGCCCCGAGCAGGGCGCTGCCACCTCGACGCTGCTCGCCGCCTCTCCCCTGCTCGACGGGGTCGGCGGCCGGTACTTCGAGGATTGCCACGAGGCGCCGGTCATCCACCGCCGCGACGAGACCACCATCGCAGGCGTCGCCCCGTATGCGCTCGACCCCGAGAACGCAGCGCGCCTCTGGGACCTGTCCGTATGGTGGATCGGCTAGCCGGGCATCGGGTGGGAGCGGTAGAACTCGACGTGCCGCCGCGCGGAGTCCTCCCAGGTGAGTGACGATGCCAGCGCGCGGCCCGGTCCTGGGTCGGGATCGCCGTGCAGCGCCTCGCAGAGGGCCTCGGCAAACGCGGCGGGTGTGGCCGCGTAACGAACCGTGTCCCCAAAGACCTCCCGTAGCACGGGCAGATTCCGCGTCACGACGGGTCGGCCCGCGGCGAGCGCCTCCATGGCGGCCAGCCCGAATCCCTCCTTGGTCGAGGGAAAGGCGAAGGCCGCCGATGCGGACACCAGGCTGGGCAGGTCGTCGTCCTCGAGTGTGCCCAGAATGACGGGCTCGACGTCCAGATCGGCGCACTTCCGGTCGAAGGCGGCGCGGTAGTCTCGGTAGTCGAACAGCGTCTCACCGCCTGCGATGACCAGCCGGACGTCGGGAACGCGTTGACGCAGAAGGTGATACGCCTCGACCAGGTCGATGGTGCCCTTGCGGGGCTCGATCCCTCCGACGGCCAGCACGTACCTGCCCAGACTTCGCAGCCACCCGTCACGCCGGTTGCGCGCCGGCGGCGCGTCGGACGCCGCATCGATGAACCGTTGCGCACGAACGCCATTCGGGATGACGGTGGGATGCAGACCCCAGCCTGCGGCCACCTCGGCTGCTACGGCTGCCGACACACAGATGCGGGCATACGGTTCGACGACGGCCTTCTCGTGGCACTCGGCCAGCACCGGGGTGGTGAACTCGTCGAGGTGATGGATGGTGCGGATGCAGGTACCGACGGCGTTGGCGCTGATGCAGTCCTGGGCGTGCACGATGTCGTACTCGCTCGGGGTGAACGCCAAGCGCACGAGGTTGATCGAGCGCACGATGCGGTCGGTGACCGATTCGTCGCCGCGATCGGGGAACTCGACGAGCCTGACCCGGACCGAGGGATCGACGTCGCGGAAGAAGCCGCGGTCACCCTGGCGGGCCAGCGACCACACCGTCACCTGCACGCCCGACGCCGCTAGCGCCTCGGCCAGGTTCAGCGTGTGCACCACACCGCCCCGGGGTTTCGTCGAATAGGTCAGGAGTGCGATGCGCAGCGGGGCGAGCGAAGCGACGGGAGATGTCATGGGGGCGAGCGAAGCGACGGGAGATGTCATGGGGGCGAGCGAAGCGACGGGAGATGTCATGATCAGCCCCGCGTCGCGATGCCGTAGGCGTCCACGCGACGTTCGGCCAGGTGATTCAGCACCTTTCTGGCCCTTGCGATTTCGGCTTCCACGTCGACGGTGACCTTCGCCATTCCGCCCTTGGATCCGGTGTTCACCAGCACGTCGCCACCGGGCCCCACCACCTTGGCCTGGCCGAGGAATCTCAGGGCGCCCATCACGCCCGTCTGATTCGACGACACCAGCACCACCTGATTCTCGGCAGCGCGGGCACAGTCGTAGAGGTCGAACAGACGGGCCTGTCGGTCGGCGGGCAGTCTCGAGGCGCGGTCGGTCACGCTGGCCGGCCACGCCGACAGCGCCGCGATGATCTGCGCACCGTCCAGCGCAAGGGCGCGAGCGGATTCCGGGAACGTCTTGTCGTAGTCGATCAGCATGCCGAGGCGGCCGACCGGGGTGTCGAACGCCGCGAAGGCGTCTCCGGCAAGGTAGGCAAGCCCTTCACCCGCCGGCTGGTGCACCTTGCGGTGGTGACCGAGCACTCCGTCACCCGAGACGCAGATCGCTGCGTTGTAGCGGCCGTGATGGGCCTCCTCGGCGTAACCGACACAGACCGTCATCGGTCCGGCGGCGGCGATCACCGCCGCTATCTCGGGCCCGTTCGGGTCCAGTGCCGATGGTCGGTCGTTGGGATCGGGGGCGCGAAGGTCACCGATGTAACCGCCGAGGCAGGCGTCGGGGAATACCAGGAGGTCGACGCCGTCGCGGGCGGCGGATTCCACGATGCCCATCACCTTGGCGACACCCCGATCGACGTCGCGGCCGAAGTTCGCCGCGACGGCTGCGATCGTGATCAGCCCCAATTTCAAGCCCTTCCCAACCCCGTAACGCCGGGTGCCACGGCAGTCGTCGTGACACCGTCCGGCCATCGCAGCCGGACACCCGGCTCAGTCGTCAGCCTGCCGCAGTCCGCGCTTGCCACCCCGTCGGGTCCTGGTGTCGGACGGGCGTGCGCGCGATCGGCGGTGAGCATGGCGTAGCCAGGAAAGCACGTCAGCCACTGGCCCATGTCTGCTTTCGCCGGTCGCGGAATTCTGGCGACGTCGAGTTCGGCGCCGGTCCCGCTGGCTTCTGCCAGCATGCCCGCGGTCCCCACGACGCCCGCCATGCTGACGTCCTTGGCCGCGCGCGGTCGCATGTGCGCCACCAGAGATGCCAACCGCGCCAGATCGGCGCCGTCCCGGATGCTGCTGGAATCCCATTGGCGGCCATGGTGACCCGACCGCCAGTCGCCGACCAGATCCGCGGTCAGGCGCAGCGTGTCGCCCGCCGATCCGCCCCCTGCGCGGACGGGCTCGGCGGTGCGGCCGAACGCCGTCATGGCGAGCGATGCGGGCACGCCCAGCTGGGTGTGCCCGCCGAGTACCGGGACCTGCCACGCCGCCGATGCCTTGGCAATCCCCCGCACGATCCGGGTGAGCAGCGACCTGGTCGGGGCGCCGACGGCATCCAGCAAACCCGTCGGGGTGGCGCCCATCGCCGTCAGGTCGTTGACGTTGACCAACACCGAGCACCACCCCGCCCACTCCGGGTCGCGTTCGACCATCGACGGGATGATGGCATCGCACGCTGCGACGACGTCACTGCCTGGCAGCGGCACGCCATCGTCGCCGACGAAACCGGCGGGGCCGAGGCCACCCGGGACCACCCGCAGCGGCGCCAACGCGTCGCCGAGGAAGGACTTGGTGGCATCGGCCAGGCGTTGCATCTGATGAAGTGGCCAGCGCATCATGACGTGTGGTTGGCGCACGACCACGCAGTCGCCGTGGTTCTCCCAACCGAGCGCGTCGAACATTGGCGCATAGCGCGCCTGCACAGTGGCGTCGAAGCGAAGCACACCGGCGGATTCCGCGTGAGCGCACGCTGCCCGAACGAGTGCGGGACCAACTCCCGAGGATCGTGCCGAGTCGGCCGTGACCAGTCGACTGCCCGACCACCAGCCGATGTCCGGTTCGCATCGTGGCGCGAGCCGGACCCCGCCGAGCACGGTCCCGTCCGCGGCCGCGGCGACGAGCACCACGGTGCGCGGATCGTCATCGACGTCGTCGGCGTCGCTACCGACGAAGAGATGCTGCTCACGCACGAACGCGTCGTGACGCAGCCCGCGGTAGGCCACGAGGTCCGCGGCGCTCTCGGCACGATGGATGAGGTATCCCGACGCCGGCGTCGAATGGATGCGGGCGCCAGCCAGGAGATGCTGGGCCACTTCGGTTCTCGTCTCCACGAGGCTCACCCGCCGACGCTCTGCAGGACGCCGCACGCGCCGCACGCCGCGCAACCGGCCTTCTGATCCGCACCCGCCATGCGCGCGAGTTGAAGGGCGTTGGCGACTTCACGGGACACCTTCTCGACGATTGCCGAATCAGGCGGACCAGCCCCATCGACGTCCACCGCCAGCGTGCCGGGATGTGGACGGAACGGCACCACGAACGGATACACCCCCATCTCGATGAGCTCGCCTGCGCCAGCGATGAGCTCGTCGGGATCCTCGCCGAGCCCGACGAGCAGATACGTCGAGACCTGGTTGCGTCCGAACACCCGGACCGCTTCGCGCCACGCGTCGCGGTACTGCGACAGCGGAACGGTCGCCTTGCCGGGCATCCATCGGCGGCGCACGTCGTCGTCGAGGGATTCCACGTGAATGCCGACGGCGTCGGCACCCGCTTCGCGTAGCTCGGTGAGGACGGTCAGGTCGGCGGGCGGTTCGCACTGCACCTGGATGGGCAGTCCGGGCACCGCCGCCTTCACCGCCTTCACGCACCGCGCGAGATGGCGGGCGCCCCGGTCAGTGCCCGCGGAGGTGCCCGTGGTCATCACCATGTGCTCGACGCCGTCGAGTCGCACCGCCGCCTCGGCCACCTCCGCTAGTTCGGCGGGGCGCTTCACGGCAGTGGTGGCGCCCGACCGCAGCGACTCCTCGATGGAGCAGAACCGGCAACGCTGATCCTCCGCGTAACGGATGCAGGTCTGAACGACGGTGGTGGCGAGCACGTTCCGGCCGTGCAGCCGGGCGATCTTCTCGTAGGACACGCCATCGAGGGTCCGTAGATCGTAGAACTTCGGCCGGTCGATGACCCGGACGTCGAGCCCGGAATCCTCGCCGTCCAAGAGCACCTTGTCTCCGTCGAAGACGAACGGGCTCTGCGGGTTGAGCGGGATGGCGGCGGGGCGCCCGTCGATCATCAGGTGGCCGTCGTCGCTGGGACCCGCACCGGCAGTGCGGCTCACCGGCGGGCGGCCACGAATGCCCAGCAGCGCGAGGTCGACGCGGGTGGAGACTGACATGATGGTCCTCTCAGCGGGCTACGGCGAGCCGGCGATGAGCGCTTGCGCGAAGAGCAGAAGGCTCAAGCGCGGACTGGTGTTGGAGATCGTCGATGATCGTCGCGGCAATGTGTTTGGCGTCGCGGTCGATGCCGAGGAAGCGGCCCGACCCCCAGGTGTGCATCCACGGCAGGCCGATGAACGTCAGGCCTTCGACTCCGGTGACGCCGCGGTTCTGCATCGGGCGGCCTGCGCCGTCGAACGCACTGGCTTCGATCCACCGATAGTCGGGCCGGTACCCGATGGCCCAGACGATGCTGGTGACTCCATGTGCGGCGAGGTCCAATTCGGTGGTCTCGGCGTCGGGCTCCCAGACCGGGGTGTACCGGGAAGCGGGCGGCGCGGTGATGCCCTCGCGCTCGATGTGGGCGTCGATGTCCGCGCAGATCGAGTTGTACACCGAGTCGGCCCTGTCGAGGGCCTCCCCCAGTGACGGCTCGAAGGCAAGGGTCACATCCTTGCCGTCGCTCAGCGTGCCGTACAGCCGCATTCCCTCCGAGGCGAAGCGGCGCAAGTCGATGTCGCGTCCGCCGTCGCGTCCGGTGACGTAGTGGTTGGTCTTCTCGATCGCCGCCTTCCCGCCGGGGTATTCAGGGGCGGCCTTGTCGTAGAGACCCATGTCGGACAGCCACGTCATGCAATCCCGGCCACGGTAGAACCGCGCCACCCGTGGTGCGCTGCCGACGGCGAGGTGCACCTGCCTGCCCGCCAGGTGCAGGTCCTCGGCGATCTGCGCACCCGACTGGCCGGTACCCACCACCAGGACGGCGCCTTCGGGCAGCTGATCGGCGTTGCGGTACTGCTCGGAGTGGATCTGGCTGACGGTCGTGTCAAGTGATCCTGCCCACGGAGGCAGCACCGGAACGGGATATCCGCCCGTCGCGACCACCGCATGGTCACAGGTCATCGATTCGTCGCCCTGCGCGGTCTTCAGCGATAGTTCGAAACCGCCTGATGCCATGGGACGTAACCGCGTGACACGCGTGTGGGTGAGGATCGGCGGCGTGAAGGTGTGCAGCCAACCGTCGAGCCACTCCACGACCTGGTCTCTCGTCATGAAACCGTCCGGGTCGTCGCCCTCGTAGGCGTAGCCAGGCAGCTTGCAGTGCCAGTTCGGGGTGACCAGGGTGAAGTTGTCCCATCGGGTGTCCGCCCAGGCGTGCACGGGGGTCTGCGCCTCCAGCACGACGTGATCGATGCCGGCTTCACCGAGGTACCAACTGACCGAGAGCCCGGCCTGGCCGCCGCCGATGACGGCGACGGGGACGTGTCCGGCGGCGGTACTCATGACGCCTCCAGACCAGGTCGCATGCCGACGACGCGGATCGTCGCATCGTGTGGGAATTCCATTGCGGTGGAGGTGATCTCCTCCTCGGTCCACGCAGCCGAGCTGCACGCGAAGCCGAACTTTGCACGCACCCTCTCGCTCGCCTCGCGCAGCGCCTTGGAGGAGCGGTCGAGGAAGTCCGCGACGGTGTAGTCCGAGCCCGTGTTCAGATAGTCGTGCATCACCAGGCTCGGCGAGTAGCACCGCTGCACCCGACCGTCTGGCCACTGCACGTCGAAGGTCATCTCAGGCATGGGCCAATTCACTTCCCGTCGCTTCGCTCGCCCCGGTATCACTTCCCGTCGCTTCGCTCGCCCCGGTATCACTTCCCGTCGCTTCGCTCGCCCCGGTATCACTTCCCGTCGCTTCGCTCGCCACCAGGCCGTAGACGTCTGGCCTGCGGTCGCGAAGATGGAACATCCCCGCCCGCATGGCGCGGAACGTGGCATCGATGTCGACTTCCGCGACGGCCATCCCGCTGCCGAGAAGTGTAGTGGCCAAGATGTTTCCACCGGGGTCGACGACCTTCGCGTTGCCGACGTAGCGCAGCGACCCGAACGTTCCGCTCTGGTTCGACGCGATCCAGAACACCTGGTTGTCCAGCGCGCGCGCCGCATCGAACAGGTTGAACCGGTACGTCCATCGATCGTCTTGGAGATTCTCCGCGGTGGCGGTGCGTGCCGCGGGCCACGCCGACAGACTCGCGATGATCTGCGCGCCCTTCAGCGCCATGATCCGGGCGGCCTCGGGAAATGCCTTGTCGTAGCAGATCTGTAGCCCCACCCGGCCCACGGGAGTGTCGAACACTCCGTAGTCGGAACCCGCCGAGTACGACATGCCTTCCCCAAGCGGTTGGTGCACCTTGCGGTACGTGCCGTAGATCTGGGTTCCATCCAGGACGGCGGCCGCGTTGTAGCGGGTCTCGCCGTCGTCGTCGAGTTCGCAGAACCCGATGGCGATCACCAGGTCGCCGACGATCTGCTGGACTCTGGCGATCTCGGGGCCGTCGATGCGGATGGCGGGCGGCAGTGACTTGGAGGTGGTCTTGACGGTGTCGCCGTGGTTGCCCAACGATGACAGGTAGCCACCGATGGCGGCCTCGGGCAGGACCAGGAAGTCAACGCCCTCGTCACGCGCCTGCTGGACGAGCGTCTCGATCAGTGCGTAGTTCTGCTCGAGGTCGCGAGTGAAGTTGGCTGCTACCGCAGCAAGTTTCGTCATCGTGAATCGCCTAGACCATGTACGTCGAGTTGATGATCGCGCCCTTGCGCGCGTAGTGGATGAGGGCGTCCTGCACGTCCAGCGGGTGCGCGGGAATCACGCCTTCGATCAGGTCTTCCTCGCGGCCGCCGTGCAGCGCCAAGCCGAACCGGCAGCAGAACACCGTGCCGCCCTCGGAGATGAAGGTGCCCAGCGAGTCGTTGATGTTCTGCTCACCGGGGAAGCCGGAGTCGCCGGTCTTGGGGAACCCGCGGGTGGCCAGGCAGTTGATGGCTCCCGGACCGTAGAAGTAGATCGCCGACTCGAAGCCCTTGCGCAGCGCCCTGGTGGCCTGCAGCACTGCGACGAAGCTGACGGACGACTCGTGGGCGATGCCGTGTACCAGTGTGAAGTAGCTCTCGCCGTTCTCGGCCTGGTAGTCGGGGAAGATCTTCGTCCCGCCGTAGATGTTGGAACCCTTCGGCAGGGAGGGGTGCGGGATCTCGGCGAGCGAGGTCTTGATGTTATCGGCAATGGAACCGTCAAATGTCATGGAGTACTCCAGATTTCGGCATTGGGGTGAAGTTTCTTGGGCGACTCGGCGTCGATGCCGGCCAGCCGAGAAGCTCGGCGTGAACCAATTACAGGCGGTTGGCGTTTCCGTTTGGTCATCACAGGAATACGTTTCGGTTATCGAGACCTCACAGCCGACATCTGCGCGTAACACACGACGAGCGCGGGTAGCGTGGGCGCATGCCCGAAGGGGATACCGTCTACCGGACCGCAACCAAGCTGCGCGAAGCGCTCGAGGGCAGGACGCTGACGCGATGCGACGTGCGGGTGCCGCGGTTCGCCACCGTCGACCTGAGCGGTGAGAAGGTCGACGAGGTCATCAGTCGCGGCAAGCATCTGTTCATCCGCGTCGGCGATGCCAGCATCCACTCGCACCTCAAGATGGACGGCGCCTGGTTGGTCGGCGGTCAAATCCGCCGGGTGCAGCCGCACAAGGTGCGGATCATCCTGGAAACCGCAGACTCTCGCGTCGCAGGCGTCGACCTCGGCGTCCTGGAGATCCTCGAGCGTGGACGCGACATGGACGCCGTCGCGCACCTTGGGCCCGATCTTCTCGGCGACGACTGGGAGCCGCGAACGGCTGCGGCCAACCTGGTCGCCGATCCCGACCGGCCGCTGGCCGAGACGCTTCTCGATCAGCGGGTGATGGCAGGAGTCGGCAACGTCTATGCCAATGAGCTGTGCTTCGTGCTCGGGCGGCTGCCGACCTCACCGGTCAGCAACGTCAAGGATCCGCTGCGAGTAGTGCAGCGTGCGCGGGACATGCTGTGGCTCAACCGGTCCCGGCTCAACCGGGTGACGACCGGGGACACCAGACCCGGCCGCGACCTGTGGGTCTACGGCCGGGCCGGGAACGCATGTCGTCGCTGCGGCACCATCGTCGAGATGGATGGCAGTGGGGACCGCGTCGTGTACTGGTGTCCGAACTGCCAGACCTAGGGTCCCGCTTTCCCGACGAGCAGACATAGAACTGCCCATTTTCGGCGCCAAATGTGCAGTTTTGCGTCTGCTCGCGGGTGAGACCTAGGTCCAGGGCAGAGCCAGCCTGCAGATCTTGCGGACCACCGTGGCGAACTGCTTGGGCAGCGGACCCTTGTTGTAGGGCACGCCGTACCGCTCGCAGATCTCCTGGACCTCCTTGGAGATCTCGTCGTGCCGGAACGCGGGCAGGTCGGGGAACAGGTGGTGCTCGATCTGGAAGGACAGGTTGCCGCTCATGACGTGGAACAGCTTTGCCGAATCGGGGCGAGCGGAGCGACGGGGGAATAGTCCAGTGAGGTTGGCTGAGCCGAGGACCTGGCGGAAGTACCACATGCCGCGGCTTTCGTTCTCGGTCTCTTCCTTGCTGAATTCCTGTGTGCCGTCCGGGAAGTGACCGCAGAAGATGATCGCGTAGGACCACACGTTGCGGATCAGGTTGGCGGTCAGGTTGCCGGTGAACACCCACGGCGCGAACGGTCCTGCGAGCAGCGGGAAGGCGACGTAGTCCTTCAGGGTCTGCCGCTTGACCTTGCGCCAGATGCCCCGGATCGTGTCGCGCTTGTCCGCGATGGAGATCTCACCGGAGCGGATGCGCTCGGTCTCCAGCTCGTGCAGCGCCACTCCGTACTGGAAGAACACCATCAGCAGGAAGGCGTACACCGGGTTGCCCAGGTAGTAGGGCGACCAGCGCTGGTCCTCGCTCATCCGCAGGATGCCGTAGCCGATGTCGCGGTCCATGTCGACGATGTTGGTGTAGGTGTGGTGCATGTAGTTGTGCGAGTGGCGCCACTGGTCGCTCGGGCAGGCCGAGTCCCACTCGAAGTTGCGGCTCGTCAGGGCTGGATCACCCATCCAGTCGTACTGGCCGTGCATGACGTTGTGGCCGATCTCCATGTTGTCCAAGATCTTCGACGCGGCGAGCATGGCCGTCCCTGCGATCCAGGCCGGCGGCAGGATGCCTGCGAACAGCAGGGCCCGGCCGCCCACCTCGAGGGCGCGCTGGGCCTTGATGACCCTGCGGATGTAGGTGGCGTCGCGGTCACCGAGGTCGGCGATCACACGTTCCCTGATCGCGTCGAGTTCGCGGCCGAAGTTCTCGGCCTGCTCGGGCGTCATGGTGACGGTCTTGCCGCCGACGATCTTGGTGATGGCGCCTTGAGCCTTGGCGGGCTTGGGGGCTTCGACGGGGCTTTCGATAACAGCAGTCATGGTGAAATCCTTTCCTAGAGGGCGATTTCGACGTCGCCGATGGGGGCGGTGACGCAGATCTGCACGTCCTCCCCATCGGTCGTGGACACGGCGCCGGTGATCAGGTTCTTGACCGCGCCGCTGGTCTTGCGGCGGGTGCAGGTGTGGCAGATGCCCATGCGGCAACCGCTTTCGGGGGACAGTCCTGCCGCCTCGGCCTGCTCGAGCAGGGAACGTCCGTCGTCGACGACGTCGACACCGCTGTCGGCGAATGCCACTCGACCGCCTGACGCCTCGGCGGGCACCGTGAACACCGGAGGGACGAAGCTCTCCGACGATGCGGCGGGGCAGTGCGCGCGGACCGCGTCGACCAGCTCGGGCGGTCCGCAGACGAACACGGCCTCGGGGTCGGGCATGGCCGCTGCGAGGTGCTCGGGACCGAACCGACCGACGAGATTGGCGGCATCGTCGCTGCGGGTGTAACCGTGCAGCACGCGCACGCCGGGGAGCGCCGCGAGCTCGTCGCGGTAGCACGCCTCGGTGGCGGTGCGGGCGTAGTGCACGAACGCGATCTCGCCGGTGTAGCCCTCGGCGATCAGCGTGCGGACCATGGACAACACCGGCGTGATGCCGCTGCCGCCCGACACGAACAGGATGCGTCGCGGCCGGTTGGCCGGCAGAACGAACTCGCCGCCGACGCCTTCGAGCCCGACCACCATGCCGGGGCGGGCATTGCGGTACAGGTGCTGGGAGACCGCGCCGCCGTCGTGCAGACCAACGGTCAGCTCGATGTAGGCGTCGTTCTCGGCGTTGGCTGGCGAGTAGCAGCGGGTCAGCCTGCGCCCGTCGACCTCGACGGAGAGGTTGATGTGCTGGCCGGCCCGGAAGGCGGGTTCGGCCCGAAAGGCAGCGTTGGGTTCCAGCGTCAGGGTGACGCTGCGGGTGGTCTGACGCCGGACCGCGACGACCCTGGCGCGGGAATCGCCAAGGGTCCAGGTCGGCTCCACCAGTTCGGTGTAACGGTCGACGCCGTGCGGGCCGGTAAGCAGGTCGACCAGCGGTGACCGCAGTACCCTGTCTCGTAGGCGCGGCTTCGAAGTTTGAGTGAACATGTGTACACCGTGGGCCTCGTCAACCCATTCCGTCAATCGATCGGGCCAGGTTGTGGTACGTTTCACACAGTGAACAGTCGTACGCCTAGTTCACGAACGCCCCGGCCGGGACGCTCGTCGTCCTCCCGCTCCTCCAGGGACTCGTTGTCACGCGAGGAACGCAAGGAGGCGACCCGGCGCGCCATCATCGCGGCAGCATTGCGCCTTCTCGAGGACCGCAGCTTCAGCGCTTTGAGCCTGCGTGAAGTCACTCGCGAAGCCGGCATCGTGCCCGCGGCGTTCTACCGGCACTTCGACACGATGGACGCGCTCGGACTGGTCCTCATCGACGAGTCGTTCCGCGCGCTGCGCGACATGTTGCGTAGCGCCCGCGCCGGCAAGCTCGACCCGACTCGGGTCATCGAAGGATCCGTGGACATCCTCATCACCGGCGTTACCGAACGCCGCGAACACTGGCGCTTCATCGCCCGCGAACGCAACAGCGGCGTGACCGTGCTGCGCTACGCCATCCGCACCGAGATCCGGCTGATCACCTCGGAGCTCGCGATCGACCTGGCCCGCTTCCCCGGGCTGAACGCCTGGAGCGCCGAGGACCTAAACATCCTGGCGAGCCTGTTCGTCAACTCGATGATCTCCATCGCCGAGGCCATCGAGGACGCCGTCGATCAGACCGCCCTCGAGGAGATCAGACGCATCGCCGTCAAGCAGCTCCGGCTCATCGCGACCGGGATCAACGGATGGCGCAGTAGCGATTGACCGTGCGCGCCTAGTGTGAATCCCCATGGCGCATCTCGAACTGACCCGGCCACGACCCGACGTCGCCCTCGTCACGCTCAACCGGCCCGACAAGCTCAACGCACTCAACTACGGCCTCGTCGAGGAGCTGCACGGCACGCTCGAAGCGATCGATGCCGACGACGAGTGCCGCGTCGTCGTCCTAACGGGTGCGGGCCGCGGGTTCTGCTCGGGCCTCGACCTGACGGATCCGTTCCCCGACGAGGCCAAGCACGGGTTGGAGTTTCCCCGGTCGAGCATGCGCTGGCAGGAACGCATCGCGAACCTCACCACGCGCCTGATCCACCTCCGGCAACCGGTGATCGCCGCCGTCAACGGACCGGCGTACGGCGGCGGCTTCGCCCTGGCACTGGCCTCCGACATCCGGATTGCGTCGGAATCGGCACGGTTCTGCACGCAGTTCATCAAGCTGGGCCTCGGCGGCTGCGACATCGGCGTCAGCTACACGTTGCCACGCGTGGTCGGCGCCGGGCAGGCCTTCGACCTGATCCTGACCGCACGCACGGTCGCGGCCGACGAGGCGTTGCGGCTCGGCCTGGTATCGCGACTGTCGACCGGATCCGTGGTCGACGACGCGCTGGCGCTCGCCGAAACCCTTTGTAGCTACGGAAAGTTCGGTGTCGAGTCCACCAAGCAGGTGCTGTGGGCAAACCTCGAGGCACCGAGCCTGGAAGCGGCGCTACAGGTGGAGAATCGCAGCCAGATCCTCGCTTCTACGAGCGGTGAACTTCGCGAGGCGGCCGCAGCGTTCGCCACCCGAAACAGCTAGCGAGGCGTCCCGCCGCCGTCGACGATGACGACCTGCCCGGTGATGTAACTGCCTGCGCCAGAACACAACAGCAGCGCAGCACCGACCATCTCGTCGGCGTGCGCGATGCGTTTCATCAGCGTTCCGTTCTTCATGGAATCGATCGCCTGCTGCGGATTGTTGCGCATCATGTCCGTGTCGACCGGGCCCGGCGCCATGGCGTTGACCCGGATGCCGTGCGACGCCAACTCCGCGGCCATCGACCGGGTGAACGACATCAGCGCCGCCTTGACCGAACCGTAGATCGCCAGGCTCGGAGTGAACAGGAACGCGCCGACCGACACCATGTTGAGCACGGCCGCGTTTTCGCTCTTCTTCAGGTGCGGCAATGCCTTCTGCACCAAGAACACGGGACCGTGCAGATTGACCTCATAGGACTTCGTCAGCGCCTCGGGCGTCATCTCGCCGATCGGTTGAGCCAGCGCGTTGGCGGCATTGTTGACCACCACGTCGATGCCACCAAACTCGGCGACGGTGCGCTCTACGACGACGTCGAGGTCATCGACGTTGCCGGTGTGCGCGGGCACGCCGATCGCTTGCCCACCCAGGTCACGCAGATGTTTGGCAGCTTGTTCGCAGGCGTCGGCCTTGCGGCTCGCAACTACGACGTTTCCGCCGGCCAGGACGAAGCCCTCGGCCAGGGCCAACCCGATGCCACGGGTTCCACCGGTCACGATGACGGTTCGACCCGTCATGTCGAAGAGACGGTCGAATGCGCTGCGGTCCATTTCGCCAGTAGACCACGGTGCGGTTGTCGGTCAGTGCAGGAGCCTCAGCTCTCCCCGAAGAACGTCGCCTTCACGGGCGGCACGTTCTTGACCGGCGCAAGCGTTCCCGAGAACGTCAGGGTCGTCGTCTCGCCAGTCGACATCGAGCCGCCGGACACGACGGCCGTCTGACCGTCACTCGCTCCGCCGGCCATTGCGCCAATGACTCCCATCGCCACCAGAGCGCTCAGCCCCAGTAGTGCGGCCGGCCCCTTGTGGCGGTTGGTCGGGTTGAAGGTTCGGGTCACGTTGATCCACCAATCGTCGTCTGTTCAGAACGCCCCGTCGGCGTGTCGCCGTCCATTAACCCCGCAGGTACCGCCGTCCGGTAGGCGCCCCAAGGACATTGACAGGAAACTGGCACGCGAATGGCAGCATTCAGCGCTGGCGCAGATCAGGTTTCGTCGTCTGTTCACAGGGATCTGAACAGTGCGCGCAACCGGCACTCGTTTACGAGAACAGGTCCGGATGCTCCGACGCCCACTGCTCGACGGTTTGGGCCGGACGTCCGGTGACGCGCTCCACGTCATCGGTGGCACGGTTGTACCTGTCCTCGCGATGAAGACGCGCCATCGTCGAAATATGTTGTGTCACATGCTCGGAGAGGCCCGAGCCGGCCAAGATTCCGAGCATGGCCTCGGTCGGGAGCTCCGCTGGGGCGATCGCTCGGCCCAACGCCTTGCTGAACTGTTCTGCGAGCCCGGCGACGTCGAGAACCTGCGGCCCGGTCAGCTCGTACACCTCGCCTGCCGTCGTGACGGGTTTCCCGAGCAAAGCCACGACCACCCTGGCGACGTCGTCGGCCGCGATCGGCGACGTATGCCCGTCGCCGAAGGGCAATGCGAGCGCTCCCCTTTCGCGAATCGACGCCGCACCAAGGACCGTGAACAACGGGTTGTCGAGGAACACCGTCGGCCGCACGTGCACGACGGGTATGCCCGACCAGTTCATGACGCGCTCGGAGAGCCAATGCAAGCGCTGCTGCCGGGACTCCTCGGAGCTCGTCAGCGTCATCTGCGACACCGTCATCTGCGATATGTTCACGACCGTCTCGACACCGCCGAGCTCTTTGATCACGGCGCTCACCACGGCCGAGGCCTCCACGTACTCGGGCGAGACGCTCATGTTGAAGAACATCCGGGTGACGCCGCGAATCGCACGGGCGACGTCCTCAGGCGAGGTCAGATCGCCGACCACCACCTCGGCACCGAGGTCGCGCAGCGCGTCGGCGCGCGCGTCGTCGCGACGGACCATCGCTCGCACCGGCTGGTCCATGCGCCGCAGCTCGGCAACGACACGAAGGCTGACACTGCCGACGCCTCCGCCTGCACCCGTGATCAAGAACATGCTAATAGCGACGTCAGCCGGGGTCGGAGAATTCCCCGCAGGAGCGAAATCACTCGGTCACCGACCATGACGACGTGGCGATCAGATCGCCGTGCTTCAAGGCGGCCGCGCGGAGCTCGTGCACCTTGACGTAGTCGGGATCGGTCACCATGTCGATGAACGTCTGCGGTGTCGGATATTCGGCGATCACGATGACGTCCCAGCCCGGCCGCTCGCCGTTGCCGATCACCACCGTCGGCGCCGTCCCCGCGTAGTGGACGGTCGCCCCCACCCGTTGCAGATGCGGCACCTCCGCCTGCGCGTACTGCGTGTAGTTCTCGCGGCCACCGTCCACCTCGAACGTCAACAGATTGACCATGACGACGGGCGCGTCGGACGGGCGGGCGGCCAGCGCCGCAAACTGTTCCGGGGTGGGGTCGAGAGCACTCACGGGGACCCCCCGACGTCTCTCACCACGTGCGGCTGGGGCATGCATCAATTGTGAGCGCCGGTGCGCTGCGGCGGGCGGAAAGCGCACGATCACAGCTGGCGATGAGCCCGGTCGCCAATGGTCGACCGGAAAAACTTCCATCGAACTTTCTAGCAAATTTTGACGCGCCCGTTCTTTCGGCAGCGTAAATTATTGCTAGAGGCGCCCGCCTCGACTTCGCCAAACCGTCGACCGAGCACTCGAGTCGACGGTCAGAACGTCGTCGTGCGCGTGCGCCCACGGCATCGCGGCCGCTTCCAGCTCCGGAATCGATCCCGATCGGGCCCTGAGCACTAGGGGATGAACGTTTGACCACGCACTCGAGCGGAAGTCGTGGTCGATCGAAACCACGCCATCGGAAGGTCAGCGGCGCCGGAAGCCAGCAAGCCGTCTATCCGAGTTTCCGCATCGAACAGCAACGCGCGAACTTTGCCGCAGCTGTCCCGATGGTCGTCACTGTGTCGGGTTGCAGTAAATATGTTGGACGCGTCGGCGCGCTCGCGGTGGCACTCGGCGTCGGGGCCGCCGTCGCCACCGGTCACGGCCTCGGGCTGCCCCAGGCGCACGCCGAACCGGGATCGGACCCATCGGGCACCAAGTCATCGGATTCGCCTTCCGAGTCCGGATCCACCGCGACGTCGAGCGGCCAGACCGGCGAGGGCCACCAGACGACAACCGAACCGGCCACCGAGACGAGCACGTCGACGACGACCACCGGATCGACCTCGCAACCGACGCATGCCGCCGACTCAGCACCCGAGATGCAGGTCAGCAGCTCCGGCGGCGCCAACACGTCGACCAACGACCAGGGCCAGGCCACCGACCACGACCCGACGCCCACACCGACCCCGTCACCGTCGACAACACACGAACAGGTCGGGCCCACGACGACACCGACCGTCACGACGCCCGTCACCCAGGTCGTCGAGCAACCGCCCGAGGTGCCGGCGACCACGCCGACGGCGGAAGCCTCTGCGGCTGGCAACACCGAGGCCGTCGCACCGGAAGCCGTGCACGACGTCACCACATCCACCGGGTCGGACGGCGGCAGCGATCCGTCGAAGAACACCGACTCGACCCCCACGGCGCCCAAACCCAACGACCACATCCAGAGCATGCAGACCGCGACGTCCGGCGCCGACGACATCTCCCCCGTCGCCGCCCACGAATCGCCGACGGCGAACTCGATGCAATTTGCTGCACTCAGCCTGCCGCAGCCCCCACCAGATTCCTCGCAACAGGTGCATCCGCTCCTGGCGATACCCGCTGCGATCGTGAACATCGCCGCCACGTTCGTCGCGGCGATCTTCGCCCCGTTCTTGGCGCCCGGCCCTGCGGCGCCTGCCCAACCCCCGTTGCTATGGGCGGTGCTGGCGTGGGTTCGCCGCGAGATTCAGCACACCTTCTTCAACCGGACGCCCCACGTGCAATCCCAGGACGTGGACCTCACCCTCGGGCCCGGCGAGGTCAGCCAGCCCATCTCGTTCGGCGGCTACGACTCGGACGGCGACAGCATCGTCTACGGGGTGCCGGCCCGCGGCGCCCTCAACGGACCCACTCATGGCACGGTGGCGGTCGACGAGGCCACCGGCACGTTCACCTACAACCCCGACGACGGCTACACCGGCACCGACGAGTTCACCGTCACCGTCAGTGACGCCGAGAACTGCCTCCACTTCCACGGCCTGCTCGGCTTTTTGCGGCCCAACTTCGGGCACACCGACACGGCGACGATTCGACTCACGATCAACGCCCCCACCGGTCCCGGCGTCGCACCCGTTGCCCACGACGACACCGTCAACGCCATCGAAGACCACTCGGCAACCGGCAACGTCTTGAGCAACGACACCAACGCCGGAAGCGGCCCACTGACCGCGGCGTTGGGGACCGGACCCACGCACGGCACCCTCGCGCTGGGCTCCGACGGCTCGTTCACCTATACGCCACAGGCGAATTACACCGGAGCGGACTCCTTCACCTACACCGCATCCGATGGCACGAGCACCAGCAATCTGGCCACCGTCACCATCGGCATGACCGCGGTCAATGACGCACCGGTGGCCGGCGACGACGCGGTGAATACGTCTGAGGACAGTCCCGTCTCGGGCAACGTGCTGACCAACGACACCGACGTCGACAGCAGCTCACTGACGGTCGTCAACCCCGGAACCATCACCACCACCCACGGCACCGTTGCGCTGGCCGCCGACGGAACCTTCACCTACACACCGACTGCCAATTTCTCTGGCACGGACCTGTTCTCGTACCAGACCACCGACGGTCAGGCAGTCAGCAGACTGGCCATCGTCACCATCACGATCACAGCCGTCAACGACGCACCCATGGCCGGCAACGACGCCGTCACCACCACCGAGGACCACCAGGTCTCGGGCAACGTCCTCACCAATGACACCGACGTCGACAGCTCGCTCACCGTCGTCAACCCAGGAACCATCACCACCACGCATGGCACGGTGACGCTGGCCTCTGACGGATCGTTCACCTACACTCCCACCGCCAATTACTTTGGCACGGACTCGTTTACCTACCGGGCTACCGACGGTCAGGCCCTGAGCGACCTGGCGACGGTCACCATCACCGTCGTGGCGATCAATGACGCGCCGGTGGCCGGCGACGACGCGGTGTATACGTCTGAGGACAGTCCCGTCTCGGGCAACGTGCTGACCAACGACACCGACGTCGACAGCGGCACCCTGACGGTGGTCAACCCGGGCACCATCACCACCACCCACGGCACCGTTGCGCTGGCTGCCGACGGATCCTTCACCTACACACCGACTGCCAATTTCTCTGGCACGGACCTGTTCTCGTACCAGACCACCGACGGACAGGCGGTCAGCAGGCTGGCCATCGTCACCATCACGATCGCCGCCGTCAACGACGCACCCGTGGCCGGCAACGACGCGGTCACCACCACCGAGGACCACCAGGTTTCCGGCAACGTCCTCACCAACGACACCGACGTCGACAGCAGCTCGCTGACGGTGGTCAACCCAGGCACCATCACCACCACGCACGGCACCGTCACCCTGGCCGCCGACGGCTCCTTCGCCTACACACCCACCGCGAACTACTTTGGCACGGACTCGTTTACGTATCAGTCGACCGATGGTCAGGCCGTGAGTGACCTCGCCACGGTGACGATCACGATCACAGCGGTCAACGACGCACCCGTCGCCAGCGACGACGCCGTGAATACGTCTGAGGACAGTCCCGTCTCGGGCAACGTGCTCACCAACGACACCGACATCGACAGCAGCACACTGACGGTGGTCAGCCCGGGAACGATCATGACTGACCACGGCACAGTCACCTTGGCGGCGGACGGCTCGTTCACCTACACACCGGTCGCCAACTACAACGGCACCGACAGCTTCACCTATCAGGCGACCGACGGCACCACAGTCAGCGCACTGGCCACCGTCACGATCACGATCACGGCAGTCAACGACGCACCGGTGGCTGGCGACGACACCGTCAACACGTCTGAAGACACCCCCGTCTCCGGCAACGTGCTCACCAATGACACCGACGTCGAGAGCAGCACACTCACCGTCGTCAACCCCGGCATCATCACCACAACGCATGGCACGGTGACCTTGGCGGCGGATGGGTCGTTCACCTACACACCGGTCTCGCATTACAACGGCACCGACAGCTTCACCTACCAGGCGACCGACGGAACCACCGTCAGCGCACCAGCCACGGTGACGATCACCGTCACGGCCGTCAACGACGCACCCGTCGCCGGCGACGATGGCGTGAGCACCACCGAGGACAACCCCGCCTCGGGCAACGTGCTCACCAACGACACCGACATCGACAGCAGCACAATCACCGTCGCCAACCCAGGAACCATCACCACCACTCACGGCACAGTCACCCTCGCAGCCGACGGATCGTTCACCTACACACCGGTCGCCAACTACAACGGCACCGACAGCTTCACCTATCAGGCGACCGACGGCACCACAGTCAGTGACCTCGCCACCGTCACCATCACCATCACCGCCGTCAACGACGCGCCAGTATCAGTCGGCGACACCGCCACCAACCACGAAGACACCTCGGTCACGGGCAACGTCCTCACCAACGACACCGACATCGACAGCGGCACGTTGACGGTGGTCAGCCCGGGCACCATCACCACCACCCACGGCACAGTCACTTTGGCGGCAGACGGGTCGTTCACCTACACACCACAATCGAACTACAACGGGACCGATAGCTTCACGTACCAGGCCACCGACGGCACCACCATCAGCGACCTCGCCACCGTCACGATCACCATCACCGCCGTCAACGACACACCCGCCGCCGGCGACGACACCGCCACCACCAACGAAGACACCCCCGTCTCCGGCAACGTCCTCACCAACGACACCGACATCGACAGCAGCACAGTCACCGTCGCCAACCCAGGAACCATCACCACTGACCACGGCACAGTCACCCTGGCGGCCGATGGCTCGTTCACCTACACACCCACGGCCAACTTCTTTGGCACCGACTCATTCACCTACCGCGCGACCGACGGCACCACCATCAGTGACCTCGCCACCGTCACCATCACCATCACCGCCGTCAACGACACACCCGTCGCCGGCGACGACACCGCCACCACCAACGAAGACACCCCCGTCTCCGGCAACGTCCTCACCAACGACACCGACATCGACAGCAGCACAGTCACCGTCGCCAACCCAGGAACCATCACCACCACTCACGGCACAGTCACCCTCGCAGCCGACGGATCGTTCACCTACAAACCGGTCGCCAACTACAAC
>NZ_NPKO01000019.1 GCF_008329605.1 Mycolicibacterium sp. P9-64
GCCACCTCCGAGCCCAACCCACGACCCCGCTTGGCTGCCGGTACCCCGCGCGCCGCCTCCGCCGAACGGCGTTTCTCATCCAGCGTCGCCGTCACCCGGGCCTGCGCTGCCGCGGCGGCCGACTTCAGCCACTCCAACTCCGCGATGCGCTCCACCAGCGCGGACTCATCCGCATCCAGATCGACGACCACCGACTGCTCGAACACGTGTTCGATCGTACTCCGGCGCTGTGACACGATTGGTCAAGACGACTTCACGAAGGGAACCATCCGTGCCGACACCGCTGCCCGACGACCTGCTCGACCTGCTCCGCAGGCCAAGCCCGTGCTTCATCGCCACGCTGATGCCCGATGGGTCGCCCCAACTCACGCAGACCTGGGTCACCACGGACGGTGAGCACATCGTGATCAACATCGTCGATGGCATGCAGAAGGCCAAGAACATCGCCCGCGACGGTCGCGTGGCGGTCAACGTCGTCGACCCCGACGAGGTGTTCCGGTACTACGCGGTCCGCGGCCGCGTCATCGGCATCACGACAGAGGGTGGTGCCGAGAGCATCGACGAGATCTCGCAGAAATACCTCGGAACGCCCTACCCGAACTTCAGGGGCCAGCCCGAGACCAGGGTCGTGATCACCGTCGAAGCCGACAGCATCACCCCTCCCCGCGGCTGATCGCACCGACGGTGAAGCACGACGTCCGGCCACCGTCGACGACGAGGTTGGTGCCGGTGATGTAGGTGGCGTCATCGGACAGCAGGAACGCCACGGCGTCGGCGATCTCGGCGGGCTGCGCAATTCGGCCAACGGGGATCGACGCCTCGTGCTCGGCTCGTTCGGCGGCTGGATCGGGAGCCACCGCGAATTCGGCTAGCAGCATCGGAGTTTCGGTCTCGCCGGGGGAGACGCTGTTGACACGGATCCCGTGCACTGCCAGCTCGGCGGCCAAAGCGCGGGTCATAGCGAGGACGCCGCCCTTCGACGCCGTGTATGCGACGTAGCCGGCCTGACCCAGCAGCCCGAGTTCGGATCCGGTCGTCACGATCGCGCCGCGACCGGCGGGGATCATCCGCCTGGCCGCCTCACGGCAGACATAGAAGTTGCCGGAGAGGTTGACGTCGAGGTGGCGAAGCCAATCGTCGTCGGTCGTCGTCGCCACCGGTGAAATCGCCGAGATACCTGCATTGCTGAACACCGCCGACGGTGTGCCGAGTTCCTCGGCGCGGTCGAAGGCCGCCGCCACCTGAGCGGAGTCGGTGACGTCGGCCGCGATCGCCAGGGCGGCAGACCCCGCCGCCCTGCACAGCTCGGCCGTTTCCTCGAGATCGGCGCCTGGTAGCGCGACGAGCGCTACCGCCGCTCCTTCACCGGCCAGCCCAAGTGCGGTCGCGCGCCCGATACCCGAACTCGCTCCGGTGACAAGGGCGACGCGGTTGGTGAAACGTTGCATGTGACGATCATGCAGCGCGGTGGCCCGGCAGGTGTTACCTCGGGGTCAGGACTTCTTGCTCGACGCCGATTGCAGCGCGTCGTAGCGAGCGCCGGTGAGCTCGACCGACTTCTCCCACAGCCGCTTCGCCACGGTTTCGTTGCGGGCTGCCTTGGACTGCGGGGACCGCCGCACTGGACCGCGGACGCCGAACAGTCGGTTGGGTCCCAAGTAGTCGCCATTGCGCACGTCCGGCATCGTGGCCGCGTAGAGCTGGCTCAGTGCGCCCGCCGACTCGCTGTTGCCGAAGATGCGCAGCCCGAGGTGGGTGGCCGCCAGAGCGCCAGGGATCGGCGGGACCATCGGGTCGAACAGGTTGGTCGCCGCCACACCCGGGTGCGCGACAACGGATTTCAGCGTGAGGCCGGCAGCCTCGCTGCGGCGCGCGAGCTCCGTGCCGAACATCAGGTTGGCCAGCTTGGATTGCTGGTAAGCGGTCATTCGGCCGTAGCGCCGACGCTCGAAGTTCAGGTCGTCGAGCACGATGCGCCCCTGTCGGTGCGCGATGCTCGCCAGCGAGACGACGCGCGGTGCTGACGCCGTCAGCAGCGCGGGCAGGACACCGTCGGTGAACACGAAGTGCCCGAAATGGTTTGTGCCGATCTGCATCTCGAAGCCATCGACAGTCCGCGCGAACGGTATCGCCATGAGGCCTGCGTTGTTGATCAGCACGTCGATCGTCGGTGCCAGCGTCGTCGCCTCGGCGGCCGCTGCGCGAACAGAAGCCAGGTCGGCCAGGTCGAGGGCGACGAGGCCATGCTCGGCCTGTCGGCCAACGGAGCGTATGCGGTTCAGCGCTTCCTGCCCCGTCACCTGATTGCGGCAGGCCAAAATGATCCGTGCGCCGGCTCCGGCAAGTGCTGTCGCCGCCTGCAGGCCGAGACCGTTGTTGGCTCCCGTGATGAGGATCGTCTTGCCGGTTTGGTCGGGTACGTCGCTGAGTCCGAAGTCATTGATCTGCAAGGGGGTACGCGTCATCGGGCAATCCTCTTTTTGGCTGGATTCGTCGCTACTGGCTGGGTTGGTCGTTCGAGAATGCGAGGTGCAGGGGGAGGCTCTGATCGACCGTCATCCCGGTAAGCCGGGCGGTCGACTCCGCGAGACCGGAGACGGTGGTTGCGAGGTATTCGATGAAGTTGTCGACGGACATCGGATCGTCTTGGGCGCGATTGGCGCCAAGCCACCAGTCCGTTGCGGAAGCGACGGCGCCACCGATCGAGTAGATCGTCAGCTCGGCATAGGCACCGTCGACCGCTTCCTGGTCGAGGGCATTGGAGAACAATTCGGCTGCGCGCCTTGCTGATTGGCGTGCGGACTGCAACGTCCGCTCCGACTCCTCCATCTGCTGGGTGAAGTGGCTGTGCACCATGAACCGGAAGACGTTCGGGTACTCCATCACGACTTTCGCGTACTCGGTGGCGCCACGGCGAACGAGCTCGCCCGCGGAATCGCTCATCAGGTTGATGTTGGACAGCACCCGCTCCCACAGCATGTCCTGGATCCGTTCGACGATTGCGTCGAAGAGGTCGACCTTGTCCTTGAAGTGCCGGTACAGCTTCGGCTTTGCGGTGCCCGCCTCCTTGGCGATGTCGTCCATGCTGACGTCGGGCCCGAGCTTGCCCAGCGCGCGGAACGCCGCGTCGACGAACTCTTCGCGGACCATGGCGCGATGTTCGCGCCAGCGTTCAGTGCGCGCGTCGGGTCGCTGGCCTTCCCGTTTCTCGGTTCCGCGTGCCCGCGCTCTGGTTGCCACGACTACCACTTTATCCGATACCGACGGTACTGGCTAATTTGTGTGTCGGCCATCTGACCTGGCTCTGTCATCGGGTTGCGCGCCACCGCGCGTCGGCAACACCGTCCGGGGTCGCGGGTTCGTCGCCGTAGATCCATTCGCGGGCGATCCGGTGCCAATTGTTGCTGGCCCCCAACTGGCCGAGCACGCCGAAGGTCAAGAAGTCTGCTCGCCGCGAGAACAGGTGCTCGGGCGGCAGATTCTGATGGCGCATACCCGAGAACTCCGTCATCCGGGGATCGATTGCGTCGAGCATGCTTCCGCTGGCCATGGCCGGCGTGACCGTGATGACCTCGTCGGTGAGATGCCACCCGGCGGCGGCATGGATGTAGTCGAGGCATTCCTCGGGCGTCACCCCGGCATCGCTGGCCATCACCCCCCGACGGACCATCATGTCGAACAGGTCTTGGCTGCGGTTCTCGGAGGCGGCGCGCATGCACTGCCTCTCGAACTCGACGTGCACGGGATCCATGTGGTTGTAGAGCCCGAAGTCGATGAAACCGACCTTCCCGTCACGGCCGAGCAGGATGTTGCCCGGATGCGGATCGCCACAGAACTCGTTGTGCAGGAACAGGGAACCGACGTAGAACCGGTAGATGATCTCGCCGACCCGGTCGCGATCGGCACTCGGCAGTTCGCAGATCCCGTCGAACGAGGTGCCGTCGAATAGTTCTGTCACCACCACCCTGCGGCCACTGCGCTCCGGCACGCTGTCGGGTACCGCGATGAACGGATGATCGGCGAACAGCGTCGCCAGCTCGTGCTGGGTGCGCGCTTCCCGCTCGTAGTCGAGTTCGCTCTCCATGTTGCGTGAGATCTCGGCCGCGAGCTCGGGAGCCGACACCGTCGGAATCGCGGTGCGCCAGAACTTCAGGAACAACGCCAAGTTCTTCATGTCGGCCCGGATCGCCGCGTCGACACCCGGGTACTGCACCTTGACCGCGACGTCGCGACCGTCGTGCAGGCGGGCGCGGTAGACCTGACCGATCGACGCCGCTGCCATCGGCTTGTCGTCGAACTCTGCGAACAGCGTCGCCACGGGATCGCCGAGGTCGTCCTCGATCTGCTTTCGCATGACGTCGAACGAGACCGTCGGTGCCTGATCGCGCAGTACCGCAAGCTTGGCCTGAAACTTCGCGCGGTGCGATTCGGGCACCAGATCAAGGTCGACGACCGAGAGCATCTGGCCAAGTTTCATGGCCGCGCCCTTCATGCTGCCAAGCACCTGCACCAGCTGGTCAGCGGCCTGAATCGCGGTCTTCTCCGAGATCCGTGCCTTGGTCTCCCTGGACCGGCCAAGCATCGACACCCTGGCGCTGGCGGTCCTGGCCGCCTGCGTCGCAGCCGCCTTGCCGAGCTTGGAGCCTCGCGAGACTCGCGAGGTGGGTACCTGGTCTGACATTGCGGAGTCCTCCGAGGGTGATCACTCAGGGTACAAATGTCAGCGTTCATCCCGTCACTCGCGCCCACTTCCACGCGGACGCACGGGCCTTGGCCGTCAGGCTGAGGAGGTGTGCGGCGACGGCCTCCCGGCGTTCGTAGGGCAGATGGTGGCCCGCCCCTTGGTACACGACCACCTGGCTCCCGGGAATGCCCTCGGCGATCCGCTGGGCATGCGCGGGTGGGGTCAGCATGTCCTTCGAGCCTGCCATGACGACGACGTCCACGTTGCGGAAGGCCGCCAACGCTTCATATCGGTTGTGTTGCAACAACGATCGCCCCAGGGAGGCGACCGTGCGGGGATCGCTCCGTGCCAGCTGCTGGATGGAACGATTCATGTCGTGATGCCGCGGCCGCGAGCCGAACAGCACGCCGCGGGTGCCCTGCCTGACGAGGAAGAGGGGCTTGCTCGGCAGCGTCACCCGTGCCGTGACCGCCAGCGCTGCCAAGAGCAGACGATCGACGCCACGGAACTTGCGGATCGGGCCGAGGAGGTCCCCGGCGCTGGTCGCCACGAATGCCGCTCCGAAGGCGCGCGCCTCGATCACGCCGGGATAGAGCTCCGCCAACGCCATCAGCGTCATGCCGCCGAGTGAATGCCCGCCGAAGACGATCGGGCCGTCCGGCACCAAAGACCGCAGGACGGCGGCCAGGTCGTCGGCGAGAACCGTGATGGACGCCGGTCCAGTCGCCGAGCCGCCGTGACCGCGGTGGTCGTAGGCGAGCACCCGAACGGCGGAATCTGCCGCGACGAGCAGTTCCGCCACGTCCTCCCAGCTGCTGCTGGACAGGCTCCAACCGTGGGTGAGCACGACCGTGACGTCGGGTTCGCGTGAGCCCCATTCGATGACCTGCAACCATCCGTCGTCGGTCGGGAGACGAAACTTGCGCGGCAGGACGGTTGATCGATCTCGGGCCATCGCGGGGCTACCTGCTCTCGCTGAGGACACGGGTGGCGGCGTCGACCGCCACTGGTGCCGAACCTCCAAGCCGGTTCAATAGCCGCGCACCCAGCTTCTCGATCGTCTGCACGGAGAACGGTTGTGTCATCCGGCGATTGACGCCTGGGGCGATCCGCAGCATGAAGTAACCCAGCCACGCCTCGGTGCGGACCGGCACGACCGCGAGGTCGAAGCGCACGGCGCGCACCACGGCACGGGCGACGAGATCGGGGCTCATCGGCGAGAACGGCAGCTTCTCGGCGAACTCCTGGACCTGGCGCATGGCCTGCTTGCCGCGCTCGACGAGTTCCTGGTCGATGCCCACGTTGACGGCGTTGATGCCGATGTTGGTGCTGATGACTCCCGGGCAGATCGCGCTGACGCCGATGCCGTGTGGCCGAAACTCCAGCCGCAGACATTCGGTCAGCATCTTCACCCCGGCCTTGGATACCGAGTAGGCCGACATCACCGGGGTCGGCGTGAATGCCGCCGCCGACGCGATGTTGACGATGTACCCGCCCTGACCGCGCTCGACCATCTGCGCACCGAAGACGCGGCAGCCGTGCACGACTCCCATCAGGTTGACGCTGAGTTGGCGGTCCCAGTCTGCAGGAGAAAGCTCGAGAAACGCCCCGCTGACCAGCATTCCGGCGTTGTTCACCAGAACGTCGGCGAAGCCGTGCTCGGCGAGCACGTCGCGGCCGAAGGCCTCCCAGTCGTCCGGATCGGTGACGTCGAGACGATCCGCCGACGCCCTTCCTCCCGCCCCCTTGATCATTGCCGCAGTGGCCTCCGCAGCGTCAAGGTCGATGTCGGAGACCACGACGTGGGCGCCCAGTCTTCCGAATCGGATCGCGGTTGCGCGACCGATGCCGCTGCCTGCGCCGGTGACCACCACGAGCTCGGGCTTCAGATCGTTGAGTTTCACATTGCCTCCTCGGACACGGTCGCGACGCTTGCGGGCGATGGCGTGCCCCTGCCGTACTGATAGATGTCGAGATCGAAATGGCGGTTTTGCCAATACATTTCGCCGTGCGTCGACGGCCGGAACGGAGAGTCGCCCTTGTCGTCGATGTAATAGGTGTTCGATCCCGCGCAGGTCGGGGTGAAGAGGAAGTTGCGCTCCTGACGCTTCAGACACTTCTGGAAGTACGCGTCGTGCACCTCCTGGCGGATCTCGCACTCGATGGCACCGCGGCGCTTGGATTCCGCGATGGCACGGCTCAAATGGGCCGACGTCGCCTCGATCATCCAGATGTAGGAGCCCAACACGAATCCGTAGGGTCCGGTGATCATGAAGATGTTCGGGAAGTCAGGAACCGAAACACCTTGGTACGCTTGGTATTTGTTTTGATCCCAGAAGCCCTCGAGGTCGACGCCGTCCCTGCCGACGACGGGGAACGGCGGAACCGAACCCTTCTCCCAGAGCTTGAATCCGGTCGCGCAGATCAGTACGTCGATCTCGTGCTCGACGCCGTCGGCGGTGAGCACGCCCTTGTCGGTGATCCGCTCGATCGACTCGGTGACCAAACTGACGTCGCCGCGGTTGAACGTGTGCAGGTACTCGTTCGACATCGACGGTCGTTTGCAACCCAGCCCGTAGTGCGGGATCAGCTTCTCGCGTGTCACCGGATCGTCGACCTGGCTGCGCATCCATTGGCGCGCAGGCGCCTCGAGCAACTTGCGGATGGAGTCGACCACCCACGACGGTCCGGTCAGCTGACCGCTCATCGCGACCTCGGTCGCGACGGTGCCGACGAGCCGGATGGCGGACCGTATCAGCTTGCGCTCCATGATCTTGCGGCCGACCGCCCCCACCTCCGCGTCCCGCTTGGGGAAGACCCAGATCGGCGTGCGCTGGAACACGGTGAGGTGGTCGACCTCGTCGACGATGGCCGGGACCATCTGCAGCGACGTCGCGCCGGTGCCGATCACGGCGACCCGTTTGCCCGCGAGCGCGACGTCGTGATCCCACATCGCCGTGTGCATCAGCGTGCCGCCGAAATCGTCGAGGCCGGGGATGTCCGGCATCTTCGGGCGTTCCAGCCCGCCGATGGCCATCACCACGTGCCTGCCGGTGAGCTCCGTGCCGCCGTCGGTGACGAGTCGCCACATGCTGTTGCGTTCGTCGTAGGTGGCCGAGCTGATGGTGGTCTTCAGACGGAGTTTGTCACGCAGACCGTACTTGTCGACCATGTCGTCGGCATAGTCGCGCAGTTCGCTTCCCGGTGCGAAGATCCTGGACCAGTCGCCGCGCTGCTCGTAGGAGAAGCTGTAGATGAACGACGGAATGTCCACGGCGACACCCGGGTAGGTGTTCGCGTGCCAGGTGCCGCCGACACGGTCCCACTTGTCGACGATCACGAAGTCGTGAATGCCCTTTCGCTGCAGGGCGATCCCGGTACCGATCCCGCCGAAGCCGGCACCGACCACGATCACCTCGTGTTCGGGGGACGTGCTCACATGGACCTCGCTCTACTTGACCCGGTCGAGGAGAGCACCCTCGACACCGAACAGTTCGCGTTGCCACTGCTCCAACGCCGGGGTGGTGTCGATGTCCTCGGGATGGAAGCCGCGCCGCATGTACGGCTTGATCTCCGCCATGAACCCGCGCAGGAACGGGCCACGGAAGATCTCCCAGGTCTGGCGCGTGACGGCGATCGGTCGCCATCCGCGCGGGTCGGTGAGGACGGACACCATGACGGCCGCCGTCACGCCGGGAATCGTGACGTAGTACATGACCCTCATGACGCCGATCCGAATCCACTCGGGTCCGCCGACGGCCCGGTAGACGTCGAACGCCACCGACTTGTGCTCGAGCTCCTCGAAGGCGTGCCAGTTGAGCAGGTGCTTGACCTCGGGATCGCCTGGGATGTGCTGGATTTCGTCGACCATGAGCACCCGGTGGCCGATGGTGGCGGTGTAATGCTCCGCCGCCGCCGTGATCGCCAGGTGTACGTAGGCGGGCAGAAGCTTCTCGCCGCGAACGAAGAGCCTCTGGCGCAACGTGTTCGGACCGAAGTTCAACAGCCGGACCATCGGGTAGCCCATGTCGATCAACGTCTCGTTCAGTTTGCGGTGCTCCTGGCCGTGTACCGACTCCTGACCGATGAACCCGGCCACCCGCTTCTTCAAGTCCGGGTCGGTGATCCGATCAGAGAAGCGGCGAACGGATCGGATGAACGACTCCTCGCCAGGCGGGAAGCTGCCGGACAGGATCGCGACCAGATGGCTGAAGGCGATGTTGCCCTCGACGAAGTGGTGCGCCATCGGTTGGGGCTGGCCGAACCGGAAACGCATGCGGCGGACCTTCGGGTACGTCATTTCAGGTGATCCACTAGGGCACCCTCGGTGCCGAAGAGCTCGTTCTGCCAGCGCTCGAGTAGGGCGCTGGTGTCGATGTCGTCGGGATGGAAGCCGGGCCGCATGTACTTGGCAAGGTCAGCCGACAAACCCGCGAATAGCGGCCCCCCGAATAGCGCCCGCGCCTCTCGGATCAGTCGTCGGGGTTGTCGTCGCGCGACCGGGTCACGCGCTAGCCCGATGGTCAAACTGGTTAGCGTGAACGGAATGGTGAGCGCGTACAGCACCGCCATCACGGTGATGCGCATGCGTTCGGTACCGCCCACCGCGCGGTAGACGTCGAACGCCACCGACTTGTGCTCGAGCTCCTCCAGCGCGTGCCAGTTCAGCAGATGCCATACCTCCGGATCGCCGGGGATGGCCTGGACTTCGGGCGTCGCAAGGGTGCGCTCGGCAAGGACGGCGGTGTAGTGCTCGGCCGCTGCGGTAGTGGCCAGGTGCACCTTGCGGGGCAGCCGGTTCTCCAGCCGGATCAGGCGCTCCTTCAGCGTCTTCCGATCGAGCCATTCGATCTCGTAGCCCAGCTCGACGAGCTTCTCGTTCAACCGGCGGTGTTCTTGCCCGTGCATGGACTCCTGGCCGATGAAGCCGGCGACGCGCTTCTTCAGTTCCGGGTCGGTGATGCTCTCGGAGAAGCGGCGAACCGACCGGATGAAGCCCTCTTCGCCCGGGGGAAATCCTGCTGACAGGCCCGCCACGAAGTGGCTGTACACGATGTCTCCGTCGACGAAGTACCTGTTCACCGCGCCGTCGTCGTTGAAGCGGAAGCGCATTCGCCTGGTCTTCGGATAGTTCTGAAGCGTGTTTGCCATGACTCGCAACCTTTCCTCGAACATTCAGTAACCGGTACTATCGGTACTGTATTCTCAGTCACAGTAAGGGTGGCCGAGGAGATGCGCAAGACCCTGTTGGAGAAGGGGCAAAATCGGCGCCGAAATGGGCGGTGTGCAGCCCGTCTAGGTGCGATCAGGTTCGGGACGTCACTTCGTCCCGTGCGCTAAGTCCTTGTGCGGGTTGGGTATTGAGATCCGTCAGCTGTGCTGCCGTTCTCTGGCCGCCTGGGCACCGCGGGCGATTGCGAGACGCAGCCCAAGGGTCGATATCGCGCGGGGCAACGGAACCGACGGCTCCGATCGATCAGCTCTCCGGCAATGCCAGACGCTCGTCGGGATCAAGGACGACGCCCCGTGCTGCCGCGGTCGCGGACATCGCGCCCCAGACGAACGTGGTCAACTCCTCGACCAGCGCGATTTCACTGATCGCCGGCGTGTTCAACCAACGCAGCACGCCGAGGGCCACCGCTCCGAGCACGGCATCGACGAAGTACTCGAGATTTTCACCGTCGCCGCCGCGGCCAGTGACGACGGCCGCCACCACCGCGGCGGTGGCGTCCGACAACGGACGGCCGCCGTCGACGAGGTCCATCGTGGAGCGGCCGCCGTCGCTGAAGTGTGAACCGACCAGGAAGCGAAAGACGTTGGGCCGTTCGGCAACCAGGCCGACATACGCGGTCAGCGTCGAGCGAACCAGTCCCAGTGCCGTATCGGTGAGATCGAAGTGTGGCACGACGCGCTCGATGATCATCTCTTGGACGCGATCACCGACGGCGTCGAACAACGCGTCCTTGTCGTCGAAGAACCGATAGAGCTTCGGTCGTGGAACCTCGGCGGTCTTGACGACGTCATCGATCGACAGATCCGGTCCGTGCTCGTCGATCGCGCGAAGCGTCGCCTCGACCAATTCGGCTCGCACCGTTGCCCGATGCTCGAGCCAGCGGTCTGACCGGGCATCTCCAGTAGGTCCGGGCGTACGCCCGCGACCTGGATTTGCTTCCGTCGACACCGGCCAATGGTAGGGCACCAGGCACCGCGCGCGCCCGCGACCTTTAGGGCTACAGGTCGAGGACGAGGGTTCCGCCGTCGGCGCGATCGACGCAGATCAACATCTCGCTCCGTTCCCTCTTCGAGGTTCGATCCGCGTAGGCAACCGGCTCGCCCTTGAGCACACGGACCTTGCAAGTTCCGCAGAACCCCTGCTGACACGAGTAGGCAACGGCGGGCCTGGCCGCGCGAATGGTCTCCAGCGCGGTCTTGTCCGCCGCGACGTGCAGAACGTCGCCACCCGTGCCGAGCTGTACGTCGAAGGGCACACCGTCGACGATCGGCGGCGCAGCAAACCGTTCGAAGTGCAGCGGCACGCCGTGTTGTCGGGCCACTGCGGAACGAACCACGTCGAGCATCGAAGTTGGCCCGCAACAGTAGATTGCGGCGTCGTCGTGCGGAAGCAGGTCGGAGATCGAAGGCAGTCCGTGTTCCTCGTCGGTGTGAACGGTCACTCGGTCGCCGTAGCGGGACAGCTCGTCGAGGAACGGCATCGACTGCCTGCTGCGACCTGCGTACACCATCGTCCACGGCACGCGCGCAGCCTCGGCCGCCCTGACCATCGGCAGGATCGGCGTGATGCCGATACCGCCCGCGACGAAGTGCATCCGATCCTCGCCTGCGCCGTCCGTTGGCAACGCGAGTGGGAAGGCGTTCACCGGTCCCGTGACGACCAGCTGATCGCCGACCCGGATCGAATCATGTAGCTCGACGGAGCCGCCCCCGCCATCTTGGATGCGCCGCACCGCGATTCGGTAGGTACCGTCCGCGGGATCGCCGGACAGCGAGTACTGCCGTATGCGACCGGAAGGCAGGTGCACGTTGACGTTGGCGCCGGGGGTCCAGGCAGGAAGGGGAGCGCCTGGCGGGTCGGCGAGCCGCAGGCTCACGACGTCTCCGTCGGACGTCTCGACCTTGCGGTCCGTCACGGTCAGCAGCAGCGAGCGGTCGACCTCACCAGGTGGGGGCAACTGCCGAAGTACCCGGCCCATGATCTTGATCGCGGGCGCCATGAGTTTGGCAGCGACGACGATCGTGGGAGCCCGGTTGAAACGGCCGTAGATGTCCGGTGGGACGGTGGTGCTGTCGTAGTCGAGCACTGTCAGCCTGCCGCGCGCTTCACCGCTGGGGACTGAGCGAGGTACGCGACGGCCTGTGCGGTGTTGCCGACCTCTTCCGGGGTGAACGACGGGCGCACGTAGCTCCAACCCGAGAAGATGGCCTTCATGCTTGGCAGCGAGCCGCGCCGGCTGGCGCGGATCCACTCGACGAGCAGTCGTACCAGACCGTAGTTCGGCAGCGAAGGGTCTTGGCGGACTATGTACTTGGTGTTTCGCAAGAACATGTACGTGATGAGGAATGGCGTCGGCGTGATCAGCAAGGCTCGGTGGAAGTACCCGACCCCGAAGTAGGTGGCGACGTCGTGAGCGACCGACCGGTGCTCCACCTCTTCGGCGCCGTGCCAACGGAAGAGGTCGCTCATCACCGGGTCGGCGCCGAAGCCGTCGAGGTCGGCGTTGAGAATCCAGTCACCTAGCACCGCAGTCATGTGCTCGATCGCCGCGATCATCGCCAGTTGCTCGATCAGCAGTCGGTAGCGGGCGCGCACGTTGAGCTTCGACTTGACGGCAGTCAGTTGTGCGGCAAAGTATTCGAGCTGTCGAACGACGGGGCGGGGGTCGATGCCGTGACGGCCGAGGAACTCGGGAAGCACGCGGTCGTGCGCCTGCGAATGCACCGCTTCCTGCCCGATAAAGCCGAGCATCGCGTCCCGCAGCTTGGCGTCCTTCACGTACGGCAGAGCCTCGGTGAAGCCCTCGACGAACATCTCCTCCCCGATGGGGAGCACCAGGTTGAACGAGGAGATGAAGTGTGAGGCGATCGGTTCGTTCGGAATCCAGTGCAGCGGAGCATCGCTGACGTCGAAGTGGACGTTGCGCGCGTGGAGTGCAAGCTCTTCCGAGGTGGTGCCATTCGGTGTCGGATGCGCTGTCATCGAATGCTCCGTTCAAATTGAGTGGGGGTTATCCAAGGGACGCTTTGGCGGCCGCTAGGCGTCCGAGCGCAGGAGCGAATCTGCTGAATCGGTACTGTAAGTGGGCTTCCGGCGTCACGGGGACGACTGACTTGCCCTTCTTGACGGCCTTGACGATCTGGTTGGCGACCCGATCAGGACCGTAGCGACGCATCTTGTAGGCACGGTCAACTGCCGCAAGCTTTTTCGCTGCCTGGGCTTCGGGTAGTCCGGAGACCACGGTGGTGGAGACGATGTTGGTCGCCACGATGCCCGGGCAGATGGTGCTGACGCCGATACCCCTTGACGCCAGTTCGGCGCGCAGGCAGTCGGAGAACATGAACACCGCGGACTTGCTCGTCGCGTATGCCGTAAAGCCTTGTTGCGGCGTGTAGGCCGCCATGCTCGACAGGTTCACGATGTGGCCGCCGAGCCCTCGGTCGGCCATCTTCGGCCCGAAGGCGCGGCATCCGTTGATCACGCCGTAGAGGTTGATGTCCAGGACGCGCTTGAAGTCCTCGGACGGAGTCGCGAAGAAGCGCCCCGCCTGACCGACGCCAGCGTTGTTGATCAGGATGTCGGGCACTCCGTGTACGGCCTCGACTTCGTCGGCGTGTGCGATCACGGCCTGCTCGTCTGCGACGTTCAACTGGTACGCGTGGGCGGTGCCGCCGGCTTCGGCGATCAGCGCTGCGGTCTCCTTCGCCGACGCCAGGTTCACGTCGGAGAGCACGACCTCTGCGCCGTCGCGGGCGAAGGCAAGGGCGGTTTCCCGCCCGATGCCACTACCGCCACCGGTTATGACGAGCAGCTGGTCCTCGAAAGGTCGTTGTTGCTTGCCCATTTGGGCGCGGCGCAGGCTTCGCGCGGGCGGCAGGCCTTCGGTGGCGTCGATGAGTTCGGTCGTTGCGGTGGCCAGCATCTCGGGATGCGAGAACGGCAGCCAGTGCCCACCCTGCACGACGCGCCGCCACACCGCGGGCGCCCAGTTGAGGGCATCGGCGTAGCTCGCCTGACGGACCGCGGGATCACGGGTTCCGACGATCACCTGCACGGGAACGCGGGTGAACCGCTCCCGCTGGGTCAGGACCGAGGTGATGTTGGCGCGGTAGATCCGCAGCCCGTTTCCAATGTCCTTCTCGAAGGTCGGGGCGAGGAAGATGTCCTCTGGCGCAGCACCTTCCGCGCGGGACAGGCCCTTGCGCCAGCGGTTGCCGTTGAGCACCAACGAGAACATGGCCTTCGGCAGCCACGGAAGCATGAAGTAGAACATGTAGCCGAACGAGCCGAGCTGGGCCAGCACCAGCGCCACGTTCTTCGGGGTGGGACGTGACAACCTGTCGCGAGCCCATGCGCCGAGGTGCGCGATGTTCGGGCCCGACACCGACGTGAACGACGCGATTCTGCGTTGCGCCCATTCGTCGCACACCGCTTCCCACATTGCGACGCTGCCCCAGTCGTGGGCGAGCACGTGGACCGGCTTGCCGGGGCTGACCGCGTCGATCACGGCCATGTAGTCGCCGGCCAGCTCCGCCACGGCGAAGTCCCGGAAGTTCTTGGGATTGGTCGACTTGCCGTGGCCGCGATTGTCGACGGAGATGACGCGGAAGCGCTCGGTGAGGAACGGCGTCACGCCGTCCCAAAGGTGATGCGAGTCGGGCCATCCGTGCAGCAGCAACACGGTCTCCCCAGCCGCATTGCCCTGCTCGTAGACCGCGATCTCGACATCACCATTGCGGACGATGCGTTCCGCCACCTCTACGGCCAGCGGTGCATCGACGTCCCGCTGGCTCGTAGTCTTCGATACCGGACCCATTCTCGTGCTCCCCTCAGGCCAAGTCTGCATACCGGTAGTACGCGTTACAGCAGGTATCGTGTACCGCTGGTACCGCGGTGTCAACCACCGCAACGCGCGCCACGGGTGCCAGGAGACCGCCCTCGCAGCAGTGGTAGCGATCGTTGTCGCAGGTAGCGCTGGTCTGGAAGCGGCCGCCGACCGCGACACGCCCGGATGCACATGACCGTGCCGAAGGACCGATACAGCGACCGGGCCTCGATCATGAACGCCGCGGACTCCCGACGGGCCCGAGGATCGTCGAAGAGTGCGCCGATCTCATCCGTGGCTGATGCGCAGCAATTCGGCCACGCTGGTCAACTTCACGCGCGGCCTACCGAGGCTCACGCCCGTCGAGCGCTCGTGGTCGTCGATCAACTTCCAGTGGTCGTCGGTGACCAGTTTCGGTTGACGCGACAGAAGCCATTCGACGAGTTCCTCGGAGTGTCCGTCGCCGAAGTCGGCAGGCACGGCCGAGGTGAGCTGAGCGGTCAGCGTGTCGACGGTGTCCTGCGAGTCCTTCTTGTTGCTGCCGATGACACCGGATGGTCCCCGCTTGATCCACCCGACGACGTACTCGTTGCGCCTGCCGTCGACCTTGCCGTCGGTATGCGGAATCGTTCCCGTCCGGTCGTCGAACGGCAGCCCCGGCGTCGGCACACCCCGGTACCCGACGGCACGGACCACCAGCTGCGCGGGCAACTCCTCGCGCTCGCCGGTGTCCTTGGCGACCACCCTGCCCCCGTCGTCGGCCAACTGGTTACGGCCCAGCACGATCGACTCCACCCGGCCGTCGCCGAGGATCTCGATTGGTGAGGTGCGGAATCGGAACACGATGCGGCGCTTGGCACCTCGCGGTTCCCGCTCGGAGTAGCCGCGGAGCACCTTGATGTTCTGCTTCACCGACTTGGATGCGGCCTCGAGGTCGGCATCGGTGATGTCGGCGAAGTCCGCCGGGTCGACGATGACGTCGACGTCGGCCATGGCTTCGAGGTCGACCAGCTCGCGCAGTTCCAGCGTGGTCCAGGTGGCCTGCAGCGGGCCGCGGCGGCCGACGACGACGACCTCCTCGACGCCGCGGTCGTGCAGCAGGTCGAGGGCGTGCGTGGCGATGTCGGTGGCGGCAAGCAGATCGGGATCGCTGACCAGGATGCGCGCCACGTCGAGCGCGACGTTGCCGTTGCCTATGACAACCGCGCGACCCGTCGACAGGTCGGGCGTCATCTTTTCGAAGTGTGGGTGGGCGTTGTACCAACCGACGAAGTCGACGGCAGCCACGCTGCCCGTCAACTCCTCGCCGGGAATGTTCAGCGGACGGTCGGACTGCGCGCCGACGGCGTAGATCACCGCGTCGTACCGTTCGGCGAGTTCGTCGGCTTGCACGTGGTCGCCGACGGCGATGTTGCCGAAGAAGCGGAACCGGGGATCGGCGGCCGTCTTCTCGAACTGTGCGCTGATGGTCTTGATCTTGGGGTGGTCGGGGGCCACGCCGGAGCGAACCAGACCCCACGGGGTCGGCAGCATCTCCAGCATGTCGACGCGCACGTCCGCGTCATCGGTGGCGTTTGCGAACTTCAGCAGCGAGGCGGCAGCAAAGTAACCCGAAGGTCCAGAGCCGACGATCGCCACATGGTATGGGCGCATGCTTCAGCTTTCCGTAAGCCAGATGTCCTGTACCTGGGGCGCGCAAGGGGCTGTCGCGACGTCCCGGGCGGGTACGAACCGATGCTAAACCTGGTTGGCCGGTCCAGGGGTGAGGGTCGAAATGATCCGCGTCGCGGTCGGTACTGTGATTTCCCGTGGATCCCGACCGTTTAGCCGACATCGCAGCCCTCGACACCACCTTGACCACGGTGGAGCGGGTGCTCGATGTCGACGGTCTGCGTGCGCGCGTGGTGAGCCTCGAACAAGAGGCGTCCGATCCCAACCTCTGGGACGACCAGTCGCGCGCCCAGAAGGTCACCAGCGACCTCTCCCATACGCAGAGCGAGCTGCGCCGAGTCGAAGAGCTGCGGCAGCGGCTCGACGATCTGCCCGTGCTCTACGAGATGGCCGCTGAAGAGGAAGGCGCTGCCGCCGAAGCGGCGCTGGCCGAGGCGGACGCCGAGTTCAAGTCACTCGGTGAGGACCTCGAGGCGATCGAGGTGCGCACGCTGCTGTCGGGGGAGTACGACGAACGCGAGGCCGTCGTCACCATCCGATCGGGCGCCGGCGGCGTCGACGCTGCCGACTGGGCCGAGATGCTCATGCGGATGTACATCCGGTGGGCCGAGAAGCACAACTACGGCGTCGAGGTGTTCGACACCTCCTACGCGGAAGAGGCGGGTATCAAGAGCGCGACGTTCGCGGTGCACGCGCCGTTCGCCTACGGCACGCTCTCGGTGGAGCAGGGCACTCACCGCCTGGTGCGGATCAGCCCGTTCGACAACCAGAGCAGGCGTCAGACGTCATTCGCCGACGTCGAGGTGCTTCCGGTAGTGGAGACCACCGACCACATCGAGATTCCCGAAGGCGATCTGCGGGTAGACGTGTACCGGTCGAGCGGTCCCGGCGGCCAATCCGTGAACACCACCGACTCCGCCGTTCGACTCACGCACCTCCCCACCGGGATCGTCGTGACGTGCCAGAACGAGAAGTCGCAATTGCAGAACAAGGTTGCGGCAATGCGCGTGTTGCAGGCGAAGCTGCTGGAGCGCAAGCGTTTGGAAGAGCGCGCCGAGATGGACGCGCTCAAGGGCGACGGCGGCAGCTCGTGGGGGAACCAGATGCGTTCCTACGTGCTGCAGCCCTACCAGATGGTCAAAGACCTACGCACCGACTACGAGGTCGGAAATCCGGCCGCGGTACTCGACGGAGACATCGACGGATTCCTCGAAGCGGGAATCCGTTGGCGCAATAGGAAAGATGACGACTAGCTACCAGGCATTCGAATGGGCCCAGCGCTGGCATGACTTCTGGCGGGGCGGCGTCGGCGAGTGGATCCTCACCCGCGGGCTCAAGATCGCTCTCATCATCATCTTCTCGCTGCTGGCCGCGCGCTTCATCACCTGGTGCGCGCACAAGATCACCAGCCGCATCGACGCCGACTTCCGGGACAGCGATCAGATCGTCCGCACCGAAAGCGCCAAGCACCGCCAGGCGGTCGCCTCGGTCATCTCCTGGGTGTCGATCGCGATCCTGTTCGTGGTGGTGGCCGTCGAGATCACCGACGTGCTGGCGATACCCGTCGGGTCGCTCGTCGCGCCGGCGGCGGTCCTTGGCGCCGCGCTCGGTTTCGGGGCGCAGCGCATCGTGCAGGACCTGCTGTCGGGGTTCTTCGTCATCACCGAGAAGCAATACGGCTTCGGTGACCTGGTTGCCTTGACCGTTGCGGGTATCGCCGCACCGGCGGAGGGCACGGTCGAGGATGTCACGCTGCGCGTGACCAAGCTGCGGTCCAGCGACGGCGAAGTGTTCACCATCCCCAACGGCCAGATCGTCAAGACGATGAACCTGTCCAAGGACTGGGCACGCGCCGTCATCGACATCCCGGTCCCGACCAGCGCCGACCTCACTCGGGTCACCCATCTGCTCCATGACGTCAGCGACACCGCGATGAAGGACGAGAGCCTGCGCAAGCTGCTGCTGGACGCCCCGCAGGTGATGGGCGTGGAGAGCATCGAACTCGACACCGTGAACCTGCGGATGGTCGCGCGCACGCTGCCGGGCAAGCAGTTCGAGGTCGGGCGACGGCTCCGTCTCCTGGTGATTGCCATGCTTGCGCGCGCAGGGATCGTCACCCCTGCCGACAGCTCCCCGATGGTGAACACCATTCCAAGCCCGGCGACAGTCACCAGCCCTGACCAGCCGCGGCCCACGGAGGACCGCGAATGAGCTTCTGGAACTGGCTCACCCGAACCCGCCCTGACCACGGGTGGCCCGGCTACCTGATCAATGGGCGCATCCGCACGTCCACCGTTGGACTCATCGTCGCGTTCATCGTGATCGCCTGGGTGCACAGCGCCTACCGGCCGCCGCCCGCCCCGCCGGTGACGCCCGATACGGCCGTCGTGCCACCCGGGTTCGTGCCCGATCCCGAGTACACCTGGGTGCCGCGCACCAACGTGCAGGAACGTCCCAAGACCACCACGACGACGACGACCACCACGACCACGACGACCACCACGCCGACGACTACTGAGCCCAGCCCGACCGACACCACGTCGACGACACCGGGCAGCCCGACGACGACTACGGGGCCCACGCCGGTCACGGTGGACCCGGATGGTGCCGGTCCGATTCCACCGCAGACGCTCACCCCGATCACGATTCCGACGGTCGTTCTGCCCTCGCTACCCGGACTCGCGCCGGCGCCGGCGGCGCCCGCGCCACCGACGTAGCGGGGTCTGACCGCGTGCACCGCTACACTGGCGAGCCGTGATGATCACCCTCGACCACGTGAGCAAGCAGTACAAATCCTCGGCACGCCCAGCCCTGGACAATGTCTCGCTCAAGATCGACAAGGGGGAGTTCGTCTTCTTGATCGGGCCTTCCGGATCGGGCAAGTCGACGTTCATGCGGCTGCTGCTCGCCGAGGAGACGCCGAGCAGCGGCGACATCCAGGTGTCCAAGTTCCACGTGAACAAGCTGTCGAGCCGCCACATCCCAAGCCTGCGGCAGGTGCTCGGCTGCGTGTTCCAGGACTTCCGGCTGCTGCAGCAGAAGACCGTGTTCGAGAACGTGGCGTTCGCCCTCGAGGTGATCGGCAAGCGTTCCGACGTCATCAACCGCGTCGTGCCCGACGTGCTGGAGATGGTCGGCCTGTCCGGCAAGGCGAACCGCCTGCCCCACGAGTTGTCAGGTGGCGAGCAGCAGCGCGTCGCCATCGCCAGGGCCTTCGTCAACCGCCCGCTGGTGCTGCTTGCCGACGAACCCACCGGAAACCTGGACCCGGATACCAGTAAGGACATCATGGATCTGCTCGAGCGGATCAACCGCACCGGAACCACGGTGCTGATGGCCACACACGACCACCACATCGTCGACTCGATGCGCCAGCGCGTCATCGAACTCGAGCTCGGCCGCCTGATCCGCGACGAGCAGCGCGGTGTCTACGGAATGGATCGCTAAGTGCGCTTCGGCTTTCTGATCAACGAGGTCCTCACCGGGCTTCGACGCAACGTCACGATGACGGTCGCCATGATCTTGACGACCGCCATCTCCATCGGCCTGTTCGGCGGCGGCCTCCTCGTCGTCCGGCTGGCCGACAGCTCCCGCAACATCTACCTCGACCGCGTCGAGAGCCAGGTCTTCCTCACCAACGACGTCTCGGCCAACGACCCGACGTGTGACGCCGACCCGTGCAAGGCGCTGCGCAAGCAGATCGAAGACCGTGGCGACGTGAAGTCGGTGCGCTTCCTCAACCGCGATCAGGCCTACGAGGACGCGATCAAGAAGTTCCCGCAGTACAAGGACGTCGCAGGCAAGGACGCGTTCCCTGCGTCGTTCATCGTCAAACTCGACAATCCCGAGCAGCACAAGGAGTTCGACCAATCATTGGTCGGCAAGCCGGGTGTGCTCAACGTGCTCAATCAGAAGGACCTGATAGACCGGCTGTTCGCGGTGCTCGACGGTTTGAGTAGCGCAGCGTTCGCGGTCGCCTTGGTGCAGGCAGTCGGTGCGATCCTGTTGATAGCCAACATGGTTCAAGTCGCCGCCTATACCCGCCGAACGGAGGTGGGCATCATGCGACTGGTCGGCGCTAGCCGCTGGTACACGCAGCTGCCGTTCCTCGTCGAGGCGATGCTGGCCGCGTTCCTCGGCGTGGTGATCGCGATCATCGGGCTGATCGTGGTGCGCGCGCTGTTCCTCGAGAAGGCGTTGAATCAGTTCTATCAAGCGAACCTGATCGCCAGGATCGACTACGCCGACATCCTCTACATCGCGCCCATCCTGTTGTTCGTCGGCGTCGCGATGGCCGGGGTCACCGGCTATGCCACCTTGCGCTTGTACGTGCGGCGTTAGCCATGGTGAAGAAGAAGGTCGACGAGGCCACCCGGCGCAACAACCAGGTGGTCGCGACCAATCGCAAGGCGCGGCACAACTACGTGATCCTGGAGACCTTCGAGGCAGGGGTCGCGCTGATGGGCACCGAGGTGAAGGCCCTGCGCGAAGGTCAGGCATCGCTGGCCGACGCGTTCGCCACCCTCGACGACGGTGAGATCTGGCTGCGCAACCTGCACATCCCGGAGTATCACGCCGGCAGCTGGACCAACCACGCGCCGCGGCGCAACCGAAAACTGCTGCTGCACCGCGGCGAGATCGACAACTTGGTCGGCAAGATCCGCGACGGCAATCTGACGTTGGTGCCGCTGTCGCTGTACTTCACCGACGGCAAGGTCAAGGTGGAGCTCGCGCTGGCGCGAGGCAAGCAGACCCACGACAAGCGGCAGGACATGGCAAGACGTGACGCCGATCGGGAAGTCACCCGGGAACTGGGGCGGCGCGCCAAGGGCATGACCTGATCGGGGTCGGCTTCGCGCTGGTCTCGGCGTTCGGATGATCGCGACCGGCTGACGGGCAGCCTGTTGGAGCGCTACCGTCGGCCGGTGAACAGCCCCTCACGCCCTGCCACCATCCTCGACAAGTCCGACGTTCTCGGAGGCCTCTTCGCGTCGTGGGACGCCATCGACCAGCTGATGACGGGTCTACCCGACACGCAGTGGACGGTGCCGACACCGCTGCCGGGATGGTGCGTCCACGACGTCGTCGCTCACGTCATCGGCACCGAGTCGATGCTGTCGGGCGCCGCCACCCCCGAGCTGGGCGCCGACGTCGCGACGTTCGGTCACGTGCGCAACCCCATCGGCGAGCTCAACGAGTGCTGGGTGCAACACCTGCGCGGCGACACCGGCGACGACGTGCTGACGCGGTTTCGCGACGTGACGGCCAAGCGCAGAGCGGTGCTCGCCGACATGACCGACGAGGTTTGGAACGGGGTGACCGCGACGCCCGCCGGGCCGGACACCTACGGCAGGTTCATGCGCATCCGGACCTTCGACTGCTGGATGCACCAACAAGACATCCGGCAGGCCCTCTCGTGTCCGCCGTCGGACGCCGACCTCGACGGTCCGGCGTCACGCCTGGCGCTCGACGAGATCGGCGCCAGCATGGGCTTCGTGGTCGGCAAGCTCGGCGGTGCACCCGAGGGTTCGCGGGTCGCCATCGAGTTGACCGGGCCGCTGCAGCGCACCATCAATGTGGCGGTCGACGGCAGGGCGGCCGTGGTGGACGAGTTCGCGGATGGGCCGACGACGGTCATCCGGCTCGACGGCCTGCAGTTCACTCGGCGCTGCGGCGGACGACCCCTTGGAAATGACCGCCCGCGTGACGTCGAGTTCGATGGGGACGCCGAGGTGGGCCGGCGAATCGTCGATCACATGGCGTACGTGATCTGAGCGGAACTGTCCTAGTCGGCGGTGTGCACGATCAGGATGTCGATCTTTGCCTTGCGGGCGACGGCGTCGGGTACCGAGCCCAGTATGCGTCCAGCGGTGGTGTCCAGTCCGACGTCGCCGACCACGAGCAGGTCTGCGTTGACCTCGTGGACCAGCTTCACCAGTGCGTGCACTGGAGCACCCTCGACCGCGCGCTCCACGACGTTCTTGGCGCCGGACGCCTTCGCACGGTCGCGGGCTTCGCGGAGGGTCTCATAGACCGGGGCATCGCCGTGCAGTATGTAATCCTCGCCGCCGAGGGCATCGGCGTCACGGGCATCAGTCACGTGATCGTGGGAAGGCGCGCGCGACCAGCTTCCCCTTTCGACGGCGGGGACGTGTGCGCTCGCGATGATCAGCGTGGCGTTCTCCTGCGCCGCGAACGCGCCTGCTCGGTCGACCGCGCGCAATGACGACGCCGAGCCGTCAGTGCCGACGATCATCGTCCGATAGCCGCTCATGGCAGCCTCCTTGGCGTCGGTTTCGACGTCTTGACATTAACGTCGGACCAGGCGCCATTTCTGGGTTTTTGGCATCGAGGCGGGACGTGATCCAACCGGGACTTCTTAATCGCTGGACCGCGTTGAGCTGCACGGTATGATGGAACGTCCCACCGAAGTTCGGTGGGGATGCGAGGGGCCGAACGGTTTCGACATCGCGCATCGAATCAAGGGAAGCGTGCCGGTGCAGGCAAATGACCACCGTAAGCGTCGTTGCAACCAATTAAGCGCCGATTCCAATCAGCGCGACTACGCCCTCGCTGCCTAAGCGACGGTGTGTCTGTCAGACCGGGAGCGCCCTCGGCCCGGACCCTGGCATCAGCTAGAGGGACAAACCCATACGTCCGGTCGCGGGATGTACGGGGACATCAAACAGCGACTGGGATCGTCATCACGGCTTGTTCGCGAGACCGAGAGATCCAAGTAGAGACATAGCGAACTGCGCACGGAGAAGCCTTGAGGGAATGCCGTTGGACCCGGGTTCGATTCCCGGCGGCTCCACAGCAAAGGCCCAGGTCAGGGAGATAATCCCCAGCCTGGGCCTTTCTGCGTCAGCGGTAAGTGGTTTCAAGCTGCGTTTGGCGATGCGTCTTTTCGGGCAAAATCCACTCATGCGAAGTCTTCTACGCCGTTTGACGATCGCGGCGGTTGCAGCCGCTCCGCTTGCCACCGCGTCGCCGTTGGGCGCCGGGATCGGGTCGGCAGAGCCGCTCAACTGCGTGAACGGGCAATTCTGGGATCCGATCACCAACACCTGCCAGACACCGCGTCCGGCGCAAGACTGCGGGCCCGGTCAGTACTGGAATGCGTTGTCGAATGTCTGTCGACCGCTTGGTCAGCTCTGACGCGCTGCTAGACGGGGTTGGGATCAGCTCGACTCGACGGATTCCCCAGGCATGTGCCGGGCGGCGGTCGCATCCATGATGCCGCGCAGGGCTGGTATCTGGTTGAGCAAGCCCTCGAGATCGTCGCCCGCAACACGCAGAACCTCGGCCCTGCCGGTTGTCGTCACCGTCGCATTCCGCAGTTTCCCGTGACGAAGCGCGGATTCGCCGATCACCTCACCCGGTCCGACCACGGCAACGCGGTCGTGTCCGACGTACACCCCCGCCTCCCCGCTGAGCAGGATGTAAAGGGCGTCCGATGGCGTCTGTTCCTGTATCAGGGGCCATGGCCCGGACGTCGAGGCGCGACGTGCGGCTCGGACGATCCGCTGTAGGTCGTCGTCCGAGAGCGTCGCCTCCGAGACGAATTCCCGGAGCCGACGAGCGCTTTCTTGGTACTCCGCTTCCTGTGCGGCGGCGGCTTCCTTCTGGCGTTCACGCTCGTTCATCAGTGGCTCCCCATCGTGACGTTGTCGTCGAGGAGCGTAGCGAACGACCGTCGTCAACAAATCCGAAATGAACGGCGCGGGAGGGCGTGCAACCACGTCTTGATCTGCCGTCAATCGATTTGCCAGTCCTGGCCACCGTCGTTTTGCGTGTAGCTGCCGACGGAGTTCGCGACGACGATCGGATCGCCGATCCCAAAGTTGTCGTAGAACCACTGCGCGTCTGCGGGACTGATGTTGATGCAGCCGTGGCTCACGTTCCGGTTTCCCTGATCGGCCACCGACCACGGCGCGCTGTGCACGAAGTTGCCGCTGTTGTCGATCTGGACGGCCAGCTTGACGTGGAGGCGGTAACCCTCTGGCGACTCATTCGAAACGCCGTATGTCTCGGAGTCCATCACGACGTCGGAAAACTTGTCCTGCACGTAGTAGGTGCCGTCGGGGGTGTCGTGGCCCGGCTTGCCCATCGACATCGGGAATATCTGCTCGACGTTGCCATTGCGTGTGATCGTCATCTGGTGGGTGTTGTTGTCGGCGGTGGCGACGAGCGCATCTCCGGTGGTGAAGCTGGACGTGGTGCCCGCTGCGTCGACGTTCACCGTGGTGTGTTCGGGCCAGAATGCAAGTGGCCGCCATCGCACCTGGCTGTCGTTCATCCAATAGAACTTTCCGGCCACCGGTGGATCCGACGAGATGTGTATCGCGTCCTCGGCCGCAGATCGGTCCGCGATCGGTGCGGCGAACGCAATGACAATCGGTTTGGCGACGCCCACGGTCGAGCCGTTCGAGGGATTCACTGCCGCCAAACTGAACGGGGCTGTGTCAGGAACTGTCTCGTCGACTGTTCCCGCGGTCTGATCCAACGGCGCCCAAACCGCCTCTGGGTCAACCGCTTCCGTGGGCGACGGATCGACCGGTGGGACATCACTTCCCTCTGGGTCGGCCAGCGCATGCGGCGTCACCATCAGGGCGGCTAGAACCGCAAGAGCTCCGATCGCAGCAGTTGCTCGGATACCAGTCGGACTTCGCATGTACATTTCTCGCAAGGTGAGATCGGCGACTGCTGCCGGTGTCGGTGTGCAGTGAGGCCAGGTGGCCATTGATTACCGTGGCACATTCCATCGACGCTTACTCATATGCGGCACAACGAAACAGGAACGAATTGAACGCAGATTCGTCTCGTGTCCCGTGCAGAACCGGCCGCCGCGCTCACGTCCGCATCGGTGCCCGCAATGATGATCAGTGCGCGTGCTTGATCAGCAGCGAGAAGAACTGGTGTGACGGATCGTTCGCGTCAGGTGCCCCTCTCGGAGTCTCCTTGGTGATGGGATGGCTCAAATCCAGGGTGGACGGGTCGTTCACGTGGGCCCAGTCGGTAACGATCATGCGCTGGAGGAACTTCCACGTGCCATCGCGCTTCTCGTACTTGTCGAGGTAACGTCCCCCGACCACGACGTCGACGTCGCGGTCCCGCGCGCTGAACGTGTGCGTCGCGATCGTGTAGATCTCGCCTTCGGCAGCACTGCCGTCGATCGCGAAGTTCACGGTGGTGACGTTGTGCTGCATCGACCTGATGTAGGGCCGCGCTGCGGTGATCGCGTCGAGGAGTTCGTCGGCAGATCCCGTTGCCACGGCGCCGTGATCGTCGGTGGCGTCGTGGTGGTACAGCTCCCGCAGACGAGCAGTATCGCCACGGTCGACGGCGCGGCAATAACCGTGCACGAGCTTGCGCAACTCGAACTCGTCGAGCATTTCCTGCAGCTGGGCTTCCGAGGGTGCCATCGCATCAGTGTGTAGCAAGCGCGTCGTACCCTTCCAACGTGACAGAGATCGACAGGGACAGGCTCAGCACCTGCCTGGAGGTGCTGCGCGACGTCGAGTCGCTGCCGCCCGAGCATCCCGATGCCATCGCCGTACGCCGGGCCACCGCGGGCATCTTCAAGTCGGTGAAGAAGGCCCGCCGCCACGCCCGACGGGACGCCGTGGCAGCCGCTGACCGCGCGGTCATCGCCGCCACCGCCACCGGCGCACCGGGCCGCATCGACGACGAGACGGCAGGCCTGCCGCTGGTGTCCAACGCTGCCGGGGCCACCGCGGGCACGCTGCTGCGGTCGCGCGCCTGCTACATCTGCAAGACCCATCACACGGTGGTCGACGCGTTCTACCACCAACTCTGCCCCGAGTGCGCCGCCCTCAACCGCGCCAAGCGCGACGCCCGCACCGACCTGACCGGACGCACCGCGCTGCTCACCGGTGGGCGCGCCAAGATCGGCATGTACATCGCGCTGCGGCTGCTCCGCGACGGCGCGCACACCACCATCACCACCCGCTTCCCGAACGACGCCGTCCGCCGCTTCGCGGCGATGCCCGACAGCGCCGACTGGCTGCATCGGCTTCGCGTCGTGGGCATCGACCTGCGCGACCCTGCCCAGGTCGTCGCGCTGGCCGACACGGTGGCCGAGCAGGGCCCGCTCGACATCCTGATCAACAACGCGGCACAGACGGTGCGCCGCCCGCCTGGGTCCTACGCAGCGCTCGTCGAGGCCGAGCGGTCCACCCCGCCCGAGCTCGTCGACGTGATCACGTTCGACCACGTCAGCGACGCCCATCCGGCCGCGCTCGCGGGGAGCTTGACCGAGCACCCCACCCCGCATGCGGTGACCGAGCTCGCGCTGGTCGCCCGAAGCGCGACCCCGGACCGCATTGCCGCGGGCACGGCCATCGACGCGGGTGGGCTGCTGCCCGACACCGCGTCGGTGAACAGCTGGACCCAACACGTGCACGAGGTCGACGCCATGGAGCTGCTCGAGGTGCAGCTGTGCAACCAGACCGCGCCGTTCATCCTGGTCAGCCGCCTGCGGAAGGCGATGGCCGCGGCTGCGGCCCGCCGCAAGTACGTCGTCAACGTGTCGGCGATGGAGGGTCAGTTCAGCCGGGCCTACAAGGGACCGGGCCACCCACACACCAACATGGCGAAGGCCGCGCTGAACATGCTGACCCGAACCAGTGCGGGCGAGATGCTGGAGCGCGACGGCATCCTCATGACCGCCGTTGACACCGGGTGGATCACCGACGAGCGCCCACACCCGACCAAGCTGCGGCTCGCCGAGGAGGGTTTCCACGCCCCTTTGGACCTGGTCGACGGAGCCGCCCGCGTGTACGACCCGATAGTCCGCGGCGAGGCAGGCGAGGACCTGTACGGCTGTTTCCTGAAGGACTACTCGAAGAGCGCTTGGTAGCGCTACCGCTGCAGGTCCCACTGCCCGAAGTCGGCGGCAAGGACCTCGTCGACGTCGACGTGGGTGCCGCCCAGGAGGACACCGGGGTCGGACGCGGTGACGATCACGTACTGGTAGAGCACGGCGGCGGGCTCGCGCGCCCCGGCGGACCACGCCCGGGTCTGCCATGCCCAGCGGTATCCCGCGGTGGTCGAGCGTCCGATGACACCGTCGCGGATCGCCCACCCGCACACGTTGGCGGACCCGTAGACGCCCGTGCGTGCCGGGCCGAGCACGGAGTTGATTCCTTGAAACCACTGGACTGCCAGGCGGTTCCAAGTATCGAGGTCGATGCCCTCGTCGACGCTGAAGAAGATCGGCGCAGAATCCGGGCCGCCGGCTGCACCGTGCAGCCGCAGAGCCGTCTGCGCGTCAGCCACACCGCCGTCGTACCCGCGGGTGAAGTCCGACGGCGACGCCGGCCAGCCGGGCTTGCCGTATTGGTAGCAGCTGACGACGTGAAGTCCCTGCGCGCGCAGGGAATCCGCGTACTCGCGGGTGACGGGCTTGAAGTCGAAGTCCGCTCCTGGCCGCAGCTCCGATACGTAGACGAGTGCGCCGTCGTAGCCCGCCGACTTGATTTGATCGGCGGGCACCAACCGCTCCGCGAAGTCGAGCAACTGCATGCTGGCCGCTGATGCCTTCGGTGCGCTGACCGTTGCCCCCAGGCCGAGGAGAACCGGTGCGGATAGCGCGTACCTGACGAGGTCGCGTCGGGTGACGGGTCTTTGTTCGCTGGTGCCCACGACTGACGGTTAGACCGGGCCGCCGGTGGCGGTCGTCGCGATGCCGCCGTCGACCGGGATGATCGTCCCCGTGAGGTAGGACCCCGCGCGGCTGGCGAGGAACACGGCAACACCGGCCATGTCGTCGTCGCGACCGATGCGACCCAGCGGCGACGTTCCCGCGATCGCGTCCTCGAAGGCGTCGAGCGTCGCTGCCATCATTTTCGAGCGGAACGGCCCTGGCGCAACGGCATTGACCGTGATGTGCTGTGGCCCGAGCTCACGCGCGAGGACCCGGGTCAGCTGATGTAGCGCCGCCTTGCTTGCGGAGTAGGAGTACGTCGGGAGCTGGGGGACGTGAATCCCGTCGATGCTGCCGATGTTGATGATCCGGGAGGGGTCGTCGGCCGTGCCCGCTTGCTTGAGTGCGGGCACCAGCGCCTGGACGAGCCAGAAGGGCGACTTGAGGTTGAGGTCGAGCACCTTGTCCCACGCCGAGTCCGGGAAGTTCTCCAGCGGTTCACCCCAGGTGGCGCCCGCGTTGTTGACCAGGATGTCCAGCCCGTTCGAATCGGCGGTGACGAGCTCGGCGAGGCGCAGGCATTCATCGTGCCGAGACAGGTCCGCGGGGATGGCCCGCACGTCACCGAACTCCGACAACTGCTGCTGGGCGTGCTCGCAGGCATCGGCCTTGCGCGAGCTGATGACGACGCGCGCACCCGCCTGGAGCAGGCCACGGGCGATCATCAAGCCGATGCCCCTGGTGCCGCCGGTGACGAGTGCGGACTTGCCGGTCAGGTCGAACAGTTGTGCGTGCGTGGCGATTTGGTCGTCAGTCATCGAGATGCCTTCGATCGTAGGTTTAGAGGTTGACGACGGTGCCGGCCGTCGGGTCGAGTTTGCCGTCGAGGAGTTCGAGGTAGGCACGTTGGATGTCGTCTTGGCTCGAGACATGCTCGACGCGTAGCCAATTCGATGCCCACTGCGCGAACGGCACCCACGCCTCGGCGACGCTCTCGTCCAGTGTCGCGGCACCCCAGTCGGCGCCGCGCTTCTTGATCCGGTCGGGGGCGAAGAAGAAGACGGGCTTGGGTCCCGCGAGATCGCCTGCGCCCTGCGTCATCTGGGTCCAGTGGGTCACGCCGACCGCGGCGCTGTGGGCGAGGCGGTCGCCGTAGCGCGCGTGGACGTCGGTGCGGACGGTGCCGTCACCCGAGATGTCGACGTAGACCGCACGTTCGCCTGGCAGTTGCGATATGGCGTCGTACCGGTGGACCGAGTCGTAGACGTCGAGCCTCTCGACGAACTCGCGGTTTCCCGCGGAGGTCAGGCCAACGACGTCGATGCCCTCGCGCTCGGCGAGCAGGTAGGCGGCGATGATCGCGGTCTTCGACGACGCACTCGAGATCACGATGGTGTCCGCGCCGAAGAAGTCCTCCTCGGCGAGGAAGTCGTCGATCAGGAACGACGTGAAGAACAACGGAAAGAACAGGATGTGTTCGGCTTCGAGGTCGGCCGAGTAGACCGGGTCGGTGTCGACGTTGCGGTAGCTCTGGTACGCCGAGGGCAGCGACGCACGATGGGCGGCGGCGTCGACGAAACCCTTCTCATTGATGCGGTCCGGCACGACCAACAGGTGGCTGGCACAGGGGAAGTAGCCGTAGACGCGTACACCGTCGGCGAGGGCGGGATGCCGAGACTGCTCGACGTGGGCGTAGCCCCAGACGTTCAACTTTCCCCAACCCTGATCCGACGCCGGGAAGAAGTCCCAGTACTTCATCGCCTCGCCGAACACGGCGTAGGTGATGTTGTTCGACGTCAGCCCGAACGACTCGATTCGGAGAAGTGCCTGCCCGTCCTCCGGCGGCGGCGGATTGCCGAGGATGAAGCGGGTCTCGTGTAGGTCCTTGCGATTCAGCTCGAAGTCCACGCGACCCAGCCTATGCGCGCTGCGCAAAGCTCCCCTGAGGCCCCGTCCACGTGTATAGGGTGGCGCGATATCCGTGGGGGACCGAGCCGGCAAAAGGTGACGATGACCATGAAGAAGACGACGGCGGCACTGTTCGCAGCGATGGGGATGGCGGTCGCTCCGATCGCCTTGGCGCCGATCTCACACGCCGAGGTGTGTGGCGGGGTCGGCGGCCGCCACGTCGAAGTCGGTGGGTGCACGCACGTCGTCGGCGACGTCGCCGCGGGTGTCGCGCTGGCCAACGACGACGACTGGGCGGCGCAGGAAGCTGCGGGCCAGCCGCCGTGCTACACGCCTTCCGGAGTGCCGTATTACACGCCGGGCGGGGACCCCTGCCTTCCGTGACCTGAACTGCGCTTAGGGCGCGGCCTTCATCTTGCCGAACGGCAGCACGTGCACGATCCCGACCACGATGGCGCCGACGACCAAGCCGATCACTGCCGAGGCAGCGGTATTCACCAGCCAGGCCAGCACGCCGTTGACGGCGCCCAGCGCCTCGGTGGCCGCGCGCACGTTCTCCTCGGCGTGGTGAACGAACCCATACGGCGGATGCCACCCGAGAGTGTCGGTCCCGACCAGCAGGATGTGGCCGCCGACCCAGAGCATCGCCACGGTGCCGATCGCCGATAGCGCGGTCAACAGCTTGGGCATCCCCGCGACCAGGCCGCGGCCGACCTTCTTGGCGAACTGCGACGAGCGCTGAGTGAGGCTCAACCCGACGTCGTCCATCTTCACGATGACGGCGACCACGCCGTATACCGCGGCGGTGATGACGAGGGCGACGACGATGAGGATGATCAGCCGCGGCACGAACGCCTGATCGGCCACTTCGTTGAGGGCGATCACCATGATCTCGGCGGACAGGATGAAGTCGGTGCGGATGGCGCCCGACGTCATCTGCTTCTCGGCGTCCTCGCCGACGGCCGACGAGGGAGCGGCGTGGGCGTCGTGCCCGGTGAACCAGCCGACCACCTTCTCCGCCCCCTCGAAGCAGAGGTAGGTGGCGCCGACCATCAGGATCGGCGTGAGCAGCCACGGCACGAACTGGCTGAGCAGCAACGCGGCGGGAAGGATGAACAGCAGCTTGTTGCGCAGGGATCCGATGGCGATCCGCTTGATCATCGGCAGCTCGCGCTCGGCCGTGATGCCGTGCACGTATTGCGGTGTGACGGCGGTGTCGTCGATCACGACGCCAGCAGCCTTCGCGGTGGCGCGTCCCGCCGCCGCACCGATGTCGTCGACCGACGCCGCCGCAAGGCGTGCCAGTGCGGCAACGTCATCGAGAAGCCCGAACAGCCCCGCACTCATCGTGTCCCCACCATGACACCGAAGCGTAGCGGGTGGCGCGCGAGCGGGATGAATTCAGGGCGACCCATCCGTTCTGGCGGTCAGGGAGCTGTCACACGAAGCCCGTAGGAACGAAAAGGGAAGGCTGACCATGAGAATCGTCGTAATCGGAGGCACCGGCCTGATCGGGTCGAAGCTGGTACGCGCCTTGACCGAGCGCGGTCACGACGCCGTCGCCGCGGCACCGTCGACCGGCGTGAATACGTTCACCGGCGAGGGTCTTGCCGAGGCTCTCGCAGGCGCTGCGGTGGTCGTCGACGTCTCGAACTCACCCACGCTCGACGATGCGGCGATCGAGTTCTTCCGCACCGCGACGACGAACGTGCTGACGGCAGAGAAGGACGCGGGGGTCGGCCACCACGTCGCGCTGTCGGTGGTGGGCACCGAGGAGTTGGCCGAGCAGAGCGGGTACTTCGCGGGGAAGCTGCTGCAGGAGAAGCTCATCGCCGACGGTCCGATTCCCTACTCGATCGTCCATGCCACGCAGTTCTTCGAGTTCGTTCAGACGCTCGCCGATTCCTCGACCGTCGATGGCGTGGTCCGCATGCCACCCGCCTACTTCCAGCCGATGGCGGCAGTCGACGTCGCGGAAGGCGTCGCCATTGCGGCAGTGGGCAATCCGACGAACGGCATCACCGAAATTGGTGGGCCAGAAGCGTTTTTGCTTCCGGATCTGATCAGGACCGCGTTGACCGCCCGTGGGGACACCCGTGAGGTAGTCGCTGATCCCGACGCGCTGTACTGGGGCATCGACCTCGGCGAGCGCACTCTGTGCCCCGGCGACGGCGCGACGCTGTTCGATACCCGGTTCGAGAACTGGATCCTCGAAGCAGCCGCCAAGGCGTAACCAAGGCCCATCGAAAGGAGCCCGGCCCGATCACGATCTGACCGGGCTCTTTCGTGTACGGCAAACCGGTAGGGTTTCCTGAAAACAGACTGAGTGGTGCTATGTCGAGTCAGAGTCGGGGGCAACGTCTACGCGGGCGCGACAGCGAATGCGAGACGCTTCGGGGGTTGATGGCTGGTGCCCGATCGGGCACCAGCCAGGTGCTCGTGCTCCGCGGTGAGGCGGGAGTCGGCAAGACCGCACTCCTCGACTACACCTGCGATCTCGCGTCCGGGTTCCGCACCGTTGCGGTCGCGGGGGTGCAGTCCGACATGGAGCTGGCCTTCGCGGGGCTACAACAGCTATGCGCGCCGTTGATGGAGCACGTCGACGAACTGCCCGAGCCGCAGCGTGACGCACTGAACGTCGCCTTCGGTCGCGGAGTGGGCCCGCCGCCGGACCGTTTCCTCGTCGGCTTGGCCGTGCTGAGCCTGATGGCGGCTGCCGACGACCGGCCGCTACTGTGTGTCGTCGACGACGCACAGTGGCTTGACCAGGTGTCTCTCCAGACCCTCGGATTCGTCGCACGGCGCCTGCTGGCGGAGTCGATCGCCATGGTCTTCGCGGTGCGGGACCTCCCCGACGTGCTGGCGGGCCTTCCGGAATTGGAGATCCGCGGCCTTTCGGACGCCGAGGCCCGAGACCTGTTGGAGTCGGTCATGTTCGGGGGGATCGATCCGAAGGTCCGAGATCGCATCGTCGCGGAGACCCGCGGTGTGCCCTTGGCGATCCTCGAGGTCCCCCGAACCGTCTCCGCGACCGAACTTGCCGGCGGCTTCTGGATCTCGGGCAAGCGCAGCTCGACGGCCGCGATCGAGGAAGGCTTCGTGCAGCGCATCAAAGCCCTTCCCGCCCAGACTCAAACGCTGCTGCTCGTTGCGGCTGCCGAGCCGGTTGGCGACGCGGCGTTGTTCTTGAGCGCCGCAGGACGACTCGGTATACCGGTCGACGCGCTCGCGCCCGCGGAGGCCGCCGGCGTGATCGAGTTCGGCCCCCGCATGCGCTTCCATCACCCGTTGATGCGCTCGGCCGCCTACCGCGCAGCCGACTTGGCCGAGCGCAGGGCGATACACCGAGTGCTTGCCGACGCAACGGACCTCGAGGTCGACCCCGACCGACGTGCGTGGCACGCCGCGAGTGCTGCGGTCGGACCAGACGATGCCGTGGCCGCCGAATTGGAGGGCTCGGCCGCCCGCGCCCAGTGCCGGGGCGGCGTCGCCGCGGCCGCGACCTTCCTGGAGCGCGCGACCGTCCTCACCGCAGACCCGGCGCTGCGCGGGTCACGTGCGATAGCCGCCGCCCAGGCCAAACGGGAAGCGGCAGCGCCGGAGGCGGCGTACGAACTCCTGGCGATGGCGGAGTCGGCGCCGCTGTCCAGGCTTCAGCGCGCCCAGGTGGTCCGGATGCGCGCTCAGATGGAATTCGTGCGCAGCAGGGGCGGCGCGCCCGGCGCCCTCCAGATCTGTGAAGCTGCCGGGCAACTGCTCAGTGCCGCAAGGGGACTCGAGGGTCTCGACGACGATCTGGCCAGGGAAACCCTCCTCGAGGCGCTCACCGCGGCCATGTATGCGGGACGGCTCGCAGACCCAGGCGCCTTGACGGAGACGGCCATCGCAGGCCGTGCTGCGCTCGACCGGGTAGACGAGCTGAAGCGACCGATCGACTTTCTGCTGAGCGGTATGACGCGCAGGCTTCTCGATGGCCCAGGGGCTGGCCACGACCATCTGCGAACCGCATTGGAGCTCTGGAATGCCCACGCCGAGAACAGCATCGGGCAGCCTCTGCACTGGCCGTTCCCGATAGCGCAAGAGTCCGGTGCGCACGAGATGTGGGACGACGCAGTGCTGCAACGCATCGCCATCGACACCGTTCGGCGCGCACGCGACGCAGGCGCACTGGCCGCACTTCCCGCGGCGCTGGTCTACCGGGCGGGAGTCCACGTGTACCGGGGCGAATTCGCCTCGGCGGCAGCGCTGATCGAAGAGGCGAACGACATCACCGTGTCGACCGGATACTCGCCGGTGAAGTACCACTCGTTGACGGTCGCAGGGTGGCGCGGGGTTCTCGCCGATGCGGTCGAGCCGATCGCGGTGGCCGCCGCCAACGCCGCCGCACGGGGCGAGGGCCGACTGTTCGGAGTGACCAGGTACACGTCCGCCGTTCTGTTCAACGGTCTCGGCCGGTACGAGGAGGCGTTCGCGGCGGCACGTGAATGCTGTGAGTACGAGGACATGGGCTTCTACGGCTGGTGCCTCGTCGAACTCATCGAAGCCGCCGCACACATCGGTGACCGGGAAACCGGCGCATGGGCGTTGCGGGAATTCGAGGAGCGAGCCGGGAGCAGCGGAACCGATTGGGGGCTCGGAGCCGTGGCAGCCACCAGGGCACTACTGGCCACCAACGACGTCGCCGACGGCTTCTTCGCCGAGGCGATCGTACGGCTCGAGCGGGCGGGAATCGGGCTCTATCTGGCGCGCACCCGGTTGTCGTACGGCGAATGGCTGCGTCGCGCGAACCGCCGAACCGACGCCCGTCAGCAGCTCAACACCGCCTACGAGATGTTCACCAGGATGGGTGCGGACGGCTTCGCCGAACGCGCGCGCCGGGAGCTGGTGGCCACCGGTGAAAAGGTGCGCAAACAACCCGTCAGTTCGGGTGACCAGCTGACGGCGCAGGAGTCGCAGATCGCCCGACTGGCCGCGGACGGTCTGACCAATCAGGAGATCGGCGCGCAGTTGTTCATCAGCACGCACACGGTCGAATGGCATCTGCGCAAGGTGTTCGTCAAGCTCGGCATCACGTCGCGACGCCAGCTGCGTACCGTGTCGTGGGCAGGCTAAGCGCCCGCTGGGCCATAGCGGACTCGAGCCTGCGGGCATTGGCGAGCCAGCCAAACTGCGTATCTCCTGGTGGCAGAGCACAATCATCGTGGCATAGAACATAGCTTCGGGGGACGCTCGTCAGCTCGTAGAACGCCTTCATGTCGAGCTTTTCGACGAACAGGCCAAACGGCTCGGGCTTGAGCATGCGATAGGTCTCCTGAGCCCTATCGAAGTCGGCGTCGCCGATGAAGGCGTCGCGCCAATTCTCGAAGGGCAGCGTGACCGAATTGTCTCCCGACTGCTCGGCGAGTACGGAGAAGAACTCTCCATACTCGACGGGTACGGTGTCCCACAGGCTTGTCCCGTCATCGGGGACGAAGGCGTTCCAAAACACCAGGCGCCGTACCTTTTCGGGTATCTCCGCGGCTAGACGGGCAATGACGGTACCGGCAAAACTGTGCCCGACCAGAACGAAGTCGGTGAGGCTGTGGCGGCCGATGTAATCGGCGATGGACGCGACACAGTCATCGTGACTGACATCGCGATCAGCGCCTTCTCCGTGTCCGGCCATGGTAGGGCAATGGACCTGGTGCCCCCGTTGCCGTAGGCCCTCGGCGACGTGTGCCCATGCGCCCCCGTCATGCCACGAGCCATGTACGAGAACGTAAGTAGACATTCTGATTCCAATCGTTTCAAGACAGTTCGCTGCCGAATGCGCAGGCGGGACTGTCGTTGGTCTTGGTGTGTATGGCGCTCAGTTTCAGTACGTCTATTTGACCTACGAAGCCAGCCGAAACCGCCTGGGCTTGTTCGCTATTTGGTGAGAACGGCAGGGACAGGGGCGCCGAGGTGCTCGAGCAACGCGGCCAGCTTGTGGTCCAATTCCCTTCCTACCTTGGTGATTTGGGGCGTGTTGAAGCTGCCGAACTGAGTGCTCGGTTGGTCCAAGGTGAACCACGTGGCATGATCGGCGTCTTCCACAATGGCCGCACGCAGCGGGGCGTGGAGCATGATGCCCGGGTTGTACCGATACATTCGCTGGGCAATGGTGTGATTGCCCATGAGGTATCCGACACAGCGGCCTCGGTCTCCGGCCAGACCCATCAACGAGGTGAATTCGCGGGACCAATAGAGGATGAAGTCGTGTGGCGCATTCTCAGCGGTCGCATCCAAAACTGTCTGCCAGTCGGCACTTCTCGCGATGAGGGCGTCGAACCGATCGGTCTGGTACTCCGGCACCGCTTCCTCATAGCGATTCCTGAAACCATCGAATGAGTCGTCGATCTGGATCGTCAACCGGTCGACCCGATGCGAGATCGTTTCGATCGAGCCACTCAGTGATTGAGTCATGGCGCCTCCTGATTCTGATGTCCAAATTGTCTGGCAATACCACTCGCATACCGATCCGGGTCAGTGCACGGATGCGGCGGCAGCTTCGATGACCTGCGTGACGGCGTCGGGGTGTGAGACCAGCGTCAGGTGCGAGCCACCGTTGAAGTGTGTGACCTGGGAGTGTGCTCGTGCGGCCATGGAGTCCTCCGAGGCCGGGGTGATGACCTGATCTCCGCTACTGATGAAGTACCAGGACGGGATGTCCTTCCAAGCGGCGTTCTTGGACGGTGCGAACAGTGAGGCCGCCGCTGCGGGCCGCTGGCTGGCCCAGGCCCGGGTGGCCAGGTCGGACGGCAGATCGTTACCGAAGTGCTGGAGGAAGATGTCCTTCTTCAGATAGAGCTGCGCTTGGTCCTGGGGTGCGCCAGGGGGGAGTACGGGATCGAACAGTTCGCCTTGGGGTCGGGTCAATACCGAGTCGGCTCCACTGAGCTGGGCAGTCGTCTCGCCCACGTCGGGGGCCGCGGCGTCGACGTAGACCAGCGCTTTGACGTTGGGATTGCCGGCGGCGGCGTTCGTGATGACCGATCCGCCATAGGAATGTCCGACCAGCACGATCGGTCCGCTCAGAGTGCCGAGGAAGTTCTTCACCGAGTCGGAGTCGGAGTCGAGGTTCTCCAAGGGATTGGCGATCGCGCGCGCGTCATACCCCTGCTTCTCCAACGCGCCAACTTCGCCACCCCAACTCGACGCGTCGGCGAAGGCACCGTGGACCAGAACGATGGTGGGCTTCGCGGCGCTCGGTGGAGGCGCGGCGGGTGGAGACGCGACGGTTGGAGACGCGGCGGGTGCGCAGGCGGCGACAGCTGCGGGGACTATCACGACACACGCCACCGCAACGGCACTCGTGAGTGCGCCCATGCGCACGGTGTGCCAAGAACGTTGAAACATCAGTATTTCCGATCTGTTTGGGCCGCGTACCAAAGCCGCGGCGGAGAGATGCTTGTCGCCGACTTCTTCGGCGCCATGTTCGTTGCGGGCCGTAGCCGTGTGCGATCAAAAGCCCATGGCTGCCAACCATTCGAGTACGACTACGGCGACGTCCTTCCAGCCACCGTCGATGGTGAGGGAGTGACCTCGGCCTTCGAAGACATGAAAGTCAGTCACTGCCACACTCTTTGAATACATGGCGACGACCTCCTTGGTGACCTTCAAGGGGACGACGTGGTCTTCGGTGCCCGACGTCAACAGCAGTGGGCCGCGGTCTGCCACGTGGGTGTCGACCTTCGCCGGCGAGTGCCGTGAGAAGTTCGCCCCCGCATCCTCGAACAGCGGCTTGCCGGGTCCGGGGATCGTCCACGCCTGGTGCAGCGCGTTGGATTCGTCTTCGGTCAGGGTATTACCGAAGGCGTAGTGGAATTGCTTGTCCGTCAGCGACACTGTCCGGTGTCGATTGGCAGGGTTGCCGAGGACGGGGAACGCCGACCGCAATTGCGCCACCGGAAGTGCCTTGACTCCCTTGATGGGTGCGGGGTCGATGGCAGCTGCGGCTGCGATGAGACCTTCGGCCAGCAGCTCCTGGGCGATCAAGCCGCCGAAGGAGTGCCCCACCACCAGGGGCTTGATGCCACCCTGCGCCTGGATCAGTCCCGCGTAATGGTCGATGATCTGCTGGATGCCAACGTCGTTCATGCCGTCCGGGTTCGAGCGTGTCTGTGCGACCGTCGCGAGGTCCCCAGGCCAACCTGGTGCGGAGACCGCGTAGCCGTTGTTCTCGAAGAGCTCGAGCCACGGTTGCCAAGCAGCCGAGTGGATCCACAGCCCGTGAATGAAGATGACTGGGTGCGGTTTTGCGGGCGATGTCATGAATCGTTTCCTTATGTGTGCTGGGAATGCTGTTCATCGGGCGCGAGCCATCGGCAAAAGCGCTTGGGAGCGACCCTAAGTCGGCTAGCGGACGCCCAAAGCCCTCCGCGGCCGATCGTGCACGCGGTGCACATGTGTTGGCACTCGGTGAGGCAAGTTGGCGCAACACGCCAGATGACGCGAGATGCGGTTCCCGCAAGTGTATTTGGGTGTACTCCATGATTCGGACGAACAGAGTGGCCTGGAGTGCCTCCCTTCCCAGGTCGACGGCGTCGAGATGGGTAGTGATAGCCGCCCGAGGCTGTCGGGCTAGCCCCGTCGAAGCCGTGAGGTGATGAAGTACCAGGACGGCCCGCTCAGCCATGGTCGCCTTTGAGGCCGGGTTACTCGGTCGAAGCCATCTTTTCCGGATGGCGGAATCCGTTGTATGCGACTACAACCCGCGCAACTGACAGCGGACCGACAGTCATTTCTCAGCGAGGGCACCGAGTTCGCCGTGTTAGCTCGACCTGTACTCACCGACGGATTCTGCTCAATTGGTTTGACCAGCAAGGAATTAGATGCCCGAACGTCGTGACAGAGCAGTCGTCCTCGGCGCGAGCATGGGCGGCCTTCTCGCCGCCCGTGTGCTTGCCGACTTCTATCGTGTGGTCACCGTCGTCGAACGCGACGTTCTGCCCCGTGCTCCGATGCACCGCCGTGGAGTACCCCAGGACCGACATCCGCACGCCTTGCTCGGCAAGGGCGTGCAGATCATCGGCGAGCTGTTTCCGGGGTTCTTCGACCAACTCGTCGGCGACGGAGCGGTGAAGTGGGACGACGGCGACCTTTCGAGATTCTGGTCCACATTCGGCGGGCATCTCATGGTGCGTTCGACCGTGCCGGACCCCACCTCGCTGGTGGACTACCACGTGAGCCGACCGCTGTTGGAGTTCAGCGTGCGCAAGGCCGTGCGCGCCATTCCGAACGTTGAGTTTCTCGAGGGCCACGACGTCGTGGGCTTGACGGCCGATTCCGATGCCAACCGCATCACGGGGGCTCGGGTCACGCGCCACCGTGATGATGGCGAGACGCTGCTGACCGCAGACCTCGTAGTCGATGCCACCGGCCGTGGTTCTCGGGCACCGGTGTTCCTCGAGGAGTTCGGATACGACCGGCCGCCGGTCGAGGAACTCGAGATGCGCATCGCATACGCCACCCTGCCAGTCCGTGTTCCGCCCGGCATGCTGCGCGAATTGGTGCTGACGGTCAATCCCATCGCCAGCCGGCCCACCACCTTTGCGATGTTCGCGGTGGAGAACGACACCTACCTGGTACTGGGCGGCACTATCGGTGGTCAGGACCCCCCCGCGGATCGTGCCGAATTGCTCGACTTCCTCGAGGAGTTCGCTCCACGTCACGCGCTTGCCGCGATCCGCGCGGGTGAGCCTCTGGGGGACGTCGTCCAACACCGGATTCCATCCAACCGGTGGAGGCACTACGACCAGCTCGCCCGCACCCCGGACGGACTGCTGGTGCTCGGTGACGCCGTCTGCAGCTTCAACCCGATATACGGACAGGGCATGACCATCGCGGCGGTCGAAGCCAAGATCCTTGGCAAGTGTCTGAACGTTGGCGACCTGGATCTGCCCCGACGGTTCTTCGGTGAATCGGCCAAGACCATTCAGGTGGCCTGGCAGACGGCGGTCGGTTCAGATTTGGCGCTGCCGCAGGTCAAGGGCCCGCGGCCGTTGTCAACGCGGATCATCAACACCTACATGGATGCCGTCCTTACCGCCACCGAAACCGACCCGACGGTAGCCCAGCAGTTCTTCCGCGTCGCGTGGATGCTCGACGCACCCGCAAAGCTGTTCCAGCCCTCCATCGTCCTGAGAATCGCGAAGGCGTTGATCACCGGAGCACGGAACCGCGAGCAGGTCGAGCATCTACGACTGCTCCCGTTCCGCGTCGATCAGCACGGCAGCTAAGAGGTCCGGATGGGTCAGCATGGACTAGTGCGGGCCGTCGCATTCCAGCAGGCGAGGCTGATCCAGGCGGCTGGCCATCGCGCGGTATAGCTCTTGGGGAACTGCCTGGTCTTGACGGAGGAAGACATAGCTGGACGGCAGCGCGGGCGTGGAGCGCAAGCGGTGCACACGTGTCGGCACGCGGTGAGGCACGCCGAGATCGCGAGCTAGCGCTCAAGCTGGTGGGTGGCGGCTTAGTTCGCGCCATTCACTCGGGGACACGCCGTACGTGGTTCGGAACATTCGCGCAAAACTGGAGGCATCGGTGAACCCCCACCGCCGGGCAACTGCGGAGATTGGATCTTGCTGAAATGCCAAGGCGAGGTCCCTATGCGCTCCTTCAAGACGCCGCAGTCGGATCCAGTCGCCCAACGAGACGCCTTCGGCGGCCAGGATTCGGTAGAGCTGCCGCACCGATATGTGATGTTCAGCCGCAATGCGGCCGGCGTCGAGGTCCGGTTCCCGAATGTGCAGTTTTACGTACTCCATGATTCGTACGAAGAGAGTGGCCTGGAGCGCTTCCTTCCCCAAGTCGACGGCGTCGAGATGGGTGGTGATCGCCGCTCGAAGCAGCTCAATGCCGGGGTGACTGACCACTTCTCCGCCCGGGCGATCAAATGCTCCCGGCCGGGAGGCCAGCCGTTGGAAGTAGGCGACGGCCATGTCTGCGATCGGGTGATCTGGACACAGTCGAAGAGCGCTGACTTGTCGGATGACGTCAACCGGCAACGCCAATCGATCCAAGGGTATTCGGAATTTGTGCTGGGAGATGCCATCGGCATCAGTGATGACGAATGGCGTCGTTGAGTCCCAGACTGCAAGATCGCCTGGGCGCAAGATCATTTCGCGATCACGCTGACTCACGACGCAGGACCCCATCCTCTGCAGTCCAAGGAAGAGGCTCGGTCTGAAGTCGTCGTGCGGCAACGCCTTGTAATGGACCTTGTTGGCCGTCGAGTTCACCGACCACACCGTGAGCTCAGTCAGGTCGGTGATCGCCAAACTCGCTGCGGCCGGACCGCGATCAGCTATGAAGTCGATCTCGAGAGGCGCAAGAGTCCGCGAGACCGTGGCACGTACCACTTCTGCACGATCGGCAATCGGTATTCCCGCAGCGTCGAATCTGACCGTCATCAAGGTGTCCGAGTGCTGTCGCACGACTCTCGGTTGCTACGTAGACCACATCGAAGACTGTCTGTCGGGGGAGCGCACCGGTCTGCAGCCCAGATCATGACAACCTCCTCGTCGTCGATCTGCATCTTAGGCGAGTTCAGTGGCTGACGATAGCGATCACACCGCCCCGCAGCGGTCGCGTCAGTGTGACGAACCCAGAGCCGTCCCGCTCGTCGGAAAGTTTGCTGTGCTCCGGAGGCAGTCGAACCAAGCCGGTGTCGGCGTCTACTCGACGAGCTTGCCGTGGCTGGACACCTCACGCATCCGGGACGAAATCTCAACGGGGATATCGGCAATGGCTTCGCGTGCGATCCGGCCGGGGCCTGACCACACCATGTTCACCTTGAGCGCTTCGTCGAGCTGTGGGTAGTCGGAACGATTGTGGCAGCCCCGGGTTTCGCGCCGTTCCAGCGCTGCTTCGAGGGTGGCCCTTGCCGCGATCGCGCTGGCCTTGAGGTCGAAGGCATGCGCGAGGTCGTAGAACCCGGCGATGTCCGGGTGTACGCCAAGGTGGGGAATTCGCGCCTCGATCTCCGCCAGCGCGTTCAGCCCGTTGAGCAATCCGGCTTCGTCACGGACGACGCCTGCGTACTCGGTCATGGTGTTGCGCAGCGCGCGTTGGAGGAACCGGACGTTCTCGGGACCGTCGGTGGACAAGATCCCGTCGACCTCGCTTCGGGCCGCGGATACCGCTGCGCGGGAACGTTTTTGGGCGTCGAGCTGCGCGGAATAGCTCGCCGCGGCTTGGCCGACGATCTTGCCGTAAACGAGCAGCTCGATCAGGGAGTTCCCGCCGAGCCGGTTGGCGCCGTGCAGCCCGCTGGATGCTTCACCGATCGCGTAGAGACCCTCGACGTCGGTTTGGTGATCTTCCGGGCGAACCCAGACACCACCCATCGAGTAGTGCGCCGTGGGAGCGATTTCGATGGGGGCGGAGGTGATGTCGAGCAGCTGCAGGTCCATCAGGGTCTGATACACGCGCGGCAGGCGTTCCATGATCTGCGTCCGCGGCAGGTGCGAGACATCCAGCCACACGCCTCCGCGGGGTGTGCCGCGACCCTTCTTGATCTCGGTGTACGCGGCCAGTGCGACCCTGTCGCGGGTGGACAGCTCCATCCGCTCCGGGTCGTAGCGCTCCATGAATCGTTCACCGAGGTTGTTGCGCAGGATTCCACCCTCGCCACGGGCGGCCTCGGAGACCAGGGTGCCCGCGGAGTCCTCGGGCTCGATCAGCCCGGACGGATGAAACTGGACGAGCTCGGGGTCGCGGATCCGCCCCCCTGCTTCGAGCGCCAAACGGAAGGCGTCACCGGTGTTTTCGTCGCGACGCGACGAGGTGCGTCGCCAGATCCTGGTGTGCCCACCGGTGGCGAGGATGACGGCATCCGCGCGAATCGTGTAGCGGGTGCCGTCGTGGATGTCGAAGCCGTACGCACCGAAGATGACGTTGTCGCGGACGAGCAGTCTGGTGACGTAGACCGAATCGAGAATCGGAATGTCCAACTGCGCCGTCCTCTTGATGAGGGTGCGCTGCAGTTCGAGCCCGGTGTAGTCGCCGGCGAAGGCGGTGCGGCGAAACGTGTGTGCCCCGAAGAAGCGCTGCGAGATTCGGCCGTCCCTTTCGCGGGCGAACGCCATGCCCCACCGCTCGAGGTCCCGGATCGACTCCGCCGCGCCCTCTGTCACCGTCCGTACCGTCACCGGGTCGGCGAGCAGATAGCTCTCGGTCAGCGTGTCGGCTGCGTGCTGCTGCCAAGAATCTTGTGCGTCCATGGTGGCCAACGCCGCGTTGATGCCGCCGGCGGCGAGCGTGGTGTGCGCGTCCGTCTTCGGCCTCTTGCCGACGATGAGGACGTCGGTTCCACGCTCCGCCAATTCGATTGCCGCGCGCAGACCGGATCCTCCGGTGCCGATGACGAGCACGGAGGTGGCGATCTGCTGTTCAACGTCGGTCATGTCCATACAAACGGCTCGGCGAGCGGGTAGTCATCCCGGTTGTCGGACCTTGCGACGTCCGACCTTTCGACGTCCGGCCTCGACCACGAACTTCCAAGGGTTCCCTCGTCTGCCGCGATCGGTAGGAAGGGCACATGGACGTTTACGAGGCAGTGACGAGCAGACGGGCAGTGCGGGGATTCACCGACCAGCCGGTGCCCAGGGACGTGTTGGAACGGGTGCTGACCGCGGCGGGTAACGCGCCGTCCGGATCGAACATCCAGCCCTGGCACATCTACGTACTCACGGGTGAACCGCTGGCGCAACTCAAGAAGGTCGCCACTGGGCGCGTGGAGTCCGGGGACCGTTGGGACGAGCGGGAGTACGTCATGTACCCGGATGACATGAAGCCGCCGTACACCGACCGGCGGTCGGCCTTCGGCAGGGACCGCTACGGCGCCCTAGGAATCGAGCGAGGCGACTGGGACGGCATCCAGCGCGCGGCCATCGCGAACTGGAACTGCTTCGGCGCGCCCGCCGCACTGTTCTGCTACATCGACCGCCACCTTGGCCGGCCCCAATGGTCGGATCTCGGGATGTACCTGCAGACGGTCATGTTGCTACTGCGCGCGGAGGGGCTGAGCAGTTGCCCGCAGATGGCCTGGTCGCAGGTGCGCAAGAGTGTCGCCGATGCGGTGTCACCCCCTGACGAGCTCATGCTCTTCTGCGGCATGTCGATCGGTTACGAGGACCCGTCGGTGGCCTTCGTCCGCAACGCGCGGGCACCCCTCGACGAGGTCGTGACGTTCATCGAAGGCTAGGTGGAGGCGGCGCCTCGTGCGGGATCCCGCGCCACGGATAGATGGTGTTGGCGGCGATGTCGATGACGCCCTCCGAGGTCCAGTACCAGTCGTGGCAGGCGTTCCAGTCCCACGTGATCACCTGGCTGCCAGGAATCAGTGGGTCGCCCGGGCACCAGTGGGTGCAGCTACCGACCGCAGCCGGGCAGTTCCCGCCGCTGTAGCTGGGCCCCATTCCGGGGTCGGCTTGCGCGTTACCCGAGGTCAGGCCCAGGACGGCAAGGCCAATACCGGCAGACACGGCTGTCGTCGTTGCGGACCGCAGAGTTCGTTTCATGGTCGGCTCCCTTCCCGACCTCACGATGCGTCGGGCACCTTGGCGGATTCTTGGGGCTGACTACGGACTGGGACCCACCGACTACGGACTTCCAAGGGTTCGCTTCGAGGCCGCCGCCGCGAGGCTGAGATGGACAGCCCAACCCCAGCCTGGAGGTTCGAAATCATGTCGGACGGCAATGCGGCGCAAGACGAGGATCCGGCCGTGCGTTTCGCCCGCGAAGTGGAGCCACTGTTCGACGTCCTGCTGCGCGGAGCGCGGCGGCTGACCCGCAGCGACGCCGACGCCGAAGACTTGTGGCAAGACACCCTGCTGCACGCCTACGCCGGTTTCCGCACCTTCAAGCAGGGCAGCAACCTCAAGGCGTGGCTCTTCCGGATCCAGTACAACCGCTGGGTCAGCACCTACCGCACCAAGCAGCGACGCCCGTCTGAAGTGCCGGTCGAGGCCATCACCGAACGCGAGCTGGCCGACAGCGCAGAACGGCTGCCCGCGGGGCTGCGTTCCGCGGAGGCCGAGGCGTTGGATGCCCTGCCCGACAACGTCATCAAGGCGGCGATGGACGCCCTGCCGGAAGGCTTCCGGACCGCCGTGTACTACGCCGACGTGCAGGGCTACACCTACGCCGAAACCGCGGTGATGATGAACATCCCGCACGGCACCGTGATGTCGCGAGTGGCCCGTGGCAGGCAACGGCTGCGCTCCGAACTGGCCCACATCGCGGCCAGCCGAGGCGATTACGCGATGGCCGAGCAGCGCATCGCTTGAAGACCATCTGACGCTCGTCACTCAAGAACGCACAACCAAGGAGGACCGACCGATGTCGAAGAAGTATGACGCCGACTGGGAGAACGCGCTGACCGTCGTGCAGGAGGTGCGGCCGCCCTTCATCCCGGATGGCGCCGAGGCCATGACCGTCGTCATCAGCTACCCGCCCGGCAGTGCGGGTGCCCCGCCACACAAGCACCCGAGCGGCCCGGCGTTCGGGTACATGCTCGAAGGCGAGATGTTGTTCGAGCTGGAGGGTGAGCCGCCTCGAGTCATTCACGCCGGCGAGGCGTTCTGGGAGCCCGGCGGCGACGTCATCCACTACTCGGACGGCAACAACCGAGACGACATCCCCAGCCGGTTCGTCGTGACGATGCTCTGTGTTCCTGGCCAGCCGATGCTCACGCTCGTCGACGAGGAAGAACTCGAGGCGCGCAAGCATCTGCGTGTGCCCGCTGAATCGGACACCCCGAAACCCATCGACGAGGGCTGAGTTTCGATGGCGAGAATCTTGTTGCAGACGACGATTGCGGCCAATCCCGACGACTGGGACATCAGCCGCTTCTCGTTGCTTGCCGACGAGCTGAGGTCGGCAGGCCACGTCGTGGTGGCGCGCAACCGCGTGGCCGGGAGCCACGACGATCCGGTCCTGAGTCATGTCGACGAGTTGGGCTACGACGAGGTGTGGCTGTTGGCGGTCGACGTCGGAGACGGTCTGACCGATGCCGAAGCTGCAGCGATCAGCAGGTTTCGCGAGGCGGGCGGCGGGTTGCTCACTGCCCGCGACCACGAGAACTTGGGCAGCTGTCTGTGTGGACTCGGTTCGGTGGGCCTGGTCAACCAGTTCCACGACGAGAGCGTCGACCCGGACACGATGTGCGACGACCAGGACACGCCCACCATCTCCTGGCCCAATTTCCATTCCGGCGCCAACGGCGATTACCAACCGGTGCTCGTCGATGACCCGGTGCACGAGCTGCTCCGCACCAACCGGAACGCCAGCGGGCGGATCGAATGGTTCCCCGCTCATCCGCACGAGGGTTCAGTGGCGGCGAACGTGCCGTTCGCCGCCGTGCTCGCCAGGGGGCGAAGCGCCACGACGGGCCGCCGCTTCAACCTCGCCGTCGTCCTGGACGGCGAGCCCGGTCCGGATGGCACGCCGATGGGGCGGGCGGTCGCCGAGTCGACGTTCCACCACTTCGCCGACTACAACTGGGATCTCGATCGAGGGGCGCCCTCGTTCGTCACCGAGACGCCGGGCACTCAGATCAAGGCCGATCCTTCGCGACTGGTCGTCTTCAAGGACTACGTCCGCAACATTGCCGCGTGGTTGGAACCGTCACTTTGCGGAGGGCCGGAACTGAAACGTCATTCTTCGGAGCATCCGGTCACCGAGCATCGAGGAGTGCGCCAGTACCAGTGACACGTGGGCCGCGATGACGACCACCAGTAGGTAGGCCAGGACTGAATGTGTCTCGCGCAGCACGGAGTACACATCGATGTTGAACGGGGCGATGCGTGGCAGGGACACCACGCCGAACACCGGTATCGGCTTCCCCGTCGCGGACACCATCGCCCACCCGACCAGCGGTTGGGCGAGTATCAGCGCGTAGAGGGCACGTTCCAGCCAGATGATCGCCTTGCCCTCGCGTCGCCCAATCGTTGACGGCCATGCGGGCGGGTGGTGCCGCAGGCGGTTGACGATCCGCAACACGACGACCACGAGCACGAGCACGCCGATCGACATGTGGACCAACCGCAACGTGGCGTAGCCGGCGAGCCAATTGACCATGGTGAACCCGATGAGCAAGGCGGCGAAGAGCAGGATTGCAGTGAGCCAGTGGAAGATCCGGCTCAGGGCGGTGAACTTGTGCGGTGGCGTGACGGCCGGCGCGGCATCGTCGATCTCGGTGCTCACGGTGCCACCTGATCGACGATGACGGCGGGGGCGCTATCGGATTCCCTGGCCCGCACGCGATACGACGCGGCGTAGACCGCCGACCTGGGGCTCAGCAGCGGGTCGTCGGATGGTTCGATGCCTGGCGGGAGGACGAGGGGATCGAAGTTGATGTCACGTGCGTTGCCGGCCCGCTCGGTCTCGATTGACGTCAGGGTGAGCGTCCCGGCATCGATGCTCCTGCGGTCCGCGGGCCAGGGCAGGGTGGCGTCGTCGAGGGGATCCTCGGGGCCGGCGACGGTGAGCACCAACCTCCATTGCACTGGGGCCGCACGGATTTGGCGCACGACGGCGTCGAAGAGTGCGTTGGGCCCCGACGAATCCACTGGTGCCGGGGGCGTGAGGGGTACCAACGCCCAGCGGACCGGCGTCCGGGTGCCGGATTCGTTGACGAAGTAGAACGTGGTGAGGCTGCGGAACGTGCTGTCCGCGAAGCCCGAGCTTGGCGAATTCTGACCGATGATCTTCATGGCCTTTGCCGTCTCGGGGTGTGCCGCAAGGAATGCTGCCATGGCCTTCGGGTCGGGCTTGCCGGTGTCGGGGGACGGCTTGGAGGCGAGAAGCCGGTCGTAGAACCCTTGAGGCGAGTTGTCGGGGAAGACGGGAATATTCAGCATGGCGGTGCGCCACTGCGATCCGCCGGGAAACGCGAACGCCAGACCGAGTCCTCGCGCCGCGGCTGGCGCGTCGACGGCATGGGCGTTGCCACCGGAGAGCGAGAAGCGGCCAACCACCGTCGTGCGACCCGGCTGGAAGACCTCGGCGCTGGACAGCTCGCGACCGTTGCCGTTGCTGTCGAAGTAGCCGGCGACGGCGACGCCCTTTGCATGGTTCTTGCGGAAGCCCGACTGCTTTCCGTTCACCCAGGCGAAGGCCTTGATGAAGCTTCCCGGTGTCAGTCGGTGGGCGGTGTCGATCCACCCACCCGCCCACGCAACGGCACCCAGGTCGACTGCCAGGAAACCTCCCACCGCCGCCAGGCCCAGCATCACTCGGCGGCGTGTCAGCGGAACCCCGCCCCACGTCCTGCCCGACCCCTGCGGCGGGGTCACCGACACTCCTCAGAACCGGTCACGGCACTCAGCACGTGGGCGACTGTAGCGATCCCGCCTGGGAACACCAGCAAAACCGGCCCCGAGCTGCGCTTCCTCGAAGCGCGCAGCCAGTCCTTACGCGGCGAGGGCGGCTAGTCTCGGCTCGATCGCCGGGATGGCCGACGGCACCGACGCCTCGACCGTCACGGGTCCCCGAAGCAACGTGACCGCGGGCGGGTTCCCGATCACCACCCCCTGCGCCGTGCCCTGCGGGGTCGGTATGGAAAGGATCGTCCCTGGGATGAGATCGTCGCCTGCGTCGGTAACCCCGTTGAACCAATCGCGGAGCCAGGAGGTGGCGAGTTCTTCGACCGCCGGCGGGTTCTGCGGTTGCGGGAAACCTGCGACCACGTACGCGACGAACTGGATGAGGGGATTGCCGCCCCGCATCGAATCCATGTGCACGCCACCCGTGAGCACCACACCGTTGAACCGGTCCGGACGCGCTGTCGACAGCGCGGCATTGACGTTGCTCGGCGCGTTGAACAGGTTCGGCGGAGCGCCGATCTCACGGACGGGGATGTACTTGCCGGTAGTCGCCTCGTAGGCGTCGAGCAAGGCCAGAGTGTGGGCCAAGGTGTCGCCGAGCGGAACCCCGTCCAGAAGGATCACACCTGCCAGGTCGGCGGCGCCGCCGTTCTCGGTGAGGAACCCCGCCGCACCCGAGACCAGGTTGGCGCCCAGCGAGTGGCCCGCAAGCGCGAACTGTCGCGGCAGCGCAGCGGTACCAGGATCCAAGCCGTACTTCGTGGCGAAGCCCGCGTCCAACGCACTTGCCGTAAGTGCCGCACGATCGCCGACGAACAGATCGGCGATGGCGGCAGACATTCCGGTACCGCCGAGCCAGTTGGAGTCCCCAGCAAAGGGATTGGAGGATAGCGTCGGGGTCACCACGATGCTGTGCGTCTGTTCGGCCAGGTTGGCCGCGGTGTAGCTGTACATGGGCCCAAGGGCGAAGAATCCGTGCTGAAGCAGGATCATGTTCGTGGGCGGTTCGTCGCCATCGGGGAAGAACCAGTTGGCCGCCACACGCTGCCCGTTGCTCAACAGGATCGTCGAACTGCGAACCGTTACGGTGCTGTTCGGCGGGACCAGCGGAGGCCCCGTGACGAACGCCTCCACTGCCTGAAGCGCATTGAAGACGAACGATCCGACATTGGCGACGACGGCACCGATCAGGCTAGAGACAACGTCCACCGCGGAGGGCATCTGCGGTGGCACGCCCGGCGCGAGCTGCGTCTGGGCCAGGCTTGGAGATGAAGCTGACTCGTTGGAAACAGCTTGAGCGGCAACGTGGTTCGCGACTGATTCGACGGGGGCGATCTCCGATGTGTCGGTCACCTTGGCTGCAGGCGTCGCACTGGCAGCCGCGGGCTCGGGCGCGGGCTTGGGCTCTGGCTCTGGCTCTGGCTTGGCCGACGATGCCGCAGCGTCGGCGCTTGCCTCGGTGGCCGCCGCTGACTTCTTCTTCGTCTTGTTGGCCGCCCCGGACGTCGCCCCGGACGTCGCCTCGTCGTCGGAGACGTCGTCGGACACGTCGTTCGCACCTGGGCCGTCCTCGTCGACGCCTGATGTCGACGGGGCGTCCGTTGAGGGCTTGCCGTCGTCGCCCTTGTCGGTTTCGGAATCCGGCTTGTCGGAGTCCGGTTTGGTGGCCGAGCTCGGCTTGGCGGGATCCTTCTTCTCGCCCTTGTCGCCCGCAGAGTCCGACGCACCCGCGCCGGCCCGCGATGGCGCCGTTTTAGACGACGACGCTCCACTCGATCCCGAATCAGACCCAGGGTCAGCGCTCGCCAGACCAGCCCCGGCGATCAAGGCTGCCGAGACGCCCGCGGTGACGAGACCGGCCCCCAACCACACCGATAACTGCTCCATGCATTTCTCCTCACCGCAGTCGTCGAACCTCGATCCTGGCAGGGTCCACTCCCGCGGGAGGGGGATTTGACGCTGCTGCTGGTTTGCCCGAATTCGACATTGACCCGCCATGTCACGCCGATGAGGCACAATTGCGCAGGTGACGACGCCGCCGCCGCAACGCCCCGGGCAGCCTGGCCCGCGCGGCAGGGGAACCCCGCCGCCCCCGCCTCCGCCGCCCGACCCTGCGACGCGGCGGATTCCGCGCCCCACCCAGCCCGACGCCCCCACCGAAGCGCTCCGCTCGCGGCAAAGGCCGCCGGACGCAGTACCCACCGAGCAGTTCCGGCAGCGTCCCCCCGCTGGCCCCCCGCCGCCCGTCGGCCGACCGCCGCAGCGCCCGGCGCCCACACCGCGTGCGGCGCCACTGCCTGCGCGGCAGCGGCCGATGCCACCGCCGCCGCCCCGCCCGGCTCCACCTCCACCCGTTCCGCCGCCTGCTCTCGGGGACCCGCCCGACGACGACAAGCCGCGCGGCTCACGCTTCTTCAACCGGACGACGATCGCCTTGATCGCGGTCATCGTCGTGGCGCTGTTGGCAGGTGGGCTCGCCGGCGCCGAGCTCTACGCGCGACACCGTGCGGACGGCATCCTGGCTGAGGTCACGGAGTGCGTCGTGCAAGACGGCGCCACCATCTCGTTCGGCGTGAACCCGCCCTTCCTGTGGCAGCACATCACGGGCCACTACACCAACATCTCGGTGTCCACCGCGGGCGACCGAGTGCAATCGGCCAACGGCATGACCGCCGACGTGACGCTCGAGGACGTGCGACTGCAGGAAACGGCGGACTCCAAGGGCACCATCGGAACCCTTGACGCGACGCTCACCTGGAAGTCGGCAGGCATCAAGGACACCGTCGCAGCGAACCTTCCCGGGGTGGGCAGTTTGATCACCGGAGTGCGGACGGATCCCGCTGCGGGCACGATCATCCTGGAGGCAGGTGACAACAGCGTCACCGCCAAGCCCGTCGTCACCGACGGCGACCTCAACCTCGAGGTCACCGACGTCACAGGACCGCTGCCCAAGGACACCGTGCAGTCCGCGCTCAACGGGCTGACGAAGAAGCTGAACGACAACTATCCGCTGGGCATCCACGCCGACAGCGTCTCGGTGACCGATGCCGGGGTCGTCGGGAAGTTCTCCAGCCAGAATGCGTCGATCCCGAAGGCGGACGCGAACCCCTGCTTCGCCCGGCTCTAGCGCGACCGGAGGGCCCGCGTGACGATCGCGTCAATCCCGTTGTCCTGCATCGACAGTGTCAACACGGTCGGCGCGTTCGCGGCGTTGAGTCGGGTCAGGACGTGGCCTGGCTGGGTTTCGACGGCGACGGTGCCGCCGAGTTCGGGCAGGAGGCGGGTGGCGTCGTACCACTGAACCGGTTGCACCACGGCCGCGGCGAGATCGGCGAGGATCGTGTCGGCGCTGCGCACGGACCGCCCGCGTGTGTTGGTGAGGTACTGGGCGGTGGCGGGACGCCGCGGCAGCCCGGACAGGTGTGCCCGCATCCGTTCTGCGGTGCCGGCCTGCAGCGGGCAGTGCGATGCGACCGCGACGTCGAGCAGGGTGTAGTCGCGGGCGCCCGCCGCCTCGGCGGCGACCGCCGCATCCCGCAACGCCGAGACCGATCCGCTGACGACGGTCTGCGTGGCGCTGTTGACGTTTGCGATCCACAGCGGTTCGTCGTGGGTGTGCAGTCGCTCGACCAGTTGGACGACCGTCCTGGTCGGCAGCCCCGCAACGGCGGCCATTCCCCAATCGCCCTCTGCGCAGGCTTCTTTCATGAGGTCTCCGCGCAGCCTCACGGCGGTGATGGCTTCGTGGAGGGTGAGCACGTTCGCGGTAACCGCGGCGGCGAACGCGCCGACGGAATGCCCGGCGACGAACTGCGGCGTCAGGCCGTGGTCCTCGGTCAGCGCACGTGCGCACGCCACACCGGCGATGAGCAGAGCGAGTTGAGCATTCGTCGTGTCATGCAGCGCGGTGGCGTCGTCGATCGGACCGGGGATACCGAGATGCTCCAGCGAGGAACGGGATTCGTCGACGACGGCAGTCGCCGCGGGACCGTTCGGTAGCTTGCTCAACATGTTCGGCTGCTGGGTGCCCTGGCCGGGGAAGAGCAGTGCGAAACTCATTGCATCGCGGCGGCGCGTTGGAGCAGACGCGGCCCGGATGGCGTCCTGACCAAGACCTCGGGGCTGTCCGAGGCCAGTTCGGCAAGCGCGATCGCGCCCATGGGACTGTCGACCTGGCAGTCGACACGGACGCCCAGGTGGGCGAGACCCTCGAACAGGGTGGTCAACCGGGCAACGGCGGCGGCGTTGAGTCGGTCGACGCGGACCAGCGCGTCGAGGTCGCTGTCGGCAGTCGCCGTGGGGATTCCGGTGGCCAGCTCGAATCCGACGCTCCCCGTCGGCCCCCATGGGAAGCGCGTTTCACGCAGCAGTTCCCGCGCCTCGGGCAATGCCAGGATCGCAGGTACGTCCCGACCGGCAAGGGCACTGACTTCGGTCAGATCCTCTGGGGACAACGTCGTTTGGATGTCATCGGGGCTGACCAGCCATGCGTAGCGGTGAGACCGATCCGCGCCGCGGATGCCTGCGGCGACGAACCCGGCGGGCGCGGGAGCACGCCGCACCACCACCCACGGGGCGGTCCGCAGCACACCTCGCGTCCACGGCGGCGCGTCGGAAGGCAGCGCACCCGCTGCCGCAGCGGACAGCCGCAACAGGTCGTGTGGCCGGGGCATCACTCGGGGTTCCACTGCCGCGCAAGCAGTTCGCGCACGGCACGGGAGGCGTGCCGGGTGGTGACGGCTGCCTCGGAGTCGAGCCGGTTGGCGAGGTCGCGCGGGCCGCGTCGGGCTCGTTCGATGGCGTCGGAGATCGCCGTGGCCGCCTTCTCGGCGTCGGCTGGCGTTGGGGCGTCGGCGTTCTCGACGGTCAGCAAGCCGTCGCAAAAACCGAGTTTGGCCCAGTCCTCGACGCGGTAGCTCATGGGCAGGATCGTCTTGGCGAGCTCGTTGAGCTCGTCAACGGTCCGCAGCGTGATGCGCGCCGCGGCGGCCGCGTGCATGGCGTGGATCTCCACGCGCGGGTCGTCGAGGGCGAGGATCTGGTTGGCCTGCAGGCCGTGGGTGAGGAAGCCACCGGACAGTGCCGTGCCGACCACGAACGCGACGATCGGATGCCCCGCGTTGCGGGCGTGGTGATAGGCGTCGACGGCGGCGGCCATGGCCTGGTGCAGGCCACCCATCTCCTCGTTGCGCCCGTACGCCTGGCTCGGCAGGTCGACGACCGCGATGATGGCCCGCTTGACGGCCTTGCCGTCGTCGGCGTCGACCAGATCGTGAACCGCCTGCGCCAGCGCTAGGGACTCGGTCAGCCCGACCTGCCCCTCCCGTGCGCGGTAGAAGCGGTTGCCGGGGTCGGGGACGACGGCGAGGTAGCTCGCGGTCGGCGTGGTGGCCATCAGCACCGACGGGATGACCCGGTCGATGCGGGCGTCACCGACGAGGGCACGCAGCCATGTCCGGCCACGGGTCTGCGGGTAGTCGACCGCTGCCGCCTCGGCGGCGCTCTTGGCCGCGGCGACGGGCGTGTACCGAGGCCCCCAAAGCCTGCGCAGGTCATCGGGGCTCGGGGGATCGGACGGGTCCAGCGTCGCCAACCGCGAAGCCAGGACGTCGAGGCGTTGGCTCCGATGCTGACCCGCTTCGGCAACGCCTGCGTTGACGGCGTCGATGAGGGCGGCGCGCAGCAGGTCCGCGTCATCGGGAACGAGGTCGTCGGCAAGGCCTGTGGCGCAACGCTGCTCGCCACCGTCGATCGCCCAAATCAGCGCGTGGTCGCTGGCGTCGAACTCCGCGACGCCGCCCTCCTGCTCGATGACTGCAGGACCGTTGAGCCCGATGCGGGCCTGCGGCGTCACGATCAATCGGGTGCACAGTCCCGCCGCGATGCTCATCCCGCCGAACGATCCGACGGTGCCTGCCACGATGCCGATTACCGGAGCCAGGGGACGCAGATCCAGTACAGCCGAACAGATCTCGGCAACGGCGTTCAGCCCAAGGTTGGCCTCCTGCAGTCGCACTCCACCCGTCTCGAAGAGGATGACGGCGGCGACGGGTGTCCGCGATGCCCGAGTCTCCCTAGCCGCGAGCAGCAGCGCCTGGGAGATCTTGGCGCCGGACACTTCGCCGGTTCCGCCGCCCTGGAAACCCTGCTCGATGGCAGCGATGACGACGGGGCGGCCGTCGACGGTGCCTCGGGCGATGGTGGTGCCGTCATCGGCTTGCGGGGTGATGCCCTGCGGTGCCAGCCAGGGGGATTCGAGCCGGTCGAATGGCCCTGCCAACACCCGCGCGGAGCCGGGATCCAGCAGCGCGGTGGCGCGCCCGAGGGCGTCGAGCTCGATGAAGCTGCGGCGCGTCAGCAGCTGCTGCCAGCTCTGCCCCTCGAGCAGGATGGTGTCGGTCATGACGATGCCTCACTTGCGGCTTCGGCAGCTTGCCGCAACCGCAGGGTGACGACTCCCGGTGTGGCACCGAAGTCGTTGAGTTCCCACGTGCCTGCCAGGGGTGTGCGGGCGAAGAACCTCTCGAGCACGTCGTGCCATACGGTGTCGAAGCCGTTGACGCTGGTACGCACCCGGACGGTGACGCTATCCACCGGATCGTCGTCGGCGGCTGGTTGAGCGAGGATCTCCAGATCGCCAGAGGCGACACACCCGATGTGCACCGGGCGGGGCACCGCCTGCGTTGCCGGGAACGTGTAGTTCAGGGTTTGCATGGTCGTCTCGCCTCCAGGGCATCGAGAAACAGCGTGGCCGACAACAGATCTCCGCTACCGCCCGGTGAGAGCCGCCGCATCAGGCACAGGTCGTCGAGTGCGGTGAAGTGTCGGCGGCCCTGCACCGTGCCGATGCCGCCCGCGGCCAGCGCGGCCCGTGCACTGGACTGCACCGCACGCAGCCCGGCAGGCCCGCCGCGATGCAGGACGCACGTGTCGTCGAGCCGAGCCATCAACGCCAGCAACGCTTCCAACCGTGCGGTGGATTCGTCGGCACCGGACCGGCGGGCGGCGCGCAACGCCGGCAACGCGTGCAGGCGGACGTGCGGGAACCCGGACTGTGCCTCGCCAGCCGCACCGCGCGCACCGTGGCGTTGCCTTGCGAGCGCGCCGTGCGACGTCGTCGGGATGGCGTCGCGGTCGGGAATCGTCGCCAACCGTGCTGCGACGTCGACCGCGCCGGCGGGGCCGCCTGCCGCGGCTCCCGCACTCAGCAAGCCAAGTGCCCACAGTGCGCCTCGGTGCGTGTTCACGCCTCCGGTGGCCTCGAGCATCTGCGCTTCGCCTGCACGGCCGATCTGCCCGATCACGGCTCGCAGGTCGGGACCGATGGGCAACCGCCGTGCAGCTGAAGCGCATTCGACGAACGCATCCCGCAGTGCGTCGGCCGATGCGCGCAGCATGTCGAGGTCCATGTCGGTGTGCGCGCCCGATCCGCGTCGATCCACCAGGCCTGGCTTCGGCGTGAGCTCTGCTTCTGACCGGATGGCGGCGACGGCGAGTTCGGCGATGTCGGTATCGGTGCGGACCCCCAAGAGGGATGCGGTGGCGGTCATCGTCACCAATCCCTGAACTGTGCTGGCGGGTCGTAGAGCCCGCCGGACCAGGCGACCAGGTCGGCGATGCTGCGCGCGGCCAGAAGTGAGCGGCTGGCCAGTCGGGTCTCGACCCTCAGATCCTCTGGGAATGCGACGAGTCCATCGCTTCGCAACTGCTCGACCTGCCGTGCGTCGGCATTGCGCCCGATCGGGGTGACGCCGGCGATGGCAGCAAGGGCCGCACGTCGATCGTGCAGCGAATGCGCCTTGTACAGATACGCGACGCCTTCTTCGGTCACCACGTGGGAAACGTCGTCGCCGTAGATCATCACCGGCGCCAGCGGCATGCCTGCCTGCTTGCCGACGTCGACCGCGTCGAGGGTCTCGACGAAGGTGGGTACGCCACCGGCACGGAAGGTTTGGGCCATCTGCACCACCAGTTTTCGGCCGCGCCTGCTGGCCCCCTCACCGTGAGCGAGATCCAGCCACGCCGCCGACGAGTGCCGCCGCCCGTGTGGGTCATGGCCCATGTTCGGTGCGCCGCCGAAGCCGGACAGCCGACCATCGGTCACCGTCGACGAGTTCGCGTCGGCGTCGATCTGCAGCGATGAGCCGATGAACATGTCGATGGCGTACTGGCCCGCGAGCTGGGCGAGCACGCGGTTGGAGCGCAGGGCGCCGTCAGCCCCCGTGAAGAAGACGTCGGGTCGGGCTGCGGCGTAACGGTTCATGCCCGATTCACCGCCGAAGCTGTGGATCGAGGAGACCCAGCCGGATTCGATGGCGGGGATCAGCGTCGGGTGTGGGTTGAGCACCCAGTGCCGGGCAATGCGGCCCTTGAGCCCGAGTTGCTCACCGTAGGTCGGCAGTAGCAGTTCGATTGCCGCGGTGTCGAATCCGACGCCGTGGTTGAGCGACACTACCTGGTGGCGTTCGTACACGCCGCGGATGGCGATCATGGCCTTGAGGATCTCGACGTCCCCGATGTGGCGGGGGTCGCGGGTGAACAGCGGCTCGAGGAAGAACGGCCGGTCGGCCTGCACCACGAAGTCCACCCAGCTGCCGGGGATGTCGACCCGCGGCAATGCGTCTGCGTCGTCGACGATCTCGTCGGCCTGCACGATCACCACGCCGTCGTGGAAGGCGGCCGCCTCGGCGATGGTCGGGGTGTCCTCGGTGTTGGCCCCCGTGTAGAGGTTGCCGTTGCGGTCGGCCTTCTCCGCGCACAGCAGCACGACATGCGGGGAGAGGTCGACGAACATGCGGGCATACAGCTCGACGTAGGTGTGGATGGCGCCGATGTGCACGGTGCCGTCCTCGACCATCTGTGCGATCCGCACGCTCTGCGGGCCTGCGTACGCCAGATCCAGCTTGGTCGCGATGCCGCGTTCGAACAGGTCGAGGTGTTCGGACCGCGACACCGACGAGATCAGCATGTGCAATCCGTTGAGGCGCTTCGGATCGCAGTCGGCAAGTGTGCGGGACAGGAAGTCGGCCTGCTTCTGGTTGTCACCCTCCAGCGCGACACGGTCACCGGGCCGGATGACGCCATGCAACAGATCCTTCAACCTGCTGGGATCGATGACCTTGCCGCTGCTGTAGGCGGCACCGGCTTGCAGCCGTTCGGCTTTCGCGGTGCGGCGCGAGTCCCACCTGTACGGGGGAGTGGCTGGTGTCGTCGTCATGGTGTCAGTGCACGGACGCGATGGCCTGATCGATGACGGCCGTCACCGCATCGGGATGCGAGATGAGCGTCAGGTGCGAGCCGCCGTCGAACACCGTCACCTTCGACTTGGCGCGTTCCGCCATCGCCCTTTCCGATGTGGGCGTGATGATCTGGTCTCCGCTGCTGATGAAGTACCACGACGGGATCGTCTTCCACGCGGCGTACTTGGATGGGGTGTCGAAGGCCGCCGTCGACGCCGACCGTTGTGTTGCCCAGAGCCGGGTGGCCTGGTCGGTGGGCAGGTCGTTGCCGAAGTGCAGCAGGAAGACGTCCTTCTTCAGGTACAGGTCGACGGCTCCCTCGGGTGCGCCAGGGTATGGAACCATGTCGAACAGTTCATTCTTGGGCTGCTTCTGCAGTGCCGAGTCGGCGCCGCTCAGCGAACCGTTGCTCTCACCGACGTCGGGGGCGGCGGCGTCGACGTAGACGAGCGCCTTGACGTTCGGGTTGCCCTCGGCGGCATTCGTGATCACCGATCCGCCGTACGAGTGGCCGACAAGGACGACCGGCCCGTCGATGGTCTTCAGGAAGGCCGAGACCGATTCGGCATCGGTGGTGAGGTCCTCCAGCGGGTTGGCGATCGCCCTGACGTCGTAACCCTGCTTCTGCAGCGCATCGACTTCGCCGTCCCAGCTGGATGCGTCGGCCCACGCGCCGTGCACCAGCACGATGGTGGGCTTCACCCCGGTGGATGGTGGCGCCTGCGGTGCGCTGACCGCGGGGCTTGAACTCGGCTGACTATTCGAGGGTTTGGGCGAGCACGACGCGATGAGCGCGGTCGCGATCAGTGCGGCACCCACCAACGTCAGGAGCGTGCGGACGAGGGGCCGAGACGTCGGCTCCGGTCGATCAGCGTGGCGCTTAGAGCGAGCTGTGCGGGTCATGGGAGCCAACTTGGTCTATGGGAGGCGGACAGTCATCGACGCTACCGGGCAGGCGACCTACCGGGTAGCTGCAAACTGTCGTCTCTCCCGTCGCTTCGCTCGCCCCGAACGCCTTTAGAGGACGTCGATGATGTCGTTCTTCAGGGCCTCGGCGCTGGTGCCGAACACCGCTTGGACGCTGTTGCCGACCTCGATGACACCCGCGGCCCCGAGCCTCTTCAGGCGAGCCTGGTCGACCTTGGTCTTGTCGGCGACCTCCATCCGCAGGCGCGTGATGCAAGCATCGACGTTGACCAGGTTCTCCCGGCCACCAAATGCCGCGATGACCTGCTCGGCCTTGCTGTCGACGGCGGCTGGGGCGGTCACGGTCGCGGTGGCGACGGATCCGCCTGCCACGGTCGACGTGGCGGTGTCGGCGCCGGAAGTGACGTTCGCCTGCTCCTCGGCTTCGAACTCTTCCTCGGGCTCCCGGCCCGGGGTGCGCATGTTCCACTTCGTGATCGCGAACCGGAACAGCACGTAGTAGAGGACGAAGAACACCACCCCCATGCCGATGAGCAGCGGGATGTTCTTCGCGGCGGGGGCGGTGCCGTAGAGAAGCAGGTCGATGAGCCCCGCGGAGAACGAGAAGCCGAGGTGTATGTCGAGGAGGTAGGCGATGGCCAGTGAGAGCCCCGTCAGTACCGCGTGGATGAAGTACAGCGGGAAGGCCACGAACATGAATGCAAATTCGAGGGGTTCGGTCACGCCGGTCAGGAAGGCCGTCAGCGCCGCCGCCGAGAGGATGCCGACTGCCACCTTCCGCTGCTTCTTGTTCGCCACGTGGATCATGGCAAGCGCAGCGGCAGGCAGCCCGAACATCAGAATCGGGTAGAAGCCCGACGTGAGGATGCCCGCGGAGGGGTCACCCGCGGCGAACCGCGTCAGTTCACCGGTGACGACATTGCCGTCGGGAGTTTGGTAGTCGCCGTAGATGAACCACACGTACGAGTTCGGAATGTGGTGCAGGCCGAGCGGAATCAGCATGCGATTGGCGAAGCCGTAGACGAACGCGCCAAGTGCGCCAGAGCCGCCGATGAACTTGCCGAGGCCGGTCAGCCCCGCATCGAAGAGTGGGTAGCAGTAGCTCATCGCGAAGGCGATGAACAGGCAGGCCACCGACACCACGATTGGGACGAACCGCCTACCTCCGAAGAAGCCGAGATACGAGGGTAATTCGATGGTGTGATACCGGTCGAACAGCCAGGCGGTGACCAGCCCGACGACGATTCCGGCAAACACGCTGTAGTTGATCAGGGCCTGGTCGCCCGCCTTGTCGACCTCCCCGGCGAGCACGATCGGCGACATGGTCTTGAACACGGCTTGCACCACCAGGTAGCCCACCACGGCGGCCAGCGCGGTGGAACCGTCGGCCTTCCTGGCGAATCCGATGGCGACGCCGACGGCGAAAAGTAGGGGGAGGTTGCTGAAAAGGGCATCGCCCGCGGCACTCATCGCATGGAAGAACGGTCCGATGACCGGTGCCTTGATTCTGCCGAGCAGGTCGTCCTGGCCTAGCCGGAGCAGGATTCCGGCCGCGGGCAGCACGGCGATCGGCAGCATGAGACTCTTGCCGAGACGTTGCAACTGCGCGAAGCCGGGAATGCGCAGCCCCGACTTCGCCTGGGCCCCGGTAGTTTTCGTGTTTTCGCTCATATTCGATGCCTCTCCTCTTCCGCAAGACGTCGCCCGCCGTCGAAGCTCTGCGGAAGCTTAGACGAGAACGCGCGAACGTGAGACCGTCTTGCGGGCACGCTCGTATTGTTGGTGCGCAACAGGCCGGATGAAATCGTTTTCAAGTAGGGAGTCACTGATAGTGAGTACGACGCAAGTCCTCGCCCCCGTCGCAGGGCGGGCCGTTCCGCTTCAGGACGTCCCCGACCCCGTGTTCTCCCAGGGCATGGTCGGCTACGGAGCCGCCATCGACCCGCCGCGCGGAGTGGTCGAGGCCGTCGCGCCGGTCAGCGGCAGGCTGCTGAGGCTGATGCCGCATGCCTATGTCGTGATGACCCACGACAACGTGGGCGTCCTCGTCCACCTCGGCTTGGACACCGTGGCATTGCAGGGCGAGGGCTTCACCGCCCACGTCAACCAGGGCGACGACGTGACGGCCGGCCAGCTGATCATCACCTACGACGTGCCCGCGATCGAGGCGAAGGGGCTCAATCCGATTGTCCCCGTGGTCATCATGGACGAGCGCGAACCAGGCAACGTGCAGGCGTCCGACGCCGTCACCACGGGGGCGGACATCGTCTCTGGTGCAAGCCTTTTCACCGCTACCAAGTAGATGGAGGTCGTCATCCTGGCGGGCGCAGAGGAGATCGGCGTCGTTGCCGCCGATGCGATCGAAGCCCTGCTCGGACGCACACCTGACGCGGTACTCGGCCTCGCGACCGGGTCGTCGCCGCTAGCCATCTACGACGAACTGGCGGCGCGCTGCGACGCCGGGCTGATCTCCTTCGCCGACGCCCGCGGCTTCACCCTCGATGAGTACGTCGGCCTGCCAGCCGATCATCCCGAGCGGTACCGCACCGTCATCGACAACGTCTTCGTATCCAGGGTCGACTTCGCGCTGGGCGCAGTGCAGAGTCCCGACGGGCTCGCCGCCGACATCGCGGGAGCATGTGCGGCCTACGAGAACGCGATTCGCGAAGCGGGCGGCGTCGATCTCCAGATCCTCGGGATCGGCACCGACGGGCACGTCGCGTTCAACGAGCCGGGGTCGTCGCTGGCGTCGCGCACCCGGATCAAGACGCTGACCAGACAGACGCGGATCGACAACGCCCGATTCTTCGGCGACGACGTCGAATCGGTGCCGACGCACTGCCTGACCCAGGGGTTGGCGACCATCATGGAGGCCCGCCACGTCATCTTGGTGGCGACTGGGCGCAGCAAGGCAGAGGCCGTCCATCAGCTGGTCGAAGGGCCGGTCAGCGCGCTGTGGCCGGCGACCATCCTGCAACACCACCCGCACGTGACGGTTCTGCTCGACGACGCGGCCGCCCGACGGCTCCAGCTCGTCGACTACTACCGAGAGACGTACCGCAGCAAGCCAGACTGGCAGGGCATCTGACACCATGCTGATCACCGCCGATACCCTCGTCACCGGTCGAGAACTGTTGCGACCGGGGTGGATTGAGATCTCCGACGACACCGTGCGCGCGATCGGTGCTGGCGCGGCGCCCCGGCAGGCGGACCGCGATCTTGGTGGGGTGACGGTGGTACCTGGCTTCGTCGACACCCACCTGCACGGCGGAGGAGGGGCGAACTTCTCCACCGCGTCGACAGGCGAGACGTCGACCGCCGTCGCACTGCACCGCAGGCACGGCACGACCGCGATGATCGCCTCGCTGGTCACCGCCGGCCCCGACGAATTGCTGCGCCAGGTCCGCGAATTGGCCAACGACGTACGTGCAGGCCTGATCGACGGGATTCACCTGGAGGGGCCGTGGTTGTCCACCAAGCGGTCAGGTGCCCACCAGCCGTTGTTGATGCGCGATCCGGACCCCGAAGAGATCGACCGCGTCCTCGATGCGGGCCAGGGGACCGTCCGCATGGTCACGCTGGCGCCGGAGCGCGACGGTGCGCTCGCGGCGATCCGGCAGTTGGTCGACGCGGGTGTGGTGGTCGCCGTCGGGCACACCGAGGCGAGCTATGAGCAGACCCTCGCCGCGATCGACGCGGGCGCAACGGTGGGCACGCACCTCTTCAACGCGATGCGCCCCATCGATCGGCGCGAGCCCGGCCCGGTCATTGCGCTGCTCGAGGACGCCAGGGTGACCGTCGAACTCATCACCGACGGCGTGCACGTCGATCCCGCCATCTACCGACATGTCGCCCGCAGCGCGGGACCCGACCGGGTGTCGCTGGTGACCGACGCAATGGCGGCGACCGGCATGGCCGACGGGGTCTATCACCTCGGGCCGTTGGGGGTCGACGTCGTCCACGGAGTGGCGCGGGTGTCGGGAACCGACACCATCGCGGGCAGCACCGCGACCATGGACAAGGTGTTCGGATTCGCCGTCACGCACGCGAGGCTGCCCCGCGATGAGGCCCTGCTGCAGGCCGCGCGTCAGGCGTCGCTCAATCCGGCCCGGGCGTTGGGACTGCCGTCGTGGGGGCTCGTCGAAGGGGCGAGTGCCGACTTGGTGGTGCTCGACGAGGAGCTGGCCGTCACGGGCGTGCTGCGACGCGGGGCGTGGGTGCTCGAACCGTCGTTTCATGGCGCCGGGGCGAGCGAAGCGACGGGATATAAGGCCGGGGCGAATTAGGCTGCGGCCATGTCGATCGATCGTGCCGCGCTTGCTGCGGGCAGCATTCGTCTTGCCTCGGGTATCTCGTTTCTCGTCGACCCCATCCGGGCGGACCGGCTCTGGGGCACCAGGGAGGAGGCGGTGGGGCAGACGAAGCTGCTGCTGCACTCGATGGGTTACCGCGACTCCTTGATCGGCGGGCTGCTGGTCGCGGCGGCGCTGCGCGGCAAGGACACCCGTGGCTGGTTCCTGGCATCCGGCGGCGCCGACGCGGCCGACCTGCTCGGCGGGCTGCGCGTGCACCACGAGTTGACGCGCTCGCAGCAGCTCATCGGCCTCGGCGGCGCGATCGTCGGCGTCGCAGTCGGGCTCTGGGGCGGCACGCGCCGCCGCCCGCGCGCCGCAGAGATCCCTGCGGGTTAGCCGGCGTTAGGCTGCCTTGCCGTCGGGCGGGTCTGGGTCGCCGGATTGGTGAATCGTGTTGTCGCGGTTGGTCGCCGGTCCGTCGGTGGTCGCTGGGTCGCCAAACGCAGCCCACCAGTCCTCGGGGGTCGCGGGGTCGCGGTTGGCCGCTGGGTCGCCGGTGGTCGCTGGGTCGCCAAACGCAGCCCACCAGTCCTCGGGGGTCGCGGGTCGCTTGACTGCGGGCCGGTCGGTGGCCGCCCGCGGAGGTGTCCATGCGTCGTCGGGGGGTGGGTGCAGTTCCTCGGGACGGTGGTAGTGGTTGATGCGGGTGTGTCCGGTGTCCAGGTGCGGGGGTGGGATCCATTCGACGTCGTGGCGGTCGGTGAGGCGGGTGGTCCAACCGTCGGGCCCGACCATCCTGTTGTCGGGTCCGCAGGCTAGGGCGAGGTCGTCGACGTTGGTGAGTCCGCCGTCGGTCCAATCCCGGGCGGCGTGGTGGGCCTGGGTGCCGTACGCGGGCACGGTGCAGCCGGGTTTGGTGCAGCCACCGTCGCGGGCGATCAACG
>NZ_NPKO01000001.1 GCF_008329605.1 Mycolicibacterium sp. P9-64
CACACCACCGTCGTCGTGCACGTCGACCTCCAGACCCGCGTGGCCGCCCTGCATCTGGGCCCGGTGCTCTCCGATGACGAGCGCCGCTACCTGACCTGCGATGCCACCTGCGAGGCATGGTTCGAACACGACGGCCGGGTCATCGGCGCCGGGCGGGCCACCCGCACCATCGGGCGCCGCCTACGCCGTGTTCTCGAGCACCGCGACCGCGCCTGCGTGATCCCCGGCTGCGCAGCCACCCGCGGTCTGCACGCCCACCACATCGTGCACTGGGAAGACGGCGGCGAGACAGAGTTGGACAATCTCGTGCTCGTCTGCCCCTACCACCACCGGGCGCATCACCGCGGGGACATCACCATCACCGGACCCGCCCACCAACTCGTCGTCACCGACGCCGACAACAGACCACTGCAGCCGGGATCACTCGCGCATCCACCCACCACACCCCGGCCCAGGGTCAAACCATGTTCAGGGCCGACCGGGGAACGCGCCGACTGGTGGTGGTACCAACCCTTCCAACCACAACCACCACCCTCGACCAACTAGGAGCAGACAGCTCCGGTCGCAGCCGAGCCGACCAGCTTGGTGTACTTGGCCAGCACGCCGGTCTTGTACACCGGAGGCAGCGGCTCGAAACCGACCTTGCGCGCCTCGAATTCGTCCTTGTCGACGAGAAGGTCGAGTGTGCCATTGGCGACGTCGAGGCGGATCTTGTCACCGTCGCGGACGAAGGCGATCGGCCCGCCGTCGACGGCCTCCGGTGCGATGTGCCCGACGCACAGGCCGGTGGTGCCACCCGAGAACCGTCCGTCGGTCATCAACAGGACGTCCTTGCCGAGGCCGGCGCCCTTGATGGCACCGGTGATGGCCAGCATCTCGCGCATGCCGGGCCCGCCCTTCGGCCCCTCGTAGCGGATGACGACGACGTCGTTGTGCGTGATGGTGCCATCCTCGAGCGCGTCCAGCGCTGCCCGTTCGCGCTCGAAAACCCGTGCGGTGCCCTCGAACACGTCGGAGTCGAAGCCCGCCGACTTCACGACGGCGCCCTCGGGGGCCAACGATCCGTGCAGGATCGTGATGCCGCCGGTGGGGTGGATCGGGTTGTTCATCGCCCGCAGCACCTTGCCGTCGGGGTCCGGCGGTTCGATGTGGGCGAGGTTCTCGGCCATCGTCTGGCCGGTGATGGTGAGGCAATCCCCGTGCAGCAGACCGGCGTCCAGCAGCGCCTTCATCACGACGGGCACGCCGCCGATCTCGTCGACGTCCTTCATCACGTGGCGGCCGAAGGGCTTCACGTCGGCAAGGTGCGGCACCTTCTGCCCGACGCGCGTGAAGTCGGCAAGCGTCAGCTTGACGTTGGCCTCCCACGCGATGGCCAGTAGGTGCAGAACGGCGTTGGTCGAGCCGCCGAAGGCCATCACGACGGCGATGGCGTTCTCGAACGCCTCCTTGGTGAGGATGTCGCTCGTGGTGATGCCGCGGCGCAGCATCTCGACCACCGCTTCGCCGGACTTGCGGGCGTACTCGTCACGCCGCTTGTCGATGGCGACGGGGGAGGCACTGCCAGGCAACGACATGCCAAGCGCCTCGGCGGCCGAGGCCATGGTGTTGGCGGTGTACATGCCGCCACACGCGCCCTCGCCGGGACAGATGGCCCGCTCGATGATGTCGACGTCCGCGCGGGACATCAGCCCGCGCGCACACGCGCCGACTGCCTCGAAGGCGTCGATGATGGTGACTTCCTTCTCGGTGCCGTCGGTGAGCTTCGCAAGCCCCGGCATGATCGAGCCGTTGTAGAGGAAGACGCTCGCCAGGTTCAGTCGGGCGGCCGCCATGAGCATGCCGGGGATCGACTTGTCGCAGCCGGCGAGCAGCACCGAGCCGTCGAGGCGCTCGGCCTGCATGACGGTCTCGACGCTGTCGGCGATCACCTCACGGGAGACGAGGGAGAAGTGCATGCCCTCGTGGCCCATCGAGATACCGTCGGACACCGAGATGGTGCCGAACTCCAGCGGGTAGCCGCCAGCTTCGTGCACGCCACCCTTGACCGCCTGCGCAAGCCGCTGCAGCGACATGTTGCACGGGGTGATCTCGTTCCACGACGAGCCGACGCCGATCTGCGGTTTGGCCCAGTCGTCGTCACCCATGCCTACGGCCCGCAGCATGCCGCGGGCTGCGGTCTTCTCGAGGCCGTCGGTGACGTCGCGGCTGCGTGGCTTGATATCTGGTTTGCTACCGGTTTGGTCCGAGGAAGACGCTGAGAGCATTGATCGATTATGCCTTCGCGGTACTGGCCGACCAAACCATTTGAGATACCCCTGAGGGGTATCCGGTACGGTGGATGTCGTGAAGTCGTTCATCGCACTGCTTGCTGCAGTTCCCACCGCCGTGCTGTTGTCGGCATGTACCGGTCCAGCCACCGACGAACATGGCAACCACCAGCAGGGCAGTGAGTCCAGCCAGTCGAGTCCAGTGGAACAGCCCGCCGGGTTCAACGCCCAGGACGTCGACTTCGCCACCAACATGATTCCGCACCATCAGCAGGCGATCGAGATGGCCGCGATGGTGCCCGACCGGTCCACGAACCCTGCGGTGCTGAAACTGGCCGCCGACATCAAGGCAGCCCAGGGTCCCGAGATCGAGACCCTGAAGGTGTTCCTGGTGCAGTGGAAGCAAGGCTCTGACAGCCCCGCGCCCTCCCAGAGCCCGGACGCCCACGATGGACACGACGGCATGGCCCCCATGGACCCGACTGCCATGCAGGGCATGATCGACGCGGCCGCCATCGCCAACCTCGCGACGCTCAAGGGTCCCGAGTTCGACAAGGCATGGATGCAGGCGATGATCAATCACCATGAAGGGGCCATCGCGATGGCCAACGCCGAGATCGCAGGCGGCGCCAACGTCGACGCCAAGACCCTGGCGCAGCAGATCGTGACGGCCCAGCAGGGCGAAATCACACAGATGAAGCAGATGCTGGGAGGCTGACGTGACTGCCACACACGGGTATTCGTCCGACAAGGACAACTATGCAAAGCGGTTGCGCCGCATCGAAGGTCAGGTCCGAGGCATCGCGAAGATGATCGAGGAGGACAAGTACTGCATCGACGTCCTCACCCAGATCAGCGCCGTCAACAGCGCCCTGCAGTCCGTCGCGCTAGGGCTGCTCGACGAACACCTCGGCCACTGCGTCAGCCACGCCGTCGCCGAGGGCGGCGGCGAGGCGGACAAGAAGCTGGCCGAGGCGTCGGCGGCGATTGCCAGGCTCGTGCGGTCCTGAGCTCTACTGCTTGCTGTACGACGTCGGCCGCACCACGAACACCACCCGGTCGGGGTGATCCGGCGGCGGCTCGCTGAACGGGCCGCTGTAGCGATCGTTGAGGTGCATGTAGAAGTCGCCCGTGGGATCGGGGTCGATGCGCTCCACCTCGCCGCGCACCTCGAGGTACTTGTACGGGTTGTCCGGGTCCACGATCGACATTGCTACCTGTGGATGTGCTGCGACATTGCGGTACTTCTGCCGCTTGTTGGTGTGGGTGAACCGCAACACCTCGCCATCCCAGTCGAACCACATCGGATTCACCTGGACGGTGCCATCCGGCCGGGTGGTCGCCAAGTGGCCGTACAGCGGCCTCTCCAGCAGGTCCTCATACCCCTCGGGTATCGCTACCACGGCGTTTCCTCTCAGTTGGCGGACTCGACCCGCGATTCAACGCGGACGGGGGGCGTCCCGTTCCCTGCCTCGTATCAACGGGTGGGGGCTAGGTAACACTTGACCGCTCGCTGCCGATCAACACAGCAGCTCAGTGCCGTTTCCAGGCACGTTGACGGGGTGCCGGCGAGCGTCGCCGGAGACGGGTGGCCTTCTCGTTGTGCCACACTTGATCGAGAATTCTATTGGAGGTGGCACATGCCCCAGGGGAAGATGAAGAGACTGGTCACCGCGATCTTCGCGGCTGGATTGGTCGGTGGATTGGCTATCAATAGCCCGTCTGCCTGGGCCGATCCGGAGGTCAATCCAGACCCCGCCGCGATCGACGCAGCACCGGTGGAGCAGCCCGCGCCGCCGCCGCCGTTCCAGCTGCCCCCGATGCCCTGGGACCCGCCGCCCGCCGATCCGCTGGCGGCACCGCCAGCTCCGCAGCAGCCCACGGTCATCCCCGAGGGGACACCTGCCGGCCAGGACCCGACGGCCTACACCGGTCCTCCGGTGTTCGCGCCGCCGACGTTCAATCCGACGAACGGCTCCAAGGTGGGCGCCGCGAAGCCGATCTACATCAACTTCGCGCGACCGATCGCCGACCGGGCGCTGGCACAGGCCGCCGTCCACGTCTCGTCGGTCCCGCCCGTCCCAGGCCGGTTCTACTGGGCGAGCGACACGCAGCTGCGCTGGCGGCCGCAGGACTTCTGGCCCGCAGGCACCGTCGTCAACATCGACGCAGGCGGCACCAAGTCGAGCTTCACGGTTCCCGAGCAGCTGGTAGCCACCGTCGATGACGCGACGCACCAGATGACCGTCGTGCGCAACGGCAAGGTCGAGAAGACCATCCCGGTGTCGATGGGCATGTCGGCCGGTGGGCACACGACCCCCAACGGCACGTACTACGTGCTCGAGAAGTTCCCGACGATCGTCATGGACTCCTCGACGTACGGTGTGCCCGTCAACTCGCCGAACGGCTACAAGCTGAACGTGCAGCTGGCCGTACGCATCGACAACAGCGGCAACTTCGTGCACAGCGCCCCCTGGTCGGTCGCCGATCAGGGCAAGCGGAACGTGAGCCACGGCTGCATCAACATCAGCCCGGAAAACGCGCAGTGGTTCTTCGACAACTTCGGCAGTGGCGACCCGATCGTCATCAAGAACTCGAAGGGTCTCTACAACCAGCCGGACGGCGCGTCCGATTGGCAGATGTTCTAAGAAGCTCCGAACGAGAAGGCCCCCTACACCTTTGGTGCAGGGGGCCTTCTCGCATGCGGACTACAACCAGTCTCGTCGTTTGAAGCCGATGTAGAGCGCAGCGACCAGTAGGACGATGAGCGCCGTGCTGGTGATGAAGCCTGCGACGGTCTGGATACCGGGGTACTGGACGTTCTGGCCGTAGAAGCCGGTGATCGCGGTGGGCACGGCAATGATGGCCGCCCACCCAGTGAGCTTCTTCATCACGGTGTTCAGCCGGGCGTCCTGCAGGCTCAGGTTGGTCTCGAACACCGTAGACACCATGTCGCGCAACGACTCGGTCCACTCCGAGGCCCGCAGCACGTGGTCGTACAGGTCGGCGTAGAGCGGATCGAGCTCGGGCGCGGTCTTCGCGTCGAGCCTGCGGTGCTGGATGGCACTGACCACCTCCCGCATGGGAAGCACCACCCGGCGCAGCTCGACCAGATCCTTGCGCAACAGAAAGGTGCGCCGTTGCAAGCCCGCCTTCGGATTGGCGTCGGCGAAAAGGTCGTCCTCGATCGCCTCCACGGCGTCGTCGAGGCATTGCACTGCCTCGAAGTGGCCGTCGACCACGACGTCGAGCAGTCCGTGCACCAGTGAGCCGACCCCGTACTCCTGCCCGCCGAGCTCGTCGAAGCGTTGGGAGATGGCCTTGACGCCGGGGGCGAGCGAAGCGACGGGGGATGGTCCCGCCGGCGACAACCGCACGGTGATCAGGCCCTGCGGCAGCACGAACCCCGAGATGCGGTGCAGCGACAGGGCTGACGCGGTGTCGTCGGCTGCTTCCGCAGGCGCGACGGCGTACACCGTGAAGAACGTGTGTGTCTTGTAGACCGTGGCCTTGGTGCGCTCGGCGTCGCCGACCGCATCCTCCACCGCCCAGTCGTTCAGGCCGAGTTCCTTGGCAAGCTTCTTGAGCGAGGCATGGTCGGGGTCGTAGATGTCGGCCCACACCAACGTGTCCTTCTCGACGAGATAGTCCGAGATGGACGCGAACTCGAAGTCGTCCTGCGGCTTGCCATTGCGCCAGACGCGACCGTGTACCTCGCTCACGGGAGCTCTAGTTCCAGATCCGCACCCGGTGCTCGGGATTCAGGTAGAGCTCGTCGGACTCGGTCACGTCGAACGCGTCGTAGTACGCGTCGATGTTGCGGATGACGCCGTTGCACCGGAACTCGGGCGGTGAGTGCGGGTCGATGGCCAACCGCCGGATGGCCTCGGCGTCGCGGGACTTGGTGCGCCACACCTGCGCCCAGCCGTAGAAGACGCGTTGGACACCGGTCAGGCCGTCGATCACCGGTGCCTCCTTGCCGCCCAGCGAGAGCTGGTAGGCCAGCAGCGCGATCGAAAGGCCGCCGAGGTCGCCGATGTTCTCGCCAACGGTGAACGCGCCGTTCACGTGCTGCCCGTCGCTCAGCTGGCGAGGCACGAACTCTTCGTACTGCGCGATCAATGCGGCCGTGCGGGAACCGAATTCGGTCCGGTCGCTGTCGGTCCACCAATCGACGAGGTTTCCGTCGCCGTCGTACTTGGCGCCCTGATCGTCGAAACCGTGTCCGATCTCGTGGCCGATCACCGCGCCGATGCCGCCGTAATTCGCTGCGTCGTCGGCCTCGGCGTCGAAGAACGGGGGCTGCAGAATCGCTGCGGGAAAGACGATTTCGTTCATGCCGGGGTTGTAGTAGGCGTTCACGGTCTGCGGCGTCATGAACCACTCGTCGCGGTCCACCGGGCCGCCGAGCTTCGCCAGCTCGCGATCGGTCTCGACCGCGTGGCCGCGCAGGTAGTTCCCGTACAGGTCGCCACGGTCGATCACCAGCGCGGAGTAGTCCCGCCAGCGGGCCGGGTAGCCGATCTTCGGGGTGAACTTGTCCAGCTTGGCCAGTGCCCGCGCCCGCGTCTCGGGCGTCATCCACTCCAGGTCGCTGATGCTGACCCGGTAGGCCTCGCGCAGGTTGTCCACCAGCACGTCCATCCGCGCCTTGGCGCCCGGCGGGAAGTGGCGCTCGACGTAGAGCTTGCCGACGGTGTCACCCATCAAGCCCTCCACCAGGCCGACGCCTCGCTTCCAGCGCTCGCGGATCTCTTCGGTGCCACTCAGCGTGCGGCCATAGAAGTCGAAGTTCTCGGCGATCAGCTCGTCGGTGAGGATCGACGCGCGCGAACTGATGACTCGCCAGCGCAGCCAGCGCTTCCAGTCCTCGAGATCGCGGCTCGTCCACAGCGCGGCGAACGACGTCAGCACGTCGGGCTGGCGGACCACCACCTCGGCGACCACTTCCGGTGAGGTGCCCAGCGCGGTGACCCATCCCGACCAGTCGAAGCCGGGTGCCTCAGCGGGCAGCTCGGCGAACGTGCGCAGGTTGTAGGTCAGGTCGGCGTCGCGGCGCTTGACGACGTCCCAGTGCGCTGCGGCGATCTCGGTCTCCAGCGCCACGATGCGGGCGGCGTCGTCGGCGTGATCCGAGCCGTCCCCGCCGAACACCAACGCGAACATCCTCGCGATGTGGCCCGGGTAGGCGGCGAGGATCTCCGCGTGCTGCGCCTCGCGGTAGTACGACTCGTCGGGCAGGCCGAGACCGGACTGCGACAGGTGCAGCAGGTAGCGGGTGGAGTTCTTGGAGTCGGTGTCGACGTACGCGCCGGTGCCGCCGCTGATACCGGCGCGCTGCAGGCCGCCGAGCACAGTGGTCAGAGCCTGCTGGTCCGGGGCGGCATCGATGGCGGCGAGCTCGTCGAGGAGCGGCTGGATCCCGATCCTGGCGACGGCGTCGGTGTCCATGAAGCTGGCGTAGAGGTCGCCGATGCGCTGCGCGTCCGTTGCGCTGGGCGCTGACTCGATCCCCCGGTCGCTTCGCTCCTGGCTCGCCGCCGCTTCGGTGATGAGATCGCGCACCTGTTCCTCGGCGCGGTCGGCGAGCAATCGGAAGGCGCCGTCGGTGGCGCGGTCGGCGGGGATGGGGTAGTCGTCGAGCCAACGACCGTTGACGTGGCCGAACAGGTCGTCCTGGGGGCGGGCATCGTCGTCGACGTAGCTCAGGTCGATACCGGAGCGGATGGCTTCTAGCGTCACTCCCACATCCTTCCAGACGCCCGCGGTCGGCGGGATTTCCGCCGGGTAGCCTCACGGCCATGCCCGACAAGCCCGACGAGGTGCGCACGGACCGTGCCAGCGGCGTCTTCACCGGCTACGGCATCGGCTCCGCCGTCCTCGGGCTGGTGTCGGTAGCTGCCATCGTGCTGGGGTTCATGGTGTGGTCGGGACACCGCCATCAGCGCGACGAACTCGCGTACCAGACCAGCGCGCTGCAGGCGGCCGCCGACTGGACCAACGTCTTGATCAACATGAGCGCCGACACCGTCGACACCAGCCTGCGCACGCTGCACGACGGCACGGTGGGCCAGCTCAACGCCGATTTCGAGACGACGGTCGAGCCGTTCAAGCAGCTGGTGCTCAAGCTGAAGTCGAAGACCGTTGGCCAGGTCGACTCGGTGTCGATCGAGTCGCTACATCACCCGCAGGCCGGCCAGCCGGGCGCGCCAAAGCCGCAGCCGGAGCTCGAGACGGTGGTGTCGCGCACCGACACCGTTCTCGTGGTCGCCACGTCGAGGAGCCAGAACGCGGGCGGTGACCAACCGCAGCCAGTGCGCTGGAACCTACGGCTCGGCGTCTCCGACGTCGACGGCAAGCTGCTGATCTCGCGGTTGGAGACCATTCGATGAGGAACGCGCTGCGTGTCCTCGCCTTCGACCTCCTCGCGCCATTGGCCGCCATCGCGGGATTGCTCTACGTCGGCCTAGCGCTGGACTGGCCGACGTGGTGGGTGTCGGTCTGCTCGGTGCTGTGCGTGCTGATCGTGCAGGGCGTGATCGTCGACTTCGTGCTGTACCGGCGCGACGGCGTGACCGTCGGCACGGACGACGAAGGTCCGATGCTGCGGCTGGTGGTCGTCGGCCTCGCCGCGGCCGCGCTCGCGGTGGCCGTCGTGGTCGGCTACACCCGCTGGACGGTGCCGGATCGCACCATGAACGCCGACGCCGCCGAGGTGGTCGGCATCGCCAGCAGCGTGGCGGAGGCGTCGGCGACCTTCACGCCCCAGGATCCGAACGCGTCGATCGACAGGGCCACCGGCCTCATGACCGCTGAGCGCGCCGACGCCTACCGCAAGGAATTCGCCGCGGTGGTAAAGGAATTGGCGAGCAAGAACATCGCAGGGCAGGCAAGCACGATCTCGGCGGGCGTCGAGGCCATCGGGCCCGCGGCCGCGAGCGTCGCGGTGGTCATGCGGGGCACCCAGAACGCGCCGGGCAAGCCGCCGGACGTTGCGGTGCTGGCCCTGCGGGTCACGCTGTCCAAGGACAGCGGCAAGTGGCTGGTGGTCGACGTGACCCCGATCAACGCCCGGTAGGCCTCCGCGAGTCGATCACGCCGGTGTTGAACCCGGCCAGGTGAAGTCCACCGTGGAAGCGCGCATGCTCGATCTTCAGACAGCGGTCCATCACCACCTGCAGGCCGGCGGCCTCGGCATCGCGTGCAACCTCCTCGTGCCACAGCCCCAACTGAAGCCAGATGGTCTTCGCCCCGACCGCGATGGTGTCCCCGAGCACCGACGGCAGTTCGTCGTAGCGGCGGAACACGTCGACCAGATCGGGCACCACCGGTAGGTCGGCGAGGCTCGCGTACACCGGCGTGCCGTCCACCTCGGTGATGGTCGGGTTGACGAGATACACCGTGTAGTCGCTGGTGGACTTCAGGTAGGTCCACACGAAATAGCTTGCCCGCGAAGGATTTGCCGAGGAGCCGACGATCGCCACCGTGCGCGTCTCGCGCAGGATCCGCTGTCGCTCCAATGGTTCCGGGCCGATCCAGGTGCGCGGCTCAGACATCTTCATCGGCTTCCGATGGGCACGAACGCAGCGACCCGGATGAGGCCGCAGCGAGCGCCTGGTCCAGATCCCAGATGATGTCGTCGACGTCCTCGATGCCGACGCTGATCCTGATGAGTTCGGGGCCGACGCCGCCCGTGCGCAGCTGATCGTCGGTGAGCTGGCGGTGCGTGGTGCTGGCGGGATGGATGACCAGCGTGCGGACGTCGCCGATGTTGGCCAGGTGGCTGGCCAGTCGGACGGCGTTGATGAACCGCTCACCCGCTGCCCTGCCGCCGCGCACGCCGAACGCGAACACCGCGCCCGGCCCGTCGGGGAGGTACTGCGCGGCGCGGTCGTGATGGGGGTGCGACGGCAGCCCGGCCCACCGCACGTACTCCACGCGGGGGTCGGCCTCCAGCCACTCGGCCACCCGTCGCGCGTTGGCGACGTGCGCGGCCATCCGCTGGGGCAGCGTCTGCACGCCCTGCAGCAGTTGGAACGCCGACTGTGGCGCAAGGGCAGCGCCGAGGTCTCGCAGCTGCTCGCTGCGCAGCTTGGTCAGGAAGCCGTACTCCGCGAAGTTGCCCCACCAGCTCAGCCCGCCGTACGAGGCGACCGGTTCGGTGAGTGCGGGGAATTTGCCTGCGCTCCAATCGAATCGACCGGAGTCGACGACGACGCCACCCAGCGTCGTGCCATGCCCGCCGATGAACTTGGTTGCGGAGTGCACCACGATGTCGGCGCCGTGCTCGATCGGCCTGCACAACACCGGCGTCGCGACCGTGGCGTCGACCACCAGCGGCAGGCCGGCATCGTGCGCGACCGCCGCCAGTCCGGTCAGGTCGGCGATCTCGCCGGACGGGTTGGCGATCACCTCGGCGTACAGCAGGCGGGTGCGGTCGGTGATCGCGGCGGCGTAGTCGGCCGGATTGGTTCCCCTCACGAACGTGGTGTCGACGCCGAAGCGCCGCAACGACACGTCGAGTTGGGTGACGGTGCCGCCGTACAGGCTGGCCGCCGCCACGATGTGGTCACCGGCGCCGGTGAGCGCGGCGAACACGGCGAACTGGGCTGACAGACCGCTCGCGGTGGCGACCGCTCCGAGGCCACCCTCGAGGCTCGCGATGCACTCCTCGAACGCGGCGACGGTCGGGTTCCCGATGCGGCTGTAGACGTTGCCGTACTTCTGAAGTGCGAACAGGTTGGCGGCGTCGTCGGTGTCGTTGAACACGAAGCTCGCGTTCTGGTAGATCGGCACGACGCGGGCGCCGGTGCCGGCGTCCGGACGCTGCCCGGCATGGATTGCGCGGGTGGCCAGTCCGTAGGTTCGGTCAGTCACGGCTGTGCAGCCTAGGTGTTGGTCGACACCAGGCACAGGGTTCTGATCGCCGGGAATCTCACGGCCCGGTGCAGTGCCAACGGCTCAGCGCAATGCCAACAGGTAGTCGGCCAACTCGCGCGGCCGGCTCAGCGCCATCAGATGCCCGCCCGGCAGGACGTCGACGTCGAGGCCGAGGCGATCGCGGACCACCCGGCGCTGGAACTCCAGCGGGAAGAATCTGTCGTCGCTGCCCGCCACCACCCGGGTGGGCACGTCGGGCCAGCCATCCAGCGGCCAGGTTTGGCCGAACGGAGTGTCGGATTGCCCGGGCGGCGGCTGGCTGAACGCCTCGTCGCGAACCTGCGCCGGCACGTCGTGGAAGAAATCCTCGACGGGGTCGAAATCCTTGTCGGGCAGCCCGATTCGGCGGAAGTGCTCGGCCATCGCCCGATCCTGTCCCGTCGCGTCCCACCACTGTCCAGGCGACTCGCCCGCCGTCGGCACCATGGGATTGACCAGCACGATCATGGCGGCGCCGATGCGGTCGGCCACCAACGGTGCGGTGAAGGCCCCCATCGACTGCCCGACCAGCACCAGCGGTCCGTCGACATCCGCGACCGCGGCGCAGACGACGTCGGCGTAGGCGCTCAGATCGGCGGTGTCATCGGCCGCAGGCAGTTCGACGGCGACGGCTTCGGCCAGGAGTGGGGTGACACGATGCCAGTACCACGCGCTGCCTCCTGCCCCGGGAATCAGGACGAACGTGGCAGCCACGGTGCGGTCAGCCGGACTGGCCGGCTCGCTCGCTGCGCATCTTGGCGAAGCGGTCGGACAACCGACGGATGCGGATCATCAGCGACGCCGGCGGGTTGGCCGACCCGTCGAGGTAGGCGTTGAACTGGCCGGTAGGCACCCCGATGCGGGATGCGAACTCCTGCGGACCAAGCCCGGACCGGTCGAGCAGCAGCCGCACGTGGCGGCTCACCTCGGCGCGCTCGTTGGCCTCGAGATGCTCGCGGGTGCGCACCAGCACCTCGGCAAGGGCCTTCGAAACGCCGTAGGGCTGCGCGGTTTCGAGCACCTCTTCGACCTGGCGGGCGGTGCGGCCGTAGGGGTCACGCTTGATCGCGACGACGATGCGCTGCCAGACCGAGAGATCGTCGGTGTCGAGAGCGGCGCGGATCGATGACGTCGGCCAGAACTCGACGGGCCTGCTGTCGACCTCGGCCAATGGACGGCGGCGCGCGGTGGCAGCCGGGCGGCCGGCGTCAGAATCGCGACGCGGGTCGGCAGCCAACGTCACCTCGCCTCCTCCAGCATCGCTACCGCCACTGACAGGCAACGCTGCCTGACACTTTCCCAATCAGCCTCGGCGTCGGGGCCCGACATCGAATCGGTGTCCACGTCCGACGGGTGTGGGTCAGCCAGCCGACGCACCAGCTGGGTGGCCACCCACTGATTTCTTGCGTGTTGTCCAGAGTAATACCGGTCCATCCGGGCCAGCACCACCGCGGCCGTCTGAGTTTCCATCGAGTCGACGAGATCGGCAAGCTCGGCGAAATCCTTGGCGCTGTTGCGGCACATGATCAGGTAGCTCTTCAATCGCAGCGTCTCGGCGCCGGTCGGGATCTGCAACCTGTCGCCGGTCGGCAGCTGCACGTTGGTGGTCTCCATGGGGCTGCGACGCTCCACGACGGGCTGCTCGGTGTCCGCCGCCGCGGTTGCCAGCGCGTCGAGCGCCACCGAGAGCCGACCGCGCCACATGGTCACCGGATGCACGGCACGACACGGAATCGCCTTGGTGGTGCCCGCCCCGTTGCGGCTGCCGTTCGCCCGATGGAACCGGCCCGTCATCCGCACACCCGGGACCGCGGCCTCGCCCTTGACGAGGTTGGTCAGCGCGCGCCCGGTGGGTAGGCAACCGCTGAACGCCAGCGGGTCGGCCACGATGATGGTCTGCGGGGCGAGGTTCTTGAGCTTGGCCGCCGACTTGACCACCATCCGGATGTCGGAACCCGAAGGGCCGAGAGCGGAGATGTCGTCGGGGATGATGACGAGGTCGCCGATGTCCACCTTCGGCAGCGGCTTCTCGAAGTCCACCGACGGCAGGATGCGGTCGAGCCAGCCGGGCAGCCACCAGTTCCATTGCGCGAACATCGCCATCAACGCGGGCACCAGGACGAGCCGCACCACGGTGGCGTCCACGGCGATCGCCACCGCACACGCCACGCCGAGCTGCGCGACCAGCGGCATGCCCGCGAAGGCGAAGCCGATGAACACCGCGATCATGATCAGCGCCGCGCTGGTGATGGTGCGGGCGCTGGTGCTGACGCCGTAGGCGACGGCGTCGCGGGTGTTGTTGGTCTGTAGGAAACGCTCGCGGATGCGGGTCAGCAGGAAGATCTCGTAGTCCATCGACAACCCGAAGGTCATCGCGAGGACGAGCGGAGGGATGGTGCTGTCGATCGACGAGAGCTGTTGGAAGCCAAGCGCTTCCAGCCAGCCCCACTCGAACACCGCCACCAGGCTGCCGTACGCCGCCGCGACGGACAGCACCGTCATCAACACGCCCTTGAGGGCAAGGAACACCGATCGGATCGAGATCAGCAGCATCACGAAGGCGATCACCGCGACGAACGCGAACACCGCGGGTTGCGTCTCGGCCACCCGGTCGTCGAAGTCCTTCAGCAGCGCGGTGGGCCCGCCCACGTCGATGCTGACCTGTTGGCCTGCCGTGCCCGGCAGATGCTGGCGCATCCAGTCGATGGTGCGCCGCGCACTCATGTCCTCGGGATCCACCGACAGCACCGCGGACATCAACGCACTGTGGTTGTCGTCGCTGAAGACCGGCGGCGTCACCGTGGTGACGTCGGGCGCCTGCGCCAACTTCTGGCGTACGGCGTCCAGTGCTGCGGCGTTCTGCGGCTCGTTGGCAGTGAGGGTCGGGAACGTGACGAGTACCCGCACCGGCCCGAGCGCGCCGGGCCCGAGCGCCTCGGCGGCGGCGTTGACGCCACCGCGAATCTCGTGGGTGGGCTCGAACTGCCGCTGCAGGCTGTTGCCGAGGGTCATCGCGAATGCGGGTGCGGCGATGGTCAGCAGGATTACCGTCGCCGCTGCAGCGGACAGCCATGGCCTGCGCATCACCGACCCGACCCAGCGGGTCCAGAACCGGGACTGCGTCGTATCGGGGCGTCGGGAGAAGTGCAGCCACGAGGACCGTTTGGCTGCGGCCTTGCCGAAGGTGGCGAGCACGGCCGGGGTGAGCGTGGTCGAGGTAAGCACGGCGATGGCGACCGCAAGGATGGCGCCGGTGGCCATCGACGCCAGCACCGGCGTATTGATCAGATAGATACCGGTCATCGAGGCGATCACGGTCAACCCGGACAGCAGCACCGCGAGACCGGAGGTCGCCATCGCAGCGTCTGCGGCCTGCTCGGGGTCCCGGCCGGATCGCAGCTCCTCCCGGAACCGCATCAGGATGAACAGCGAATAGTCGACGGCCAGCGCGATGCCGAACATCGACACGGTGGACGTCACGAACACCGACATCTCGGTGACCATCGAGAGTAGATAGACAAGACCCATCGTCACCACGACCGTGCAGACGCCCAACACCAGCGGCATGGCCGCGGCGGCCAGCGATCCGAAGACCGCCAACAAGACGATCAGGACGATCGGAAGGTTCCACTTCTCGGCCTGGGCGATGTCGTGCTTGGTGGCCTCGCTGGCGGCGGCGCCCAGCGCGCCTTGGCCGATGACGTAGAGCTTTACGTGGGCGTTCTCGATCTGCCCCGGCTGGTCACCGTTGATGCCGACCTTCTTGCGCAGCTGCTTGGCCACGTCCGAACTGCCGCTGCTGAAGTCCGTTTGCAGGGTGACGACGTAGGGCCGGTCGGGCTGCGGAGGCGGCTGCGGGCTTGGGACGATCTTGACGTTGGGGACCTCGCCTGCGATGCGCTCCAGCTGCGCCACGGCGGCGTTCATGTCCTCGAACGTCGCGTCCGCGCGCGGGGCTGCGACGAGTGCCAGTGGTGAGGCGCCCTGGTCGGGGAAGTGGTCCTCGGTCTCGTACTCGACGTGCAGCGACTGTGAGCCTGCGACGTTGAAACCGCCGCCGGTCAGATTGCTGGATTGGTTCAGCGCCAGGTATACCGACGGGACCAGCAAGAGCAGCCACGCCGCGAAGACCACCCAGCGGAATCTGCGCAGGTTGCTGCTCAACCGCATCATGAACTGCTGGATGACGAACCCTGCCTTCTCCCCGGCGCGTTGCGTAGCGTAACGGTACAACAGCGCGGTGTAGAGTCCCCAGTCCTCCGAGGTGGCACGACGTTCCGCCGCCCGGCAGCCAGGGCCCGGTGCCGGCCGAGGATCGCCCTGGCATCCCTCTCAATGTGACCTGCGTGTTTGCTGGACGAGTTGCGCGGGTGGCCTGCCCTGATGGCAAGATGGCACCTGAACGCTTCCGGGTCGGGACTGGATAGCCGCCGATCGCACGCCATTTGCGAGCCGTCGGCCGATGGAAATTCGTAAGGAGTCGACCCATGACCTGGGCTCACGAGACCGCCGCATCCGCACGGCGTGCACTGTGCGCGGCATTCGCTGTATCCGCAGCGGGCGGTGTGGCAGTAGCCGTGCTGGCGACGGGGTCGCCGTCGGCAACCGCAGCGCAGGACCCCTGTGCCGCAAGCGAGGTCGCCAAGACCGTCGGCTCCGTAGCCACCTCGATGGGCAGCTACCTGGACTCCCATCCGCAGACCAACACCGCGCTGACCACCATCTCCCAACAGCAGGGCGGTCCCCAGTCGCTGGCGGCGCTCAAGACGTACTTCGACGCCAACCCGCAAGCGGGCAAGGACATGCAGGCGTTGCAGCAGCCGCTCGTCAACCTGTCCACCAAGTGCAGCCTGCCGCTGACCATTCCGCAGTTGATGGGTCTGATGCAGGGCGCTACGCCTGGAACGCCGTTGCCGGGTGCCACGCCTGGAGCGACGCTGCCCGGTACGACGCTTGGTACGACGTTGCCAGGCGTCAGTTTGCCGGGGGCGCTACAAACTGCGCAGACGGCCGGCACGCCTGGCAGCGCATTGCCCGTGCAGCCGTCGCCCGCTTCAGCCCTCACGCAGGGCCCCGGCTCGCTTCCCGGACCGTCGGCCGTCACCACGCGATAGCCCGCCGCGGCGCGTGCTGCACCGCACGACAACGCTCTGACCTCGATATTTGAGGTTTCTCACGATTGGTTAACCGCAAGGCAAGAAAGTCTTCACAGAATCTGCTTAGCTTTTCGGTGTCGGTAACCGCTCGTGGTTACGGCCTCTCAGCTTTCGATGAAGGAGCTTGACCATGCTGGTCTCGATGCGTACAGGGCGGCGTGCGGTTGCTGGCGCCCTTGGCGCCGGTGCGCTCGCGGGCGCGATGCTGTTCGGCGCGATCCCGTCCGCCATGGCCGATGACCCGGCCCTCAACCCCCCGAATTGCACGGCCGCCGACCTGGCAGGAGTCTCGTCGGGTGTGTCTGCGGCCACCTCTGCGTACCTCTTCACCCACCCCGACGTGAACTGGTTCTTCACCAGCCTCGAGGGCCTGCCGCGTGACCAGGTCCGCGCCGAGGTCAAGACCTACATGGACAACAACCCCGGAGTGAAGACCGATCTGACGGGCATCCGTCAGCCGCTGGTCGATCTCAAGAATCGCTGCGGCTCGGCACCTGCGCCTGATGTGCCGTAGTCCCCGTGCCGGTAAGGCAGGGGGCACCACCCAGTAACGAGGGGGACGTCGGGCCAGGGCACGAGGTGTCGGGTCGAATGGTCTTGATGGTCGACGACGACCCGGACGTCAGGACGTCGGTATCGCGCGGATTGCGCCATTCCGGGTTCGACGTGCGCGTCGCCGCGTCCGGCAAGGAAGCGCTGCGGCTGCTGTCCAACGAGACGCACGATGCGCTGGTGTTGGACGTGCAGATGCCCGAGCTCGACGGTGTCGCCGTGGTCACGGCGCTGCGGGCGCTCGGCAATGACATCCCGATCTGCGTGCTGTCGGCGCGTGACACCGTCAACGACCGCATCGCCGGCTTGGAGGCCGGCGCGGACGACTATCTGACCAAGCCGTTCGACCTCGGCGAGCTGGTGGCGCGACTGCACGCACTGCTGCGGCGATCGAGTCACTCCGATCAGCAGTCGGACACCATGACCGTCGGGCCGCTCACCATCGACACCGCCCGGCGCCTGGTCTTCGTCGACGGTGAGCGGGCCGAGCTGACCAAGCGTGAGTTCGACCTGCTTGCGGTGCTGGCGGAGAACAACGGCGTGGTGCTGTCCAGGCAGCGGCTCCTCGAGCTGGTGTGGGGCTACGACTTCGACGTCGACACCAACGTCGCCGACGTGTTCATCAGCTACCTGCGGCGCAAGCTCGAACGGGAGGGTCAACCGCGGGTGATCCATACCGTTCGTGGAATCGGCTACGTTCTGCGCGACGATCCTTAAGTGCGATTCCCTCGATTCGGCCGATCGGCCTCGCTACGAACACGGGTGGCGCTGGCGTCGGCCGCCGCTGCGGCAGCCGTCGTCGCGGTGTTCACGGTCCTGACTTCGGTCGTGCTCGCCAACAACGATGCCGCGCAGCTGGATCGCAGGCTCGACTCCATCGTCGACGCCAGCATGTACCCCGAGCAGCTCAGCGATCCGAGCCGCGGTGTGCTCACCACCGGCCGGTCACCGTCGGCTGGGCAGGTGGTTTTTCAGCGCGGCTTTCAGTTGCCGCGCCTGGCGCCGGGAACTGAGAACGTCTTGGTCAACGGCGTCGAGTACCGGGTGCGCACCATCCAGATGGCGCCTCAGCAGGGCGGGGTGGTGATGTCGGTCGGCATCCGCGCCGACAGCATCCTGCTGAGCCGGGCCCGGATACCGCTCTACACGGCGGTCGGCGTGGCGACGGTGCTGATCGCCGCGGGGTTGGGCTGGCTGCTCGCCGGTCCGGCGATCCGGCCGCTGCGCAGGCTGACCGCGCAGACCATGCGACTTGGCAAGGGCACCAACACGATGGAGGCGGTTACTGGCGCGCGGGAGGCCGAGGAGTTGTCCGACGCCATGGCAGGGATGCTCGACCGGCTGGCGGCCGCGCAGCAGGCGACGACCAACTCGCTGCAGGCGGCACAGGACTTCGCGGCCAACGCCGCGCACGAGCTGCGCACCCCGCTGACCGCGATGCGTGCCGACCTCGACACGCTGCGCATCCACGACCTTCCCGCCGAGGAACGCGAGGAGGTGGTCGGCGACCTGCTGCGCGCACAGCGCCGGGTCGAGGCGATCATCACCGCGCTTGGTCAGCTGGCGTCGGGTCAGCTCGCGCAGGTCGAGGACCGTGAACTGATCGACGTGACCGACATGCTCGACCGGGTGGCGCGGGAGAACGCTCGCGTGGCAGGGGCGGTCGAGATCGTGGTGGATGCCGACGACATCGGCTTCATCTGGGGGTGGCCTGGTGGTCTGCGGCTGGCCGTGGACAACCTGGTGCGCAATGCCGTCACGCACGGCGCCGCCACTCGAATCACGTTGACGGCGCGCAGAACTGGCGATGTGTTGACGATCGTCGTCGACGACAACGGTGGTGGACTGCCGGTCGACGAGCACCAGGTGGTGCTCGGCCGGTTCGCCCGGGGAAGCACCGCGGCGCCCGGTGGATCTGGGCTCGGGCTGGCCCTGGTTGCGCAGCAGGCCCAACTGCACGGCGGAAGCATCGAGCTGTCCGACGGGCCGCACGGCGGGTTGCGGGCGACCTTGACGGTGACGAGTTCGCCCGAGCTGGAGGAGGATCCAGACGAGGGTGAGACCGTCAGCGCCGAGCCAGGGCCGATACGGCGGCGCGCCACCCAAGTAGCAGGATGGCGGTCACTAGCGAAGCGACCACCACGAAGCTGATCGCGGTGCCCGCAGACGTGGCCTTGCGCAACAGCATTCCGATCACCACGGTGCTCAGCCAGATCACCAGCCCGGTCGGTGCGAGCGCCGACGGTTGGCGCCACGCGCGGGCCGCCAGCCACCCGACGGCGGTCCCGGTGAGGAACGGCCATGCCGTCTCGGCGACGCCCGCGATCGTGATCCCCTCGGCGTGACTGCGCCTGCCGATCGTGCAGAACACCAACACGCACACCACGTCGGCCAATAGCGCCGCGGCCGGTCGCGACCCAGTGGCGTCACCCTGCGGCATAGGTCATCACATCGAGCACCAGTGGACTGACGTTTTCCTCGTCCCTTGCGGTGAAACCCGGCTGCACGGGGGCAGGCTTGCCTGCCACGAGGTCGTCGACCCCATTCATCGAGGCGAGTCGGCCGTCGAGCTTGAACGACTTGAAGATGAACGGAATTCCGTTGGCCATCAGCGGATCCGGCGTACTCATCACGTGGAAGTGCAAATGTGGCGCATCGGTGTTGCCGGAGTTGCCGAGGTTGGCGATCACCTGCCCGGTGCTGAGTCGGTCACCCGGCTTCACCTTGACGGTCCCGGTCTTGAGGTGGGCGTAGAACGCATAGTTGCCATCTCCGATGTCCTGCACGATGTGGTTGCCGCCGTACTGATCGAGGGGCAAGCCGGTCGGCGATTGCCCGGCCACCTGTTCTGGCAAGCCGTCGACGACACTGACGACGGGGCCGTCGGCGACGGCATGGATGTCGGCGCCGAAGTAGGGGTAGCTCTCGGGCTTCGACGCGTCGCCGCGAAAGATCGTGCCATCGGGGCTCATCTGGAGGTAGTCGATCGCGAACCGCTCGGCGGCCCACAGCTTGCCGTTCAACGGGTTGAGAGCCATCCGGTGTGCCGTCATGTCGCAGCAGCTGTTGGCGTCCACCCAGCGAGGCCCGTCGAGCGGCGGAGAGATGACGGGCGGCTCGTGGGTGGAGACGGTCACCGGGGCGACGTCCTCGGTCATCGTCGGCGGTAGCAGCGGCGGTATCGGCTTGGTCAGGTTCGTCACGATGGTGTGCGAGAGTTCTTGTGGCACAGCAGGTGTGCTGTCAGTGGGACCGTCGATCACGACGTCGAGCCAGACCACGGAGCTCTGGCCGGGACCCAGCTTCGTCGTCGGCTCCTGGCCGCCGAGCGTCCGCATCCAGTACGAGAGTCGATCGCCTGTCAACGTCAGCAGTGGCTTGTCGCCTGCCTTGACGGCCACCGACGTCACGGTCACGTCCTGCCCGAGCGCGTTGGTCAGCTGCAGTTCGTAGGCGAGGTGCACCTTGCCGTCGGTGGCAGGCGCCGGAATCGGCGGTGCGATCACCTCGGCGAGCAGCGGGGTTGCGGCAGCCGGTTCGACGGCGGTCGACGGAGCAGGCGACTGTTCCCTGGACTGAGCGGCGGGCTCGCTCGGCGACGAACATCCCGCTACCAGGACGGCCACGCCGAGGATCGCGGCGACGCCGCGGATGCCGGGGTGCATGAGCCGATCCTATGGTGGTTAGCATGGGCCGCACTACCGTCTCCGCAGAGGAGTCAGGCTCGTGCTCGAGATCATCGACAAGGGGTCGTGCACCGAAGAACATCCGGTGCCACTGCTGTTCGTGCACGGAGCGTGGCATGCGGCCTGGTGCTGGGACGAACACTTTCTGGACTTCTTCGCGGACAAGGGCTATCGCGCGCTGGCGCTCAGCCTGCGCGGCCATGGAAACAGCCCGGCGCCAAAGCGCATGCAGAAGTGCTCGATCGCCGACTTCGTCGATGACGTCGCCTCGGTGGCCGATGCTCTGCCAACGCGACCGGCGGTGATCGGCCACTCGATGGGCGGCTTCGTCGTGCAGAAGTACCTCGAGGCGCACGATGCTCCTGCCGGCGTGCTCGTCGCATCGATGCCGCCGCGCGGGGCAGGCGGCTTCCTCCTCCGCGGTATGAAACGCCACCCGTGGCACACCATCAGAGGCATCGTGACCCAGCGCTCGCGGCACGGGTACAGCACGCCCAAGCTCGCCCGCGAATACTTCTACTCGCCGCACACACCCGAGTCCGATGTCGTCCGCCATGTCGCACGGCTCGACGAGGAGTTCGCTGGGCGAACCGTGCGGGACATGGTCTTCCTCGACCTGCCAAAACCCGAGCGCGTCACCGCGCCACTGCTGGTCCTGGGTGCCGAGTACGACGGCTGCTTTACCAAGGACGAACTCCACGCCACCGCGCGGGCCTACCGCACCGAAGCCGAGATCGTCCCCAACATGGGACACAACATGATGCTCGAGCCGGGGTGGGAAGCCGTCGCCCAACGCATCCACACCTGGCTGGCGACGGCCTAACGTTCGGCTTCGGGCTGTTTGGGCTCTTCCGGGGCGTAGATCGCCTCGGGGTCGGGGCTGAACTCAGCCGGTTCGTCGCCAGACAGCTCGACGGGATCGGGAGCCGCATCTGGGTCGATGTCCTTCTCGGTGCGGAACACGAAGAAGAACACGATCCAGCCGATCGCGGAGATGAAGATCCAGCTCACCAGGCGGTAGATGAGCATGGCGGAGATGGACGAGGCCAGGGTCATCCCGCTCGACACCAGGCCCGGCACCAGCACCGCCTCGACGATCAGCAGCCCGCCAGGCATCAACGGAATCGACCCCACGGCGCGCGCAGCGGCGTAGGCGACGGTCAGCCCGGCCAGCGATGGATGGCCCCCCGCGGCGTAGCAGGCGAACGCCAGGCAGGCCACGTCGGCGACCCAGTTGAACATCGACCAGCTGAAGGCCGTGCCGAGCGTGCGGCGGCTCAGGCTCACCGACTCCAGCTGCGCCAGGGTCTCCCGCCACTTGTCCAAGCCCACGTCGGCCGGTTTGCCGCGAATCGAGTTGAACAACGAAAGGACACGCACGCCGATGCCGTCGATGAGCTCGGGGCGTGAGGCGACTGCCTGCGCCAGGATCAACAGTGCGACGAAGCCGCCGAGCGTAAAGATAAGCGACAGAGGGTTTTTGCTGGCACCCAGCAGGAATGCGCCGCCGAGGCCGAGCAGCGCAAGGCCGACGACCTGCAGCACGCCCGACATCACCAGCTGCCAGGACGCGACGACGGGCGAGGCACCCCAGATGCGTTGCTGGCGGTAGACGAAGGTGGCCGACAGCACGGGCCCGCCCGGCATGGTGGTGCTCAGGGCGTTGCCACAGTAGAAGGCGGCCTCCGAGCGCCACTGCTTGACGTGCACGCCCGCCGACTTCAGAAGCGTTCGCTGGATCTGGGCGAAGCTGTGCATGGAGGCAAGCGCGGCGGCGGCAGCGGCCAGCACCCACCACCAGTTCGCGGACAGCAAGCTCTTCCAGGCCTTGGCGAGCTGATCCCAGACCAGCACCACCTCGACGGCGAGCACCACGACGGCGACGCCAATGATCGCCCACCGTAGCCACCAGTATTTGCCTCGCTGGCGGCCGTCTCGGCGGCTGGCGTCGTCCGTCCCGACTCTTACCCGGATCGCTGCACTCCTGCCCTCCGGCACGCTCACCAGGGTAATGGCGGCGCCTCGCCGAATCAGCGTGCCTGGAAGGGGCGCGCCGAGTCGTTACAGTACCGACATGCCAGAGGGCTTCTCGCTAGATTCGCAGGCCGATGCGGCTGTTCATCCCATCGTTCGCAAGACCGCGGCCTGGAGTTGGCGACTGCTGATCATCCTCGCCGCACTCATCGCGTTGCTGTGGGTGATCGGGCACCTCGAGGTGATCGTGGTGCCGGTGTTGCTCGCGATCATGGTGACCGCGATGCTGGTTCCGCTCGTCGACGCCCTCGACCGGCGCGGCCTGCCGAGGGGCTTGGCAGTGGCCGTGGTGTTGCTCAGCAGTTTCGTCGTAGTGGGCGGCATCCTGGCGTTCGTCGTGAGCCAGTTCATCCACGGCGCGCCCGCACTGATCGATCAGGTGACGCAGAGCATCACCAACGCCAGGAACTCGCTCAACACCGGTGTGCTGTCCCACTTCAGCAACGACCAGATCAAGAGTGCAACCGATACCGCAATCGAGGCGCTGAAGAACAACCAGGCCAAACTCACCAGCGGCGCCCTGTCCACGGCGGGCACCATCACCGAGCTCGTCACCGGTGCGCTCCTGATGTTCTTCACCCTGATCTTCCTGCTGCAAGGTGGACGCAACATCTACGCCTACGTCACCAAGGTCTTCCCGGTGACGGTCCGCGACCGGGTCCGTGACGCGGGCCGTGCCGGTTTCCACTCGCTGATCGGCTACGTCCGCGCGACGTTCCTGGTGGCCCTCGTCGATGCCATCGGCATCGGTACCGGCCTCGCGATCATGGGCATCCCGCTGGCGCTGCCACTGGCGTCGCTGGTGTTCCTCGGCGCATTCATTCCACTGGTTGGTGCCGTGATCGCAGGCGGACTGGCCGTCATCGTCGCCTTGATCGCCAAGGGCTGGGTCTTCGCGCTGATCACGTTTGGCGTGATCATCGCCGTGCAGCAGCTCGAGGCACACGTCCTGCAGCCGCTGGTCATGGGTCGCGCCGTCTCGGTGCACCCGCTGGCGGTCGTGCTGGCGATCGCCGCCGGTGCCGTGCTGGCAGGCATCGTGGGCGCGCTGCTGGCCGTGCCGACGGTCGCGATGATCAACAGCGCGGTGCGCGTGCTGCTGGCCGACGATCCGAAGGCCGAGGAGGAGCTTCTCGAGGCCCAAGTCGGGCCTGCAATCAGCGCCGAACCCGACGACCTACCGCCGGAGTTGCAGAAGGATTAGCTCCGGCCTTCGCGGATGTCGATCTTCTCGGTGGCTTCCGGTTCCGGTGGCCGCTGGGCGGGGATCGCGGTGGTCGGGGCGTCGACCGGCTGGGCCTGCGGTGGCGCTTGCCGTGGGGCGGGCCGCTGCTCGGGCATCGTTCTTGTCGGCTCCGCCGAGGGTGGGGCTGGTGGTGTTGTCGGTGTGCCAGCCGGTCCACTAGTGCTGCTGCGCAGGTCACCGAGCCACGATTCGATCTCGCGCTTCTGCGTCGATCCGCCCCGAGTCTCCGCGCGGCGGGACGCCCGTGACGTGGGCGTCGGCGTGACATTCCGGTTCGGGGCTACCCGCGGAGTGCGGGTAGTCGGTGCGTCGGGCACCGCCGGTGCCGGCGCGTCCGTCGGCGCCTTGAAGCGGGTGGTGGGAGCTTCGCCCACCTGCGCACCGGGCGACGTGGGGATCCGGGTGGTGCCCGCCGTGGACGGCGGGAGCGCACGCGGGGGAGTCGGCGGGCGACCGGGGCCGGTTGGCCCACCGGGCCGGGGGGTTCCGCCATTGGGATGCCCTGGATCGTGCGGAGGCCGTGGGCGCACGGGAGCGCCCGCCCCGACCAGCGCTTCCTCGGGTTCGTTGAAGGTGAGGCGTTTGCGCTCGTCGGGTAGCTCGAGCTCGCCGAGTCCGATGCGTTCCTGGATCCGTTTCATCCACTGCGGTGCCCACCAGCAGTCGTCGCCGAGCATCTTCATGATCGCCGGGACGAGGAACATTCGGACGACCGTGGCGTCGAGCAGCAGAGCAAGGAGCAAGCCGAACGCCAGATACTTCATCATCACCAGGTCGGAGAAGACGAACGCGCCTGCGACGACCGCGAGAACCAGTGCGGCGCCGGTGATCAATCGGCCCGTCGTGGCCGTGCCGATGCGGATCGCCTCGGCGGTGGACATGCCACGGGCCCTGGCCTCCACCATCCGGGACACCAGGAACACCTCGTAGTCGGTCGACAGACCCCAGATCACGGCGATGATCAGCCCGATCATCGGTGCCATCAGCGGCTGCGGCGTGTAGTTCATCAGGCCGGAGCCGTGCCCGTCGACGAACATCCACGTCAGGATGCCCATCGTCGAACCGAGCGTGAGCGCGCTCATCAATGCGGCCTTGATCGGCAACACGAGCGAGCCGAAGGCCAGGAACATGAGCACCGTGGTCGTGAGGATCAGCACCACCACCATCAGCGGCAGCTTGGTGAACAGGCTGTGGATGCTGTCCTGTTCCAGCGCAGGGGTTCCGCCGACCGAGACGGTGACTCCTCGTGGCGGCGACATCGCCCGCAACTCGTTGATCTTCTTGGCGGCGTCACCCCGTGTGATGAGGCCGTTCTGGAGCACCCGCACATTCGGATTCTTGGTCGCACCATCGAGATACGGGCGTTCCTTCCACATGGTGGAGGGATCGTTGTTCTGCTCGATGAACCCGGGGATCTGCATCGCGTCGTTGCGGACCGCGGCGATTTGTTGGTCGCTCACCGGCTGGCCGTTGTCGCTCTCGATCACCAGAGTCAGTGGTTCGGTGCGGAATCCGGGGAAGGTCTTGTCGAACTCTTCCTGCGCCACCCGGACCGCATTGTCGGGCGGTAGGTACTTCTCGCTGATGCCGCCGAGGGCGAGCTGGCCCAGCGGAATGATGAGGACGACCATCCCGATGACGATCGGCACCGCGAATGCGCCGGGGCGCTTCATCACGATGTTGACGAGCTTGCCCCAGAAGCCCTTCTCGACCTCAGCGCGCGTCTTCGTCTTCTGCGTCTTCTCGGCCAACCAGTTCAGCCACCAGACGATCGGGCCGCGCAGCAGCGGCACGGCCCGTGCCAGTGCGAGTCCGGCGATGACCACCGCTACGAAGATCACGACGCCCAGAAGGATCCAGTACAGCGCACTTTCGATGATGCCTGCATCGCGCAGGGCGACGACTCCATATCCGAGCGCGCACATCAGGCTGACATAGCCGAGGACCAAACCGATGAGGGCGAGCCCTGCGCCGCGTTCACCGGTCGTCCTGATGCGGGATCGGGCGATGTGTCCGAATGCGATGCCCAGTGGTGGAAGCAGGATCCCGACCGGGATCGACGCCAGTGCAAGGGGATTGGACCGTGGATTGGAGGGGTCGGAGACGATCGGATCGGGCTGTGCGAACCGGACCAGCATCTTCACGCCGACGTTGTCGACGCGAGGTCCGAGGATGGCCAGGGCGGCGGCCAGCACCGTGATCGACAGGATCGCCGCCAACATGACCGAGGCGATGATCGCGTAGGTGATCGACTTGAGGAAGCCTTGCGGGAACAACAGCAGCGGTATCGAGGACGCCACCAGGATCACTGCGGAGAACATGATGGTCCGGCCGGAAGTCATCACCGTGCGTCGCACGGCCGCCTCGGTGTCGTAGCCCTCGGCGAGTTCCTCCCGGAATCGGCTCACCATGAAGAGGCCGTAGTCGACCGCGATGCCGAGTCCCATCAGGGTCACCACCGGCTGGGCGAAGAAGTGCACGGGGATGAACTCGGCGACCAGGCGCATGACGCCGAGTGCGCCTGCGATGGTCAGGCCACCGATGACGCCAGGCAGTGCGGCCGAAATCACGGTGCCGAACACGAAGAACAACACCACGCAGACGAGAGGGATGGCGGCCACCTCGGCGCGCTTCTGGTCCTCGCCGATGGTGCCGGTCAGTTCACTGGCCAGCGGTTGGAGGCCGGCTTGCTGAACGTCGACGCCGTCGATGTTCAGGGCCTCCTTGACGGTCTTGCCGTCCTCACCGACGTTCTTGTTGTAGTTGTTCAGGATCTGGTCGTCGTTGTCGCCCTTCAGCTGGACGGACATGAAGGCTTGCTTCTTGTCGGGGTCCGCCATGGTCTTCAGGAGTTCGGGGCTCTTGAAGTAACCGATCGAGCGAAGGATCTGGTCGGGGTGGTCCTTTTCGACCTGGGCCAGGCTGTCCAGGACCTTCTTCCGGAACGCGGGATCGTCGACGGTCTTGCCCTCGGGTGCCGTGTAGATGGCAACGATGTGACCGGAGGTGTCACGTCCGTAGGCCTGGTCGCTGACCACCGACGCGTGGACCGACTGGCTGCCTTCGTCGTAGAAGCCACTTTGTGTGACGTGCTCGCCGAGACCGATGCCGAAGATGCCGCCACCCAGGCACAGCGCGACCATCACTCCGATCACCGCGTACCGGAATCGGTACACCGTTCGACCCCACCAGGCGAACACGTCGGCTCCTAACTGATCTTCTTCAAGTCTTTCGGCCTGCGCTGCTTCAGTTGTCAGATGCGCGAGGTCAGTGGCGACGACAGCGGCCGGAACGGCTGCAGTCGGGCGCCGTGCTCGGGCAGCGAATCAAGCATCTCCGTCGCTTCGCTCGCCCCACTGCCGATTCGCGGTAACGGCTCCGTGAAGACACCAAACCGTCTTCGAGGTCCACGAACTCCAAGGTATCCGACGCTAGTGCTCAACTCGCGTGTTCGCGAAATCCGAGAACGTGCACGCCGACGCGGTCGCTTGACCAGTTCCTCGGCGCGGCGGCAAGCGCCGAGCCCGACGATCTACCGCCGTAGTCGCGGGAAGATCAGAGCCGGCCTTCGCGCCGCAGTAGGTCTGCAGCGCTGACACCGCCGCCGCCGCGACGCTTGGGTGCGTCGTCGTCGGCTTCACGGGTGTCGATCTTCTCGGTGCTCCCCGGGTCCTGTGGACGCTGGGCCGGGATCGCCGTGGTCGGGGCGTCGATGGGCTGCTCCTGTGGAGGGGCCCGTCGTGGTGTGGGCCGCGGTTCGGGCATCGTTCTGGTCGGTTCCGCCGAGGGCTGCGCTGGTGGGCCAACCGGTGCGCCGTTGCCGCGCAGCTCACCGAGCCACGATTCGATCTCGCGGTTCTCCGTCGATGCCCGCTGAGCCTCGGCGCGCCGGGACGCCCTGGTCGAGGGCTGCGGCGTCACCGGTGTGGGCGACGCGGCGGTTGGCGCAGCATTCCGGCTGGGTTGGGTCCGCGGGGTACGGGTGGTGGGTGCATCGGGAACCGCGGGCGCGTCCGCCGGTGCCTTGAAGCGGGTGGTCGGGGCTTCGCCCGCCTGCGTACCGGGCGACGTGGGGATTCGGGTGGTTCCCGCGGTCGACGGCGGCAGGGCCCGCGGAGGAGCGGGGGGACGGCCTGGACCGGTCGGACCGCCTGGCCTCGGGCTTCCGCCGTCCGGGTGCCCCGGATCGTGCGGAGGCCTCGACCGTACGGGTGCACCGGCTCCGACCAGAGCTTCCTCCGGCTCGCGGAAGGTGGGCCGCTTGCGCTCGTCGGGCAGCTCGAGCTCACCGAGCCCGATGCGTTCCTGAATGCGCTTCATCCACTGCGGCGCCCACCAGCAGTCGTCGCCGAGCATCTTCATGACGGCAGGGACCAGGAACATGCGGATGACGGTGGCGTCGAGCAGCAGCGCCGCGATCAGACCGAACGCCAGGTACTTCATCATCACCAGGTCGGAGAAGGCGAACGCGCCTGCCACCACGATGAGGACCAACGCGGCCGCCGTGATGATGCGCCCGGTGGTGGCGGTGCCGATCCGGATGGCCTCGGCGGTGGACATCCCGCGCGCGCGGGCCTCCACCATTCGGGACACCAGGAATACCTCGTAGTCCGTCGATAGGCCATAGATCACCGCGATGATCAACCCGATCACCGGTGCGGTCAGTGGGGTCGCCGTGAAGTTCAGTAGACCCGACCCGTGCCCGTCGACGAATATCCAGGTCAGGATGCCCATTGTCGAGCCAAGGGTGAGCGCGCTCATCACGGCGGCCTTGATCGGCAGCACCAGCGAACCGAATGCCAGGAACATCAACAGCGTCGTGGTGCTGATCAGGATCAACAGCATCAGGGGGCCCTTGTCGAGCAAGCTGTGAATGCTGTCCTGCTCCAGCGCAGGGGTTCCGCCAACCCAGATGGTCACCCCCTTGGGCGGCTGGATCGCGCGCAACTCGTCGATCTTCTTCGGGGCGTCGTTGCGGACCTGAAGTCCGTTCTGGATGACGGTGACCTTCGGATCCTTCGAGCCCTCATCGGTGGCGTGACGGGGCGTCCAGGATCCCGTGAAACCGGATATCGCGTCGGCTTGCTGGCTGATCTGTTCGACCTGCGCCGGTGTGGCGTCCTGGATGACGAGCGTCATCTGTTCGGTGCGGAAGCCGGGGAACGTCCTGTCGAAGTCCTCCTGCGCCATGCGCACGGAATTCGTTGGGGGAAGGTATTTTTCGCTGAAGCCGCCGAGCGACAGCTTGCCGAGCGGAATGATCAACAAGATCATGATGATGACGATCGGGGCGGCGAACATGACCGGTCGCTTCATCACGACGTTGACGAGCTTGCCCCAGAAGCCCTTCTCGACCTGCTCGCGGGTCTGGGTCTTCTGCAGCTTGTTCGCCAGCCACTCCAGCCAGATCCGCATCGGCTTCCAGTTGCGCAAGAACGGCACCCGCAGCAGCGTCCGAACGCCGAGCGCATCGACGTTGGGGCCCAAGATGGACAACAACGCGGGCAGTACGGTGATCGACAGGATCGCGGCGAGCAACACCGAGGCGATGCCGGCGTAGGTCAGCGATTTCAGGAAGCCCTGCGGGAACAGCAGCAGGCCCGCCAGCGACGCCACGATCAAGACCGCGGAGAACGTCACGGTCCGGCCTGCCGTCATCACGGTGCGCCGCACGGCGGTCTCGGTGTCGTAACCCTCGGCGAGCTCCTCACGGAACCGGCTCACGACGAACAGGCCGTAGTCGATCGCGATTCCGAGACCGATGAGGGTGACCACCGGCTGGGCGAAGAAGTGCACGGGGGCGAACAGCGAGATGAGCCGCATGATGCCCAGCGCACCGAGGATGGACAGGCCGCCGACCAAACCCGGAAGGAAGGCCGCGACCACACCGCCGAACACGAAGAACAACACCACGCAGACGATCGGTATTGCCAGTACTTCGGCGCGTTGCTGATCCTTGCCGATGGTGCCGGTCAGCTCACTGGCCACCGGCTGCAGCCCGGCGAGCTCCACCTTGCCGTCGTCCATCTTCTGCAGATCGGGCTGGACGGTCTTGAAGTTGTTCAGAATTACGTCGTCGTCGTCACCCTTGAGCGGCAGCGTGGCGAAGGTTCGGGTCTTGTCCTCGGTGGCGAGCTTGCGAACGGCCTCGGCGTTGGGGGCCTTGAGATAGCCGGCCCACGGCAGCATCTGATCGGGATGGTCGGCGACGACCTTGTCCAGCTCGCCGACGATCTTCTTCGACCATGCCGGGTCGTCGACCGTCTTGCCCTCGGGCGCGGTGAATACTGCGATGATGTGGCTGGACCTGTCACGGCCGTACACCTCATCGGCGAGCACCGAGCCCTTCACGGACTCACTGCCGTCGTCGTAGAAACCGCTTTGGGTGACGTGCTTGCCCAGGCTTGCCCCGAACACCCCGGCGCCGACGCAGAGAGCTACCATCACACCGATCACGATGAATCGATATCGGTAGACCATTCGACCCCACCAGGCGAACACGTCAGCTCCTAACTGATCTTCTTCAAGTCTTTCGGCCTGCGCTGCTTCAATTGTCAGGCGCGCGAGGTCAGTAGCGACGACAGCGGCCGGAACGGCTGCAGCCAGGCGCCCTGCTCGGGCAGCGAATCAAGGCCGATTCGCGGTAACGGCTCCCTGAAGACACCAGGGATGTCTTCGAGGTCGACGAACTCCAAGAGTTCCGACGCTAGCGCCCAACTCGCGTGTTCGCGAAATCCGAGAACGTGCACGCCGACGCCGTCGCGGGCCAGTTCCTCGAGCGGCAGCCGGAATGCCTGCCCATCGGCGGACGCCACATAGACGCTGGCCAGACCTTCGCTGTGGCGCAGCGCGATGTGGTCGAGCATGTCGCTGTCGACGTCGCTGTCGTCGTCGATCTTGGGTTTGGCGAACACCGCGAAGCCGACGTTGCGCAGCGCCTCCACCCAGGGGCGGACGACGTCGGCGTTGCCTGCCGCGATGTTGGTGAAGACCGTGGCCTCCGGCTCGAGCGTGACCTGCGGATCCTCGTCGGCGCGGGCGGCGGACAGATCGGCGGTCTGGGCCAGCAGCCAGCGGCCGAGCGCGTCGAACCGGGGGCGGTGCGCGGCCGTCGGCCTGCCACCGAGGATGGAGCCGAGGCCCATGTCGAGGTTGGGGGCGTCCCAGACCAGGAGGACGCGTTGCGGTGCCGGGACCGGCGTCACGGGCAATTCGGGGATCTCGCCAAGAGTGTGGATCTCTTCGGTCACGCTCATCGCGCCTTCTCCCAGAGGAATTCGGTGACGGCACTGCCGACGTTCTGAGCCTTCGCCTCGTACTTCGTGGTGGGGCGACTGACGGACATCGGGAGATTCTGGGCGTCGAGGGCCACTCGGCGCAGCAGGGGTTCGGCGTCGCCGACCTCGGCGATCTGTTCTGCGTAGCCGGCGTGATCGGTGGCGGCGTGCAGCAGGCCGCCTGGCCGGAGCCGGTCGGCGATCAGGGCCACGGTCGCAGGCTGAAGCAGCCGGCGCTTGTGGTGGCGTGCCTTGGGCCACGGATCCGGGAAGAACACCCGGACACCTGTCAGCGATCCTGGCAAGAACATGTGTTCAAGCACGTCGATGCCGTCGCCGCGGACCAGTCGGACGTTGGTCAGGCCCTCCCGGTCGACGCCGCTGAGCAGCTGCGCGAGCCCGCGGCGGTAGACCTCGACGGCCACGACGTCGAGGTCGGGTTCGTCGGCGGCCATCGCCAGGGTCGAGATCCCGGCGCCGCACCCGATCTCCAGAACGACCGGTGCCGACCGGCCGAACCACGCCTCGGTGTCCAACGTGCCGGTCGGCTTGCCATCGGAGTCCCGTGGCTGCATCCCGAGGTCGGGCCAGCGGCGCGCCCAGGTCTCCTGCTGGCTACCCGAGAGCGCAGAACGTCGTGACCGGAAGCTGGTGATGCGGGGGTAGGGGTGCGCAGGGATCCCGGCCGCTTCGAGAGCGGCCTCCTCGCGCTGGGCATGCATCCGTCCATAGTCGCTCATCGAGGCCGGTGGACTCGCATCGTGGTACGGATTGATACCCAACAGTTGCCTTCCGTCGGCGGGGATCGGGTACCGCGAAATCTCCGCATTCGACGGCGTCGCCGAGATGCGACGATGGCCTGGGGGTGAACAGCGTGATGCCAAGTCCGCCGGCTGACGTTCCGAATGGCTTCGACGAGGCTCTGACGCGATTCGCTGAGGGCGCAGCGTTGCCGGGGTTGGCACCGGTCATCGACCGTCTCCGACGCCGAATCGAGGTTGCGGTGGTGGGTCGTGCCTGGGTGGGCCGCAACACGGTTGCCGCCGCTCTGCGGCACCACGGCGTCGCCGTCACCGCCGATGCCGCCGCGGCCGAGGCGCGGGTGTTGGTCATTGCCGAAGCACTCAAACCCGAGGAGCGCGCGATGGCTGTGGGCTTGCCCACTCTCATCGTGCTGAACAAGGCCGATCTGACTGGATCGCGCTCCGGCGGCGCGCTGCCGACCGCTCACCGCATGGCAGCCGAGGTACAACGGCGCACCGGGATGCCGACGGTCGCCATGGTCGGCCTGCTGGCGGCGACGGCGCGCCTCGAGGACGACTTGGTCGACGCGCTACGCACCTTGGTGACCACGCCGGCCGACCTCGGATCCGTGGACGCCTTCGTCGGTGCTGAGCACCCCATCGGACGCGACGTCCGAGTCCGTCTGCTCGATCGGCTGGACCGGTTCGGTATTGCGCAGGCCGTGCTGGCCCTGGCCCGCGGCGACGATCCGGCGGCGGTGCCCGCGCTCCTGCAACAGTTGAGCAACGTCGAGGCCGTGCTGTCCGGGCTGTACGCGTGCACCGCCCCGGTCCGCTACCGGAGGCTCCGGGTGGCATTCGCCGAAATGCATTCTCTGGCAACAGAATTAGATGACAATGGCTTGCTTCGGTTGCTGAACTCCGACACGGCGGTGCTTGCCGCGATGGCCGCAGCCGTCGACGTCGTGCAGGCCGACGGAGTCCCCGTCGACCCCGGCGACCATCCCGACGCGCATCGCCGTCGCGCTGTGCAGTGGCGGCGATACGGCGGCGGGCCCGTCAACGCACTGCACCGCACGTGCAGTGCAGACATCACCCGTGGGTCGCTTCGACTGCTCGACCGCCGCTGGTGAGCACCGTCGCGGTGGTCGGGCCGCCGTCGGCCGGTGTGTCCAGCCTCGCTGCGGTGCTCGCCGAGCGACTGCCCGATCACGTGGTCGTCGAGGGTGCCGGGGCGAGCGAAGCGACGGGGACATGTGCCAGGGCCCCGGACGTGGTGGTCGTGGTCGCCTCGGCCGTCGCACCCTTGGCCGAATCCGACGTCGACGTGATCGAACGGGCCGCGGCAGGCGCCGACCTGGTGATCGCGGTGGTGTCCAAGGTCGACGCCCACCGGAGGTGGCGTGACGTGATGGCCGCCGACCGAGCACTGCTGGCTCATCGCGACGAGCGCTACCGGGCAGTGCCCTGGGTCGGGGTCGCCGCCGCCCCCGATCTCGGTGCGCCCGACGTGGACGAACTGGTCAAATCTCTGGTCGCGTGCCTCGCCGCGCCGGACCGGCTGCCCAGCGCACGCCGGCCGCGATCGCCGGACGCTCTCTTGGTGCGCGCGGCAATCCAGCGGGCCCGTCTGACGCTGACCTACTTGGTGCGCAGGCGCTGCGCAGAGATCGGCGCGGAGCTGCGGGCAGAGGCGGCCGATCTGCCGCGCGGTGGGATGGCGCGGTTCAGTCAAGAGGTGCGCGACGCGGTGGCCGACTTCTGCGCGGAGTTGGACTCGGCCATGGATGAGGCCATCGACGGCGTGGCGCTGACGACGCCGCCGGCGCGATCGGCAGGACGCTCACCGCAGCTGCCAGAGCCACGGCCGTCGTCGCGTCGACTGGAGACCCGGCTGATGCTGGTTCTCGGGGGCGGCTTCGGCCTTGGCGTGGCGCTGACGCTCAGCCGTGTCGTGACTCAACTGGGGCCTGGATCCGACCTGATCGGCCCATTGGTAGGTGCTGCGGTCGGTTTGCTGCTGACGGTCTGGGTGGTCGGCATTCGTGGCGTCCTGCACGACAGGGCACTGATGGATAGGTGGGTCGGCGAGGTTCTCTTGACCGTGCGCAGCGGTGCCGAGGAGACCGTCGCGCGCCGGGTGCTGGATGCGGAGATTGCGTTGACCCGGCAGCTGGCAACGCACGATGGACGGCCCAAATTGACGGGCAATCACGGGAAGCGCCGAAATTCGGCATCTGAATCGTTCCTGTGAGCGATCGGACATAAGCTCGATTCTCCGTGGGTATGTCACCCGCGTTAACCTCTAGTAAATGCGATGACCGTGACCGCCAGCAGGAGGATTCGATGACCTCAGCGACCATTCCGGGCCTGGATACGGCACCGACCAAGCACGCGGGCCTCCTTGCCTGGGTCCAAGAGATTGCCGAGCTGACGCAGCCCGACCGAGTGGCGTTTGCCGACGGCTCCGAGGAGGAGTACGAGCGGCTGACGACTCAGCTCGTCGAGGCGGGAACCTTCCAGCGCCTCAATCCGGAGAAGCAGCCGAACTCGTTCCTTGCGCTGTCCGATCCGTCCGACGTCGCACGTGTCGAGTCGCGCACCTACATCTGTTCGGAGCGCGAGATCGACGCGGGCCCGACCAACAACTGGATGGATCCCGCCGAGATGCGGGGCGTCATGACCGACCTGTACCGCGGGTCCATGCGCGGCCGCACGCTGTGGGTGGTGCCGTTCTGTATGGGACCGCTGGACGCCGAGGACCCCAAGCTTGGTGTCGAGATCACCGACTCCGAGTACGTCGTCGTCTCGATGCGGACCATGACCAGGATGGGCCAGGCGGCGCTGGACAAGATGGGCGAGGACGGCTTCTTCGTCAAGGCGCTGCACTCCATCGGCGCGCCGCTGGAGTCCGGCCAGGCCGACGTGCCGTGGCCGTGCAATGACACGAAGTACATCACCCACTTCCCCGAGACCCGCGAGATCTGGAGCTACGGCTCGGGTTACGGCGGCAACGCGCTGCTCGGCAAGAAGTGCTACTCGCTGCGCATCGCGTCGGCGATGGCCCACGACGAGGGCTGGCTCGCCGAGCACATGCTGATCCTCAAGCTGATCAGCCCCGAGAACAAGGCGTACTTCATCGCCGCGGCGTTCCCGTCGGCGTGCGGCAAGACCAACCTCGCGATGCTGCGGCCCACGATTCCCGGCTGGCGCGCAGAGACCGTCGGCGACGACATCGCCTGGATGCGCTTCGGCAAGGACGGCAGGCTCTACGCCGTCAATCCCGAGTTCGGCTTCTTCGGCGTCGCGCCAGGCACCAACTGGGACTCCAACCCCAACGCCATGAAGACCATCGCTGCGGGCAACACCGTCTTCACCAACGTCGCCAAGACCGACGACGGTGACGTGTGGTGGGAGGGCCTCGAAGGCGATCCGGATCACCTGATCGATTGGAAGGGCCACGACTGGTACCGCGAATCGGAGGACAAGGCGGCGCACCCGAACTCGCGCTACTGCACCCCGATCGCGCAGTGCCCCACGCTGGCACCCGAGTGGGACGACCCGCAGGGCGTACCGATCTCGGCGATCCTGTTCGGCGGCCGTCGCAAGACCACCGTCCCGCTGATCACCCAGGCCCGCGACTGGCAGCACGGTGTCTTCATCGGCGCCACGCTGGGCTCCGAGCAGACCGCTGCAGCCGAGGGCAAGGTCGGCACCATCCGCCGCGACCCGATGGCGATGCTGCCGTTCATCGGCTACAACGTCGGTGACTACTTCCAGCATTGGATCGACATCGGCAAGAACGCCGACGAGTCCAAGTTGCCTGCGGTCTTCTTCGTCAACTGGTTCCGCCGGGGCGAAGACGGTCGGTTCCTGTGGCCCGGCTTCGGTGAGAACAGTCGGGTGCTGAAGTGGGCCATCGAGCGCATCGAGCACGAGGCCGACGGCAAGACCACGCCGATCGGCATCGTGCCGACCGCGGCTGACCTCGACCTGGCCGACCTGGACGTGGACGCTGCTGACGTCGATGAGGCGCTCGCGGTGAATGCCGACGAATGGCGCAAGGAACTGCCGCAGATCGAGGAGTGGTTCGAGTTCGTCGGCGAGAAGCTGCCGACCGGGATCAAGGACGAGTTCGACGCGCTGAAGACCCGTCTGGCCGAGGCCGACTAGCTGCCCTGATGGTCGTTCGACCGACCTCTTGACACCCGTCAAGTTTGGTCGTCGTAAAGTGCTGCTCATGCAGATTCGTGAGCACTTGGGTACTGGGAAGCCGGCTGTCATCCTGTACCCGACGGGCACCGTCGTCACCTTCGATGGTCTTGAAGCCAGGGCCAACCGGCTGGCCCACTACTTCCGCGCGCAGGGCCTGCGGGAGGGCGACGTCGTTGCGATTCTGATGGAGAACAACGAGCACATCCACGCGGCGATGTGGGCGGCTCGGCGCAGCGGGCTGTACTACGTGCCGATCAACACGCACCTCACGGCCGCAGAGGCCGCCTACATCATCGACAACAGCAACGCGAAGGGCATCATCGCCTCCGCCGCACAGAGCAAGACCTGCGAAGGTCTCGCGGCTGAGCTGCCCGACGGTCTTCCCGGCATACTGCTGCTCGCCGACGGTGACCTGGACGGCTGGGCGCGCTACCCCGAATGTGTTGCGGACCAGCCGGATACGCCCATCGACGACGAGTGGGAGGGCGACCTGCTGCAGTACTCGTCCGGAACCACCGGCAGGCCGAAGGGCATCAAACGGCCGCTGCAGCACGTCACACCGGCCGAGGCCCCCGGCATGATGTCGGCCCTCGTCGGGTTTTGGTCGCACCCCGACACCGTCTACCTGAGCCCCGCCCCGCTGTATCACACCGCGCCGTCGGTGTGGTCGATGAACATGCAGGCCGCAGGCCGAACGACGGTCGTGATGGAGAAGTTCGACGCCGAGGGGTGCCTCGACGCCATCGCACGCCACCGCGTCACGCACGGGCAGTTCGTTCCCGTGATGTTCACCAGGATGCTGAAACTGCCAGAAACCGTGCGCAAGTCGTATGACGTATCCAGCCTGGAGCGGGTGATCCACGCCGCCGCGCCGTGCCCCATCGAGATCAAGAAGCAGATGATCGACTGGTGGGGACCGATCGTCGACGAGTACTACGCGTCCTCGGAGGCCCACGGATCGACCCTGATCATGGCCGAGGACTGGCTCACCCACCCCGGCTCGGTCGGCAAGGCCACCGTCGGCGGCGTGCACATCCTCGACGAGGACGGCAACGAGCTGCCGCCAGGACAGGCAGGCGAGATCTACTTCGAGGGCGGTGCGTCCTTCGAGTACCTCAACGATCCGGAGAAGACGGCGTCGTCGCGAGACTCCAGGGGATGGATGACGGTGGGGGACATCGGTTATCTCGACGAGGACGGGTTCCTGTACCTCACCGACCGCCGCCACCACATGATCATCTCCGGCGGGGTGAACATCTATCCGCAGGAGGCGGAGAACCTGCTCGTCACGCACCCAAAGGTGATGGACGCCGCCGTGTTCGGCGTTCCCGACGACGACATGGGCCAGAGCGTGAAGGCGGTGGTGCAGACCGTCGACCCCGCCGATGCCACCGACTCGTTCGCCGACGAGCTGCTGGCGTGGCTGCGGGATCGGTTGGCGCACTACAAGTGTCCGCGGTCGATCTCGTTCGAGGCGCAGCTGCCGCGCACCGACACCGGCAAGCTCTACAAGCAAGGTCTGATCGACAAGTACTCGGTCCCGGTCGGCTAAGCCCCAGGTGGGTTGGGACTAGCTGGAGCGGCGCAGCGTCACGCGGTAGGTGTACTGCTCGGGCAGGAAATGGCTGACCGCCAGCTCTACCGGCGTACCCGCGGCGTCGGCGTACAACCGGTCCACCCGCAACATCGCGTGGCCTGGCGCGCAGCCCACCGCGTCGGCCACCTCCCGGTCCGCCTCGCCGACCGTAATCGACTGTGCCGCTTCGACGATGGGAGCAGCGAGGTGGGGCTCGGTCAGGCCGATGACGGTGGTGGTGCTGGCCGCGCCGTCGGCTATCTCGGGTGCGTCCAGGACACGCCTGGCTATCGGCTCCGGCAGGTGTACCCGGGTATGGACGAACGGAATCCCGTCGTGGCAGCGCCGGAACACCACCGTGTAGACGACGTCGTCGACGAGACGGAGCCGGCTGGCGGCCTCGACGTCGACCCGGCGGCGCAAGCCCGACAACACCTCCATGGTGGTGTCGTCGGACAGGCTCATCAGGTCCTCGATCGAGCCGAGCTGGCGCAGGTATCGACGACCGGATTCGCTGGCATAGGTGCCGCGGCCGGGCACCCGGTACACCAACCCGTCGGCGACCAGGTCCTGAAAGGCCCGTCGTATCGTCTGGCGCGACAGTCCGTGGCTGGCCATCAGCTCGGACTCCGTCGGCAGCCGGAGGCCGTCACGATAGCGCCCTGCCACGATCTCGTCCTGAAGCTGTTGGCGCAGTGTCTGATACGCCGGGGGCGACCGCATGGCTCAGATGCCACCGCGGGCGACCAGCTGCGCGGCGATGACGTTGCGCTGGATCTCGTTGGTGCCCTCGCCGACGATCATCAACGGGGCGTCGCGGAAGTAGCGCTCCACGTCGTACTCGGTGGAGTACCCGTAGCCGCCGTGGATGCGAACGGCGTTGAGCGCGATCTCCATCGCGACTTCTGAGGCGAACAGCTTGGCCATCCCGGCCTCCATGTCGGAGCGCTCACCGCTGTCGTAGCAGCGCGCGGCGTGCAGCACGAGTTGGCGTGCGGCAGTCAATTTGGTGGCCATGTCGGCAAGGTAGTTGCCGATCGACTGGTGCTTCCAGATGGGCTTGCCGAAGCTCTCGCGGTCCTGTGCGTACGTCAACGAATCCTCGAGCGCCGCCGTGGCCACACCCAGTGATCGCGCCGCGACGTTGATCCGCCCGGTCTCCAGCCCCGTCATCATTTGCGAAAAGCCCTTGCCCGCAACACCGCCGAGAATCGCGGATGCGGAGATGCGGTAGTCGTCGAAGGACAGCTCGCACGACTCGACGCCCTTGTAGCCGAGCTTGGGCAGATCCCGTGACACCGTCAGTCCGGGACCGTGCTCAACCAGCACCACGGAGATGCCGGCATGCCTGGGCGTCGCATTCGGATCGGTCTTGCACAGTAGGGCGATCACAGAAGAGCGTCGCGCGTTGGTGATCCAGGTCTTGGCGCCGTTGATCACCAGGTCGTCGCCGTCGATTCGCGCTGCGGTGGTCATCGCCTGAAGGTCCGAGCCGCCGCCGGGCTCGGTCAGCGCCATCGTCGCGCGGATCTCGCCGGTGGCCATCTTGGGCAGATAGCGCTGTTTCTGTTCTTCGGTGCCGAACAGCGTCAACAGCTTCGACACCACGGTGTGCCCGCCCATCGCGCCGGCCAGCGTCATCCAGCCGCGCGCGAGCTCCTGGGTCACCAGCACGTAGCAGGGCGTCGATACCGGTGAGCCGCCGTACTGCTCGGGGACGGCGAGGCCGTAGATCCCGATGCGTTTCATCTGCTCGATCCACGTCTCGGGGTACTCGCCTGAATGCTCGACGTCGCGCACGGTCGGGCGGACGTCGCGGTCGACGAACGCCCGCACGGTCTGCACCAGCATGGCTTCTTCGTCGTTGAGAGTGCTCATCGGTTTCAAATGTACGGCCATATTGACACGCAGATCAAGAGGCTGCGAGCATGTGGAGCTGTGACTTTGTCCGGCCATATCTCCGGTGGCCCGCACTTCGACGAGCTGCACGTCGGCCAGGTGTTCGGGTGGGCACCGTCGATGACGCTGAGCAGCGGCGCCGCCGCCGTGCACCAATCGATCCTCGGTGACCGCATGCGGCTGCCGCTGGATCAGACCCTGACCCACGCCGTCACCGGTGCTTCGGCCGCGCTGGCACACCCCGCCTTCGTGTGCGACGTCGCGATCGGCCAGAGCACGCTGGCCACGCAGCGCGTCAAGGCCAACCTGTTCTACCGCGGCCTGCGGTTTCACCGCTTCCCGATGATCGGTGACACCCTCTACACCCGCACCGAGGTCGTTGGTCTCAAACAGAATTCGGCGAAACCCGGCCGCCAGGCAACGGGTCTGGCTGCCCTGCGAATGACGACAATCGACCAAGCCGACCGCCTGGTGCTCGACTTCCACCGCTGTGCGATGCTGCCGCTGCGCGAGGGCACCGTCGACACAGGTCACGACGACGACCTGTCGGCCATCGGCACCGACGCACCGACACCGCCGGATCCGACGGCGGCCTGGGATGCCGACGTCTTCCGCTTGCACGTGCCCGGCCCGCACTTCGATCCCGCGATCGTCGGCACGGTGCGCTACGGCACCGCCGACGTCGTCAGCGGCGCACCGGAACTGGCTCGGCTGACACTCAACATCGCAGCCACACATCATGATTCACGGGTCGGCGGGCAACGCCTGGTGTACGGCGGGCACACCATCGGTCTGGCGCTGGCCCAGGCGACACGGGCACTGCCGAATCTCGTCACCGTGCTTGGCTGGGCGTCCTGCGACCACACCGGTCCGGTGCACGAGGGTGACACCCTCCACAGCGAGATCCACGTCGAGGATGCAGAGATCCTGCCCGGCGACCGCGGCGCGGTGCTGTCGCTGAGATCGCTGGTGTACGCGGTCGGCGAACCCGACCGGCAGGTGCTGGACTGGCGATTCACGGCGCTGCACTTCTAAGCCTTCGGTTCGACGTCGCCGCAGCGGTCTCTTCCGTCACAATGGTGCCGTGGATGATGCCGCATGCTGATTCAGCGCGCACGCCTGCTCGACGGCACGGTCGTCGACATCAGGGCCGAACAGTCCATCATCGACGTGGCCGAGCGCCTCGCCCCGATGACGGGGGAGTCGGTCTTCGACGCCGCGCACCGCACCGTCATTCCCGGTCTGCACGATCACCACGTCCACCTGCATTCCGCCGCAGCGGCGTTGACGTCGGTGACCGTCGGGCCGCGCGAGGTGCACGGTCGCACCGACCTCGCCCGCGTCCTGGCGGGAGCCGTGGTCGGTGAGGACGGCTGGATCAGGGCGGTGGGATACCACGAAGCCGTCGCCGGACCGCTGGACCGCGCGGCGCTTGACGAGGTCGCGCCCTCCGTGCCGGTGCGCGTGCAGCATCGCAGCGGCGTCCTGTGGACGCTGAACTCGGCGGGCCTTGCCTGCGTCGGGCTGCCTGACCATCCCGACGGGCGGTTGCGTAGCTCCGACCAGAATTGGTCGAACTCGTTGCAGCGCCGCGAAACCGGGCTGGCGGAGGTCAGCCGCCGGCTGGCGGCCTGCGGCGTCACCGGCGTCACCGACGCCACTCCTGGCCTTGGTATCGCGGACCTGGTGAAGTTCGCCGAGGCCCAGCGGCATGGCGAACTCGTCCAAAGCGTCACCGGTCTGGCGCCTGGCAAGCGGATCCTGCACGACGACGGCCTCGACCTCGATGAGCTGACCCGCTGGATCGGGGCAAGGCACGCCGCGGGCGGCACGGTCGCGTTGCACTGCGTCACCGCCGCCCAACTCGTCGTCACCATCGCCGCCTTCGACGCGGCGGGGGTGCGCCCTGGCGACCGCATCGAGCACGCCGCCGTCGTCCCCGACGATTGCCTGCCGGAGTTGGCCAGGTTGGGGGTGGCCGTCGCAACGCAGCCGAACTTCGTCGCCGAGCGCGGCGACCAGTACCTCGCCGACGTTCCCGCCGACGAGCACCACCAGCTGTGGCGGGTGGCGTCGCTGTTGGCTGCGGGCGTCACGGTCGCGATGTCGACCGACATGCCGTTCGGTGATGCCGACCCGTGGGCGGCGATGCGGGCCGCCGTGCACCGCACCACCGCGTCGGGGGCGGTTCTCGGGCCCGACGAACGCATCGACGCACGGACGGCGTTGGACATGTTCCTCGGCCACCCAGGCGAACCCGGCACGCCGCGGACCGTCGCTCCCGGCCAGCCGGGGAACCTGTGCGTGATCGCCGCATCGCCCGAGGGACTGCTCCAAGAATTGGACGCCGATCTGGTCGCCGCGACGGTCATCGAGGGCAGCGTGGTGTTCGAGCGCTCGTAGTCGTTGCAAGGACATCTGGGTATCGTGAAATAAACTCAGCGACGAGCAACTTGACCATCGTCATGGACCACTTCACCTTCGGCCGCAACAACGGCTTGCGCGTATCAGCACTGGCACTCGGCGCAGGAAACTTCGGCACCGGATGGGGTTACGGCGCCGACGAAGCCGCAAGCGCGGCCATCGTCGACAGGTTCGCCGAGGCGGGCGGTACGTTCATCGACACCGCCGCCGGCTACCAGGTCGGGCAGTCCGAGGAGTTCCTCGGCCGCATCCTGGCCGGCCGCCGCGACCAGTTCACCCTGGCCACCAAGTTCGCGATCGGCGGGAACGCCGACGGCAGCGGCGTGCTGCAGACCGGCAACGGCAGGCGCGCGATGTTCCGGTCCGTCGAGGCGAGCCTGCGCCGCCTCGGCACCGACTACATCGACCTGCTGTGGGTGCACTTCCCCGACTTCGTCACCCCGCTCGACGAGATCGTGCGGGCCTTCGACGATCTCGCGCGCCAGGGCAAGGTGCTCTATGCGGGCCTTTCCAACTTTCCCGCGTGGATGACCTCGCGGGCCGTCACGCTCGCCGAACTCGGTGGCCAGCTGCCGATCGCGGGCGTGCAGTTCGAGTACAGCCTGGTCGAGCGCAGCGGTGACCGGGAGAACCTGCCGATGGCTGAGGCGCTCGGCGTCGGCGCTGCGTTGTGGTCACCGCTGGGCGGCGGGCTGCTCACGGGCAAGTACCGCACCAGCGACGCAGGTCGACTCACCGAGTGGAACAGGCTGGTGCACGGCGAGGACGAGCCGCGCAAGGCCGCCACCGTAGACGCAGTGATCGCTACGGCCGAGAAGCTCGGCGGCACGCCAGGTCAGGTCGCGGTCGGCTGGCTTCTCGAGCGGGCCCGCCGTTCATCGACCGGCGTGGTGCCCATCATCGGCCCGCGGACGGTCGAGCAGCTCGACGGCTACCTCGGCGCCCTCGACGTGCGGCTCGGCGCGGACACCTACGCGGAGCTGGACCGGGTCAGCGCCGTCGGGCTCGGACAACCGCACGAGCAGAACGCCGAGCGGAGCAACGTCGTGGTGGGCGGCGAAGGGTTCAGGCGTCCGTCGGTGCCGTCTGCTTGAGCGTCTGGCGCAGGAACTCGATCTGACTCTTGGTGAACGCCTGCGACACCGGCGCCTTCGGGGCGACACCGTCGAAGCCGTGGAAGGCGCCCTCGACGATCTCGAGCTGGCACGGCACGCCGGCGGCCCGCAGGCGTGCGGCGTAGGCAAGGTCCTCGTCGTGGAACAGATCGAGGGTGCCGACGCCGACCCACGCGGGCGGTAGCCCCGCCAGATCGTCGCGTCGGGACGGCACGGCGACATTGGGGTCCGCGTCGCCGAGGTAGCTCGACCAGCCGTACTTGTTCGACGACTGCGTCCACAGCTTGTGGCCGCTGCCGTCGATGCCCTCCGCGGTCGAGGACCGGTCATCGAGCATCGGGTAGACCAATACCTGTGCGGCGACGTCGATCTCGCCGCGGTCCCTGGCGAGCAGGGCCAGTGCCGCCGAGAGGCCTCCGCCTGCGCTGGCGCCTGCGATCACTACTGACTTCGGGTCGACCGAGGGCAGCCCAGCCAGCCAGCTCAGCGCCGAATAGCAGTCCTCGAGCGGAATCGGGTACGGATACTCCGGTGCCAGCCGGTAGTCGACCGCCGCGACGGTGATGCCGAGCTCGCGTGCGAACCGGCGGCAGATGGCGTCGTCCTGGGCCGGCGTGCCGATCAGGTAACCACCACCGTGGATCCAGACCATTCCCGGTGCCGTTCCCGTCGCGCCCGGTGCTCGGTGCAGGCGGATGCCGACGCCGGAGGCGAGGGTCAGTATCTCGACGTCGGTGACGCGGCGGGCGACGCCGCGTGACAAGAGCCGGTCTGCGCCTCGGAGCAGGGGCAGCGTGTACGGCGTGATGAGGGTGCGGGGCATGAACCGGGCTGCGCGCGCCAGGTCGGGGTGAAAGTCAGCCACGCCAACGACCTTACGTTCGCCGGGCCGTCACCGTCAGTCGCGGTCGTTGAGTAAGGCCTCGAACGCGACCCGGTCACCTCGATACAGCGAGCGCACCACTTCGATGGGCCTGCCCTCGGTGTCGATGGAGCGCCGGTGCAGGCGCAGCATCGGCATCGCCGTGGTCGACTCGATCAGCGCCGCGTCCCGCGGGCTCGCAAGCGCCGTCTCGATGCGTTCGACCGCGGAGCCGAACACGACCCCCGTCGCACGGATCGCGGCGTACAGCGACGTCGTCGGGTCGAAGGTCTCGGTGAAGTGCCCGAATCGGTGCTTGGGCAGGTAGGTGCTCTCGAGCCCGATGATCTGACCATCGGCCAGCAATAGGCGCTCGAGGTGCATGACGGCGTCGCCCGCGGGCACGTCCAACGCCTCGGTCAGGTCGGCTGGGGCGTCGACGTCTTCCCAGGTGACCAGGGTGCGGCCGGGTTTGCGGCCCATCCTGACCGCACCTTCGGTGTATGACGTGAGCGAAAGTGGTTGCACCAGTTTCGGTTTCGCCACCGCAGTGCCTCGGCCCCTCCGCTCGATGCGGCCCTCGACGAGCAGCTCCAGAAGTGCCTGTCGCACGGTCTCGCGTGCGACACCGAAGCGCAGGGCGAGTTCACGCTCGGGTGGGAAGGCGTCACCCTCGACGAGGTCGTCGAGGATGGCGTCGAGGGCCGTCCGGATGGCGTAGGGCTTGCTCACGACGACTCTTGCCCCGAGTGCCGTTGCCCCATGACCCGTTTCGCGATGGTCAGCACGTCGTCGATTGTCACACCCCTGGCTTCCGGATCCTTCGCCGCGTCGTCGTAGCGACGAAGGCGAAGCGCGTCGGGCCACCACGGGTGTCTGATGAGGTCGGCATCGACGCCTGCGCCGCCCTGAGCGTGAAGCGACAGCACCGACGTCTCGGTCAGCGAGGAACCGTAGCCGGGCTCGGTGGCGACCAGGTATCGCTTCGCGGCGACGTGCGACCCGGCCAGGAAGCCGACGCGCTCGCCGAACCTCGGTGTCAGCCAGTCCCGTGCGGTCGTGTCGTGATGGGTGGCCGCCGCCTCGTCGAACAGCGGGCTGTGCGCGAGATCGTGCAGCGCGGCGGCCAAGACGAGCTCGTCGTCGGCGCCGTCGTCGATGGCGCGGGCTGCCGACTGAAGGGCGTGACCGAGTTCGTCGACGGCCTCTTCGTCCCACACCCCACGCAGCGACTTCAGGACGGTTGCGACTTCGTCGAGCACGGTTTCAACGAGCACGTTCACGTGTTGCAGCATACCCCCAATTGGTCTATACCAATTGTTAACCTCCTGTTCCGACCTAGAACATCGGCAGGTAGGCGCCCCGTATCCCGGACTCTGAAAGGTCTCTGCACATGCGAGTGACGATCATCGGCGGTGGCATCCTCGGGACTGCCCATGCACTGGAGGCGGTGCAGCGCGGCCATCACGTCACCCAACTCGAAAGAGAAGTCGAGGCCCGCGGCGCCACCGTCAGAAACTTCGGGTTGGTGTGGGTGTCGGGCCGGGCGCCCTTCGAACTCGACGTCGCGCTTCGTTCCCGCGAGCTGTGGGAGGACATCGGTTCGCGCATCCCAGGGGTCGGGTTTCGGCCCGCAGGCTCGATGACCTTGCTGCGCACTCCCCGCGAGGTCGCCGTCGCGCAGGACGTTGCCGCGCGGCCCGACGCCGCGAGCCGCGGCTTCGAACTGCTCGAGCCGGACCGGGTCAGGGACCTCAACCCGGCGCTGCGCGGGAAATTCCTTGCCGGCCTGCACTGTTCGATGGACGCTGCAGTCGAGTCCCGCCAGGCGATGCCCGCGATCCGCGCGTACATGGCGGAGACCGGCCGGTACGAGTTCGTGCCGGGTACCGAAGCGCGCTCCATCAACGGCCGCGTCGTCCGTGACGACCAGGGCAACACCTACGAGGGTGACCTCGTTCTGGTGTGCCCGGGCGCCGCCCATGGCGGGCTGACGCGTGAGATCGCAGGCGTGCTGCCGGTGCGCCGAGTGCGCCTGCAGATGATGCAGACCGAACCGCTCGACGAACCGCTCACCACCGCCATCGCGGACGGTGACAGCCTGAGGTACTACCCGGGTTACGCGGGCGAGGCGCTGAATGAGTTGGTGGCCAACGAACCTCAGGATTCGGTGGCGGGCGACGACCGCATGCAGCTGCTGTGCGTACAGCGCCTGCACGGCGGGCTCACCATCGGCGACACCCACGAGTACGAAGAGCCGTTTGCGTTCGACGTCCAGGAGTCGCCGTACGCCTACCTGGCCGCGCTCGCCGAGGAGTTCCTCGGCCGTCCGCTGCCGGCGATCCGGCAGCGCTGGGCAGGCGTGTACAGCCAGTGCGTCGACCCGGGTCAGCTGGTCTCCCGCACCGACGCCGGTGACGGAGTCTGGGTGGTCACCGGACCCGGCGGGCGCGGGATGACCATGTCCCCGGCGTTCGCCGAACAGACCGCCGAACTGATCAACCTCTGAGAGGGAAGACGATGACCAACAGAGACATTCAAAATGACATTCAACTCGCCGTCGTAGACATGGCGGGCACCACCGTCGCCGACGACGGTCTCGTGGTCCGCTCGTTCGAGGCAGCGGCAACGGCGGTAGGCCTGCCAGAGACCGGAGCCGAGCGCGAGAGTGCGCGCCAGTATGTCCTCGACACCATGGGGCAGTCGAAGATCGTCGTCTTCAGGGCTCTGTTCGGCAGCGAAGACGTCGCGCAGCGCGCCAACGTCGCGTTCGAGAGCGCCTACGAGGGCTTGATCGAAACTGGACACGCGGAGCCCATTCCCGGTGCAGCCGAGGCGATCACCCGGCTGCGCGACGCCGGCGTAAGGGTCGCCCTCACCACCGGTTTCAGCGGCACCACCCAGGAGAAGCTCCTGGCGGCGCTCGGCTGGCAGTCGCTTGCCGACCTGGTGCTTGCCCCCGGTGACGGCGTCCGCGGGCGCCCGTACCCCGATCTCATCCTCACCGCACTGATCCGCCTGCAGGCCGACGGCGTGTCCCGTGTCGCCGCGCTCGGCGACACCAGCAACGACGTCGAGAGTGCACTGAGGGCCGGATGTGCCATCGCCGCAGGCACTCTCACCGGCGCACACGACGAGCGCCAACTTCGCGAGGCCGGTGCCACGCACGTCGTGCCTAGCGTCGTCCAGTTCGCCGATCTGATCCTCGACGAGTCCTGACCACCACCTCCCGACCCCAACCGAAGGGCTGACACATGAAACTCCGCACGACCCTCGCGGCGATCTCCGCCGCAGCACTCGCCGTCACGTTGACTGCCTGCGGTGGCACCGGCTCTTCGGGATCGGGTGCCGGTGAGACCGTCACCGTGTACAGCGCCGACGGACTCGCCTCGTGGTACAAGGGCCAGTTCGACAAGTTCACCAAGGACACCGGCATCAACGTCAACATCGTGGAAGCCGGCTCGGGCGAAGTAGTTTCGCGCGTCGAGAAGGAACAGTCGAACCCGCAGGCCGACCTGCTGGTGACCCTGCCACCGTTCATCCAGAAGGCCGACGCGTCAGGACTGCTTCAGGCCAGCGGCATCGACACCAAGGGCATTCCCGCCGAACAGGTCGGCCCCGGCGGCAACTACCTTCCGATCGTCAACAACGCGCTGAGCTTCATCGCCAATCCCAGCGCCAACCCGCAGCCGGTCAGCTGGGATGACCTGCTGAAGCCCGAATACAAGGGCAAGCTGCAGTATTCGACGCCGGGGCAGGCAGGCGACGGCACCGCGGTGCTCATCCTGTTGCAACACCTGCTCGGCAAGCAGGGTGCACTCGACTACCTTGGCAAGCTGCAGGCCAACAACGTCGGACCGTCTTCATCGACCGGCAAGCTGCAGCCCAAGGTGAGCAACGGCGAGCTGCTGGTCGCCAACGGCGACGTGCAGATGAACCTCGGCTCGATCAAGGACGACGGCTCGAAGTTCAACGTCTTCATCCCGGCGGCCGCTGACGGCAAGAAGACCACCGTCTCGCTGCCCTACGTCGGTGGTGTCACCAAGGGTGCACCGCACGCCGACGGCGCGAAGAAGCTGCTGGCGTTCCTGGTGTCCGAGGACGTGCAGAAGACCGTCGCCCCCGACGCGCTCGGCATCCCGGTGCTCGACTCGTTGGTCAAGTCGTCGGAGGAGGCGGCCGGCCCGAATACGCCTGCGGGCGTATTGAAGGGCGTCGAGGTGTGGGTGCCGGACTGGAAGGCCGTGCTGGCCGATCTCGACGCCGACGTGGCCGCGTACCAGAAGGTCACCGGTAGCTGATCATGGCCAGGTTCGGGCTGGGCACCAGCCGCGCGGCGGAGGCCACGGAGGACGTCGAGGAGACGATTGCCGAGCCCGACGCTCCGGCCATCACGTTCGATCGGGTCGGCGTGGCCTACGGCAGGGGCAAGAAGGCGACCGACGCGCTGGTCGACTTCAACTTGCGCGTGGCCGCGGGCGAGACGGTGGCGCTGCTCGGCCCAAGCGGGTCGGGCAAGTCCACCGCGCTCAACGCGCTCGCGGGTTTCGTGCGCCCGACGACGGGTTCCGTGCTGCTCGGCGGCCGCGACGTCACCGACCTCCCCCCGGCCAAACGCGGCATCGGTGTCGTGTTGCAGTCCTACGCACTGTTCCCGCACATGCGGGTTTCCGACAACGTCGCGTTCGGGCTGAAGTCACGGCGGATTCCTCGGGGCGACATCGCATCTCGTGTCGCCGAGGCCTTGGACATGGTCGGAATGTCGGCGTACGCGAAGCGGTTGCCTCGCGAGCTGTCCGGCGGTCAGCAGCAGCGCATCGCCATCGCTCGAGCGCTGGCCATCCAGCCCAAGGTGCTTCTGCTCGACGAGCCGCTCGCCGCGCTCGACGCGCAGTTGCGGCACTCGATGCTCGCCGAGCTGCAACGGCTCAAGGAGGCGCTGCCCGGCACCGCGATGCTGTACGTCACGCACGATCAGAGCGAGGCGTTGGCGCTTGCCGACCGGATCGTGGTGATGAACGACGCCCGGCTGATGGACGTCGACACCGCGGAGAACCTGTGGAAGCGACCGCCGACCAGTTTCACCGCTGCGTTCCTCGGTGGCGCCAACCTGATCCCGTGCACGGTCGGCCGCGTGATCGGCACGTCGGCACTCGTCAGCTTCGCACGCAAGACCGTCAGCGCCGAGGCGCCACAGCCGGCAGTCGGCAGGATCGACTGGGCACCGGAGTCCAAGGCGCTGTTGTGCATTCGCCCGCACGCGCTGCAGGTCGTCTCGCTCGGACATCGAGATGCCGTCCGCGGCACGGTGAAGGCGAGCGTGTGGCGAGGGTCCACCACCCGCCTGGTGGTATCGGTCAACGGGCTGCCCGATCAGCTGATCGACATCGACGTGCCAGGTAACACGCAGTACGAGATCGGCAGTGAGGTCGGCGTGCGGTTCCCGGATCCGTCGGGCGTCCTCGTTCAGGTCCCGGCGTGACGGCACTGCTGGAGCGCCCCGCGCTCGAGGCGCCGGAGCGGCCTGCGCCGCCGAGGTCCTTCGCGGCGTGGTGGTCGGTACCGCCGCTGGTGATCGTGCTCATCGCCGCGGTGTACCCACTCATCAGGGTGTGCCTGGAGTCGCTGAAAGCCGGTGGTACGGGCAGCGGTTGGTCCAACTGGGCTGGTGTACTCACTTCGCAGGCATTCCTGGACGCACTCTGGCGCACGGTCGCCATCGCCGCGACGTCGACCGTGGGATGCCTGATCCTCGGCACGTTTCTGGCCATCGTGCTGGCGTTCGTGCCGTTTCCCGGCTCGCAGCTCGTCGGCAGGCTCATCGACACCGTGCTGGCGCTGCCATCGTTCCTCATCACGCTGGCGTTCACGTTCCTGTACGGCACGGCGGGCGCGGTGAACGCCGCGATCGCCGGGCTCACCGGTGCCGACTCGCCGGTGCTGAACTTCCTGTACACGCCAGCCGGTGTGATCGCGGCCGAGGTCACGTTCTTCACGCCGTTCGTGATCCGGCCGCTGCTGGCGTCGTTCTCGATGCTGCCGAGGGCGCAGCTCGACGTGGCGGCCAGCCTCGGGGCGTCGCCGCTGCGCGTGCTTCGGACGGTGGTGATGCCCGAGGCATGGCCCGCACTGATGGCGGGTGGCAGCCTGGTTCTGTTGTTGTCGCTCAACGAGTTCGGCATCGTCCTGTTCACCGGCGCCAAGGGCGTCATCACGCTGCCGGTGCTCATCTACACCCGAGGCATCGTGACGTTCGACCTGCCGGGCGCGGCGGTGATCGCGACGGTGCAGATCGCGCTGTCGCTGGCCCTGTACACGCTCTACCGGGTGATCTTCGCGAGGGTCATGGAACGGCGCGCGAACGATAAGGAGGTGGCCACCGATGTTGTTGTGGACCAAGCGAAGTAGGGCAATCCTGATCGGTGTCTTCGCCGTCGTGGTGCTCGTCGTCTTCGTCGCGCCATTGTCGACGGTGGTGCTGGCCGGACTTGCCGGCTCCTGGACCGGTGCACTGCCGTCGAACCTCGGTTTCACCCACTTCGGCGACGCGCTGTCCGGTGAGAATCTGGCCAGCCTCTCGGTCAGCCTGCAGACCGCGTTCGTCGCGGGTGCGATCGCGCTGGTCCTCGGCACCTGGGCGGCGCTGGCGGCGCGTGAGGCACCGGGGTGGCTCGGCCGCATCGTCGACGCCGTGTTCCACCTTCCGATCGCGGTGCCGTCCGTGGCGATCGGTCTCGGCTTGCTCATCGCGTTCAACTCGCGGCCGCTACTTCTCGGCGGCACCCGCTGGATCGTGATCCTCGCGCATACCGTGCTGGTGCTCGCCTTTTCGTTCAGTGCGGTGTCGGCCGCCCTCGATCGCCTCGACCCGGCCTATCGTCAGGCCGCGGAATCGCTTGGCGCTGGACCGGTTCGGGTGCTGACGCGAATCACGCTGCCGCTGCTGATCCCGTCCCTCGGCGCGGCGGCGGGGTTGGCGGTCGCGCTGTCCATGGGTGAACTCGGGGCCACCGTGATGGTCTACCCCGCGACGTGGAAGACGTTGCCCGTCACGATCTTCGCGCTGACCGACCGCGGCCAGGCGTTCCAGGCCGCCGCGTGTACGGCGATCCTTCTGCTCGTCACACTGCTTGCGCTGATGCTGCTTGGCCGCATCCGCGGTCGCGCCGCTCTGCGCTAGCGCCCCGGACCGCCGAGTGCGCGACCACGGCGGAAATCTGGCTGCTGGCTCGCCACCCACGCACGTTGGGCGCAATCAGGCAGGCGGCGCAGGTGCAGGTGGTGCCGGTTCGGGCGGTGGTGGTGGCACCAGCCACGGCAGCGTGATCGGTGCCATGCCGGGGATCTCGATGACGCCGGGCTGAGGGGCGGTGCTCTCGGGCGTCGTGGGCGGCGGCGGACCTGGCGGCGGACCCCCTGGCGGCGGAGCTCCCGGCGATGGTGACGTCCCCGGAGGCGGTGCCACGGCGGTGACCGTCGTCGGCAGGGCCGAAGGCGGGGTCGTATAGACCGGAGGCACCGCGGCGTTGGTCGACGGTGCGGCCGTCGACGGCGCACTGCTGGGTGCCGGCTCGTTGGTCGAGGGCGCCTGGGTGCGGGATTCGGCAGGCGGCTCTTCCCGCGGCGTCTCGGACGGTGGGCTCGGCGGTGGTGGGGAGGGTGCTGGTCCGTCGATGAAGGGTTGCACCCTGGTGCTGCCGACCTTGGCCGCCCAGCCGCCGTCGGCGGGTGTGCCGATGGAGCATGACACCTGTCGGCTGCCCGCGGCCCAGCTCGCGGGGGACACGGTGTCGTAGTGGACGGTCATGCCGACGCTTTGCAGCGTCGCAGGCGCTAGGTAGGCATCGGCAGTCCGCGTGCAGACGTCGGCAAGGAACTCCAGCTGCTCCGGCTCGGGGGGAAAGCCCCCGGGAAACCGCTCGCCCAGGTTGGCCGACCCGACCACCTCGAGGGCGTGCGGAGATGAACAGTCCGCTGGCACGTCCGATGACCGGTGGGTGGCCTCCAAGATGCCGATACACGTGCCGGGCGGCCACACCCTGGACTGGTCTAGATCGGCGATCTTGCCCTGGAACGGGATCGCCCGTCCTCCCGGACCGAGCAGCTGCAAGCCGCAGAGCAGGTTTCGCTCGCTCGCCGGTGTCCCGACGGCGTCACCCGGCCAGATGACGCTGATGGTGAACCTGCTGGACGGGTCGTACCGATTGCCGAGGTACTGGCGCGCGGCCAGCTGACACGGTTCACCGAAGTTGTTCATCGGAACCGGCTTGATGACCTCGAACGTGTGGTCGCTCGAGCACTGGACGAACGACGGTTTGTCCGGCTCGTCAGGCGGCCAACCAAGACAGGTGCCGGTGTTGGCGTTGCCGAAGACCACGTCGGCGCGGCTCTCGCCGCTGGATGCGTTCCGTTCCCGCTCGGGTGTCGAGGTGGCGAGCTGGATGACGCCGCCGAGGATGAGACCGATCAACGCCAACGTCAGGAGGCCGCGCCGGTTTGCACGCTTGGCTCGCTGCAGTTCCTCGACGGGCGTCTGCGGGGTGCCCAGCGCGGCAATGACCGACGCGAGGTCGACGGTCTCAGCGCCGTTGCTCGACGATGGCGACTCGCTCGCCGGGCCGAGTTTGCTAGCCACGATGGTCAAGCTTGGCACAGTCCGGGACGCCGTGCCCAGCCACGAGGCCCTTCGTTAGTTGACCCGTGGCCGCCCCGTTACTTCAACAGCGGGTTCCGGGACTGGCCGACAATGCGCTCGGCGATGGGTGTTCCAGATCACGATCCCCCGGCCAAGTGCCGCGGGTAGACAACTTCCCAGAGTTGTCGTGTGTCGACGATCACCAGAGGTACAGTCGCGCCATGACGGCTCGACCGGACACCCGGTATTCCGGAGCGGCTCCGGCCGCGACATCCAGCTCCGGCCCGACCTGGGCGACGCGTGCGCGCTGGTTGATGAAGGCGGGCCCTGCCGACTACATGCTGGCGATGAGCGTCGCGTCGACGTCGCTGCCGGTGATCGGCAAGCACCTCGAGCCCCTTGGTGGCGTGACGGCGATGAGCATCTGGGGTGTGCGGCACATGCCCGACTTCCTCAGCGCCGCGGTGAAGTCGTGGTTCACGCCGGGCATCGGCGAGGTGCGCCAGCTCGAGCGCGACGCGACCAATGCCGTCACCGAGGCTGCCCTTCAGGGCGTCGTGCCTGCACGGGATCTCGACATCACCTGGCCCGCACCCGAGCGCACTCCACCTGTCTGGAAGGCGTTCGAGCACCGCAAGAACGTCTACCGGTCCTCGGTGCGGTACGGCGACAGCCCGGCGCAGCTGCTCGACGTGTGGCGCACCGAGGAACTGCCCACCCAACCCGCACCGGTACTGCTGTTCGTTCCCGGTGGCGCGTGGGTGCACGGGAGCCGGCTGCTCCAGGGCTACGCCTTGATGTCGCACTTGGCCGAGATGGGCTGGGTGTGCCTGTCCATCGACTACCGGGTGGCACCCAATCACCGTTGGCCCCAACACATCACCGACGTAAAGACCGCCATCGCGTGGGCACGCGCCAACGTCGACAAGTTCGGCGGCGACCGCGACTTCGTGACGATCGCAGGCACCTCCGCCGGTGGTCACCTCGCCGCGCTGGCGGGCCTGACCGGAAACGAACCGGACCTGCAGGACGAGCTGCCCGAGGGGTCCGACACGTCCGTCGACGCGGTCGTCGGCATCTACGGCCGCTATGACTGGGAGGACCGCTCGACCCCCGAGCGGGAACGCTTCGTCGACTTCCTCGAGAAGGTGGTGGTCAAGCGCAGCATCGCCAAGCACCCCGAGATCTTCCAAGAGGCCTCGCCGATCGCTCGAGTGCACGCCGACGCGCCGCCGTTCCTGGTCGTGCACGGCAGCGGCGACACGGTGATCCCGGTGCAGCAGGCCCGTGACTTCGTCGCGAGGCTGCGATCGGCGTCGCGCGCACTGGTCGGATACGTCGAGTTGCCGGGTGCTGGTCACGGCTTCGACATGACAGACGGTGCCCGCACCGGCTCGATGGCCACGGCAATCGGCCTGTTCCTCAACGAAGTCCAGCGAAAGCGGACGATCGCGCGCGCCAAGCAGGTTATATAACCTCCGGGGTAGGAGGTTTCCGGTGAAGAGGCTTAGCGGGTGGGACGCCGTGCTCCTGTACAGCGAAACGCCGTCCGTACACATGCATACGTTGAAGCTGGCGGTCATCGACATCTCCGACGTGGGCAGTCGGCAGTTCGGCATCGACGAGTTCCGTCAGGTGATCCACGGCAGGCTCTACAAGCTCGACCCCTTCCGTTACGAACTGGTCGACATCCCGTTCAAGTTCCACCATCCGATGTGGCGGGAGAACTGCGAAGTCGACATCGCCTACCACGTCCGCCCCTACCGGGTGGAGAGCCCGGGCGGGCGGCGCGAGCTGGACGAGGCCGTCGGAAGGATCGCCAGCACACCGCTGGACCGCAGCAAGCCGCTGTGGGAGATGTACTTCATCGAGGGTTTGGCCAACGGCAGGATCGCGGTGCTCGGCAAGATCCACCACGCACTCGCCGACGGTGTGGCATCGGCGAACCTGCTCGCACGGGGCATGGACCTGCAGACGGGGCCCGACGACCGGGATTCCTACGCAACCGATCCCGCGCCGACGGGGCCGGAGCTGGTGCGCACGGCGTTCGGCGATCATCTGCGCCAGATCGGCCGGCTGCCTGGCGTGATGCGCTACACCGCGCAGGGTATGGGGCGGGTGCGGAAGAGCTCGAAGAAGTTGTCGCCCGAGCTGACCCGACCGTTCACCCCGCCGCCGTCGTTCATGAACCATCGGGTCGATGCGCAGCGCAAGTTCGCCACTGCGACGCTGGCGCTCGCGGACGTCAAGGCGACCGGCAAGAAGCTGGACGCCACCATCAACGACATGGTGCTTGCCATGTCGACCGGGGCGTTGCGCCAACTGTCACTGAAGTACGACGGTCACGCCGACCATCCGTTGTTGGCTTCCGTCCCAGTGAGTTTCGACTTCTCGCGGGATCGCATCTCGGGTAACCGCTTCTCCGGGGTGATGATGACGCTTCCGGTGGAGCTCACCGATCCGCTCGAGCGGGTGCAGGCCGTGCACGACGCTGCCGTCGACGCCAAGGACACCCACAACCTGCTCGGGCCCGAACTCGTCTCAAGATGGTCGGCCTACTTCCCGCCCGCACCGGCGGAGCGGTTGTTCGGATGGCTTGCCGAGAAGGACGGCCAGAACAAGGTGCTCAACATCCCCATCTCGAACGTGCCTGGGCCGCGCGAGCACGGCCGGGTCGGTGGCGCGCTGGTCACCGAGATCTACTCGGTGGGCCCGCTGACTACGGGCAGCGGCCTGAACATCACGGTGTGGAGCTACGTCGACCAGCTGAACATCTCGGTGCTGTCGGACGGTGCCACGCTGGAGGATCCACACGAGCTGACCGATGCCATGGTTGAGGCATTCATCGAAATCCGTCGTGCGGCAGGGATTTTCGAAGAGCTCAGTGTGGTGGCGGGGGTCCAATGAATTCGACGCCCGCATTGATCGCCGGCCGATGCCGCAGAATCCGATAGTGCGCTAGGCGCCCGAGCCCGCGGGTGCTCACCAAGGTGGCGCCAGGCCAGACCGCGGCGATCTCCTCGCTCGCGGAGTGTGGGCTATCGGGATCATCGGGGTCGTGGACGATCAGCAGCGGTATCGGATCATCCAGTCGCGTAGCAATGGTGGCGATGTCGGTGTCGAGCAGCGGCATGCCGATTCGTCGGTCGAGACGTCGATGCAGCCCGGCACGGATGCGGGGTCCGAAGCCGTGCCGCTCGGTGAAGAGGTCCAGATACAGCGGGAAGCTGGCCATTGGCGCCAAGAACACCAGCCGCTCGACCGGCATGCCCCACAAGGCCGCAAGCGCAGCCGCCTTCGCGCCGAGGGAGTGTCCCACGATTGCGTACGCGGGTCCGTGCTCGGCAACGATGGCGCGCACCGCCTCTGCGCACTCGACGAGCGTGGTGCGCCCGGGGGCGAGCGCGCCCGGTTCGGACTCGTTGTGGCTGGGCAGGTCGAACGCGATGACCCGGTAGCCCGCCGCGACGAGCGGTTTGACGAAGACCGCGAGGTGCGCGCGTTGCCCGCCCCAGCCGTGCACCAGGTACACCGTTGGTCCCGCACCCCAGGATTCGCCCGCGATCCGGTGTCCCGACCACGACGCCTCGATCGGCTCGCCGGCCGAAACACCAGGCGGCATGCGCAGACTCGACTCCATCACCGGCGGCGTACACCACAGCTCGATGGCCCACCGTGATCCGATCCAAGGTGCGACGCGCTCGAGGATGCCGAGGGCCCGGCGCACCCTCGGCGAGACCGGTGGTTCGATGCCAGAGCCCGCCTCGTCGCGGGTTGCTTCGGTTTCGTCGGCCATCTACTTGAGCAGGGCCCGCGCCATCACGACGCGTTGAATCTGGTTGGTGTCGAATGTTGGATCGCCACCCCACGTGGACATGAAACCCCCTCATAGACCTACGAGCTCCGTTTGAGCCTTGACAGGGTCGAAATGTTTGTCAAATCGCTGGGCTCACCCGCCAGATCTGTCAATTACCCCGGGTGGCCTTCACCCAATCCAGGAAATGTGCGACCGCCGTGGCGGTGAAGTGACCGTGCGGTGAGCCGAAGAAGTCGAATGCGTGTTGGGCGTGCGGGATCTCGGCGTACGCCACCGGATTGTCGGACGCCTCCTTGAGTGCCTCGACGAAGGCGCGCCCCTCCCTGACCGGGATGATCGAGTCATCCTCGCCGTGCAGGACGAAGAATGGCGGAGCGTCGGGCCGCACCTTGGTGATGGGCGACGCGTCCAGGTACACCTGCCGGTTCTCCACGAAGCGGCGCTTGACCACGTACTTCTGCAGGAACGCGATGAACTCCGGGCGTCCGGAGCCGCGCGAGCTGAACCAGTCGTAGCGTCCGTAGACCGGCACGGCGGCCACCACCGAGGTGTCGGCATCCTCGAAACCGGGCTGCCACTGCGGATCGTTCGGCGTCAGGGCCGCCAGCGCGGTCAGGTGACCGCCCGCTGAACCTCCCGTGATGGCGACGAAGTCCGGGTCGCCGCCGTACTCGGCGATGTTCTCCTTGACCCAGGCCAATGCCCGCTTCACGTCGACGATGTGTGCGGGCCAGGTGTTGCGCGGGCTCACGCGGTAGGCCATCGACACGCACACCCAGCCACGTTCGGCCAGGTGGCTCATCAGCGGGTAGGCCTGCGGGCCGCGCATCCCGATGGCCCACGCGCCACCGGGCACCTGCAGCAGCACCGGCGCACGCCCGTCGCGGGGTAGATCGGCGCGCCGCCACACGTCGGCGACGTTGACCGAGTGCGGTCCGTAGCGGATCACATTCCCCGTCGCTTCGCTCGCCCCAACGGTGCTCGTCTTCTGCACGTACTGGCGCCTGCTCCACGACGTGCGGAGCACACCGCCCCGCCTGCGCCGCCGCTCCCGGGCGGCGATCGCCTCATAGTTCTCGCCGAGCGCTTCGCGCAGCGGATCCTCGAAGCGGGGCTGCGATTGCGCGGCACGGCGGTAGACGAAACCCAGCACGCCCCAGCTGAGCGCCGTCATGGCCAGGGCGATGCGGCCGCTGCGGCCCTTGAAGTCGCCGCGCAGGCCTCGCCGCAGGGCGTCGAGCATCGACAACCCGGCCACTACGGGGGCCGCCTCGCCCGTCGGCCAGCCGAACGCAAACACCGGAATGGTGACGTAGCCCTTGCGGCCCAGCGGCTGTACCGCGTTGCCGGCGTTGACCAATTCGGCGGTCGCACGCAGCAGCGGATACCGCCTACGCGTCGTCATTGGCGGCCTCGACCAGCGACTGAAGCTCACGCCGAAGGATCTTGCCAGTGCTGCCACGCGGTAGCTCCTCGAGCACGGCGATCTCGCGCGGCACCTTGTAGTTGGCCAGGTTCTCTCTGACGTGGGCCTTGAGCGTCTCCGGTGTGGCGGTCGACCCGGCGCCGAGCACGACGAACGCCACGAGTCGTTGGCCGTACTGCTCGTCGTCGACGCCAAGCACTGCGGCCTCGGCGACCTCGGGATGGGCGGCCAGCGTCTTCTCCACCTCGATGGGGTACACGTTCTCGCCGCCGGACACGATCATCTCGTCGTCGCGGCCCACCACGAACAACCGGCCGGCCTCGTCGAGGTAACCGACGTCGCCGGAATTCATATAACCGTCGTGAAAAGCTTTGCCTTTATCGGTAGACCCCTCCGTATAGCCGTCGAACTGCGTCGAGTTGCGGACGTAGATGGTGCCCACCTCGCCCGTCGGCTGCTCGTGGAAGTCGGCGTCGAGGATGCGGATGTCGGTGCCCTCGGCGGGCTTGCCCGCGGTGTCGGGGGCGGCGCGCAGGTCGGCGGGCGTCGCGGTGGCGATCATGCCGGCTTCGGTGGCGTTGTAGTTGTTGTAGACGACGTCGCCGAACTGGTCCATGAACTTGGTCACGACGTCGGGCCGCATCCGAGATCCCGACGCTGCGGCGAACCGCAGTGACCTTCCGCTGTAGCGGGCGCGGACGTCGTCGGGCAGATCCATGATCCGATCGAACATGACTGGCACGACGCACAATCCGGTGGCCTGGTGCCGGTCGATCAGGTCGAGCGTGGCCTCGGGGTCGAACTTGCGCCTGGTGACGATGGTGCAGGCCATCGACGCGGCGAACGCCAGCTGTGAGAAGCCCCAGGCGTGGAACATCGGCGCGACGATGACGGTCGTCTCACCCGCGTGCCACGGGGTCCGGTCGAGGATCGCCTTGAGCGTGGCGGGTCCACCGCCGGAGTGGCTGGCGCCCTTGGGAGTTCCGGTGGTGCCCGACGTCAGGAGGATCACCCGGCTCTTGGTCCTGGTTCGCGTGGGTCGGTTCCCCGCCCAGGCGTCGATCAACTTCTCGACGGTGAGGTCGGAGGTCGTGCCGTCGTGCCATGCCACGATCCGCGTCGCGCGCGGTCTGTCGGCCAACGCGCGCTCGACGATGGGGGTGAACTCCTCGTCGTAGATGACGGCAAGGGAGTTCGAGACATCCTCGCGTTCAACCACTTCCGCCAGGGCGGGCCCCGCGAACGACGTGTTCAGCAGCAGCACGTCGGCACCGATGCGATTGGCGGCGATCAGCGCCTCGACGAAGCCGCGGTGATTGCGGGCCATGATCCCGACCACGCGGGGTGGTCCGCCGCGCAAATTCTGCAGCCCGGCGGCCAACGCGTCACTGCGCTGGTCGATCTGGCGCCACGTCAGCGTGCCGAGTTCGTCGATCAGCCCGGGCTGGTCGGGGCAGCGTTGCGCCGCGCTGGCGAAACCCGATGTGATGCCCATGTTCTCGCGCGCCATCGCGGCGGCGATCCGGACGTACTTGTCGGGCCGCAGCGGTGCGATCACACCGGCTCGCACCATCGTTGACACCAGGCCCATGGTGTCGTTGAGGCGGTCGTTCAGCGCCACGACTGCTCAGCCCAGCACGGGAAGACGGCGTTCCCTTGCCAATTCGTCGAGTGCGCGCTGCATGACGTGGCGGACGTGGGCGTCGACCTCGTCGACGTCGGGGGCCTCGCCGAACTGCGCGACGATGTCGATGGGTGCCAGCACCTGCGTCACGATCTTGGTCGGCAGGGGCACGTTGACGGGAAGCACTGCCGACAGGCCGAACGGGAAGCCGAACGAGATGGGCAGGATCTTGACCCGCATGAGCTTGTCCAGCCGCGCGGCCTTGGCGAGCCACTCGCCGCGGGACAGGAACAGTTGCGCTTCCTGCCCGCCGATCGACACCGACGGCACGATCGGCACGCCGGCATTCAGCGCCGCACGCACGTAGCCGGTGCGACCGTCGAAGTCGATCTTGCTCTCCGAGGTCGTCGGCCGGTAGACGTCGTAGTCGCCGCCGGGGAAGACGACGACCACGCCGCCCGAGCGCAGCGCCTCGTCGGCGTTCTCGTGGTTGGCGGGGATGAAGCCGGTCTTCCTGAAGAAGTCGGCCGTCGGCCCGGTGAAGATGATGTCGTGGCTGAGCGTGTAGACCGGCCGGTCGTAGCCGTACTTCTCGTAGAAGCCGGTCGCGAACACCGGGACGTCCATGGCGAAGAGCCCACCGGAGTGGTTGGACACCACCAGCGCGCCACCCGGCGGGAAGTCGTCGAGCCCGCGCACTTCGGCACGGTGGTAGCCCTTGATCAGCGGCCGGATCCAGCCCATCACCCGTTCGGTGAGGCCCGGATCCCACTTGGTGACTTCCGACGGTTCGATATCGGTCGTGGTCACTGGCTCCCCCGGAGAATTGGATGCTGAAGCATCGGAACTGGAACGTGTTCTAGTTTTGATGGTACCGGGTGAGGTCAAATCGCGAATCTCGCTGGTCAGGTTGCTGCGGGCGCGGTCCTCCCATAGTTCACGTCCGGCTTGGGTGTGAAAGACCGAGCCCTCGAGCAGATCGTTGAGCACCCGCACCCGCGTCTGTGCGAACACGTCGTCGGGGACTGCGGCGTACTCCTCGCGCACTGCTCGGGCGTATCGCGCGTAGCGGCCGGGTTCGCTGCCGAGCACCGACAGGTTGGCGTCGCTGAAGACGGTGCCGTTGACGTCGCCGTCGGCGGGCGCGTGGGTATTGGTCAGCAGCACCAGCCGGATTACCTCGTCGCGGACGGGCGAGGTGGCCAGCCGCTCGCGGGCCAGATCGGCAGAGCGTTCCTCGTTGTCGTCGCGGCCGATCTCGTACACGGCGTCGTGGAACCAGGCTGCCAGGTCCACCGCGTCGCGGTCGAAGACCAGCCCGCTGTCGGCCAGCTGGCCGATGGCATCGAGCACCTCGCGCAGGTGTGCGACGTTGTGGTGCCTGCGGTGCGGTTCCGACCAGCGCTGGAGGAGGTCGTCGCGCAACTCGTCGCTCAATGCCGAAGACATGGGTACAGGGTGCCTGGCGTTCAACGACTCTGGGTCAGATCGAGGCGATGAACTCCGAGGTGTAGAACTCGGCGGGAGTCAGGGAGGAGGGCGACGGGCGTTGCACCATCACCCAGGCGCCGGTCGCGCTCGAATCGATCGGACCTTGCAGCGTCGTGCTTCCCGCGCCGCTCGCGTCGGTCTGCACGCTGCCGGTGATGACGCCGGGGGCACCCGGCGCGCAACCGATGGAGGCGCGCGGAGTCTGGATGATCCGGACGTCGTAGCGGGTATCGGGTTCGGCGGTCGCGAGGTCGACGTTGGCCACGACGTTCTGGCCCGACGTGCTGAGGTGAGCGACCCCTCGGGTGTAGCCGTGTGCGCTGACCCACTTCTCCAGGGTGAAGTCGCAGGCTCGGAACTTCCCGATCAAGGGCATCACGGCAGTGTCGCCCGGCGTCGCGGAGGCGATCGCGGGGTTGATGACCAACACACCCGCGGCGGCGGCGACCCATGCCGCTTGCGTCAATTTCCTCATAAGCCCAGCTTCCTTGAATATCGGCTTGCCGGGCCCGATCTGTATCCGTGCTCACAGCCGGTGCTCACCTGTATCCCAGATCACAGCGGCATGCGTTCTTGACCTGAACGGCCGTTGAGGTCGCACCATGGAGCGATGACGACCGTCGCCTCGGAATTGGATCTGGCCGGGTATCTCGACCGCGTTCGATACGGGGGATCGACCGATCCGACGTTGGAGACGCTGCAGGGCGTGGTGGCCGCACACAATCGGTCGATCCCGTTCGAGACGCTCGACCCGGTCACGGGGGTCCCGGTCGCCGACCTCGGTCCCGCCGCCTTGACCAACAAGCTGGTGCACCGCCGTCGCGGTGGCTACTGCTACGAGCACAACGGCCTGATGGGTTACGTGTTGGAGGCATTGGGTTACGGCATCGAGCGACTGGCAGGCCGCGTGGTCTGGATGAAGGAGCCGGACGCGCCGTTGCCCGCGATGACACACACCGTGCTGTCGGTGACGATCCCCGACGTGGCCGGCCCCTTCCTCGTCGACGTCGGATTCGGCGGCCAGACGTTGACCTCGCCGATACGGCTGGAGGCCGGCCTCGTGCAGTCGACGCGTCACGAGCCGTACCGATTGGTCGCCAGCGGCTCCGATGGCACTGAACTGACGTTGCAGGCCAACGTCCGAGACGAATGGCAGTCGCTTTACCGCTTCACCACGCGGCCGCAACCGCGTATCGACCTCGAGGTGGGGAGTTGGTATGTCTCAACGCATCCCGCTTCCCACTTCGTCACCGGCCTGACGGTGGCACTCGTGACCGACGGCGAACGCCGCAACCTGCGGGGTAGGAACCTGGCGATCCACCACCTCGGCGGTGGAACCGAGAAGGTCAGGTTCGACACCGCCGCTCAGGTACTCGACGCGCTGACCGAGCGGTTCGGCATCGACCTCGACGACCTCGGCGACCCGTCCGTCCTCGAGGCGCGCGTCGCCACGGTGCTCGATACTTAGGGCGCGCCGTCGAACGGGAGGCGCTCGGGCGCAGTCATCTTCTGGCAATGTGGCGCGGGTGGCCGACGAAATCTGCTTGGTCAATGGCCTGCCCGGTGTGGGCAAGACCAATGTCGCGGCACTGCTCGCCGCTGCCGTCGGAGCCCATCTGGTGTCGAAAGACGCGATCAAGGAACGACTCGCAATGGAGCCAGCATTGGGCGTTTCGCCACGGCTCGGGATCCTGGCCGCCGAGCAGATGTGGGCCGATGCCGCAGCGAAGCGCGGTTTGGTCCTCGTTGACTGCTGGTTGTTCAAGCCTCGAGACCTGCATTTCGCAGCCTCCGGTTTGCAACGGTCCGGCGCCGTTCGAGCCGTCGAATTGTGGTGTCACGCACCTGTCGACACCGTCAGGGCTCGCTATCAACAACGTCGGCGCAGCACAGTCCACGCCGACCCTCAGAGGCTTGCAGCCGACTGGGAAACGTGGGCTAGCCACGCCGAGCCTTTGGCCCTCACCCCAGTGATTCGCATCGATACTTCGACAACGGTCCGCGTGGCCCAGGTGGTGAGCCATGTGTTAGCCGCACTACCAACGTCATCAATGGTGTGCCCGGCGCTCACGGTCTAGGAGACTGGTGCAACTTTGTAGTGGCTCGCAATCGCAATTCGGTTGAACGCGTTCATCGTGATGGCGATCCACTTCAGTACCGCTGCCTGTTGCGCCGTCAGCGTCGAGCCGTCTTCGGCGTCCAATCCGGCGACGTGGGTGATCTTCTCGGCGATCTCGAGGGCGGCGACTTCGGCCTCGGTGAAGTAGGCGGACTCGCGCCACGCCGAGATCACGGCGATGCGGTCGGTGCTCTCACCCTTGTCGAGCGCGTCGCGGACGTGCATCCGCAAGCAGAACGCGCAGCCGTTGAGCTGGGACACACGAATGCGGACCAGCTCGACGGTCAACGGCTCGATCCCGGCATCGGCGGCTGCCTTGTCGCACTGCTCGTTGAGGGTCAGCATTGCTTGATACGCCTCGGGCACCGCAGAGTTCAAGGGCGCAGCTGTCGTCATGGTCGTGCTCCGTTCGTCGATGACCTCGTTGTTCGGCCTCGGATACGACGGAGCAGACCCGTCGGATGTGATGCCGGTGCACCAGTGGAGTGAGCTATGTCACAACGACGATTCGGACGTCACGTCTGCATCGGCTACGGCGTCACATGCACATGAACACTGCAATTCACCGCGGTCTGCTCGGCTTCCTGGCGTTCACTGGCGTGGGGGTCGGTCTGTGGGCGTACGCGGCACCGCGCAACTGGTATGACACCTTCCCCGGCATGGGACTGAGCTGGCTTCCACAGCTCGGCCCCTACAACGAGCACTTCGTCAAGGACGTCGGCGCCTTCTACCTTGGGCTCACCCTTCTGACGGTGCTGACGATCATCCACGTCGCGAACACGACGCTCGTCAAGATCACCGCAGGCACCTGGACGGTCTTCAACCTGCTGCACTTCATCTATCACATGCAGATGCTCGGCATGTACAGCCCGCGGGACCAGGTCCTGAATGCCATTGTGCTGTCGACGATTCTGCTTGCAGGCGCGGCGCTGTTCATTCCGATGCGGCAACCCGCGAAGGTCACGCAGTCCGCGTAACGGCGTCGTTCCAGAATCCCAGCTTGTCCGGATTGAGCACCATCCAGATTCGGGTGATCAACCCGTCTCTATGCTCCATCGCAATGACGGCCATCGGCGAACCATCGACCCGGAGGAACAACCCGGCTTCGCCGTTCACGTCGACGACCGACATCTCGATCGCCGGCCACTTGTGGAGCACGCCGAGGAAGAAGCGCGCCACCTTGGCCGCACCGACAACGGGGCGAAGCGCGGCCCGCACGCGTCCACCGCCGTCGTTGATTGCCGTGACCTGCGGGTCGAGCAACCCGACGATGGCGTTGATGTCGCCGCGCTCGAGTGCGGCCTTCACACCGATCACGGTGGCGGCATGTCGCTGCGTGTCCTCGGGCGCGGGCCGGGCGTCGTGAACGCGGCGCCGGGCCGACGACGCGAGTTGGCGGCACGCGGGCTCGGACCGGCCGACGATCTCGCTGATTTCCCGGAACGAGTACTGGAAGATGTCGTGCATCACGAACGACACCCGTTCGGCTGGAGTCATCGACTCCAGCACCACCAGAACCGCCATCGTGACGGATTCGTCGAGGGTGACACGATCGGCCGGATCGATGGTGATCGAGGATGATTCGATGAGCTCCCGGCCGGGGATCGGCTCGGGTATCCATGGCCCGACATAGCGTTCCCTGCGCCGGCGGGCAGAGTTGAGGATGTCGAGACAGATTCGCGTCGCCACGCGCACGCACCACGCGGGCGGCGATTCGATGGCGTCGCGTTCCTCGTCGGTCTGGCGATACCACCGCACGTAGGTGTCCTGCACCACGTCCTCCGCGTCGGCCATGGTGCCGAGCAGGCGGTACGCCACGTTGATGAGGAGCCGGCGGTCCACGGTGTCTTCAATGCCAGGTGCAGTCACGCATATGAGACGGGGTCGGGTCCCAATGTGTGACGGACTGTGTCCCGGATCACGCCGGGCTGTCGACTACGAACCGACGACCAGATCCCACGGGTCGTCGCCCGAGAGTGCCATCCGGCCAAGCCTTCTCGCGTGGCAGCCGGTGGTGCCGTACTCGTCGGCCCAGCTCCTCGCGCGCATGGTGGCCAGCCACAACGGATGCTCGATTGTGGTGCCGATGGCGCCGTGCAACTGGTGGGCGATGGTGGTCACGGGGCCTACCGCGCGGCCCACTGCGACCTTCGCCGCGGTCACGGCGTAGTCGGCGCGCCGGCTGTCGAAGCCGAAGTCGGACGCCGCAGCGGTCGCCAAAGCCGTTGCCGCCCTGGATCGCTCGATCTCACCCAACATCGCGGCCAGGGAGTGCTGGACGGCCTGGAACTTGCTCAGCGGGCGGCCGAACTGCTGGCGTTCGCCGATGTGCTTCGTCGTCAGGTCGGCGGCCGCGGAGAAGGCCCCCAAGATCTGCACGCACCGCGCCCATGCGCCGCGGCGCATCAGCTCGTCACCGACGGCGCTCGACAGCCTGACGGCGTCGGCCACCGCCACGTCGAAGGCGATGGCTCCGCGCGGCTCGCCGGCCAAGGTATGGGAATCGGCGATCTCGGTGCCGTCGAGAACCGCGACGTAGGTGGCGTCGTCACCGCGCGCGGCGAGCAGCACCGGGCCGGACCGGGGCCACGGGACGCCGGTGGCCACGCCGGACAGCCTGCCGTTCAGGGCCCGGGCGTCGGCGATCGCGACGGACAGCGGGCCAGCGGCGGGCACCTCGAGGTCTGCCTGGTTCGCCAACCATGCTGCGAAGAGGTCGGTTTCGGCAACCGGTACCGCCGCCGCCCAGCGGGCCAGCCCTTCGAGGACCACGGCCGACTCCTGCAGGCTCGCATCCTGTGCACTGGTGAGCCGGGTCAGGCCGGTCTCCTCGAGCGTGCTCCACAGGTCGGCGTCGAACTCGTCGGGCAGACCGCGCTGACCGAGCTTGGCGTCGAAGGCACGCCTGCCCACGTCGTCGACCAGTTGGCCGAGTTCGTCACCGGTCGCGCTCTGCTGTTTCTCGCGGCTCTTCGCGACCACCCCGCGCAGCACCTCGTTGGTGCCGCCGCGCAGCGTGAACAGCGGCGAGTGCACCCGCGCGGTGGACAGCATCGCGCGCAAGCGCGGCTCGTCCGAGGCCTCGACCCCGTCGATCAGATCGGCGGCGGCGTCGACGGACTCCTGCTCGAAGCGGGTGCCGAGGTCCTTGACCATCGCGGCGCGTGCGGCGGCGTCCTGACCGTCGGTCAGCGCCCGTGCCACCGATATCGACATCTGGCGCAGCGAGATCATCCGGCCCATCAGGTCGCCGATCTCGGCGGCGGTCCGGTCGTCGACGTCGCCCCGCCGAGCCAAGCTGCGGGTTACGTCGAAAAGCATTGTGGCGGTCGACAGTAGCCGTTCAGGGCCGCTGCGCTCGAAGCCCAACTCCGCGGTGACCTGATGCCAGCCGTCCCCGACCTCGCCCAGTAGGTCGGCGTCGGACAGTGCGACGTCGTCGAACTGCACCTCGTTGAAGTGGTGTTCACCGTCCATCAGGATGATCGGGTCGATCGTCACCCCGGCCCGGTCGAGCGGCACGATGAACTGGCTGAACCCGGCGTGGCGGTGTTCGGGATCTCTCGGGCTGGTCCTGGCGAGCACCACGGCCTGATGCGCGAGGTGCGCGCCGCTGGTCCACACCTTGGTGCCGTTGAGGACCCAGCCGTCGTCGGTGCGCGTCGCCTTGGTCTGCACGGCGGCAAGGTCGGATCCCGCGCCGTGCTCGCTCATGCCGATCGCCGAGTACAGCCGTCCCGCCGCGATCTGCGGAAGGAGGCGACGGCGCTGCTCCTCGGTGCCGTAGGTGAGCAGAGCAGGGGCCACCTGCCGGTCGGCGATCCAATGCGCACCGACCGGGGCGCCCTGGGCGAGCAACTCCTCGGTGACCACGTAGCGGTGCAGGTAGCCGGCACCATCCGCGGGCGCCCGGCCGCCGTACTCGGCGGGGATGGTCAGCCCGACGAAGCCGGCGTCGGCGAGGCGCGCGCTGAAGTCGGTGTCCCATCGCGACAGCCAGCAGTCGACGGCGGGCTGCCAGCCGAACTGCTTGCGATCGGCAGCGAGGAAGCCCCGGATGGCCGACCGCAGTTCGGCCAGTTCGTCGTCATTGGCGCACAGTGCATCGAATTCGCTCACTGAGGAGGTGAGTCTAGTGCGCGTCATTCTGGCGCCGAACGCAGCAGGAAAAGTCATGTCGCTCGTCGGGGCGCGCGACGATACTCGGTGATCGTGAGCGTGCAACCCACTTCCGCCGGCCGCGACCGACTGCGCGAGCTGCTCGACGCAGTCGTCGGCGGTGAGAACACCGACGTGGCGGGAATGGCGCGGAGCAGTCACGCATCGGAGTTCCACTTCTCCCGCGAGGTCAGTCGGCTCACCGGTGAGCCGCCGGCGGCATTGCGCAGGCGGGTGATGCTGGAGCGTGCCGCGTGGCGGCTGCAGCGCGGGGAGGGTGTCGCGGCGGTGGCGGTCGACGAGGGCTGGTCGTCACCCGAGGTGTTCTCCCGCGCATTCCGCCGCACGTTCGGGGTGCCGCCGTCGCAGGCCTGCGAGGTCGGGTTCCGGCTACCCGCACCCAATGGAGTGCACTTCCATCCACCGCAGTCGTTGTGGCTGGACGCGGACGCCGACGCCGACCAACCGGACGTGTCGCGGCTGATGATCGCGCACGACGTCGCCGACACCGCCTACCTGATCAGCTGCGGCGCACGCTTGTCGGAAGATCAATGGGCTGAGCCGATTTCGCCGGGTCAGGTCGTCCTCGATTGGGACGGCGAGGAGCCGAGCGTCGGGGCGGTGCTCGGCGCCATCGTGTGGACCAAGGAGGTGTGGCTGGCCAGCATCGAGGGGCGCGACCTGCCGACACGTCCCGACCTGCGCGCGTCAGAGCAGTTGGCCGCCGATCACGACGACGTCGCGTCGCGGTGGACCGCAATGGTCGTCGACCATGCCGAGCAGGGCCGACTGGCGGACACGGTGATCGACGCGTTGTGTGATCCGCCGGAGTCCTTTCAGCTCTACGGCATCGTCGCGCACGTCTTGACCTACGCCGCACTGCGGCGCGGCCTTGCCCGCATCATGCTGAGCCGCCACGGAATTCGCACCAAGATGGGCGACCCACTGGACTGGATGAGAGGAAACTGACATGGCCACCATCTACTACACCGCATCGAGCCTGGACGGCTTCATCGTCGATGACGCAGGCAGCCTGGACTGGCTGACGTCCCGAAACGTGGATGCCAACGGCGTGTTCGGCTACCAGGCGTTCGCGAAATCCGTTGGCGCACTGGCGATGGGCTCGGCGACCTACGACTGGATCGTGAAGAACCATCCAGGCGACTGGATGTACGAGCAGCCATCGTGGGTGCTGACCAGCAGGCCCGAGATCATCGAGCCCGGCCACCCGGTGCAGTCGTTCGAGGGTGACGTCGCCGAACTGCACGCCAAGCTGGTGTCGGCGGCAGCAGGCAGGGACGTGTGGGTGGTCGGCGGCGGGCACGTCGCTGCGCAGTTCGTGAAGGCGGGCCTGATCGACGAGATGATCGTCAGCTATGCGCCCTGCTCATTGGGCACGGGGGCGCCCGTGCTGCCGTTTCGTTCGGAGTGGCGGCTGGAGGAGACCGCGGTCAACGGCGACTTCGTCTGCGCCAAATGGGTGGCCGCTTAGTGGCTTAGTGCTCGACGGCGGGTAGGCCGTAGTGGTGCACGAATTCCCTTGACTTGATCAGGAATTCGAGTTGTTGGGCGACGTCGCGCAGCGGATCGGCGCTGCGGGTGGACCGGCACAGCACCACTGCGCCCTCTAGGGCGGCGATGCAGGTCACCGCGAGTGAGGAAGCGTCGGTGTCGTCGAAGCCGTCGGCTACGAAGGCGCGGCTGAGCGCGGCGCGCCAGCGATCGAAGATCTCGCCTGCAACGAGGCTTAGTGCCGGGTCGTCGTCGGCGGAACCGATCGCGGCGGCGACCACCGGGCAGCCTGCCGTGAAGTTGCTGTCGGCGAGGGTGTGCTCCCAGAACTCGACGAAGGTGCGCACCAAGGGGAGTCCGCCCTGGGCGCCATCGATCTTGGCGGTGATGGCATCACCGGCGAACCGAAGCGCCTCGGTGAGGATCTGGTTGCGGCCCTCGGGGAAGTGGTAGTAAACCGACCCGCGCGGTGCGCCGCTACGCGTCAGCACCTCGTCGATCGTCACGCCTGCGGCGCCGCGTTCGCGCATCACCTCGGCGGCGCTCAGCAGCATGCGGGTCCTGGTGGAGCCGCCCTTGTTGGTGCTCTTGGTGACGGCTGCCGGCATCAGGCGGCGATCCGCACGTGCCGAAGATGCGCCAGGCGCGACTGCACGGTGCGCTGGGTATTCCGGAGCTTCTCGGCATGGTCGTGCGTTTGGTAGGTGAATCTCCGACCGAGGACGTTGACCTCAACGATCCACATGGCGCGCCTCCCTGGCTATGAACAAAAGCATAGAACCCACAACACTCGGGGGCAACGGATGTATTCCCCGTCACACCGCGTTCTCGGTAAAGGGCTGGTGAACGGTCCTGCGCGCCCGGATGGCCCCGAATGCCACATATCCAGAATTATGGTCTGTTGCATAATTTGGTCGAGGGGGGTTCACTCCAACCCATGAGCACCGTCTCCGACCCCGCGCTGGACACCGTCGCCCTCGAACGTGACGGCCACGTCCTGGTGATGAGCCTCAACCGTCCCGAGAAGCGCAACGCCTTCAACGTCGGCATGCTCGCCGACTTGTCCAGGGCGTATGCGCTCTTGGAGCGCGACGACACGCTGCGCGCCGGCGTCCTCGTCGCCAACGGCGACCACTTCACCGCAGGTCTCGACCTGACCGACGTCGGCCCCTACATCGCCGCCGGCCAGGATCCGATGCCCGCCGACGGCCGCGACCCGTGGCGACTGGACGGCGAATGGACCAAACCAGTGGTAGCCGCCGTACAGGGCCGCTGCCTCACGCTCGGCATCGAGCTCCTGCTGGCCGCCGACATCGGGATCGCCGCATCGGACGCCCGGTTCGCCCAGCTCGAGGTGCTCCGCGGCATCTACCCGTTCGGCGGTGCCACGTTCCGGCTGCCCCGGCAAGCGGGATGGGGCAACGCGATGCGGTGGCTGCTCACCGGCGACGAGTTCGACGCCGCAGAAGCCCACCGGATCGGTCTGGTCGCCGAGGTCGTCGACGGCGCCGACGCCGCCAAGGCGCGTGCCCGCGAGATCGCACACGTCATCGCCGACCGCGCCGCACCGCTCGGAGTCCAAGCCACGCTGGCGTCGGCTCAGCTGGCCCACGCCCAGGGTGACGCGGCGGCCATCGACCGGCTCCGGCCCGAGGTGGTGCGCCTGTTCGGCACGGCGGACGCGGCCGAGGGCGTGCAGTCGTTCATCGAACGCCGGGCCGCCCAGTTTCGTGGTTACTGACGGGTAGTCGCAGCTACGCTGAGGGGCGCTGTTCGATCGCGAAAGGCGCGGCCATGGGTCACTTCAAGAGCAACGTGCGTGATCTCGAGTTCAACCTCTTCGAGGTGCTCGACCTGGAAAAGGTCCTGGGGACCGGAGAATTCGGGGATCTCGACGCCGAGTCCGTGCGGCAGATGCTCGAGGAGGCGGCGAAACAGGCCGAGGGGCCCGTCGCCGAGTCGTTCGCCGAGACCGACCGCCACCCACCGACGTTCGACCCGGACACCCACGCGGTGTCCATCCCCGAGCCGTTCAAGAAGTCGGTGCACACCTGGCACGACGGTGAATGGTTCCGCATCGGTCTGGAGGAGGAAGTCGGCGGCGTACCCGCGCCGAGCATGGTCGCCTGGGCGATCAACGAGCTGGTCCTCGGCGCCAACCCGGCGGTGTTCATGTACCTCGCGGGCACGGTGTTCGCGGGAATCCTGCACGGGATCGGCAACGACCAGCAGAAGCACTGGGCTGCGCTCGCCATCGAGCGCAACTGGGGCGCCACCATGGTGCTCACCGAGCCCGACGCCGGTTCGGACGTCGGCGCAGGGCGGACCAAGGCCGTACAACAGCCCGACGGCACCTGGCACATCGACGGCGTCAAGCGATTCATCACCAACGGCGACACCGACGACCTGTTCGAGAACATCATGCATCTGGTGCTCGCGCGGCCTGAGGGCGCCGGGCCCGGCACGAAGGGGCTCAGCCTCTTTCTCGTACCGAAGTTCCACCTGGATCCCGAAACCGGGGAACCCGGCGAACGCAACGGCGCATTCGTCACCGGCCTGGAACACAAGATGGGCCTCAAGGCGTCGGCCACGTGCGAGCTCACGTTCGGCCAGCACGGCGTCCCGGCCGTCGGTTACCTGGTCGGGGACAGCCACAACGGTATCGCGCAGATGTTCAAGGTCATCGAGTACGCGCGAATGATGGTGGGTACCAAGGCGATCGCCACGCTGTCGACCGGCTACCTGAATGCGCTCGAGTACGCCAAGACCCGCGTCCAGGGTGCCGACCTCACCCAGATGACCGACAAGACCGCGCCCCGTGTCACGATCCTGCACCACCCCGACGTGCGACGCGCACTGATGCTGCAGAAGTCCTACGCGGAGGGACTCCGTGCGCTGTACCTCTACACCGCCGCCCATCAGGACCCCGCCGCGGCGCAGTTGGTGTCGGGCGCGGACGCCGGGATGGCCGAGCGCGTCAACGACTTCCTGCTGCCGATCGTCAAGGGTGTCGGCTCGGAGCGCGCCTACCAGACCCTGACCGAATCGCTGCAGACCTTCGGTGGATCTGGCTTCCTGCAGGACTATCCGATCGAGCAGTACATCCGCGACGCGAAGATCGACTCGCTGTACGAGGGCACCACCGCGATCCAGGCGCAGGACTTCTTCTTCCGCAAGATCGCGCGCGACCACGGCGGCGCGCTAGGTCACGTCGCAGGTCAGATCCAGGCCTTCCTCGACGCCGAGTCTCCGCACCCCGACCTCGCCGAGGGCCGTGAGGCGCTGGCCACCGCGCTGGCCGACCTGCAGGCCATGGTGGTCACCTTGACCGGGTTCCTGATGGCGTCACAGCAGAACCCACGCGACCTGTATCGGCTTGGGCTGGAGTCGGTTCCGTTCCTGCTCGCGGTCGGCGACGTGCTGATCGGCTGGCTGATGCTGCGCGGCGCCGAAGTTGCACTGAAGGCGATCGACGCGGGCCCTACCGACCGGGACCGGGCCTTCTACGAGGGCAAGGTCACCGCGGCGAACTTCTTCGCCAAGAACGTGCTCCCACGGCTGTCGGCGCAGCGCAAGATCGCGGAGTCCGTCGACCTGACGGCGATGGACGTGTCGGAGGCGTCGCTCTAGTCGAGGAGGTGTCGGAACCGCGCGCCGAATCGCCCTAGGGTTGCCGCATGGGATTTGCCATCGTGGTGCTGCTGATCGGCGTACCACTCACCGCGCTGATGTGGTTCAAGCCCCGAGCGCTGTGGCGTGCCACGGAGAGCTGGAAGTTCCGCGACCCCGAGGCCAACGAGCCCAGCGACTTCGCCTACCGGCTCAGCGCGATCGGAACCGCTGCGGGCACGGCGCTATTGACGGTGATGGCCCTCACCTGGCCCGATTCCGTCGACACGGCATCGACGTCCAAGACGTCGACCACCTCGGCGTACTCGTCGCGCACGTCGACCACCTTGGCCCTGCCACCGCCCACCGCGTTCATGCCTCCGCCGGGAATGACCCGAGGATCGCTGCCGATGATCGGATACCTCACCACCCCGCAACCCGACGGCACGCTGATCGCCACCGTCTACCTCTGGGCGCCCGAGGTCACGTCGAAGATCCCAGCGGGCAACCCGCCGCCCCCGGCGCCATGCGAACTGGGGCCCAAGGTGCGGGGCGCGGGCACCGACCACGTCACCGTCGACGTCGACCTGGTCTGGCAGCCGACGACGACGTCGGGGCTGCCAATGAACTACGACTGCAGCCCAACTCGCGGCCACCAGGTGCGGCGGTCCTACGTCGTCGGGCCCGTGTCGGCGTCGGCGAAGCTGTTCACCAGCCAGCCGGAGGCGGATACGCCGCTGCCTCGCCTGGCGGAGGTGCCGGGGCCGCTCGGTGACCCGGCGCCGGGCTGATGGACTGGGACTAGCCGGCCTTCTCGACCGCGGCCAGCGCGGCGGCGATCGCGAAGTACTTGTTCTCGCCGAACTGGCGCACGGTCTTGATGTTGAAGGCCGCGGCCAGGTGCTCGGCGTCGGCGTCGGTCACTCCGGCCAGCGCCGCGGGCGACGCATCGAGGATCTCCTTGAGCGACTTGTCCTCGTACGCCTTGTCGAGTGCCTTGGCCAGGTCAACGGATACCGCCATGGGTGACTCCTTCGAGTGCTCCGGACAGGAGCGCTCAACGTAGTCCGCCAACCTGGCAGTCAGCTGGCGATGAGGTGAACGTCCTGGGGCGAGCGAAGGCAGGAGTGATCGTTCCACGTTTGATGCGCGTGGGCCGTGCGGGGTGGGCGTACGCCGGTGCCGCGGCCACACATCCATGAAAGTTATGGCACATCGTCGAACTATGAGGATTCATTGACCCCACGTGGCCGCCCGGAATACGGTCGAACGACACCCGCCAAGCGCGTCGTTCGACGCATCAGCGGCGACGCCGCGACCGACGTGATCGCCGAACTGTCACGCCCGATGTGACGCAGTGAGCGGCACGCCCCAATGGCTACCGTCCCTCGATGAAAGGAATCAGAGACATGATCAAGAAGACGAACTGGCCCGCCCGGTTCCATCCGGCAGTGTCGTCTCTCTACGCACTCAACGACATCGACGTGAAGGCGCCGCTCGAGGTCGTGTGGAATCTGCTGATCGATGCGCACAATTGGTCGAAGTATTACCCCCACGCCAACGACGTCGAGATCACCACCGGTGACTCCGTGTTGAGCCCTGGCGCGAGATTCACCTGGACGACCGCCGGCTTTTCACTGGTGAGCGTGGTGCAGGACTTCGTCCCAGGCGAGCGTCTCGGCTGGGATACGTTCTTCGCCGAGGGGCACGACGGCGCGAGCGCCTATCACGGATGGGTCATCACGCCGACGGACGACGGTTGCCACCTGCTGACGGAGGAAACGCAGCAGGGTGCGTTCTTGGTGGAGGAGCTCGCCATCAAGAATCCCGGTACGTTGCACAACATGCATCAGGAGTGGGTCGAGAATCTCGCCCGCGCCGCCGAGGCGAAAGTCGCAACGAACTTGGTCAATCAAACTCGGTAAGCCGCGTACCCGTCTGGCCCTGCCGGCCACTTGTCCGTCCACACCTCGTCTCGGGCGCCCGAACTCACGGAGTGAGCGGAGATCTGTTCGCGGGCACGCCCTTTGGCAGGTGCCATCGTGGCAGCCCTTTTCAGCCGGAGCCACCGTCATCCTGTTGGTCGATTACGACGCTCACTGCACGGTGGCGGTCGTGGTCTGTGGTGTAGCGACAACCTTGTATTGCATCCACACGCCATCCCAGAGAAACCCCAAACTCGCAATCCCGATGATCGCGACGAGCGGGTTCGGGGCCATGTGTATGCCGCGAATCTTCTGCACCTCGTAGCCCGCGGCCTCGAACATGCGGGGGATGCTCTTGCGGGTGAACCACCGCAGGTGTGTCCGGTCGAACACCCCATGATCGTCGAGCGGGAAGTCCTTGCGGAACACGATGCGTGCCAACGCCGGAAGGAATCGGATGTTGGGTATGGACCCCACCAGGATGCCACCGGGTGCGAGCTTCGGCCGCAACAACTCGAGCGTCGTCCACGGATTGACGAGATGCTCCAGCACGTCGTTCGCCACGATCACATCGAAGTAACCATCGGGCAGTTCAGAGACGTTCGCGTCAATGTCACCCGTTAGCACGCGGTCGAGAACGCGGGCGGCCTTCTCTGCGACGTCGGGTTGGTACTCGATGGCCCAGCACTCGGCACCCGTCTTCCGTTTCACCGAGACGCTGAAGTCCCCTGTACCGCAGCCAATCTCCAACACCCGCTTCGCGGACTTCGGTACCACCCTGAGCATTTCAGGCCGAACGCCCGTGTAGTAGTCCGCTACCTGATTGAACGTCGGGCTAGGAGTGGGCACGTCGGACCAGCGCCACGTCCTCAGCGTTAGAGCACACGTCGGGGAAGTGCGCGGCGCAACACCGTGCACCGCCCATTGTCACTATCCCGCGCACCGATCAGCTTTCATCCCGACACCTTAACGTTGAAGGACGCGTACGACGCCGACCGGTTCCCGGCCACCTCAACTTCTACGAGACTCGGGACAACCTCTCCGAGAATGCCCAACCGCGGTGTCGTTAGACGTCGTTGTGCTGGTCGCGCCAGGCCAACATCTCCTTGACGGTGCTGAAGTCGTAGCCGGTGATGGGATCGGGGGCGATCTCGTGGACGAAGACGCTAGCGCCTGCGGAGCGGTAGTCCTCGGCGCTCTCGAGGCCGAACCAGTGCACCGAGCGTTCGATCTCGCTGCCGTCGCGTCCCGCGGCTGCGGCCATCTCGTCGAGTTGGGCGGTGGCGGTGGTGAATGCCGCGACTCCGAGGAAGGTGTGCCAGATGTCGGCGTACTGCACCACGAGGGGAAGGGTGCGCTTAGGGCCGGTGCCGCCGATGAGGATGGGGATGTCGTGAACCGGCGGCGGAATGAGCTCACCGAAGCGGGCTTTGATGCGTGCCAGTCCTTCTTCGAAGAGGTCGAAGCGTGACTTCCAGCTACCGAAATCATATCCGTAAGTGGTGTAATCCTTTTCGTACCAGCCCGCGCCGAGACCGAGGACGAGCCGTCCGCCGCTGATGTGGTCGACTGTGCGGGCCATGTCGGCCAGCAGGTCGGGGTTGCGGTAGCCGATGCCCGTGACGAGCAGTCCGATCTGGGCGCGGTGGGTGATCTCGCCCCAGCTGGCCAGTGCGGTCCAGCCCTCGAAGTTGGTGACGTCGGGCTGCACCTCGGCCAGCACCGGAACGCCCTCGTTGAGTTCGGCCATCTCGGGTCGGTGGAAGTGGTCCCAGCCGAAGATCAGATCGGTGCCGAGTTCTTCGGCCTCCAGCACGGCGCTGCGCCACGAGGAGTAGTCCGGGGTGTTTCCGGGTGGCAGCGCCACCGCGATGCGAATGGGTCGAGTCATGAGCTGGTCTCCTCGTGTTCAGGGTTGGCAATGGGGTGCATAGGTACGGTCAGAGTTCGCCGGGTACGGCGAACAGATGGAACACGCCGCCGATCATTCCGCGTCGAATCGTGACGATCTTCAACTCGATCTCGCCTTCGTCTGCACCTACCTAGCTCAGCGATCCAATGCGCGACGATGTTCCCTCAAGATCCTTCATAGTTTGGTGGCCAGCCACAAAAAATATGAATGTCACCTGCATCTCCCGCGAACGCGACGCATCGAGGACCGTCATGCCGGTGGCCGATAACGCCTGGGCCACAATGATATCGCCGACGGTATTCACGAAATGTACTGCTGATTGGCTGAAACCGCGGCGTACCGTGGGCCGAGGGGCTAGCTCAGCTCCGACAGCAGTGAATTGGTTCCGTTGAGCAGCGGTGCTCCTGTGAGTGACGACGATTCACTGTGCCTTTCGCGGTCGGGGAACTCGATGAGTTCGACGATGTTTCCGTCCGGATCGAACCCGTAGACTGCATGGAGCATGCCCATGGCATCGATCGGTGCTTCGTTCTGAAAGCGCATTCCCGCCTTGGTGAGACGGTGGAACTCGGCGTGGATGTCGGCGACCTCGAAGCAGATGTGGGTGATGCCGTAGTCGCAGACCCGCCATTGCGGTTCGCGCGGCTTGGGTGTGGGGTGGCTGTACTCGAAGATCTCCAGGTGCGTGTTCCCACTTCGTAGAAACACGAAATTCGTTGCCGAACGGTCGAGCCCGACGATGCTGTCGCATAGTTCGTCGCCCTGTTCCCAACCGAACCGCATCACTTCCTCGAGACCGAACAGGTCGCAGTAGAACGATTTGAGTCGCTCGAGATCGGGAGTCGAGATGGCCGTGTGATGGACGCCCATGATCATGTTGGTTCCTTCGTCTTGGCTATGAGGGGTGGTGTGGAATCGCCGTAGATGGAATCGGCAGTATGAAGTGCGAAGGCGACCGTGCTCAGCGTCGGATTCGATGCGCTTCGTTCTCCGAGTACGGCATTGCCTGCGACGAAGCAGTTCTCGTAGCCCCAGAGGCGGCCCGCGGGAGACACGACCGATGTCGATGATTCGGCGGCGCCCATGCGGCAGGAGCCGGAGAGGTGAAACGACCCCCCGCGCCCCGGCACTTGCATGCCCCATCCGGAGACGAGGTCCCCAAGGTCGCTCGAGAGCAGGAACAATTCGCGCAGAGCGTCGCTCGCCACTTCGAAATCGTCGTTGCACAACTCAAGTGCGCCGCTCGCACTGGGAAGACCGAACGAATCCTCCAGGCCCACGTCGAATTCCAGCCGGTTGGCCTCGTTTGGTGTGACGGGGCAGAACGAGAACAGATCAATGGTGTCGTCGAACGGTGCGTCCGCGGGGATCGCGGGATTGAAGTTCCATTGCGTGGCGTGGACCGTCGATGACCACTGATGGGCGCGCGACGCAGGGATCCACACACACGGCGGAAACCGGGTGGACGTTCCGTGACGACGCAGGTCGTCCTTGAGATGCACGCGGGACGCGACAATGGTGTGTTCGGTCAGATACGCGCCCAGTGCAGGCCCGGCATCGAGACGCGAAGCCGTGATCAATTGCGCGCTACCCACCGTGCCCGCAGCGATGACGACGGCATCGGCGTTGATGAGCACCGGACGGCCGCCACCGACGGGGTAGGCGAGCACCCCCTTGGCGATGCCCGCACGATGTTCCACGCTGCGTACGACGTGATCGGCTACCAGATGCACGTTGTCGTTCGCGCCTCGGAACAAGTCATCTGCCCCGCTGAACCGCCAGCCTCCACCATCCAACGGCTCCGCGGCAATCGGCATCGGCTGAACTTCTCGCCCCGGGGGCAATGCGCCGGCGCGTCGGGCGACGATGTCTTCGAATTCCTTGTAGCGCTCGTCTTCGGTGCTGTACTCGGTCCCCACGTGCAGCAGGATCGAGGCGCGGACGATCAGGTCGTCCCATCGTCGCCGGTCGATCCAGGATGGCAACTCCCACCAATCCGGAGTAGGGGAGTTGTGGGTCCAACCGACCAGCATGCCGCCGACCCCCTGGATGCCGGCCAGGCCGGGCAGTCGCGGCGGCGGTGCGGCCGCCCCGTTTAGCGGTGCCACGGCACCGGCGAGGAAGTCGGCGAATCCGGGGGTGCCGGCGGGGGTGCTGTCCAGATTGCGGCCATGCGACCCCGTGCCGATCGTGCCGGCCTCGATGACGACGACACGCACGCCGTTGCGTGCCAATTCACCGGCCACCGTGGCCCCGCCCGCTCCACTCCCGACGACCACCACGTCCGTGTTGACGGGAGGTTCTCCTACAGAAGGCGCCACGTCAACGTCCTTTCGCGCGTTCGGATCTCATTCGACGGACCCCGGCCTCACCGGGAGTCATCCGTTGCTCCACCCGGGTGCGTTCGGCAGCAGCCGCGCCTCGGTCTGCGCTTCGTATGGGAAGGGATCTTCCGGGTGCGACACCAATTCCAGATAGAGCCCGATCGGGGTCCGTAGGAACTGGAGCCTGGTGCCTGCGTTCGGCACGTCGGTCAGAAGCATGGGATCGCCACATGCGACGCATCCGTGCTCGGCCAGATAGGCCATCGCCGCGCCGACGTCCTTGACGTGAATCGCGATGTGCGAGGCGCCCGCGTCGCTGGTGCGCGGCCACGCGTCGCGTCGATTGGGCGATTCCCATTCGAGCAGTTCCACCACCTGTGTCAGTCCGAGCCGCACCATGGCGATGTTCGCGGCCGCACGCGGATGAACGTCGAAGTGCGTTGCGATGTAGTCACCTTCGGGATCGGCGAAGGGGCCGGCCCGGAAGAGCTCCTGCCCGCCGAGCACGTCGACGCAGAACGCGACGGCCGCGTCGAGGTCGTTGACCGTCCATCCGACGTGGTCGACGTTCGTCGCCGTCGGAATTCCTCGTACGGCCAATTCGGTCGTGGTCGGCATTTCAGTATCTCCTTCTGGTCGTCGTGACCACGTCATCAATGGGCGGTGTCGACGTCTTCGCGAGATTGCGAGGCGGGGTGGTCGTGGATCCGCCAGTCGCCCTGGGACTTCATTCCCGAACGGGCAGGATGTCGTGTCCTGACTCACAGTACGAATGTAAATATGCTGCGGTCCAATACTTCTCGGTCGTCCACCCGATACCTTTGAAGTATTGCGACCGCGGCGGGTACCTCGTGCCCGGTATTGCGGCTGAAGCGAAACCGTCTGATAGCCCCTGAGTATCAGCTTCGTCTCAAATGGATATTGGACACACCGCGCACGTGAGCGAAACATTGGCGGAGTCGCAATTGGAGCGGCCAGGACGATGTCGAAACAAGAACGACGTCGAAACACGAACGAAGAGGGTCAAAGTGCTAGTGGCGCAGACGACGACGGGGGTGGCGCGCGTCGTCGGGAATCGCTACGACATCCTCGACGTCGGACGCGCCAGCTTGTCCGATCTAGTGAAGTCCGGCGCGATGGATCGGCTGGACCGGGCCAGGGTCACGCGCAGCGTCGAGGGCCAAGCGGTGACCGTCCAAGCGCCGATCGCCAGCCCGGGAAAGATGCTCATCGTAGGGTTGAACTACGAGGATCACGTCGCCGAGATCGGCGCGGAACGACCTCGGGTTCCGAGGGTGTTCTTCACCGCGGCGTCGGCGGTGAGCGGACCCACCGACGACATTCCCCTTCCACGGATTGCGGATTCGGCGGTGGACTTCGAGGGGGAAGTGGCGGTGGTGATCGGGGCGCCCGCGTCAGACGTATCAGTAGGCAGGGCGTGGTCTCACGTGGCGGGCCTGACCGTCGCCAACGACGTCACCGCCCGAGACGTCCAGGACGGTACGAATCCGGCCGTCGCCGGCTCGAACATCGGACTGGCCAAAGGTTTCGACGGCTTCAAACCGCTCGGGCCTGCGCTGCTGGTGGCCGACGGCGCCCATGAGCGCGCCGACATGATCTTGCGCACCGTGGTCGACGGCGAGCTACGTCAAGAGTCCAGTACGGCCAACATGATCTTCCCCATCGCAGAACTCGTCTCCCGAGTCAGCCAATACACCACCTTGCAGCCTGGAGACGTGATCCTCACGGGTACTCCAGGCGGGGTTGGCCTCGCCTCCGGACGGTTCCTGCGTGCCGGTCAAGTGGTCGAGGTCGAACTGGAAGGTGTGGGCGTGCTGCGCAACCGCGTGGCCACCGCACGAGTGAAGGGACCAGCCGACTAGCACGAGCTCCAAGCACGCCGAGCAATTGGCATATCGACAGATACTCACCACGACACCAAGGACTACAGAAGCCATGAGCTACCACAACGTGATCGAAAACGTCTATGCCCGCCTGGCCGAAGGCGACTTTCAGCCGATCTTCGACATTCTCGCCGAGGACGCGCCGTGGATCGAGGCCGAGAACATTCCCTACTCGCCGGGCAGCCCAGTGGTGGGTCACGACGCCGTCCAGAAGACGGTGTTCGACTCACTTGCCAAGGACTTCAAGGACTTTCACATCAACGTGGGCCGCATCGTCGCGGGCGAGAAGACCGTCCTGGTGGAGGGCCGCTACGTGGGCACGACCGTCTCGGACGTTCCACTCGACGCGATCTTCGCCCACGTCTGGGACTTCGACGGTGACAAGATCGTGAAGTTCCAGCAGTACAGCGACACCTGGCAGTGGCGTGACGTGCTTGGTGTCGACGCCTAGGCGTCGGGCCCCAAACTCTCTGCAAGGAACATAAATTCAGCGGATCGCGTATGCGCCCGCCAGACGATGAGGAGCGGGCGACCGTGGACTTGAAACTGGATCGCAAGCGGGCCCTGGTGACCGGCGGGAGCCGAGGACTGGGGTTCGCCATCGCACGGGAGCTTTGCGCCGAGGGAGCCCACGTGGCGCTCCTCGCACGAGACAGCGGCGCCGTGGAAGCAGCCGCCGCTCAGCTTCAGGCACGGGGTTACGAGGCGATCGGAATCGCGGCCGACACCACCCTGGACCAGGGAGTGCGGGCCGCGGTGGACGAAGTCAGCGGACGGCTCGGCGGCATCGACATCCTGGTCAACGGCGCGGCCAAGGCAGCGGGCGGCCCTCCGACGGGGCTGGTGGATCTCGATGACGACGAGCTGCGCTCCGAGATCGAGACCAAGGTGCTGGGCTACCTGCGGTGCGCACGTGCGGTCGCACCCCAGATGATCGAACGCGGCTGGGGACGGATCATCAACATCAGCGGGCTGAACGCGCGCCGCACCGGTTCCGTCTTCGGCTCCATACGCAACGTCTCGGTGGCCGCAATGTCGAAGAACCTGGCCGATGAACTCGGTCCGCAGGGGATCAACGTCACCGTCGTCCATCCGTGGTTGACCGAAACCGAAGGCATTCAGAACATGATCCGCAACGGCGCCGCAGCGAAGGGCGTGACAGAGCCCGAGTTCAGAAAGGGCTTGGCCGCCGACGTCAGCATCGGCCGGCTCGTGCAACCGGTCGAAGTCGCGCGAGTCGTCACCTTTCTCGCCTCGCCGCTGAGCGTGGCGATCAACGGCGACGCCATCGCCGCCGGCGGGGGAATCTTGGGCCCGATCTTCTACTGAGGCGCAAGACACCGGGAATGGACGCACAGGGAAGGGCGAAGATGCCGACTGAACCAGACACCGCGGCCGCGAGCATCGCCCGCGACATGTCGCGGGCTGCCACGGCCTGGCTGGCGGATCTTGACGACGAGCAACGCGCCCTGGCTTGGTGGGGTTCCCCGGGGGGAGACGACGAGGCCGAGCGCAGACGGTGGTACTACACGCCAACGGACCACGGCGGGCTGACGTTCGGTTGCCAGTTCGTCTGGCAGCAGCGGCGCGCCATGCAACTGGTCGCCTCCGGATTGTCCCGGGAGGGTTACGCGCTCGTGTCGACGATCATCGGCATGGAGAACATCCTCGACCAGGTGGAGGGCTTCAACGCGGAATTCGACACCCGCCGCGGGCGCGACCCCTCTCGGTACTACCTGCGCGTGTTCGGGAATCCGGAGGGCCAGCGTCCCTGGGGTTGGCGCTTCGGCGGACACCACGTATCGCTGAACTTCCTCATCGTCGGGGGAGAAGTGCGTTCGGCCACACCGCGATTCCTCGGCTTGGACCCCGCGGTCACGACGCTTCCCGGCGGTGCAACGCTTGATCCGCTCCGAGCGTTCCAGTCGACAGCTAGGCACCTCGTCACGTCCCTGTCCGTCGACGCGCGGGCGGCAGCCATCCTCCTCGACCGGGCTCCCGCCGACATCGTGATGGGAAACCGGTCGTCCTTGCAGGACGGCGCGACCGTGATGAAACTGCAAGAGCTCTTTCGCAGGCGGCCAGGAGATGACGACCTCGTGGAGCGGATGGAGCGAGGTGGGGCGGCGCGTGACGCCGAGATCGGATACGGATTTCGGGACCACGAGCTGCTATCGGTGACGTTGGCGCCCAAGGGCATTCGTGGCGCAGACCTGGACGGCGAGCAGAAGGACCAGCTGAATCGACTCGTTCGGACGTATCACGACGGCCTGCCCGCCGGACTCACTCCGAGCTGGAACGTCGATGACCTGTACTTCTCGTGGGCTGGGCCGATCGACGGGGGCGCGAACTACTACCGAATCCAGGGCGAATCCATCCTGATCGAATGGGACAACTCTGCCCGAAACGGCAACCATGCCCATTCGGTCGTCCGGCACCTCTCGAACGACTTTGGCGGCGACGCGCTCAAAGATGCTGGCGGCGCCGGATTTCTCACCTAGAACACGTGGGCCTCCCGCATCTTGGAGGCGCCGGTCGCGCGGAAGTCGCGTATGTCAGTCAAACCCACAACCAGAAGGAACCAACCGCCATGACCGAAACGACGAAGCAACACTTCAACTGGGTCGACGTGCACCCGATGCCATCGCCGTTGCCCGATGGCATCATCGAGAGATTCCTTGCACTGGAGGATCTTTCGGCCACGGTCGCCGACGCGCTGGACGCCTTCGGCGTGAACGGAATCCTGGGTGCGTCCACCCTCGTCCCCACGCTGCCGGAGGAACGCATCGTCGGGCGGGTGATCACGTTGCGCAACGTGCCCGGCAGAATGGACCCCTACCGCGCCGTCAGTGAAGGCAGCTGGCTGATGGCCGAAATCCACGGCATCGAACTGGCTGAAGCGGGGGACGTGATCGTCATCTCCGGCCTCCCCGAGGTTTCGAACATGGGCGGCATCGTCGCGGCGTGCGCAACGCGGGGCGGACTCGCCGGCGCCATCGTCGACGGCGCGGTCCGCGACGTTGGGCAGTCACGACGACGAGGATTTCCCATCTGGAGTCGTGACATCAGCCCTGCCACGGGCAAGTGGCGTGGCTCCTCGGTCGAGATCAATTCCACTATCAGCGTGGCGGGGGTGACCGTCGCCTCGGGTGACATCGTCGTCGCCGATGAAACCGGGGTCTGCTTCGTGCCGATCGAACTCGTGGATCCGGTGATCGCGCGCTGCGAGGCCATCGACAAGAAGGAATCTGAAATGTTCGCCGACATCGCCGCGGGCCTTCCGATGACAGACGTGATTGAGCGGCTTTACGGAACGCTCGACTGATTTGTCGAGACGCGCGTGTGATGGCGTTCGACCGATGCTTCGTAGTCTTCGTTCGCTTCTTCTCGGGCAAGCGTCAAGAAGTGGTCTACGACCGGGGGGATGGGCCCCGATGCCCATGCCACGGCCACTTCCGTCGACACGATGGGCTCTTGCAGCCTGACCCAGGCGACGTGCTTCGTGTCGATCGACTTGAAGGAGGTGGGCACCAACGACACGCCCATCCCACACGCCACGTAGCCCAACTGGGCTTGAATGGACGTTGCCTCCACCACTGTGCGTGGCGTGATTCCGGCGGCGGCCAGGGCGGAGAGCGTTTGGTCGTAGTAGTAGGGCGAAATGTGCCGCGAGGTCGCGACGAAGGGCTCGCACGCGAGATCGGTGATGTCGACGGAACCGACTCTCGCGAGCCGATGACCTTGCGGCACTACGAGGTCAAGCGTTCCGGTCCGAACGGGTTCGAGCTCGAGACCCTCGACCGGGTCTCCCTGACGCACGTAGGCAACGTCCATCGTGCCGGCAAGGAGGGAGTCGAGACTCTCCTGCGTGCTGGCCTCTCGCAGATCGACCACGATGTTCGGGTTCTGCTGGCGGAACTTCGGGACGACCGTCGGTAACACCTCCATGAATGCATACGGGACACCCGCCACCCGCAGCCGCCCAAGCTCACCACTCGCGGCCTGATTGACGGCGCGCCGGGCCCTACTGACCTGATCGCAGACTTGTCGGGCCTCGAGAAGGAACACCTCACCCTCCCGTGTGAGGCTCGTACGCCGTCCCGTCCGGTCGAAGAGCTTGACTCCCAGCTCACGCTCGAGGGCCTGAATTTGGACGCTCAACGGTGGTTGGGCAATGTGTAGGCGAGCGGCGGCCCGGCCGAAGTTCAACTCCTCGGCCACGGCAATGAAGTACCTGATGTGTCGTAACTCGATACTCAACTCTTCACGCTCCTCATCGCCCGCCCGCCCGTGACGAATCCACTGAAACGCTACGCCCGATTCGCGCCACGAAGTCCCTCATGCTTAGACGGTGTGCGATAGAATTTGCGAATGGCATCACTTCGCGCGTTGGAATGCCTTGTTGCGGTGGCAGACTCGGGATCCATCACGCAGGCCGCGCTCGTGCTGCATTCGTCGCAGCCTGCCGTCTCTCATCAGCTCGCTGCTTTGGAGCGTGAGACCCGGACGTTGCTGCTGCGCCGCGAGGCGCGGGGCGTCAAGCTCACGCCAGCGGGACGGGCCGCCGTCGCCGATGCCAGACGGGCAATCGACGCAGCCGCCTCGGCCGTCAGGTCGGCACGTGCGGTTGGCGAAGGAACCGGAGGATCGCTGCGGCTGGCCTGCGCGCAGAGCCTCACCGTGCCCCTGCTCGCGCCGGTCATTCGCGAGTGGCGGCGACGGCGTCCAGAGGTGGCCATCACGCTGCGGGAATCAACGGCGGTCGACGAACTACTTGGCGTCATCGAGTCCGGCGTCGTCGACGTGACGTTGATGCCCGCACCAGTCCCAGATCGCTTCACCACCACCGCGATCGCCGACGAGGAGATCGTCCTGGCGGCACCTTCCGGCCATCCGCTGGTTCGACGACCGACGGTGCGGATGGAGGATCTCGAAGGTGTACCGATGGTTCACTACGCTGCGGACAACGGGCTCAGCGGCTGGCTCGATCGGGCGCTGGCCAGCGCCGGGGTCCGGCCGGATCCGGTGATGAGAACATCGGTGACCGCCGCCGCCCCGCAACTCGCCGCCGCCGGCCTGGGCGTCGCGGTGTGTCCTGTCAGTGCAGTGGCTGCCGGCTTCCCCGGTGTCGTCCGCTCGTTCTCGCCGCCATGGTTCCGGCAAGTGGTGGCAGTGACGTCCACCCCGGAGGATCCGCTTTCCGCCCTGTTCATCAACCATCTGCAGACACGGGGCGTGCGCGTGCCACGCGACGTTCGAATCCAACTCGCGTCGCTCGACACACCGCCCCGAAAGCGACGCACGTCTTCCTGACGACACTGCGACGGCCCCACTGGATCAGTTGCGCTAGAAGATGATTGGCGTTGCACGCATAGTGCAAATCATCGGTGTTCGAACCCCGTGGGAACCTATTCGATTAATTGATGGCAATCCATCGATCTATGAAATCTATATTGACCGTGCGTCTTTGTGGGGAATACGGTTCCGGCAGGTCCGCCGTGTGGTGGCCATGCGTTCATTGGAATTCGTTGACACTCAATGGAACTCGTCGAAAGGAAACGAAGATGTCGAGACGGTTCGAGGGGAAGACGGCATTGATTACAGGGGCGGCGCGCGGACAGGGTCGCAGTCACGCGATACGCCTCGCCGCCGAAGGTGCCGACATCATCGCCGTCGATCTCTGCACGCAGATCGAGAGCGTGCCTTACGCATTGGCGACGCCTGACGATCTGGCCGAAACCGTGCAGCAGGTAAAGGCGCTTGGCCGCCGCATCCATGCAGTGGAGGCGGACGTCCGCGATGCGGCCGCCATGCGAACGGCAGTGGCCGGTGGCACCGAGATCATCGGACCGATCGACGTGGTCCTGGCGAACGCCGGCGTAGCCAGCCTGGTCGCGGATGATCCCAACGACGAGGCCGCCTTTCGCGACACCGTGGACGTCAACCTGGCCGGAGTTTGGCACACGGTGAAGGCTGCCGCCACGGCGATGATCGAACACGAACGCGGCGGTTCGATCATCCTGACCAGTTCGAACCTCGGGCTGTCCGGACGAGGGGGTAACGGGTCGGAGGGGTACGCAGGCTACGTAGCTTCCAAGCACGGAGTCGTCGGCATCATGCGGATGAGCGCTCACTGGCTGAGCAAATACTCAATCAGGGTCAACTCGGTCCACCCGACCGCGGTCGACACCCCGATGATCACCAACGCCCCGACCGCACGCTGGTTCGAGCAGAATCCCGAAGCCGGAACGCTTCTGTCCAACCTGATGCCGGTCGACATGGTGGCGCCAAGCGACGTTACCAACGCGATCCTATGGCTCGCCTCCGACGAAGCGCGCTACGTCACCGGCAGTACGATCCCCGTCGACGCAGGATTCCTCACCAAGTAATGCGGCACCCATCCCGGTCCCGCAGTGAGCGGGAGGGGCGATCGCGCGGGCTCGATGCTCGGCACCGACGAACCGCCGCCAGCAGCAAGCCCCTACGGCGTGTAGCCGAAGGGCAGCAGCACGCTCTTGGCCTCGGTGTACGCCTCGATGCCTTCCCATCCGTTCTCGCGGCCGATGCCCGAGTTCTTGAAGCCGCCGAACGGCGCACCGGGATCGAACGCGTACATGTTGACCGCGTAGGTGCCCGTGCGGATCTTCTTCGCGATCTCGAGGGCCTTCGGGAAGTCCTGCGTGAACACGCTGCCCGCCAGCCCGTACACCGAGTCGTTGGCGATGCGGATCGCGTCGTCCTCGGTGTCGAAGGGGATCACGACGAGAACAGGCCCGAAGATCTCCTCCTGGGCGATGGTCATCGAGTTGTCCACGTCGGCGAAAACCGTTGGCTGGACGAACCATCCGTTGTCAAGGCCCTCGGGACGGCCGCCACCGGTGACGATCCTGGCACCCTCCTCGACGCCCTTCTTGATGTAGCCCTCGACGCGCTCGCGCTGCTTCTCGGAGATCAGCGGACCGATCATGGCGCCTGGGTTGTCGGGGAGGCCGATCGGCATGGCGGCGACGGCAGCGGACAACTTCTCGACGACCTCGTCGTAACGCGACCGCGGCGCCAGGATGCGGGTCTGGCCCACACAGGCCTGGCCGCAGTTCATCAGGCCGGAGAACACCAGCATCGGCAGCGTCGCATCGAGGTCGGCGTCCTCGAGGATGATCGCCGCGGACTTGCCGCCGAGCTCCAGCGTGCAGGCCTTCAGCTTCTCGGCCGCGATCTTGGCGACCTCCTTGCCGACGCCCGAACTGCCGGTGAAGGTGAACTTGTCGAGCTCGGGGTTGGCGGTCAGCGCACGACCGGTCTCCGCTCCGCCGGGCACGATCGACAGCACGCCCTCGGGCAGCCCGGCCTCGGCGAACATCTCGGCCATGGCGAACACCGACAGCGGGGTCTCGGCGGCGGGCTTGAGCACGACGGTGCAGCCGGCCAACAGCGCGGGCCCCAGCTTGTTGGCGGCCAGGAAGAACGGCACGTTCCACGCGGTGACGGCGCCGACGACGCCGATGGGCTCCTTGAGCACCAGGGTCTGCCCGTAGATGCCGTCGCGGATGTCCTGCCAGGTGAACTTGTCCGCGGCACCGACGTAGAAGTTGAACGTCGACATCGCCGCGCCGTACTGCATCATGTCGACGATGGTCGGCGGCTGACCCGTCTCGGCGGCCAGCAGGAACTTCAGCTCGTCGCCGCGCTCCTCCATGATCTTCACGGCGGCACCGAGGATGGCCGCGCGCTCGTGTGGCGTCATGTGCGGCCACGGGCCCGCGTCGAAGGCCTTGCGGGCGGCGGCGCAGGCGGCGTCGACGTCGGCCTCGGATGCCAGCGGCACCTTGCCGACGAGCTCGCCGGTGGCGGGCGAGTGCACTTCGATGACCTCGGACGTGGCCGGCTCGACCCACTTGCCGCCGATGAACAGCTTGTCCCATTCGGTCTTGAAGGCAGTGCTCTGGGTCATTTCGCTCCTCGCGTCCACAGGTGTCTTGAACGTCACATTACCCATCGAATCGACAAACGAGAACCTGTTGCAGTTGGCACGGTCAGTGCGGCCGCAACACCAGCACCAGATTGCTCACCGCGAATTCCCGAAGCAACGGAACGCGGACCATCCACCAGGCCCATCGCGGGTGGTAACGGGGAAATGCGGCGATCAGCGTGCCGGTGCTGGCCGCCCACTCGAGGCCGTCGGCAGCGGAGACCGCGAACAACGACGAGCCGTAGTCGTTCTTCGGTCGATGGCCGTGCTTGCGTGCGTAGCGGTCCGCTGCGCGGGCGCCCCCGAAGTAGTGCGTCAACCCCATCTCGTGCCCGCCGAACGGACCGAGCCACACCGTGTAGGACAGCACCACCAGGCCGCCCGGCTTGGTCACCCGCAGCATCTCGCTGCCCAGCCGCCACGGCTGTGCGACGTGCTCGGCGACGTTCGACGACAGGCAGACGTCGACGCTGTCGTCGGCGAACGGCAGTGCCGTGCCGGAGGCCCTGACGAACGTGCCAGCGCCGGGCTCGCCCGCCGGACCCGCATGCATCTCGGTGGGATCCGGTTCCACGCCCACGTATTGGTAGCCCGCATCGTCGAATGCGGTGGCGAAGTAGCCGGGCCCGCCGCCCACGTCGAGCAGGGTGCGCCCGGCCGGGGTCGTGCCGTGCAGTGCGGTCCACAGCGATGTGACGAGCGTGACGGTGTCGTCGGCAAGTGCGCCGTAGAAGCGGGCCGGATCACGCTGTTCGAACCGGAACTCACCGAGCAGGCGCACTGATCGCGCGAGGGTGGCCCGCTGGGCGAACAGGTCGGTGACGGGCTGCCGACGAGCGCTTGCGCGAGGAGCATCGGGCACGGACGAACAGTAACCAGCGGCTATCCTCGACACGATGTCCGACCGTCGTGTGCGCTCCGTGCTGCTCTTGTGCTGGCGCGACACCGGTCACCCTCAGGGCGGCGGCAGCGAGACGTATCTGCAGCGGATCGGCGCGCAGCTGGCCGCGTCCGGGGTGCGAGTGACGCTGCGGACCGCGCGCTACCCGGGCGCGCCACGGCGCGAGGTCGTCGACGGCGTGCGGATCGACCGGGCGGGTGGCCCCTACACGGTCTATGTCTGGGCGGGTCTGGCGATGATGCTGGCCCGCGGCGGTCTCGGCCCGCTGCGGCATGCGCGGCCCGACGTCGTGATCGACACCCAGAACGGACTGCCGTTCATGGCCCGCCTCGCCTTCGGACGGCGGGTCACCGTGCTGGTGCACCACTGCCACCGCGAGCTGTGGCCGGTTGCGGGATGGCTGGCCAGCAAGGTGGGGTGGTTCGTCGAGTCGACGTTGTCGCCGTGGCTGCACCGGCGCAACCAGTACGTCACGGTGTCCCTGCCGTCGGCGCGCGACCTGACCGATCTCGGGGTCGGCGCCGATCGTGTCGCCGTCGTGCGCAACGGACTCGACGAGGCCCCGGCGGAGACACTCGACCTGCCGAAGTCGGCAACGCCGCGGGTGGTCGTGTTGTCACGGCTGGTGCCGCACAAGCAGATCGAGGACGCGCTGGAAGCCGTCGCGCGCCTTCGCCCGGACCTGCCGGATCTTCACCTCGACGTCGTCGGCGGCGGATGGTGGGAGGACCGGCTGGTCGCCCATGCCGAACGGCTGGGTGTCTCCGATGCGGTGACGTTCCACGGTCACGTCGACGAGATCACCAAACACCAACTCCTGCAATGCAGTTGGGTGCACCTGCTGCCGTCCTGCAAGGAGGGTTGGGGCCTGGCGGTGACGGAGGCTGCCCAGCATGCGGTGCCGACCATCGGCTACCGGTCATCGGGCGGGCTTACCGATTCGATCGTGGACGGGGTGACCGGCCTGCTCGTCGACGACAAGCGCGAACTGGTGGCCCGGCTGGAGCAGCTGCTCGGTGACGACGTACTGCGTGAGCAGCTCGGTGTGAAGGCCCAGCTGCGCAGCGGCGAGTTCTCCTGGCGCCAAAGCGCCGACGCCATGCACCAGGTGTTGGAGTCGGTGCTCGCGGGCCGGATGGTCAGCGGGATCGTCTAGCTCGGAGCCCCCTGCACAACGAGACGATCGACCCGATCGCCCCGACGACCAACGCCGCCAACCAGATCAGATGCGCGCCGATCAGCACGCCGCGGTGTGCCGCCGTCGGTCGCTCGCCCCCAGTGTTTCCCCCGTCGCTTCGCTCGCCCCCGACTCGATACAGCGTCAGGTCGTCGTCGCGATACGCCACCGGCAACGCAAGCGGCTTCGCACCGGCTGACTCGACCACCACCCACCCGATACCCGCGTCCGCGATCTCGCGGGCGTCGGCGCCCGAGGTCAGCAGGCGCTGCACCAGCCTGGCTCGCTCACCCTCCCCTGGCACCGTCCTGCCGCCGATCAGCAGGTCACCGGTGGCCAGCACGTCCGCCGACACCCAGCGCGGGAGCGGATCGAGTACCGGTGCACTTCCCGCCCAGGCGAAGTTCCGCATGCTGTCCGGCGGCAGCACCGCGACCGGACGGGGATCGGCGTTGATCAGCGCCGCCATCGCCGCCCACCCCTGCGGGTAGCGGACCGCGGCCACCTTGCCGCCCACGCCCCACGCCAGGTCCGGCAGGACCGCCAGCAGCGCAAGGCAACACGCAACGGCGGTGGCCACGGCGGGCAGCCGGTGCCGCAGCGTGACGACCGCGCCAGCACCGGCGACGGCGTACCCGGGCATCGCCAGCGCGACCCACTTCTGCCCGTCGCGCACCACGCCCAGCCCCGGCAGCGACCGCACGGTCGACTCGACGAATGCCAGGCCGGGACCCGTCGCCATCAAGGCGGGCAGCACGACCGCGGCGGCCGCCAGCACCAGCAGTGGCACCGCGGCGGGTCGGCGCCACACACTCGGCAGCCCGATGGCCACCACGGCGAGCAGAACCACGGTGGCGAGGATCGCGAAAAGCGTTGTCCGCGAACCGGGTACGGCCTGGCCGTTCCAGATGCCACCGAGCCCGGCCAGACTGAACAACGTCCCAAGCCCCGGTTCGGCGCGCGCGGCGAACGCACCCACCCCCTCGGCTTGCGACGACGAGAGCGACCCGGCAACCGCCGAGGCCACCAGCCACGGCAACGCCGCCAGCACCGCACTGCCAAGACTGACCGCCGCGCACGCCCAGCGCGGCTTGCCGGGCCCCGATGCCAGGCTGCACGTCACGGCGACGGCAGCGGCCAGCAGCAGCCCCGTCGGCGTCAGGCCGGCCAGCGCCGTCCAGAACAGCACGGGCCACCAGCTGCCTCCACGGGTTGAACGCCCCCCGTCGCTACTGGCACCGCGCAGCCGGAGGACGGCCGCGGCAAGCCACGGCAGGCAGCCGTAGCCGACCAACAAGCTCCAATGGCCCTGCAACATGCGCTCGGCGACGTAGGGGTTCCAGATGGCCAGCGTGACGGCGACGAACTGCCCCGACAGGCCAGCGTCGGGAAGTACGACGGCAGTGAGCCGCGCCGCCCCCCACCCGGCCAGCCACAGCCCGGCGATCAACAGGGCCTTGACCACGATGCCGCCGTCGACGACGTGTGAGGCCAGCGCGATCGCGAAGTCCTGCGGCAGCGCCCGCGGGGCAGCCTCGGACAGCCCGAGTGCGGCGTCGGAGAGGTACGAACGCGGCGTCGACACCGCGTCGCGAAGAAGCAGGTAGCCGGGTGCGAGCAGCGGCGCGGTCACCAGGAGGGACAGCGCCAGCGCGTACGCGGGCACCGCCCAACTGAGGTCTGGGCGCTTGCTCAGAGCGGTCGGGGTCAGACCGGTCTATCCGGCGGCAGGTCGGACGGCCGCTGAGTGGGCAGCTTCTCGGTTTGCGCCTCGGCGGCGGGCATCGGACCGGAGTCGTCGGCGCCGCGTCTGGAGAAGAAGCCGTGGTCGGCGCCGTCCAGACCCGGATCGATCAGTGCCGACTCGGCGCGCAGGGTGAACGAGCCGAGCAGCACGCCACCGACCAGGAAGACCAAGCCGAGGCCGGTGAACGTGATCGGGAGGATCCGGCCCCACAGTGCCACGGTGTCGCGTTCGTCACGAGCGGCCGCAACCTGTGCCTCGACGGTCTCCTCGGTGGAGGTCACGTTGTAGTCGGCGAACGTGACCTCGGGCTTGAGGGCGTCGCGTGCGTAGTAGTGGAAGCCGTGTTCCTTGGACTTCACGATCGTGCCCGACACCGGATCCACCCAGAAGGTGCGCTGTGCGGCGTAGAAGCGGGTCATGGTGACCGGTTCGGCGGGGTCACCCGGCAGGCCCCACAGCTCGGCGCGTGCGGTGACCTGGCTGTCCTCGTCGTTGTCGTACAGCGAGGCGTACTTGATCGGGTCGACGAGCTTGTTGTCGCCGTCGTAGCCCACGTTCTGGGTGAACCGGTACGTGGTGAGGCCGTTGACGTCCTCTTCGCCGTCGTAGTTCGCGTCGTACGGCTTCTGCGCGATCGGGTCGAAGTACGGGTAGGTCTTCTTCTCGGTATTGAACGGGAAGCGGTAGGACAGCCCCTCGTGCGGCAGCGCGACGTTGGTCGGCGGGCTCTCGTCTGCGATGCTGCGCGGCTTCTGCACCGCGCCGCCGGGGTTGGTGTCGCTGGACACGGCCATGGCGGTCTTGCGGTCGAGCGTCACGGTGTCGACCATCGCCAGCAGCAGACCGTTGTCCTGCTGCTTGTCGGCGCGCTTGAGGGTGCTGCCGACCTGCAACGTCACCACGTCGGCGTTCGACGGCGCCTCGACGCTGAGCTGCTGCTGCAGCGAGAGCGGCACGTTCTTGTTGACGACGAACTTCTCGGCCATCAGCGACGACGGGTCGAACGCAGTGCCCGTACCGTCGCTGACCAGCGTCGTGTCCAGGTCCAGCGGGATCTTGGCGATCTTGCTCTCGGTATAGGTCGACAGCAGAAGCGCGGCGATGAGGAGGGCGGCGCCCAATCCCATGAGCCCGCACGCTGCGATTCGCAGCGCCACAGCGCGGTTCAAACCGTGCCTCCTCGTCCTCTTGGTGACCACACGACTCGGTGTCCACATGCCGCCACCTGCCTAGACCAGGCGGTGGAGGCAACTCGAACGACCCTAACAGTCTCAGGTTAGGGCCGACGCTCACTCCGAGCGCATACGGCAGACTGGGCGCCGTGGGAGAACCAGCAGGAGCACAGCGTGCATTCCTCCCCGCCGTCGAGGGGATGCGCGCCTGCGCGGCCGTCGGCGTCGTCATCACCCACGTCGCCTTCCAGACCGGGCACACCACCTGGGCGACGGGCCGGCTGCTCGGCAGGTTCGACCTCGCCGTAGCCGTGTTCTTCTCACTTTCGGGTTTCCTCTTGTGGCGCGGGCACGCGGCCGCGGCCCGTGGTCTGCGGCAGACGCCCAGGACCGGGCACTACCTGCGGTCCAGGATCGTGCGCATCATGCCCGGCTACCTGGTGGCCGTCGTGGTGATCCTGTGCCTGCTGCCCGACGTCAAGGCCGACCTGGTGGTGTGGCTGGCCAATCTGACCCTGACCCAGATCTACGTGCCCTTGACGTTGACCGCGGGTCTGACCCAGATGTGGAGCTTGTCCGTCGAGGTCACCTTCTATCTGGCGCTGCCATTCCTGGCGCTGCTTGCCCGCAGGCTGCCCGTTCGCGCGCGCATCCCGGTGATCCTGGCGGTCGCGGCGGCCAGCTTCGGCTGGGGACTGCTGCCGATCGAGACGCCCTTCGGCGTCAATCCACTGACCTGGCCGCCCGCCTTCTTCTCCTGGTTCGCCGCGGGCATGGTGCTCGCCGAGCTCACCGTCAGCCCGGTCGGCTGGGTGCACCGGCTTGCGCGCCGCCGCGTCCTGTCGGCGCTGATCGTGCTGGCCGCCTACGGGGTGGCTGCATCGCCGCTGGCCGGACCCGAGGGACTCATCCCCGGCAACCTCGGCCAGTTCGTGATCAAGACGGCGATGGGTTCGATCGTGGCCGCAGCCCTGCTGGCGCCATTGGTCCTCGACCGGCCCGACACCAGCCACCGCTTCCTGGCCAGCACCACCATGGTGACGCTGGGTCGCTGGTCGTACGGACTGTTCGTCTGGCACCTGGCCGCGCTGGCGATGGTGTTCCCGATGATCGGGGCGTTCCAGTTCAACGGGCACATGCCCGTGGTCTTGGTGTTGACGGTCCTCATCGGCTTCGCGATCGCCGCGGTGAGCTACGCGCTGGTCGAGTCGCCGTGCCGGGAAGCGTTGCGGCGCTGGGAGAGACGGCACGAGGTGACGCCGCTGGACAGCTCGGTCACCGACGCGCCCGAGCCCGCGGTCGCGTACTAGCCCCGCCGCGCGATCACTTCGGCGCGCACGGCCGAGCGGCGTGCCTTGCCCGCATCGTCACGCAGCGGTCGGTCGACGAACTCCACGGTGCGCGGCACCTTGTAGCTCGCGACCTGGCTGCCGAGGAAGTCCCGCACCGCGGCCTCGTCGAGGTCGGCGTTCGACTGCACCAGCGCATGAGGAACCTGGCCGAGGTCGTCGTCCGGCACGCCGACCACCAAGGAGGACAAGATGTCTGGGTGCACGGCCAGCGCCGCTTCGATCTCGGCGGGGTAGACGTTGCGGCCTCCGACGGTGAACATGTCGACCCGCCGATCGGACAGATATAGAAAGCCGTCGGCGTCGAAGTACCCGAGATCGCCGAGCGAGTCCCAGCCATCGCGGCTCTTGGCGTCGACGCCGACGTAGCGGTAGGTGGGCGCACTGCCGGGTGCAGGACGCATGTAGATCTCGCCGACCACGCCTGGCGGACATTCGTTGCCGTCGTCGTCGAGCACCTTCATCTCGCCTGCGACGACGACGCCAACCGACCCGGGATGGGTGAGGTACTGGTCGCCGGAGATGAAGGTCAGCGCCTGAAGTTCGGTGCCGCCGTACAGCTCCCAGATCGCCTCTGGGCCAAGCAGATCGATCCATGCCAGTTTGATCGAGGGCGGACACGGCGCGCCCAGGTGCCAGAACCGCCGGATGGACGACAAGTCGTAGGCGGCCGGGTCGGCGCGGTAGACGGGCAGCAGCCGCTGCATCACCGTCGGCACGGTGGCGAGATATGTCACCCGGTATTCGGTTACCAGACGCAGGAAGTCGTGCGTGTCGAAACGCGGCATGACCACCAGGTGGTGGCCGAGCAGCAGGCCCGCCGTCGCGGTCGTGAAGCCGGTGTTGTGGCTCAGCGGTACCGACAGCAGGTTGACGTCGTCCTCTGTCATGCCGAGCGGGAAGCCGATCAGCGCGGGTATCCGGCTGTCCCCGCCCGCCTCGATGAGCTTGGGGCGCCCCGTACTGCCGCCGGAGGTCATCGACTTCCACACCGGTGACACCGCCTCGGGCAGCGGCGCGTCGGACAGGCCCGGATTCGGCACGAAATCCTCTGGCACGCTTGGCACTTCGCCGCGGGGATCGGTCCGGCCGACGATCAACGCGCGCGGCTTGAGGTCGAGGATGCCGACGAACTCGGCGTCGGGCAGTCGCGCCGACAACGGCTGCGGTATCGCACCGAGCTTCCAGCACGCGATGACGGCCTGGATCCATTCGATCGAGTTCGGCATCGCGATCGACACGTAGTCACCGACCCCGACGCCCCGCTCGGCATATGCCCTGGCCAGTCGGTTGGTCGACGCGTCGAGTTCGGCACGGGTCAGGGTGCGCCCGTCGCAGGTGACGGCCGGTGCGTCGGGCGAGGCGTGTGCGAGCGCGGAGATCTGCGTGCTGATCGGCGGGACCTGCGCACGCGAGGAGCGATCTGGCTCACGGTCCACCACCTCAGTAACCGCCCTGGTCCTCGAAGATCCTGCGTGGGTTGTCCACCAGCATGGTGGTGAGCTGTTCGTCGGTCACCCCGCGCTCCTTGAGCGCGGGGATCACGTCGTTGTGGATGTGTAGGTAGTGCCAGTTGGGCAGCGCGGCCGACCGAACCTCGTCCGGTACCGCGTCGAAGTAGCAGCATGCGTCGTGGGACAACACCATCCGGTCGGCGTGGCCGCGCTCGCACATCGTCGCGACCGTGTTCACGCGCTCTTCGGTGGACAGGAAGACGTCGACGCCGAACCGGTCCATGCCGATGTAGGAGCCTGCGGCGATGAGCTCCTCGAGGTAGGCGATGTCCGTGGAGTCGCCGGAGTGGCCGATCACCACACGGGACAGGTCGACGCCCTCCTCGGCGAAGATGGCCTGCTGCTCGAGCCCGCGGCGCGACGCGGCGTGCGTGTGGGTCGAGATCGGCACGCCGGTCTGGCGATGCGCGCCCGCCACGGCCCGCAGCACGCGCTCGACTCCTGGTGTCACACCTGGTTCGTCGGTGGCGCACTTCAGGATCGAGGCCTTGATTCCGGTGTCGGCGATGCCGTGCTCGATGTCGCGGACGAACATCTCGGTCATGATCTCCGGGCCGCCAAACGCGGTCCCCGGGCCGAAGTAGTGGAAGTGCATCGGAATGTCGTTGAAGGTGTACACGCCGGTGGCCACCACGATGTTCAGCTCGGTGGCCGCCGCGATTCTGGCGATGCGCGGAAGGTAGCGGCCGAGGCCGATCACGGTGAGGTCGACGATGGTGTCCACGCCGCGCGACTTCAGCTCGTTGAGCCGTGCGATGGCGTCGGCCTCGCGCTTGGCGCCGTCGCCCCATCCCTCTGGGTAGTTCTGCAAGATCTCGGTGCTCATCATGAAGACGTGCTCGTGCATGAGCGTGACGCCGAGATCGGAGGTGTCCATGGCGCCGCGCGCCGTGTTCGTTAGTGGCACTCAACCAACATTAGGCACGCCAGCTGAGCGACGGGTGCGAACCGGCACCACCGACGCAGCCAACGCGCCCACGGCGACGAGCGCCAGCAGCTGAACGCCCCACGAGTGGCCGAGGTATCCGTCGACCGAGCGCCACGGGTACCGGCTGAGCACGGCGCCCGCAAGGATCAGCCCACCCGCGGTGGCGCCGAGCGCCACCCGGTCCGACCACTTCGGTGACAGGAACCGGCGAAGGGCAAGGCAGCCGGCCATCACGACTACTCCCACCGGGCCCGAGGCGACGAATCCGACTGCGAGGACGGCCAACCCAGCCACCACGGCGCCCGGCTGCCATGGCCGCGCAGGCTCGCTGGGCGCTGCCGTCCTGCGGACGGGCAGCCACGCCAACAGCGCGAGCAACGGCAGCAGTGCCAGGCCGCCGAACAACCCGATGCGGTAAGCCGTGTTCGAGGCGAACTCCAGAACGATCGGGCCCGACGTACCCGGTGGGACGACCCAGCCCTGCTGCCAGCCGTTGACCGTCACCGGGGTCAGAGTGGAGCCGTCGGGGGCGTGGGCCTGCCATCCCGGGTTGATGCTCTCGGGCACCACGAGCACCCGGGCCGTTGCCGATGCGGTGACGTCGACCTCGCGGTGATCGGACGACCAGCGTCCGGTCTTGGCAGGGGTGGCGGTGGCCCCGCGCACCTGCCCGGCGAGCGGGCCTGCCAACTGCACTCCGTCGACGATGAACGCCGGGCCTGGGCTGATCAGAAACTCCTGCTCGCCGGCCGGCACGGTGATCGGTGCGGCCTGGCATGGCTGCGCCGGGATGGGTTGGTCGTCGAGCAGCGCGCCGACGGTGGTGGTGACCGACGTCTGCACGAACTGGCCCGCGATGGCGATGATCGGACCACGCCCGCACGGAAGGGAAATGGTCCTTGCCCGGTTGCGCGCCGGGTCGGCGGCGGCGATCGGCGCTCCGTTGGCGTCGAGTGCGGTGATCTCGGCCAGGCCAGGCGGCTTGAGCTGGTCGAAACCCAGTGCGGTGCGGTCGATTACGTCGTCCCAGTCGAGGATCGACAACTTGATGGTGTCGGTCACCCGTGGACGCAAAGGCAGCGTCTGGGCTCCGCCGTCGGGGTCGATCCGACGGACCTGTGGGCCGTCGCCCAGGTCCACGGCGACCATCTTCGGGTGCGCGGGCAGCGGCGACGCGCTCGGCGTCAGGCGCAGCGCGGTGACCTCGGTCGGGGCGGGCAGCCGGACCTGGAGGCTGGGCGCCGTGCGGTACTGCACCACGTTCTGCTGTGCGGTCCACGCGGTGCGGGGGTCACCGTCGGTGGCGGCGTACGTCGAACCCTGCACGTCGATCGGGTCGGCGTCACCTACCGCGTACGTGGTGCCCGGCGGTCTGATCAGGTCGGCAAGGTTGGGGCCCTGCCGCGCGCGCAGCCACACCGTCGGCACCACCTGGGTGGCCGTCGGCACGGTCAGCGTGCGGCTGAGGTTGACCGGCTCCTCCGGTGACGACGCCATGGACGCCGCGCACAGCACGCCGATGGGCCCGTCGGCACAGCCGGGCCGGCCGAGCAGATCGGAGCCCAGATCCCATTGCGCGACAGCCGAACCCGGCGGCGGTCCAGGAACAACGACGGTGTGCCGAAGGCTGACGGGGTGGGCGAAGCCCGACGCGTCGTACTGCGTGACCGTGAAGTCGGTGATGCCGAACTGGACCCCTGGCGAGCCGTCGTTGGTGCCGACCGCGGTGAACCGGACCCACGGAGTCTCGCCGTACGGCAGGGCGGCGGTGAGCGGCTTGCCTGGCTCGTCGAACCGAATCGTGCTGGTGCCGTTGGCGGTAGCCACCTCGATGCGGCGGACCTGCGCGCCGACGGCAGTGGCACTCGGGGTGATCGTGATCGTCGCGTTGGCGATGGGATGGTCGAAGTCGACCTGCAGCCACTGCCCGACGGCGGTCTGCAGTGCGCTGGACACCCAGCTGGTCGACGAGTCCCCGTCGATCGCCGCGGCGGGGCCCAGCGCGGTGGCGACGTTGGGCAACGACGTCGAGTCGGCAGCCGAACTCGACGTGGAAATCCTTCCGCCAGGCCACTTCCCGTAGACGAGGTCGGCACCGCCCGCTGGGTAGTCCATGACCCGGTTGAAGGTGTGTCTGGTGTCGCCGGGGGCGCGGATCGCCGAGGAGTGGTCGTCGACGCGGCCGTAGTCGGTCTCGCGGGCCAGCGGGCTGTCGGTGACGGTGACGACGGGCGCGGGCAACCCGGCGCGTTTGGCATCGGTGGTCAGCAGCATCGGGCCGAGTGGTGGCTGGCCGAGCAGGCGCCTTCGCTCGTCGAGCCGCAGCAGCGCTTCCGGTCCGCCGTCGACGCGCGCCATCGCATCGACGTCGGTGAGGTACGGCCGGGTGGGTACCGCATTGGGCCCCGCGTCGACGCGGTAGATCTCCACGGCCGGGTAGCGCGGCCGCAGCCCGCTGTCGGTGATGAACCCGTCCAGCGTCCCCGGGCCGACCTGGTCGCCGAACTGTGCCACCTTGATCAGTCCAGGTGATCCGTCGATGGTGCGGTGCACCAGCAGCGGGCGTGCCGAACGCGATGTGTCGGGGTCCAGGTCGTTGCGCATCACGACGTATGAAATGCCTTGCCGAGCAAGGGTATCGGCCAGGCCGGCGGACGGGCGGCCGGCGGCGAACAGGCGTTGCACCGAGTCAAGCGCGCGGATGGTCTGCGGTGGTGTCAGCGGAATCGAGTCGCGTACGCCCCACGGGCTGTCGCCGAGCACCTGCAGCGGTTCGTCGTGGCTGTTGCCCCACGTCTGGGTGGCGAAGGGGGCGCCTGGCACGACCAGCACCCTGCCCCGGTCCGCATTGTTCGCATCAAGCCAGTCCGCGGTGTCGTGCCAGTACTGCGGGATGGCCTTGAACGTGCCTGGCGGGGCCAGCCTTCCGGTCCATGCCAGCGACGTGCCCGCCGCGAGCGCGACGAGGATGACGATGCCGACGGCCACCCGCTTGTGTCGCTCGGGATGTGCGTAGATGCTGATCAACTCGCGTCGTGGCGCGCTGCCCGGCAGCGGGACGCGGCTCAACAGATGAGCAAGGCCGAGCGCGATCGGGAGCCGGATCAGCGGCTCGAGCTTGTGCACGTTGCGTACCGGGGTGCCCGCCGCGTCGAGGAACGCCTGCACCTGGTGCGCGAACGGCGACCCGAGGCCACCCGAGTAACCCACGACCAGCAGCGTCAACCCGATCAGCAGCACCGTGATCAGCCGGCCCCGCGCCGGCATGGAACGCATCGCCAGGCCCGCCAGACCGCCGGCTGCCACCAGCGTCGTCGCGAGCACCGCCACCGAACCGGTCACCAGCGACGAACTCGCCGTGGCGTTGGGTGCGACGAACGGTGTCCAGCTGTAGGTCCCGCGCAGCACCTCGGTCAGCGACAACCACTGCGTGGTGACGCCCGACGATTCGATGAAGTCGAGGAACGGCGGACTGATCCGGCCGAGCAGCACCAGCGCGACCACCCACCACAGCACCGCCAGAACGGTGCAACCCGCCCACCACGCGGTGAACCGCCACCACGCCCTGTTCGGGCGGTGTGAGGCCCACCAGATCACCGCGACCAGACATGCCGTCAGGGTGGCCACCGCGTTGACCGCCCCCATCAGGGCGACGGCCACCGCCGACCGCGCGGCAAGCACCCGCACCCGGGGGTCACCACGAAGAGCCAGGATCACGGGAAGCAGCACCCACGGCGCCAGCATCATCGGCAGCGTCTCCGAGGAGATCGCGCCGAGCGTGGTCAGCACGCGCGGTGACAACACGAACGCGATCCCGGCGATCACCCGGGACGCCGTGGTGCCGATGCCGAGCGCTTCGGCGACGCGCAGCAAGCCCCAGAATCCCGCCACGAGGAGTAGCGCCCACCACAGCCGCTGCGTCACCCAGCCGGGCACGCCCAGCACGTCACCTGCGAGGAAGAAGGCCCCGTGCGGAAACAGGTAGCCGTAGGCCTGGTTCTGGGCCTGTCCGAACGGCAGGTCGCTGTTCCACAGGTTCGCCGCGCGCGCGAGGAAGCGCAGCGGGTTGGCGGTGAGGTCGAGTTTGGTGTCAGGCGAGATTTGCCCCGGCGACTGCGCGAACGTTAGGACAAGTGCTGCGGCAGCGACCACCCACAGCCAGCGCCGCGCCAGGGGCGCGACCACGGAGCTAACCTCTGTCGCCGTACTCGACCCTGTTGAGCACCGACGAAGCGGGGTCACCGGCTTGGACCGGGGGCTTGGTGTCCTGCTGGACCATCAGCGTCAGGCCGAAAACGGCAGCCGCGCCGAGCAGCAGGCCGACGACGATGCTCGCGGCGGCGGGCAGTACGAAGCGGTCCACCGGGCCAAGGTAGCACGCGTCGCCACTAGTCTCGGGTGTCATGTCCATGCCCCGCGCCCTGTGTGCGCTGATGGCCTTGCCGGGTCTGTTGATGGCCTGCTCGTCTGCCGCCGAGCCCGCTGCGACGTCCCCGTCGTCTGGTTCTTCCTCGTCGAACGTGCCGCTGACCAGCCAACCGCCCGCCGCCACCCTCGGCTGCGACATCACGAAGTGGCCGGTCCGCGACAAGTTGGCCCAGTTGCTGGTGGTCGGTGTCACGGGCGCCGACGATGCCCGCGCGGTCGTCGCCGATCACCACGTCGGCGGCATCATGATCGGCAGCTGGACCGACCTGTCGATGCTGACCGACGGATCGTTGCCCGCGATCGTCAGCTCGGGAGGACCGCTGCCGCTCGCGGTCAGCGTCGACGAGGAGGGCGGCCGGGTGTCCCGGCTGAAGACCATCATCGGCCCGCAGCCGTCGCCGCGGGTGCTGGCCGCCACGCAGACCCCCGATGAGGTGTACGCCATCGCGCTCGACCGTGGTCACGAGATGCGCGGCCTCGGCATCACGGTCGACTTCGCACCCGTCGCCGACGTGACGACCGAGCCCGACGACGAGGTGATCGGCGACCGGTCCTTCGGTTCCGACCCCGAGAAGGTGACGGAGTACGCGGGCGCCTACGCCCGTGGCCTGCGGGACGCGGGCATCCTGCCGGTGCTCAAGCACTTCCCTGGCCACGGTCACGGCTCGGGTGACTCGCACACGGGTGCCGTGACGACGCCGCCGCTGGACGATCTGATGAAAGACGATCTGGTGCCGTATCGCACGCTGACCACGACGCCGCCGGTCGCCGTCATGGTCGGCCACCTCGAGGTGCCCGGCCTGACCGGAACCGACCCGGCGAGCCTCAGCCCGGCCGCGTACGCGCTGCTGCGCTCCGGCGGCTACGGCGGACCCCCGTTCAACGGGCTGGTGTTCACCGATGACATCTCGAGCATGGCCGCGGTCAACCAGCGTTACTCCGTCTCAGAGGCGGCACTGAAGGCGTTCCAGGCTGGTGCCGACGCCGCACTCTGGACCACCACCGACGAGGTGCCCGCCGTCCTGGACCGCCTCGAACAGGCCGTCGCCGCAGGCGAATTGAACATGGCTGCGGTGGATGCCTCGCTGCAGCGCGTCGCTGCGGTGAAGGGACCGCCGCACTGCGGAGGCTGATCCTCAGGGCATCAGACCCCGTACACCCGCTCGGCGTTGTCGACCGCGATCATGTCGACGATCCGGATGGCGTCCTGCTCGGTGCAGTCCCCGGCGCGCACCCAGCCGCCGAGCACCCGCCCCATCGAACGGCGCCACAGCACGGAGCCGAGCACGTGGAGCTCGGGTGGTCCGAAGGCGTCCGACGAATACAGCTGCTTGGCGAACGGCGCCGTCTCGAGTGCCTCGGCGACCAGCCCGGTCGACCGGACCCCGAGATAGTTGATGGCAAGTCCCACATCGAAGTTCACGTTGTCGAACGACTGGGCGAGATAGCCGGCCTGACGGTGGAACGGGTAGCAGTGCAGGAGCAGTACGGGCACCGGCGTCAGCCTGCGCAGCAGCGGCAGCAGCAGCATGGGGTCGGTGCGGTGCAGGTCGAGATCGCGGTCACCGAAGCCGACGTGCACCTGGATGGGCAGCCCGTGGGCGGCGGCCTCGTGCACGGCGAACGCGATCAGCACCGGGCTGGCGAGCCGCAGCGGGTGCGGCTGGGCCGCCAATTCGCGGGCGTGCGCGACGACGTCCGTGTCCCTCGGTCGGGACCAGTCGATGTCGAACCCGGTGCGGTAGGCCGAGATCGTCTTGGTGCCAACGACGTCCGGCGAGTCCGCCGCAACGCGCAGAGCCGACCGGAAGGCGTCGGGAAAGTCGTCGGGTGAGGTGCCGGTCTCCAGCAGGTCCTCGGCGAGCCGTTCGAGGCGCAGGATCTCCGAGGACGGCACACCGCTGAGCTCGGTCAGCCGCTCGGGCACGGTGATGAGGTCGCCCTTGAATCCGGTGTCGACGATCCAGCGCGACACCCCCGCGGCGGGCAGCATCAGCTTGGCCAAGTCGTCGGGTCCGAGCTCGGCGCGGCGCGCCCAGTAGTCGTCGGCGCTGGCGAGCGCATCGAGCCCGAGCAGCGGCGCGCACCAGCGCCGGATGGAAAGCCCTAGCGGTGAATCGAATTGGGACATGAAGGCAGGTACCGGGTCGGTGGAGCCCTCGTTGATCGATGCCTCGAAGTCGGCGCGGTCCAGCGGCGCGGTGAACACGCCGTGCACGTGGTGATCGACAAGCGCGACGTCCCGCAGATGATCGGCCAGCCCAGAGGGCACCTCGGCCTCCACCCCGCCGAACACGTCCTGCAACTCACCAACCGGCATACTTCGCGACCTCCTCGGCGTCCACTCTGCCCGCCGCCGCGTCGGCAATGGCTGCGCCGATGATCTCGACCGCGCGGGCCGCCTCGGCATCGGTCAGCACCAGTGGTGGCGTGATCTCCAGGACGTTGCCGCCAACGTAGTAGACGACGGCGCCCAACTCCCAGGCACGGTAGACGACGTTCGCGGCGAGGCGGGGATCGCGTTCCCCGGTGTGCGGGTCGACGAGCTCGAGGCCGATCGCCAGGCCGCGCCCGCGGACGTCGCCGATGTGCTCGGAGCCCGGTGACCCGGACAGTGCGCGCAACCCGTCGGCGAGCAGTGCGCCCACCGTCGCGGCGCGGTCGGCGAGCCGGTCGCCGACGATGGTGGCCAGCACGGCGCGCCCTGCCGCCGTACATACGGGGTTGCCCGCAGTGGTGAGAAGTGCTGCCGCGGGGGGGAAGTCGAGGATCTCCGCCGGTCCCACCGCCGCCGACAGCGGCAGGCCACCACCGATCACCTTGCCGAACGTCACGATGTCCGGTGTGATGCCGTCGTGGTCGAAGGCGTGCAGGGTTCCCGGTCTGCCAAGCCCCATCTTGACCTCGTCGCAGATCATGGGGACGGCGTGTCTGCGGCACTGCTCGTGCAGGCGGGCAAGGAAGCCGTCGGGCGGCACGACGAGGCCGCCGTCGGACAGGATCGGTTCGACGATCAGGCACGCGATGGAGCCGCCTGCCAGATGCTGCTCGGCCAGGTCGAGACAGGCGGTCACGTCCGCCTGTACGCCTCCGGGACCTGGTCGAAAGGGATTGGGGTACGGCAGGAAGACCGCGTCGGGGTCCGGTGGGGAACCCGCGTCGACGTGTACGCCGGATACGCCCATCGCCACCCCGACACCGCCGTGGTAGCTGTGCTCGAACGCGATGATGGTGCGCCGCCCGGTGGCGTGCCTGCACGCCCGAAGCGCGACGTCGTTGGCGTCGGATCCCGCGTGCCCCAGATACACTCGCCGTTCACCGCTGCCGGGGACCAGCGCGAGCAGGTCCTCGGCGAGACCAACCGAATCGGGGTGGGTCGCGGATAGTCCACCGGAGCCCGGTGCCGTCCGGACGGCGCGGCTCACCGCCTCGACGATGGCGGGGTGGCCGTGGCCGAGCCCGGACGCCGTCCAGGTCGCCGACAGATCGAGCAGCTCGCGCCCCTCGGGAGTGATCAGGGTCGACCCGTGACCGGACACCACCTCCAGCGGGAAGAAGCGCAGCTTCTCGATCCCCGCGATGGCCGCCTCGTCGCGGTCGTACAACGTGCTCACTCTGCATGCACCGGAGGGGTGTTCGCCAGCTCTGCGGCCAGCGACTCCCCAACGCGTTTCGCAATCCCAGAGGCCGCGATGGCGATCACCAACCCAACGGCGCACCAATACAATCCGAGCAGCGGGGCATCCAACCAGGTCTGCGCACCCTTGACGTTGAACCACAACACCACCGCGATCACCACGGCGCCAAGGGTCGGCAACACCAGGCCCAGAATCTTGCCCTTGCCGCCGTGCACGTCGGCAAATTTGGGTGCGCCGACGAACCACACTGCCGCCACCTCGACGAGCAGATAGCAGACCATCAGGCACACCGAACCGGCCACGGCGAACAGGAAGTAGGTGTTGATCGCATCGTTGCCGGTGCCCATGTCGGGCCAACCAAGAGCACCGCAGATGAGGACGACCACCAACGCGGCGCCGACCGCCAGCCAGGTGGCACGACGAGGACCGCCCGTTCCGGCGTGGATGTGCGCCAACGCCTTCGGGCCGAAGCCGTCGCGCCCGAACGCGTAGAGCATCCGGCCGGACGTCGCCGCGCAGGCCAAGTGGCAGCCGAACGCCGACACGATCGCGGTGAAGATGATCAGCAGGCTGAACCACTGACCGACGTAGCTACTGCCCAAGTCCCCCAACGTGTTTCCGGAATTCTGGAAGGCGTCGAGCCCAGCCTGATCGGTTCCGAAACCGACGACCTCGGCGAACATCACGACGACGAACAGCACACCGGTCAGGATCAGCGTCCCAGCCAGCGCCCGCGGGATGTTGCGGCCAGGATCGTCGGTCTCCTCGCCCATCGACGCGCACGCCTCGAAACCTGCCCAGGACAGGAAGGCCGCGACGACGGCGCTGAGTACGGCCGAGGCGGACACGCCGTCGAACGAGAACGCGCTGAAGTCGACCCCGGTCGTCGGGGCACCGCCCTTCGCGAAGATCACCACTACCAGCACGATCATGGACAGAATGCCGATGCCCTCGATGGCGAGCAGGATCTTCGCCAGCAGCCGGATGTCGCGGCCGGACAATAGGAATGAGATGACGGCGCCCACCACGACGACGATCAACCACGGCATCTGGTATGGGTGGTCGTTGCCCGCCTGCAGTTCAGCGATGAACGCGTTGACGAACGCGGCGGTCAAGGCCAGGGTCCCGATGGCGAAACCCCAGTAGGCCCCGAGCATCGCGAAGCCGGAGAAGAATCCCGTCCTCGGTCCGATGGTGCCACCGACCAATCCGTATGCCGAACCGGCGTGATTGAGGTGGCGGGTCAGGCGGACGAAGCTGTAGCCCACCAGGGACACCCCTACGAGGCCGATCAGGAACACCAGTGGGATCGCCTTGCCGACGGTACCGATCAGGCCCTGGCCGTTCCCCGACATCGCCAGGGTCGGCCCAACCAGCGCGACGGACAACGCCAGCGCGACCCAGAACGGCAAGCGGCGGTGCGGAAGTCGATCGGCTCCGTCTGATTGGCCGGCCGACGCGTTGGTACTCATCGATGTCTCCTTATGGAAGGTGTCAACAGCTCCATGCCAGGCGGAGCGCCCGGGTGGTCTCGGCAGGTGGTAGCCCGCCGTACGTGGCGATCTCGTATCTGCGCACCGCGACGAGTGCTTCGACGACGTCCGACGTGAGCAGCTCGGCGGCGATCGCGGAGCCCTCCATGGCGTCGATCGCGGCGGTCTGGTCGGTGGGCAACGGTGGCGGTGCCGCGGCGGAGCTCGCGGGTGCCTCGGCAATCTCATCGGGCAGCTCGAGCCCGCGGTCGATGCCCCGAAGTGCGCTGCCGAGCAGGGCCGTCGCGGCAAGGTACGGGTTGGCGCTCGGATCGATCAGTTTGAGTTCGGCGTTGGCGCCGTGCGGGTTTCCCGGCGTTGCCGCGATGAACCGCACCGCGGCTTCGCGGTTCTCCAGCCCCCAGCACGCCGCGGCACCCGCCCAGTTTCCTGGCTTGAGCCGCAGCGCCGACAGCGTAGAACCGGCATAGACGCCAAGCAGATCCGGCAGGGTGTCGATGATCCCGGCGATGGCGGAACCGCCTTCTGGCCGCATCCCGTACGGGCCGTCACCGCCGCCGAACAGCGGGCCCTGCTCGCCTGCCAACGACAAGTGCAGGTGTGCACCGTTGCCCGCCCCGCCTTCGAAGGGCACGGGGGAGAACGAGATCTGCAGACCGTGCCTGGCGGCGGCCCGCCCGATCACGATCCGCGCGAGGATCACGGCATCGGCCGTGGCGACGGGAGTGTCCGGTGCCAGCGAGACTTCGAGCTGATCGTGGCCGTATTCGGTGTGGATCTGTTCGATGCTGAGCCCGGCGCGTTCGGCCGAGACGGCGAGGTCGACGAGGAACGCGGAGCGCTCGAGCGACGTGCGGATGCCGTACGGCGACCACGGCGCCGTCGTCGCGGGGCTGCCGTCGAGGGCGACCATCGTGCACTCGAGCTCCGCACCGATCTTGGCGCTCAACCCGCGGTCGGCCGCGGCACTTTCGGTGGCCGCCAGGATCGAGCGCACGCACAGCGCAGATGGCTGGCCGTGCTGATCGTCGAGATTGCCTGGCGCCCATGCGACGCCGTCGTCGATCACCCGCACGTTGGCGGGATCGATGCGAATCCTCAGGTCACCGACCACGCCGATGGTCGGTGTGAACGCGATGCCACTGTCGACGCAGAACACGCTCCACGACGGTGAAACGCCCATGCCGGACCGCTCGAAGTCGCCGAGACGCCGCAGCGGGACGTACTTGGCCCTGGTGACGCCTGCCAGGTCGGTCACCGAGCCCGCGACGAGCTCCACCCCGTCCGCGCGTAGTTCCTCGATGCGGTGGTCGCTCGACATCGGCATCCAACCTCCTCGTTCGTGTGCGTCTTCGAGAAAGCTATGTCATGAATGTTTCAGAATCTTTAAAATACTCCGATTAGGATCGATTCATAAGATCTAGGCAGGGGGAAGTCTGATGTGCAGGCTGCTGGGTGTCGTCTCCGCAAGGCCGATCACCGTCGCTGATGCCGTCGGCGACGGTGTGTTGAAGGACTTCGTCGCGCTGACCAGGGTGCACGGCGACGGCTGGGGTGTCGCGGCCGTCTCCGAACGCGGGGACGATCCGCGCGCCGAGGTCTCGGCGGGCAGCGCACTCGACGACCCGGCCTTCGTCGCGGTCACGCACGAACAGCGCGCCGTGGCCAGCATCGTGCACCTGCGCTGGGCCACCAATGGACTTGCGGTGCAACCGCAGAACTCCCACCCCTTCGTCGCCGACGGAGTGGCCATGGCGCACAACGGCTCCATCAAGCCGATGGGACTGCTCGACGGGCTCCTCGAACCGGCGATCGCCGCGTCCCTGCGCGGCACCACCGACAGCGAGCGCTACTTCGGGTTGATCCGCCAGCACCGCAGTGCCGCACCAAGTCTCGCCGAGGCCGTCAGGCGGGCGGTGACCCAGCTGCGAGCGATGTATCCAGATGCCAGCCTGAACGCGCTCCTCCTCGGCGAGGACCAACTGATCGTCGTCCACGCGCACGCCAAGAGCCAGTTGGTCGACGAGGACATTGAGGAGATCACTGCCGCCGACCTGCCCGCCGAGCACCTCGAGGACTACTTCGCGCTGCGGTCCACCCGTACCGAGGGCGGCGCCCTGATCGTCGGATCCACCGGGTTCGGTGACCTCGCGTGGGAACCGCTGCCCGCGGAGTGTGTCGTCGCCTTCTCGCTGGCGGACACGTCGATGTGCGAGTACCCCCTCGGATGATGGTCCGGGGCGAGCGAAGCGACGGGATGTTACGAGAGAGCGTGGCCAGCCGCGCGAATGCCGCGCTTCCCGCGCTCAGCCGTGCGGAACGACGGGTGGGACGCGCCCTGCTCGCCGACTATCCCAGCGCCGGGTTGGCCAGTGCCGCAAGGCTTGCCGAACGCGCCGAGGTCAGCCCGCCCACCGTGCTGCGGTTCGCGCAGTCACTCGGCTACGACGGTTTCACTGATCTGCAGGTGGCGCTGCGCGCCGAGCTGACCGCGCAATCCAGTGGACCGATCACCCGGCTGCCGGAGGCACCCTCGGCGGGTGGCCTTCTCGATCGGCTTCTGCAGCAGGCCCGCGGACAGAACGACAGGGCCATCGAGACTCTGGCCCTGCTGCCGGGCTCGGCGGTGGAGGCCGCGGTGGCACTGCTGTCGGACACCAGTCGTCCGCTGCACCTGCATGGCGGCCGGTTCTCACATCTGCTGGCGATGCATCTGGCCGCGCATCTCGAGCAGCTCCGCCCCGGCGTGCGGTTGCTCGCCGATCCCAGCGGTCGAGACCTCGGCACGATGATGGAGCTGACTCGCCGCGACGTCGTCGTGTTGTTCGACTATCACCGGTATCAACGCAGCTCGGAAGAGCTGGCGGCCAGCGTGCACCGTGCTGGCGCCACCATCTTGCTGATCACCGATGATCTAGCGTGTCCCGTGGCGCCCGAGGCCGAGGTCGTGTTGGCCGCGTCGAGCACTGTCGGCACGGTGTACCAGAGCATGGCGGCGGGCTTTCTGCTGACCGAGCTGCTCATTCCGCTGGTCATGGACACCATTGGTGAACCCGCGCGCACCCGCATGGCGTTGTGGGAGGAGCAGCGTCGCGCCGAATTGTTGCCCTGAGCGCACCGTTTCATGCCCTGATGCTTACCCTGATTCGGTGGCCGGAGGGACGAAGCGCTTACCGCGCGCCGTGCGCGAGCAGCAGATGCTCGACGCCGCGGTGCAGATGTTCTCCGTGAACGGCTATCACGAGACGTCGATGGACGCGATCGCTGCGCAGGCAGAGATCTCCAAGCCGATGCTCTACCTCTACTACGGCTCCAAGGAAGAGCTGTTCGGCGCGTGCCTTGACCGCGAACTGGGCCGCTTCGTGGAGAAGGTGCGCGCCGACATCGACTTCAGCCAGAATCCAAAGACGTTGCTGCGCAACGCTGTCGTGTCGTTCCTCAGCTACATCGACGCCAACCGGTCGTCGTGGATCGTGCTCTACACCCAGGCCACCAGCTCGCAGGCGTTCGCACACACCGTGCGGGAGGGTCGCGAGCGGATCATCGATCTGGTGGGCAGGCTGCTGCTATCGGGCACCAAGCACCCCGAGCCGGACACGGACTTCGACATGATGGCCGTCGCGCTGGTGGGCGCTGGTGAGGCCGTGGCGACGCGGGTCAGCACCGGCGATGCCGACGTCAATGAGGCGGCCGAGTTGATGATCAACCTGTTCTGGCGGGGGTTGAAGGGCAGGCCTTCCGACACCGGCGCGGCTGATCCCGTTCCCACCGATCCGGCCGCTGCCGCCAGCTGAGGCGCCGACGTCAGGTGGGTACTGCCGCGCTGCGGGCAATCGGAAGAATGTAGCGACGGGCATAGTCGGCCACCGCCGCCTTGCTCTGCAGGGTCGGTCCGGAATGTGGCGCCAGCAGCAGCGAATGCGCAATCCGCACCAGTGCCTCGGCGAGCGCGACCGGATCGGCGATGGTGAGGCCGTCCGCCTTGGCAGCCCGGCTCATGTTCTTCGCGCCGAAGGCGATGGACATGTCTATGGATGGGCCGGCAGCCGTGGTCAAGAAGGGCAGCACGAATTCCGGTTCGGTCGCCAGCTCCCGCGCCATGAGTGGATGGCTGCTTACGCACCACAGAATTCCGGTGAAACCGCAGACGACCTTGTCTTCGAAGGACTCCAGCTGCCGCGCTTCCTCGTACACGTCGGTGAAGAGTCGTTCGAACTCTGTCATGACGGCGGTGAGGAGCAGCTCGTTCTTTGCTGGCCAGCGCCGGTACACCGTCATGTGCGAGACGCCGGCGTACTTCGCGACCAGCTCTACGGTTGCGCGCTTGACGCCGAAGTCGACGAGAACCCGCAGCGCCGCGTCGAGAATCGCGACTGACGTGCGGTCGGGCCCGTGATCGTCGGCCAAAGCCGTGGTCCTTCGTTGTTGACGTGTGACGCGGTTGCCAACAGTGAGTATGTCACGGTGTCTCGCGCCGCCCCGAAGCTGCAATGATGCCGTTGTTATGCTATTGCTATCAACGTAACATCTGCACGCAATGGGTCGGGGAGGGCCGAATGCAGTCACGGTTGACGGGTGGACGGTCGTGAAGACGCTGATCCGGGATCGCTTTGCCATCGCCGTCGTGGCAGGCCTCGTCGCCATCATCGGCGTGGTCGCCTTCTACTATCCGATTCAGCTCAGCGATTACGACCCGTGGGGGATGAAGATTCCCTGCGGCACCGCGATGTCGCCTGACGTCGACCAGGCGGTCGAGGCGGACATCTACACCGCGAACCCGCCACGGGCGACGTCCTCGGGGCCGACGCAGTATGCCGCGGAATGCAATCAGGCCGTCTGGATCCGCAGGGGATGGTCGGTGCCGCTGACCCTGACCGGTGTGATCGTGGTGGTGGTGATTGCGTTGGGCCGCTGGCCCGCGGCGCCTTCCGATGCTGGGTCCGACTCTCGTGAAGCGGCAGCCAAGGACTGAGCTCCAGCGCGGTCGACGGTCAGGCGATTCCCGCCGCAACCGGGAATTCGACCGATAGGCTCCGCAACGGCACGCCAGGCACCGTCGATTCGCGATGCGAACTTGCCTCCTTGCCCGAAAGAGGTGGACCGATTTGGTCGAGGCGGTGTCGACAACTCAGGTGAGTCCCGATGGTCTGATCAGGCGTAGCCTCGGCATGCTCAGCGCCGTTCGTGGACTGATCGTGGTCCTGCTCGTCGTCGGAGTGATCGCCTCCGCGCTGCCCTACGTCTCGGCTGCGGCATTCGGGCCCATGATGCAGGTCGTCGCCGACGCGGGTATGAGCGGAAACCTGGGCGGGGTATGGGATTTGCGCGGCCCACTGGTCGCCCGCGAGAACGGTGTGCTCAGCGGGGTGGCCGGCTCGGTGCCCTTCGCGGTGCTCTTGGCGACGTGGGCGGTCTCGCTGTTGCTGGCGCAGTTGATGTATCTGGTGAACGCCTGGGTGGGGACCAAGGTCGAGAAGGCGCTCGTCACCGACATCCGGCAGCGCGTCCACGATCACCTCCAGACGTTGTCGCTGGACTTCTTCACGGCTTCGCGCAGTGGTGCGCTGATGCAGCGTGTCACGGTGGAATCCACTGGCGTGCAACGGCTTCTGACCAGCTGCCTGCTGCCGCCGCTGATCGACACCGTCGTCCTTCTGGTGGCTGTTTGCTATCTGGTGGCGCTGTCGTGGCAAATGACGGTCGCCGCCCTCGTCCTCACGCCGTTCGCCTTGTTGGTGCTGAAGTACGCGGGCCGCCACGTCCAGGCGGCAGTGCGACGGACGATGGACGCGGACCGCGCCATGGCCGCGGAACTGGAACAAACGATAAGCGGGATCTCCGAGATTCAGCTATTCAACGCTCAGTCGCTGCGCAGCAAGCGTTTTCGCGTGGTGTCGCACCGCGCCGCCGAGAGTGACGCGTCGACCGTGATGTGGATGCAGGCCACCGCGAACGGGTCTCAGGTGTTCATCGCACTGAGCACCGTCGTGGTGTTGCTGGTCGGTATCGGATTCAGCGCGAGCTTTGGCCTCACGTTCGCAAGCTTGATGGTCTTCGCCGGGATGGTCCCGACGATGTTCGGTGCAGCCCAACGGGTCATGGGTGCGTACACCACGTACCAGTCGGTCTCGCCAAGCGTCGCCTCGACGTACGAGTTGCTCGACACCCGCCCGACGGTTCGGGAACACGCGGCCGCAGCCGAACTCGGCGACGTGCATGGCAATCTCGTGTTCGAGGACGTGGCCTTCGGCTACGCCGCAGGGCAGATGGTGCTCGACGGGATGTCGTTCTCCATCAACGAGGGTGAGACGGTGGCCCTGGTCGGTGGCATCGGGTCGGGAAAGTCGACGGTGTTCAACCTCCTTCTGCGATTCCTGGACCCGCAGCGGGGCAGGATTCTGCTCGACGGCCACCCCATCACGCAGGTCACCATCGCCTCGCTGCGCGACCAGGTGTCCAAACTCGCCCAGTTCCCCTTCTTCACCAAGGACACCATCCGCGAGAACATCCGACTGGCACGGCCGGAGGCAACCGACGCCGACGTCGAAGTCGCGTGCGAGAACGCCAACGTCCACTCCGTCATCGTCGACCCGACGAAGATGCACGACGGGTACGACACCGTGATGGACGTGCAGGTCCCGTCAGGCGGCCAGAAGCGGCTGATTGCGTTGGCGCGCTGCCTGTTACGGAAGCCGGAGGTATTACTGCTCGACGAGCCGACCGAGAACCTCGACGCGGACCAGCGGGCCAGGTTGACCGGTGTGATCCGCGGCTACGCGAAGGGCCGCACGTGTCTGGTGATCAGTCACGACATGGACTTCATCGCCGCCGTTGCCGATCGCATCCTGGTCATCGAGCACGGACGCATCGCGCAGCAGGGCGACCACCGCACGCTGATCGCGGAGGGCGGGCTCTACAAGCGGTTGTACGAAGCGCAGAACGTGGACCCCGACCTGGTTTATCCGGCTACGGCGCCGTAAACGGATTTGAAATGCTCTGGGTAGACGGTGGGTGCGTCTGCAACGCAACCAGCACCAGGAGACGATTTCAGCGTCGCGTCGTAGGCACGGTGTACACTCGAACATGTGTTCGAAGAGCCTGACCCGGCCGTTCCGCTGTTGCAGCGGATGTGCTCGGCGGCGCGCGCGGAGGCGTGCGCGTCGGCAGCCCGGTTGGTGGCGGTCGGGGACATGGTGTCGCTGCGGATTGCCCAGAACGGTGGGGCCAGCGATGACTGGATCATCGACGCCAACGACGCGGTGGTGTTGGAGATCGCGGCCGCGTTGGGGGTCAGCCGGGGGTGGGCGGCCAGCTACGTGCGTTACGCCTACGCCCTGCGAGTGCAGATCCCCGAGGTGGGCCGGGTGTTCATCGCCGGGGACATCGACGAGGCGACGTTCCGCACCGCGGTGTTCCGGGTCGGGTTGATCACCGACGATGACGTGCGGGCTGCGGTAGACGAGCAGTTGGCGGTGCGTCTTCCCCGCTGGGGCACGCTCAGCCGCAAGGACCTGTCCGGCCGGATCGACAAGGTCATCGCCACGGTGGATGCCGACGCGGTGCGGCGGCGCCGGGACCGGGTCGCCGACCGGGAGGTGGTCGTCGGTGATGTCGGTGATGGGTTGGCCGAGGTTTCGGCGACCGTGTTCGCCTCGGATGGGCACGGGTTCGCCGATCGGTTGACCGCGTTGGCGCATACCGTGTGCGACGCCGATCCCCGCACCCTTGCGCAGCGGCGGGCGGATGCGTTCGGCGTGATCGGCGCCGCGGACCGGTTGGGTTGCCGCTGTGGACGATCCGACTGCCCCGCGACGGGCAGTGTTGCGAGTGCGGTGATGATTCACGTGATTGCCGAGCAGGCCACCGTCGAGGGCACCGGGGATGCGCCAGGTGCGCTGTTCGGGTCTGACTGGTTGATCCCGGCCGAGGTGATCGCCGAGCTTGCGCAGACCGCGCGGCTGCGGCCCTTGATCCATCCCGGGGATGCACCGCCGGAGCGCGGCTATGTTCCGTCGCGGGCGTTGGCCGACTTCGTGCGCAGCAGGGATTTGACGTGTCGGTTCCCGAACTGCGATGTCCCGGCCACTGACTGCGACGTCGACCACACCATCGCCCATGGTGAGGGTGGTCCGACCCAGGCCAGCAATCTGAAGTGCTTGTGCCGCACCCATCATCTGGGAAAGACGTTCTGGGGTTGGCGCGATGAGCAGCTACGCGACGGCACGGTGATCTGGACGTCACCGGCCGGGGAACGCTATGTCACCCATCCGGGCAGTGCGTTGATCTTCCCCGGGCTGTGCGCCCCGACCGCCCCCGTCGCCGCGCAGGTGCGGACAGCTGAGTTCGTGGACAAGACCGCGAAGATGCCCCGGCGCACCCGTACTCGTCGACAATCGCGGGCCGCGACCATCGCCGCCGAACGCCGGGCGAATCACCATTACCGCACCACGCCCAAAACACCGCCGTACGTCCCCGACGAATTCCTGTCCTACCTGGACACCTTCCCCGAGGACCACGACTCCATCCCCCCGCCCTTCTGACGGTTAGCCATCACTCACTGGACCTTGTAGGTCCAGATCAAAGCCGTTGTCAGTTCGGTGTGAAGGCGCCGGAACCAGCGATACTGACGGGCATGCGCAGAAAACTGTTGTCGGCGATCGCCGGGCAGCTCGGTCGTCCACACGGTCGCCTCAATCGCGTCGTCGCCGTAGCGCTCAACAGGGGCAACCGGCCCGCCGTCGCCGGTGCTGTGCGTGCGTCGGCCGCAGCGCCGGGTGACGTGGTGGCAGACATCGGCTTCGGTGGCGGCATCGGCCTTTCGATGCTGCTCGACCGCGTCGGCACCGACGGCGTCGTGCACGGTATCGAGATCTCCCGCGAGATGCTCGACCGCGCACGGGCTCGCAACATCCGGCACCGGGCCGCTGGTCAACTGCGGTTGTCGGAGGGCTCGCTCACCGCACTCCCGCTGCCGGACCACACGCTGGACGCCGCCATCACCGTCAACACGATCTACTTCGTCGCCGACCTCGACAAGGCCTGCGCCGAACTGGCGCGCGTCGTGCGCCCCGGCGGCCGACTCGTCGTCGGCATCGGCGACCCGGACGCGATGGCGCGGTTGCCATTCACCGCCCACGGCTTCACCCTTCGGCCCGTCGACGACGTCATCGCGACCCTGCGCAGGTCGGGGTTGGAGCTGACGGAACATAAGCGCCTCGACGACATCCCGATCCCCCACCACTTGCTGGTCGGGACTCGCTCGGTGAAGTGAACTACAGCGCCGTGACGGTTCCCGTCAGGTGCGGGTAGCCCTTCGACAGGTTGCGCAGCGACAGGTCCCAGCCCGCGGCGGTCCGATCGACGTAGAGACCTGCCCGTGCAGGCAGCAGCACCGGCTTGCCGAACCGCACCGAGTACTCGACGGCGTCGGGAAGCTGTCCCTCGATGTTGGCCAGAACTGCTGCGGCACTGAACATTCCGTGCGCGATCACGGTCGGGAACCCGAACAACCTGGCCCCGATCGGGTTGGTGTGGATGGGGTTGTGGTCCCCACTGACCGACGCGTAGCGGCGGATCTGGCTAGGCGTGATGCGCAGCACGACGTTCGGTGGCGGCAGCTTCGACTGCTTCTTCTGCTCCGGCTTGGGCTCGCCGGACAGACTGGTCCGCTGCTGGTGCAGGAACGTCGTCACCTGATGCCACGCGACGTCGTTGCCGACGTTGACGTCCGTCACCAGATCGACGAGCAGACCCTTCCTGTGTTCGCGGAGGTTCTCCGCGTGCACCGCGACGTCGACGGTGTCGGTGACCGCAATCGGCCGGTACTGCGTGATGCGGTTCTCGACGTGCACAGAACCCATTGCGGCGAAGGGAAAGTCGAAACCGCTCACCAGTGCCATCACCGACGAGAAGGTGAGCGCGAACGGATACGTCAGCGGCACGGTGTCGCCGAATCGCAGCCCGGTGACCGCGGCGTACTCGGCGACGTTGGTCGGGTCGATGGCCAACCCCTCGACGGCCACCGTGCGGTCTGGAAGTGCGCCGGTGCGCGGGATGAACGGCAGGGCACCCGCTGCCGCCCTGACCAGGTTCAGCAAGCCATTGGGTTGACCCTCGGTGCGTTGCGCCACGATGTTCACCATAGTTCTAGGCCCCGAGCAGGGCCTGGCCGCAGACCCGAATCGTGTTGCCAGTCACCGCGTTGGATGCCGGGCTGGCGAAGTAGGCGATGGCCTCGGCCACGTCGACGGGAAGGCCGCCCTGGAAAAGGGAATTGAGGCGTCGGCCCGCCTCGCGGGTGGCCAGCGGGATCGCCTCGGTCATCTTGGTCTCGATGAAGCCAGGCGCGATCGCGTTGATCGTGATGCCCTTCTCGGCGAACTCGGGAGCCAGCGCCTGCGTCATGCCGATCATGCCCGCCTTGGTGGCGGCGTAGTTGGTCTGACCGCGGTTGCCGGCGATGCCCGCCATCGACGACAACCCGACGATGCGACCGCCGTCGCCGATGATGCCGTTGGCCACCAGGCCCTGCGCGAGGCGTTGCGGGGCAAGGAGATTGACCGCTATCACCGAGTCCCAACGGGCGTCGTCCATGTTGGCAAGCAGCTTGTCGCGAGTGATGCCCGCGTTGTTGACGAGGATGTCGGCGTTACCCGAGTGATGCTCGGAAAGGTGCGCAGCGATCTTCTCGACCGCATCCGGCGCCGTCACGTCGAGCGTCAGCGCGGTGCCTCCGACCTTGTTGGCCGTCTCCGCCAGCGCCTCCGCTGCACCTTCGACGTCGATCAGTACCACCTTGGCGCCGTCGCGCGCGAAGACCTTGGCGATCTCGGCGCCGATGCCCCGCGCCGCGCCGGTGACCAGTGCGACCTTGCCGTCGAGCGGCTTGTCCCAATCCGCAGGCGGCACCGAATCGGCGGCACCGACGTAGAACACCTGCCCGTCGACGTAGGCCGACTTCGCCGACAGCAGGAACCGCACGGTGGATTCCACCCCGGTGGCGGCGGGCTTCGCGTCGGGCGAGACGTACACCAGGCCGATCGTGGCCCCGCGCTGCAATTCCTTGCCGAGCGAGCGGGTGAAGCCCTCGAGCGCGCGTTGGGCGATCCGCTCGTCGACCGTCGCGGTCATCTCGGGCGTGGTGCCGACCACGACGATGCGGCCACTGGCGCCGACGTTGCGCAGAAGCGGGGTGAAGAACTCGTGCAGCGCCTTGAGCCCCTCGGGGGTGGTGATGCCGGTCGCGTCGAACAGCAGCCCGCCGAACGAATCGGCCCAGCGGCCGCCGAGGTTGTCGCCGACGAGCTGGTAGTCCTCGGCCAGCGCAGCGCGCAGCGGCTCGGCGATGCGGCCTTCACCGCCGATCAGCAGCGACCCGGCCAGCGGGGGGTCGCCCGCCCGGTAGCGACGCAGATCCTGGGGCTGGGGTATGCCCAGTTGCTTGGCCAGGAAGGATCCCGGACCGGAGTTGACGACTTGTGAGAACAGGTCGGTAGCCACTGCGTTGCCTTTCAAAGCGGGTAAGTGCTGTCGTGTCGATCACCGAACTTACTCCAGAGTAAGAAGGGTGGGTAGTATGACCCTCATGTCTGACAACAAGACTGCCCGACGGGTAGCAATCCTCGGCGGAAACCGGATCCCGTTCGCCCGGTCGGACGGCGCCTACGCCAACGCGTCCAACCAGGACATGTTCACCGCAGCCCTTGGTGGACTGGTCGACAGGTTCCACCTCGATGGCGAGCGACTCGGCGCGGTCGTCGGCGGTGCCGTGCTCAAGCACAGCCGCGACTTCAACCTCATGCGCGAGTGCGTGCTCGGCAGCGCGCTGTCGCCCTACACACCCGCCTACGACCTGCAGCAGGCCTGCGGCACCGGCCTGCAGTCCACCATCGCCGTGGCCAACGCCATCGCGCTCGGCCAGTACGACTCCGGTGTCGCAGGCGGGGTCGACACCACCTCCGATGCGCCGATCGCGTTCGGCGACGACCTGCGCCGCGTCCTGCTCGGGCTTCGCCGGGCCAAGTCGAACGTCGACCGGCTCAAGCTGGTCGGCAAGCTGCCCGCCTCGATCGGGGTCGAGATCCCCACCAACGGCGAGCCGCGCACCGGCCTCTCCATGGGCGACCACGCCGCCATCACGGCCAAGAAGATGGGCGTCAAGCGCGTCGACCAGGACGAACTGGCCGCAGCCAGCCACCAGAACATGGCAGCGGCCTACGATCGCGGCTTCTTCGACGACCTCGTCACCCCGTTCCTCGGGCTGTACCGCGACAACAACCTCAGGGCTGACTCGACCGCCGAGAGGCTAGCCAAGCTCAAGCCCGTGTTCGGCGTGAAGAACGGCGACGCCACCATGACGGCGGGCAACTCCACGCCGCTGACCGACGGCGCGTCGGTGGCGCTGCTCTCGACCGACGAGTGGGCCGCCGAGCGCAAGCTTCCGGTGCTCGCGTACTTCGTCGACGGCGAGACCGCCGCGGTCGACTACGTCAACGGCGACGACGGCCTGCTGATGGCACCGACCTACGCGGTGCCCCGCCTGCTGGCCCGCAACGGCCTGACGCTGCAGGACTTCGACTTCTACGAGATCCACGAGGCGTTCGCGTCGGTGGTGCTGGCGACGTTGGCCGCGTGGGAGTCCGAGGAGTACTGCAAGGAGCGCCTCGGCCTGGACAGTGCTCTCGGCGGCATCGACAGGGCGAAGCTGAACGTCAACGGCTCGTCGCTTGCAGCCGGGCACCCGTTCGCCGCAACGGGCGGCCGGATCGTCGCCCAGCTGGCCAAGCAGTTGGCGGAGAAGAAGGTGCAGACGGGTAAGCCCGTCCGCGGCTTGATCTCCATCTGCGCGGCCGGTGGCCAGGGCGTCACGGCCATTCTCGAGGCCTAGAAAAAAAGTTTTGAGATCGGTGTAACGCCCCGCCAGGGGCGTCCGATGAAGTGGGTAGCTCCGTGTTGCCGTCTGACCCCCCGACCCGACGGCAACACGGGGCACTTACTTCTTAGAGGCCGGTTGGTCCTTCATGGCCCTGATCGGACCCGAGCTGGCAGGCGGCTGGAACAGGCTGCCTGCCAAACTGCCCCTGGCGGTGCGGACCGCGACCAAGCCCCAGGTGCCAAGCAGCCCGGCATAGGCGATCACGGCGGCCACCCGGAACGCGGGTAGCCCCGTGTGGATGGCCAGCTGAGCGGTCCCCGTGACGAACGTGCCCACCGGGAACGTCAGGCTCCACCAGGTCAACGCGAACGGCATGCCGCGTCGCAGCGTGCGCACCGTCAACCCGGTGGCCAGTGCGATCCACAGCACGCTGAAACCCCACACCGGAACGCCGAACAGAATCGCGAAGATGCTCATCCCCTGAGCCAGATCCGGTGACACCGCAAGGGCGGCGTTCGTGCCGAGTAGCCCCGCGACCGTCATGCCCTGGCCGAGCGGGCCGAGCACGATCCACAGCGTGGGCACCCTTGCCGTCCCCGACGTTCCGTAGTGCGCGAGCCTGCTCCAGATCATCGAGATGATGATCAGCGCGGCGATCAGCGACAACCCGAACATCGCGTAGCAGCCGTACAGCATCGTGGTGAGCCCCGTGCCCGGCGCCATGTGCGGGATCAGCAGCGCACCCGCCGCGGCCGACACCATCGGCGGCACCACCGGCATGAGCCAGCCGCCGAACGCCGCATCGGGCTCGACGTTCAGCTGGGTGAACATCAGGTACGGGATCGTTAGTGCGGTGAACAGGCCGCCGATGGTGCCCGCCGTCCAGAGCACCCAGTCGATGTCGACGGCCAGTCGTGCGCCGATCAGGTCGTTGCCGACGAGGATCGCCCCGGACCCAACGGTCAGCAGGGCCATCGGTGCCGCGCCGTAGAAGTGGGCCATCTGCGGGTTGTGCGCGTGGCTGCGGGCCACTTTCGGGTGCCGGAACCACTGCGCGGTCACCGCGACGACGAGGATCACCAGCAGCACCGCCGCTACCACCCAGACCACCCGCGAGAACACGTGCAATCCGGGTATTCGCATCGGCAGCGTCGCCCCGGCCGTCGCGACGATTCCGGTGCCCATCACCGATGCGAACCAGTTCGGTCCGAAGTTCCCCAGCCGGGTCTGCGCGGTCGTCATCGCCGCTCATCGTTACACGGCCGGACGTGCTTCCATGGAGCCATGCGAATCAGCATCAACCTTTCCAGCGCTGTCGGTACGTCGTCGATCGACTCCACGGTGGAAGCCCTCGCGAAATTGCACGACGAGGGTTTCCGGCGGGTCTGGATGGCCCAGATGCCCTTTGACGGCGACCTGCTGACCACGTTGGCCGTCGCCTTGCGTGAAGTCGACACGATCGAGGTGGGTTCGGCGGTGCTCCCGATCCAGAACCAGCATCCGATGCTGCTCGCCCAGCGGGCTCTGACGTTGAACAAGATCGCGGGCGGCCGGTTCCTTCTCGGCCTCGGCATGACACATCAGGCGGTCACCGAGGGAATGTGGGGAATCCCCTACGACAAGCCGGTGCGCCGCATGCGCGAATACCTCGATTGCCTCGAGCCGCTGCTGGCCGGGGAGCCGGTCAACGCTGTTGGTGAGACCGTGACGGCGCGTGGGGCACTTCAGATCACCGACGCGCCCACACCCGACGTCTACCTCGCGGCGTTAGGGCCGCAGATGCTGAAGCTGGCGGGCAGGCGAACGGCAGGCACGTTGACGTGGATGTGCGGACCCAAGACGTTGGGCGAACACATCGGGCCGGCGCTTCGCGCCGCCGCCGCCGAGGCTGGCCGACGGGAGGATGCGGTTGCCGTCGTCGCCGGGCTGCCGATCTGCGTCACCGACGACGTCGACGGCGCACGAGCACAGGCCGCCGAGCAGTTCGGGTTGTACGGAACGCTGCCCGCCTACCGCGCGATGCTCGACCGGGAGGGCTACGCCAACCCCCAGGACGCAGCCATCATCGGCGACGAGAAGACCGTGTCCGAGCGCCTCGACGAACTGAGTGCGCGCGGTGTCGACGAGTTCTCCGCCGTGGTGTTCGACGCATCCCCTGAGGTGCGCGAACGCACCCGCGCCCTGCTGCGGACATTGGACTCCTGAGCGCCAAAATTAACTCTGGTGTGACGGTTGTCACAGGCGTACAGTCTTCTGCACGACGGGTTCGGGAGTGACCAGTCCGAAGTGCCGGCCAAGAGGTGAAAGCCGGACGCGCGAGAACTAATGCGACGCCCTCAAGTGTCCTCCCGAACCCGCCTTCATGTCTCCAGGTGGTGTGGCTGGCCACACCACTCTTTGGCCGGACAACACGATGGTTTACGGGTATGACGACGGGCCACGATGGGACACGTGACCACTACCGTGACCGCCAACGGGACCGATAGGCCTGCGCCGCCCACCGAATTCGATTGGAACACCCCGCTGCGCAAGCCCGCGTGGCAGACCTACCTGTACTTCCTGCTGATCAGCCTCCTCGCGATCGTCGGGGTCGTTTTCCTCTTCGTCACGGGTTTCGCCTCAGGACTGCTGATGGTCACCCTCGTCGGAGTGCCCCTACTCGCACTGGTGGTGCTGAGCGGGCGGGCGTGGAATCGGTTGTACCGCGGGCTCGCCCGGCTGACGGGAACCGAGATCGACGCCCCGCCTGCGTTCGTCAGGCCGTCGGGGGCGAGCGAAGCGACGGGGGATTCTGCCGGTCGATTGCAATCGGTCGTGGCGGCCCTGACCGACGCGGTCGGATGGCGCAGTCTGGGCTTTCTCGCCCTGACCTCCGTGTTGATGACGCCGATCGGCTACGTCGTCATCGTTGGTGTCGTCTTGTCGGCGATACTGGTGACATCGCCAGTCGTGTGGCTGGTCATGGACCAGCCGTTCGTCACGCTCGGCGAGCCCGTGGACTCCCTCGGTGGCTACCTGCTGCTGTCCATCGCGGGTGTGGTGGCGCTGTACCTGCTCGGGTGGGTCATGTTGGGGCTCGGCCGTTGCCACGCGTGGCTCGCCAAGGCACTGCTCGGCCCGACCGAGAAGGAGCGTCGTGTGGTGCACCTGGAGAGGGCCCGCGCCGATGCCGTCGACGATTCCGCCGCCACCCTGCGCCGCGTCGAACGCGACCTGCACGACGGAACCCAGGCCCGACTGATCACCGTCGCGATGGCGCTGGCGCGCGCCGAGGAGCAGCTCGCGACGTCATCGGACGCGCCGCTAGCCAGGGAACTGGTGTCCGGCGCACTGGCCAACACCAAGGACACACTGACCGAGCTCCGTGACCTGGTCCGTGGAATCAGGCCCCCCGCACTCGATCTCGGCCTCGGCCCGGCAATCCAGACGCTCGCCGCGCGCAACCCGATCCCCGTCGAGGTCGCCGTCGACCTTCGCGTCCGACCGTCGATCGGCGTCGAGACCATGGCCTACTTCTGCGTGGCGGAGCTGCTGGCCAACGCGTCGCGACACTCCGGCGCCAGCCAGGTCTCGGTACGGGTCGCGGGCGACGGCAATGAGTTGCGAATCACCGTGGGGGACAACGGGTCCGGCGGCGCACGGGTGGGCAACGGGTCCGGGCTCATCGGATTGCGGGACCGGCTCGCCATGCTCGACGGACGCCTCGAGATCGACAGCCCGGAGGGCGGCCCGACGGTAGTCACCGTCGTCGTGCCGCCGGGAGGCAGTCAGTGACCCGCCTCGTCATCGCGGAGGACAGCGCCATCCTGCGCGAAGGGCTGGTGCAGCTGCTCGTCGAGCGAGGCCACGACGTGCTCGCCAACGTCGGAACCGCAACCGAATTGATCGATGCCGTCACCGAATTCACGCCCGAGGTGGTCATCGTCGACATCCGCATGCCGCCGACGTTCACCGACGAGGGCCTGGTGGCCGCGGTATCGCTGCGCAGGTCGCATCCCCACATCGGCGTGCTGGTGTTCTCGCAGTGGGTGGAGACGCGGTACGCCACCGAGCTGCTGGCCAATCAGCCGGAAGGCGTCGGCTACCTGCTCAAGGACCGGGTGACCGACATCGGCGAGTTCGACGCCGCGGTGCGCCGCGTCGCCGCCGGTGGCACGGCGCTGGACCCCGAGGTGGTGCGCCAGCTGATGGGCAGCAGGAGCAAGTCCGCCACCCTCGACCGACTGACCCCGCGCGAGCACGAGGTGCTGTCCCTGATGGCCGAAGGCCATTCCAACATCGCGCTGGCACAGCAGCTTTCGATCACCGAGCGCGCGGTGGAGAAACACGTCTCGGCCATCTTCACCAAGCTCGACCTGCCGCCGTCGCAAGCCCACCACCGCCGTGTGCTCGCAGTCGTGACCTACCTCGACTCGGGCTTCATCAAGATGTCCTCCGGCGCAGCCGGCCCCCTGTGAAATCTGGTTCTGACAAACAAAAATCCCCCGGGAAGAGACCGGGGGATTTTTGTTTGGAGCTGCCGAGGCAGGCCTAGAAGGCCGCCTCGTCCAACTCCATGACCTCGTTGTCGATGGTGTCGATCACCAGGCGTGTGCTGGTCAGCAGCGGCAGGAAGTTCTTCGCGAAGAACGACGCCGTTGCGATCTTGCCGTCGTAGAAGTTGCGGTCGTCGCCGGCTGCACCGTTGTCGAGCGCTGCGATGGCGACGGCCGACTGCTTCAACAGGAGCCAGCCGAGAACCAGGTCACCGACGCTCATCAGGAAGCGCACCGAACCGAGGCCCACCTTGTAGATGTTGGCCGCGTCCTCCTGCGCCGACATCAGGTAGCCGGTGAGCGTCGCCGCCATGCCCTGTACGTCCGCCAGGGCGGTCGCCAGCAGCTCGCGCTCGGCCTTGAGGCGGCCGTTGCCGGACTCGTTGGTGATGAAGCTCTGGATCTCGTTCGCCACGTAACCGAGGGCAACACCCTTGTCACGCACGATCTTCCGGAAGAAGAAGTCCTGCGCCTGGATGGCAGTGGTGCCCTCGTAGAGCGAGTCGATCTTCGCGTCGCGGATGTACTGCTCGATCGGGTAGTCCTGCAGGAAGCCGGAGCCACCGAAGGTCTGCAGGCTCTCGGTGAGCTTGGCGTAGGCCTGCTCGGAGCCGACCCCCTTGACGATGGGCAGCAGCAGGTCGTTGACCTTGACGGCCAGGTCCGCGTCGATGCCGTAGACGGCCTTGGCCACCTCGGCGTCCTGGAAGGTCGCGGTGTAGATGTACAGCGCGCGCAGACCCTCGGCGTAGGACTTCTGAGTGAGCAGGCTGCGACGCACGTCCGGGTGATGGGTAATGGTCACGCGGGGCGCGGCCTTGTCGGTCATCTGCGTGAGGTCAGCACCCTGGACACGCTCCTTGGCGTACTCCAGCGCGTTCAGGTAGCCGGTCGACAGCGTCGCGATGGCCTTGGTGCCCACCATCATTCGGGCCTGCTCGATGACGTCGAACATCTGGGCAATGCCCTCGTGCACCTCGCCGACGAGCCAGCCGACGGCGGGCTTGTCGTGCTGGCCGAGCGACAGCTCGCAGGTCGCGGAGACCTTGAGGCCCATCTTGTGCTCGACGTTGGTGACGTAGACGCCGTTGCGCTCGCCGGGCTCGCCGGTCTCGAAGTCGAAGAGGAACTTCGGCACGAAGAACAGCGAAAGGCCCTTGGTGCCGGGGCCTGCGCCCTCGGGGCGGGCCAGCACCAGGTGGAAGATGTTCTCGAACAGATCGCCGGAGTCGCCCGAGGTGATGAAGCGCTTCACGCCGTCGATGTGCCAGGAGCCGTCCTCCTGCTTGACGGCCTTGGTGCGGCCTGCGCCGACGTCGGAGCCCGCGTCGGGCTCGGTCAGCACCATGGTGGAGCCCCAGCCGCGCTCAGCGGCCAGCACTGCCCACTTCTTCTGCTCCTCGGTGGCGAGGTGGTAGAAGATGTTCGCGAATCCGGCGCCGCCTGCATACATCCAGACCGCCGGGTTGGCGCCGAGGATGTGCTCGTTGAGCGCCCACATCAGAGCCTTGGGCGTCGGTGTGCCGCCAAGCGCCTCTTCGAGGCCCACGCGGTCCCAGCCGGCGTCGAGGACGGCGCGCACGGAGTTCTTGAAGGCCTCCGGCAGCGTCACGGAGAAGGTGTTGGGGTCGAAGGTCGGGGGGTTGCGGTCGCCCTCGGCGAATGAATCGGCGATCGGGCCCGCGGCCAGCCGGCTCATCTCCTCGAGCATCTCGCGGGCGGTGTCGACGTCGAGGTCGGTGAACTGGCCTTCGCCGAGTGCCTTGTCGATGCCGAATACCTCGAACAGGTTGAACACCTGGTCACGGACGTTGCTCTTGTAATGGCTCACGATGTCTCCTCGATGAGATTCCGTCTGCGGTTGGGTACTCACGGATAAGTTACCCACCAGTAATTGCGGGCAACTATACCGTTCGGTAACTTCAACGCAAAGCCTCTGTGAGCAAATTTCTGCCAGCTAAGTAACCCAGTGGTTGATTGGGTCCCACCAGTACCATCAAAACGGTACTGACCTGCGGTTTCGCCGGATTGTGATATCGGCCACGAGAACCTGTGAGTCGGCCGATAAGGTGTCTCGGATGAGGCGCGTGGCGGTGTGGGGAACGGGCAATATGGGGTCGACGGCGATCCGTTCGGTGACGGCATTTCCTGGGCTGGAATTGGCCGGCGTGATCACCTCATCGCAGGACAAGGAAGGCAAGGACGCCGCGAGCTTTGCCGGCCTGAATTCGCCCACCGGAGTCACTGCCACCACCGACGTCGACGCCGCGCTTTCGGTCAGCGACGCCGTCGCCTACATGGCGTCGGGTGACGTCCGCCCCGACGACGCCATCAACGACATCATCCGCTGCCTTCGCGCAGGCGTTCACGTCGTCACCCCCTCGCTGTACTCGCTCTACGACCCCAGGTCGGCACCTTGGGAATGGGTCGACCGCCTCACGTCGGCAGCCGAGGAGGGTGGCGCGACGCTGTTGGTCAGCGGTGTCGACCCGGGCTGGGCCAACGACGCGCTCGCGGTCATGGCGGCCGGGCTGTGCACCAGGATCCGCACCATCCACTGCCAGGAGATCTTCGACTACTCGACCTACGACCAACCGCATTCGGTGCGGATCCTCTGTGGTTTTGGGGGATCGATGGACGAGGTTCCGATGATGCTGCTTCCTTCGGTCCCGACCATGGTGTGGGGCGGGAACATCCGCCTGATCGGCCGGGGCCTCGGCCTGGAGATCGACGAATTGACAGAGGATGTCCAGCGTTTGCCGTTGACCGAGTCGGTCGACAACGTGATGGGGCACTTCGAGGCGGGCACCCAGGGAGCCTTTTGGCTCAAGGTGATCGGTTGGTCCGGCGGCAAGGAGCGCGTCGTCGTCGACCACATCACACGCATCGACCCGTCGTGCGCGCCCGACTGGCCGCAGCCCGACGAGGGCGTTGGTGATCATCGTGTCATCGTCGACGGCGACCCACAGCTCACGATCGTCAGCCGTGCCGACGTGCCTGGCGGTACCCGGGCCGACGGCGGAAATACGACTGCGGCAAACCGTCTCTTGGGCGCCATCGAGTGGCTGGCGACCCAGAAGCCTGGCATCTACGACGGCCTCGACGTACCACTGCACACACCGCTGCCGACCGAGGTAGAGGCCACGCGCTGGGCTGACTAGCGACGCCGTCGGGCCGTGGCCCGAGGCTCGCAGCTGTGTAGGTCCTGTGCCGTTCGATGTCACAAACGTGACGACGCAACGCAATTGCCGCAATCGTGCCCTGAGCGGCCCACAAAGACGCCGCCCGCGTCAGTCGCTAAGCTGAGGCGGCGCATCGGTCATCGATTCCCCGGCCACCATGCCTGGGGACTGCTGGGCGCGGGTTGGGATACCCCGGTGTCTCTGGCCGATCCATCGCGCCCCCAACTGTGGGTCAATACGAGGGAGAATGCATCTATGCGCGAGGCAACCGTCACGCCCGTAGCAGTGATAGGCATGGCCTGCAGACTTCCCGGAGGGATCGATTCTCCGCAACGTCTGTGGGACGCGTTGCTCCGCGGCGACGACCTCGTTGGCGAGATCCCCTCCGACCGGTGGGACGCCGACCTGTACTACGACCCGGAACCGGGCGTACCTGGCCGCTCGGTGACCCGGTGGGGCGCCTTCCTCGACGACGTCGGCGGGTTCGACGCCGAGTTCTTCGGGATGACCGATCGGGAGGCCACGGCGGTCGACCCGCAACATCGGCTGCTGTTGGAGGCGTCGTGGGACGCACTCGAACATGCCGGCTTCGACCCGGCCACCCTTGCGGGGTCGAAGACCGGGGTGTTCGTCGGGCTGACCCACGGCGACTACGAACTGTTGGCGGCGCGCAGTGACGCCGTCGAGGGCCCGTACGGGTTCAGCGGCACCAGCAACAGCTTCGCGTCGGGCCGCGTGTCCTACGCCCTGGGGCTGCACGGGCCCGCCGTCACCGTCGACACCGCCTGCTCGTCGGGCCTGATGGCCGTGCACCAGGCGTGCCGCAGCCTGCACGACGGGGAGAGCGATCTCGCCATCGCGGGTGGCGTCGCCGTGACGCTCGAGCCGAGGAAGTCCATCGCGGGATCCCTGCAGGGCATGCTGTCGCCGACGGGACGCTGCCACGCCTTCGACGTCGCCGCCGACGGGTTCGTGTCCGGCGAGGGCTGCGTGGTGCTTTTGCTCAAGCGGTTGCCGGACGCCGTGCGTGACGGCGATCGGATCCTGTCCGTCGTCCGCGGCACCGCGGCCAACCAGGATGGCAGCACCGTCAACATCGCAACGCCGTCCGAGCCTGCGCAGATCGCGGTCTACCGTGCCGCGCTCGATGCCGCGGGTGTGAACCCGGCGACCGTCGGCCTCGTCGAGGCGCACGGCACCGGGACACCCGTCGGAGATCCGATCGAGTACGCAAGCATCGCCGCGGTCTACGGCACCGACGGACCCACCGCGCTCGGCTCGGCGAAGACCAACTTCGGGCACCTGCAGTCGACGTCCGGGCCGCTGGGCCTGATGAAGGCGATTCTGTCGCTGAACCACGGCGTGGTTCCACAGAACCTGCACTTCACACAGCTGCCGGACCAGCTCGCCGAGATCCAGACCAACCTCTTCGTGCCGCAGGCGAGCACGCCGTGGCCGCACAACGGCGAGCGACCACGCCGCGCCGCGGTGTCGTCGTACGGAATGTCGGGCACCAACGTGCACGCCATTCTCGAGCAGGCGCCGCCGAAGGCGCCGCACGGTTCGACGAACGGCTCGGCGGTCCCGTCGGCCATGGGCGACCAGCTGCTGTTCCCGCTGTCGGCCACTTCGGCCGACGAACTTCGCGTGACGGCTGGACGCCTTGCGGAGTGGGTCGAGGCGCACGGTGACACCAAGGTCGCCGATCTGGCCTACACGCTTGCCCGCAAGCGCGGGCACCGTCCGGTGCGGACCGCCGTGGCGGCAAGCACCCTCGAGGAGCTGAGCGCCGCGCTGCGGCAGGTCGCCGACGACGAGGTGCCCCGTCAGGCCGCAGTCGGTCAGGACGACCGCGGGCCGGTGTGGGTGTTCTCCGGACAGGGTTCGCAGTGGCCGCGCATGGGCGCCGGGCTGCTCGCCTCGGAGCCGGTGTTCGCCGCGACGATCGCGGCCATCGAGCCGATGATCGCCAAGGAATCCGGGTTCTCGGTGACCGAGGCGCTGACGGCGCCACAGACGGTGACCGGCATCGACAGGGTTCAGCCCACGATCTTCGCCGTACAGGTGGCGTTGGCGGCGACGATGACGTCGTACGGCGTGCGTCCCGGTGCGGTCATCGGCCATTCGATGGGGGAGTCCGCCGCGGCCGTCGTCGCTGGCGGGTTGTCGATCGACGACGGCATCCGCGTCATCTGCCGCCGGTCGAAGCTGATGGCGTCCCTTGCCGGCAACGGTGCCATGGTATCGGTGGAACTGCCTGGGCAACAAGTACTTTCGGAGCTATCGATCCGCGGCATGAGCGACGTCGCCCTGGCCGTGGTGGCATCGCCGACGTCGACCGTCGTCGGCGGTGACGCCAAGACCATCCGCGACCTGATCGCCATCTGGGAGGCGAAGGACGTGATGGCGCGCGAGATCGCCGTCGACGTCGCATCGCACTCGCCCCAGGTCGACCCGATCCTCGACGACCTGCTCGAGGTGCTCGCCGACCTCGAACCGATGACACCGGAGATCCCGTACTACTCGGCGACCCTGTGGGACCCGCGAGACCGGCCGTCGTTCAAGGCCGACTACTGGGCAGACAACCTGCGCTACACGGTGCGGTTCGCCGCGGCCGTGCAGGCGGCGCTCGAGGACGGGTTCCGCGTGTTCGGCGAACTCTCCCCGCACCCGCTGCTCACCCACGCCGTCGATCAGAACGCCAGCAGCCTCGACATGCCGATCGCCGCGCTGGCCTCGCTGCGGCGTGAGCAGGTGCTGCCCCACGGTCTGCGCGACTTCGTCGCTGACGTGCACAGCGCGGGTGCCGCAGTGGACTTCGAAATGGCCTACCCCACAGGGCATCTGGTGGACGCGCCACTGCCGACGTGGACTCACCGCAACCTCATGCTGAGCCGCGAGACCAAGGATCACCAGTCCCACGGCGCGTCGGTGCAGGCAGTGCACCCCTTGCTCGGTGCGCACGTGCACCTGATGGAGGAGCCGGAGCGCCACGTCTGGCAGGGCGACGTCGGCATCGACGCACACCCGTGGCTGGCCGACCACCAGATTCACAACGTCGCCGCCCTTCCCGGCGCCGCGTACTGCGAGATGGCGCTGGCTGCGGCCAGCACGGTCTTCGGCGAGATGTCCGAGGTCCGCGACGTCCAGTTCGAGCAGACGCTGTTGCTCGACGCCGAGACCTCGGCGTCGTCGGCGGCATCGCTGTCCGCGCCTGGTGTCCTCGACTTCGCCGTCGAGACCCACATCGACGGCGAGCGCGTCCGCAGGGCCAGCGCAGTCCTGCACGCAGCCGAGGACGGCCAGCAGCCGCCCGCCCACGACATCCCCACGCTGATCGCGAGCCACCCGTCGCGACTGGACGGCGCCGATTTGCGAAAGGCGTTCGACAGCGTCGGTATTCAGTACGGTCCGGCATTTTCGGGTCTGGCCGGTGTGCACACCGCCGACGGCGAGGTCACCACCTTGCTCGCCGAGGTGGCGCTGCCTGGTCTGATCCGTTCGCAGCAGGCGGCGTACGGGGCGCACCCCGCGCTGCTCGATGCGTGCTTCCAGTCGGTCATCGTGCACCCCGACGTGCAGAGCGCGGGTGCGGGCGGAATGCTCCTGCCCGTCGGCGTTCGCAGGCTGCGCTGCTACCAACCACTCCGCAATGCGCACTACTGCCTGACCAGGGTGACCGCATCCAGGGACGGCGTGTGCGAGGCCGACCTCGACGTCCTCGACGAAGCAGGAACCGTGCTTCTGACCGTCGAGGGCCTGCGCCTGTCTGCCGCAGCCTCCGGGCACGACCGTGCCGACCGCGTGCTCAACGAGCGGCTGCTGACCATCGAATGGGAGCAGAGCGAGCTGCCCGACGTCCCGAAGGAGGACGAGGGATCCTGGCTGCTGCTCAGCACGTCCGACGCGGCGAGTGCGCTGGCGACCGAGATCGGTGACGCACTGATCGCCGACGGCGCGCAGAGCACTCTGCTCTCCTTGCCGCTGGGCGCCGATACCGAAGCGCTGCGCGCGCAGCTGACCGACAGCGCGCTGGTGGCAGGCGGCGGGTACCGGGGTGTGGTCGTGGTGACGGCGCAGCCTCAGGGCAACGCGGAAGCACCATCCGAGCCGTTCGCACGGGCGGGCCGCGACTACGTGGCACACGTGGTGCGCATTGCCAGCGAGCTGGCCGAGCTGCCGGGCGAGCCGCCGCGGCTCTACGTGATCACCAGGGACGCCGCGACCGTGCGGGCAGGTGACCTCGCCAACCTGGAGCAGGCCGGCTTGCGCGGCTTGATGCGCGTGGTCGACTCCGAGCACCCGCATCTCAGCGCCACCCAGATCGACGTCGACGGTGAGACTGGGGCGCACGAGGTGGCAAGGCAACTGCGCAGCGGTTCGGAGGAGGACGAGACCGCGTGGCGGGGTGGCTACTGGTACACCGCACGCCTGCGTCCGGGTCCGTTGCGCCCGATCGAACGGCGCACCACCCTCGTCGACCCCGAGCACGACGGAATGCGGCTGCAGATCCGTACGCCGGGAGACGTGGACTCCCTGGAGTTCGCGGTGTTCGATCGGGTCCCGCCGGGGCCGGGTGAGATCGAGGTCGCCGTGACGGCGTCCAGCGTCAACTTCGCCGACGTCCTCGTCGCCTTCGGCCGCTACCCGACCTTCGAGGGATACCGGCAGCAGTTGGGCATCGACTTCGCGGGCGTCGTGACGGCAGTCGGACCGGACGTCACCGGGCATCAGATCGGCGATCACGTCGGTGGCATGTCGGCTGGCGGCTGCTGGAGCACGTTCGTCACGTGCGACGCGCGCCTGGCGATCACGCTGCCCGACGAGGTGCCTCTCGCCGAGGCGGCAGGCGTGCCGACCGCATCCGCAACGGCTTGGTACGGACTGCACGACCTGGCGAGGATCTCGTCGGCCGACAAGGTGCTGATCCACTCGGGCACCGGTGGTGTCGGGCAGGCGGCGATCGCCATCGCGCGTGCCGCCGGCGCCGAGATCTTCGCGACGGCTGGTAGCCCGCAGCGGCGACAACTGTTGCACGACATGGGGATTGAACACGTCTACGACTCGCGCAGCGTCGAGTTCGCCGACCAGATCCGCAAGGACACCGACGGCTACGGCGTTGACATCGTGCTCAACTCGCTGCCTGGTGCGGCGCAGCGCGCGGGCCTCGAGCTGCTGGCCTTCGGTGGACGCTTCGTCGAGATCGGCAAGCGCGACATCTACGGCGACACCCGGCTCGGGCTGTTCCCGTTCCGGCGCAACCTGTCGCTCTTCGCCGTCGACCTCGCGTTGATGACGCACAGCCATCCGGAGACGGTCCGGCGTCTGCTGAGCACCGTGTACGAACGCACCGCCGACGGCACACTGCCGCTGCCGCCGAGCACGCACTACCCGATCAGCGACGCGACCGCCGCCGTCCGCCTGGTCGGCGGTGCTGGGCACACCGGGAAGGTGATCCTGGACGTTCCGCAGAAGGGACGCACCAGGGCCGTGGTGCCCCCGGCACAGGTGCGGGTCTTCCGGCCCGACGGCGCGTACGTCATCACGGGCGGCATGGGCGGCCTCGGGCTGTTCCTCGCCGGCGAGATGGCGGCCGCGGGCTGCGGCCGGATCGTGCTCAACTCGCGGTCCGAGCCGAGTGCCGAGGCGCAGGAAGCCATCGATCGGATTCGCGCCACCGGCGTCGACGTCGTCGTCGAGCGTGGTGACGTCGCCGAGCCGGGGACCGCGCAACGCCTGGTGGCGGTGGCCACCGAGACCGGGCTGCCGGTCCGTGGTGTGCTGCACGCCGCGGCCGTGGTGGAGGACGCCACGCTGACCAACGTCACCGACGAGCTCGTCGACCGCTGCTGGGCGCCCAAGGTGCACGGCGCGTGGAACATGCATCGGGCGCTCCTGGCCGTCGAGGGAGCCGAGCCGCTGGACTGGTTCTGCTCGTTCTCGTCGGCCGCCGCGCTGGTCGGCTCGCCGGGTCAGGGCGCCTACGCCGCGGCCAACAGCTGGCTCGACGCGTTCGCGCATTGGCGTCAGGCCCAGGGCCTTCCCGGCACCTCGATCGCGTGGGGTGCGTGGGCTGAGGTCGGCCGCGCAACGGCCTTCGCAGAGGCGCTCGCCGAAGGCACTGGCGTCGCGATCATGGCCGACGAGGGCTTCGGGGCGTTCCAGGCGCTGCTGCGCTATGACCGCACCTACTCTGGCTACGCGCCGATCATGGGAACGCCGTGGTTGACGGCGTTCGCACAGCGCAGCAAGTTCGCGGAAGCGTTCCAGGCATCGGCACAGGGCCAGTCGGACACCGGCAAGTTCCGGGCCGAGCTGAGCGCGCTGCCCCGCGAGGAATGGCCAAGCATGATTCGTCGGCTGGTATCCGATCAGCTCAGCCTGCTGCTGCGGCGCACGATCGACCCCGACCGTCCGCTGTCCGACTACGGTTTGGATTCGCTCGGTAACTTGGAGCTGCGCACCCGCATCGAAACCGAGACGGGTATCCGCATCAGCCCGGCGCACATCACCACCGTTCGAGGTTTGGCGGAGCACCTGTGCGACCAGCTGGCAAATGCCGAGGTTGCATCGGTAGCCTCCTGAGAGCAGGCTGCGGCGAGGTCGATCATCTGCCCCTACCGAGGGCGTATCAGTGGAGGAGACGAAGTTGCGCGTAGGGCCGTTGACAGTGGGGACGCTCGCTGAATGGGAGCCGAGCACCGGCTCGACCGTCTCTTGGCAACCGACACCGGCGGCGCTCGAGAAGGCGGCGCAGGCGCCGTTGAGCGACGTGCCGGTCAGCTACATGCAGGATCAGCACATTCGCGGCTACCTCGACCAGTTGTCCAAGGGGCTCGACTACTCGCGGCTGATGATCGTCACGTGCGACGCGCCGGGCGTGTGCGACATCCGTGCGATGACCTGGGTGATCAACACGCACCTGCGGCGGCACGACACGTACCGCAGCCGGTTCGAGCATGCCGGTGACGGCCCGTTGCTCCGGTACACGATGACCGACCCCGACGACATCGAGTTCGCCCCCGTCAAGCATGGCAAGCTGACCTTGGACGAGACCAGGGAACTCGCCGTCAGCACGCCGGATCCGTTGCAGTGGGACTGTTTCCGGTTCGGCATCGTGCAGGGCGAGGATCACTTCACGTTCTACCTGAGCGTCGACCACGTGCACGTGGACGCGATGGTCGTCGGCGTCACGCTCATGGAGTTCTACATGATGTACGCCGCGCTGGTCGGCGGTGGCGGACCGCTGACGCTGCCCGAGGCGGGCAGCTACGCCGACTTCTGCGTCAGGCAGCGTGAGTTCACGGACAGCCTGACCGCCGAGACTCCCCGAGTCGCCGCGTGGACGAACTTCGCCGAGCACAACGAGGGCAGCATGCCCGCGTTCCCGCTGCCGATGGGTGACCCGTCGGTGCGATGGGAAGCCGACATCGTCACTCAGACCATGCTCGACGAGGAGCAGACGTCCCGCTTCGAAGCCGCGTGCACGGCAGCGGGTGCGCGCTTCATCGGCGGTGTGATGGCCTGCAGCGCGCTCGCCGAGCACGAGCTGACCGGCACGCAGACCTACTACGGCCTCACGCCAAGCGATACCCGCAAGACGGCGACCGACGCCATGACGCAGGGCTGGTTCACCGGGCTGGTTCCGGTCACCGTCCCGATCGCCGGCGCGGCCTTCGGGGATGCCGCACGGGCAGCGCAGGTGTCGTTCGACAGCGGCAGGGACATGGCCGAGGTGCCCTACGGACGGGTCATGGAGCTGGAGCCCGGGCTGGTCAAGCCGCGGCCCGACTTCCCCGTGGTGAACTTCCTCGACACGGGCGCAGCGCCTCTTTCGGTGTTGCTCACCGCGGACCTCGCCGACCTGAACATCGGCATCTACGGCGACGGCAGGTACTCCTACCAGCTGTGCATCTACGTAATTCGGGCCCAGGAGCAGACCGTCGTCTCGGTGATGTTCCCCGACAACCCGGAAGCGCAGGCATCGGTTGCCGAGTACATGGCGACCTTGAAATCCGTTTTCGAGCGTGTCGCCGAGAGTGGGCATTGGGCCAATGTCGCCTGATGATCGTCACCCGGGGGTGAGCGCATCTTCCAACGGCTAGGCGACCTCGTCGCGCGATGGCCATGGGTCGTCGTCGGCTGCTGGGCGGTGCTTGCGCTGGCGCTGCCCCTTGCGGTGCCCTCCATGACGGAGATGTCCGAGCGGAATCCCGTCGCGATCCTGCCTGCCGACGCACCGTCGACCGTCACGGCCCGCGAGATGACCGAGGCATTCCACGAATCGGGCTCGGAGAATCTGCTCGTCGTGCTCCTCACCAACGACAACGGTCTGGGGCCCGCCGACGAGCAGGTCTACCGCACCCTCGTCGACAACCTGAAGCGCGACTCCACGGACGTGGTGATGCTGCAGGACTTCGTCACCACACCCGAGTTGCGGGAGGTGTTGGCCAGCAAGGACACCAAGGCGTGGATGGTGCCCGTCGGCTTGGCAGGCGAGCTGGGCACGCCAGAGTCCTACGCGGCGTACACGCGTGTCTCGAACATCGTCAACCACTCGCTTGAGGGATCCGGCCTCAAGGCCAACCTGACCGGCCCCGCGGCGACCGTCGCCGATCTCACGGATGCCGGTGCGAGGGACCGTCTTCCGATCGAGCTGGCGATCACGCTCCTGCTGCTGTTGATCCTGGCGATCATCTACCGCAACCCCGTCACGATGATGCTGCCGCTCCTCGTGATCGGCGCCTCCCTTCTGACGGCGCAGGGCGTCGTCGCAGGGGTATCGCTGTTCACCGGGCTGGCGATCTCCAACCAGACCATCGTGTTCCTGAGCGCGATGATCGCCGGTGCGGGAACCGATTACGCGGTGTTCCTGATCAGCCGCTATCACGACTACATCCGGCTCGGCGACGACAACGAGGAGGCCGTACGGCGTGCCCTGGTCTCCATCGGGAAGGTGATCTCCGCATCCGCGGCGACGGTCGGCGTCACCTTCCTCGGGATGGGCTTCGCGAAGCTGGGCGTGTTCTCCACCGTCGGCGTTGCGCTGGCGGTTGGCATCGGGGTCGCGTTCCTCGCCGCGGTGACCCTGCTGCCCGCCATCTTGATCCTGGCGGGCCCGCGCGGCTGGGTCGCGCCGCGCAGTGAGCTCACGTCCACGTTCTGGCGGCGCACGGCGGTGCGCATCGTGCGCAAGCCGGCCAAGCACCTGGTGGCCAGCCTGGTGATCCTGATCGCGCTTGCGAGCTGCGCGGGTCTGGTCAAGTTCAACTACGACGATCGCAAACAGCTCTCCGCGTCTGAGAGCAGCTCGATCGGCTACGCCGCGCTGGAGAGCCACTTCCCGGTCAACCAGACCATTCCCCAGTACCTCTACATCAAGTCGAGCCAAGACCTCCGCACACCGCGTGCGCTCGCCGACCTCGAACAGATGGCGCAGCGGGTGAGCCAGATCCCCGGCATCGCCATGGTCCGCGGCGTCACCCGGCCGACCGGTGAATCCCTCGAACAAGCAAGGGCGACATACCAAGCGGGCGAGGTCGGCAACCAGCTCGGCGGCGCATCGAACCTGATCAACGGAAGCACCAACGACCTCAACCGGCTGGCGTCGGGTGCTGATCAGATGGCCGACGGTCTCGGCAGTGCCCGCGCCCAGATCAACCAGGCAGTGGGAAGCGTCCGAAGCCTCATCGACGCCTTCGCCACCATCCAGGGCACGTTCGGTGGCGATGTGTCGCTCGGCCAGCTCGGCGACGCCGACAAACTGGTCAAGAGCATGCATGCGCTCGGTGACCTGATGCAGAGGATCTTCGGGAACCTCGCCGCGGACTTCAGCTGGCTGGACCCGGTGATCGCGTCACTCGACGCCAGCCCGGTCTGCAACGCGAACCCGGTCTGCATCACGGCGAAGGGGCAGTTCTACCGTCTGCAGGAGGCACGCGACGACGGCAGCCTCGACAAGATGACTGCTCTGGCAAAGCAATTGCAGAACACGGGGCCGCTGGACAAGCTCACGTCGACGGTCACCAACCTCACGAAGACGATGCAGTCGGCGTCTGGCGCGCTGCGCAAGCTCGGCGTGACCGACGCCCGCAGTGCCCAGTCGCGGGTGATCACCGTGCAGAAGAACGCCAACGATCTCGCGGGCGCCAGCCGCCAGATCGCCGACGGGGTGGCGCTTCTCGTCGATCAGACCAAGCAGATGGGCGTCGGCCTCGACCAGGCGTCGGCCTTCCTGATGTCCATGGGGCAGAACGCTTCCGAGCCGTCGATGGCGGGATTCAACATCCCGCCGCAGGTGCTCGACACCGACGACTTCAAGAAGGTCGCCAGGCTGTTCATCTCGCCCGACGGGCATTCGGTGCGCTACTACATCCAGACCGATCTGAACCCGTTCAGCACGCAGGCCATGGATCAGGTCAACACGATCCTGAACACGGCCAAGGGTGCGCAGCCCAACACCACGCTGGCGGACGCGTCGATCTCGATGTCGGGGTATCCCGTCACGCTGCGCGACACCCGCGACTACTACGAACACGACATCCGGCTGATCGTGGTCGTGACCGTCATCGTCGTGCTGCTGATCCTCATGGCGCTGCTGCGCGCGGTCGTCGCCCCGCTCTACCTCGTCGGCTCGGTGATCATCTCCTACCTGTCGGCGGTCGGTATCGGCGTGCTGTTCTTCCAAGTGCTCCTCGGGCAGCAATTGCATTGGAGCGTGCCAGGTTTGGCGTTCGTCGTGCTTGTCGCGGTAGGGGCGGACTACAACATGCTTCTCGCGTCGCGATTGCGTGAAGAGGCAGCGAGGGGCGTGCGGACCGGCGTCATCCGCACCGTGCGCTCCACTGGCGGCGTGATCACCGCGGCCGGTCTGATCTTCGCGGCATCGATGTTCGGCCTGCTGTTCTCCAGCATCGGCACCGTCGTCCAGGGTGGCTTCGTCATCGGCGTCGGCATCCTCGTCGACACGTTCCTGGTGCGCACCATCACGGTGCCCGCCATCGCCACCCTGCTCGGGCGGGCGAGCTGGTGGCCGGCACGCCCGTGGGAGCGGAAGAGCTCACCGGACGAGCCGGAGGAGAAGAAGACGGTGTTCGACGCGGTGGCGGGAAGCTAACCGCGCCAAGCAGTTCGGATCAGATCAGGGCAGCGGCGGCATGAAGCTGCGGACCGTGGCCAGCGAGCCCTCGATGCTGTCGCGCGTGGCCGGATCCAGGATGGCGATCGGATCCATGCCGTGTACCGGGTCCACCGACACGGGGCGGTTGTTCGGATCGTCGTAGCGCGAGTACCCCGCGTCCACGATCGGCTGAAGCACGCTGTCGATCTGGTCGACGAAACCGTTGGACATGCCGAGGTAGCGCAGCGGTAGCGTCAAAGGAAGGTGGTTGACCGGGATCAGGTACGTCGTGGTCGTCGCGCCCTTGGAGTTGACGGTGGTCCGCATGTTCTGCGGCGGCACGTCACCTGGGCCGGTGAACGCGGCAGGCGTGTGCACGATCGCCGAGGCGGCAAAGGCGTTGGCACCCGCAAGCAGGTTCTCTGGCCGGTCGGGGTAATCGGAGAGACCGTCGTAGGTGGCGATCACGCGGTTGGTGTCGTACTGGCTGTCGACGTGCTTGGGCATCGTGTAATCGATGAACGGGATGTAGCTACCCGGAGGGAAGAGGCCTGCGAGGAAGCTCTTCCCGAAACCGTGATAGCCCGTCGGATCGCCGATCGTGGTGAACTGCAGCTTGTCCGGCGGCGGTGCATGCGGATCGCTCGCGAGCCGCACCTGCTCCTGGTCGAGCGCCAGCGTGCCCTGTGAGAGGCCGACGGCGGCGGCGGGCGCCGTGCCGTTGCGAATGGCCTTGTCCAGGCTGCTGGTTGCGTCCTTGGCGGCCTCGCCGATGGTCACCCGGTCGGGCTTGTAGCCGGCGGGCAACAGCATCGACGGCACCCAGCTGAAGGGTGCGCCAGCGGGGTAGTCGATGAGGTCGCGACTGGCGCCTGGGAAGTACTCGTTGCCCGCGCGGTTGGTGTAGTCGACCCACGGGATGCCGGGGGGCCGGGCGCCGCCGAGGGCGTAGACGACCTGTGCGGTCGAGCCGGGGCCGACAGGGGACGGGGTCGGGTTGATGGGGGCCGGGTCGGCTGCCGCCACGCCTGCGCCGAGGCCGCCTGCAGAGCCGACGACTCCTACGGTGATCGCTCCCGCGAGTAGTCGTCTCATCTCATCTTCCTCGGTGCTGAAACTGGCGCTGGCGTGCGAAAACCATGATCAACGCGTGGTTTTCGGCTTCCACGTTACTGGAGGACAGCATGCCACGCTCGCCTGAAAGTCCACTGTCTACAGACCCACGATACCGACCGTGAGGAGCACGCATCCGACCGCAGTCAGCAAACCCGCGACTTCACGTCTGCGACGCGACCGAATCCACCCGTCCAGCGCGGCCATTGCCTTACGCGTCTTGTCCGGCGCCACCAAATACGCGACCAGCGGGACCTCGACGAGCGCGAACGCCACCACGTTGAAGACGAGCAGCGCGGCGACCTGCGTGACGGGCGGGGCACCCGAGGCGAGGATGACGGCCAGCGCGGCCAGGTAGTCGACCGACGGCAGCGCGATGCCGAGGCCTGCCACCGCCGCGACCCACAATGACCTGCCCTTCAGCAGCTGCCTGGCCCGCGCCTTCAGCGTTCCAGGCTGGGCTTCGTCGACCGTGTCGGTCGGTGAGCGCCGCATGGCCACCCAGGCGGCCCCAAGCAGCGCCAGCACGCCGATCCCGATCTGCACCTTGGGCAGCGTGAAGTGCTCGGATCCCAGGATCCGCGGCCGAAGCACGAACAGCACGACCAGCCCGACCGTCGTTCCCATCGCGAAGCCACCGCACAGGAACGCGAGCAGCTGCAGCATCGGCTGCGGCCGGTTCAGCATCAGCACGGTCATGCCGATCCGGAACGGCTCCAGGCTCACGGCAAGGGCCATCACCAGGATGGTGATCCACATGGGAACGGTCTCGCCGGACCGCCTATGCGTCCAACCGTGCGAACCGCTGGTGGCGGTACTGGTCCACGCACGCCGAACGCTGGATCTTGCCGCTCGTCGTGGTGGGAATCGACCCTGGGCCGACCAGAACGAGGTCGGCGACGTTGAGGCCGTGCGACTTCGAGATGGCCGAGGTGACGTCGTTCTTCACGACGCTGAGCTTGTGCAGGGACTCCTCGTCGTCGCCCCGCTTCTTGACCTCGATGATGGTGACCAGCTTCTCGGTGTGATCCACCCGAACCGAGATCGCGGCGACGCGTCCACCGGTGATCTCCTGGACGGTGGCCTCGATGTCCTCGGGGTAGTGGTTGCGGCCGTACACGATCAGCAGATCCTTGATCCGGCCGACGATGAACAGCTCGTCCTCGGAGAGGAAGCCCAGGTCGCCCGTTCGCAGCCACGGTCCCTCCGGGGTGCCCTGCGACGGTCCGTCGATCACGCCGTTGAAGGTGGTCTGCGTCTCGTCCGGCTTCTGCCAATACCCGAGCGCGACGTTGTCACCGTGCACCCAGATCTCGCCGACCGATCCCGCCGCACACTCGGTGTGGGCTTCGGGGTCGACGATTCGCACGATCGGCGACTGGGGCACGCCGTAGCTGATCAGGGGTGTTCCGGTCCCCGTCGCGCAGCGCTTGGCGGTGCCGTCGGCCAACTCGTCGGACTCGAAGTCGACGATCTCCGGCGCCCGACCCGATGAGCGGCTCGCCACGTAGACGGTGGCCTCCGCCAAGCCGTATGAGGGGCGCATCATCTGCGTGCCGAAGTTGAACTTGGAGAACCGGTCGACGAAGCGGTCCAGCGTCGCGGGGTGCACGCGCTCGGCACCGCTGACGAGGCTGAGCACGTTGCCGAGATCGAGCCCGGCCATGTCCTCGTCGGACGTCTTGCGCACGGCGAGTTCGAAGGCGAAGTTCGGTCCTGCGGAGAACACGTGCGAGTGCTTGGCCATCGCCTGCACCCAGCGGGCGGGCCGTTGCAGGAAGGCCATGGGGCTGGTCAGCTCGCTGCGATACCCGCCGAGGATGGGTCCGCAGATTCCCAGGATCAGGCCCATGTCGTGGTAGAAGGGCAGCCACGACACGATCGTGGTGTCCGGTGGCGCCACGCCGTCGTAGTCCACGAAGTAATGGGCCATCAGCTGCTGGAAGTTCGCCTGCAGGTTGCGGTGCGACAGCATGACGCCGGCCGGGAGACGGGTCGAGCCCGACGTGTATTGCAGGTACGCGATCTCCGGTGCGCCCTTGGCCGCAGCGCTCGTCGCGCCCCTGGCGTCCAGATCCAGCGAATCGACCGCGATGACGGTCGGCACGGTCTCGACGCCTGGCCGGTCGATGTACTCGGTGATGCTGTCCGCGACCGCGGACGTCGTGAGGATGACCGTTGGCGACGTGTCGGCGAGGACGGCGCTGACACGTTCGTCGTGCGAACCGACCTGCGGGACGGACAGCGGAACCGCGATCAAACCGGCCTGCATGGCGCCGAGGAACGCCGCGATGTAGTCGAGGCCCTGCGGTGCCAGGATCAGTGCCCTGTCACCCGGTGCCCCGTGGGGCTGGACTGCGGCCGCGACGTTCAACGTCCGGCGATACGCCTGCGACCAGGTCAGGGTCTCGGAGACGCCCGCCCAGTCCTGCTCGTAATCGGTGAACGTGAAGGCCGGGTCATTGGGCTGCAGACCGGCACGCTCGCGCAGATTGGTGAGGAGAGTCGGCTCAGGCATGCGCGTCAGGTTACCGTCCGGTCTCGTGGCCCGTGATTCGTGGCAATCGAGGGCCACTTGTGTTCAGGACGATTCAGATCCTGGCGGACACCGCGACGGCCGGTGATCATGGGGTGGTGACCTCTGTCCGGACGGCACTTCCCGTGGTCGACCTCCGCGACGATCCCACCGCATTGCGTCGACGGCTGCGGGCGGCGTAGCGGGGGTGGGCCATCAAATCTCGTGTGAAGATGGAGTTGCTATGACCGGCATCGAACTGAGCCCAGCGTCCCTGCGTGAGGCGTTCGGCCACTTCCCATCGGGAGTCATCGCGATCGCGGCGGAGGTCGACGGCGTGCGCGTCGGGCTCGCCGCGAGCACGTTCGTTCCCGTCTCGCTCGATCCGCCGCTGGTGTCGTTCTGCGTGCAGAACACGTCGACCACGTGGCCCAAGCTCAAGGATCTGCCGTTCCTGGGGATCAGCGTGCTCGGCGAGTCGCATGACGCCGCCGTGAAGTCACTTGCCGCGAAGACGGGCGACCGCTTCGCCGGGCTCGAGACCAAGTCCACCGAGCGCGGCGCGTTGTTCATCTATGGCACCAGCGTGTGGCTGGAGAGCGCGATCGAGCAGCTCGTCCCTGCCGGCGATCACACGATCGTGGTGCTCCGCGTACACGAGATCACCGTGCACGACGACGTCGCGCCCATCGTGTTTCACCGAAGTACGTTCCGCCGCCTCGGCGCCTAGGGCGTCAAGGTCGCGCGCCGAGCTCCTCGCGATAGCCGGCGACGCGGCGTTCGATCTCGGCTGCGTCTGCGGGTCTGCCCTCCTTGCGCGCCAGCTCGGCGCGTGCGGAGAGTTCGCGGATCGCAGTGCGAATGTCGTTGACGCTCTGGGTTTCTCCAGTGCTCATCTCGGCCCCTTCGTCATTGATTGGGCATGGCTTCATTGCACTGACGAGGGTACGCCGACAACCTGCCACTCCGGTCGTCCAACGTGAAACGATGGCGAAAGAGCAGGCCGAGATTTCGCCGTGGTGGCACGTTCGCGAATCGGCGCGGCGCTACCGCCGGCTCAGCGGACGTTCCGCCTCTTCGCGCAAGCGCTCATCGCCTGAAGAGCTTGTTTCCCAGCCACACCACGGGGTCATACTTGCGATCGGCCACGCGCTCCTTCATCGGAATCAGCGCGTTGTCGGTGATCTTGATGTGTTCGGGGCAGACCTCGGTACAGCACTTGGTGATGTTGCAGTAGCCGAGGCCGAACTCCTCCTGAGCCATGTCCTTGCGGTCGAGCACGTCCAGCGGGTGCATGTCGAGCTCGGCGATCCGCATGTGATATCGCGGGCCGGCGAAGTTCTCCTTGTTCTCCTCGTGATCGCGAACCACGTGGCAGACGTCCTGGCACAGGAAGCACTCGATGCACTTGCGGAATTCCTGGCTGCGGTTCACGTCCTCCTGCTGCATCCGGTATTCACCCGGCTGCAGGTCCTTCGGCGGGGCGAAAGACGGGATTTGGCGCGCCTTCTCGTAGTTGAAGGACACGTCGGTGACCAGGTCGCGCATGACGGGGAACGCGCGCAGCGGCGTGATGGTGACGGTCTCGTTCTCGTCGAACGTCGACATCCGCGTCATGCAGAGCAGCCGCGGACGGCCGTTGATCTCCGCCGAGCAGGACCCGCACTTGCCGGCCTTGCAGTTCCACCGGACCGCGAGATCGCCCGCCTGGGTGGCCTGGATGCGGTGGATGATGTCGAGGACGACCTCACCCTCGTTCACCTCGACGGTGTAGTCCTGCAGCCCGCCGCCGGTGTCGTCGCCGCGCCAGACGCGCATGCTCGCTTGATAGGCACCCATCTCAGCTGCTCCGTTCCGGGTGTTCGGCCAGTTCGCCGTCGGTGTAGTACTTCTCCAGCTCGGACAGTTCGAAACACCCGAGGAGGTCGGGACGCATGGGCGTCTGCGGCTCTGGGGTGACGGTCACGTCGGGGACGATCGGGTCACCACCTCCGGCTCGGCACACCAGCAGGGTGTTGCGCCACTGGGCGTCCATCTCCGGGTAGTCGTCGCGGGTGTGGCCGCCGCGGCTCTCGGTGCGCTGCAGTGCGGCCTTCGCCACGCATTCACTGACCAGCAGCATGTTGCGCATGTCGATGGCCAGGTGCCAGCCGGGGTTGAAGAAGCGATCGCCCTCGACGCTGACGTTGTGCACCCGCGCCTTGAGCTCCTCGAGCTTGTCGAGCGCGGCCTGGATCTCTTCTTCCTTGCGGATGATGCCGACCAGGTCGTTCATCGACTGCTGCAGCTCGGCGTGCAGCGTGTACGGATTCTCCGCGTTGGCGTGCTCGTCGAACGGCGACAGCGCCATCGTCGTCGCGGCCTCGACGGCGTGATCGAGGACCTTCGGTCGTTCCTTGAGGCCGACGACGTAGTCGGAGGCCCCCATGCCCGCGCGGCGGCCGAACACCAGGAGGTCCGAAAGCGAGTTGCCGCCGAGCCGGTTGGAGCCGTGCATGCCGCCGGAGCACTCGCCTGCGGCGAACAGCCCTGGCGTGGTCGCGGCACCGGTATCGGGGTCGACCTCGATGCCACCCATCACGTAGTGGCAGGTCGGACCGACCTCCATCTCGTCCTTGGTGATGTCGACCTCGGCCAGCTCCATGAACTGGTGGTACATGGACGGCAGCCTGCGCTTGATCTCCTCGACCGGGATGCGCGAAGCGATGTCGAGGTAGACGCCGCCGTGTGGGCTGCCACGGCCTGCCTTGACCTCGGAGTTGATGGCGCGGGCCACCTCGTCGCGGGGAAGCAGGTCAGGGGTGCGGCGTGCGGAGTCGTTGTCCTTGAGCCACTGGTCGGCCTCTTCCTCGGTTTCGGCGTACTGCCCCTTGAACACCGCGGGGATGTAGTCGAACATGAAGCGCTTGCCCTCGGAGTTCTTCAGCACTCCGCCGTCGCCGCGCACACCTTCGGTGACGAGGATGCCCTTCACCGACAGCGGCCAGACCATCCCCGTCGGGTGGAATTGGATGAACTCCATGTTGATCAGCGAGGCGCCCGCCCGCAGCGCCAGCGCGTGCCCGTCGCCGGTGTACTCCCACGAGTTCGACGACACCTTGAACGACTTGCCGATGCCGCCCGTGGCGAGCACGACGGCCGGTGCCTCGAACAGGATGAACTTGCCGGTCTCGCGGAAGTAGCCGAGGGCACCGGCGATCCGATCGCCATCTTTGACCAGCTCGGTTATCGAACACTCGTGGAAGACCTTGATCCGAGCCTCGTAGTCGCCGAGCTCGGCCTTGTCCTCCTGCTGCAACGAGACGATCTTCTGCTGCATCGTGCGGATGATCTCCAGGCCGGTGCGGTCACCGACGTGTGCGAGCCGCGGATAGGTGTGGCCGCCGAAGTTGCGCTGGCTGATCCGGCCGTCCTTGGTGCGGTCGAACAGCGCGCCGTAGGTCTCCAGCTCCCACACCCGGTCGGGGGCTTCCTGCGCGTGCAGTTCGGCCATCCGCCAGTTGTTCAGGAACTTTCCGCCGCGCATGGTGTCGGCGAAGTGGATCTGCCAGGTGTCCTTGGCATTGGCGTTCTTCATGGCGGCCGCGCAGCCACCCTCCGCCATCACCGTGTGCGCCTTGCCAAACAGTGACTTCGTCACCACGGCAACGCGTAGGCCCCGCTGGCGCGCTTCGATGACCGCTCGAAGCCCTGCGCCGCCGGCACCGATGACGACCACGTCGTACTCGTGCCGTTCGACCTCAACCATTGACCACCCTCATCTATCGGAAATGCAGTTATGAATCGGCTTGTCAGCCAATGAATCTCAGGTCGGAGATGGTGCCGCTGGCGACCAGCATGATGTAGAAGTCGGTGAGCATCAGCGTGCCGAGCGTGATCCACGCGTACATCTTGTGGCGGGTGTTGAGGCGGCTCACCTGCCCCCACATCCAGTAGCGCACTGGGTGTTTGGAGAAGTGCTTGAGCCGGCCGCCAACCACGTGGCGGCAGGAGTGGCAGGACACCGTGTAGATCCACAGCATCACGACGTTCACGACGAGAATGACGTTGCCCAAACCGAATCCGAATCCACTCGGCGAGTGGAACGCCACGATCGCGTCGTAGGTGTTGATCAGCGAGATGATCCCGGCGATGTAGAAGAAGTACCGGTGAGTGTTCTGGATGATCAGCGGAAGCTTGGTCTCGCCGGTGTACTTGGCGCGCGGCTCGGCGACGGCGCATGCGGTCGGCGACTGCCAGACCGAGCGGTAGTAGGCCCCGCGGTAGTAGTAGCAGGTCAACCGGAACAGCAGCAGGAACGGCAGCGACGCGGCGGCGTAGGGCAGCCACCACACGTCGGGAAGGAACTGTGGCCAGAAGTGGCTGGCCTCGGGGGTGCAGCCGGTACTGATGCACGGCGAGTAGAACGGCGTCAGGTAGTGATACTCGGCGACGTAGTAGTTGTTCTGCAGGAACGCCCGCACCGTCGCGTAGATCACGAACGCGGCGAAGCCGAGGTCCACGATGAGCGGCGACTGCCACCATCGGTCGGTGCGCAATGTGCGCTGTGAGATCTGGGCACGGCCTGGTGAGAAGACGCCGGTCGCTTTGCGGTCGGCGGTGGGTGCGCTCACTGTTCCCTCTCGATGGTGGTTGTGCCGGAGACCTCTGCCGCGGAGTTAACCCGCGACGCCCCCGTCGTCGACCTCGCCCCAGAAGGTGGTGTCGTACTGCGTGTCCGGGATCGCGATCTTCTCGCCCACATGGTGGTGCTGCGCCGCCCCTCGCGTGACCTCGAGCTCCTCGGCGTCGATGTCGAGCCGATCGATGTCGTTGAGTATGCGCTCGGCGTCGTTGACGATGCGGCGCATCGCATGGGTATCGCCGTAGCGTGAGGCCAGTGAGGTCACGCACCGCCGTAAGCCACCGATCAGTTCGTGTAGCTGGGCGAGTTCGGTAGTGGTGGACAAGAGATCGACCTCCTTGGGCTGAAGGGTGTCAGGAATCACAGTACGACAATCGATGCTAGCCACATCACCGGTTCAGCGTGACACAGGTCACGTTCAAGAGTGGAGGATGAAGAGTTGTCCAAGCAGGTTCTAGAAGAACGCGCCAACACATTGCTGGCCCTGCACGTGCCGGGCGATCCGGTGATTCTCCCGACGGTCTGGGACGCCTGGTCGGCAAAGTTGGCCGCTGACGCGGGGTTTGCCGCGCTCACCGTCGGTAGTCATCCCGTCGCCGACTCGGTCGGCAAGCCCGACGGCGAGGGAATGTCGTTCGACGACTTGATCGATCGAGTTGGACAGATCACCGGCGCGGTCGACGTGCCGGTCTCGGTCGACATCGAATCTGGTTACGGCGAATTGCCCCGGCGGATCATCGAGGGACTGCTCGCGGCGGGTGCGGTTGGACTGAACATCGAAGACACCGTGCACAAGGAGGACAAGCGGCTACGCGCGCCAGAGGAGCATGCAGCGCTCGTCGGAGAACTGCGCAAGGCGGCCGATGCCGCTGGGGTGCACGTGGTGCTCAACGCCCGCACGGATCTGTTCCTGCGGAACGACGGGGAAGACGCCGACCGGGTGGAGCGGGCGGTGGCCCGGTTGAAGCTGGCCGCCGACGCCGGTGCGGACAGCCTCTACCCGGTGGGCCGTCACGATGCGGACACCCTCAAGCGGCTCGCCTCCGCGCTGCCGTTGCCGATCAATGCGATCGCGATCCCGGAACAGGACGACCCCGCGTCGTTCGGCCCGTTGGGTGTCGGCCGGATCAGCTTCGGGCCGTTCCTGCAGCGCGCTCTGGCGGCGCGGGCCGAGGAGATCCTGGCGCGCTGGAACTGACGTGTTTCCCGGCCGTTCGACCGGCCGGTTTAGCATTCCGCCCGTGAATGACGAGGACTGGCATGACCACCCTGGCGTGATCTGGGCCGCCGGTGTGGCCGCGGTCGTCTTGGTGGGACTGCTGGTGTACGCGGTGATCCGGGTGTCGAGCGGTGATTCGCTCTTCCCTGGCGACGACGCACCGGCCCCCTCCTATGCCACCACGTCGTCGACGACCACGACCACCTCGACGACCACCAGTTACACGGTGCCGAGCGTGCAGACCAGCGAGGACACCGGACCGCCGGTGACCGTCACGTCGACCGAGGACAACTCGGGGTCAGACGATTCGGACTCCACCACGACGACGTCGACCACCACCTCGAACCCGTACAACACGACGACGCCGACCAATGCGGGCCACGTCTGAGGCTCACACGAGTCGGCGGGCATGCGTGAGCACACCGTGATGGGCACTTCACACGACGCGACATGTCGGCAATATCAGCTCCATAGCCTTCGGCCATGGGTTCTGCGAAGACGGCTGTCCTGGTCGGGCACGGCATGGTCGGCCATCGGTTCGTGGAGGCGTTGCGCTCCCGTGACGAGGCGGGTGAGTGGCGGGTCGTGGTGCTCGCCGAGGAGGACGACGCCGCCTACGACCGCGTCGGGCTGACCGGCTACACCGAACACTGGGACCGGGGCCTGCTTGCGCTGCCGGGCAACCTGTATGGGGGCGACGATCTCGTCGAGTTGACGCTGCGCGACCGGGTCACCGAGGTCGACCGGACCGCAAAACACGTGACGACGGCACGGGGCCGGCGCATCTCCTACGACGCGCTGGTGCTGGCGACCGGGTCATATGCGTTCGTCCCTCCCGTGCCGGGGCACGACCTGCCGAACTGCCACGTCTATCGCACGCTTGACGACCTCGACGCGATTCGCGCGGACGCGGCGCGTGCCCTGTCGGCGGGTACCGGTGCCGGAGTGGTGATCGGCGGCGGGCTCCTCGGTTTGGAGGCCGCGAATGCGTTGCGTCAGTTCGGTTTGCACGCCCACATCGTGGAGCGCGCACCCCGCCTGATGAACCAGCAGCTCGACGACGCCGGTTCGGCGCTGCTGAGCCGGATGATCGCTGGGCTTGGCATCTCGGTGCATCGCGACGTCGGCACCGATTCGATCGAACGGCTCGGTGACGACGCGGTGCGGGTGCTGCTGAGTGACGGCACGCTCGTCGACGCCGGGGTGGTGATCTTCGCTGCCGGTGTCCGGCCGCGTGACGACCTGGCGCGATCGGCGGGCCTGCCGATTGCCGAGCGTGGTGGCGTGCTCACCGATTCTTCGTGTGTCACAGCGGATCCCAACGTCTATGCGATCGGTGAGGTGGCCGCGATCGACGGTCGGTGCTACGGGTTGGTTGGGCCCGGGTACACCAGCGCCGAAGTGGTCGCGGACAGACTGATGGGCGGCGCTGCCGAGTTCGGCGAGGCGGACACGTCGACCAAGCTCAAGCTGCTGGGTGTCGACGTCGCGAGCTTCGGCGATGCGATGGGCAACACGCCGGACTGCCTCGAGGTGGTGATCAACGACGCGGTCAAGCAGACCTACGCCAAGCTCGTGCTGTCCGACGATGCCGCCACGCTGCTCGGCGGCATCCTGGTGGGTGACGCGTCGGCCTACGGCATGCTGCGGCCGATGGTCGGTGAGCATCTGCCTGGCGACCCCTTGGGGATCATCGCGCCGAGCGGAAGTGATTCGGGTGGTGCACAACTGGGGGTCGGCGCGCTGCCGGGGGCTGCGCAGATTTGTTCCTGCAACAACGTCACCAAGGGCGACATCACCGATGCGATCGCCGGAGGCTGCTCCGACGTCCCTGCGCTGAAGGCGTGCACCAGAGCGGGTACGTCGTGCGGGTCGTGCGTGCCGCTGCTCAAGCAGCTGCTCGAAGCGGAGGGCGTCGAGCAGTCCAAGGCGCTGTGCGAACACTTCGCGATGTCGCGGGCAGAACTGTTCGAGATCGTCTCGGCCACCTCGGTGCGGACGTTCTCAGGACTCATCGCACGCCACGGCACCGGAAGCGGTTGTGACATCTGCAAACCCGTCGTCGCGTCGATTCTGGCCTCGACGAGTAGCGACCACATCCTCGACGGCGAGCAGGCCTCGCTTCAGGACTCCAACGACCACTTCCTCGCCAACATCCAGAAGAACGGCAGCTACTCGGTGGTGCCGCGGGTGCCCGGCGGCGACATCACCCCCGAGCAGTTGATCCTCATCGGTGAGATCGCGCGCGACTTCGGCCTCTACACGAAGATCACCGGCGGTCAGCGGATCGACATGTTCGGCGCGACCGTCGATCAGCTGCCCGACATCTGGCGACGCCTGGTCGACGGTGGCATGGAATCCGGCCAGGCGTACGGCAAGTCACTGCGAACGGTGAAGAGCTGCGTCGGCAGCGATTGGTGCCGCTACGGTCAGCAGGACTCGGTGCAGATGGCGATAGACCTCGAGCTGCGCTACCGCGGTCTGCGCGCCCCGCACAAGATCAAGATGGGGGTGTCGGGCTGCGCGCGGGAATGCGCGGAGGCGCGGGGCAAGGACGTCGGCGTGATCGCCACCGAGACCGGCTGGAACCTCTACGTCGGCGGCAACGGCGGCGCGACGCCCAGGCACGCCGAGCTGCTCGCGAGTGACCTCGACGACGAGACGCTGGTCCGATACATCGACCGGTTCCTGATGTTCTACCTCCGCACGGCGGACCGCCTGCAGCGCACCGCGCCGTGGGTGGAACAGCTTGGGCTGGAGCATGTTCGCGAGGTCGTCTGCGACGATTCGCTCGGCCTTGCCGCCGAGTTCGAGGAAGCGGTCGCCCGCCACGTCGACGGATACGCGTGCGAGTGGAAGGGCGTGCTCGACGATCCGGAGAAGCTGTCGCGCTTCGTGTCCTTCGTCAACGCCCCCGACGTCGCCGACCCCACAGTCGCCTTCACGGAGCGGTCGGGCCGCAAGGTGCCGGCCGCGCACGCGAGGAGCAAGACAAACACCGCGCACGCGACAAACATCGGCATGCCCAAGTTCGCGCCCCTTCAGGAGACCACATGACCCTTCTCGAACACCTCGACGACCTCGACCTGGAGGAAGACGACCTGGCCTGGACGACGGCATGCGGCTACGACCGTCTGGTGCCCTGCCGCGGTGTCGGTGTGCTGCTGCCCGACGGCACGCAGGTGGCGCTGTTTCGCCTCGACGACGGCTCGCTGAGGGCAGTCGGCAACGTCGACCCGTTCTCGGGCGCCGCGGTGATGTCGAGGGGCATCGTCGGCGACCGGGCGGGCCGCGCGTGCGTGCAGACGCCAGTCAAGAAGCAGGCGTTCGCATTCGACGACGGTCAGTGCCTCGACGATGCCGCGGTGGCGCTGCCCGTCTACCGGACCCGGCTGACCGCCGACGGTGACGTGCAGGTGGCTGCGTAGGCAACGGCTACAACGCCCGCAGGAGCCGCTTCTCGGCGGGCTGGCAGCCGTCGTCGACGACGTCGTCGCGGACCGAGGTGTTCCACAGCTCGACCGTCTGCACAACCCAGTAGGCGCCGAACTCGGCGATCAGTGCCACCTCGACGACGAGCACCGCGTGGTTGAAGCCGTCGAGGACCAGGTGCACGATGACCGCGGCGACCAGCGTCAGTGCCATCGCCAGCGAGATGGCTTGGTAGACACGGTGATATACCTGCGTGTTCGGGCACTTGACTTGGTCCTGGCGACCGGCCAGGAACGCGTTGATCAGCACCGTACCGATGAACGAGACGAACATCGTCACTGCGGCCATCCCGTGCGCGTTGGCCACGAACCACTGCGGAGCGAAGACGAGCGTCAGCAGGCCGACTGCGAGGACGGCCCGTTGGATCCACGTGGCGAGCTCGCCGAGCGGGCTGCGAGCGCGGCCGGTCCTGGTTCTGCGGTACATCCACCACGACGCCACGCGGGCCAGCACCAGCGCGACCACCAGCGCCCACACGTCGTCGATGACCGCGTCATCCGTCACGGCGCCCACCGGCAGCGCGGATTCACCGCACAGCATGACCGGCCGCGAGGTCGGCACGAAGGCGACGACGAAGGTCAGGATGCCCGCCAGGTTGAGCAGGATGTCCTCGGTGTCCCTGCTGCCCTTGTAGACGATCAGCAGGGTGCCGATGGCGCAGATCGCGCCGATGAACACACCGTGCGCCGAGGTGAAGTAGTACGCGCTGATGGACGTCTGCCAGCAGGTCGCGCGGGCACGCTCGATGATCAGCGCGGTGGCGAGCAGCACCAGCATGACCGGGATGCCGCCGCGCAGATACCGGTAGGTGTCCAATGCGGTATCGCGGTCCATGCCGCCATTGTGCGCTCAGGCGGCGACAGGCAGCCGGGCCCGACGGAAGCGGCTGGCGACGAGCCGCACGACTCCGGGGTGGGTGCCAAGCGGCTCGGTCACGACGTCGGCGCCGGATGTCCGCAGCCGATCTTGAAACAGCCCGTCGGCCAAGAGATATGACGCGACGACCACCCGGCGCGCGCCACGGGCCCTGAGATCGTTGACGGCATCGGCGACGCGGGGTTCACCGGTGGCGGCGTAAGCCATTTCGACGCGGCTGCCGAGCGCCGCCGACAGCATGGTGGCGGTCACGCGAAGGTCGCGCAGCGCACGCAGATCCGAGGTGCCCGCCGCGGCCATGACCACGGAACTGTCGAACCCCCCGTCGCGTCGCTCGCCCCAGGACGGCCGCCAGCCGGATTCCAGCAGTCGGTCGGTCATCACCCGCACCAGTTGCGTGGACGGTCCCAGCGGATCGGTGACGATGACATCGGGATGGCCGCTGGCGGTGACGTGCTCTGGGATGTCGGTGCGCACGTGGTACCCACCCGCCAGGAACGCGGGAACGATTATCGCGGGCCCCGGCACCGTCTGCAGAACGTCGGCAGGTGTCGGCCCCAGTACGTCGACGAACGCCGTGCGGACGGAGACGCCGAGCACGTCGCCGACCCGCTCGGCGAGATCGCCGATCATCGTGACGCCGTGAGCCTTGCGGGTGCCGTGCGCGACCAGGATGGGATTCACGCGACGCCCGCCGGGGACTCGTCGACGGCCAGTCGATAGCCACGCTTCACCACGGTCGACACGATCTGCTTGTCGCCCAACGCCGTTCGCAACCGCAGCACGGCCGTCTCGACGGCATGGGTGTCCGTGCCGCAGCCCGGTAGTGCGTTGAGAAGGTCGCGGCGAGCGACCACGGTGCCTGGCCGGTGAGCCAGCGCGCGGATGGTCGCCATGCCCGCTGGCGAGAGTTCCTTGACCACACCGTCGACGAGCACGCAGGTACCCCTGATCTCCAGCACGTGGCCGGCCACCTTCACGGTGCGCGACTGCAGCAGCGGGAGTTCGTCGGTGATGTGTCGGGCCAGTGCGCCCAGGCGCATGCGCTCCGGCGCGGACGTCGGCACCCCGAGACGCACCAGTGGCCGGGCGGTCACCGGACCGACGCACATGGCGTGGACGTCGGTCCGCAACGCGGAGAGCACCTGATCCTCGAGACCCAGTTCGACGGCGCGCATCAGCATCGCCGCGACGGCAGGGGCCGACGTGAAGCTGACGGCGTCGAACTTGCGCTCGGCGATGCCAGCCACCAACTGGTCGAAGGCTCCGTCGCGGGGTGCGGGATGCCAGCGGTACACGCGGATCGGCACCACTTCGGCGCCCGCCGCACGCAGCTCGTCGAGGAACTCGGGGAAGGGGTCCCATTCATCGGTGGCGCCGTGCAGTTGCACGGCGATCCGCAGCCCCTCGATGCCGCCTTCGACGAGGTAGTGCACCACCTCACGGGAGGACTCCGAATCCGGTGACCATTCCTCTGGCAACCCGGCCGCCCGCAGCGCGCCGGTGGCCTTCGGCCCGCGTGAGACGACCCTGGCCTTGCCAAGGGCTTCGGTCAGGTCGTTGGCGAGCCCCCAGCCGTCGGCGGCGGCGATCCAGCCGCGAAGGCCGATGCCCGTGGTCGCGATCACGACGTCCGGCGGGGCCGCGATCAGGGCCTTGGTGTGCTCGAGGAGCTCGTCATCGTCGGGCAGCGGGACCATGGCGATGGCTGCGGCGCTGGTCACGGTGGCGCCGCGACGTTGCAACAGCGCGCCAAGTTCTTCGGAGCGACGTGCGGAGGTCACCGCCACACGGAACCCGGTGAGCGGTGCCCAGGGGGGCTCAGCCATACCCAACAGTCAATGCAGTGCGTGTTTCGGAGCGATTACCCGGCCGTTGCCGGGTCATGTCGCGGCTGAAAGGACACGAGAACTTCGTCTCACCGATGACGAGGGGGCCGTGTGAGCGCTACCAGACGTCGCCGGCACGCCAGTCGCACGTGAGCTCGGCCGTCGTGTCGAATTCCATCCCTTCCGGCAACCCGACGGGCATGACGAACAACGACCGGTCGTCGTCCGGCGTGCGGGTCACCCCCGCCGGAGCCAGCACCGACGTCGCGCCCAGCCAGGGCAGCCAGCCCCGTGAGATGTACAGGTGCCTGCCCGCCTCCGACGAACTGAGGGCGCCAAGTTGGTACGCGCCGCGCAACACCTGCTCGAGCGCGTCCATGACCGCCATCGCCAGCCCTTGTCCGCGCGCATCCTCTCGCACCGCGACGGCCTCGATGTAGCCGCAGCGCAGCACGGTGTCGGCGTAGATCATTCGGCGCTGCACGACGGCGCCGTGCGCGATCAGAGCACCGTGCTGACAGATCAGCGCGTGCATGCCGCCGAGCGCGTGTTCCCAGTCGTCGCTGGTGAAGTCGATCTCGCCGTCGCCGAACGCGTCGATGACCATTCGACGGGCACCCTCGCGGGTCTCGGCGTCGAGGTCTGCGGTGTGGACCAGGCGTGCGGTCAGAACCCCGCGGACGTGAGGAGCATGTAGGCCCTCTGTGTGCACACCTAGTTCCTACCAGGGTCAGACGGCCCGTGGGTGATCAGTTCACATTCGGGCGGCGCGGCCGCGACCAGTGCAGTCGAACGTGCTGGCCGGGGCGGATCTGGGCGACCTTGTCGATGTCCGCGTCGGCCACCACGCCGATCACCGGATAGCCGCCGGTGACTGGGTGATCCGGGCCGAGAATGACGGGTAACCCGTTGGGCGGCACTTGTATTGCACCGCGGGTTGCTCCCTCGCTTGGCAGTTGGCGGTCGGGCCACCGGTAGGTCAGCGGCCTCCCGGCGAGCCGCATGCCCACCCGGTCGCTGCGGTCGGTGGCGATCCAGTCGGTGTGCACCAGCGCGTCGGGGTCGGTGAACCAGTCGTCGCGCGGGCCGGGGACCACGAGCACCTCGAGCAGGTCGTCGGCGATCGCGGCCACCGGAGCCTGATCCAGCTCGGGGAAGTCGTCGGTGTGATCGCCAACGTGCAACACGTCGCCCGGCTTCAGTGGCTGTGGGCCGATCGCCGACATCACGTCGTAGCTGCGCGAGCCGAGCACCGGGGCGACGTCGATGCCGCCGCGGACCGCCAGGTAGCTGCGCAGGCCCGAGTTCGGCGCACCCAGCGAGATCACCTGGCCATCATGTGCGTAGTGAATGCTGTTCGTGCCGAAGGGAACTCCGTTGACGGACGGATTGGCGTCGGCCCCCGTCACGGCGATCGCGACGTCATCCCCGTGGACGCGCACCGAGAAGCCGCCGAACATCACCTCGATGGTGGCGCGGTCGTCGGGGTTGGCGACCAGACGGTTGGCCAGCGTGTGGGAGCGCCGATCGGCCGCTCCCGAGCGGGTCACGCCCATGTGGGCAAGGCCGGGCCTTCCGAGGTCCTCGAGCAGGGCAAGCGGTCCGGTCTTGAGGATCTCCAACTTCGCGGGTGATGTCGGCGGGCGGGAGCGAAGCGACGGGGGGTTCGATGAGGTCACGGGCGTCTCCTAACCGATCGCGCGGAATTGGACCCACATGCCGGGTGCCAGTAGGGCTGGTGGGTCGCGGTCGATGTCCCACATCGCGGCATCGGTGTGACCGATGAGCTGCCAGCCGCCGGGAGACTCGCGTGGGTACACGCTGCTGAATTCGCCGGCAATGGCCACCGAGCCTGCCGGCACACGGGTGCGTGGATCTGCCCGGCGCGGAACGTTCAGACGTTCGTCACCGCCGACGAGATAGGCGAAACCCGGTGCAAATCCACCGAATCCGACCCGCATCGGGGCCGCGGTGTGCGCGGCCACCACCTCGTCGGGGGTGAGCCCGGACAGCCGAGCGACTTCCTCGAGATCGGCGCCGTCGTAGGCGACGTTGATCTCGACGTCGGCGCGTTGGTCGATCGGTGCGGTGTCGTCGTCGACCGCGACCTGTTCGATGCGCAACTTGGACAGCCGCAGTCGGGTCGGCTCCTGGTAACGCGGGCCTGCCAGCTTGAGCAGCACGGTGCGGGATGCGGGCACGATGTCGAGCACGCCGAGCAAGTCGGCCTCGCGCAACGCGTCGTTCCATGCCAGCACTTCGGCGGTGCTGTCGAATTCGAGCAGCAGGCCCTGGTCTCCGTAGTCCAGGACTCGGACGCTGCCGGTGCCGCTAGTCACGTCCATCGATTCCGCCATCACGGTCATCAACACAAGCTACCCGCGGGTAGCTAGCAACCTGCCAAGCTTTAACACCTCGCCAGAGGAGCCTTAGCAAAGGCTCATACGGCGAGCTGGTAGGTCGGTTCGTTGCGCTTGATGTAGGCGATGACGCGGTAGGTGATGGGCAGCATGACCACCTCGACGGCCGTCTTGTAGAGCCAGCCCTGCGCGGTGTAGATGACGAAGATCTTGAAGCTGTCGATGCCGATCGCGTTGGCGGCGATGGCGCAGAACACCAACGTGTCGCCGAGTTGGCCGGCGAACGTCGATCCGACGAGCCGCGCCCACAGGTGCTTCTCCTTGGTGCGCTCCTTGATCGCGACGACGACCCAGGCGTTGATCGTTTGGCCGACGATGAACCCGGCCAGCCCGGCGATGATGAGCTGGGTGTAGGCGTGCACGACGTTCTCGAGCGCCGCCTGATTGGGGTAGAAGTCCGCGGCGGGAAGGTAGATCGTCACCCAGAACGCAGCCGCCGCCAGGACGTTCATCGAGAACCCCAGCAGAATCGCGCGGCGGGCGGCCTTGAACCCGTACACCTCGGACAGCACGTCGCCGATCACGTAGGTCAACGGGAAGACGATGAAGCCGCCGTCGGTGATGATCGGGCCGAACGCGACGCCCTTGGTGGCCGTCACGTTCGAGATGATCACCAACGCCGTGAAGACCGCGACGAGGATCGGATAGTAGGCGGATCCGACCTTGGCGAAGGCGGGCCGGTCGTCGACGAGATCTGTCACCCGGTCATCTTCTCAGGTGAGCACCTTGGCGATCTGCTGTGGGAGTTGGTCGGCCACCATGCCGTAGGACAGCACGCTGGCGAAGGCGATCGCCCCCGCCAAATCCTTGCCGGTGAGGACGTTGCGGTTGGTCTTCGTCGCCTTCAACTGGGCGAACGTCGGATCGGCCAGTAATGCCGCCTGTTCAGCGTCGCTCTCGGTGGTCCAGATCAGTACGTCGGCTTCGTCGAGCACCGATGCGGCCCGGTCGCGCGGGACCAGTGCCTCGCTGCCCTTGACGAAGTTGGCGATGCCGTCGGGAATGACGAAGCCCATCTGGGTCAGGAAGTCGGTACGCCAACCCGCTGGGGTGATCTGGGCGGCGTCGTCGACGAACGCGCCGCGCACGAGGAATACCTTCTTGCTGCTGAACGAGGGGTTGTCCTTGCCCGCCTTGACGAACCGATCGTCGACACCCGAGATGAGCGCGCTCATCTCGGCGTCCTTGAACACCGCCTGACCGATGGTGGTGGCCTGGCCCTTCCACGGTTCGAAGAACGCGTCCTCACCGGACTGCGCGATGGTCGGAGCGATCGCCGTCAGCTTGGCGTAGGTGTCGGCGTCCAGGCCCGCATTGGTTGCGACGATGAGATCGGGTTTGAGGGCTGCGATCTGGTCGATCTGGATGCCGTTGGACAGGTCGAGCACGACGGGCTGAGCGGAGCCCAGTTTGGGCTGCGCCCACGGCCACACCCCGAACGGCTGGTCGCCGAACCAGTTCGTCACGGCAACCGGCACCACGCCGACCGCAAGCAGGTCGTCACCGTCGGTGTAACCGGCGCTCACCACCCGCTTGGGCGGGCCGGGGATCTTGGTCTCGCCGAAGGCGTGCTTGATGGTGACCGAGCCGTCCTTGGCTACCACACCGGGCTTCTCCGAATTGCAGGCCGCGGCCGTCACCGCAAGGCCCGCGGTCATCGCCAGGAAACTCCGCCTGGACCACGTTGAGCGCACGCGGCCGAGCGTAACCGCTAACCCAGAGTGAAGCTGCCGAACAACACCGCCGCCAGGCCCAGAGCCACGACGACGATGACGGCAAGCCAGTCCTCGTTCATGGGCCGCGCGCTACCGAGGTGCGACGCAGATCACCCCGGTTGCGATGAGCGCGAACGCAATCCCGTGCGGTGGCTGTGTGCCTAGTCGTCTTCGGAGAACGCCTCGACCAGCGCGTCGTAGTCCTTGATGCGGCTCCGGATCTCGTCACGTGCGCGGCTCACGGACTCGCCGATGCGGCCGCGGGCGGCCTCGGCAACGGCGCCGACCTCGCGGCGTTCCCGTCCGAAGACCTCCCGCACGTCGCCGCCCTTGGTGGCCGAGGTGGCGAGAGTGAACGCGGCGTTGAGTGCAGATGCGGTGACCGTGCCCTGTGCGCGCACGGCGGTCTCGGCGACGTCGGCGGCCCCGACGACGACGGCATTGGGCAGGATCGCCTGGGTGCCGACGTACTCGCCGACCGCGCTGCGTACCCGGCTGCCAGCGCCCGTGACGACCTCGCGGACGGAGGTACCGGTGCGGGCGAACGCGGTGGGCAGCGTTGCGCCACTGCGGATCTCGCCAACCACGATTGCCGGAGCATGGGCGATGGCCACCGACACGTCGGTGGCCGCGTCGACGAGCTCGCTGCTCAGCCCCTGGCCCGCGACGAGCTGACGCTCCAGGACGTGGCGGATGACGATGCTGCGGGTCGACTCGGGTTCGACGTCATCGTCCTCGGTGCGAACTACCTCGACGACGGTGACCTCGGTGGGCTCGGAACGGATCTCCTCCGAGGCCACCGCTTCTTGATCGATGGCCGCTTCTTGATCGATGGCCGCTTCTTGATCGATGGCCGCTTCTTGATCGATGGTGGTGTCTTCGGGCATCAGGGGGGCCTCCGTTGCAGTTTCAGAACTTGAGATCAGTCCACACCGCCAGTCCGACTCGTAGTCGGCCGGAAGGACAAGGGCGGGTGAACCGCTCGTTTACCGATGCCAACGGCCCCCGGTCATGGGGGAACCGATGACCGGGGGCCGGGAGTGGGGCGGGGGAACTCAGACGCCGACGATCTCCTGCGCGATGGCAGCGATGCGGGCCTGTGCGGCCGAGACGACGCCGTGGCGGTTCTTGTGCGCCTCTTCGTAGGCGATGATCACCCGAATGTCGACGGGCACGTCGAGGTTCTTCACCGCAGCGACCGCTTGATTTACGTTGAGGTCGTCGTACTCGGCGATCGGCAGCTCGTCGGCACCGAGGGTGCCGGTTGCGGCGCGCACTGAGTGAATTGCGTTGGCGGCGTCGTCGGCACCCTCTTGCCGGGAGGTGGCCTCGGCGGCGTCCAATGCGGCGTCGCGCGAAGCCGTCATGGTCTTGACTGCCACGTCACCGGCGTGGGCGCCGCGACTGAGCAGCTCGCTCAGTGCTGGGGGAGCCGAGCGGACGGTCTCGAAGGCCCGGTCGAGTCCGCGGGCGGACCACGTCATCGGGATGTTGACCATCTTGACCGCGGTACCCGCTGCCGTTTGCAGAGGAGTGCGACGCAGTGCCGCCGGGCCGCCGAGGGCGTCCTCGGCCAGCACGATGGTCAGCCAGTCGACCGTGGCGGAGTGCGCGGTGATGAGACGGGTGGCAAGCTTCTCGACGTCGGCGTGGCCTGTCGAGACGGCCAACGCCTTGAGGTAGCGGGCACGGTCGAGCAACTGATGTTCGAGCGCCAAATCGCCAAGAAGTGCCTCGTCGAAGGGCTGGGCCTGCTCGGCGAGCGACTTGATCGCCGCGGCGACTCGACCGATGAAGGGCCCGATCACGTCTGGGAAGCCGCCGAGCTCGCGGATCGCCGATTCGATGGACTCCGCACGATCGCGAGCGTTCGCGGCGTTCTCGGTCAGTTCCTTGCGGACGGCATCCGTCCTGGCCTGCGCGACACGGGTCTGCGCGACCTGGATCTCGGTGTTGGTCAGTTCGAGTACGGCACGCAGCTGCGCAATCAGTGTGGTGGTATCAGTCATGGTGTTCTGCCCCTTAGGCGTTGACGGATTGTGTCGGCGCGGGCTGCACCACTGACTTGGTTACCCGCGGTACCGGCGCGACTAACCCGGAGGCTGGTGTGGCCTAGGTCACTGATGCGCCACCGCGCTCAACGTTGAACGAATCCCTTGTTGCGCATGAGGAAGTCGGCGAGGTAGCCGTCGTGCGGAATATGCGGCGCCGCAACGTGTGTGGGGATGGGGCCGCGGTAGACGTTGGTGACGGTCGGCTCGTCGAGCAGCCCGTCGATCAGGCCGTCGTCGCCGGTTATGGCGGTGACGACCAGGGAGTTCCGCAGCGCGGCCACCCCGTCGTCGCGCTGCCAGCCAGACACCCATGCGCAGGGGAACGGGAGCTCGACGTTGAGCGTGCGCACGTCGGGTCGTCGCAGCAGGTGCACGGCGGGGCGCAGCGCCGCGTAGCCGTCGCCGAGATCGGCGACCACTTGGTCTGCGCCAAGCAGTGCCTCCGTTCCGAGCGCAGCGCGGCCGAGGTACTCGGCGAGCGCGTGTGCGTTGATGACGGGGGTGGTTGGGAGAGTGGCGTTTTCGTCGGTGTTCGGTAATGGTTCGAGTTTGGCTAGACGCTCGGCGATGGCGTGAGCGAGCGGGGCTGGGTCGCCCTCGTAGAGCACGGCGGTGGCATTCACGCATGCCATACCAGCCAGCCCGGCGATCGAGTCGACGATCACCTCGACGTGCTCGCGCCAATCCTGTTCTGCGGTGATCACGATCTTGGTCTGGCCCGGCCCGTTCACCAGCACGGTCGGGTCGTCGGCGTGACGGCTCGCCACGTCCTGACCCCCGTACACCAGCGCGAGGTCGGCAGCGCGGACGAGTTCGTCGGAGGTGGCGTAGTCGGTCGGCAGGTATAGCGCGTCCGTGTCGCGAAAACCGGAGTGGCGCAAGGCCGTGACGAGTCGATGGGCAGTGAACGGATCCCGGCGCGACGGCCGCACCGCCACCCGGTAGCCCAATGCGAGCGCCTGTGGCCACAGCCCGTGCACACCGGGAGCGTTGCCTGGTGCGTGCACGGCGAGCACGTCGCCGCGGCGTGCCCACACCGCGCCGCCGGGTTGGTCGCGCCAGTCGAACGTCGCGCCGGCAGGGCGGGCGGGCCGGACGGCGTCGAACGTGGTGGCCAGCGAGTCGGCGACGACGTGGGCGCCCGCGCGGGCCACGGTCAGCGGCAGGCCCGAAACCCTGCAGGTGAGCGCGACGTAGTCGTCGAAGCCAAGGCCGGCGATCGTTGACGTCACGAAGATGTCCGCGGCGCGGGCCAACGCGGTCTCGCGATCGGCGATCGGCAGGGGCTGGGCCGCGCGTTGTGCGTTGATCGATCTGGTGACGAACAGTCGGGGCACCAGGCTCATCTCGGCGACGGGTATCCCGCCGGTGTCGGTGATGAGTTCACGCTTGCGCGTTGGGTATTCGCCGTTCGGGCCGAGGGCGTCGAGCGTGACGAGATCGTCTCCCCGTCGCTCCGCTCGCCCCAGATCGTCTCCCCGTCGCTCCGCTCGCCCCAGATCACCTCCCCGTCGCTCCGCTCGCCCCAGATCACCCATCATGATCAGTACACGCCCTCGATGACGGGTTCACCACCGAACACGGCCACGGGGGCGACCTCGCTGACGGAGTCGCCGACGTGGCCCACCGGCCCTTGGGTCCGGATCGCGGTGTCGCGTTCCAGGTTGTTCGGAATGAACATGCCCTTGCTGACGTGGTTCATCACCACCTGGCCGCGCTCGCCGTAGGGCACCTGGTCGCCGGTTTCGGGATCGATCACCCAGAACACCACGTATGGCGTCCTCGGATCGAAGACGAACGTCTCACCGGCGACCCGGGTGGCGGCCTGCGACAGGATCATGGTGCTGCCGAACACCGTCGCGACGGCGGTCTCGGGGAACACGTCACGCAGCACGTCGAGGGTGTCCAGGTCGACGTGGGCACCGCTGAGAAGCATGTACCGGATCTTCTCGTTCACCAGGTCGACGAGGGCGTCGTCGCGGGCGATGGCCTCCAGCAGCGGGGGCGTGGCGTGCAGATTGGCCACCGACTGCGTCTCGAGGATGAAGCGGGCCTGCTCGACGACGTGGTCGACGTACGCGGCCACCTCGGCGGTCGCATCGCGGGCGGCGAGCTTCTTCACCCAACGCGGATCGAGGTCGATCGGGTGGAACGTCGACCCGAGGCGTTCGGCGACCTCTCGGTCGAAGTGGCCGACACCGTGCGGTCCACTCGGCATCATGCACAACAACCCCCGGCCCGGCACGAACCCGCCGGCGGTGAAGTCCTCGACCTGCCAGCGGGTGACCTGCTCGACCCAGTCGGGCAGCTGTGCCGTGCGCTTGGGTGCTCCCGTCGTGCCACCGGATTCGTAGATCCGAGGGATGGGAAGGGGTGACCCGTAGCCGCGGGGGATGAGGTCTTCGACTGGCACGCTTCGTAATTCGTCGACCAGGTTGGGGAACAGGCGGAGGTCGGCGTAGGTGTGGATCTCGGTCAGCGGGTCGAAGTCGAGGCCCTTGGCGGCCTGCAACCAGAACGTCGACCCGGTGTCGGCGCCGAAGTGCCACGCGATCGCGGTCCGCAGGTAGGCGTCGGCGTCCGCCGGAGGCGTCTCGCGGGGCACGTCGAGCAGGGCGAAGTCTGCTGGGAATTCGGATTGGGCCACGTCGCCCATCCTGTCGCAGCGGACTGGTCGTAAGCGGTTGGTGCCACGAAACATTCGGTGTCCGGGCGGCGAACAGCGGGTGCCCGACGTTGTCCGGAAATGGTGGCGAGCGTTCGTTCAGGCCTTGACTCAGCGGTGTTGGGCGCCCAACATACAGGTCATGAATTGTTGCGCATAGTGCGCGAGGGTGTGCGATGCGCAACATCGACACACGCCGAATCGCAGCCCACCTGACGATGGAGGCCCGATGACCAGCACCGTGTCCAAGTCCGCCAAGGACGCCCCAGATGGCAAGGTGCCATCCAGGAAGGGCCCTCCGGTCGACCGCGTCGTCTTCGTGGTGGCCGCAGTTCTCGCCATCGCCTTCGTGACCTGGGGGGTGATCGCGCCGAAGAAGATGGACGATCTCACCGGCAAGGCCATGTCCTGGGTGACCGGATCATTCGGTTGGCTGTTCATCCTGACCAGCGCCGCGTTCGTGGTGTTCTCCGCCTATCTGGCTCTGAGCAGGTACGGCAACATCAAGTTGGGCCCGGACGACTCCGTGCCCGAGTTCTCCAAGTTCTCCTGGGTGTCGATGATGTTCGCCACCGGCATGGGCATCGGCCTGATGTTCTACGGCGTAGCCGAACCGCTGTTCCACCTCAATGCCCCGCCGATGGGGATGGCCGAGCCCGGCACGCCCGCTGCCGCGCAGCTCGCGATGGAATACACGTTCTTCCACTGGGGCTTCCACCCGTGGGCGATGTACGCCGTGATCGGCCTGTCCATCGGGTACTTCGCCTACCGCAAGCGCAACGGCAACCTGGTGTCCGGGGCGTTCCGGCCGCTCATGGGTGACCGGGTCGACCGGGCACCTGGCAAGGCGATCGACGTCGTCGCGATCTTCGCCACCCTGTTCGGCTCCGCGACGTCGCTCGGGCTGGGGGCGCTGCAGATCACCGGTGGAATCGACAGGATCTTCGGGCACGGCGGCAATTCCAAGCTGCTGGCCGTCGGGGTGATCGCGTTCCTCACCGCGTGCTTCGTCATCTCCGCGGTCAGCGGCATCGAGCGCGGCGTCAAGTGGCTGTCCAACGCCAACGCTATTGCGGCCGCACTGTTGGCGCTGTTCCTATTCGTGGTGGGGCCAACGGTATTCATCCTTGGCACCTTCACCGAGTCGCTCGGCGGCTACCTGACGAATCTGCCGACGATGAGCTTCCGCGACGGTGTGTTCGACTCGGGAGTGGCCGCGCCGTGGCTGTCGGACTGGACGATCTTCTACTGGGCGTGGTGGATCTCGTGGACGCCGTTCGTCGGCATGTTCATCGCCCGAATCTCGAAGGGCCGCACCATCCGTGAGTTCGTGGTCTACGTGATCCTGGTCCCGAGCTTCGTATCGTTCGTCTGGTTCTCGATCCTCGGTGGCTCGGCGTTCGACTTGCAGCTCAACCAGGGCAAGGACATGGGCGCGATCGTCAACGCTGGCATGGAAGGTGCGCTGTTCGAGACGCTCGGAAGCTTCCCGCTGGGGGCGTTCACGTCCGCACTCGCGGTGTTCCTCATCGCGATCTTCTTCGTCACCGGCGCGGACAGTGCCTCGATCGTGATGGGCATGCTCAGTCAAAACGGGTGTGAGGAACCCCGACGCGGGTTGATCGTCTTCTGGGGTGTCACGACCGGAGCCGTGGCAGCGGTGCTGCTGTGGGCCGGCGGCCTGAACGGCTTGCAGACGCTGGTGATCCTGGTGGCCGGCCCGTTCATGCTGGTGCTGATCGCGATGTGTCTGTCCACGTTGAAGGCATTGCGTGAGGAACCGTACGAATCGACGCTGCCACCACGGGTACGTCGCGCCGTGCTGCACGCCCAGCGGCAAGACCGGTTGCAGCACCAGTCGATCGCCCTTGCGACACTCGGGTGCGAGAGTGCCGACGAAGGGGAGGTCGAGAAGCGCACGGTCGCAACGGGAGTGGACGACTGACGTTAGTTGTGTGAGATCCGCTTGTTGACCAGCCTCGTCAACCACGCCGGCGAGAACCGCGAGCCCAACGCCAAGGACTTCGCCTGCGACCCCACTGGGTAGTGCACCTGGTGGAGCACCCGACGCGGCCAGGAGGGGTTGACGGCCTTGACGATGTCGTCGGCGATGTCCTGGGCGGTCAGGCGGATGCCCAGCGATTCCGTCGTGCCGGTCTTGATGTCCTCGGTCATTGCGGTTTGCACGTACAGCGGCCACATGGCGACCAGCCGGATGCCGTACCGATTCCACTCGATGTCGAGTGCCTCGGTGATGGCGCGGACGAAGAACTTCGTCGCACTGTAGTTCGCGAGTTCGGGCTGGCCGTAGATCGCCGATGCGGACGCCAGGTTGACGACGACGGCGCCGGGCGTGGCCTTCAGGAAGGGAAACGCGGCGTGCAGTCCGTTGACCACGCCCTTCGTGTTGATGTCGATCTCCTTGTGGTGCGCCCGCACGGCGATGTCCTCGAAACGGCCGGCCAGCAGGATGCCCGCGTTGTTGATCATCACGTCCAGCCGGCCGTCGGCGGCCTGCACGAACTCGGCGACCCGTTCGGCCATCTCGTCGGGGTCGGTGACGTCCAGATGGCCGGTGATCACACGCGCGCCGAGCTCGTCGATCTCGTCGGTCAACGACTTCAGGCCGACCTCGTCGATGTCGTATGCCCCGACCAGGTAACCGTTCTTGGCGAAGGACAGCGCGGTCGCGCGGCCGATGCCTGCGGCGGCACCGGTAATGAAGACGGACTTCTGGTTGTTCATGTGGTCATGATGTCTCGTGCAGGCGCATGCTTGGGGTGCACCAAAGGAGTGGCCATGCGAATACTCGCGAGCCTCGCCATACCGGGTTGCCTGGTCGCACTCGGCCTGGCCGGATTGATCGCTGCGCCGATGGCCGCCGCGGACTGCAACAACTCCAGCGGGACTACGGTCTGCGCGCAGGGCGACATCCGCGGCACGCACGCCCCTCCGCCGTCGCGGCCTGACTACCCGTTTGCCTTCGGGTACGGCTGCGGTTACATCTGCTACGGCGGTTTCGGGTCGTCGGTACCCGTCGGGCCCTAACTAGGTCAGGACCAGCGAGGCGCCAAGGGCGATCATCATGACGGCGATGAAGCCGTCGAGAAAGCGCCAGGTCAGCGGCGTCGCGAACAGGCCGGCCAGGCGTCGGGCGCCGAGTCCGAGGCTGACGAACCACACGGCGCTTGCCGCGACCGCGCCGACGCCGAACAGCCAGCGACTGTCCTGGTGTTGGTTGGCCAAGGCGCCAAGCAGCACGACGGTGTCCAGGTAGACGTGCGGGTTGAGGAACGTCAACGCCGCACACGTGAGAAGGACGGCGCCCAGTCGCGCAGGTGCGGCGTCGGCCGGGGTCAGCGCCGACGGCCGCCATGCCCGGCGCGCAGCCAATAGTCCGTAGCCCCCCAGGAACGCGGCCCCGCCGAACTTGGCGACGTTCACCGCGCCCGGGTGCGCGTTGACCAGTGCACCGAACCCCGCGATGCCCGTCGCGATGAGCACGATGTCGGACACCGTGCACATGGCCACCACGGGCAACACGTGCTCGCGGCGGATCCCCTGACGCAGGACGAACGCGTTCTGTGCGCCGATGGCCGCGATCAGCGTGAAGCACGCGACGAATCCGACGAGTAGGGGTGAGTTCACGTCACCGACGCTAGGTGCGACGGCCGTAGCAGTACAGCTAATGATTCTTCAGTTGGATTAGCAGTACTAATGCGCGGTGATCTCGTCGCCGACGCTGCGGTCGAGGTCCAACCCAATGTCGAGGACGTCGCCGTTCATCGATCGCTGCTCACCGCTGCCCGGTGATCTTCGCGCCGATGTCGCGGGCGAGGGTCCATCCCATGCTGCCGACGCTGGGTGTGCACACGCGCACGTCGACGACGGTGTTCTTGCGGGCTGACATCGCATGCTGGCATTGGCGACCGTCGGTGCCGGTGGGCGGGAAGATGAAGACGTTGTTGGTGCCGAGGGTGTTGGCGCTGATGGCGACCTTGGCGTGTTGGGGCTCCCCGTTGCCGACGATCTGGGTGATGTCGGTGTACTTGCACGCCTGCCAGTCGGCGAACTGCCCGTCGACGAAGGATTGCGCTTCGGCCGCGCTGGGGAACGATGCGATCGCCTGGAGCACACCGATACGTTGTGGGTCGTTGTTGAGGCCCTGGACGGCGATTCCGGTGAAGCTCGAACCTCGGTAGACCGAGTCGATGCCGGGCATCACCGCGCCGGTGCAGCTGTCGGGGGTGATGGTGGCACCGCTGAGCGGCGCGGTCTGGACCGCTGAGGGTGTCATTACCGCGTTGTCGACGAGCTGGGTGATCTCGGGCACCGAGGCGAGCAGGCCCTTCAAGGCGGTGGGAGGGACGACGTCCCCGGACGTCGGTTCGGAGGAGGAGCCAGTCGGCGGGGCGGCCGCGGTGCTCGATGCAGAGGTACTTGCCGTCGGGGATGCCGCCTCGGACGTCGACGATCGTGCGGCGGTCGTCGACGAGTCGCCACCTCGGGTGACGAATACCGTTACGGCAACGGCGATTACGACAAGGGCGAGAGCGCCGATGCCGAGCAGGCCCCACCGCGGCCCCTTCGGCGGTTTCGGGGTCACCGGCGGATACGGATTGGGCGGGTAGGGCCCAGGGGGCACCGGTGGTACCCACGCGCCGCCGCCGGGCGGTGGCGGCGAACTGGGCCCGGGTGGAGTGTTCCATCGGGGGTCCCACTGCCCGGGTTGGGGAGGTGACATCGGTGGCGGAGGTGCCTGCCGTGGCGGTGGGCTCATCGGCGGTGGGGTGCTGTGCTGCGGCGTCTTCGGCACGACGGTGGTGGCCTCGCCGTCGTCGGCGGCGGGGCCACGTTGGGTGCCGGGCCAGTCGGTGGTCATCTCGGCGTCGCGGTCGTCGTCGGGTGTGTTCATCGAGTTGAGCCTGCCTTATTGGTGGGGATGCGGTTGGAGATCTGAGCGACTAGCGAAGGCGCTTGAGCGCTCCCGCCTGGACTGCAGATCTGCACGTCGATCACGATATTGCCTTGAGCCTTGAGTGCGCGTTGGCAGCCCAGTCCACTGGATTGCCGAGAACGCCTCGCTACCGTCGTTGATGAGCGCGACGGCGGTCAGCTCGTCGTCGCTGTCGTGTGTCACGTGCTGGCCTCGATCTTGGCGGTGATCTGGGCGACCACCTCATCGACGGGCTTGGTTGGGCTCAGCCCGCACAGTTCGAGCTCGATGACGATGTTGTCGACCGAGGTCATCGAATCGTGGCACGCCCAACCGCCTGCGCCTTCCTGGGTGAACGTCATCCCGATGCCGCCACCCGTGTCGGAGAACTCGCTGGAGTTCCAGTAGTCGTTGGGCGCACTGGCGTCTGCGGCGACCTTGAGGTTCATGCTGCGGTTGACGCAGCGCTGCCATGCGGTCTTGCTGGTGTCGACGAACTTGCGCGCGGTGGCGGCGTCGGGGAAGTTCACGACCGCCTGAATCAATGACTGGTTGTCCTGGGGGGTGGGGTCGTCCTGGGTGGCCAGGAACTGCCTGCGCACTGCTTGCCATCCGCTGCCCTCGTGCTCGTTGGCGGCGGCGGGCACTCCCACGTTGCAGTCGTCGTCGACCGTGGCTTGATGCGCCGTCATCTGGGTGTAGATCCGATCCGAGCGCTCCTCGCGGGGGCCGAGCGGGCCGGTGCCGAAGATCTTGCCGGCTTCAGCTCGGGTGAGCAGAAGCTCGTCCATCGCTGACACCGGAACTGCGGCCACCGGGGCCGCTGCTTCCGGCGGAGTGGGTGAACCGCTCTCACCGCTGCCGAGCGGCCACCACACGATCGCGGAGGCGACGGCGCCGAGCACGGTGACACCGGCGATTGCGCCCACCCACCGGCGGCCACGGCGCTGGCGGTTCGACGGGATCCACTGGGGGCCAACGGGATACGGCATCGACGTCGGGTGCCCGGTGAATGTGGCGCCGTAGCCGCCCGCCTGCGGGCCGCCCCACTGCGGAGGTATCTGCGGCTGCCCGTAGGGGCGCTGTTGTGCGGGTATGCCGGTGCGGTTCTCGCCCCAGGCGTTGGGGGTGTTGGGATACATCAACGTCTCCTGTGCGTCGTAGGGCGCGGCCGCGACCATGTCAGTACTTGCTGATTCCTGCGACCCTGAACGTCGCCTTGGTCAGCGCGTAGTAGTCGTCGGTGTTGGTGGTGAAGACGTCTTTGGTGACCGATTGGCCGGGTGCGAGGTTGGTTGCGTAGAAGGTGTCTTCGGCGATGCGGTCACCGTTGGCGTCCACCGCCTCGATCTGGATGTTGTACATGGCGGCTTTCTCACTGCCCTTGTTCTTCACGGTGACGGACAGTTTGCCGACCGTCAGGCTGGAGTACGTGCGATCCCTGGTGAAGGTGCCGAACTCGACGTCGATCTCGTCGTCGAGGATCTGTTCGGTGTTTCCGCCGTTCGAGTTGCTCAGCATCTCGTTGCTGTCGCTCATCACCTTGTCGAAGAACACGAGCGGCGCGACGAACATGAAGAAGGCCACCACGATCGCGGCGACGCCGCAGATGACCGCGATGATCACGCCGGTGTTGCGCTTCTTCGTGGGTGCTGGCGGATAGCCGTAGCCGGTGGGCGGCATGGGTGCCGGGGCCCCGTAGCCGTACGGAGGAGTCGACTGCTCGTACGGGTTGGACTGCCAGCCTGAATGCGGTGATGGGTAGGACATGTCGGGTGACCTTTCTTGAAAGCTTTGGGGTGTAGTGGGTTTGGGGTTGGCGGGGCTAGGCGGTGGCGGCGGTGGGCAGCGCCTGCGAAGCAGGTGTGCGTGGCTGCCGCAAATGTGTCACCGTGGGAGCGGCCTCATGGCTCGCGGCGTTCAGCAGTGAGGCGTTGCTGGGGTGAGTGCGAGGGTCGATGGTGCCCTCGGCGATGCCTCGTAGGATTTCGCGTTGGGCGTTCAACACGGGAACCTTGCGGGCCAGGTCGCCTGGCAGCTGCACGGCTGCCCACACGCCGTAGGTGACGTCCTGTTTCAGGGCTTCCTTGGCGCAGCGGCGCTGCTGGGCCAGCGGGCAATGCAGCAGGCAAGCGGTACGCGCGGCTTCGGACAGGCGTGCCGCACGCTGCATCACCTCCAAAGTCGGACCCCCCATGTCTCCGTCTTCACGTTCGGTGTGCCCGCCGAAGAAGAGATCTGGGTCGGAGCTGCACGGAGCAGTAGCGGTGTCGATCAGAAGAGCGGTTGCAATGGTGTTGGAGTGCATGATGATTCGCCGTATCCGTAGTGGGAGATGTGTGGGCTTAAACCGACTGTGAGTTGGCGTTGTCGGCGATTGCCTGGGTGATCTTGACGGCCTGTTCCTCGGCGCGGCCCGTCGAGCAGGACATCACGTCGATGAAGATGTCGCGGTAGGTGGCGATCGCGCGCTCGCAGGTGCTGCCGCTGTCGACCGAGGTCTGGGCCAAGGTGACGATGGTGCGGGCGTCGTTGACGCGGGGTGCGTCGAGGACCCAGGAGTCGCCGCCTGCGTTGACGGTCATGCCCTTGCAGTCCGCCCATGCGTTGGCGGTCGCCGTCATGTGGGCAAGGGCTTCGCGCTTGCTGTCCAGTTGCACGACCGCCTCGGTGACGATCAGGTTCGTCTGCGAACCCTCGTCGGAGAGCACCTTGAACGCGACGTCCTGTGGGTCGGTGTCGGCGTAGGAGGCTGCTTGGGCCGGACTGTATGCGCTGATGCACTGGGAGGGCCGGACGGTCCCCGTTCCGAGCTTGTTGCCGGACTTGACCTCGTCGAGATTGCGGACACCGAGCATGCTGCCTGCCTCGTGGTCGGTGACGAGCAGGGCCTCCAGGCTCGTCGTTCCTGTGAAGGTCGGGAGCGGCGCGGCGGGTGCCGCGGCGGCGGTGCCTGCGCTGGCGGCGACGGCCACGCCGGCAAGCACGCTGGCCGTGGCCAGTCGGACCACGGTGGGCCGGGCGAGGGCGGGCGTGCGGCGAACGACGAGTGCGCGGGCCTTGTTCTGGCGGGCGGTGATGCTCATGGGCTGACCTCTCGGTGGAAGTGAACTGAAGTTGTAGCGATGCGACGACTATAAGCATAGCAAGAGTCATAGCGCAAGAGGGGAGTTGAATCGGGCTGCTGGCGACGTGTTGAAGTCCATCGCAAATGGCCTATGAACTGCATATACAGCTGTCCATCGCGCGGGATGCTGCGTCGAGACATCGACTCGGAGGATGCCGAATCGTCGCAGTTTGGCGGTGATTATCGGCGCGACGCTTCAACTATTACTTGCAATGTTGAAGCGGTATGGGCTACGTTTTCAACAAGTTGAAGCACCTCAGTGCTACGACTGTCACTCCGCAATGTCGTCGATGCTCAGACAGGGGAAGCCGTGGACATCGCCTCCGCCGATCGCCGTGGGCCGACTAACGCCGCCGGCGACGACCTGCTGGTGTGCGTCAACGGAGCACGGCTGCTCCGCCGCGCCGTCGACGGAGAATTCATCATCGGTCGCGAAGTCCCGCCGTCGCACATTCGGATCGAGCACCCGGGGATCTCACGCCTCCACGTGCGCCTCTTGCCTGGGGCACATTGGGAGCTCGTCGACTACGACAGCCGAAACGGCGTGTATCTGGACGGGCATCGGGTCGAATACGAAACGCCGATCACCGACGGCATGACCGTGCATCTCGGCGCCTACGACGGAATTCCCGTCACCTTCCTCTATGTCCCCGCCGAGCAGTCGCGCCTGTCCGACCGCGAAGCCCCCGACTTCGATGGCGAGATCACCGAGGTCATCACCCCGGCCATTCGGCGGGCGCTACTGATCGATGCCGCCGCCCTGACACTGGCCAAGGTCGACAAGGCCATCGGCGGCCTGCCCCCGCCAGGCGATCCCCGGTTCGCTGCGGAGTCTGAGCCGCTGCTGAACCGACTGGCTGAACTCGAAAACTCACTGGGCGCCATTCCAGCCGTCGACGACGGAGGTGGCGCGGAAATGCTGCGCACCATCACGCGCGTGTACGCCAGCCTGCTCGCGCTTGCCGGCGCATAGTCGACGTCCCGTCACCCCGCTGCGGTGCGAATGTCGTTGGTGGCCTGTTCCTCTCGGGTATGCGTGCCAGCGAGTCGGCCACAAAGGCATCCTGGCCGGTGACGTCATCGTCACCGGCCAGGATTGGGAGAAGAGCTCGACGATCAACTCAAGGTGTTGCAGGCCCAAGAGTCGACCCAGCCGCCGGGGAGGCGGCTCTTGGCATCGGCGATGGCGGCCGACAGGCTACGTCCATAGCCCCCTTGGAGGGTGTTGCCGTCATAGGCCACGGCGCCGCAGTCCTTGAAGCTACTCAGCACCTCGCAGCTGGAGTATCCGCAGTAACTCAGTGAGGCCTGTTCGGCGTTGGAACGCGACGGGTAGTTCCACACCGAAGCGCCTGCGCCGTTGGTGGCGTAGGCGATGGCGCCGTATGCCAACGCGGCGTCAGCTTGCGGAGCGACCACCACGTTGACCGCGGCGGCGGCGAGGACGCCCGCGGCCGCGAGGGCCGCGCGCTGAGAGAGGACAGACACCTTCATGGCTAGATCCTTTTCTGGGCGCCTGTTCGGCGCGCCGGAGAATGTGAATGAGATGGGGAGTGAAGAGACTTCGGTCAGGGAGTGGGCAGCGCAGGCTTGGTCGCGGTGACCTGCTTGCCGAAGTCCGACAGTGTCATGGTGAGCTTCGTGTCGGGCGTCGGGTCGATTTGGGCCTGCACCAGATAGTGCGGTTCGCCATCGGCGATCCACACCGTCATCGGCACCGTCTGTTCCTTCTCGGGTGCCTTGCGCGCGCCGGCCAGTTCGGCGACGTCGTTGGTGGACGCCGTGCCGGTGATCTTGGTGGTCTTGGTCCCGTTGATGTCTTCGGTCCCAGCGGACTTGGGGTCCTTGAGCTTGGCCAGCGCGTTGGCCAAGCCCTGCTGCGGGTCCAGCAGAACGGACAGGTTGTAGATCGAGCTGCCCGGTCCGTAGTCGACGAAGGTGCCTGGCTCGGCAATGTCGGAGTAGAGCTTGCCGTCGACATAGATGAGCTTCGCTTCCTGCGTGTCCTGACCCATCTGGATGGAGGCGGTCCCGGTGGCCGCCACGGCGGGCTTCGATGCGACGTCGGCCTCGAGCTTGGTGACCTTGAGATTGGGGATCTGGCCGTCGGCGGTGACGACGAAGTGGGCGCTGGTCAGGTTCTTCATCGCATCCGACGATTGCTTGACCAAAGTGGCGGCGTCTGCGCCGCCGCTGGACGTCCCCGCGTCTGGGCTCGACGAGCAGCCCGACAACGTGATCGCCGCAGCAGCGGTGAGCGCCAGCGCTGCACCGAATCGAAGCCTCATGAAGTCTCGCTTTCTGGTATCCAGCACCCGGACTGTCCGCGGCGCCTTGGTCGAATCTCACATTAAACGTTCAGCAACGACCCCCGCTGACACATCTTCGGACGCACGTCGAGTGCAGAAACGGACGGTGACAGTCCTGGGGCATCGCCGGCTTGGCCTGCGCGTCAGGCGATCTTGTCGGTGATCTGCTTGGCGATGTCGTCGGCCTGCTGACCGCCCGTCGACGTGCACGCCGCGACGTCGATGACGACGTTGGAGTCGGTGGTCAGTACGTGCTGGCAGGACCGGCCGGGCTCGGTGGAGGACACGGTGAGCCGACCTTCCACGGACTTGGGGTCACCGATGGTGATCGTGCGGGGCGGCTGACCGTCGCTGGTGAGTGTGACCGGGGTCTTGGCGCAGTTGCGCCACTCGTTGATCTGCGTGTCCTGAACGGTCGCAGCAGCTTCCGCGCTCGGGTAGCTGGTGACGAACTGGGTGACGACGACGGCGGGATCACTCGGCGCGGTCACGACGCTGCCAGCCGTCCCAGTGAATTCGGTGCCCGGATACATCGCGGCGTTGCCGGCATCGGCGGCGCCTACGCAATTCGGCGGCGCCGCCGTGCTTGCCGGGTGTGTGGTCGCCGAGGACGGGGCGACATCGGCCAGAGCAGGCACGTTCATCACCGAACTCACCGTCTTGGCGTCGAGCAGGAGGCCGCCGAGTTGGTCTGGCGCAACGGGCTTCTGCGGCGGCGCTTCGCCCTGCGTGGGGATGGAGGGCATCCCCACGTTGGCTGCGGGGTCGCGGGTCCCGCCGCCACGGGTGAGAACCGACAAGCCAGCGATGAATGCGACCACCAAGATCACGACCACGACCGCACCGGCGGCCTTGGACGCGGCGCCCCGCGACCCCGCACCACCGTCAGGGGCGGGTAGGCGCAGTCGTCGGCGAACCAGGATGGCGGCCACGATGCCCAGAAGCAGCAGCACGCCCATGTCGAGTGCCCACCACGGCAGGGCGTGGCGCCACAGCGGGTCGTCGACCGTGATCAGCGGAGCGACCTTGAGCAGGTCGATGGTGGACGCCGACGCCGCGAAACCCCAACGTGCGGGCAGGAACCACGATGCCTGCTCCAACCCGATGCGCGCGGTAACCGGGATCAGCCCACCGGAGAAGACGATGCTGAGCATGATGACGACGACCAGCATCGGCAGGATCTGCTCGTTGGATCTGGCGAGCGAGGACCACAGCAGACCGAAGATCGCCGACACGATCGCGGTCAGCGCCAAGGTGACGTACAAGTCGTAGATCGGGTTGCCAAGGGCGATGGCGCCTTGGGTGGGTCCGCCCTTGCCGTAGACGACGATCGCGGTCACGATCGCGGTTTGCAACGCGGCAAATCCGCTGTACACGAGGATCTTCGACGTCAGGTACGCGCCGGCCGACAATCCCACCGACTGCTCGCGCCGGAAGATGGTGCGCTCGCCGACGAGGTCGCGAATCGTCAACGCCGTGCCCATGAAGACCGCGGAGATGTTGGCAAGGATGAGCAGTTGGGTCGGTTCGTTGGGTGCTCCGCTGGCCGTCGTGGCCACCCCGAGGCCTACCTTGCCGGGCACCACCAGCGACAGCGCGCCAAGGACGAACGGCAGTAGCACTAGGAACGCGGTGTAGCCACGGTCGGCGAAGATCAGTCGTACCTGTCGCCTTGCGAGCGTGAGCATTTGACGGCCGGTGCTGGTGTGGGCGGGTTCGCCCAGCGGTCCGGCGGGCGCGGCAGGTGCCGGCGGTTGCGCCGCCTCGGGGCTGCGGGCGAGGAATGCCGCATGGGCGTCGTCGGGCCGGGTGGACACCCAGGCGAAGATGTCGGCCCAATCGGTGGTGCCCATCGCGGCGCCGATGGCCGCTGGCGGACCGGCGTAGGCGGTCTTGCCGCCGGGGGCCAGCAGCAGCACCTGGTCGCACATGCTCAGATACGTCAGGGAGTGGGTGACGACGACCACGGTGCGCCCGGCGTCTGCCAGTCGGCGCAGCATCGACATCACCTGGCGGTCCAAGGCAGGATCCAGACCCGACGTCGGCTCGTCGAGGATCAACAGCGACGGGCCGGTCAGCAACTCCAACGCCACCGAGGCCCGTTTGCGTTGTCCGCCAGACAGTTTGTCGACGCGCTTGTTGCGGTGTTCGGTGAGCTCGAGCTCGCCGAGCACACGATCAACGACCGCCCGCCGGTCGGTCCTGCTGGTGTCCGGGGGCAGCCGCAGTTGCGCGGCGTACGACAACGCCTGATCGACGGTGAGCTGGCGATGCACGACGTCGTCTTGGGGGACCATCCCGATCCGGGAGCGCATGGAGGCGTATTCGGCGTGCACGTCGTGTCCGTCGAAGGTCACCTGACCAGACGTGGGCTGGGCGGCGCCGCCGAGCAGCTTGATCAGTGTGGACTTGCCGGCGCCGGAGGGGCCGATCACCGCGGTGAGGGTGCCGGGCCTGGCGGTGAACGACACGTTGGTCAGCAGTTGGTGGCCGTCGATGGCGAGGCCGAGTTGATGGGCCTGAACACCCCCGGTCTTCTCGGTCGCCTTCCGCGGCGTCACCGAAGTTCCGCCGGTGAAGATCAGGTCGGTGTTGCCGATGGTGATGACGTCGCCGGCCCGCAGAGTCACTGCGTTGATGCGGACGCCATTGACGAAAGTGCCGTTGCCGCTGCCGTTGTCGTACAGCTGGGTGCCGGTGGGTGCGGCCACCAGGTAGGCGTGCGTGCGTGAGGCCAGCGAGTCGTCGATGCGGACGGCCGAGGTGGAGTGCCTGCCGATCGTGACGGCCCCTGGTGGGGGTTCTGACGGGCGTTGCGGCAGAACCTTCTTGACCACACCCGTCATCCGCCCGACCATGTCGGCGTCCTGCTCGACGGGTGGCCGCGGCGGGGTGGCCGCTGCAGTGGGGGCGGACGGTGCCGGCTGGGGGGCCACGGGTGGTCGTTGCGGTGGGACGGGTGGTTGTGGCTGCGGCGCAGGGGGCCTCGGTTGGCGCGGCTGTGGCGGTCGCTGGACCGGCGGTGGCGCGCCCCGCTGTTGTGGTGGTGCCGTTGGTCGCGGGGGAGCGGGCGGCGCCGGCCGCGTGGGCGGCGGCACCGTCGGCGGCCCCGGGCGTGGTGGCACGATGCGCGCGACTTGCAGCTGTTGCGTGGTGATTTGGAACGTCAGCGCCGGCCCATCCGGAGCGCCGAGGTTGATGCGCACGTCATCGTCGATCGGCACGCTGCTCACGCGCGAGCCGCTGACGTAGATGCCGTTGCGGCTCTTGTCGATCGCCACCCACTGCTGTCCGTCTGCGTGCAACACCATGTGGACCCGAGAAATCGCCTGTTTGGCGGCGCTGTCCACCCGGATGTGGCGGTGGAGATCTTGGCCAGGGCGATTGCCGTCGCGGCCGACGGTGATGTCCGGGCCCGGCGCGAACGCGAACATCGACTCTCCGAGCCGCACCACCAGCGGAGGAGCCACCGTTCCGGTCACCGTAGGCCCTGGTTGCCAGGTGTCCAGATCTCGACCGCGACATTCGCGGCGGCGGCACAACTCACCATGGCCCCTCCCATGCTTCTGGCTCGTCCAGCTGAGACTGTATTCGGTAGCTCGACCTGGCCGCCGCCACTACTGCGAGGACAGTCGCTGAATCCCGCGATGCACCTGGAAACCGATGTAGGCCAACACGAGGCCGCTGACCACGGTCACGGCCAAGCTGAAGAGCAGGGTGATCGCGTATCCGGCCAAGTGCAGCGACGCCAGATCGAAGAATGTGGCGACCGCGTAGAGCGCGCTCAACGATGCAAGGACGGCGCCGACTCCGCAGATGCCATAGGCCACGAATTGGTGGGCGAGCTTGGTGCCGAGTGCGAAGTACAGATAGATCAGCCCGGCGAAGATCACGTCGGTGATGACGGTGCCGACGACGCCGATCAGGCTCAGCAAGAGCGCCAGGAATACCCCGATGCCGTAGGTGATGTACACGAACTGATCGGCTGACTGCTGGCGGAAGTTCACGAACCAGGGCTGCCGAATGAGTTCACCACGGATTCCGCGGTACATCAGCTTGGAGATCAGCGAATTACCCTTGGCAAGAAGGGCATTGGCGACATCCATGGGATTCTGGGTCGCGTTCGGTCCGTAACCGTTCGGCGGTGGGGTTGGTCCGCCGGGGGTGTAGCCGTGCTGCTGAGGCGGCGGGGGAGCGAACTGCGCGCCGTATCCCGGCGGTGGAGGAAACTGAGGGCCGTACCCCGGCGGGGGCGGGGGCGCACCACGGCCGGGTCCGCCATGCGGCGGGGGTGCCGATGGGGGAGGGCCGTAGGGCTGCGGCGGCGGCGGTGCCGTGCGGTGCTGCTGACCGGCGGGAGGCGGTGGCTGGCTGGCGATGAGCGAAGTCTTCTCGTCGGCTTCGGGGTCGGCCGCCGTCGCGTCGCCGGTGGGCGTCATGCGGGGCACCACCTGTGTCTTGTCCTCATCGACAGGTGATGGCGCCGGTGACGCGCTGGTGACGCGCTGTGTCAGTTCTTCGTCAGCCATGCTGATTTCCTCACTTCACGGGATGTTCGACGGTTACGGTACGTGGCATTGCGAGGGATCACCGACACCAAGTTCAGACGGCGTCCGGACGTCTACGGAAGTCGAAGCGCTTCGATTCTGCCCAAATTCTAGCTGTTCAACATGTAGCACCGCTACGGTTTATGATGTGACTATGGCATCCACTGAAGTCGACGACGCAGCCACCGACGCGGTCCTTCCGCTGACCGTCCGGGTGATGGGCGAGACGCACCGGGTGGATCCGGAACATGCCCCCGTGATCATCGGCCGCCCGGATCCCGGCGCCAGCCAAGAGGCTCACATCCGCATCTCGGATTCCCGGGTCTCGCGCCAACACATCGTCGTCGACGTTCGCCGCGGACAGTGGGTGGGTGAGGCCACCGGGCGCAACGGCACGTTCATCGATGGCCGGGAAGTGAGCGGCGAGTTCGTCATTCCCGACGACGGGCTGACCGCGACCCTCGGACATCCGGTCGGCGGCATTCCGGTGCACTTCACCACGCTCGACCCCGCCGTGGTCTTCGTCGGGGCACAGGTCGCCAAGAGGCGCAATGAGCTCGACCTTTCCCAGCGCAAGCTGGCGGAGAACAAGATCATCAACGCCGGCACGCTGATCGCGTTCGAAAAGGGGCGGAGCTGGCCGCGGGCAGCTACCCGCACGAAATTGGAGGAAGCGTTAGGGTGGCCGCCGGGCGAGATTGCGCGGCTGCGTCGCCAGTTCGGCAGCGACTCCGCGGCGGGAGCTGACTCGGCGCCGACCGTTGACGATGGGGAACGCACGGTGATGCTGGAAACCGGTGGGACCACGACGGTCGACTCGAAATACATGGCCGAAACCGCCGCCATGGCGCTCGACAACATCATCAGACAGATCGACGTGCTTCCCGCCCCGTCCGCGTCGGCGTTTCAGGCGTCGGTGAAGGGGTTGATCGCGGACTTGAGCCGGTTGGAAGCGTTGGCGTCCAACGCCTCCCGGGGCAGTAGTGGTGCCGAGGACATCTTCCGCGTACTGGGTGCCATCCGACGCGCGCGGCGCGGACTTCTGCTGCGGGCGGCTGAGTCGCCGCATGCGACGGTCGGGCAGCGGTTGTTCGCCGCTCGGACCCGAGCTGAACTGAGCGTGGACGAGGCTGCGACGATGGCCGGTCTCACTCCCGGTGACATTGCGGCGGCCGAGGCGGGCGACGCCGTGGCACCGGCTCAATTCGACGCGTTGAACCGGCTACTGACAGCTTTACAGCAATGAGGCGCCACTCCCGGGCGCGCGCCGCGTCCCTCTTGGCGACAGCCGTCGTAGCCGTCGCCGGATGCACGACGGTCGTGGACGGCAACGCGGTGCATGCGGCGGGTGGGCCGCCGCCTGGCACGGTGGACGTCGCGTTGCTCAACCCAGGCAACTACCCGACCAAACCGCTACCGCCGATGGGTGTCGCGGGCACCCCGACCCAGGGCGCCTTGTTGGATGCCCAGCGGATGGCCGACTTCGTACTCGGACCGTGGGAGGTCGATCCAACGCTGGTCACCAGAAATCCGTTTGGCTTCTCCGCGGGTTCGATGCCGGTCAAGTCCAACGCGCTTGAGGCGGTCATGACAGCGGAAGCTGCTGCGGCCGGCAACCGGCACAACTTCATCAACGGCTTCGCCGATTACCGCAAGGCCGAGGGGCAGAAGGAGTTCTTCAACGTCGTGCTGCGCATGGCCGATCCGGAGTCGGCGAGCGCGGCGGCGCGAGAGATGGCGAAGGCCATCCTGGACAACCCCCCGGAACTCACGCCGCCCATCACGCTATCGCCGATGCCGATCCCTGGGCATCCCGACGCGAATGCGATCAGTAGGTCATTCTTCGATTCCAGCGCTGACAAGGTCAACTGGAACGTCGTCGACTCATTCGTCGCGCATGGGCCGTTTGTGTTGATGCAGCGCGCTTCGGTGATGAGCGCTTCGCTCGACGGCCCCGATGTGGCAGCCGGTTTGAACGCCGCAGCGGGATTGGTCGCCAAGGCAATTGAACTGCAGGGTCCGCGCATCGATGGGTTTACACCGACCGATCCCGCGCAGTTCGCCAGCGTGCCAAGGGATCCCAGCGGCCTGCTGGCCAAGGCGCTGCCAGTGCCCGACGCGGCCAAGAACGTCAACAACAATGCGACTTTCGGCGGCTATGGGTTGTTGCACTACTTGGACGACCCGGTGGCCATGGCGAAGGTGCTCACCGCCGCCGGAGTGGATGTGGCTGTTCGCGGCGATGACTGGGTCATCCAAGCCCGCGACGCGGCCGGCGCGCTCGCCGTCGCGGACGCCGAGGTGAAGTCAGCCACCGGCCCGGACGCCACCACGGCGGATCCGGTGTCCAACCTGCCCGGCAGTCGCTGCCTGAAATTCAGCGGTGACGACGGGGGGTTTTACTGTGTGGCAACTGCCGACCGCTACGAATTCGAGGTGTCCGGCCTCCAGCTGAAGGACGTGCATCAGCGCACGGCCGCGCAATACATGATCCTGACGGCGAAATGAGTGTGACGCCAACGGCCGCCTCCTCACCGCAGGACGTCGACGCCACCCAGCAGGTCGCAGCCCGCTACCTCATGATGGTCAGAAAGTAAAAGGGGCGCAATGGAGTTCAAAGACGGCGACGTTGTCGGTGGATATACGGTCGTAAGCGTCCTGGGTTCAGGCGGCATGGGCACCGTGTACCGCGCCACCAACCCCACCTTGCCGCGCAGCGATGCGCTGAAGATCCTCAGCGCGGAGTTCTCCCGTGATGATCAATTTCGGGCGCGATTCCAGCGTGAGGCCGACGTGGCGGCCACCTTGGACCACCCGAACATCGTTGCCGTGTATACCCGAGGCGAGTTCAACGGGCAGCTGTGGATCGCCATGCAATACGTGCCGGGCTCCGACGCAGACCGAGAACTGAAGGCGGGCACCATGACCCCGTCGCGGGCTGCCTACATCACCACCGAGGTCGCCAAGGCCCTGGACTACGCGCACCGCCGTGGCATCATGCACCGCGACGTCAAACCCGCCAACTTCCTGATCTCGCCTGCCGAACACGATAGTGATGACGAGCGAGTCTTTCTCGCCGACTTCGGCATTGCCCGCGCCTTGGATGATGCCGCGCACCTGACCACCGACGGCACCGTGATGGCATCGGTCGCCTATGCCGCCCCCGAGGTGTTGACCGGGATCGGTGTCGATCGTCGCGCCGACATCTACTCCCTGGGTTGCAGCCTGTTTCGCATGCTCACCAACAAGGGCCCCTACTCCGGGCTGCCTGGCGGGTTGGCGGCGATGGCTGCCGCACACATGACGGCACCACCGCCACGGGTCACCGATCTGGTTCCGGGGTTGCCGCGCGCTCTGGATGACGTCATAGCGCGGGCGATGGCCAAGGATCCCGCACAGCGGTACCAGACGGCGCGGGAATTGGCTGACGCGGCGACCGCCGCGATCGCCGACACCACTACTGCCATCCCGAGATCCACGTTGACTCAGGAATGGTCGACACCTCCGCAGTCGAGTGCGCCGCCGCGTCCAGCGACGTACAACATCCCGCCCGCCGGGGTCGGGACGCACAGCGGCCCCGCGGCCATCACCTACCCCACCGGACACTTCAGCGGGCCACACGGCCAGACCATGCCTCGGCCGTTCGCACCAGGCCCGCAGGGACCGCCACCGGGGGGGTTGCCACCGATACCCAAGAAGTCGCTGAAGAGTCGGCTGGTCATCGCAGGCACGCTTCTGCTGGTCATTGCCGTCGTTGCCGTTGGCGCGGTGCTGCTCTTCAACGGGTCGTCGCGTAAGACCGCCTACAAGGCACAGACGTTCACTCACGTGCACGGCACCACCCAAGTCAGCCAAGCACCCACCGCCGTCGCGGCGGTCGGCCCAGGCGATGCCGACGCCGTGCTGTCGCTGGGTGTTCAACCGGTGGCGATCGATTCTTCGAACGGGCCTTTGCCGTCGTGGCTGCACGACAAGATCACCGGTTCCCCTGCGATCATGACCTTCGTCGACACGAACGCAATCCAGGCCGCCAAACCCGACGTCATCATCGCCACTGGAGACCTGGACGACGCCACTTACCAAAAGCTGCAGGCGATCGCCCCGACCATCACCAAACCGTCGGATACCAGCCAGGCATGGAACTGGCAGGCTCAATTGCGCTGGATAGCAAGGATTCTGGGCCGTGAAAGTGATGCGACGCAGCTCATCAGTACCGTCGTTGCCCAGCAAAACGACTTGAAGAACCAGAACAGCAAGGTCGCAGGCAAGACCGTCTCCGTGCTCAACATCTCCAACAGCGGTGTCACCCAAACGTTGACACCGTCCAACGCCGCGGATTTCCTGACCTCGCTCGGGCTGACCTACAGCAAATCGAGCTACGGCAATACGCTGCAGCGCCAACCCGACGATCAAGGCGTCACGCGGCCGGTCACCGACCTCAACAAGTTGTATCTCATCGATACCGATGTCCTGGTGGTGGTACGCACAGACAAGGCCTCTGGCGGAGGCGGCGCCGCAGGGCTACCCAATGAACTCCGCGGTTACCGCGGTGTCATGGTCATCGTCGACGACCCCGACACCATCGCCGCACTCGCCGAACCTGGAGGCGTACTCGCCTACCAGTTCCTCGATTCGCACTTCGTGCCCAACCTCGCCAGCGCAATACCATGAGGACGACGTGTGTCGTTTCCATGTCTGCGCTGGGGATTCCATTTCGAAAGTGGAAACAGTCGGAATTCCCCAGGCACCCACGGTGGCAGCAGCGTCGATCGCAACGACGAGGTCTGCGCCGTCGGTCACGACCAATCGCTCACTTGCGAGATTCAGGAACCCGGACGGTCGCACGGCGACAGCGAGATACCCGGCCACGGTGACCGGCCGCCGCTGGTCCCGCCGGGCTCTGCCGCCCATCCCGGGCGATACGGGACGGCTCCGTATTCCCAGCCGCCCGGTTATCCGTACCATCCCTGTGCCCCACCACAATTCACGCCGCCGCCGCCGCGGCGTCCCAAGCGCCGACGGCCGTGGGTCGTCGGCGGAGTCGTCGCTGTCGGTGTCATGGCGAGCGTCGTCATAGCCCCCGGCGCGAATACACCCTGGTCTACGAAGTGACCGGTACCGCCGCCTCAGCCAACATCCTTTACGGACTGCAACTGGCAGTTTCAGGGACGGGTGGTGGTGCCGTGCGTGGCATTCGGTGACATCGTGGTTGGCGCTGTGTATTTCGGCTGTGGCTCTGGCTGGGTGTTCATCGGTTTTGGGTCGCTCTGCCGCCAGAAGGGTGTCGGTTGGCGGCGGGCAGCCGCGCGATACTTGATGCGCGCCGCCACGCTGAAAAACGAGCACGGTGTGCGTGTGAGATGGCATCTTTGCCTATGCTGATCGCGACATGACGGGGGAAACACCATGAACCGCACCCTGATGCACACCGGAGCCGTGCTGCTCACCGCAGCCACGCTGGCCGCGTGCAGCAGCTCGCCCAACGAGGCAGGGACCACGGCTGCGCCGTCGACCACCAGCACGACGAGTAGCGGCGTGGACACCGCGGTGCTCAAGCCGGGCAATTACCCGATCACACCGCGTCCAGCGGAACCCTGGAGCCCGGCCGCTGCGATCAAGATGCAAGCACGGGAGATGGCTGACTTCGTGGTCGGCCCGTGGGAGGCCGATCCAGATCTCACCAGAGGCCTGGTCCAGGCCTACCTGATTACCGACGCCGCCAAGCTGAAGGGTGTCCTACTGGAGGCCGGAACCAAGGCCGCCGAGCATCACTTCATCAATGCCTTCACCGACACTCGCGTCGATCGCAACAATCCCGCGGGGAAGCGACTGGTGACGATGGTGATGCGCTTCCCGACGCCCGAGGACGCACGAGCGGCGGCCATCGAGACCAGCGCAGCACTGGGCTCCTATCTCAAGGCCGGCGCCCAGGAGACGGCGTTCATCCCCGGCCATCCCGAGACGTACTCCACCCAGTCACCTCAGCCGGGCGGGAAGTATCAAGTCACCGGTCTGACTGCACGCGGCGCCTTCGTGCTGTACCAGGAAGCGCAGTCGCCGGAGAGTGCCGAGGCCGCCGCCGCGTTGGTGGGAAAGACCCTGGATCTGCAGATCCCGCGGATAGACGGGTATCACCCGAGCGATCCGGCGCAACAGCAGTCGCTGGACCCGACGGGTCTGGCCGCCAAGACGCTTCCGGGCCCCGTCACGAACAGCGTCGGTGTGTACGGGGCCTATGGTGCACTGCACTTCTCCCAAGATCCGCCCAAGACCGAAAAACGTTACACCGCAGCCGGTGTGGACTTCGAAGCCGAGGGCGCGACCACGGTGATCCAGACCAAGGATCCTGCCGCGGCGACGGCGCTGGCCTCAACGATCTTCGATGCCAACAACGTGGGTAAGAAACCCGGCCCGACCGTGGCGGGGCTGCCTACGGCGAAGTGTGTGGAATCGGCCGATGCCCACAGCGCCGACCCCACCGCGCCTCCGAACTACCAGTGCGTCACCCCGATGGGCCGGTGGGTGGTGCTCGCCGCGGCCCAGCAAGCTGCTGACATCACCCAGCAAGTGGCGGCGCAGTACCTGCTGCTGATCGGAAAGTAGCAGCGCGGCTCCGAGTGCGGTGTCGCCCGCGGAGGGGTTCGGGGCCAGTTGACGTGCAGGTGGCAGTGTCAGTGAGGAGGTAGCCCCATGCGCGGTGTTGGCCAGTTCGTGGCGCTGTGTACCGCGACTGTGGTGTTGGCGGGCTGTTCATCGGTGCAAACCGGTCACGCGGTAGCGGATCCAGCCTTCACGCCCAACAGTGACGGGGCCATCGTGGCTCTGCTCGATCACGGCAACTATCCCACCAAGCCCAGCGATCCGCTGGGCGCCGCTGGCAAGCGGGGCAGGGTGGTGGAGGCGCAGCGCATGGCCGACTATCTCGTGCTGCCAAGCGATGTCGACAAGTCCATTGCCGACCAGGGCAATCTCGCGGGGGTCGGCGCTGCGCTCCCGACGCCGACCGCAGCCATCGTCGGCGAATTCGTCGTCTCCGGTGTGCAGACGATCCTGGAGTCGCACCACTTCGTCGCAGGCTTCGCGGCTCAGCGCATCGCCAACATGGGAAGTCGTTCCAAGGCCGTGACGGTGCTGATCGCCCGGTTCCCCGATCCGCCGACTGCAGCCGATGCCGCGACGCAGATGGCCGCTGCGCCGCCCCCGAAGGGAGCGCGCAGCCCCTTCGGGATTCCGCGGCATCCCGAGGCGTTGGGTTCGACGTTCGATGCCGGTGACGGCGCGCACTACGTCGAGAGTTACACCGCGCATGGCCCATATGTGCTGTACCAGTTCATCAACTCCAACGAATCGCTGGACGTGGCGGCCTCACTCGCCGCCGCCATCCTCGACCAGCAGGCGCCACGGATCGACGCGTTCATCCCAACGGACCCAGCGCATCTGGACGATCTGCCGCTGGATCCCACTGGCCTCTATGCCGCCACGTTGCGCGCCGACATGGATCCGAATGACTTCACCCGAGGGGTGTACGGGCGCCAAGGTGGCCTGGCCTACGAACCCAACACCGTGTCCATGGGCGACGTCTTCGCCGACACCAACGTCGACGCAGTTGCGATCGGGCAGTCGGTGATCTACCGCACCAAGGACGCCGAATCGGCGCGCAGGTTCACACGAGTCCTCTTCGCCGACGCCGACGCCGACAAGACACTCAAGCAGATACCCCCACCCCCAGGGTTGGCGAAGTCACGGTGTATCGACGCCAGCAGCGGCGACAGCGACCCGGGCAGCGGCCATTTCCAGTGCGTCGTGACCGCTGGGCGTTACGTGTTCCGTGTCTTCTCCCGCCAGAAGAACGACGTGTGGCAGCGGGCAGCAGCGCAATATCTGATGCTCACGGCCTAACGCTGACCGTGTGACGATTCTCGGGTGCCGGATTGCGGCTTCTGGCGGCGATCGTCGTGTCGGCCGGTGGGCGACGCTGGATTCCCAGGGTCTTCGACCATCCCCCGGTCCCAGCACCGAACTCACCATGGCGGGCAACATGATCGGCATCGGGGCGCTGATGATGGGGATAGCGTGGGGCGGTATCAGGCAAGGGCGCGTATGGGGCGCGCAATGCCCTGCTGACGGTGTTCTACTTTCTGGCCACCGGGTTCCTGGAACCGCTACACATCCTCGTCGTGATCGTCCTGTTCCCGATGTTCGTCGTCGCGGTGTGGCACGAGCCGGCACCGCCGCGTTGGCCGACACCCCAGCAAGGTCCGGAATCCGAACGGGCTGTTCGGGGCAGGACTCGTCATTTCAACCGTCGGACTGACATCGGTGTTCGTCCCGACGGATCTTGCATTCCTCGGCACCGACTCGCACACGTTGCGTTCCACCGACTCGGACTTGTTGCCGTTCATCGCACACGATCGCGCGGGCTTCGGCGGTGCACTCCTGGGGGACAGCACTTTCGAGCAGCTACTGCCTGTCTACGTCGTGGTCGTCACGACCGCGCTCGCACTGACGCTGTCCAAGCCGTACCGCACTGCCATGCGCAGGCCGAGGTAGGGAGACCCGTCGACATGCTTCGGGCAGGTCGTCATTTCGGGCAGGTGTCGAACTCGCGGCGGATGCGTTGTTGCAGCAGCTGTGCGTGCGCCGTGAGCCCTTTGGTTGCGGTGGTGTCGTTTTTGTTGTAGCCGCACGCGCCGATCAGGGCCATGCCAGCCCACCGCGGCTCGTCGCGAGTGGCCGCATCACCGGCTAGGGCCCAGCGCAAGATGATTGGGTGTTGCGGGCCGCCGTCGACGGCCTTGATGGTGGACACGAGGTCTTGGTAGGCGGTGGCTTCACTCGGTATGACCAAGGTCAGTTGGGTGACGAAGCCGTCCTTGACGCCCACCCAGCTGGCCGGCCCCGGCAACGCCGACAGCTGGTGATCGATGCGCTGCTTGCCCTCCGGGGTCAACGGGCCCGACACCGACCAATACGGCAACGACGTTCCCTCGGCTGGGCTGACCTCGATGTCGGCTCGACGGCCGTCGAGGAGTCGCAGTGCGGCGTCGAGGGCTTCTCCCGGGGCCTGTGCTGCGAAGATCTTCAGCGACGACGTGTCCCCGACGATGGTTCCGTACCACTCGATCCGTGTCTGAACCTGCTGGTGCAGCGCGCGCACCAGGCTTGCGGTTCGGGCGACGGCGATCGGGTCGTACTCAGTGCCAGGGCTTACCGACGCAAACTGCGCGACGGAGATCTTCAGTGTGCGGTCGTACTCGTCGAAGAGATTGCCGCGCAGTTCGTTGATCTTCGTTGCCACGTCGGCGATTTGCGGTTCGGTTGCGTCCTCCATCGACACGTGGAGGTCGAGGATGGTGCCTTGCACGATGTCGTTGTGGTAGCTCATCGATAGGTCCGTCACGCCGGGCATCGCCTCGACGGTGCTCTTGAGACGTTCGGCTTCCGCTGTGCGGTCGGGCGCCCCTGTGCACGCGCTTACGAGCAGCCCCGCTGCCAGTGCCACGATCGTGAGGACGAGGCGTCGAGTGAGTGGTGCGGTTACGGCAGCTGTCGCCTGGTGTCTCGCGAGGAGGGTGCCGCGCGCACACCGCTGTCGGTTTCGGCCGGTGAAGAGGTGATCCCCCATCATCGCGGCGCACAACACCGCAAGACCGGCGATCAGGAGAAGTCGGTCGTCCACGGAGTAGGTGGCCATGTCAACGCGCGTACGACGGCGGTGTCGGCGGGCCCCACGGGCCGCCAGGACGGACTGCCATCTGGGGTGGGTAGGCGACGTGGCCCTGTGCCTGGGCGGCATCGCGCTGCAGTGTCTTCCGCGCAGAAAAGTTGGCGAGCAAGGCGATCCAGTTCACGAGCAACAGCGATACTGGGCTCCACCATCCCATGAGCAGGCAATGGAGCTGCGCCGCGCGGATCGCTGCGTCGCTTTGGCTGTACGTGCCTGTGACGGTGGAGCCCTGACTGATCCACAACATCAGCGCACCGGTGTGCCGCATCACGCGCACCTGGAAGATGGGTTCACGGACGGCATGGTTGTGCCAAGTCGTTGGAATCTGAAGTTGCGGAGCGTAATTGGTGGGCTGATGCGGTGCGTCCATGGTGTTCTCCCTTTCCGGGGTGAGTAGGGGTCGAGTGGAATGGTGGGCCCGCGCAAGGTGATGTTGGGTATGGCCGCTCGGGTGTGATCAGCCCGGGTCGGAGAGCATCCAGCCCAGCGCCGAGATCCCGCCACCCACGATGATGGCCGCGCCCAGCGTTCCGACGGTTGCGCCCAGCGCCATCGACACCCATGCGGTCGGATCTCGCCGAAGCGCGGCAGTCACCACGGCACCCAGCAGAAGCACCGCGGTTGGGTAGGTCAAGAGGGCCACCAACATCGGGTCGGTGATCGGCGCGTGCACCGTGGCGAGCGCGCCGTAACCGACGAGGACCAACGCCGGCCCGAGTGGGAGGGAGTTGATCGCACATCGGAGATCGAACCTCATCGGTCGGTCCTTTCGTTTCATGTCGGGCCCAACGGTGCAACGACTCTAACCGATGAAATCGGAGCAGTGCAACACATAGGCCTGGACCGTTGCGAGGCGGGTGGGCGTAGGCAATTGACTCAAAACGATGTAAGTAACGACATCTACCCAGTTCAACGGCCATGCGGTCGGACGTAGGGGCGCGTCCGACACCGCTTCGCGGCCGTGGCTTGCGCTACGATTATTGCAACATGTACAGTCGCAGCAACGCAACGAAAGGATCTACACCCATGCACGACATCGAGCAGGTATCCGACACCTGGCACCAGCGGTTCACCTTCTTCGGCACGTACGGACTGCCCTCCTCGTCGCCGCGAGCGCGGGAGGCCTTCAAGGAGTTGTCGTGGTGGACGCGGGTCCGCATGGGCTGGAACACCCTGGCGTTCCTCTTCGGCCCGCTGTACTTCTTCGCGAAGGGCATGTGGCGCAAGGGATTCGTGCTGCTGGTATCGGCCGTCGCGCTGGGCGCCGTCATGGTGTCGCTCGACCTGCCGGAGATGGTCAACCGCGCGGGCAGTCTCGTCATCCCCGCGATGGCTGCGAGCTCGGCCAACTACGCCTACTACTTGCACGTCGTGATGGCGAGCCGGTCCTGGAACCCGCTGGAAGGTTTCGGCCGCAAGGGCACGTCCACCTAATCGCCCCCAACAGCGACGAGGAATGAGCCCGATCGAGCCATGACGTCACTGCGGGCGGTGCACGGGGTTAGTCGTGGTTGACCGCATCCGTCGGACGCAGTGTCGCCGCATACAACGGGTACGTGCCCTGAAAGCCCTTGAGTTCGACGTCGCGTGGTACCCCGAACTCGATGCCGGCCAGGTCGACGACGGCGTCGAGAACGGGCTTGCTGACCAGGATCTCGCCGCCGCCGGCGAGCCCTGCGATCCTCGCCGCCATGGCGACGTTGCGCCCGAACAGATCGTCGCCCCGTCGGACTGACGTTCCCGCGTGCATGCCAATGCGCACGCGGATCCCGTCCCAGTGCTCCGGGTCGTCGTCGAGCGCCTGCTGCACCCCCACCGTGCAAAGCACGGCTTGGCTGGCATTGCCGAAGGCGATCATGAAACCGTCACCCTGGGTCTTGATCACGTGTCCGCAGTGTTCCTGGACATGCTTGTAGAAGAGTTTGTTGTGTCGTTCAAGAAGTTTCACCCATTCGCGGTCGCCCAACGCGTCGTTGAGTTCGGTCGAACCTTCGATGTCGGAGAACACGATGACCACGTGGCCGTCGGCAGTCAGCCTGGCAAGGTCTGGACGCTCGACACTGGCCCAGCCTGCGAGGTCCTCCACCGAGTTGCGCACGGTGGCGCCGACGCCCTTCTTGAGCAGCGAGTCGGCTGTCTGCCACACCGTTCTGATCGCAACCGGCGCGAGGCCGCGCGGTCGACGACGGCGAGGCTTGTCCTGGCGGCTCCGCTCGAGCTCGCGCCGTGTGCTCTTCAGCTTCTGGCGCGCCACGATCAGTAGGACGGCCAGCGCGACGAGCCCGGCGAATTCGACGCCGACGATCGCCCAGGCGAGCATTGAATTCACCGTTCGTTCGCGGCCGCAGCTGATGTCGTCACTGCGCCAGTATGGGCTCGGCCGCTTCGAGCGATGAGCTGCACCGTGAGCGGCCACAAACGACGCAGTGGTTCGACGTCTGCCTTGCCGGCCGCGATGTTCTTCGGCGCCGGCTCTGGCGTGGTGCCATTCAATCGCCACACAATCACGGCTCAGGACTGCAACGGCCATCACTAGGTGTTCCGGCGGCAGACCTGAAACCGGCCGTGGCTACGGGCGCTTTGCCGCGTTCTTGTCCTTGATGGCCTGCACGCAGCCCCGCTTCAGTTCCCGCGCACGAAAGGTGTTGCGGTCGTTGAACTTGATCTTCCCCGAGAGCAGCATGTCGCACTCCGTATCGGGCGAGCCGGTCTCGATGAACCGGGACTCTCCGATTCCCCTTTCCTTGCCGGCGTCGTAACCCTCCTGGTACCACTCGGTGTGCGTGGGGCCGCCGAACGTGTAGTACCAGATGGATCCGCCGCCCAACACGACCGTGACGATCAATGGCAGAACCCAGATGGTGCGGGATCTGCGACGACGGGCGGGCGGCGCGGTGTAATGGCCGGTCCAGCGCTGCCCGTCCCACCAGCGCTGAGTGCCGGAGCCGGACGCATCGTCGTACCAGCCGGGGGGAACGCCGCCGTGGTGTGTCACGAGGCGCAGCGTAACCGGCCGATGGCCATCCCCGTTGACAGAGGGAGAACCGTTGGTCGAACCGGTCTTTCGCGTTACGCGTGCCGGTTGGCCCAGCCGTCGTCGTTGTGGGCGAGCAGGTGCAGTGCACTGTCCCACGCGCGGTCGCGGACTCGGTCCAGCACTCTGCGGACGAGGAAGACGGCGAGTGCACCGAACGCGACGATGGCGATCCACACCGTGCCGCTGGCGACGGCCGCGCTCACCTCGGCGTCATCCGCCGTCAGTGGCGCAGACACGACCTTGCCGGCGTTGTCCAGCCAGACCGTGAGTGAGTCGCCCACTTTGGCCATCGTTGGGCCGGTGATCTGCTCGGTGCGAAGTCGTGTTCCCTCGTGCCACTGCGCCTTTACCGAAGCAGGACCGCCGGAAGCCGAGCCCTCGACATCGGCGGGCAGACGTCCGCCGCCTTCGACGACCGTGGCCTGTACGGGGTGGCGATCGTGTGCCTGCAGTTCGGCGGTGTGCGCGGCGGAGGCGTAAACCACGTCTCCCGCGTGCGAGGCGATGGGGATGGCAATGAGTGCGGTGAGGAGTGCGGCCAGGACGGCGAACGCTTCCAGTCTGTCCGTAGTACGAATCAGCGGGTTGAACCCAAGTGCTTGCAGGTGCCAGCGAAGGCGTCCAGCAAACGATGTGACGCGCGTTACCATCGGTCGAGCCGGGGATTCTCCATTTCTCGCAAACACCCTATCCATGGTGGCACTAGAGGCTTTGAGATTCCAGTTTCGGCCGGTCAGAGCGATGGATCTCACATCGCGGAATAAGTGGAATATCCGGTCGGGTCGAGGGCGGATCGGCTACTCGACGGCGGAATGCCGCAGTGACATCGGGCGTCCGGTCACGCCTCGGGGTGGTCTCTACCCTCGGCGTAGTCAACCAGTGCGGCGCTGATCCGCTTGTTGAGTTCGGGATCCCGAAAGGCGTTGACGAACATGGCGTTCCACCACAATCCGTCGGCTGCCAGCCGCGCGATCTGTGCGCGCTCGGGGTAGCGGTCCACCGCGGGCTCCGGCCACATCCACGCCTCGAACGCTTCCGCGATCGGTCCCTGCATCTCCGGTTCGGTGCTGGCCGCCAGAATGACCGACCACCGGCGCAGCACCCGGTCGGCGTCCGCGGCCGTCAAGTGGTGGGTAGTCGATGCGATGTAGGCGCGGGTGTACGAGCCGGGCTCACCGTCGTCCCAGCGCGCGTAGTTGTTGTTCGTGTCCTCGACGAGCCGCTCCACCAGTCCGCGAACCAGCTCACTCTTGCTCGCGAAGTGATACAACAGCCCGCCCTTGGACACCCCGGCCTCGTCGGCAACGGCCTGCAGGGTCAATGCCTGTGGGCCGCCTCGGGACAACACTTGTTCGGCTGCGTCCAGCAGCTCGTCGCGTCGATCCCCTGATGGCACTGGGCACTCTCATCGTCTGCCTCCTGGGAGGCCCGGATATGCGGTGTGTCGCGGTCCAGGTTAGCCCGCTGCGGGCACCGTTTCCCGTTCTGCGGAGAATCCGCGGACCGGACCGGCCAACCGCGCGGCGAGCGGGCTGACGGCCGCGGCGACGGCCAGCGCAAGCGCCACCGCGTACGACCCGATTGGGCCCCATGCATCGTTGAGAACACCCGACACCGCGGTGCCTGCCGCACCGCCGGCCAGCGCGCCGGTGTTGAGCCAACCGAACGCCTCGGCAGCAGCGCTCTCGGCGACCCCGCGCGAGACCGCGTGGTACAGGACTGCCATCGCAGGTGCGAAGCCGAATCCTGCGACGAACAATGCCACGAACTGCAGCGGGCCGGTGACGACTGCGGTCACTGCCGTCCCGGCCACGACCACCGCCAGCGTCGCCACCAGGCCCCCAATGCCGAGGTGGCGCTGACCTATCAACAGGCCGCCGATCAGCGAGCCAAGGCTCGACACCGAGATCGCCACACCGGCCATCGAGTGACCCAGCTGTGCGACCACACCGACCTCCAAGGCCATGAACGACGCAACCAGAGCAAGGTTGGCGACGAGGGCCAACATGACCTCTTGGCGGGCCAGGACCCGGCCGAAAGACGAAGTGCTACGGGCGATCCGGGGCTGCCGCGGTTGCAGGCTGAGCACGAAGGCAATGGACCCGGTGAGCGTGATGACTCCTGCGGCCAGCAGCGGGGCAGCAGTGGATATCAGTGAGGTCAACACGGTCACGACCACCGGGCCGGTCACCCAAATCAGTTCTTGCGCAGTGGTATCGAACGCGAACAACGCGCGCACCGTATCGGCGGGAACCATCCTTGGGTACAGGGCGCGCACGACGGGCATCATCGGTGGGATCGACGCGCCGACGACGACTCCCAGAGCGCACAGCAAGATCAGGTGCGCGGGCGCCAGCGCCAACGCGAGGAAGCCGATGCCGTTGATCGTCGCGGCCGTCAGCACGACGGGTGTGACACCGAATCGTCCGGTGAGTCGGGCGCTGACCGGCATCGCGATCGCCTCGGCAATGCTGACGCACGCGACGACGAGACCGGCCTGACCGTATGACCCCGTCGTCTCCGAGACGTGCATCAGGATTGCGAGCGACAGCATTCCGAGGGGCAGTCGCGCGAACAACTGAGACGCCGTCACTCGGAACACGCCAGGTGTCCGGAGCAACCGCAAATAGCTGCCCACGGGACCTCCTTGGCTGGCGAAGAACAGGGTTGACCTGCGCAACTGTACCGTCCGGACGGTACAGTAATCAATTTGATTGGAGCGGGAACGAATGGGCGCTCGGCATCTCGGCTGACCGCTCCAAACGGCGGGCGAACACGCCACGGCCTAGGACGACAGGCCGTCGAGGAGCCGCCTGCTGCACGGCAGGGTGACGCTGAAGGTGGTGCCGGTGCCGTGGCCGTCGCTGTGCGCCGCGATGTGGCCGCCGTGGGCGTCGACGAGTGCCTTGGCGATCGACAGGCCGATGCCGGCGCCGCCGTGCTGGCGATCGCGGGCAGCGTCGGCGCGGTAGAAGCGATCGAACAGCCGAGGTAGGTGTTCGTGTGCCACCCCGGCGCCGGTGTCCGAGATCGCGATCAACAGCTCGTCGTCGTCGGCGGTGGCGGTAACCTCGACTCGGCCACCAGAATCGGTGTGGCGCAACGCATTGTCGAGCAGATTGCCAAGAACCTGTCCGAGCCGCTCGTAGTCGGCCCACAAGGTGGGTAGATCACCGGCAATGTGGGACGCCAGCTTCACGCCCTTCGAGCCGTAACGGGGCTCGAACGCCGCTACCGCAGTGCCGATCAGGGTGTTGGGTGAGATCCATTGGTAATCAATCGAAGTCGTGCGTCGCTCTGCTGCAGACAGTGCGTTGACGTCGACGCTGAACCGGGTCAGGCGGCGCGTCTGGTCGCGCAGCGTGCCAATGGTCTCCTGGTCGAGGCGGCGCACTCCGTCTTCCAACGCCTCCATGTAGGCGTCCAGCACCGCCACCGGGGTTCTGATCTCGTGGGCTAGATCGGCGAGCATCTGGCGCCGCGTGTCGTCGACCACGCCGAGCTGCTGGGCCATCTTGTTGAACGCCGCCGCGACGGCGTCGAATTCCTTGCCGAGCCCCGGTGGTGGAACTCGAATGTCGTAGTGGCCGCTCGCTACCGCAGATGCAGCCTCGGACAGGGCGGTTGCCGATCGGTGCACGCGGCGACTGAGGTACCAACTCAGGGCCAAGGCGGTGAGCGCGGACACGCCAAGGGCGATGCCCACGGACATCGCCGTCGCGTCGCGGAAGGCGCGTTCGTAGGGATGGTTGCTGTTGGCGCCCGGTTGCACTGCCTGGTCCATGAGCCGGCGGAACATTGGAGGACCGACGAAGGCGGCGACGGCGATCGTGGTGGCAATGCCTGCGATGACCACCGACAGATTGGCGACCACCAGTCGCATCCGGATGCCAGTGCCCCGTGTCGGTCGTGGCGCGATGGTCGTCATCCCGGACCCATCCGGTAACCGACGCCGCGCACGGTGGCGACGTACTTCGGCAGAGCAGGGTCGTCGCCGAGCTTGCGTCGGAGGTGTCCGACGTGGACGTCGACGATGTTGTCGCTGCCCACCCACGTGTCGCCCCACACCGATTCGAGCAGCTGCCGTCGACTGAGCACAGCGCCCGGGCGCGACGACAAGGCGGCGAGGACGTCGAACTCCGTGCGGGTCAACATGATCGGTGCACCGCCTAGGTCGACTTCCCTGCCGTCGACGTTGATGCGCAGGGCGCCGAACTCGCGGGGCGGGCTCGACTGGTAGCCGGGCGCCGAGCCTTGCGCGGGTGTACGGCGCGGTCGGCGAAGCACCGTGCGGACCCTGGCCACCAGCTCGCGGGGGCTGAACGGTTTCGTGACGTAGTCGTCGGCGCCGACGGAGAGGCCGACGATGGTGTCCACCTCGGTGTCTCGCGCGGTCAACATGATGACGTAGGCGTCGGAGAACACCCGGAGTTGTCGACACACCTCGATGCCGTCGACGCCGGGCAGTCCGATGTCGAGGATGACGATGTCGGGGTCGACTTCGCGGGCTAGGGCGAGGGCGCCGTGACCGTCGTGGGCGAGGTGGACTTCGAATGACTCGCGCTTGAGGTAGCTCGCGATCACGTCGGCCAACGGCGCTTCGTCGTCGACCACCAACGCCCGCAGTTCGGGTGCGGCATCATCCATGAATCCATAGTGCCCCGGATCGAAGCACTGCCCCGTTGGCGCCGTGATTCTTTATCGAAACTTCAAAGAAGCAACAGCAGAAGTCCGTTCTCCGTGGTCAGGCTCATTGGTGTCCAAGAAAAGAACTTGGCAACACGTCACCAAGGAGTGCCGAGATGAAGAAGATCAGATTCGCCGTCGCAGCTGCAACGGCCTTCAGCGCCCTGGCGCTGGGATTGGCAGGTACCGCGGCGGCGGCTCCTACGGGCGGTGGCAACGCCGCCGACGCCGTCGAGGAGCTGCAAGCTCAGGGCTACGGCGTGCAGATCAACGGCAGCGTGACGGATGTGTTGACAGCCTGTGCAACGACCGGCGTCCACGGCGTCCCCTCCGCGGGCTCGCGGTCGTTCACGACCGTCTACGTGGACGTCCTTTGCCCCGATGACCACTAGTACCGACAGAGTGGCCAGTACCGACAGAGTGGCCGCACTGCTGATGCGGGTCGGCCAGGTGGTCGCCCGTTACGGCTTGGTCGTCGTCTTGGCCTGGATCGGGTTCGGCAAGTACGTGAAGATGGAATCGCGCGTGCTGATCGAGCACAGCCCGTTGATGAGCTGGATCTACGACTTCCTCAGCGTCACCGCGGTTGCCCGCGCGTTGGGCACGATGGAAATCGTTGCGGCGGTTCTCATTGCGCTGCGCCCGCTGTGGCCGCGAGTATCGGCGGTCGGGAGCGCGCTGGCCGTTGTGCTGTTCGTGGGGACGTTGAGCTTCTTGTTCAGCACACCTGGGGTGGTGGCGGCCCATGCGGCGGGGCTGCCGGTGTTGTCGGCCCAGCCTGGCCAGTTCCTTCTCAAGGACCTCGTGCTGATCGGCGTGGCGATCTGGACGTGGGGCGAAGCGCTTCGCGGCAACGCGCCGTCGGAGGTTCTACGAACCGGCGTTTGACTCGACTGGCAGAGGAGGGGGAGCACTGCGATAGGTGGGCGGTGTGGCGCTCATGGTGATGGGGTTGCGCGTGAGCCGAGCGACGCTGCCATCTTCGCGCGGCACCGTGATCGTCGGCTGCAAGCCGAGCGAGTCGGCGAAGGCAAACGCACCGGCAATGTCGTTCACCTGCCCGGCGGGCACGCCCACCTCCGACAGCGACGAGACCCATTCGCTCGCGGATCGGCCGGCGAGTGCAGTAACGAGCACTTCCCGCAAGGCATCTCGGTTCTCGACACGCAACGCGTTCGTGGCGAACCGCGGATCAAGGTCAAGGCCGACGACAGTGCACAGTGAGGCAAATTGCTTGTCGTTGCCGACCGCGAGCACGAGGTCGCCTTGCCCCGTCGGGTACAGCTCGTAGGGTGCGATCGACGGGTGGGCGTTGCCGAGACGGCCTCCGATGGCCCCCGCCAGGGTGTAGGCGCTGCCTTGGTTGACCAGCGCGGCCAGCAGGCAGGACAGGAGGTCGACCTCGACGATCTGGCCCTCGCCGGTGCGCTCGCGGTGACGCAAGGCCGCGAGGATGCCAACCGCGGCAAAGAGCCCGGTAATGACGTCGACGAGTGCGACGCCGGCCTTCTGCGGTTCTCCGTCGGGAGTGCCGGTGATCGACATCAGTCCGCCTACGGCCTGGACAAGAAGGTCATAGCCGGGAAGCGCGGCACCCTCGCCTGCGCCGAAGCCGGTGATCGAACAATAGACGAGGCCCTCATTGGACTGGCGCAGCGTGGCGTAGTCGAGGCCAAGCTTCTGCATGACCCCTGGGCGGAAGTTCTCGACCACCACATCCGCCGTAGATGCCAGTTGGCGCGCACGGGCTGCTCCTGCCGGCGTCGTGAGGTCGATCGCCTCCGCGGTCTTGTTGCGGTTGACGGATTGGAAGTAGGTGGCTTCGCCGCGTTCGTCGTACGGAGGCCCCCAGGCTCGGGTGTCGTCCCCAATGTTCGGGCGTTCGATCTTGATCACCTCGGCACCGAGATCGGCGAGCACCATGGTGGCCAAGGGGCCGGCGAGCACGCGGGAAAAATCCAGGATCTTGATGTCCTCGAGAGCAGTCGCCACGTCGTGGAGCCTAGATCGTCAGCACGTCGCCGCAGCGTTCACTGTCCGCTTCGGTGAGGGGTCACCGTCGTCGCGGACTATTGACGAACCCCTTCATTGGTTCTAATCTCGGTCCAATGGCCCACAGCTTGGATGGGGACGGCGCGCCACCCGTCATCGGACTCACCGGACGCACGCAACCGGCGGGGCCGTTGGCCATTCCCGTGGTCCGCGACGCCCTCGTCGAGACGTTCTTCGTCGACTACGCCTCGGCCGTGGTGCGCGCAGGCGGCCTGCCCTGGCTGCTCAGCATGGAGTGCGACCCCGTCGCGGTCGTCTCCAGAATCGACGGTCTCCTCCTCTCGGGCGGAGCCGACGTCGACCCCCGCCGATACGGCGCAACGCCAGGACCCCACGCCACCGAAATCGACCCGCTGCGCGACGAATTCGAGCTGGCCGTACTCGATGCCGCGTGGATGCGGGGCATCCCGGTGCTCGGTATCTGCCGCGGAATTCAGCTCATCAACGTCAACCGCGGCGGCACGCTCGTCGAGCACCTGCCCGCAGGCTCGGGCGAGTCCCACAGCTTTCTCGGCTACCCCCGCAATCACCGCGTGCACGCCGTCGATCTCCGCGAGGGCTCGGTACCGCACGCCCTATACGGCGCGCGCACCCACGTCAACAGCCTGCACCACCAGGCCGTCGCCGAGGTCGGCACCGGACTCGCCGTCACCGGCCGCGCGCCAGACGGCGTCGTCGAATCCATCGAGGCCCTCGACGAGCCGATCGTCGGCGTGCAGTGGCACCCCGAGATGCTCGGCGGAACCGACCCGCTGTTCGGCTGGTTGGTCGACAGCGCACGACAGAGCACCAGCACGACCAACAGAAAGCAGGAAGATGTCGTCATCGCATGAGAACCGGGTCGCGTTCATCACCGGTGCAGGTTCGGGAATCGGGCGCGCGATCGCCGAGCGTCTCGCCTCCCACGGCACCAAGGTGGCGTGCGTCGACGTAGACCACGTCCGCGCGAAGGAAACCGCAGACGCCATAGCGGATTCCGGCGGTACGGCACTCGCGCTCGCCGCCGACGTCCGCGACAGAGAGGCCGTCGGTGCCGCACTGGAAGCCACCGCCACCGAGTGGCAACGGTTCGACTACCTGGTGAACAACGCAGGGTTGATCACCATGTCGTCGCTGGAGGACCTCACCGACGAGGAATGGGATCTGGTGCTCGACGTCAACCTCAAGGGCGTCTTCGTCACCAGTCAGCTGTCGGTGCCGTACTTCCGCAAGGCCGGCCAGGGCGCGGTGGTCAACCTGTCCACGGTCGAGGCCGACGTCGTGGTGTCCTCGCAAGGTTTCGCCCAGGTGCACTACAACGCCTCCAAGGGTGGGGTGAAGATGCTGACGAAGGCGCTGGCCGTCGAATTGTCCCGCTACAACGTTCGGGTCAACGCCATCGCGCCAGGACCGGTGCCCACCAACTTCCTGCCCGGCGTGGACCTGAACAGTCCCGAGGTCATGGAGGTGATGAACTCCCGGGTACTGGTGAAACGCCTTGGCAGGCCCGAGGACATGGCAGCAGCCGTATCCTTCCTGCTCTCCGACGACGCCTCCTACATCACCGGTGTGCAGCTTCCCGTCGACGGAGGATGGTTGGCACGATGACTGCCATGCTGGAAGTCTCGGAATTACGCGCCGCAGGAATCGAGACGGTGATCGTCGCCGGTGTCGACATGTACGGCAAGCTGTTCGGCAAGCGCATGCCGGTGAGGTCGTTCGAACGCGTCGTCGGAGAAGGCCTGCACGTCTGCACGTGCGTCTACGCATGGGATTTCGACCAGGACCTGGAGGCGCTGAAGGTCGAATTCGCCGGCGCGCACACCGGCTGGCAGGACTTCCGGTTGCGCCCCGACCTTGCGACGTTGCGCCGTGCTGCCTGGCTGGAGGCCACGGCGATATGTCTTGCCGACTCGGTCGACGAGGATTCCGGGGAGCCGCTGCCGGTGGCGCCGCGCACCATTCTGCGGCGGCAGGTGCAGGCGCTCAACGCCCAGCAGCTCAACGCCTACACCGCAACCGAGTTGGAGTTCCACCTCTACCGCGGTACACCGGATGAACTGCGGCGCAGCGGTTATCGCGACCTCGAACCGACCACGCTGGCACGGTCCGACTACGCCATCGGTGCTGGCAACGCGATGGAGCCGTTCTTCAGGCAAGTCCGAAATGCTCTGGAGGAGAGCGACATCGCGGTCGAGGTGGCCCAGGCCGAATACGGGCTCGGGCAGTGGGAGATCAACCTCGAGTACGCCGAGGCGATCGAGACCGCCGACCGCCACGTGCTCTTCAAGAGTGCGGTCTCCGACCTGGCCCGCGCCAACGGGATGACCGCGACCTTCATGCCGCGGCCGCTCTCCGACGGGATGGGCTCCTCCTGCCACGTCCACGCCTCGGTGCGTGGCGACGACGGCAGTACTCCCTTCTACGACGCGGATGCCGATCGCACTGCCAGCGCGCCTCTGCGCCACGCGGTGGCCGGGGTACTGGACCGGGTGTCGGATCTGATGCTGTTCTACGCCCCCACCGTCAACGCCATGCGCCGCATCATCAGCCACGACTTCGCAGGCAATGGCTTGACGTGGGGCTTCGACAACCGCACCACGACATGCCGATTGATCACCGGCGGGCCCGACGCCAATCGGCTGGAGATGCGCCTGCCCGGCGCCGACGTCAACCCCTACCTGGCATCGGCAGCAGTGCTGGCCAGCTTGCGCGACGGCATGGGCCGCCGGATCGATCCCGGTCCAGCGTGCACGGGTGATGGCTACTCCGAACCGCACGGAGAGTTGCCGATCACCCTCGGCGACGCAGCGGCGACCCTTGAGCAGAGTCTCTTCGCCGCAACCACTTTCGACAAAGAGGTGGTCGGACACTACGCTGCCGTCGCGCGCAACGAGTGGCTGCAGTTCCTGCGGGCCACCAGCGACTGGGACCGCGACCGTTACTTCGAGACGATCTGACGATCGTGACGACCAACACCATCGAACTTGCGCCGCAACGGGATCTGATCGGCGGCGCGTGGTCCGCACCGGAAGACGACCTCGGTGCAGACCTGACCGACCCCAACACCTCAGCACCGCTGCAACGCCAGCGCCAGACCGCCGCCGCGGACGTCGACCGTGCCATCGGCAACGCCGCCGCCGTGCACGCCGCAGGCACGTGGCGCAACACCTCGACGCACCAGCGGTCGGCTGTGCTGAACCGCATCGCCGATCTGCTCGACGAGGCCGTCGCGGACGTCGCTCGATACGATGCGATCAACACCGGTGTCGTCGAATCGGTCACCATGCTCTTCGCCCAAGGACTTTCGGGGGCACTGCGCTCGGCCGCGGAGTTCTTGGAGGCCGATCCTGGCGACCACGACGCAGGCGACACCGACCGACCAGTCCGCCTTCGTTACCTGCCGTGGGGGCCCGTGGCGGTGATTGCACCGTGGAACGCGCCGAGCTTCATCGTCGCCAAGAAGACCGCCTTTGCACTGGCCGCCGGAGCGCCCGTCATCGCGAAACCGTCGAACTGGGCGCCGACGAGCACGGCGCTGGTGGCAGGCGCCATCCAGCAGGCCCTAGCGGAAGCGGGGTTGCCGCCGACGGTCTTCCAGTTGGTGCACGGTGCCCGCGACGTGGGCCAGCAATTGGCCACTGACCCACGGATCCGCGCCCTGTCGTTCACCGGTGGCCGCACCGCGGGCGTGGCCGTCGCACGCGCCGCCGCCACGGATTGCAAGGCATTGCAACTCGAACTCGGCAGCAACAACCCCGCGGTCGTGCGTTCCGACGCGGACGTCGACGCCACGGCCGACGCGCTCGTCGCGGGTTTCACCAAACTCAATGGGCAGTGGTGTGAGAGCCCGGGCAGCGTGATCGTGGTAGGTGCCCTGAAGGAGGCCCTCATGGACGCCCTTCTCGACCGATTGCGCGGTATCCGATTGGGGCACAGCCTCGATCCGGAATCGCAGATGGGTCCGCAGGCGCACAGCAGTCAGTACCAACACGTCTGCGACGCGGTGGCCAGGCTGGTCGCCGGCGGCGGTGTGCTGCACAGCGTCACCGACCTGCCCGATCTGCCAGGGTTCTTTCACCCGCCCGTGGTGGTGGACGGCGCCCCTCCGGAACTGACGGCCGACGAGATCTTCGGGCCGGTGCTGACGGTGCACCGGGCTGCCGACGACGCCGAGGCGCTGGCATTGGCCAACGGCCGCAACACCGGGCTCGCGGGGTACGTCTTCAGCGCCGACGTCGACGGCGCGATGGCGCTCGGCGCCGAATTGAACTGCGGCGAGGTCAAGGTCAACGGCACCAGCGTGCTCGATCTGGTGCCGCAATCCACGCAGGGGTTCTGGGGTGCCAGCGGTGTCGGTGCACACGGCGACGCCGAACTGCTGCGGTTCTTTCGCGGCGCCCGCATCGTCGGTGTCGACCGGCCAGGGCTGCCGATATAGCGCAGCTCGCGTGTGTTGGGCGGGGGCTCGTGGCCTCGGGACATGCCGAAACGTTCTATGTTGTTACCTATGGAGCAAATTGATCTCGCGACGCCGACCATCAGCGCCGACATCGCTGGTCGGCTCCGCGCACTGATTCACGCGGGCGACCTTGGCCCGGGCGACCGGTTGCCACCCGAGCGTGAACTCGCCAGGCAGATGGGGGTGGGTCGCGTCAGCGTCCGCGAGGCATTGCGGACGCTTCAGGCCAACGGCTACGTCGAGGTTCGGCGCGGCGCCACGGGCGGCGCGTTCGTGACGCAGCTGGATCGGCCCTACCGCGACTGGCTCGCCAGCATGCGCAGTAGTGAACGTGAGATCAACGACATCCTCGACTTGCGCATCGGCCTGGAGACACAAGCGGCAAGGTTGGCCGCCGGTCGACGGACTGACGAGGATCTGTTGGCGATGTCGGAGGCGATCGAGGCGATGTCGAGCTCGGATTCGCGGATGACGTTCCGCAACACCGATGCTCGCTTCCACGGGGCGCTCGCGCAGGCAGCATGCAATCAGCGACTGGAGGCGGCCGTCGCCAGCGCCCGAGGCGAGATGTTCTCTCCCCTGGATTCGCTGGCGTTCACCGAAGTCGTCGAGTCCAGTAGGGCAGCGCATTCCGCCATCTACGAGGCGGTGCGGGACGGTGACGCCGAGCAGGCTGCCCGCGCCATGGTGGCCCACCTCGAACAGACTCGCGAGGAACTTCAGCAGCTGATCTTCGGTGTCGACGCGAAGGACGCCCGTTGACCTGACGTCAGCCCGCGTGTTCCACTGACGGCTCGGCGACCTCGCCGATGCCGAACACGTCCACGTCGGCCCGCAGCGGTCGGACCGAGCCGATGATGAAGCCGATCACCGCGACGACCACCAGCAGCCAGGGCAACCCGTTGACGATGGCCGACTCGCTGCCGGTCAGAAGTGCGTAGTTGTCCACGATGAGGAATACCGCGGTCGACAAGCCGATCGCGGCAAGCGCCGGTGCGACGAGGTGCGTCCACCAGTGCCGATCGGGGCGTCGCAGGAAGAAGCCGATGACGGCCACCGACGTCACGGCCATCAGCGCAATCACGCCGAGTGCGCCGAGGCCGGCGGTCTGGTTCCCGAGGTCGAGGTAGGGATCGGCGCCCGCCACCGAGTACCCGAGCACCGCGATGGCGATCACCCCGGCCTGGACGCATGCCGCGATGTGCGGGGTCTTGAACCGGCTGTGGGTGCGCCCCAACGCCTTTGGCAGTATCCCCTCGCGCCCGAACGCCATCAGATAGCGAGTCGCCATGCCGTGCAGCGCGAAGAGCACCGCGATCATGCTGGTGAGCAACAGCCAACTCATCACGTGCACGGACCATCCGCCGAGAATGCTGCCCGCGGTGTTGAAGACGAAGTTTCCGGGATCGGCCAAGGCCGCCGCGGGCGCCGTCGCCGCACCGGAGGCGGCGATGAGCGACCAGGACGTGAGCAAGTACACGACGCCGATCAGTGCGATGGCCAGCTTGGTGGCCCGCGGTACCGTCCGCCGCGGGTCCTTGGCCTCCTCGCCGAAGATGGCCGTCGCTTCGAAGCCGATGAACGATATGAACACGAACATGAACCCGATTCCGACTGAGCCACTGAAGATCTCGGTGGGGCTCAGCGCGCTGATCGGGTAGGCGCTCGGGCCCAAGGTGGCGAAGGTGACGGCATCGAGGACCACCAGCATGGCGGTCTCGAGGATGAGCAGCACTCCGAGCACGCGTGCGTTGATCTCGACGCCGATGATGCCGATCAGCAGAGCGGCCGCCAGCAAGGCGAACGAGATGGCCTGCCAGGGGACGTTGATACCCAGTTCGGAGCTCAGGATTCCGCTTCCGAAGAAGCCGACCAACCCCACGATGTAGAGCACCAACACGTTGTACGACAGCACCGCAACCAGCCCAGCGGCGATGCCGAAGCGCGGGCCGAGGCCCACGGTGACGTAGGCGAAGAAGGCGCCCGCGTTGGTCAAGTGGCGACTCATCGCCGCGTAGCCAACGGCGAACAGGCCAAGGATGATTGCCACCACGAGGTAGGTGCCTGGGACGCCGATGCCGTTGCCCAGCCCGAGGGACAGCGGCATCGCCGAGGCCATCGCGGTCAGGGGTGCAGAGGTCGCCACCACCATGAACACGATGGATCGGACGCCCATGGCGCCGGCCTTCAAGCCCTGCCCGCCGCTGCTCGGTTCGGTCGCGATCGGCTCCGTCATGTCACTCTCCCAGGAGTAAGGTCCTAAAGTGCGTCCATTGACTATAGGACAGGTTCGCACGGAGGAACAGGGTTTCCGAGATGTAGCATCGCTAATGAATTGCCACGCGGATTAGAGTCACTGATGTGATGCTCGACGGTCAGCAGCTAGCGGCGTTCGCCGCAGTGATCGAACTCGGCAGCTTCGATGGCGCCGCCGAGCGGATGCACGTCACGCCCTCGGCGATCAGTCAGCGCATCAAGGCGTTGGAGCAACGAGTTGGCCAGGTCCTGGTCGTTCGCGAAAAGCCATGTAAGGCAACTGCCGCAGGGATTCCACTGATCCGGCTTGCGGCACAAACGGCGATGTTGGAGTCGGAGGCGCTCGACGCGGTGGGGTACCGCGCCGGTGCGCGAAGGCAGCGGGTCGCGATCGCAGTCAACGCCGACTCGATGTCGACCTGGTTCACCGTCGTGCTTGGTCAGCTGGACGACGTCCTGTTCGACATCCGCATCGAGGACCAGGATCACTCCGCTCGCTTGTTGCGCGACGGGACGGTGATGGGTGCGGTCACCACCGAGCGCACGTCGGTTCCCGGCTGCCGCGTGCAGTCGCTAGGTGTGATGCGCTACGTCCCCGTGGCGAGCCCGGCCTACGTCGAGCGCTACCTGCCGGGTGGCTTCACTGCGGCAACTGCCGCAGTGGCGCCGTCGCTGGCGTGGAACCGTGAAGACGCATTGCAGGACATGTTGCTGCGCAAGGCGTTCCGCAAGGTCTTCCCGCGACCTGTGCACTACATACCCACTGCCGAGGGGTTCGGTGCCGCGGTGCGGGCGGGGGTCGGATGGGGGATGTATCCCGAGCAGAACGTGGCGCCGGGGCAGACCGATGGGCCGTTCGTCCAGATCTCGGATGCATACCTCGACGTGCCGCTGTACTGGCAGTGCTGGAAGTTGGACAGCCCAATCATCCAGACCGTCACGACTGCGGTGCGTTCCGCTGCCGCCGGGCGTCTCCGGCATCGCCGCTAGCCGCCGATCGAGGTCCGAACCGGCCAATTCCTGCCAAATCGTCGATCAGATTCTCCCACGGGAATTGCACTTCCGAACTGCGTGTTTAACCCTTTAGATCGGCCATAGAGGTTAGGTAATAGGCCGGATGAAGAGGAAGGCACTCACATGTTCAAGTTCGGATTTGCCACGTTGATCGCGAGTGGATTGACCGCAGCCGTATTGGGTTTCGCAGGACCGGCGCACGCTGACGTCATCACCACCCCCACGGGCCCCACCTACTCCGTCGACAACCACGACGAAGTCACCACCACGAACGGCTTCGTGGACCGGCCCTTCTGACCGGCAGCATTTGACCTGGCCGTGGCACACCTCGGGTGTGTCACGGCCAGTTTGTTCGTGTCATCCACCGGGCTAGACGGCAAGATGGCGGAATGTCGGATCGCGCACCGTTGAACTGGGGCCTCATTGGCGCCAGTGACATCGCCCAGACTCTGATGATTCCCGCCTTGCGGCGGATGAACCAAGACATTCTCGGGCTGGCGAGCAACAGCGCGGACCACGCCGCGGAGTTCGCCGTCCGCAATGAAATGCCCTCGCAAAAAGCGGATTTCAGCCTCGACCGACTGCTCGAAGACCCCAGTATCGACGCGGTCTACATCTCAAGCACCAATGAGCACCACCTCGCGCATGCCGAAGCGGCCGCCGCTGCGGGCAAGCACGTGCTGTGCGAGAAGCCGCTCTCGGTTGATCTCGACGCCGCTCGGCGGATCACCGCAGCATGTGCGGCGCACGGTGTCGTTCTCGGCGTCAACCATCACCTACCCGCGGCCGGCACGCACCGCACGGTGCGAGAACTGGTGCGCGATGGGGCGATTGGGCGCGTGCTCTCGGTGAACGTGCGACACACCTCACTGCTGCCCGAGCGGCTGCGCGGCTGGCGGCTCAGCGATCGGCCAGGGGCAGGAGTAGTGATGGACCTGTCGTGCCACGACGCGTCGGTGGTAAATCCACTGCTCGGCACCAAGGCGCTGGAGGCCGTCGCCATCACCGTGCGGCAGGGGCGGTGGGAGACCGCAGGCGAGGACGCGTCAGCTGCGGTGATCCGATACGAGGACGACGTGCTCGTTCGATTCCACGATGCGTTCACCACGCCGCAGACTCCGACCTACCTCGAGGTTCACGGCGACGAAGGCAGCATCGTGGCGCCCGACGTGATGACTCCCGAGCCGATCGGCACGGTGCTGCTGCGCACCGCGCGCGGCGAGGCCGAGGTCGACGTGCCCGACCGCAGGCACACCTACGACATCACCATCGAACACTTCGTCAATGCCGTCGCCGGCGACGGCCGGCCGGTCGTGGACGGCCGCGACGCCGTGAACGCGCTCGCGGTGTGCGAGTCGATCCTCGAATCCGCGCGCACGGGAACGCGTGTGGCCGTGGACTTTCAGTGAGTGGCGTCAGCCTCCGGTTGCGCAGAGGTTCGAGGCCACCAAGTCCTCGGGCACGATCAGGACCGGTGTGTTGGTGTGTGCGACGACTGCGGCGGCGACGCTGCCCTGTAGATGCCCGAGAAGTCCGTTACGACGGTGCGGTCCGAGCACGATCAAGCTTGCTTCGTGCTCGTCGGCGGCCGCAACGATGCCCTTCCAGGTCGGCGCTGCCTCAACGGCCTTGCTGCATGCCTGAAAGCCGGCCTCCGTGGCCAAGGCCGCCCCGTGGGCGGCCGTCTTCTCGGCGGCGCGGCGAACCTCGGTCGCCTGGTCGGCGTCGAAGCGCGCATCATCGGTGGGGGTGAAGCCCACGTCGACGGGCTGCCACACGCATACGACGAGGGCGGCGCGGCCGGGCGCCAACTGAATGGCGGACCGCTGAATGGCGAAGGCGGCGAGGTCGGATCCGTCGTAGGCGAAGACCACGGGACCCGCGGGTATCGGCGTCACGAACGGCACGGGCACCGTGACGGCCGCTGCGGGCTCCGCCTCGGGTGGCAGCCCTCTCCTGAGACGGGCCAGCAGCGGCGGCGAGTACCAGGCCGGCGATTCACCGTCGAGGAATTGGTCCAGATCCGGCGGTTGCGGACGGGCGCCGCTGAGGGCGTAGACGGCCACGCCGAACACGGCTCCGCCGATCGCGAGGCCGAATCCGATCCACAGTGCGATTCCCGTGCCGACGACGACGTCATCCGAGTACGTCACCGCGAAGTGGACGAAGACCGGCGCCACCAGGAACGCGGCCACCGCCCGCAGGAGTTCGATGATCGCGAAGACCCGCTGCAAGCTGTTGGACTGCAATGAGAAGCCGGCGACGAAGAGAGCGGGTGCGACGGTGGCCCCAAGCGCAAGCCCCGTCAGTGCCGAACCCAGCAGGGCCAGCGGCTGATTGGCGGGCAACGCAAGCCGGAACACCAGGATCCCGGCCGCCAAGAACGCCATGCCGATGAGTGGCAGGTAGTGCATGGCACGTCGGGAGATGACCGCCCCGAACACGACCGCCATCACGATGGCGCCGCCGAGTTCCGGTAGATACAGCAGCCCGACGTGGACCGGGCTGTAGGTTCGCAGGAACACGTTGGCCGTCAGCACGGTCGCCGCCACCGACGCGGCCGCGGCGAACAGCGCGACGCCGACGCCCGCCACCGGAATGGCACTCGTCAGCATCGTGCGGACCGTCAAAAGCGGACGGCGAGCGCGGAATTGGTAGACGATCAGCACCACGATCAACGCCAGACCGCCGAGCATCGGCACGGTCACCGCAGCATCCCCGAAACCGTGGCTGGTGAGCTGTGCGGCGCCGACGAAGGCCGCCGTGCACCCGACGGCCGCCAGTGCGATCGCCATCAGGTCACGTGGGGCGTCGAGATCGGCGGGCGGGGCGTCGTCGAACGTCAACGCGGCAAGGATGAGAGCGAGCGACGCGATCGCGGCGACGATCCAGAACAGTGGTCGCCATGCGTGCGCCTCCGCCTGTACGCCACCGACGAACGGGCCGAGGGCGACCGCCCCGAACACGCACATGTTCATGATCACGGCGGTGTTCCGCAGCTTCTCCCTCGGGAATCCGATGGTGAGCGGTGGCGCGGCCGCGATCAGCAGCATGCTCGTCGCCAGACCCTGCAGCACGTGTCCGGTGATGAACGTGCCCGCGTTCGGTGCTGCGGCTGCGAGCACCGAGCCGAGCACCAGCACGACCGCGTAGCCGAGAAGCATCCTGCGCTGCGGCAGATGTTGCGCGAACTGGACGGCCAGCACCGTGCCAACGGCGTACGCCGCGTTGCCGAGACCCGAGCTGAGGCTCATCTCCTGAGCGGTCATGTTCAGCTGCTCGGAGATGATCGGCACCAATGGATCGATCGCCGCGGACAGCGCCAGGTACGGGATCAACGCCAGCGTGACCATGGCGGCGACCGCTGGATAGCGCCCTGCGAGGGGTCCTTGGCGCATTAGCTCAGCTCGAAACTGTGAGTTAGCTGGGAATGCCGGATGGTGCTCGGCTGGATGGTCAACGGGGTCGGGTCGGGCACGTGGTGGTCAAACTCCTTCTGGACGGGGTTTGTTCCGGCATCGGCGGCCGTGACGGCCTTCGTGAGCAGCGACGATCGCGAATTGTGAATGCCCAGTGCAGCATTCGAGGAATCGTGAGTGTGGTAACAATTTCGTTAGCCGATGCAACGAGTCCATGTTATCGGTGAACCCTCGAAGAGGGCGGTCGGCAGCCGGTCAGGCCCTACCTGTGGGCGCGACGACGCCAGTTAGCTGTCTGGTTGACGCCAGATGGATCAGTTTTGGCAGAGGCCTGCGGAGGTCTCTTCTGCGACGATCTGCGCGACCGGCTGGCCGAGATGAGCCGCGAATCCGGGCGTGGGCTTCATGACCCAATTGCCGTCCTCGAACAGCATGATCCGGGATTGATCGGTGTCTCCGACCTGCATGCGCACCACTGCCGAGCCGTCGGCAGCATCCAGGCTGACCCCCGCGACCCGGATCGTCGGGCCAGTCTTCTTGCAGGTTTGGTAGAAGGTCACGAAGTCGTCCTGGGAAATCCCGTCGCGGACCTGCTTCGACATGCGGTCCCACACCCCGGCGAAGTCGCCGGACGAGAAGCGATCGGCGTTGGCCTGTGCTGAGGCAACGGCTGCTGAGAGCGTCTCGGGCACGTCTGAAATGGTTCGTCCGATCGCGGCGTTGGACGCGCCATCGGCGATGCCGCACGAGGTGCATGCGGCCGCCAACATCAACGCTGATAGGGCGGGGACGAACGATCTCATCGCCGAAGAGTAAGGCCAGATGGCGTTGCGCGTCAGCCCTAGAGCACATTCTCGTGGTTGGAAAGACCAACGGCCGGGAGTGGTCCTTTGGGACTCACTTCCGGCCGTCGGTCGGTCACCGCCGTCGTGGCGGCGTCATTCAGTTGCCGATCGGTGCCTCGATGTCGGTGGCCGGTGCTGCGACGGGCTGGTCGTTGCCGACCTGGCCTGCGGTCTGCTGCACGGTTGCCGACGGGGCGGGTGCGCCCAACTTGCTGGCCACGTAGTCAGCTGCTTGGACGGCCATTCCGTTGTCCTTGTAGGAGCTGTGTGCGGAGCGGTCCAGGCCACCGGGGAAGCAGACCGGGTCGCCGGTGGCGCACAGCTGCAGGGCCTTGCCTGCGTAGGCCTGGCCGATGTTGATGGCCGGTGCGTCGCGGGCGACCAGGTTCATGAACCAGGGGTCGGGAGTCCCGAACAACACGACCGAGGAGACGTGCGAGGCGACTGACGAAGGCAGCGGGCCCAGGCCTGCGGGCACGTCGACGCCGGCAGGAACGCTGTCGGCCGTGGTGTAGCCGGCGACTGCAGCGCCCTGGGAGTAACCGCCGAGCACGATCTTGGTGTCGGGGCAGCTGGTGGCGATCGACTGGATCTTGTTGCTGGCGTCGGCGATGCCCTCGGTGGCTTCTCCGAAGTTCAGCGATGCCGGGTAGTTGACCGGGTAGACCGCAATCGACTTGCCGGGCATGCGAGCGTTGAGAGCGTCGACGAAGGCTTGGCCGGTGGCGCCGACCCCCGGGGCCTCATTGGTGCCGCGGGCGAACAGGACCTCGACGTTGGCGCAGGCGTCGTCGGCGGCGCGGGCTTGTGCCGACCATCCGGCCGGTGCGGCAAACGAGCCGGCGTAGATCCCTGCCACGGCGAGTGTCGCGAAGACTGCCGACAGCGCTGCGCGGGTGAAGCCAGCCTTCCTAACTGCCTGGGTCGTAACGGTGCTCATCATCCGGCTCCTCTGCCAAGTGTCCCGCTCGTCGCCACTTCAATGTTTAAGTGGCTTCCTGGCACGTACAAGCGGGATACCGGACCGACGATTCCGCGATGTCAAGTGATCTGCACCACTTGAGCAAAGGTGCGGCTCAGGATGGCGCCTAGGGCGAGCGAAGCGAGGGTTCAGGTGATGCTTGGCCAGCTGTCGTCCGCAGGAAGACCGTCGATGATGCGCTGACAAATCGTGCCGAGCTGACGAACCTGAGCTTGGGTCAGGCGGTCGAAGACGAGCTCGCGCACGGCGGCGACATGCGACGGTGCCGCCTCCTTCAGGCTGCGAAGTCCGGCGGCGGCCAGGACCGCAAGTGTGTATCGACCGTCCTGCGGGTCGGGTCGGCGTGATACCCAGCCGCGCTTCTCCAAACGGCCCACGGCCTGCGACAACCGCGGCAGTGAGCTGCCCGTGATCGTGGCGAGACCGCTCATCCGAAGCCGCGTCTTCGGCGCCTCCGAAAGGCGCGCCAGGATCAGGTATTCGTACTGGCTGATCCCGAACTCGCGCTGAAGTTGTGTGCTCAACACCGGCTGCAGCCGCAAGACCATGGTCGACAGCTGCGTCCACACGTGCTGCTCCTGTGGGTCCAGCCATCGGGTCGTGTCGGAGGTGCTCATGATTCTCACTTTAACTTAACCATTGAACCGGGAATGCTGCCCACGCTTAAGTGTTTAACCGAGTAGAGGGTCGAAGATCCACGGCATGGCGGGAGGTCGGCGATGAAGGCAATGGGCGTCTCGGGTCCGGACTTCATGCCGCGCCTCTTCGACGTCGTCGAACCGATCGTCGCGCCCGACGGAGTGGTCGTGGACGTCATCGCCGCCTCCATCAACGACTTCGACCGGGCAGCCGTACGCGGCCGTTATGTCACTGCGACAGAGCAATTCGCGCCCATCCTGCTTGGCCGCGACTTCGTGGGCAGGGTGTCCGCCGTCGGGGCCGACGTGGACTACGTCGACGTCGGCACGTACGTGGCAGGTGCCGTGGCGCCGCAACCGACGGGCCAGCCAGGCACGTTCGCCGAGAAGGTTTCGGTTCCCGCGCGGCTGCTCGCACCCATGCCAGACGGGGTCGACGTCGTGCAGGCCGCTGCCGTGGGATTGGCTGGGGTGACGGCGTTCCACGCGGTCGAAGCCCTCGGGCCGCACGGTCTCGGGCACATGGTGGTCCACGGTCCCGTGTGCGGGGCCGGGGGATTCGCGCTTCAACTGGCGAAGGCGCGGGGCGCCGTCGTCGCAGTCGTCACGCCGCAGGAGCAGGTTGACCTGGCGTTGGACCTCGGTGCCGACGTCGTCGTTCCGGACGGCCCCGACAGCGCAGGCGCAATTCAAAAGGTGCGGAGCCTGTTTGGCGGTGGTGTCGACACCGCCGTCCACGTCGCCGGGAACGGTTCCGTCGTCACGGGCGTGGTACGGCCGGGCGGGCGATTCACCTCCGTCGTCGATGGATCGACGTTGGACGGACACGAGGGCTTCGCCCCCATCGATGTTGCACCGAGCGGGCACGCACTGGTGGATCTGCTGTTCAAGGTCGCTGCTCACCGCCTGCAAAGCCGTGTGCACCGCACCGTATCCTTCGATCAGCTCGGCGACGCGATCATTGCGCGGAGCACGCACGACGGCGGCCGGACCATCGTCGTCCGCTGATCGAGGTGTTTCGCCGGCAATGGGGGTGCACCGTAACGCGATCAGGCGGATACTCCATTCCCAGTGCGAATTGGAGGGGGCATCAGTGAGCTCGCGCGTCGGTCAGACGTTCGGCAAGTACACCATCATGAGCTTGCTTGGTCGGGGCGGAATGGGCGAAGTGTACGAAGCCCACGACACCAGCAAGAACCGAACGGTTGCGCTGAAGATCCTTCGCGAGGAGTACTCGCAGGACGAGACGTTTCGCACCCGGTTCCTCCGTGAATCGCATTCGGCAGCGGTACTTCAGGAACCGCACGTCATCCCGATTCATGACTGGGGTGACGTCGACGGCAACCTCTTCATCGACATGCGCCTCGTCGACGGCCAGACGCTGGAAGATCTGCTCGCCGACACTGCGCTCGCCCCGGAACGGGCAGTTGCCATCGTCGATCAGGTGGGCGCCGCCCTTGACGCAGCACACGCCCAGGGGCTGATTCACCGCGACGTCAAACCGGCGAACATCATCGTGACGCCTGCCGATTTCGCGTACTTGGTGGACTTCGGAATCGCCCAGACCCGAACCGACACACGACTCACCATGGCGGGCAGCCAAATTGGGTCCCTGGCCTATATGGCTCCGGAGCGCTTCAACAATAAGCCTGCGACGCCGGCAGTCGACATCTACGCGTTGGCGTGCGTGCTCCACGAGAGCCTCACCGGAGAGCGGCCATTCCCCAACGACACCCTGGAACACGTCATCGCTGCGCACATCGCCACGCAGCCGCCCCGGCCCAGCGAAGTCAACCGACACGTGCCGGCAGCCTTCGATGCGGTCATCGCGCGCGGCATGGCGAAGGACCCCGACGACCGATACGGCTCGGCGGCAGCGTTGGGCCGTGCCGCCCAACGCGCCCTCACCCAGACGGGGCAGCCTGCGAACATCGCAACGACGGTGAGACCGTCCTCGACCCCAAGCTGGCCGCCCTACGGCGAACCCACGCATGCCGGGGCGGTAACAGAGGCGGCCCACAGTGGCGGGCCGCCATCCGGGCCGATGCCGGAAAGTCCGACGGTCGCCAGTTCAGCGCCGACGCCGGCCGCACGCCGCCCGAGGTGGCTGCTCCCCGCGGGGATCGTGTTCGCGGCGGTATTGCTTGGCGCCGTCGGGGTCGTCATCGGACTTCTGGCAGGCAGGGGCAACTCCGGACAGAACGCGGGTCCGTCGCACCCGCCGGGATCCCCTGCCGAGGCGGGTGGGCTACCGCCGATCGTTCAAGGTCCCGACAACAGCCTCAGCCCCGAGTCATGTGATCAGGGGTTTTCGCTGCCGACCGCCTCCGGGTTCGGCAGCCACGCGGGACGAGGGACTCCCGCGACGACCTGCTACTTCGCGAGCAGCGTGCTCACCTCGTACTGGAATCAGTACGGCAACGCCAGTCGCCTGCCCCGCACGGTCGCTGCCCCGGGCTCGGTGAACTGCAACACCGTCGGCGGTGCCGAATGCGCCGGGCCGAACTTCCTGGTGCGGTGTGAGGCGGTTGGCACCGAAAACTGGATCACCTGCACCGGAGGAAACAACGCCCGCGTTTACCTGTACTGAACGCAGGCCGAACTCACCCCGGCGAGGAACAGTGCCCTGCCGGAAAGTCGGCCAGATGGTCGCGCAGCCAGTTCGCGACCTCCGTGAGGTCTGAGGTGCCCTCGTCGAAGGATCCCGAAGCAGGCGCAACGGCGATCGCCACCGCAACGATGCCGGTTGGAGCGGTCAGGGTGCCGATCTGGCGGACGAGGTAGTTCCCGGTGGGCGACGGACCCCACCCGCCCTTGAAACGCGAATCGGGAATGGTGCCGATGCCCCAGCTCTGATCGGGCACCACATTGCCCATCAACGCGACGATCGGGTCGTTGCGGGGGTCGCAGACGGCGCGCGAGAGGAACGTCACTTGATCGCCGAGCGACCAATCCGTCTGCCCGAACGCGGTGTACTCGGGTCGCACTTTCCGGTATTCGACGGTCGTCGGGTCGCCGGTCTCCCGCAGCACCGCTTCCACCTCGTGCGCCGCGGTGACGGGATCACCAAGCTGCGCCCAGATCGATTCGGCCGCCGTGTTGTCGGATTCGGTGATGGCAGCGCGCATCGCGGATGTCACGGTCGTGGGCGGATTCTCTTGCCGCAGTGCGGCTATCGCCAGTGGCACCTTGATGGTCGACCAGGCGGGACCACTCTGCAGATCACCGAGTGTGATCGGCGGTCGATTGGAGCCGACCGCGGTGACTGCGATGCCGACCGGGGCGTGCAGTTGCGCCTGCAACTGGGCGAACGCGGCTCCCAGATTCGACGGCTCGGCACTGGGGGGCACCTCCGCGAGATGGCGGCCGAGAATCACGCCACCAGCAGAGATTGCGATGCTCACCAGGACAACGGCGGTGCCCGCAACGATCCAGCGGGCTGGGTTCCTCCGTTGCGGCATACGTCCAGTGTCGCCGGTCCGCGCCGACGCCCCGGTCACCGGTTCCGACGTGTCGCCGGGTTTCGCAGGGTGCGGTAGCGGGTAGAAAATGGTGTCGCCGCCGGCGGGCATCGAAGCCTAGCGCCGGATCGGGAATCAGCACGAAGCGGTGGAGGCGAAATGAGCTTGATCAGTCGTCTGTTCGGAACTGCGGTGGTTGCCTTCGCGGGGCTCGTTGGCCCAGCGATCGGCATGCCGTCCGCGTCAGCTGCCCCGTGCTCGGACGTCGAGGTGATCTTCGCGCGCGGCACGTTCGAGCCACCAGGAGTCGGTGGCACCGGGCAGGCCTTCGTCGACGCGCTGCGGGCGCAACTCGGCGACAAGTCGGTCGACGTGTACCCGGTGAACTATCCGGCCTCCATCGACTTCTCAACTGCCGCTGCGGGTGTGATCGATGCGAGCAACAGGATCCGCGACATCGCGGCAAGCTGCCCGCAGACCAAGATGGTGCTCGGCGGGTACTCGCAGGGGGCGGCCGTGATGGCGTACACGACCGAAGACTCGATGCCTGCCGGGTACACCTTGCCGCCCGGCATCACCGGGCCGATGGCGCCGGAGGTGGCCAACCACGTCGCCGCAGTCGCGCTCTTCGGAAAGCCGTCCAGCGGGTTCTTGCAGATGATCTACACGGGGGCGCCGCCGATCTCGGTTGGCCACCTCTATACGGGCAAGACCATCGACGTCTGCGTCCCCAACGATCCGGTGTGCGCCCCAGGCGGCAACGACAACGCTGCGCACACCCTGTACGCAGTGAATGGGCTGACGGGTCAGGCTGCCGACTACGCGGCCCGTCGCCTCAGCTCGAGCGGGTCGGGTCCGCAATGACGGCGCCGTCACATCTTGATCGCCGGGATCAGCCGCTCGAGGCTCCACAAGCGGTCACGTCGGGCGGATAGGCACGAGATTCCAAGGGAGACCGCCCATATGGCGATCAGCACGATGATCGCCTGCCACAGACGGCCGTCGATACCGCCAAGGATGAGCTGTCTCAATCCGTTGACGCCGAACGTCATCGGATCGAAACCGTGCAGTGTCTGGAAGGGCTGTGACGTGGTTTCGACGGGGTACATACCGCCCGCGCTGACCAGTTGCAGCATGAGCAACGCCATGATCAGCACGCGACCCACCGCAGGGCCGACGAGTGCGTTGATCGCCTGCGTCGCGGCCACGAACGCGAACGACACGAGGATCATGAAGCCCAACATCGCGACCGGATGCACGACCTGCATGCCGAGGGCGAACCGCACGACGCAGTACAGGATGATGGCCTGACAAAGCCCGAGGGCCGCCGCGGGCAGGTAGCTGGCGAGCACCACTCGGAACGCGAGTACCTCCGCGGCGATCGCACGACTCTGCAACGGCCGCAGCACCATCCACAGCACCAGTGCGCCGAAGAACAGGGCGAGGGTGAGGAAGAACGGGGCCATGCCGGTGGCGAAGTTGGGTGCTGGATTGTCGTCGGCGACATTGAGTTGCACGGGCCCGCCGATGGTGTCGGCGATGGCAGTCTTCTGCTGTGGTGTCCACGTGGGTACCTGCTTGGCGCCGTCACCGAGTTTGGTCGCCAGCTCGGCCGACCCGGACTTGAGCTGTGCCGAGCCGGATTTGAGCTGTGCGGTGCCTGATTTGAGCTGTCGTGCGCCGTCGTCGAGTTGGACGATGCCGCGCGACAACGCAGCGTTGCCCGAGGCGAGTTGCCTGGCCCCGTCCCGCAATTGGTTCAGCTTGCTGGTCAGCTCCTGGCCGGTGCTGCCCACCTGGTCGAGGGCCGACTGCAGGGGGCTGCCCGGTGTGCGCAGTGTCGAGGTGAGCGATATCGCGGCGTCCCGTGCGTCGGTCAGCTGCTGGTGGATCTGGGGCGTGAACTGATGCTCTTGAAGTTGGTCCTGCAGACCGCGCAGGGTCTCGGCGGCGCCGCCTGCCACGGGATCGGGGCTGGTGGACAGCTGCTGGATGACCGACGCGACAACGGAGGCAGCAGCGTCCTGCGAGGCCGCGATCGCGCCGATCTGGTCGGCGGCTTCCCCGATCGCATTGGCGCCGTTCTGCAGTTGGTCGGTGTTGCCACCGATGAGCGACAGTGCCTTGGTCAGCTTGAGCAGAGGGTCGGTGGCCTGATCTATTCCCGTCGAGAGCTGCTGGGCGCCTGACACGAGACGCGCCGAGCCCGAACGTGCGGTGTCGAGACCGGACACCAGCTTCGCAGCGCCATCGTCGGCCTGCCCGATACCGGTGTCGAGTTTCGCCGCTCCATCAGCGAGCTGCTGGGCGCCGTCGGCGGCCTGCTTGATCCCCGCGCCCGACGAAACAATCTGGGAAAGCACCTGATTGACGGCCTGGCCGGAGATTCGGGACGATACGGCGTTGAGCACCTGGCTCATCGCGCTGCGACCGATGCTCGACGAGATGTAGTTGTTGGCGTCGTTGTACACCACTTCCATGTTGGCCTTCTCCGGTTGCCCGGTCATCGGCGAGGCGACCGCCTCACTGAAGTTGGCGGGCAACTGGAGCATGAAGTAGTACTTGCCATGTTCGACACCGCTGCGTGCATCTTCGGCGTCCACGACGTGCCAGTCCAGGCTCTTGTCGGACGTCAGGCTCTTGGCGATCTCGGCGCCCGCGTTGATCTGCTGGCCGGAGACGACGGTTCCACGGTCGGCGTTGACCAGGGCCACGGGCATCTTGTCGACGTTGCCGAACGGATTCCAGAACGCCCACAGATACAGCGCCCCGTATACCAGCGGCAGCAGCATCAGCACCACGATCGCGATGCGTGTCATCCGGTTGCGGCCGAAACGCTTGATCTCCGAACCGAATGCGAGTCCAGCCAGCATCGTCAGTCCTTCCCGTTCAGCGTGCGGTGATCGTGCAGATCGTGCGCGGGCGCTTCGGCGCCCAGTGGATTGGTCACCCCGACGATCACGGTGCGCTGCGTAGCGATGGAGCCGAGGCGCTCGACCGCGATGGCCCGCCGTGAGACGTCACGAACCTGTTCGAGGTCGCCGACCACCAAGATGGGGCGGTTCGACAGCACCGCCAACGTGATGCGCAGCAGGAACAGGTCCAGATCGGACAACTCGACGATGAAGGTCTTCGGCTGCGGCGGGGCCATCTCACCGAACACCTCCTCCAGCTCGGCCTGGCCGGACTCGATCGGGATCGGTCGATACCACGGGGCAAGCCACCTGCGCTGCTCGGCGAGCACGGTCTGGACGGTGACGGTCTCCTCGAGCTCGTCGATGTCCTCGAACGCCGCGATCGCGCAGTGCCTGCGGATGGCACGCGGCTTCGAGTCGCCGAGCACCGTCAATGTGCCGTGGCTCGCCTTGTAACGGCCGGCGAGCGTCAGCAACAGCGCCGTCTGTCCAGGTCCGCCGGGCATCTGAATGGCGTGGAAGCCCGCAGGCAGTGCCAGGTCGATGCCCGAGAACAAGGGCCCGTGCTCGCCGTCCACACCCAAGCCGGTGGCGGTGATCAGCGCCGGCGCCGGGGCAGTGTCAGCCGGAGCAGGATTTTCCCTCGTCGCGTCGCTCGCCCCGTCTGGCGCTTCGGCGCCCTGCTCGTCGGGTGCGTCCAGGGGGGTGCTCTCCTCAGATGCCACCCGCTCACGTTACGGCCGGGGATCGCGCCTCACGCGATCGAGCGGTGTGGGAAGTACGACACGGTGCCCGTCGAGTGGCGTCGAGGATGTCGCCGACTGTGCGGCCATGGCGAAGAACGACGAGTGCCGTCGCCGTACCCGCACGTTCGGAGTGACTATCCGGTGCTGCCGGTCGGCCATTTGCAGATTAGGCGTGCGCCGCCTCGATCAAGCGCCGATTGCGCTCGTCGATGCCGGCCTGCGTTGCCGGCACCTGGTGATCACCACCGGGTATTGCTGTGCCCTGCGCATAGGCGACGTGTGGGCGCTGGTCGCGTTCGTATTGGCGGAGCGCGGTCTCGAGGTCAGCCGGGTGATCGCTCAACGCCTTTGCGAGTAGCCAGGTTCCGGTGATCGCCAGAGCCGTGCCCCGGCCGGACAGCGGTGATGCGCAGGCGGCGGCGTCGCCGACCAACACAACCCTGCCGGTGTGCCAGGAGGGCATGTCGATCTGGCTGACCGAATCGAAGTACAGCTCCGGATCGCGGCGCGCGGCATCGATCAGCTCGGGGATCCGCCATTCGTCGTGACCTGCGAAGGCGTCGGTGAGGATCTGCTTCTGCGCGTCGAGATCGCGGTAGTCGTAGTCGATCCACGGAGACCGGAACATGAACACCGCTGCCGACTTGCGGTGGTATTCGACGACGCCTGCCAGGTGGCCTGGGAAGTTGTACAGCGGATTGGCGCCGCCGGTTTCGACGCGGTCGGGCAACTGCGCAAGGGCAACGTAGAAGCCGAGGTGTCGCAGGTACTGGTCCTCAGGTCCAAAGGTCATCCGACGGGTGGCCGAGTGCATGCCGTCGGCACCGACGACCAGGTCGTATCGTTCCTCGTTACCGGAGGCGAAGCGTACGTCGACGCCGCGGCCGTCGTCGTCGAGTTCTGCGATGGACTCGTCGAAGGTCAACCGCACCGAAGGGCCAAGAGCGTTGCGCAGCACGTGCGCAAGGTCCTCCCTGGGGATCTCGAGATCGTCGGGTGAGTCGTTGATGTCGTCGATGGGAAGAGGAGCCACGAGATCGCCGTGCGCGTCGACGTAACAGGACCTCTCGGTCATGTCGACCTGACGGGCCCGGATGTCGTCGAGCACACCCATCTTGTCGGCGATCGCCAGCGAGTCACCGCGGATGTCGATGGGAGATCCGTTGACCCGTAGATGATTTGCGCGTTCGACGATGGTGACGTCGTGACCAGTGGCGCCGAGGTTGATGCCGGCGCTGAGACCGGCCATGCCGCCGCCGGAAACCAGGATCCGCATGCCACGGCCCCTTTCGTTGTAAGATACGAACTGTATCTAATTCGACGATAGTCGTTCATAGTAGGGAACGCAATGTCTCTTATTTCGGACTCAGTCCCGCAACGTCGACGCGGTGCGGTACTCGAGAAGGCGCTGTTGGATGCGACGTGGGCGGAGTTGAACGACCACGGCTACGACGAGTTCACGATCGACGCGGTTGCCGCCAGGGCGGGCACCAGCCGCGCCGTGCTCTACCGACGTTGGCCGGGTAAGCACGAACTCGTCCATGCCGCGCTGGTCCACGCCGTTGGCGAGTACCCCGTCGCGGCGCCCGATACCGGAACCCTGCGCGGCGACGTCATCGCCATGTTGCGGCAGGCGAACGAACGGCGGGCCCGTCTCGCCGTCGTGCTGTTCACCCGGCTCGGTGGCTTCTACCGCGACACCGGGACCAACCTCGCCGAGCTCGCTGCCGTCGTCGGGGGCGGCCGGGCGGGCGCTCTCGACGAAGTCATCGAACGTGCCGTCGCCCGCGGTGAAGTGCAACCCGGTCAGATCAGCGAGCGGGTGGCCCGGCTTCCAGGGGACCTGTTCCGGCACGACCTGTTGATGACCTTGAAGCCGCTCACCGACGAGGCGATCGAGGAGATCGTCGACACGATCTTCCTGCCGCTGGTCCAGCTCGGCTCTGGCTAGGTGAGCACCACTTCGATCAGTCGGGGTCCGCGCTCGCGCATCGCTCGGCCGAACTGGTCTGCGAACTCTTCGATGGTGGTGGCACGGCTGGCGTCGATGCCGATGCCTGTGCCAATGGCCTGCCAGTCCAGTGTCGGGTTGTGTAGGTCGAGCATCGACAACGCCTTGGGCCCTGGGTGTTCGACGCCAACCCGCCACAGCTCGACGTTCAGGATGGCGTACGAGTGGTTGGCGAAGATGACCGTCGTGACGTCGAGGTTCTCGCGTACTTGCGTCCACAGTGCCTGCAACGTGTACATCGCGCCGCCGTCACCCTGAAGGCACACCACCTTGCGATCCGGGCATGCCACGGCCGCGCCGGTGGCCACCGGAATCCCTTGTCCGATGGAGCCTCCGGTGAGCGCGAGGCGATCGTGGGGCGCGGCGGACGCGGTGGACTGGTTCAGGCCGATCCCCGAGGTGCTTGCCTCATCGGAGATGATCGCCTGCTCGGGTAGCAGTCGCCCGATCACCTGCGCGGCGGTGATGGCATTCAACGGACCGCCGGGCATGTCCGGAAGCGCAAGTGCAGCAATCGAACCCCGCTCCTTCGTCGCACCGACCGCCTCGGCGAGCGCTTGCAGTGCGCCGACCCCGTCCTCGTGGGGGTGGGCCAGGTGCAGGATCCGGCAATCCGCTGGCGTGCACCAGGACGGCTTGCCCGGATAGGCGAAGAATGACACCGGTGGCTTGGCGCCGACCAGGATGAGCTGCTCGACTCCCGACATGAAGTCGACGATCTGCTCGGCGAAGTACGGGATCTGTTCGACGAGCGCCCGCCCCGCACCGCGCTGCCACCGAGGTGCGAAGGTGTCGCAGGCAACGCGGGCGTCGGTCTTCGCGGCCACCCGTGCGGCGGCGCGCAACCCCGGCTCCTTCAGTGCGGCGCCGCGGATCAGGATCAGCGTGTTCTTCCCGGTAGCGAGTGCCCGCGCAGCCTGGCTGACGGCGAGGTCGGCCACGGCCACCGGAACCGGCGTCGGCAGCGGCTCTGCGGGTCGTTCGGCGTCCAGCCATGCCGTGTCCGCAGGCAGAATCAACGTCGCGATCTGCCCGGGCGGTTGCAGCGAGGCCTGCACTGCGCGTGCCGCATCGGATGCCACGTCCAAGGGGCTCGGCGACGTGTGAATCCAGCCGGACACCGGCCTGGCGAACCCCTCGACGTCCGACGCCAGCGGAGGGTCGTACTGCTCGTGATAGGTCGCGTGATTGCCGACGATGTTGACGATGGGTGTCGCCGCTCGGCGGGCGTTGTGCAGGTTGGCCAGCCCGTTGGCCAGTCCGGGGCCGAGATGCAGCAGCGTGGCCGCGGGTGCTTCGGCCATCCGCCCGTAGCCGTCGGCCATGCCCGTCACCGCGCCCTCGAACAGGCCGAGAATCGTGCGCATGCCCTCGACCTCGTCGACGGCGGCCACGAAGTGCATCTCCGAGGTTCCCGGGTTGGCGAAACACGTCGTCACCCCACACGCCACCAACGTGCGAACCAGGCTCTCAGCACCGTTCACGAATTGAATCCCTTCACGCGAGAGCAGGTCTCATCCGAACGTAGCCACCGTAAGACCGTCTGACTGCGTGACGAGGTAACCGACACGAACAAGCGCCACCGGTTGCATCTGTTTCGGCGAACCGAGAGCCTCGTGAGCACCGCATGACGCTCGGTGTCAGTCCCGAGACGGCTGCGTCGCGTTCAGCCAGGCCAGGGGGTTCAACTCGCGGTAGGGATCATCGTCACGGACGGCCAGGAGGTCGGCCAGCACCTGTTCCAGTGATTCCTGGGTGTTCTGCTTGACGATGTCCACCCACTTCGCCGCCGAGACCCGAGCGGGCTTGGTGGTCGTGATCGGGGCACCGAAGCGCAGGTACATCCGCTGCGGCCGAGGAATCAGGGTGGGGCCGATGCCATGCATCAGCGGCATGGCCATGTCGGCGCGACCGGACAGTTTCTTGGATATGCCCTGGCTCAGCCGACCCCAGAGGCCGTCACGCGTGGTGAGGCTCCGATACATGTCGTCGCCGCCGATGAGCCCGACGGGCACGATCGGATAGTCGTTCTCGACCGACACGCGGGCGAATCCGGCGCGTCCCTGCCAGCGCAGGGTGTTCTCCTCGCCCTTGAACTTGGCGATCTCGCGGCCCCCGCCGGGGAACACCAGAATCGGTTCGTCGTGGCGCATCAACTCACGCGCGGTCTCCGGCGCCCCGACGACGACCCCACAGGCGGCGACCAAGTCGGCGATCGGGCCGCGCATCCGTCCGATGCCGCGGTCCGCCAGCGGCCGCACTCGCATCCCGATCGCGCGGCGGACCAGATACGGGATCAACACGGACTCGATCCCGCCCTGGGTGTGGTTGCCCACCAACAGGAACCGCCCATCTGCGGGCAGGTTCTCCAGCCCGTCGACGTACGGCCGGGACACGTCGACGAGCGGTCCGACCCGATCGGCGACGGTCTCCGCGACGCGGCGCCAGGCTTGGACCCGCTCCGGTTGGTTCATGATGACGTCGATGTTGACGGGCTCCACTACGTCCATCTGGCTGGTGACCTCACTCATCGAGTCTCTCCTTGCATGTCATTGCGGGTGATGTCATCAGCTTACCGAACGAACCAGTTCGTCTGTGTATGATTCTCCTGTGAGAAACGCGAAGGAGCTGCGCGCCGAGATCCTGGTGGCCGCCCGAACCGAGTTCGCCCAACACGGGCTGGCCGGCGCTCGGATCGACCGCATCGCCAAATCCGCCCACGCCAGCAAGGAACGCCTCTACGCACACTTCGGCGACAAGGAAACCCTCTTCCGTGAGGTGGTCAATGCCGACGTCGCCGAGTTCTTCGGCGCTCTCACTCCGCGTCCCGACGCCGTCGCCGAATGGGTCGGCGACCTCTACGACCTGATGTGCGCGCGGCCCGAACACCAGCGCATGATGACGTGGGCGCACCTGGAGGGCTTCATCATCGAGGAACCGCGTACCGACGGCGAGCCAATCGCCGTCCAGGCCATCGCCGCGATCGAGGCCGCCCAGGCCGACGGTCACGTGGACCGCGCGTGGCAGCCATTCGATCTACTCGTCACGCTCCTCGGAGTCGGCCTGGCCTGGGCGCACTGGCCCGATCCGCGCGCCGCCACGGACGACCCCACCCTCGTCGCGCACCGCCGGGCCGTCGTCGTCGAAGCGGCCACCAGGGTCATAGCCACCCGCGGCTGAGCACCGTTGATCGCCATGGCTTCGGCGATTACCAGCCTCCGACCCAGCCGTCGAATATCGCGTCGGGTTCATCGGCGGGACGCTGGGAGCGCCCGACGAGAAAATCGAAGTCACATCCCTGGTCGGCCTGCAGGACTCGCTCGACGTACAGCGCGGCGTAGCCCCGTGTCTGAGGGGGTGGCGGTGGCGGCATCGATTCGGCCCGCCGCGCCGACAGTTCGGCGTCGGTGAGTACGACGTCGAGTCTTCCTGCTCTTGCGTCGAGTGCGATGACATCACCGTCGCGCACCAGGGCCAGGGGACCGCCGACTGCGGACTCCGGACTCACGTGGAGAACGCATGTGCCGTAGGCGGTTCCGCTCATCCGGGCATCAGAGATGCGGACCATGTCGGTGACACCTTGCTTGAGCAGCTTGGTGGGGATGGGTAGCTGGCCCCACTCGGGCATGCCAGGGGCGCCGCGTGGTCCGGCAGACCGAAGGACGAGAACGGAATCCGCCGTCACGTCGAGGTCGGGATCGTCGAACCGCGCCATCAGGTCCTTCATGTTCTCGAAGACGACTGCTGGTCCTTGATGGACCAGGAGCTCCGGGCTTGCCGCGCTGCACTTGATGACCGCGCCGTTGGGGGCGAGGTTTCCGCGCACCACCGCAAGGCCCTGCGCCGGCTGAAACGGCGCGCTCAGCGGGGCAATGACGGAGGTGTCGGTGGCGTCGGTGGACGGCAGGTTGTCGGCGACGGTCTTGCCGGTGACGGTGATGGCATCGGTGTGCAGCAGCGCCTCGACCGACTTCATCACCGCCGGTATCCCGCCTGCGTGGAAGACCTGCTCGACGAGATGTTCGCCCGCGGGTCGCACGTTGACCACCAGCGGCGTACGCGCCGACAGTTCGTGAAAGCGGTCCAGCGACAACGGCACTCCCACGCGACCGGCGATGGCCAGCAGGTGCACGATCGCGTTGGTCGACCCGCCCACCGCCAGCATCAACGTGATCGCGTTGTCGAAGGCCTCGCGGGTCAGCACCTGGGACGGCCGAAGCTGCTCGGTGGCCAGCCCGACGGCCCGCGCGCCACATTCCTCGGCGACCTGGAGTCTGCGCGAGTCCATCGCCGGCACCGCCGCCGTTCCCGGCAGCGTCATGCCGAGGCCTTCGACCAGGGTGGCCATCGTGGAGGCCGTACCCATCTCGGGGCAGTGCCCTTGCGAAGGTCCTGCGGCAGCCTCCAACCGCTCGTAGTCCTCCATCGACATCCGGCCGGCCCTGACGTCGTCGATGTACTCCCATAGGTCCGTTCCGACGCCGAGCTGCTTGCCGCGGAAGACCGCCGGGGAGGCCGGCCCACCGGTCAACACGATGGCGGGCACGTCGGCACTGGCCGCCCCCATGAGTTGTGCGGGCACCGTCTTGTCGCATCCGCCCAGCAGGACCACCGCGTCGAAAGGGTATGCGCGGATGGACTCTTCGACGTCCATCGCCATGAGGTTGCGAAACAACATGGTGGTCGGCTTCATCAGCTGCTCGCCGAGCGAGATGGTGGGGAACTCCAACGGGAACCCGCCTGCTGCCAGCACCCCTCGGCGCACCGAGTCGGCCAAGCCGCGAAAGTGCATGTTGCAGTTGACGACTTCCGACCACGAATTGCATATCCCGACGATCGGTCGTCCCTCGAACGCCAGGCGGGAGAATCCGGAGGCCCGCATCGCCGACCGGTGAACGAATCCGGGGACGTCGCGACCAGCGAACCACTTGGCGCTTCTCAAGCCGGGTGATGAGTGTGCCACCGTTTTCTTCTCCTTGGATTGGCCCTACCGAACGCGTGCGGCGTAAGCGGTGATCTTGCGCAAGGCGGGCTGGCGCGCCGCCTGATAGCCCAGCCAGCGACCGGGCTTCGTCGACATCAGGGTGCCAACCAGGCGCTGCTGCCAGGGCGCTTTGAGAGTGCCGGCCCGAGCGGCGGTACTCACGGGTGCCGAGATACCCGAGGCATCGTCGAGAGCGGCCTTGGCGGCGTTGTGCCCGTTGGCTCCCATCACGCCGCCGCCGGGGTGGGTACCGGAGCCGCACAGGTAGTAATTGCGAACCGGTGTCCGGTAGTTCGCCAACTCCGGAATCGGGCGTGCGCCGAACAGCTGGTCGAGCATCATGCTGCCGTGGAAGATGTTGCCGTCGGTGATCAGGTACTCGTTGTCCAGGTCGTCGGGAGTGATGATCACTCGGTCCAGGATGTGGTCGCGCAGGTTGGGGGCATAGGTGAACAGGTCCTCGAGGACCAGGTCGGCCCATTTCTCCTTCTCTGCCGCCCACGTGGTCCCGATGAGCTCCGACGGAAGTTGCTGAACCCCCAGTGTCATCGTGTGTTGTCCCTTGGGGGCCAACGAGTCGTCGGTGACCGACTGCGTGACGGCCTCGATGACGAAGGTGCTCGGGAAGGTGCCGCGGCGTTGCGCTTCGAACGCCTCCTCGAAGGCTTCTCGGCTGGGTCCGAGCAACTGGTGTCCGTGATGCTGCGGTCCGGCGGTGGCATCCTGGAACGGAAGGTACTGCGGCAGTTCGTCGATCAGGAGATGGATCCTGGCCATCGAGCCGCGGGTGTCGATGTTCTCGACATCGCGAACCAGCCGGGCCGGTAGTACGCCGGGTTCGATCAGTCGCAGTAGCGACCGCTTCGGGTCGGCGTTGGAGAAGACCTGTGTGGCCGTGATGACCGAGCCGTCCTCGAGGCGCACCCCGGTTGCCGTGCCTCGTTCGACGATTACCTTGTCGACCGGAGTCGACGTGCGGATGGTTGCGCCGTAATGCCGTGCCCCGGCCGCCAGCGCTTCGGTGATCGCTCCCATTCCGCCGCGAGCCAGGCCGAACTGCCCGAAGTTGCCGTTGAATTCACCCCAGGAGTGATGGCCGTAGGTGTACGCCGTTCCCGGTGATGAGGGGCCGCCGAAGATCGACACCATCCCGAAGAAGGTGAGCATGCTCTTGAGGCGCTCGTCCTCGAAGTACCGGTCGAGCAGATCGCGTACGGAGAGCAAGGTGAATTCGTCGAAGAGGGTCTGTTCACCTGCCGCCTCGAACGCGGCGAGGACCTCCGAGCGTTGTGGGGGTGCGGTGAGCAGATACGGCGTCACCAGTCCCGCGAAACGCTGTAGCCGCACTCCGAAGTCGAGAAATGACTGAGCGTCGTTCTTGTTGAGCTTCTCGATCTCCCGAAGCGTGCGGTCGGTCTCCTTCCACATCGTGAAGGCGGTGCCGTCGCGGAAGAGGGTGAACGAGAGGGCGTCACCTTGGTACAACTCCAGCCCGAATCTCTTCAGTTCGAGCTCATCGATGATCTCCGGCCGCAGAAGACCGGCGATGAATGCGCAGGAGGACCACTTCGAACCTGGGATCAGTTCCTCCGTCACGCAGGCGCCGCCGACGACGGGGCGAGCCTCGAGCACCAGTACCCGCTTTCCTGCGCGCGCCAGATAGTTCGCGGTCACCAGGCCGTTGTGGCCAGCGCCGATGATGACGGCGTCGTACTCGGATGTGGTCGGCATGTCAGATCTCCTGAGGCAGAGTCGAATTGCGGGTGAAAAGGGTGGAGACGCTGCCTGGTTCGACCAGTTCGTCGAAACGCTCGACGACGGGTTTGAGCTCTGGCGCGCCGTCCCGCACCCGTTCCCACTCAGGCCACGAGGTGACGGTCATGATCTCCACGACGTCGACGCCGGAGGAGTCGTCTTCGTCGACCAAGAACACCTCGAAGCCGGTGACGACGTCGAAGGACAGGCAGGTCGGGCGATCGAGCTCACGCGAGAAGGTCTCGAACTCGGCGGTCGTGACTCCTGGCCGGAGTCGGAATGTGTTCACCGCGCTCACGGCCATGTCAGGCGCCTTCGCGGTTGATCATCACGTGCTTGATCTCGGTGTATTCCTCGAGCGCGTAGACCGACATGTCCTTGCCGTTGCCGGACTGTTTGAACCCGCCATGGGGCATTTCCGGGGTAACGGGCAGGTGGTCGTTGATCCACACCGTGCCGAACTGGAGCTCGCTGGAGGCAAACATCGCGCGCGAGATGTCCTTGGTGAATACCGAAGCGGCGAGCCCGTATTCGGTGTCGTTGGCCCAGGCGATGACGTCGTCGTTGTCGCCGAATCTGGTCACCGAGGTGACCGGCCCGAACACCTCGGTGCTGACGATCTCGTCGCCCTGCCGGGCTCCGACGACCACCGTCGGGGCGGTGTAGAAACCGACGCCGGGGTTGTCTCCCTGGATCAGTTCGGTGTGACCAGTGGCCTTCGCGCGAGCCACGAAGCCCTCCACCCGATCCCGGTGGGCCGCCGTGATCACCGGCCCCATCGTCGTGTTCTCGTCGGCGATGTCGCCGAGATTGAGCTCCTTGACGGCCTTTTCCAGGCCCGAGACCAGATCGTCGTGCACGGCGTCATGCACGTAGAGCCGAGACGCTGCCATGCAGTCCTGGCCGGAGTTGCAGAACGCGCCTTCCATGATCTTCTCGACGGCGAACGACACGTCGGCGTCGGAGTACACCAGGACAGGTGCCTTCCCGCCGAGTTCGAGGTGCAGCCGCTTGAGATTGGAGTCGGCCGAGGCATGCATCAAGGCGCGTCCCGTGTCGACCGATCCGGTCAGCGAGGACATCCGTACCTTCGGATGGGAGACGAGCCTGGCGCCGACGTCTTCGCCGTCGCCGGTGACGACGTTGAACACCCCGGCGGGGAAGAGGTCCTGCGCGAGCTCGGCGAGTCGCAGGAGCGAGAACGGTGTGTGCTCAGAAGGCTTGAGCACCAACGTATTACCGGTCAACAGGGCCGGTGAGATCTTCCAGATCGCCATCAGCAGCGGATAGTTCCACGGCGCGACCGAGCCGACGACGCCGAGCGGATCACGGCGGATGATGCTGGTCTTGCCCCGGACGAACTCTCCTGCCGCGCGACCTTCCATGGTGCGTGCGCCGCCGGCGAAGAACCGGAGATGATCGGGGATCATCTCCATCTCCTCGAGTGCCAGGCCGATGGGCTTGCCGACGTTCTGCGATTCGATCTCGGCGAGGGTGCGTTGGTCGTCCTCGATTCGGTCGGCAAGTGCGAGGAAGGCTCGAGCGCGTTCGCCCACCGGTGTACGGGCCCATTCCGGGAATGCGGCGTGGGCTGCAGCCACCGCGCGATCGACGTCTGCAACGGTGCCGTGGGCGATTTCGGCGAATACATCTCCGGTTGCCGGGGCCGGTACCTGATCGACCGCGCCGTCGGACGCGTCGGTCCAGTTGCCGTCGATGTACATCTTTCGGTCGAGCGTCATGGGTAACTCCTAATCTCAGTGAGTGAAAAAATAGTTCATAGAATGAAAATCGTAACGCAGGGTTCGACACTCCGCGCGTTAGCGCGCAGCAGCTTTACGACGTGACGTCGAACCCGGGGTGCGCTGCGACGTCAGGCCGATGACTTCGCCGGCGTTGGCCGCAGTGGTGAGCAGTGCACGGACCTCGTCCTTCGAGATCGGTTGTTGGGCAATGGACATGTGCACCATCAAGCCTTCGATGACGACGTCGACCAGACGCGCGGTGGCGCGGTCGAAGTGTTGGGCCAACGCGTCTTCGGCCCGCACCATCCACTGCTGGGTGAGCCGCTTGTTGTCGGCTCGCCGCACCGCGTCCCCGTACAGCTCATAGGTGACCGCGAGTTCGTTCGGATGAGCCGCCAGGTCGTCGGTGATTGCCAACACGATGCACTCGATCAGGTCGGATCCCGAACTGCACGATGCCAATCTCTCCTCGAACCGCCTCGCCAATCTGTCGACGTGCGTCTGGAAGGCCAGGCTGACGATGTCATCGAGTGTCGCGAAGTGATAGGTGATCGAGCCGAGGGGAACGTCGGCGACTTCACCGATCGCGCGGTGGGTGATGCCGGCGACGCCGTCGCGCGCGAGCACGACGAGCGCCGAATCCACGATGCGCTCCTTCCTGTTGGGGTCGTGACGACGTGTGCGACGCGGAGCGGAAACCATTGCCAATCTCCCATTAGGAACATTTGTACGTATCGATGCGTACAAACGTACTCAATGATTCATCGGGTGTATAGGACTACAGCGCTTCGGGTGCGGGGTCGGCCAGCTCTCGCTCATTGAGAGCGTGGCCGACGAGCGCATACTTCGTGGGGCGGACGAAGCGCAGGTAGACGCCGTATGCCATGCCGGCCAGGAGCGCGACGAACACCAACGAGAGCATGAGCACCGCCGTTGCACCGTGCACGCCGAGGAGAACGTCCAGGCTGTTCAACGTCAGCACGAAGAAGGCGCCGAGGCCGATGATGGCGAGGATCGGCGCGATCACGGTGTTCCACTTGCGTTTGTCGACGTTCGACCGGCGGAAGAAGACGAAGATCGCTATCCCGGCGACGAGTTGCGAGAGGATCACGCCGATGGTCCCGATGCCCGTTGCCCACGTGAACAACGTCGCGAACGGATCCTGATCGAAGAGGGCAAAAATCGCGATGACGATTCCGACCATCACGCTCTGTACCACCGAGGCGACCCATGGCGTTTGGCGGCTTGGCAGCGTCCAGCCCAGCGGCTTCCACACCAGCGTCTGACGGCCGAGCGAGAAGAGGTACCGCGAAACGTTGTTGTGGAAGGTGACGATGGCCGCGAACGTCGCGGTGACGATTAGGATTTGAAAGATCAGCGAGATGTTGTGCCCGATGATCGTGTCGCTCGCAACGAAGATGAAGTTGCCGCCGGTTTCGTTGGCGATGGCGACGACCTTGTCGAGGCCGAGCGCATTCATGATGAGCCAGCCCGACACCGCGTACAGAATGCCCATGAAGGCAATGGACAAGTACGTCGCACGGGGGATGGTTCGTGCCGGGTCCCGCGCTTCCTCGCCGTAGATCGCCGACCCTTCGAAGCCGATGAACGACGCGTGGGCGAACATCAGTGCAACGCCCAGCGCGCCGCCGAGAACCACGGTGGGGCTGAACGGCTGGAGCGAGAAGTCCGATACGGGGACGTTGTCACCGACCAGGCTGAAGATGCTGAGCACCGTGATCATCGTGACTTCCAGCGTCATGAACACCCCGAGCACCTTGGCTCCGGAGTGCACTCCCTGAACCCCGAGCCCGAGACACAGCAGCAGACCGACGAACGCGTAAGCCCACCAAGGGATGTCGACACCCAGTCTCGGATTGAGCAACTCGGACGCGTAGTAGCCAAACCCGCCGTACAGGCCGGCCTGAATCGCGTTGTAGGCGAAGATCGCGAGCGAGGCCGAGCCAAGGCCGGCGATTCGACCGAGCCCGAGCGTGACGTACGCATAGAACGCGCCCGCGTTGGTCACGTGGCGACTCATCGCGACGTAGCCGACCGCGAAGATCATCAGCACTACCGCCGCGATCACGAACGCGCCCGGCATGCCGATCCCATTGCCTGCACCAATGATGATCGGATACAGGGCCACCACGACTGTGAGCGGCGATGCGGCAGCGATGATGTAGAAGAAGATGCTCGGCACGCCGAGGCTGTTCTCCTTGAGCCCATGGTTGCGCCGCCCGCCGGGCGGAGAACCGCCGACCGGGGGCGATGGCGACGTCTCTATCGGGCGCCGCGGTGGCTGCAGGGATTGGGTGACGTTCTCCATAGTCATTCATCTCTCGTGAATTTGGGCGGTTAACGATTCGTGGTGGTCCAACCCTTCGTCCTCCTGCTCGGCAAGAGTGTCTGTGAACTGAGGCTGGTTGAGGCGGTGGTCTCACCTCCTCATATCGAGAGCAAGATCAGTGAGCAGGTCTTCTTGGCCGCCGACCGTCGAACTGCGGCCGGCTTCGATCAGCAGGTCGCGGGCCGGCACCCCGATGTCGGTGGCGATGCGCTGGGTCACGGTCAGCTGGTCAGGGCGTGGGCGGCGGTACGTGGCCGCGGTGACACGGCCACATCAGGGGCGCTGGTAAGGACCAGTTCGTTGAGAATTGCGGCGTGGCGCACCTTGTGACGGACCAGTTCTTCGTGGAACTCGGGCCGGACCCAGCCGTTGTACATGACGGCCTCGGACTCACCCGGCTCGATCTTGAAGTACACCGGGCCCGCGACGCGGGCGATGTCGCCGGCTTCCCACAACCGATTCATGCCACCGAAGGACTCGAAGGTCTCGGCCCAGACGTCGAGCGGCAGGTCGACCGACCGCCGGATGGCGGCGAGCATCGGTCGGCTCAAGTCACCGACGGGGTTGACGCTGTCGGCGCCCAAATCTTGCAGGATCTTGATGGCGGCCGGATTGGCATGGCCTGCGTACACCGAGATCTTGAACTTGACATCGGCTGGGATCTGCCCCGCATCGCGTGCCGTGTTCAAGATGTCGAGGACACCCTCGTCCCAGACGAGTGCTCCCCGGATGCCCGTCGAGAACATCCGCAGGTAGTCGTCGAGTAGGTACCGGACGTTGTCGAGACCGCGCACGCGTCGCCCGCCTGCCGTCCCTTCGCTGCTCAGTGCCTGTCGCCCGAGGTCCCATCCGGTTCGGGGACCAGGAACGGCGATCAGTTCGATGTCGTTCTCCGCGGCGAGAGTGGCCACGTCGCGCAATTCCGCGACGTTCAGCAACGTGGTGCCGCCGCCGAAGGCGATGATGCGGTGAATGAAGACGCCTTGCTTCTCTGACTCGTCGAGCAGGGCCTCGAGAGTTGAAAGCCGTTCGACGCCAGAGATTTCCAGCCGGTACTTGCCGCCGTCGTCGAAGGCCTTCGTGGACGGGGTGAGGGCGTAGTCGTCGGCCGGCAGGAAGCCCTGCGAAGCCAGAATGCTGGCTCCATCGACCTTCGGGGAACGGCTCTCGGCTGCGGTGGACATCGTGTCTCCTTCGGCGAACGGTCGGCGTCAAGTCCGTTCAGTATTTTCATTGAGTGATATTTGACTGCGCTGAATGAAAATCTAGAAGACGGCTGGTGCTATGTCAATAGGAAGCGGTAGCGCGCCAACGCGCGTCGAGGTCCATCACTGGGCACTGGTAACCTTCACTGGGTGAAAGCCGATGCGCCGCCGGAGAAGGGTTCGAGCCTGATCGGCGTCGAACGCACTGCTCGAATCCTGGGCGCGGTTGCAGAAGCGGAATCCGGCAATCTCACCGAAATAGCCAGGCGCACAGGCCTCAACGAGGCGACCGTGTTGCGGTACTTGAACAGTCTGGCCTCGCTTGGATACGTCGAGCGGTTCAATTCGACGCAGTATCGCCTCGGCTGGGAGATCTTCCGGCTGGGGCAGCGCGCGTTCTCCGGCCAGGTGCCATCGGAAGCGGTACTGCCCACCATGGAGCGCTTGGTGCTGGAGTTCAACGAAACGGTGAACTTCGCCGTCCACAAGGAGCGCAGGGTGGTGCTCTTGGAAGTCGTGGAGGGCCGTCGCGCCGTGAAGAAGGTCAGCGATGTCGGACAGTCCGATCCGTGGCACGCGTCGGCGTTGGGCAAGGCTCTCATGGCGACCATGCCCGACAGCGTCTGGCGCGAGATCGTGGCGTCCGCGGGTCTCCCGGAGCTGACCCCGCACACCATCACGTCGATGAAGAAGATGGCCGCCGAGATCAAGGAGATCCGCCAGCAGGGCTTCGCGGTCGACCGGGAGGAGGCTGCCGAGGAGCTCACCTGTGTGGCCGCGGCAGTGCCGACCGCGAACGGCGAACCTTCCCGGTACGCGCTCAGCATCAGCTTCCTCACCCATCGGTTGACGCCAGAGGGCCTCGAACACGCTGGCGCACAGGTGGTCGCCGCCGCCGGCGAAATAGCTCGCAAGCTCCCGTGACGATCCCGCCGGCCCATGCCTGAACGCCTCTCGGGCAAGGCCGTCGTAATCACCGGCGCGACATCGGGTATCGGTCTGGTAGCAACGGCGCGCCTGCATTCGGAGGGCGCCTGCGTTCTGGTGACGGGACGAGATGTGCACCGCGGGCAGGAACTTGCCCGATCACTGGGCGAACGCGCCCGGTTCCTCGCGGCCGACATCACCGATCCCGGAGCCGCCAACGCCGTGGTCGACGCCTGTGTCGACTCGTTCGGCGCCATCGACGCCGTCGTCAACAGTGCGGCGCTCGATCACACCGCTGAATTGGTGTCCACCCCGATGGCCGACATTCGCCGGGTGTTCGAGGTCAACACGTTCGGCACCATCGGCATGATCCAGGCAGCCGCGACGTCGATGCCCGAGCGCGGCGGCTCGATCGTCAACATCACGTCACGGCTGGCTTTCGTTGGCGTACCGACGATGGCGCTCTACGCCGCATCCAAGGGGGCAGTGCAAGCGCTCACCCGGTCGGCCGCCGTTGAGCTCGCGCCACGCGGGATCAGGGTGAACGACGTCGCACCGGGGATGACCAGAACGCCGCTCTACGAGGCGTGGCTGGCGGAGGCGCCGGATGCCGCACGGGCCGAGCGCGACGTCGTGTCCCGGATTCCCTTGGGCCGGTTGGCAATACCTGAGGACGTTGCAGCGGCGGTCGCATATCTGGTGTCAGACGATTCCCTGTACGTCACCGGGACGACCATCAGGGTCGATGGCGGCTATACCGCTCAGTGAGGGCTTGGACTGGCGGGCACCGCACAGATCTTGGGCAGCTGGAATGAACGCGACCGTCGCCTTGACGGGCGTCGACATGCGAGTAAAGATATTGAACTAATAATCAAAATGAACCATAGGAGGTGCCGCCGATGACCGCGATGGTGCCGCGGGATCCCGCCGACTTCTCCGATCTACTCGCCGAGGCCCAGGAGATCGCCGAGCTGGCTCGGGGGCTGGCCGTCGACAACGAACGCGAGCGCCGCCTGGTCCCGGCCCTGGTGGATCGCCTGCGCGATTCCGGCCTGATGCGCTGCGGTGCCCTCCGCACGTTGGGCGCTCCGCAAGCCCCACCTGGCGTCGCCCTTGAATGCGCGGAGACCATCGCCCGGGGCGACGCCGCGACCGGATGGTGCGTATCCATCGCAATCACCAGCAGCCTGCTCGCCGGCTATCTGCCAGAGCAGGGTGCCGTCGAAACCCTCGGCGACGCACGGACGATCGCTGCCGGCGTGTGGGCGCCGCGCGGGATCGCACGACCGGTCGACGGCGGGTTCCTGGTATCGGGACGTTGGGCGTTCTGTAGCGGTATCACCCACGCGGAGTACTTCTTTGGGGGATGCGTCCTCGTCGTCGACGACGACGCAGAAGGCGCAGGGGCGAGCGGAGCGACGGGAGATCGGGCACAGCCCGTCCTGCGGGCGGCTGGGATCCCGGTGAGCGAGATGGAGATCCTCGATACCTGGCACACGTCGGGACTGCGGGGCACGGGAAGTCACGACGCAGTCGCCAACGACGTCCTCATACCGGACCATCGGATGATCTCGCTTCTCGACGGTCCGTTCGTCGACACCGCCCTCTATCGGTTCCCGCTGTTCGGCTACTTCGCGCTGTCCATTGCGGCGGCAGCACTTGGCAATGCGCGCGGCGCCATCGACGATCTGCTCGATCTCGCAGGTCGCAAGGTCGCTCTCGGAGCACGCCGCACCCTGGCCGAGAAACCGATGACGCAGGCTGCCGTCGGCCAGGCCGAGGCCGCGCTGCGCGCCGCCCGCGCCTTCTACTACCAAGCGATCGACGACGCCTGGCGCGCCGCCGAATCCGGCGGGCCCGTCTCGGTCGAGCTGCGCACCGGCCTTCGGTTGGCCGCAACGCACGCGGTGCGCACCTCCGCCGAGGTCGCGCGGTCGATGTACGACCTGGGCGGCGGGACGTCGATCTACGAGGACTCGCCGCTGCAGCGCCGCTTCCGCGATGCCAACACCGCGACTGCACACATGCAGGTCAACGCCGCGATGTGGGAGACCACCGGCCGCGTCCTGCTGGACCTGCCGACCAACACCAGCCAGCTATGAGCGAGCGCTCCCTCGGTGTCGTGTTGCCCTACTGGCTCGACAGACCGGACAGTGAAGCGCTCGAGATCGCCGAACAGGCGCGTTCCCATGGGTTTTCGCGACTGTGGATCGGTGAGATGGTCACGTTCGACGCCTTCGCGCTTGCCACCGCGATCGGGCTGAAGTCACCGGGTCTGGACATCACCATCGGACCATTGGCGATCGGCGTGCGTAGCCCCGTAGCCCTCGCGCTGGGTGTGTCCAGCGTCGCGACGCTCACCGGCCGCTCCGTCGATCTGGCGCTCGGCGCATCCAGTCCGGCCATCGTCACCGGCTGGCACGACAGGGACTGGACGGCGGCGCCGACGCGGATGCGCGAGACTGTCGAGGTGGTGCGTGGGGCACTCGACGGCGAACGAACCGACTACGCAGGCAAACTCGTTCGCACGCGCGGCTTTCGCCTGCGCGCTCCGCAGCCCGAGACCAAGCTCACCGTCGCGGCGTTCGGGCCGCAGATGACCCGCGTCGCAGTCCAATCCGCTGATCAACTCGTGCTGAACCTGGTCAGCCCCGGCCACGTCGCCGCGGTACGCGCGTCCATCGACGCGATCGCCGACGAGCGCGGGATCGCGGCTCCGCGACTGGCGGTGTGGGTGAGCGCTGCGGTCGACCCTGGGCCTGCGACGCACCGCCAGATCGCGGCACAGATCGCGGCCTACTTGAAACCGCCAGGCTACGGCGAGATGTTCATCGATCTCGGCTTCGGTGACCTCGTTGCGAGCGCGCGTGCCGGCGCTTCCCGCGCCGAGCTTGCCGAGGCGATTGCGCCCGAACTTCCCGCGGCCGTCGGTGCCATCGGGTCCGCGTCCGAGGTCATCGCGAGCATCGAGTCGTACTTCGAGGCGGGGGCCGACCACGTGGGCATAGTGCCTGCGACGGCGGAGGACGCGGCCGGTCGACGGGTACTCGGCGTACTCCGTGAGGTGAGCGCCCATGGAGGATGACACCGATCGGCTCGCGCACCGCTTCGACGGCGACTCCGTCAGCCGCGCACTGGAACTCGTCGGCGAGCGATGGACGATGCTCATCCTTCGGGAGTCCTTCTTCGGTGTCCGTCGCTACGGGCAGTTCGCCGGCAACCTCGGCATTCCCAGGCCGACGCTGTCCAACCGCCTGGCGAAGCTCGTCGAGTGCGGTCTCCTCGACCGCGTTCCCTACGGTGGCGGACCGGTCCGCCAGGACTTCGAGTACCGGCTCACTGCTGCCGGCCGCGATCTGTTCCCCGCCATCGTCGTCCTGATGCGTTGGGGTGACACGTATCTCGCGGGGCCGAAGGGTGCGCCCATCGTGCTGACCCACGAATCCTGCGGCAACCTCACTCATCCCCGGCTGACGTGTGATCACTGTGGCGAGGAGGTCGACGCGCACAACGTCCGCTCGGACCCCGGGCCGTCCTTCGTCGCAGGCACCTGACGGCGCCGCCCTACTTGCGCTCGCCCTTGCGCTCGCCGAAATCTGCGTCAGGGCTGCGATTCGGCCCTCAACCACGACCCTCCTGCAGATCTCGCGGTCCCCGCCGCCAATCCGCTACCCGCGCGCGAGCTGTTCGAGCAGCGGTCGCGTGCGGTACGCGACGACCTCGTGCATCGCCACCGACATCGTGGTGCGCTCGACGCCGGGCACCGCGAGCACCAGGCCGGCGACACGATAGAGATCGTCGGCGTCGGCCGCGACGACACCGATCATCAGGTCGGCGATACCCGAGAGCCCGGTGATCTGAGTGACCTGGGCGACCTTCTGTAATTCTGCGATGCACTCGTCGAGCCGATGCTGGTCGACGACCGCCGTGATGAACGCCTGCAGCGGATACCCGAGGTCGCGCGGTGACACGCAGCGGTCGATCGGAGCCAAGATCTTCTGCTGCTCCCACCGGGCCAGTCGGGCCTGCACCGTGTTGCGAGCCAGGTTCAAGACATTCGCCAGCTGAACGCCCGTGGCTCGCGGCGCGTCACACATCGCCAACAGGATTCGAGCGTCGGTGCGATCCAGCCTCATCATGACGCTCAGTATTGCACGCGTGGCCCACGTCACAATGAGCATATTGCGCAGTTAGCGCGGCATCACTTGCTCAATATGTGTTATGTCGGTTCACTTGAGGGAGCAGTACGCCCACCAGCCCAGCAACCGTAACGCCGCTGCCCGGCAAGCACGGAGAAATGGTGAGTCGCATGACAGACCTCGACATCCGCAGGCCAGACCAGCAGCCCTACGACCTTGGCGATCGCTATCGCACGGGTTCCGGTTCAGTGATTCTGACCGGTGTTCAGGCAATCGCACGTGCGTTGGTCGAGCAGAACGAGCGCGACGCGCGTGCGGGGCTGCGGGTGGCGACGTTCGTGTCCGGCTACCAGGGCAGTCCGCTCGGTGGCGTCGACAAGATGCTCGCCGGAATGCCCGAGATTCTGCAGAAGCACGACATCACCTTCGTGCCCGGCCTGAACGAAGAGCTGGCGGCGACCTCCGTGTGGGGCAGCCAGGCCGATCTGGAGAGCTTCGCCGAGGGCACGGCGCGCTACGACGGCGTCGTCGGAGTCTGGTACGGCAAGGGGCCGGGGCTGGACCGCGCGACCGACGCCATCCGGCACGCCAACATGTACGGCGCCAACCCTCGCGGCGGAATGCTGCTCCTCGTCGGCGACGACCCGGCCTCCAAGTCATCCACCGTGCCTGCCGTCAGCGAGCGATCGCTGGCCGCCCTCGGCATCCCGGTGCTCTTCCCGCGCAATGCCCGCGAGATCGTCACGATGGCCATGCACGGTGTGGCGATGTCGCGGGCGTCGGGTTGTGTCGTTGCGCTCAAGATCGTGGCCGACGTGGCCGACGGCGCATGGTCGGTGGACGGCAGCATTGCCGACGTCGACATCGAAGTACCCCAAATCCAATGGGACGGACGGCCGTTCGTCTACCGACAGCGGCCGATGGCCGCACCCACCGACAGTCTGGACGCCGAGGCCGACCTGTACGGCCCTCGCTGGGACGTCGTACGCGCCTATGGCGTCGCCAACGAACTCGACGTGGTCGAGGTCGATCCACCGCATGCGACGATGGGCATCGCCGCCACGGGGCCCACGTTCGATTCGGTGCGACAAGCGCTTTTGGATCTCGGTGCCGACGACATGGCACTTCACCGCGCGGGTATCAAGCTGCTGCGCATCGGCATGCCGACCCCCCTCGGTCCGGATGCGGTGCTGTCGTTCGCCGAAGGGCTCGAGGAGATCCTCGTCGTCGAGGACAAGACCGCGTTCGTCGAGACTCAGGTGCGCGAAATCCTCTACGGCACAACTGATGCGCCGCGGATCATCGGCAAGAGGGACGCGGCGGGACGGCTGCTGATCCCGGTCGGCGGAGAACTGACCGCGGGACGGCTGCTTACGCCACTGCGTCGGGTGCTGAACAGCCGACTCGAGCTCAAGAAGCCGCCCCCGCCGGCATTGACGCTGGAAGTGCTTCCCGCCAAGCGTGCCGCGTACTTCTGCAGCGGTTGCCCGCACAACCGCTCGACCGCAGTCCCCGAGGGATCCATCGCCGGCGGCGGCATCGGGTGCCACACCATGGTCACGATGTCGGGCAGGCAGGACAGTGCCGTCACCGGGCTCACACAGATGGGCGGTGAGGGCAGCCAGTGGATCGGACAGGCGCCGTTCATCGACGTACCCCACCTGTTCCAGAACGTCGGCGACGGAACCTTCTTCCACTCAGGCCAACTCGCGGTGCAGGCCTGTGTTGCCGCCGGCGTCAACATCACCTACAAGCTGCTCTACAACGAGGTCGTCGCGATGACCGGGGCGCAGGACGCCGAGGGCGCGCTCACCGTCGCGAAGCTCACCCACAAGCTGACTGCCGAAGGCGTCAAGCAGATCATCATCTGCGCCGACGAGCCGCACCGCCACGACAAGCGCGCACTCGCCAAGGGCACCGTTCTGTGGCACCGGGACCGCCTCGACGAGGCGCAGAAGAGGCTACGTGAGGTCAAGGGCGTCACCGTCCTGATCTACGACCAGCACTGCGCCGCCGATGCACGCAGGCAGCGCAAGCGCGGCACACTGCCGACGCGCAACACCCGGGTGCTCATCAACGAGGCCGTCTGCGAAGGCTGCGGAGACTGCGGCGTGAAGTCCAACTGCCTGTCGGTGCAACCGGTGGAGACCGAGTTCGGCCGCAAGACGCGGATCGATCAGACCTCGTGCAACACCGACTACAGCTGCCTCGATGGCGACTGCCCGTCCTTCGTCACGGTCGAGGTCCGGCCCGGCACGAAGGCAACCACACCGCGCGCGGCCGAGCCGCCCGTGCTGCCCGACGTCGTCGTCGAGCCGGTGACGGCCACGCAGAACGTCTTCTTCGCCGGAATCGGCGGTACGGGAATCGTCACGGTGAACCAGGTTCTCGCCACCGCGGCGCTACGTGCCGGGTACGACGTGGAGAGCCTCGATCAGATTGGGCTCAGCCAGAAGGCGGGTCCCGTGGTGTCGCATCTGCGATTCGCCGCAGCCAAGCTCGAGCCGTCCAACCGGCTCACACCCGCCAGCGCGGACTGCATCCTGGCATTCGACCTGCTCGCCGCCGCCGATACCAAGAATCTCGGGTACGGCGACCCGGCCAAGACCATCGCCATCGTGTCGACCAGCAAGACCCCGACCGGTGACATGGTGTACGACAAGGCGATCACCTATCCCGAGACGCCCTACCTGCTCAACCGGCTTGGCCAGGTTACGCACGACGTCCATTCCTTCGATGCGTTGGCCGCAGCGCACGAGCTGTTCGGCAACACCGCCGCAGCCAACTTCCTGCTCATCGGTGCCGCCTATCAGGCTGGGGCGCTTCGGCTTCCGGCAGAATCGATCGAGGAGGCCATCGGCATCAACGGCGTGGCCGTCAAAGCCAACATCGCTGCCTTCCGCTGGGGGCGCCTCGCCGTTGCCGATCCGGTCCGCTTCGATACAGCCGCCACCCCCGCACCCAACCGGCTCTCACCTCCACCGGCGCCGGCACACGTCCTCGCCGGTACCACCTTCACCGGGCAAGTCGGCGACCTCATCTCCCGACGGGCGGCAGACCTGGTCCAGTTCCAGAGCGCCAACGTCGCCCGGCGATACACCACACTGCTGCAGGTGATCTGGACGGCAGAGCGGGCCGTGACCGATCGCACCGACTTCTCGGAAGCGGTCGCCAAGGGGCTGTACAAGTTCACCGCCTACAAGGACGAGTACGAGGTCGCCCGACTGCTCACCGACCCGGGTTTCCTATCCCAGGTGCGTGCGGAGATCCCGAACGGCGAGAACCTGACCTACAAGCTGCACCCACCCGCCCTGAGGGCCATGGGGCGCAAGAAGAAGATCGGTCTCGGCCCGCGCAGCCACGTCTCGCTGCGCATGCTCGCGAAGGCCAAGCGGCTGCGCGGCACTGTCTTCGATCCCTTCGGCTACGCGCACGTGCGCAAGGTGGAGCGCGCGCTGCTCGCGGAGTACGAGACCATCGTGTCCCGGCTTGCGGGCGAACTCGACATCACCACCTACGACGAGGCGGTCACGATCGCTGCCCTGCCCGACATGGTGCGCGGCTACGAGGACATCAAACTCGCCAATGTCGAGGCCTATCACGCCCGGCTGCGGGAGCTCGGCGTCAGCTGAGCGGCCCGCTGCTCGTCCGACCTACTTTGCGTTCGGGCAGGACACGTCCACGTAGACGGTCGCGAACCCTTTCGGCGGCGTCGATCCGTCGAGCCCTGAAATGCCCGTCACCTTGCACTCCCTCAGAGGTACGTTGGGGTGGCCTTCAAGCCAGTTGACGGACACGGTGTAACCCGCCGCCTGCAGCTGCTGAATCGCGACGTCGGCCGGTCCGTCGCCCGCTCTGGGCAGGATCGGGTCGTTGGCTGCGGCGGGCGAGGCAACAGCCAGCGAGATCGCGGCGCCAGCAGCCATCGCCCATGCAACGGCGGTGACTTGATTCGACGATTTGATGGTCATGCGCATGCTCGTCAACTCCCCATGACTGATGGAGCGCCAGTGTGAACGCGGATTACGTTGCGCTCCAGCGCCCTACGCGGATCTCGTGTTGTCGTGCTCGGCGTCAGCAGCCATCCGGGCAGGCAATGTCGACGTAGGCGACGGGGTTGGGGCCTGGTTGCCCATCCTTCGTGACGTTGGTGACCGTGCACGCCGTCAGATTGGCGCTCTGCGCGCCGTTGATTTGCAGGCTGTAACCCTCGGTCTTCAGGGAGTTGACGGTGACGTCCGCACCCCCGGCTGCTGAGGCGGTGCCGGCAAGACCGAGGGCGGCGGCCGACATGGCGCCTGCAGTCATTACGGCCATGGCGAATCTCTTCATGGTGATCCTTCGCTGTGTCGATGCGATTGGAGTTCAGGTCGTCCTTACGTGTGTGCTGAAGCCGCGGGCGTTACACACCAATTCTGCTGTTGCGGAGCCGAGTCAAGGCCGCTCGGAGGTGACGAAATCGTGACGTGGGCGTGAGTCGTCTCATGCTCGGGCTGTGGATCGGGCGCCGAGAGCTTCACCGAACGTCCATACCGCGGCGCCGAGCAACACGATGTCCTTGATCAGAAAGCCTCCGGTATCGGTGAGAAGGGAAATGTGAAGTGATGAACCGGCGACGACACCGGGAGTGGTGAACAGGAAGCTGATGGTCGACAGGAAGAGAAGGGTCGCTATCGCACTGCCTACCGCGGACGCTATCGGCGAAAAGATCCTGATCGCAATGAGAATTGCCGCTGCGATCTCGACGATGCCCAGCCCGGTCGAGAGCGTCCGCCCGTCGGCCACGTCATAGAGCCAGCTCATGAGGGGTTGGTGAAGGATCAGCGGCATGATTGCCGAGGCCTCCTCGGCGGTGAATTTCTGGATTCCAATCCAAGCCAGGGGAACGACGAGCCCGATTCTCAAGATTACCGCCCCAGCGTTACCGGCTATACGCGATGCTCGATCTACCGCGACGTGCTGAACTGTCATGACGACTTCCTTCAATGGCCAATGCATACGAGTGATTCAGGTACTAGTGGCGAGCCACCCCGATGGCGTTACATGGGTTGCCTAGAAGTCGTCGTCACGCTCCAGTCGACGCCGTCCGACGTCGCGAAGGCGCGCTATTGCGTGTGAGCCTGCCGAGGAAGTGACCGTGGACCGCGCTGCGGCCCGGCCCGCCAGGATCAGCAAGATCACTGCGACACAACCGAAGACGACATTGCGCACCAGATCGAGCTCGGGTGAGCCACTGACCGATGGCAGCATCGGAACGCCAGTCAGACGTGGGTCAAGGTGGCGCCAGGGGCGAGCGCGAACCGATGGCGCTCGTTCCAGCCACGGTGCCGCGACCACCGCGAGATCATCAGGACCCCCATGACGACGACGAGGCACCACGTGAGAACTCCGGCCCACTCGTGCCACGGATCCTCGTTGAACCCCGATGCCATCCAGTAGCCGGTGGTTACTACCAATGCAGCGATGCCAACGCCCCACGGTGACGGCGCGGACGTCGACCCCATCCCGATGCTGCGGCTGGTCATCGCGCGGTTCCTAGGAATCGACACTGCGCCGAAAACGCGACGACACATCTGAGTAACGCCGATGCACTTCCCTTGAGGGCATGACTGCCAAGTTTCACCTGGGATGGTTTCTGAACTTCGTGGCCGACGAGTGGAACGGAACCTGGGGTGACGGCGGGCGGGACTTCACCGGTGACTTCTACGTCGAGATTGCCCGCGACCTCGAACGCGCCAAGTTCGACTACGTCCTGCTCGAGGACAAGCTGATGGTGTCGACCGCGTACGGCGGCACCATGGAGTACGACCTCAAGCATGGCGTGAACCCCAAGCACGACCCAGTGCCCCTGGCGGTGCTGATGGCCAACGCCACCAGCCGACTCGGCGTCGTGCCGACGATGTCGACCAGCTTCTATCCGCCGTTCCTGCTTGCGCGGCTGTGCAGCACGATCGACCACATCGCACGCGGCCGCTTCGGCTGGAACGTCGTGACGTCGGCCGAGGACCGGTCGGCGCAGAACTTCGGGCTCGACAAGCTCTGGGAGCACGACGAGCGCTACGTCCGCGCCGCCGAGTACCTGGACCTCGTCACCCAGCTGTGGGAGTCATGGGACCCCGACGCCATCGAGCGCGACCCCGTGACAGGGACGTATGCCAACTTCAAGAAGGTCCACACGATCGACTTCAAGGGCAAGTACTTCACGTCCCGCGGCCCACTCAACACAGCGCCATCACCGCAGTACCGCCCGACGATCGCGCAGGCGGGGGCGTCGCCGCCAGGACGTGCGCTGGCCGCCCAGTACGCGGACACCATAGTGACGCCCGCCAACGACGTCGCCGCGATGAAGGAGTATCGCGACGACATACACGCAAGGATGTCGGCCATCGGGCGCGACCCCGCTGACTGCAAGGTGCTCTATCTCGTCTCGCCGATCGTCGCCGATACCCACGACGAGGCGCTGGCCAAACGCGAGCGGTGGTTCACCGATCCGCTCTACATCGAGTACATGCTGGCCGAGATCTCGTCGATCACCGAGATCGACTTCTCCCAGTTCGAGCTCGACGAGCCGCTGCCCGAACTCTGGACCAACGGCGAACGCGGCGCGTTGGCGAGCTTCGTCGCCGGCGGCAAGGACAAGACACTGCGCGAATTAGTCACCGGCAGTGGGTTTTCCAGCAACATCCCGTTCGTCGGGACGCCCGCCGAGGTCGCCGACGAAATGGGCGACGTGATGGCTCAGGTCGGCGGTGACGGGTTCCTGATCACCAGCCCCGTCATGCGGCTCAACCGGCGCTACGTCACCGAGATCACCGATGGCCTCGTCCCGGAGCTGCAGAAGCGCGACCTGGTCCGGTCCGAGTACACCACCACCATGCTCAGGGATCACCTGCGCGAATTCTGATGAGCGACAGGCGAATTGCCTGCGTGGCGTCGCCACATCACCGGGATCCACAGACGACACGCCGTGACCATGGGTGAGGCCGACCGACGCGGGACGCTGCCCCAGCCTTCCCCGAGCTACACGGTGGTGTGATGCTGCTCTGATGGGAAAGCCGATCTGGTGGAGGAGTGTCCGATGAAGGTGGTCAGCTGTCTCGGCGGAAAGCTCGAAGTCATCGACGTCGCCGCGCCGCGCCCAGCCGACGGTCAGCTGGTCCTCGACGTGCAGCGGTGCGGTATCTGCGGCTCTGACCTGCACGCCAAGGACCATGCCGACGAGCTGCAGGACGCCATGGTGGACGTCGGCTACGGCGACTTCATGCGCAGCGATACGCCGGTCGTGATGGGTCACGAGTTCTGTGGTGAAGTGGCCGAGCGCGGCCGTCGCGTCGCCAAGGAGTTCAAGGTCGGCACCACGGTCGTCTCGTTCCCACTGATGCGCGCCAACGGCGGTGTGCACCTGACCGGCCTCTCGCCATTGGCGCCCGGTGCCTACGCCGAACAGGTGGTGGCCGAGGCGTCGATGAGCTTCGTCGTCCCCAACGGGCTGTCCCTGGACATCGCGGCGCTCACCGAACCGATGGCGGTGGCGCTGCATGCCGTCAACCGAAGCGATATCGGCAAGCGAGACGCGGCCATCGTGATCGGCTGCGGACCGGTCGGCCTCGCGGTCATCTGCCACCTGAAGGCGCGCGGTGTGCGCACCATCGTGGCCAGTGACCTCTCGGCCAAGCGACGGGCGCTGGCCACGCGATGCGGTGCCGACGTCGTCGTCGACCCGACCGTGGACTCCCCCTACGAAGCGGCATCGACGAAGGGCGTCATCACCGAGGCACCCGCGCTCTACGAACTCGGGATCGGCTCGATGGAGAAGCTGCGCAAGCTACCGGGTTGGTCGCACGTCTACCGGGCGGCGGAGGCCTTGGGTGCTGCGGGTCCGAAGCGGCCGGTGATCTTTGAGTGCGTTGGGGTGCCCGGCATCATCGACGGTGTGATCGGCGCGGCGCCGCTGAGCTCGCGGATCATCGTGGTGGGTGTGTGCATGGGCGAGGACAAGATGCGCCCCGCACTGGCGAACGGCAAGGAGATCGACCTTCGTTTCGTGCTGGGCTACACCCCGCTGGAGTTCCGCGACACGCTATACATGCTGGCTGAGGGAAAGCTCGATGCTTCTCCTCTGATCACCGGCACCGTCGGGCTCGACGGCGTCGAAGCGGCGTTCGGAGTGCTCGCGGGCGCGGAGACTCACGCCAAGATTCTCATCGATCCCAGGAGTTCGGCCCTGGTGCCATGACGGATGGCCGGTGACGACGGCGTGTCGTCACCGGCCTCCGGCGGGACTTCAGGCGAAGGTGACCTCACGAGGGGCAACCGACTTGTGCCGACGGTGCAAGAGGTACGCGAGCCAACGGATGTCTAGCAACACGTGTGATCGATCCTGTCTGTTATGCGGACTTGCCGAGAATCGGCAGCAATTGGCGCCGCTCGGACATGACGTCGGAGAAGTGATGCAGCGCCGCGGGCACGGATTCCGTTGTGGGAACGAGCGCGCCGCACAGTCGCAGCACTCGGGTGACCGGTTGGCTTGCTACCAAGGTCCATTCGACGCCCGCTTCGTCGCACATCTCGTCGACGGCCTCGAAGAGTGCGATGCCGTCAGTAGCGAACGAGCGAACGTCGCCGAGATCAAGGACGACCGGCTTCTCGGTCAGGATGTAGTGCCGCACGCGCTCGATGAGGGCGTCGACGCTTGCATCCGTGACGTCGCCGGTGATGGAAACCACCGTCGCGAGGTGACGGCACTGCGCACGTAGCTGTGCACCGCCGCAGTCGACGGTCGGATTACCGTATCGGAACGTGGATTTCGCGGGCGATACATTTGAAGTTGCAATCACGAGGGCCTCCCTTCAGCGGCTCGACGATGGGTAACTGCCCTGTGCAGTCACGACAACGTAAGGCCGAAGGTAATGGGCCAACATAAGGTACCGGGGAGTAGCCACTAATACTTCGTTAAGAAGTCTGGCCGGTGCCGCCAGCAAAATGGCCGAAACGAGCGCGCCGAGGGTACCTGCGGTTTCTTACGCGGGAGTGAACGCACTCTTCCCAGTAGCGGCCCTCCTCCTCCGCGCCTTCCAGGTCACCGAGTCGGATCGAGGAATCCGCGGGGGGCGTGGTGCTGCTCGGCTACGTCGGACGTCGCCCGGCGGGATTGGTTCGCAGCGTCGTGCGCCGTGCGGCGGACATCGCGAGGACGAAACCGTCCACCGCCGAACCGTCGGGAGTGACGATGCGGGGGCGGGACCGGTGTTGAGTGGCGCGTCCGGCGGCACGCGTCAGATCCCAAGCGCGCCGCCGCTCACGATCAGGACGTCGATGCGTCGTAGATCGATTGGATCGCGTGGTCGAGTGTGGCGTCGAATTCGGCGTCGGACTGTTGGGCCGACAGTCCTTCGGTCAGCGCGCGGCTGAAACTGGCGATGAGGCCGGTGTTCTGGGCCAGCAGCGCGTCGGCCTCATCGCGCGAGTAGCCGCCGGACAGTGCCACCACGCGCATCACCCTGGGGTGCGCGATCAGCGGTGCGTAGTGGTTTGGCACCGTCGGCAACGACAGTTTGAGCATCACCTGCTGGTCGGCAGGGAGTTTGTCGAGGTGTTCGGCGATCACGTCGCGCAGAAGGTCCTCGGCGGCGGCCTTGTCGGGGATGGTGATGGTGACCTCGGGCTCCAGGATCGGGATCAGCCCGTGCCCGAGGACGGTCTGCCCCAGCTCGAACTGCTGCTCGACGATCGCGGCGATGCCCGAGGCATTGGCCGCACCGATGACCGATCGCTCCTTGGTGCCGAAGATGCCCTTCTGCGCGGCACGGGCCAGCAGGTCGTCCACACCTGGGATCGGCTTCATCAGCTGAACGTCGTCGCTCGCCTCGGCGAGGCCCTTGTCGATCTTCAGGAACGGCACGACGCCCTTGTCGGCCCACAGGTACGTCGCCGTTGGCTTGCCGCTGATCTCACGATCCATGGTCTGCTCGAACAGGATGGCCCCAAGGATGCGGTCGCCACCGAATACCGGTGAGGTGATGATCCTGGAACGCATCTGGTGGATCAGGTCGTACATCTCCGCGTCGGAGGAGTACGAATCTTCCTGAATTCCATACAGGCGCAAGGCCTTCGGTGTCGATCCGCCACTCTGATCGAGTGCGGCGATGAAACCCTTGCCCGAACGCATCCGCTCGGCCTGCTGTTGGTCTGGCATTGCGTTGTCTCCAATCGTGGGTGGCGCGGTTGTCAGTCGAGGGGGTATCGGTTGCGAAGCTTGAGCAAGGTAGCTTCGATGCCCTTCGTGTTGGCCTTCACGAAACCCAACCGTTCGTAGTACTTCAGTGTGTCCTTCAGCGTGCCGGTGGTGTGAAAGTCGAACGTTTCGGTGACGCGGGTGCGGCGCGGGTCCACCTGTTCGAACTCCCAGCGCCACCGATGGCCAAGCGGGTGGCGCCACTCGATCACCGAATCGGGTGTGAAGGCGGTGACGGTGCTGGTGATCCGATAGGGCACGCCGAACATCCGCATCTTCGTCGAGAACTTGCTCCCCGCGGCGAGTTCCGCAGGCGCGCTGACGTTGTCGGCGACAGTGCCCGAGCCGTCGAGTTCGGAGTGGCGACGGGGGTCGGCGACGATGGCGAACAGTTCGCTTGCGGGCGCTCCCACTTCGATGGACCTGCTGACGCGGCGAGGGCCGGCGTCCACGACGGTGACGGTCGGATTCTGTGCTGCCATGGTCTCTCTCCTGTGGATGGGCTACTGACGTCAGTAGCCGGCTACTTCGATGATGGCATCGGCGAACTGCCGCGGCGCCTCCTGCGGCACGTTGTGTCCAATGCCGTCCAGGACGCGGTGGGAGTACTTGCCGGTGAACAGCTGCCGGTAGGCCCTTCCGTCCTTGGCAGGCCCGTCGAAGTCGCTGGACACCGTGATCGTCGGGGCGCTGATCTCGGGCTTGGCGGCGAGGCGACGCTCGAGGTCGTCGTACTGGGGCTGGCCGGGGGCGAGGCTGAGGCGCCATCGGTAGTTGTGGATGACGATCTCGACGTGATCGGGGTTGGCGAATGCGGCGGCGCTGCGGTCGAAGGTGGCGTCGTCGAACGACCACGTGGGTGAGGCGTTGCGCCAGATCAACTCGTTGAAGTCGCGGGTGTTCTCCCGGTAGCCCTGCTCGCCGCGATCGGTGGCGAAGTAGTACTGATACCACCAGCCGTACTCCGCCTTGGGTGGGAGCGGCAGCAGGTTGGCGGCGAGGTTGACGATGATGTACCCGCTGACGGCCACGAGTGCCTTGCAGCGGTCGGGCCACAGCGCGGCGACCACGTCGGCAGACCTTGCACCCCAGTCGAATCCGCCGATCACGGCTCGCTGGATGTTCAGTGCGTCCATGAGTGCGATGACGTCGCTGGCGATGGCGGCCTGTTGACCGTTGCGAACTTCGGCGTCGGACAGGAACGTGGTGCTGCCGTACCCGCGCAGGTAGGGGACGATGACGCGGAACCCGCGGTCGGCAAGGATCGGCGCGACGTCGACGTAGCTGTGGATGTCGTATGGCCATCCGTGCAGCAGGATTACCGGCGGGCCGTCGGCGGGGCCGTCCTCGGCGTAGCCGATGTTGAGCACGCCCGCGTCGACCTGCTTGATGGACCGGAACGACGTGTGGCCCGTCGGTCGGTCGGCACTCGCGGTGGGCGCGGATGCGAGGCCCGCGACCGTGGCTCCTGCAGCGGCGAGGCCCACGATCTGCGTGAAGTCTCGCCTACTGATCATGTTGGAACTCCTCGTGTTTCACGCGTGGGAGCCTATCGTTGGACCAATGGAGGTACTGAGATGCGGATCGTGATCGCTGGCGGGCACGGAAAGATCGCGCTGATCCTGGAACGGCTGCTTTCGGCGCGCGGCGATTCCGTCGTGGGGCTCATCCGCAACCCAGCCCAGGTTGCCGATCTGGAGGCGGCCGGCGCCGAGGCGGTGGTGGTGGACCTGGAGGAGGCGTCGATCGCGGAGGTGGCCCAGCATGTGCGTGGCGCGGACGCCGTGGTGTTCGCCGCGGGCGCTGGGCCCGGCAGCGGCGCGGCACGCAAGGAGACAGTCGACCGCGACGCCGCGATCCTGCTCGCCGACGCCGCGCTGGAGGCCGGGGTGAATCGCTACCTGATCGTCTCCTCGATCGGCGCCGACAAGCGAGCCGACGACCCGGGAACCGACCCGGTGTTCGCGGCCTACCTGCGGGCCAAGGCTGCTGCGGATCGGGCCGTCCAGGCCCGCACGGGGCTCAGCGCCACCATCGTGCGACCCGGTCATCTCACCGACGAGGCGGGGATGGGACGCGTCGCGATCGCCGAATCCACCGGCCTTGGCAGCATTCCGCGCGCCGACGTCGCGGCGGTGCTCGTCGCGGTGTTGGACTCCCCGGACACCGGGGGTCACGCCTTCGATCTGATCAGCGGGGACACCACGATCGCCGACGCCGTGGAAGCCATCGCCGCCGTCGTTCACTAGCGGCGCCACTGCGAACCGGTGTAGTTCTCCCACGGGCTGTAATCGGCGATCAGGTCCTCCTGGGGCGGCCGCTGATCCTCGGGCACGTGCTGCAGGTTGATCCGGATGCGGTACCAGATCGAACTGGGCCCACGCATGCCGTCGACCAGAACGTCGACCGGCTCGAGCCGTTCCGCCGCCCCGGGATGGCGCACACGCCACACGTCGAGCGCGGCCATGGCCTCATCCTTGGTCTTGGTCCTTGCGATCTCGATGAGCGGCATTGTCGATTCACGTCGACCGTCCGTGGTTGGGCGCGCCCCCTTCGGTGCCTTCTCGGTAGGCCCGAGTTCCTTCGCCCGTTCCAGCAGTGCATCCAAGCCGCCCGGCGTGTCGTTCATGCCCTCCCATGGATCGCCCATCTCGGCGAACCGACCAGGCACGGTCGATACCGTGAATGCCTGTGGCGCGCAGGCGGGTACCTCGTCCCAGCGCAGCGGCGTCGACACTCGGGCGTCGGGCGTTGCGCGCACCGAGTACGCCGATGCAACCGTGCGGTCCTTGGCGTTCTGGTTGAAGTCGAAGAAGACTCGCGCGCCGCGCTCCTCCTTCCACCAGCGGCTGGTCGCCAGATCGGGAGCGCGCAGTTCGACCTCGCGGGCGATGGTCTCGGCCGCCAACCGGACCTGCTTGTACGGCCAGTTCCTTTTGATGCGGGCGTAGATGTGAAAGCCCTTGGAACCCGACGTCTTCGGCCAGGCGGTCAGACCGTGGTCCTCGAGCACGTCCTTGGCCACCAACGCCACGTCGATGATCTGCTGCCACTCGACCCCAGGCATCGGGTCGAGGTCGACGCGCAATTCGTCGGGGTGCTCGAGATCGTCGGCCAACACCGGATGCGGGTTGAGGTCGACGCAGCCGAGGTTGACCGCCCACACCAGCCCTGCGGCGTCGCGTAGGACGGCCTCCTTGGCCGACGTGCCGGAGGCGTACTTGAGCTCGGCGACGTCGATCCAGTCGGGCCGCTTCTCGGGCGCCCGTTTCTGGAAGATCGCTTCTTCTGTGATGCCCTTGATGAATCGCTTGAGGATCATCGGGCGGCCCGCGACGCCGCGCAGGGCGCCGTCGGCGACGGCCAGGTAGTACTCGATGAGATCCAACTTGGTCACGCCGGCATCCGGGAAGACGACCTTGTCCGGGTGGGTGATCGCCAGCGTCCGTTCCCCCACGTTCAAGGACAGCGGTGACGCCATGGGACAATGTTAGTTCCGTAGGTCGCCAGGGCGAGCGAAGCGACGGGATGTGCTGCCCAGGGCGAGCGAAGCGACGGGATGTCCTTCTACTGCGACGGCGGTCACATATTGTGGGGCCATGCCCAAGCTAACCGAGCTTCCGTTGCAGGCAGCGGCCAAGATCCAACAGTATGCCGAGCGGGGCTCGGCCGAACTGCACTACGCCATCAAGATGTTCGAGGCGGGCGCGTTCAAACTCGAGCCTCCGCAGAACGTTGCCGCCATGGTCGCCGACATTCGCAGGTGGGGCGAGTTCGGCATGATCCCCGCCCTCAACGCGCGCCGCACGCCCAACCGCACCGCGATCATCGACGACGACGGTGAAGTCACCTTCAAGGAGCTCGACGACGCGGCCAACGCCGTCGCCAACGGCTTGCTGGCAATCGGCGTCAAGGGCGGCGACGGCGTGGCGCTGCTGATCCGCAACCATCGCTGGTTCCTGATCGCGGCCTACGGCGCGGCCAAGGTGGGCGCGAAGCTGATCCTGCTCAACAGTGAGTTCTCGGGTCCGCAGATCAAGGAGGTCTCCGAGCGCGAAGGCGCGAAGCTGATCATCTTCGACGACGAATACACCAAGGCCGTCTCGGCGGCCGACCCGCCGCTGGGCAAGCTGCGCGCCCTGCCGACCAACCCGGACAGCGACGAGCCGTCGGAGAGCACCGATGAGACCCTCGCCGATCTGATCGCCCGGAGCAGGTCGACGCCACCGCCGAAGTCGACTGCGCACTCGAAGATCATCATCCTGACCAGCGGCACCACCGGAACCCCCAAGGGCGCCAGTCGCAGCGCACCGCCGTCGCTGGCACCGATCGGCGGAATCCTGTCGCACGTTCCGTTCAAGTCCGGCGAGGTGACGTCTCTGCCCGCGCCGATGTTCCATGCGCTTGGCTTCCTGCACTCCACCATCGCGATGATGCTGGGCAGCACGCTGGTGCTGCGCCGCAGGTTCAAGCCGGCCACGGTGCTTGCCGACATCGAGAAGCACGGGGTCACGGCCGTGGTCGTGGTTCCCGTGATGCTGTCGCGGATCTTGGACACGTTCGACGCCATGGAACGCAAGCCCGATCTGTCGAGCCTGCGGATCGTGTTCGTGTCCGGTTCTCAACTGGGCGCGGAGCTGGCGACAAGAGCGCTCAGGGATCTGGGCCCGGTCATCTACAACCTCTACGGATCGACCGAGATCGCGTTCGCCACCATCGCCAGGCCCAAGGACCTGTCGATCAATCCGGCAACCGTGGGGCCGGTGGTCAGGGGCGCGAAGGTCAAGCTCTTCGACGACAACGGTCACGAAGTCCCACAGGGCGAGGTGGGCCGGATCTTCGTCGGCAACGCCTTGCCGTTCGAGGGCTACACCGGTGGTGGTGGCAAGCAGATCATCGACGGACTGATGTCGTCGGGCGACGTCGGCTACTTCGACGAGCACGGACTGCTCTACGTCAGCGGTCGCGACGACGAGATGATCGTCTCCGGCGGTGAGAACGTGTTCCCCGCCGAGATCGAGGACCTGATCAGTGGCCACCCCGAGGTCATCGAGGCCACCGCACTCGGCGTCGAGGACAAGGAGTGGGGTCACCGGTTGCGCGCGTTCGTCGTCAAGACCGAAGGGGCCAACATCGACGAAGATGCCATCAAGGCCTACGTCCGTGACAACCTCGCGCGCTACAAGGTGCCGCGAGAGGTGATCTTCCTCGACGAGTTGCCCCGCAACCCGACGGGCAAAATCCTCAAGCGGGAGCTACGCGACCTGGACGCCTGAGTCCGGGTCGGGTAGCCCCCGCTGGAGGCGTCGTCAGGCCTGCGGCGTGGCGCCGAGCGTGCGCTGCAGGTCGGGCTTCATCGCCTGGAGCTGTGAACCCCAGTACGGCCAGTCGTGCGTGCCGTTGTCCGGGAAGTTGAACACGGCGTTCTTGCCGCCCGCGGCGATGTAGTTGTCCTGGAACGTCCGGTTGGTGCGGATGGTCAGGCCCTCGAGGAACTTGGCTGGCACGTTGTCGCCGCCGAGCTCACTGGGGGTGCCGTTGCCGCAGTACACCCACAGGCGGGTGTTGTTGGCAACCAGCTTGCTGATGTTGACCATCGGGTCGTTGCGCTTCCAGGCGCTGTTCGGGTCTTCCGTCGGGCCCCACATGTCGTTGGCCTTGTAGCCGCCCGCGTCACCCATCGACACGTTGATCAGGAACGGCCACGAGCCCTCGGAGGGGTTCAGGAAGCCGGACAGCGACGCCGCATACGGGAACTGCTCCGGGTGGTAGATGGCCAGGGTCATCGATGCCGAACCGGCCATCGACAGCCCGACGGCCGCGCTGCCCGTGGGCTTGACGTCCTTGTTGGCCTGCAGGTAGGCGGGCAGCTCCTGGGTCAGGAACGTCTCCCACTTGTAGGTCTGGCAGCCCGCCTTGCCGCACGCCGGCTGGTACCAGTCGCTGTAGAAGCTGGACTGGCCGCCGACGGGCATCACCAAGGACAGGCCGGACTGGTAGTACCACTCGAAGGCCGGGGTGTTGATGTCCCAGCCGTTGAAGTCGTCCTGAGCGCGCAACCCGTCCAGCAGGTAAACCGCTGGTGAGTTCGGGCCACCACTTTGGAACTGGACCTTGATATCCCGGCCCATGCTCGCGGACGGCACCTGTAGGTACTCGACCGGCAGACCGGGTCGTGAAAAGGCCGAGGCCGTGGCGGAACCGCCAACGACCGCGGCGAATACGGGCAGCAGAGCGGCCATCACAGCCGTGATGAACAACCGGCGCACGAGATCTCCCATCATCAACGGGGGCAGCGTGTTTGCAGTTAGGCCCCTTGACCGTTCGGAACCGTTCCGCCGTCGGATGGGTTTTTCACATCGTCTGGCGGCACCACGCACCGTCGCGTGGCGGCCGGCCCCAGGAAAACGGTGCCATAGTCGACTGTCAAAAAGCTGTGAGAATTCTATGGCGGCGAGCGCCGGAGAGGAATAGTCGGGGCTCAACTTTGGTAGTACTGCGTCGTGAACATCGACCTCAATGGCAAGACCGCTCTCGTCACCGGATCCACCCAGGGCATCGGATACGCGATCGCCGCGGGGCTGGCAAGCAGCGGTGCTCGTGTCGCGGTGAACGGCCGGTCGGTTGACCGGGTCGACGAGGCGGTCGCGACCCTGAGCAAGGCAGGCGGAGACGTGGTCGGCATCGCCGCCGACGTATCCACCGAGGACGGTGTGGAGCAGCTGCTGGCCGAGCTGCCCGCGGTCGACATCCTGGTCAACAACCTCGGCATCTTCGGTGCGGTCCCCGCCCGTGAGATCACCGACCAGCAGTGGCGCACCTACTTCGAAGTGAACGTCCTGGCCGCGGTCCGCCTCATCCGCGCCTATCTCCCCGGCATGATCGACAAGCACTGGGGCCGGGCGATCCAGATCGCCAGCGACTCGGCGATCGTGATCCCCGAGGAAATGATCCACTACGGGGTCTCCAAGACCGCGCTGCTGGCGGTGTCGCGTGGCTTCGCCAAGGACGCCGCGGGCACGGGTGTCACGGTGAACTCGGTGATCGCCGGTCCGACCCACACGGCGGGCGTCGAGGACTTCGTCTACGAGCTGGTGGACACGTCACTCTCGTGGGATGACGCGCAGCGCGAGTTCATGCGCAAGCACCGCCCGCAGTCGCTGCTTCAGCGGCTCATCGAGCCCGAGGAGATCGCCAACATGGTCACCTACCTCGCGTCGCCGCTGTCATCGGCGACCACCGGTGGCGCACTGCGCGTCGACGGCGGCTACGTCGACTCGATCCTGCCCTGACGTCAGCCCAGCACGCCGAAACGCACGTCTTGCAGAAGTAGTTCGAGAAGACCTCTGCAAAACGTGCGTCTCGCCGCTTGTTGGGGTCAGTACGTGATGGCCTCGATCAGCGGGCTTGGCTCGTCCATCAGCGCCCAGAAGCGGTCCCGAATCGCGACCGTCAGCGGGCCGGGCTCACCGTTTCCGATGGGCTCGCCGTCGAGCGAGTTGATCGGGGTGACGCCGCCCGCCGTGGTGACGGCCATCAGTTCGTCGGCGTCGTAGAGCTCTTGGCTGGTCACGTCGCGCAGGGTGGCTTCGACGCCCATCTGGTCGGCGAGTTCGTAGACCGTCTTGCGGGTGATGCCGGGCAGCGCGTTGCGTGACGGTGAGGCCAGCTTGCCGTCCTTGACGACGACGACGTTGAAGCCAGGACCCTCGGCCACGCAGTTGTCGGAGTCCAGCAGGATTGCCGTGCGTGCGCCGCGGTCCTTGGCCTCGAAGCTGGCCGCGGTGAGGTCGCCCCACTGGTAGTTCTTGATGGTCGGGTCGACGGTGTTGCGGCCGGCGCGGCGCACGTGGCGCGGCACGATCGCGGTGGTACCGAAGATCTGCTCGGCGGGCGGGAAGGCCCACAGGTAGGGGATCGCGTAGATGTAGACCTGATGGGTGAGCTTGGACAAGTCCTTCTCGCCCTTGCGCTTTCCGTAGCCACGCGTGATGGTCAGGTTGACGAACGATTCGCGCAGCTGTGACAGCGATACGCAACGTTTCGTGAGCACGGCCAATTCTTCTTTGCTCATGCCGGCGTCGAGGCGCAGCTTGCGCGCTCCGTCGAGCAGTCGGTCGATGTGGTCGTCGAGCCGGAAGATGTTGCCGTGCCACACGTGGGCGACGGTGTAGGTGACGTCGGAGTGCCCGAAGCCGGTGTCGAAGATCGAGATCTTGGCGTCCTCGGCGGGGATGAACTCACCCTCGATCCACGCCACGCCACCCGCGTACGGGCTCGAGGTGTCGAGCTCGTAGTCGCTGTACTGGATCGCCGAGCCGACGGGCGTGTCCTCGCGGATGGCGGCGCCTGGCTCGACGGCGACGAGGTTGCTGGTGCCCAGATCTGTGACGGTCATGATGTTCCCTTCGGTAAGGCGTTGTGAGTCAGTCGAATTCAGGATTGGTGGGTCTTGGCGTAGTCAGGCCCGGCCTCGCCGGTGGCCAGTCGCTTGCGCAGCCCCGTAACGGCCCAGAGCGTGGTGAGCGCGAGCAGGCCGACGAACACGTAGCCGTTGCCCGCGAACTGGGGCAGGAAGATCAGCGCGGTGCAGACCAGGGTGAAGGCAATGGCCGCGATCACGGCCACCGGCACGCGGGCCTTGCCGAGGTCGAACGTTCCAGCCTCGGCTGCGGGAATGGTTCCGCGGCGGGTGGCGATCATCACCGCGACTGTCTGCAGTAGGTACATCGAGCAGACGGCCAGCGAGGAGAGGCCGAGGATGAGGAAGAACGCCTTCTCGCTGACCAATGCCGAGAGCAGGAGGATCGTCGAGAACCCGAAGATTCCCAGTACGGCATACGTTGGGGTGCGGTTGGACGGGGACACGTGCCGCCAGACGTGGGAGAACGGCAGCATGTTGTCGCGGGCCATCGAGTAGGTCAGGCGGGTGGCGACGAGGATGTTGGCGAGGATGCAGGCCAACACGTTGGTCAGTGCGACGGCGACGACGATCCTGCTGATGACCGGGCCGACCTGCTGGGTGATGATCTCCTCGATGGGGGCAGCCGATGCGGCCGCAACGGCATCGGCGTTCTTGATCGCCAGCACGTAGACGACGTACATGCCGAATTCGATGACGATGGACGCGCCCAACGCGTAGAACATCGTGCGCGGGATGACGTGGCGGGCGTTGACGGTCTCCTCGGCGATGTCCGCGCTGGCCTCCACCCCGATGAGTCCGAAGAACGGACCGAGCGACGCGGCCAGCCAGGCAAGGACGTACGGAGTACTGCCACCGTCAGACGTGCCGCCGGTGAACAGCACCGAGACGGATTGGTGGTTGTCCGGCGAGGAGAACGCGACGATGGCAACGAGAATCGTTGCGCCAACGGTGATCACGAACTCGAGGCTGACGCCGATGTTGTTGACCATCGTGGCGAAGCGCACGCCGTAGAGGTTGATGAGCATGCAGACGGCCATGACGCCGATGGCGACGAAGATCTGTGCGGTCTGGCTCATGTTCCAGCCGAACAGGCTGCCGAGGTAGCCGGACAGGATGAAGCCGACGCCGGTCATGCCGCAGATCCAGCCTGCGAGGGCCAGTACGCCGGTGAACAGCGCCATCGTCGAGCCGACGAGGCGACTCGTCCACTGGTACGAATAGCCGGCCAACGGGATCTTGGAGGTCAGGTCGGCCGCAATCAGGGTCCAGATCACGAACACCGCGGCGGCGAGCAGCAGCGTCCACACGAACGGTCCGCCTGCGGTGAAGTACCCGGCGCCGAAGCCGGTGAACACGGCCGTCGTCGCGCTGATCGTCGCGAAGCCGATGGCGAAGGACGCGAGCCTGCCGACTGAGCGGTCGAGCTTCTGGGTGTAGCCAAGCTCGGCGAGTCGGGCGTCTTCGTCGTCCGCCGGCTTCTCGACGGCGACGGATGGTGCGGTATCGGTCATGGGGTGCTCCAGGTCAGGAGGGTCGGAAGGTGCGACGACGGGGTTGTCGAATGTTGACGAGGAAACGCCTCCTGAGCTGCATCCGGAAGTTCCAGTTTCTGATCTACTCATAACCTCCGGTTATCAATGGCCCGATTCATTGGCAATCAGTCGCCGGCCGCGTCTCACGAGTATGTCGCTGGCCGCTCCGACGATTGGCCCTCGCCGAAACTCCACTCGTCGCGGACCTGGCGGATCAACGCGGCCGCGTCATGGCTCACGGCGGCGGGATTCCACGCCAGCGCGGTGTAGTTGCGCGGCCGATCGGTGATCGGCACGTAGACGATGCCCTGTCTGTCGTACAGGCGCGCACTGGCCTGGCTGGTGAAGCTGATGCCGAGACCGCGCGCGATGGTCGTCGTCTCCTCCTCGTAAGTGGCGGCGACTGCGGCGATCGTCGGCGGCCGCCCCTCGCGTGCATCCATCGCCATCCAGTAGTCGCGCCACCGCCCTGCGCTGCCCGGCGCGACCACGATGGGATCGTCGAGCAGTTCGGCGATGGACAACTCGGACCGCCGTGCGAGTCGGTGATCGCGGGGTAGGCAGGCCACCCAGTCCTCGGCGTCGAGGATCAGCATCCGGTGGTCGGGCAGATCCACGGGAGGCCGGATGATGGCCACCTCGGTAGTGCCGTCGGCCAGCCCTGCAGTGGGGTCGGAGAAGTCGAATTCCCGTGGCTCTACACTGATCTCGGGGTAGGCGGTCTCGAAGTGGCGGACCAGTCGGAACAGCACGTCGGCGCCCGTGCCGATCAGGTAGCCGAGCCGGATGCGCCGGTCGCGCCGTGACGCCGAGACCAGGTCGTCGACGGCGGAGTCCACGCCCCGAAGCGCGTCGTGCACCTTGGGCAGCCACGCGGCGCCGAGGTCGGTCAGCGCGACGTCCCTGGTGCTGCGGATGAACAGCAGGACGCCCAGCTGATGCTCGAGTTGCTTGATGGCGGTGGACAGCGCGGGCTGCGTGATGAACAGCCGCTCGGCGGCGCGGCGATAGTTCAGCTCCTCGCCGAGCACGGTGAAGTACCGCAACTGGCGCAGCGTGACGCCGTCCTTGCCGGTCGTGACATCCTCCTAGGTCGAGATGTCACCCAAGCGTGTCACGCCACTTTGGAATGTGCCCACGAGTCGTCGATCTCATTGCGGTGGATCGCGCATGCTCTCGGCGCTCGACGACGACCAGCGGGCAGCGCTGCACACGCTGCTTCAGGCAGTCACCGACAACCCCTAGGCAGGCCTGCTCAGCAGAACAGCCCGTTGCCATTCGGGATGAGCCCGGGGGCCGGGTTTTGGAAGCACGGGGCTGGTGCTGCTGGTGCGGCAGGTGCCGGCGCGTTCGCAGCCTTGCGCGACTCCGCAGCCGCGTTGTCGCTGGCCGCCTGGCTCCGCACAGCCGGTGTCACGCAGACGGTGTCGCCTGAGAATGCCTCGCGCCAAACGAAACCCGACTTACAAGTGGCGGGTCCATAGGCTCCGCCGTTGGGTTCGACATTCTGCCCGGCCGCCTGGTTCTGCTGGGCCGTGCTTGAGCGGATGGCAGGGGTTACGCAGACGACGTCACCTGGTCCCGCCTCGCGCCAGACGAATCCCTGATTGCAGGTGTCGGGACCGTACGGAAGCGGGTCGGCGACCGCGACCGCCTGCGAGCCGACACCGCCGAGAGCGGCGAGCAGCAGGACCGAAAGCGGGGCAAGCGTGGAGTGCTTTGCCAGATTGTGCGTCATGGTGGTTCCTCCCTCGGGGCCGGCGACATGCCGGGCCGTCCTATCGGAGTGACGCTATTGCCGGAAGGTCGGGCAGGAATCGGGTGTTTCCCTATGCCGGACCGAGGCGAGACGCGATGGTGAGTCGCTGAGCCGGTGTGCCTGCTCGCTTGCACGCCTCGGCGACCACCTGTTCCGAAGACGCCGCGAAGACACCGAATACGACCTCATCCGTAGGTACTGCGAGCGTCATGAGCAACTGCACCGAAGACCCGTCCGCGTTCATCGAAGCGACACATTCATCGAGTCGGGCGGCGGTGAGTTCGAGCCGTTCGTCGGTGAGGAGAGGGTCATACCACTCGACGAGATAGCACGCCTGGCGCGGCACGAACATCCCCATCGAGTCGACGCTAAGGCACCACGGCACCGTTGGAATCGGGTGTTTCCCTATCGCTGGTGACGGCTCATGCTTCGGCCCAATTCGGCACGGGAGTGGATGCCGAGCTTGCGGTAGACGCGAGCCAGGTTGGCCTCAACGGTCTTCGGGCTGATGAAGAGGGCGGCGGCGACGTCGCGGTTGGTCATTCCGCTGGCGGCGAGCTCGGCGACCTGCAGCTCCGTTGGAGTGAGCGCGGTCGAGGTGGGCCCGACGTTGACGCGATCGAGTTCGGCGCGGACGCGGTCGGCCCAGAGCGGTGTGCCCAGGCGTTCGAAGACGGAGAGGGCCTCTCGCAGGGTGGTCGCGGCGACCTCCTTGTGGCGTTGGCGGCGCTGAAGTCGACCCAACAGGAGTTGGGTACGTGCACGTTCGAACGGCATGGGTAGCCGGTCGTGCTCGACCAACCCCCGCTGCGCAGCCTCGTATGCACCATCGACGTCGCCGCTGGCGGCGAGAAGCATGGATCGGCTGCGCGCCCCGACGGCCAGCATCCACGGCCGGTCCAGCCTGCGGCCGTTGCGTTCGAGCCGCTCGATCAGCGGCGTGGCGTCGGCGAGCAACCCCAGTTGGATCATGGCCTCGACGGCGTCGGGGACGAATGATGCGCCGATGATCTCCGTCGAATCTGGCCGGGCTTCAAGAACTCTCAACAGAGGGCGCAGTGTGTCGAGCGCTGCTTCGTAGTTGCCGAGCGACGTTTCGAGAAAGCCCAACGTGGTGACGGGCCACTCCGCCAGCCGCTGCGAGTTGGACCTCTGGCCTGCCGCGACTGCTTCGTTGACGTCGCGACGCACCTCGTCTTCGTGCCCGGCGTAGGCGCACACGGTGGCCCGGACGGTCAGGGCGACGAATAGTGGGAGGTCGCCGCCCAGCTGTAGCGCTCTTTCCATGGCGCTCTCCGCGATCTGGGCCGCTGCGGCGAAATCTCCCCGCCAGATCTCGATGAGCACGGTGTGGAAGTCGACGAACACCAGGTCGCCCTCCTGGCCGTGGTCCATGCAGCGGCGCCGGATGGACAGCATCGTGTCGTGGGCTTGCTCGAGCGATCCGGTCCACGCCAGAAGGAGGGCGCCCTGCACGGTCGGGCTGAAAGCGGTTGAGACATTTGCTTGGCGGTCCTCCGAGGCGAGCGCCCTTTGCAGGCTTGGCTCGTCGAGGCCATCGCCGCGCATGAAATGCAGCATGACGCGCATGCTCAGCGCCTGACCCAAGAGATGCGGATGACCGAGGCGCTCGGCCTCGGCCACTGCCTCTTCGACACGCTGCTCGGCGGCCTCGGTCTTGCCTGCGTTGACGAGGGCGAACGACAACGTGATCAGCATCTGCACGGTGAGCGCGAGGTTGGTCGCAGCCTCCTCAAGCGACCTCTCCAACACACCGGCGGCGTCCTGGAAGCTGTCGCTGAGCAAGCGGATGACGGCCAACAGGCTCGCTGCCTCCGCGCGCAGAACGCTGGGTGGCAACCGCTGTATGGTCTCGTCCAACAGTGCCCCGGCGCGTGCGGGATCGCCGGCGTCGAAGTGATGGCCCGCCAGCCTGATCCGCCGTTCCGGCGAGTCGCCACCGAGCCCGACGCCCAGCTCGAGCAGCTCGGCCGCGGCGTCCGGCGCACCTCGAGCGCGCGCCAATTCGGCTGCACCGTCGAGGGACTGCAACGTCAGTGGGTCGGCGGTGGTGGCGGCCAGGGCCAGGTGCCTGGCTCGCAGCTCGGGTTCATCGACGAGCTCGGCCAGACTCCGGTGCATCGCCCGTCGTCGTGGTGCAGCCGCGTCGCCGTAGACCCCATGGGCCAGTAATGGATGCGTGAAACGCAGGCGGTTGCCGGAGATCCTGACGATTCCCTCGCGCTCGGCATCCTCGAGCAGCGCAACCAGCTGGTCGGGATTCGTGTCGGTTGCGCGCGCAACGAGGTCGACGGTCGGGGTCGCGAGGCAGGCTACGGCAAGCAGGGCGTCGCCGGTATCCGTGTTCAGGGTGTCGATCCTGGCCCGCACCAATTCCGAAAGTGTGCTCGGCAAGGGCGTTTCGGTGCTCGCCGTGTCGTGGTCCATTACCCGGCCCAACTCGAGGGCGTAGAAAGGATTGCCACCCGACACCTGGTGGATCCGGATCAGTTCCGGCCGCGTGAACGATCGTCCGAATTTCTCGGTCAGAACCTCACGAAGGACGCCAACATTCAACGGATGCAAAGTGATTCGTTGAACAACGTGATTCCCGGGCAGATGGAGCCATGAGGCGGAGTTTCCGGTGTCGGCAGCGGTGCGAAACGTGCCGAGCACGCCCACCGGTCCCGAGAGTCGCCTGGTGGCGAACGCGATGACGTTCTGGCTGGAGTGGTCCAGCCACTGCAGGTCGTCGATCGCGAGCAGAACCGGAGACTCGGTGGCGAGGCTCCCGATGACCGCCGCGAAAGCGGCGGACACCGCGCGGTGATCCGTGGCAACGCCGTCAGCGTCCATCCGCAACAGCGCCCGGTCCAACGCAATCCGCTGTGGATATGGCAGATCCGCGAAGGCGGCCGCCTCGACCCCACCCAACAGGTCGGCCAACGAGCCATAGGCCAGGACGGACTCAGCCTGGGCCGCTCGCGCCGACAGCACGCGCATCCCGCGTTCCCGTGCCCGATCGACCGCGGCCAACCACAGGGTGGTCTTGCCGATGCCGGGTTCACCGGCCACGACCAAGGCCGCTGGCCCAACTGCTGCCGAAGTCAACAAGGCGGCCACCGCGTCTGCCCCGAGTTGTCGGCCCATCGCTGGACCATCTCAGACCGTTAGTCTGATTTCAACGGATTGACTGTGAACTGTTCTCGCGGTCGGCGTCAGCGGCTACGGATCGCGCGGGAGGCCGAGCAGTCGCTCGGCGATGATGTTCAGCTGCACTTCCGTGGTGCCGCCGTAGATCGTGGTGGCGCGGCCCGCGAGCAGGTACTCCGCCCACTTGCCGGACGGCTGCTCGCGGTCGCCGATGGCGGCGTCGGTGCCGAACGACGACACCCCGAACTCGGCGTAGCCCTGGCCGGTCTTCATGGAAAGCAGCTTGGAGATCGCCGCCGCGGGCATCGGGTCGCCGCCTGCCAGCGTCAGCAGCGTCGAGCGCATGTTCAGCACCTTGGCTGCGTAACCCTCGGCGATCAAGCGGCCTGCGTGGTTCTGCTCGATCTGGTCGAACTGGCCGTCCTTCACGAACTCCACGAACTGGTCGAGGGTGGCCAGGAACGCAGGCTCGCTGCTGCCGATCGACACGCGCTCGTTGGTCAGGGTGTTGCGGCTGACCTCCCAGCCCCGGTCCACTTCGCCGAGCACCATCTCGTCCGGGACGAAGACATCGTCGATGAACACCGTGTTGAACATCGCGTTGCCGGTCAGCTCGCGCAGCGGCTTGACCTCCACGCCCTCGCTCTCCATGTCAAGCAGGAAGTAGGTGATGCCTTGGTGTTTCGGTGCGGTCGGGTTGGTGCGTGCGAGCAGCGCGCCCCACTTGGAGAACTGCGCGCCGGTAGTCCAGATCTTCTGCCCGGTGATCCGCCAGCCGCCGTCGACCTTGGTGGCCTTGGTGGTCAGGCTGGCCAGGTCGGAGCCGGCGCCCGGCTCGGAGAACAGCTGGCACCAGATCATTTCGCCACGGAAGGTCGGCGGCAGGAAACGCTGCTGCTGCACGTCGGTGCCGTAGGCGACGATCGAGGGGATGATCCAGGCGGCAATGCCCATTGGCGGGCGCTTCACGGCGCCGGTCGCGAATTCCTGCGCGATGATGATCTGCTCGATCGGCGTCGCCGCGCGCCCCCACGGCTTGGGCAGGTGGGGCTGCACCCAGCCGCCCTCGGCGATCGCGACGTTGCGCTTCTCGCGCGGAATCGCCTTCAGCCCAGCCACTTCCGCGCGGATCTCGTTGCGGAGCTTCTCCGTGTCGGGGTCGAGGTCGATGTCGATCGAGCGGAGCCCGGTCGTGGTCGCGACGTCCACCACCTGTTGCGGGTAGTCGGCCGCGCGCCCGAAGCAGGCGGCAAGCACGATCGCGCGCCGGTAGTAGACGTTGGTGTCGTGCTCCCAGGTGAAGCCGATGCCACCGTGCACCTGGATGCAGTCCTGCGTGGCGTGCTGCGCGGCGACCGGAGCCAGGGTGCCGGCGACGGCGGCGGCGAACTCGAAAGAGGAGTCCTCGCCTTCTTCGTCGATGGCCCGCGCGGCGTCCCACACGGCGGCCGTGGCGCGCTCGGTCTCGGCGATCATGCCTGCGCACTTGTGCTTGATGGCCTGGAACTGACCGATCGGCCTGCCGAACTGCTCCCGGATCTTGGCGTACTCGGATGCCGTGTCGGTGGCCCAGCGGGCGACGCCGATGCACTCCGCGGAAAGCAGCGTCGATATCAGGGCACGTCCGCGCGTGCGGCTCAGGTTGGCCAGCACGCGGTCGTCGCCGACCTCGACGGCATTGGCGCGTACGTGCGCAAGGGGGCGCAGCGGGTCGACGCTGGCGACGGGCTCGATCTCCACCTGATCGGCGTCGAGGACGACCCACCCAGAGCCGCTGGTCCCCAAATCAAGGCCAGCGACGGGGAGCACCAGGATCGAGGCCTGGGCAGCGGCGGGGACCGCGCGGACCTCGCCGCGAATGACGAGACCGTCACCCTGGCGGGTTGCGGTCAGCCCGGAGTCGATGGCGTACGCCGCGATGGCGTCACCGGACGCCAAGGCCTCCAGTCGCTTGTCCTCCGGGTTGCTCGCCGAGATCAGCGCGCTGGCGATTGCCGAGGGGACGAACGGGCCCGGCACCGCGCCGTAACCGAACTCGGCGAGCACGATGGCCAGCTCGAGGATGCCGAAGCCTTGTCCGCCAACCGATTCCGAGAGGTGCAGGCCTTGCAGACCTTGCTCGGCGGCTGCCTTCCAGTAGGTCGGTGGGTTCGGGATGGGGGTTTCCAGCGCCTCGTGCAGGACTTCCGATGGCGCTACCCGCGCCACGAGGGACCGGACCGAATCGGCGAGGTCGTTGTGCTCAGAAGTGATCGCGATGGGCATGCCTACTCCTTTGGGGCCAGCCTTGAATCAACCGGTGGGTTGGTACCGATGGTACCGGGTGTTTGGATTCGGACCTTACCGGACGTGGTTTACCAGGTTTACCAGGTCGCGGCCATCGCGCAACCGCTCGCAGTTGTCCACCGCCTCGCCCAGATAGCGCCGCATGGTGTCGGCGGTGTACCAGGTGACGTGCGGGGTGACCACGACGTTGTCGAGCGCCAGCAGCGGATTGTCCGCGGCGACGGGCTCGGTGGAGAACACGTCGAGGCCGGCAGCCATCAGCCGGCCCGCAGTCAGAGCGTCGACCAGCGCGGCCTCGTCGATGATCGGCCCGCGCGAGGTGTTGACGAGCACGGCGTCACGTTTCATCAGCGCGAGCCGGGCGGCGTCGAGCAATCCCGCCGTCCGGTCGGTGAGCGGCAGGTGCAGCGAGACGATGTCGCTGGCGGCGAGCAGTTCGGGCAGGGGGCGCCACCCAGCGTGGCCGTCGTCGCGGGTGCTGGTGTGCAGCACGTCGGCGCCCATCGCCACGACGATCTTCTCGACGCGTTTGGCGACGTTGCCGTAGCCGAGGAGGCCGACGGTGCAGCTCCCGATGTCGCGGACCGTCTCGCCGAGCGTCGGATCGGAGGGCCAGCCCGCACCTGCCCGGGTGGCCGCATCGAGGGCGGGCAGCCTGCGCAGCGCGGCGAGCATCAGCAGCACCGCGCCCTCTGCCACCGACGGGGCGTTGGCGCCTGGCATGTTGGCGACGGCGATGCCGCGTTGCGTGGCGGTGTCGACGTCGATGGTGTTCACCCCGGCGCCGAGTTTGTGCACGAGCCGGCATCGGGTTGCCCGCTCGAGGTCGGAACCCGACAGCGGCCGCAGCACGTGCCAGATCACGTCGGCTTCGGGCAGCTCGCGGTAGAAGGTGTCGTCGTCGTTCTCGGCGACGTAGCGCACGTCGAGCCAATCGGCGTGTGGCGCGACCGATGCCCGCGCCTTGTCGCCGGGCACGTAGTGGGCCAAGACTCTGACTGACGTCACGCCATCACCTTTCGATTGCACGCTCCAGGCTGTCAAGGAGCAGGTCGAGGCCGACCTCGAACTCGTCCCCAAAGTGACAATCGCCTTGCAGGACTCGCTCAGTGGTCAGCTCCGTGAGGTACGGATACTCCCCGGTCGGGGCCTGCTCGAGTATGTCGCTGGCGACCTGAGCGGCATCCTCCGGGGAGCTGTCCAGTACAGCGACATCGCCTCGCCCAGCTTGCGCATGCTCAGCGCCACCGCTTGGCAATCCACTTCGTGATCAGATCGGCCTGCTCGCTGCGTGCCCCTGGGGTGGTGAAGTAGTGGTCGGAGTCGATCGCGTGCAACGACTTGTCCGTGCCCGCCAGCGCATCGTGAATGCGTTGCGCGTCTGAGGGATACACGCCGGTGTCCTGTTCGGCGTTGATCACCAGTGCCGGGCAGGCGATGCGGGCCAGATGCGGTTCGGCGCGGGTCTGCGAACGCCCAAGGCTCCACATGCCCAGCCAGCCGCGCAGGGTGCATGCCGCGGCGATGCCGTGCGCGGATCGGTTGGCCTTGATGGGCACGCCCGCGTAGCAGGTGTTGGCCGGGCGCTTGGTGGGCTCGATGGTCGGATCGATCATGCGCAGGTCGGCCCAGGTGCGCAGCACCGTGAACGGCCGGTCCGAGAAGCCGGCCTTCCGAACCCTGTTCAGCTCCGTCTCGGCCCACTCGGTGATCGCGTGGTTGCGGGCAATCTGCGCGGCCCGGTAGCGGTCGATGAAGTCCGGCGAGTACGGCGGGCCGTTGCGCTCGTCGAACGGGTCGAGCGTGGGATCGCTGGCGACGGGATCGCCCTCGTCGACGACGGAGCCGTCCATCCACGTCGTGAGCACGTCGGGGCGGCCGGGGTGGGCGGCGCTCGCGACGTAGCCGTCGGCGGGCAGGAGGTCGGTGAGACCCGCCGCGGGCCGCATGCCGTCCAGCGGTGTCACGTGTGGGTCGACGGCTTGGGCCTGGTAGGCCGCCATGAGAGAGCCTCCACCTGAATTGCCCAGCAGAACAACGGTTTCCACACCCTGCACGTCGCGCAGCCAGCGGACGCCGACCCCGATGTCCACCAGCGCATGGTCGAGCAGGAAGGCGCTCTCGAAGCCGCGGAACCGGGTATTCCAGCCGAGGAAGCCGACGCCACGGGTGGCCATGTAGTCCGCGAGATAGTGCTCGGAGAAGTCGATCTGGTAGTGCGTGGCGATCATCGCCACCTTCGGCTTGCGGCCGACACCCCGGTAGTAGATGCCCTGGCAGGGGTGTCCGCCGGAGCCTGCCCGGCGGGCAGTGGGGGAGTCGACGCCGACGAACTCCCTAGTCACGCCGGGTGTCCCAGACGCCAGAGGAATCTTCGTCATGTCGTCGAGGTCTCCTCGAAGTAGATGGTCCGGTAGAACACGTTGGCCAATGTCTTGACGCATGCCTCGTCGTCGGCACTGCCTCCGCCGTCCCCACTCAGCTGCACGTAACAGAACTGGTTCAGCATGGAGACCAATGCCACCGCGGTCAGGTGGGGGTCATCGTCGAGGCAGAACCCTTGTTGTTGAGCCTGTTTCACCATCGTCGTGATCAGTGATATCGGTAACTCGCAAATGTCGGCCCAGTACTGGGCGAAGTCGTCGTTGACCATGGCCAGCTGCGAGACGCTGATGATCTCGGCAAGGCGGTGCCGGTAGGTGGCCCAGTGCGCGGCGGCCGCCCGGTAGGCGCGCTCCCGGTTGGTCAGCTCGGGCTCGGTGGCCGCGCGGGCTCGTTCACGCGCCTCGTCGCGGAAGCGCAGCGCCCACTCGCGGACCATCGCCTCCTTGGAGTCGTAGTAGTTGTAGAACGAGGCCGTCGACCGGCCCGCCTCCGCGGCGATGTCGGAGATCGTCGTGGCCAGGATTCCCTTGCGCGCGATGACGGCCCGCGCCGCACCGTCGATCGCCGCCTGCGTCTGTCTGCCCCTGAGGGTCGGCAATTGTTCGCGCGGGGCGACGGTCACGCGGGGCCTCCTAAGTCATTGATCGAACCTGAATCTGATGTTAGATTCAGATTGGCACCTTGGCTAGACCCGACGCGGGTCGGACATCTCGAGGAGGGGCGACGTGATCAAGCCTGACAACACCAACTCCGAGTTCGAATTGGGCGGTATCAACCACGTGGCGCTGGTGTGCGCGGACATGGCAAAGACCGTCGAGTTCTACTCGGGCGTGCTTGGCATGCCACTGGTCAAGTCGCTCGACCTGCCGGGCGGCATGGGGCAGCACTTCTTCTTCGATGCGGGCAACGGCGACTGCGTCGCGTTCTTCTGGTTCGCCGAGGCGCCCGATGGCGTGCCAGGGATATCCGCACCCGCAGCCATCCCCGGCATCGGCGAGATCGTCAGCGCGGTGGGCTCGCTGAACCACCTCGCGTTCCACGTTCCCGCAGAGAAGTTCGACGAGTACCGCAAGCGACTCAAGGAGAAGGGCGTACGGGTGGGGCCGGTGCTCAACCACGACGAGAGCCCGGCCCAGGTGTCCATGACACTGCATCCCGGCGTGTACGTGCGCTCGTTCTACTTCCAGGACCCCGACGGCATCACGCTCGAATTCGCCTGCTGGACCAAGCAGTTCACCGATGTCGACACGGTGACGACGCCGAAGACCGAAGCCGATCGGCGGCCACCGGTGGCTGCCGCGCACTAGCCCGATCATGGGCGACGGCGTGGTGTCCGATGCTCAGATCGCCGCGATGTCCGCTGATGAGCGCCGCGATCTGATCCAACGGCTGGAACGGCCGATCGGTGAACTGTTGTCCCCGTTGGTCCTGGAGAGATCCCGACGGATCCGCCTGGTGCTGATGGTCAGCGCGACCATCGGGCTGATCCCGTGGATCGTCTACCTGTCGTTCACGCTTCCCGAGAAGTACGTCGCCCACAACTGGACGGCAACCTGGGTGGGCTTCGACGTCCTGTTGCTCGGGTTCTTGGCCGCGACGGCGCTGCTCGGCCTCCTGCGCCGTCAACTGCTGGTCTTGACGGCCTTCACCAGCGGCGTGTTGCTGATCTGCGATGCTTGGTTCGACGTCCTGACCGCAGGGCCGGGGGATAGGTGGCTGTCCTGGCTGACGGCCGTGCTCGGCGAACTGCCGCTGGCCCTTCTTCTGATCAGCGGTTCGCTGCGCATCCTGCGGCTGATCGTCATGCGGCTGTACCTGATCGACCCTGGAATGCCGCTGTGGCGAGTTCCGTTGTTGCCGTGACCTACTCGATCGGCTGCACGTACAGCACCGGGTCGGCCAGTGCATCGAGGGTGGCTGCCAGCTGATCGACGAGCTGATCGGGCTCCAGGTCGACGTCACCGGCGAGCCACGCGCTGATGGTCTGCACGACACCACCAACGACGAAGTGCGCGGTGGCCTTGACCCGGTCGTTGTCGCGAACGCCGAGCGACTCGATCGCCTGCTGGCCTGACAGCGTCGCCATCAGGGCGCCGGCCTCCACGCGCTTGCGGGCCAGCACCGCATTGGCGAGATGCGAACTGAACAGCAGCCTGCCGATGCGGGGGTCACCCGCGATGGTCCTGACGATGTTGGCCATGCCCGCCCTGCTCTGCGCCTTCGGCCGCGCGGCGGACACGGCAGCCTGGGTGGTGGTCGCGATGTCGGCGATCACCCAGTCGAAGACTGCGGCGACCAGTTCGTCCTTGTCGGTGAAGCTCTCGTAGAAATACCGCGCGGACAGCCCGGCCTGGCGGCAGATCGCCCGCACGGTCAGTTCACCCGCGTCGTCGGTACCGCAAAGGAGCTCTAGACCGGCTTCGAGCAGGCGGTTTCGACGCTGAGCGATGCGCTCCCGCGCCTCGACGCCGCCGTAGGGCCGGACTTGAGTCATGTCCACCATCTTGACACTCGCCGGGAGCGCGAGGCAATATCAGGAAACAGACGTTCTCAGATTTACTTTGGAAGGGGAGACCAATGTCGATCATGGAGCGCTCCGTCGTCCGGTCACGTCGGGCGGGCATCGACGATGGCCTGATGGGTGTGGCCCTGCTGGCGGGCCCGGCCAACGTGATCATGCAGCTGGCCAGGCCGGGCGTCGGATACGGCGTGCTGGAGAGCCGGGTGGAGAGCGGCCGCGTCGACCGGCATCCGATCAAGCGGGCGCGCACGACGTTCACCTACCTGGCCGTGGCCACGAAGGGCAGCGCCGCCCAGAAGGCGGCCTTCCGCAAGGCCGTGAACGGGGCCCACGCGCAGGTGTACTCGACCGACGAGAGCCCGGTGAAGTACAACGCCTTCGACAAGGACCTCCAGTTGTGGGTCGGGGCGTGCCTGTACAAGGGTGCCGTCGACATCTACAAGATCTTCGTCGGGGAGATGGACGACGAGACGGCCGATCGGCACTACGCCGAGGGTGTGGCGCTGGGCACCACGCTGCAGGTGCCGGTCGAGATGTGGCCCGCCGACCGGGTCGCGTTCGACCGCTACTGGCAGGAGTCGCTGGACAAGGTCCACATCGACGACACCGTTCGCGAGTACCTGTACCCGATCGCGGCGTCTCGGATTCCGGGAGTGACGTTGCCAGGCCCGCTGCAGCGGTGGGCCGACGCTGGTGCCCTGCTGATCACCGCGGGATTCCTGCCGCAGAGGTTCCGCGAGGAGATGCGCCTGCCGTGGGACGTCAAGCGGCAACGCCGGTTCGACCGCCTGATGGCCGTGCTGCGCACCGTCAACCACGTGATGCCGCGCTTCATCCGGCAGTTCCCGTTCAACGTCTTGCTCAAGGACCTCGACCGGCGGATCAGGACCGGACGACCGCTGGTCTGAGGTAAGCCCGCTGTCAGAATTCGGGGGTACCCTCGCGCCAATGCGCACTGACAACGACACCTGGGACATCACCACCAGCGTCGGCTCGACGGCCCTGTTCGTCGCCGCGGCAAGGGCTTTGGAGGGGCAGAAGCCCGAACCGCTCGCCGTCGACCCCTATGCCGAGGTGTTCTGTCGCGCCGTCGGCGGCGGCTGGGCCGACGTACTCGACGGCGTCGAGAGCGACGTCTACGAGGAAGCGCCTGCCTACTCTCGCCTGCGGTCCGACTTCGGCAGCCACTTCGTGTCGTTCCAGGGCGCGCGCACCAAGTACTTCGACACCTACTTCGCCGCGGCTGCGGACGCCGGGGTCCGGCAGGTCGTCATCCTCGCCGCAGGCCTCGACTCGCGTGCCTACCGGTTGCCGTGGCCCGACGGCACCGTCGTCTACGAGCTCGATCAACCCGAGGTGCTGGCGTTCAAGGGCAAGGCGTTGCACGACCACGGTGACGCACCGCGGGCCGAGCGTCGCGAGATCGCCATCGACCTTCGAGACGACTGGGTCACGGCTCTGAAGGCGAGTGGATTCGATCCGTCGCGCCCGTCGGCGTGGATCGCCGAAGGTTTGCTGATCTACCTGCCTGCCAGTGCGCAGCAGCAGTTGTTCGACGGCATCGACGCGCTGTCCAGCCCGGGCAGCTGGGTCGCGGTCGAGGAGGGCAGGCCCATGCCTCAGGCCGCCTTCGCGGCCAAACAGGAAGAGGAACGGACCGCGGGAACGGAGGGCTCGTTCTTCACGCTGGTCTACAACGAGCAGCACGCACCGGCCAAGGAATGGTTCGCCGCCCACGGGTGGACGGCGACGGCCACGCAGCTCACGACGTATCTTCGCGAGCTGGGGCGGCCCATGCCCGAGGACGACCCAGACGTCGCCCCGATGGTCGGTTCGATCAGTTTGGTCACCGCCACGAAGGGGTGATCGCGCTCACGCGTCGATGACTCGACGTGCGTCTCGACAGTTAAGTTATGCAATGCTAACTTCGGCGAGTTAGCTTAGGCATACTTAAGGGAGACGACGGAGCGCCGTGCGCTTCCGTGACGAATATGGGTAGTGACACTCTTGCGGCCGTCGATCGCGATGTCCTTAGTAGGTTTGCCACGTGTTGCCGGGCACTTGGTCTGACGGTTCACGACCGGAGGAGGCCCGCCGATCCGGCCGAGGCCCGATCGGGCTTCGTCGACCTGACGCGGATCGCGCACGGGCACTGCGACGCATGGACCGGTCTTGCCGCGGCGGGTGACGTCAGCCCGCGCGTCGTGGAATCGGTGTGGCGCACCGCCGCCACCGCTGGGGCACTGCAACGCCAACTCGAGCTGACCCCTGGCGATCTCGGGTTCACCTACGACACCGGCCTGTATCTCCAGTTCCGGGCTTGCACTCCCGACGACTTCCAGTTAGCTTACGCCGCAACACTTTCCGGCTCAGGCGACCACGCTGCTGCCGACCGGCTGATGGATCCGCTCATCGATCGGCGGCCCAGCTGGCTGCAGGCCACGTGGGTTCGGGTGGCGATGTACTACCGGACTGAGCGCTGGTCGGACGTGGTCCGGCTGCTCACCCCCGTGGTGAACGACGAAGCGCTCGACGAGGCGTATGCCCACGCCGCGAAGGTCGCCCTCGGTACTGCGCTGGCCCGGCTCGGCATGTTCGCCCCCGCGTTGTCCTATCTCGAGGAGCCTGCGGGGCCGGTTCGGATCGCCGCGGTCGACGGCGCCCTCGGCAAGGCGTTGTCGCTGCGTGCGCAGGGCGAGGACCTCGAGGCCGCCGACGTGCTGGCCGATCTCTACGCCGCCAACCCCGAGCACGAACACGTTCAGCTGGCGCTGTCGGACACGTCGTACGGCATCGTGCCGACCACCTCGGCGCGCATCGAGGCCCGCTCCGACCCATGGGATCCGGCGACCGAGCCCGGCGAAGCGGACTTCGTCGATGCGGGTGCCAAGGACCGCAAGGCCCACCTGCTCGCCGAGGCCGAGGCCGAGCTGGCGGAGTTCATCGGCCTGGAAGAGGTGAAGTTCCAGGTGGCCAGGTTGAAGAGTTCGGTGTCCATGGCGTTGAAGCGCCAGGAACGTGGCCTGACCGTCGCGCAACGGACCAACCACCTGGTGTTCGCGGGTCCGCCCGGCACCGGCAAGACCACGATTGCGCGCGTCGTCGCCAAGATCTACTGCGGCCTCGGGCTTTTGAAGAAGGAGACCGTCCGTGAGGTGCACCGTGCCGACCTGATCGGCCAGCACATCGGTGAGACGGAGGCCAAGACCAACGGCGTCATCGACAGCGCACTGGACGGCGTGCTGTTCCTCGACGAGGCCTATGCCCTGGTGTCGACGGGCGCCAAGAACGACTTCGGCCTCGTCGCCATCGACACCCTGCTGGCCCGCATGGAGAACGATCGCGAACGCCTCGTCGTCATCGTCGCGGGCTACCGCGCCGACCTCGACAGGTTCCTCGACACCAACGAGGGCCTGCGATCCCGCTTCACCCGCAGCATCGACTTCCCGTCGTACTCGGAAAGGGAACTCGTCGAGATCGCGATGCGGATGGCCGAGAAGCGCGACAGCGTCTTCGAGAAGGAGGCGCTTGCCGACATGGAGCGGCTGTTCGAACACCTCGCGCAATCGTCGACACCCGACACGACCGGCGTCGATCGGCGCAGCCTTGACATCGCGGGCAACGGCCGCTTCGTCCGCAACCTCGTCGAGCGTTCCGAGGAGGAGCGGGAGTACCGGCTCGACCACACTCCGCGCATTGCCGGTTCGACCGGCGAAACCCAGGACTTCACCGACGACGACCTGATGACCATCACGGCCGCCGACGTCAACAACTCGTCCGCTCCGCTGCTACGCGGACTCGGTCTTTCGGTGCCCGCATGAGTACCCCCAACCTGGACCGTCGCGAGTTCACGTCGCGGACACCGGCCAACGAGAATCCCGAACGGGTGGCGTACCGCCGCGGCTTCGTCACCCGCCATCAGGTGTCGGGTTGGCGATTCATCATGCGGCGCATCGCATCCGGTGTCGCATTGCACGACACCCGCATGCTCGTCGACCCGCTGCGCGGCCAGTCGCGTGCCGTGCTGGTTGGCGCACTTCTGCTCATCACCGGGTTGGCAGGCTGCTTCGTGTTCTCGCTCATCCGGCCCGCAGGCGTCGTCGGTGACAGCGCCATCCTCGCCGACCGCACCACGGCCGCGCTCTACGTTCGGCTTGGCGACCAGCTGCACCCGGTGCTGAACCTGACCTCCGCGCGGCTCATCGCGGGCAGGCCGGACAATCCGGCGACGGTCAAGAGCAGCGAGCTGGATCAGCTCGCCCGTGGCAACCTGATCGGCATCCCCGGTGCGCCGGAACGCATGGTGCAGAACACCACTCGTGACGCCGACTGGACCGTGTGCGACGCGGTGTCGGGAGACGCAATGGGCGTCACGGTGATCACCGGGCCCCTCTCCGGGGGCGGCGAACGTGCCACGAAGCTGCCGTCGAACGAGGCCGTGTTGGTTCGCAACGAGGGCGGGGCCAACGCGGGCACCTGGCTGCTGTGGAACGGCCGTCGCAGCCTGCTCGACCTGAACGACCGCGCCGTCACCGGTGCGCTGGGATTGGGCGTCGAGGTGCCTGCACCCCGCGCGGTGGCCCCCGGCCTGTTCAACGCGATTCCCGAGGGCCCCGCACTGGTGCCCCCTGCCATCCCGGGTGCAGGCGAGCCGACGTCGTACCCGCTGCCGGTGACGGCACCGATCGGCGCGGTGATTGCCGCGTTCGACGCTGACACCACGCTGCGGCACTACGCCGTGCTCGGCGACGGGCTTGCGCCCGTCTCGCCGGTCCTGGCTGCAATTCTGCGCAACACCAACTCATTCGGGCTCGATCAACCTCCGCAGCTCGGCGCCGACGAGGTTGCGCGGCTGCCCGTTTCGCATGGCATCGACGTCGGTGCCTACCCGAGCGAACCCGTCACCCTGATCGACGCCGCACGCGCGCCGCTGACCTGTGCTCGGTGGTCGCACCCCGCCGATGCCACCGGTGGCACGTCGGAACTGCTGTCCGGCGCGGCGCTGCCGCTGCCGTCGGATGTCCGCCCCGTCGCCCTGGTGGGTGCGGCTGCAGGCACGACCGCCGCCCGCGTGGCCACGGCACCGGGGACGGGTTTCTTCGTTCAGACCATCGGCCAGGAGGACGGGCATGGGCAATCTTCACCCGCTGCAGGCTCCTTGTTCTGGGTGAGCGACACCGGTGTCCGGTACGGCATCGACGAGGACTCGGATCAGAAGACCGTTGCGGCACTTGGCCTCACCCCGCCTCCGCTGCCCATCCCATGGTCGATGCTGAGTCAGTTCGCTGCAGGCCCGACGCTGTCACGTGACGACGCGTTGCTGGCCCATGACGCACTGGCCGCCGACCCCCACCCAGCCATCGTGAGGGAAAACCCATGAGTCGCCTCATCTTCGAGACTCGTCGCCGGATCCCGGCGCCGAGCACTCGCAAGGGCACCATCACCATCGAGGCGCCGCCCGAGCTGCCGCGACTGGTGCCGCCGTCACTGCTGCGCCGTGTGCTGCCGTACCTGATCGTCATCCTCATCGTCGGCATGATCGTGGCGTTGGTCGCCACCGGCATGCGGCTCATCTCCCCGACGACGCTGTTCTTCCCCTTCGTCCTGCTCTTGGCCGCCACCGCCCTCTACCGGGGCAGCGACCACAAGATGAGGACCGAGGAGGTCGACGCCGAACGCGCCGACTACCTGCGCTACCTGTCGGTCATCCGCGACAACGTGCGCGCGCACGCCGCAGAGCAGACCGCTGCGCTGCAGTGGTCTCATCCCGATCCGGCCACGCTCGGCGACGTCCCCGGGACACGCAGGCAATGGGAGCGCGACCCCCACGACGCCGACTTCCTCGTCGTCCGCGCGGGCCTGCACGACGCACCGCTGAACGCCACGCTTCGGGTGAAGGACAGCGCCGACGAGGTCGACCTCGAGCCGGTGTCGCTCAGTGCCCTTCGGGGCCTGCTCGACGTGCAGCGCACCGTACGCGGGGTACCTACGGGTATCGATCTGGCGAAGGTCTCGCACGTCACCGTGCTCGGTGGACCCGATGAGGTGCGCGGCGCAGTGCGGGCGTGGGTCGCGCAGGCCGTCGCCTGGCACGACCCTGCCTTACTCGGCGTCGCGCTCGCGACGCCCGATCTCGAGAGCGACGTTTGGTCGTGGCTGAAGTGGCTGCCGCATAACGACATTCCTGGTCAGATCGACGGCGTCGGACCCGCGCGCTACCTCGCGGACACAGTCGCCGAACTGCGATCGAAGCTGGCGCCCGCGCTCGATGACCGCGCGGCGTTCGGCTCCGCCGACGCTCAGGTGCTCCGGCACCTGCTGATCGTGGTCGACGACCCAACCGTGGCGAGCACGGCCGATCTCGACTCGCTGGTACCGCGGGCCGGCTTGGCGGGCGTGACCGTCGTGCACATCGGATGCGACCCGCCGCATCGCGAGCAGTACGCCGATCCCGAGCGTCCCATCTTCAGAGTGGTCGACGGCACGATCGAACGTTGGCAGAACGGTGACTGGGCCTCCTATGTCGACGCCGCCGACAACCTCGACCCCTCGAATGCCCGCCACCTCGCGCGGCAGTTGGCACGGTGGGACTCCAACCCGCGCCACGCACGCAGCGGTTCCGGTGTGGCCACGTTCGGCACGCTGCTCGGCATCCCCGACCCCGCCGCACTGGACGTGGCGAGCCTATGGGCGCCCCGCAGCCGCGGCGACGAATTACGGGTGCCGATCGGCGTCACCGCCACCGGCGCTCCGCTGATGTTCGATCTCAAGGACGAGGCCGAGGGCGGCATGGGTCCACACGGTTTGATGATCGGCATGACCGGGTCGGGCAAGTCCCAGACCCTGATGTCGATCCTGTTGTCGCTGTTGACCACTCACTCCGCGGACCGGCTGATCGTCATCTACGCCGACTTCAAGGGCGAGGCGGGCGCGGACATCTTCCGCAACTTCCCGCAGGTCGTCGCCGTCATCTCGAACATGGCCGAGAAGCGCTCGCTTGCCGACCGTTTTGCCGACACCCTGCGCGGCGAGGTCGCGCGGCGGGAACAGCTGTTGATGGAGGCGGGCCGCCGGGTTCAGGGCAGTGCCTTCAGCTCGGTGCTCGAGTACGAGGCGGCCATCACCGCAGGGCACGACCTGCCACCGCTGCCGACGCTGCTCGTCGTCGCCGACGAGTTCTCGCTGATGCTCTCCGATCACCCCGAGTACGCCGAACTGTTCGATTACGTTGCGCGCAAGGGCCGCTCGTTCCGCATCCACATCCTGTTCGCGTCTCAGACGCTGGACGTCGGGCGCATCAAGGACATCGACAAGAACACCTCGTACCGGATCGGGCTCAAGGTGGCCAGCGCCGCCGTCAGTCGCCAGATCATCGGCGTCGAAGACGCCTTCCACATCGAGGCCGGCCCCGACCACAAGGGCGAAGGCTTCCTGGTGCCAACGCCGGGAGCGCTGCCGGTGAAGTTCCGCAGCACCTACGTCGACGGCATCTACGATCCGCCTCGCACCGCAAAATCCGTTGTCGTGCACTCGGTTCCGCGGCCGCAACCGTTCACCGCCGGGCACGTCGAGGCGGCGCCGGACACGGTCGTCATCACCGGCGTCGACGACCGCGACGAACTGCCGCCGCGCAAACTCGTCTCCACCGTCGGCGACCAGCTGGCGCACTACGGCCCCAAGGCCCCCCGGTTGTGGCTGCCGCCCCTCGACGAGGACATCCCGCTCGCCGGGCTGCTGCACCGCTCGGAGGTCTCCGAACACCAGTGGCGTTGGCCCCTCGGTGAGATCGACAGGCCGTTCCTGATGCGCAGGGACCCGATGATCTTCGACGCCACCTCGGCGGCGTCGAACGTGCTGATCCACGGCGGACCGAAGTCGGGCAAGACCACCGCGCTGCAGACCTTCATCCTGTCCGCCGCGTCCCTGCACTCCCCGCAGGAAGTCACGTTCTACGGCCTCGACTACGGCGGCGGTCAACTGCGTGCACTGCAGGATCTCGCGCACGTCGGCAGCATCGCCTCACCGCTCGAACCGGAACGCATCCGGCGCACCTTCGGCGAGCTGGAGCAGCTGCTGCGTGCCCGGCAGGCGCTTGGACATGGGTCGGCCCGGGCGAGCGGCGAAGTCTACCCCAAGGTCTTCTTGGTCATCGACAACCTGTACGCGTTCAGCCGGGACAACACCGACACGTTCAACACACGCAACCCGTTGCTGGCCAAGGCGACCGAGTTGGCGAACACCGGGCTGTCGTACGGCATCCACGTCGTGATCACCACGCCGAACTGGCTCGAGGTTCCGCTGGCGATGCGCGACGGGCTCGGGCTCCGGCTGGAACTCAAGCTGTCGGACTCGCAAGACAGCAACGTCAGGTTCGATGGCCTGCGCGGGCCCGCCGGCCCCGGCTTTCTTCGTCGGCCCGCCGACGGTGTGCCTGCCGACCAGCCGGGCCGCGGCCTGACGATGGCCGCCGAGCACTTCCTGTTCGCCAAACCCGACCTCAAGAGCATCGGCGAGATCAACGCGCGCTACCCGGGAGTGGCGGCACCTCCGGTGCGCTTGCTGCCTACCGATCTGGCACCCGAGGTCGTCGCTCCGCTGTATCCCGCACCGGAACGTGTGGTCATCGGCCAGCGCGAAGAGGACCTCGCAGCCGTGTCCGTCGACTTCACGCAGAACCCGCTGCTGATGGTGTTCGGCGACGCCAAGGCAGGCAAGACGACGCTGTTGCGACACCTGATCAGGACCATCCGGGAGAACTCGACGGCCGACCAGGTGGCATTCACCGTGATCGACAGGCGACTGCACCTCGTCGACGAGCCGATCTTCCCCGACAACGAGTACACCCCGAACATCGATCGGGTCACCCCAGCGATGCTCGGCTTGGCGGCGCTGCTCGAGAAGCGTCGTCCACCTGCTGGCCTGTCCCCGCAGGAATTGAGCGGCTGGACCCACGAGGGTCACACCCACTACCTGATCGTCGACGACGTCGACCACATCCCCGACTCGCCCGCCCTCAGCGGGCCCTACGTCGGGCAGCGGCCGTGGTCCGGGTTGATCGGATTGCTCTCGCAGGCAGCCGAACTGGGACTCAGGGTGATCGTCACGGCACGGGCGACCGGGTCGGCGCACGCGGTGATGACCGCGCCGCTGCTGCGCCGCCTCAACGAACTGCAGGCGACCACGATCATGCTGTCCGGCAGCCCGCAGGACGGCGGCAAGCTGCGCGGCCACCGCTTCAGCAGGCTGCCCGCGGGACGCGCGATCCTGCTCGACGACGGCGACACCGCGACCTTCGTCCAACTCGTCAACCCGTTCGCCCACGAGGGTGCTGCCCAGTCCAACCCGAGAAACAGTGGAAGGGAGTTCAACTGATGACTCTGCGCGTCGTCCCCGAGGGACTCACCGCGGCCGGATCGGCCGTTGAAGCACTCACCGCCCGCCTGGCCGCCGCGCACGCCGCCGCCGCACCCCTGGTCTCGACCGTGCTGCCGCCCGCGGCCGATCCGGTGTCACTGCAGACCGCCGTCGGCTTCAGCACCCACGGCGCCGAGCACATCGCCGTTGCGACCCAAGCGGTCACCGAACTCGGACGCTCCGGCGTCGGTGTCGGCGAGTCGGGCACCAGCTACGCGACCGGCGATGCCGCGGCTGCCTCGTCGTACCTGATCGCGGGCAGCTGACCCGTGACCGCGCCCATCTGGATGGCGATGCCCCCCGAGGTGCATTCGGGGCTGCTCAGTAGCGGCCCCGGTCCGGGGTCGATGCTGGCCGCCGCAGGGGCATGGCAGTCGCTATCTCTCGAGTACTCCACCGCGGCAGCCGAACTCACCAGCCTGCTGGGTGCCGTTCAGGCCGGATCATGGGAGGGTCCGAGCGCCGAACAGTACGTCGCAGCGCACGCGCCCTACCTGGCGTGGCTGGCGCAGGCCAGCGCGAACAGCGCGGCGTCCGCGGTGCAGCACGAGACTGCCGCGGCTGCCTACACCACGGCGTTGGCGGTCATGCCGACGCTGCCCGAGCTGGCGCTCAACCATGCGATGAACGCCGTGCTGGTATCGACCAACTTCCTTGGCATCAACACGATCCCGATCGCGCTCAACGAGGCCGACTACGCGAGGATGTGGATCCAGGCCGCTACCACGATGAGCACCTACCAGGCCGTGGCGGGGGCCGCCGTCGCCACCACGCCGACCACCACGCCTGCTCCGTTCCTTCTGGCTCCGGGTGTCGGTGAGGCGGGCTCCGCCGCGGCGTCCGCCAAGCAGTCCTCCGCGCAGCTGCAGGCGGCGGACTCCGGTGCCGCGCTGAACAATTCGAACTTCCTGCTCGACCTCCTCGAGGGCTACCTGCAGAACGTGCCGGGTGGCCAGACGATCATCAACTTCCTCAAGGATCCGCTCGGCAACCTGCAGTTGTTGATCTCGGACTTCCTGACGGACCCGTCGGCGGCCTTGGTGACGTGGGGACCGTTCCTCTTCGCGGTCGCCTACCAGGTGTTCTTCAACCTGGTCGGATGGCCCACCTGGGCAATGATTCTCAGCTCGCCTTTTCTGGCGCCCGTGCTGATCCCACTCGGCATCGTCGGGCTGGTGCTGATCGTCGATGCTGCGACGCCCGACGCGGTTCCCGACCCGGCTCCGGCCGCGCAGGCCCCGGCACCGGCCCGGGTCGAGCAGCTCAACCCGGTCGCCGTTGCGAGCGTCGCACCGACCGTGCCTGCCAGCCCTGCGACGTCCGTGTCCTCGGTTCCCGCGGGCAGCGCGCCTGCCGCAGGCGCGTCGGCTCCGGTCGCCGCAACCGTAGCGCCGTATGCCGTGTGGGGTGGCGATCCCGGCGAGGGCTTCTCACCAACCGTGCGAGATGGGATGAGCGCCAAGGCCCCTGCCTCCGACATCGCCGCGGCGGCCGCCGCCGCTGCGGGTGCGTCTGCGTTGGAGAAGCGGCGAGCACGCAGGCGCAGGGGCGCATCGGTCAAGGAACGCGGCTATGCCGACGCCTACATGGACTACGAACCCGAGGCGCCAGAACCGGAGTCGCGGCCAGAGCCACGTGTGAGCTCGTCGACCCGCGGCGCGGGCCCGATGGGCTTCACCGGAGCGACGGACCCGACAGTGGACCAAGCGCAGGCCACCGGACTCGCCGAGATGCCGGGGGATCCCTTCGGCGGCGGTCCCGTCGATCCGCTGCTCCCGGGCGGCTGGTCCGCCGAGGACACCGAGGGGGGATCCCGCACCTGAACAGAGCACCACACCACCGCCAGGCACCACTCGAATCGAATCTCCGAGAGGAAATCCCATGAGCCTCCTAGACGCTCACATCCCGCAGCTCGTCGCATCCGAGGCGGCCTTCTCCGGCAAGGCGGCGCTGATGCGCAGCACGATCGCCCAGGCCGAACAGGCCGCGACCGCCTCGCAGGCATTCCACATGGGCGAGTCGGCCGCCGCGTTCCAGGCGGCGCACGCCCGTTTCATCGAGGTGTCGGCCCGGGTCAACACCCTGCTGGACATCGCCCAGGTCAACCTCGGCGACGCCGCGGGCACCTATGTCGCCGAGGACGCCGCCGCGTCCAGCACCTACACCGCCATCTGATCCGACCGAGCTGAAGGGAAGAATCTGATGTCTCAGATCATGTACAACTACCCGGCGATGCTGGCGCTGTCGGCCGAGATGACGGGCTACGCAAGCGCATTGAATGCGGTCGGCGCGGATGTCGCGAGCGAGCAGGCTGCGCTGGCACGCGGCTGGCAGGGCGACACCGGCATGACCTACCAGGCCTGGCAGACGCAGTGGAACGCCAGCATGGAGGAGCTCGTCAGGGCCTACCGCGCGATGGCGAGCACTCACGAGACGAACACCATGTCGATGAGCGCCCGTGACGCCGCGGAAGGCGCCAAGTGGGGCGCATGAAGTCCCGTGGGTGCTAACGCCGTCGAGCTGACGGTCGAGCAGGCCTGGTTCGTCGCGGATTCGTTGGGCGCGGGCGCGTTCCCGTGGGTGCTGGCGATCACGCCACCGTACGGTGACACGGCCGCAAGGGCGCCCTTCGAGGCCAACCAGCGTGCTGCGCTCACCGACATGGAGGTGTTGTCCGATGACGGCCGGGTTGATCCGGCCGTCGCGCAATGGATCACGACGACGTGCCGGGCGCGACGCTGGCTCGAGCTGCGCTTCGTCAGCGGTTCGGGACGGATGTTGCGCGGGCTCGTCGCGCGTCGGGACGGGCAGACCATGGTTGCGCTGCGCAACGGCGGGCTGGTCACCTTCACCGAGTTGGCGATCGACCACCCCGAGTCGCTCGTTCCCGTGCTGACCGCCGGACTGTCCGGGCGGGCGCCCGCGCAGTTCGCCGAGTTCGCGATCCCCGCGCGGATCGGCGCGAAGGCCGACGAGAGGTTACGCCAGGGTGCTGAGTTCGCCGAAGTCGTTGACTTCCTTGGCATCCCGGCGGCATCTCGACACGTCGTGGCGGCCGCGTACGCACCCGGCCGCAGCTACGTCGAGATCGTTGCAGGCGATCACCGCGACGGGCATCGGGTGAGCACCGACGTCGGTGTCAGCGTCGTCGACACCATTGCAGGCCGAGTGCTGGTCAGCCCTACCAGGGCGTTCGACGGCGAGTGGGTATCGACGTTCACGTCCGGCACGCCGCTCGCGATCGCCACCGCGGTCGAGCGCCTCACCTCGGCACTGCCCGACGGGCCGTGGTTCCCACACAGCTCCCTCACCAGAGACTTCGACCAGAGAACGGAAGATCAACAATGCCGCCCACAGAGTCAGGGTCGGACACCCTTACATCACGCCCGTCGGTAATGCCGATCGTTCGGGTCGCCGTGCTCGCCGCAGGCGGTCCGGATGACACGAAAGGTGGGCGGGTCACCGACATCGCGTTGCCCGCAGAGCTGCCGCTGCGCGAGATCCTGCCAGCGGTGCGCCGGATGGTGCTGCCGGTTGACGACGGTGACGCCGTCACGACCACGCAGCTGTCGCTCGCACCCGTGGGCGGTGCGCCGTTCAGCTTGGACGCGACCCTCGACACCGTCGGCGTCGTCGACGGTGATCTGCTGGCACTTCAGCCGATTCCGGCGGGCCCACCCGCGCCGCGCATCGTGGAGGACATCGCCGACGCGGCCGTCATCTTCTCCGCCGCGCGTGAACGGCCCTGGGGTGCCGCACACATCGAACGCGGTGCCGCGCTGGCCGTGATCGGGCTCATCATGCTGGCCACCGTCGTTGCAGGAGTGCACCGCTTCAGCACCGGCGACAACGCAGGCCTGTTCACCGTGGCCGGTGTCGCCGCGCTCACGGTGGTGGGCGCCCTGCTGACCCGCGCCGCGTCGCCGCGCCTTGCGAATGCGCTGTCGGTGACGGCACTGGTGCCCGTCTCCGTGGCGTTCGCCTCGGCGGTTCCCGGCGAGTTCGGACCGGCGAACGTGCTTCTCGCGGCGGCGGGTGTCGCCGCGTGGTCGATCATCAGCATCACCGTGGCCGAACGGGCCATTGCAGTGTTCACCGCTGCCACGGTCATCGGGCTTGGTACGGCGATCACGGCCGCGGCGGCGGCCGTGTGGGATCTCGATGCCGTGAAGATCGGTTCCATCCTGATCGTGGTGGCCCTGCTGGTGACCGTGCAGGCCGCGCAGCTGTCGTCGCTGTGGGCGAGGTTCCCGGTTCCGGTCATTCCCGCGCCGGGTGACCCGACGCCCGCCGCGCCGTCACTGCGGGTGCTGCAGGATCTGCCCCGCCGGGTGCGGGTCAGCGATGCGCACCAGACCGGTTTCATCGCAGGCGGTGTGCTGCTGGCCGTAGCTGGATCGTTGACCCTGGTTGCACCGCACGATGTTTCGCCATGGGCGTGGTACCTGGTTGCTGCCGCAGGCCTCGGCGCCGCGCTGCGCGCCAGGGTGTGGGACTCCGCGGCGTGCAAGGCGTGGCTGCTCAGCCAGCCGTACCTGGTGACGGTGGCGTTGACCGCGGTGTTCGTCGAGGGCGGCAGGTACCAGGCGGCGTGGTGGGCACTGATCGCCGTTGCCGCGCCGACCGTGGTCTGGGCCGTCGCCGCGCTCTACCCCGGCGTCGCATCCCCCGACACCTACTCCCTTCCGATGCGCAGGTTGACGGGCTTCCTGGCTTCGGCTCTGGATGCCTCGCTGATTCCGGTGATGGCCTACCTGGTCGGCCTGTTCACCTGGGTGCTAAATCGGTGATTCTCAAGGTGTTTCGTGCCGGGGGCGTCATGGCCGCGGTGACTCTCGCCGTCGCGATGACGAGTTGTCCCGCGGCGGGCGCGATCAGCCCACCGCAGGTCGACTCACAGATGGCCCCGCCGTCGGGTGCCGCAGGCCCCGTCGCGCCGATGTCGCAGCGCGGCGCGTGCCTCACCAGTGGTGTGCTCCCCGGTGGCGACCCCGGTGCGGTCAGCCCGAACCAACTGGCGCTCAACCTATCCGGTGCGTGGCGGTACGGCCGCGGGGACGGGCAGATCGTCGCGGTCATCGACACGGGTGTGCGGCCGGGGCCCCGGCTGCCGAATGTAGAGGCCGGCGGCGACTTCGTCGAGACCACCGACGGGCTCACCGACTGCGACGGGCACGGCACGCTGGTGGCAGGCCTCATCGCGGGCCAGCCAGGCAACGACGGCTTCTCCGGGGTCGCGCCAGGCGCCAGGCTGATCTCGATCCGGTCGACGTCGGGCCGGTACGCACTACGCAACCCCGGCGCTGACCCCGCGGCGGCGCGCGCTGCGCTGGACGTACAGACCCTGGCCCGCGCCATCGTGCGCGCCGCCGATCTGGGTGCACGCATCATCAACGTCTCCGCCGTGACCTGCGTTCCCGCGGGAAAGACGCTGGAGCAAAACGAGCTTGGGGCAGCACTGCGATATGCCGCGGTCGACAAGGACGTGGTGGTCGTCGCCGCCGCAGGAAACGACAAGGCCGGGCTGAACGCAGGGTCCGCCTGCCCGTCCAACCCGCTGACCGACCCCGGCAGGCCGGACGATCCGCGCAACTGGGCGGGCGTCACGTCGGTGTCGATCCCATCGTGGTGGCAGCCCTACGTACTGTCGGTCGGCGCACTCACGCCGGAAGGTCGTCCGTCGGCATTCACCATGGCAGGTCCGTGGGTGGGCGTCGCCGCGCCCGGTGAGAACGTGGCATCGGTGAGCAACGCCGACGGTGGCGGCCTGGCCAACGCGCTTCCCAACGATCGGGGTGAGCTGTTCGGCATCAACGGAACCAGCTACGCCGCCGCGTACGTCTCGGGCGTTGCGGCCCTGGTGCGCAGCCGGTTTCCCGAGCTGAGCGCCGCCCAGGTGGTGCGCAGGCTCACCGCCAGCGCGCACGGCGCGGCACGGTCGCCGTCGAACCTCGTCGGCGCGGGCATCGTGGATCCGGTCGCCGCACTGACGTGGGACATCGCCGACGTGGAGGCTACGGCGCAGGAAACCAGGCAGGTTGCCGCACCGGCAGCACCTGCCGAGAAGGACACCACTCCACGGACGATCGCACTGGCAGGCGCGGGCGCCCTGCTCGTCGTCGCCGCGCTCACGACGATGATCGCCGCCAACCGGCGGAACAACAACATGAATGGGGTCGCCTCGTGACCGTTCGAATTGCGTTGGCGCTATTGGTCATCGTTCCCGCTGCCATGGCCTACCCGTGGAACACTCCGACCGACTGGTGGGTGCTCGGCGTCGCCATCGCCGTGGTGCTGCTCGCGTTTGCGTGGTGGGGTGGGCTGTTCCTGACCGCGATGATCGGCAGGCGACTGGCCGTGTGGCGCCGCAACCGCGGCAGGTCGGAGACGCGGCCGTCGCACGAGGTCACGGTGCTGATTCGCGTCGAGGCGCCCGACGGAGCCGAGTTGCCGCTGTGGGTGCTCGCCGGATACGTCGAACGCTTCGGGATCCGCGCGAGCAAGGTAAGGGCGACCAGCGTGGACACCGGTGGTGCCCGCACGACGTGGGTGTCGATGACGCTCGGTGCCGCCCACAACCTGGCGGCATTGCGGGCGCGCTCCCCGGAGATCCCGCTGCACGACACCGCAGAGACCGCAGGGCGCCGCCTGGCCGACCAGTTGCGGGAAGTGGGCTTGAACGCCGCGATCGTCGAATCGGCAAGAGGGCCGCTCGTCGCGCGGGGCCAGGAGACCTGGCGGGCGGTTCGCGACGACGGCGAGTCGGGCGGTTACGTGGCCGCTTACCGCATACCCGCCGACGAACACCTCGGCGGCCGGCTCGCCGAGGTGTGGTCGCATCCCGCGCAGGAGACCTGGACTGCACTCGAGTTCGGTGCCACGGCAAATGGTCGAACCGTCGCCGTGGCATGTGCCTTCCGTACCGACGATGCCCCGGCGAAGCCCCCGCTGCCGGGTCTGCAAGTCCAGCGTGGCCTGCAGCGACCGTTGCTGATGGCGCTGGACCCGAGGTCGGTCGACACGCTCGGTGGACGCACTGCGCCGCTCTCCGGCGGGGTGCTCGAGCACGTGGGGTGGACGGTTTCGACGGCTAATTCGTTGTTGGTCAAGCAAACGGGCTTGCCGGTCGTCGAACCGGAACCCGTCATCTGAGGCGCCGGCCCCGAACCCCGCCCGAAGGCCGGGGCGGCTTGCTTGGCCGACTTGGTTTGCGAATCCTACTGCGCGGGTGGGAAATCCGCTGACGCGTTCGGGTTCGTGACCCGGATGCCCGCGATTATGACACCGACGATGCGCTCCGCGTCCGCCCGCGTGAACGGCCGCATGCCGCGTTTGACGATCAGGTGCACTGGGCCGGAGATCATCTCGCCAAGAAAGGAGCTGTCGACCGCTGGGAGTTCGCCACGGTCGACCGCAGCGTCCACTCGCCGTTTCAGGGCCGCCACGCGTTGGTCGAGGATCTTGCTCAGCGCCTGAACGGTAGCGGGATGCCGGGCCGGCTGAATGGCTTGATCGAGCGTCCGGCCGAACGGCGTTTCCAGCCCGGCGGCGAGTGCCACCAGGAAATCCACCAGATCCCGGTGGATGTCACCGGTGTCGGCGACGGAGGCGAGGTCATCGACGTACTGCAGCAGGGCTTCGACCACTAGCGCCTCGCGTTCGGGCCAGTTGCGGTAGACGCTGGTCCTGTGCACGCCTGCGACGTCGGCGACGTCCTCGTAGCGGAAGCCGGCGATGCCGTCGCGCGCCACCAGTTCGGCGGTCGCGGTGAGGATTCGAGCCCGCACCCGAGCGTTGCGGCCACCGGGGCGTCGTCCGGATGGCCGCTCGCCAGAAGCATCGTCCATCACCGCGCTCACCTCCCGTCCTCGGCTCGGGTGCCGATTGTCGCGAGGTACGGCGTTGCGATGCAAGGTGGTGACGGGTACCTTCACAAAAGCGACAATACGTCGCTTTAATTATTGGGGCGGGTAGCCCCCCGGCGGCACGACTTGGAGCCCGCGTGGAAACCCTCATCTCCGGCACCGCCGACACCCGAACGCACGGCTGGAGTGGGCGGCTGGTCCTCTGGGCGGCCGTTCTCACTCTCGCCAACGTCTTGGCTGACGTGGCCATCGGCTCGCCGATGATGGTCCTGCCGCAGTTGATGGAGCGGTTCGACACCGACCAGGCCGCATGGCTCACGACCAGTGCGATGCTGGCAGGCGCCATCTGGTCGCCGCTGCTGGCGAAGAGCTCTGACACCTTCGGCAAGCGCCGGATACTCACCGTCACTTTGGTTCTCGCGTGCGCGGGGGCGGCGGTTTGCTTCGCCGCCACCAGCATCTGGCTGTTCCTGGTCGGACGTTTCCTCCAAGGTGCGGCGTTCGCCGCGATCTTCATCTCGGTGGCGTTGATATCTCAGATCTGTACGCGGCGCGTCGCGATGGCCGTGGTCGGCCTGGTGACCTCTGGCTCGTCGATCGTCGGCATCATCGAGCCCTTCCTGATGAAACCGATCATTGACGCCTTCGGCTACAGAAGCATTTTTGTCACCGCCGCAGCGCTCGCTGCCACCGCAGCAGCCTGCGTGCGGTTCTTCATCCCGGAGTCTCCGATTCGCACCGGCGGCAGGATCGACGTGATCGGTGCGTTCTTGCTTGGCGGTGGGCTCGCGGCCGTGCTCGGCTACATCAGCCTCGGTAGCGACCTCGGCTGGCTGTCGGGAGGCATGATCGCGCTGCTCGCCGCTGGTGTCGCGGCAATCGCCGGATGGGTGTTCCGCGCGTTACGGGTCGACGAGCCCATCGTCGACATCCGAGCACTCACCCGCCCCATCCTGCTGATGCTGCTGGCGCTGGTGCTTGCGGCGGGGTCCTTCCGCAGCATGTTGCAACTGACGAGCATCGTCGCGCAAGTGCCTCCTGGCTTGGGGCTCGGTTACGGCCTTGGCGATGGTGAGGCGATCGCCGTCCTGTTGGCCGCGCCCAATGTCGGCATCGCCGTCGGCGGTGTGTGCGCCGGGTGGCTCGCGGGACGGTTCGGTCCCGCGCTACCCCTCTTCGGGGGCATCGCGGGCGGGGTGGTGGCGACGTTCGCGATGCTGGCGGGCGTATCCGTGCTTCCGCTGGCGATTGCCTGCGGCTTGGTGGTCGGCATGGCCGCCGGCACGATCGGCGCGTCGGGCTACAACCTGGCGACCAGCCTCGAGGCGCCAGAGCGCCAGGGCACGACGACGGGTCTGGTGTCGGTCGTGATGGCCCTTGGCTCAGTCGTCTTCACCCTCGCTGGAGGGGAGGTGCTCAAGGCGACGCACGTCCCGGGCGCCGAGGCCGCAGGCGCTCCGGTGAGCTCCGCGACGGGTGTCTACCTCTACGTCGCGATGGCGGGAGTGCTCTTCATGCTCGCGGCGGTGCCCGCGACGATCTTGGTGCGCAACCGAACTGCCGCGTCTCCTTCGCCGTTTGTGAATCTGACGACGGGACATGCCACTGAGCCGTCGCCGGATTCACATTCGGGGGAAGGGGAGAAGGTCAGGAGAACATGAACCCGCTCATGAAGCGGGTCATCCTGCGCAGGTAGTCCGGCTGGCTGACGTGCAGGACGTGGTTGCCGGGGAACCAGTGCAATGCGCACCGATCCCAGTGCTCCCAAAGCTTTTCGGCCTGCTCGGGCGGGGCGAGCCGGTCGCCGAGCCCGGTGATGATGAGGCGACGGTCCTTGGGCACCAGCGGCTGGTAGTTCAGCGGTGAGTGGTACATCGATGCCGCCGCCGACATCTCGCGGTCGGTGCCGGTGACCCGGTTCGCGAGCTGGAAGATGCGGTTGGCCGGGAACCAGGTGTCGAGCAGATCCTCCACCTTGACCACGGGAACGTTCGGCATCACCGCTTGTATGCGGTCGTCCACGCTCGCCAGCAGTGCGGAGGTGTAGCCGCCGAGCGAGATGCCAGTCAGTGCAACGCGATCCACACCGGTGTACTCGAGGTAGTCGAGGACCGAACGGAAGTCGTGCACCGCCTGGGCCATCGCCTCGGAGAACCCACCGAAACCGTCCGCGAAGTAGCCGTAGCCGCTGAAGGGCGAGAACTTCTCGGCACGGGCGCCGTGAAACGGCAGTGTGTAGAGCAGGACGTCGTAACCAGACCGGTAGAACCACGGCAGCGAGAAGAACAGTCCGTTCGCCAGATACGCCGATCCCATGAAGCCGTGGATGACGCACAGCGTGGGGTGTGGGCCGTCGTCGTGCACCCAGTGCTGTGCGCGGACGACGTTGTTGCGCTCGTATCCGGCCCGTTGCTCGCGCATCGCGGGGTTGATCGCCGAGAAGCTGCTCTTGAACTTGATGTTGTGGACGCGGCCCTTTGCGATCCATTCGGCGACCGGGTTGGCCTGTCTCGACGACACCCGCGGAGGCTCGGAGGGCGCGGGAAACGACAGTTCGGGGTCGTGTGCGGCGCCGAGGTCGGCGTAGAACCGCAGCGCTTCCCGCTCGGCCCTGGCGTTCATCGGCCGGATGGCCGCCGTCGCGATCTTGGGCAACATCGCGGCGCCGACGAGGGAGGCGATCGCGGTGCGAAGGCCCACGTCGGTCATCGCCGAGGAGTCGACGACGAGCTTCTGCCGGAGGCTGAGATCTGCTCGTCTTGGCAGGCCACGATGGGTGGCGTCGGCTCCCTCGACGTCGGGAACCGGGATCGGTGGGTCGATCGGGGCTGCGTTCGACGGTGAACTGGGCACATCCGACTGTAGCCCGGTCGGAGGGCAGGAGCGGAGCGACCGGAGGGATTGCTTCGGCAGGTCATACGAGGCGGTAAACCAGCGATTCACCAAGTGTCGTGGCCGGATAGTGCGCGGCCACCCAATCGGCGATCGCCCTGGTGTGCGACGCGGAGTGGTTCTCCGAACGGATGACCCTGCCCTCTGGTGCGGCGGCACCGCCCTTGCCCGCCTCGACGTAGTAGGTGAGCTTGCCCGCGTGGACGTCGGCGATGAACTGCTCGAGGGTGGGCGCCGGATCGCCGCCCCACCCACCGATCGCCATCACCGAGGTGCCCGACGCGATTTCCAGCGCGGCAGCTGACTGCGATCCGTTCGTCGCCGCCGACCACGCGGTGTGCGTGGCACGAAGCAGGTCGGCCAGGTCGCGGTTGGTCGCCTCGTCACCCATCCAGCCGCCGACCGCGAACTGCTGCGCCAGGTACGTCGCCTCGGCGCTGTGTTGCGCGGTGCGGTGGATCACGCCAACCGCATTCGGAATCGCGCCGTGATGTGGTGTCATTGCCGTGACGATGGAGAAGACGACGGTTCCTGCGGCAGCGCCCAGCGCGCCGGCGAGCGTGCCCGCGGCCGACCACCGCATGCCGATCAGCGTTGCGCCAATCCCGACGACGCACAGTGCGGTGACCACCGTCGGCACCCAGTCCGGGCTGAAGTGGTTGTGGTTCAACAGGTTCACCGACCACCATCCGGCAAGGCCGAGGATGACGGCAAGCGCAATGCGGCCGTCCCAGCCCGAGCGGAGGCGCCACGCCCATACCGCCCCAAGTCCGACCAGCGCGGCGACGGCGGGCGCAAGCGCGACGGTGTAGTAGGGATGCACGGTGCCGTTCATGTAGGTGAACACCAGACCGGTCACCAAGAGCCACCCGCTCCACGCCACGTGGGCTGCCCGCTCGCCAATGCTGAGATGGCCCCGAGCCCAGAGATATCCGCCGAATGCGACGACGAACAGCGTGACGGGGAGCAGCCAGGAGATTTCGTTGCCGAACTCCCCGGTGAACAGCCGATGCAGGCCGGTCGCAGCGCTGGGCGGCCGGAACATCGCACCACCCCAGTGTGATTCGGCACCAGAGCCGCTGCCGACGATGCGGCTGAGCCCGTTGTAGCCGAACGCGAGATCGAGGACGGTGTCGTCGGTCGAGCCGCCAACGTAGGGCCGTGAGTCGGCGGGAATCGACTGCACGATCACCACCCACCACCCGGCGGTCGCGACGAGCACACCGGTGGCCGCGGCGAGATGCAGCAGGCGGTTGCGCCAACTCGTCGGGGCGGCAAGCAGATACGCCGCGGCGAAGCCGGGGAGCACCAGGAAGCCCTGCAACATCTTGGTCAGGAACGCCGCACCCATCACCGCGCCGACCAGTGCCAGCCACCGCCACGATGCCGCGGCGACCGCCCTGGTCAGGCAGTAGGCCGCGGTCACCAGGAGCAGCACCAGGAGTGCGTCGGGATTGTTGAAGCGGAACATCAGCGCCGCCGCGGGAGTGCACGCCAGCACCGCACCCGCCACCAACCCGGCGACGGCGCCCTGCATGGGATTCGGGATCGCCCGACGCACGGTGGCGAACAGGACGGTGACCGCAGCAACGCCCATCAAGGCCTGCGGCACCAATACCGACCAGCTGTTCATGCCGAACAGCCGCACGGAGAGACCGGTCACCCACAATGCCGCCGGCGGCTTGTCGACGGTGATGAACCCACGGGCGTCCAGCGCACCGAAGAACCAGGCCGACCAGCTCTGCGCACCGGCCTGTGCGGCGGCCGCATAGAAGGTGTTGCCGTAGCCGGTCGTCGAGAGGTTCCACAGGTACAGCGCCGCGGTGCAGGCGATGAGGGCAGCCAGTGCGAGGCGAGGCCACCGTATGGTCACGGCGGTCCAGTTTCGCGGGTTCGCCTGCCAGTCAGCTGTGAGCGAGCCCGAACAGCGCGGCCGCGTTGTCGTGCAGTACGCCGCGCAGCCAGGCGTCGTCGACGCCCTCCAGCCGGGTCAATGGCACCAACGCATCGAGGTAACCGTGTGGGATGTTGGGGAAGTCGCTGCCGAACAGGACGCGGTCGCCGTGCGCGCGCAGCCGCGGAACCTCGGTGGGAGGGAACGGCATGGTCTCCTCGGTGAACGACGTGAACACCATCGTGGTGTCGAGCCGTACCTCGTCGTACTGCTCGCAGAGGTCGAGGAAGTCGCCGTATTCGGGCATGCCCATGTGCGCGATGATCAGGCGAAGGCCGGGGTGTCGGGCCAGCACCGCACGGATCGGCCCCGGCCCGGTGTGCTCACCGGGCTGTGGGCCGGACCCGCAGTGGATGACGACGGGGATGCGCGCATCCTCGATCACGCCCCAGACGTCGTCCAGGAGCGGATCCGTTGGGTCGTAGCGGCCGACCTGCACGTGCGCCTTGAACACCCGCGCGCCGTTCTCGATGGCTGCGGCGGTGTATTCGGCGGCGCCCGGTTCGGGGTAGAACGTCGCGGTGGACAGGCAATCCGGCGTGGTCGACGCGAACTGAACCGCCCACTGGTTCAGCCACGCGGCCATCTGGGGTTTGTGTGCGTAGATCAGCGACGTGAACGCGCGGACGCCGAAGCCCCGCAACGTCTCGAGCCGCTGCGCCTCGTCGGTGCGGTAGGCGATCGGCCACGCCCGTCCAACCAGCGGCCCAGCGGAGTCGAAGTACTGCCACACCTTGTCCATCACCTGTTTGGGCATGAAGTGGGTGTGGACGTCGACGATGCCGGGCAGTCCCAAGGACTCCCACAGCTGACGCACCGCAGTTGATTCACTCATCGATCACGATGATGGCAGCACCGGCGCGAGGAGGATTATCTAGGTCATGTGGAATCCCGATGTCTACCTGGCCTTCGCCGATCACCGCGGGCGACCGTTCTTCGACCTGCTGTCGCGGGTGGGTGCCGAGGCACCGCGCCGCGTCGTCGACCTCGGCTGTGGTCCCGGCAACCTCACGGCGACACTGGCACAGCGGTGGCCCGACGCCGTCATCGAAGCCATCGACAGCTCACCGGAGATGGTCGCGGCTGCCCGTGAGCGGGGCGTCGATGCGGCCGTCGGCGCGATAGCGGACTGGTCACCGAAGCCCGATACCGACGTCGTGGTCTCCAACGCCGCCTTGCAGTGGGTGCCCGAGCACGCGGAGCTGATGACGCAGTGGGTGGGGCAGTTGCCCGCCGGTGCGTGGATCGCGATGCAGGTGCCGGGAAACTTCGACGCTCCGTCCCATCAGGCGGTGCGTGAGGTGGCCCGACGCGTGCCGTTCTCGACTCCGTTGCGGGACATGCCGTGGCGAGACGAGCACGTCGTTCAGACCCCCAGCTGGTACGCGGGCCTGCTCACCGACGCCGGTTGCACGGTCGACGCGTGGGAGACCACCTACGTCCACCAATTGACCGGTGAGACACCGGTGTTGGACTGGATCACCGGAACCGCACTCACTCAGGTCAAGGAGCGGCTGTCGGAGGAGGCGTGGCAGCAGTACCGCCAGGCGATCATCCCCCTGCTCGCCGAGGCGTACCCCGTGCGGGCCGACGGCACGACGTTCTTCCCGTTCCGCAGGGTGTTCGTCGTCGCCCGCGTCGGTTAGGCGCATCGGTGCAAGATGCTCGAGTGAACCCTTTGCAGCAGAAGTGTCCCTGCGGCACCGGCGCCAGTTACGACGCGTGCTGCGGGCCGCTACACCGTGGCGAGTGGCAGGCTGGCACGGCCGAGGAGTTGATGCGGTCGCGGTACGCGGCGTTCGCGCGCGGTGACGCCGACTACCTGTTCCGGACCTGGCACCCGCGAACCCGCCCCGCCGACGTCACGATCGACGCGGACACCGTGTGGACGAGCCTCGAGGTGACCGACGCCGCGGCTGGGGGCATCGACGACGACAGCGGGGAAGTGGAGTTCACCGCTCATTTCGACGCGGAGGGCCGATCGGGTTCTATGCACGAGCGCAGCCGTTTCGAGCGGCGCGCGGGGCGGTGGTTCTACGTCAGCGACGAATGACGTCTCGAGCGTCGTCTTTTCGGTGCTTTCGAGCCCGATTGCCAACGACAGGTCGACGTTCGGCGCCCACGCCGGGCGACCGTTCGGTACCGATAGATCCCTGTAGCATCGGTGCCATGACGACTCGGGCAGCGCGGAGTGCCGGGCACCCACCATCCGGTGGTGCGGTGGATTCGGACGGCGAGAAGACGATGGCCGAGTTGCTGGCCGAGCGTCAGGTGGCCGGTATGTCGCTGGACCTCGACGCGATGGCAACGGCGTCCAACATTCATCGTGTCGCGACCAGGATCCGCAATCACTTCGAGCAGGGCGTGCTCCGCGAGCAGGACCTGACCTGGACGTCCTTCGTCACGCTGTGGGTGTTGTGGATCTGGGGAGAGACCCAGACGCGTTATCTCGCTGAGGAAGTCGGCATCACCCGCAGCACGCTCAGTGGTGTGCTCAATACGTTGGAGAAGCGTGGGCTGGTCCGGCGCAGGCCGCACGAGACCGAGGGCAGGCTGGTGCTGGTGAGCAACACCGCGGAAGCCGAAGCGTTGATGACGGAGCTGTTTCCGCGGTTCAATGCGGAGGAGTCATTCGTCGTCTCGACGCTCGGTGACGATGCCCGACGCCGCCTCGCCAGCGCCTTGCGGTCGATCGCGCATCACCTGGACACCGCAGGCGAAGCACGCCGGGCGTCGATCGCCGCCGGTGGCGCTAGCTGATCGACGGTCCGCAAGCGAGCGAAATCTGAAGCGGAGCGCACCAACCCGGTGAAGATGGCCCGCTGGGCGGGATCGGTTTCCGCAGTGTCTTCGGGGTGCCACTGCACGCCGACGAACCATTGCTGCTCCGTGTCCGCCGCCTCGACGGCTTCGACGACTCCGTCATCGGACCAGGCGATCGCATGCAATCCCATGCCGAGTTGATCGATGGCTTGGTGGTGGAAGCAGCTGATGGTCATGGCGCGGCTGTCGGTCACCATCGCCAGATGGGTGTCGGCCCCGAAGGTCAAGCGAGTCGTGTGCCTGTGCGGTCTGTCGAGGTGGGCCAACAGCGTGCCGCCGCACGCGATGTTGACCACCTGCAGGCCGCGGCAGATCGCCAACAGTGGGCGCGCGGTGTGCATCGCCCACGTTGCGACGGCCACGTCGAACGCATCTTGTAGCGGATCGACGTCGTACAGCTCGTCGTGGTGATCGCCACCGTAGAGCGCCGGGCTGATGTCACCACCGCCGGGCAGGACGACGGCGTCGACGAAGTTCAGCCGGTCGGCGATGTCGGCAGGATGGACGTCTGCGCTGGGATGGATCGTCAGCGGTTCGCCTCCCGCGGCGAAGATCGCTTCGATCAGCTTGTGCGCGTTGACCTCGGCCCGGAACCGCAGCGCCGACGCCGATTCGGAGAACCGGGCGGGTACGGCGATCAGCGGACGGCTCAACGACGGCCCCTTCCCTCTACGGCTCGCCGGCAAGGTTATTCGGCACCGAATGATCTGTAAAGGGGGAAGCGGTCAGTTCGAGCATCGATGTGACCGAATGGGTTTCACACTCAGGAAGGCGCTGACTCGCCCTCGACGTGGGTGACGAGTTCGCGCAGGGTGTTGGTGAAGCTGGCGACCTTGCGGTCGGTGAGGCCGGCGATCAGTTCGGATTCCACGGCATTGAACTCGGGATAGATCTGCTCCATCCGCCGGATGCCTGCCTTGGTCAGCCGCAGGCGCACCAGCCGTCGGTCGTCTTCGTCGCCCTCGCGCAGGATCAGGCCCCGGCTCTCCAGGGTCTTGACCACCCCGGTGAGGGTGGCCTTGGAGATGTCCGCCGAATCGGCGACGTGCCTGGTCTCCATGCCGTCCCAGATCCATACCACCCAGAGCACGACGAAGCCGGTCCAGGTGAGGTCGTACTTGCGCAGTACCCGGTTGGTGAGTTCCTGCCGAACGGCGTTCGCTGCGCGGAAGAGGCTGGATAGCGCGTGCGCCGCCTTGAAATCCAGTGACAGCGCACTGACGTGGTCAGTCATCGCCCTCTCGGTCTCGGCGAGGGTATGGCGGTCCGGCATGAGCCAAGGTTACCGGTGAGTCGACGGCCAGGGATTTGCTTCAACCCTTTGACATGATCGTTCGTATCCGTACGATCAATGTCGTTTGAATCCCAACGATGCGCGTGTGGCGGGTCGGAGTCGGCCTGGGTGGCGGCCCCACTGTCAGGAACCGGCTCTTGTCAGCGACGTCCGTCGGCCATATCGTTAGGATCCGAACGAATGTCGAGCCGATGAGGAGACCAGTGTGGGTCATTTCGACGAAGGCGCCCTGTATGCGGCCGCCGACCAGCTCACTGCCGATGGCATCGACGTCGTCAGGCTGGGCTATTGCGACCTGATCGGTGCGGAGCGGGGCCGCGACCTGTTGGTCGAACCGTTCGGCAGAACCGTCGGAGACGGTGTCGCGTTCTGCCGTTCGGTGTACGGCACGTCGCCGCTCGGTGACGTGGTCGACATCGAGGGGGGCCTATCAGCCGGCCTGCCCGACATCATCGCCTTCCCAGATCTGGCCACGATGCGCCCCGTGCCATGGGAGCCCGGCGTGGCCCACGTCATCGCCGATCTCTACAACCCCGACGGCTCGCCGTCGGAGGAGAGCCCCCGCGCGGTGCTCAAGCGGGTCGTCGAATTGTTCGGCGAGCTCGGAATGCGTCCGATCGTCGGCCCCGAACTCGAGTTCTACGTGCTCGAGCCCGAACCGAGCAGTGCGACGGGCTGGCGCCGCTACGGCGAGGGCACCGGCAACGTCTACGTCTCCGGTCTCAAGGGCGACCCGGAGAACACGCTGTTGGCTTCGCTGCGGTCGCTGGCCGCCTACGGCATCGACGTGGTGGCCGCCAATCACGAGTTCTCCAGCGGCCAGTTCGAGATCAACCTGTGGCACTCCGCGGCGCTCGACGCCGCCGACCGTGCATTCCGACTGAAGATCGGCGTTCAGGAGCTGGCTCGACGCGGCGGCCGGATGGCAACCTTCATGGCCAAGCCCTTCAACGACGAGGGCGGGTCGGGACTGCACATCCACCTCTCGACTGCCGATGACGACGGCAAGCCGTTGTTCGACGATCCCAATGGAGAGGACGGACTTTCCAGCATCGCCCGGTCCGCCATCGCCGGTGTGCTCGCTCACGCTCCGGCCCTGGCTGCACTGAACAACCCGACGATCAACTCCTACAAGCGATTCGGTCCCGACACGCTTGCTCCGTGGCTGATCGACTGGGGCCTTGACAACCGCAGCGCGATGGTACGCATACCTCCGGAGCGCGGCCGAGCCTCCCGGCTGGAACTGCGCCTCGGTGACGCCTCGGCGAACCCGTATCTGGCGATCGCGAGCCTGCTCGCCGCGGCGTACCTCGGCATCCGCGACGGCCTGCTGCCGCCGGCCAAACTGGAGGGCTACGGCTACGACACCACCAAGGCGGATCTGCTGCCCGATGGTCTGGGTGCCGCGCTGGACGCGCTGGAGAAGGACACCGCCATCGCCGAGATCCTCGGGCCGGCATTCGTCTCGACCTTCGTCGCCTACAAGCGTGACGAGCTTCAGCGATTCAGCCGTTACGTCACCGACTGGGAGTTCCGTGAGTACGCCTACCACCTATGACGAACCCCGTCGCTTCGCTCACCCCGGCGACACGCCAACCCAGACCATCGTGCGCGAGTTCGAGGCCGAACTCGTCGTCACCGAGTCGGCCACGGTTGCCGACGACGTGGTGGCCTTGACGCTCGCTGCTCGCGACGACTCGCCGTTGCCGGCGTGGACGCCGGGCGCCCACGTCGACCTGGTCCTCGGCGAGGATTTGGTGCGCCAATACTCGTTGTGCGGCAACCCCGGTGACCGCTCCACGTGGCGGCTTGGCATCCTGCGCGTCGCCGACGGCAGGGGCGGATCCGCGGCAGTGCACGAGAACCTGTGCGCGGGCGCCGTGGTCCGGGTTCGCGGCCCGCGCAACCACTTTCCGCTCGTCGCCGCACCACGGTATCTATTCATCGCAGGCGGCATCGGCATCACCCCGATCCTGCCGATGATTGCCGAAGCGCAGGCCGCAGGGGCGCAGTGGCGCCTGGTGTACGGCGGCCGCACGCGTACCTCGATGGCATTCCTCGATTCTCTGGCCGACTACGGCGACAAGGTCGTGTTGGTTCCGCAAGACGAAGGCGGCTTGCTCGATCTCGACGCCGAGTTGGCCGCACCGAGCGAGGCTACCCAGGTCTATGCGTGCGGACCTGCCGGTCTGCTCGATGCCGTCGAGCAACGTTGCGCTACATGGCCACCCGGCAGCCTGCACCTGGAGAGGTTCACTGCCAAGACCGCCGCACCATCCACCAACACGGAGTTCGAACTGGTGCTGCAGCGATCTGGGCTCAGCCTCACCGTGCCTGCGGACAAATCCGTCTTCGAGGTCTGCGAGCAGGCCGGCGTCGGTGTGGTCGGCTCGTGCCTGGAGGGGATTTGTGGCACCTGCGAGACGGAGGTGGTCGACGGCGACGTCGAGCACCGCGACTCCGTCCTCAACGAGGATGAGCGGCAGGCCAACGAATACATGATGATCTGCGTGTCCCGGTGCCGGTCCGCTCGGCTGACGCTGGATCTGTGACCCGAAGCGGGAGAGGGCAATCGCGATGACGAACGTGACGACGGCAGATCAGCGGTTCGGAATCACCGCCATGGGCTATCCCCGAAATGCCTGGTACGCGCTTGCCGTTTCGCGCGACGTCACCGACGCACCGTACGGTACCCGCGCACTGGACCGCCCGGTAGTGGTGTTCCGGATCAGCGACGGAACGGCGGTGGCGTTGGCCGACCGTGATGCGCACCGGCCCTACCCATTGAGCCTCGGCCGGGTGGAGGGCGACACCATCGTGTCCGGCTACTCCGGCTTCGTCTACGCCCACGACGGCCTCTGCGTGCGTGTCCCGACACAACGGCAGCCGCCGTACGGCGCCAGGATCGCCAGCTATCCGGTGTGCGAGCACGACGGCATCGTGTGGGGCTGGCTCGGTGAACGATCCCTCGCCGAGCGACGCCCGCCCGAACCGACCCCATGGCTGTCCGATCCGGCGTGGACCACGTTCGGCGGACAGTGGGAGACCGAGGCGCACATTCAGTTGCTGCACGAGAACTTCGCCGACATCACCCACGTCGCCGTGGTCGATCCGGTGATATCGCCGCCTGCTCTGGCCGCCGAGGCGCCGCCGCTTCAGGTGCAGCTCACCGAGACGACGGTGGGTTTCCACCGTGACTGGCCGCCTGCGCCGATGCCTGCCTGGCAGGCCGCGGCGACGGGCGTCCCGCCCGACCGTGCGTACCCGCAGCACGAGCATGGCGCGTTCCTGTCCCCGGGTCTGTGGGCCGACCGCTGGGACGTTCAGATACCCGAAAGCGAAGGCGGCACGCAGACTTTCCGGTTCACGCACGCCGTCACCCCGGTGAGCCCTCACACCACCCGGCACATCTGGCGGGTCAGCCGCAACTTCGCGCACGATGCGGCCACCACGGCGGCGTTCCTGCCGATCTTCGAGGGTTACTACCGTCGGGTGCGCGACATCCTGCAGACCATGCAGCAGGTGATCGACGTCGATGGGTACGACGAGGTGAGTGTTGCCGCCGACGTCGCTGCCCTGCAGGTCCGCAAGATCATCCGCAGGTTGATCGCCGACGAAGGGGTGTGACGCCGTGCGGGTCAGACCGTTTTGACCCGCACCGGCAGCGTCTTGATGCCGTTCACGAAGTTACTGCGCACCCGGCGCACGTCGCCGGCCAACTCGATGGTGCGCAGGCGTGGAATCAGCTCCTCGAACATCAGTCGCACTTCCATGCGCGCCAGGTTGTTGCCGAGGCACACGTGCGGACTTCCCTTGCCGAACGTGACGTGATTGTTGTCCTTACGGGTCACGTCGAAGTGGTATGGCCGCTCGAACACCGACTCGTCGCGGTTGCCGGAGGCAAACCACATGACGACCTTGTCGCCTTCCTTGATCACCTTGCCACCGAGTTCGACGTCGCGGGTGGCGGTGCGGCGGAAGTGGTACACCGGCGACGCCCACCGCAGGAACTCCTCCACGGCACCAGGAATCAGCTCTGGCTGGTCGCGAAGCAGCTGCAGTTGGTCCTGATGCTGGATCAGGGCGAGCATGGCCTGACTGATGGTGTGCCTGGTCGTCTCATTGCCAGCCACGACCAGCAGCAGGAAGTAGTTGTCGAAGTCGGTCGCCGACAACGCCTGGCCGTCCTCGGGGATCTTGTTGATCAGCATGCTGACCAAGTCGGTGCCGTCTCCGCCGCGGCGTTCGGCGGCCAACCGGCGGCCGTAGTTGAAGACCTCCAGTGACGCAGGCGAACTGAACGGCAGGTGTTTGTACTTGGCGGTCTCCGGGTCGCCGAGCAGGTGGTCGGTGTAGTCCGGGTCGGTATTGCCGATCAGCTCATTGCCCCAGTCGATCAGCTGACCCGTGTCGGACTCGGGCACGTCGAGCAGTCGGGCCAGCACCTGGATCGGGAAGTCGGCGCTGATGTCGGTAACGAAGTCGAACTCGGAGCGTGTCAAAGCGGCGTCGACGGTGGCCTTGGTCAGGTCGCGCAGAAAGCTCTCGTAGTTGCGCATCAGGTTGGCAGGGCTGAACTCTCGCTGGATCAATTTGCGCAGGGCGCGGTGCCGCAGTCCGTCGGTCTCCAACAGGGACCGGCGGATGTCCATCAGGTCGTCGTCGACCTCTTCGAGGTTGACGAACTTGGTCGAAGTGAACGTCTCGGTGTCCTTGTCGACCGTGCAGATGTCCTCGTGCCTGGTAACCGACCAGAAGCCCTTGTTGGGTGACGGTTCCTCGTTGAAGTGGACCGGCGCATCCCGGCGCAAGGTGTCGAACATCGACCAGGCCTCGTTGCTGGCGAACCTGTCGAGGTCGGCTAGGTCCACGTCGGCAAGCGGAACGTAAGGGGGCTTCTCCACGGGGCTGACTCCTACCGGTTCGAGACTGGCTCAATATTATTCGTACCCGAACGATATATGGCAGAAAGACCAGTCGCAAGGCTGGTCATTCGCACTCTAACGAGTTATCGTACGGATGCGAACGATCGCTATCGACGGGAGCGCGATGAACGACCAGGCGGGGTTCTTCTACCCTCGGACGGCGACCGGACGGTCTTCCCTGATTCCGGCGCCACCGTGGTACTACTCGGGTGACCTACTCACGGTGGAGTACCGGACCGACCCGGCCCGCGTAGCTGAGTTACTGCCTGCACCACTGGAACTCGCGCAGGAAGACCCCGGAGCCGTCGCACTGATCTGGGCCGATTGGCAGTCTTGCTCGGCGTCTCGTGAGGAGCTGCTCGATCCGGTGCGGTCTCAGTACAAGGAGGCCTTCGTCGTCGTGCGCTGTGCCTTCGAGGGCGTCACCTACTCGCGCTGCGTCTACATCTGGGTGGACAAGGACTTCGCGATCGCCCGTGGCATGCACCAGGGATACCCCAAGAAGCTGGGATCGATGTGGCAGACCAGGCCGCATCCGTTCAACCATGCCGCACCGCAGGTCGCCGGGGGCGGCGTGTTCGGTGCCACCCTGGCCGCAGGCGACCGGCGGCTCGCCGAGGCAACCCTCACCCTGCGCCAGACCTCGCCGACCAACGGCTTCGTGAACGGCCATCCGATGGCCCACCACCGGATCTATCCGGGCATCGAACGCGGCGCTCCCGATGGCTATGTCGAGCTGATCTCCTCTGGCGCCGCCGAATTCGAGGGCGGTCCGGCATGGAGTGGCGATGTCGAACTTCGATTGTTCGAATCGCCGACCGAGGAGCTGTCCCGGCTGCGGGTCGACGAGATCATCGGCGGCTACTACCGTCAGATCGGCGTCGTCTGGAACGGTGGGCGGACCCTTGCCAACCTCACCCCGGCTCGGGCGGGCGCCCAGTGACCGCACGATCGTCAAGCGCACACGTCGCCGAAGTCGAGGGCGTGCGGGTCGACACGCGGCATTGGATAGGCGGCCGCCGGGTCGCATCCGACGCCACGTTCACCGATGTCTCGCCGATCGATGAACAGTCGATAGCCGACGTACACGCCGGCGGACAGGCCGAGGTGGACGCCGCCGTCACTGCAGCCCGCGAGGCGTTCGGAACCTGGGCCGCGATGCCGGTCAAACAGCGCGCCGACATCCTTCGCGCGGTCGCCGACGGCGTCGATGCCAGGCGCGACGACCTGGCCATGGTCGAGACGCGCGACAACGGGTCACTGCTGCGGTCGCACCTGCGCGGGGTGATGCCGCGTGTCGCGATGAACTTCCGCTACTTCGCCGACCTCGCCGAGCAGATCAGCCACCCGATCGACGAAATCCGCGGACATCGGCAGCGAGTCAGCTATGACCCGGCCGGAGTGGTTGCCGTGATCACGCCGTGGAACGCGCCGCTGATGCTGGCGACATGGCGCATCGGCCCGGCCCTGGCAGCAGGCAACACCGTCGTGCTGAAACCGCCTGAGTGGGCGCCGCTGACCGCCTCACTGCTTGCCGACATCGCCAACGACGCCGGTCTGCCGGCAGGGGTGTTCAACGTCGTGCAGGGCAGCGGCGCTCGGGCGGGCGCCCCGTTGACCCGCCATCCTGGCATCAACCGGCTGTCGTTCACCGGATCGGTGCCGACTGCCGGCGTGATCGCCGAGGCCGCGGCGAAGAACATCGTGCCGCTCTCGTTCGAACTCGGCGGCAAGTCGGCGCTGCTCGTCCTGGATGACGCGGACCTGGACCTGGCGGTCACCCTCGCGGTCGAGCAGTTCGACAACGCAGGCCAGGTTTGTCTCGGCGCGTTTCGGGTGCTCGTCCACGAGAGCCTGCACGACGAATTCCTGCAACGGGTGCTCGCGTCGGCGAGCGCGCTGGTTCAGGGTGACCCGCGCGACGAGGCGACCGACGTCAGCGCACTGGTCAGTCGACCGCACTTCGAGCGCGTCCGTGGGTTCGTCGAACGTGCGCTCGCCGATGGCGCGCGCGCCGTGCTCGGCGGCGGACCGAACGACGACCTTGGCGGCCTGTACTTTCGGCCCACCATCCTCGTCGACGCCCGGCCCGGCAGCGAAATCCTCACCGAGGAGGTGTTCGGTCCGGTGCTCACCGTCCAGACCTTCGCCACCGAGGAGGAGGGCATTGCGCTGGCCAACGACACCCGGTTCGGTCTGGCCGCCACATTGGTCACCGGCGACCCTGAACGTGCCGAACGGGTGTCCGCCCGGCTGAACGCCGGAACGGTATGGGTCAACTGCTTCTTCGTGCGCGACCTCGGCGCGCCCTTCGGCGGCAACGGCAAGTCCGGCATCGGCCGCGAGGGCGGGGCGTGGTCGTTCGACTTCTACTGCGATGTGAAGAACACCGTCTTCGCGCCACACGGATGGCACGCGGTCGAGGGCGGAGGCGATTCCTGATGGGCAAGGTCGTCGGCGCGGGTCTGATCGCGCACGTCCCCACCATCGTGCTGCCCGCCGAGATTCGGCGCGAGCTCAACGGCGGCGAGGACTCCACGCTGGTATCGGGTCTGCAGCAGTTGCGGCGCGAGGTCTTCGACGTCCTCGACTACGACACGGTCGTGGTCCTCGACTCGCACTGGGCCACCACCGTCGAGTTCGTGGTCACCGCCCACGAGCGCAGGGCCGGACTGTTCACCTCCGAGGAACTGCCGCGCGGTATGTGTCAGCGGCCCTACGACTTTCGCGGCGATCCCGAATTGGCGCAGTTGATCGCGAGCAAGGCGAGTGAGCACGGCACCTGGATCACCCCCATCGATGACCCTCATCTGCCGATCTTCTATGCGACCACCAACGTGTGGGAGTACCTCGGGCAGGGTCTTCCCGACCGACGCTGGATCAGCATCGGTGTCTGCCAAACCGCTGACACCGAAGACAATCTGCGCCTTGGCCGTGCGCTGGGCGACGCGATCGCAGAGTCCGACCGCAACGTCTTGCTCATCGCGTCCGGCGCCATGTCGCACACGTTCTGGCCCTTGCGCGAGCTGCGCAAGCACGAGGGCTCGGGAATCGAGCACATCTTCACGCCGGAAGCCGCCAGGGCCGATCTCGAGCGCATCGAGTGGTTCAAGGACGGCGACCACGCCAGGGTGCTGGACACCATGGGCGAGTTCTACCGCTTCAAGCCAGAGGCCCGCTTCGGCCACTACCTGATGATGATCGGCGCGCTCGGTGAAGCCGATTGCACCGCCCGCGGCCGCCAGTACGGGAACTACGAGAACTCGGTTGGCACCGGTCAGGTCCATCTGTGGTTCGACAGTCCCGCCGACGGCTTCCCCCGACCCCACCGAACTCAGGATGAGGAGATCGAAGCACCGTGAGCAACACATCCGAACATCGACGAATACTGCTGGACGGCAATGCCGTTGACGTCGTGCGTGACGGTGAGGTGTTGATCGCAGGCGACGGCCGCACCGTTGCGGCGTCCGACGCCCGCCATCTGCCGCCGGTCACCCCGACCAAGATCATCTGTGTCCACCTCAACTACCGGTCGCGGGTCGAGGAGTTGCTGACCACGCTGCCACCGGCCCCCACGTTCTTCCACAAGCCGGTGTCGTCGCTCACCGCGCACGAGTCGGCGGTGGTGCGCCCGCAGGGTTGCAAATGGCTCAACTACGAAGGCGAAGTCGGCATCGTGATCGGGCGGACCGCCCGCAACATCGCCCCGGAGGACGCGGGCCACTACATCCGTGGCTACACCGTCGCCAACGACTACGGTCTGCACGACTTCCGTGACACCGACTCCGGCTCGATGCTGCGGGTCAAGGGCGCCGACACGCTGTGTCCGCTGGGCCCCGGGATCGTCGAAGGCTGGGACTTCCACGACAAGCGCATCCGCACCATCGTCAACGGTGAGGTCCGTCAGGACGGCAACACCAACGAGATGAGTTGGGACATGCACTATCTGGTTGCCGACATCGCCAGGACCATCACCTTGCAACCCGGCGACGTCCTGCTGTCGGGCACGCCGGCCATCTCCCGCACCGTGTATCCGGGGGACGTGGTCGAGGTCGAGGTCGAAGGCCTGGGCACGCTGCGCAACCACATCGTGGAAGGCCCCTTCCCGATCCGTTCCGACGTGGGCGCCCAACCGACCGAGAGCGAGGAGGTGCTGTCCACCGCGCAGGGCGGCGACTGGGAGTTCCGCGGCATCCGCAAGCCCGATCTGTCCAAGACCTACTGAGCAGAACGGGATCGCCCACGTGCCCGCACCGCGAATGTTGTTGATCCTCAGCGAGAACTGGACGCTGACCGACGGCCGCAACCTGGACGACCTCGTCCGATGGGCCCGCATCGCCGACGATGCCGGATTCGATTCGGTGATGCTCTCCGAGCACGTCGTCCTCGGCCCCGATGCCAGCGACAGGGGGGCGATGGCCAACCCCCGCGCCTACGCGCTGCCTGGCAACCAGGACTCCCTCACGCCTTGGCCGAACTCGCTGATGCTGCTGTCCGCCATGGCGTCGGTGACCAGCCGGGTCCGGTTGGTGGCGGCGGCGGTGCTGGCACCATTGCGCCACGCTCTGCTGTTGGCACGCGAACTCGGCACGCTGGACCTGCTTTCGCAGGGTCGGCTGGTGGTGCAGCCCAGCGTCAGCTGGAGCCGCGACGAATACGACGCCATGGGCGTGCCGTTCGCCGAGCGCGGCCGGATCCTCGACGAGCAGCTCGCCGTGATGGATCTGGTGTTCCGGAAGTCCCCCGCGAGCTATCACGGCCGGTACTACGACTTCGACGACGTCTATCTGGAGCCCAAGGCGTTTCGGCCCGACGGGCCACGGATGTGGTTCGGCGGGCAGACCGCACATCCGGCGGTGGTGGACCGACTCGTCCGATACGGACACGGCTTTCACCCGCTCGGCGCGCCAACGTCCGAGGACATGCAGTCGATAGCCGACGCGATGGCGGCTGCCGGCCGCAACGAAACCGAACTGGAACTCATCGGCGGAGTACGGGCGGTGTTCCCCGACGACCATTCGTGCGCCGACATCGGTGAGGCGATGGCCGCCATTCCCGAGCAGGTGGAGAAGGGGTTCACCACGTTCTGCGTGAAGCCGTCGATGTTCATCGACGACGCCAGTGAGCTTCCGGCCTTTTGCGCCAACGTGATCCGGCGCGCCGACGCGATGGCGGTGCGCTGATGCCGCAGCTCCTGCAGATCGCACACGACCACATGTCGCCGGCCGGCGCGGTAGCCGACCAATTCGTGCAGCGGGGCTACGGTCTCACCGAGCTCTTGGTGGTGCCCGAGGATCAGTTCGACACGCCTGGAGTCGACGTCGTGTTCCCCGATCCCACGGGTTTCGATGCAGTGATGCTGCTCGGCGCACCATGGTCGGTCTATGCCCCCGAGGTCGCGTCCTGGGTCGAACCGGAACTCGAGCTGTTGCGCGAGGCCGACCGGGCCGGCGTGCCGGTGCTCGGCATCTGCTTCGGCGGACAGATGCTGGCCCGCGCGCACGGTGGTGACGTGTACGCGGCTGAATCGCCCGAGATCGGTTGGCACGCAGTGCAGTCCGACGATCCAGTACTCGACGGCGAGTGGTTCCAGTGGCACTACGACCGTTGGACCACTCCACCGGACGCGGTCGAGTTGGCGCGCAATGCCGCCACTTCACAGGCGTTCGTGCTGCGGAAGAATCTGGCGCTGCAGTTCCACCCAGAGGTCGACGCCTTCGGGGTCAAGGGCTGGCTCGAGAACGGCGGCCACCGTCAGGCGGTCGCCGTCGGTCTCGACCCCGAGGACGTCCTCGCCAAGACCGAAGCCGTCCAAGCCGACGCTGCGGTCAGGGCGCGGCGGCTGGTGGACGTGTTCCTCGACCAGATCGTGGCCGCCAGGTGTCAGGAGGCCGGCTGATGTCGCCACGTCGTGTCGTGCTGGTCACCGGAGGCGGCACGGGCATAGGTGCGGCGGTGGTCCGTCAGCTTGCCGACGGTGGTGACCAGGTGGTGATCTGTGGCCGACGGCTCGAGCCGCTGCAGCAGGTCGCCGAGGCCACCGGCGCGCTCGCCGTGGTCGCGGACGTGAGCGAGGCGGCCGGTGTGGCGGCGGTCGTGGATGAGACGGTTGCCGCCTTCGGCCGGCTCGACGGGCTGGTGCTCAACCACGGCATCATCCGGGCCGGCCGCATCGACGATCTGTCGGTCGAGGACTGGCAGGACACCTTGCAGGTCAACCTGACTGGCCCGTTCTTGATGATCAGGGCAGCGCTCGTGCACTTGTTGAAGGCGCGCGGGGCGGTGGTCGCTCTGTCGTCCGTCGCGGCGCTGCGGGCCAGCGAGGCGATGGCGGCGTACTCCGCCAGCAAGGCTGGTCTGATCGCGTTGACCCAGGCATTGGCCGTCGAGCACGGCCCAGCCGGTCTGCGCGCCAACGCCGTATGTCCTGGCTGGACCGCGACCGAGATGGGCGACGCGGAGATGGCCGAGCTGGGACAGACCCGGGGGATCTCCGTCGACGATGCCTACCGGCTCGCGACGGCCGTGGTGCCGCAACGCCGTGCGGCCGCCGCGGAGGAGGTGGCGGCCGCGGTGTGCTGGCTGCTTTCCGACGCCGCCTCGTATGTGAACGGCGCGGTACTTCCGGTGGACGGCGGATCCTGTGTCGTCGATCCCGGAACGTTGGCACTCGACAGCCGAGTATCGATACGTCCCTGAATCAGCCACTGACAGTTAGGACTTCCGTGAACGACAACACCGTGAATACCCAGTTACAGCGCAACGCGCTCGGCGTCGCAGGCATCGTCTGTCTGGTGCTCGCCGCGGTCGCACCACTCACCGGCATCGTCGTGGTCGCATCGCTGGTGATCGCCCTCGGCAACGGTGGGGGCACGCCAGCCTCGTTCTTCATCGTCGCGGTCGTGCTGCTGTTGTTCGCGGTCGGCTATGCACAGATGTCCAAACAGCTGGTCAACGCAGGCGGGTTCTACGCGTTCGTGGTGAAGGGGCTCGGCCGCACGGGTGGTCTCGTCGCCGGCTTCATTGCGTCGCTCGGCTACAACTTCTTCGTGGTCGGCACGATCGGCACCAGTGGCTTCTTCATGCAGATCGTCATCGCCGACCTCACGGGCTTCAACCTGCACTGGTACGCCTGGGGGCTAGCGTCGATGATCGTGGCGTACGGGATGGCTCGTCGCGGTGTCGATTTCAGCTCGAAGGTGCTCGGCGTATCCCTTATCCTCGAGACGACCATCTTGGTGGTGTTCGACGTCTCGGTGTTCGTGCGGACCGGTTTCGACGTGTCGGCGTTCAGCCCCGCCTCCGTCTTCTCGGGGTCGCTGCCGATCGGCCTACTGCTCGCGGCGACGGGCTACCTGGGCTTCGAGGCGACCGCATTGTTCAGCGAAGAGGCGAGGAATCCGCTGCGCACCATTCCGAGGGCGACGTACATCGCGATCACGAGCATCGCGGTGATCCTCGGCGTCACGTCGTGGGCCCTGGTCAGCGCCGCAGGCGTCGCGCAGGCGCAGCAGACCGCGATCGATCACCTCCCCACCGGCGATCTGGTGTTCAGCATCGCGCACGACTACCTGGGCACCGCGGTCACCGACGTCATGATGGTGCTGCTGCTCGTCAGCCTCTTCGCCGCGATGCTCGCATTCCACAACTCCGCCAGCCGTTACCTCTTTGCGCTCGGCCGGGCCCGGGTGCTGCCGTCGGTGCTCGCGAAGACCGGGCGCCGCGGCACCCCGCACGTCGCGGGTACCACGCAGGCCGTGTTCGCGATCGTCGTTGCCGGGCTGTTCGCACTCGCCGGACTCGACCCGATCACCTCGCTGGTGCCGAGCATGCTCGGGTTCGGCACGCTATCGGTGATCGTGCTGCAGGTACTGGCCGCGCTGTCGATCATCGTGCACTTCCGCCGGGCAGCAGACCCGCGCCTGTGGAGCACCTTCATCGCGCCGGGCATCGGGTTCCTCGGTCTGTCTGCCATCACGGTGCTCGCGATCGTCAACTTCGACGTCGTTGCCGGGTCCGACGCGCTCGCCGTCCGGCTGATGCCGCTGCTGCTCGTCGCGGCCGTGGTCGGAGGCATCGGATATGGGGCGTACCTGAAGAATTCGAAGCCAGACGTGTACGACGGGCTCGCAGCCGATCTCGAGCGATTCAACGTGCAGACCGGCGAGGCTCAGCTGAAGATCGGATGATTCGTGGCGGATGACGTTTGGGGAGACGAGTCCGACATCGTGGCGCAGGTCGTCGGTCTGATCTCGCGTCGGATCTCGCGCGCGTCGGATCCCAAGACGACCGCGAGACCGGCCTCCGAACTCGCCGCCGAGGCGTCCAAGACGGTGACCGCGGCCGGTCTGGGGGCGACGGAGGTGCTGCGGATCTTCGAGGACACGCTGCTGCCCGCGACCCGCGCTCAAGACGATCCGTACAACCTCGCCTACATTCCGGCCGCTCCGACCAAGGCCGCCAAGGCCTTTGACGCTGCCGTCGCCAGTTTCAACATCTTTGCGGGCATCTGGGAAGCCGGCGCGGGCGCGATCTTCGCCGAGAACGAGGCCCTTGGATGGCTGATCGAATTGCTCGGCTGGCCGGAGACGGCCGGAGGCTGCTTCGTCTCCGGCGGCACCATGGGCAACCTGTCTGCGCTGATCGCCGCCCGCGCGCACGTCCGCAGGCAGCGGGGGCGCGATGCCGCCGCCGCGATCCTGTGCACCGTCGACGCGCACTCCTCGGTCGTTGCGGCGGCTCGCGTGATGGACGTCGAGGTAGTCGTGGTGGAGGAAGACGACCGCGGCCATCTGACCGGCGCCGCGGTCAGGGACGCCCTCGACGTGCACCGGGAAGTGTTCGCCGTCGTCGCCTCCTCGGGTACCACCAACGGTGGCGTCGTCGACGACATCAACGACATCGCCGATGTGTGTGGACAATTCGACGTCTGGCTGCACGTGGACGGCGCCTACGGCGGCGCGGGTCTGGCTGCCCCGTCCGTGCGGTGGCGCTTCGATGGCATCGAACGAGCCGACAGCTTCATCGTCGATCCGCACAAGTGGCTCTTCGCCCCCTATGACTGTTGCGCGCTGGTCTATCGCAACGCTGCGCTGGCCCGCGCGGCCCACACTCAGCACGCCGGTTACCTCGACGCGATCGACCGCGAGGTGTGGAACCCTGCCGACCTCGCCGTGCACTTGTCGCGGCGGGCTCGAGGCTTACCGTTCTGGTTCAGTTTGGCGGTGCACGGCACCGATCGTTATGTGAAGGCGATCGAGCGCACGCTGTCGGTCGCGCGAGCGGTCGCCGACGGCATCCGATCGATACCCGCCCTCCGACTGTTGTTGGAGCCGGAGTTGTCGGTGCTCATCTTCGATCGGCCGGGGTGGGCCGAGAGCGACTATCGAAGGTGGTCGGCGCGGTTGGCGCGCGACGGCCTCATCCTCTGCGTGCCGAACGTGTGGCAGGGACGAATGGCGTTGCGCTTGGCCATGGTCAATCCGGCCACCGATCCCGCTCACGTGATCGAGGTGTTGCGCGAGACGACCGAAACCGATCACCCCGAGTGAAGACCTGCCGAAATCAGCAGGGATCGCCGGGAGGCGTGAAGTACGGCACGCCCTCCACCGTGTAGCACGGCACTTCGCCAGGAACGTACGGGGTGACGGCCGAGGCGATGGCCACGCCGTCGGCCACGTGGCCTGCGACGTCCGTGCAACCACCCACCGCGACGTGTCGCCCTGACGCGCCTGCGCATACGTCTGCGTTCGCCATCGGTGCCACCGCGAGTGGCATGACCGCCATCGCGGCCATCGTGAACAGTGCCGTTGTCAGCTTCTTCATCGCGCGCATCCTTTGCTCGTCCCGATCCACCGTCATTATTGACCTGGGTGCAGATTTGGGGCGGCGTTTCGGCGTGACTACGTACGCGGCACTCCGCACGCTGAGTAGACGAACTTGGGTGGCACGTCGAACGCGAACGATCGCTGCGGCACCCGGATCAGAACCTCTTCCGGCAGCGGCGTCTTGTAGTGCAGGGACAGGGACCCGGAGAAGGTAGGTTCGACCACCGAGATGTCGGGGACGTCGAGCGTCAGCCCACCCTCGTCGAGCGTTGCCATGACCATCGAGCCGGCCGCGTCGGTCCATTGGTGGTCGACCGCCCGGCCTGCCTTCTTGGGAACCGACGACAGCGTGCCGAGCACCCGCTGATTGGTCAGCGCCAACGATCCGACGTAGCTGCGGATGTTGCCCTTGGCGGTCTTGCCTGGAACGTGGCCGGAGAACCGGAACGTGACGGGCACGAACTCGGCCAAGTGGATCAGCCCTTCGGCTTCCACCTGCGCCGCCATGTCATCGGGCAGGTTGCCGATGCCGAGCATCTTGCGCAGAAAGACGGCCACGGCCACACAATAATGGCCATGGCCGCCCTCCGTCAGGTTTGCGCAGGCAGGACCTTCTCGCCGGTCTTGTCGGTGCTCAGGCACAGCGAGCAGATGAATCCGTGGTCGCCTGCGGACGCGATCATGTCGGGCCGTTCGTACTCGTGGTGGCAGACATGGCACCGCAGGTGGTCGTCGGCCGGGTTGCCGTGTTCGTCGAACATCGGCAGGTCGATCCCGTCATCGGTGCGACGCAGGTAGTACTTGCCCTTGGTGGCGACGGCGATGATCGGCGGAAGCACCAGCGCCAGGCCGATGGCGACCAGAGGCGAGTACGGCCGGATGGCCTCGCCGAGCCCGCCGAAGAACGCGATGACGGACAGGCCCGCGGCGATCAGCATCGAGCCGAAGCCAACCGGGTTGAACGCGTAGAGCATGCCGCGGCGAAACTCGGGCACCTTGGGGGACAACTTCAACAGGTACTTGTTGAACACGATGTCCGATGCCACGACGACGACCCACGCCATACCGCAGTTGGCGTAGAAGCCGAGGATGGTGTTGAGGAAGTCGAACATGTTGGCTTCCATCAGGACCAGCGCGATCAGCAGGTTGACGCCCAGGAACACCAACCGGCCGGGGTAGGTCTTGGTGACGCGGGTGAACGAGTTCGTCCACGCCAGCGAACCGGAGTAGGCGTTGGTCACGTTGATCTTGATCTGGCTGATCACCACCAGCACGACCGCCAGCGTCATGGCCAGCCAGCCGGGAAGGAAGTTCTCGTAGATCTCCAGGAACTGGTGTACCGGCTGGTTGGCGATGCCGGCACTGTCGGCGACGTTCGCGATGAGGTAGACGGCGAGGAACAGGCCGACGATCTGCTTGATGGCGCCGAAGATCACCCAGCCGGGGCCGGCAAGGAACATCCAGGTCCACCAGCTGCGCTTGTTCTCCGGTGTCTTGGGGGGCATGAAGCGCAGGTAGTCGTTCTGCTCGGCGATCTGGGCGATCAGCGACAGGCACACGCCTGCTGCCAGCAGGGTCGAGCCGAGGTCGAATCCGGTGCCGCCGTTCTCGCCCTGGTAGGCGAAGAACTGGCCGACGGACTCGGGATGGGTCACGACGAGGTAGATGAACGGCGCGACCATCAGGATCAGCCACAGCGGAGTCGTCCAAACTTGAAGTGTGGAAAGCACTTTCATGCCGTAGATCACCAGAGGGAAGATGATCAACGTCGACGCCGCGTAGCCGAGCCAGAGCGGGATGCCGAGGCCGAGTTCGAGGCCCTGGGCCATGATCGAGCCCTCGAGCGCAAAGAAGATGAAGGTGAACGTCGCGAAGATGACGTTGGTGACCACCGAGCCGTAGTAACCGAAGCCGCTGCCGCGGGTAACGAGGTCGAGGTCGATGTTGTATCGCGCCGAGTAGTAGGCAACGGGGAAACCGGTGAGCATGACGACGACGGCGAAGATGAGGATGCCCCACAACGCGTTGGTCGTTCCGTAGGAGATGCCGATGTTGGCGCCGATGGCGAAGTCGGCAAGGTAGGCGATGCCACCGAGCGCCGAGATGCCCACCACCCGCGTCGACCACTTGCGGTAACTGCGCGGTGCAAAGCGCAGCGTGTAGTCCTCCAAGGTCTCCTTGGTGGCGGTCATTTGATCGAGACCGGCGTCCAGGTCCATCTCGTCTGGGGCCTCCGGCTCCTTACTGAGCTCTTGAGTCATGGTTAGCAAAGCTAAATCGGGGTTGTTTCCAGCGCGTGACAACCATGTTCCCGGCGATGGCAAAAAATCGGGAGGTTCGGCTGGTACACGTGGACTCATGACTGTGCGCAAACCCTGGCTCGTCGGGCTGCTCGCACTGGCCACGGCGGTCTACGCGCTCCTGTGGGCCGGCTGGTCGATGCAGTGGGCCTGGCTGGCAGCAGTCGATGCCTGGGGTTTGGACGCGTTCTACCGAGTCGGCGTCGAGCACCCGGAGTGGGTGACGTTCTGGCAGGTGCTGTGCACGGTGTTGGGCCCCAATGCATTCCGCCTGGTCGGCCTCGTCGTGATCGTCATCGCCCTTCGCCACCGCCAGTTCCGCCTCGCGGTGTTCCTGGTGCTTAGCGTCGAGCTCAGTGGTCTGGTGACCGAAGCGCTCAAGGTGGCTGCGCACCGCCCCCGCCCGTCGACCGCGTTGGTGTACGCAACGTCGTGGTCATTCCCGTCGGGCCATGCACTCGGCGTCTCGGCCGCCGTCATGGCGCTCACCGTGGTCCTGCTGCCGCGCATTCGCCGTGACCGGTGGAGCTGGGTGATCGCGGGTGGCGTGCTGATCGTCCTGGCGGTCGGCTTCGGGCGGGTGGTGCTCAACGTGCACAACCCGTCCGACGTGCTGGCGGGCTTGGCAGCGGGCTACCTGTGGTTCGCGGCGAGCCTGCTGGTGTTGGTCCGCCGCCCGCTCAGCTCAGCGGACGAAACACCGGTAGCGCTCGGTAGTGCGCCTTGAACCTGACGTCGCGGTAGTCGTGTCCCACCTCGCCGTCGTGGGCGAGCGTCGTGGGCCCGTCCACCGCGGTGAAGCTGAACTCCGGAACCTGAAGTTCGTGATACAGCGGGCTGCGTTCCAGCCTTCCAAGGCCGAGCGACACCAGGATCCGCAGCGTGCTGAACCTGCGCCCGGTTTCGAGGATGCGGACGTCGATCAGCCCGTCGTCCATCCGGGTCCGCAGTGACGGGGCGAAGCCCGACGGCAGGTAGACCGAGTTGCCCAGGAAGAACATCGACGTCTGCAGCGTGATGTTGTCGTACGAGATGCGGACGGGTTGGTCGCGGCGCAGGGTGTGAAACATCGCGTAGATGCCTGCCAGCGGCTTGCCGATCTTGTGCTCGAGCTTCTCGCGGGTTTTGACGAATGACGGATACGCACCGATGCTCGCCGTATTGATGATCGTGTCGGTGTCGTTGAGCGTCACGACGTCGAGGCACGTGACGTGCCCCCGTTTGATGGCGTCGACGGTCTTGGCCACCGTGTCGCAACCAATGTCCTTGGCGAAGTGGTTGAACGTCCCGCCAGGGAAGACGGCCAGCGGGACGCCCGTGCCGACCGCAATGCCCGCCGCACCCGAGACCGTTCCGTCGCCGCCCGCGACGGCAAGCACCTCGGCGCGTTCGGCAGCCGAGCGCAGTACCTCGAAAACATCGTCTGATTCGCTCAGCTCGACGATCTCGGCCCTCGGCAGCGACGCCTTGACCTCCTCGAGAACCCGTGCGCCGGTGCCGCTGCCCGACGCGGGGTTGACGACGAGCACCACCCCCTCACCGTCCGGACGCTCAGGGGTGTCCACCCGCAGTGGGGCGGCCGGGCGCAACCTGGGCTCGACGATCGGCGGCACGATCTTTGCGCCGACGACCGCCACCGCGGCACCGATGCCGAATCCGGCCAGTACGTCACCGGGGTAGTGCGCACCCGTGGCGACCCTCGACATCCCGACCAGGCCGGCCAACAGGGCGAGGCCCAGTCCCAGCGGTGGGTTCTCCAGGCCGACGCCGACGGCGAAGGCGGCGGCGCTGGCCGAGTGGCCCGACGGCAGCGAGTTCGACGTCGGCATCCGCAGCGAGCGCCGCACGATCGGCACCGTCGCCCAGTTGGGCCGCGGTCGCACCCAGATCCGCTTCGCCACCTGGTTGGTCAGCAGACTCGTCACCGCGAGCGATGCGATGCCGCGGGTGGCGCCTCGCACGGCGGACCGGCGCCGCGATGCACCGAGCAGGATCGCGATCGCGAACCACAGCTTCGAATGATCCGCCGCCCTGGTCAGGCGTGGCATGACGGCGTCGAGCAGCGGGCTTGGGGACTCTGCGATCGCGTCGAAGATCTCACGGTCGAGCGTGCCGAGGCCCTGCCCGATCTGTCGAATACCCCGGCGGCGTCGCAACAGTTCCATTGCCCCAACCTAGCCGCGACACGGCTTGCTCAAACCGTGTCTAAACCTTTACTTGACCCGCAGCGCCTGACCTGTCGACCATTGATGACGTGCGCCGACTGCTGGTTCTGCTGTCCGCGACGTTGGTGTGGTTCGCCGCGGCGCCGCTTGGCCACGCCGAGGTGACGCCGTGGTTCGCGCAATCCGTCGGCAATGCCACGCAGGTGATCTCCGTTGTCGGGGTTGGCGGTTCGGATGCCAAGGTCGACGTCTTCCAGCGCACCGGGGCAGGCTGGGAGCCCATCGGCGTCGGCATTCCCGCCCACATCGGCTCGGCGGGAATGGCGCCCGAGACCCACGACGGCCAGATGATGACGCCAATGGGCATCTTCTCGCTCGACTTCGCCTTCGGTACGGCGCCCAACCCCGGCGGGGGGCTGCAGTACGTGCAGGTGGGGAAGAACCACTGGTGGGACGGCGACATGAAGAGCCCGACCTACAACACGATGCAGGTCTGCGAGAAGTCGCAGTGCCCCTTCAACACCGATCCGAGCAGCGGCACCGAGAATCTCGAGATCCCGCAGTACCGGCACGCCGTCGTGATGGGCGTCAACAAGGAACGCGTGCCAGGCAATGGCGGCGCGTTCTTCCTTCACACCAGCGACGGTGGCCCCACGGCGGGCTGCGTGTCGGTCGACGACGCCACCATGGTGCAGATCATCAAGTGGCTTCGGCCGGGCGCGCTGATCGCCGTCTCCAAGTGAGCACAGCCAAGTAGCGCCGCCAACTAACTCAAAGATTAACGGCGCGACCGGTTTTCACCTTGAAGTCGAGTGCCTTGGTCGACATCGACGCGTCGTAGGTGCGGTCGTAGCCGGTGACGCTGATCCTCCAGCCGTCAGCGGTCCGCCGGTAGCTGTCGTGATAGAACCCGGCGCCGATCAACATGAAGTCGAACTCCGGCACGATGACCTTGTCCTGCAGGTACCACGTGCCGGTGGCTTCGTCGCCGTCGACGTCGATCTCGGGGTGTGTCACCCGGTGCTCGGTGATCACGCCGGCGGGCATCGACGTGCGCATGAACTCGACCAGCGACGCGCGGTCGGTGAAGTGATGCTCCTCACCGAGTGACTCGCCGTAGTCGCCGATGACGTCCTCGGTCAGGGTGTCCGCGAACTCGTCCCAGTGCTTGGTGTCGAGTGCGCGCAGATACCGGTACTTGAGTCGCTGAATGTCATCAATATCACCCATCTCGACATTGCAACACAACCGGTTGCACGCGTATGGGGCAGGTCGACATCCGGCACTCCGCGCTTTGCCGTAATCGCGGGAATCGGCGCCGCGGCGGTCGGTTCCAAGGCGTTGCTTACGCTACGCACAGCCAAAACCTAGCTGCGAGAACGCTGTTCGTCGCGGTTGCCTCGGAGTGTCTGAGCCGCTTCATGGGTCGTTGCGGCTAGGGTGTGTTCCGATATGAGCGCCCCGTTGGGGTTGTCGATCGGGACGACCAACCTGGTCGCGGTCCGAGTCGGCGATCCACCCCTCACACGGCGATCCATGCTGACCCTGTCTGGCCAGGTGTTGAGTGGTTTCGTCGAACGCGTCGGCGATCCAGTGCCACTGGTGACCGCCGACGGTTCGTCGCACGCCGCCGACGATCTGTTGGTCGATGCGCTCGACGGTATGGTCGAGCTCGCGGGCGAGGCGACGTCGTCGCAGATCGCCATCGCGGTGCCCGCGCATTGGACCGGGGCCACATTGCGTGGCTTGCGCACGGCCATGCGGGCCAAACCGAGGCTTGCGCCCAACGGTGTGCCCGCGCGGCTGGTCTCCGATGCCGTCGCCACCCTGACCGCCATGAACGCCAACCCGGGATTGCCGGGGCGTGGTGTCGTCGCATTGGTGGACTTCGGCGGCGGTGGCACCAGCATCACGCTCGCCGACGCCGCGTCGAGCTTCGAGCCGATCGCGACGTCGCGGCTGACTGAGTTCTCTGGTGATCAGATCGACCAGGCGCTCCTAGCTCACGTGCTCGACGGCATCGCCGACGCCGAAGGGGTCGACCCCGCTGGTACTGCTGCAGTGGGCTCGCTGACGGCGCTGCGTGACGAGTGCCGACGGGCCAAGGAGCGGCTGTCCGAGCACACGGACGCCGAGGTCTCGGTGGACTTGCCTGGGCATCGCTCGACGGTGCGTGTCACTCGGGCCGAGCTCGACGCGTTGATGGAGGCACCGCTCGCCGCGGTCGTGGCCGAGTTGGACGACCTGTTGTTGCGCAACCGCGTTGCGGCGGCCGACCTGTCGACGGTGGCAGCAGTCGGCGGTGGCGCCCGCATACCGTTGATCACCCAGAGGCTGACCGAGCATGGCGACGCACCGGTGGTGACCACCGCGCAGCCATCCCTCGACGCCGCAGTGGGTGCGGTGCTCTTCGCGGCCTACGGCGCGGAGTCCGACGCCGCGACCGGTATGGCGCCCGCCGCGTTGACCGGCGTCAGTCCGATCGAGTCGGTCACGGCCACCACCCCGGTCGTCACCGGGAATGCGCCTGGTTCGTCGACATTCCGGCAGCTGGCGTGGTCCCAGGACGACGACGCGTCGGGCGAGCCGGTGCCGTACATGGGCGAGGACTACTCCACCGACACCAGCATGACGCGGGCGGTCTCGCAGTACGTCGCACCGACGGGGCCCATCGACGTCGACGAACCACGAGCGTGGCAACGCCTGCCGCAGTTGGTGTTTGGCGTCGCCGCCGTGGTGGCACTCGTAGCGTTCGGTGGGGTGGCGATCGCATTGACCAGCGCGACGGGCGACTCGACACCCACCCCGCCCCCCACACCGAAGACGGTGCCTGCGACCCTGGCGCCGCTGTCGTCGAGCGTGGCGCCGCCACCACCACCGCCCGCGACCGAGGTGCCGCAGAGCATCGTGACCGTGACGAACGAAGCCCCGCCCCCACCTCCGCCTGAGACGGTCACCGTGGAGCGCACCGTCACGACCACCAGGACCACGCAGCCCACGACGACGACCACCACCACGTCACCGACCACGACCACCACGACGACGACGACCACGACGCCGACGACCACCACCACGACGGCGCCGACGATGACTACGAGCTACATCACGGTGCCGTTCGTCCCGGTGCCCATCCCCGTCCAGGTGCCTGCCAGCCCGACACCGCAGTATCAGCCGCCACCTGAGTACCCGCAGTATCCACAGCAGCCGCAGTACCCACAGCAGCCCCAGTTCCCGTTCTAAGCGGCTCCATAGACGCCAGCAATGTCACAGCTGCGTTCCAGCATTTCGTAGACCGCGCGGGTCACGATCGCACGATGGAAGAGAAGAACACGCGATTCGATCGCATACGCGTGCAATTGCCCAGAGTCGTCGGCATCGGCGCCTTTGCCGCGCTGGCGGTACTCGGCATTGCATTTGGCGGAAGTCATTTCGGGGCTGGCAACGCACTGGCAGGTTCGGGTGACGCGCCAGCGAACACAACGTACGTCCAGCCCACGGTCGCGGGCGCCACGATGGGTGCCACGGCCACGTGGACGACACCGTCGGCGGTGGCCCCCACGGGTAAGGCCGTTCCGGCCGTCAAGGCAGGGGGCTGACATGCGGAGCCCCCGCCTTGGCGCGGTGCTCGTCGTATCGGCTTCATCGGCGATGCTGCTGCTCGGCAGTGGTATCGCGCAGGCGGGAGCGGGCCCCAACGTCGTCGGGCAGAAGTACAGCGATGCCAGCTCGGCGATCAGCGGTGCCGGCATGCGGGTCGTGGTGTCGACGGTTGTCGGCGATCAGAAGTCGTGGCCCGACTGCCTGGTCGCCAACCAGGTAGAGAGGACCGTGGCTGCTCCAGAGAACAGCTCGGGCTCGTCGACGAACGAAATACTCGTATCGCTCGACTGCTTCTCGTCGGCGTCGGCGACATCGCCGGGCTATTCGGCCGCCAGCCCCGAGGCGAAGGCGATCGCCGCGGCCGCGAAGGCGGCCAAGGCCTCGGGCTCGTCGAGCTGATCGTTTAGGTCTGCTCGACGAGGTGCCGCGGGTGATGACACGCGGCGATGTGCTGGGGCAGCAGTTCGAGTAGTTCCGGATCGTCGGTTCGGCATTCGTCGGTGACCCACGGGCAGCGGGTGTGGAAGCGGCAGCCCGGGGGCGGGTCGATGGGGCTTGGCGGGTCGCCCTCGAGGATGAGGCGATCGCGGCTGGCGTTGAGTTTCGGATCGGGGATCGGCACCGCCGAAAGCAGCGCGGTGGAGTACGGATGCAGAGGCTGCCGGTAAAGGTCGGCAGCACCGGCACTTTCGACGACCTTGCCGAGGTACATCACCGCAACCCGATCCGAGACGTGCCGGACCACCCCGAGGTCGTGGGCGACGAACAGGTACGACAACCCGAACTCGTCCTGAAGGTCCTTGAGCAGGTTGACGATCTGCGCCTGCACCGAGACGTCGAGTGCGGAGACCGGTTCGTCGGCGATGATCAGCTTGGGGCGCAGCGCAAGTGCTCGCGCGATGCCGATGCGTTGACGCTGGCCACCGGAAAACTCGTGCGGGAACCGGTCCGCGTGCTCGGGGGGAAGCCCGACCCGGTCGAGCAGGTCCCGTACTTGCTTCTTCGTGTCGCGGCCGCTGGACATGCCATGCAGCTGCATCGGCTCGCCGATGATCTGGCTCACCCGTTTGCGCGGATTCAGCGATGCGTACGGATCCTGGAAGATCATCTGCATCTGGCTGCGGATTGGCCGAAGTTGGCGCCGATTCTTGCCGACGAGTTCCTCGCCGTTGAATCGCACCGAACCCGATGTCGGCGTCGTCAGCTGCAGAATGGTGCGGCACAGGGTCGACTTCCCGCACCCGGATTCGCCTACTAAGCCCAGTGTTTCACCCTCGGCGAGGCTCAGGCTGACGCCGTCGACGGCGCGGACTCGGCCCACCTCGCGGTCGATGAGGATGCCCGACTTGATCGGGAAGTGCTTGACGAGGTCGGTTACCTCGAGCAGTGTGTCGCCCTTCACCGCGCCACCACCGGCTTGCGGAGGCCGATCCGGCCGTCGACATCGCGGAGGCGACGTTGGTCGTCGGGTTCCAGCCAGCACCGGTCGTGGTCGAGCGGCGGCGGCTCCGCGCACGCGTCGAACTCGTGCGGGCAACGCGCGGCGAACCGGCAGCCGGTCGGTGGATGTAGCAGAGACGGCGGTTGGCCAGGAATCTGGGCCAGGCGTTCGGGATTCGGCGTGTCCAAGCGCGCCAGTGATCCCAGCAGTCCCCAGGTGTAGGGGTGCATTGGGTCGTAGAACAGCTCGTCGAGCGTCGCTTCTTCGACGATCTGGCCCGCGTACATCACCGCGACTCGATCGGCGATCTCGGCGACGACGCCGAGGTCGTGGGTGATCAGCACCACCGCAAGGCCCCGCTCCCGGTTGAGTTGGTCGAGCAGGCGCAGGATCTGCGCCTGGACGGTGACGTCGAGTGCAGTGGTGGGTTCGTCGGCGATCAACACGTCGGGATCGAGCGAGAGGGCCATCGCGATCATCACCCGCTGGCGCATGCCGCCGGAGAACTCGTGCGGGTAATCGTGCACGCGGCGTTCGGGATTGGGAATTCCCACCTGCCGCAGCAGTTCGACCGCCCGCTCGCGCGCCTCGCGCTTGGACACCTCGCGGTGCGCCCGGATCATCTCGATCATCTGATCGCCGACGCGGTACACCGGGTTCAGCGAGGTCATCGGGTCCTGGAAGATCATCGCGATCCGCTCGCCCCGCACACCTCGCAGACCTTCGTCGTCGAGATCGGTGAGCTCGACGTCGTCGAAGCGGACCGAGCCGGAGATGGTGGTGTTGGGTGCGCGCGTCAGGCCGATCAACGTCTGTGCGGTCACGCTCTTGCCTGAGCCCGATTCGCCGACGATGGCCAGGATTTCGCCTGCGCCGAGCGAGAACGAGACGCCCTCGACGGCGCGAACCACGCCGCCGTCGGTGGCGAAGCTGACGGTCAGGTCCTTGACCTCCAGAATCATGCCGGTGCCGCCTCTCCAAGTCGGATCCGCGGATCGAGGAATGCATACAGGACGTCGACGATCGTGTTGAACAGCACGATGAAGAACGCGCCGAACATCGTCACGCCCATCAGTGGCGGCAGGTCGAGGCGGCCGATGGCCTGCCCCGCATAGAGCCCAACACCGTTGAGGTTGAACACCGTTTCGGTCAGGATGGCGCCACCGCCGACCACCGCGCCGAAGTCGAGGCCGAAGAGCGTCACGATCGGGATCATCGAGTTGCGCAGCACGTGACGCATCCGCACCTGACGCTCGCCGATGCCCTTGGCGCGCGCCGTCCTGACGTAGTCCTCGTTCATCACGTCGAGCATGTTGGAGCGCAGCACCCGGCTGTAGAAGCCGACGAACAGCACCGCCAGTGTGATCCAGGGCAAGATCAGGTGGTACCCCCATTCCAGGGGGTCCTTGGTCAACGGCACGTAGCTGCTCGTCGGGAAGAGCTGGGCCTTGAAACTCAAGTAGTACAGCAGGATTGCGGCCAGCCAGAACACCGGCATCGAGATCCCGGTCAGCGAAAGGATCGTCAGCGCGCGGTCGGTGAACTTGCCGGAGTGCACGGCGCTCAGGTAACCGAAGACGATGGCCAAGGTCATCCACAGCACGGCGGCACCGATGCACAGCGACAGCGTCGCGGGCAGACCCTTCCAGATCTGTTCGGTGACGTTTTGTGAGCTGGCGTAGGAGGTCAGCTCACCGCTGAGGATCTTCTGCATCATGGTCAGGTACTGCACCGGAAGCGGTTGATCCAGACCGAGATCGGCGGTCACCCTGGCGATGAGCGCCGGGTTGGCGTTCTTGCCTGCGATTCGTACGGCGGGATCCGAATTCGGGATCACGTTGAAGATCAGGAAGACGACGACTGAGATCGCAAACAGGACCGCGATCATTCCGAGTATTCGCCGGGCGGCGAAGCGCAACATGTCTAGTGCTCCAGCCGGATCTTGGCCCGCGGATCGAGCGCATCGCGCATCCCGTCGCCGAACACGTTGAGTGACAGCACGGTAAGCACGATGAGCAGGCCGGGCACGATCGTCAGATGTGGTGCGGTGTAGATGGTTTGGTAGCCATCGGCGATCATCGTGCCCCATGACGCGTTCGGTGCCCGCACGCCGGCACCGAGGAACGACAGTGACGACTCGAGCAGCATGTTGTTGGCGATGTTCAGCGTGAAGAAGACGATGATCGTCGACACCACGTTGGGCAACAGTTCGGAGAACATGATGCGCAGCGATCCCTTGCCCTGTGCGACGGCGGCTTCGACGAACTCCTTCTCGCGCAGCGCAAGAATCTCCCCACGTATCGGGCGGGCCATGTACGGCACGTAGACGAAGCCGATGATCAGGATGGGGATCCACAGCGAGTCACCTGCGACGGTGAGCACACCGATCTTGAGCCCGCCCAATGCGAGTGCGGTACCAAGCGCGATCCCGAGCAGCAGCACGGGAAAGGCCCACACCACGTCCATCACGCGCGACAACACCGCGTCGATCCAACCTCGGTAGTAACCGCACAGCAGGCCGACGACCACCGCGAGCACGGTGGTGACGAGTGCCGCGACCACCCCGATGTAGATCGAGGTGCGTCCGCCATAGAGCAACCGCACCATCACGTCGCGACCGTTCTGGTCGGCGCCGAGCAGATAGCGACCGTGCAGACCGGGCCCCATCGGAGTGCCGTCGGGGGAGACGACGTACGTCTCCTGCCCGTCGATGAGGATCTTGTCGGTGATGTGGTTCTCGTTGGGTCCGGTATGCGCGACGTAATCTGCCCAGAGAGGCGCCGCCAGGCAGGCGAGGACGATCAGCAGGAACAGCACGCCGAACGCCAACCCAATCCTGTTGCGGCGCATCCGAAGCCATGCCAGATACCAAGGATTGCGGCCTTGGATCTTGGCAGCGGGCACACCAATGGGGAGCGGTGGCTCGTTGGCTACCTCCACCGCTTCTATCGGGGCGGCCATCTCTACTTCAGAGCGAACGAAGAGTAGTCCTGGTTGAACAGCAGGTGGTGATAGGACTTGTCGAAGTCCATCCGCTCTGACAGGAACGTGGTGAACTCTTCGTTGCCGTACGGCGCCCAGGCGGCCTGCTCCATGTAGGCCCGGTCCAGATCGCCGTACTGCTTCTTCACGTCATCGGTGAGCTGTTGCTCGCGCAGCTTGTTCATCCTTGCGTCGAGCTCGGGAAAGCTCGCCCGCGAGTAGTTGTTGCCGTTGGTCGGCAGGATGCTGGCACCGTTGAGCAGCGGACGGAAGAAGTCGTCGGGGTGCGGGAAGTCCTGGAACCAGTCCGCGAAGCCGGTGTCCAGATCCGCGGTGGACTGGTTGCCGATCGTCGACCAGTACACGTCGCCTGCGATGACCTTCAGCGTGGCGTTGAAGCCCAGCTGGGTGAGCAGGTCGTGGTAGTACTCGCCGATGCGCTTGCGGTCCGGCTCGTCGTCGGTCCAGACCGTGATGTCCTTGTCGGCCGGATTGGCTTCCGCGATCAGGGCTTTCGCCTTGTTCATGTCAGGTCCCGGGTAGAGCTTGTACTCCTGGTAACCGGGCATGCCTGGCGGCAGGATCTGCTGCGTGGGGTGCAGGCGGCCGCCGAACACGCGGTTCAGGGCCTCCGGGTCGATGGCGTAGTTGATCGCCTGCCGGACCTTGAGGTCGTTGAAGGGTGCCTTCTGGTTGTTCATCCAGAAGTAGTAGGTGTTGATCGAGTCCTCCATGCGGAAGCGACTCGAGAACTTGGCCTTCACCTCGGCCAACCTGTCGGCGTCCGGTGGATCGGTCATGAAGTCGACGGTGTTCTGCTCGACACCGGTCACCTGCGCCGTGTTGCTCTTGTTCTGGGTGACGATGATCTTGTCGACCTGCGCGTCGGCCACCTCGCTGGCGCCGGCGTCCTTCACCGTCTTGAAGTTGGGGTTGCGCTCCATCGTCAGCGTCTGCGGTGCTTCGACCTTCGTGATCATGAAGGGCCCGCTGGAAGCCGGCGGATTGTTGGTTGCGTCCTTGTCGAGCGGCGTCGTCGGGGGAACCGGCGCGGAGAACGGAAGGGCGAGTAGGCCTTCGAAGGTGCCGTTGGCCTCGGTGAGCTGGATGGTGATCGCGCCAGTGGCGTCGTCGGTGGTGATTCCGGCGATCTTGTCGGCCTTGCCGTCCGCGTAGTCAGCCGCTCCGACGATGGGCTCGTAGAAGACCGAGCCACCGGAATCGGCCTTGAACAGGCGCTGGATGGCATAGGTGAAGTCGGATGCCTTGATCGGCGTGCCGTCGGAGTACTTCATGTTCGGCCGCAGCGTCAGCTTGTAGGTCTTGCCGTCTGGCGAAACCTCGGGCATGTCCTTGGCAAGGGCCGGTACGACGGTGGTACCCGGTTCGCCCTTGGCGTGCTTGTAGGTCAGCAGCGGGGTGTAGGTGTTGTACATGACTTCCCACCCCTCGAGCGTGTACGAGAGTTGGGGGTCGATGTAGTCGGGGAACGACGTCATGGCGACGTTGATCTCGCCACCACTTCCACCGCCGCCGTTGCTGCTGTCGTTGCCGCCACACGCGGCCACTCCGAATGTGGTCACTGCGGTGACGGCGGCAACGGTCACCGCCTTGCGCAAGATACTCATCTAGCTCCTAAGAATTTGTGTCCCGGCGATGTCCATAACCTGTACGCCACCTGTCGGGTCCGCATTGCATCTTTTCCGAAATACCGCAGATGGCAAATCGAGGTCACAGGATCCGACCCGTCGCCGTAGCGCGCGACCTGGGATTTCTCGATCGGCGAACGCCAGGTCAGGGCCGGATTTCAGCTCCTGGGCAGTTGCTGTCATTGCAAGTGAGGGTTGTCACAGCTCCGAGTGCTGCCGGAATTCTTACTGTTACAGGCCCTGTTTGCCGGAAAATTGACACCATCGCAGATGGTTCGGTGAGAGTAGCGGGGCCGCTATGTCGCGCAGCCGTCCAAAAAAGATTTGAGAAAAGTGTGCGTGTCGTGCTCGGTCGCTGCTCCTAGCCCGTGAACGCAGCCCATCGGGGGCTGCGAACCTCGTGAAGGAGCCCGACATGACCTCGAACCACCCCACCGCCAAGCGATCCATCCGTCGGATCGTCGCCGCCACCGTGATGGCGGCGGCCTCCATCGCCAGCGTGGGAGCGCTCGCGACGGCGGCGCCCGCCAGTGCGGCTCCGACCAAGTTCATCGCGATCTCGTACTCGCCGGCGACCGGGCAGTGGGGCAGGGGGCAGGCCACCAACCTGGACTCGGCGATTGCCGGCTCGCTGAGTCAGTGCGGCGGTCATTGCGCCGTCGAGACGTGGTCCAAGAACGGGTGCGTGGCACTTGCCGTCAGCGGGCCGTACCACTACGGCTGGTACGGCGCGAACCTGCGCGATGCCCAGCAAGGCGCCATGCAGCGGACCGGTCCCGGCTCCTATGTGGTGTGGTCGGGCTGCGTGAAGTGAATGCGTGAAGTGAACCAAACACGCCGGCCCACCGTCTTCAAGGATGGTGGGCCGACATGCGCTCGGCGAACCTTTGTCAACGTGGACAACCGGAGAGTGATGCATGACGATCGCCCCACTCGAGCCAGCTGACGCGCTCGACGACGCCGCACTCGCCGTGGCCGCAGCCGCAGGCAACCAACGCGCCTTCTCCACGATCTACGACAGGTATGCCGATCGGCTGTATGACTTCTGCGTCGGAATGCTGCGCGACGGTGATGCCGCAGCCGACTGCGTGCAGGACGTATTCGTCACCGCGGCAACAAAACTGGTACAGCTGCAGGACCCGAACCGGCTGCGGGCGTGGCTGTATGCGATCGCCCGACACGAAGCGCTGGCGCGCATCCGCGATCGTCGCCGCGAGATGCCGATCGAGGAACTGCCCGAGACCGCGAGTTCCGAACCCGATCTGGCGACGGTGGCCGCGCGCAATGAGCTGGCCGCGCTGATCGCGGAGGCCTGCGGCGGTTTGTCCGACCGCGACCGCACCGTCTACGAACTTGCCTATCGCCACGGTCTGGACGGCCCAGAACTGGCCGATGCGCTCGGCGTCAGCCACACCAACGCGAACACCCTCGTCGGCCGATTGCGTGATGGCATCGAACGTTCGCTCGGTGCCCTCCTGGTCTGCCGTCGCATCAAGGCCAACCCGGCGGCGTGCCCCGAATTGTCCGTGGTGCTTGGCGATTGGGACGGCACCTTCACCGTTCTGATGCGCAAGCGCACCGCTCGTCACATCGACGGCTGCGTGGCCTGTGACGCCGAGCGCCGTCGCATGGTCAACCCGGTCGCCCTGCTCGGCGGTGCGCCGGTGTTCCTGCCCGCGCCCGGATGGCTGCGCGATGTCACCCTGGCCGACGCCACCCTGGTACGCCCCGATTCGCGGTCGAGCGACAACGAGTCGTGGTGGCCGCCAAGAGCGGTCGATGACCGCGAAGCAGCTTCTGCCTCTTCGCTTTCGGCTGCGCAGGCGCGCCACCTGCGGACCGCGCTGATCGCGGCCCTTGCGGTGCTCGGCATCGCAGGGATGGCGCAGCTGCTGATCGACGACCGCATGAAGCCGGCGGGCACCCGCGTACCACCGACGTCGACGTCTTCCACCCCGGCGGCGACGTTCGGCATCGCGGGGATCACTGCCTCGGCGTCGACGGTGACCAGCGGGCCCCCGCCTGACACCACCCCGGCGACCACCGAGCCCGAGCTCAGCGTGATACCCGAGTCCAGCGTGCCGACACTCACCACGTCGCCATCGCGCGCCAGCACCACACGGACGACACCGACCAGGTCGTTCGCGCCAAGTCGCAACTCCAGCACGGCATCTCGGACCACCGCTCCGGAGGACGAGGACGAGCCGACGACCAGAACGTCCACGCGCCCTCCGACGTCGACCTCGAGTTCGTCCTCGTCCAGCCCGCCGTCCACTCCTACTACTACGACGACGACCAGCGACCCGATCGAGTGACCTGAGGCTCAGTGCCCCAGCATTTCGTCGAGCTTGTCGCTGCCGAAGTGGCCGGGTTTCACCCCCTGCACGATCGCAGCCATCGAGGACGAGTTGTTCAGCCGCAGCGGAAGGATGCGTTGGTAGTCGGCCGACTCGTACCAGCGTGCGGCCGAATCCGCGTCGGGGAAGCGCAGGATCACCAGATCGCCGTGCCAATCACCCTCGCGGGGGTCGAGCTTGCCGCCGTGGACCAGATACTCGCCCCCGAATGGCTTGAGAGTGTCATCGATCTCCCGGAGGTAGCGGATGATGTCGTCACCGATGTTGACGTCACGCAGGTAGGCGATGGCGTAGGCGGGAATCCGATCGGTCATGTCGTGAATCGTCCGTCCTGGCGTACGGCGTGTCGATTACGTGGCAAGTAGTGCAAACGATGACGGGCCCCGATCCGCACTCTTCGTTGCTAGAACTGCGTCGGCCCGGCGGAACCCGCACGAGACGACTCCGATCCAGCAAATACTGTCGTCGGCGACAAATTCCGGCACGACTGCCGGTTTTTCTGTACGGTGGGCGTAGTCCCAGTTAAGATCAGCAGCGCCTGCCCGTCGGCCGAACGAGCCTAGTCGGGGGATACGAGTAAGGAACTTGAAACATGACATCACGTCGTTTGAGCCGCCGCCTCGCGGCGGGTGCCGGCGGGGCAGCGATCATCGCGATGGTCGGGCTTACCGCAGCGTGCGGTGGCGGCGGCGGGGAAAGCCCGTCGAGCACGACCACCACCACGACGACCACGACGACGCCGTCGACCACTGCCCCGAGCAGCGTCGCGCCATCGCCGACCGAGAAGAGCATCGACCCGACGGGTGGCAACCTGTTCACGCCGCCGGTCTACGCACCCCCTGCACCGACGCAGCCGCCCGGCGTTCACCGCAACAACTAGAAGCAAGGACCGGATAGATGAGTTCACAGCGTTTGGGTCGTCGCCTCGGAATGATTGCCGGCGGTGCTGCGATCGTCGCAATGGCCGCGCTCACCGCGGCGTGCGGTGGCGGTGGCGGCGAAAGCCCTTCCAGCACTACGACAACCACCACCACCACCACGACGACCACCACGGCGCCCGCAAGCAGCGCGCCTGCGCCGACCGAGAAGAGCATCAACCCCACGGGCGGCAACCTCTTCACGCCGCCGGTGACGGCGACGCCCGCGCCGAACATCCCCCCGGGACAACATTCCGGAATCGGCGGCATCAACTAGATCCGTGTGGCCGTGGGCGTCCGTTGGGGACGCCCACGGCACGCGGTCCCGTGGATTCGAGCAACTTCAGCGATGAGCGCGCGTTCCTGGCCGGCGACTCCGTTGGCCTTGACGGTTGTCGCCTCCACTCTGCTTCTGCTGGCGTCATCGGCATTTCCGGGTACGTCGACGCAGACCGACCCGGCACGCATCACGGGTCCCTACGCGTCGCTGCTTGCCAGCTCCAGTGACCTCGGGCCGTCGCGCGCCGGCGATGCGCAGCTGACCGTCACCCTGCCCGGACCGGCCCGCCCGGTACGGCTGCTCGAATGGTCTGATGCGCACGGTCTTTCGGTGCGATGGCAGCCGGGGCAGGACTGGGCGATCGTCGAAGGCGCCGCCGATGACGTGAGCAGGGCGTTCGACGTACCGGTACGCGACTATCGGGGCCGCAAGGGCCAGGTGTTCTACGCCTCGCCACAGCAACCGGCGATACCGGCGGCGCTTGGCGACGGCGTGAATTCGCTGGGACGCATCCTCGGATACACGCCGCACCACATGGCGACGCCAGGGATGCTGCCGTTGGACGTGCCGAAGCAGGGTCTGACACCGGATGCGTTGTTGACGACCTACAACGCGAAACCGCTCGCCGATGCCGGCTTCACCGGCAAGGGCGCCACCATCGTGTTCTTCGAATTCGATGGTTACGAGCAGAGCGATCTGGACGCCTTCTCCGAGATGTCGGGGTTGCCCAAGTTCACCCCCGTTCTGATCGGCGGGCAGCCGGGACCGTCCCACGGAGAAACGGTGATGGATCTCGAGGTGGCACATGCCATTGCGCCCGATGCGCGGATGGTGGTGGTGAACGCGCGGCCGACCGTGGAGGGCGACGGCGCCTACGAGAAGATCGCGAAGATGTTCGCCGACGCCGACCGTCAGTTCCCCGGTGCGGTGTGGAGCCTTTCGATCGGGTGGGGCTGCGACAAGCTGATCCGTGCGGCCGACCTGGTGCCGGTGCGGGCGGCCATGGCGAATGCGCAGAAGAACGGCACGACGATCTTCGACGCCAGCGGCGATACGGGTGGCCTGGAGTGCAAGGGCGGCGACGACTGGTCATCGCCGCCGGGACCCGACGACGTCGGGCTCGACGCCGTCGCGTCGCTACCGGAGGTCGTGTCGGTCGGTGGCACCACCCTGTCGACCGATGCCGACGGGAAGTGGCTGGCCGAGCAGGCGTGGGTCGACGGCCCGCTGTCACAAGGCACCAGCGGGGGCGTGTCCAACCTGTACCCGCGCCCCGACTATCAGGTCGGGATCTCCATCGACCGCGATTCCGACCGCCGCCTCACCCCAGACGTGTCCGCGGTCGCCGATCCGTTCACCGGGGTGCGGATCGTGTTCGACGGGCACCCGAGAATCGGTGCGGGAACATCACAATCGGCGCCGATCTGGGCTGCCTTCGCGGTGTTGATGAATCAGTATCTGCAGGCCAACGGCGGCAAGGCGCTGGGCGATCTGCATCCGCTGCTGTACCGGGTAGCGGCAGGCGCCAACCTGCCAGGGTTTCGGGACGTGAGCCTGGGCGCCAACGCCGTCAACGTCTCCGTGCCTGGCTACGACCTGCTGACCGGCTTCGGCAGCCCCAACGTCGCCAACCTCGCCAAGAACTTGCTCGACCTTCAGAAGGGGTCAACCCGTCGATGACCTCAGCCGACCCACCCGCCGGAGAGGCATTGACGACCACGACGTGCCAGGTGTGCGGCACGGACGTCCCGGTCGGCAGGTTCTGCGGGTCGTGCGGGGCGAATCTTCATGCGGGGCAAGACAGTCGACGCGACCGGTTGCGCATCGGGGCGTTCGCGGCGGCCTCCGGCGAGCACGTGCTGCGACCGTCGGTGGCCAGTTCGCTCTTCCCGCAGCTGCCGCGACGGTCGCGGAGGCCGTTCCGCTTCGGCCTGGTCGTCGTGGTCGTCGTCTTGGCCGTCTTCGCCGCGCTCCGGTGGCAGGCGCCCCTGATCGCGACGGCAGCTCTTGGGCTGCCAGTCCTGTTCGCGATCTACCTTCGCGAGACCGACGCCCACCGCGACCTGCCGATGCGCACGCTGGCCTTGACCACAGTCGTCGGCATCGCGTGCGGCGCAGGGTGGGCGCTGGTCATCGGCGTCATCGTCTCCCACTCCTATGACGTCGCAATGGGTTCCGAGGAGGACCTTGGCCACGCGCTGCTGGAGGGTCTGACCATCCCGGTGGGCGGGGCGCTCGTCATGCTCGCACCTACCGTGGTCGTGCGGTTGCTTCGCCCGTCAACCAGGGAGGCGCTGGACGGGTTCGTGATCGGATCGCTTGCCGCGGCCAGCTTCACCGTCGCTGCGACCGTGGCCCGCCTGGCCCCGCAGTTGGCGACCGGGCCGACGACGCAGGAGAGGTCGGTCGGCGACCTCCTCGTCGAGGCGGGGATGCAAGGCATCGCGGTGCCCGTGATGGCACTTGCGGTGGGTGGCCTGGTCGGCACGGCGTTGTGGCTCGGAAGAACCCGTGTGCTCGTCGCGAGTGTCCTGACGGTGGTCGTGCTGTACACGGCAACGGGGTTGGTGGAGACGGCATCGATTCCGCAAGAGGTGCAGGTGGGATTGCACCTCGTTGTCGCGGCTTTGGCGTTGTTGGCGTTGAGGATTGGGCTTCAGGTAGCGCTGCTGAGTGGGGAACACGACGCACCAACAGGCTCTCCCGTCGAGCAGGTGCAGTGCCCGCAGTGTGAGCACGCGATTACAGGCCTGGCGTTCTGTTCGAACTGTGGGGCCGCAGCCCAGGCGGCATCACGTACCTCGCGGGCTGGGTACGCGGTACCGCAAGGGGCGGCGCCGGTGCGCACGACCACGCCCCGCCGGGTCCTGCTGCCCGTTGGCGGTGTGCTCGCCGCGGCGGCCGTCGCCTCGGTGGTGGTGTCGATGGTGATCACGCCGAACCTGCCGCGTTACGTCTGCCCACCGGATTGTGGAGGTCCACCGCTTGGCTCACCGGTCACCACCAACCCGCGGTTCATCTCACCCGACGGTGCGTACTCCTTCTCGTACCCAGGACCGGGCACGGCGTACGAAGCGACGGTCGATGAGAAGGGGGTGGTGCTGAACTTCGTTGCCGGTGACACCGGCACCCTCGTCCTGTTCGGGGAACCCGCCCAAGGCCGCACGCCGAAGCAGATCACCGACGATCTGATCCAGGAGAACTATCCCGACGCGACCGTCGACTATGAAATCCCCAACGCGTCAGTCGGATACCAGCCGGGATACGGCGTGATCGCCGACGAATACCCACAGGATTCGACGGGCACATACACCCGGCTGCGCCTGCTCGTCATGGTCGCGGTCAAGAACGACATCGCATTGGTCGCGGCGGCTGCCGGGCCATACCACGAATTCAGCCCCAGTTTCGGTACGGGTCACCCCTCTGGCGCCAACCTGCAACTCGCGATGGACATGGCCAAGTACGTGAACAGCTTCGCGTGGCGAGGCGATCCTGCGCGCTGACGCCGGGTGGGCATAGAACGTGAGCCCCGCGTGTTAGTAAGCACGTATAAGCAATCGCCGCGCGGTAGAGCGCGGTCGGGTCGGGGGACCTGAAACGGAGGCAACACGGATGAAGCGACTGTCAAAGCTCGTCGCCGGTGTCGCCATCGCGGGCAGCCTGACCGCTGGTGCGATGGGACTCGGAGCGGGAACTGCGAGCGCCGATCCGCCGCCTTGGGCGCCGGGACACGGACACGACGGCGGCTACGGCCGCGGCAACGACGGCCAGTGGAACAACAACTGGAACGACGACCGTCGGTGGGATAACAACTGGAACAACAACAACAATGGACGTTGGAACGACAACGGCCCATGGGGTAACCGTCCGCCACCGCCGTTCTGGGCGCCCACGGCCGACGTGTTCTGGGATCCGACCCGCCAGGCCTGGGGTTTCTTCTGGGGTCCGGTGTGGTTCCCGGCCTACTAGGGACATCGCGGCCTGAGGCCTCGTAGTTCCCATCGTCAGCCCGCGAGCGGCTCGTTCGCGGGCTGACTGGCGCCGACTCCAATGCAGCCGCAACACAACTTTGCCTCGACCGCCCATCTGGGCACTAGTCACCGGTTGGCGCCGTTCTCCGCAGTCGTCAATATTTGCCTAAATTGCATTGCCGCGCACCATTCTTTTGCGAAGTCCAGGGCCTGTTGCTAGGGCCTCGCGCCGCAATTTATAGTGGCCGCCATGGGGACCAACAGCTATTTGTTGCAAAGAAATATCGTCGAATCGATCCCATTTGGTAATTCCATTACGTCCAAACTCCTGAATAAGCGCATCAATGAATCGTTGCTCGACGATCCGATCAATGACCCCAGTATCAGCGTGGTAGTACGTGCCTACAACGAAGCCGCGAAATTGGAGAAACTCCTGGCGGACGTTCAGCGTCAGTCGTTCGCGAGCGATCTCGAAGTGGTCGTCGTCGACAATGCATCAAGCGATCGAACGGCCGAAGTCGTAGAGCAGTTCGGCGCCAGGCTGGTGACGTTGCCTCGGGGTGAGTTCACCTATCCGAAGTCGATGAACTTAGCCATGGAGTCAGCGAGCAACGATGTGGTGTTCCTGACCGTCGCCCACGCACGGTTGTCCAACGTCCACAGTCTTCACGCCGGAGCTCGCCACTTCGCCAAGGATGCGCGCGTAGCCGGCGTCTTCGGCAAGGTGCTACCCAATGAGGGCGCCTCCTACATCGAACGATGGGTCGCGACGATCGACAACAACCTGGGGCTTGCCAAGCCCGCCCAGCGGGTGGTCAAGGCAGGCATGGGCGCGCTGGCAGGCACCGGAGCGATGCTGTCCAAATCGGTATGGGAAGAACTCGGTCGCTTCGATCACCGATACGAAACTGGCGGCGAAGACACGGCGTTGGCGAAATTGATGCTGAAGAATGGCTATGGACTCGTGCTCGAACCCGCCTTGACGGTGCATCATTCGCACGGTTTGGGTTTTCGGGATTCCGTCAAACAGGAGTTTCATCAATTTCAAACGGTGAGGGCGCCACAACAATTCGATAGGCAAGAGTTGCTGGAACGCCGTCCCGATTTGCGGGCCAACGGCTGAGAGGTCCTGCCGGGACCGCTAGGGTGTTTCCATGCGAGGAATCATCCTGGCCGGTGGCTCGGGCACTCGTCTGTACCCGATCACGATGGGCGTGTGCAAGCAGTTACTGCCCGTGTACGACAAGCCGCTGATCTACTACTCGCTGTCCACGTTGATCATGGCGGGGATTCGCGACATTCAGGTGATCACCACCGCCGGTGACGTAGCTGCCTTCCACCGGCTGCTCGGCGATGGGTCGATGTTCGGCACCAACATCACCTACGCGATCCAGGATCGTCCCGACGGGGTGGCCCAGGCCTTCGTCGTCGGCGCCAACCACATCGGTAACGATTCCGCTGCATTGATCCTGGGCGACAACATCTTCTATGGTCCCAGCCTCGGCACCAGCCTGAGCCGATTCCAAGAAGTCAACGGCGGTGCGATCTTCGCCTATCGAGTGGCCAACCCGTCGGCCTACGGCGTCGTCGAGTTCGCCGAGGACGGCACGGCTCTGTCGTTGGAGGAGAAGCCGGAGACCCCGAAATCGCACTACGCCGTGCCAGGGCTCTACTTCTACGACAACGACGTCGTCGAGATCGCCAAGTCGTTGCGACCGTCACCCCGTGGTGAATACGAGATCACCGAGATCAACCAGATCTACCTCAACCAGGGCAGGCTGTCCGTCGAAGTGCTGGCCCGTGGTACGGCGTGGCTGGACACCGGCACCTTCGACTCGCTGCTCGACGCCAGCGACTACGTGCGCACCATCGAGCGCAGGCAAGGCCTCAAAGTCGGTGTGCCAGAAGAAGTTGCGTGGCGACTGGGCTTCATCGACGACGAACAGCTCGCCAGCCGCGCCCAGACCCTGGTGAAGTCGGGCTACGGCGCCTACCTACTGCAGTTGCTGGAACACTAGCTGCCGAAGTCGCGGTTGAGGGCAGCGACCGGGCAGAGCCACTCCTAGCTGGAGAGGCGACTGTCGTCGCGAGCAAGTTGGTCGAAGTCACGACGCCCGACGTGATGGTCCTTCATCGACTCCCGCGGAATCGAAGCGACCATCTCAGTCGGACGTACTTCACTCAGTAGAAATCGCCTGGCGCCTTCAAATTCGTGAATCCGCGCGGAGCCGAGGTATTTCAGGCGCGTCCACCGGGACGGTCCCAAAATGACGGACTCCAATATGTTTCGCAACCAGATGATTCGCCACCAGATCCGGGCGCGTGATCGAACGGTCCTTGGAGAAGCTGGATCCATGGTCAGCCACGTCAGGACTCGAAGGCGATCGAGCCAATCCTTCCCGGCTCCCACGATATGGGCTGTGGCGGTGTGTGTCGTATATGAATGCACCGAGAGTTCGCGCGGGTGGAAGCACACGTTCGATCGCAGCATTAGTCTCAGCCAAAGGTCCAAGTCCACCAGCTGGTGGACGTCCGGCCGGCACTTCCCCGCGTCGAGGGCCAGTTGGCGCCGGAACATCACGCAGCTGGGCTCGCCGATCCAGTTGCGGTGTACGCCGCGAGATGCGATCTGCGACACCAGGTCTGGACCATTGTTGTAAGCCTTGAGGTGCCGAAAGCCGGTATGCAGGCTTTTGTTCCACTTCGTCCACACGGGGTCGTCACTCTCGACTTCCCTCGGCGCGAAGGACAGTCCCACGGCCGGATCGTCGAAGTATCGCGCCAACGTCTGCAATGCATCGGGTAGCAGCCAGTCGTCGCCGTGCACGAACTGAACGCACTTGCCCCGTGCTAGTTGTAGACATTTGTTGTGGTTGCCGTTGAGTCCGAGGCGCGGTGTGTTGCGAACCAATCGATCGCCTGGGCGCAACATCTGCCGGGCGATGGCGACACAGTCGTCCGAGGAATCGTCATCGATGACGACGATCTCGAAGTCAACGCCATTCTGGCGAAGGATGCTCGAAAGACATCGAGCAATCGTCGCCGAATTGTTGAACATGGGTACACAGACCGAAATCGTCGGCCTTGCGTCCGACGCACCATTGTTGCGAATGGACACTGAACCCTCCCCGATTCACTGCATTACTACGGTCTGACTATCTTGACGAGGGAAATCCCATGGCACGCAAGGCAGCCAGAGTGTGGAGAATGTGCATGTTGGGCCTTGGATGGTCCCCCCGGACATGAACTTCACGAAACGGCTTTCTACGCCGATACGTTAGCCCAACTCCAACGACTTGTCCTTTGGGTTGGCGGACTTGTTTTTCATACTTTTTGCACGACATTCGTCAATTGATATTGAAGTTTGCCACAATTTGCAATTGGTGTGCGCTTGGAATTAACGCCCGCGCAAGCACCGTCGGCCACGGGTCATGGACTACAGCTCGGGATCGGTGCCAATGACCGAGGTGAGCAGGGCTAGGTCACGTTAAAGGGGTCGCTATGCGCTGGTTGCCGGTCCCCGATTGCGCTCAGCGGCCTTGTCGTCGCTCAAAATTGCTGAACTTGCACGCGCAGTCTCGCGCCGGTTCTCGAACCATTGCACCAATGGCAGCAACTTGTGCCACACGGACAGCGTGTACTTCTGATAGCGATCCTCTGGCAGAACCGCCGACAACCGCCGGAATGGGAACAGCAATGCCTGATGGGGTCGCGACATCAACCCACGCAGCGATTCAACCTCTGCATCAGCGGGCAATGTGGCCCTGGGGGAGCCTTCGCCAGCACGCACAGCGGCAAAGAACAAATCAAAATGGGTGTTCAGATACCAGAACCGATACTCGCTGAAGAGGTCACCGAGCGGGATATCCGCAAAGTCCTCCTCGTTGACATTGCGGTAGTAGTCCAACCCGATGGCTTGCGTCCCGGGGGATGAGATCGCGTCGGTGCGACCGGTGCCATGCTCTGCGCGACCGCGGGCTGCACACGTGAACGCGACCAAGCCACCCGGCCGCGTCAGCCGCACCATGTTGAGAAACGTTTCGCGCCAATGTTGGTCGTGCTCGAAGCACTCGCCGGAGAGCGTGACGTCATACGACTGGTCCGGGTCGTCGACCTCGTGGCCGAACCCGACCTTGTCGACGCCGGGGCCGTGATCCAGGTCGACGCCGACGTAGTCGCTAGCACCTCGGAACAGATGGCGGATACCGCCGTTGACGTCGTACGACCCGATCTCAAGGACTCTCGCCCCTTCGATGAGTTCCGCGTTGGCCTTGGCTACGACCTCGAAGAACCCGACCTGTTCGGGATGACTCATTGGACCGACCTCCCCGTCGCGGACGTAATCTAGCCCATCCGTTGAATACTCGCGGCAAGTCTGGACGTAGCCGCCGAGTCGGCGAACCCGTACCCCCTTCTAGCCTGTCGGGTCCTAGCCGAGTTCGCTACGCCGCACAGCGCTCGCCGCCGAATTCGCCTTCCGCCGAAATAGCTGGTGGAACATGCGTTGGGTAGTCATTGCCTTCCCGAATTCACGCGCGGCGCATACGAGGACCGAGGTGTTCTGGCTGAGAACGTGATGCGGGATCATCGCAACGAATGGCTAGCTGGTCAAACAGTCCAACCACGGCGTGATTCCGCTCCGCCCGCACCTGCGCGACCTCCAACGCACGCGTCCCTGGTCGCTGGCCCGCCCGTGCCAGGCTGTCGTAGCTGGCCGTGCCCTTGACGCCAATTCGCTACCTATGGCGCGAGATTCGCCGCACCCTAGTAGTGTTCCGTGGCGTGTGGACCGCCGTGGTTTTCGTCGGGTTCGGCATGGCGCTGGACCCGCTGCGGCTGGGGCTCGTCGCTGTATTGCTATCGCGGCGTAGGCCTATGCAGAATTTGGCGGCGTTCTGGCTCGGCGGAATGTTTGCTGGAATCGCCTTTGGATTGATAGTTCTCATTATTTTCAGGGACACCGCGCTCGCGGCCATTGAAAATGTGGTCTCCGCGATAAACGGTGTGAGATCTGCCGTCGTCGTCCTCGACGGTGGGGGACTCAAGATCACCCTCGGTGTGCTCTTCCTGACGCTTCTGGCGGTCCTGGTGACACGTCGACGGGCTCGGCAACGAGTGCCGGCAGGGGTGAGCAGCGACGATGGGTCCTCGGGGTCGGCGCTCATGGTGGCCGAGCGCCCATCGAACATATTCGCGCGAATGGCCGCCTTCAGTCAGAACCTGTTGGAGCGCGGCGGGGCTTGGCCGGCGTTCCTGGTGGGCCTCGGATCGGCAACCCCGCCCGTCGAGTGCGTCATGATCCTGACCATCATCATGGCGTCGGGACATGCCATCGGGACTCAGTTGATGGCATTCACCGTCTTCATCGTCTTGGTGCTTGCGCTCCTCGAGCTTCCGCTACTGATGTACCTGCTGATGCCGAAGAAGACCGAAACGGTGATGCTACGACTGGACGGTTGGTTGCGCGCGCATCGTCGGCGGATCTTCGAAATCTCTCTCGCCGTGACCGGAGTGGTGCTCCTGGTTCAAGGTGTGGGCAGCCTCTAGATATCGCTGATGGCCTATTCGTCGATGAATCCGAGTGATGTGAACGAATTGCCGACGGCCCTGCCCGTCTCGGTGTGCCTACCGATGTACAACAACGGCGCCACCATCGAACGTTGTCTGCGCAGCGTCCTGGATCAAGTGGGCGTCGAGTTCGAGATCGTGGTCGTCGACGACGGCTCGTCGGATGAGAGTGCCGCGATCGCCGCGACGATGCTCAGGCCTGGAGACCGGCTGATATGCAATGAAGTCCGGGTCGGCCTCAACCAAAACCACAACAAGTGCTTGGACCTCGCGCGTGGCAGGTGCATCCAGTTCGTACATGGCGACGATTGGCTGCTTCCAGGAGCCCTGCGGACGATGTCGGAATGCTTCGACGACCCGAGTGTCGGCATGGCGTTCGCGCCTCGGCGCGTAATGACCGACGACGTCAGGTGGAGGCGACGGTACGGCAATCTCCAGACCCGCTTTCGCGGGCTCCGCGAACGCAATCATGGACCGTCATTGGTCAGGCAGATGGCGTTGTGGGGCGCGAACGGCAACTGGATCGGTGAGCCCACCTGCGTCATGTTTCGACACCAACTGGCATTGGATGCAGGGGGCTTCCGCAACGACATCTATCAGCTGGTCGACTTGGACCTCTGGGACCGCTTGATGCTGCGCTCGACGGTCTGTTTCGTGCCCCAAGAGCTGTCGGTGCGTTGCCACACGACGGCGACGGAAACGACGCGGGTCATGAACACGCGGCGGTTCTGGCTCGACCAACTGCGCATCCTCAGCTGGCTGGTCATGGATCCCGCCTCGCCAACGGCGGTTCGGGTCGTTGCAGCAGGGTGGTGGTTACCGGCATGGCTGAAGGTGTTCTTGGAGACGGTGGTGTTTGGTCCACAGCGGTGGTCACGGTTGAAGATCTGGGCCCTGGCACCCCTCGACGAGATCACTCGCGCGCGGCGGCTGCGCGATGGCACGTCCCACTTGGCGGCAGTGCCCTAGCGCTGGTCAGCTCTGCTGGCTGGCGGTGTTGACGGCCGCTACCGTAGATTTCCCGCCATGTGGGGCATGGTGCTGCTGTTCGCGTTGGGGGCGTGCCTTGACCCGATGCGGATGGGGATCGCGATCCTCCTCATCTCGCGGCCGCGGCCCGTCCTGACGTTGTTCGCGTTCTGGCTGGGTGGCATGGCGACGGGCATCGGGGTTGCCCTTGCCATGCTCTGGCTGTTGCGTGACGTGGCGTCGACCGTGAGCCGGCACGTCGCGTCCATGGCGAACAGCGCCGTCGTCGCGCCCCTTCAGATCGCAGGCGGTGTGGTGGCGCTGCTGATCGGGGCGAAGATCGCGGCGACACTGTGGGCACGCCGCCGGGTTCCCGAGCTGGTGTCCGCGGGTGACGTGCCGGCGCCGAAGCTGGAGCCGAGCGCACCGAACGCGTTCGTGCGGGTCTCGTCCCGCGTCCGGGACTCGCTCGAGGGCGGGAACCCGTGGGTGGCTTTCGTGGTCGGACTCGGATCGGCGACGCCGCCCGTCGAGACGGTGATCGTCTTCACGGCCATCCTCGCCTCGGGCGCTGCCGTTGGAACCCAGTTCAGCGCGGCGATGGTGTTCACCATCGTGACGCTGGCCGTCATCGAGATCCCGTTGCTCACCTATTTGGTGAGGCCGGCGAAGACGCAGGCCGTCATGCTGCGGCTGCAGATCTGGATCCGGGAGCGTCGCACTCACATCATCGCCGGCTTCCTCGTCGTGATGGGTGCTGCACTGGTGGCCACCGGGCTGGGCTTCATCTGAGCCCGCAGATCGGCGGCGTCCAAGCATGGACTTCTCGTGCGCGCGCCATCCATTGCTCTGCCGCAGTCCTTTCCGGCCAGCTTGACTCTCCCGTTGCCGGAGGTGCCACGTTGGTGGCATGCAGACACAATCGGTCATCAACCGCTATTTTCAGCTGGCTCCGCTCTCCGACACCGACGCGTACTTCGCGCAGTTCGCCGCGGACGCCGTCGTTGAAGACGAGGGCCACGAACACCACGGGGTGGACGCAATCCGCGCCTGGCGCAGCGAGGTTCCCGCGGTCAGTTACGAAGTCCGCGACATCCGGAGCGCTGACGGGGAGCACATCGCGCGCGCGTCGATCGCAGGTGACTTTCCAGGGAGCCCAGTGGAGCTCGACTTTCACTTCACGTTCACCGACGATGCCCTGATCGACTGCCTGCGGATCAGGGCGTAGCCGCTCAGGGACACCAGGTGATGTACGCAAAGGACCCGTGACGCCAGGCGCCTATCAGGTTTCGTGAGCACCCTCGGGTGCCAGCTGCCACAGTCCTGGCGCCCGTCATCCGGCTGCGCACCCAACCCTTCGCAACGCAGTAGGTCGGTCCAGCGCGCCGATATGCAGCAAGTCCCCGGTTGGTTCGGAAAGACTGTCAAACAATTTCGGAGATTGGCTTACTGCACGATTTGCCGCAGCACGTCGAGCGCCCTGTCAATGGCAGGAGCTACCGCATCCTTCAGATGGGCTGCGATCAGGTCGACGCCGAGTGATGCCGGCTCGAGTTGGCGGTATGTCACACCCGCAATGTCGAGGTCGGCAGTCGGGGCAGGCACCACGGCGACTCCAAGGCCTGCCGCGACCAGTGTGACGAGGGTCGAGGTCTCGGATACCTCGTGCCGAATGCGGGGAGCGAACCCGGCGTCAGCACATGCTGCGACGAGCAGTCCGCCCATCACCGAACGGCCTTGTCCAGCATGGACGATGAGGTCCTCGACCCGCAGATCACGGATGTGTAGTGAATCACGCTGGGCTAGTGGATGTTCGGCTGGCAACGCGACGATGAGTCGATCGCGGCGCAGCGTCACGCACTGCACTCCTGCGTCGTCGACCGGTGGCCGAAGCAAGGCGAGGTCGATGTCGCCGATGATGAGCGCGTCCAGTTGCGCCGGGGCGAGCATCTCGCCACGAATGCTGATCTCGACGTGCGGTAGTTCGTCGCGCAACGCGCGCACCAGCCGTGGCAGCACCGAGTACGTCGCCGACCCGACACATCCGATCGTCAGGTGACCCTCGACGCCCTTCGCGACGCGACGCGCCTGCTGCCCGGCGTCGTCTACCGCATCGAGAACGGCGATCGCACGCTTCAGATACGCCGTGCCCGCCGGTGTGAGCTCGACTCGCCGAGTGCTCCGCGTGAACAGCGCGACGTCCAGTTCCCGCTCGAGGTGCCTGATCTGTTGAGACAGTGGGGGTTGCGCGATGTGCAGCCGCTCCGCGGCGCGGCCGAAGTGCAGCTCCTCGGCAACGGCGCGGAAGTAGCGCAGGTGGCGCAGTTCCATGATTAGGACCTTTCACATCTCAATAGCGTGGAAATGAGTATTTCAGAATATCGAGTCATGGCCATACCGTCGAGGGATGTCCGACGTGGTGATCTGCAGTCCAGTACGTACGCCGGTGGGCCGGATGGGCGGCGCGCTGGCGTCCCTCGCCGCGACCGACCTGGCGACCCTCACCCTTCGGGAGCTGGTCAAACGGACCGGCCTCGGCGAAGGAGACGTCGACGACGTCATCCTCGGCAACGGCTACGCCAACGGCGAAGCACCCGCGATCGGACGGATCGCCGCACTGGACGCAGGGCTCGGTACCGGCGTGCCCGGCCTGCAGATCGACCGGCGCTGCGGGTCCGGATTGCAGGCGGTGCTCTATGCCGCGGGTCAGGTCGCCACCGGTGCCGCCAACGTCGTCATCGCTGGCGGTGCCGAGTCGATGTCCAACGTGGAGCACTACGCACTCGGCCTTCGGACCGGCGTACGCCAAGGCGGCATCGCACTGCTCGACCGGCTCGACCGCGCCAGGGAAACAGCGGGCGGCGCCGCGCATTCCCTCGCCGGCGGCATGATCGAGACCGCCGAGAACCTGCGTCGTGAATATGCCATCAGCCGCGAGGAACAGGACGAGCTCTCGGTCCGCTCACACCACCGTGCCGTTGCCGCCCACGACGCGGGCCGGTTCGCCGACGAACTCGTCGCCGTCACCGTGCCTGGCCGGCGCGGCAAGCCCGATACCGTCGTCGACCGAGACGAGCACCCTCGGACCGACATCAGCGTCGACGTGCTGGCTGCGTTGCGCCCCATCAGGATCAAGAGCGATCAGGAATCGACCGTGACGGCGGGCAACGCGTCGGGCCAGAACGACGGCGCCGCCATGTGTGTCGTCACCACTCGCGCCGAGGCCGACAAACGGGGCTTGACTCCGTTGCTGGCGCTGAGGTCGTGGGCGGTGACCGGGTGTGCACCCGCGACGATGGGCATTGGCCCGGTGAGCGCGACCGCGGCGGCACTGCAGAGGGCTGACCTGGCACTCGACGACGTCGACCTCATCGAGCTCAACGAGGCGTTCGCCGCGCAGGTGCTCGCCGTGCTCGCCGAATGGAAGGTCGACCCACTCGACGAACGGTTGAACCCCAACGGCTCTGGCATATCGCTCGGCCATCCCGTCGGAGCGACGGGCGCACGCATCCTCGCCACCGCCGCGTACGAGGCACGGCGGCGCGACGCCCGCTTCGTTCTGGAGACTATGTGCATCGGCGGCGGCCAAGGCCTTGCCGCGGTCTTCGAGACCGTCCGATGAGCGCCGTCGACGTCCACGCGGTCGTCACCGGTCGCGAAGATCGGCCGGTGGTCGTCCTGTCGAACTCGCTGGGCTCGACGCACCGGATGTGGGATGCGCAGCTCGCCGCGCTCGAGGACCGCTTCCGGGTGGTGCGCTATGACACCCGCGGCCATGGTGACTCACCGGTTCCCGACGGGCCCTACTCGATCGACGACCTCACCGATGACGTCGTGGTGCTGCTGGACCGGCTCGGCATCGCACGGGCCCACGTCGTCGGATTGTCCCTCGGTGGCATGACGGCAATGCGGCTGGCAGCGCGCAACCCCGAACGTGTCGACCGAGTCGTGTTGCTGTGCACCGCCGCTCAGCTGCCGCCTGCCACCGGCTGGCTGGAGCGCGCGGCAACCGTACGCGCCAACGGTAGCGCCGCGGTCGCCGCCGCCGTCGTGCAGCGATGGTTCACCCCTGAATACCTGGGAATCCATCAGGAGGTCCGCGTCGCCCACGAACGGATGGTGGCCGCGACGCCGGCGGAGGGGTACGCAGGCTGTTGTGAGGCCATCGCCAAACTCGATTTACGAGAAGACATCTCGTCGATCACCGCGCCCACCTTGGGCATCGCCGGCCAGGACGACCCCGCCACACCGCCAGCCAGACTCGAGGAGATCGCGGCCAGCATCCCAGGCGCGCGACTGCTCGTCGTGCCGGGCTCGGCGCATCTCGCCAACGCCGAGCAGCCGGGCAGCGTCACGCCCGCGATCATCGAACACCTGGAGCAGCAATGACATTGAACAAGATGGCGTCATCGCCGAAGGACGCCGTGGCCGACATTCCCAGTGGCGCCAGCCTCGCAGTCGGCGGGTTCGGCCTGGCCGGGATTCCGTGGTTCCTCATCGACGCGCTGCTTGAGCAGGGTGCCGATGACCTGACGATCGTCAGCAACAACTGCGGCGTCGACGGTGGTGGACTCGGACTTCTGCTGGAGGCACACAGGATCTCGCGTGTGATCGCGTCCTACGTCGGGGAGAACAAGGAGTTCGCCAGGCAGTACCTCAAAGGCGAACTGACCGTCGAACTGACGCCACAGGGCACGCTCGCCGAACGGCTGCGGGCAGGGGGCAGCGGCATCGGCGCATTCTTCACCCCGACCGGGGTGGGCACCCTCGTCGCGGATGGTGGGCTGCCGTGGCGGTACCACCCGGACGGCACCGTGGCCCTGGCATCGCCTCCGAAGGAGGTGCGCACGTTCGGTGGCCGTGAGATGCTCCTCGAGGAGTCGATAGTCACCGACTACGCATTGGTGCGCGCGGCCGTCGCCGACAAGGCGGGAAACTGCGTGTTCCACGCTGCCGCACGGAACTTCAACCCGCCTGCGGCGATGTCCGGCAGGCTCACCGTCGTCGAGGCCGAGCGCGTGGTCGAGGTAGGGGAGTTGCATCCCGACGAGGTTCACCTGCCCGGCATCTTCGTGCAACGCGTCGTCGAACTCACGCCGGAACAGGCTTCGCGCAAGGGAATCGAGAAACGGACCACCCGTGCGCGTCCGTCAAACCTACAGGAGGCTTCGTCGTGAGCTGGACCCATGAGCAGATGGCCGCCAGGGCAGCCCGTGAACTCCGCGACGGCGACTACGTCAACCTCGGCATCGGGTTGCCAACGCTGATCCCGGACTACCTCCCCGAGGGATCCGATGTCACCCTGCACGCCGAGAACGGCATCCTCGGAGTCGGACCGTTCCCCTATGACGACGAGGTGGACCCCGACCTCGTCAACGCGGGCAAGCAGACGGTCTCAGTGATCGCCGGTGCCTCCTACTTCGACTCCGCCACCAGCTTCGCGATGATCCGTGGCGGGCACGTCGACGTCGCGGTGCTCGGCGGTATGCAGGTGGCTGCCAACGGTGATCTCGCCAACTGGATGGTGCCTGGCTCGATGGTCAAGGGCATGGGCGGCGCGATGGACCTCGTCAGCGGTGCCGAACGCGTGATCGTGCTTATGGATCACGTGTCGAAGTCCGGCGCCGCCAAACTCGTTCTCGACTGCGACCTTCCACTCACCGGCAAGGCCGTGGTGGGCCGGGTGATCACCGACCTTGGCGTGTTCGACGTGATGGGCACCGGTTTCGCGGTCGTCGAACTGGCCGAAGGCGTCGAGTTCGCGGAGGTGGTCGACAAGACGGCCGCACCGGTAATCGACGAGCGTCAGCGGCGCAGTGCCGCCAGCTCCGAGCGGGTGCGCACGCCGAGCTTGGCGTAGACGCGGGTGAGGTGGTACTGCACGGTCTTGGCCGATATGTAGAGCTCAGCCGCTACCTCACGGTTCGAAAGACCCTGGGCGACAAGGTTGGTGACGGCGTCCTCCTGCGGTGTCAGGCTGACGTCGTCGCGCGAGCCGCGGACCTGATGCAGCCCACCCGCCTTGAGCTCGCGATCACAGCGCGTCACGTACGTCTGCGCGCCCAGCGACTGGAAGAGCTCGCGGGCCGTGGTGATCACGGCGTCAGCCTGGCGTCGCTTCCCCGCGCGCCGCAACGTCTGGCCGTACGCAAAGTTGACCCGGGCGGTGTCGTACCGCAGCGGCAATCCCTGCAACAGTTCCAGCGACGCCTCGAACGACCGGCGCGCTTCGTGGATGTCGCCATTGGCGCCGTGCCAGCGGCCGCGGGCGTAGCCGAGGCGGGCCTGCGCCGATCGGTGCCCACGAGACTTGGCCCGCTGCTCGTGAGGGCGCAGAAACGTGTCGGCCTCCTCGAGACGGCCGTCGAGAACCAGGGCATTGGCGAGGAGATCAGGCCACGGCCAGTAGCCCGGCTCCTGCAGCGACGTTCCAGAGGCGATCCGGGAAAGCGGTGCGGCGACGCGGTGCACCTTGGCGTAATCGGCTTCCGCTTCGGCGATTTGCGCTCGCGCCAGCACGGTGGGGATCACCATCATCTCGTAGTCACCGTTGACCGACGTCGCCGTCTGCAGCGCGGACGCCGCTGCAGCCCAGTCGCCGCGGAGTGCGCCGATCTGCGCAGCGGTCCACTCCAGCAGCGGTGTGGTCACCACGATCCCGCTCGCCGTGGCCAGGGTGCGGCCCCGTTCCACGGTACTGACCGCCCGGTCCCACTCGCCGGCCGCGAATTGGACTCTGGCGAGCCAGGCCAACGCCCACAGCGTGATTCGCGTCGATCCGCCAAGGCTGGCTGTCGCGACGGCACTCTCGAGGCTCGCACGCGCTCCGTCCACGTCGTCGCGGATGAACTGCACCCAGCCCCTCCCCATGACCACGCGCTGCGCCTGCGCACCGTGAAGCACGCGGCCACGCAGATCGTCGTAGGCCGCGCTGGCGCGGCGGGGCTGGCCCGCCGCCAAAAGTCCGAGGCCGCGGATCGCGGCCGACTCGATCCCGGCGGGGGAGTCGCTGCTTGCCAGGCTCAGGGCTCGGTCGGCCCAGCTGACCAATTCGTCTCCTCGACAACGGATCAGCAGATGCAGGACATGGCGCTGTGCCACCAGCGCCGCGGTGTCGGGATCTCGTTCGGCGTTGACGATCTCCCACGCCCTTGCCAACCGCACGTCGGCCTCGGCGGCCCGTCCGCGCAGGATGGCAAGGTACGCGAGAACGGCATTGCGCAGTGGCGTTTCGCGAAGGCTCTCCACCACAGGCACTTTCGCGGCCGCCGTCACACAATCGCCGGCAGCGATGAGTGCATCGACCGAGCGCGTCAGTCGTTCATCGCGTAGGAGCGGGTCACCGGTCAACCTGGCGGCATCGCGGAACAACGTCGCCGCCTGCGCCCATGCGCCCTCGGCGCCGCGATCGAGAGCCAACTGCGCAACGGTGTCGGCGAGGGCGGAGTCAGGGGTCGGTGTCGCCGCGACCAGATGGCCGAGCCGTTCTGCTGGGTCGGTCACGATGTCGGCCGCGCGCAGGTGCGCGTCGGCGACCGCTTGCAAGCCCATCAGGTCGATCACGGCAATGCGGGTCGTGGAATCGCGTATCCGTGGTTCGAACGGTGTGGCCGAGATGGTCAGGCCCGCGGCGGTCGCCGAGTTCAACGCGGGCAACGGATCACCGAGACCCGCCAACGTGGAGGCGTCGGCGAGGGAGGCCCCCTCTCCGAGAATTGCCAGGGCCTCGACGAGCGCGCGGCCGTCGGGCGCGCAGCCCGCAAGCCGGTCGCGGGTCTCGGCTTGGACGTGCCGCGGCGCGGGCAGGACGGCGTCGGGTTGCGACAGGATGGAGTCGGCGACCTCGTCGAGCAGGGCGAGGACGTCGTGTGGGTTTCCCGCGGTGTGCTCGGTGAGCGCACTGACCACCGATGGGTGAAGCGTCTTGCCGCGGGAGGCCGCGAGTGCGCCGACGGCGCGTTCCGATAGCCCTGCGAGGTCGAGCCTTTCGGTTGCGAGGTCGGCCACTGTGGATGACACCGCGGTCACCGCAAGCACCACCAGGACGGGCAGTTCGCGTTGGTGTCGCACCAGCGTGGAGAGGGCCTGAATCGACTGGGTGTCGGCGTATTCGGCGTCGTCGACGATCAGCAACCCCCGCCCCGACGCCCGAAGCAGATCGACGAGATGGGCTGCCGCGTCCACCGGGTCGTCGGGTACGTCGTCCTGCATCATCTGGGCGAGCACGCCGCCAGGGAGATCGGATTCCCACGGCGTCGCGCGGGCCCACATCGCGTCACCGTGCGCGTCGGCCAGCGCTCGCAGCAGTGTCGTCTTCCCGGCGCCGGGGCCGCCAACGACCGCCACGACCGTGGCGCCGTCGGTGACGGTGCCATGAAGGCGTTCGGCGAGCCCGGACAGTTCGTCCTCACGCCCGACGCAGCTTGCCGGCCCGATGAGCACCGTCACATCGTAGTGGCGACGGAGCGTTCGTCAGCCCATGTCGCCACCGGCGACGGGCAGTATCGTGCCGGTGATGTAGCTCGCTTCGTCGGAGGCGAGGAAGCAGATGGCCGCCGCCTGCTCGTCGAGGGTGCCGTACCGCTTCATCAACGACGAACCGATGGTCTGCTCGATGTGCGCGTCGAACCATGCGCGTTCGGTGTCGGTGCCGGGCTCAGGGGTGCCGCGAGAAATCCGTCTCGCCGGGGCAGCGGTGCCGCCGGGGGCGGTGGCCACGACACGGATGCCGTCGCCTGCATACTCCATCGCCAGCGACGCGGTGATGGCGTTTATGCCGCCCTTGGCCGCGGAGTACGGGATGCGGTGAATGCCCTTGGTGGCGGCCGAGGACACGTTGACGATGACGCCCTGCCCACGGTCGACCATCGAGGGCAGCGCTGCGCGGCAGGCGTACAGCGTGGTCATCAGCGACCGGTCGATCTCGGCGCGGATCTCGGCGTCGGTGAACTGGGTGAACGGTTTGAAGTTGATCGCGCCGCCGACGTTGTTGATCAGGACGTCGATCCGGCCGAAGGTCGAAAGCGCCTGCTGCACCACCGATTCAGCGCCCTGCCAGTGCTCGAGGTCGGCTGTGACGGCAAGTGCTCTCGAGCCGTGTTCGATCAGCTCGTCGGCGAGTTCCTTGACCAACTCGGAGCGATCTGCGAGCACCAGGGTGCCACCTTCGGCGTTGATGCGGCGCGCGGTCTGCTCGCCGATGCCCTGGGCGGCGCCCGTGACCACGACGACCCTTCCTGCAAAGCGGCCAGGCGTGATGAAACGCGGGCGGCGGTCGCTGGCGGCGTCGGTCATGGCGCGGCGCATGGTCTGCTTGGAGCGTCCGGCGTGGGCAATGATGAGTGCTCTTGCCGATTCGCGGTCGCCCGCTTCGAAGGCGTCGACGATGTCCACGTGATCCCTTGCGCACATCGGGTGACACCACGTCGCGTTGCGCAGCACCTCACTCATGCGGCCCTTGACGCCGAGCGCCTGATACGCCTGGAGCAGATGGTCGTTGCCGGTGAGCGTGAACAGGTAGTCGTGGAAGGCGGCGTTGGTCTCCGTGTACTGCGCGGCGTCCACGAAGTGATCGTCCTCGACGTAGGGCATGGTGGACTCGGCCAGCAGCCGGTACCCCGCTAGCTGCTGGGAGGTGAGCCGGCCCAAGGTCAGTTCCGCCGCGCCGAGTTCGAGGGCCTTTCGCGCCTCGAACAGGGCGTCGGACGCGTGCACCTCGGGATGCTCCTCGCCGATCTGATACCCATCCTCGGCCACCACGGAGTCGCCTTGCGGTACTGGAGCCGGCGAGGGATCGATGTGCGGAAAGACGGCTTGTCCGGCCAGATACCGTGCACTGCTGACGATTAGGGTTCCGTCATCGCGATCGAGCGCGTCGGGTGTGGCCGTTGTCCCCACGGGAATCATCCGCTGCCCGGCGACGGACCTGATCGCGTCGCGATCGTCTGGTCTGGACGCGGAGGACGCACGGGCAGGCAGGTCCGCGCTCGGCAGCATCTCGCGGCCCGCGATTCCGCGGGCGTCCGCGGAGACCAGCAACGGCCGCTCCGAGGTGGCTTGCGGCATGGCCACCTGCTCGGGCTTCGCGCCGACGTGGGCCAGTGCGAACTTCTCGTAGTAGAAGCCGGTCGGCTCGATGCCTGCCTGCGTCACGTGGGTGCGAACCGACTCGACCATGGGCGGTGGTCCGCAGAGGTAGACCGCGACGTCGCCGTCGTACAGGTGCGCCGGCTCGATAAGGCCGGTCACGTAACCCTTGTGTTCGGCCCTGGATCCTGGATCGGACACGCAGTGCGCCCAGGTGAATTCGGGTAGCGCAGTGGCGATCTCGGTGATCTGGTCGATCGCCACCAGGTCCTCGTCGGTGCCGACCCCGTAGATCAGATGGGTCCGTCGCCGCACGGCGCTCGTCCGCATGGTGCGCAGCATCGAGAGGACGGGCGCCAGTCCGGTGCCGCCCGCCAACAACAACACCGGGCGGTCGGTCTCGCGGAGGAAGAACGACCCGTTGGGCCCGGTGAAGGAGATCTCGTCTCCGACGGCCGCGCGCTGACTGAGGTAGTCCGACATCACGCCACCGGGGGTGAGCTTGACCAGGAAGGTGAGTACCTCGTCGCCGGGCGCATTCGAGAACGAGTACGAGCGGGTCTGATCGGTGCCGGGTACCGAGATGTTGACGTACTGCCCAGGCAGAAAGGCCAATTGTCCGCGGCTGGGGATCTCGATGCCCAACTCCACCGTGGTGGCGGACAGTCGCCTGAGCTCTGTGAGGGTGCCGGTGTACGTCGACGCTCGTGTCTTGGCGACGTCGGAGGTGCTGGCGATCTGTAGCACCAGGTCCGAGCGCGGCTTCATGCTGCACGGCAAGACGTACCCTGCGGCGGCCTCGTCGGCGGCCAGCGCATCGTCGATGTAGGTACCGCCGTCGTAGCTCCCCGATTCGCACAACGCCTTGCAGGTGCCACACGCGCCGTCCCGGCAATCGAGGGGGATGTTGATGCGCTGGCGGTATGACGCGTCAGCGACGGTCTGGTCGTCGCGGCACGTGATGAACCGAGTGACACCGTCCTCGAAAGCCAAGGCGACGGAGAAGGTCTCGGTATCGATGCTCATCGGGTACTCCTAGAAGTGGTAGACGTCCACCACGTGGTGGATGTAGTCGTTCTTGAGTACGACGGTCTTGCGCCGAATCAACGGCTGCTCGCCGCTGAAGTCAATGGTGTAGAACGAGGTCCCGTAGTAGGGATCGATGGTCTTGTAGCGGAAGTACATGGTGTGCCAGTTGAATCGCACGTCGACCAGGTCCCCGCGGCGCTCGATGACCTCCACGTTGCTGATGTTGTGGCTGGTGCGTGGTTCGGGCAGCGACGTCGCCGATGACCGTTCCGTGCGGATCCGGAAGACACGGTCCTCCAAGCCACCCTTGTTCGCGTAGTAGATCAGCGAGATGTCGCGCTGGGGATCCTCGACGAGGGTGTCGTCGTCGTCCCAGGACGGCATCCAGTAGACGACGTCGTCGGCATAGCACTGCAGCCACTTCTCGAACTCGCGGTCGTCGAGGTAGCGGGCTTCGCGGTAGAGGAACTGTTCGATGAGGTTCTGGGTGATGAGTGTGACTGGGGCGGTGGAGGTCTCGGTGGTCGTCATGTCAGCTCTCCTTGGTCGTCTCGTGAGCCAGCGCACGCCGCATGGCGTCCAGCCAGTACCCGTGTTGCACCGGGTAGAGGCCCTCGTCCTCGTTCTTGACGCCGGCCGAGACGACGCCGTCCAGCCCAAGGGATCGGGCGACCTCGTCGGGCCCCCTCAACCAGTGCTCGGCGCCGCGGCTCATGTCGTTCCATGGCGCGGCCTCGGCGCGGAAGGTGAGTTGGCAGGAGCGGAACTCCTCGAGGTCGTCGGGGGTGGCCATGCCTGAGGCGTTGAAGAAGTCCTCGTATTGGCGAATCCGGTGCGCGCGCGCCTCGTCACTCTCCCCCTTGGGGGCGATGCAGTAGATGGTGACCTCGGTCTTGTCGGGGGCGATCGGTCGGAAGTGCCGAATCTGTGTCGAGAATTGGTCCATCACATAGACATTGGGGTAGAGGCACAGGTTGCGAGAGCCCTTGACCATGAATTCGCCCTTGGCGTCGCCGAAGCGTGCCTTGAGGTCGTCGAGCTTGTCCCACAGCGGCCGGTCCTGCGGGTTGCCAGCCCAGGTCCACAGGCAGAGGTGGCCGTGGGGGAAGGACCAGTAGCCGCCGCCGGACTTGCCCCAGCTACCCGCGTCGAGAGCCTTCGTGTCGTTCGTCGACTCGCCGGTGCTGCGTCGGCTGGTGGTGGCGGCGTAGTTCCAGTGCGTGGCGGTAACGTGGTAACCGTCAGCGCCGTTCTCCGCCTGGACCTTCCAATTGCCGTCGTAGGTGTAGGTGGACGCCCCGCGTAGCACCTCAAGCCCGTCGGGAGACTGATCGACGAGCATGTCGATGACCTTGGTCGTGTCGCCGAGGTGTCCGGCCAGCGGGAGTACGTCGTCGTTGATGCTGCCGAACAGGAAGCCGCGATAGCTGTCGAACCGCGCCACCTTGGTCATGTTGTGGCTGCCGTCGACGTCGAAGGTGTCGGGATAGCCTGCGCCCTCGGGATCCTTGACCTTGAGCAGCGTGCCGTCGTTGCGGAACGTCCATCCGTGGAAGGGGCACGTCAGCGTCATCCGATTGTCGGTCTTGCGGCGGCAGATCATGGCGCCGCGATGCGCACAGGCGTTGATCAGGCAGTTGAGGCTTCCGTTCTTGTCGCGGGTGATCACGACCGGCTGCCTACCGATGTAGGTGGTGAAGTAGTCGCCGGGATTGGGCACCTGACTTTCGTGGGCCAGGTAGATCCAATTGCCCTCGAAGATGTGCTTGATCTCCAGCTCGAAGATCTCCTCGTCGGTGAAGATCCGTCGGTTGGCGCGGTAGACGCCGGCTTCGGCGTCGTCGACGACGGCGTCGTCAAGGACTCTCGCGACACCTGGGCGAGCGAAGCGATGGGAAGAAGTGTGGTTGTCGGTGATCGACGTGGTCATGTGGGCCTCCAGAAGTGATCGCTGATTGCACTCTGGCAGCGGGTGGCGCGGGTCACACTAGGCATTTACCTAGTCCTGCCTAGGCGGTCCATTGATTGATCACATCGATTAATCACATGAATATGAATCCTTGTCTCCTATGGATCGGGCACCTACCGTCGAACGTGTCGGCCTTCACACGAACGGGGCACACCATGGAGCTGCGTCACCTGCGCTACTTCGCCGCCGTGGCTGAGACCTGCCACTTCGGTCAGGCGGCCGACCAACTACTCATCGCACAGCCTGCGCTGTCCTACGCCATCCGGCAGCTCGAGGAGGAGCTGGACGTCACCCTCTTCAACCGGACCACGAGGCAGGTGTCTCTCACGCCGGCCGGCGAATTCCTGAAGCTGGAGACCGCCCGAATCCTGGTAGGCGTCGACGATGCCGAACGCGGCGTGCGCAGGATCGCCGCTGGCCGCAGTGGGCTGCTCCGCGTGGGGCTCACAGGAACGGCCGCCTTCTCCCATCTGCCTCGCATCGCACGCATCCTGCGGCAGGAGCTACCCGGTGTGGCGATGGAGATCCAGGCGGACATGCTCACGCCAACCCAGTGCGAGCAACTGCGCTCGGGTGCACTGGACGTGGGAGTGCTGCGACCACCTGCGGTCGGCGACGGCATCGAACTGCGCACCATCGACACCGAACCGCTCGTCCTCGCGGTGTCGGCCGATCACCGGCTGGCCGCGGAGCCCGTTGTCTCGCTGACCGATCTACGTAGCGAGTCCTTCGTCGCCTATGCCAGCCGCGATTCGGCGGTGAACGACGCGGTGTTGCGCAGCTGCAAGCGCGCGGGCTTCGTGCCACACCGCGAACACACCGCGCCCGGCACGGCCGTGTTGCTGGCATTGGTAGCGGCGGGCTTCGGCGTCGCCGTTCTGCCTGCTTCGGTTCGGGCGCTTCCGTTGCAGGGCGTTGTCTTTCGTCATCTGACCGACGGAGGCAGCATCGAGCTCGCGCTGGCTTGGCGAAGCACGGGCGACAACCCCGTCGTCGACGCGGTGGTCAACGTGCTCGCATCCGCTCTGGTACCCACTGTTGTCGAGGAGCTCCTGTGAAGATCACTGCCGTCGAGGCGATTCCGTTCGCCATCCCGTACGCCAAGCCGCTGAAGTTCGCGTCGGGCGAAGTCCACACCGCCGAACACGTGCTGGTCCGCGTTCACACCGACGACGGGATCGTCGGCGTGGCGGAGGCGCCCCCGCGTCCGTTCACCTACGGCGAGACGCAGACCGGCATCGTCGCGGTCATCGAGCAGATCTTCGCGCCCCAGATGGTGGGCCTGACCCTCGTCGAACGTGAAGTGGTCGGTTCGCGATTTGCCAGAACGGTCGGCAACCCCGCGGCGAAGTCCGCGGTGGACATGGCGATGTGGGACGCATTGGGCCGCACGCTCGAACTGCCCGTCAGCAGCCTGCTCGGCGGATACACCGACCGGATGCGCGTGAGCCACATGCTCGGGTTCGACGAGCCCGCCACAATGGTCGCCGAAGCCGAGAAGATCCGAGACACCTACGGCATCACCACGTTCAAGGTGAAGGTTGGACGCCACCCCGCAACCTTGGACACTGCCGTCGTGCGGGCCTTGCGCGAACGCTTCGGCGATTCCGTTGACCTGTACGTCGACGGAAATCGGGGATGGACTCCGGCGGAATCACTTCGGGCAATGCGGGAGATGGCCGACCTCGATCTCCTCTGCGCCGAGGAGCTGTGCCCAGCCGACGACGTGTTGGGTCGCCGCTGGCTGGTGGAGCAACTCGACGTTCCCTTCATCGCCGACGAATCCGTTCCAACCCCCGCCGACGTGACAAGAGAGGTGTTGGGCAAGTCCGCCACCGCGATCAGCATCAAGACCGCACGCACCGGATTCACCACCTCCCAACGCGTTCACCACCTTGCCGAGGGGCTCGGTCTCGAAGTCGTGATGGGCAATCAGATCGACGGCCAACTCGGCACCGCCTGTGCCGTCGCGTTCGGTGCGGCCTACGAGCTCACGTCGCGACGTGCCGGTGAATTGTCCAACTTCCTCGACATGTCCGACGACCTACTCACCCAGCCCCTCCGCATCCGCGACGGCTTCCTTCGGGTGCCGCCGGGTTTCGGCCTCGGAGTCGACGTCGACCCCGACAAACTCGCCAGGTACCGGACCGACCACTGAACTTCCCGCGGTCAGCCCCCGCGGAGCCGAAGGATATAGAGAGAAAAGAGATTTCATCATGACGACCGTCGAGCACCCATCTTCATCCCCAGTCGCTTCGCTCGCCCCAGAGTCGCCTGCCGCTAGTGCTGCAGCCTCTGGTAACTCGGCCACCGAGCGGTTCCACGCCGACAAGTCTCCGTACGAGGCGGTCAAGGACACGCCGGCCGAGCGCGTGGATCTCCTGGCCAGGGAGGTCATCGCAGCTGTGCACGACACTATCCGCCGGCATCGCGTCACCTACGACGAGTACAACGCGCTCAAGGCGTGGCTGATCGAGGTAGGGCAGGACGGAGAATGGCCGCTGTTCCTTGACGTGTGGGTCGAGCACGTCGTCGAAGGCGTGGCCACCGACCATCGGGCTGGAAACAAGGGCAGCATCGAGGGACCGTACTACGTGCCCGACGCCCCCGAGTTGGGTGCCGCGGGAACGGTCCCGATGCGTGCCGACGAGTCGGGCACGCCGCTGGTGTGGCATGGCCGCATCACCGACACCGACGGCACGCCATTGCAGGGCAAGGTCGAGCTCTGGCATGCCGACGACGACGGCTTCTACTCGCAGTTCGCGCCGGGGATCCCGGAGTGGAATCTGCGGGGCAGCTTCTCCACCGGCCCGGACGGCGTCTTCGAGATCACCACGGTGCGCCCTGCGCCCTACCAGATTCCGACCGACGGCTCCTGCGGAAAGCTGATCGCCGCGGCGGCTTGGCACCCATGGCGTCCGGCGCACCTGCACGTGAAGGTGTCGGCGCCGGGTCACGAACTTCTCACCGCACAGCTGTACTTCCCCGGTGACGCGCACAACGACGACGACATCGCCAGCGCCGTGAAGCCGGAACTGATCCTCGACCCGCAGACCGAAGCCGATGGCACGCAGTCGATCACATACGACTTCGCGCTCGACCCCGAACGGAGCTGATGTGCGGTTTCACGTACGCATGGACGTGCACCTTCCGCCCGACCTCGATCCGCAGACGCGGGACGATCTGATCACCACGGAGAAGGCGTACTCGCAGGACCTGCAACGTGCGGGCAAGTGGCCACACATCTGGCGCATCGTCGGCGAGTACGCGAACTTCTCGGTCCTCGACGTCGAGTCGAACGACGAGTTGCACCAGATACTTTCGGCGCTACCGCTGTTTCCCTACATGAAGATCCACGTGACCCCACTGGCCACGCATCCGTCGGACGTGAACGCGTCCCCTTAGTTGCGTTCGGTGGCCGTGCGGATACCCGACCACCGCTTGAATTCGGTGGCGATGTCGAGGCGTTCGACGACCGCGGAGGTCTCGTAGCTGCCCCACTCCTTGCGTGGAAGCATCCACATGATCTCGAACTGGTTGCCGTCGGGGTCGACGCCGTAGATGCTCTTGGTCGCACCGTGGCTGGATTCCCCGGTGTAAGCGCCTGAGTCGAGCAAGGTTTGGCGAAACGCGACCAGTTCATCGACGGTGTCGACCTGCCACCCGAGGTGATAGAGGCCGACCGACCGAGGTGGCCGCGGAATGGCCCCGGGTATGCCGAAGAGCCCGAGATCGTGGTGGTTTCCGGATCGGGCCAAGCGCAGGAAGGCGCCGTTCAGCTCCGCCTCGCGAACGATGAGTTCCATGCCGATGACGTCGGTGTAGAACTGCACGGCGCGGTCGACGTCGGCCACGAATAGGACCGCATGGTTCAGGCGGACGGGTGACAGGGACATCGGACGGCTCCTAGGGGATTTAGTTGTAGCTACAATCAAATACCATAGCCGATGTTGGTTGTAGCTACAAGTAAATGTGTGATGATGGGGGCATGAGCGCGAAGGGACTGACCCAACCGGAGCAGGCCGGGTGGGTACGGCTTGCATCGGTGCTGGAACTGCTCCCCGGCGTCCTCGACGCTCAGCTGCGGCGTGACGCGGGCCTGATGCACTTCGAGTACTTCGTCCTGGCGATGCTGTCCGAGGCGCCGCAGCGGACGTTGCGGATGAGCGAGCTTGCGGCGCAAACCAACTCCACCGCAGCGCGGCTGTCCCACGTCGTGAAGCGCCTCGAGGGCCGAGGCTTGGTGGAACGGTTCCCATGTCCGGAGGATGCCCGCGCCACCAATGCACGGCTGACCGCCGCGGGGTGGCGCAAGGTGCGTGAGGCCGCGCCGGGGCACGTGGCCAAAGTCCGAGAGATGGTAATCGACGCACTGACCGCAGAACAGGTGCGCCAACTCTCCGCCATTGCCGAAACCATTCTTGGCAGACTCGATCCCGAAGGTGCCATGGCGGCGACTTACCATCGCTACGACTGAGGGTCGCCTCGGTCCAACGTGCGCAGGCCGATCAGGAACGCCGCCTGATCGTTGTGGTTCAACGGATCTCGGCCGGTGAGTTCGTGGATCCGAGCGAGCCGGTGGCGCACCGTATTGGTGTGCAGATAGAGGTCGCGCGCGGTCTCGCTCAACGAGCCGTTGGCGGTGAGGAACGTCCGCAGGGTGCGCACGTGCTGGGTGCCGCGCTGGTGGTCCATGTCGGCGAGTGGGTCGATCAGCTGTTGCTTGAAGGGTGCGAGCTGGGCGAGGGGGAGTTGCTCGAGAAGGCTCTCCAGAGTGCTCAACTGATCGGGTCCGACACTGCTGCCGCGCCGCTGGGCGAGATCCAGCGCGATGCGGGCCTGACTGATGGCGGACCCGATCTCGGTCAGCGGCACCGGCGCCGAGTGTCCCGAAGGTACGGCCAGATCGTCCGTCATCTCCAGGGAGTCCGTGGTCAGCATCAGGCAGAGATCGGGGGCAGCGCCGACGAGTGCGTCGGGGATGGCCATCGACAGCAGCGCACCGGCACCTGCCGGCCACGCCGAGCACGTCAGCCGTGCTGCCGCGAAGCCGGGCCACGGGAGCAACTGGCTGAGCGCGTCGGGCAGCAGCATTCGCCGCTCGACGAGGGACAGCAGCTGGCCGACGCGTTCACGGGCAAGCGCGGTTTCGACGTCACGCTGAACCTGGGTTGCTCGCACGAACCGGGCGATCAGCTCGAGTAGGGAGGGTTCAGGAGGATCACCGCTGCCCACCCAGCCCAGGGTGCCAAGTCCGGGAACCTCAACGGAGACAGCCGGTGGCTCGCCATCCGAGTCGAGCAGAAAATAACACTCCAGCAGCTGGCCCGCGGTATCCAGAAGCTCGCGAGCGGAGTCGTGCCGACGCAGGGACGAAAGCAGTTCCGGCACCAGCGCATTGGTCGCCCGCGCGGTGGCGATCTCCGCGCCGAGCTCGTACTCGGCGACGAAGCGGCTCACCGTGGTGAATGGCACACTCGGCGCCGCAATCAGAACCGGCAGGCCGCGGCGCCTGCACTGGGCCAGCAGGGCCGACGGCACCGTGTCGTGGCCGTCGCCGATGCCGAAGCACACGCCGGCCACCCCGGCGTTCGCCAACGAATCGGCGAACGTCTTGCAGTCTTGTGGCGTCTGCAGGCTGATCCCGACCGTGCAGACCAGTTCACCGCCGCGCAGATACCTCGCAGGATCGCGCATCTCGGTGGTGTGCGCCCAGCTGATCGCGCGGTCGAGGTCCTGCGGTGGGCCGTCGGGCACGACGAGTCCCAGTCCAGGGGCGTCGAGCAGGTCGCGCAGGGTGGGGGCGCCCGGCGTTCGGTCCCCGGTTGCCGCTGGCTCCGTCGAGGCACCGTCGGACGGCCGGTTCATTGGACGAGCGTAACGCCGCCGTCACATCCGCACCCGCTCACATTGTGCGATCCTCCAATGCGGAACTCCGTCGAGGTGCGATCACTGCGTCTTCGGTAGAACTGCTGGCGCTGGCGCTGACCGGGCGTGATAGTTCCTGCCACCAGTGTCGAGAAGTGGGAGCAGGACATGTCGTCATCGATCATCCCCGCAGAGCAGCCCCAGCTGTTGCGCAGAGAGTTCTCTCTGTGGTCGGCGTTTGCCTTCGCCTTTGCGTTCATCTCGCCGATCGTGGCGCTGTACGGCATCTTCGCCTTGGCGATCTCCGCTGCAGGACCCAGTTTCTGGTGGGGCTTCCTGCTGGTATTCGGAGGGCAGCTCCTCGTCGCGCTGGTGTTCGCCATGCTGGTGTCGCGGTGGCCGCTGGAGGGGTCGATCTACCAGTGGTCGCGTCGCCTTCTCGGCACGACGTACGGCTGGTTCGCCGGCTGGGTCTACATGTGGACGCTGGTGATCGCGATGGCGACCGTGGCGATCGGAGCGGCCGGCTTCATCGCCAACATCGCCGGGGTGGAGAAGCCGTCCGGTGGGACGCTCGCGCTGATCGCGTTGGGGATCCTGCTGGCAGGCACCGCCGTCAACCTGGTTGGCCGGCGCGCGTTGAAGATCTTCATGGTCGGCAGCATCATCGCCGAGGTGATTGGCTCGGTCGGTTTGGGCACCTGGCTGCTGCTCTTCCATCGGCACAACTCGCTGTCGGTGCTGTTCGAAGGCGGTGGCCCTGATGTCAGCCCATGGGCCTACCTGAGCGGTCCGTTCCTGATGGCGGTCGCCTTCATCGGCTGGTCGTTCGTCGGCTTCGAGAGTGCCGGCGCCATAGCCGAAGAGGTGCACGAACCGCGCCGCGACCTGCCGAAGGCCGTCCTGTTCTCGCTGGTGTTCATCGCGATCGTGGTGGTCTACTCCAGCCTCGCGATCATCTTGGCGATCCCGGACCTGGGTGCGGTGGCCGACGGCTCGGTGGCCGACCCGGTGTACGACACGTTGACGACCGCGCTGGGTGCAGGCATCGCCAAACCCGTTGAGGTGCTCTTTGTCATCGGCTTCCTAGCCAGCTTCCTCGCCCTGCAGACCTCGGCGTCGCGGGTCATCTGGGCCTACGCCCGCGACGGCGCACTGCCCGCGTCCGGTGCGCTGGCGCAGTTGCGTGGCCAGGCGCGCATCCCGGTCGCGGCGGTCCTGGTCACCACGGTGATCGGCGGCGGTCTGTTCCTGCTGAGCATCGTCGCCAGCGACGTCTACACGCTGATGGTCAACTTCACCGCCGGCGGTTTCTACCTGGCATTCCTCTTCCCCTTGGTCGGGTTCCTGGTGGTGCTGCTGCGCGGTGCATGGACGTCTGCCACGTTCTCGCTTGGTCGTGCGGCGCTGCCGGTGGCGGTGGTCGCGGCGGTGTGGGCGGTGCTGCAGTTTCTCAACATCGCTTGGCCGCGACCGACTTTCGAGCAGCGGTACCTGGACTGGTCGGTGTGGATCGGGATCGTGGTGCTCGGCGTGATCGGTGCCGCCATCCTGGCGAGCGTCCGGGCCCGGATCCTGGGCACGGCCGTCGTCGACGACATCGAAGCCAGAGACGAGCAGGCCGACGATCGGGCGTTCACCGATGAGTGATCGTCCGGTAGCGCTGGTCACCGGCGGCGCGAGCGGTATCGGCGGCGCCGTCGTCGAGGCACTCGCCAGGCGTGGGTTCGACGTCGGCTGTCTGGACCTCAACCCGACAGATGCTGGGAATCACGCGGTGGCCGTTGATGTTTCGGACCCGTTGGCTGTCGTCGCCGGCGTGTCCGAGATCCGGGATCGGCTCGGTCCGATCGGTGCGGTGGTGACTTCGGCAGGCTACTACGAGATGGCGCCGGTCGCTGAGATCAGTCCTGATGCGTGGCGACGGATGCTGCGCGTCCATCTTGGCGGTCTGGTGAACGTCGCGCGGGCGACGTTGCCCGACCTGGTCGAGCGACGTGGAGCGTTGGTGGCGGTGGCGAGCGAACTCGCCGTCGGTGGCGGCGACGAGGATGCGCACTACGCCGCCGCCAAGGGCGCGATTCTCGGGTTCGTCCGCAGCCTCGCCGCCGAGGTGGCGGGGCAGGGCGTGCGGGTCAACTGTGTTGCCCCCGGGCCGACGGATACGCCGCTGCTGGCGGCCGATTCACCCTGGCGCGCAGACGATTACCTCTCGACGCTGCCGTTGCGGAGGCTCGCCACCCCGCGGGAGGTGGCGCGGTGCGTCGAATACCTGGTGTGTGATGCGACGTTCAGCGTCGGCGAGGTCGTCAACGTCAACTCTGGAGCCGTCATATGAGTACCAAGCTCGATGGCCGGGTGGTCCTGGTCACCGGCGCCGCGCAGGGGATGGGCGCAGCGCACGCCCGTCGTCTGGCCGCCGCGGGAGCGACGTTGGCGGTCAACGACATTCGCGACAGTGCCGAGCTGGCGGCACTTGCGAACGAGATCGGTGGACTGACTGCCGCCGGTGACGTGTCCGATCCCGATGAGTGCATGCGAATCGCAGCCGACGTCGTTCGGGCAACCGGGCGCCTCGACGTCCTGGTCGCCAACCACGCCTACATGACGATGGCGCCGCTCCTCGACCACGATGACACCGACTGGTGGAAAGTGGTCGACACCAACCTCAGTGGCACGTTCTTTCTGATTCAGGCGGTCCTTCCGTACATGCGCGCAGCGGGCGCCGGACGGATCGTCGTGGTCAGCAGCGAGTGGGGAGTCACCGGGTGGCCCGAGGCGACTGCCTACGCGGCGTCGAAGTCCGGCCTGATCTCGTTGGTCAAGACGCTGGGGCGTGAACTAGCGCGCGAACACATCATCGTGAACGCCGTCGCGCCCGGGGTCACCGACACCCCGCAGTTGCAGGTCGACGCCGACGCTGCCGGTGTCGAGCTGAACGAGATACACCGGCACTACGCGTCATCGATTCCCCTTGGGCGGATCGGACGACCAGAAGAGATAGCGGCCGCGGTCGAGTTGTTGACCGACTTCGATGTGGAAGCGGTGGTAGGTCAGGTGATTTCGTGCAATGGCGGCTCGACACGGTCGAGAGCATGAGGGAGGCAACAGAGGTGCACAACCAACCGTATGTCGAGACGGCCGGAGGAATCCTGGGCCAGGTCGACGCTCGGGCAGTTCCGCGCTACGCGGGCATTGCCACGTACGCGCGGTTGCCCCAGCGCCACGAAGTCGACGACTACGACATCGCCGTGGTGGGCGTGCCCTTCGACAGCGGCGTCACCTACCGGCCTGGCGCACGCTTCGGGCCGGCCGCGATCCGTCAGGCGTCCCGGCTTCTGAAGCCCTATCACCCGGCGTTGGACGTAACCCCTTTCGCCAGCGCGCAAGTGGTCGACGCCGGTGACATCGCAGCCAACCCCTTCGACATCGACGCCGCCGTCGACGAGATCCGCGAAGGCATCCTCGGGCTGCTCACGCGGCCCGAGCAGCGGGTGGTCCTGCTCGGCGGGGACCACACCATCGCGCTGCCTGCCCTGCAGGCCATGAACGAGGTGCACGGCCCGGTGGCCCTGGTGCACTTCGACGCCCACCTCGACACCTGGGACACCTACTTCGGCGCACCCTGCACCCACGGCACGCCGTTCCGGCGCGCATCCGAACAGGGACTGCTGGTCAAGGGCCACTCCGCGCACGTCGGTATCCGCGGGTCGCTCTACGACCGGGCCGATCTCCTGGAGGACGCCGAACTCGGTTTCACCGTGGTGCATTGCCGCGACATCGATCGCATCGGCATCGACGGCGTGATCGAGCGGGTGTTGGATCGGGTCGGCGAGCATCCCGTATACGTGTCCATCGACGTCGACGTGATGGACCCGGCGTTCGCGCCGGGGACCGGGACGCCCGAGATCGGCGGGATGACGAGCCGCGAACTGGTCGCGGTGCTGCGGGCGATGCGCTCGCTCAACATCGTCGGCGCCGACGTGGTCGAGGTGGCGCCCGCCTACGATCAGGCCGAGGTCACGGCGGTTGCGGGGGCCAATCTTGCGTACGAGCTGATCACGCTTATGGTCGACGAATGAGTCAAATACGTTGGCCAGAGGGGAAAACCGCAGCCGCGGCGTTCACCTTCGACGTGGACGCGGAGTCGGCCGTGTTGTGGGGCAACGAGGCTGTCGGCGCGCGGATGAGCGTCATGAGTCATCAGGCCTACGGTCCGCTGGTCGGCATACCGCGCATCCTGGATCTGCTGGAGCGCCACCAGATCGTCTCGACGTTCTTCGTGCCCGGCCACACCGCTGACCGCTACCCAGAGGCGATTCGCAGCATCGTTGCCGCCGGGCACGAGATCGCCCACCACGGATATCTGCACGAGCAGCCCACCAGCCTGACCCTCGAGCAGGAGATCGACGTCCTCGACCGGGGTCTGGCCGCCCTTGCCGACGTCGCGGGTGTGCGGCCGTCGGGCTACCGGGCCCCGATGTGGGACCTGTCGTGGCGCACCCCGGCACTGCTGGCCGAGCGCGGCTTCCTCTACGACTCGAGCCTGATGGACGCCGATCACCCCTACGAGCTGGCGGTCACGCCCGGCGCCGAGCAGTCGCTGGTCGAGATCCCGATCCAATGGGCGCTCGACGACTGGGAGCAGTACTGCTACCTGCCCGACGTCTCCGGCAGCGGGCTGATCGAGAGCCCGCGGAAGGCGCGCGAGATCTGGCAGCTGGAGTTCGACGGCCTGCGAAGGGTCGGCGGCTGCTGGGTGCTGACCAACCACCCGTTCCTGACCGGGCGACCCTCGCGCGCCGCCGAACTCGACGACCTGATGCGCTACGTGCTCGACCACGACGACGTCTGGACCACCAGCCTCGGCAACATCGCCGAACACGTTCGGACTCTGCGGCTTTCGCCGCGGTCCATCACGCCGCCAGACGTGCCTCGCTAGGGTGCAACCGCGGTCGCTTACCCTCGGCTGTGCTGCTGTGGCGTCTCGTAGGGATCGATCTGTGCGGGCGCCGCGTCGACGGCGGGAGCGAAGTCATCGCCGCCCGTCACCTGGCCGCCGTCAGCGGGCGCACTGCCGATGACCTCGGACGTCCCCGCGCTGGGCGCAATGCCGCTGTCTGCGGGCGCGCCGCCGGCGGCAGGTACCCAAGCCAGAAGGTCCTGAGTTCCATCGTTGTAGACGACGCTGTTGGGCACGTCACCGACGACGTCGAAGTACAGCGTGCCGGTCGTCTGGCCCCCAGGCGGCGCCGCAGGGACGCCCCCACCGATGACCCGGTAGTTCTGGCCGCTCTCGGCCCGGGCGTTGAACAACGGGATCAACGGAGTGGCCCAACCGCCGAGGCCCTCGACGGTGACGGTGGCGGCGTAGAGCTGGCCGTTGTGGGGCACGGCGTCCGAGCTCGGGGACAGCCCCGCCACCGTGTAGCCGATCATCGGTGCACCGGTGACGGAGTCGTTGAGCGTCTCCTGCTGACCGAACGCCTTGATGTTGTTGGCCGCCGACGCGGGCGCGACGGTGCCGGCCGCGACGCCAACCCCGATCGCGGTGGCAGCAACGGCTCCCGCAAGTTTGTTGATCCTCACCATGACTCGCCCTCCTGTGTCGACGCCCTCCCTGCGCGAGGGATCCGCACGTCACGGTACAAGTCCACGGTGATTGGCATTCGAAGTTCCCGAATCTGACGTTCGGCTATCCGTCCGCGCCGTCGCTGCCCGCCTTGCCGCTGCTGCCCTGCCCGGCACCGTTTGCGCCTTGACCGCCGGCACCACCTGGCGCGCCCACACCGCCCGGCCCGCCGTCGCCGCCGTTGCCACCGTTGCCACCGAACTGCCCTGGGTGCACGCCACCGCCCGGTCCGCCCTTGCCGCCGGGTGCCCCCACGCCGCCTGCGCCTCCGTCACCGCCGTTGCCGCCGTTGCCGAAGGAATAGTTGCCGGGCTTGGTCTCTCCTCCGACTCCGCCGTCGCCGCCGGGTGAGCCGGCGGCGCTGTCGCCGCCACGACCGCCGTTGCCGCCGTTGGTAGGTCCACCGATTACGCCGTTGAAGGTGGCGACGCCGCCGTCACCGCCTGCGCCGCCGCGACCGGAGGCCGTGCCGCTGGTTCCACCGTTGCCCCCGTCGCCTCCCGTTGCAGCCGCGTATCCGCCTCCGAAGCCGTCGCCGCCGTGTCCACCGGCGCCTCCGTCACCGACCACGCCGCCGCTGCCTCCGTCGCCTCCGGCACCTGCGGTCGCCTGGCCGAACACCGTCTGCGCGTTGCCCCCGGTGCCACCCGCACCTCCGCTTCCGAGGCCGAGGGCGTCGCCACCGGTGCCACCCGCGCCGGCGGTTGCCGCGCTAAGGACGTTCGCCGCACCGCCGCCGTTGCCGCCTGCGCCGCCTGCTCCGAGGGCCGTCCCACCGAGTCCGCCGTTGCCGCCGGACCCGCCAGTTGAGCCAAATCCACCGGTGCCGCCCGCACCGCCCGTGCCAAACATGCCGGCGTTGCCTCCGTCACCGCCCGACCCTGCGATGGCGGCCCAGCCTCCTTGACCACCTGCGCCGCCGTTGCCGATCAGCCCGCCGTTGCCGCCGCGACCACCCGCCGCTGCGGCCACGTCTGCCTCGGCTCCAGGCGTGGCGTCGCCGCCCCTGCCGCCGTTGCCGAACAGCAGACCGCCGTTGCCACCGTCCTGACCGGGTAGACCGTCACCGCCGTTTCCGATCAACAAGCCGGCGTTCTGGCCCGGTGCGCCATTGCCCACGAAGATGCCGAAGATCGAACCCACCAAAGTGCCGAGCCCCGCCGGTGGCGCAACTGGGGCATCGGCGACCAGCGCGGAGCTCGTTGCGGGTGCCGTTTCGTCGGACTTATTCGCCGCCAACGACTTAACCTCGGGCGTGTCCGTCGCGGTGCTCACCGGTTCTGGAGCCTTCGACTCAGCGGCCGGGCTGATGGCATTGGCGCTGACTTGCTGCGTGCTGGCAGCGGACACAAGGGGGGTACCAAAGATCGATCCCTCTACGGCAGCCAGCTGTTGGCCGTACTGGGAGATGGCGCCGAGGATGGCTGACAGGGCTCCGGGGATGTCCTGTCGGCCGTCGATGACGGCACCGAGTGCTGCGGTGATGTCGGTGATGACGGGTCGCAGGAAGTAGGCGGTCAGCGCATACGGTTGTGCGGAGATCACTGCCGGAATGCCCAGGTTTATGCCGAGCACCGGTGAGGCGATACCACCGGCCGCCTGCAGGGCGAAGCCGACCAAGCTGCCGAGGCCTCCGATTGCCGAACCGATGCCCAGGTTCGGCAGAGGCAGTGCCGCAGCGTCGGCTTGAATGCTCTCTGCGTTCGCGCTTAGTTGCTGCGTGCTGGCAGCGGCTCCCAGGAGCCCGCCGCCGAAGATGCCGCTCTCGATGGCAGCCAACTGTTGTCCATATTGGGAGATGGCGCCGAGGATGGCTGACAGGCCACCAGGGATGTCCTGTCGGCCGTCGATGACGGCACCGAGTGCTGCGGTGATGTCGGTGATGACGGGTCGGAGGAAGTAGGCGGTCAGCGCATACGGTTGTGCGGAGATCACTGCCGGAATGCCCAGGTTTATGCCGAGCACCGGTGAGGCGATACCACCGGCCGCCTGCATGGCGAAACCGGTCAACGATCCCACAGCACTGACAGCCTGGCCGATGCCCGCCAACTCCACCGGAGCTTCCACGACGCGTGTCAGTGCGGGCGGTGGTGTTGGCGCCGGCGCCAGATTGATGGCAGCCGTAGCGACGGTGATGGTTGCCATCCCGGCCATCAATGTGGTCGATGACTTTCGCATTGTTGCCACAGACATGACTTATCCTTCGCTGTCGACAATTATAACAACCAGTCATTTGCAGCAGATGGAACGAGAAAGCCGTCCGCCCAGGGTATTTGGCATTATTCTGACTGATCTTGTTCGAAATTATGCATAGCTAAGTGGTTTCCCACAAGAGGTCGCAGAATTTGCTAAGACGTCACTAACCCATCGTTGCGCACGGCAAAGTTCCCGGCCTGCTCGGAAAGACGCCAACAAACGCAAACATTCGAGGAGCGAGGGCGCTTGAGTCGATGGCAAGGGTCAAACTAGCCGCGAGCAAATCTGCTGTCGACCGCCGCGGGCACGTCATACCGGCGGTGTTCGAGGCGCTTCGGCGGTCTCGTGGAGGCGACATCGGACCTATTTACAGCTACGTCACGGTAACCACGAGAGCTGTGAAGAAGATTCCTTCAGCTATCACTGTTCGACTACGCCAGGAAGTGTTACCGTCCTGAGATAGGCGTGAGACCTTCATTGAAGGGACAGGTCAAATGTCATCGAGAAATCGCAGACGCCTCCGTTCGGCTAAGCGGACCGCCGCTATGAGCGTTGCTACCGCAACCATCGCCGCGCTAGTTGTCGGTACGGCTCCGCCGCCTCTGGCAAACGCGGCAATGCTACCGGCGAGTAACACGAGCGTCGCACCCGCTGATGAGCCCATGACGGTGGCAGAGCTGATCAACCTCGTCGCCTTGGTGCTATCCAGCAATCTCGCGGCCACACCGGGATCGCCGGGACTGCCGCCCATGGCACTCGCGCCAGGGGCGCCCGACCCCAATTCGATTCCGGATCTCAGCTTCGGCCTCGGACCGAGGGCCTACGACTCGTTGCAGTCGTTGGGCGCGTCGCTCGAGTCGGGGTTCCTCAACAACGTCAACTTGTCCGGGCTGCTGCAGTCTCTGGGTTATGACCCCGAGACCGCCATCAACACGGCGCTGGGCAACTTGCTAGTCGAGACCCTGACCGGCGTCACGGTCCCCGTCGGAGACGTCCCCGTGCTGGGTCCCATTCTCACGAGCGCCGGCGTCACCAACGTGGCGGCGCTGCTCGCGCTTCTCGGATTCAACCTCGCCGATCCGTTCAACCTCTCTGGAGCGGCCACGCCAGGCATCAACATCATCACCTCGGGCCCTCCGTTCAGCCTGTTGAAGTTCTTGGGGGTGGACCTCGGATGGGTGCCGGGGTTCCCCAACTCGGTTGCCGACGAAGTCAACGGGACGCCGTACCTAGGCATCAGCCCGGTGAGCGTTCTCGAAACGCTCAAGGGCCTCCCAGGAGTTACCGCGCTGCAAAAGATCACGCTGAACACGGTGGTGATTCCTGCAGTCGAGGCAATCCTGGGTGACGGCAACGCGATCGACGTCCGGTTGCCCATCGTCCTCGGGTTTGGTCTCGGCGCCTTCGCGGCAGGCATGGCCTATCCGCAGGTCGTCGCGGACTTGCAGAATCAACCCGGCGGTGCGACGTACGCGGGTAGCAGCCCACTGCTCGGCAGTCTCACGATCCTGCCGATGATCTTGCTGCGCAATCCCGGTCGCGCCAACGGTGGACTGTTCGCGCGCTTCTATCCCGCGGCTGGATTGTTGGGCATCGACACCGTAACGCCGGACACCGAGGTGAGCAGCAGCGTCAAGCCCGGCGGCCCGTTCAACATCCCGATCGGCACCACCGGCATCGTGCTCGGCGGAGCGAACCTCGTCCCGATCAAGGTCGACGGGACGGTGGAATACGACCCGCTGTCCGATGTACCGGCCTGGCCGAATCCGGTCGCCCTCGCGAATTCTGCTGCTGCACTGCTCTTCCCGACCTACCTTCTGCGGGGCATCACGGATGCGAGCCTGACCCAGGTGCTCGACGGTCAGCTGAAGCCGCAGCTCGCCGCGGCCCTCGCCAACACGTCCGGTCCGCTTGCCCTGAACTTCTATCTCACGGTCCCGGTCAACAACGCGCTGCCGTTGCTGGAGCCGGTCAAGTTGCCGATCGACGTGATCAACCTGTTCACCGGCGCGAACCTGAACAACCCCATCGCCACGGCGCTGGAGCCCGCGCTGACCAGCCTGGTGAATCTCGGCTACACGGACGTGAAGCGCAACGTCGTCAACGGTATCCCGCAATACGACCGCACCCTCGACCAAGCGAATGTGATCACTCCATTCGGCACGCTGCCTTCAGGTGTCGATTGGGGCCAGTTGCCCGGCGACCTTCTCCTGCAGCTCGGCGCAGGTGTTCAGCAGGCGATCACCCAGGGCCTCGTCAGCAATACGCCGGTCATCAATCCGTTGGGGATCCTCGCCAATCTCTTGGGCATCAACCTGCCTGGCTCGGCGAACGCGGTGAGTCCGTTGAGCGGGCTGACCGATCTCTCCACACTCAACGGCAGTGCCGTCAACGCTGCCGCCGGTGCTGCGGTCCCTCCGGCGGCGCAGGCGCGGAGCCTGGCTCCAAGTGCTGCCAGCCCGTCGGCGGACAAGGGAGACAAGGACATCGACGCCAAGGCTGACGCCGACGCTGCGGCGTTGGCGAAGAGTTCGGTGAAGGCGCCGGAGGACGATACCGACGCCACCCCCGTCGTCGACAAGACGCCGGCCAAGCCCGACAAGCCCTCCACCGCGACGAGCGTGAAGACCGGTGTGGACGCCTCGATCAAGGACGCTGTCGATGGTTTTGGCAAGGTCGTCAAGGACGTCCAGGACAGCGTGCAGAAGACGGTGAATGCGGTGACCGGTGCCCACAAGCCTGCCAATGAACCCGGCGACAACACCGCCGACAAACCGAGTTCCGCTGACAAGCCCAGCGACAACGCCAACGCCAACAAGTCAAGCGACAGCTCGGCGGGCTAGAGCGCGTTAGCCTTCAACGCTCGACAACCGCCGAGTCCACTTGTACAGACCGGCCAGAACGGCAACGAACACCACCACGCCCAAGATCTCGGCCCAGTTCTCGAATCCCTCGCCCACGATCGCGAGCGGGGAGTCGCTGCCGGAGCCGGCGACGATGCCCGCGAACACCACACCGAACAAGCTCTCGCCCACGATGAGGCCCGTTGCCATCAGAACGCCGAGGCGTTTCTTCTGCTCGACGTCGCCGCCGGTGCGCTCCGCCCACCTGTCGTAGTAGCGGCCCAGAAGCGCGCCGAGCGGGATGATCAAGGTCAGCGACATCGGCAGGTACATGCCCATCCCGACCGCCAGGGGCGGAAGGGCGAACTTCGTCCTCCTCTTCAGCACCTCGTCGATGACGATCACGACGGCACCGATCGCGACCCCGAGACCCAAGAGGCCCCAATCCAAGTCGCCGCCGAAGACACCCTTGGCGAGCGAGGAGATCAACGCGGCTTGCGGTGCGGCGAGCGCGTTCTCACCGGCGCCCGGTGCGCCGAGGAAGCCGAACGCGGTGTTCAGCAGGGTGAGCACGGGCGGAATCACCAGCCCACCGAAGACGACGCCGATCACCAGCGCGACCTGCTGCCGCCACGGGGTGGCGCCGACGAGCTGACCGGTCTTGAGGTCCTGAAGGTTGTCGTTGGAGATGGTGGCGATGCCGAACACGATCGCCGTGGCGAACAACGCGTAGGCCACCAGCCCCAACGTCTGCGCTGGGTCGTCACTGCGTCCGTGCACCACCACCAACACCAATGACGCGGCGACGACGACCAGAATGCCGAGCCCGGAGATCGGGCTATTGGATGAACCGATCAGGCCGGCCATGTAGCCGGCGACGGACGCGAGAACCGCGCCGAGCACGACGACGAACACCAGCGTCACCCCGATGATGAGCGGCGTGTTGCCGCCGATCTGCGTGCTCTCGAGGAACCACCACAGCAGCAGTCCGATGGGAATCAGCGAAAAGGCAATCGTGCCGCCGACGATCCAGATGGGCAGGTCCCGCTCGGTCAGCTCCACCTCGGTTCCGCTGCGGCGCAGGCGCGTTGAGGCGGCGGCGGCGCGGATTCCCCTGACGATCGGCCCGAGGATCTTGAGGAGCGTCCAGATGGCCGCGATGGCGATGGCGCCTGCGCCGACGAACCGGACGTCATGGGAGAACGTGCTCGACACGACGGTCTTCACTACGTCACTCTCGGCGATGTCACCCCAGGTCAGCGTCGGCAACAACACGAAGTAGGAGATCACCAATCCGACGATCATGGCGAAGCCGACGGTGACGCCCACCAAATGGCCGACGCCGATCAGTGCCAGCGACAGGCTCGCGCCGATCGTCGAACCGCCGGCGCCGAGGCGGAAGTAGACGGAGATGTCGCTCAGGAGCACCTTGGTCGCGGCCAGGAGCGAAAACCCCGCCGCTACAAGCGAACCGACGATGATTGCGCGCAGGCTCCGCTTGTTGCCCTCGCCACCGTCCACGGCCGCTTCGCCGACTTGGAGTACCTCGGCAGCGGCGACGCCCTCCGGGTACGGCAGGTCCGACCCGGTGACCAGCGCGCGTCGCAAGGGTACGGAGTACATCACGCCGAGGATGCCGCCCACGATGCACACGGCCACCGTGATCCAGTACGGGAAGCCGGTCCACCACCCGATCATGATCAAGCCGGGGAGGACGAAGATGATCGCGGAGAGCGTGCCTGCTGCCGAGGCGATGGTCTGCACGATGTTGTTCTCGACGATCGTATGCCCGCGGAAGTACCGCAGGATCGCCATGGAGATGACTGCCGCCGGGATTGCGGTGGCAAACGTCAGGCCGACCTTGAGGCCCAGATAGACGTTGGCTGCGGTGAAGATGAGCGTGATGACGCCGCCGAGCACCACACCTCGCAGGGTGAGCTCGCGAATCGACGGAGCTGCCTTCGTGTTGTCGAGTTTCGTCATTAGTGCCACACCCATTCACTAGCCGCGTGTAATCGTGCCCGGGCGATGCTAGTGGGTGGGCCGACCCTTTTCAGCCAGTTGGACGTCCCGTATGAATTTGACGGTTGCGCAGGGAATTCGGGGCCTGGGGTCGACGTCCGATTCGCCTAGGAATGGGCGTAGCCGGGGTGCCGGCAGCCGTGGCTACGATCGGCGGCACACGAATCGAGCAGATGTGCGAATCGAAAGACGTTGTTTTGGAGTCTGTTTCGATGGCCAGCTCTCGAAAAATGTCGAACTGTAGTGCTTCTGGCAAATCCGACGCTCCTCTGTGGCTGCCATGTCGATGCGAATCCGGCGCCGGGACCGGCCGATGTTGAGACGCAGGATGCGCGACTGGGACTGGAGTCGGCGTGACGCGTGATCGTTGGACTTCGACGTGCGCTGCGCAGTCTGTTGCTGCCGAAGCCTTCGATGCAGGTCAAAAAACTGCACGTCACGGGGTGTTTGACGACACAGGCCTAAAAGTCGCATCCATGATGCGCAATAAGTAGTGTCGCTGGAGTGCAGTTGACCCGATTCACCGACCTGGGCATGCGAGCGTTGATGCTGCTGGCCGCCAGTGAGCCCGGCGAGCATCGTGTCACGACCCGCCAGATCGCGATGCACGTCGGCGCCTCGGAGAACCACATCGCCAAGGCGGTCTCACGGTTGGCCGAACTCGGTCTGGTGCACGCCCGCCGCGGTCGTGTCGGCGGGCTGACGTTGACCGACGCCGGTCGCGACGTGTCGATCGGCTGGCTGATCCGCGAGCTCGAAGGCGACCGCGACGTCGTCGATTGCGATGGCGCGGTGGTGTGTCCCCTGATTTCCGGTTGTCGCCTGCGTAGGGCGCTCGCGGATGCCAAGAACGCCTTCTACGCCGAGCTCGACCGCTACACGGTCACCGATTTGGTGCGCACCCCCGCGCTCCAGCTAATGAGCCTCACCCCGATGGAAAGGAACCCCTAGTGACTGCCCCCGCCCGCATGGAACTCCAACTGCATCACGCCGAGATCATCACGGACACATTGCCGTTGGTCGGCGCGCACATCGACGAGATCGCCACCGAGTTCTACCGCGGAATGTTCGGGGCGCACCCAGAACTACTACGCAACCTGTTCAACCGCGGCAATCAGTGCCAGGGCGCGCAGCAGCGGGCACTGGCGGCGTCCATCGCCACCTTCGCCGCCCATTTGGTGAACCCGGAACTGCCGCACCCAGCCGACCTGCTGTCCCGGATCGGCCACAAGCACGCGTCCTTGGGTATCACTGCCGACCAGTATCCGGTGGTGCACCAGCATCTGTTCGCGGCGATCGTCGAGGTGCTGGGCGCAGATACCGTGACCGCCGACGTCGCGGCCGCATGGGACGAGGTGTTCTGGATCATGGCCGACACGTTGATCGCCTTGGAGCGAGACCTCTATGCGGCGGCTGGCGTCGATGCCGGTGACGTCTACCGACGGGCCCGGGTGACCGGACGGGTCGACGATCCGTCTGGTGCGGTGCTGGTCACCGTCGCCAGCGGAAAGCGCGTTGAAACTGGTCCTGGACAATACGTCTCGGTCGGCGTCACTCTGGCCGATGGGGCGCGACAGCTGCGTCAGTACAGCCTCGTCAACGCCGACGGCGACGAGCTCACCTTCGCCGTGAAGCCGGCGGGGGAGGTCTCGGAGTGGATCCGCGCCAACCTCTGCGTCGGCGATCTGCTCGATGTGACGGTCCCGTTCGGCGACCTGCCGGTGCCGTCGCCGGAGACGCCACTGGCGCTGATTTCGGCAGGCATCGGCATCACGCCGATGATCGGCCTGCTGGAGTATCTGGCGGCGCAGGAATCGGGCGCCGAGGTGCGGGTGTTGCACGCCGACCGCAGCGACACCAGCCACCCGCTGCGCGAGCGTCAACGCGAACTCGTCCACTCGCTGCCGAATGCCACCCTCGAGGTCTGGTACGAGGATGGCCTGATCGCCGGTGAACCCGGAGCTCACCCCGGCCGGATGCGCTTGGACGGTATCGACTTTGCCGAGGATGTACACGTGTACCTGTGTGGTGCAGAAGGTTTCGTCCAGGCGGTGCGTGCTCAACTCGCCGACCGCGGACTGCCCGCCGAACGTGTGCACTGCGAGTTGTTCTCGCCCAACGACTGGCTACTGAGCTAGGCACTCGCCGGCGGACGATAGCCGCTCGAATCGACGAGCCCGGATTGGACGACCGCGGCATCCACGAAGCGCTGCACCGGCCGGGACTCGAAGAACCCGGTGTGACCGCCGCGGTACCAGACGATCTCGGGTCTGCCCCAGTGTTCCCAGAGGCGGACGACCTGCTCGCGCGGATGCACGAGTTGGTCTGCAATCCCGGCGTAGATGAAGCGGCCGCGCATCGGAACCCGGGGGGTCAGCGACAGCGGCGACACCATCGCGCCCAGCGGTTCGGCCAGCGTCACGGTCTCGCGGCGCGGGTCGGTGCGACTCATCCCGGAGTGGCGCTCGAGTAGTCCCGTCAAATCGGCCACTGGGACGCCGAGAATCGCGCAGGTCAGATCATCCTCGAGGCTGGCGACCAGCGAGCTCACGTAGCCGCCGAGGGAGATGCTGTTCAGGCCGATGGGCGAACCCGGCTGCTGCATGCGTATCCAGGACAGCAGACGGCGCACGTCCCACACCGCCTGCGCCGAGGCATGAACGTCGTCGAGTACGTCCTCGCCGGGAAACGCCGCGCCCTTTGGAAGTCCACGTGCTCGCGGGCCGTGCATCGGAAGCACGGGCAGGATCACATTCAGGCCGAGATCCTCGTGAAGATGCCAGGCACGGAACAGCGTGAGGTCGAGCAGGCCGCGGCCCATCACGGCGCCGTGCACGCACACCAGCCAGGGGCGTGGCTCCGGATGTCGCAGCAGCAACGCGTATTCGCGGGTGTTGGCGGTGTAACTCAGCCACCGGTCCCGGCCGGGCTCGCCGACGCTGGGTTCGTAGCCGCTGTCGAAGACCATGCGCTCGTGGGACCGGCCACGTGTCTTGGCCGGGTGGATCGTCACGTCGGTCAGGGCCGGCGGGGCGGCGAAGAACTTCTCCGGATCGTCCAAATACCCTCGTCGGCCGTAGAACTCGATGGCCGCCCGCACCTCGGCATTGATCCGTTCGAACACGGGCGCGTCGCTAATGGGTTGGAACATCCGGAAGCCGGTGAGGACGATCTCGTCGCGGAATGCCTGCGCCGCGAGCGCGAGAGTGGGCCGCGCAACGGGTAGTTCGTGGGGCTGGCGGTCGAGATAGTCTCGCCAGGAGCGCGCGTAGTAGCGGCCGGTGCGTCGGAATGGGCGCACGACGTAGTCCAGCGGGCCGGGACCGCGCGGAGGCGGTGGGATCGCAGCCATCGGCGGGTCCCCGTCGTGGTCGGGTGTTGCCATGTCGGCGACGCTAACTTCGGGCGAGGCGGCCGTCATAGGGACTTAGGTCCTGCTCGGCGTGGCCGCAGGCCACTTGTGGGTGCGCGGCGGCGGCGACGACGATGTCGTCATACCGATCAGCTGAAGGGTTGGGGTCTGGCGATGGACCCGATGGAGCCGTTGGACGCGGCGATGATGACGGCGGAGCTGCTGTCGGACCCGCTGCACGCCGCCGCGCTGCTGATCCTGTCGCCACCTCCTGAGGCCGGACCCGGGTACGTCGACGAGCTGTATCAGCACGCGCTGACCGACACCGCGGAACTGGATCCGCGATTTCGCAGGCACCCGCACGCGGGTATCGACACCGCCGGGCTGTGGGTCTGGCGCACCGACGAGGGCGTCGAGATGCGCGAGCACCTGCAGCGCCGAACCCTACCCGCGGGTGCGGGCCGGGAAGCATTGTGGCAGTTGATCAGCGAGCTGCACACCGAGCCACTCGACCGGTCGCGACCGATGTGGATGGCGTACGTGATCGACGGTCTGCCGGGTGGTCGGTTCGCGTTCTACATCAAGGTGCATCACACGGTGATCGACGGTGTCGCCGGGCTGAAGATGATCACGGATGCGCTGAGCACCGATCCGCAGGACAGGTCGATGCCGCCGATCTATGCCGCCCCGCCGCACCGACCCGCCGCGCACCCGGGCGCCGCACGCGGGGCGATCCCGAATCCACTCGCGCTGATGCGTGCGGCGCTGGGTGGCGTCGGCTCGGGGTTGGGCCTGATCCGCCAGGTCGCACTCGGCGAGGCGTCGATGGTCCTCGCCAGCCTCGCCGGGACGGCTGTGCTTCCGCTCGGCGCCCCCTACACCCGATTCAACGGCAGGCTCGGCCGTGAGCGCACCGTCGCGGGGGCCACCTGGCCGAAGGCTCGCATCAGGGCCATCGAGAAGGCGGCGGGGGTGACCGGCAACGACGTGCTGACCACGGTGGTGGCGGGCGTGCTGCGGGAGTGGCTGGCCGCCCACGGCGAGCTGCCGGACAGGTCGCTGGTGGCCATTTGCCCAGTGACGGTGCGCAGCCGCGAGCACGTGTCCGACGAGGACAGGCACGGAAACCTGTTCGGGCTGCAGCTGTGCCCGCTGGGGACCGACATGGCCGACCCCGCCGAGCGGCTGGCATACGTGCACCGCGTGATGTCGCGGGCGAAGGACCAGGTGGCCAGCCGCGGGTCCAACGCGACGATGCTGATGCTCGCGCTGAGCATCGCGCCGACGGTGCTATTGCCTGCACTGCCGTTCGCGCCGCGGCTGCGCCGCGGGTACAACGTGTCGCTCTCCAACGTGCCGGGACCGCAGGCCGAGATGTATTGGAACGGAGCACATCTCGAGGAGATCTATCCCGTGTCGATCGCCATCGACGGCCAGGCACTGAATGCGACGATGTGCTCGTACGCCGACCGTGTGACGTTCGGCTATGTTTCCGGCCGCAAGGTGATGCCAGACATCGGGTCGCTCATACCGCTGACCGAGCGTGCAATAGTCGAGCTGGAGACCGCGGTCGCTGGGCGCCGTGACTTTGCCACCAACTAAGGCGAGGAGACGCGTTCATGGGTACCTACGCGATCACCGGATCGGCCTCCGGTATGGGCCTCAAGGTCGCGGAGAAACTGCGCGCTGCGGGACACGCCGTGATCGGAGTGGACATCAAGCAGGCGGACGTCGTGGCTGATCTGTCGACCGTGCAGGGACGCCGTGCGGCCGCCGAAGGCGTGCTGGCGGCAGCCGGGGCCAGGCTGGACGGTGCGGTTCTCGCGGCCGGACTCGGACCAGGCCAAGGAGTTGACCGGCCGCGATTGATCGCCCAGGTCAACTACTTCGGCGTCGTTGACCTCCTTGACGCGTGGCGACCCGCTCTGACCGCCACCGGCCGCGCGAAAGTCGTTGTCTTCTCGAGTAACTCCACGACGACAACGCCCTTGGTGCCCGCCCGCACCGTACGCGCGTTCCTTGCGCATGACCACGAGAAGGCCGTCCACTCCGTCAGAATGTTCGGCAAGAACGCGTCGGTCATGCTGTACGCGGCATCCAAGATCGCCGTCAGTCGGTGGGTTCGACGCGAGGCGGTGACACGCGAGTGGGCAGGCGCAGGCATACGCCTGAACGCTCTGGCTCCTGGCGCGATCATGACGCCCCTTCTGGAGGAGCAACTGTCAGATCCGAAGCGAGCGAAACTGGTTCGTTCCTTTCCCGTCCCGACCGGTGGGTACGGCGATGCCGGGCAGCTGGCCGACTGGGTCCTGTTCATGCTCTCGGATGCCGCGGACTTCCTTTGCGGGAGCGTCGTATTCGTCGATGGCGGAACGGACGCGTACTTTCGTGCCGACGACTGGCCCAGGTCTGTGCCGGCGTATAGATGGTTGTCCTACTTCAAACAGTTCAGAGCCGGAAGTAGGGGATGACTCGCAGGGGGATCGGTTGGGCAGCCCCGATGTTGTGACAGGGTCCCGCGCTGGCTAACGATTTCGGGCAGATGTCTTGTCGGGTGACGGTCCAAACCTCGGTCAAGAATGGCCGCCTCACCTGGCCGGCCCTGCGACCGATCGTCTCCCACCCGGATCCCAACTGGATTGGCTGCTGAGCCACGCACTCGCCGGTGGCGATGTCTCTGATGGCCCGCCAAGCCGTCGACACCGAACCTGCCGCGTTAGGCCCGCGCGCTGCGACCGTTCACCGAAGCAGGGGTGCGCCGCCGCGCCGCGGCTTTGGCAGGCGTGCGAGTGCGGGTTCGGCTCGCAGATGGCGCGCCGTTCGAAGCCAACGCTGCGGTCTTGGCCTTCTGCAGCAAGTCGGCGATGAGCGCCTTGTCGAACTTCTTCTCGCTGACCTTCGCTCGACTGCGGGCATTCCTCACAACGCGCTTGGCGCCCGTTCGGTCCGCGCGCAGTTGCTTGCGCTGCTTCGCCAGCGCTTTGATCTCCTTCTCCAACTCCGCGGTGCGCGTGATCGCCGCCGCAAGCGCGGCCTCATTGGCCTCGCACTGCAGGGCGTTCGCTTCGAGATCCTTGTCCAGCACGGCCAGCGCGGCTTCGGCGGCGGTCGTGGCCTGAACGCGCGCCAGCCATTTGCTCCGGCGCTTGTCCAATACGGGTGCGACGTCTGCTGCAGCGGTCATGGGTGCTCCTCATCACTCGATCAGTGTGAGCGTAGTCACATTGATCAAGGCAGGAACACCCCTGCGGTCGCCAGCGCCACCCGGCGGCGGGCGCGCTCTACGTCGTCGCCGAAGCGATCAACGGCCCAGGACAGCGCGGTGACGAGCTCGAAGAGTTCATCGGGGGTGACGTTCGTGGACGCGCGAGAACGCGTCAAGAATTCGCCGGTGCGCTGGATCAGTCGTTCGTTCACCGTCTGCACCGGCGAGTCGGGCTCGTCGATGGCGCCCGCGATGCAACTCGGCAGGTCGTGCCAGATGCGCAGTTGCCACGCGAGTTGGAAGAGCCATTCGCGCAGCGCCGCATCCGGGTCGGGGTCGCGCTGCCAGGCCGACGAGGACTCCAAGAGGTCGTGGACGCTGTCCTCGATGACGGCCGCGAGCAGGTCGTCGCGGGTCGGGAAGTTGCGATAGAGGGTGGCGTTGCCGACTCTGGCCGCGGTGGCGATGCCGTCGATGGGCGCGAAGATGCCGTCGACCTCGAAAACCTCGCGTGCGGCCCGCAGGATCGCGTCGCGGTTCCGGCGGGCGTCGGCGCGCATCGAACCTCCACGGAATAAGTGGGGATGCTCCCCACTTAGTCTAAGTCGGGACCTTCCCCACTTACGACGCTACCCGAGGAGACACGATGACCGAACAACTCGATGGCAGGACGATCTTGGTTACCGGCGCCAACGGCGGACTGGGCCAGGAGTTCGTCCGCCAGGGCCTGGAGCGCGGGGCTCGCCGCGTCTATGCGGCCGCCCGCAAGCCGCAGGTGTGGGAGGACTCCCGCGTCGTGCCGCTGGCGCTGGATCTGAACGATGCCCCGTCGATCGCCGCGGCCGCTGCCATCGCGGCCGACGTCGATCTACTCGTCAACAACGCCGCCGTCGCTCCCGTCACGGACACGTCGGTACTCACCACCGACGAGGATCTCGCGCGCAACATCTTCGAGACCAACTACTTCGGGACGGTGCGCGTGACGAAGGCATTTGCGCCCATCCTCGCGGCGAACGGGGGCGGCGGGGTCCTCAACGTCCTCTCGCTCTCGGTCTGGACGCCGATCAACTCGGTGTACGCCGCATCGAAGGCCGCGGCGTGGTCGGCGACCAACGCACTGCGCGGCGAACTGGCGCCGCAGGGCACCGGCGTCACGGGGGTGATCGTCGGCCTGATCGACACCGCGATGTCGGCTGCCTGGGACTTTCCGAAGGTGAGTCCGGCCAACGTCGTCGCGGCGTCCTATGACGGCGTGGCGCGTGGCGACTTCGAGGTGCTCGCCGATGACGAGAGCCGACGGGTCAAGGCACTGCTCAGCGGCCGCAGCGAGGACCTCAACGCCTTCTTCACGGAATGGCTGGCCGGCGCCGCGTCCTAATCGTGCGATGGTTTTCGCATGACTGACAGCGTCGCGGTGATCGGCGCAGGCCCCGGTGGGCTGGTCACCGCGCGCTGGCTGTCGGCTCAGGGCTTCGAGGTCACGATCTTCGAGTCGGGTACCGAACTCGGCGGTCAGTGGACGGGCGCGCCTGGCCGCAGCGGCGTGTGGCCGGACATGCACACCAACACCAGTCGGATCCTGACCGCCTTCAGCGACCTGCCGCACGACGGCACCGCGACTTTCCCGTCGAATCGCGACGTGCACCACTACCTCCGCCGGTACGCGGAGATGTTCGACCTGGTGCCGCGGTACGGGGCCGAGGTGTTGCGTCTCAGCCGGGGCTGGATCGTTGAGACCTCCGATGGCTCAGAGCAATTCGACCGGGTGGTGGTCGCCAGCGGGCGATTCCAGAGCCCGGTCATTCCAACGGTCCCCGGCTTGGACACCTTCGCCGGCGAGGTCGGTTCGACGTTCGCGTTCCGCGATCCCGACCGGTATCGCGGTAAGCGGGTGCTGGTGGCCGGCTGCGCGGTGAGCGCGCTCGAGATCGCGACGGCGGTCTCTCACGCAGGCGCGGACGTGGTCGTCACGCAGCGCCGGCAACGCTACGTGCTACCGAAGTTCGCGGCCGGGGTCCCGTCGGACCACCGCATCTTCACCCGCTACGGAGTGCTGGCCGCCGAGACGCTGCCCGCCGCCGAAATCGACCGGCAGCTCAAGGAAATCGTCGTCGAGGCGGGCGGCAGCCCCGAACAGTACGGCGCACCGGCGCCCGACCCGTCGCTGTTCGCCGCCGGCGTCACCCTCAGTCAGGACTACCTGCCGCTGGTCGGGGAGGGTCGGATCCGGGTGCGCCCGTGGATGTCGTCCGTGGCCGAACGCGCCGTCTCGTTCGCCGACGGTGCTACGGAGACCTTCGACGCCATCCTCTTCGGTACCGGATTCCGACAGCACATCCCCTTCCTCGATGAGGACATCAGGGCCACAGTCGATCTCGATGACGTCCACCTCGACGCGGACCTGCACACGTTTCACCCGGACCTGCCCGGCTTGGCGTTCGTCGGCATGTGGGACCAGTCCGGTGGCTACTTCGTGCCGCTGGAATTGCAGGCCCGCTGGATCGCGTACACCTGGGCAGGGGTGATCCCGTCGCGCGCTCCCGATGTTCAGCGTGCGGCCGTGGCGACCTACCGGGGGCGACGCGGGCTGCCGCAGAAGACGCGAATGAACGTGATAGGACTGGCTTTCGCCCGCTTGGCCGGCGTCGAGCCGTCGCTCGCCCGCTGGCCGGAATTGCGTCGATCGCTCCTGTTCGGACCGCTGGCGCCGAGCTGTTTTCGGCTCGAAGGGCTGGACGCACTGCCCGACGCACCCGAGCGCTTCGCGCGGGATGCGGCGGCGTTCGGGGCGATCACCGACGAGCGCTTGAGCGAGCGCGAGGCGCGCTACTGGAGCCTGGTTCGTGAGGCGGCGACTCGCGCACCGGGGAGCTGATCGATCCGACGGCTCGTCGATCTTCGTGGAGCCGATGACGGGAATCGAACCCGCGTATTCGGCTGGGAAGTCGTTTCGGCGGGTGGACCGATGAACTCGCGGGGCCGCTCCGAGGCGCCGGGCCTGACAGGGTTGGCCCTGATAGGGCCACTGACTGCCCAATGCCGCGAGTTGCCGACCTGACGGTTCTCAATCGGCGGGCAACCGTTGACTTTCGGCTGCCGGGCGGCATAGGGACTTAGGTCCTGCTCGGCGTGGCCGCAGGCCACTTGTGGGCGCGCGGCGGTGGCGACGACGATGTCGTCATACCGATCAGCTGAAGGGTTGGGGTCTGGCGATGGACCCGATGGAGCCGTTGGACGCGGCGATGATGACGGCGGAGCTGCTGTCGGACCCGCTGCACGCCGCCGCGCTGCTGATCCTGTCGCCACCTCCTGAGGCCGGACCCGGGTACGTCGACGAGCTGTATCAGCACGCGCTGACCGACACCGCGGAACTGGACCCGCGATTCCGCCGGCACCCGCACGCGGGTATCGACACCGCAGGCCTGTGGGTCTGGCGGGCCGGGTCAACTACTTCGGCGTCGTTGACCTCCTTGACGCGTGGCGACCCGCTCTGGCCGCCACCGGCCGCGCGAAAGTCGTTGTCTTCTCGAGTAACTCCACGACGACAACGCCCTTGGTGCCCGCCCGCACCGTACGCGCGTTCCTTGCGAATGACCACGAGAAGGCCGTCCACTCCGTCAGAATGTTCGGCAAGAACGCGTCGGTCATGCTGTACGCGGCATCCAAGATCGCCGTCAGTCGGTGGGTTCGACGCGAGGCGGTGACACGCGAGTGGGCAGGCGCAGGCATACGCCTGAACGCTCTGGCTCCTGGCGCGATCATGACGCCCCTTCTGGAGGAGCAACTGTCAGATCCGAAGCGAGCTAAACTGGTTCGTTCCTTTCCCGTCCCGACCGGTGGGTACGGGGGTGCCGGGCAGCTGGCCGACTGGGTGTTGTTCATGCTCTCGGATGCCGCGGACTTCCTTTGCGGGAGCGTCGTATTCGTCGATGGCGGAACGGACGCGTACTTTCGTGCCGACGACTGGCCCAGGTCTGTGCCGGCGTATAGATGGTTGTCCTACTTCAAACAGTTCAGAGCCGGGAGTAGGGGCCCTGGCGAGTCGCCTTAGCCGACCTCCACCGGCTGCGCCTGCCGCGAGATCCGCTCGGTGACCGCCGGAATGACGTTGTCCGCCATGTACTGAATCCGCTCCGATCCCGATTCGATCGATTCGCCCGGAAACTGCGCCCAGTAGTGGAAGTCGCGAATCTGCGGATACTCGGTGGCGAGACCAACGAGTTCGTCCACGGCCATCGAGGCGTCCATCAACCGGTAGGCGCCGGAGTCGAGTACAGCCTGCGAGTTGGGGTACTGAGCCGGCTGATCTGGGCCTTCGAAGGATCCCCATTCGATGTACTTGTTCATCTGGTAGAGCACGTTCTCGCTGACCTTGGCCCAGACGCGTTCGGGATCTTCGGCGATGATCGTCCACTGGCTGGCGTAGATGCGCCCCTCGGACACGTCCTTCCCGTGGCGCTCCAGCGCGTCGAGGTATACCTGGCAGTGTTCGTTGGACAGTGTGATGACACCGTCGCCCGCTCGTGCCGCGCGGTCGATCCCTGCCGGTGACTGCGCGCCCACTAGCAGCCGGGGCGCCACCTCGGGTACGGGGGTGACGGGCAGCGCGGGAAGCGAAAGCCGCTTGCCCTTGTATCCTTCGGAGCCACCGGTCCACGCCTGACGGACGATGGCGATGGCGTCCTCGAGCAGGCTGGGTCGGTACTTCACCGTTCTATCAAACCCACTGAACTCGAGTTCGCGGTAACCGAGACCCACGCCGAGCTCGAATCGATTGTCCGACAGCAGTGAGAGCGCCGTGGCGTCCTCAGCCAGACGCACCGGATTGTGCAATCCGGCGACGATGATGTTCGTGCCGATCTGCATGCGCGAGGTTCGCGCTGCGAGTACCGCGGCCATCATCAGTGGCGAGGAGGCGTAGTCGTCGTCGGCGAAGTGGTGCTCGCTCAGCCAGACCGAACCGAAACCCAGCTGCTCGGCCCACACCGCCTGGTCGATGCTGCGGCGGTAGAGTTCGCCCGCAGGGGTCTTCCACTGCGTGGGATTTCGGTAGTCGTACCAGAGCCCGAAGGTCGGTGCGGCCGTTGATGTTTCCATGATTCCTCCTTGAATCCCAATGGCTAGGTGAAGAGCATTCCGCCGTCGATGAGGACGGACTGACCGGTCATGTAGTTGGAGTCGGGGCCGGCGAGATAGGACACGAACGCCGCTACGTCCTCACCGGTCGATACGCGGCCCAAGGCGATGCCCTGAGCCATGGCCTTCATCGACTCGCCTTCGCCGACGTTGTTGATGGCACCGAGATCACGGTCGACCTCGACCCACATGTGCGTATCGACGATGCCGGGGCAGTAGGCGTTGACGGTGATCCCGTGCTCGGCCCACTCCTGTGCAGCGGCCTGAGTGAGCGCGCGGACGCCGAACTTCGACGAGCTGTACACGCCGAGCAGGCCGAAGCCCTTGTGGCCGGCGATGGAACACGCGCCGATGATCTTACCTCCGGTGCCCTGCTTGATCATCTGACGAGCGGCCTCGGTGTAGCACAGGAAGACTCCGCGTCCGTTGACGGCGTGAACCTTGTCGTACTCCTCCGGGCTGACGTCAAGCAGCGGCTTAGTCTGGGCGATGCCCGCATTGGCGACGAAGACGTCCAGCGAGCCGAGTTCGGTTGCGGTGTCTGCGACGAGGCGACTGACCGACTCCGGATCGGACACATCGCCGGTGAGGGCCGCCGCCCGTACACCGACGTCCTGGAGTTCCTTGCGGGTGACGTCCAGTTCGCTCTTCATCGACGGTAGGTCAGAGACGGCCACGTCGTGGCCGTCGTGGGCGAGGCGTAGGGCGATGGCCTTCCCGATGCCGCGGGCGGCGCCGGTTACGTGTGCAACGGTCATGATCGATCTCCTTGGTTCGTGTGGAAGGGGTTGTGGCTCAGACAGTCGGGTCGACGAGCAGCTTCATCTTGCGGCCGGCTCGGAGTTCCTCGAAGCCCTGCTCGAGAACGTCTGTCATCGGAATGGTGTCGACCCAGCCGGTGGTGTCGTAGTGGCCCTGTGCCATCAAGGCGATTACGGCGCGGTAGTCGTCGCCGGTGTAGCAGATCGTGCCCTGGATGCGTCGCTCTCTGAGCACGAGGTTGATCAGCGGTGTCGTCAGGGGCTTGTCGTAGATGGCGACGCTGATCAGGGGCCGCCTCTCACCGACGCAGTTCAGCGCCGATTCGATCGCGGGCGCCACGCCGGCGGCGTCGAACGCCGCGTCCACGCCGTCGCCGTCGGTGCGATCGGCGATCAGTTCCGGCACGTCGACAGCGGTCGGGTCGAGGGTGCGTGCACCTAGTGCCTCGATCGCCTGGCGGCGGGTGGGTGAGGGTTCGACGACGTCGATCTCGGTAAGGCCCAGTCCTCGGAGTGCGAACCACAGGCCGATGCCGATCGGTCCGGCGCCGTAGATGAGGGCGCGGCTCTGGTCTCTGACGTCACCGAGGACGGCGGCGTGGTAGGCCACGGACATCGGTTCAACGAGTGCGCCCATCTCGATCGGAATGCTGTCGGGCAGAACATGAACCTGATTAGTTGGTACGACGGTGTATTCGGCCATGCCGCCGTCGGCCATCAGTCCGTGGAAACCGACGGAGGTGCACAGGTTGTAATGGCCGGACCGGCAGGGCCGGCAGTGTCCGCATCGGTAGATGGGCTCGATCGCGACCCTCGCGCCTTCCTGGACGTCGGTGACACCGGCGCCCACCCCGGTCACCTCACCGGAGAACTCGTGACCGATGACGAGCGGCATCGCCTTGCCTGTGAGCGGGTGCGGTTGATCGGGCGGGATGAAGATCGGACCGTCGAAGTACTCGTGAAGGTCGGTACCGCAGATGCCGTTGCGGCTGACCTTGACTTTGACCTGTCCTTCGCCGGGGGTGGGCTCGGGAACGTCCTCGATCTCGAGTTTGTGGTTGCCGTAGTACACCGCTGCGCGCATGATTTCTCCGTTACTCAAAGGATCCGAACGAGCTTCTTGTTGGCGAACTCGTCGAGACCGAAGCGTCCGAGTTCGCGGCCGATACCGGAGTTCTTCACGCCGCCGAACGGCAGGTCCGGTGCGCTCTTGACGGTGGTGTTGAGCCCCACCATGCCCACGTCGAGCCGGTTGGCGACGTCGTCGGCTAGGTCGAGGTCGCCGGCGAATACCGCGCTGCCCAAGCCGTACGGCGAATCGTTGGCCAAGGTAACAGCATCATCGATCGAATCCACCTGATAGACAACGGCTACCGGGCCGAAGAGCTCCTCGTGATAGGCGCGCATGTCGGGTGTGACACCTGTCAGAACGGTGGCGGGGTAGAAGGCTCCGGGTCCATCGGGTACTTCGCCGCCGAGGTGCACCGTCGCCCCCTTGGCTACCGCGTCCTCCACCTGAGCGACCAGATCCGAGCGGGCCGGCAGGGAGGCCATCGGCCCGAGCTTGGTGTCGGGGCTCGTCGGGTCGCCGATGCGCCACTCGCTGGCTTTCGCGACGAATCCGTCGAGGAACTCGTCGTACATCGACGATTCGACGATCATCCGCTTCGACGAGGTGCACACTTGCCCGGCGTTGCCGAACCTGCCTGCGGCCGCGGCTGCTACCGCGTTGTCGACGTCGGCGCCGGGCAGGACGAGAAACGGGTCGGATCCGCCGAGCTCGAGGACGGCCTTCTTCATGTGCCTGCCCGCGAGCTCGCCGACGGCGCTGCCTGCCCGTTCGGAACCGGTCAGCGACACCCCCTGCAGCAGTGGGCTGGCGATCATCGTCGCCACCTGTTCGGTGGTGGCGAAGACGTTCTGGTAGATCCCGGGGGGCGCGCCCGCCGTGTCGAGTAACTCGACGAGCCGCAGTGCCTGTTGTGGGCAGTTGGCAGCGTGCTTGAGCAGAATCGTGTTGCCCAGCAGCAGGTTCGGGGCCACGAAGCGTGCTACCTGGTAGTAGGGGAAGTTCCACGGCATGATCCCCAGCAGTGCACCGATCGGTGCGGTGCGTACGATCGCCTTGCCCGAGCCGGCGATCTCGAGGGTTTCGTCGGCCAGCAGGTCTGGTCCCTTCGTGGCGTAGTACTCGAAGATCGCCGCCGACAACTCGACTTCTCCCTTGGCCTGGGTAACGGGTTTGCCCATCTCCAGCGTCATCAATCGGGCGAGCTCGTCGACGTGTTCACGGAAGAGGTCCGCGACCCGCCCGATGACTGCGGCGCGCTCCTTCAGATCCACGTCGCGCCACGCGAGGTACGCCTGGTGCGTTCGCACTAGCGCTTGGTCGGCCTCGTCGTCCGAGATCGTGTCGAACCGTTGCACTACTTCTCCGGTGGCAGGATTGACGGTCGCGTACTTGGACATCGGCGCTCAGGCCTCCGCGAGAACGTCGGCGCTGGACGTGAAACTCGGGTACCTGGAAGCGATCTCGGCGGAGGTGATCGACCGGTACTCCTTCATCCCGCCGAGGTAGAACATCACGGTGCGCTTCTTGCCGGGGATGTTCGCACCGAAGATCCACGACGCGGCCCGCGGGAACAGTGTCTGGTCGGCGATCTCGGCACAGGTGTCGGTCCACGCCGTCTCGACCTCGGGCTTCACGTCGAGCCAGCCCGCCTCACTCGCAGACAGGTGGCGAATCGCCTCGGCGATCCACTCGACCTGGGTCTCGATGGTGGGCGGCAGGTTGGTGAAGGGCCCGTTCGGGCCGAGGATCATGAACATGTTCGGGAACCCGGTGGTGGCCACCCCGAGGTAGCTGGTGGGTCCATCGGCCCAGTGGTCGCTCAGGCCCTCGCCGTTGCGGCCCCGAATGTCGACGCGCCGGTAGTTGCCGTCGACCGCGTCGAATCCAGTGGCGCAGATGAGGACGTCGAGTTCGTGCAGCGTGCCGTCGGCGGTGACGATGCCCTTCTCGGTGAGATGGGTGATCGGGGTTTCCTTGAGGTTGACCATCGACACGTTGGGTCGGTTGAAGGTTTCGTAGTAGCCGGAGTCGCACAGGGGACGCCGAGCATGGAGCCCGCTGGGCATCAACTTGCGACGCGTCTCCGGGTCTTTGACTATCGCGGCGATCTTGCGCCGGATGAAGCTCGCGGCCTCTTCGTTGGCTGCCTCGTCGGTGGCGATGTCGCAGAACGTGCCGAACATGAACCAGAAGCCGCCGCCCTTGTTCCAGGCGGCTTCGAAGATGCGTTCGCGCTCCTCGACGCTCACGCTGAACGTCTCGATCTCGCTTTCAACGAAGCCCATCGCGACGCTGGAGTTGTGGACCTGGTCCCAGTTCGCCTCGAAATCGTCGTGGTGCGCCCGAAGCTCGGCCGGGCTCAGTTCGTAGTTTCCGGTCGGAACGCTGTACTGCGGCGTGCGCTGGAACGAGGTCAGGTGTCCGACGATCGGAGCGATGGCGGTGATGACCTGATTGCCGGTTGAGCCATTCCCGATCACCCCGACGCGCTTGCCCGTCAAATCCAGGTCCTCGGGCCACGCGCCGGTGTGCACCACGCGTCCCTCGAAGTCGTCCATGCCGGGGAAGTCGGGCACGTTGGTGGCCGAGAGCAGACCGAGTCCATTGACCAGGAAGCGGCACTCGAAGGTGACGCCGCGATCGGTGTGCACCGTCCAGATGCCCCTGACCTCGTCGAACGATGCGTCTGTCATCGCGGTCTCGAGCGAGATGTGTTCTCGCAGGTCGTAGCGGTCGACGACGCCGTTGAGGTATTCGAGGATCTCGGGTTGCCTCACGTACTTCGTCTTCCACGGAGTCTGCGCGTACAGGTCGCGGTCGAACGAGTACTGGTACACGAATCCCTCGGAATCCGAGAGTGCGCCGGGGTACTTGTTCCAGTACCAGGTGCCGCCCACGCCGCCGGCCTTGTCGATCGCGACGGCGTCGAGACCGAGGTCGTTGCGCAGCTTGTGCAACATGTAGATTCCGCCGAAGCCGGTGCCGACGACGAGCGCGTCGAGACGGCGCGTGGTCTCTGTGCCTTGTGCAGCCATGAGAATGCTCCTTGGTTGTCCGCACCGGTGTGGTGCAGTTCACTTTCCTGGCACCATGGTGGGCGGAGACACCACTACCTGCGGTGTTCCGATTTGGAACACGGCAGCGTCCCCTTGTGACCGCGATTGATACTTCAGGCGCAAGACTGCAGGGCAGATTATGTATTGGAGTTTCCGCTGGTGGGGACGGACAGTGACTAAATGCCAGTCGGTGAGGGAGCAGGCGACATGCCCGATGAGGTGAGGCGCGCGCGGGAGGAACTCGTGCGCGTCGGCCTTCTCGGAGATGTCCGCACCGACGGCGTCGTACCCGATCTCATCGTCCGCAGTTGGCGGCGGTCGATCAGCATCAGCGCCGACGGGGCCAACCCGGCCCAGCGCTTCATCGAGATCGACACCGATTCCATGCTGCGCCGCGCGGCCGACCCGGTGCTCGACCGCTGGCAGGCACATCTCGCCGACACCGGTACCTCGCTGTTTCTGAGCGACCGAGCCGGTGCGATCGTGGCGCGCCGAGCCGACGACGGTAGTGTCCGCCGGCGGCTGGACCGGGCACATGCCGCGGAGGGCTTCGACTACTCCGAGGAATCGATCGGAACGAACGGACTCGGCACCGCGATCGTCGAGAAACGCCCCCTGCTCATCGCGGGCAGCCAGCACTACAACGACGCGCTGTCCGAATTGGCCTGTGCGGCTGCTCCGTTGTGCACACCGACCGGGTCGGTGATCGGATCCATCTCGTTGGCCGGTCCCATCGAGTCGGCGAGTCCGCTGATGCTCTCGCTGACTCGCGAAATCGGCCAGCAGATCGAGGAGAGGCTGCACAGTGCGGCCCGGCCACAGGACCTCGCTCTTGCGATGTCGTTCACCCGATACACGAATTCGCAACGCCCGACCGTGGTGATGGACTGCGAGTCGATCCTCGCCAACAACCCCGGCTTGCCCTACATCGACGTCACCTCGCACGCGATGTTGTGGGAACTGCTCAGCAGCCATGATTGGTCGTCGTCGGGAACGCTCCGACTGCAACCGAACGACACCACCGTCGAGGTGCTCGCCCGTCGAGTCCTGGACGGACCCCGTCCGCACTACGTGTTGCACTTCGCCGATCTCGCGCAGTTCACAAGTCCGACAGTCGAACTGCCGTACCGTACTGGTTCGCCATCGAGGGCACCTGAGGGGAGGGCGGTGCCCGCGGTGCACGTCGTCGCGGGCCCCGCAGGCTCGGGGCGCGCGACGCTGGCCGAGTCGAGTCGAGGTGACGCGCTGTCTGACGGCATTGTCGAACAGGTCATCGTGGAAGCCGGCCAGCCGACGGATTGGGCGCGGATGCAGGACGCGCTCAAAAGAGGAGGGGACGTGCTGCTGCGCCGCGCCGAGAACATCGGCGAGCCTGACGCCGCTCACCTTCGGGCGCTCGTCGCTGAGCATCGCATGGCGTCGTCGACTCGAGGCCGGACGAATACGTTGTTCATCACGGCGGACCGACACCGCTGCGCCACGGCGGTACAGGAAGTGCTCGACGACATCCGTTCCGCGTCAACCGTTCAGGCCCTCGGTGCAGCTCCCGAACGCATTCCTGGTCTGGTGAAACAGGTCCTTGACCGGGTGGATCCCGATGGACGACACACCATGTCGCCGGCTGCGCTGCAGTCGCTGGTGCAGTGGGGATGGCCGGGCAACATGACAGAACTCGTGCAGACACTGTCCGAGTTGGTCGGCCAGGTGCCGTCGTCGGTGATCGAGAGGAAGCACCTGCCGCGCCACCTCCAACAGGCGCCCCCGCGGCGCCGCATGTCGCTCCTGGAAGCGGCCGAGCGCGAGGCCATCATCAAGGCGCTCGACGCGGCATCCGGCAATAAGTCCGAAGCCGCCGAACTGCTGGGCATGGGTCGAACCACCCTGTACCGCAAGCTGCGTCACCTCGGCTTGGATTCCGGCGAGAGCTCGCTATAGCTGCACGGAGTACGCACTATCGGTCGGTTGGAAACTACGTGTTCACGCACCTTCTCATCGCGGCGTGGTATCGACGAGGGGAGTGGTCGGCGTCGTCGCAGCCGGCCCGGTGAGGATGTCGTCCACGCGCTTGCGCTCCGCCTCGCCCCATGTCTCCCGAGTGACCAGGACTCCGATGAGGCCGACGACGCCGGCGAACATGTACAGAAGTGCACCCCCGGCCCACCCAAAGGTGGCCGCCAAAGCGCCGGCGGCGAACGGCGCGAAGCCAGCGATACTCGCCGCGACCTGATAGCCGAGTGACACGCCCGAATTGCGCGTGTTCGTTGGGAACAGCTCGCCGAACCACGCGCCCTGGACGCCGGCCAGCCCTGCCCAGATCACGCCGATGCCGATCACGTAGACAACGGTGATGAGGAACGGGTTTCCTCCGTTGGTGAGCAGGAACATCGGGAAGCCGAACGAGATCATCACGACGGTTGCGATCACGTAGACCGTCTTGCGGCCCACTCTGTCGGAGATGGCCCCGGATGCGATGACCCCGGGAATTGCGACCAGGCACGCGATCAGGAGCGCGATGAGGGTGCTCTGCTTGGCATCCGCATGGCTTCTGTTGATGTGCCCCAGTAGGAACGTGGCCACGATGTAGTAGCTGCACGACTCGACGATGCGGAGCGCGATGACCTGCAGGATCGTGCGCCACCCCTTCCGAACCACTTCGCCCACAGGGTTCTTGAGAATCTCGCCGGTCTCCTTCACGTGCTCGAAGTCCGGGGACTCCTCCAGCTTCAGTCGAACGAAGAGACCCACGCCCACCAGGAGTGCGCTTGCGAGGAAGGGAAGCCGCCATGCCCAGTCGTTGTCGAGTTGGCCGGAAGCGATGAAGACGATGGTGGCGAGAGCGATGCCGGCCGGGCTACCGGCTTGCGGAATCGCCGAGTAAGCGCCCTTGCGCCGCCACGGGGCGTGCTCGTAGACCATCATGACCGCGCCACCCCATTCGGCGCCGTACGCGAGGCCCTGAATCAGGCGCACGGACACGAGGATGATCGGAGCGGCGATACCGATCTGCGCGTAGGTCGGCAGGAGGCCGATCGCGAAGGTGGCGAAACCCATGACGAGGAGCGATGTCACGAGCACGGGCTTTCGGCCGAACCTGTCGCCGAAGTGTCCGCCGAGCGCGCCGCCGAGCGGCCGGGCGAGGAAGCCCACACCGAAGGTCAACAGCGCGAGAAGGGTGCCCATCGTGGGGTTCTCGGATGGGAAGAACGCGTCCCCGAAGTACAGGGCGGAGGCGGTTCCGAAGGCGAGGAAATCGTAGTTCTCGATGCACGCACCGGTGCTGGCGGCAATCGCCGTCCTGAGTCGTCCTGGCGTACCGGCGGCAGCTTCGCGCTGCTCGGCGGCGGTCGGTTGGGTCATGCTGGTGTCTCCTCGAGTAGCGGCTGTCGTGGCGGGTCTAGTGAGAAGCGTTCAGAGGTCGAAGAACTCAGAGTTCAGCTGGTGCGGTCAAGGCGTCGAGCGAAGCGCCGAGCACGGGTGTCCAACTGCGGATGTCGGCCGACATGAGAACCCCGGCGGTCGAGAAGGGATCGCTGCTGACGATCTCTCGGACGGCGTCGATGTCGGGTGCGTCGAAGATCAACATGGCACCGGGGGGGTCGTCGGGGGCGAAGCCGCCGGCGAGCACGAGCCGACCTAGGTCGACGAGGGTGCCGAGGTACGCGCGGTGATCCGGTCGAACCCGGTCACGCGTGTCAGCGTCGTCCGAATAGCTGTAGATGGCGACGAACATGGGCATTTCGGTTTCCCGTTCTTCTGTGGAGGATGATTTCCCCTGGTGGAGAGGCGTTTAGCGTTCAGCTCAGGTACGCGTGGACGATCTGGCTGTCGTCGCTCTCCAGGAGGCCGAGTTCGGCTGCGAGGAGGTACTGTTCGCGTGCGGCGTTGAGGAGCGGCGTTCGGGCGCCACGTGCTCCGGCCTCAGCCTCCACGAGCCCGCTGTCCTTCTCGAGGATCGCCAACCGGGTACGGACGTCCGGTGTCGTCGTGAAATCGGCCATGCGGGGACCACGTTCCTGTGCGAACCAGGACGTCCCGGCGCCGCTGTTGATCACCTGGACCGCTTTCGCGGGATCGAGTCCGAGGTTGACTGCGAGGGCGACGGCTTCCGCGGCGGCGGTCAGGTGTACGGCACAGCACAGCTGGTTGACGAGTTTCATCGACTGACCGTCGCCGATGCGCTCACCGACGTCCGTCGTCGTGCCGAGGACGGAGAGGACTCGCTTAGCCTCGTCGATCGCGTCGCAGTCTCCGGCCGCCAGGAAGTGCAGCGCTCCGCTCTGGGCCCCCGGCACTCCACCCGTCATCGGTGTGTCGACGACACGGAAACCCGCAGACGTCAGAACGGCCGCTGACTCCGACGCTGCAGCGGGGCCCACGGTCGAGCAGATCACCCACAGTTCGAATGACGCGGAGTCGCGCGCGGCACCCTTGGCGGCGGCCTCGATCAGTTGCGGGCCCGTGGCCACAGTGACGAGGACGACGCCGGACGAGGGCATGACGGAGACGTCCGGGTACGCCGACAGGTCTCGTGTGAGCGCGTCTTCTCGGGCGGTGGGGCTCGGGTCTACCACCGCGACGTCGAGTCCATTAGCGCGAAGGCGTTGTGCCATCGGCATTCCCATGGCGCCGGCACCGATGACGATGACGTCGTGCGAGGGTGTGGCCTGTTCTGTGGTCATTTGGCAGTGTTCTTTTCAGTCAGTACGAGGCGCGGCGGTGGACGTGAAGCACTGCGACACAACGACATTCCCCACCTAGGCTGCTGTGATTACCGCCGTGTTGGTGAAACGTTGTGGCGCTCGTCACCGAGACATGTTGAAGATAGGACGCCAACTAGGTCCTGTCCAAGACGTATTTACTATGGGATTGATATCAACGGGCGCAATAATTTTCAGGTGGACACGGAATATCGACGCCCGACATGTCGCCGGATTATGCCGGTGGCGTAGCACTCGGTCGCTGAATTGATGACAAACGAAACAACAATCCAAGAGGTGATCGGTATTGGATTTCACGACTTCGGTTGGGACACGATGGGCACGGACACGTCGTCGCAACCGTGCACTCGGAGGCCGGAGGCCGGCACGTCTGGATCGCACCTCCAAATGAAGGGCTACACAATGAAACTGCGTCTACACCACGTCAATGTGGTCTCCGACAACATGGACGAGCTGCACGACTTCTACGCCCTCCTCGGGCTCGACGTCGATCCTCTCCCTCCGATGATCGAGCACCTCGGACACCAGAACGATCGGGCCGACGCCGGGGAGGACGACAAGTGGAATCGGAACGTCACCTTCTTCAATGCTCGCGGTGGGGAGGACGTCGATCTGCAGATCCACGCGACCCGCCGGCAGGCGTTCCTTGCCGCACGTATGGGCCACACCATCAACCCGCTCGTCACCGGGCACTTCGCCTTCCGCACCGACGACATCGACGCGGTTCGTAAGCACCTGACCGACAACGGGATTCCGTTTTCCGACTGGGGCGAGTGGGCAGTGAAGAACTGGGACCAGATCTTCTTCAACGATCCCGCGGGCAACATCATCGAAGTTCACCAGGTGCGTGAATGAGTCTGCGCGTCTTCGTCACCGGCGCAACGGGTTACATCGGCGGGTCGGTGGCCGCTTCGCTGATCGCACGAGGGCACCAGGTGCGCGGGTTGGTGCGTGACGAGCAAGCTGCCAAGCAACTCGAGACGATGAACGTCGATCCGGTGCTCGGCTCGCTGGACGACGACGACGTCCTGCTAGCCGAGGCCGCACGTGCAGACGTGGTCATCAACGCCGCCAGCAGTGATCACCGCGGCGCCATCGACACCCTAGCCGCGGCCTTGGCCGGCACCGGGAAGACGTTCCTCCACACCAGCGGTTCGAGCATCGTCGGGACCGTGGATTGCGGTGAGCCTACCGAGGAGATCTGGGACGAACGCATCATGGATGTGGGCTCGACGTGGAAGCCGCACGAGATCAAAGCGTCTCGAGTCGATCTCGACCACCACGTGCTCGATCTCGGCCACAGGGGTGTTCGTAGCCTGGTCCTGTGCAACTCCCTCGTGTACGGACGGGGGTTCGGCCTGCGGCAGGACAGTCTGCAGGTTCCCGCTCTGATCAGCTACGCCCTTCGCCGCGGTGTCGCTCCGATGATCGGGGCGGGCGCGAACGTCTGGTCCACGGTTCACATCGGTGACGTGTGCCGCCTGTACACGCGTGTCGTAGAGGATCAATCGGCCCACGGGTTCTACTTCGTGGAGTCCGGCGAGGCGTCCTTCGCCGACATGGCTGCGGCGATCGTTGATCGATTCGAACTACAGGGGGTCCGCTCGCTGACCCTCGACGAAGCGGCTGCTGAATGGCCTTTCAACATGGCCGCCTTCTCCCTGGGTTCCAACAGTCGCGTGAGAGGAACGCGGGCGCCGACGGAGTTGGGCTGGACCCCCAAGCACACTGCTGGAGTCCTGCACTGGATCGGGTGCTGCTGAGTTCGGCCCCCTTGCCTAGCCGTCGTCGAGAGTGAGCAGGTCGTTCACCACCGCGCGCAGCGCCGGGCTGTCATCGTCGCGTCGCCATGCCGCGCGCATGTCGACGTCGAGACCGGGTGTCTTATCCAGAAGGGGCAGGAAGACGACGTGCGGGTCGGATGCGTTGCGTGCCACCGACTCCAGCGTCAGGTGGCAGCCGACCTCAGCGCTGACCAACGCCAACGCCGTCTGCGTGTCTGGCGCCACCTGCACGACGTCGGCAAGAAACCCGGCGGTTCGGGCGAGCCTACGCAACCGGTCAGGTAGCACCGAGCCCTCATGTTGCGGCAGCGATACGAAGCCGTCGCCGGCGAGCTGACTGATCGAAACCCGTGGTGCGCCCGCAAGGGCGTGTGTGTCCGGCACGGCCACCACGAGCGAGTCGGGCATCACGACCTGCGAGGAGATCTCGGACGGAACGACATCCCAGCGACCGAGAGCGATATCGGTGTCGCCTTGAAGTAGCCGCTTCATCGCCGGTTGAGCGAAATTCTGGCTCGAGAGCTCGAGTTGGATTCCCGGCCGCTGGGAACGGACCACCCTGGCCAGCCGCGCTACCAGGCGGTGGGTGGAGACGCCCGCGAAGGCTATGCGCACCAAACCCACTTCGCCCTCACCCGCCGTGCGAGCGGCCGTGTCGGCCCGTCGAAGGGCTTGCAGCACCTCCCGCGCCGGATTTACCATGGCCTGCCCGCTGGCGGTCAGCCTGACGGATCGCGTATTGCGATCGAATAGCCGCGTCCCCAGCTCACGTTCCAGTTGCTTGATGGTTCGGCTGAGCGGTGGCTGTGCGACATGGAGCCGTTCGGCTGCCCGGCCGAAATGCAACTCGTCGGCTACCGCCAAGAAGGCTCGTACCTGTTCGACATTCACGCTGCACCCGATCTCTTCCGTTGATACTCCAGAAGTATCACAGAGCAACTGATCAAGTATTGGACTGAGCTAAATCATGCGGGAATAGTTGACTCTCATGTACACCGGCAACCCCGACGTTCCCGACGACGTATTCACCGACGTCCTCAAACAGATCGGGGCGTTCGTACGCACCGCCGTGATGCCCCGCGAACTCGAGATCATGGCCACCGACGCGATCCCGCCCGATCTGCGTGCGCACGCCGCGGACATGGGCCTGTTCGGCTACGCCATCCCACAGGAGTGGGGTGGCCTCGGACTGGACATGGTGCAGGACGTAGAGGTCGCAATGGAACTCGGCTACACGTCGCTGTCGTTGCGCTCGATGTTCGGGACCAACAACGGCATCGCCGGGCAGGTGCTCGTCGGGTTCGGCACCGACGAACAGAGGGCACAGTGGCTGCCGGGTATCGCGTCCGGTGAGATCGTCGCGTCATTCGCATTGACAGAGCCCGGAGCGGGGTCCAACCCGGCGGGCCTCAAGACGACGGCCAAGCCCGACGGCGACGGCTGGATGCTCAACGGCACCAAGCAGTTCATCACCAATGCCACCGAGGCGGGTCTGTTCGTCGTGTTCGCCCGCACGGCACCTGCGACCGAAACGAGTACCGGCATCGCGGTGTTCCTGGTGCCGGCCGACGCCGCCGGAATCACCGTGGGAGCCAAGGACGCCAAGATGGGGCAAGAAGGTTCGCGCACCGCCGACGTGTCCTTCGCGGACGTGCGTGTCGGCCCCGAGGCGCTTGTCGGAGGGGACGGCGACATCGGCTACCGAGCCGCGATGACGTCGTTGGCGCGCGGCCGCATCCACATCGCCGCACTGTCGGTCGGTACGGCACAACGAGCCCTCGACGAGTCGGTCGCATACGCGGCGGCCGCCACCCAGGGCGGCACTCCCATCGGAAACTTCCAACTCGTCCAGGCGATGATCGCCGACCAGCAGACGGGAGTACTGGCCGGTCGGGCGATGGTTCGCGAGGCCGCGAGGCTCTACGTCACCGGTGAGGACAGAAGGATCGCGCCGTCTGCGGCCAAGTTGTTCTGCACCGAGATGGTCGGCAGGAATGCGGACTTGGCCGTGCAGGTGCACGGCGGCGCGGGCTACATGCGCGAAGTGGCCGTCGAGCGGATCTTCCGCGATGTCCGCCTCCTGCGCCTGTACGAGGGCACCAGCGAGATCCAGCGCCTCATCATCGGCGGCGGCCTGGTCCGGCAAGCTCAGCGCGGCGCGTCGTGACGCTCCCCCTCGAGGGGGTCACGGTCGTCGCGATCGAGCAGGCGGTCGCCGCACCGCTCGCCACCCGCAGCCTCGCCGACCTCGGCGCCCGCGTCATCAAGGTGGAACGGATCGACGGCGGCGACTTGGCGCGCGGATACGACAACGTGGTGCACGGCACCGGTGCCCACTTCGTCTGGCTCAACCGCGGCAAGGAGTCACTTGCTGTTGACCTCAAAACGGAACGCGGTCGCGACATCGTCCGCCGTTTGATCGACCAGGCGGATGTCTTCCTGCAGAACCTCGCACCGGGAGCGGCCGAACGCCTCGGCTTCGGAGCGGACGAACTCCGCTCCGTGCAAGACGAACTCGTTGTTGTGAACATGTCGGGCTTCGGGCGCGGTGGCCCGATGGAGCAACGCAAGGCCTACGACATGCTCATCCAGGCCGAGGCGGGTCTCATCTCGATCACCGGGACACCGGATACGCCGGTGAAGACCGGCATTCCCACCTCCGACATCGCCGCCGGAATGTACGCCTCCCAGGCAGTCCTCGCAGCCCTCCTGCGACGGTTCCGCACCGGTGCCGGTGCCACCATCGACGTCGCGATGCTCGACGCCACGGTCGAATGGATGGGTCACGCTCTGTACACCCAGATGCACACCGGAGCCCAGCCGCCGCGAATGGGACTGAGCCACAGTTCGATCGCGCCCTACGATGCCTACCCGACGAGCGACGGCGAGGTTCTCATCGGCGTCCAGAACGACCGTGGCTGGCGCACGCTCGTCACCGAGGTGTTCGGAGCGCCCGAACTCGCTGAGGATCCGCGGTTCGCGACCAACGTTGCGCGAGTGCAGAATCGCCACGAATGCGACACCATCGTCGCCTCGCACACGCGGCGCTGGATGGCCGCAGATCTCGACGTCCGCCTGGCGGCTGCCGGCGTCCCCGCCGCCCAGGTGAAGTATCTCGATCAGGTGCTCGAACACCCCCAACTGCGACAGCGGGATCGCTGGCGCACTGTCGACACCGAGCACGGGTCCACCGAGGCACTGTTGCCGCCCGCCACCTTCGCCGACGTCGAGGCGCGGATGGACGACGTACCCGCCCTTGGCCAGCACACCCACGCGCTGCTCGCGCAGGCCGGGCTGGACCCGGCGACCGTCGACGCGGCGATTGATGCGGGCATCGCCCACCAAGCCGAACGATTCCAGCCGCTGCCGCGGTGATGAAGGGAACTGACATGCTCACTGGCCGTACCGCCGTCATCACCGGAGGCGCGCAGGGCATCGGACTGGCGATCGCCACTCGATTCGCCGACCACGGTGCCCGAATCGTCATCGGGGACTTGGACGAAGCCAAAGCCAAGGAAGCAGCCGCCTCGCTCGATGCCGACGCGATCGGCGTGGGGTGCGACGTGGCCTCCGATGCCGACGTCGTGGCTCTGCTCGACGCCGCCACCGCGGCGTTCGGTTCGCTGAACGTCATGGTCAACAACGCGGGCATCACCCGCGATGCCACGATGCGCAAGATGACCGAGGACCAGTTCGACGACGTCATCACCGTTCATTTGCGCGGCTGCTGGAACGGCACCCGCCGCGCCGCGGGCCTCATGCGGGAGACCGGTGGCGGGTCGATCGTCAACATGTCGTCCATCTCCGGCAAGGTCGGCTTCGTCGGGCAGACCAACTACTCGGCCGCGAAGGCGGGCATCGTCGGGCTATCTAAAGCGGCCGCCAAAGAGGTTGCTCATCTTGGTGTTCGGATCAACGTCATCCAGCCCGGCTTGATTCGAACCTCGATGACCGAAGCCATGCCGAACCGGATCTGGGATCAGAAGCTGGCCGAGATCCCCATGGGACGGGCGGGTGAGCCCGACGAGATCGCCGGCGTGGCGTTGTTCTACGCCTCGGATCTGTCGTCGTACATGACAGGCACGGTGGCCGAAGTAACGGGTGGCCGCCACATGTGACACCGATTCGGCGACTTCGGGCAGATGACTCGACCTTCGGATTCAGCCCAGGAGCCAATCCGGGGGTGATCTCTACTGTTCCACCAGCCGGTCTCGGCGGCGACGTGGTACCCGCATCGCGCCGACGAACTAGGGCGACGGCCTCGCCGACATCGACGCGCTGTCGCGCCACTACACCGGAAATCGCGACCGAGCCCGAGTCGGCGCGTTGATAGGCGTTGATCGTGTGGGGTGTGCAGGAGAACGATGACCGGGCGACTGGGCGGCCGACGGACTGAAAGCAACGAACCGACGTCCCACCTCCGCAGCTGGTGGCAGGACGTCGGCCCGTGTCACAGGCTCAGAGAAGAAGACCGATCTGATCCTTGATGACATACGCGGTGAACGCCATGTAGAAGATCATCGAGACAAGCAGAATCGCTGTGCGCCCGTTCTTCATCGCGATAAAGGGATTGAGACTGCGGTTGAGCCGGACGAGCAGAGCGCAGTACACGACCATGACGAGTCCGTTCAGCACCGCGGCGATCGCGAGAAGCGCGACCGGCTGAGTGAGTCCGGCCGCGAGGATGCCCACGCCCATGATCACGACCGCCCAGACCACGGTGGCGTACACCTTCGCCTCGGTCCAGAACTTGTGGCCGCGAATGTAGTTCACGGCGAGTACGTCCGCGGTGATGCGGGCGACCAAGTCGACGACCACCAGGTTGGCGAACATCAAGGCAACCGAGCCGATGAGGAGGAAGGCGATCTTGGTGAAGTCGCCGAACTTCTCGGCAAGGAGGTTCGCCTCCATCTGGATGAACGAAAGATCGCCCTTGCCCTGGTAGTTACCGACCCCAAGCACGCTATAGGCGATCAGGACGAACACCACGATGGTGATGCTCGCGACGAAGCCGAAGCTCCAGAACTGCTCGATTTTGGCGTTGCGCCACCACTGGGTCCAGTGGGCCTTGTTCTCGTCGGTGAGCTCGAACTCGAAACCGGTTGAGCTGCCAGCCTCTTCCTTATTCGTGATGGGGGAGACCACGCGTGGCGCGTGAGCGCCCATACCCCACCCCTTGTCCCGAATCCAGTTGCTGATGGCGAGATTGACTGCGCCACCGCCTCCGGCGAAGACCATGGCCGTGATCAGGAAGGTGGTGGGTACTCCGGAGGGCAGACGACCGATGCCCTGGAGTGTGGCGCCGGGCAGTTCAGCCCATGGGCGCCAGCCGATCACGAAGAGGATGGCGAATACGGCGAACGCCAGAATCGCGATGACCTTGAAGAACTCGAGCTTCTCGACGGTCTGGTAGACCACGGGCGACAGCGTTAGGACCAGCCCGATGGTGAGTAGCCCGATGATCGCAATGAGTTTCACGCTGCCGCCGCCGGCCGTGTAGGTGATGAGGGTGGCAGCGGCGGACATCCATCCCGGCCACGCGAAGGGAATGACTGTCATCGCGATGAACAGCGGCGCCCACCCCCTCCACCGCCGGGTGAAACCCGTGATGATGGTTTCGCCGGTCGCCAGGGTGTACCGCACTACCTCGGTGTTGATGAAGTACTGCAACATGATCACCGCGATCGCGGACCACACGAACGTGAGGCCCACTTGGCTGGTGATGTAGGGATGCGAGATGTACTCGCCGGATCCGACACCGATAGCCACGAGGACGATGCCGGGGCCGATCATCTTCTTGAGTGACATGGGTTCTGGGAGTTCGCGCACTTCGAAGTCGGGCAGGTGTCCCGTCTTCGCACGCCCTGAGGAGCGCTGTACCGCCTGATGATTCACGGTCACAATCGGTGCCGCCTTTCTTTCTTTCCTAGCGAGCGCAGCGACCTGGAATCAGTTGTGATTCAGGGCACCCTAGCGAGAAATATAGGGCTGCATCTCATGTCAAACAAATACCAATGGGTCATCGATTATTAAGTGATGGATATCAATCTGGGGGATGCCGGCAATGCCCAGTCGAACGTCGGCGGCGGTATCGCCATAAAGTATCGGCGATGAAAAATGTTGCAGCTCAAACTAATTCGATCTCAAAGGTTCGGCGGGTGCTCGACTTCTCGATCAGATCGGTGCGACGCCCACTGTCAGGCCGCCGCACACGTAGATCGTCTGCCCGGTGACGAAGCCGGACCGCTCATCCAGGAGGTAACCGGCTGTGTGAGCGATGTCGGCAGGGGTGCCCATTCGCCGGACCGGCACCGCATCGACGATGCGCTGCGTCTGTTCTTCATTGTTGGCGCCGGTGAAGAGTTCAGTCGCAATGGGTCCTGGACCGATCGCGTTGACGGTGATTCCGGACGGGCCGAGTTCCAGAGCCCAAACCCGTGTGAGCCCTATCAGGCCGGCCTTGGAAGCGGCGTACGCGGTGCGGAGCTCCTTGCCGAGCGCGGCTCTGGAGCTCATGTTGACGATGCGGCCGAACCCCGCCGCCGTCATATCGGGTAGGAGCGCCTGCGTGCACTGAACAGCGCAACGCAGGTTCAACGCGTACGCCATGTCCACCTGTCCGAGCGTCTGGTTGGGCAGGGCGTTGGGGAACACCGCGCCGACATTGTTGACCAGGCGCGTGATGGGCCCACTTTTGAGGGCCTCGTCCAGAGCGCGCGAGGTGGAATCGGGATCGGATAGGTCGGCAAGCACACCGGTACCCACGGGGCTGGGCTCGCGGTCGAGTACGACGACGTCCCAGCCTCTATCGATGCCCTCTTCGACGATCGCACGGCCGATTCCGGCGGCTCCGCCGGTGACGAGCATCCTCTGTGTCTCAGTCATCGTCATACCGTCGCAATCGGGGTCAGTGGTGAGCCGGTGGCGCCGGGTAACCGGAGTGGAGGAGCCGTCAGCAGGAATCGAGATCGGTTGTGCCGCCGCAGGTAAGCAGCGAGATCTGACAGCCACCAAAGTTCTCCGAGGTGTACGCCGAGTCGGAAGAGGCAGAGTTCGTGAAGCGGAAGGGCCGGGGTGCCGTCGACGTGACGCACGGGCGGGAAAGCTTCGACGGCGTAGTTGTCTGCCGCGATGGCGGCAATGTCGCTATCGCGTATCCAGTCGTGCAGGCGGGGATCGCCGCCGTCGAGGACGGCCGCCACATCAAGTGAACCCGCTGCGGGACAACCGTTCTGTGCCAGCACTTCGCGCGCGAACCCAGTGTGCAGCACCAGCATGTCACTGGGTTCGACATGAACGTCGTCCGCCTCGAGGATGGCTTCGAAGGTGGCGAAGTCGACAACGGAACGCCTGGCGCCGAGGTGGGCCTCCAAGTCGACAAGGACCGCGCGGCCCTGCACGCCGTGGCACGCCATGTGCGAGACGTCCACCGGTCCAGCGTGTGACGTCGACGCCCGTCCTTCGTCGGCCCCGGCGAGGTCGGCGAGGCTCGTGATGCCGGCCGCCTCGGGTCCGTCCGGTCCGACGACGTCGATGCCCGCGCGCCAGCCGTTGTAGTACACCTGCTCCGCGAGGCCGTCGGCGTCGGCGTCGAAGACTGCCCCGGCGTGGCCGAAGGCGTCCCATTGGGTGGAGTACTGCGTGTGGAGCACGACGAGATCGTCGGACATGACGTCGGTGGCGCCGGGTATCGCTACGTCCATGGAGCAGTTGAAGTTCACCGCCCCGGCACGAAGCGACGGTCGCACCATGGGTGGAAATCGGTTGGGATTCAAAACGGTTCGACCAGGCAGGTCAAGCGGCAGCGACAAGCTGAACACCAGTCCGTCGCGAACTTCTGCGATGCCCTTGTGCACCTGCTCCGGCCCGATCAGGTTGAGTCGGCCCAGAGAGTCGTCCGGGCCGAACTCGCCCCAGTTCGATCCGCCCGGACGCTGTTTCCAGCGTTTGGTCACGGCCTGGTTCAGCTCTCTGGGCTCATGACCTCGTGGATCTCGATGACGTTGCCCGCCGGGTCGGTCAAGAAGATCTGGTCCCAATCCTTCACGGCCCATTCGCCGTAGTCGGCGAATGGGATGCCCTGGTCGGTCAGGTGCTTGCGCACGGCGGCCAAATCGTCGGTACGGAACGCGTAGTGGCCCGTCAGAAGGGGGTTGATGGTGTGGCCCATGCGAGGGCCGAGGAACGCCTGGCGGCGACCCGCGTGAATCTGGAGATCGACAGCCTCGTCGCCGCGTGCGTTGAAGAACGCGACGTTCGCACCCCACTTGTCATCGCCCGTCGCCTCATCGCGATCGTTCTGATGGCCGAGGTGCTCCACCATGGGAGGCAACGGATCGTCCGACAAACCGAGAACGGTCCGGTAGAAGTCGTGGAGCTCCTCCATGTTGTCGGAGACCACGTTGACGTGGTGCAGGCGCAGCTTCATCAGGTCATGCCTTTCTTCAATCACATCCGGGCCGAGTAGGTGGCGTACCTAACATCCTGCGCTCGGTAGTCTTACTATTCCAATACGAATACCGTTCTGACTGATATGTTTTGGATAAATATCTTCGGGAGGTAGTTCGGTGGATGTTCGCGATCTCGAAGCGTTCGTTGCCGTCGCGGAGGAGCTGCACTTCGGCCGGGCGGCGGCGCGCCTGCACATGGCCCAGCCGCCCTTGAGCAATCGCATCAGCCAGCTGGAGCGCGAGCTTCAACTGTCGTTGTTCAACCGCAGCACGCGCAGTGTCACATTGACGGAGGCGGGACGGCGTCTTCTGCCGCCGGCCCGACGAGCTCTCGGCCAGGTCAATGCCGTTCGCGAGATGGCCAAAGCCATCAGCGTCGGCGAGGAGGGTCTGGTTCGCGTCGGATTCGCCGGCGCCTCCAGTCAGCGCTCACTGCCGCTTCTCGCCAACGCCGTTCGCCGCGCTCACCCCGGCGTACAACTGGTTCTGCAGTCGCAGACCTACGTGTACAGCGCCTTCGAGCAGCTCGCGTCTGGCGACCTCGATCTCGCCTTCGTACGGATTCCCGTCACCAATCCCGAGTTGAGCCATCGGGTGGTCGAGGTCGAAGAGGTGCTGTGTGCGCTACCCGAAGATCACCGGCTCGCAGAACAGGACGCCATCCGGTTGCAGGATCTCGTCGACGATGGGTTCGTCAGCCTTCCCGAGAACGCACAATCACAACTGCGAGCCACGATGTACGGGATGTGCCTCTCTGCCGGGTTCCCGCCGAGGATCGTGCAAGTAGCTCCGGACTCCGCGACGGTGCTCGCCCTCGTCGCAGCGGGGGCGGGAGTCACCATCACGCTCAGTTCGGTGCGTCCCGCCCAGAGCGTTGGGATCGTGTACCGACCGATCGTCGGCACGGGGCCGAAACACCTCTACGCCGCGATCGCCTGGCGGACCGACAACACGTCACCCGCGCTCGCCCGCGTGCTCGAAGTGACCGAGACCGCCCTCCCAACACCTGATTCATACGATCCCACTATCAACGATTCCTGATTTAGTGTTGGACAATTAAAACCGCTCGTCGTTAGCTACTTCACGTAGGGAGTGTGGCCTTTAGCTCCCTCTTGCGAAGGAGCGACTCCGATGATCGATCAACATCACGCCGATTCGACGGTGAGCGTCACCGTGGTCGGATTCGGCGCCATGGGCGTTCCCATGGCCACCCGTCTCGCGAATAGCGGGCTTACCGTCCACGTCGTCGACCCCAGCGCTGAGGCGCGCGCTCGAGCGGATGACCTCGGACTGGATGCGTTCACCGTCGTCAACGAATCGCCGACCTGCGACCTCGTCCTGGTGCTCGTGGCGACCGGTCAACAACTCCTCGACGCGGCGACCGCAGCCACCACCGGACGTTCGGTGCGGGGGGAGACGTGGATCGTGTCGTCGACGGTCGGGCCCAACGCCGTTCGCGATGCGGCGAAGATCCTGCGATCGGGCGGCGCGGCAGTGATCGACGCGCCAGTCACCGGCGGCGTACCCGGCGCGGAGAACGGCACCCTCCGATTCTTGGCAGCCGCGTCCAAGGCCGAGATCGATTCGGCATCAAAGCTCTTCGCGCCCCTCGGTTCCGTCGTCGTCGTTGGCGATCAAGTCGGTGACGGACAGGCGACCAAACTGGTCAACCAACTGTGCAGCTCCGTGCATCTTGCGGCCGCCGCCGAAGCGGTCGCGTTGGCGAGCAGGCTCGGCCTCGATCCCAGTAGAACGGTGGAGGTCATCAGCGGCGGGTCGGGTGCGTCGTGGTTCTTCGATGAACGGGGTCCGAGGATGGCTCGCGTCGGCGATTCACCGGACGTGCTGACCCGACTGGCGATTCTGGCGAAGGACAACAGCCTCGTCGAGGTGGAAGCCGATGCCCACCAGGCGTACGTGCCGTTGCTCAAGGCGGCAAAGCGACAGTACGAGCGGGCAGCCGAACTCGGCCTACTGGAGGAGGACGACAGTCAACTCATCCACGCCTACTTCGACTGACCGACAGGATGCCAATCAGTATGCAAATCACTGACGTTCGGGCCATCCCGTTCGCCATTCCCTACCGCAAGCCCCTCCACTTCGCCAGCGGACACATCGACGTCGCCGACAACGTCCTGATCGAAGTCGAAACCGAGGACGGCGTGATCGGCGTTGCGGAGGCTCCGCCACGCCCCTACACCTACGGCGAGACCCAGATCTCGATCGTCGGTGTGATCAAGACTCTGTTCGCGCCCGCCGTGATCGGCGAAAGCCTGTTGAGTCGGGAACGAGTGCGGTCGAAGCTCGCTCGCACCGTAGGTAATCCAACTGCGAAAGCGGCGATCGACATGGCCATGTGGGACGCCTGGGGCAAGACCGTCGGACAACCCGTGCACGAACTGCTCGGCGGCTATACCGACCATCTGCGAGTGAGCCACATGCTTGGATTCGCCGAGCCGGCGGTCATGGCCGACGAAGCCATCCGCATGCGCGACGAGTTCGGAATCACCTCGTTCAAGGTAAAAGTCGGCCGACTTCCCATTCACCTGGACATCGCAGTTTGCCGAGCCATCCGCGACGCATTGGGTGAAAAGGCAGAACTCTATCTTGACGGCAACCGAGGATGGCCGGCATCGGAAGCTGCTGCTGCACTGCGTGAGTTGGCTGATCTGGGGTTGTCGCGGGTGGAAGAGCTCTGCCCAGCCGACGACGTTCTCGGACGCCGGTGGCTGGTCGCGCAGTCGCCGGTGCTCTTCGTCGCCGATGAAAGCGTCCCCACACCGGCCGATGTCACGCGCGAGATACTCGCCGGCGCGGCGAACGCCGTCAGCATCAAAACCGCTCGCACCGGCTTCTCGGACTCGTTGAGAGTCGCACACCTCGCTGAGGGGCTCGGAGTGGAAGTGGTGATCGGAAACCAAATCGACGGCCAGATCGGCACGGCGTGCTCCCTCGCATTCGGCGCTTCTCAGCGGACGACATCCCGCCAAGCGGCAGAACTCTCCAACTACCTCGACATGCGTGACGACCTTCTCACCGAACCCCTCACCATCATCGACGGCGCCATGCACACCAGTTCGTCGCCGGGCCTGGGTATCTCGATCGACCCCGAGAGACTCGACCGCTACCGGGTCGACCACTGATCACACTGGCGACCGTCGGTCGACCGCACTGAGAAGCATTGAGAGACAACATGCGCGCAATCTTGAAGACACGACCCGATGAGGGATTCGAGTACGTCACCGATTATCCCGACCGTGCTGTTGCCAATGGCGAGGTCCGCATCGCGGTGGCAGCGGCGTCGCCGTGTGGCACCGACCGTGAGCTCGTCCGCTACAGCGCTACAGCCGAGGCCTTCGGCATGAATCTGCCCGTTGTAATGGGGCACGAAGTATCCGGGACCGTGATAGAAGTGGGCCCGAATGTCGCAACGCTCCGTGTCGGTGATCGAGTGGCGATGGAGTCGCACATCGCGTGTGGCAACTGCTACCACTGCCGAATGGGCCAGGGGCACAACTGTTTGCACATGGCGCTGCTGGGCTTGCACGTCGACGGTGGATTCGCCGAACGACTGGTCGTCTCCGACCGTGCCTGCTACAAGCTGCCCGACGACGTTCCCACCGAGACCGGCGCTCTCTTCGAGTCAGCGGGCGTAGCCGTTCACGCCATACTCCGCAGCCAGGTCCGGCTGACCGGTTGCTCCGTGATCATCGCCGGTGCGGGGCCGATCGGGATGGCGCTCACGCAGGTGGCACGCGCATCCGGCGCGAGGCAGATCGTGGTGATCGAGCCGAATGCCTACCGGCGCGGTATCGCGGAAACGCTTGGCGCGGTGGCGCTGCCCGCCGATCAGGCGGCAGTCGACTTCTGCCGCGCCGCCTCGAGTGACCGCGGGGGGTTCGACGTGGGCTTCGACTGCACCGGCGCGCCGGGGGCCCTCGACATCGTCCTCCAGTCACTGAGGCGGGAGGCCACCGCAGTGTGCATTGGGGTGCCTCGACAACCGTACGGCCTCGACATCACCCGGTACCTCATCAAGCAGGGCATCAGCATCAAAGGCAGCTTTGGGCGTTCGTTGTGGCAGACCTGGGATCTGCTCGGCACGATGGTCGGCCAGGGGCAACTCGACCTGAACTCGCTTGTCACGCATCGAATGCCGCTGCGTCAGTTTCAACACGCGATCGACCTGCAGGGCGGCGACGCTGGCAAGGTGTTGCTGATTCCAGACCTGTGATTACTCGGAGTCGAGTGGTCCGGGGGTCGGGCGCACCCCGAACTGTCGTCGCCGCGGCCGTAGGGTTGCATTATGACCGCGGACATTAGACGAGCGAGTGATGTTTGATGCTGGCCGCGTTCTATGACCGGCAAGGCGCGGCAGCCGACGTGCTCCGCGTCGGCGAGTTACCCGATCCGCGCCCGGCGGCCGGGGAGGTGCGTATCCGGCTGACGGTTTCCGGAATCAATCCCGGCGACACGAAGAAGCGGTCGGGGTGGCTGGGTAACCGGATGTCGTTTTCGCGCGTCGTGCCACACAGTGACGGCGCTGGTGTGGTCGACGCGGTGGGGTCCGGTGTCGACGAGGCGCGTATCGGCCAGCGGGTATGGGTTTACGGGGCTCAGTCGTACCGTCCGTTCGGAACCGCCGCTCAGCTGACCGTCGTGCCTAGCCGTCAAGCGGTGGCGCTGCCGGATTCCGTATCAGACGACCTCGGCGCCTGCCTGGGCATTCCGGGGATCACCGGACATCGCTGTGTGTTCGGAGATGGGCCGGTCTCAGGGCAGTGGGTGCTCGTGCACGGAGTGCTCGGCGGTGTTGGCGCGATGGCTGCGCAACTTGCGCGGTGGGGTGGCGCGTCGGTGATCGGCACTGTTCGCAGCGCGGAGGACATTGCCGAGGTGGACGCAGCGCTGTTCGATTCGGTTGTTGCGCTGTCTACTTCGCACCCGGCACGGCTACTTCGCACCCGGCACGGGCGATTCTCGATGTTGCGACGGGAGGTGTGGATCGCATCGTTGAGGTGTCGCTGTCCGACAACGTCGAGGTCGATACCGCGGTAGTGGCCAACGGTGCTGTCATCGCCGCCTTCGGCAGCCGTTCCGATTTCCCCTCCATACCGTTTTGGCCGTTGCTGTTCGCCAATGTGACGCTTCGCCTGTTGGGTAGCGACGACTTTCCTCGGTCGGCGAAAGAACTTGCTGCGCAACAGATCACATCTGCTGCCGCGTCGGGCGCGCTGCGTGTTCAGGTGGCTGGGCATTATGCGCTCGAGAACATCGCTGCCGCGCACGATCGCGTCGACGAGGGTGTGCGCGGACGAGTTCTGCTCACCGTCCCTACGGACTGATTCCGGCCCCTCGACCGCGCGCGGGGTTAGGTAGTGACCGCTGCGGCGATGACGAGGTTGGCCGCCGCATTGATCCGAGCGCTGTCGCCGGTGACGAGACCGTCCTGGCACAGGCCTCGCAGGCCGGACACGATCAGCGAGGCGCGAACCCGAGCCTCTGGCTTGCGGTATCCCAAACCTTCCAGGGCGCGGGTGATCGGATCGAGCATTAGCGTCACCGCCTGGTCGGCGTAGGGCTGGTAGGTGTCGGGATCGGTGATCGCCAGGCTCAGCACCTGCAACATCAAGCCGACTGTGCGTCGCTGCGCGCCGCGGGTGATCGCCCGCCACAACGACTGAGCCGCCGCCACGAATTCTGCTTCGGTGCCGATATCGTCGAACATCCCGCTGACGTCGGGTCGACTGGCGTTCAGTGCCTGCGCCAGCAGCTCGCCGCGATCGCCGAAGTAATACAACAGCATCCGCTTGCTCGTTCCCAGCGCGGCCGCCATCGGGGCCAACGACATGTCGGCAACACCGTGCTCCTGCAGGTATTCGATGACCTGTTTCAGCAGCTCGGCACGTTTGACGGGATCAGCTGTGCGGGGCATCGGTTGAATGTACCGATCGATACGAGTATGGTCAATAAGTGTTCCGATCGGTACGGTAATAAAGCGCGGAGGTCAGACCATGAACGGACAGCGACCCATTCGAGTGGCAGTTGTGGGAGCGGGCATCGGCGGACTGACCGCCACCATCGCCCTGCGAGCTCACGGCGTGGACGCACACGTCTACGAGAAGGCCTCCGAACTGAAAGCGCTGGGCGCCGGAGTGTCGATCGCCCCCAATGGCTCACGCGTTCTGACGCGCCTCGGTCTCGGTGCGCAACTGCGGGCAGTCGCGGGACCGGTCTCGAAGTACGTGTTCCGCACCTGGCAGGGCGAACCGATCGCCGGTGAGCCGTCGACGTTGTCGTTCGGAGACTCGGCGCGGACTTGGTTCCTGCACCGCGCCGAGTTTCAAAGCGTTCTGTGCGACGCACTGCCCACCGGTGCGGTGACATTCGGACGTGGTGTCACCGGTGCGACCGAAGGTCCTGACGGCGTCACCGTCCAGTTCGCAGACGGCGGCACTGTCGAGGCCGACCTGCTGGTCGCTGCCGACGGTATCCACTCTCGCCTACAGGGCGTCGTCAGCACGCCGACGGCACCGGTGAGCGAGGGAATCATGGCTTACCGCGGCCTCGTTCCCGCCGATCGGCTCACCGGGCTTGCCCCAGTGGGCGATCTCGACGTCAGCGGAATGTGGATGGGACCTGAGCGCAGCTTCCTGGTATACCCAGTGTCGGCTGGCCGTCTGCTCAACGTCGTGGCGTTCGTGCCGACCGACCTCGACGTGCTCGAGTCGTGGACCGCTCCGGGTGACGTTCGCGAACTGGCGGCGTCCTATCAGGGATGGGACCAACCCGTGCTCGACATCATCGGCGCAATGGACGAGACCTTCCGCTGGGGTATCTACGACCGCGCGCCGCTTACTCAATGGTCGAGCGAGCGCATCACGCTGCTGGGCGATTCCGCGCACGCGGTCGTGCCCCATCTCGGTCAGGGCGCCAACCAGGCCATCGAGGACGCCATGACACTCGCTGTGCTGCTCAACGACTGCGGCTCCACTGACGTGCCGTCTCGATTGAAGATCTACGAGCAGCTTCGGATCGCTCGCGCCCGGCAGGTCCGGGACGGCGCGCGCGAGGCAGGGCGAACCTACCGGTCAACCGACTTGGCGGCACCTACGCGGGCCGCGCGGATCGACGCCATCTTCGCCGGCATCGCCGTGAACACGTACGACGCCGAACGAGTTGCGAAGGCTGCCTTGACCTCGGTGTAGCCCGAGGCGCTCGCGCTTGGTTGGCCGAATCCGCTCAACCTACGGCGAGTCGGCTCAGCACGGCAAGTGTTGGCACGATAGCCGGTGCCGGACCGTGAATCGGTTGTGCGGCAACCAAATCCACGCCGAGAGAAAGAATGTAGCGGCCGATGGACCACGCCCGCCACATCGAGCGCGGTCGATGCGGGGTGCGGCGTAGGTGGCGCAGTCCGATTATTGAGACTTTTGGACTCCCAATCGGTTCATTCTAAGTAATTCAGAATATCGCTGAGTCGACCTAACGTCGAAGCATGGACGTCGTCATCTGCAATCCGATCCGTACGCCGGTGGGCCGCATGGGAGGGGCGTTGTCGACCCTGACGGCCGCCGACCTCGCTACGACAACCCTGCGCGCGCTCGTCGAGCGGACCGGTCTCCGCGCCGGCGACGTCGACGACGTCGTACTCGGCAACGGATACCCCAGTGGGGAATCTCCGGCGATCGGTCGTGTCGCCGCACTCGACGCGGGACTCGGGACAGCAGTGCCTGGCCTGCAAATCGACCGACGCTGCGGCTCCGGCCTGCAGGCGGTGCTCTACGCCGCGGGCCAGGTGGCCACCGGCGCCGCGAATGTCGTGGTCGCGGGTGGCGCGGAATCGATGTCCAACGTCGAGCACTACGCGCTCGGGTTGCGCAACGGCGTGCGGCAAGGTGGCATCGACCTGATGGACCGCCTCGATCGAGCTCGCGAAACCGCAGGCGGTACAGGGCATCCCATACCCGGCGGAATGATCGAAACCGCCGAGAATCTGCGCCGCGAGTACGGCATCTCACGCGAAGACCAGGACGGGTTGTCCGTACGATCCCACCAGCGCGCGATCGCCGCCCACGACGCGGGCCGGTTCGCCGACGAGTTGGTGCCGGTCACCGTTCCCGGCAAGCGGGGTAAGCCCGATGTCGTCGTCGACCGCGATGAGCACCCACGCGCCGACGTCACCATCGAGAAGCTGGCCGGCCTCCGTCCAGTTCGCTCCAAGCTGGACGCGGATGCGACCGTCACGGCAGGTAATGCCAGTGGCCAGAACGACGGTGCGGCAATGTGCGTCGTCGCCACGGACGGCGACGCCGAGCGGCTCGGACTGACCCCGATGTTGCGCTTGCGTTCCTGGGCGGTCACGGGATGCGCACCGCAGACCATGGGCATCGGCCCCGTCAGCGCCACGGCGGCTGCACTGGACCGGGCCGACATCTCCCTCGACGACATCGACCTCATCGAACTCAACGAGGCCTTCGCCGCGCAGGTGCTGGCGGTGCTGGCCGAGTGGAAGGTCGATCCACTCGACGATCGGTTGAACCCGAACGGATCCGGTATCTCGCTCGGGCACCCGGTTGGGGCCACGGGCGCCCGCATCCTGGCGACGGCGGCTCACGAGGCGAGGCGTCGCCAAGCGCGTTTCGTGCTGGAGACCATGTGCATCGGTGGCGGTCAAGGGCTCGCCGCGGTGTTCGAGGTGATCCGATGAGCCGGACGGTGATTCGCCGGCAACGGAGTGACATCCCGTGATCGAACGATTCGAACGAATCCGCCCCGGTCAACGCGGAGCCGATGACGGGAATCGAACCCGCGTATTCAGCTTGGGAAGTCGATCCGAGAGGTCTGCAGGCGTATGCAGCGGTTCGTCGCCGACTAGCAAGCTCAGCGATGAAATGGCTCTGACCACTGGCGTTCGTCAACCAACGACAACAGTTGTCTAGCGGCGTTCGTCCCGTGCTACTGGAGAGTTTCATTGAAGTTGTGACATCCTCGTGACACTCAATGCTCCTTCAGCTTCGGCGCGGAGTTGAAGCAGACGTGCCCGTCGGACAGGGCGACAACTACACCAGCACTGCCGGTGCGGCCAGGCTGATAGCACTGGCTGTTTCCGCGATGGAGGCCACCCGATCCTTCACGGCGGCGTGATGGGTGAAGAGCACGATCTGCTGCTCCTCGCCGATCTCTGCGAGCAGATCCAATGCGCTTGCCGCGCGCTCGTCGTCGAACGCCATTAGCACGTCGTCGAGCATGATCGGCACGGTCTCCAGGCCGGCGTCGCGACGTTCGTGTTCGACTTCGAGCACCCCGGCCAAGCTCAGTGCTAGGTATAGCTGGCTGGCTGTGCCTTCAGACAGCGCGGTCGTCTCGTAATCCACGTCGTCGGCGCCGACGACTACCAGCGACCGATCCGTACTCTCACCCTCAGCGCGCAGCCCGACGAACCGCCCTTGTGTGAGCCGCTTCAGGTACGAGCCAGCTCGCTCCAGCACTGGATTGCGGTGGGACTCCAGGTAGGTACGCAACTCCTGGGTGAGCAGGTGGTGCATGAGCCGAGTAGTCACACAGTCCTCGACGATGTCGAGCACTTGCGCGGTCGCCTGGCTCAGCTCCTGCTGAAGTTCGTCGGCGCCAGTCCGTCCCGCGAGCTCGGCAAGGACGTTCTTCGCGAAAATTGCGTCTTCATGGGTCGAGGTGACAGCGTCATCCGCTTCGCTCAGGGCGTCCTTCGTCGCGTCGAGGTCGACACCGAGCTGCTCGCGATCTCGGCTGGCGAGTTCTTCAGTCAACTCGTCCAACGTGGCTTCTGGATGTCGCGCTCGCAGCTGACCAGCCGGTCCATCGAGGGCAGCGACAGCCTTGACGTACAGCTTCGTCCGTTCGACCAAGACGTACAGTTCGCCACGGTCCACGCCGTTCTCGGCTGCCAGTTGGTCGAGGGACTCCTCGAATGTCGAACTCTCCGCGCGCAGCTGAGCGGCGCGCTGCATCGCCTTGGATTGATTCTTGCGGTGCACCTCAGCGGCTTTCTGGTTCGACTTGGATCGCTCGTATTCGACCTGGGCCTTATCGAACCAAGCCACAAGCCGGTCGGCCTCCACCGACTGTCCAAGACGGGCCGCGAGAGCCGCTGCAGCGCCGTCCCACGCCGCCGCTAGAGGGGCATTCTCGACCCGCTCGCGTTCCAGCGTCCGGAGGTTCTCGGCATCGCTTGCTGCGTCCGACAGCAACCTGGCCCGCTCTCGCCAGCCGGCGACACCGAGCGCAGAAGGTAGCCCAGCCGCATCAGTAGCACCGTCCCACGTCGTGCGCCATTGCTTCATTAGCTGCTTGACTTCGGCCAATGACTGCTCGTCCCGGCCCAGAGCACGACGACGCTCATTGACGGTTGCCTTGCCGGCGGCCATCGTCGCGATCCGCTTGCGCTGAGCGTCGGATAGTTGGCCAGCCTCATCCAACAGATCATCGGCGGCGCTGTCCACGTCACCGACTGACGCCTCGTATCGGTCGGCCAGATCGTCCGGACCAGGCCCGATCTCGATTGGGACGGCGGCACCGTCAAGCCATGTGTATCGCACCTGGTGCCAAAGTACGTCGCGACGCTGCCGGGCAGAAGCCACTCCGGCCGGATCGACTTCCTCCCCGAGCTCGCTCGGCACGCTGTTCGTTTCAACCTCACGTTCAGCAGCCTGCACCTGCGCATTGGCTTCGTTAACAGCTTCCTGCGCCTGGTGTAGATCCCCAACGAGCCGGTCATACTCGTCGGCCAAGCTGGTCAGATCCGCCAGCCGATCATCGGCGACGGCAATCGACGCGAGGGCGGCTAGCGGCTCATCGAAGTCGTGCAGCCCAAGCCGTCTGAGAAGCTCAGTGAGTTCTCCGCCAACGCCTGCTGCTTGTCCGCTGAGTTGAGTGGCGCGCAACCTTGAGGTTTCGGCGCCGGCTTTGTCCCTCCCCAACGTGTCGATCGCGGGCTGTTCGGCGAGCAGGTTCTCGTCTACTGCCAGTCCTGAGCGCTCCTGCTGGGCGATCTCGGCGGTGGTTGTCTCCGTGCGGATTTCGCTGTCGATCTCGTCCAGACGCGCGAAACTTTCAGTCACTGTCCGCAACTCGTTGGACGAAAGACGCGGACCGCTTGCCTCGACCTGCATCAGCTCATCTCGACGGGCGCGGTACTGCTCCCAGTACGGCCACGAATCAAGGAGCTGGGTCAATCGGGCGTGCTCAGACTGAAGATGTGCGGCCTCCAGACGGCGTTGCTCAAGGTCCGCCTCGACCTGTGTTCGTCGAGCGGCGGCAGCCTCAACCGCCTCAGCGGTCGCCATGGTTTCTTTGAGCTTGCCGTCCAACTCGTCACGGCTGTGGTTGGCCCGGACGAGATCTGACGTGGACCTGCGCGGCGTGTAGAGGGACGCTGCGCGGTCTTCGAGTCGGTTAACCAGCGTGCGCACGTCGGTGCCACTTCGAGCTTCGAACACGATGTAAGCAAGTGTGCCTTGACCCTCCATCAGTTCCCGGCCCCCAGTGACGAGGCGATGGTGGTCCAGCCCGAACCGCGTCATCACGCTGTTGTGGTCGAGCGCGTGCATCAGAGCTCGACGTACCTCGGGGGCGACCGGGTTCGACGTCGCTGCGTCGAGCAGATCGTTCGGCGCATTCTTCGACGTCCGGATCACCTTGACCGTCGAGCCGTTATCCAGCGTGACAGAGGCCTGAATGCGGATTCTGGGCCTTGGCGCCAGAAAGGCCATCGGCGTCTGCCGCGGGATTCCGCACAACAGGTCTGCGTAGGCGTACAGCAGGGTGCTCTTGCCGGCCTCGTTCAGGCCATGCACCACGGTCAGGCCGTCGCCGAGTTTGAGCACGGAATCCGACAGTGCGCCGTAGGGCTGCAGATGAATAGAATTCAGTCGCATATTAAGCCCCCAGGTTCGCGTTAAGGCGTCGACCTGCTCGCTGAACCAGCGACACCAACGTCTCGTCGGCATCGAGATCGATCTCGGTGTCCCTAGTGAGCCGCCAGAGGCCGAATCTGCGCAGGTCTCCAAGAATCTGGCGAACGGTGTCAGGATCTTCCGCGAGGGCGTGGGCGGCCTTTGTGACCTGCGCAGCCAGTTCTGAGTCGAGAGTCGGCGACGAGACGGGGGGCGAAACGTCCAGTACGACCTTGTCGATCGCGCTGCCGCTCCGGACCAGCGATCGCGCCTCGGCCAGCAGGCGGTCGGGATCAGCAACCAACGCAGCGGCGGCCGGCGTTTGACCATGCAGGCGGAAGCGAACCACCAAAGGCCGGTCGCCTGCCCGTCCTAGTGCCGTCTGGTACTCGGCGGCCATGGCTTCTATGACGTCCTCGACGTTCGCGCACGCGGCGAGCCCAGGTTCGAGCGTTTCCCAGCGAGCGACATCGCACTCGGCAAAGCGCACATGCGCAGGACCATCCGGTTCGATGTCCACTACGAGGGCGCCTTTCGGGCCAGTCTCACGAGGATGGCGGCCTTGTAGGTTGCCGCTGAACCACACCGGCGTGTATCCCCCGGCCAGCTCACCGCGCTCATGGATGTGACCGAGGGCGAAGTACTCGTACTCGCAGGCGGTCAGATCTTCGATGGTGCACGGGGCGTACCTGGCGTGTCCTGCGATCCCCTGCACCCCGGTATGCAAAACGCCAACATTCACAAAACCGTCGCGTCGGTGGGGATAGTGCTGCGCCAGGTTCTCCAGCACGTCGCGAACGGCATACCCCTGGCCGTGAACCACTACCCCTAGGTCCGGAAACTCGACCGACTCGGGCTCGGATGTGCTCAGCACCCGGACTCCGTCCGGCATCGTCAGGCGTTTCGTGATGCTGCTCTCGGCATCGTGGTTGCCGTACAGCAACGCCACCTCGACGCCGTTGTCGCGCAACCTGCGCAGGCCGCGGACGAAGTACTCACCCGTCTCGTACGACCGCCAGTCCCCGTCGTAGATGTCACCGGCGATGACGAGGAGGTCGGCCTTTTCGTCAACGCACAGCTGCAGCAGGTTGTCGTAGGCCCGCCGCGTCGCCGCTCGCAGTTCGGTGGCTAGGCTGGCGTCACAGAGGCGGCCAAGGCCCTGCAGCGGGCTATCGAGGTGGATGTCGGCAGCATGAATGATTCGAGGCATCAGTTCGGCGTCCTAGGTGTACCCACCCGACGTGGCACCTGGTACCCCGAGCGCAGAGTACGTAGCGCTTCTTCACGGAGCGTCATCGCGACGCCGCGGGGGAGGGTGACCGTGAAGTTCATCGTTTCCTTTTGATCATTCGCCCGAAATGTTGTTGGTTTCGGGTGAGGGCAGGTCAGTTCGTCGTGCACTTAGTACGAAGCGGCTTGACGCGCCCGGTGTAAACACCTCGACTGACGAATGATCTCCATTTGCCGGTCCGGCCGGTAGCGTGGTCGAGCGTTGGCTCGACGAGGGGAGGTGGTGGCGGGATTGGGCGAAGCACTGAACGCCTTAATGAGCCGTCTGTCCGACGGCGAGCAAATTGAAGCTCCGGCAGCGCCCACTGTGGCTGATTGGTTCTGGTTGACGCGGCTAGAGGTCAGATTTTCTGCCAAGAAAGGGCCGCGACCCTATCTCCGCCTGATCGCCTCAGACGTAGGGATGACAACTCTCTATCCGCGCACGACCCTGAAAGGTGCCACACCCAGCAGCAACCACATCCCCGATCAGCCGTATCCGCGCGGCGTTAAGCATCGAGCTCATGGCCACCGTGGCCGACGTTGTCGTCTCGACGCTGATGCGACGGCCCTGGCCTACGCACCGCAGGTGGTCGGCTCGTACGTGCTTCGTCGTCTTACTCGGGACTGCGTCGAGACGGACGCCACATGGCTCGCCAAGTTCTCCTCGGCTCTCGATGAGCTAGCAAGGAAAGGGTCTAACTCGCGAGGTCGCGATGGCAACTGAGGACGATCGCTGGGCCGCCCTGTGTTCCGAGTATGAGAGAGAGCGCATAGGGACGGGCTGGCTTGAGCTGGTATTCAAAGTTTGCTCAGCGATCGCGCCACGCTACCGGCCCGATGTATATAACGACGGGCTAGCGTGGGATCAGGCATCTTTCTACGACCTCGCGCAGGACGTCATCGTCGGGCGGCTCCTTGGGGAGGGGCAGATCGACTACATCGTCGCAAGCGCGTCAACCCTGAGCGGTGCGAGAGGTCTCGTCGGCAAGCACGTCAAACAGGTGCTTGCTCAACGTGTCATCCCGAACCAGCGCGATAACGTGGCAAGTCGCCTGTATCGACTGTTCGAGCAGCGGGGTGAGCCAATTCAGAGCGTCGACGGAGTCGGATTCATTCCACCCGGGAGTAGCTGGAGTCCTGTCGAACCGACCGACCAAGCATCAGCAAGTGCAGTTCGTATCGTCAGAGACTTGCCCAGACTGCCGAATCGAGGGACAGATCGGCTCTCGCCGCTGTTTACCAGTGAGGTGCTGGAGTCCGTCGTTGAACCGCTCTGGAATGTGCTCAACGTGCCCGTGACCCTGAACCTTTTGGGGCGAATCTTAGAGAGCGCCTTTACAGGCATCGCACCAACGCTCTTTGAGCATGAAGAGGAGATTGAACAGTTCAAGAGCCTTGGATTGTCGACGGAGGAAATGGTGCTTACCGACGAACTGGCCATGGGGCTGGTGACGTTACTGACCGCTGAGCAGAGACACATTCTGGTGAATGCCGGGGTGATGACTGGCGAAGAGTTGGCGGCTGTGCTGGGCGTAAGCAGGCCGACAGCTCTCAAGCGGCGAGATGAGACTCGCGGGGTGATCGCTCGGTACTTCGGCCAGCCAGGGATGGACGACCTTCCAGACCATCTTCAAGACGTAGTAGTCCTGAAGGCCCTAGACCTTCTAGGCGGACACAGTGGATGACGAACTTCGACTCCGCTTGCTCGGAGTAGTACAAGCGGCAAATCAATCCCAGCCAGTCAAGTTTGAGACCCCATCATCGGTCGAGGCTGGGCAAGTACGTCGGTTGCGGGCGTACGACGATGATCTAGAGAGCATCCTTGTGCTCTTGCTGGACGTTGACGAAGGGGCCGGATTTGCGACGGTCGTCGGTGCTGTATCGCCGAGAGACGAAGCAACCGTGCGTGATTTGGTCGTCGATCGCGCGTACATCGGCTTGCCGTTTGACCTCGTTCTGCGAGTTGATGGGGTGAGTACCGCCTGGAATGCTCAACTTTCCGGAACACCAGTAGTCAGTTCGTTGCCGCGCCCAGTTCTCGAGCTTGTTCGCAGAGGTCCGCGCTTGAGCGATGACGAGTTGGCGACGGAAGCCGAGGCGGTAGGTCTCGCCTCTGGGAACCTAGTACCACAGGCTGGTGACCATCTTTGGTGGGAGATCGGTCGCGCGGCGGAGCATCTGGCTCGACTGACTGCTTCGTGTCATGAGGGCCTTGTAAAGCCAGCCGTCGTCGACCCGGCCATGCTGGCGAGTCTGCTCTCGGGCGACGAAAAGGCCGATTGGGCCGAAGCCATGGACGTGATCGACGCCATCAGTTCCAATCGGGCAGAGCTACCTCCAGAGGCGTGGGACTCTTGCGAAGAGGTCTTATCGCAAACGGTGACGCGTGATCAAGACTGCTGGCGGGTTGTACAGCGACGCTTCCTCGAAGCTGCCCTACGCTGTCCCGCCGCGACCTCGCCAAGCCAGTCAGAACCGAGCGGAGCGCCAATCTTGGGTCCAGAAAGGGACATACCGATGGGCCTAACGGAGGATCCGTTGAAACGGCTGGTTGCTAGAGTCGCCGAAGGCGGCGAGCGAAGCACCCGAATAGTCACGATCGAGCGTCTGTGGCGTGAAGAGCGAACCGTATTTCATACAACGGTTGGTGGTCATCGGCACGCGATTATCGCGGAGTTTGACGTCCTTGAAGAGGTATACGCATGAGCAAAGCATGGCGTGATGTTCCGGCGTTGCGGTCTTGGCATCTTCATAATTTCAAATCCGTTGCCGACGCTGAACTGGATCTAGCGCCGCTGACCTTGGTTGTCGGCGCAAACTCAGCTGGTAAGAGCAGTCTCTTGCAATCAATCCTTCTTGTTGCGCAAGCAGCCGCTGAAACGACGCCCGGGGGATTCCCTCTTAATGGCCCCTTGGTGGGTCTGGGTGAATTCATAGAAGCGCGATCCGATTTCGAAGACCGGGCCGGGGAGAACATCAGCATCGGAGGGAAGCTGACACTCCCATATGCGATTAGTCGGCGCCGGCCATTTGGGATGCGTGAGTTCGAATTGGATGACGGCCTCGACGAGGCGAATGAAGGCGAAAGCTCAATCAATGCAGTGAAATGGGTGGTGAACCTTCAGCAAGATCCGGAGAGTCGCGGTAGTGCACTTGTACGTGACTCTCTTGTGACGTTGTCGCGTGGCTCATCGAAATTGGGAAAATTGTCGGCATTTGCCCGGGCCGCCAACGATCCCGCGCCGCAGATGCTGCCACGTTTCAGAGATGAATTCGGTGATCGCTATAAGATGACCGAATCACTCAATCGGCGGTCAGGCAATAAGGCTTCCGCGCCGCGATCGAAGATTGCTCCGACACCCAAGGAATATGGTGCCGTCCAATTCTCGGCGGGCATACCGGTAAATGGCCTTGTCGCGATCGACGAGGTTGAGTGGATGCTCAACCGGCTGCGCTCAATGATCGAATACCAATCGGACGAAGACGTTGATGAAGACAAGGCCGCCGCACTACTTGACGTCGATGAGGTAACTGTTGGAGGGCTCGACGCGAATGAGGCGGCGAATCGACTCTATTCACTTTTGAGTGATCACGTTTCGAGGGGGCTTTCAGAGCCACGGACGAGCGCAGGTGGTGCCGAAATGGAGCTAAGTGGTGTGGTCGCGAATGAGTGCAACAAGCTTATGTCTCGCCACGATTTTCAGGATGATATTCGGCCTATTCTTCTGGACAAACTAATGGAGGATGTGACCGAGCAGCGCTCAATTCTTGTACCTTCCTCGCCAGTTCAGATGCGGCAGGTTGGGATGAGATTTTACGCTCGAGAAATTCCCGAATACTTCAAGACATCTGTTCTTTACCTTGGCCCGCTACGCGAGGATCCGCGGGTTGCGTATCCGCACTCAATCGCTGGCTCAACGCATATGCCATTGGGACGCAAGGGCGAAAGCACGGCATCGGTTCTTCTGCAGAGCCATGCAAGCGGACGGAGGCCGGTTCCAGGCGGAGCCAATCGCTATCCCATGCCCAACGGCCGGCCAACTTCCTCTCTCGAGGGTGCTGTTCGCGGTTGGGTTAAGGAATTCGGTCTTGGCAACACTCTCAACGTCGAAGATCAGGCTCGGTATGGCGTCGGGTTCACCATTGACCAGCGTGACCTGACAAGCGTGGGCACAGGCGTTAGTCAGATTCTTCCCGTGATCGTTCTATGCCTCATGGCCCGGCCCGGCCAGCTTGTAATGCTGGAGCAACCAGAGCTCCATCTGAATCCGGCCTTACAGCAAAAGCTTGCGGACTTCTTCCTCGCGATGGTCAAGTCGGGCAGGCAGCTCATCGTCGAAACGCACAGCGAATACATCGTCACTCGCCTCCGCCTCCGGGTTGTAGAGGACGAGGAGGATGAGGTTCGCAATCTGTTCAATATCGTGTTCGCGGAACAGAACGGCAAGGGGCGTACAAAGTTTCCTGTGATAGACGTCGACCCTTCTGGCGCGTTGGGCGTCGAGGAGTGGCCGGCAGGTTTCTTCGACCAGGCTGGTAGCGATGTCGAGGCGATGATGAGGCTCGCATTGAACAAGCGTCGGCAAAATGCTCCGAAATAGTGGCTGCGTTCGTCCTGCTCCGACGTGCACCGAAGAGGTGATCGATCGACCGCTCTTCTGTTCGGTCGTTCCCGCGACGCCCGCCGCAGCACTGGCCTGGCGGTTGACGTCGGCCTTGTGAAGGATCGCGACCTATGGACAGGAGCCGAGTCCACCGTCGCGAGCACCCTCGCGCTGCGCTCGTCGCACCGTCTCCCCAGTTGGCGACCACAGACGATGAGGTCACCGAGGCGGTTTTTCAAGTCGAACGGCTCTCGGGCGCGGAGATTGCAGCCCATTGGATTCAGAAGGAGTCCGACGTTCGAAAGCGACTCTACGGGAGTTAGTTTCAGCATCCGGCGGCCACTTACCGATGCGATCGCTGGGTCGAACGAGGATGAAACCGATACGTCGTGTAGTCAGCCACGCACACCGTGGCCTGACGACTGAGCGCGAGTTTCCGCCGCGGTCTGACGCGGACGTCGGCGAGTGTGACAGAGGTGGCAGCGCGCTGACGCGGTCGGGGATCGTGAGCGCCTTCACTCGCGAATAGTTCCAGGGTGTCAGTTCCAAGCCCGATTGGTGGGCTACTCACCCCGGCTGAGCGATCTCGAATCGGTCACCTGCTCAGGTTGGACGGAAACCGAAAGTCTGCTTTACACATGGCCGGTCATGCCTCCTTGATGGTGATGGAGAGGAGGAACACCATGGTCCCAGTCAAAGACGGCTCTACCCTGATTTCGCGCGCGGCCATGGGAGTTTTCCTATGAGTGCGGGGGCAGAGACGGCCGATCATCGCGATTGTGGCGTGAATGCGCAAGGGCCACGCCGTGATCCGCGGCGTCTCTTCAGCACGCATCAGCGTAGTGAGATCGTGAGCCGGCAGCATCACGTCTGTGTCCAGTGCAATGAAGATCTTCCGGAACTGTTTCACGTCCACCATGTGATCCCGTGGAGCGAAGGTGGCCGGACCGACATCGATAACGGTGTTGCCGTCTGCGTGGAATGCCACCTACGCGCCGAGGTTCGACAGTTGCCGATCTTTGACCCCCGTCGTTGGCAGCGTGAAGCTGTCGACCGAGTTCTGCCGCTGTTGCGCGCTGGCGAGTTCGCCACCCTAAGCGCCGCGCCTGGCGCGGGTAAGACCTTGTTTGCGTCGTGGGTGTATCGGCAACTCATCGATGGCGGCGATATTGGGCGCGTGGTGGTTTTCGTCCCGAACGCAAATCTTCGCACCCAGTGGGCCGACGAAGCCAAGGCGCTCAACGTCTTTCTGCACACAGGGGGTACCACGGAGAGACGTGGCTATGACGGGGTAGTGATGACTTATCACGCGCTGTCGGATGCAGTGCAGGTTCAACAGATCATTGCCGATGCGGAGGAGGAGAGCACTCTATTCGTCTTAGATGAGGTCCACCACCTCGCGAAGGACCAGAGTGGACAGGCTGGCTCTTGGGCGGTCAACGTGGCGCGCATCGTCGGCAGCCATAACAGTCCTCGCCATCGTGTGCTCAACCTGTCGGGCACCTTGTTCCGGTCCAACCGCCAGGAGCGGATCTCCACCATCCGCTACGAAGTGGTCGGTGGTGACCGCATCGATACCATCGCCGACTATGCGGTGACGGCCGGTGAATTGATCCGCGAGCGGCAACTGCGTCACATCAAGGTCCTGGGCTTCGACGCCGACATGCAGCTGGATGCTATCGATCTGAGCGAGTTCGACGACAACGACATGATCCGCGCGGTGGATATTAACGCCGATAGCAGAATGCGTGGTCCGTTGATTCGCAAGATGGTGCGCGACGAAAACTACCTCGACGGCATTATTCGGGAAACCGTTAGACGCCTTGGGCATTCGTCGGTTGCATTAGAGGGTGCCGCGGTCAAAGGGCTCATCATCGCCGACAGTGTCCATCACGCAGAACAGATTCACGCCATGCTCGCGGCTGAAGTGGGTGCGCGTAACGCGTTCATCGCGCATGGCCAGCTGACCTCGGCCGAGGCTGAGATTCAACGGTTCCGCATGTCCCGCGAGCAAGCCATCATGGTCGCGGTGCAAAAGATCACGGAGGGCTTCGACGTCCCCGATATTTGTGTGCTCACTTATCTCAGGTCATGGCGTGCACCACTATTCATCAACCAGATGGTGGGTCGAGCGATGAGGGTTACCCAGCGCGAGCGCGATCTGGGACTGATCCTGCCAGCGACGATCCTGGTGCCCAACGATGCGGCTATTAAGGCGGCGTTCGCCGATGTGTTGGTAGGCGCGATGCGCGTGCTGGACGCACCGGCAGATCCGTGCCTGCGATGCGGCCAGCTTGTGTGCATTTGCCCGCCCCGACCTCGGGCGCCGCGGCCGTGGGATCCAGCAGAGAAGATTTGTTCAGGATGCGGGCACCCGTGGAAAATCTGCATCTGTGACTGCGCCCGGTGTGGGTTGACGCGTGCCACCGGCTGTGTTTGTTACCGGCCCGAGAATTACCCTGTCAACGTCGAAGTTGTCGGTGAAGGTGAGGTCGTGCACGTCTCGGTGGACGGTACCGAAATCGATCTACACATCGTGCATGCCTTACATGGAGCGCTGGACCAGATGGGTATCCCCGAGGTCCACCTTGAGCAGGCGGCGGCGGCATTGCAGCAGCAGATGCGAAGTGACCCAATGACATTCCTAACGGCCCTGCGGGGCCAGGATCAGGAGCGGCCGTGATGGCAAGTTACGAGAAGGTCGCCACTCTTGTCAGCAAGGTCCGCAATGCCCGCTACGGCGAAATGGTCAGCTATCTCGAAACTCTGATCGATTCAGGTGATTGGCGTGATTTCAGCACGCCTGCCGGCATGCGGTTTCAGTTTCGGGAGTGCGAGTTCGACTATTTCCTGCTCGCGCTGGAGGTCGACCCGGCGATCGTCCGGCATGCCTATCTGTACGCCGACGATGTGGATGGATTGCTGCCTAAGCAACTGCGGCTGGCAGACCTCACCGGCCGGGGCAAGGTCAAGGACGGCGCCCGTCGGCCGTGGAAGCAGATGGTCGAAGAGTTAGAGGGCGAGCCATCGGGGGCGGCTGCCCGGATTCGTGCGGCGCACGACCACGCCGGGAGTTGGTTCGTGACACAGCGCACCGGCGAGGTCGCGAGGGATCCGGCTCGCCGGCGTACGGCCGAGCAGGGCAAACTGGTGCGCCGAGATCGCCCGAATGCCAAGGTGTGGCGGGTTCGGTGGTCGGACGATAAGTCCATCGCCGAGGCGATAACGGAAAAGCTTCTGGTCGAACCGTCACTGGCCCAAGAGGTTTATAAGCAACTGGATTCGCGGTTATTCCGAAGGCGCGATCCTTCATGACGCCCGATTGGAGCCGGATCACGCTGGAGGATGTCCGGCGGGCCTGCCAGATGTACGAGTCTGGAGCCGCCCGACCGAAGCGGCCCGAGAAGGACACGTTCCGCCTCCTCAACGGAAAGACCTATCCCGCCAGGTTCATCCGCGGTCGCCTACCGTCTCGCGACCGGTGTCGAACTGAACCCACGGCGACCGCGAGACACGTAGTGATCACGCTTCGGACATGGGCCTGTTTGGCGCGGACGCAAGACCGGCGTATGCGCATCGATGTTGGCGTAACGAGCACTGTGAAATCCTGCAACGCGGCGCTTGGCGTACGACGCGCCAACACTCCCGGTCAGCCATCGCTCTGGCGGAACCTTCAACCTGCATGGTCATGTCGGGCCGGCGTCCTACCATCGATCCGTCACACAGTTAGGGGGCGAGGCGATGGGACGAGGAAGGCCGCGAACTGGTGAAACGTTGGCAGATCTCTATCCACTGCAGGCGTCCGAGTGGCATCCGGCTCTTAACGGGGACTTGACTACTTCAGACGTCGCTGCACGAAGCAACCGCAAGGTGTGGTGGAAATGCTCATACTGTGGTGCTGACTGGCAAGCGTTCATCAACAATCGAACGACGAAGCAATCCATGGGGTGCAGGGCCTGCACCCGAAAGCGGGTCGCGCAGGCGGTACACGCGCCCAAACCGGGGGCGTCGCTGGCGGACCTTCATCCAGCGTTGACGGCGGAATTTCATTCCGCCCGCAATCAGGGCCGGACGCCGGCCGGGATCCACCCTGGCTCACACACCAAGGTTTGGTGGCTGTGTGCGCATTGCGGCAACGAGTTCGAGATGGAACCTCGCCGCAGAACCTCGGCGCCGTACAGCGGTTGCCCGCCCTGCGCTTATCGACGGATAGGCGAACGGCTGAGCACCCCTGCTGCCGGGGAGTCACTCCAAGATGTGCGCCCGGACGTTGCCGCTGACTGGCATCCGACACTAAACCACCCGACCGGGCCGATAGACGTGAGTCACGCGAGTGGATACCGGGCGTGGTGGAAATGCGGAGACCTCGACTGCCGCCACGAATGGCAGACCGCGGTAGCCAACAGGACGAGCGGGAAACAGTCAGGCTGCCCTTTGTGCAGCACCGCGAAGAAGCACTTGCCACTCGCTGGCGAGTCGCTCGCAGACCTACACCCCCGACTGCTTGCCGAGTGGCATCCGAAGTTGAATACTGGCCTCGATCCAAGTCGCCTCAAACCCGGTTCTTCCGTGACTATTTGGTGGTTGTGCAGCGCGTGCGGACATGAGTGGCAGACCACCGTCGCATTGAGAGCCAAAGCTGGCACCGGATGTTGGCCCTGCAGCTACAAATTACGAGGCACACTCCGAAAGACCGCGGCGCCCAACAACTCTCTCGCCAAAATGTTCCCCGACCTCCTTGCTGACTGGGACTGGGATGCGAATTCCGGAATCGATCCGGCCGACCTGAAAACTGGCAGCGATCTCGTCGTTTGGTGGCGATGCGCGCGTCGCGGGCATCGTTGGCAGGCCCACGTCTACTCGCGCACCGGTGGGAGCCGGACGGGCTGCCCCGACTGCACACATCTTCCTGACGAAGGGCGCTCGTTCGCAGATCTCAACCCAGGCACTGCTCTCGAATGGCACCCCACGAAAAACGGAGACCGACGCCCTGACGAGTTCAAGCCCTCCAGCGCGTATAAGGCATGGTGGAAATGCCTGGCGCGCGGTCATGAGTGGCAGGTCTCCGTCAGCAATCGAAACGGCCCGACCGCGTCGGCCTGCCCGGCATGCACCATGTGGGGGACCTCGGCGACACAGATCCGGATCGCCTACGAGCTCATAGCCGCCGGGGTGCCGGTTGTACTCGATCATCCCAAGATCTCGGTCAGCGGCCGCAGACCCGTCGCCGCCGACATCGTCGTGCCGGAGTACGGCCTTGTCATCGAATACGACGGTAGTCAATATCACGGTGCAGCGGGGGCGCTCGATCGCGACCGTCGCCAGACAGCAGCGCTGACAGAAGCTGGCTGGACCGTCATCCGTATTCGCCCCCGAGCTCTCGAACCTATTGGTCACCTGTGCGTCAGCATCTCAAACAACGCCACCCTGAAACAGATCGTTGTCGCCACGATGGCCAAACTCGCGGTCCTCGGCAACAAGTCGGCGCAGATCGATGCATACCTCGCTGATGACGAACTTTGGGGGGTGAGCGAAGCCGACCGAGTGGTCCTGAACCTGAAATCGCGCAGCCTGGCGACAGAGTTTCCCGAGATCGCCGCCGAATGGCACCCGACGCGAAACGGCGTTCGTACGCCCCATGGAACCAACCCGGGCAGCAAAATCCCTGCGTGGTGGATGTGTGGCCGATGCGGACACGAATGGAGAGTCCGCCCAGGGCATCGAACCAACGATGGTGGTACAGGTTGTCCGCAATGCGCAGCGAAAGACCGTGCAAAGCAAGTTCGCGCGCCGAAGGCCGGAAATTCGATGGCAGAGGTTTACCCTCGCCTGCTCAAGATCTTTCACCCATCGAAGAATGGTGATCTCGATCTCCATCTCGTCAATGCCGGTACCACGCTTCAGATTTGGTGGCTGTGTCCGGACTGTGGGCATGAATGGTGCACTAAAATGGCGAGGAATTCCGGATGTCGACCCTGCGGCTCGAAACGGCGGGGAAAGCAGATCGCGACGCCCGAGCCGGGAAAGTCGCTAGCAGATCTGCATCCGTTGATCGCAGGGCAATGGCACCCGATGAAAAATGGGGACCTGCTTCCATCGCAAGTGCGCGAGGGCGCCGCCAAACTCGTTTGGTGGCTGTGCGGTGACTGCGGACGAGAGTGGCGGCGAAGCCCAGGGGCCCGCGTCGCGAGCGGCGCGGGATGTCGCCGCTGCTCAGCGGGCAAGGTGGGCGCTATCCGAAAGGCCCCACCGGAGGGTCAGTCGCTCGCCGACACTCATCCGGATCTTGCACTGGAGTGGATCGCAGAACGAAACGCCGAAATATCATTAACAGGAGTGAAGGCCAACAGTTTAGATCGGGCGTGGTGGCGATGCTCGCAATGTGCGCATGAGTGGAATGCGCGAATCGATACAAGGGCCCTCAGAGGCCACGGATGCAAGAAGTGCGCGGCCGCCCAGTTGAGTATCACCAGGCGGCAGCCGAAACCGGGTCGTTCGTTGGCCGACGTGAAGCCAGAACTTCTAGAGCTCTGGCACCCCGGGCGCAACGAAGACGTTCAGCCGCAAGATCTGACGCCCAGCAGCCACACGCGGGTGTGGTGGCGTTGTCCAGACTGCGGACATGAGTGGCAAGCAACGCCAGGTCGACCGGGGTGCCGGCCTTGCGGGATGAAGCGCTCAGGAGCCAAGCAAGCAACGCCGGCTTCAGGTCGGTCACTGCTTGAGTTGTTCCCCACCATCGCCAACCAATGGGACAGTCACCGGAACACGCCCCTCAGCCCAGCCGACGTAGCCGCCGGCTCAAAACAGCACTTCTGGTGGATCTGCGAAGACTGCGACCACAAATGGCGCGCATGTCCAGTGAACCGGACCAACGCGGTTTACCTCTGCCCGCGGTGCAGGCAGTCGACCGTACAGAACTGAAGTCGGCCGATACGCTGTGCCCTTGCTAACTTGTCGCAACGTGCGAAACGATTAGCACATGTGGGTTCGTGGGCGCCACGACCAGGCCACCTGCCAACGCAATACCGTAGTCTCATGTCGCTCGCTAGACGGAACGAACGGAAGCCATCCGATGGGCTGCTGGAGCCGACAAAGGCGCGACGGCGCGTGCGGGAGTTGCTTTCGTAAAATTCCGAGTCAGCCAGGCCGGCTGGATCTTTCGAGGGCAGGACACCTCGGGGCATGAGATTGACGCACACATCGATACTCGCGACGTAGCGGCGGCGGCTCACACCCGGCGCTCTGTGTTCACGCGCGTGTATCAGGACGATGCGTTCCTGGTGCCGGTGCACTTCGCTGCCCCATATTTTGGACGACTAGAGGCCGACCGTGACGAGTTCATTTACCTGCCAGCGATTATTGATTGAGCGCAGTAATGCTGGGACTAGAGCCATGTCGGCCCGGCACCGACGCCATGCCTCACTCGGGCCTCCGATGTGAACTCGGGCACTTGTTCGGAGCTGATATGGTCCATTCGCCAACAAATCGCCCCGTTGACTGCCGCGAGCGCGATCTACGATCTCAGCCCAACTGTAAATTCTTCGGCCGCACGCGGGCTCGAGGGGGCTCGCCTTCAATCCGCAAATAGTCGACTGAGACGCGGACCCGCAGTTCCATGACGAAAGCAAGCTGCGTCGCGTGGAAAAAAATGCTGGGGAGAGAAGGCGGCCTATGCCTACGAGGTGCGCTTTCGGCACTAAGGGGGTACGCCCCCACCCCCGCTTCGTCAGATGCATGCGACAGGCTCCGCGACGAAATCTGCGGCGGCAAATTTCTGAGGAGAGGACCCCAGATCAGCCGCGCAGTGCAATCCAAAGTGTTGACTAGTCAACAGGTTTCATCGGCATGGCGATTGACGCCGAAGGAGGACGCGAGTACGGTCGGCGCCGTGATCGACCAGCCACGCATCATTGGTCCGATAGCCGTGACTGTCGAGCCGCTATTTGTCACCCGCGTCGACGCCGCGCGCATGCTGTGCCTGTCGACGGTCGAGCTCGACAAGTTACGCGCGGCGGGCAAGATTGTCCCGCGGCGTTATGGCCGCCGCGTGCTATTTCCGCTCGACGAGTTGAGGCGATTCGCAGCAAGCCTGCCCGCCGATGATTTGGGTGCGTAATCGCGGCCTCCTCTGGTTGGCGGGCCGTGTATGTATGCACGGAGGACCGATATTGGCTCTCTTTCAAGCTCAGACGGGTCTCAAACAGGTAAACCGTCTGGCGCGTTGACGGTGTGGGCGTATCGGAGGGCGCTTATGCTGCGGACACACCGACGGGGTGGCGCGAGTCGTCGCTGACTCGCGATACAGTATTTCGAACAGACGTTCGACCGGCGGGAAGGTTTGGCGAATGGATTTAGTTGACCTGCTCAATAAGGGCGCGGAGACCGTCGCGAGCCTCGACGATGTGACTTGTTTGCAGAAGGCAGCCGAACAGTTTCTTGGTGCTTATGCGACGTTCAACGGCTGTCGAGTTGTCGCTGCTAGCGCCATAGCCGAGCGGGTGCTCGGTGCCGCGATGATGTTGAACCCCGACATCGGGGTCGGGGGGCAGGGGCGCACGGTGATATTCGACGTCAACGTAGCTTCCGGGACACAGTTGGCGAGGGCTGCTCGCCGGCTTCGCGACTTGGGCAACTCGGATCAGCTTGTTGGGATCGCGCTTTGCGCGCTTATCGATTGGCGAGCTGGCACTGCTTTCGGGGAGCTAACAGAGCTTGTCGTAGCACATCAATTCGCGGGCACCGCTGAGTCAGACTTTTGGCAGTGCGGCGATCGCAGCGATAGCGGCCTCGAACCTGCGCTTCGATAGCTCTTTCGCTCGTTCGGTCAATGTGGGTTTGGCCATATTGGCGTGCGTGGCGAGTGTCTGCGGGTCTCCGACGAGAACCGAGCTCTTGAGGTGCTCTCGAAGCACGAATAGCGCCGCACCCTCAGCGAGTGCGCGGAACGTGTTGCCCTTGAGGCGATTTGCCGTAGGGCGAGACGGGCTCGCGGCGCGAATCGCCGCCGTGTCAAAGTCCAGCCCGGCTAGCTTGCCCTGAAGCAGACGAGCTAGGTCGTAGGCTTGTTCCGATGGATCTGTTCCACCGCCGGGAATGTCGAACTCGTCTTCCAGCGCCGGATCGTCTCTGTCTCCGCTAGCGAGAACCGCGAGCAACAAGGGCTTTCCAGCGCCCGGTTCGATGACAATGCCCAGACTTCGCACCCGCACACAGTAACGTGTTGTGGCGTGGTGGGGAGCGCACTTCCGGCAGGAACGACGATCAACGGGCGTTACACGATTGTCCGAAGGCTTGGAAGCTATGGACATGTATACGAGGCAACTGACGCGCATCTGAATTATCGCGCTGTGGCAGTCAAGCTGCTGTATCCAGATGCGCACGGTGCGCGCCCGTGGGATGAAGCGCATCTTCTTGAGCGGCTACGCAACAGGTTCTTGGTGGATGTCATCAATGCGGATGTCGTTGTGAACAGCGATATCCGGTACATCGTCACACCATTGCTGTCGAACGGCGATCTTGAATCCGCAGCCGCTGGGACTGGCCTAGGAGTGCGCGAAGCCGTGCAGTACATCCATCAGGTGGCCACCGGCATCGACCGCATTCACTCCGATGGCATGATTCACCGTGACATCAAGCCTGGCAATGTGCTCGTCGGTGACGACGGAGTCTTTGTGATTGACTTGGAATACTGCGAATTGCTGGACCAGAATGGGCGCACCGATCGCAACGGGACATGGTGCACCGTGGCTCCTGAAGCCGCGATTGACGGTGGCTACTGCACGGTTAGGTCCGACGTGTATTCTCTAGGCGCCACAGCCTTTTTCGTACTGAGTGGCTCCTATCCTGTCGACCACAATCTCGACGTGGCCGAACAGCAAAAGCGGATCTTGGCCGGAAACATTCGCGAATTGCGGCAGGTAGCGCCACACATATCGCAAGCCATTGGAACCGTGGTTAGAAGAGCGCTCAGCTTGGAGCCGTCATCGAGGTTCGGCAGCGCGCAAGACTTCGGAAACAACCTCACGAAGGCGGCGCGCGGCAGCCGAAACTGGCGAAGGGTCCTGCATTCTGGCCATGAGCATTGTCTAGAAGGTAGTGCCGCCTCCAATCGCACCGCCGTCCGAATCTGCGCGGTGCCGGACGGTACAGGTTTTGAGGTCCAAGCCCGGCTTGCGCAAACTGGACGCCGCGTAGCGAATGTCCGTGACACTGTCGTGTCCGCCGCGCACCTTCCACGCACACTGCAACGGCTCGTCAAGGCGTTGGGATAGTTCGGCGAGGCGCACCCTGAAAGAAAAAGCCAGTTCGCCCCGGTCGACGCCGGCCTGCCTCATGTGTTTGGGAATGGGCGCCATCACTGCTGGTACTCGGGTCGGGTCATGATCGTGCCTCGCTTGCACAAATGTTGGGGCGGTATCGCCGCTAGGTTTACCGGAGCGTTCTTCCAGTGGAGGGTCCCGGCCGGGGATGGAGTGGAGGGTCCACCCGGCCTTCCACGCCAGTAGTGCCTGGTCAACTCAAGTTTCGAAGCGTGGAGCACTTCCACATCTAGAACTGGTCTGGCTAGTTAGGCGCGCTGATCGACTCCCATTAGGCGTCTCAGATCACTCAAGGCACTGGGTTCCCGCATCACCCGAGCCGCGATGTCACCGCGGCGACATAGCCTGTCATGAAATCCGCACACGCTAGCTCAGAGGGGAGAGGCGCAGTGGTTATCCCAGCAATCTGGCTACCGCTATTGCAGAAGGCAGCACCCATTGGCGGACGGCTCGCAACGAGTTGGATCAGCAGTCTGCTGGTGCCTTGGCGAGTCGCCTACACCGTGCGCAAGACCTCTGAGGACCAGAAGATAGGGACTCTGCGTTATTGGGCTCTGCGTCGCTACCTGGCCGGCGGCGAGGCTCTGGCGGTACTAGGAAGCGGCGATCTGGAACAGTATCCCGAGTTGGGGCGTGACCTTGTTGGTCTATACAAGACACCGCCCTCGGGCGCCGACGCCGCCCTGCAGTCCGTCGACAACTTGATAACCGCCTATCTGCGAGCCCTGAATCTTCGCGACACCGTCGTTCTCCAGGGCGGTGTTACCGCGGCCAGAGTGAGTGCCAACATCGAGGATCGAGAATCACGCCGAACTACCGCTACGGCCTCGTTCGAGACCAATCTCCAGTCCCTTCCTCGGCTTCGAGCCGAGGAAGCTAGGGCCATCAGGTCTGCGTGGCCAGCGATCGAGCGTTTCACTCAAGAGTTCGTAGACTCCGCTGACCGGTCGGCGACATTGAGGTCGTGGTGTTCAATTCCTCCGTCGTGGTTTCAGGACCGACCTTCGGCCGCGATCGCGTGGTTTGCCCAGCTGGTCAACGACTACGGTGAGAAAGAGATCGCCTCCTCCGCGTTTGAGGACGCGATCTCAATGGGTGCGTCACCAGCCAGCTATTGGCGGAGTCGTGAGATCCTCGGCCGCGGCGTCGATTTCGACGAACAAGCGAGACTGCTGCGACCCTTCGCAGACGAGGATCCACTCGCCCGAGCGGTCGTAACCGCTTCGGAGGGCAGCTGGTCGTCGGCAGCGACAGAACTAGCAACATGGCAACCGGAGCAACGAAGAGACCGCGCCATGAAGGCGGCTCTGCTAAGTCAGCTGATTGCGCCGAATGAGCTGAACGCAGCGATCGAGACAAGCGGCCAAGGCTTTGTCGAATTCAAAAGCGCAACATGCGGGATCCTCCAAGCCCAGTTCCTCATCCGGCGGGGAGGGCGGCGAGAATCTTCGTTGGACTTCGCCGACCTCATGAGTGCTCTTGAGGTATCGATCGAAGCGCGCGATGTCGTGCGGGCGTGGGATGGGCCCAGCGGCCCAGCGGTGGAAGTCGCAGTGACCGCGGCGCGCCTCCTTGGAAGGTTTCACCAAGCGTGGCAATTGACACGCCCCGGCCCCGAGGGCGTTGCCACTGCAAAAGAAGCCAAATACCCTGCCGTCCGCCAAGCGGCCGCCGTTCTCGCCGCAGCGGCGGGGCAACGCGGAGAGGCCATCGAATTAGTGCCTCACGACGCGGAACCGCAAGTGTTGCACGAAATCAATGCGCTTCTGGCGATATCTGACCGAGATGCGGCGACAGAACTGGCCGAGTGGGAAGCGGCCCTATCCCTCACGGACGAACCACAAGACATCGCGCGCTACTGCGTCTACATTGCTCTGCTCGGCGTCCGCCCGTCGAAGTTGGATGTCCTCGGCGCCAGAGATCCTCAATTTGCCGAAGACCTTCGACTTATCGCCGATGCATACCAGGGCAGCGATGAAGCGAGGGCAGTTCTCCGAGCTCGGTCGCTCTCATCCCGGACGCTTGCTCACGCGTTCATTGGCCTCTTAATGCAACGCGATGACACAAGGGAGTCCGCCGAGGTCGCAGAGCGGGCCGGTGAGCAGTGGACTGACCCTGAGTTCATCGCGATCGCGGCAGAACAATACTTCGAGCTCGATGAGTTCGAAGCTGCGGCTCGGTGCGCGGAGAGGGCGCTTCGAATCGCCGGTCCGTCCTGGGAAAGTTGGATGCGCGCAAGCGGCGTTCTGATAAACGCGCTACTCAATGAGGACAAGTGGGAGAAGGCAATTCAGGCAGCTACCGAGGTGCTCTCTCGAAATCCACACAACGTTGCCGCCGTGTGGGTGATGGCGTGCTGTCAATACCAGCTTGGACGGCTGGAAGAGGCATGGCGAACCTATACCGGAATCGGCCACCGCCCGGCCCCGCGCACCGAGAACGAGGCTCTGGTGTTGATCGATCTGTGGAGACGGTTCGAAGGCACGTCTGATCGCCTCGAAGCGATGACTTCGTTACTTGGTGAGTTTCGGCAAAGCGCTGCCGTCAAGCAGGCCCTCACCGCGGTGCTCTTCTTCGTCGAGGTTGACGAAGAAGACGAAGATGCGGTCGAGCACATCCGGGCAATGATTGGACCACTTCTTGCGGAACAGAGCGATCTCTTCGTCCAAAAGACTATCGATCCAGAGAATCTAATCGCGTCTCTGACGCAGATACTGAATGAACTTCCCGAAGGCCCACAACACGACTCGCGAATTGACGATGGGCGACTTCCGATCGGGATGTCCTCAACGATTCATCGCCGAAGCTTGACCGAGATCCTGTCGAAGATGACTGCCGCGCCCATCTTCGCAGGGGACCACGAATCGTTCGAAGCGGAAGTTGAGGCGGTCATCGGATCACTCGGTAAGAAGGCAGTTGTCGACTTAACGGCTGTCTACGCTTTATCCCTCCTCGAACCTACCTTCGCCGATCAGCTGCTCGGAACATTCGTTCACCCCGAAGCCACCAGGGCGCAGTTGATCGACTCAATCCAAGGGTGCGATGCGCTGTCGCGTCTATCGACCCTGTCAGTCGGCCACGCCCCAGACGGGTCCGCCCAGCCAATTGTTATCTCCGACGAAGATGCGGTAGAACACCTTGCACGTGCACAGCGCATACGCGAACGGTTCAACAAGCTTGCACTCCACCAGGGTGTCGAGATTGAGCACTTCGACGAAGTTCGAGGAGATTCAAGAAGTTTCTACTGGCTCGCGGCACTCGACCATGCCATAGGCACTGCATGCGCCTTCTGGTGCGACGATCGAGTCACTCGGGCCATGGCGAGAGAGCGAGGCATCCTGACCTTCGGAACGCACGCATTGATCGAAGCTCTACGCAGGCGTGGTGCTGTTCCCAACGAAGCGGCAGTCGCTCATCAAGCAACGCTGGTCTGTTCGTACTTCGTCGGGCTCGATTTCAAAGTCGACTGGCTCGATCTCGCGGGCACTCTTGATCGGTGGCTTCCTCGAGGGGCAGCCTCATTCATCGCAAACTGTGCCCCCGCATCAGACGGGTCACCGCCCCTGAACTTCGCTGTCCGCGCCATGGGCCAGGTCGTTGGTGACCCTCTAGCGGTCCGCGGATGGGTTGCTGCGGCTGCCAAACTACTAATTAGAATGGCGGGTTCAACGCGCGACGCGCACTCCAACCTAGTGACGCTGCTGTCGAATATATTGAAGGAATCGTGGCTTGAGTCGAGCACGCTCCCCTTCGTAATCGCCGGCGTTCGGGACGGAATCGGAACTACCAGTGTCGGAGATCCACTCGCGCAAGCCATGGAGCAGCACTATCGACATCTGGTGCAGCACACCGGTTGGGCGCCTGCGGCTCAACATGTTTGGGCCTTGATTCGCCTCGCTGACCCGCATGATCGGGCGACCATCACTGGCATAGTCCTTGGCGCCTCGGGTCTGGGCTAACTACTCGCGTAGGAATGCGGCGGTGGCGGATGTAGACCGCCACCGCCGCATTAGCGCGTGGAACTTCCACGCTTGATCCACTCGACGTATTCCCTCGTCATACGGGTCCAGAGACAGTGGAAACTTCCACGGTCCTCACCGTGCAAGCCGGAACTGCTCGACCTGGCCATCGCGGCTATCCTCGCTGATCACGATGAATTGCTTGTCGATGAACATTTCAAACACAGGGTCGAAGTCGCTGCGAATGTTCGAAGCGCAGTTCTGGAACAGTTCATGGCGCGTGGCTGAGTCAACCCGCTCCAACTTGCGAACGATCGCCTCCGCGACCCGTCGCTGCGTCTTCTCGGATAGACGTGCTGCCACGATTGCGTCGCGATCGGCGGAGTCGACCGCCTTCGATTCGTTGTCACGACGGTGTCGCTGATCCACGGCCGATTGCACCTCGCCCCGCACATGAGTGCTCAAGTCGATTATCTCGCCGCCTAATTTCCAGTCGTCGACATCGATGTCCTTCCTGCCAGCCAGAACTGCGAGGGCGAAAGCGACTTTGAGTCGAGTCAACATGAGGTGCCCGTCCAGTGGGTCGACCTCGGACGCTCCGCGGAGGACTTGGAGGCGGTGATAGTCGATCTCCTTGGCGACACGGTCGGGGATCGAGACGGCGGCGAACGGTTCAGCCCCGAAGCTGGGCACCTTGACATCGATCGGCTCTACCGAACGAGGGGGCACGTCGGGAGCGTGCGGGTCGTCGGTAGGCACCCATACGAAGCGTTGAGGGAAGCCGTCTTTCGTGCGCGACAGGAAGAAGTCGGCGTTCTCCGGCTGCACCCCAACCCCAAGACAGAGCCGATATGAATGCGCGGGTACAGCTGTTGTTGTGTCCTTGTGCGCATTGGTAAAGCCCAGTGGCTCACCCGAAAACGCCTTAAGCAACTCGGAGGTAAGCGTCGCGCCCTGGCGGCCAGCCAAGGCGGCCAGGGTACTTACCTCGGGCACAATCAAATGCGCGCGCGTGACCGGCCGCTCCTCGTCGCCGCGGCCTTTGAATAGTCGGGCGAGTCCCTCACCGGATCCTGGGTTTGGACGAGAAGTATCGATTTCCGTCCTTTCGCTATTGATGAAGCGAACCGCGTCGAAGCCTGCCGCTTCGCTCGCGCCTTTGCCCTGGCCGGATCGACCAACCGAGGCCGTAAAGAGATTCATGCTCGCGAAACTCCCTACGGTGGGGGGCAACACAACGTTTGGTTCAATGCATGCGACTGTGCGACGGAGGACGCTTATAAGAACCGCCCATGGCGCAGCACGGCGATACCTTGCGAACCGCAAGATGTGGTCAAGTTCTTCACGCTGCGACCAGAATTCGGCGTTCGGGTCGATGTCGCGCATCGGTTCCACAGAGGTGGCATCGATCATCTCTGCTAGTCCTCCTTCCGGAGAGCGCGCGACGCAACGCTCATGTCTCCGTTGTGATTTAGGAGTGCGTAGGCGCGAAATTTGGTGTAGCCGTTGGGTCCTCCCGCTTCTGTTGTTTCGAACGAAGTGTTGGGCGAGTAGACGAACAGCTTGCCGTGCATCACAGATGCGGAAGACGGCGAAGTCGCATTGGGATGACGCCAACGCGCCCCGTCGGTCTCTGGATCGCCTGTTACGCAACGCCAACCGTGCGGCTCCAAGACTTCCGACCAACTTGTGCCGTCGCTGAAGCGATCAGCGATTCCAGGACCATTCGATGACAGCGCGATTCGCAATCGGGGTTGAGATGCTGCCCGCGCTTCGGCGCGAAGTAGATCTGCGAGCCAGCCAGGGGTCGCCGCAACCTCACGTTCAATCCTGGTGTACCGACGCCCGGTATCTGGATGGACCGATGTGGGGAGCACGACATAGCCGCTGGATGTCTTGACATCGATACCCTCGCCCAGTCGACGACTAGACAACTTGCCCTTCGGTCGGCGATAAAATAGGTGCACGCCGCCGTCACCCCGCCCTGAAAGGGTCGTGAGCGTATCGGGCAGGGGGCCGTACTTCTTCTCCAAATTGTCGAGCGACTCTTGGCCGCCGTTCCGAGGGTCGACATCGAGAACGAACATCGCTTCGGGAACGCGCCCGCCGATGTTGGCGCCGGCGTGGTGACCTGCCCACCAACGGACGACGGTGAGGATGTCACAAGTTGCGTCGAGCACCCCCCGACCGCCAGCCCGCGATGAAATCGCCGGGACTTTGCCGCGAAGAGGGAAGACGGGCCAGCCGTGCAGCGCGTACTCAACTGCGTTTGTCCCGATGTCTGTTGCCTCGCGCACGGCTCCTCGCAGCATCCGAATGGCGAGGGCTTCTGCTATCAGATCGTTGGCAGTGGTCATGCGACGTCACCGGCTTCGAGCGCCGAGATGAACTGGACGATCGCGGATTCCGGGATCAGCCGTCGGCGGCCAATCTTTACGCTGCGGAGCATCCCGCTAGAAATCAACTCATAGCCCTTGGCCCTGCTCACGCACAGCCGTTCAAGGGCCGTATCGACTGAGTGCAGGCGGGCTGCCACGGTGTCTGCCGAATCAGGCATTGCATCTCCGATATTCAGTTGTGTCTTCAGTTGTGGGAAGTGCGAGCTTCCGAAGTCGCTCACTGACGACACTAGCACGAATGTTCCTGAACGATCACGAACACGCGCTAGTATGTCGTCATGCCGAACATTAATCAGGCGGCCAAAGACTTCGAGAGGGCCCTTGCGTCCCGAGTAGGCACCGCAGTGCAAGCCCGGCGGAAAGCTTTGGGCATGACAGCGGTGCAGCTGGCTGAGCGCACCAGGGACCTCGGCTATCCGATCACCCGCGTGACGATTACCAAGATCGAGACGAACAACCGGGCCGGCAAGTTTGGCATCGCCGAATGGTTGGTGCTTGCCGCGGCACTGAAGGTGCCTCCGAGCCTTCTCTTGTTTTCGGACTTTCCAGACGGCGGCGCAACTATCGTGTTGCCCGCCTTTGACGTCGATAGTCGGCGGGCTTACCTATGGCTCGCGGGAGTCGAGACCCTGCCCGCGGAATCGAGCGGAGCGTCGGCGGAGACAATGGAACCCAATGCGGGCACCCGACTGGTACAGGCAGTTGCGGATCGAACCATGCTGGACCGCAATGTTTCTGAACTTCGTGCGATGGCCTGCGAGCAAGGCCAGCCTGCGCACGTGGTAGAGCAGACACAGCGTTTACTGCATGAGAAGCAAGAGGCAGCGTTGCGTGTAATGGGTGATCTTGCCCGCGCGAAAGCAGATCTGTGGCGTAACCCCAAAGATGAAGCAAACGCCGTCCTCTGGGATCAGCGGGAGGATGAGATCGATGGCTAGGCAGCAGCTTCCGCCGCAGATCAAGAAGATCGAGGTCGTCGACCGCAAGCTCGGAAAAACCTTGGTGCGATACCAACTTACGGTTGATGCAGGCGTTAACGCCGAGACGGGTAAGCGTCAACAGATCCGTCGGCGCTACGCAACGGAACGCGAAGCCCGCGACGCACTGGCAGACGTCACCGATGCCGCGGTGCAGGGCACGTTCGTGCCGCGACGCGCTAACACAGTCAGCGAAGTGTGCGAGAGCTATGTGAGGGGTCGCCACAAGCTGCGCGCCACATCCAAGGCAAAGCTGGAATACGACTTGCAGCCGTTGATCGAACGGCACGGCAACGAGCCGGTGCAGCGGCTCACCAAGGCACATATCGACGAGCTGGTTGCCGATCTGCTGGCGGGCGGCACGAAGACCGGCAAGGGGCGTATACGGCGGCCCTGGGGCGCCATCGCGGTCAACAAGTTCACCCAGACCGTTGCGATGGTGCTCACCGACGCCCAGCGCCAGGGCCTCGTTGCGCGCAATGCTGCCGCGCACGTCGACCCTGTGGCGGTCAGTCACCGCAGCGTCGCCACCTACACGGAGGCCGAAGTGCAGGCTTTGCTCAAGTCAAGTGCGAACGACAGGCTGGCCCATGCATGGGAACTCGCGCTGTGCGGCCTGCGGCGGGGCGAGATAGCCGGCCTGCGGTGGCTAGACGTCGACCTCGACGGACGAACAGTCTCGATCGCGAACAACCGGGTGGACGCGGGCGGCCGAGCGGTGGAGAACGATCCGAAGTCGGCGATGTCGCGGCGGACCTTGCCCCTGCCTGATCGCTTGGTGTCGGTGCTGAAGGCAGCCAAGGCTCGCCAAGCGGCGGAGCGGCTTTCGGTGGGGCCTTCATATCGCTCGGGTGAATACGTCGTGAGCAACGAGGTCGGCGACCCGTACCACCCGCAGGTGTTGTCGCGGTACTGGCAAGACGCCGTGAAGGCCGCCAGGCTGCGGCCGATCAAGCTGCACGCCGCGCGGCACACCGCAGCGACCGCCATGCACCTCGCTGGAGTGCCGATCGCTGTCGTCGCAGCGTGGATCGGGCATAAGGATGCGTCGCTGACGATGCGCCTCTACGCGCACTCGCAAAACGATGCTTTGAAGGCCGCTGGTGACACTTTCAACCGGGTTGTGACATCGTCGTGACAGCGAGGCTCGGAATCGAACGGTTCGAATAGTGTTTGACCTGGTCATCGCGGAGCCGATGACGGGAATCGAACCCGCGTATTCAGCTTGGGAAGCTGATGTTCTGCCATTGAACTACATCGGCCTGACCAGCAGGGCTGGCGAGTACAAAGGCTAACATTCCCACCCGCCCCGGCGGTGGGACCCGGGTACTGGCTGGCCACCTGCTGGTCCTGCCGGCTTCTTCTTCCCGCTCGAGTTGAGCGGCGCCGTCATCGGGGTCGGTGGTATCGGTAGCGGGCGCATCATCATCCTCATCGACCAACTGCACGTCGTCCGACGCGGTCATCCCGATCCGTACGTCCTGCATGCCCCGAGTGTGGCCGCGTCCGCTCTGCGGGGACCAGCGCCGGGTGAGCCCCCGCTGTGAGGCCGGGGCACCCGATACGCTCGTCGCGTGCTGCTCTCCGATCGCGACATTCGGGCCGAGATCGCCGCCGGACGCCTTGGCATCGATCCGTTCGACGACGGCCTGGTCCAGCCGTCCAGCGTCGACGTCCGACTCGACAACCTGTTCCGGGTCTTCAACAACACCCGCTACACCCACATCGACCCGTCCATCCGCCAGGACGACCTCACCACCCTGGTCGAGCCGAAGGAGGGGGAGCCGTTCGTGCTGCACCCCGGCGAGTTCGTCCTGGGGTCGACGCTGGAACGCTGCACTCTGCCCGACGACCTCGCGGGCCGGCTGGAGGGCAAGTCATCACTGGGCCGCCTCGGCCTGCTGACGCACTCCACGGCAGGCTTCATCGACCCGGGCTTCAGCGGGCACATCACCCTGGAGTTGTCGAACGTCGCCAACCTGCCGATCACGCTGTGGACCGGCATGAAGATCGGCCAGCTCTGCCTGCTGCGGCTCACCAGCCCCGCCGAGCACCCGTACGGCAGCTCGGCGGCCGGATCGAAGTATCAGGGGCAGCGCGGGCCCACCCCGTCGCGCTCGTATCTGAACTTCATCAAGTCCAGCTGACGCCCGCGCGTTCAGTGAGCGCTGGGGGTGCGGCCCATTCGCAACTCTTGGCCGTCAGCGCTGCCTGAACGCAGCAGGTGGCGTGTGAGGACTCAGAAACACGCACGAAACGCGAAACATGCCTGAAACACGTTCGCCGCATCGCTGAAACCGTCGGCCGACATCCTCGCCGAATGCATGAACTCGATCCTGCCGCCACCGCCTGGCTGCTGGCCAGCACGGCGCTCGTCCTGCTGATGACGCCGGGGCTGGCCATCTTCTACGGCGGGATGGTCAGGACCACCGGCGTGCTCAACATGATCATGATGAGCTTCATCTCCATTCCGCTCGTCACGGTGGCGTGGCTGCTCTTCGGTTACACCCTGGCGTTCTCCGGGGACGGCTTCGCCGGGCTGATCGGCGACCTCACGCACGTCGGTCTGGCCGGCATCAGCCCGTCTACCCTGCACGGTTCGGTGCCCGAGTTGCTGTTCGCCACCTTCCAGCTCACCTTCGCTATCATCACCGCCGCCTTGGTCAGTGGCGCCATCGCCGACCGCGCCAAGTTCGCGGCGTGGATGGTCTTCGTTCCGGTCTGGGCCATCGCCGTGTATTCCGTTGTGGCGCACTGGGTATGGTCGCCCAGCGGCTGGCTGTTCAAGCTCGGCGTCCTCGACTATGCGGGCGGCCTCGTCGTCGAGATCGTCTCCGGCGCCTCCGCGCTGGCGCTGGCCCTGGTGCTCGGACCGCGCATCGGCTTCAAACAGGACGCGATGCGCCCGCACAATCTGCCCTTCGTGCTGCTCGGCGTCGGCCTGCTGTGGTTCGGCTGGTTCGGCTTCAACGCGGGCTCGGCGCTGGCCGCCAACGGGACGGCCGCCGCGATCTTCCTCAACACGCTGGTCGCAGGCTGCCTCGGCATGCTGGGCTGGCTCACCGTCGAGCAGATCCGCGACGGAAGGCCCACGACCTTCGGCGCCGCATCGGGTGTGGTCGCCGGCCTCGTCGCGATCACCCCGTCCTGCGGCACCGTCAACACCCTCGGCGCCGTCATCGTCGGCCTGCTCGCCGGAATCGTCTGCTCGTTCGCGATCGGCCTGAAGTTCCGCTTCGGGTTCGACGACTCGCTCGACGTGGTCGGCGTGCACTTCGTCGGCGGCGTGGTCGGGGTGCTGCTGATCGGGCTGCTGGCCACCGAGGTCATGACGGCAGGCCCGCAAGGCCTCTTCTACGGCGGCGGTCTGGCTCAACTTGGCAAGCAGTGCCTCGGGGCGGTCGTCGTCGCGCTGTACGCGTTCACCGTGTCCTACGTATTGGCCAAGCTGATCGACCGCACCATGGGCTTTCGGCTCAGCGCCGAGGACGAGACGACCGGCGTCGACTTCACCCAACACGCCGAGACTGCGTACGCCGAGGGCGTCCACGGACACATGCCGATGCGCCGTCCGCGCCCCGAACAAGGCTGATAAGCAGGGCTAACGGAATCGCGGAAGACGTTCGCCGCCAAGCCGAGTAGGGTCGAAACGCGGGTCGTCGGCCGGATCGTCAGCTAACGGCGCCGGACGTAACGACTGCCCTGGTAGCGACGATGAAACACATGTCGTCGACTCGCGGTTGAAGGGTCGGATTGTCGACATAGGTAGCGTAGCAAATACTTTGGAGGGGTCCAGTGGACATCGTGCTTGGTGTGTCGTTGACACCTAAGACGGTGCGGATGGTGCTGGTCGAGGGTGAAAAGGGCGACGGCGCGATCGTCGACCACGACGACTTCGACGTATCGTCCACCGACGGGTCAGCAACGTCTGCGGCGGCCGATCAGGTCGTCGCGGCCGTACTCGGCACCCAGGAGAGCGCGGCCGAGGGCGGACACGTCCTTCGGGCGATCGGCGTGACGTGGAGTGACCGCGTCGAGGCCGCAGCCTTGCGCGACACCCTGGCCGCTCGCGGCATCAAGGACGTCATGTTGGTGTCCGAGCTGCACGCAGCTGGCGCGCTCGCGCAGGCCGCGGGTCGCGCGGTCGGATACGAGAGCACCGGGCTGCTGTTCATCGATCGCGACACCGCGACGCTGTCGGTAGTCCGCAGTGACGACGGCTCGATCGTGAAGGTGCTCAGCCGCAGCCTGCACAGCACCGACGCCATGGCAGTCCTCGCCGACATGGTCGCGGCCGTGGAGGCGCAGGGCACTCCGCCGCAGGGCATGTTCGTCGTCGGCTCTGGCGTCGACATCGCGTCGGTCAAGACCCATCTCGCCGATCTCGTCGGGCTGCCCGTCAATGCCCCCGAGGAATCGGGTCTGGCGCTGGCGCGCGGCGCCGCACTCGCAGCGGCCAACGCCCCCGTCTACGACGCGACCACGGCGGGCCTTGCCTACTCGCTGGACCCCGACGGCGCAACGGCCGGGAATCCGAACGTCGGCCTCGCCAACGCCGAGACTGAGATGGCGGCCGTCGGCGCGCCCGCACCGTTGGCCTGGTCCGACGACCTCGACGACGCCGACTTCGACCTGCCCGAGCCCGCCGAGGAGGGCCGCAAGCCATTCCTGCTCGTCGGCAGTGCGCTGACGTCGATCTTCGTGCTCGGCGTCGTCGGTCTGGTCATCTCGCTGGCCGTCAACATCCGGCCCACGGTCGATTCGCGACCCGACGCAGGGCAGGCCGCGATCGTGCCCAGCGCCGTCCCGCCGCCTCCCGCCGCCGTCGAGCAGGCGCAACCCGCAGCGCCGCCGCCGCCGCCCGCCGAGACCATCAAGGCCCCGATCCCCGTGGTGCAGGAGGCGCCCGCCGCTCCGCCGCGCACGGTGTACGTCGCACCGCCCGAGGCCGCACCGGCACCCGCTCCCGAGGCGCCGCCGCCGGCACCTGCTCCCGCTGCGCCGCCGCCGGATCCGCCTGCCGCGCCGCCGCCAGCGGTCGTGCCGGTACCAGTGTTCATCCCGCCGTGGCAGCAGCCGCAGCAGCAGTATCCGCAGTACCCCCAGTATCCGCAGTACCCGCAGCAGCGGCCGCCGCAGTGGACGCCGCCCTGGCAGCAGCCGTGGCCGCAGCGACCGCCACACGACGATGGCAACGACTGGCCCCAGTCGCCGCAGTACCCGCACTACCCGCAGCAGCCCCAACAACCAGAGCAGCCGCAGTGGCCGGGCTCCGGTGGTTCCGGCGGGTCGCACGGCTCGGACGGTTCACCCGGCAACAGCGGTGGAGGCGGCGGTAGTAACTGTTTCCTGATCTTCTGCGCTCCAGCAGGCGGCGGTGGAGGCGGCGGCCGCCACTAGCGGACACCTGCCGTTGGTCTGGCGCTAAGTGTCCCGTAGCAGTTAGAACATCGGGGCGGCCTATCAAGGCAGTATGCGATGCACAGTGTTCGGCACGGGCTACCTCGGAGCGACACACGCCGCCGGGATGGCTGAACTGGGCCACGAGGTCGTCGGCGTCGACATCGACCCCGGCAAGATCGCCAAGTTGGCGTCGGGCGACATCCCGTTCTACGAGCCAGGGCTGCGAAAAGTCCTGCGCGACAACCTGGATGCCGGACGACTGCGTTTCACCACGGATTACGACGAGGCCGCCGAGTTCGCCGACGTGCACTTCCTCGGCGTCGGAACCCCGCAGAAGAAGGGCGAGTACGGCGCCGACCTGCGCCACGTCAACGCCGTGATCGACACCTTGGTGCCCCGGTTGCGCCGCTCGGCGGTGATCGTTGGCAAGTCCACCGTGCCGGTCGGCACCGCCGCCGAGCTGGCCGAGCGGGCCCGTGGCCTCGCGTCTGCGGGCGTCGACGTCGAGGTGGCCTGGAACCCGGAGTTCCTCCGCGAGGGCTTCGCCGTGCACGACACCCTGCACCCCGACCGCATCGTGCTTGGCGTGCAACGGGATTCGGTGCGTGCCGAGCCTGCCGTGCGCGAGCTGTACGCACCGCTGCTCGGTGAGGACGTGCCGTTCCTGGTCACCGACCTGCAGACCGCGGAGTTGGTGAAGGTCTCGGCGAACGCCTTCCTGGCCACCAAGATCTCCTTCATCAACGCGATCTCGGAGGTATGCGAGGCCGTCGACGCCGACGTCACCCTGCTGGCCGATGCGCTCGGTTACGACCCGCGCATCGGGAGGCGATTTCTCAACGCCGGACTGGGATTCGGCGGCGGCTGCCTACCGAAGGACATCCGCGCGTTCATGGCCCGCGCCGGTGAACTGGGAGCCAACCACGCACTGACGTTCCTGCGCGAGGTGGACAGCATCAACATGCGCAGGCGCACCCGCATGGTCGAGTTGGCCACGAAGGCCTGCGGCGGGTCGCTGCTCGGCGCCAACATCGCGGTTCTCGGCGCGGCGTTCAAGCCAGAATCCGACGACGTCCGCGACTCGCCCGCGCTCAACGTGGCAGGCCTGCTGCAACTCAACGGCGCGACCGTCAACGTGTTCGACCCCAAGGCCATGGAGAACTCGCAGCGCGTCTTCCCCACGCTGAACTACTCGACGTCGGCGATCGATGCCTGCGAGCGCGCCGACGCCGTGCTGGTGCTCACCGAATGGCAGGAGTTCGTCGACCTCGACCCCGACCAGCTCGCCGGCACCGTGCGCGCGAAAGTCGTTGTCGACGGCCGCAATTGCTTGGACGTGGACCGCTGGCAGAGGGCCGGCTGGCGCGTCCACGCGCTGGGCCGCAACATCCCCGTGCTTTCCGGGGAGCCCGTCGCGTCGTAAATTGGTGGTGGTCCCCACCCGAGCGCGGACCGCACCGGGCCGAATGACCGTGCGCCCACCCTTTACCAAACCTTGACCGTGCATTGAATCGCCGCACGGACCATGGCTAGGTGATTACGCTTCAACAGGTGGAACTGGGGGTTCTGGGGCCGCTCCAGGTCCGGCAGTTTGGGCTGCCGGTCGCGATCCCCGGCGCCAAACCTCGTTCCATCCTCACGATGCTGGGGCTGCACGGCGGTTCCGTCGTGTCGGCCGACGTGCTCCTGGAACTCCTCTGGGGCGACGATCCGCCGCGCACCGCGGCCAAGGCCTTGCAGACCCACATCTCCTCTCTGCGTCGCACGCTTGGCGACGGTTTCGTGTTGACGCAGGGAACGGGCTGGACCCTGACGACGACCGAGATCGATGCCTCGCGGTACAAGGCGGCGGCCAAGATGGGTCGCGAGGCCATCGCCTCGGGGGACACCAGCCAAGCGGTGGCGCGTTTCGACGAGGCCCTGGCGCTGTGGCGTGGGATCCCCGAACTTCCCGACGGCTCGCGGGGCACATCCGAGAAGACGCGCTGGATCGAAGGCCATGCCGCCCTGGTGGAGGACCGGGCCGACGCTCTTCTCGCAACGGGTCGCGCCGCCGAGATCATCGGCGAGTTGGAAGCCGCGGTGAGCGACGCACCGTTGCGTGAGCGGCGTTGGGGGCAGTTGATGCTCGCCCTCTATCGCGCGGGCAGACAAGGTGAAGCCCTTGGCGCGTTCCAGCGTGCCCGGTTACTGCTGGCCGACGAGCTGGGCGTCGACCCCGGGCCGGATCTTCGCCGACTCGAGGCCGCAATCGTTGCGCAAGACGATGCATTGGAAATGCCTGTGTCGCAGCAACTTCAATCCGCCACGCGGGCAGTGACCTTCCTGCTCACCGACATCGAGGGTTCGACTGCAGCTTGGGAAGCCGACGCCGACGCCATGGCGGCGGCGCTGGCCAGACACGACGAAGTCGTCAAACAGGTCGTCACGTCTCGGGGCGGGCGGCTCATCAAGACGCGCGGCGAGGGGGACGCGACGTTCTCTGTCTTCGACCGGCCGTCGGCAGCAGCCGCGGCAGCGATCGATCTGCAAGAAGCCGTCCGTCACGAGCCGTGGGCACTGGCGGAGCCCATGCGCATCCGTGTGGCGCTGCACACCGGTGAGGTCGAGCTTCGCGACGGCGACTACTTCGGTCGGGCGGTCAACCGCGCCGCCCGGCTGCGATCACTGGCGGCCGGTGGCCAGACCCTCTGCTCGGGCGCGACAGCCGAACTCGTCATCGACTCACTTTCCGATGACGTCGTGCTGGCCGACCTCGGGATGCACCAGCTTCGCAACCTGGCACGCCCGGAGCACGTCTTCGAGCTCCGATTGGAGACCGCCGACGAATCCCACGCCATCACAGCTGACACACCCATCGAGCGGCCCGCGCTGCCGCCGCTGTTGACCGTGCCGGGGCCGTTCGTCGGGCGCGGCCTCGAGATCGAGCGACTTCTGTCCACGTGGCACACCGCGGTTGACGGCGGCGCGCACGCGGTGCTGATCGCGGGGGAACCCGGCGTCGGCAAGACGCGTCTGGCCGGTGAATGGTCCCAACACGCCTACGAGCAAGGCGCGGTTGTCCTCTACGGCCGATGCGACGAGGACCTCGGTGCCCCCTACCAGCCGTTCGCCGAAGCCCTGCGCTTGCTGATTCCGAGCCTCGGTGCGAATCGGCTGCGAGGACTGCGCGGTGTCGAAGCGCTCCTCTCACTGGTTCCCGGTCTCACCGACGTCCTGCCCGACCTCGCCGCGCCGACTCGCGCCGACCCGGACACCGAGCGCTACGCACTGTTCGATGCCGTCGTCGCGGCGCTTGGAGTCGCCTCCGCCAGCGCACCGGTTGTCCTGATTCTCGACGACCTGCACTGGGCGGCGAAGCCCACGTTGCTTCTCCTGCGTCACCTTCTGCGCTTCGGCGAGCACGCTCGCGTGCAAATCGTCGGCACCTACCGCAGCACCGACCTCGACCGGTCGCACCCTCTGGCGGCGATGCTCGCCGACCTTCACCGCGACGGCTCAGCCACTCGCCTTCAGCTCAGCGGTCTCGACCAGGGCGACGTGCGTGAATATCTCGCCGAAGCCGGCTACGACGACGAGGAACTCGCCCGCGCGCTGGCAACGGTCACCGGTGGCAATCCGTTCTTCCTCATCGAGACGCTGCGCCACGTGGACGAGAGCGGTGGACGCTGGGATCCGAGCACCCTGCCGCAAGGGGTTCGGGAGGCCGTGAGCCGCAGGCTTTCTTGCCTTTCGGCGGAGACGAACAAGGCACTTGCTGCGGCCGCGGTCGTCGGTAGCCATTTTGCGCTGGCGCTGGTCGAAAGGGTGGTCGGCGACGACCTCATCGATGCCTTCGACGAAGCCTCGAAGGCGGGCATCGTCATCGAAGAGCCTGGCGGTCGTTACCGGTTCAACCACGCCATCGTCCGGCAGTCGCTGCTCGCCGAGCTGGCGTCCGTGCGGCGTATGCGGCTGCATCAGAAGATCGCCGGAACACTCGAGACGGAACCGGGCGCAGATGACGAGCTACTGGCCGAATTGGCCTACCACTACTTCGAATGTGCGTGGGCGGGCAACGCGGCCAAGGCTGTCGAGTACTGCAGACGCGCCGCGGACCAGGCAATGGCACGCCTGGCGTACGAAGGCGCCGCGGACCTCTACGGCAAGGCGTGGCATGCACTGGAGGAGATTGACGACGAGCTGCCCGACCGCGACGACCAGCAAGCCGAGCTGTTGGTCGCTCGCTGTGAGGCACTGCTGGCCGCGGGTGACGTGGCTTCGGCGGCGGGCGCAGTCTCTCAGTTGCAAGAGGCCGCAGGCGATTCCGACCGACTCGCAGCCTGGGGCGCCTGTTTCGACGGCCAACTCTCGATGCTCACCGATCCCGAGCGCTTGGACGAGATCGAATCCGCGGTGAGCGCGGCCGCCGAGACGCTGGCCGGACTGGACGATGCGGCGGGGGAGGCGAAGGCGCATACGGTCCGGGCCGGATGCCTGGCCCGCCTCGGGCGCATCGGCGATTGCGAAACCGCCTTGGACCACGCTCTGACCGCGGCGCGACGTGCGCATGACCACCGCCGCGTGAACGCCGTGCTCGCGCAGGCGCCACTGGCGGCGCTGTGGGGACCCAATCCGGTTCCGCGAGCGGGCGGGCGGTGCCTCGATGTCGTGCGGCTGCTGCGCATCACCACGGGATCTCCTGTGGTGGAGGCGACGTCGACTCGGTGTCAGGGTGTGCTGGACGCGTTTCGCGGCCGTGCCGCCGCCGGCCGTAGCCTGCTCGACTCCGCCAGACGGACGCTCACTGAACTCGGCATGCGGCACGCACTGCTCGAGGTCGACCAGTTTGCCGGCATCCTCGAGTTGGTCGCCGACGATCCTGCTGCTGCAGAGCCCCATTTGAGGCGGGCCTACAACGGCTTTCGTCGCATGGGCCTCGAGGCCGACACCGCCGAAACCGCCGCGCTGCTGGCTCGGGCCTGTCTGGCACTCGACATGGACGCCGAAGCCGACGAATTATGCACGGAGAGCGAGTGTCTCGCAGGCCATGCATTGAAGGCGTCGATCGCATGGCGGACGGTTCGGGCACAGTTGCTGGCACGCAGCGGCGCACACGAGGACGCTCGCCGGATCGCCGAAGAGGCCGTGGCACTGGCCCGAAGCACCGATGCCTTGGTCGATCATGGCGATGCCTGCCTGGCGCTGGCGACGGTGTTGGGCGCCGCCGGCGACACCGACGGAGCGCAGGCCGCGGCCGAACAGGCCATGCGGCTCTACGAACTGAAAGGGGCTGCGGCACTTGCTGAGAAGGCCCGCAATATTAGCGGTGCACGTGACGTTCCGTCTGGGTCGATTCCACCCGAAGAGCCGAGTGTCGAGCTGGAAAATGCATGTGTCCGGGCACTCGTCCAGCTGCACTCTGCTGTCGATTGTGAGGCCTGGGACGAGCTCGAGCACGTGCTCGCGTCCGATATCTCCATGCGGAGCCACCGAAAGGTCGTTGGCTTCCCTCAGCTCACCCTTGGGCCGGAGGAATGGACACGCGAAGCGAAGCGTCTCCGCGAGTCGGGTTTCGTCCGGCACCGCCACGTGGTTGTCGCCGTCCGGGGCGCGCGCCTCGCCCTTACCCGAACGCAGGTGAACACTGCAGACGCGAGTGCAGGCGCACCACAGGACGAGCTGCTCCAGCTCATTGGCCTCGACAACGACGGTCGGATCGCTATGGACGTGTACTTCGATCTCGACGACGTCGACGCCGCGATCGCCGAGCTCGACGCCGCGCACGCCCGGCTCGATGAGGGACAACAGCGGCCGCGGCTCGAGAACGCCGCGAGTCGGGGCGATGCCCGATTCAATGTGCTGTTTTCGGACAGGCGCGTCGATGAGATTGGCGCGCTGTTCATCGACGACCTCCTGATCGATGACCGGCGCCGAGGACTTCACCGGGTGGGAATCGGCCGCGCCAATGAGCTAGCGGAGGTACGGGTGCTCGTCGATCTCGGTATCGAGACCACGGCGTTGAATGTGGTTGCAGTCCGCGGAGACCGCCTCGCACTCGTGCATACCCGGGCCGAGACCAGCGGTCCTCAAGCGTTCAACGGCGAATTTCTCCGGCTCGCTGAGGTGGACTCCGACGAGCGGCTCGCGGCGTGCGTCGTGTTCGATCTCGACGACCTTGACGCCGCGATGGCGGAGCTCGATGCCCGATACCGTGCCGGAGAAGCGGCGCCGCACCGCGACACGTGGTCGGTCATCGCCGAGGCCTACGCCGCCGTCAGGCGAGGTGAGCTGCCACCGACGACGCAGGACTGGGTGAACGTCGACCACCGGCGCACGGCGGTGGCAATCGCGCCCGGTGACCTGAGCGGATACCTCCAGGCCACGTGGGAACTCGACCAAGACGTCCGACCGTCCATCGAGGTCGTGCATCGGCTGACCAGCCGCGGAGCGGTCGTCACCTACACGGCGCGCGGAACGACGGCAGCGGGCTTCGACGGCGAGTGGCGCGAGATCAGCCTGTCGATGGTCGACGGTGGCCTGATCAGCCGCTGCGAGCTGTTCGACGAGGCAGACCTCGACGCCGCGATCGCGAAATTCGAACAGCTCAGCCGGCCGGCACCACGGCTGGAAAACGCGGCAAGCCAAGTGGCAGAGCGCTTTTACGCGTGCTTCGCGGCCCGCGACTGGGCCGCCTTGGCGGAGCTCCTCTCCGACGGGAGTCTCATCGATGACCGGCGACGGGTCGTGAATGCCGGGGTCAGACATGGTCGAGATGCTGGAATCGCGGACATGCGAGCCGCCGCGGAACTCGGAACCAGGAGCATGGCGTCAACGGTGCTCGCCACCCGCGGTGAGCACCTAGCTCTCATTCGAAACCGTGCCACGAACCGCGGCGACCGGCCCGAGGAATTCGCTACCGAGGTCGTGTGCATTGTCGACGCCGACGCCAACAACCGGATCTCAGCGAGTGTCCTGTTCGACCCCGACGACATCGACGCCGCGTTCGACGAGCTCGATGCCCGGTACCTCGCAGGCGAAGCGGCCGACGATGCCCACACGTGGTCGGTCGTCGCGGGGGCCTATGCCGCACTCAGTCGACAGGAGATGCCGCCGACGGCACCGAATTGGGTGGACATCGACCGGCGACGGGTCGTAAATATCGAGGCGGGGGGCGTGAAGGCATATCTCCGTGCCATGTGGGACGCCACCTCGAACGTGAGCATGCGCGTCAAGACTGTGCATCGTCTGAGCGATCTCGGAGCGGTCGTGACCCATGAGTCGCACGCGACATCGCAAGAGGGCCTCGATGTCGAGTGGCAGGACATCAACCTTCTGACTGTCGACGACGACCTGATCAGCCGCTGCGAGCTGTATGACGAGGCTGACCTCGACGCCGCGCTCGCGAGGTTCGAACAACTCAATCGACCAGAGCCGCACCTGGAAAACGCGGCAAGCCGAGTCAGCGACCGCTTGTTCGTATCGTTCGCAACTCGCGACTGGACAACCATGTCGGCGCTGCTCGCCGACGACTTTTACGGCGACGACCGCCGTCAGGTAACGGATGTGGGCCTGCACGGCCGGGATGCCGTGATCGAAAGTTACCGGACAGCCGCCGAATTCGGGATCCCGGGTGCAACGACAACCGTCCTTGCGACCCGTGCGGAACGCCTCGTTCTCGCTGGCGTTCAATACTCTCTCAGCAACGAGGACCCCGACGCCTTCCACATCGATCTTCTCCAGGTCGTCGAGATCGACGCCGACGAGCGGATCGCGGGCATAGTCACATTCGACATCGACGACGTTGACGCCGCGTTTGCGGAACTCGACGCGCGCTACCTCGCCGGTGAAGCCGCACCGCATGCTCACCCGTGGTCGGTGATCGCCAAGGGCTACGCCGGGTTCAACCGGCGCGAGCTCCTCGCGACGACGCCGGACTGGGTAAACGTCGACCATCGTCGCGGAGCAGCGTTCGCGCCCGGCGACATGATCGCGTATCTCCACGCTGCCTGGGACGACTCGCCTGACACCACGATCTACATCGCGGCGGTGCATCGACTGACCAACCTCGGAGGGGTCGTCACACATGTCGCGCGTGGCATCTCGCAAGAGGGCTTCGACGCGGAGTGGCGGGACATTTCCATTCTGACGGTGGAAGGCGATGCGATCAGCCGCTCCGAGCTGTTCGACGAGGCAGACCTCGACGCCGCGCTTGCCAGATTTGAGGAACTGCGCCCGGCGCCGCGGTTGGAAAACGCGGCGAGCCGAGTAGACGACCGCTGCGAGATCTATTTTGCCGCCCGCGATTGGGACGCGATGGCGGGGATGATGGCCGAAGGCATCTTGGTTGACGATCGTCGCAGCGTGGTGAATGCCGGTCTTCGGCGCGGTCGCGATGCCGAGATCGCAAGCATGCGGGCGACCGCCGACCTCGGTGTAAGAAAAGTGACGTCAGATGTCATTGCCACCCGTGGCCAGCGACTCACCTTGAGTCGCAACCGCTTTGCAGGTCGAGACCAGCGGCCTGAGGCGTTCCATTCCGCGATTCTCTGCATTATCGAGATCGATGCCGACGGGCGTATCGTCGCACGCGTCACGTTCGACATTGACGACATCGACGCCGCATTCGAGGAGCTCGATGCCAGGTACGTCGTCGGCGAAGCGGCGGCCGACGCGCACACGTGGTCCGTCGTCGCACGGGGCCTTGCCGCATTCAACAGGCGCGAACTGCCAGGGTTCACGCCCGATTCGGTAAACATCGATCACCGTCGAGCGAGAGGGTTCGCACCCGGCGACGTGACCGCATACATAGGTGCCACCTGGGCTCTCGCACCGGACGTCAACGCCTACGCCGAGGCCGTGCATCGGCTGAGCAACCTTGGAGCGGTCTGGACCCACGCAGTCAGCGGGACTTCGCTAGACGGTTTCGACGCCGAATGGCGGGAAATCTGCCTTGTGATCGTCGAAGGCGACCTGATCAACCGCATCGAGATGTTCGAAGGGGAGGACATCGACGCCGCACTCGCGAGGTTCGACGAGCTCACTCGACCGGCGCGGCCGCTGGAGAACGTGGCAAGCCGAATGTACTACCGCTTCAACGGGTACCTCATGGCTCGCGACTGGGACGCCATGGCGGCGATGGTCGCCGACGACATTTGCAATGACGATCGTCGTCGGGTGGTAAGCAGCGGAGTGCTACGCGGGCGTGATGCCCAGACCGCGAATTTGCGGGCCGTGGTCGACGTCGGGGTCAAGAACTTCGAATCTGTCGTCATCGCGACCCGAGGAGAGCGCGTCGCGCTCATGCGTACCTGCGTATCGGGCGGGCAACTGCCCGAGGCGTTCGGTCTCGAGTTGTTGACCATCATCGAAATCGACAGCGACAACCGGATTTCGTCGGGCATCCAGTTCGATCTCGACGACATCGACGAAGCGTTCGCCGAGCTCGACGCCCGGTACCTCGCCGGTGAAGCGGCCGACCACTCCCACACGTGGTCGCTCATTGCGCGCGCCTCCGCCGCTTTCAACCGACACGTGATGCCCCCGACGACGCAGGACTGGGTCAACATCGATCACCGCAAAGTGACAGCGTTCGCGCCCGGCGACATGACTTCGTACATGCGTGCCACGTTTGCCGTTGCGCCGGACATCACGTTCTACGTCGAGGCAGTGCACCGACTAACGCGCCTCGGCGCGGTCTTCACCCAACCGGGGCGTGGGGTCTCGGACGAGGGTTTCGAGGCCGAGTGGCGCGACATCATCCTGATGTCGATCGAAGGCGACCAGTTCAACCGCTGCGAAGTGTTCGACGAGGCAGACCTCGACGCCGCACTGGCGCGGTTCGACGAGCTCGATCGGCAGGCACCGTAGGGCTGGCGTCGTAACGTCGACGTCATGACGGTCTACGCCCTGAACCTGTTCGACGTCGCCAACCGCGACGAATACCTGGCCTACTCCAAGCGGTCGGTCGCCGAGGTCGCCAGGTACGGCGGCCGGGTGGTAGCACTCGGCAAGTTCCGCGAAGCCATCCTCGGCGACGTCGAACCCCGTCAGGTGCTGATCTTGGTCGAGTGGCCCGACAAGGAAGCGTTCAACGGGTACTGCAACGACCCGACGCTGGCTGACCTGCACGCCCACCGGGAGAACGGCACGGGTGCCTACGTGTGGCAGCTCTTCGATCGGTTGGACGATCTTCGTCCGGTGCTTAAGCTCGACAGATGAGGGCAACGGTTCGACAGCGTCTGCACTGGCTGGCCCTGCACGGGGTCATCCGCGGGCTGGCGTCCTACGGCGCCAAGCGCGGTGAGATGCAGGGCAGGCTGATCGCCGATCTGACGGTGCGCGCCGACCCCGGTGGTTTCGCCGACGAACTGCGGGCGCATGGCGAACTCGTCCGAGGCCGGGCCGCATGGCTCACCACCGACCACGCGCTCGCGCATCAGCTGCTGCGCTCCGACGACTTCGCCGTGACGGCAATCGGCAAGACCCTGCCGGGCCCGCTTGGCTGGCTGGAGACCAAGACCGCGGTCAAGGGTCGGCTGCATCCGCTGCTTCCGCCGTCGCTGCTCTCCGTCGAACCGCCAGAACACACCCGCTACCGCAAGACGGTGTCGTCGGTGTTCACCACCAGAGCCGTTGCCGCACTGCGGGAACGGGTGAGGCAGGCCGCGGCCGCACTGATCGACGACCTGGAAAGCGGAACCGACGGCTCCGTCGTCGACATCGTCGATCGGTACTGCTCGCAGCTGCCTGTCACCGTCATCGGCGACATCATCGGCGTGCCGGACGACGAACGGCCCCGCATCCTCGAGTTCGGCGAGCTGGCTGCGCCCAGCCTCGACATCGGCTTGCCGTTCGATCAGTACTTGCGCGTCGAGCGCGGCCTCGACGGGTTCAACGAATGGCTGGCCAACCACATCGACCGCCTGCGGCGCGCCCCCGGTGACGACTTGATGAGCGAGCTCATCGAAGCCAGTGAGGGGGGTACGCGGCTCAACGACGAGGAACTGCGTGCCACGGCCGGTCTGGTGCTTGCCGCGGGGTTCGAGACCACGGTGAACCTGCTCGGCAGTGGTATCCGGATCCTGCTCGAGCATCCCGACCAACTCGCGATGCTGCTGGACGATCCCGAGCTGTGGCCGGGTGCGGTGGAGGAGATCCTTCGGCTCGAGTCGCCGGTTCAGCTGAGCGCCAGGATCGCGCGCCACGACGTCGAGGTCGCGGGCCGGACCGTCGCGGGCGGTGAGCTCGTCATCCTCTACCTCGCAGGAGCCAACCGCGACCCCAAGGTGTTCGTTGACCCGCACCGCTTCGACATCACCCGCGACAACGCGGGCAAGCACCTGTCGTTCTCCGGGGGTAGGCACTTCTGCCTCGGTGCCGCACTGGCCCGTGCGGAAGGGGAAGTCGGCCTTCGTACGTTCTTCGAGCGCTACCCCGACGCTGCACTCGCCGGAGCGGGCAGCCGTCGCGATACCAGGGTGTTGCGGGGCTGGGCGTCCCTACCGATCGCGCTTGGCAAGGCGCGCAGCGCGGTACGTTCGTAGGGTGGACTTCAGGACAGCCCTGATCGAAGAGACCAAGGCGTTCGGCGCCCAGGTGCGTGCCGGTGATCCATCGACCCCGGTGCCTGCCTGTCCCGGCTGGACGCTCAACCAGCTGTTCAAGCACGTCGGCCGAGGCAACCGGTGGAGCGCCCAGATCGTCGCAGAACATCGCCAGGAGGAGCTCGACCCGCGCACGGTCACCGACGGCAAGCCGCCGGACGACCCCGACGCCGCACTCGAATGGCTCGACGGCGGCGTGCAACTGCTGCTGTCGGCGGTCGACCAGGTCGGCTCGGAAGCCAGGGTGTGGACGTTCCTCGGCTCCCGTCCCGCGGGGTGGTGGGTCCGGCGCCGCTTGCACGAGGCGACCGTGCACCGCGCCGATGCCGCGCTGGCCCTCGGTGCCGACTTCGAGCTGGCCCCCGAGCTGGCCGCCGATGGCGTGACCGAGTGGATCGACCGGTGCACCATCCAGGCCGACCCCCACGCACCGCCGCTGCCGCGCGGTGCGACGCTGCACCTGCACGCCACCGATGACGGCCTCGGCCCGACGGGCGAGTGGACGATCACCAACGACGAGGACGGCGTGAACTGGTCGCACAACCACGTCAAGGGTGAGACGGCGGTGCGCGGCAGGGCGGTAGATCTGCTCCTGGCCCTGACGCGGCGCCGCACGTCGGCCGAGGCCGGCATCGAGGTGTTCGGCGACGCCAGCGTCTGGGACGGCTGGCTCAGCCACACTCCCTTCTAGCGCCTCTGCGTCAGCGGACGACGCATTGGCTCGCCTTGATCGTGCCGAAGCCACCGAGCCCCGACCGGGCGTCGTTGTTGGCCGCTGCGTAGCTGGGCCCGGCGCCGCCGAAGAAGCGGGTCCCGTCGACGGCCAGCGCCGCGCAGCCGTTCTTCCAATTGACCACGACCTGGCAGTCGCGGGCCTTCGTGCTGCAGCGGTACAGCGCCTCGTTGGTCGCGCCCTGCTTCGACGCGTTGATTGACACTCCCGTGAACTGGATGCTCGGCGAGTACGCGATCGCGACGTACCGATCCGACGCGGGCGGCGGCGCGGGCACCGTTGTCGGTGTGGCATTGGCGGTGGCCATCGGGCCTACCAGTCCGGCAACGCCTGCGCCGGCTGTGACGAGCAGCGCGGCGGCAACGAGGCGGCGGCGGGAGGTGGATTGCTTGGTGGTCATGTCGATCTCCTTGGGTGTTCGCCGCCCTCGCTGGGCCGCGTTCACCTGCTAAGAGGCGCGAGCCGACCGGTTTCGCACACTTTTTCCAAACGGAATTTCCCGTCCTAACGGGCTTCCCCGGGAACGTTGGCCGGCGTCGCGAGCACGGCGGCGATGGCCGTCGTCAACGGCACCGACAACGCCAACGCGATACCGCCGACCGCGGACCTGGCGATCTCGATGGCGACGCTCTCGCTGGTCAACACGTCGCCAAGCGACCGGTTGGCCACGCTGAACAACAGCAGCAGCGGCAGCGCGCTACCCGCGTAGGCCAGTACCAGCGTGTAGACCGTGCTCGCGATGTGGTCGCGGCCCACCCGCATCGCGCCGAGGAAGATCGCCGTGCGCGACGCCCCGTGCTCGGCCAGTTCGAAGGCCGTCGACGCCTGCGTGACCGTGACGTCGTTCAGCACGCCCAGCGAGCCGACGATGAAACCGGCGAGCAGCAGCCCGGTGATCGACACGTTGCCCAGATAGGCTGCAACCTCGTTGTTCTGATCCTCCGACAACCCCGTCAGATGCGCCAGTTCGATTGCACCCCAAGACAACACGCCTGCCAACAGTAGCGAGGCCAGCGTGCCGAGCAGTGCCGCGCTGGTCCGCAGGCTCACCCCGTGCGCCAGATAGATCACGGCGTAGAGGATCGCCGCCGACGCCACCAACGCGACCGGAATGGCAGGCGCACCGTCGCGAAGGGCGGGCAGCAGGAACACCGTCAGCACGCCGAACGCGACGACGATGCCGATCATCGCCCGAAGCCCGCGCCACCGCGCGACGGCCACGATCACGATCGCGAACACCGCAGCCAACCCGACCAGCGCCCAGGTTCGCTCGAAGTCGAAGAACGCGTAGCTCGTGACGCCGTTCTGATCCACCTGCCTGCTGACCCGGATGTCGTCGCTGACCGCGAGACTGGGCTGCCCGGGGCCTGGGCTGAACTCCAGCAGGGTGTTGGCGCCCTTGTTGGGGCCGGAGTCGATGGTGACGAGGGACTGTATGCATTGGCCGCCGCCGGGTGGTGCTGCGACGGGAGCAGCCGTGAGGACGGTGCCGACCGAGGTGCTTCCGCAGTCCGCGAACCCGCTGGAGATGACGTGGGCGGATTCGGTGGTGACGGCGCCGCCCGCCGCGTTCTGGAAGGGCAGCGGGATGTCGACGGTCTGCTGGCGTGGCCACAGCAGCGCGGCGCCCGCGATGACCGCGACACCGATGGCGATCAACAGGCCGACGACGATCTTGGCGGCCAGCGGGCCTAGCGGCGCGGGACCGGTCGGCTGCGAGTGCGAGTGTGAATGCGCCACGTGGACAGGTTAGAGGTGCAGAACTCGTGAAAATCCTGCGGAGGACTCGTGTTGATCCGTCCTGAGCCGTAGCGGAGCCGACGGTCCGTGGTCATGATGACCACGGTTGGCGGAAGCGGCAGAACGCATTTCGGGGGCGTGGACGGATACCGACGGCGGCAGATGTTCTGGAACGGCCTTGCGTGACTGGCTCGTCGGGCTCCAATGGCCTTGGTGGATGTGCGGGATGCCCGACTACTGGCGGTAGGACGCCAAGAAGTTGCCGAGCCGATCGACGGCGTTGGCCAGGTCGCGCGCCCACGGCAGCGTCACGATGCGAAGGTGATCCGGTGCGGGCCAATTGAATCCGGTGCCCTGGGTGACCAGGATCTTCTCCTGCAGCAGCAGGTCGAGCACCAACTGCTCGTCGTCGTGGATGTCGTGCACCTCGGGATCGAGGCGCGGGAACGCGTAGAGCGCGCCGTCGGGTTTGACGCACGACACCCCTGGGATTTCGTTCAGCTTGCTCCACGCGACGTCGCGCTGCTCGAGCAGCCTGCCGCCGGGCAGCACCAGATCCTCGATGCTCTGATGTCCGCCGAGCGCCACCTGGATGGCGTGCTGCGCGGGCACGTTTGGGCACAGCCGCATGTTCGACAGCAGGCTGATGCCCTCGATGAAGCTGCTGGCGTGCTCCTTCGGACCGGTGATCACCAGCCATCCCGCTCGGTAACCGGCGACGCGGTAGGCCTTCGACAGCCCGTTGAACGTCAGGCACAGCTGGTCGGGCGCGACCGACGCCATGGCGATGTGCTTGGCCTCGCCGTACAGGATCTTGTCGTAGATCTCGTCGGCGAGGATCAGCAGCTGGTGCTTGCGGGCCAGGTCGGCCATCTGCTGGAGCACCTCGCGGCTGTAGACCGCTCCGGTCGGGTTGTTCGGGTTGATCACGACGAGCGCCTTGGTGCGGTCGGTGATCTTCGACTCGAGGTCGGCGATGTCGGGCATCCAGCCCTGCGTCTCGTCGCACAGGTAGTGCACGGGCGTGCCGCCCGCCAGCGCCGTCGACGCCGTCCACAGCGGATAGTCGGGGGCGGGGATCAGAACTTGGTCGCCGTTGTCCAGCAGCGCCTGCAGCGTCATGGTGATGAGCTCGGAGACCCCGTTGCCGAGGTACACGTCTTCGATGTCGAAACGTGGGAAACCGTCGACCAATTCGTAGCGGGTGAACACTGCGCGGCGAGCGCTCGGGATGCCCTTGGAGTCGGAGTAGCCCTGGGCGTATGGCAGCGCCTGGATCATGTCGCGCATGATGACGTCGGGTGCCTCGAACCCGAACGGCGCGGGATTGCCGATGTTGAGCTTGAGGATCCGATGCCCCTCGGCCTCCAGCCGGGCGGCGTGTTCGTGCACCGGGCCGCGGATCTCGTACAGGACGTCCTGCAACTTGGTCGACTGCGCAAACGTGCGCTGTCGCGGCTGGTGGCCGGTGTGCCACGGAACCTGTTGGGTGCTCACGTCCTTCATCGTCCCATCAACGTCCAGCGAATTAGGAATTCCGCCGTTTACCGCTTACCGGGGCGCCTGGCACCCGGCTTGATGCCGAGGCCGACCACCGGTGGCTCCGGCTTGGCAGGTTCAGCGGATTCGCCGTTGGCAGAAGCGGTTTCGGTCGGTGCCGGCTCCGCTTCCGGCTCGGCCGATGGTGCGGCAGGTGTCGCAGCGGGTGCCGCGGCCGGCGCCTTCTTGGCACCCGGACGACGCGCGCCAGCAGCGATGCCGAGGCCCTTGACCGCCGGCTCGGGCTTGGCGGGTGCAGGCGGAGCCGCCTCTGCGGGTGCCGCGGGAGCCGATTGTGCAGCGGGTGCGGCGGCAGGAGCGGCCTTCTTGGCGCCGGGGCGGCGTGCACCGGAGGCGATGCCGAGGCCCTTGACCTCGGGTTCTGGCTTGGCAGCGGCCGCGGGCGCAGCCTCGGCAGATGCGGCCGACGCGGTCTCGGCCGCAGGAGCAGCAGCCTTCTTGGCGCCGGGACGCTTCGCGCCACCTGCGATGCCAAGACCCTTGACCGGCGCCGCGGGTGCGGCCGGGGCGCTCTCGGCTGCCGGGGCAGCACTCTCCGCCGCGGGTGCGGCAGCCTTCTTGGCGCCGGGACGCTTGGCGCCGCCCGCGATGCCGAGGCCGGTGACCGGCTTCGCGTCGGCCGCCGCATCGTCGGCCGTGGCTGCGGGCTTGGCCTCGTCCTCTTCGTCGTCGGTGGAGGGTTTCGCCTCGGCGGGCGCGGATTCGGCCTTGGCGGCGACTTCCTTCACCCTGGCTGCCGCAGCCTCAGCGGCGGCGCCCTTGGCGGGCAGCGTGATGGCGTCCTTGTCCAGCGAGGCGAGCAGCAGCTGCGCGACGTCGAGAACTTCCTTCTTCTCGACGTTCCTTTCGGCCGCGACGTCGTCGACGCCGTCGGTCATCATCACGCGGCAGAACGGGCAGCCGGTGGCGATCTTCGACGCGCCGGTGTCCATCGCCTCTTCGACGCGCTCGTGGTTGACGCGCTTGCCGATGTGCTCTTCCATCCACATCCGCGCACCACCGGCGCCGCAGCACAGGCCACGGTCGGCGTGCCGCGGCATCTCCTTGAGCGTGGCGCCCGAGGCCTCGACCAGTTCGCGCGGCGGCTCGTAGACCTTGTTGTGCCTGCCGAGGAAGCACGGGTCGTGGTAGGTGACGTCTTGAGAAACCGGAGTGACCGGGACCAATTTCTTGTCGCGGATCAGGCGGTTGAGCAGCTGGGTGTGGTGCAGCACCGTGTAGTTGGTGCCGAGTTGTGGGTACTCGCGACCGATCGTGTTGAAGCAGTGCGGGCAGGTCGCGATGATCTTGCGGTCGGCGGTCTCGACGCCCTCGAACAGCTCGTTGATGGTCTCCATGTTCTGGGCGGCGAGCTGCTGGAACAGGAACTCGTTGCCGGCACGACGGGCAGAATCGCCGGTGCACGTCTCGCCGGTGCCCAGCACCAGGAACTTCACCCCTGCGGTGGCCAGCAGCTCGGCGACGGCCTTGGTGGTCTTCTTGGCGCGGTCCTCATAGGCGCCTGCGCAGCCGACCCAGAACAGGTACTCGAAACCGTCGAAGGACTCGACGTCCTGGCCGTAGACCGGAACGTCGAAGTCGACCTCGTCGATCCAATTGGTGCGGTCCTTGGCGTTCTGCCCCCACGGGTTGCCCTTGTTCTCGAGGTTCTTGAACAGGACGCCGAGTTCACCGGGGAACTCGGACTCCACCATGACCTGGTAGCGGCGCATGTCCACGATGTGGTCGATGTGCTCGATGTCGACGGGGCACTGCTCGACACACGCGCCGCAGTTCGTGCAGGACCACAGCACGTCGGGGTCGATGACGCCGCCCTGCTCCAGGGTGCCGACCAGCGGACGCAGATCCTGTTCAGGACCCGAACCGGGGACACGACCGAAGCCGGATTCCGGGACGTGGTGCCCCTCTTCGTGCGTGGTCTCCAGGTCCAGGCCTTCGAGCGCGCGTGGCTTCTCGCCGAGGATGTAGGGCGCCTTGGCCATCAGGTGATCGCGAAGGTCCATGATGACGAGCTTGGGAGACAACGGTTTTCCGGTGTTCCACGCCGGGCACTGTGACTGGCAGCGGCCGCACTCCGTGCAGGTGGTGAGGTCGAGGTAGGCCTTCCACGTGAAGTCCTCGATCTTGCCGCGGCCGAAGACGGCGTCTTCTGCGGGATCCTCGAAGTCGATGGGCACGCCCTCGTGTTCCATCGGCAGCAGCGGGCCGAGGCCGTCGGGCAGGCGTTTGAAGGTGACGTTGATGGGTGCGAGGCCGATGTGCAGGTGCTTGGAGTGCAGCACGATCAGCAGGAACACCAGCATGACGCCGATGTGGCCCATCAGGGCGATGGTCTCGATCCACATGTTGGCCGTCGGGCCGAGTGGGTGCAGCAGGGCAGCCATTCCGTCGGAGAAGAAGGCGCCGCTCTGGTACGGGAAGTTCTCGCCGAGCGTGTTGACCGCGGCGCCGCGGAAGATCGCGTAGGTCAGGATGACCAGGAAGATCATGAAGAGGATCTCCCACGCGCCGCCGGTGTGGGAGCCGTAGAAGCGGGACTCGCGGCCGATCTTCTTGGGCTGGCGAGTCATGCGAATGATCGCGAAGGTGATGATGCCGAGCAGCACGGCGAGGGCGAAGAAGTCCTGCAGGAAGCCCAGCACGGCCCAGCGGCCGACGAACGGGATGTGGAATTCGGGGTCGAACAGCACGCCGTAGGCCTCGAGGTACACCGATGCCAGGACGAAGAAGCCCCACATGGTGAAGAAGTGCGCGATACCGGGGATCGACCACTTCAGGAGCTTCGACTGGGCGAAGACTTCCTTGTTCTGGTTCAGGAATCGCTTGACGATGTCGTCCTTGCGGCCGCGTTCGTCGCCGAGTTTCTGGCCGGAGCTGATCAGTTTCGTTAGCCACTGAACGCGTTTCGCGGCAAACACCAAGACGACGGCGGTCATCAGCAATCCGATGACCAACCTGCTGACTTCGAGAGTGTGCTGCACGGCGTGGCCTCCCCTTATGAAGTTACCGAACAGTAACTTGAAGGTGGTTACTGGCGGGTAACTTATGCTAGATGCCTGCTCATAGTTGCATCTAGCGGCTGAGCGACGCTACGAAGGCTGACCTAAGTCACTTGTTTCCGTTCCCCGGACCCGGATCGATCGGGCGATCTGGATCGCCATCCTCGGGGTCGACGTCGGCGTCGAAGTGCTCGACGAGGTCGTTGGCGGTGTCGTCTTGGATGGCGTCGTAACTGGCGTGACGATCACGGTCAGCGGCGGCCGTTGCTGGGGGCGGGGCCGCGGCATCACGACAACGGTCGATGTCTCGGCGATGGGCGCCACCGCCGCCTTCCCGCCGTTCAGATTGCACTGACGGCTGTGAACGTCCGCCAGTTCACGACCATGGCCGCAGTACCAACACTCCCGTCAGGGCTGACATAGAGTCCTTGCACTGACTAACGATCCGGAAAGGGGACCCCGGTGACCGACACGGCATCCGCCGACCTGGCGTCGCTGCCGTTGCCACCGAAGAACCCCTTGCCCTACCGGCGGCGGGCGCGCGCACTCCGGTCGTTCCACACCGGTATGGACGAACTCCGCGACGCGGGCGGGCCGGTGACCCGGTTCCGATTGGGCCCGAATTGGGTGATGCCACCGATCGTCGTTGCCACGTCCCCGCAGGCGATCCGCGACATCCTCTCCGTGAAGGACGGTGCCGTCGACAAGACGTCGCTGATCCTCTCGGAACTGCGCCGGGTGCTCGGCGGAAACCTGTTCAACCTGCCCTACGAACAGTGGCTGCCCCGCAAGCGAACCCTGCAGCCGGTCTTCACCAAACAACACGTGCGGCAGTTCGGCGGTCACATGGCCGAAGCCGCGGAGAAGGTGTCGGCGGGCTGGAAGGACGGCGACGTCGTCGACCTCGACGCCGAATGCCGAACGCTGACGTTGCGGGCGCTCGGCCGCTCGGTCCTCGGGCTGGACCTCACCGATCACGTCGAGGACATCGCCGAGCCGCTGCGCACTGCGCTGACCTACGTCGCCGATCGATCGCTGCGCCCCGTGCGAGCGCCACGCTGGCTGCCGACCCGAGCTCGCCGTCGCGCCTTCGCGGGCAGCGACGCGTTGCATCGCCTCGCGGGCGACATCCTGGCCCGCTGCCGCGCCGACCCGGCCACCGACGCGCCCTTGGTTCAGGCGCTGATTGCAGCCAGGGACCCGGAGTCGGGAAAGGGATTGTCCGACAGTGAGATTGCCGACGAGCTGATCGTGTTCCTGTTCGCGGGGCATGACACCACGGCGACCACGCTGACCTACGCGATGTGGGAGCTCGGCCGTCACCCCGAGATCCAGGATCGGGTGGCCGCCGAGGTGGCCGCACTGCCCGATCGCGAACTGGAACCCGATGACGTCGCGCACCTCGGCTACACGGTGCAGGTGCTGCGGGAGGCGTTGCGGCTGTGTCCCCCTGGGCCGACCGGGACCCGGTTGGCCACCCGCGACGTCGAGGTCGGCGGATACCGGGTGCCCGCCGGCACGTTGCTGATCTTCGGACGGCTCGCCGTGCAGCGGGATCCGACGCTGTGGGACCGGCCGCTGACCTTCGACCCCGAGCGGTTCAGCGCGGAGAACATGAAGGGCCGGGATCGCTGGCAGTACATCCCGTTCGGTGGCGGGCCGCGCGCATGCATCGGCGATCACTTCGCCATGCTCGAGGCGACCCTCGGCCTCGCCACGTTCATCCGTCGAGTCGAGATACGTTCGCTCGAAGACGAATTCCCTCTCGCCGTTCCGTTCACGATGGTGGCCGACGGCCCGATTCCGGCCCGTGTCCGCAGCCGGAACCCGATGGTGCGCAACGAAGACGACCTGGAGACACCGACGTGAGCATCGATCATCAAGGGACCGGCGCGAACGCCCACGCGGCGGTGTTGCTGGACTCGGGCGAGCCCGCCGACCTGGCCGTGCTCGACGAGCTGCGAGCCGACCAACGGGTGGCGTTCCTCGACCGACACGAAGACCAGGAAAGCGCGCTGCGCAAGCTGCGGCCAGCGCCCGATGACACAGTGCTGGCAGAGGGCATCCGGTGGGCCCACTACCCGTGGCGGCGGGCCGTCGTCGCCGTGCTCGGGCCCAGAGGGTTCCGCGCGCTGCGACTCGACCGCAACCGCAACATGATCACCGCGGCAGAACAGGAGCGCCTCGGCACCTTGCGGATTGGCGTCGCCGGCTTGAGCGTCGGTCACGTCATCGCGCACACGCTCGCCGCGCAGGGGCTGTGCGGCGAGCTCCGGCTCGCGGACTTCGACGAACTGGAACTGTCGAATCTGAACCGTGTGCCCGCCACCGTGTTCGACCTCGGCGTGAACAAGGCGACCGTCACCGCGAGGCGCATCGCCGAACTCGACCCCTATCTGCCGGTCCGGGTGATCGAGGCCGGGCTGACCTACGACACCGTCGACGAATTCCTCGACGGGCTCGACGTCGTCGTCGAGGAGTGCGACTCGTTGGAGATGAAAGCCGTAGTACGCCAAGGTGCCAAGGCCCGAGGGATTCCGGTGCTGATGGCGACGAGCGACCGCGGCTTGGTGGACGTGGAACGCTTCGATCTCGACCCGCAGCGGCCCATCCTGCATGGCCTGCTCGGCGAGCTCGACCTCGCGCTGCTGCCAGGGATGAGCAATCGCGACAAGATCCCGCACATGCTGCGCCATCTCGACGCCGAACGCCTGTCCCCGCGGACCGCGGCATCGCTGGTCGAGGTCGACCATTCCCTGTCGACCTGGCCGCAGCTGGCGGGTGACGTCACGCTCGGCGCCACCGCGCTGGCCGAGGCCGTCCGACGCATCGGGCTCGGCGAGCCGCTCGGTTCGGGTAGGACCCGCATCGACGTGGGCTGGTCGTTGGACAACCTGGGCGAGCCGGAGATGGCGCGCGAGGACACCCCATCCGCGGCGGAGTCACAGGCCGAGCAGGTGTCCAGCGAGTTCCCGGATGTCGTTGCGGCGGCCGCGATCCGGGCCCCGTCCGGGGGCAACGTGCAGCCCTGGTACGTCGAGTTCGACGAGGACGCCGTGACGATCCGCGTTGCGCCCGAGTTCACCTCGGCCATGGACGTCGAGTCCAGGGGCAGCGCCGTCGCGATCGGCGCCGCACTGTTCAACGCCAGGGTCGCCGCGGCCGCACACGGGCGCCTCGGACCGGCGAGTGTCAGCGATGATGGCGCAGGGCTGGCCGCGACGCTGCGCTTCGGCGACGACGCCGACTCCGAACTCGCCGCGCTGTACCGGCCCATGCTGGAGCGCGAAACCAACCGCCACCATGGCGAACCGACGGCCGTGGGCGCCGAGACCGCCGCGGCGCTGCACCGCGCCGCCGAGGAGAATGGCGCCCGGCTCAGCATCGTGACCGACAGGGCCGACATCGACGCCGCCGCCGCCACCCTCGCCGCCGCGGACCGCACCCGGTACCTCACCGCCCGCCTGCACGCGGAGATGTTCTCCGAGCTGCGCTGGCCGGGCGACCCGGATCCGGACGCCGGCATCGACGTGCGCAGCCTCGAGCTCGATCCGGGCGACTATGCCGTCATGGGCATCCTTCGGCGCCCGGAAGTAATGGCGCACCTCGCCGCATGGAATGCCGGCTCGGCGCTCGGCGACGACACCAGGGACCGGGTGCGGGCCAGCTCCGCGCTCGCCGTCGTGTCGGTGACCGGCCACGAACTGGCGGACTTCGTCCGCGGCGGATCGGCCATGGAGGCGGTGTGGATCACCGCACAACAATGCGGCTGGGCCGTCCAACCCGTCTCGCCGGTGTTCCTCTTCGCCCGCACGCCCGAGGAGTTCAAGGAGCTGTCCAGCACCTTTTCGGACGAGTTGGCGACGCTGCAGTCGCAGTTCCGCGCGCTCGTCGGCACCGAGCCCGACGCTAGCCAAATCCTGGTGTTGCGCCTGGCGAACGGCGGGCCGGCGTCAGTCAAGAGCCGCAGAGACCCGAATCGTTTGCGTTTGCGTAAAAATTGACCTTGGCTACCGTAGGGGGATGCCGCGCAGCCTCGAAGAGGTCGTCACCTTGGTCGCCTCGGAGCTCATGGCGGCCAACGCCGAGAACGCCACCGCGATCAGTGAGCGCGTGCTCGCCGACCTCGCCGCGTACCTCGGCCTCGACGTCAGCTTCCTGCGGCACAACGACCACGAGCTGCACGCCAGCAAGCTGATCGCCCAATGGCCCATCCGGGACTACATCCCCGACCCCGATCCGATCGGAGTGGTCTACTTCGAGGGCGCAGATCCCGTCTTCGCGATGGCCGAACACCTCAAGGAACCTCTGGTGATCCGGCCGGAGCCGGCGACCGACGAATACCAGCGCACCATCGAGGAGGGAACCACCGTTCCTGCGACGTCCCTAGCGTGCGTGCCGCTGCTCTCCGGTGACATCACTACGGGCGTGCTGGGTTTCGTCAAGTACGGCGACCGTGAATGGACCGTCGCCGAGCTGAACGCACTGCAGGCGATCGCCACCCTGTTCGCCCAGCTGCAGGCGCGCATCGTCGCCGAGAGTCGCCTGAAGTACCTCGCCGAGCACGACGACCTGACCAACCTGTGCAATCGGCGGGCTTTGGTCAGCCACCTCGAGCACCGCCTCGCCGCGGGCCAACCGGGACCCGTCGCGGCGCTGTTCCTCGATCTGGACCGGCTCAAGGCCATCAACGACTTCCTCGGCCACCACGCGGGGGATCGGTTCATCGCGTTCTTCGCAGGCCGACTGCGTGGGCCCGTCGGCCAGCCCGACCTCATCGCCCGACTCGGCGGCGACGAGTTCATGATCATCCCCGCAGAACCGATGGGGCTGGCCGAGGCCGAGTCCTACGCGCACAGGGTGCAGGCGGGTCTGCGTGGCAGGGTCACGATCAACGACGAGATCCTGAACCGCACCGTCAGCATCGGTGTCGCCGTTGGCGTCCCCGGTCGCGACGCGGCGTCGGATCTGATGCGCCAAGTCGACCAGGCGCTGATGTCGGCCAAGAGCGCAGGCGGTGACGCCGTCGCCGTCTTCACCGAAGATCTCGCACTCAAGAGCGAATTCCGCAACGACATCGAATTGCACTTGCGTGGCGGAATCGAAAGCGGCGGTTTGGTTCTGCACTACCTCCCCGAGATCGATCTGCGGACCGGTGCGGTGGTGGCCACCGAGGCGCTGGTTCGCTGGAATCATCCGACGCGCGGGCTGCTCCTGCCCGACTCGTTCATCGCGGTCGCCGAATCCACCAACCTCGCAGGCGAACTGGGACGCCTGGTGTTGCGGATGGCGTGTGCGCAGCTGAGTAGGTGGCGGTCGACCGGCCTGGCCAAGGAGATCGTGTTGCGGGTCAACGTGTCCCCCGTGCAGCTGGTCGCCGAGGGGTTCGTCGACAGCGTCGCCCGCACCATCGACGAGTTCGGCCTCGATCCCGGTTCGGTGTGCCTGGAGATCACCGAGAGTGTCGTCGTGAAGGACATCGAGGCGGCCCGCGTCACGCTTGCCGGTTTGAAGGCCGTTGGGGTGAAGGTCGCCGTCGACGACTTCGGCACCGGGTACAGCGTGTTGACCCACTTGAAGTCATTGCCGGTCGACACCATCAAGATCGACAGGAGCTTCGTCAGCGAACTCGGCACCAACGCGGGGGACCTGGCAATCGCGCGCGCAATCGTCGCCCTCGCCGAAGCCTTCGAGCTGGAGGTGGTGGCCGAGGGCGTCGAGACCGAGGATGCGGCAAGGACGCTTCTGAGCCTGGGATGTGTACGCGCACAGGGCTTCTTGCTGTCGCGTCCGCTGGACGGCGCGGCGATGGGGCAGCTACTCGGACAGGGGTTCGTCCCGTTCGCGCTGGACGAGCCGGCGGTGAACGGCATGCGCCCCGTGGCGGATCGCGCCTAGATCAGCTGCCCTTGTGGGCAGTCAACAGGAATGCCGGTAGCTTCGCCCGGCGACGCTCGTCGACCTCCAAACTGTGGGGCGGAAGCGGCACGTCGGGCAGCTGGACGTAGACGAACGCCGGGTCGACGGCATCGATGTCCCAATGGGCCGAAACCGCTTGCTGCAGCTCGTCGTTGGTCACCAGGTTCGGCACCGGGAACGGCGAGTCGGCGGGCAGGGCGTCGCTCGTCAAGACCAGAACGTACAGCGCGGCGCCCGGCGCGGCGCTGCGGCGAATCGCCCGAAGGTACTCATCGCGCGCCTCGAAGGGCAGTGAGTGAAACAGCGTGCAGTCCAGCACCGTGTTGAACGTCGAATCGTAGGCCAGCTTCGTGACGTCGCCCTCGATGAACTCCACCGAGCCGAGGCCGCGCTCCGTGGCGGCCTTCGTCGCTTCCGCGATGGCCGTCTTGGACAGGTCGACGCCCACGACGTCGAGCCCGCGGGCGGCCAGCTCCAGCGCGTTGTCGCCGACGCCGCAGCCGACGTCGAGCACCGGCCCCTGCAGCTTGCCGCCGTCGATCAGCGCAACGATCTCGGGCTGGGGCTCGCCGATGTTCCACGGGGGTGGCCCCGCGAAGATCTCGTTGCGGTAAGCGGCATCCCAATCCATCACGTCAGGCATGTGAAGCGACACTACCTGCCCGCGACGCGGTGTGTAGAGCCCCTAAGGACTTAGGCCGGCGAGCCGAGGATGGCCCGCAGCATCGACAGCAGATCCGAGCGCGATTCGGCGCCGAGCCGGCGGCGGATGCGCGCGACGTGGTGCTCCACGGTCTTCGCCGAGATGAAGAGCTGACTGCCGATGTCGCGGTACGGCAGGCCCTGCAGCAGCAGCTCGGCGACCTCGCGCTCACGGTCCGACAGTCGTGACGACGACGGCATCGACGACCCCGGCTGGCGCGTCGAGGCCGCCGCGGCCGGTACGTCGACGTCGTCCTGGCCTGTCGCCGCGAGCTTGAGATCGCGGGCCAACTGCAGCATCGCGCCCGAGATCCGCCCGTCGGGGGTGTGCAGGGCGGCCTGGCTGGCCAGCCGTGTGGCATCCCAGCCGAGCCCGTACTGCGCCAACGCCCGTGCGGCCACCGTCACCTCGTCGACGTCGACGTGGTTGGCGAGCACCCGCAGCCACGTGCGGCCCGCGATGGCCAGCGCCTTGGCGAACGCACTGTGACCTGCGGCCGCCGTCAACGCCTGGCCGTGCGGTGCCACGGCCTCCGGTGAGTTCGCCAGGATGCCCGCGTGCACGCCCGACCAGCGCAGCGGCAACGACCACAGCATCGGATTGCCGAGGCCTGCCAACAGATTGAACGCCTCGCCGATGGTGTGCTGCAGCTGATCGACTTGCCTGAGCCGGGCCGCGGACACCCACAGCTCGCCGAGCGGCAGCAGCGAGTACAGGTCCAGTGAGTACTCGGTCAACACCTCCATCGCGGCGTACCAATGCTTCTGCACGGCCCCGCTGTCACCGTTGCGCCGGGCGATCGCGGTCTGCAGGGCGGCGGCCCACAGCGCGTCTCTTCGGTGCAGCTCCGCCCCGGCGGTCGCCGCGGCCACGTCGGCGGCGGCTGCAGAAAGTTGGCCCTCCTGCATCCGCACCCAGCCGAGCAGCAGCCGATGCCTTGGCGCGACGAAGCCCTCGTCGTCACCCGTGGCGCGAACCGCGCGGCCGATGACGCTGCGCGCCCGGACGGGGTCGCCGCCGTGCAGCGCGGCCAGTGTCACTAGCGCGGCGGGTGTGTCGGGGGAGACGCCGGTGGCGGTCTGATCGGTTGTAATCGACTGGGCAAGAATGGAAATCGCGGTCGGGTACGGTGCGTCGAGCGTCTGGATCAGGCCATCCGCGAGACTGCGGGCGGCGCGGGCGGTCGAGGTCGGTGGTCCCGCGTTCTCGGCGTCGACCGCCTTGCGCGCCGTCGCGCCGTCACCGACACCGACCGCGACGATCGTGCCCGCCGCACCGACGACGGCGTCGGGATAGGAGCCCAGCCACCGGAATAGCTCGGCGGCCTGCGCCGCACCGCCGTCATGCGCGGCAACGCTTGCCGCGATCCGCACCGCGGCGGCCCGCTCCGCAGGCACCTCGGAGGTGAGGAGTTCGTCGGCCAGCCGTCCGGCTGTGCCGCAATCACCGGTCAGGGCCAGCGCATCGGCGAGCCGTGCAGTGAGGGCGGTTGCGCCGACCTCGGTGGCGGCGCGGTAGAGCCGCGCAGCGCGCCCGGGGTGACCCTGATTGCGTGCGGCGAGGTCGGTGAGCGCATCCGCGAGCTGGGGGTGACGCATCCCGTGATCGGCCAGCTTGAGTGCGAGATCCATTGACAGTGTGGACTTCTCGACCTGCGTGCGGAGCAGCGCGACCTCGATGTCGTAGTGCCTGGTGGCGCCGACGATCTGCGAAAGGCAGTCGTGCAGTGCACCGAGGAAGGTCTGGCTGTGCGACGGAGCGATGAGGCCACTGGCGCGCGCCCGGTCCACCAGCGTGTGGGCGGTCTCGACATCGGTGCGCAAGGCAGCGGCGACGTCGTCTGGCCCGAGCTCGGGGTTGAGCGATGACACCAGCAGGGTGTCGAGGACGGCTTCGTCGACGCGGCGCAGCCTTTCGATGAGGGCGACGCGCGCTGCCCGAGCGGCGGCACCCGCTTGCGATTCACCATCCGGTGAGCCGAGCGCTGCGACGGCGGGGCGCACCAGGAAGGGCAGGCCCGCCGTCGTCGTCATGACCGCCCGAACGAGCTCGACGGGCGCTGGCGCACCGAGGATCTCGGCAATCGCGCGGTTCACCTCCGCGGGCGTCAGCGCGCCGAGTGTCACGATCGGGTTCTGCCGGGCCAGCGCGGTGGTCAGCGCCGCCAGCGCCTGATGATGCGCAAGGGGTTCGGCCGCAATCACCACGGTGGTGACGGGATCGCTTACCAGGTCTGCCAATTCGTCGAGATCAGTAGCACCGAGGAGGTGCGCGTCGTCGATCACGACCGCGGCGTCGGCAGGATCGCCATCACGCGGTGGCCGGGCGATCACGGTGATGCCTGCATTGCGCAGGGCCGAGCGGACGTCGCCGAGCGCCGTGGTCTTCCCCGTGCCGATCCCTCCGGACACCAGCACCTTGGTGGGTTCGCCCGGCTTGGTCGGATCTCGAGCCGTCAACGCCGCGACGACGTCGTGCACGGTCACGGAGTGACGGTCACCACTTCGGCCACCGGTACCGACGGAACCGATGCCGCCGACGACGGAACCGACGCCGGCGCCGTCTGCCCGGTGATGATCGCCTGGGATGTGGGTGGCGGCGCGACCGTCGTGGTGGTGGTGACGGGCACCGTCGTGGTGGTCGTCGTCGTCGGGGGCGTGGTGGTCGTGGTGGTGGTGGTGGTCGTCGTCGTGGTGGTCGTCGTGGTGGTCGTTGTCGTCGTCGTGGTGGTCGTCGTCGACGACGTGGTGGTAGGCGAGGTGGTCGTCGTCGTGCTGGTCGGTGACTGCGAAGCCGTGGCCGTCGTGGTGGTGGCCGATCCGCTGTTCTGCTGGGTCGTCGACGACGCCGGGACCACCGTCGTGGTGATCAAGCCGTCGGACCCGGTCTTGGTGAGCGTGACGTTCTCGGTGACCGGAGTCGACGGGCCATCGTTGCTGGTCAGGGTGACGGCGGCGTATCCGCCGATGGACAGCAGGACCGCCGCCGCTGCGGCGCCGAACAGGATGGGCGGTCGCTTGTACCAAGCCAGTGGCTCGTGGTCGGGGAGGTCGTCCTCTTCCTCGTGGGCGAACGCGACCTCGGGGCGGGCATCCGTGGGACCGACGTAGTCGGTTTGGTACTCGGAGCCTTCGTAGGGCACCGGTTCGCCACCGCCCGGCTGATCTTGCGACCAGGCCAGCTGGTTGGCCATCTGGGTGGCGTCCTGCGGCGGCGCGGCAGGCGGCGGTGGCGGTTGCACGCCCGCGGCCCAACCCATCGTCGGGGCAAGGCCCGTCGGTGCGTCGGCCACCGGCCCCATGCCGGTGGGAGCCTCGGCGGCAAAACCGGTCGCGGCGGCAGCCGTAGCGCCCGCGGCGATGACGAGCTGCGGCGCAGGTGTGGTCACCACTGGCGCGCGCAACCGCTCCGAAAGGCTCTGTGTGACAAGCGGTACCGCTGCGCCGCCACCGACGGTCGCCACCGCGGTGACGCTCGCCAGAGGAATGCGGTAACGCTGCAAGGTGTCGTCGACCGTGGCGACGAGACCGGCGAGCGGTTGCTCGATGAGCCGTTCCAGCTCAGCCCTGGTGACCCTGAAATCCGAAGCGAAGCCCGGCATTTCGACGGGGATGACCGTCGCAGTGTCGGCAGACAGCCGTTCCTTGGCGAGTCTGGCTTGGTCGCGAAGGCGGGTCAGTGACCCGACCGCCGCGGTGCTCGCGGGATCGGAGTTGCGGGAGTCGGCGATGCCCGTGATGACGTGGTTGAGCAGTGCTTGGTCGATGAGGTCACCGGAGAAGTCGGCCGAGCGAACCGTCTCGCCGATGATCGCCAGACCCGCCGCGGCGTCGGCAAGGGTGATGCTCGTGCCACTTGCGCCGAAGTCGCACAACACCACAACGCCCTCGCTCGGCAACCCGGGCGCCGCCCGCAGGCCAGCCAGAGCGGCCCCGGAGTCGGGAATCAGGATCGGCGGCACACCGCCAGGCGACAGACCGGGCTTGGCGCGCAGAGCGCTGCGCAGTGCTCCGACCGCGGCGGGGCCCCAGTGCGCGGGCACGGCGATCGTGACGGGTGAACCGCCGCCGACCAAGCGGGCCAAACCGTCGAGCGCTTCGACGAGGACGATTTCACCGCGGTGCGGCGAACCGTCCGATGCGATGAGGGGCACGGGGTCGCCGACGCGCTCGACGAACCCGGTCAACACCAGACGCGGCTGGTTCGGGCCTGCGTAGTCGCCGACCTCGGGGCCGCGGTCGTTGAACAGGGTCAGCACCGACCGTCGCACTAGCGGAGGGTGGGCGCCAAGAGCCGCCACTAGATTGGTGGTCCCGACGGACAGCCCCAGTGCGTCGCTCATCTACACCCACATCCCATTCTCGAATCGGACCTCGTGAATCGCTGCCAACCTTAACCGTCGGGCGAGGGTGACACCGGTATTCCCCCTAACGGCGTGTATCCCCTAATGGGGTATCCCCTAACGGCGTCGTCGCAGGGGTGGGCTCGACACCGATCTCGTCGACGCCCTGCGTCGATAGCATTTGAGTCGAACCAAACCGGCTTCATCCACGTATCGCCGATTCGAAAGGGAGGTGTGTCATGGCAAACTCGCTCCTCGACTTCGTCATGTCGGTCGTTCGTGATCCAGACGCCGCCGCTCACTATGCGGCGAACCCCGCTCAGGCCATTGCCGACGCCAATCTCACCGACGTCACCAGTGCTGACGTCAACCATCTGATCCCCGTCGTCGCCGAGTCGCTGTCCGCGGCCGTGCCGTCGACGGGCTTCGACACGTTCGACACCGACGCGGGAAGCAACGTGTGGGCCAGTGGCGCGGCGACGGCGGCGTTCGACGCCTTCGGCGACCATCTGCCCGTGCAGGGCATCGACGACGCGCACCCCGTCGTGACGGACGTCGTGGACACCCATGACGACCTGTTGACCGCCGGTATCGACGGCGGTGACGACCCGTCGGGGGACGGTGGCATGCCCGCGGTCGCGCTCGCCGACGATCCGTCGCTGCACTTCGATGCCCCCGTCGTCGACGACGCACCGGTGGTGGACGACGGCTCGCAGGACGACTGGGGTCATGCCGTGGTCGACGATCACCTTCCGCAGCACGACGACCCGGGATTCGACATCTTCAGTTAGCTCGCAGCTCTGCATCGATTGACAGCGCGGCCCGACATGGGCCGCGCTGTTGTCGTATTTGGGCAGCTAGAAGCCGAATTCAGCGAACGCCCCCGACTATCCCCTAATCCCCTAATCGGGCACCCCCCTATGCCCCTGCATCGAGGGGCAGAGTGAGGGGCGCCTGCCCCGTTTCACAGGGGTTCGCGGGTCCATAACGTAGTCATCAGTTCGCCGGACACCCCCAGCGACAGACCTAAGAACCAGACAACCGAAAGGCACTCCGATGACCAATCTGCTCGACTACATCCTCGACCTGTTCCGCAGCCCCGACGTCGCAGCGTCCTTCGTTCAGGACCCGGAAGGCGCCATGCGTGACGCCGGCCTCCCGAACGTCAGCGCGGCACAGTTCGCCTCCGTGGCCGCCACCGCCGCTCCTGCGGGCCTCGCCCTCGGTGGCGGGGATCCGGTCCACGGCCTGCAGCGCGCAGTGGCCGACTACCACAGCATCGCTTCGCCGTTCTCTCCGCAGACGACGTTCGCGCCGCAGACCCAGACCGACTTCGCCAGCCACAACGCCAATCAGGTCGCCAGCAACAACGACTTCATGAGCCCGGATCAGCACGCAGGGGCGAACGCGCAGAACGGCGCCTTCAACCTCGGCTTCGGCGACATCACGTTCGGTGACAAGACCTCCAACACCGCCACCGACGGCGGCGTGGTGAACACCGGCAACGCGGGTGACATCGACACCACCAACGTGAAGGGTGACGGCAACGTGGTCGGCGACGACAACAACGCCAACACCGGCGTCATCGAGGCGGGCAACCACTCGCCGGTCATCATCGGCGAGGACAACGACACCGAGGTCTCCGACAGCTCGCAGCACGCCGGCGGCGACATCATCACCGGCAACGAGGGCAACATCATCAAGGACAACGACATGTCCGGCGGACACGGCGGCAGCGCCAGCTCCAGTGGTGGTGGCGGCCTGCTCGGCGGCATCGGCAACGACAACTCGGCCAACGCCGGTGGTGGCGGTGGCGGTGGGTCGATCATCTTGACCGACGCCTCGTCGCACGACAGCAGCACCACGGTCGGTGGCGATCAGACCACGGTCAACGCGGGTCACGACGTCTCCGGTGGGGTCGATGCCAGCCACGACGACAACTCGGTCGACAACTCCGACAACAGCACGCACGACAGCCACGACGACAACTCGACGCACGACAGCCACGACGCCACCGTCGAGACTCACGTCGACGTCAGCAACGACGTGGGCCTGTTCTGATCCGATTGACCAACGCCAACTGGCGGGGACTCCCTCTGATCGGGGTGGTCCCCGCCAGTTCGCACGCCTAACGCAAGACTGCGGGACCACCGGCGGCCGTACGCCTACCGTTGGACTCACACCCGGCGGGAAGAAGAAAGACAAAAGATGACGCAACCGAACGCCGCACCCCGCAAGGTCGCGCCCGGCGAGCCGGGCAGACCAGTCAAGGTCATCGTCGAGTTGATCGACCACAGCACCAAGATCGCGGCCACCTACGATCGCGGTGACTTGGTGGAGCGACTCGGCAAGGCGAAGGAACGGATCTCCGATCCGCAGATCCGGGTCGTCATCGCAGGGCAGCTCAAGCAGGGCAAGAGCCAACTGCTGAACTCACTTCTGAACGTGCCCGTCGCCCGCGTCGGCGACGACGAGACCACGGCACTGGCCACGGTGGTGACCTACGGTGAGCAGCCGTCCGCGCGGCTGATCGTCTCGCGAGGCGACGGCGCCGAACCCGAGGTCATCGAGATCCCGCCGAGCGAGGTGCAGACCGATCTGCGGCGCGCCCCCCAGGCCGGTGGCCGCGAGGTGTTGCGCGTCGAGATCACCGCGCCGAGTCCGTTGTTGAAGAACGGCCTCGCGTTCGTCGACACGCCAGGCGTCGGCGGCCACGGCCAACCGCACCTCTCGGCGACATTGGGCCTACTGCCCGACGCCGACGCGATGCTGATGATCAGCGACACCAGTCAGGAGTTCACCGAGCCGGAGATGACCTTCATCCGGCAGGCGCTCGAAATCTGTCCGTTGGCAACCATTCTGGCAACCAAGACGGATCTGTACCCGCATTGGCGCGAGATCGTCTCAGTCAACGAAGCACACCTGCGGCGGGCAGGCCTGAATGTTCCCGTCACTCCCGTTTCGTCGGTCCTGCGCAGTCACGCGATCCAGATGAACGACAAGGAGCTCAACGAGGAGTCGAATTTCCCTGCCGTCGTCAAGTTCCTCAGCGAGAAGGTGCTTTCGAGAGAGAACGATCGGGTACGCGACCAGGTACTCGCCGAAGTACGCTCCGCCGCTGAACATTTGACCCTCGCTGTCACCACCGAGCTGTCGGCGATCAACGATCCCGATGCCCGTGACCGGATGACGGCCGACCTGGAGCGGCGCAAGCAGGAAGCCATGGATGCGCTGGCGCAGACCGCGTTGTGGCAGCAGGTGCTCAACGACGGCATCACCGACTTGACCGCCGACGTGGACCACGACCTGAGGGGCCGGTTCCGGGCGATCACCCAGCACACCGAGAAGGTCATCGACGGCTGCGATCCGACGCAACATTGGGCCGAGATCGGTGCCGAACTCGAGAATGCGATCGCCACTGCCGTCGGCGACAACTTCGTGTGGGCCTATCAGCGAGCCGAGGCGCTCGCCGAGGAGGTCGCACACAACTTCTCCGAAGCCGGCATCGACGCCGTCGACATGCCCCAGATCGATGCGCGGGAGATGGGTGCGGGCTTTGGGCAGATGAAGGCCGTTGCCAAACTCGAGGCCAAGCCGATCGGCAAGGGCCACAAGGTGGTTACCGGCATGCGCGGGTCCTACGGCGGCGTCCTGATGTTCGGCATGATCACCTCCTTCGCGGGGCTCGGCATGTTCAACCCGCTGTCGCTCGGCGCCGGACTGGTGTTGGGCCGCAAGGCCTACAAGGAGGACATGGAGAACCGGATGGCCCGGGTGCGCAACGAGGCAAAGGCCAACATGCGCCGCTTCGTCGACGACGTCTCCTTCATCGTCAGCAAGGAATCACGGGACCGGCTCAAGGGGATTCAGCGCCAGCTGCGCGACCACTACCGCGGCATCGCCAACCAGACCACCCGCTCGCTGAACGAGTCGCTGCAGGCCTCGCTCGCCGCGGCGAAACTGGAGGAGAACGAACGCGCAACGCGGGTCAAGGAACTCGAGCGCCAACTCAACATCCTGCGCCAGGTCACCGAGCACGCCGTGAATCTGTCGCCTCAGCCCGATGCGCAGCCCGCCCCCGTCACGAGGTGACCCGCAGCCGCAGTGCTTAAGCTGGTGACCCGATGAGCACCAGCGATCGAGTGCGCGGGATCCTCGGGGGGACCATCCAGGCCTACCGTGGCGATCCGGCGTACCGCGAGCGCCCCGACGTGCACAACGAGCTGGAGTGGATCGGCAGGCGGCTCAACGAGCCGATCCGGATCGCCCTGGCCGGCACGCTCAAGGCGGGCAAGTCGACGCTGGTCAACGCACTCGTCGGCGAGGACATCGCCCCGACGGACGCCACCGAGGCCACCCGCATCGTGACGTGGTTCCGCAACGGACCCACCCCCAAGGTGACGGCCAATCACCGCGGTGGACGCCGATCGAACGTGCCCATCGCCAGGGATCCCGGCGACCGGGCGTTGACGTTCGACATGGCCAGCCTCGATCCGGAGGACGTCGTCGACCTCGACGTGGAGTGGCCCGCCGCCGAGCTGATCGACACCACGATCATCGACACCCCCGGCACCTCGTCGCTGTCCCGCGACGTCTCCGAGCGCACGCTGCGGCTGCTCGTCCCCGACGACGGCGTACCGCGCGTCGACGCCGTGGTGTTCCTGCTGCGCACGCTCAACGCAGCGGACATCGCGCTGCTCAAGCAGATCGGCACCCTCGTCGGCGGCTCGGCCGGTGCGCTCGGCGTCATCGGGGTGGCGTCGCGGGCCGACGAGATCGGCGCGGGCCGGATCGACGCAATGCTGTCGGCCAAGGACGTCGCCACGAGGTTCACCGCCGAGATGGACAAGACCGGCATCTGCCAGGCCGTCGTCCCAGTGTCGGGCCTGCTTGCGTTGACCGCGCGCACGTTGCGGCAGAGCGAGTTCGTCGCGCTCGAGAAGCTGGCGGGCGTGGACGCCGCCGAGCTCACCAAGGCGATGCTCTCGGTCGACCGCTTCGTCCGCGAGGACAGCGCACTGCCCGTTGACGCAGCCACCCGCACTGCGCTGTTGGACCGGTTCGGCATGTTCGGCATCAGGATCTCGATCGCGGTGCTGCGGGCGGGCATCAGCGACTCGGTGGGGCTCGCCGACGAACTGCTGGAGCGCAGCGGCCTGATCGCCCTGCGCGACGTCATCGACCAGCAGTTCGCGCAGCGCTCCGACCTGCTCAAGGCCCACACCGCGCTGCTGTCGCTGCGGCGCTTCGTCGAGGCCAATCCGATCTACGCCACGCCCTACATCCTCGCCGACATCGATCCGCTGCTTGCCGACACGCATGCGTTCGAGGAGCTGCGGCTGCTGAGCCAGTTGCGGTCGCGGGCAACGACGTTGAGCGAGGAAGAGATCGCCTCGCTGCGGCGCATCATCGGCGGGTCGGGCACCGACGCGGCCAGCAGGCTCGGCCTGCAGCCCGACCTGCCCTACGACGGACCGCGGGCGGCATTCTCGGCGGCGCAGCGCTGGCGGCGCAGGGCCGACCACCCGCTCAACGATCCGTTCACGACACGCGCCTGCCGGGCCGCAGTGCGCAGTGCGGAGGCGATGGTCGCCGATTACGCTGCCCGCGGCCGCTGAAATCAGCTAACGATTCGAGGCCGTCCGACGACATACCGGACATGCGTGAATGCGTGGGGTTGTCGGTCGGCGCGACGAATCTGGTCGCCGCGCGCGCCGACGGTGGCGCGACCGTCCGACCGGCCGCGGTGACCTGGCGCGACAGCGTCCTGACCGGCTTCGTCGAGCGTTTCGGTGACCCGGTGCCGATCGTCGCCGCGGACGGTTCGGCGCACCCCGCGGACCGCCTGGTGGTCGAGGCGCTGACCGACCTGGCTCGCGCGCACGGCTCCGCGGGTGTGATGAGTGTCGCGGTGCCAGCACACTGGGGGCCGGCTCTGATCGATCGGATGCGCACGCTGCTGCCCGGCGCGATGGTGACCTCCGATGCCGTCACCGCACTGACGGCGCTGCGCACCCACCCCGGGTTGCCTGCCCGCGGTGTCGTCGCCCTGTGTGACTTCGGGGCAACCGGAACGACGATCAGCCTCGCCGACGCCGGTGGGGACTTTCGTGCCATCGGCGAGGCCGTCCGCTACGACGACTTCTCCGGCGACCTGGTCGACCGTGCGCTGCTGACCCATCTGCTCGCCGGCCTGGATGTCGACCCGTCGAGCACGTCGGCCGTCGCGTCGCTAGTGTCATTCCGCGGCGCCGTTCGAAATGCCAAGGAGCGGTTGTCGTTTCAGGCGGCAGTAGGATTGCGAGGGGCGCGGCCGGGGACGACGCTGCGGCTGACCCGCGCCGAGCTGGAAGCGGTGATCCGCGAACCGCTCGACGGGGTGCTCGTTGCACTCGACGAGACGCTGCAGCGCAACGGCATCTGGCACGCGGACCTCGCCGCGGTGGCGACCGTCGGCGGTGGGGCTCGCATACCCCTTGTGACCCAACGCCTTTCCGAAATGCTGCGAATGCAGGTGACCACCACGGCCCACGCGCAGACCGCCGCGGCCATCGGTGCCGCCCTGCTCGGTGGTCGCGAACCCGAGACCGCGACCCGACTCGCCGTGGCACCGAGGATCAGGCCCCGTCCCGTCCGACCCGTGCACCAGGTCGAGCCACCCGCCGTCGCGTCGTTGGCGTGGTCGCAGGCACCCGTCGACGTGAATTCCGAAGAGGATTCGTTCGACGACACCGGGTACGCGCGGCCCGACGTCGTGTTCGATCACGCCGCCCAGGAGCCGGAGTCGCAGGCAGCCCTGCGCTGGTACCAGCGGCCTGCGCTGCTCTTCGCGGCGGCCGCCTGCGCTGCGGTGGTCGCCGCCGTCGGTCTGGTGGTCACCACCGACACCAAGCCCGCGAACGCCGCCTCGCCGATGCCGACCGTCAGCGCGACGCCGACGATGTCCAACGCACAGGTTCCTGCGGCTGCAGCCGGCGCCGACACCGACGTGGCGCCGGTCGTCACGCAGACGGTGATCGAGGATGGCAGGCCGAACGCCCGTTACACGCAGATGCAGGCACCGCGACAGGCCCCCGCGCCTGCACCGCAGGATCCGCCTGCGCCGGCGACGACGGCGCCCACCACGACCACGCAGACCACCACGACGCCCACCACCACCACCACGACGGAGCCCACCACCACGACGACCACGGAGACGACTCCAACCTCGACGACCACCTCGACGACGACGTCCACGCCGACCTCGACGACCGCCGCCACCTCGACGTCAATGTCGACGTCGACCAGCCCGCCCGTGGAGTTCCCAACCCTGCCGCCACTGGAGCTGCCGACCTTGCTGCCAGTGCAACCACCGGCCAGCCACTAGGGAGCGACGGGCAACACCCGCCTCAGAGGTCACGCCGGAGAAATTGTGTGGCGTTTTGCCCGCCTTCGAGCGAATTGGCGGCAGTTCCGAAATACACCTTCGGTGTGGCCCACTGGGCGGGGCGGTTCCGCGTTCCGCATATTCGCGCAGAGGTGGGCAGGCGAAGTGCCGTCCGCGCTAGAGGCTGCTGGTGCTGTCGTGATTTCGGCGCTGCCTACGGCGGCGGATACAGCGTGCGCGTCTCGTTCAACCGCGGCCGGCTCCGACTCGTCGAATCCCCGTCGTCGGTCGAGTGCGTCCGACGCGTGGTCGGTGGGTACCTCGGCCCGGACGTGGTGTCGGACGTCTCCGTGCTCGACGAGGTCGTCGTCTCGTCGCCGTTGATGTCGGTGGTCACCGGCGGGCTGGTGCTGGTGACGGTCTCCGTCGTGGTGGTCGCCGACGTCGAGTGAGTGCTGCTCGTCGAGCCCGGCACGTCGAGGTAGTACTGCGGCGCCTGATCGGGTTCGTTGAACGAACGCGCGATGTAGGAACCCAGCAGGAACAGGATGCCGATCACGATCAGACCGATGACGCTGGCTCCGACCACGGTCGACGTGCGCTCGTGCCACGGCGGGCCCGCAGGGTCGTCGTCGCGGTCACCGGTCACGGGGACTGATAGTAGCCGCGGCCCCGGGTCCTGGGACGGATCAGCGGAACTGGCCAGCTACCTCGGCGAACAGCTCGAGGTGGTCCAGATCGGACATGTCGAGCACCTGCAGGTACACCCGCTGCACGCCTGCCTCCGCAAATGGGGCCAACCGCTCGACGATCTCGTCGGGCGTGCCGACCAACGGCGAGTTGCTGCGAAGTTCGTCCACCTCGCGCCCGATGGCGTTCGCGCGGCGGGCGATCTCGGCCTCGTCGCGCCCTGCGCACACCACGAACGCCGCCGAATACGTCAGCGACTCCGGTGTGCGGCCCGCGGTGGCAAGCGCGGCCGCGACCCGGCCGTACTGCGTCGTCAGATCGTCGAGCGACGCGAACGGCATGTTGAACTCCGAGGCGAACTTCGCGGTGAGAGCGGGGGTCCGCTTGGCGCCGCCGCCACCGATGACGATCGGCGGAAGTGGGGTCTGCACGGGCTTGGGCAGCGCAGGTGAATCGACGATGGAGTAGTGCTTGCCCGAGTAGTCGAAGGTCTCGCCGACGGGCGTGGTCCACAGACCCGTGATGATGTCGAGCTGCTCGGACAGCCGGTCGAAGCGTTCGCCAAGCGGGGGGAACGGAATCGCGTACGCCTTGTGCTCGCTCTCGAACCAGCCGGCGCCAAGGCCCAATTCGACACGGCCGCCGCTCATTTCGTCGACCTGGGCGACCGAGATCGCCAGCGGTCCCGGGTAGCGGAAGGTGGCCGACGTGACCATCGTGCCGAGCCGGATCGTCGACGTCTCGCGCGCAATGCCACCGAGCGTCACCCACGAGTCGGTCGGTCCCGGCAGCCCATCGCCGCTCATCGCCACGAAGTGGTCGGAGCGGAAGAACGCCGAATAGCCCAGCGCTTCTGCCGCTCTTGCGACGGCGAGCTGATCGCCGTAGGTGGCGCCTTGTTGAGGTTCGACGAATACGCGGAAGTCCATGCCCGACAGCCTAGATGCGAAGCCTTAAAGTCCGCTGCGCCCGTCGCGCACCGCACGGACGGCAGCGTCGTCGCCGGTGAACGTCACCCGCGCCTCGTCGCGCCCGGACACGAACATCAGGAGTTCCCCAGGATCCCCGGTCACGACCACGCTCGCACCGCGACCGACCGTGGCAAGCGTCTTGCCATCCGGAGTGCGCAACGACAGCTGGCCAGGCACCTTCGACAGCGCCATCCGCGCCATCAACGGGACCTGTCGTGCCAGCGCCGCTGTGGTGCCCGAGTCGAGTTCACGCGGCTCCCACCCGCTGACGGCGCGGCGCACGTCCTCGTGGTGGATGAACATCTCGGCGACGTTGACCACCGCGTCGAGCAGTTTGAAGGGCGACAGGATCGGCGGCCCCGACGCCACCTTGTCCAACAGCGCGTCCCAGTCCGTCTCGGAGGCCACCTGCTTCTGCACCTTTGCGGTGTAGTCGGCGAGCGCCGGGATCAGGATGCCCGGCGCGGTGTCGAGCCGGCCCTCCCGCACCACCAGGTGGGCGGCCAGGTCGCGGGTGGTCCAGTCGCCGCACAGCGTGGGCTGTTCGGGCCCGACCTCGCGCATGGTGGTGACGAGTAGGGCGCGTTCCTGTTGGGCGACACTCATGGAGTCATTCCTGTCTTCGTGTGACGCTCAAAAGACTTCGACGCCACTGGTACTGAGGAACATGCCATGCCCGGTGCCGTCGTTGGTGAAACGTGTGCCGTCCTCGCCTGCGACGATCGTCCAGCCCTCCGCCGAATAGGTGCGGTAGTCCAGGGTCTGGACGGGGATGTCGCCGAGGTTGCCGACGATCCACTCGACCTTGCCGTTTGCCGTTAGCCGGATTCCGTTGGCAGGCGTGCCACCGACGACCGGTGCATTGGCGAACTGCGATTCGCAGCCGACTTCCTCGGTGTTGATCTGGCAGCGGGTCTTGCCCGACTTCGTCTCGATGAACACGTAGCCGTTCTGCGGAGCCAGCGCCTCGGCGGGACCGGGCGCGGCCGTCGGAGTCGATGATGGAGGGCTGCTGGTCGTCGGCGGGGTGGACGACCGGCTGGGCCGCGACGTCGGGAAGTTCGGCTCGGTCGGAGATCCGGTGCTGGCCTTCGGGTTGCCCTCGACCGTGGACTGGCAGCCCACCAGGAGTGCGCCGGCTGCCAGCACGCACGCGGCGATCTGTCGTGCCTTCATCGTGTCCAAGGCTACGCAGCCGAGCACGCAGTTACGGCAATGACGCACCCGCCATGGCGGAGTAACCGTCCGACAGCGCGCGCAGTTGCGCAGCACCGTCGCCCGAGTAGGAGGCGCCGTGCATGATCGCCAGCGTCGTCGGGTTCAACGCCGCCAACTGTTCCAGCGTTGGCGCCAGGCTCGCGGTCAGCCCGGTGGCGTGAAAGAAACCCTCAGCCGCAAGCGCGGGTTCGACGACGTCGGTATCGGTGATCGCCGGGCATCGGCCGACGTGGGTGAACAGGTCGCCGGCCAGAAGGGTCGACGTCGTCTCGTCGAACCACAGGCCGGCCTCCCAGTTGTGCGGCACGTGCGGGGTGGCGATGAAGCGAAGCCGGTGCCCACCGACGTCCAACGTGTCATCCCCTGCGGCGACGGGCGGCCGGTCGCACATGTCGTTGAGCGACAGCATGCAGGCCAGCGCGCCGTGCACGACCTGGGCGTCGGGCGCGGCGTCGAGCAGCAGATTCATTGCGCCGCACTCGTCGGCCTCGACGTGCCCGAACGAAATCCAGCGCAGAGATTCCATGGGAACGACGCGCGCGATGGCCCCGGCGACCTGTGGGAACAGGAAGCGCTGGCCACAGTGGAACAGGAACGGTTCCTCGCCGGTGAGCAGGAACTGGTTGAACGTGAACCCGTTCTCGGTGATGCCGGCGATCCAGGTGGAGAACCGGTAGACGCCGTCGGCGATCTCGTCGACTTTTGTATCGAGTCCAGCGTCCGACCCCGTCATGGCTTACTCGAAGAGGTCTGGCTGCTCGCGGGTGATGCGGTCGTACAGCGGCTGGAAGCTGAACCAGCCGGCGAAGTGCGAGCCCACCTGGCCGCGAGTGAGTTCAGCCATGTCGGGGTCGATCAGGACGGGCGTGCCCGCGGCTTCGGCCATCAGCTGCGCCTGGCAGGACCGCTCCATCGTGATGAACCACCACGCGGCTTCCTCGACGGAATGGCCGACGGTGAGCAGCCCGTGGTTGCGCAGGATCGCGGCCTTGCGGCCCTCGAGGGTGTGCGCGATCCGCTTGCCCTCCTCGAGGTCGAGGACGACGCCGGAGTACTGGTCGAAGAGCGCGTGATCGTCGTAGAAGGCGCACGCGTCCTGGGTGATCGGGTCGAGGAGCCGACCGAGCGTCGACCACGTCTTGCCGTACACGGAGTGGGAGTGCGCGGCGCCGACGACGTCGGGGCGCGCCGCGTGAACCTGTGAGTGGATTGCGAAGGCGGCCTGGTTGAGGGGCCGGTCGCCCTGCACGATCGTGCCGTCGTGGCGCACCAGCAGCAGGTCGCTGACCCTGATGTGCCCGAAGTGCATGCCGAACGGGTTGACCCAGAAGTGATCCAGCAGTTCGGGGTCGCGCGCGGTGATGTGCCCGGCGACGCCCTCGTCGAAGCCGAACCGACTGAATAGGCGGAATGCGGCCGCCAGATTCTGTTTGCGATGCAGGCGTTCCTCTTCGATGGTGCGGTCCTCGCGCGGCAGCAGTGCCGCGGTGTTTCCGCCTGCGAGCCGTTGAGCCTGTTCAGCGTGGTCGTCCACCATCGTTCGAGCATACGTCCGCCCGTGTCCTGACGATTCAATCCGGCTGAACGCAACCGGTGACTGTTCGGTGCACATACGGCAGCTTGGCCGGGTGACCCGTGTGATTCGCTTCAACGCCTTCGACATGAACTGTGTCGCCCATCAATCCCCAGGACTCTGGAAGCACCCAGAGGACCAGTCGTGGCGCTACAAGGACCTGACGTACTGGACCGAGTTGGCGAAGCTGTTGGAGCGGGGACGGTTCGATGGGCTGTTCATCGCCGACGTGCTGGGCACCTACGACGTGTACGGCGCGAGTGACGAAGCGGCGATCCGGCAGGCCGCGCAGACGCCGGTCAACGATCCGATGCTGCTCGTCTCGGCGATGGCGCTGGTCACCGAACACCTCGGGTTCGGGCTGACGACCGGCACTGGCTTCGAGCATCCTTACCCGTTCGCGCGCCGCATGTCGACGCTGGACCACCTCACGGGAGGCCGCATCGGCTGGAACATCGTCACCGGCTACCTCCCGTCGGCGGCGCGCAACATGGGCCAAACCGATCAGCCGGCTCACGACGCCCGCTACGACCACGCCGACGAGTACCTCGAGGTGCTCTACAAGCTGTGGGAGGGATCCTGGGAGGACGACGCCGTCGTCCGCGACAAGGTGCGCGGGGTGTTCACCGACCCGGACAAGGTGCACCACATCGGCCACGAGGGAACGCATTTCAGCGTGCCAGGCATTCATCTCTCCGAGCCGTCGACGCAGCGCACCCCGGTGATCTACCAGGCCGGGTCGTCACCGCGTGGGGTGCGCTTCGCGGCCGAGAACGCCGAAGCCATCTTCACCGCCGCGCCGACGAAGGCCATCCTGCGGGACACGGTCACCACGATTCGTCGTGAGCTCGAAATCGCGGGCCGCGATCCGTACTCGGTGAAGATCTTCAACCTGTCGACGATCGTCACCGCCGCCACCGACGAGGAGGCACACGCCAAGCACGCCGAGTACCTGTCGTACGGGGATCCGGAAGGCGCGCTGGTGTTCATGTCGGGCTGGATGGGCGTCGACCTGTCGCGCTATGGCCTCGACGAGCCCGTCGGCAACGTCGACTCGAACGCAATCCTGTCTGCCGTCGCTGCGTTCCAGTCCGCAGATCCCGACGGCCGCGAGTGGGCCGTACGCGACATCGCGGAGTGGGGCAAGATCGGCGGCTTGGGCCCACGGTTCGTGGGTTCGGGTGCGACCGTGGCAGATTCGTTGCAGGAGTGGGTCGAGGAGACCGACGTCGACGGGTTCAACCTTGCGTATGCGATCACGCCAGGTTCGTTCGAGGACTTCGTCGACCACGTGGTGCCGGTGCTTGCCGAGCGCGGGGCCCATCAGCAGGAGTACGCACCGGGTTCGTTGCGCAACAAGCTGCTTGGCAAGGGAGACCGGCTGCCCGACGAACACCGCGGCTCCAGGTACCGAGTTGGCGGGCCATTGTCGACCATCATCGATCGGCCCTCCACGTTGCCGTCGTCGTCGGCGTCGGTGGCATCGCAGCCGACCCGAGGGCGATAGCCCTCAGGACTGGCGTCGAGATTGCATCCAGGGTCGTGAATCTCGTGGAATCACAACCCTCGCAGCAATCTCAACGCCGCGGTCGCCTGTCGATGGCCGTATCGGGACCGCGGCGTGCCTGCGGGAACCCACTCGAACGGCACGGCCTGCGGCGCCGAAGCCCTGGTCTGGGGCTAGCCAGCCCGCCGCTTATTGCAAACGATAGTCATTATCAGTACGGTGAAGCGGATGTTCGCCTCTGACGGCCTCGACCGGATGTGCCGCGGGACGATCGAACTCAGCGTGCCGCTGCGCGACGACGTCATTCAGGTCGCCGCCCGCAGCGACGACGACACCGCGATCGGCAGGATCCGGGTGGTCAAGGGGTGGGAGACGGTTGCCGTGGTCCTGGTCGACGGCAAGCCGATCCAGGTCGACATCACCGTCGACTCCTCGACGTGCACGACCAGGGCGAGGGTGTTCCACGAGCCCGTCGGCGAGTTGCGCTTCCGTCGAACCTTCGACTCTGCCGGACAACCGCGTTGGTGCGCGGAAGGGCCAGACGTCCTGTTCGTTGACGAGCAGCGCGTGAAGCAGTTCGCCGACACCATTGCGACGTTCGCCGTGCGCAAGCAGGATGCGGCCCAGCTCGCCGTCCCGATCGCCGTGTAACCCGTCCGCCTACCTAGTGGCCGAGACCTGGCCATCGGAAGGGACGGACCACGCAATGAAGACTGCCGCGATCAAGACGATCGTGGGCATGCTCGCCGTCACCGGACTCGCCGTTTCTGGCTGTTCGATCATCGGAATCGGCGGACCCAAACCCGTGGCGCCCACGATGTCGACCGCGCCGTCGGACTGGATGGTGCAGTTCGATACCAACACCGATGCCTACGCGAAGGTCGACACCGTCGCCTGCATCGAGGTGAAGGACGAGCAGCCGTCGAAGGAATGCACGGGCTACCAGGATGACGGCCGCGACACCAGCAACAAGGTCGACATGCGTTCTGCCGACTACACCGTGTCGGTCCGCGAGGCTGCCACCGGCAAGGAGCTCGGCTCGACCGAACTCCCCGGGGTCGATGACTCTTGCCCGATGTTCATGTCCTTCGACGACGACACCCAGACCAAGATCTACTACGCGACGCCATCCACGGACGATCTCGTCGCCTTCATCAAGCAGTTCGTCCAGCCGTGAAGGGGCCGCCGATTTCTGCGCGAGGGTCGCGCGCCGCGCATCTGAACGACCCAGGCGCAGATCTCGACGACGACAGATGATCCGCGAGCAGCGCCACAACGAACACCAGGCCCTCCCCGGGGATATTCGGGAGGGCCTGGTGGGTTCGGGGGTCTAGCTGCCGAGCAGGTGGGCGATGCGGGCGGGGCCGTGGTTGTTGTGCCAGCCGGGGGCTGCGGTGGGGGCGGGCTTGGCGTAGGTGTCGGGGCTGTAGGAGTAGCCGGGGCCGACGGGGGCCTGGGTGCTGGCGTTGGCCATGCCTGCCAGGCCGAGGGCTGCGCCGCCGATCATGACGGGGACTGCGATATAGCGGGCGAAGGTGATCATTTCTTGAATCCTTTGTCTTGGTGTGGTTTTCGTTTCTCTGCCGGTGCGTTCCGGCGATGAGACAACTATGTCGCGGATCCGGGGCGGTGTATGTCGGGTGACCGGTGGAGCGACCGGGTGAAAGTCGTGTCCACCGATCGGGGGACAACGGCCCAACGCCGATTTCTGCGCGAGGGTCGCGCGCCGCGTATCTGAACGACCCAGGCGCAGATCTCGGCGACGAAAGGTGTGCCGGGGGTGGGCAAGGAACGCCCAAGGAACAAATCCGGAACCCATCCCGTTGTCCAAGTCGACAACTTGAGTGGATTAGGCTCAACTCTGGTTGACACGCTAGTGTCAGGAAGAGCAAGCTTGAGCGTGGTCCACTCAGACCCGCAATTACGTCTATCAGGAGGCAGTAACTATGGCTCGTGCGGTCGGAATCGACCTCGGGACCACCAACTCGGTCGTCGCAGTGCTCGAGGGCGGCGACCCCGTCGTCGTAGCGAACTCGGAGGGCTCACGCACCACCCCGTCTGTCGTCGCGTTTGCGCGCAACGGCGAGGTGCTCGTCGGCCAGCCCGCCAAGAACCAGGCAGTGACCAACGTCGACCGGACCATCCGTTCGGTCAAGCGTGAAATCGGCACCGACTGGTCCGTCGAGATCGACGGCAAGAACTACACGGCGCAGGAGATCAGCGCGCGCGTCTTGATGAAGCTCAAGCGCGACGCCGAGGCCTACCTTGGCGAGGACATCGCCGACGCGGTCATCACCGTGCCCGCGTACTTCAACGACGCCCAGCGTCAGTCCACGAAGGAAGCCGGCCAGATCGCCGGCCTCAACGTGCTGCGCATCGTCAACGAGCCCACCGCAGCCGCCCTGGCCTACGGCCTGGACAAGGGCAAGGAAGACCAGACCATCCTGGTGTTCGACCTGGGTGGCGGCACGTTCGACGTCTCACTGCTGGAGATCGGCGAGGGCGTCGTCGAGGTCAAGGCCACCTCGGGTGACAACCACCTCGGTGGCGACGACTGGGACGACCGGATCGTCACCTGGCTGGTCGACAAGTTCAAGGCCTCGGCAGGCATCGACCTGACCAAGGACAAGATGGCCATGCAGCGACTGCGTGAGGCGGCCGAGAAGGCGAAGATCGAGCTCAGCTCGGGTCAATCCACGTCGATCAACCTGCCGTACATCACCGTCGACGCCGACAAGAACCCGCTGTTCCTCGACGAGCAGCTGACCCGCGCGGAGTTCCAGAAGATCACTCAGGATCTGCTGGACCGCACCCGCAAGCCGTTCCAGTCCGTCATCAAGGACGCGGGCATCTCGGTCGGCCAGATCGACCACGTGGTGCTGGTGGGTGGTTCCACCCGCATGCCCGCAGTGTCCGAACTGGTCAAGGAGATGACCGGCGGCAAGGAGCCCAACAAGGGCGTCAACCCCGACGAGGTCGTCGCCGTCGGCGCAGCACTGCAGGCCGGTGTCCTCAAGGGCGAGGTCAAGGACGTGCTGCTGCTCGACGTCACGCCGCTGTCGCTTGGCATCGAGACCAAGGGTGGCGTCATGACCAAGCTCATCGAGCGCAACACCACGATCCCGACGAACCGGTCGGAGACCTTCACCACGGCCGACGACAATCAGCCGTCGGTGCAGATCCAGGTCTATCAGGGTGAGCGCGAGATCGCGGCGCACAACAAGCTGCTCGGCTCCTTCGAGCTGACCGGTCTTCCGCCGGCCCCCCGCGGCGTGCCGCAGGTCGAGGTCACCTTCGACATCGACGTCAACGGCATCGTGCACGTCACCGCCAAGGACAAGGGCACCGGCAAGGAGAACACGATCAAGATCCAGGAGGGCTCCGGCCTTTCCCAGGAGGAGATCGACCGGATGATCAAGGACGCCGAGGCGCACGCCGAGGAGGACCGCAAGCGTCGCGAAGAGGCCGACGTCCGCAACCAGGCCGAGTCGCTGGTCTACCAGACGGAGAAGTTCGTCTCCGAGCAGCGCGGAGCCGAGGGCGGTTCGAAGGTCCCCGAGGAAACGCTGACCAAGGTCGACGCTGCCGTCGCCGAGGCCAAGCAGGCGCTCGAGGGCAACGACATCGGCGCCATCAAGTCCGCAATGGAGAAGCTGGGCGTCGAATCCCAGGCTCTCGGTCAGGCCATCTACGAGGCCACCCAGGCCGAGCAGTCGGCGGGCGCAGGCGCCAATGCCGCGCAGGCCGACGACAACGTTGTGGACGCAGAGGTCGTCGACGACGAGCAGGAGAACAAGTGACACAGGAAGATTCGCACGAGCCGGTGACCTTCACCGACAAACGGCGCATCGACCCGGTCACCGGTGAGGTACGTGAGGCAGCAGCCGGGCCGGCCCCAAGTGGGTCGGCGCCGGAGGCTTCCGAACCGGCCACCGAGTCCGACGAAGCCGTCGAGCTGAAGGCCACCCTGCAACGCGTCAAGGCTGAGTACGACAACTATCGCAAGCGGTCCGTTCGTCAGGAACAGGCCGCCGCCGAACGGGCCAAGGCAGGCGTGGCCGCCCAACTGGTGCCCGTGCTCGACGATCTCGAAAGGGCCCGCAACCACGGTGACCTCGAGTCGGGGCCGTTGAAGTCGGTGGCCGACAAGCTGAACACCGCGCTCGAGAACATCGGGTTGGTGGCGTTCGGCGCCGAGGGCGATCCGTTCGATCCCTCCCTGCACGAGGCCGTGCAGCACGAGGGCGACGGCTCGAATCCGGTGATCGGCACAGTCATGCGCCAGGGCTACAAGATCGGCGATCACATCCTGCGGCACGCCATGGTCGGCGTGATCGACACCGTGCCGGAATCCGACACGGTCGACGAAACCGGCCGTAGTGACGGCGAGAACGTCCAACCGAACGCAGAATCAAACGAATAGGCAAGCGATGAGCACAGGTGAGGAGGTGACGCGACATGGCCCAACGAGAATGGGTCGAGAAGGACTTCTACAAGGAGCTCGGCGTCTCCTCTGACGCCACCGAGGCGGAGATCAAGAAGGCCTACCGCAAGTTGGCCTCGCAGCTGCACCCCGACCGGAACCCGGGCGACGCCGAATCCGAGAAGCGGTTCAAGGCCGTTTCCGAGGCCAACAGCGTGCTGTCCGATCCGGCGAAGAAGAAGGAGTACGACGAAACCCGAAGGCTCTTCGCCAACGGTGGATTCGGTCGTCGCTTCAACGGAGGCGAAGGAAACTTCGGCGGCTTCGGTGGTGACGGGGGCGAGGTCAACCTCGGTGACCTGTTCGGTGCGGCAGGCCAAACCGGTGGCGCCAACATCGGTGACCTGTTCGGCGGATTGTTCGGGCGCGGTGCTCAACAGCCGCGGCCAAGCCGTCCGCGTCGCGGCAACGACCTCGAGACCGAGACCGCGCTGTCGTTCCTCGAGGCCACCAAGGGCGTGGCGATGCCGTTGCGGCTCACCAGCCCGGCGCCGTGCACCAACTGCCACGGCAGCGGTGCGCGCCCGGGTACCAGCCCGAAGGTGTGCCCGAACTGCAACGGCTCCGGCGTCATCAGCCGCAACCAGGGCGCGTTCGGTTTCTCCGAACCTTGCACCGAATGCCGGGGCACGGGCTCGATCATCGAGGAACCGTGCGACGAGTGCGGTGGCAAGGGCGCGACGACCAGGACCCGCACCATCAACGTGCGGATCCCACCGGGCGTCGAGGACGGTCAGCGGATCAGGCTGGCAGGCCAGGGCGAGGCCGGACTGCGGGGCGCTCCGTCTGGCGACCTGTACGTCACCGTGCACGTGCGGCCGGACAAGGTGTTCGGTCGTGACGGCGACGATCTCACCGTCACCGTTCCGGTGAGCTTCCACGAACTCGCCTTGGGGGCAACGCTTTCCGTTCCTACCCTGGAGGGCAAGGTCGGGGTGCGGGTGCCCAAGGGCACGTCGGACGGGCGCATCCTTCGGGTGCGCGGCCGCGGTGTGCCGAAGCGTTCGGGAGGCCACGGTGACCTGCTGGTCACCGTCAAGGTCGCGGTCCCGCCGAACCTCGAAGGTGAAGCGGCGGAGGCGCTGGAGGCTTACGCAAAGGCCGAACGTGCAAGCGGATTCGATCCGCGGGCCGGATGGTCAGGTAACAGCTGATGTCTCGCAAGGACGATGCCCGTACGTTCCTGATCTCGGTGGCGGCCGAGCTGGCCGGTATGCATGCGCAGACACTGCGTACGTACGACCGGCTCGGCTTGGTCAGCCCCGAGCGCAGCTCGGGTGGCGGCCGCCGGTACTCCCAGCACGACGTCGATCTGCTGCGCGAGGTGCAGCGGCTGTCCCAGGACGAGGGCGTGAATCTCGCTGGGATCAAGCGCATCATCGAGCTGACCAATCAGGTCGACGCGCTTCAGTCGCGGCTGGTGGAGATGGCCGCCGAGCTGGATCGGCTGCGGGCCAACCAGCGCCGCGACGTCGCGGTGGTGCCGAAGAGCACTGCGCTGGTGGTCTGGCAGCCCGGCGCCGGCAGGCGCCGGCGCGACGCCGACTGACGCCTAGGCCACCTTGATCGAGAAGCGGGCCGTCTCCGGCTTGCCCGCGATCGCGAAGCGGTAGTTCCCCCTGCGCAGCGCGTCGGTGGGTGCCGCCATCGGCTCGACGCACACGACGTCGTCACTGCTCGGCGCAAAGATCTGCGCTGCCGGATAACCCTTCTCGAACGTGACGTCGAGGCGCCGGTCGCCGCCGGCAAGGGTGAACGTCGAACCGGCAGCCACCTTGTCGAAACCGTCGTCGTACACGGAAGTCCCAAGCGGCTCGGTGCGTCCCGTCCAGTCGTCTTGCGCGCCGGTGGGGATGCCCCAGTTGTCCACTGGAAGATGCCGCATGTCCGGGGTGGTGAGCTGCCACTCCTCGCGCGGCATGCCGGGGATCGTGAAGTACGGGTGGTAGCCGAAGCACAGCGGCACGGACGCCGCGGTGGTCGGCATCACCGTCGTCTCGATGGTGAGCGTCCGGTCGGCGAGCGTGATGTCCTGGGTGAGGACGTGCGGGAACGGAAACGACGCCAGCAGGCGTGGTTTGCCGCCGTAGTCGAGGACCGCCGTCAACTTGTTCTCCGACCGATGGGTGACCAGCCAGCCGGGATAGGCGCTCAACACGCCGTGGATCGGCACGCCATGCTCGTCGGTGCGCACCCCGCCGGTGCCAGGCGTCAGGGTGACGACCGCTCCGTTGATCCCATACTTGCTGGCGCTCAACCTGTTTGCCCACGGGTAGAGAATCGGGATGCCCATGGTCTTGCCCTTGGTCACGTAGGCGTCGATTCCGCGGCGCTGGCCGAGGTACTCGTCGTCGCCGTCGCGCAGGGACGTGCCGATCATGCCCGCCACGGGTACGAAGGTGGCGGTCAACGACGACGAGGGGTCGGTGAGCGTGATGGCTTCGAACTCAGGCATCGTTGGATTCTCCCACGGTCAGTTGGCGAGTGGATCGTGTTGTATGCGTTGGGCTTGCGCACCCTTGGCGATCAACGCGGCCTTGGTTGCCTCGACCATGGCCGGGCCGCCGCAGACCAGGATCTGGCGGTCGCCCCAGCTGCCGTACCTGGTCACCACGTCCGGCAAACGCCCCGTCTGGCGAACGTGCAGACCGCGGGGCGGCTCGGCGTCGGGATAGTCCGTGGCCCACGGTGGGTTGGTCGAGTACTCCGAGACCGGCGTAACCGATAGCCAAGGATTGGTTGATGCGATCTGCCACAGCGTAGGTAGGTCGTAGAGATCGCAGGGGTACATACCGCCGAAGAACAGGTGAACTCGCGGGTTCTCCCCGAACCGGGTGAGATCCATGATCAGCGTCCGAAGCGGCGCGAGGCCGGAACTGCCCGCGACCATCAGCACGTCGCCGCCCTCGCGGTCGACCTGCAGGGCGCCGTGGGGGTTGGACACTCGCCACTGATCGCCCAGTTTGGTCTCGCCGATGATCGCGGTACTGACCATCCCGCCCCTGACCGATCGGACGTGAAACTCGATGGCTCCGTCGCGGTCGGCGGGGATCGACGGGGTGAGGTGGCGCCACCGTCGGGGCCACTGGGGAGTCTCGACGGAGACGTACTGGCCGGGGTGGTAGTACATCGGGCGATCCAGCTGAAGCCGGATTATCGATACGTCGCGGGTGGCGCGGATGTGGTCGACGACCGTCGCGTTGCGGTAGGGCGGGCCCTTCTCCGCATCGGCGGAACCACGCATGACCCCGACCAGTAGTGCCACTGCGTCCTCGGCCGTCCCTGCCAGCCGGTCATCCCACCGGTCGATCAAATCGTCATGCAGGGTGCGTAGCAACGCGTCCTGCATGGTGTCGTAATGACGTTGGGTGACACCGTATTTGCGGTGATCGCGGCCCAACTGGGCGAGGAAGGCGACGGGCTCCTCGGCCCGCTGCTCGATGAGCTCACCGAACAGCCATGTCATCGCGTGTCCGAACGCGGCACGCTGATGCGTCATGTCGGGCGGGAAGAGGTCGCGGGCGGAGATGTCGGTGGCGAACCAGCGGGTGTAGAAGCGGTGGATCAGCTCGTCCGAGCCGCGGTCGGGGTCGACGGCGGCGCGCAGAATCGTCAGCGCGTCGCGATCGTCGAGTCCCACGCCGCCCGAGTGTAGTTACGCGGGCTTCCTCGAGCCCCGGCGGAACCCGGCGACCATGACGAGCACCGCACCGGCCACCGCCCAGCAGGTCAGCACCACGATGGCCGTCGTCGCCCCAGCGCCGGAGAAGTACGCCGTCGACCGCAGCAGAGTGCCGTTGGCACCCTGTGGCAACGACTGGCCGAGAATGCTCCAAGTCCGCGGCAGCATCTCGGGTGCACTGGCCAGCCCGGAGAGCGGATTGCCGAGCAACATCGCGACCGCGGCGCCGGCACCGAGCCCTGCCCTGCCGAGCAATGAGCCGAGGCCAAGCACCGTCAGGCCGGTGGCCAGGGCGCCGAGCGTCAAACCGGCCGTGACTTCCCAGAAGTTGGCCTCGATCGATCCGAACACGTACCGCAGTACTGCGGCGATGGTCAGCGCGGCCACCCCAGCGAACACCACGGTGGCAGTGAATCCCAGCCAAACCCGCTGCGGGAACATCAGGACGAACACGATGGCAGGGAGCAGTCCGGCAAGGGTCAGCGGCAGCGCGGATGCCGCCAACCCGGCGCCGCGGGGATCATCGCGTGGCAGCGGGGCGAGGTCGACGGTCTGCAGCGGCGCCCCGGTCCGCATGGCGATGCCGTTGCCCATCTGCGTGAGCATCTGAGCCACCATCGGGCTGCTGCCCGACGCGACGAGCAGTGTGGGTTGGGGTGGCTGGCCTCTGCCGGGAGGCGGCTTGATGACGACGCCGCCGTAGGCCTCGCGATTGGCGATCGCGTCGCGAAGTGCGGTTTCGTCGCGGTAGGTCGTGACTGCGAAGCCGCCGGGTGCCTTCTGCTCGATCTCGCCGTAGATCAGGTTCGCCACCAACGATGGTCCGGCGACGCCGATCGGCAGGTCGTGCGGTGCCGAACGTGCTGCGGGCAGGCCGAACGCAATGAACAGAACGGCGAGGCCGAGCGTCATGGCGACGATGACCCCTACTGCGCGGATGGCGGCCGGAGGTTCGTGGCGGACCTGCGCGTGGTGGGTGTGGGGGAGTGCGTCGGTCGTCATCGAGAGCCCTTTTTCATCGACGGTTGAATTTTCTTCGGCGAGCGTAGCGCGGTCGTCCGATTAATTCAACGGCAATTGAAATGCTAGCGTGATGACATGGCCTCACCAGCGAAGACGACCAAGCGGCGGGGTCGGCGCCAGGGTGAACCGGTATCGCGGGAAGCGGTGCTTGCGTCGGCCAAGAAGCGATTCGCCGAGGACGGCTACGAGAAGACGACGCTGCGGGCCATCGCCGAGGACGCCCACGTCGACCCGTCGATGGTGCTGTACCTGTTCGGTTCGAAGGCCGACCTGTTCCGCGCTGCGCTGCGGCTGATCATCGACCCCGACGTCCTGGTGGCGGCGATGAACGGGGACGAGGGTGACATCGGCCGCCGCCTGGTGGTGCAGTATCTGCAGATCTGGGAGTCGCCCGAGACCGCCAACACCATGGCTGCCATGTTGCAGTCGGCGACGTCCAACGGCGACGCCCAGGAGGCCTTCCGCAGTTTCATGCGGGAGTACGTGCTCACCGCGGTCTCCGGAGTAATCGGCGGTGGCGAACAGGCGCGACTGCGGGCCATGCTCGCGGCCACCAACCTGGTGGGCACCGCCCTACTGCGCTACATCATGAAGGTGCCGCCGCTGGCGACGTTGCCTACCGACGACGTGGTCCGCATGGTCTCGCCGGCCGTGACGAGGTATCTGACCGCTGACGCCGACGAGCTGGGGCTACCCGACCTCTAGCCGCCGAGGCCGTGAATTCCCTTGTATAGCACCATGAAACCGATCACGACCAGAATCGCTGCGATGAGCACCGCGTGCTGGCGCTCCATCCAGTCCTTCAGCCTGTGCAGCGGCTCGGCCAGTCGATCGCCCGAGACCGTGTACGCCAGAACTGGCAGCGCGACCGTCGAGCCGGCCACCGCGACGAAGTAGATGACCGCCAGCCACGCCTCGGGCCGCCGGACGCCCTCGCTGCCGATCGCCAAACCCGCTGCGGCGCAGATGAACAGCACCTTGGGGTTGACCAGCGCGAGCACCGCGGCGGTGACGCCGGCCTTGGCAGGCGCGATGGTGGTCAGATTGCTCATCCACTTCGGCGTGTGGGCCGCTCGCTTGCGGGTTAGCCACCGATAGACGCCAAGGGCGATGAGGGCGGCGCCGACGACGATCCGCAGCCAGGACGCCCAGCCGGGCGGCTTCTCCTTAAGCCCGCCAAGAAGATTGGACACCTCGACGAAGATCCCGGTCAGCGCGGTGAGGGTGAGTAGCCAGCCGGCCAGAAAGGCCAATCCCGTCGGCTTGGGCCGCGGTGCGTGCAGCACCAGGACCGCCGGGATGATCGACAGCGGCGACAGCGCGATCACGAGGGCGAGCGGGACGAGTTCGGTCAGCATCGAACGCAAACCTAGCAAGCCCAGCATCGTTTCTCGCCAAACCCGCCGTGAAACTCAGATGGCCGTGCATCGTTCCATGCCTTACCGACGGAGGAGTACCGCAGGGCACCGCGCCGCAACCGCGCGCGTTATTGCCGCAACCGCGCGCGTTATTATCGGAAACGCAAATTCCGCGGAGTTTGCTGTGTAGCGTTTCCGCTGGCCCAGCGCTGGTGCTGGCCGTGGGTACGAGGGAACGTCATGCCGCTGCGTTCGAGGAAATCGATTCTGGCCTTCCTGGTCACCGTGGTGATGGTCGGGATGCTGACCAGTTGCACGACGCACACCAAGGAGGCGACCGTTGCGCCGCCCGGCGTGAATGCCGGACCGGACGGTAAACCGGCGCCGTTCCGCGAGCCGGTGCGCCTCTCGAGCAAGGACGGCGTGCTCGAGGTGCGGCTGTCAGCGCACCAGGGCACCGTGAACCTGGACACCGTCAAGGAACCGGTCACCAACTTCCTGGTCTTCGGCTACGACCTGATCAAGGGAACGGCGTCGGACGGATCGACCAAGGGGGACAACGTCTACCCGGGACCGACCCTGCACGTCGACCCGGGCGAAAAGCTGATCGTGCACTACGACAACGACCTTCAGGGCCTCACCATCAAGGACTTCTACGACCCGGCAATGACACCGAAGGGCGGCGAGGTCCCCATCTACCCGCCGACGCTGACCGAGGCGCCGCTCAACCTGCACACCCACGGCCTGCACGTCAGCCCGTCGGGCAACGCCGACAACGTGCTGCTGTCCATCCCCGCCGGGATGGGCAACACCTACACCTACGACGTGCCGAACAACATGCCCAACGGGCTGTACTGGTATCACAGCCACCGCCACACGATGACCACCCAGCAGACCTACCTCGGGCTGGCGGGGCTGCTCGAGATCGGCCGACCAGACGGCAACCTGCCACTCGTCACGCAGAACCAGATTCCGGTGCGCGACATGGCGATTCAGTACAATTTCGTATTCGACCGGAATGGCAAGGGGCACCAGCTGAACAACTACAGCTGGCCGCAGTTCGTCAGCACGCTCAAGCCGCCCGAGGGTTCCCAGCTGGCCGACGGCACGTACCAGCCGAGCCTCGCGCCGGTGAACATCGCCGACACCGCCGTCGGCGCCAAGTACGTCACGCCTTGGTGGGCAGGTCCGCTGTCGCCGAAGAACAACCGCGGCCAAACCCAGTTCATGCCGTCGAACCTGATCGCGTTCGACAGCCCGGACCAGAAGATCGCCGAGAACCCGGCGCTGCCGGAGAACCAGCGCGACGTGCAGTACACCGTGAACGGTCAGTTCCAGCCGGAGCTCAAGCTCAAGCCGGGCCAGACGGAGATCTGGGCCTTGGCCAACATCAGTGACATTTCCTATATGACGCTCCGGTTGACCGAGACCGCGACGGGTAACCACCCGAAGTTCGCCATCGTCGGACAGGACGGCAACCCCTACACCCAGGTCGGACGGCCCGTCTACGGGGACGGCACCACACTCGCCATCCCGCCCGGCTCGCGCTACGCGATCGCGGTCACCATGCCCGCCCAGGGCGACCTGGTCCTGGAGTTCCCTCCGGACCCCAAGGCCACCGAGATCACCGATCCCGCTGTGCTGTATACGAACAACGGCACCAAGAACACGCCGGGGATGCTCGGCAACCTGAGCGTGGATCCCAAGTACATCAGCTACGCCGACGGCTTCTTCGTGTTCCCGACCCAGACGCTGATTCGCGCCACGCCGGATGCCAGCGGGCCGGGGCAGACGACTGCGTTCGAGCAGGGCCAGAACTTGGGCGCCTACACGTCGTTCGTGGACACCTCGGTGATGACGCCTGCCGTCAATCGCGAGCTGACCATCACCGACACGATCGGGGGCGACAAGGCCAGCAACAACGACCCCAAGGCCGTCATCTACTTCTTCGAACCCGCGGGCTTCCCGAACGTCCCACTGATCCAGCCTCGCCTCAACTCGGTCGAGGAGTGGAAGATCACCAACCAAAACAACGACGCACATCCGATGCACATCCACGTCAACGACTTTCAAGTGATGGAGATCGACGACCCGCACAACGGTAAGACGGGTGTGCAACCGTGGGGCCTGGACAACGTCAACGTTCCTGCACCGATCTTCAACGACATGCACGTCGTGAGCACGCCTGCCACGCTGACCCTGCGTCAGGAGTTCCTGGAGTTCGTCGGGACGTATGTGATCCACTGCCACCGGCTGAACCACGAGGACAACGGGTTGATGGCGACCATCAACGTCATCCCCGAGGTATCGACGTATGCGGTGGCGATACCCGGATCGAGCGGCAGGCCGGCTTCGGTTCAGGTACGGGATGCCAACGGCGACAAGGTGTTGCAGACGGTGTTCCCGTTCCCGAACTTCGAGGGCACTCCCAGCGTCGCGATGGCGGACGTCAACGGCGACGGCATCCTGGACCTGGTGGCGGGCACCGGCAACGGCGCCTCGCCCGAGGTGGTCGCCTACGACGGCAACAACACCAAGGAAGGGCTCTTCAAGACCGAACTCACCCGCTTCGTGCCGTTCGACGCAGGGTTCAAGGGAGGGGTCAACGTCGCGGCCGCTGACATCGACGGAAATTCGATGGCCGACAACATCATCGTCGGGTCGGGCCCTGGCATCGAGTCGCAGGTCAAGGTGTTCTCCACGACGCTGCCGAGCGAGTCGGGCAAGGCGCCGGATGTCTTCTCCACCTTCACGCCCTACCCCGGCTCTCAGTCCGGTGTCACCTTGGCCACCGGCATGGTCGAACTAGGGTCGGGCCGCGAGTCGGTGGTAACGGCGCCAGGCCCCGGAGAGCCGCCGCTCGTCAAGACGTTCCGGTGGGACCTGTACACCCCCACGGCAAGATCGCAGGCCAACGGCACCACACCGCAACAACATTCGGGCAAGCCGAATGATCCGCGGATGACGGCGCAGTTCCTGGCCTACGACGAAGACTTTCACGATGGTGTTGCGCTGTCCACGGGCTGGGTGGCCGGTGCACTGGGTGGCGCCAAGAGCATCGTCACCAGTCAGCTCGGCGGCGCGGGCACCGTGCGCGTGTGGTCGAACGGATCGGTGCTCGACGGGCAACCGGGCATCTACCTGGACAACCCCAACCACCACGAGGAGAACCTCGAGTACAAGCAGATCGCGTCGTTCGAGCCGTTCACCGGCGCGACCGGGGTGACGGTGGCGACCACGAGCACCACGGCAGGCGCGGACGTGCTCGTCAGCGGGAAGGTGGGCGACGGTGCCGAGGTCCGGAAGATTTCGCTGGCCAGGACGGACGCGGCCGCGACGACGTTGACACCCACGGTGATTGCGACCTTGCCTGCAATGCCCGGGATGAACGCCCCTGCGCCGCTGGCCGGCAGGTAGTCGACCCCATTCTGCTGAGAGCAGCGTCGGCAGCGAAAAGTCCTGAGCCTGCGGCATTGTCGAACCATGACCGACGACAAGCAGCCGCTGTTCAATCAGCAGCTACGCAATACCCTGTTCCGCAAGCGGGTCCTCGTCCTGGACGGCCCACTCGACGACGACAACGGGACCGTGCTCACGACGCAGCTCCTGACGCTCGCCGCCGACGACGTCGACCGGGACATCGCACTGTGGATACATTCACCCGGCGGATCGGTTCCTGCGATGCTCGCGATCCGCGACGTCATGCGCCTGGTGCCGTGTGACGTGTCGACGCTCGCCCTCGGGTTGGCTTGCAGTGCTGGACAATTCCTACTCTCGGCCGGGACTCCGGGCAAGCGGTTCGCGCTCCCGCACGCCCGCATCCTGATGCATCAGGGCTCGGCGGGCATCGCCGGCTCCGCAGTCGAGGTGGAAGTCCAAGCCGACGACCTGCGACATACCCGCGATACCGTGCTCGGCATCATCGCAGGAGACACCGGCCAGGACATCGACCGCATCTTCACCGATTCGCTGCACGACCGGTGGTTTACCGCGGAGCAGGCCCGTGCGTACGGCTTCATCGACCACGTCGCAGAGCGGTTCGCCCAGATCGTGCCCATGCAGCAGCAGTTCGGGATCGGTGTGTCCGCGTGAGCACCTACACGATCCCGAATGTGATCACGCGCAACGCCGGTGGCGAGCGGATCATGGACGTCTACTCGCACCTGCTCACCGAGCGGATCGTCTATCTCGGCACGGCGATCGATTCCGGTGTCGCCAACGCTCTCATTGCTCAGCTGCTCCATCTGGAGGCCGACAACCCGGAGCAGGAGATCAGCCTGTACATCAACTCCGAGGGCGGTGACCTGGCTGCGATGCTGGCGATCTACGACACGATGCGGTTCATCAAGGCGCCCGTGGCGACGACGTGCATCGGGCAGGCCGTCGCGGCGGGGGCGGTACTACTCGCGGCGGGCGCGCCGGGTCGTCGTGCGGTCCTGCCGCACTCGAGGATCGTGTTGCATCAACCGGCCGCGCAGGGCCGCGGCACGATTCCCGATCTGATCCTGCAAGCCGACGAGGTGGTCCGGGTCCGCAGCCAGCTGGAGGCGATCCTGGCCCGGCACACCGGGCGCAGCCTGGACCAGTTGCGGCACGACACGGACCGCGACCGGGTCTTCGATGCGGACGGCGCAGTGGCCTACGGACTGGCCGACCAGCTGCTCGATCAGCGCACCTAGGCCGCCAACAGCATCGGATCGGCGGACCGGCGAGTCGCAGGGCGGCTCAAGTCGGCGGAGATGCCCCCGAGCAGGCGGATCAGCTCGATGCCGAGTGCACCGGAGACCGCGGCGATCATCTCGCTGGAGGGCTCCTTGCGGCCGCGTTCGATCTCGGACAGGTACTGCGGTGAGATGCCCGCGCGCTCGGCCACGTCGACCAGTCGGCGGCCCTGACCTTCGCGCACGGCACGCAGCTTGCGGCCCAGCACATCGCGCCACAGCGGCTCCGGCTCCCGACGTTCGGGATGGATGCGGATGATCTCGCCCATGGCGACATCATTGCCGGGTCGCGTGCGCGAACAAAGGGTGTTCGCTGCCAGCGCAGTCCCCTGCGGGGGTGCTCACTGCAGGGTTTGCTCCTTCAGCGCGAGAGCCTGCTGGCCCTTGACGTAGCTGACTTCCCGGATGCCAAGGGCACCGTGCAGCTTTCCGGCGGGCAGGGTCACCGGTTTGGGAGCAGGCCCATCGCCTGGGTGCGGCAGCGGGTAGGCGGTGGTGGTTCCGCTGTGGAAGGTGACATTGCCCTCGGTCTTGCTGAACAGTTGGTGCACATGGCCGTTGAGACAGGTCACCGACGCGAACCGCTTCAGGTAGCCGAGTGCCTGGGCGGCGTCGTCGGTGCCCCAGCCCCAATCCGGGTACATCGCGAACAGCGGAATGTGACTGAACACGACGATCGGGGTGTCGCTCGACAACGTCGCGACGTCCTTCTGGATGAAGTCGAGCTGGTCGGGACCAAGGTGTCCGAGCTTCTTCAGGTTCAGCGTGTTCACCAGCGCGATGACGTGCACCCCCGCGGTGTCGAAGCTGTACCACCCGTCGCCTCGGGTGCCTGCCCCGAAGGCCTGCTGGTACTTCGGGTAGTCGATCGTGTCGTGTTCCCCTGGAACGGAGAAGACGTGCGGTGTCTTCAGGCCGGTCATCATCTGCTTGACCTGGTCGAACTGCTCCGCGGTGGCCAGATGGGTCAGATCGCCTGTGTGGATGACGAAGTCGGGGGTATAGCCGAGGCCGTTCACCTGGTTGATCGCCTCGGTGAACGTGTCGGTCACGTTCGTGTTGGCAGGTCCGGTGAAACCGAGGTGGCTGTCGCTGATTTGGGCGAACCGCAGCGTGGGCTGTGGCTGTGATCGTGGCGGCGACGCACACCCCGCGACGCTGGAGAGCACCTCGCCGCCGGCCAGGGTGAGTGCGACTGCCGACCCGAACCAGGCCGAGTGCCGCAGCAATTGGCGGCGCGACATGCCATTGGGATCCTGGTTCTCGGTCATTTGGTCACCACCACGGTGCCGTGCATCATCGGGTGGATCGAGCAGATGTAGGCGAACGTCCCTGCGTTCTGGAACGTGAACGAGAACGTTGCGTCGGTGCCCATTCCAGGCGAGTGAAACGTCGTCCCGTCGCTGGAGACCACCGTGTGAGGCTCTTCGTCCTTGTTGGTCCAGGTGACCGTGGTGCCGACCGGGACCGTGAGACTGGCCGGGGCGAACGCGAAATTGCTGATGTTGACCGCGTTCGAGCCCGCGGGGGCGTCCGACGCGGCCGGGGTGGCCGCGGGGCCGGAAGCGCTGGGCATCGGCATCGAGCCGCTCGTGCTGCCACCGGCCATTCCCGGTGTGCTGTCGGAGCCAAAGGTCACCGAGGCAGGGCCTGCCGCTGGTGTACTCGGCGACGAGCAGCCGGTGACGACAAGGAGCGCGGTCAACATCACTGCAGCGGCCGAGCCGATGATGGCAGTGCGTGGACGTCGTTCTGGCGCAGTGTTGCAGGGCAAGGCGAACACCTCCGTGTTTGGGACGAACCCAGGGCTGGGGACCATTCGCCAAAGAGATAGGTGGAGGGGTTACACGTCGCTCGAAGCCAAGAGCCAAGAGCCAAGAGTGTCAGGGCAGGTGCCAGAGCACCTTGGTGGCGAGGTAGAAGACCACCGTCCAGAACGCGAGCGCGGCGACGGAAATGCCGACACCCCGCCAGTTGGCCTTCGCTGCAGGCACATTCGGCGGCGGGCGCAGCCAGTGCTTGAGCAGCGGGTTGACGTAGTACGGCATCGTCACGAAGGTCATCAACATGCTGGAGAACAGGTTCCCGACCAGCAGCCCGAGCCACAGCGGCATGTGCAGCGGTGACAGCACGAGCGACAGCAGTACGACGGTCGGGTAGAGACCCACCCACACCGCGATCGACGTCTTGACGTCCGATGGCGGTGGCGCCTCGTTGCCGCGCTCGTCGAAGGCGAACCAGCTGCCGAACGAGTTGTCGATGGTCCTGGAGTGGAAGTCGGAGAAGGCCGCGCCCTCGGCGAGCAGGTCCCTGCGCTCCTTGGAGACCAGCCACTTGTCCAAATTCTCGGCGTTGTCGTAGCGGTACAGGGTGGTCCACTCGTCCTGAACACCCTCGACGGGGCGGAACAGCTCGGTCCCGCGGAAACCCTCGAACGCGCTCTCCGCCAGGCGCAGTCGCTCCTGCCAGGCCAGGAAGTCCTCGACGTGTTCGCGGTCCACCCGATGAGTGACGACGACCGTGACCAGCGCATCGGCCTGCCTCGCGCCACCACCGACGACCTGCTGTGTGCCGGGGCCGTCGAAGTACTTCTGCCCACCGGCGAGGCGTTCCTGGCGGGTGGCGCTGTTGATCCAGGCCTGCACGTGGGCGACCGAGTCGAAGCGGTAGACCACGATCCAGTCGGGCTGCACGGACGTCGGCCCGTTCACCTCGGCGCCGATGAAGCCGGGATACTTGGAAGCCTCCCGGTTCATGTCCTGTTGCCAGGCCTCGAATTCCAGCTCGGAACCGGGCCGCACCCTCTGGCCGATGATGACCGTGGCGGCGTTGTCTGTCGTCACGGATGTTCTCACTTCACCGGTGTCAGCAGGTCGGATCCCAGCCGGCCATAGACGCGTTCTGGGCTGAAGGGTAGCGCCCGGAAGCGCACGCCGGTGGCGTCCTCGAGTGCATTGGCCAGCGCCGGTGCCACGGGGTTGATGCAGCACTCCGCCATGCCCTTCGAGCGCATTGGTCCGACCGAGTCGCTCGACTTCACCAGCAGCACCTCGGTTCTGGGGATGTCGGCGTAGGTGGGAATGCGGTAGTTGCGGAGATTCGGGTTGACCATGACGCCCTTGCCGTCGACGTGGAAGTTCTCGGTCAGCGCGAACCCGATGCCCATGGCGACGCCGCCCTCGATCTGCCCGCGTACCTGAGCAGGGTTGATGACCACACCGGGATCGGCGGCCTGCACGCTGTAGAGGATCCGGATCTCGCCGGTCACCCGGTGCACGGCGATGCGGAAGCCGTGTGTGTTGGAGGTGACGCTGCGCGGGGAGCCGTACGCCTTGCGGGCCACGGTGAACCGGATACCGCGCTCGCCGGCTGTTGCGAGCAGCTCGGTCAGCGTGAGCCGGGTGTCGCCGCACACCACGGCGTCGTCGTCCATCGCGCAGGCGTCGACGCCGACCCCCGCCTGGGCCGCGGCGAAGCCGAGGATGCGATCACGTAGGGCGGTCGACGCGTTCAGTACCGCGTTGCCGGCCACGAAGAGTCCGGCGCTGGCGAACGCTCCGGTGTCGAACCCGGTGCGATCGGTGTCGGACTGCACCAGGTGTATCCGCGACGGCGTGGTGCCGAGCACGGTGGCCGCGATCTGCACGTGCGCCGTCGAGGTGCCCTCACCGAATTCGACCGTGCCGACCGCGATCTCGTACACCTCGTCGGCGCGCAACGTCGCCCACGCCTCGGAGACGTGCTCGGTGGGCGGGGCGGTCTCGTGCAGCGAGCTCGCGATGCCCGCGCCGATCAGCCAATCGTCGCCGAGGTCCTGCCCGCCGTCGGCGAGACGCAATGCCTCGTCGACGAGGTCGATGCACTGCGTGATGCCGTCCTCGGTGAACGCCACGTCGTCGGGATGGTCGGCGATCGCCAGCAACGCGTCGCCGGGACGGATGACGTTGCGGCGCCGTAGTTCCGCCGCATCGATGCCGAGCTTGACGGCCAGTTCGTCGATGGCGGACTCCACCGCGAACGCGGGTTGGGTCATGCCGTAGCCCCGCAGCGCGCCGCTCGGCACCGTGTTCGTGTACACCGACCAGGCATCGAATTTCTTGTTGGCGCAACGATAGAGCGCGATGGCCGCACCTGCGGCGAACAGCGTCTCACCGCCGTGGTTGCCGTAGGCGCCGGTATTGGAGACGTTGTGGAAGCCGAACGCCGTCAGGGTCCCGTCGGCCTTGGCGCCGAGCTTGACGGTGCACCGCATCGGATGCCGGGGCGACGCGGTGGTGAACTCCTCCTCGCGGGTGTACTCCCAGCTCACCGGACGCCCGGTGTCGAGTGTGGCAAGGACGGGTAGATCCTCGGAGATCAGCTCCTGCTTACCGCCGAAGCCTCCTCCGACCCGCACGCAGAACACCCGCAGCTGGTCGGGACGCAGGTCGAACAGGTGCGACAGCTTGATCTTGGCGATCGACGGCGACTGCGAGCTGGTGCGCACGTTCAGCCGCCCGTCCTCCATCCACGCGATCGACCCGTGCGTCTCGAGGTGCGCATGCTGGACCCGCGGCGAATGGTAGGTGGCCTCGTGAATGACGTCGGCCTGCGCGAATCCCGCTTCGACGTCGCCGATTTCGCCGTGCAGTTCGAGCAGGATGTTGTGCACCTTGTCGTGTGCGAACGGGTCGTCGTAGCCGTGCAGCTGCGGTGCGCCGTCGGCCATCGCCTCGACGGGGTCGAACACCGCGGGTAGCAATTCGTACTCCACGACCACCGCGCGGCAGCCCTCGTCGGCGGCCGCGATCGAGTCGGCGAGCACGGCCACCACCCGCTGCCCGGCGAAGCGCACCACGTTGTCGAGGATGTAGGTGTCGTCGGGGTCGACGAGATGATCGGTGTGGATCGCGGTGCTGTAGCGCTTGCGCGGGACGTCCTCCCACGTGTACACCCGATGCACGCCGGGCACGGCGAGTGCCGCCGACTTGTCGATCGAGACGATGCGGGCATGGGCATGCGGCGAGTGCAGCACCTTGATGTGCAGCATGCCGTCCATCTCGGTGTCCATGGTGAACTCGGCGGTGCCGGTGACCACGCCGGTGGCCGCAGGCGCGCCGACGCTGGTGCCGACCGCCCTACCCGGTTTGGCCTCTTCGATCGCTGCGACCCCCTTGACCGCATCCTCGATGGCGCGATAACCCGTGCAGCGGCACAGGTTTCCCTTCAATGCCCGCGGAAGGTCCTGTTTCTGTTCGTCGGTGAACGTCGCCGACGTCATGATCATGCCCGCGGTGCAGAACCCGCACTGAAAACCTGGGGCATCGCGGAACTGCCGCTGCATCGGATGCAGATCCTCTGGTGTGCCGAGCCCCTCGATCGTGGTCACTTCCCGCCCGTCGGCGCGGAACGCCGGGGTGATGCAGCTGTGCACGGGATCGCCGTCCAGCCACACCGTGCATGCGCCGCAATCGCCTGCGTCGCAACCCTTCTTGACGCCATGCCAGCCCAGCGAACGGACGAAGGTCCGCAGGCACTGCCCGGGATTGGGCTCGGAGTCATAGGGCTGGCCGTTCACGGTGTATGTCATGACTCGACGTCCTCGGCCAGCTCGGCCCTGATCTGTTCGGCGTAGTACTTCGCCAGATGGCGGCGATGGTCGGGCGTTCCGTTGGGGTCGTCGAACCACACGGCGTCGCCGATCGCGTCGACGGCGTCCTGCAGTTCCGCCGCGGTGGGTGCTGCGCCGAAGGCCAGCCGGACGGGGTGTGTGGTGCCTGCGGTGATGGTCAGCAGCAGGTCGGTGGTACCCGGCGTCTGGGTGCCGATCATGAAGATCGTCGAGCGGCCGAGGTGAGTGAGGGTGAAGCGACGGTGCGCGAACCGCTTGTCCAGCGCGTCGGCAGGCACGTGGATCCGGCGAAGCACCTCACCGGGGTACAACACGTTGGAGTGGTTCCCGGTGACGAAATCGGCCGCGTCGAGCGTGCGCTCGGATCCGTCCGTGGCGACGAGCGCGTACGTGGATTCGAGTGCCACGGTCAACGTGATCATCGGTCCCGCGGGCAGCGCCATGCAGACGTTGCCGCCCACGGTGGCGGAGTTCCACACCTTGAACGACGCCAGGAAGGCCTCGCAACTGGTGCGGATCAGCGGAGCTGCGCGCCAGTCGGACGTCGCCGCGAAGTCGTAGAGGTCGCGGATGGTGCACATCGCGCCGACGTCGATGCCGCGGTCGTCGGTGATCAGGGCATTCCAGCCGAGTGGCACCAGGTCGATGAGCCTGCGGAGGTCGGGCTGCTTGTCGGAGAACAGCCACGTGCCGCCCGCAAGCCAGGCGTCACCGGGTCGCCAGCCGGCACCCGGCGGGTCGGCGGGGGAGCGGATGACGTCGGTGATGGTGTCGATGTCCACGTCGCCCGTCCTTCTCGAATACGCACGAGTGCGTCGTCATCCGGCGCAGCGAACCGCGCGTCGGCAGCCCGACTCTAGTCATCGGAGACGCTGGTCGACGCTAATTCCGCGAACTAATGCGACGTAACCGTCAATTTGGCGGGTATCATCTGAATGACATTGCTCCGCAGTGGATCTGCGGCGAATGGCCAACTCCTGAATGATTGGTCGGCTAGCCCACGTCAAGAAGGAGCAATCGATGGCCGCTCGGGTCCACCTGGGTCACGTCTACCACGTTGCGGGCAGTCCGAAGGTCACCGAAGCGGCGGGCGCGCTCGTCTCGATTCCGGACGGCGCGCTGGTCGTCGACGACGCAGGCGTCATCACGTTCTGCGGTGAGCGCGAGTCCCTCCCGGCCGACGCGCGGTCGGCCCCCGTGCTCGATCATCGACCCGGCTTTCTGTTGCCGGGGTTCGTCGACACCCACATCCACTTCCCGCAGACCCATGCCGGCGACTCCTACGGCGGCGGTCAGCTCCTCGAGTGGCTCAACCTGTGCATCTTCCCGTCCGAATCGCGTTTCGCCGATCCCGAATTCGCGCGTGCGGCAGCCGTGGAGTTCTGCAACCGCCGCATCGCCGCGGGCACCACCGCAGCGATGGTCTTCGGCTCGGCCTTTCCCCACGCGCAGGATTCGCTGTTCTCCGAAACGCAGCGCCGCGGGCTGAGGATGGTCAGCGGCCGGGGGATCCAGACCAGGGGCGGCGAGACCGCAGCGCCCTTGCTCACCTCGGAGGAGGACGCGATCCGGCTCACCGCCGAGGAGATCGACAAGTGGCACGGCGCCGACACCGGAAACCCCGAGACCGCGCTGCTGCACGTGGCGATCGTGCCCCGCTTCTCGTTGTCGGTCACCCCTGAAACCTTGAAAAACCTTGGCGAGCTGTATGACTCGGTCAAGGACCGCGGTGTCTACGTGCACAGCCACCTCAACGAGAACGACCGCCCCGGCACCGGCGAGGTCGACTCCACCAAGCAGGCCTACCAGGTGAACACCTACCTCGACACCTACGACGGAAAGTTCCTGCCTGGCTCGCAGATCGGCGGCAAGAGCCTGCTTGGCAGGCGCACCATCCTGGCGCACAGCGTGCATTGCCAGGACGTCGAACTGGCCAGGATGGCCGAGACGGGTACGTCCATCTCGCACTGCCCGATCTCCCAGCTGTTCCTCGGGTCGGGCACGATGCCCTGGAAGCGGACGGTCGCCTCGGGTGTGAACATCTCGGCGGGAACCGATTTCGGCGGCGGCGACGAGTGGCTGATCCCTCGCGTGCTCGGGGATGCGTTCAAGGTGCACATCAACGAGCACGGCGCGGCAGGGGTTTCCCTGCATCCCGCGGAGATGCTGTTCACCGGCACGCTGGCCGGGGCGAGGGCGCTGGACATGGAGAACCGCTTCGGCAACTTCGACGTCGGCAAGGAAGCCGACTTCGTCGTCGTCGACCCGTCGGGCACTCCCGCGCTGCACGCCACGCTCACCAACGCCGTCCGCGCCGACGACCCCGCCCTGGCGCGGGACCAGAGCCTGTTCGCATTGTTGATGGGCATCCGCGAGTCATCCATCGCCGAGGTGTACGTACGCGGCCGCAAGCTGGCGGTGGATTGAGCAGCGGTCATGGCTTCAACGAGTGCAGTCACGATCTTTCATCCGGTGCAGGCCTGCGGATCAGCGCGATTGGCGCTGCGGTGGTGCTCGCGGGCTACGTGGTGTCGCTGGCGTTGTTCTCGTCGGTGACGTGGCTTCGGCTCCGAGGAGCTCCGTTCAGGACTCGCACCACTTCCAATCGCCGTCCTCGCGAACGAATGCGATGTCGTCGGGGTCCTCGCCGTGGTTCAAGATGGTGGCCGTCGCCGTCGTGCCGTCCACGTCGAGCGAGGTGATCTTCAGCAGCAGTTCGCCTCCGGTGTCCCGTACTTCGCGCAGGGCGCTGCGGCTGAACGCGGGGTCGTTGCGCATGTCTTCGCAGAACAGCTTGGTCAACGCGGTGAAGTCCTCGTCGTTCCACGCCTTCTCGAACTGGTCGACGACGTCGCGCACCAGATCCTCGTCGGTGGGCTGGGGCGGGGCGGGAGACGACGTCGTCGAAGGAGCCACCGTGATGTCGGTCCAGTCGTTCGACCAGACCACGACTCCGATGACCACCCCGATGCCGACGAGCAGCGTCAACGCGAAGGCGCCAATGACGAGTCCGGTCTTGCTGCGCTGAGCGTCGGGTACCCACAGCGGCCAACCGGGCGGCAGGGGCGGCCAGGACGGGTCGGGTCGCCAATCCGGCTGGGGAGTCCAACCCGGTGGCGCGGGCGGCCAGTTCGGCGGCGGATTGAAGCGCATCCACGCAGTCTGGTCGATGCCGTGGGCCCGTTGCCGCCATCGCCACGAAAATGCGCTAGAGTTGAGCGGAACAGACTCAACCTTGACGGCGTTGACCTAGGCGACAAGCATTTTCCGTGGCCTCTCGTACTGGCCGCACTGACGAAATGGAGGAGTTCGTGGACTCGTTCAACCCGACCACGAAGACCCAGGCGGCGCTGACGGCATCGCTGCAGGCGGCGACCGCCGCAGGCAACCCGCAGATCACGCCGGCGCACCTGCTGCTGGCCCTGCTCACGCAGAACGACGGCATAGCGGCACCGCTGCTGGAGGCCGTCGGCGTCGAACCCGCGACCATCCGCGCCGAGACCCAGCGGATCCTCGACCGGCTACCCAGCGCCAGCGGCGCGGCCTCGCAGCCGCAGCTGGCCCCTCAGTCGCTGGCCGCGATCACCGCTGCCCAGCATCTGGCCACCGAGATGGACGACGAGTACGTCTCCACCGAGCACCTTCTGGTCGGCCTCGCCACCGGAGACAGCGAAGTCGCCAAGCTGCTGAGCGGCCATGGTGCGTCGCCGCAGGCGCTGCGCGACGCGTTCGTGAAGGTGCGTGGCAGTGCCCGTGTCACCAGCGCGGACCCCGAGTCCACCTATCAGGCGTTGGAGAAGTACTCCACCGACCTGACCGCCGCCGCCCGTGAAGGCAAGCTCGACCCAGTCATTGGGCGCGACAACGAGATTCGCCGCGTCGTGCAGGTGCTGAGTCGTCGCACGAAGAACAACCCGGTACTCATCGGCGAGCCCGGCGTCGGCAAGACAGCGATCGTCGAGGGCCTTGCCCAGCGCATCATCGCCGGCGACGTGCCGGAGAGCCTGCGCGACAAGACCGTCGTCTCGCTGGACATGGGCTCCATGGTCGCGGGCGCCAAATACCGCGGCGAGTTCGAGGAGCGGCTCAAGGCCGTCCTCGACGACATCAAGAACTCGGCCGGTCAGGTCATCACGTTCATCGACGAACTGCACACCATCGTGGGTGCTGGAGCGACCGGTGAAGGCGCGATGGACGCAGGCAACATGATCAAGCCCATGCTGGCTCGTGGTGAGCTGCGGATGGTCGGCGCCACCACGCTCGAGGAGTACCGCAAGTACATCGAGAAGGATGCCGCGTTGGAGCGGCGCTTCCAGCAGGTGCTGGTCGGCGAACCGTCCGTGGAGGACACCGTCGGCATCCTGCGCGGTCTCAAGGACCGCTACGAGGTGCACCACGGCGTGCGGATCACCGACTCCGCGCTGGTCGCGGCGGCCACGCTGTCCGACCGCTACATCACCTCGCGCTTCCTGCCGGACAAGGCGATCGACCTGGTCGACGAGGCCGGCTCGCGGCTGCGCATGGAGATCGACTCCCGTCCCGTCGAGGTCGACGAGGTCGAGCGCCTCGTGCGGCGCCTCGAGATCGAGGAGATGGCGCTGGCCAAGGAGGAGGACGCCGCCTCCAAGGGACGCCTTGAGAAGCTCCGCGCCGAACTGGCCGACCAGAAGGAGAAGCTGGCCGAGCTGACCACCCGCTGGCAGAACGAGAAGGGTGCCATCGACGTCGTCCGCGACCTCAAGGAACAGCTCGACCACCTGCGCGGTGAGTCCGAGCGGGCCGAGCGCGACGGCGACCTGGCCAAGGCGGCCGAGCTGCGGTACGGGCGGATCCCCGAGATCGAGAAGAAGCTCGACGCGGCACTGCCACAGGCGGAGGCCCAGGCCAACGTCATGCTCAAGGAGGAGGTCGGCCCCGACGACATCGCCGACGTGGTGGCGGCGTGGACCGGTATCCCGGCGGGCCGACTGCTGGAAGGCGAGACCGCCAAGCTGCTGCGCATGGAGGGCGAGCTCGGCAAGCGCGTCGTCGGGCAGAAGAAGGCCGTGCAAGCGGTCTCGGATGCCGTCCGCCGCTCACGCGCAGGCGTCGCCGACCCGAACCGACCGACGGGCTCGTTCCTGTTCCTCGGCCCGACGGGCGTCGGCAAGACCGAGCTGGCAAAGGCGCTGGCCGACTTCCTGTTCGACGACGAGCGGGCGATGGTCCGCATCGACATGAGCGAGTACGGGGAGAAGCACTCCGTCGCGCGCCTGGTCGGTGCCCCTCCCGGCTACATCGGGTACGACCAGGGCGGTCAACTCACCGAGGCGGTCCGCCGCAGGCCCTACACCGTCGTGCTGTTCGACGAGGTGGAGAAGGCGCACCCGGACGTGTTCGACGTGCTGCTTGCGGTGCTCGACGAAGGCAGGCTGACCGATGGTCAGGGCCGCACCGTCGACTTCCGCAACACCATCCTCATCTTGACGTCCAACCTGGGCTCGGGTGGAACCGAGGAGCAGGTCATGGCGGCGGTGCGCGCGGCGTTCAAGCCGGAGTTCATCAACCGTCTCGACGACGTGCTGATCTTCGAGGGTCTCAAGCCCGACGAGCTGGTGCAGATCGTCGACATCCAGCTGGCCCAGCTGCAGAGGCGCCTTGCGCAACGGCGGCTGGTGCTCGAGGTCTCCCTGCCCGCGAAGAAGTGGCTGGGCGATCGGGGCTTCGACCCGGTCTACGGCGCGCGTCCGCTGCGCAGGTTGGTGCAGCAGGCGATCGGCGATCAACTGGCGAAGTTGTTGCTGGCCGGCGAGGTGCACGACGGTGACGTGGTGACCGTCGAGGTCAGCGAGGACGGCGACGCCCTCGTCCTCGGCTCTGCCTAACGGGGCGAGGTCGTAGGCCGACTCGTCGAACGTGCGGACACGGCGAAGAGCCATGCGCTCGATCCGCCATGAACGCACGTTCGACGGCGGCTCGTTACGTCGTCACCGAATTAGCTGAGCGGGAATTGTCGAGTACGTGATCCGGTTGTGATCCGTTTGAGTTCGGAGACCATTGCCCTTAGCAGATAGGCTAGGGGCAATGGTCCCGCTCTGGTTCACGCTGTCCGCACTCTGTTTCGTGGGTGCGGTGGTGCTGCTGTACGTCGACGTCGACCGTCGACGCGGTCTGGGGCGCCGCCGCAAGTCCTGGGCAAAGTCTCACGGCTTCGACTACGAGCACGAATCCACCGACATCGTGAAGCGCTGGAAGCGCGGCGTGATGTCCACGGTCGGCGACGTGGCGGCCAAGAACGTGGTGCTCGGCCAGATCCGCGGCGAGGCGGTCTTCATCTTCGATCTCGAGGACGTGGCGACGGTCATCGCGCTGCACCGCAAGGTCGGCACCAACGTCGTCGTCGACGTCCGGCTCAAGGACATCAAGGAACCGCGCGAGAGCGACATCTGGCTGCTCGGCGCCATCGGTCCTCGGATGGTCTACTCGACCAATCTCGACGCCGCCCGCCGCGCCTGTGACCGCCGCATGGTGACGTTCGCGCACGCTGCACCCGACTGCGCCGAGATCATGTGGAACGAGCCCAACTGGACGCTCATCAGCATGCCTGTGACCAGCACCAGGGCTCAGTGGGACGAGGGCCTGCTGACCGTCCGGCAGTTCAACGACCTGCTGCGCGTGTTGCCGCCGATCCCGCAGCCCGGCCAGCAGGGCATTGCCGGCCAGGCCGTCGCCCGCCGCGGCGGATCGCCCGGCCGCCCGGTGGCCGCACCCCGCGAGCTGCCCGCCGGTCGTACCGACCAGCCGCCCAGCCGGGCCGACGTAGGCCGCTACACGCAGCCGCGCCCGCCGACGCGAAACGGCCGTCAGTCCCCGCATTACCAGCGCTGACTGACGCCCCGCTAGCGCCTCGTCCACGGCAAGTAACCTGTCGGCATGTCCCGCCCCGTCGCAATGATCACCGGACCTACATCCGGTATTGGCACGGGATTCGCCCGCCGCTACGCCATCGACGGTCATGACCTGGTCCTGGTGGCACGCGACGTCGAACGTCTCGAACGCCTCGCCGCCGAACTGCACGACGAAGCCGGCGCAACGGTCGAGGTGCTGCCCGCCGATCTGGCCGTCGCGGCCGACCGCGCCAGGGTGGCCGACCGCCTCTCGGCAGGCGTCCGAATCCTGGTCAACAATGCGGGGTTTGGTACTTCTGGCGAATTCTGGACCGCCGACTACCAGTCGCTCCAATCCCAGCTCGACGTCAACGTGACCGCGGTCATGCAGCTGACCCACGCGGCGCTGCCCCCGATGCTGGAGGCCGGTGCCGGCACCGTCATCAACGTCGCCAGCGTCGCGGGCCTGCTGCCTGGCCGCGGGTCGACGTACTCGGCGTCGAAGGCCTGGGTGATCGCGTTCTCCGAGGGCCTGGCGAACGGGCTGGGCGGCACGGGCGTCGGTGTGCACGCCCTGTGCCCTGGCTTCGTCCGCACCGAGTTCCACGAGCGGGCAGGCATCGACATGGCGGGCACACCGTCGTTCCTCTGGCTCGACGTGGCCGACGTGGTCCGTGACTGCCTGGCCGACGTCGCGAAGGAACAGGTCGTCATCGTGCCGGGCTTGCAGTACAAGGTGCTTACCACTGGCGGCCGCATGGTGCCGCGAAACCTGGTGCGGGCCATGACGAAAGTCGTTGGCCGCGGCCGTGGACGGACATAGGGCAGAAGCCGTGGACGGACTTGGGGCCGAAGCCGTGGGGGAACGCAAACCTGAGTGCTCGTGCTGCGCGCGCTAGTCGCGGGGCTGCTCGCGGCCGTCCTGCTCGCAGCGTGCTCCAGCAGCACCGACGACGCCGGCCCGTACGGCGCACAGGCCGCGAAGATCGGCGAATCCCTGGCGACCCTCGGCTGGAACATGTCGGTGTCCAACCTGCGGTTCGACGGCGACTACGTGATGGTCGACGTCGACGCCGCCGCGTCGACGCCCGGTGCTCCGCACGCCAAACCCGAGGCCATCCGATTCGGTCTCTACGGAGCGCTGGCCCATCCGATCGAGTCCGACGCGCTGGGCGGCTGCTCGGGAGTGACCAGCCTCAACCTGCAGCCCGCGTCTGCGCCGAACCCCGACAAGCTCACTGGCACAGTGTGTCTGGGGCCGCTGCGCGATCAGACCCAGGTGCGCGGCGTGTACGCCTACTCGCCGCAGGACAAGATCGCGGGCACCACGGTGGCCTATCCCGCGGCGTTCCCGGTCGGGCTGATCCCCACCAACGAGAACGACACCGGCATGGTGCTGCAGACCAGCAGCGTGGACGCCTTCCGCGGCGACGGCAGCCAACTCGACCCCAGGGCGCTCGGTGACCCGACCGCCTTCAACGGCAACGGCTACATGCTGCTCGGACTCCAGATCGACGGTCAAGCAGCGCGATACCGCGACGACTCGATACGGCGCGGCGGCCCGCTGATGGTGGTGGTGGCGCCGTCACTGCCCGGCGCGGGACTGTCCTACGCATGCTCGGTGTACGGGGCGTCGCTACTGGTCCTTCCCGACACCTCGCTCGATGCGATCGCGGTGCGGGCGTCGCTGTGCACACAGGGCGAGATCAACGCCGCACTGCTGTACGCGACCGTGTCGGTGATCGGAACGCACGCCGCGGTGTGGACGAAAGAGTGACTGACTTACCCGGCCCGACCGAGTGGGGGACGTCCCAAGGCGTCGGCCCCTGGTCGGGACCGCTGCCGGATGACCCGCGCTACGACGAGGACCTGCTCCGCGACGGGGACACCCGCAACGTCGTCGATGCGTACCGCTACCTGAAGCGGGAGGCGATAATCGCCGACATCGATCGGCGCCGCCACCCGCTACACGTCGCGATCGAGAACTTCGGCAACGACGCCAACATCGGTGGTGTCGTGAGGACGGCGAATGCGTTCGCCGTCGACACCGTGCACATCGTGGGGCGTCGCCGCTGGAACCGGCGTGGCGCCATGGTCACCGACCGCTATCAACGGCTGCTCCACCACGACACCATCGCCGATCTGCTGGCGTTCGCCGCCGATGCCGGCCTCGAGGCGATCGCCGTCGACAACGTGCCCGGTTCGGTGCGCCTCGAACACACGGATCTACCGAGGAACTGCCTGTTGATCTTTGGCCAGGAGGGCCCCGGCATCACGGACGACGCCCGCGCGGGATCCGTGCGCACCGTGTCGATCGCCCAGTTCGGTTCCACCCGCAGCATGAACGCGGCGGTTGCCGCGGGCATCGCCATGCACACGTGGATCGTGCAACATGGCGACCTCGACGCCGCCTGGTAGGGCAGGATCATCGGCATGGATCAGGTATGGGGCAACCGCGCGGCAAGCGCCGAGGCGGCCGTCGCCACGCGACACCTGCGGCGGCTGTGGCAATTGCCGGGAACCCAACTCGGCGTCGTCGCGTGGCCGGCTACCAGCAAGCGGCTGTTGTTCGGGACGTGGCACTACTGGTGGCAGGCGCATCTACTGGACTGTCTGGTCGACGCGCAGGTGCGCGATCCCCAGCTCGAGCGGCAGCAACGGATCGAGCGCCAGATTCGCTCACATCGGTTGCGTAACAACGGTTCCTGGATCAACAACTACTACGACGACATGGCCTGGCTGGCGCTTGCGCTGGAGCGGGCCGGTCGGCTCGCCGGGGTTGCGCGGCCGAAGGCTCTGGAGAAGCTGTCCGATCAGTTCGTCAACGCATGGGTGCCCGAGGACGGCGGCGGCATCCCTTGGCGCAAGCAGGACCAGTTCTTCAACGCTCCTGCCAACGGGCCGGCAGGTATCTTCCTCGCCCGCTATGACGACCGGCTCCGGCGGGCCCAGCAGATGGCCGACTGGATCGACGAAACCCTGATCGACCCGGAAACCCATCTGGTGTTCGACGGAATCAAGGGCGGCTCGCTCGTCCGCGCGCAGTACACGTACTGCCAGGGTGTCGTCCTTGGCCTCGAGACCGAGCTGGCCGCACGGACCGAGGATCCCGAACACGCCGCGCGCGTGCACCGACTGGTCGCCGCGGTGCGCGACAACATGGCCCCCGGCGGCGTCATCCAGGGCGCAGGCGGCGGCGACGGCGGGCTGTTCAACGGCATCCTGGCGCGCTACCTCGCCCTCGTCGCCACCACGCTGCCGGAGACGACGCCGGAGGACACCGCGGCGCGCGCCGTCGCCAAGGAGCTGGTGCTGGCCTCGGCGAAGTCGGCGTGGGACTTGCGGCAGACGGTCGACGGGCTTCCACTGTTCGCGGCGTTCTGGGACCGAGAGGCCGAGCTGCCCAAGCTCGGAGGCAAGGACGCGCAGTTCGTCGCGGGCGCCGTCAACGCCTCCGAGATCCCCGAGCGGGACCTGTCGGTTCAACTGTCGGGCTGGATGCTGATGGAGGCAGCCCATACGCTCAGCGACGACTCGCCTGGAGACCACTCACTTGAAAACCACTCACTTGGAAACCACGACGAGCCGCCCCGCGAGCCCGCCGAGGAGGACGAGGCTGAATGACGGAGCCGGGAGGCTGGACGCCGGACCAGGACACCATCGACGACGCCAACCTCACGCGGTTCATCGCGTGGCTGGCCGACACCGGGCGCGGTGAGTTCACCGACTACCAGCAGCTGTGGGCGGCATCCGTCGCCGACGTGGCGTGGTTCTGGGACGCGGTCTGGAACTTCTTCGACATCCGCGCGACCACACCCGCCGACACGGTGCTCGCCAGGTCGGACATGCCTGGCGCCCAATGGTTTCCGGGCGCGACGCTGAACTATGCCACCGAGATCTTCCGGCACTCCACGGCGGAGCGTCCTGCGATGGTCGTCGTCGGGGAGGACGGAGCGACCGACTGGTCGTGGGACCGCCTGACCCGGGAGACCGCCGCGTTTGCCGACTACCTCCGCAGCATCGGGGTCGTGCCGGGCGATCGGGTGGTCGGCTACATCCCGAACGTCGGGGAGGCCGTCGTGGCCTTCCTTGGCGCGGCGGCGGTCGGTGCCACCTGGGCGGTGTGCAACCAGGACCTCGCCGTCAGCGGCGTCGTCGCCCGCCTCGCGCAGCTCGAACCGAAGGTGCTGGTCGCCAGCGACGGTTCCCTCTACAACGGCAAGCGAATCGACCGCAGCGCCGCGCTTTCCGAGATCCGTGCTCAACTGCCGACGGTGACGGCGACCGTGTTGGTGCCGCGCCTTGGCAGCGAGCCGCCGAGTGACGTGACACCCTGGTCCGAGGTCATCGCGCGGACGGCCGAGCTGGAGATCACGCCGGTCCCGTTCGCGCATCCGCTGTGGGTGCTGTTCTCGTCGGGCACCACGGGCACGCCGAAGGGCATCGTGCACGGACACGGCGGTGTCGTCCTCGAACACGTCAAGTACCTGAGCCTGCAGCTCGACCTCAAAGCGCAAGACCGGTTCTTCTGGCAGTCCAGTACCAGCTGGATGATGTGGAATCTATTGGTGTCCGGGCTCCTCGTCGGCTCGACGATCGTGCTGTACGACGGCAGCCCCACCTTTGAGCGCACCGACCACCTGTGGAAGGTCGCCGCCGACCACGGCGTCACGGTGTTCGGTGCGGGTGCAGGGTATTGGCTGGCGTGTGCCAAGGAGGAGCTGCGCCCAGGCAAGGAGTACCCGTTGGAGGCGCTGCGGGCCGTCGGCTCCACCGGTTCGCCGTTGCCCGCCTCGGGATTTCGTTGGATCCAGGAGGGCGTTTCTCGACCCGTACCCGTCATCTCGATGAGCGGTGGCACCGATGTGGTGACCGCGTTCATCGGTGCCTGCCCGCTGGTTCCGATCAGGGCAGGCGAGCTCAACGTGATCGCACTCGGGGTGGCCGCAGAGGCCTGGGGGGACGGCGGTCGCGCGGTCATCGACGAGGCCGGTGAGCTGGTGATCACCGAGCCGATGCCGTCGATGCCGGTGTTCTTCTGGAACGACGCGGACGGCGCCAAGTATCACAATGCCTACTTCGACAAGTACGACGGTGTGTGGTGTCACGGCGACTGGATCACCATCACCGACCGGAAATCGGTTGTGGTGCACGGTCGCTCCGATGCAACGCTGAACCGGATGGGCGTCCGGATGGGTAGTGCGGAGATCTACAACGCGGTCGAGGGTCTGCCCGAGGTGCGCGACTGTCTGGTGGTCGGCGTGGAGCAGGACGACGGCGGCTACTGGATGCCGTTGTTCGTGGCGCTGGCCGACGGGGTCGAGTTCGACGACGCGGTGCGCGCCAGGATCGTCGACGCGATCCGGACGGGGGCGTCGCCACGGCACGTACCCGACGACGTCATCGTCGTCCCCGGCATTCCGCGGACCATGACGGGCAAGAGATTGGAGATCCCGATGAAGCGAATCCTGATGGGCGCCAATCCGTCCGACGTACTGACGCCGAGCGCCATCGACCGGCCGGACCTGCTCGGAGCGTTCGCCGAGCACGCCCGGGCGTGAGCGGTCCCGCGGTCGACCACACGACCGCCGAGGAAACTCCAGGACCCCCGCCGCCGCCGAGCCGGTTCGGCCGCGACCCGACCGCCGTCCGAAGCGGTGAGAACATCGCGGCGGCATTGCTGCTTGCGTTCACCCTCCTCGCCATCGTGTGGGCGAACTCGCCGTGGGCGCAGAGCTATTCGGACTTCTGGAACACCCCCGTCGGGCTCAGCTTCGGCGAGCTGCACGCCGAGCTGACGGTCAAACACCTGGTCAACGACGGCCTGATGACGTTCTTCTTCTTCATCGTCGGGCTCGAGGTCAAGAGCCAGTTCACCATCGGCGAGCTCACCGACCGGGCCCGTGCCGCGGTACCCGTCGTCGCCGCGCTCGCCGGCCTGGTCGTGCCCGCGGTCATCTTCCTGCTGTTCAACCCGTCTGGCGACGATGCCCGCGCCTGGGGCGTCGTCATCTCCACGGACACGGCGTTTCTGGTTGGCGCACTGGCGATCATCGGCCCGAAGTACCCGGCCCGCCTGCGGACATTCCTGCTCACCCTCGCCGTCGTCGACGACGTCGGGGCCTTGCTGGCGATCGCCCTGTTCTACTCCGATCACGTCGAATACCTGCCGTTGCTGGTCGCCCTGGTGCTCGTGGCAGGCATCGCTGCGGTCCGCCTGTTGCCGATGGGCCGCGGGCCCGCATACTCGGCGCTGGCCTTCGCGCTGTGGCTGGCGCTGTTCCTCGGCGGTGTGCACCCGACGTTGGCCGGTGTTGCGGTGGCGCTGCTCATCCCGGTGTTCACTCCGGAACGCAAACAGGTCGAAGAGGCCGTCGAGGTGATCAAGGCCTTCCGGCAGTCCCCGAACTCCGACTACGCGCGCGCCGCCAGCCGCACTCTGCGCGAATCGATCTCGATCAACGAGCGCTTGCAGACCAGCTTCGGCCCTTACGTGTCCTTCGTCGTGCTGCCCCTTTTCGCCCTCGCCAACGCGGGTGTTCACCTCGACGGTGACACCATGACTGCGGCCCTGTGCTCACCGCTGACCTGGGGCGTGATCGCCGGCCTCATCATCGGCAAGTTCATCGGCATCACCGGTGCCACCGCCCTGGTGCGCGCCACCGGCATGGGACAGCTCGCGCCGGGGTTGACGCTTCGCCGCGTGGCGGGCGGCGCCGCCCTGTCCGGCATCGGGTTCACCATCTCGCTGTTCATCATCGACCTGGCCATCGAGGATCCCGTCAAACAGGATCAGGCCCGCGTCGGCGTGCTGGCGGCATCGGTGCTCGCCCTCGTCCTCGGCTGGGCGACCTTCCGCGTCACCGACTGGCTGAGCCCGCCGGTTGCGGTGGGCGCGAAACTAATTCGCGACATCGATCCGGACCGCGACCACATCCGCGGCAACCCCAACGGTCGCCTCACGCTCGTCGAGTACGGCGACTACGAGTGCCCGTTCTGCAGTAGGGCCACCGGCTCCATCGACGAGGTCCGCGCCCACTTCGGCGACGAATTGCGTTACGTGTGGCGCCACTTGCCACTCGAGCGCGTCCACCCGCACGCGATGGACGCCGCGCGGGCGGCCGAGGCCGCAGGGTTGCAGGGTAGGTACTTCGAGATGGGCGCCAAGATGTTCGCGTTCCCCGACTACCTGGAGTGGGAGCACATCTACCGGTATGCGGACGCGATCGGCATCGACATCAAGAAGTTCGACGAGGACCTGCGTTCGTCGAAGGTGATGCACCGGGTGCTCGACGACGCGCAGGACGCCGAGTTGATGGACCTCAACTCGACGCCCACGTTCTTCGTCAACGGCAAGCGGCACCAGGGGCCGTGGGACGCGGCCAGCCTGATCCGCGCGCTGGAACAGGGCTAGGGCTACTCGCCGGCGGGCTCGACAGAACTGGGCGCCGTGCGCTTGGCCTTGCGCCGCTTGTACCACTCCCACACCATGGGCATGATCGATGCGACGGCGATCAGGATGAAGATCGGCTCCAGGAGCTTCTGGATGATCTCGAACTGCCCGAGGCCGTACCCGAGCAGTGTCAGACCCACGCCCCACACCACGGCACCGATGACGTTGAAGAGCGTGAACACGCCGTAGCTCATCTTGGCGGCGCCTGCGGTCAGCGGCACCAGCGTGCGCACGATCGGCACGAAGCGGCCGAGCACGATCGCAAACGGGCCGCGTTGCTCGAAGAACGCGTGTGCCTCGTCGAGGTAGCGCTGCTTGAGGATGCGGGCGTTCGGCTTGAACATCGACGTGCCGAGCACCCGCCCGATGAAGTAGCCCACCTGCCCGCCGAGGATCGCGGCCACCGGGATGAAGACCAGCAGTTTCCACAGCGCAAAATCGCTGGGGTTCACGTTCTCGATGGTCTCGTGGCCTGCGGCGACCATGCCTGCGACGAACAGCAGTGTGTCGCCGGGCAGGACGGGAAAGAGCACTCCGGACTCGATGAACACGACCACCAGCAGGCCGATCAAAGCCCAGGCGCCGAAGTACCCGACGAGGATCGACGGGTTCAAGAAGTCCGGCATCAACGCCAGGTTGGTGGTGGTCACGGGGCTCAAGGGTACCGGCGCGGGCTGCGTGGACGTGTATTGCGGACTTCGTCCGCCGAGAGCATTCCTCTCGCCGCCAGGCGTCGATATGGTCAGACCATGCCCACGCACAAAGCCGTTCACGTCGCTTCCGCAGGCGCAGCGCTGACCCTCGTCGACGTCGAAACCGCCTCACCACCACGCGAGCACGTGCGCATTGCCGTCAAGGCGTCCGGCGTGTGCGGCACCGATCACGCCTTCGTCAACGGCGTGTTTCCCGGGATGTCGTGGCCCCTAACCCCCGGGCACGAGATCGCGGGCACCATCGCCGAGATCGGGGACGACGTGCTGGATTTCGCCATCGGCGATCGCGTCGAGGTCGGCTGGTTCGGTGGCAACTGCAATCGCTGTGTGCCGTGTCGCAGGGGTTACTTCATGCAGTGCGAGCGCCTGCAGGTGCCGAGTTGGCACTACCCCGGCGGCTACGCCGAGTCGGTCACGGTGCCCGCGACGGCCCTGGCGCGCATCCCCGATGAGTTGTCGTTCGCGGAGGCGGCACCGCTCGGTTGTGCGGGTGTGACGACGTTCAACGGGTTGCGCAAGACCAGGGCGAAGGCCGGCGACCTCGTCGCCATTCTGGGCATCGGGGGACTTGGTCACCTCGGTGTGCAGTTCTCGAGGGCGATGGGCTTCGAGACGGTGGCGATCGCGCGCGGGGCGGCAAGGGCGGACGCGGCTCGCGAGCTCGGTGCCCACCACTACATCGACTCGAGCGACACCGACGTCGCAGCGGCGCTCAAAGCCCTCGGCGGTGCGGCCGTGGTCCTTGGCACGGCGGCGAGCTCCGAGGCGATGGCCGCGACCGTCGGCGGGCTCGGTCCGGAGGGCGAGGTCGTCACCATCGGCGTGACGACCGAGAACCTTCCCGTCAGCCCAGCGCAGCTGATCGACGGCGGGTTTTCGGTGACCGGGCATCCGTCGGGCACGTCGCGCGACGTCGAGGAGACCATGCACTTTGCGGTGCTCACGGGGGTCCGTCCCGTGATCGAGGAGGTCCCGCTCGCGCAGGCGGCGCAGGCATACGAAGCGATGGATACCGGCAAGGCCCACTACCGAATGGTGCTGACGGTTTAGCCCCGGGGGTGCCGCCCCGTCGCGCTTCTTGAGATACTCCCAGGGCCAACGGTCGAAGCTGGAACGCCAGGAGGAATAACCCATGCCCATCGCCACGCCCGAGATCTACGCCGAGATGCTGGGCCGTGCCAAGGAGCACTCCTTCGCGTTCCCCGCCATCAACTGCGTCGGCTCCGAGAGCGTCAACGCCGCCATCAAGGGCTTCGCCGACGCCGGCAGCGACGGCATCATCCAATTCTCAACCGGCGGAGCGGAATTCGCCTCCGGCCTCGGGATCAAGGAGATGGTGACGGGTGCGGTCGCGCTCGCCGAGTTCGCCCACGTGGTCGCCGCGAAGTACCCGATCACCGTCGCCCTGCACACCGATCACTGCCCTAAGGACAAGCTGGACACCTACGTCCGGCCGCTGCTGGCCATCTCGGCAGAGCGCGTCGCCAAGGGCGCCAACCCGCTGTTCCAGTCGCACATGTGGGACGGCTCCGCGGTGCCGATCGACGAGAACCTGTCGATCGCACAGGAACTGCTGAAGATCGCCGCAGCCGCCAAGATCATCCTCGAGATCGAAATCGGCGTGGTCGGTGGCGAAGAGGACGGCGTCGAGGCCGAGATCAACGAGAAGCTCTACACCAGCCCCGAGGACTTCGAGAAGACCATCGAGGCGCTCGGTGCGGGCGAGCACGGCCAGTACCTGCTGGCAGCGACGTTCGGCAACGTGCACGGCGTCTACAAGCCGGGCAACGTGAAGCTGCGCCCCGAGGTGCTGGCCGAGGGCCAGACCGTCGCGGCGAAGAAGCTCGGGCTGCCCGAGGGCTCCAAGCCGTTCGACTTCGTGTTCCACGGCGGTTCGGGATCGCTGAAGTCCGAGATCGAGGACTCGCTGAAGTACGGCGTCGTGAAGATGAACGTCGACACCGACACCCAGTACGCCTTCACGCGCCCGCTCGCCGGCCACATGTTCGCCAACTACGACGGGGTGCTCAAGATCGACGGCGAGGTCGGCAACAAGAAGGTCTACGACCCGCGCAGCTACCTGAAGAAGGCCGAGGCATCGATGACCGAGCGTGTGGTCGAGGCCTGCAACGACCTGCACAGCACCGGCCGGTCGGTCACCGCCGGCTAGCCCCATCCCCTCGCGATTTCGGCGCGCAAACGTTCGCTCAGCGACGGTTTGCGCGCCGAAATCGCCGAGGAGGTGAACTATTGGGGGGCTTGGCAGATCTTCCACTGCTCGTCGCGGAACTCCAGATCGAAGCTGCGCGTCGACCGCGTGGCAGGGTCGAAGGCCATGAACGACGTGACGTTGGCCTCGGCGTGGGTGTTGTTCACCACCACCTGATCGACACTTGCCACCACGGGATACTGCCTGGCCGCCGCGACGCGGGCGTGGATGTCCTTCCACCGCGCGTCGTCGTACTTGATGTAGCTGTCGGCGGTCTCGCCGCACGTGATGCTGCGCAGGGTGGCCAGGTCACCCTTCTGAATGGCGGTGTCGAAGTTCTGGATCGTCGTGCGGACCCGGTCCTCCTGCGAGACCTTCGGTGCGTCGTCGCGCGTCAGCATCACGGTGCCGAGGATGGCGACCGCCACCAGCGCCGCGATCACCAGGACGAGCGCGATCACCCAGCCCCAACTGCGACGCCGGCGCGGTGCGGCAGGCGCGTCCGAACGCGGTGGGATGAGTTGCGGCGCAACCGCGTTCGGTTGCGGTGCGAACTGCTCGGTCGGGGCGCCCGATGCGGCCTGTCCGGCGGGCGCCTCCGACACGGAGAGAATCTCGGTGGGTGCCCCGGTCTCGATGATCTGGGTCGAGCCCGCGTCGGAAGGTGACGGCGCGGTGAATCGACGTTCCTCCGGCTCCTGCGGCGCCGCTTGCTGCACGTCCAGATCGGCGGGGGCGATGGCTTCCGTCATCGGTTCGGCGGTTGGCTCGTCCCCCGAAACCGGCTGCCCGTTCTCGTCGGGCCCCGATGGGTTCGACATGTGACTCCCAGTCCTCCTAGACACGCTTCTGTTGAGCCTATCCATCCGCGCTTGACCATGCCTGAAGGCGGTCGCGCGAATCCCGCACGGCACAATAGGACCATGACACGGATGGGCGATCTGCTGGGGCCGGAACCAACGCTGTTGCCAGGCGACATCGCGGCAGAGGATGCACTGGATGCGGGTGAGAACCCGACCGCCGTGGCGGCCGCGCACCCGTCGGCCTCCGTCGCGTGGGCAGCGCTGGCCGAAGAGGCGCTGAACGACGGCAGGACCATCACCGCCTACGCCTATGCCAGGACCGGATACCACCGCGGTCTCGACCAGCTCCGGCGCAATGGGTGGAAGGGTTTCGGCCCCGTGCCCTACGCGCACGAGCACAACCGCGGGTTCCTGCGCTGCGTGGCCGTGCTGGCCCGCGCCGCGGAGTCCATCGGGGAGACCGACGAGTTCCAGCGCTGCCTGGATCTGCTCGACGACTGCGATCCCGCCGCGCGCGCACAGCTGGGGCTCAGCTAGGTCACAAACGCGCGTGGCATTCTCGCCCGCGTGAGTTGGATTCGGCGGTGCGCGAGCGCGCTGGCGGGGGTGCTGGCCGTGGTTGCGGTGGTGGCTGGTGTCATCACCGTGGACGCACTCGACACTCCAGGCAATGACAGTGCCGACGCGAAGCTTGCGGAATGGGCACGCGATCACGGACTTGGTGCCGAGATCACCTGGCTCGAGCGCCTGCAGTACGAGCGCAACCCGCCGGCGGTGGGTGGAACGCCGCCGGGAGGCATCCCGACGCCCGGTGGTGTGGTCGCTTCAGCCGGGACGTCGACGGCCTTCTCGCGTACGCCACTCGCGCCGCTGGCACAGGGCACGCCGCTGCCGGGGGAGGGTGTCTGGCGGGACGTGGTGACGGTGCATGGACTGCCTGCCGTTCAGGTCGCTGCGCTGCGGCCCGACGACGTCCACACGTCGTTCGTGGCGGGCGTGATCCGGATGAACCCGGCGCTGGTCCGTGGTGAATTGCGGCCGGGTTCCTCGGATCCCGGTGGCCACTGGCGGGCGGCGAACTTTCTGACCGGTTCCGAGCAGCGCGACGTCGCCGTGGTGTTCAACGGCGGATTCCGGCTCAACGATCACGACCGGGGTGGCTATTACAGCGAAGGCCGTACGGCCGCCCCGCTGATCGACGGGTTGGCGAGCTTGGTGCTGCACACCGATGGCACCGCCGATGTCGGCGCCTGGGGCCGCGAAGTGCGGATGGATCCGACGGTCGCCAGCGTCCGGCAGAACCTGGTTCCGCTCGTCGACGGCGGCCAGGTCAATCCCACGTGCGCGACGGGCGGGGCCAAGGAGTGGGGCAAGACCATCGGGCAGTCCGCCTTCATTCAACGGTCGGGGTTCGGCGTCACCGCCGAGGGAACCGAGGTCTATGTCGGAGGCCCTGCGCTGTCGGTCTGCAGCCTGGGCCGGATCCTGTAGGACGCAGGCGTGGTGCGGGGCATGGAACTCGACATCAACCCGGCGTGGGTCAGCGGCGCGTACTTCCACCCGAGCCCGTCCGGGGCGCCTACCGGCTATCGGCTGTTCCCCGGCGAGCAGGTGGATCCTGGGCACTATCTGAAGCCGTCGAGCCGCGATTGGTACGCCTGGTTTGCCCGGTGACCCGCATATACCCCTTAGGGGTATGCTGACGGCGTGACGTCGGCGATGGCTTCGGTGACGCGCGCGCCGTTCCTGGTGCGGGCGGCACTGCTGCTGGCGCTGCTGGCTGGCATCGTCACCATGCACGCCGTCGCCATCGTGCCGGAGCATCGGGCACACGGTGCGATGGCAGGCATGGACACGGGCCACGCCATGGCGGCGCACCACCAGTCGACCGACACGTCGTGTGGCGACGACGGCTGCGCTCCGCGACATGGTGGCATGCACGGCTGCGTCTTCGTCATGACCGCGGTGCCCTTCATCGTGGGCCTCGCACTGCTGTGCTGGGTCGGCGTCGGACGTGTCACGGCCTTCGTCGCCGCACTGTGCCGCCACCGTCGGCGCCGTCAACGCGCGCCGCCGTGGACGGTCCTCTCCCTCTCCGAACTGTCGATCCTGCGGGTCTGACAGGCCTTCGGCCGTGGGCGGCGCACTGCGCCGTGCCGCCGGTCGAAACCCGTCCGACTCAACCTCTTTCGACACTTCGCAAAGGAAGACATCCATGTTCACGATCAAAACCCTCGTCGTCGCAGCAGCCGCCGCGGCAGCCCTGACCGTCGCCGGCTGTAGCAACGGCACGTCCGCCGCACCCGCGTCGAGCTCGCCGGCAATGACCGGCTCGATGCCGGGAATGGACCACGGGAGTTCGTCCACGTCGGCGTCCGCGTCGGCAGCCCCCAACGTCACTCGGTCGGACTTCAACGACGCCGACGTCATGTTCCTGCAGATGATGTACCCGCATCACGCCCAGGCCATCGACATGTCCAAGCTGGTTGCCGACCGGTCAAGGGACCAACAGGTCATCACGCTGGCAGGCAACATCGAGAAGGCTCAAGGGCCCGAGATGGCCCAGATGACCGATCTGTTGGAGAGCGTCGGCAAGCCCGCTCCGTCCGCCGACTCCGGCCACATGACCGGAATGATGACGAGCGAGCAGATGGCGTCCCTCGCAGCGCTGTCGGGCGCGGACTTCGACCGCATGTGGCTGCAGATGATGATCGATCACCACGAAGGCGCAATCGAGATGTCCAACACCGAGCTGAAGGACGGGATCAACCCCGACGCCAGGAAGATGGCGCAGGCGATCATCGCCAATCAGCAGGCGGAGATCACGCAGATGCGCGGCATGCTCGGCCAGGGCTGACGCGCGGCCGACCCGTCACATCCCGTCGCTTCGCTCGCCCCAGCGGGCGTCACCGGTGCGCTTGCTTCTCGCAATCACCGGCGCCCTCGGGCGGCTCCACCTGAACGGTGGCGTGCTCGAGGCCGCGCGCGGCCAGCACGGCGCGTGCGGCCTCGAGCACCTGAGCTGAATCGCCGCAACACGTGACGTGTGCGGTGGCCATGTCCTTGCCGGGCACCAACGTCCACACGTGCAGGTCGTGCACGCCGGTCACGCCGTCGACGGCAGCCAGCGCGGACCGCAGCTCCTCGACGTCGATGTGGCTCGGCGACGACTCGGACAGGATGCGCAGTGCGGAGCGGGCCAGTGCGATCGCCCGCGGCAGCACCCACAGGGCAACCAGGACGGCGACGACGACGTCGGCGTAGGGCCAGGCCGTCGTCACGGTGACGATGCCCGCGATCAGTACGCCGATGCTGCCGACCGTGTCGGCGACGACCTCCATGTAGGCGCCCTTGACTGCCAGGCTGGACTCGGAGTGCGACCGCAGCAGCAGCACGACGATGAGGTTGGCGAGCAGGCCTGCGAGCGCGACGACGATCATTGGGACGCCTGGCACGTGGGGTGCGTTTCCAAGGCGCTCGAACGCCTCGAAGAGGATGAACCCGGCCACACCGAGCAGCAGCACGGCGTTGGCGACGGCGGTGAACACCTCGGCGCGGTGCCAGCCGTATGTCCTTGCGGCCGAGGCCGGTCCGTGCCGGGCCAGCAGCACCGCGGTGAGCCCCATGAACATGGCGACCAGGTCGGTCAGCATGTGGCCCGCGTCGGCAAGCAGCGCGATCGAGTCGATCCACAACGCGGTGGTCAGCTCGATGACGAAGAAGACGGTCAGGATGGCCGCCCCGGCGACCATCCTGCTTACGCGGGTGTCGCTGCCCCCGTGATCATGACCTGCACCCATGCCAGCAATATATGCGTAAATACGCATGAATTGCAACCGGCCGTCTGACGTGAAGCGGCACCGTCGTCGCCGGTCGACACCGTGACCTGATCAGAACCAGGCGGACCAGAACCTGGTCAGCTTGCTGCCGATGGCCACCAGGGAGCTGTCCACCCCGGACAGGTCGAAGAACCAGAAGACCACCGAGAAGAACCACTGGTTCAGCGAAGGAGCGATCAGCAGGATCAGCAAGATGAAGAAACCCCACTGCTTGAACGGTTGCAGTGAGCGCTGGGTGGCGGGGGACAGATGGGGCTCGAGGGCGCCGTAACCGTCCAGCCCGGGGATGGGCAGCAGGTTCAGGATGACGGCCGTGACCTGAAGGAAGGCCAGGAACGCGACGCCGGACCAGAACACCAGGTGGTCGACGTCCCACAGCAGCCGGGTGAGCACCAGCAACAGAATCGCGAGCACCACGTTGGCGAACGGGCCGGCCAGGCTGACCGTCGTCCGCTGCCGCGGCGTCATCCACGACGTGCGGACGTACACCGCACCGCCAGGCAGGCCGATGCCGCCAAGCGCGATGAACAACACCGGAAGCCCAAGTGACAGCAGGGGATTGGAGTACTTCAGCGGGTTCAGCGTCAGGTAGCCGCGGACCTCGACGTCGTGATCGCCGTAGCGCCAGGCGGTGAAGGCGTGCCCGAACTCGTGCAGGCACAGCGACACCAGCCAGCCGAACACCACGAACGTGAACACCCCGACATACGCCAGTGGCGTCGCATCGCCTGCGGCGGACAACGGAGACAGCCAGGCGATGGCGCCGCCGACCGCGGTGATCGCGACGATCGCCCAGAAGATCAGGCTGGGTCGCACCGATTGGCGCAGCGGACGGATGCTCACCTGGTTGAAACTACCTTCACCGGACGGCCAGCCAGCCCTTCGTGTGGCGGTAGAAGGTCGATCGCCGCACGGGTCGCGGCGCCGCAACGCCGTCACGCACCACCAGCGCGCCCGTCGTCCCGAGCTGCGCGGCACGGCCAGTGACCCATGTGCGTGGCCGCATCCGGCCCGTCAGCACGCTGGCACGCAGACCGGGCATGTCGGCGGTCGGCTCGACGCGCACGCCGGTCACCTCACCGTCGAACAGCACGACGTCGTCGACGACGCCCTCACCGGAGATGGTGCGCGCGTCCTCGTCGGTGGGCAGCCAGTACGCGACGCCCGTGACGACGGTGCCGGTCTCGTCGCGGATCAACGGGACGCGCCTGGCCGCGCCGGTGCGCGCGCGACGGGCGTGCCATGGGCGGCTGACGTGGCCGACCTCGACGTCCAGCCGGTCGGCGCGCAGCAGCCGCGTGAGGACGGTGGCGAGGTCGGCGAGGCCGCCCACCACGATCAATCGACCCGCCTCGACCTGCGGGTCGACGTCGGTGGGCGCTTCGACGTCGTGCACGGGCAGACCCGACAAGGCCCTGGGTACGCGCCGTGCACCGAAGCGCAGCACGACGACTTCTGCGCTCAACTCAGCTCCTCGCAAACAGGCAGGGATCAGGTCGGATAAGGTTTGTCACCGGCTGCACCACAGTCTTGACGCACTTGAGCGGGAGAGTATGCCATGCCGGCAATCGTCCTCATCGGCGCCCAATGGGGCGACGAGGGCAAGGGAAAGGCCACCGATCTACTCGGTGGGCGTGTGCAGTGGGTCGTTCGCTACCAGGGCGGCAACAACGCGGGTCACACCGTGGTGCTGCCCAACGGTGACAACTTCGCGCTGCATCTGATTCCATCGGGAATCCTGACACCAGGGGTCACCAACGTGATCGGGAACGGCGTCGTCGTCGACCCGGGTGTCCTGCTTGCCGAGCTGGCGGGTCTCGAGGAGCGCGGCGTCGACACGTCGCAGCTGATGATCTCCGCCGACGCGCACCTGTTGATGCCGTATCACGTGGCGATCGACAAGGTCACCGAGCGCTACATGGGCAGCAAGAAGATCGGCACCACCGGTCGCGGTATCGGGCCGTGTTACCAGGACAAGATCGCGCGCATCGGGATCCGGGCCGCCGACGTCCTCGATGCCGACATTCTGGCCCAGAAGATCGAGGCCGCACTGGAACTCAAGAACCAGATACTGGTCAAGATCTACAACCGCAAGGCGCTCGACGCAGATGAGATGGTGGCCAACCTGCTGACGCAGGCGGAGGGCTTCAAGCACCGCATCGCAGACGCGCGACTGCTGCTCAACCAAGCGCTGGAGAACGGCGAGACGGTGCTGCTCGAGGGTTCACAGGGCACGCTGCTCGACGTCGACCACGGCACGTATCCCTTTGTCACGTCGTCGAATCCGACGGCGGGCGGGGCGGCCGTCGGCTCCGGCATCGGGCCTACCCGGATCACCACGGTGCTCGGCATCCTGAAGGCGTACACCACGCGCGTCGGCTCCGGCCCGTTCCCCACCGAGCTGTTCGACGAGTTCGGCGCGTACCTGTCCAAGACTGGCGGCGAGGTCGGTGTCACGACGGGTCGCGCCAGGCGGTGCGGTTGGTTCGACGCCGTGATCGCGCGCTACGCGACCCGGGTGAACGGCATCACCGACTACTTCCTGACCAAGCTCGACGTGCTGTCCAGCCTCGAGACCGTGCCGGTCTGCGTTGGCTACACCGTCGACGGCAAGCGCACCAACGAGATGCCGATGACGCAGAGCGACATCGCGCGCGCCCAGCCGATCTACGAGGAACTGCCCGGCTGGTGGGAGGACATCAGCTCGTGCCGCACCTTCGACGAGCTGCCCGCCAAGGCCCGTGACTACGTGCTGCGCCTGGAAGAGTATGCAGGCGCACATGTTTCGTGCATCGGCGTCGGTCCCGGCCGCGATCAGACCATCGTGCGCCGCGACATCCTGGCCCCTGTGTGAGTGGCGATGAGCGCTTGCGCGAAGAGCAGGCAACCACCGATCCCGACTACGACCGGCATGGCGGCTTTCCGCTCTTCGAGGCCGCTGAGCCGGGGCCGGGATTCGGGCCGTTCCTGACGGCGATGCGGCGTCTGCAGGACCTCGCGGTGTCCGCCGATCCCGACAGCGACACCTGGGTGCAGGCAGCCAAACGGGTCGACGAGCTCGTTGCGCTGCTCGAGCCGTTCGACGCGGCCGAGGGTGTCGGACCCGCGGGCCGCGTACCCGACCTGCCTGGCGGCGGAAGCCTGCTGATGGCGCCGTTCGCGGTGAGGAAGTTCGAGCCCGACGGCGTCGAGTTGACCGTGCAGTTCAGCCGCTTTCACGTCGGCGGCAACCATGCCGTGCACGGTGGGGTGCTACCACTGCTGTTCGACTCCGTGTTCGGCATGGTGATCCATGCTGCGGGCAGGCCGATCAGCCGCACCGGGTTCCTACACGTCGACTACCGCAAGGTGACGCCGATCGACACCCAGTTGACGGCGCGCGGGTGGATCCGCGAGACCGAGGGCCGCAAGGCGTTCGTCAACGCCGAACTGCGTGACCCCGATGGGGCGCTGCTCGCCGAGGCCAACGGACTGATGATCCGGCTGCTGCCCGGCCAACCCTGAGCGCTGGCTCACGCGCCTTCCCGTTGAGATAGCGGTGAGGGTCGTGAAAGTCGAGAAGTGACCGCCCTGAGTGCTATCTCAACACGGACATCCCGCCGCTCTGTCACGATCACACGGTGACCGAACATCGCGCCGACCGCCACATCCGCAGACTGTCGACACCGCGGGCGGCGGCCGTGGCGGGGGTGTTGTTCGCGCTGCTGTTCGGCACGGCACTGGTACTCATCCGCACGGCGCTGCCCGAGGGCGCCGAGCACCGCTCACAGTGGGTCGACGGGTCGGCGGGTCATCTCAAGATCGCCGCGGTACTGATGCCGTTCGCGGGCATCACGTTCCTGTGGTTCATCGGCGTGGTGCGCGACGGGATCGGCAAGTACGAGGACAAGTTCTTCTCGTCGGTGTTCCTCGGCAGCGGGCTGCTGTTCCTGGCGATGATGTTCGTCTCGTCGGCGGTCGGCGCTGGACTGGTGGCCAGCCGGAGGCCGCAGGTCGACGAAGCCGCACACGACGAGGTAGTGGCGTTCGGCCAGGTGTTGCTCACCACGCTGACCAACACCTACGCACTGCGGATGGGCGCGGTGTTCATGATCTCGCTGGCCACCATCTGGTTGAAGACCAGGCTCATGCCGACCTGGCTGGTCGCGGGCACCTACCTCTGCGCCGTCAGCCTGCTGATCGCGGCCGACATCAGCATGTGGGTGACACTCGCGTTCCCGGCGTGGGTGTTGGTGGTGAGCCTGCTGGCGTTGTCCCGCGCAGGCGTCATCGACCTGCACTTTCACGACCCGGACGTCACTCCAGGCGCAGCGCCGAGGCCGGACAAAACCTGACGGCCTCGCGGGCGTGCTCCTCCTCGGAGGCGGGCACGTCCTCGGTGCGCAGCACCACCACGCCGTCGTCGTCGGCGTCGAACAACACCTCAGAGACCATCATGCAGTTGCCCGACGAGATGCAGGCGTCCCGATCCGCGGTCAACTTCACCACGTCACCGCCAACGACCGTAGCCCGTAGATGAAGTGGAACGAGCGGAACTCGACGTCGGCGAACTCCTCGGCGAGTGCGAGATTCGGGAACCGGCGGAACAGGGCGGGCCACGCGATCCGCATCTCCATCCGCGCGAGCGATGCACCGAGGCAATGGTGCACGCCGTGCCCGAACGCGAGGTGCCCTGGCGCGCCACGGTGAATGTCCAAAACATCTGGCGACGAGGTGAATTCGGGGTCCCGGTTGCCCGCGGGCAGTGAAACGAAGACCAGCTCACCCGCAGGAATCCGAACCCCGGAGAGCTCGACGTCGGCGGTGGTGAACCGCGGGATGCCGGTGTGCACGATGGACAGCCACCGCAGCAGTTCCTCGACGGCGGGCCCGACGGCGTCGGGGTCGTCACGCACGGCGGCCAGCTGGTCGGGGTGCCGCAGCAGCGCGAGCGTGCCAAGCCCCAACATGTTCGACGTCGTCTCGTGCCCGGCGAGCAGCAGCAGGCTGGCAATGCCGACGAGCTCGTCGTCGGTCAGCTCGTCGCCGTGCTCGCGGATGAGCATGCCGAGGACATCGTCACCGGGATGGCTGCGGGCCCTGCTCACCAGCGAGAGCATGTAGGCGCGACCCTGCCGTTGCAGCTCGAAACGTTCGGGGATGGGGATCGACATGTCGAGCTGACGCGCGGTTCGCGCCTGGAAGTCGGCGCGGTCCTCGTAGGGCACGCCGAGCAATTCGCAGATCACCAGCGACGGGATGGGTAGCGCGAAGGCTTCGACGAGATCGGCTGGCGCACCGGCGTTCTCCATCGTGTCGAGATGCTCGCCGACGATGGCGACGATCCGCGGCTCCAGTTGCTTGATCCGGCGGAAGTTGAACGCCGGGGTGAGCATGCGGCGCAACCGCTGGTGCTCGGGCGGGTCGAGGCCCAGCAGGTTGCCTGCCCGTGCAGCAGCGAGTTCCTCGTCCGTCATCGGCGGTGCGCCAGGCATCACGAAACCGGGTGGCCGGCCGTTCGAGAAGTGCTCGTAATCCGACAGCACCACCTTGATGTCGTCGTGGCGGGTGACCAGGTAGACGTTCATGCCGAACGCATTGACCACCGTGCGCACACCGGTGGTCTCTCTGATCTCGCCGAGCTCCGCGGTCGGGTCGAACGCGTTGCGGCGCATGTGCACCGGTGGCAGCTCCGCGGCTTGGGTCATGCATTCGACGGTACCGACGATTTCCAATCGTGCCACCGACCAGAATCAACGGCGATGTCGCTGGACGACGCGCAGGCTTGGGCGACGCGGCCCATGATCGACGAGAAGTATTGGGGGGAAAGCAAAGATAATCCGACGTGCGACCGTCACCGCGCCAGGAAATCCTCCATCAGCTGATTGACCAACGCCGGGTTCTCCAGCGCGGCCAGATGCGCGACCCCGTCGAGAATCACGAACGACGAACCGGGGATCGCATCGGCCATCGCCTTGGTCTCGGGATTGGGGAACGTCGCATCCTCGACGCCTGCGACCACCAGGACGGGCGTCGTCACCCGGCTGAGTAGCGCCCGCTGGTCGGGCCGGCGCGGGACCACGCTGCGCACTGCCCACGCGCCCGAGTCGAGGTCGACGGCCTGCACGGCCGCGCGTACGTAGGCGACGACGTCGGGCCGCTCCCGAAACGTGGTGGGCCCCAGGAACGCCTTGAGCACCGACCGGGTCAGCGGCGGCTTGATTCCGCCCAGCCATCCGGCCATTCGAAGCAGGACGCCGTACTCGAGCTTCTGCCATCCGCCCGCGGCCGACGCCGTGCAGTTCATCAGCACGGCCTTGCCGATGCGGTCGGGATGGGTGGCGGCGAACGTTCCGCCGATCATGCCGCCCCAGGAGTTTCCGACGAAGTGCGCGCGGTCGATGCCGAGGCCGTCGAGTACGTCGACGATGGTGTGCGCGCACTCGTCGAACGTGAACGTCGTTGTGAGCGACTGGCTTTGGCCGTGCCCAGGTGAGTCGATCAACACCACCTTGTAGCGTTCGGCGAAGTGCGCGGCCTGCGCCGCCCACATGTCACCGCTCATCAGCAGGCTGGGCCAGAACAGGATCGCCTCGCCGTCGCCGGCGGTTTGCGCGCTGATCCGGCCAAGGGTGGTGTCGACCGCGACGCGATCGAATTTGGGCTCCACGTGATCCACGCTAGCGCGCTCAGTCGCGGTTGAGCGTGGCCTCCTCGAGGTCCAGCCCGTGGAGCACGGACCGCAGCACCTCGTCGTCGATGTGCCCGGAGTCGCGTTCGGCGATGAACGCCTCACGTTCGGCGGCCAGCATTTCCAGCCGTAGCCGCTTGAACGCCGCCGACGGGCTTTCGCCGATCTCGTCGTCGCCGCGGCCCAGCCGCCGCTCCCACGCGGCGTTCTGCCGGCGGGTGTTCCAACTGCGCAGGATCGTTGCCGCGCGCTGGTGCACGTCGGACTGTGCACGCTCCTCGGCGAGCAGTTCGTCGAGCCGGTCGGACGCAGCCTTGGCGGCCCTGGTCTGGGCGGCGGCCTCCTCGATGGCGTCGCGTGCGGCGTCCTCGTTCTGCACGTCGAGCACCTTGATCAGCCACGGCAGCGTCAGCCCGTGCAGCAGCAGGGTGCCGACGACCACCACGAACGTGAGGAAGACGAGCTGCGGGCGGCCGGGGAACTCGGCCCCCGACGCCGTCGTCACGGGAACGGCGAACGCCGCGGCCAGCGACACCACGCCGCGCATGCCTGCCCACGCCACGATGAACACTTGGGCGGCCGTCGGTTTCGGTTCGTTGCGTCGGATGCGCGGCGACAACATCCTCGGCAGGTAGGCGAACGTGAAGACCCAGATGATCCGGACGCCGATCACGGTCGCCAGCACCGCAGCCGACGCGGTCGCGAGGATCATCGCGGAGATCCCGGTGAGCTCGCCGACCACGGTCGGCAGCTGCAGGCCGATCAGCAGGAAGGCGAACGACTCGAGCACGAACTGCACGGCCCGCCACACCGCGCCGTCCTGCAGTCGGGTGGCGTAGCTCGCGCGGGTCGAGCGCTGACCGATGATCAGCGCGGCGACCACCACCGCGATCACGCCGGAGCCGTGCACCTCCTCGGCGAGCAGGTAGATGAAGAACGGCGCCACCAAACCGATGGCGCTCTCCACCAACGGGTCGTCGAACCACGACCGAATCGCCACGATCAACCAGCCCATCGCGCCGCCGACGACCGCACCTCCCGCCGCGGCAAGCGCGAACGTCGTCAGCCCCGAACTCCACGTGGCTGCGGTGCCGATCGCCGCCAACAGTGCGACCTTGTACGCGGTCAGCGCCGTGGCGTCGTTGAGCAGGCTCTCCCCGCCAAGCAACGTCATGATCTGGCGGGGCAGCCCGAGCCTGCGGCCGATCGCCGCAGCCGACACTGCGTCCGGTGGCGCGACGATCGCGCCCAGCGTCAGCGCCGCGGCGATGGTCAGCTCCGGCACCGTATGGAAGGCGACTACGCCGACGGCGAACGTCGTGGCGAGCGGCAGGCCCACCGCGAGCAGCCCGATCGGCCGGACGTTGCGGCGCAGGTTGACGTAGCTGCTCTCCAAGCCCGCCGACCACAGCAGCGGGGGCAGGATCACGAACAACACCAGGTTGGGCTCGAATTCGATGCCCTTCAGGCCAGGGATCGAGCCGGCCAGCAGGCCTGCGACCACCAGGGCGAGCGGCGCGGAAATGTCGAAGCGGCGGGCCACGCCGGCCAGGAGCACCGACACCACCAGCACCGCGAGCAGTGAGGCACCCACGTAGCCGACCTCCTATCCTTGGCAACATGCTCAAGAGAACGCGCCGACGCGACGTCGATGCCGCGCCTCGCGTCTGCGAGCACCTGGCAGACGCCGTCGACGCCACGGAGCCCGAACCTCTCACCCCCGGCCAATGCCAGGGATGCAGCGAACTGGGCGAGAGTACCTGGGCGCACCTGCGGATGTGTTTGAACTGTGGGCACGTGGGCTGCTGCGACTCGAGCCCACATCAACACGCGGCCGCGCACTTTCACGCGTCGGGCCATCCCGTGATGCGGTCGATCGAGCCGGGCGAAACCTGGCGCTGGTGCTATGTCGACATCCGGCTGGATTGACTTCTCTGGCAGGCTAGACCGCGATGACTGAACCGACCGACCACCGACCCGTGGTCATGCTGCTCAGCACTGGCGGCGCAGGCCGCGACCTGGCCTTGGCATTCGAGCGGCTGGGCGCCGTCGCCCACACCGTCAACCAGGGCGCCGACGTCGGCGTGATCAATTCGTGGATCGACACGGAGAAACCGGCGTACGTGGTCGCCGACTCTGCGGAGATCTCCACCGACGTGTTGATCGCCGCCGCCGAACACGACGCCGTCGAGGTCTTTCCGACGCCCCGCGGTGCCCGGCTCAGCCTCGACCGCGAAGGTCTGCGACGGCTGGCCGCCGACGAGCTCGGGCTGCCGACCGTGCCGTTCTGGTTCGCCGGTTCCGAGGAGGAGCTCGCGGTTGTCGCCGAGCACGCGGGGTTCCCGCTGGTCGTGACGCCGGTAGCGGGCCCTCCCACTGCGGGGCAGTCCGTGCTGACCAGGCAGGACGACGTCGAGCCTGCCTGGCATCGGGCCATCGCCGCGGGCCACACCCCAAGCCGGGTTTTGGTGGAGACCGTCGTCGAGGTCGACGACGAGGTCACCATGCTCACCGTCCGCAGCGTCGGACCCACCGGGCCGACGGTGCAGTTCTGCGAACCGATCGGGCACCGGCAGTCCGACGGCGGGCCGTTGGAGACGTGGCAGCCACATCAGATGTCGCCTGCCGCGCTGGACGCAGCCCGATCGATCGCCGCGCGGATCGTCAACTCGCTCGGTGGGCGCGGTGTATTCAACGTCGAGCTTCTGGTCAAGGGCGACGAGGTGTACTTCTCGTCGGTGCGGCCGAGGCCGGACGACGTGGGCCTGCTGACGTTGCGGTCGCAGCGGCTTTCCCAGTTCGAACTGCACGCCCGCGCGATTCTCGGGCTGTCGGTCGACACCATCATGATCTCGCCGGCCGCCGCCGAGGTGCTGCACGAAGGGCCTGGCACCGGGGTGCTGGCCGATGCCCTGGACGTGGCCGAGAGCGACGTGCGCGTGCTCGACGGGCTGTCCGTCGCCCTGGCCACTGCACCCGACGTGGTTCGCGCACGTGACCGCGCGCACCAGGTGTTGGCGGCCCTGCGCAAGCCGGAAGCGTGACCGAGCCCCAGCCCGAGCCGGAGGCGGACCGGCCCACGATCGCGCCGTTCGTGGGCGCACTGGTCGTCGTGGTGCTCATCGTGATCGGAATCGTGGTAGCGAACTCCTTCAACGGCGACGGCCCCACCCCCGAGCAGGACGTGAGCCGGGCGGTCGTCGGCCAGAACGATGCGATGCAACGGCAGAACTTCTCCGGCTTCCGCGAGTTCACCTGCCGCGCCCAGCAGGGCACCGAGGCCGACTTCCTTGGTCGGCAACGCGATTCGGTGGCCAAGAACGGTGAACGCTACGTCGACGGCGTGCGCAACGTGCGGATCGACGGCGACCAGGCCGCCGCCGACGCGACCTATCACTTCGACAAGACACCGGACACCACGTCGGTGACGGAACTGGCCATCGTGCGCGAGGACGGTGCGTGGAAGGTGTGCTCGCCCGCCCTCAGTTAGGTATGGGAGACTCGCGATCGTGAGCTACGCGGGAGACATAACGCCGCAGCAGGCCTGGGACCTGCTGAATGACGATCCCGAGGCCGTGCTCGTTGACTGCCGCACCTCCGCTGAATGGCGCTTCGTCGGTGTGCCCGACCTTTCCGGTCTCGGGCGCGACGTCGTCTACGTCGAGTGGACTGGCAGCGACGGCAAGCACAACGACGGCTTCGTGGACGACCTGATCGCCGCGGGTGTGACGCCCGGTGAGCGGCCGGTGGTCTTCCTGTGTCGCTCGGGCAACCGTTCGATCGGGGCCGCCGAGGCGGCCACCGAGGTGGGCATCGCGCCGTCGTACAACGTGCTCGACGGCTTCGAGGGCAACCTCGACGAACACGAGCACCGCGGCGGAACGGGCTGGAAGGCCATCGGACTCCCTTGGACGCAGTCATGACCGCGCCAGAGGGCCGGGCGGACGGTGGAGTCCCTTCGGTTCGCATTCCCGCCGCACTGCCCGACGGAGTCAGCCAGGCCACCATCGGGGTGCGCGGCGGCCTGCTGCGGTCGGGCTTCGAGGAGACCGCCGAGGCGCTGTACCTGACGTCCGGGTACGTCTACGAGACGGCTGCCAGCGCCGAGAAGGCGTTCACCGGTGAGATCGACCGCTACGTCTACTCGCGCTACGGCAACCCCACCATCACGATGTTCGAGGAGCGGCTGCGCCTGATCGAGGGCGCGCCTGCGGCGTTCGCGACGGCCACCGGCATGGCCGCCGTGTTCACCGCGCTTGGCGCGCTGCTTGGCGCGGGTGACCGGCTCGTCGCCGCGCGCAGCCTGTTCGGTTCGTGCTTCGTGGTGTGCAACGAGATCCTGCCGCGTTGGGGTGTGGAGACGGTGTTCGTCGACGGTGAAGACCTCGCCCAGTGGGAGGAGGCGCTGTCGGTGCCGACCCAGGCGGTGTTCTTCGAGACGCCGTCCAACCCGATGCAGTCGCTGGTGGACATCGCCGCGGTCTGCGATCTCGCGCATGCTGCAGGTGCAAAGGTGGTGCTGGACAACGTCTTCGCCACACCGCTGCTGCAGCAGGGTCTCCCCTTGGGCGCCGACGTGGTGGTCTACTCGGGCACCAAGCACATCGACGGCCAGGGCCGCGTGCTCGGCGGTGCGATCCTCGGCGACAAGGACTACATCGACGGTCCGGTGCAGAAGCTGATGCGCCACACCGGTCCTGCGATCAGTGCGTTCAACGCCTGGACGATGCTCAAAGGCCTTGAGACGCTGGCTGTTCGGGTGGATTACTCAAACCGGTCGGCGCACCGCATCGCCGAGTTCCTGGAGGCACATCCCGCGGTGTCGTGGGTCAAGTACCCCTTCCTGGAATCGCATCCTCAGTTCGACCTTGCCAAGCGGCAGATGCGCGGCGGTGGAACGGTGGTGACGTTCGAGTTGGCGAGCGCCGGCGGAGCCGGCAATCCAGACGCGGCCAAGGAGCGGGCGTTCGAGGTGCTCGACAAGCTGCAGGTGATCGACATCTCCAACAACCTCGGTGACGCCAAGTCGTTGATCACGCATCCGGCGACCACGACACATCGCGCCATGGGACCCGAGGGTCGGGCGGCGATCGGGTTGGGCGACGGGGTCGTGCGCGTGTCGATCGGCCTCGAGGGCGCCGAGGATTTGATCGCCGACCTCGACCGGGCACTCGGCTAGCCGCCGGGCGAGCGGAGCGACGGGAGAAACCGATGTCCAAGGCGAGTGCGGCCAAGAAGGCGCGGCGGAAGAGACGTCTGGTCGCGCGCAATGACCGGTGGCTGCCGGACGAGGTGCACGCCGACGTCGAGGGCGTGGCTCTGATCGCCAACGAGATCATCGGGCGGGGTTGGGAATTCGACCGCGAGTTCTCCACCGAGGACTTCATCACGTGGTACTACCCGCCGTCGGCTGCCGAGGTCGACGACGAGTCGATCGAACCCGTCACCCGGATCTGGCTCAGTGATCCCCAGGTGCCCCACGTCATCCTGGTCGGCTCCGGCGAGACCGACGAGGTCGACTACCAGTTCACCGTCGAGCAGCTCTTCGCCCGCCTCGACGAGATCGAGGCCTACCGGATCGGCGCGCCCAAACCCGCCGTATAGGCAATTCAGAGACCGCACAAAGCAGATGCTTAACTCCGCTAACGACACTGGTCGTCAGCCGCGTACTTCGATGAACGCGGACGGCACGCGAGAGGAGTTGGTCGACATGAGAACCAAGAAACTGCTGGCTGGTGTGGTCATTGCTGGTGGACTGGCTGCGGCCGCGGTAAGCGCAGGCGCCGGTCTGGCCGAGGCGGCACCAGGGCCAGGAACTGGTCCCATTCCCGCGTGGGGCGGACCGCCGCCTCCCGGACCCGGATGGGGACACCACGACGACCGCCGGTGGGACGGTGGCGGTGGTCCCGGGTGGGGCAACGAAGGCCCGTGGGGACCGGCGGGATGGGCCGGAGGGTGGCAGCCGCCTGGCGGAATCTGCGTGGGCGACCTCTGCATCTAGGAGTCGTCCGACAAAGCCGTGCCGCGCCCATTAGGCCCGTCCGAAGCTGTGAATCGCGTTATAGTCGGGCCGTGACCAGCGGTGATGCGCTGACGGGGAGGGATACCGAACTCGTAACCCTGCGCCGAGCGCTGAGCGGGATCGGCAACTACGCGGGTGTGGTGATCGCGGGGGCGGCGGGCGTCGGCAAGACGCGACTCGCGCGCGAGTTGTTGCAGCAGGCTGCGGCGTCCGGCACTCGCACCACCTGGGTGGTCGGAACGGCGTCAGGGCGGCCAATTCCGTTGGGCGCGTTCAATGCAGCCCTCGTCGACACGGCCGATACCGATGCCGCCAACCCCGTGCCCAGCGTGCGGAAGGTGATCAGTTCACTCGTCGCCCAGCAACGGGGCGGGCGGTTCGTCCTCGGCATCGACGACGCACACCTGCTCGACGAGTTCTCCGCGCACGTCGTGCATCAGCTCGCGCAGACCCGCGAGGCCCGACTCGTCGTGACGTTGCGTACTGGCGGCGATGAACCGGACGCCGTGAAGGCGTTGTGGAAGGACGGTCTGCTGGCCCGTCTCGATCTGGAGCCGCTGTCAGCCGAAGCGGCCCGCGCGATGGTCGAGGAGGAGTTGAACGGCCCGATCGACGCGCGTAGTGCCCAACGGTTCTTCCGGCTCACCGGCGGCAACGCTCTCTTCCTGCAGCGGCTCGTCAAGGACCAGGTGGCGGCAGGCCGGATCAGAGAAGTGTCCGGCGTGTGGATCTGGGACGGCCGCGTCGCCGTTTCGCAGAGTATGAGCGATCTGGTCGGCAACGAGTTGGACCGGTTGGCGCCAGAGGTCGCGCTGGTGGTCGATTGCCTGTCGCAGTACGAGCCGATGGACGTCGACATTCTCGCCGAGGTGGTGGGGCGCGAGCACCTGGCCGCGGCCGAGCAGATGCACCTGGTCACCGTCGAGCGCTCGACCGGCGCGCTGATGGCCCGTCTGGCGCACCCGCTGTACGGCGAGTTGCGGCGGGCCACTGCTGGCGAGATGTATCTGTCGAACGTGCGCGGGGACGTGGCCAAGAGGTTGGCGGGTAGGGCTGACAACGATCCCCAGACCACGGTGCGCCGCGCGCTGCTGACGTTGGAATCCGATCTGCCCCCCAACCCCGAGCTGTATCTGGACGCGGCCCGGCACACGATGAAGCTCCTGGACCTGGATCTCGCTGACCGACTGGCCACTGCCGCCGCAGCGTGCGGTCTCCAGGCCGCCGTCGAACTTCAGGCGATCAACCGACTGGTGGCCGGGCGAGGAGAGGTGGCCGAGGAGTTGCTGCGCGACCTCAGCGCGCATGCGGGCACCGATCGGCACCGCTGGACGACGCTGCGGGCCGCCAACCTGATCTGGATGCTCGGCAGGCCCGCCGAGGCGTCGGCCGTCCTTGCCGAATTGGCCGCAGGACCGGAGACGGACGCCGAGCGTGCTGCCCGCCTCGCCGTCGAAGCGTGCGTCGACGCCGTCTTCACCCGCTGCGTGGATGCCGAGGAAAAGGCAAGAGCCGCATTGGAATCCGGTGAACTCGCCGACATCAACGCGATGGTGGCCGCCGTGGCGCTGATGATGGCATCCGGCGCACTCGGACATGCCGATGCCATCACCCCGGTGGCGCGCGCCGCGCTCGACAGGGCGACCAATTCGTTCGAGACGGCACACATGCGGTTCTGGTTCGGTGGTGTGTATGCCAGGGCCTGTCGTTTGACTGGCCGCATCGAGGAATGCCACGAAGCCGCGACGGTCCTATTCGGCATGGCCAACGACATGCCGGGCCTGGCCTACGCCAACCTCGCGTTCCTCATGGGCACGGCCGAGATCATGCGTGGTGATCTGCGGGCTGCCGAGAAGCTGCTGCACGAGGCATTGGCGAGAGTCGACAACCACGGAATCACAACGGGTTTGCGACCCGCATGCACGTTTGCGCTAGCCGAGACACACGCCAAACTCGGTGACGCAGAGGCGGCCGAGGCAATGCTGACCGAGGCGCGCGAGTGTGCCAGACCGGACTTCCTGTTCATGCAGACCGCGCTGGCGACCGCCACCGGCTGGACGCTGGCCGCGAGCGGTTCGCTCAAGCGCGCCATCGAGACCGTGCTCGCGGAAGCCGTCGTGGCACGCGACCGGGGACAGCCCACCCACGAGTTGTCCTGCCTGCAGGCTGCCGTGCAGTGGGGTGCCACCGTCGAGCTGCCCGACATCGCCGTGCGCACCAGGGAGCTGGCCGTCCAGCTGTCCCTTCCGTTGGCTAATGCCGTTGCGCTGCATGCCGAATCGTTGCTGAACGGCGATGGGGAGGGTCTGCTTGCCGCCTCCGATGCGTACCAGGCGATCGGTGATAGGTGCACTGCCGCCGATGCGGCCGCCCAAGCCGCCGTGGCGTTCGCGACTGCGCAATCACGCAGTCGTGGCTTGTTCGCGGCGTCCGTATCCGCGCAGCTGGCCAGCGACTGCGGTGGGCTTTGTACGCCGGCCACCCGCAGCCCGGCGTCGCCGACCCCGCTGACGGCACGACAGCGTGAGATCGCCGAGATGGTCGCGGCGGGGTCGTCCAACAAGGAGATCGCCGACCGGCTGTTCACCTCGGTGCGCACCGTCGAGGGCCATATCCTGAGGGCATGTCAGCGGGTGGGGGCCACCTCGAGGGGTGACCTCGCGAGGATCATGCGGGCGGGCGGCGCCGCGGGTCTCTAGCGGCCTACATCAACGAGTCGTCGTGCGCCGCGGTGAGAGCGCCGCCTGCGTTGCCCGTGTTGACGACTCGTTGAGACGGCCTACCACCTTGGGTGACCAGTGCTCGGAAACCAGCGACAGCTTCTCTGCGATGTCGAGTGCCTCGTTGACCATGATCCAAGCGTCGCACGGTTCCGGCGCGGAGGGTTGCCGCTATTCCTCGACGACGCCCGTCGCGTGCTGCGCGCGGTCCTCGTAGCCCTGCCGTGCCTTCACGTCGAAGTCCAGGAAGACGCGGTCGTTGCCGGTCTTCTTGGACAGCCAGCGCCTGGTGCGCGGGCCAAGCATCGCGGTGACGGCGCCAACGAACCGCAGTGGACCGGGCACGGACACGTGGGTCTTGGGCTTGTCGAGCACCTTGACGATCGCCGCGGCGATGTCCTCGGGCTGTACCGGTTTCTGCGCCCCCGTGGCTTTGGTGCCCGAGATCAGTTCGGTATTGGTGAACGTCGGCATGACCACCGATACTTCGACGCCCTGGGGTGCGAACTCGTCGGCAAGCGCGGTGGACAGCCCGACGACGCCGAACTTGGTTCCTGCGTAGACCACCTGGCCTGGTACGGCGACCACACCTGCCAGCGACGCGATGTTGATGATGTGCCCGCTGCGGCGCTTGACCATGTCTGGCAGGACCAGCCGGCAGCCGGTGAGCACCCCGTACAGGTTCACCTCGATGGATGAGCGAATGGCCTCGTCGGACTGGGACAGAAACGGGCCGACCGGCATCACTCCTGCGTTGTTGATCAACACGTCGATGTGGCCGGATCCGTCGCTGCGGGCCTTGTCGAGGAACGTCGCGAAGGACTCCTGGTCGGTGACGTCGAGCGGGTAGCCCGACACCGGGCCCAGTGAGCTCAGCCCGCTGACTGCCGATCCGAGGATCGCCACGTCGCGGTCGCCGATGACCACGCGTGCACCCCGCGTCAACAGCGCCTTCGCGGTGGCGTAGCCGATGCCCCTCGCGGCGCCGGTGATCGCGATGGTCCTACCTCGGATGTTGTCCATGTGATCAAACTTTACACGTGTCAACTTTGGTTGAGAAGCAGTGCTTGCATCCCGCTGGTTTCCGATCACGATGAGCAGAAGGGGCCAGTCTGGAATGCACGAGAACGCCCCGCGTTGGACAGTTAGGTGATGGCCGTACCTGCACTTGACTACCTGCGATTCGTGGCCGATACGAGAAGGTGAGCCGACCATGAACGTCCCGCTTTCGATCCTCGACCTGGCGCCGATCAGCGCGGGCAGCGACGCGGCGACGGCGCTGCACAACACCGTCGATCTGGCGCAGCGGGCCGAGCAGTGGGGCTTCCGCCGCTACTGGATTGCCGAACACCACTTCGTCGCCGTCGCGAGCTCGTCGCCCGCCGTCCTGATCGGCCAGATCGCCGCCGCGACGCAGACCATCCGGGTCGGCGCGGCCGCCGTGCAACTTGGTCACACCACCGCCGTCGCCGTCGTCGAGAGCTTCGGCATGCTCGACGCGTTCCACCCCGGCCGCATCGACCTCGGCGTCGGCCGGTCAGGCCAGCGCAGGCGCGAGGCAGCCAAGCAGCCGCCGAGCGACACACCAAAGCCGCCGCAGGAATGGCGCGAGATCGACGGCGTCGTCGTGCCGCCATCCTTCGACCTCGGTGCGTTGTTGCGCAATCCTCGGCTGAAGGTACGAATGGCGGTACTGCAGCAGCCCGAGGCGGTTCCCCCGGACTTCGGGGACCAGGTGGGTGACATCCTGGCGATGCTGAACGGCACGTACGCACCGGAAGGTGTCGAGTCGCACGCCGTGCCGGGGGAGCGGGCCCCGTTGTCGCCGTGGGTATTCGGAAGCAGCAAGGGGCAGAGCGCACAGGTCGCAGGCGCCAACGGGCTGCCGTTCGTGGCGAGCTATCACATCACCCCTGCAACCGCGCTGGAAGCCGTCGACGCCTACCGCGCGGCGTTCCAGCCGTCGGACACGCTGCGCGAGCCCTACGTGGTGCTCTCGGCGGACATCGTGGTCGCCGACGACAGCGACACCGCACGCAGGCTGGCCTCCAGCTATGGGCACTGGGTGTATTCGATCCGCGCGGGTGACGGCGCGGTGCCGTATCCGGACCCAGATTCCGTGCCGCCGCTCACGGCAGAGCAGCTCGCGGTGGTCGAGGACCGCACGAAGACACAGTTCGTCGGCGACCCCGACGAGGTCGCGCACCGCCTCGATGCGCTGCAGCGGGTGACGGACGCCGATGAGTTGGTCGTCACGTCAGTCACGCATCGGCACGAAGATCGGTTACGTTCGCACGAGTTGATTGCCAAGCAGTGGGGCTTGCAGTGACGCAAGGCAAGGGCATCGAATACGGCGGGATCGCGTTGCGGAAGCACCTCGGCATCTAAGCTTCGCGGCAACGGGGGTTACGCCGACGTCCCGGGGGGAATCGTGTTGTCGCAGACGGTGGTGGGCTGGCTCCTACTGGTGGGCGCCGTCGCGTTGTTCGTTGCCGGGTTCCTGCTGCGGAATCTGATCGGCCGCAAGCGCGACGTCAAGGCCGTGCGTCGGGTGGTTCGGGCGTTCCGGGACAACGTCATTGGGCGCGTGTTGTTCGGGCGCGTGGCCGCCAGCGACGCCCTCGACGACGAGGAACTCGACCAGCTGATCCTCATGCCCGCCATCCTGGTGTCGTGCGGGCTGTGCCTGACGGCGATCTTCCTGCTTGGCTACGAAGCGCTCACCTGAGTTGCGCCCAATACCCCTTGCAGATCGGACTTCATCTGTTGGAGCTGCTGACCCCAGTAGCCCCAGCTGTGGATCCCGTCGGGGAAGTTGAACACGCCGTTGTTGCCGCCCGCGGCGACGTAGGCGTCCCTGAACGCGAGGTTGGAGTCGATGGCGAAGCCCTCGAGGAAGCCAAGGCCCGCGATGGGCGCGTCCGGGCTCGCCAGCGCTGGATCGCCGGGTGTGCCGTTGCCGCAATAGATCCAGATGCGCGTCCCGTTGGCGACGAGCTGAGCGACGTTGACCGTTGGGTCGTTGCGCGCCCACGCCGGGTCGCCGGGCGGGCCCCACATGGCGTCGGGGTTGAAGCCGCCGTTCCAGGACATGGCTATTCGCACCTGGCCGGTCCAATTCGGCGCGGAGAGATTCAGGAACCCCGACAACGAGCCGGCGTAGATGAACTCCCGCGGATGATGGATTGCCAGCGTCAGCGCCGAGGAGCCACCCATCGACAAGCCCACTACGGCATTGCCATTCGGCGCGACCTGGCGGTTGGCCGCCAACCATGCCGGAAGTTCCTGGGCCAGAAAGGTTTCCCACTTGTAGGTCTGGGTCTTACCGTTGCCCTCCGCGGCTTGGTACCAGTCGCTGTAGAAGCTCGACTTTCCGCCGACGGGCATGACGAGTGAAAGCCCCGACTGGTAGTACCAATCGAACGCCGCGGTGTTGACGTCCCAGCCGTTGAAGTCGTCGCCGGCCTCCATGCTGTCCAGGAGGTACACCGCGTGGGAATCCGGACCGCCGCTTTGGAACTCGACGCGAATGTCGCGACCCATGGACGACGATGGGACGGAGAGGTATTCGACCGGAAGGCCAGGACTGGAGAAGGCCTCCGCAGTCGGCGGGTCACCTACGACGCCAACCAGTGCGGGAATCGTGGAGGTGGCGATTGCAGCGACCGCCAGCCGGCGCATCCATGCGCCGGAGATCTGTTCAACGAATGCCATTGCTGGCCTCCGATCAAGCCCCGGTTTACCCGACCCGGTATGACCGACGGTAACTCAGCCGCTTCCGCCACGCAGCGAATTGCGCAACTCATCGATAGTGGTTCGTACCAGGGTGAAACCGACTTGCTGGCAACGGAGTCAAGTCAGCGTGCGGCTTGCTCGGCAGCCTCGCGGATCGGTCCGCGCCACACCGGACCGTGACCGGGTAGCACCACCTCGGCGTCCAGGAGTCCGAGCGCGGCAAGGCTGCGCACACAATCGTCCTGGTCGTGGTTGAACAGGCTGGGCAGCAGTTGTGGTCCACGCCGCGTGGACACCGGATGGCCGGTCACCAGTGCGTCCCCACTGACGAGCACCCCGTCCACCATGTAGGAGCAGTGCCCGCCGGTGTGGCCGGGAGTGGGAATCGCCAGCGGGTTGCCTGGCAGGGCCGCGGCGACCTCCTCGGTCAACGCGTGGGCGGTCGGGATGCCTTCGCGGTTCAACGCGCCTTTGAGGGCGATCTCCACGGTCCACTTCAGGTAGCTCGGTTGCCACAACTTGGTGGCCAGGTCCACCGGTGACACCTGCTCGAGGTACTCGCGGTGGGCGTGACCAACCTCTGCGGCGTGGCAGAAGACCGGCGTGCCATGGTTTTTCGCGAACCACACGGCGGAACCGAGGTGGTCGACGTGCGCGTGGGTGAGCAGGAAGGCGTGGATGTCGTCGATGCCGAACCCGAGTTGGCGTACCGAGTCGAGCACTTCGTCGCGCTGGCCGGGGAACCCCGCGTCGATGACGAGCACTCCGGTGTCGTCGGCGACGAGCGTCCAGTTGACCAGGTCGGTGTGAGCAAAGTGGACGGTGTCGGTGATCTCCGTGAGGGCCGCCATGCGACGAGTTTATGCAGTCACCGGGAATGCACTGCGTCACGCCCTGTTGCAGTGGAGTAGAAACGAGTCGTGCGGACGCGAGGAGCAGAGGATAGAGATGGCTGAACTGAAACTCGGATACAAGGCGTCGGCGGAGCAGTTCGCCCCACGCGAACTCGTCGAACTCGCCGTGGCGGCTGAAGCGCACGGTATGGACAGTGCAACCGTCAGCGATCACTTCCAACCCTGGCGGCACGACGGCGGTCACGCGCCGTTCTCGTTGGCGTGGATGACGGCCGTCGGTGAACGCACCGAACGCCTAATCCTCGGCACGTCGGTGCTGACCCCGACCTTCCGCTACAACCCCGCGGTCATCGCGCAGGCGTTCGCGACGATGGGCTGTCTGTACCCGGACCGGATCTTCCTCGGCGTGGGCACGGGTGAGGCGCTCAACGAGATCGCCACCGGATACGAGGGCGAGTGGCCGGAGTTCAAGGAGCGCTACGCCCGTCTGCGTGAGTCGGTGCGGCTGATGCGCGAGCTGTGGCTCGGCGACCGTGTCGACTTCGAGGGCGAGTACTACAAGACCAAGGGCGCCTCGATCTACGACGTGCCCGACGGCGGCATCCCGATCTACGTCGCGGCGGGCGGACCGCAGGTGGCCAAGTACGCAGGGCGTGCGGGGGATGGCTTCATCTGCACCTCCGGCAAGGGCGAGGAGCTGTACAAGGACAAGCTCATCCCCGCCATGCGAGAGGGTGCGGAGGCCGCAGGCAAGAACCCCGACGACGTGGACCGGATGATCGAGATCAAGATCTCCTACGACCCGGACCCGAAGCTGGCGCTGGAGAACACCCGGTTCTGGGCGCCGCTGTCGCTGACCGCCGAGCAGAAGCACAGCATCAACGACCCGATCGAGATGGAGAAGGCGGCCGATGCGCTGCCCATCGAGCAGGTCGCCAAACGCTGGATCGTCGCGTCCGATCCCGACGAGGCCGTCGAGATGGTCGGGCAGTACGTCAAGTGGGGGCTCAACCACTTGGTGTTCCACGACCCTCGCCACGACCAGCGGAGCTTCCTCGAACTCTTCAAGAACGATCTCGAGCCGAGGTTGCGCAAGCTGGGCTAGCGCGTCGCGTCAGTCCTTGGGGCAGTATGCGGTCTCGGCGGCGACGACCAACGTTATGGCCTGTTGTGGTTGCACGCCTGGCTTGTTCTTCGCGATCAGGTTCGCGATCGACCGCTTGGAGTTGGCCTTCAGTTGCGCGCAGATCTGGTGGCCGACCGAAATCATCGAGGCATCGCCCTGCGGACAGTCGAAGGCACTCTGACCACACGCCAGGTTGTTGGCCTTGAGTAGATCGAGGAACTGCTGGTCGTTCCCGTCGGCGTGAGCAGGAGCCGCGACGACGAGCATGACGGACGAACACGCCACGATGACGAGCATGACGGACGAACACGCCACGATGACGGTGGCCCAGATGCGTTGCACCTGATCAGCCTAGATGTCCGAGCACACCCCCGCGGACGACGGTGGCTGGCACCTGGGGATCGCGGAGGCGCCGGTGGGGCCGGGATCTGCAAATCCGCACGTCTCCCGGCTAGATGACCAGTCAGGGGCCGTGCGGCGTCGGCCGACCATTGATGCGGTACACCCAGTGCCGGTTGGTCAGAAGGGCGGTGGGTCTTCGTCGATGGCGCGTTGGTTGCGTTGGCGTTCGGCGCGGAGGCGTTGAGCGGTCTGTTGGGCGCGGGTGGTCGTGCGGGTGGGCATGGTGAGGCCGCGTTCGGGTGACCGTGTGGCTGCTTCGGGTGTGACGGTGCCCGGCGGCAGCGGTGTGGTGGTGTCCCAGTGGGGGAAGTGCAGTCTGGCGCCGGGTGGTCGGGTGTAGCGGTGTCCGGTGGGGCTGATCCACACGATGGTGCCGTCACCGAGCTGCTGGTCGGTCCAGCCGGTGGGTCCGGTCCAGAAGGTTTTGAGTAGGTGGTGTTTTCGGCATAGGGCTTTGAGGTTGCCGGGGTGGGTCAAGCCGCCGGGTCCGTGGGGGGTGGTGTGGTCGAGGTCGCAGCGTTCGGCGGGGCGGTTGCAGCCGGGGAAGGTGCAGGTGTGGTCGCGGTTGCGGACGAAGCGGGCCAGTTTCGTCGAGGGTCGGTAGTGCGGTTCGGCGCATAGCTCGGCCGCGGTGGGTATCCGGCGTACGGGGGCGCCGAGGGCGATGAGCTCGGCCAGGAGCGGGGTGGGCACGATGCCGCCGCCGGCGATCACCGCCAATCCCGAAGCAGGGCTGCGGTGTTCGGGGTGTGGCTGGTGGTCTGACGGCTCGGACTCGCGCTTGGGTTCGGGGTCGAAGTCGGCTGCTGGCTCCGCACCTGTCCCGTGCTCCGATCCAGCCGGTGGTGCGTCGGCTGTCGGTCCGGCATTCGGCCCCGGCTCTGCTGGGGGTCCAGGGTCGGGATTTGGCCCCGGTCCCGGGTCGGGCGGTGGTGGTCCCGGGTCGGGAGTCGTCTCGGTAGTTGCTCCGGGGTGGGGGTGGTGGTCGGTGAGGATGTGGATGACGATGGCCTCGGCGCGGGTGTCGGGTCCCGACGCGGTGCAGTCGGGGCGCCCGCAGGTGCAGGGCAGGTGGGTGCCGCCGGCGCTGATCACCCCGAGGGCGGCGGAGCGGCGCTCGCCGATGCTGCGGGGGTCATGCGGGCAGGGGTTGGCGGTGAGTTGGGTGAGGCGGCGCGCGACGAGTTCGGCGTCGGCGACGCTCATCCGCGCCCACATGGAGGTGGTGCCGGTGGTGTCATCGGCGTCACCGAACTTCACGTCGCAACTTCGCGCGGCGGTGTGGAAGCGCAGGACCGCGGCCGGGTCGTGGATCAGGATCGCGGCGTCGATCGCGTTTTCCAGCTTGGTCACCGACAACGGGCCCAACGATCCGGCGATGGCGGCGAGGTCGGCATCCACCGTCGCCATGATGTCGGGGTCCTCGATGAGTCGGGTGCGCCAACTCATCGTGTGCGCCAACCCCGCCGCCAGGGTGCCGTCGGCGACCAGTTTCGCGATCTGGGGTAGCCGGTGGCGCAACGCCAGGGCTTGGCACATCTGGGTGGACGCCGCACGGGGGCTGATGCCGCTGGCGGCGGCGATCTCAGCGGCGGCACTGTCCCAGCCGTCGCAGGCCCACAGCTCACGCTGCACGGCCTGCGCGGAGGTGCAGCGGCGGTGGGTGAGTTCGGCGATGGCGGCCATCCGGTGATGGGCCACGGTGGCCGCAGCACGGGTCCAACCGGTCACGGCATCAATCAACGCCGCATCATCGACATGCGCCAGGTCATCGCCCTGGGCCAGTTCCTCGACCACGTCTGCAATCGTGCTCGCGGGCCCCGACATTCACCCTGACACACCCCGACACCCCAGCCGGCCACGACCACGGCCTGTGGATGAAACGCAGACTGTGGATAACTTCGCCGACCACCGACGCCGAAGGCTCAAAATGTCGGCGCCGTGTGCTAGGGCCGGAGCGTTAGCCGAAGTTGATCACTGCCGACTTCTCGGCCTGTTGGCCCATCAACGTCGTGTAGGCGATCATCACGGGCTCGTCGTTGTCGTTGACGCAGGTGTTGCGGCTCACCACGATGTCGGCCCCGAACCGTTCCTCGACGGAGACGATGTCGAAGTGGCACCACAGCTTGTCGCCGGCAACGACGGGCTTGTGATAGATGAACTTCTGGTCGACTTGAACGATCTGCATGGTCTCCAGGCCGACGTCGACGACCCTGAAGAAGTCCTTCTGCGCCAGCACGGCGAACAGCGTGAGGAACGTCAGCGGGGCGACGAGGCCGTTGTAGCCGAGTTCGGCGGCGGCAGCCTCGTCGAGGCTGGCGGGGTCATCAGCCTTGATGGCGGCCGCGAACTCGCGGATCTTCTCGCGGCCTACCTCGAAATAGTCCGGGTAGGTGTGCCGCATGCCGCGGATGTCCGTCTTGAGCGCCATCGGTCAGACCGCCACTGAACGATGTTGTTGATCAACGAATTTCACTACTAACACGGTTGGGCTGGCTCCCTTATGTCAATACTTGCCGAAGGTGAGCGCGACGTTGTGCCCACCGAATCCGAACGAATTGCTGATTGCGTACCGGAAATCGCCCGTGCGGGGCTTGCCGGCAACGACGTCGAGGTCGATCTCGGGATCGAGATTGGCCAGATTGAGCGTCGGGGGAATTACGCCGTCGCGCAGCGCCAACACGGTGAGGATCGCCTCCACGGCACCGGCGGCACCGACCGAATGGCCGAGCGCGGACTTGGGTGCGTAGACGGCCGTCGAGGTTCCGACGGCGCGGTTGATGGCCTTTGCCTCCGCTACGTCCCCGACCCGCGTCCCCGTGGCGTGCGCGTTGACGTGATCGATGTCGCCGGGGGTCAGCCCGGCCAGTTCGACGGACCTGGTCATGGCATGCGCGGCGCGTTCTCCGTTCGGGTCCGGCGCGACGATGTGATACCCGTCGGAAGTGATCGCGGCCCCCATCAGGCGAGCCAGGATGGGCGCGCCGCGAGCCTTGGCGTGCTCTTCCGCTTCGATCACCAGCAGTGCCCCGCCTTCCCCGAACACGAAGCCATCGCGGTCCCGATCGAACGGACGGCAGGCACCGGCCGGATCGTCGTTGTTGGTGGACATGACGATGCGCATCTGGGCGAACGCCGCGATCGGCACCGCCTCGATGCTGTTCTCGACGCCGCCGCAAATCGCGATGTCCGCTTCGCCGAGGATGATCTGCCGCCAGGCATGCGCGATGCCTTCCGAACCGGACGCACACGCCGACACGGGCGTCATCACCCCACCCTTGGCGTGGCGTTCCAGCCCGACTGCGGCGGCAGGCCCGTTGGGCATGAACATCTGTACGGCCAACGGAGAGACGGCTTTGAACCCCCGTTCACGCATGTCGTCGTAGGCAAAGACCATCGCTTCGGCCGCACCGACGCCGGTTCCGATGGAGACCGCCAGTCGGTTGGTGTCCACCTCGGGGCTGCCCGCACTGTTCCACACCCGCCTGCCCAGCACGGTTGCCATTTTCTGGACGTAACCCAACCGGCGCAGCTCGACTCGGGTCAGCTCGCCGTCGAAGTTCTCGAGAAGATGCCCCCCGATGCGGACCGGGAGGCCGTACTGCTCTACGAAGGGATCTTCGAGGGTGCGGATTCCGCTCTGCCCGTCGAGGAGCAACTTCCAGGTGCTCTCGGCGTCAGGGGCCACTGACGTGGTCAGCGCGACACCAGTGACCACGACATCGGGTAAACCGTTGCCAGTGCTCAATTTTGTTGTCGGCGCCTTGTGCGATCGGGGCATGAGAACAACCTTCGTCTCACCGATATTCTTCTTTGGCCCAGTGCTGGACCACGCTCTCGGCCCCGTCCTCGAGAACGACCCCGACGCGGCGGGGTGGCGATCACGTGCGGCCTCGGGGTCTGGGAGGCGTTGGGAACGAATATACCGGAGCTTGCGAGGTCCGCATTTTGCTAGCAATCCCCGCGAGCAGCACGTTTCGAACCCGAAGCCGCATTACCTCCAGCTCGCGACCCCGAGGCTGCGTCACGCGGGCCGATACGGCAGGCTTGCGGACGTGCCCACCCCGAGCATCGACGCAATCAGCGCCATCTACATTGCATCGCCCGAGGGTGACACCGGTAAGTCGACGATCGCGCTGGGCATCCTGCACCGGCTTGCGGCCACCGTCGCGAAGGTCGGGGTGTTCCGGCCCATCACGCGGTTGCACGAGGACCGCGACTACATCCTCGAACTGTTGCTCGGGCACACCACAGCGGGTCTGCCCTACGAGGATTGTGTCGGCGTCACCTACGCCCAATTGCACGAGGATCCCGACGCCGCGCTGGCCGACATCGTCGACCGCTTCCACCGGGTCGCCGAGCAATGCGACGCGGTGCTCATCGTCGGCAGCGACTACACCGACGTTGCCTCGCCAAGCGAACTGAGCGTCAACGCGCGCATCGCGGCTAACCTCGGCGCGCCGGTGGTGCTGGCGGTCAGGGCCAAGGACCGCACGCCCGACGACGTCGCGCACGTCGTCGAAGTGTGCCTGGCCGAGATCGCGGCCCAGCACGCGCACACCGCCGCGGTGGTGGCCAACCGGTGCGACCCCGAACAACTCGACGCCGTCGCCGAGGCGCTGGCGAAGGTCGAGCCGAAGACGTTGAAGAGCTACGTGCTTCCCGAGGAACCGCTGCTGGTGGCGCCGTCGGTGGCCGAGCTGAGCGCGGCCGTGAACGGCACGCTGATCAGTGGCGACGACGATCTGCTCAGCAGGGAGGCGACGGGCCTTCTGGTTGCCGGCATGACCGCCGAGCACGTACTGGAGCGGATCCACGAAGGCATGGCGGTGGTCACGCCGGGCGACCGCTCCGACGTGGTGCTGGCCATGGTGAGTGCCCATGCGGCAGAGGGCTTTCCGTCGCTGTCGGGCATCATCCTCAACGGCGGGCTGCCGCTGCACCCGTCCATCGCGTCGTTGGTGGCGGGCCTGGGGCTGCGGTTGCCGATCGTGGCCACCGAACTCGGCACCTACGAGACGGCGCGAGCGGTGGCACAGGTGCGGGGTCGGGTGACCACGGGATCGCAGCGCAAGATCGATACCGCGCTGGCGTTGATGGACACCTACGTCGACACCGCGGATCTCATTGCCCAGCTGTCGATCTCGGTACCCACGGTAACGACCCCGCAGATGTTCACCTACAAGCTATTGGACCGGGCGAAGTCGGACCGCAAGCGCATCGTGCTGCCCGAAGGCGACGACGACCGCATCCTGAAGGCAGCGGGGAGGTTGTTGAAGCGGTCGGTGGCCGACTTGACGATCCTCGGCGACGAACCCGTGGTGCGGGCCAGGGCGGCGGAACTCGGCGTGGACCTCTCGGCGGCCACCGTGCTCGATCCACGCACCAGTGACCTGTGCGACCAGTTCGCCGAGCAGTACGCCGAGCTGCGCAAGCGCAAGGGCGTCACCGTCGAGCAGGCCCGCGAGATCATGCACGACGTCTCGTATTTCGGCACCATGCTGGTATACAACGACATGGTCGACGGCATGGTCTCGGGTGCCGCGCACACCACCGCGCACACGATCAGGCCGGCGTTCGAGATAATAAGGACGTCGCCAGGGGTTCATACGGTGTCGAGCATCTTCCTGATGTGTCTCGCCGACGAGGTGCTGGCCTACGGCGACTGTGCGATCGTGCCCGACCCGACATCCGAGCAGCTCGCCGACATCGCGATCAGCTCGGCGCGCACGGCAGCCCAGTTCGGCATCGAGCCGAGGGTGGCCATGCTGTCGTACTCGACGGGTACGTCTGGAACCGGCGCCGACGTCGACAAGGTCCGCGCGGCAACGGAATTGGTGCGGCAACGCGCACCCGACCTTCTGGTCGAGGGCCCCATTCAGTACGACGCTGCGGTCGAACCGTCGGTGGCGGCCACCAAGATGCCGGATTCGCCGGTGGCCGGCCGGGCGACGGTGTTGATCTTCCCCGACCTCAACACGGGCAACAACACCTACAAGGCCGTTCAGCGCAGTGCGGGGGCCATCGCGATCGGACCCGTCCTGCAGGGCCTCAACAAACCGGTCAACGACCTTTCGCGCGGAGCACTGGTCGAGGACATCGTCAACACCGTTGCGATCACGGCGATCCAGGCCCAGGGTGACCGCGGACGCGAGGAGTAGTAGGGCAGATGACCACTCGGACCGTTCTGGTGCTCAACTGTGGCTCGTCGTCGCTGAAATATGCAGTGGTCGAACCCGATTCGGGACGGCAGCTGGCCGACGGCATCGTCGAGCGCATCGGCGAGGGCGAGATCGCCGACCACGAGGCCGCGTTGCGCGCGGCGTTCGACGCGCTGGCGGAGGCCGGAGTGGACCGCGACGAGCAGGGCCTGGTCGCGGTGGGGCACCGCGTCGTGCACGGTGGACCGGATCTCTACCGACCGACGCTGGTCGACGACGGGCTGATCGCCACGCTCGAGACCCTCGCGCCGCTCGCGCCGTTGCACAACCCGCCAGCCGTGCGTGGAATCGAGGTCGCCCGCAGGTTGCTGCCGGACCTGCCGCACGTCGTGGTCTTCGACACTGCCTTCTTCCACGACCTGCCAGCGGCCGCAGCGACGTACGCGATCGACCGGGAACTGGCCGAGCAGTGGCACATTCGCCGCTACGGCTTCCACGGCACGTCGCACCAGTACGTCAGCGAGCAGGCGGCGGAGTACCTGCAGGCGCCGCTGGAGTCGCTGAACCAGATCGTGCTGCACCTCGGCAACGGCGCGTCGGCATCGGCGATTGCAGGAGGCCGCCCGGTGGATACCTCCATGGGCTTGACCCCGATGGAGGGTCTGGTGATGGGCACCCGCTCCGGGGACGTCGACCCCGGCGTCATCACCTACCTGTGGCGGACGGCGGGGATGAGCGTGGAGGACATCGAGTCCATGCTCAACCGCCGGTCCGGAGTGATGGGTCTCGGTGGCGCGATCGACTTCCGGGTTTTGCATCAACGCATCGAATCCGGTGACGCCGAAGCACGTTTGGCCTATGACGTGTACATCCACCGGTTGCGCAAGTACATCGGTGCGTACCTGGCGCTGCTCGGCCACACCGACGTCATCACCTTCACGGCGGGCGTCGGCGAGAACGATGCGCTGGTGCGCCGGGATGCGCTGAGCGCGATGGCCACACTCGGCATCGAACTCGACGAGCACCTCAACGACAGCCCGGCACGGGGCCCACGCCGCATCACCGCCGACATGTCACCGACGACGGTGCTCGTCATCCCCACCGACGAGGAACTGGCCATCGCCAGGGCGTGCGTCGGCCTGCTGGATTGATCGCTCGTCAGACGACCCGGTCGCGGCCCGCGAGCGCACCCACGACGATCTGCGCCGCGTACACCACCAAGAACATGATCCACGGCACCGTCCAGTGGCCCGAGACGTCGTGGAGCAGTCCGAACAGGAACGGACCGAGACCGGCGATCAGATAGCCGAAACCTTGAGCCATCGCGGAGAGTCGCGCAGTGTCCGCGGCATCCCGTGATCTGAGGGCGATCACGGCAAGTGCCATCGAGAACACGCCCATGCCAACGCCGATGAGCAGGCTCCACAGCACCGGCTGAGCTGCCGGTGCGACCAGTACCCCGACGATGCCTGCCATGCCGAACAACCCGATGCCGACGATCCATGCGCTCTGACTGGCCTGTCGTGCGGCGAGCGGCAACAGCACCAGCGCTACGGGAACGCCGACCAGCGAGACCAGCCCCACCAGCATGCCGGCACTGACCTTGCTCACGCCGCTGTCGATGAATACCTGAGGTAGCCAGCCCATCACGATGTAGGCCAAGAACCCCTGAGCTCCGAGGAACAGCGTCACTTGCCAAGCGAGCGCGCTGTGCAGCATGGAGGGCCGAGGCTCGGCAGCGACCTGGGCGACGCTGGGCGCCGGCTCGCGGTGTCGCATGGTGGCGGGAATCCACACGGCCAGTGCGGCCACCGCCACCAGCGACCAGAGTGCAAGTGCCGTACGCCAATTCCCGAAGGCTTGCTCGAAACCTGGTGTGATCGCCGAGCCGAGTGCCCCGCCGCCCTGCAGCGCGGCGGTGTAGATGCCCGTCATCAGCCCCACTCGGGCGGGGAACGACCCCTTGATCACGACGGGGATGAGCACGTTGATCAAGGCGATGCCGGCGCAGGCCAGCAGAGTGGCCCCGATCACCACGTACGGGCCGTCGAGGGACCTGATTCCCAAACCGACTGCCAGAGCGAGCAGCCCGACGGTGATCGTGCGGTTGGCGCCGATCCGCCCCGACAAGACGGGCGCGGCCAGGCCTGCAGCCGCGAAGCACAGTGTGGGAAGCGTGGTGAGCAAGCCGGCCCACGTCGCGGAGGTGCCGAGATCGGCTCGCATGTCGCCCAGCAGTGGCGCGATGCTCGTGACGGCGGGTCGAAGGTTCAACGCAGTGAGGACTACGGCCACGGCCAGGATCGCTCCGCCGCCGAGTACACCAACCCTGCCCTGCGGAATTTCGTCGGCGCCGTCGAGCTGAAGGGACAGGTCATGGCCGTAGGCGGAATGCTGCGGGCGGGGATCCACGATGGTAGTCTCGCATACATCCCATGATTGGTTGAAAGGATGTATGCATGCCACTGATCACCGCGCCGCGGACGAAGCTGGTCGATCAGGTCATCGACCAGCTCCGGCAGCTGGTCGGCAGTGGCGAGTGGCCGGTGGGTCAGCGGATTCCCAACGAGAGCGAGCTGGTGAAATCGCTTGGTGTGGGCCGCAATACCGTCCGCGAGGCAATCCGGGCGCTGGCACACACCGGAGTCCTCGAGGTTCGGCAGGGCGACGGCACCTACGTACGCGCCACCAGCGAGGTATCAGGAGCGCTTCGGCGGTTGTGCGGCAGCGAGCTGCGCGACGTCATCCAGGTTCGGCGTGCATTGGAGGTCGAAGGCGCCCGGCTGGCGGCGAGCAACCGCACGGCGGAGGACATCGCGCACATGGAGCTGTTGCTCAACCGCCGCAACGAGGGCCTGCGGCCCGACGACACGGCCGAGTTCGCCATGCTGGATACGGAGTTCCATCTCGCGGTGGTGAGCAGCTCCCACAACGACATGCTCATAGCGCTCTATCGCGGGCTGGTCGAAGCCATCACGGCCAGTGTCGAGGCCGCCAGCACGCTGGGGATCGACATCGATGACGACCATCGCGATTTGATGGCCTACGTGGCGGCGGGGGAGCCGGAGGAGGCGGCGCGCTGCGTCGGCGCGATGCTGGACCGAGTGCTCGCTCACCTGCACATCGGCTCGAAGTAATGGCAGCTGGCTGCCAGGTTGGCGGCGTAGCTTCAGCGCCGTGCCGCCTCTGCACGCGCTCATCGGATCGTGGTCGCCGGACTTCCCGTCGCTGACGCTGATCCTGGTCATCGGTGCCGGGTATCGATGGATGGCCCGGCGCGGCGGTGAGCCGACCCCCGCACAGGCATGGAGTTTTGCCAGTGGACTGGTGTTGTGGGCGCTCGCGACGCTGAGCGTCATCGCCGTGTATGCGCCGGTGTTGTTCTGGATGCGGGCATTGCAGGTGTTGATGTTGCTGTTCGCCGTGCCGTTCCTGCTGGCACTCGGGCGGCCGGTGGCCACACTGCGCGCCGCGTCGAGTCCGTCTGGCAGAGCTCGCCTCGATCGGGTGTTGGCATCGCGGCCCGCCCGGGTGGTGTGCTCGCCATTGGTGACGTCGGCCCTGATGCTGGCGACGCCGTGGCTGCTGTACCTGACGCCGTGGTACGTGGCATCACTGGTCAACAGCACCATCGGCGCGCTCACCCGGATATTGCTGCTGCTCATCGGCTTTGGCTACTTCTACGCACGGCTGCAGGCCGATCCCGTGCCGCACCGCTACTCGCCCTTGCTCTCGATGGGGATCAGCGTTGCCGAAACGCTGGGCGACGGCCTGCTCGGGTTGGTGTTGTGGCTCGGGCCGCTGATCGCCGAGGATTACTACGCAGGCCTCGGCAGAACCTGGGGCCCGAGCATGCGGACGGACCAGACCGTCGGCGCTGGCATCCTGTGGATTCTCGGGGACGTTCTCGGGCTGCCGTTCCTGCTGCTGCTCATGCGCGCCTTGGGCTCGCGCGAGAAGGAGCTCGCCGACGAGGCTGACGAGGCCGACGAAGTCGACCGCACAGTGCACGTCGAACCCGGCTCTGTGCGCCCAACGTTGTGGTGGGAAGCGGATCCGCAACTGCGGAACCGGTTCGGTCGCGGCTAGAACGTGCTCGTCGGGCGCACGCTGTTGGCCAGGTCGACCAGCGCGTAGCGGTGCGCCTGCGTCGGTGCCAGCCTGGCCAACCCGCGCAGCGCCGCTTCGACACCCAACTGCAGACCGTGCTCGGTGAACGGGAACCCGAGGATGTGGTTGGTGCTCGCGGTGTTCTCGGCCAGCCAGTCCATCGCCGTGCCCAGCACCAGGGCCCGGATCTGGAGCACCCGCGGCTCGGTCTCCGGGAGCGCCTCCACCCGACGTGCGGCGTCTCGGATCTGCTGCTCGGAGATCTCACTTCCCGACCGTCCGGATAGCAGGGTCACCGCGCTGGTGAGCCGTCCGGTGGTGAAATGCCTTGAGGTGGCGGGCACTTGGTCGAGCGTCTTGACGGCGGCATCGCGCGCACCGGAGGCCGATTGTGCACGGGCCAAGCCGAAACCTGCTGAGATCACACCGTTGTCGCTGTTCCACACCGTCTTGTAGAAGGTGCTCTCATCGGCGGCGCCGCTCAACTCCGCCGTCGCGGCAAGGGCGAGCTTCGGCGCCAACTCGCCGGGCAGGGTGTCGAGCACCTCGGAGAAGTGCTTGGTCGCCGAGTCGTAATCGGCGGACAACAACTGCGCGACGGCGCGAAACCACGTCAGCCGCCAGCGCCAGCCGATGCGATCGGACAGGTCGTCGAGCTTGCGGTTGGCCTTCGCGACGTCGCCAAGGTCCAGCAGCGCCCGCACCTCCATCAGCGGCAACTCGACCGATTCGGAAAGGTCGATGCCCTCGGACTCCAGCGTCCCGTGTCGCGCTGCACGCAGCGAATCCAGGGTCTGCACGGGCTGACTCAGCATCGTCGCCGACAGGATGGTGGCCCCGACGTCGGCCGGGTCGACCATCGGCACCGGCAGGGCCCGCACGATTTCCTGCGCGGTGAGCTTCTCCGAGTGCACCTGGCCGTCGAGGTACACGTCGGTGTGTGCGACGAGCAGGTCGACGCCGAACGTCGAGCGCGACGGGCTGAACACCGTCGACAGACCGGGCCGGGGTACGCCCGTGTCGTGGGCGACGACCTCGCGCAGCACGCCGAGAAGCTGACCCGACATCTCCTCCGCGCTGGCGAAGCGCCGCCGGGGATCGGGGTCGATGGCCCGGCGCAGCAAGCGGCCGAACGAATCATATTGCTTGAGAACGGGATCGTCCTCGGGCAAGCCGTCGACGTAGCGCCCGTTGCGGGTCCGCATCTCGAGCGTCAGCGCCGCCAGCGTACGGCCGACGGTGTAGATGTCGGTCGCCACCGTCGGACCGGTCTTCACGATCTCGGGTGCCTGGTAACCCGGTGTGCCGTAGAGGAATCCATACGAGTTGATGGTCGACACGGCGCCGAGGTCGATCAGCTTGAGCTGCTCCTCGGTGACCATGATGTTCTCGGGTTTGAGGTCGTTGTACACCAGCCCGCTGGAGTGCAGATAGCCGAGCGCGGGCAGGATCTCGAGCATGTAGGCGATGGCCCGCGACACCGGCAGCCGGTGTCCCTTGGCCTGTTTGAGCGATGTCCCGCCCACGTACTCCATCACGATGTAGCCGACCGGCTCGCCGTGCTTGTCCTCGTGCTCGACGAAGTTGAAGATCTTCACGATCCCCGGGTGGGTGACCTCGGCGAGGAACTGTCGTTCGGCCATCGCGATCGCCTGCGCTTCGGCGTCGCCGGAATGCACCAAACCCTTGAGCACGACGGGACGATCGTTGACGTTCGTATCGAAAGCCAGGTAGATCCAGCCGAGACCGCCGTGGGCGATGCAGCCCTTGATCTCGTACTGATCGGCGACCATGTCACCCGGACTCAACTGCGGCAGAAAGGAATACGCGCTACCGCAATGGGGACACCAGCCCTCCGAGAGGGCCTTCCCGTCCGACGAGGAGCGGCCAACCGGCTTGCCGCAGTTCCAGCAGAACCGTTTCGACTCGGTGACTACCGGGTTCTTCATCAGCGCCAGAAGCGGATCGCGCTCCTGCACACGCGGCACCTCGACAAGCCCGCCGCCGAGCCTGCGCATCGGCGACCACCTCCGCGTGGCGGTCGTCGCGTGGTCGCGCGGTTCGGTCTCGGCGGTACCGAGCGAGATGCGGTCCGAGTCGTCGAATGCGGGCCGGAACACCGCTTGAGTGGACATCGGTCGCATCGTCGCAAGCGAATCCCACGTCACCTCCGAACGCTCCGTGCCGGGGTCGGTCACGTCGTCGGTCTCTTCGGGGTCTTCCCGCTGCTTGGACATCAGTCCGTGTACCTCGGGGTGGGCGGCGCAGGCGCAGGCCCGAGAACGGTCAACCACTTGCGGTACAACGTGTTCCATGTACCGTCGCGGCGGATGCGGTCCAGCGTCCCGTTGACGAAACGCACCAGAGGAGTGTTCTCCAGGTTGACCCCGACGCCGTAGGGTTCCTCGTTCATGCTTGGGCCGATGATGTGCAGATAGGGATCCTGGCTGACCAGTCCGGCCAGCACGGCGTCGTCCGTGCTGACGGCGTCGACCTGGCGTTGTTGAAGCGCGACAAGGCAATCGGCCCACGTCACCACCTCGACGACGACCGGCGGCGGGTTGATCTGCTGGATGCGCTTCATCGACGTGGTGCCTGGCACCGCACATACCCGCCTGCCGGACAGATCCGAGGCCTGCCTGATTGAGGAGTCGCGTGCCGCCAGGATCCGCTGGTTGGCCGACAGGTACTCGGTGGAGAAGTTGATCAACTTCTTGCGCTCGCAGGTGATGCTCAACGTCTTCACCACGATGTCCACCTGATTGTTCTGCAGCGCGGTGATCCGATCGTCCGACGACAGAATGCGGTACTCGACCTGAGACGGCGTCCCGAAGATGTCGCGCGCGACCTCACCGGCGATGTCGACGTCGAAGCCGGTGATCTCGCCGGTGATCGGGTCGCGGAAGCTGAACAGATTGCTGCCGATGTCGAGACCGACGATGAGCCTGCCGCGGTTGCGGATCGTCGCAACCGCAGCGTCGGCCTGCGACTTGGTCGGGAACGGCCGCAAGCTCGCCCTGCAGTCGTCGTCGGGGATGACCGGCGCGACGGGCTCGGGCGCCACCTCTTGCATGCCTGCGGGCGTCGGCGGTGCGAGCGTCACGCCGGGCACCGGGATGACCGGTGCCGGCTGGCCGCAGCCCGTCAGCACCGCGAGTGCAGCGAGGACGACCAGAAGCTTCTTCGCGCTCATCACCGGTTGTCTGTTCTTCGCGCGAGCGCTCATCACCGGTTGTCTGTTCTTCGCGCGAGCGCTCATCACCGGTACTCGCTCATTCTCGGCCACAACCCCAGCGCCACCGCGATGGCCGCCGCCAAGCTCAGCACCGCCGCACCGACGGTGGCGCCCGACAGCACCCGTCGCGCGTTGGTGATGTCACCGCGCAACTGCTGGCGGCTCTCCTCGATGCCCTTCGTCAGCGCGGCGTCGAGCTTGTCGAACGCGGGCGTCGAATCGTCTTCGCCGGTACCGAGAGCCACCTGCGTGGCGGCCTGGTAGTTGCCGACGGCGACGTAGGCGTTGATCCGGTCGTCGGCCGCGCGCCACCGCTGCAGGAGCTGCTCGGCGTCGGCCAGATCGGTCTTGTCGATCGCGTCGTCGCGACCGAGGTAGTCGGACAGCTGCTGCTCCATCATGTCGATGCGCTGGTAGTAGGACTGCTTGCGGACGCCCTCGTCGCCGCGCCGGATCAGCGACAGCGTCTCGTCCGCCCTGGCCTGCTGAGCGGTGATGGCCATGGAGGTGACAGTCTTGAGCGATTGGGCGGCCGTGCTCTTGGCGCTGCGGCTGTCGGCAGTCGAGATGATGATCGCCGTCCCGACCCAGACGACCATGATCAACACGGCCACTCCGCCCGCGACGAACCCGATGTTCACCCGGCGCCGGGTGCGACGCGCCAGCCAGCGGTTGGCGAAGGCCCCGAACAGCAGGGTGGCGAGCACCACCAGGATTACCGGCGCGGGGATCCTGGTCGACGCGGTGGTCTCGACGTCCACCCGTCGCGAGGTCTCCTCATAGAGCCGCTGCGCGTCGGGCAGGATCTGCGTCTGCATCAGTGCCGACGCTTCCGATAGGTACGACGAGCCGACGGGATTTCCTGCGCGGTTGTTCGTCCTGGCCGTCTCGACCAGGCCGGTGTAGACGGCGAGCTGCGCGTTGACGCGGCCGAGCAGCAGCACCATCGGCTCGTCGGTCAGCCCGCTCGATGCCCTGGTGACCGCCACGGACGCGTCGGTGATGGCCTGTTCGTAGCGCTGCCTCACGTCCTGGGGTTCGGCGCCTGCGATGAAGGCCGTTGCCGCGGCGGCGTCGGCCACCGACAGCGTGGTGTAGAGCTGGCCCGCGGCGAACGCCAGGGGCTCGGTGTGGTTGAGCACCGTGGTCAGTGCGCGCTGGCGATCGTTGATGGTGGTCGACGTGGCGAACGCGCATGCCGCCACTAGCGCAGCCAGCACGATGCCGATGGTGAGGATGCGACCAGGGGTCGTCCAGAGGAACCACCACCGTGGATGCACGGGGGTTGTCGGCGACCGGGACGCCAGCGGTTCGGTCGAAGGGTGCGCCAACTCCACAGTCACCTGTGCGCGGACCTCAGCTTTCCGGCTACTTTCTCGGCTGCCCAACTATATAAAAGAATTCTAAGAGCTGCTGGCACCACGCGGGGGGATTCTCGGACAGCCAATGTTGCGATGAGTTCCATATCCTGAACGCGTGCATGGTGATGGCGACGGCTGGGTGTTGTCCGACGACGGCTCTCACTTCTGGGGCAGGCACGGCGCGGCGGGTCTTCTGTTGCGTGCGCCGGGACCCGACGGTAGTGCGGCAGTGCTGTTGCAGCATCGGGCGCCGTGGAGCCACCAGGGCGGCACGTGGGGACTTCCCGGCGGCGCGCGCGACAGCCACGAAACCGTCGAAGAGGCCGCGGTCAGGGAAGCCAACGAGGAGGCCGGGCTGACCGCAGAACTCTTGACGGTGCGGATCACGGTGGTGACCGCCACCGCCACGGGCAGCGACTGGACGTACACGACCGTCATCGCCGACGCGCCCGAGCAGCTGGTCACCGTGGCCAACAGGGAGAGCTCCGAATTGCGTTGGGTGGCCGAGGACGACGTCGCCGATCTGCCGTTGCACCCGGGATTCGCGGCCAGCTGGCCTCAGCTCCGTTCGGTGACGGCGTCGATCCCGCTGCTGGTCAACCCGCAGCAGTAAGCGCCGTCTTCAAGTCCCTGGCCGCCGCGGCCGGATCGTCGGCGGCAGTGATGGCCCGCACCACCACGATGCGACGCGCGCCCGCGCCGATCACCTCGGGCAGGCGCGTGCCGTCGATCCCGCCGATCGCGAACCACGGTTTGTCCGTGCCCGACGCCGCGGCGAACCGGACCAAGTCCAGACCGGGCGCGGTCCTTCCAGGTTTGGTCGGGGTTGGCCAGCACGGCCCGACGCAGAAGTAGTCCACGTCCTCGGTGATGGCGACGGATACCTGCGCCTCGTCGTGGCTGGAACGCCCGATCACCGGGCGTGGCCCGATGATGTCGCGGGCCAGCGGCAACGGAAGGTCGTCCTGCCCGAGATGCAGGACGTCGGCGCCGGCGCCGCGGGCGACGTCGGCGCGGTCGTTCACCGCGAGCAGAGCGCCGTGCCGTCGCGCCGCATCGCCAAGGATCTCGAGCGCAGCGAGCTCGTCGCGGGCCTCCAGCGGCCCGAACTGCTTCTCGCCAGCCGAGCCCTTGTCGCGCAGCTGGATGAGGTCGACGCCACCGGCGAGCGCCGCGTCGGCGAACTCCGCGAGGTCGCCGCGCTCACGGCGGGCGTCGGTGCAGAGGTACAGGGTGGCGGTGGAGAGACGGTCGCGGGGATCCAGCACGACCGCGAGGTTAGCCGCTCAGGCGAGCGAAGCGACGGGGGATGGCACTGGGGCGAGCGAAGCGGCGGGGGATGGCACTGGGGCGAGCGAAGCGACGGGGGATGGCACTGGGGCGAGCGAAGCGACGGGGGATGGCACTGGGGGCGAATGCCCGAGTAATGTGGACGCTTCACACGGGAGTCCCGGGATCGGGGACTGAGAGTGGGCATCGACACCAGCCCTTACCGTCACACCTGATCCGGGTCATGCCGGCGAAGGGAGCAGAAATGTCACCCGATCCCAACGGGCGCGCACTGGCGGTCGTCGGTGGTGGCGTCATCGGCTTGTCGGTGGCGCGCCGCGCCGCGCTCGACGGCTGGTCCGTGCGCGTGCACAGAACCGACGCCCATGGCGCCTCCTGGGTGGCCGGCGGCATGCTGGCCCCGCACAGCGAGGGCTGGCCCGGTGAAGAGTTGCTGCTTCGAATCGGGCTGGACTCTCTCGCATTGTGGAATGAGGGCTCGTTCCTGGAAGGTCTGCCGCCGGAGGTGGTGACGGCACACGAGTCGCTGGTCGTGGCCGTCGACCGGGCCGACGTCGAAGATCTGAAGACGGTCGCGGGGTGGCTCGCAGCGCAGGGCCAGCCGGTGACCGTGACGACCGCCGCCCGCGAGATCGAGCCGCTGCTCGCCCAGGGCATCAGGCATGGCTTCCGTGCCGAAACCGAACTGGCCGTTGACAACAGGGCCCTCGTCGCAGCGCTGGCGCAGCACTGCGAACGGCTCGGCGTCAGCTGGGCGCCACCCGTCGACTCACTCGACGAGACGCGTGATGCCGACGCCACGGTAATCGCGAACGGCATCGACGCGCCCTCGTTGTGGCCTGGTCTGCCGATCCGCCCCGTCAAGGGTGAGGTGCTGCGTCTGCGGTGGCGTCCTGGCTGTATGCTGTTGCCGCAGCGCGTTATTCGAGCCAGGGTGCACGGCAAGCAGGTGTATCTGGTGCCACGGCCCGACGGTGTCGTGGTGGGCGCCACCCAATACGAACACGGTCGCGACACGGCACCGTCGGTGTCCGGCGTTCGTGACCTGCTCGACGACGCCTGCGAGGTCATGCCCGCGCTCGGCGAGTACGAACTCGCCGAGGTCGCGGCTGGCCTTCGGCCGATGACGCCCGACGGCGTGCCCGTTGTCGGAAGGCTCGACGAACGGACCTTGGTGGCCGCAGGCCACGGCAGGTCCGGATTCCTACTGGCGCCGTGGACAGCTGAACGGATCGCGGCCGAACTGAAGGTGGGTGTGCCCGCATGAGAGTGACAGTGAACGACGAAGCCGTCGAGATCGCCGAAGACGCCACCGTGACAGCGCTTTTGGCGACGCTCGGAATCTCCGAGAAGGGGATCGCGGTGGCCGTCGACTGGGCGGTACTGCCCAGGTCGGAGTGGGACCACGCGTTGACCGACGGGGCCAAGGTGGAAGTGGTGACGGCGGTGCAGGGTGGCTGACTCGATACTGACCATTGCCGGGCGCGAGTTCGGCTCGCGGCTCATCATGGGAACAGGTGGCGCGGCCAACCTCGCGGTGCTCGAGCAGGCGCTCGTTGCGTCGGGCACGGAGCTGACCACCGTCGCGATCCGCCGCGTCGACGCCGAAGGCGGCACCGGGGTGCTCGACTTGTTGGACAGGCTGGGGATCACCCCGCTGCCCAACACCGCGGGATGTCGCGGCGCCGCCGAGGCGGTGTTGACCGCGCAGCTGGCCCGCGAGGCCCTGCACACCAACTGGGTCAAGCTCGAGGTCATCGCCGACGACCGCACCCTGCTGCCCGATGCCATCGAATTGGTCAGAGCCGCAGAACAGCTCGTCGACGACGGTTTCGTCGTGCTGCCCTACACGAACGACGACCCCGTCCTGGCCCGTCGTCTCGAAGACGTGGGATGCGCCGTGGTGATGCCGCTCGGCTCGCCGATCGGGACGGGCCTCGGCATCGCCAACCCGCACAACATCGAGATGATCGTCGAGCGGGCCGGGGTTCCCGTGGTGCTCGACGCGGGCATCGGTACCGCCAGCGACGCCGCCCTTGCGATGGAGTTGGGGTGCGACGCGGTGCTGCTTGCGACCGCGGTGACCAGAGCGTCGGACCCACCGGTGATGGCGGCTGCGATGGCGTCGGCCGTCGTTGCGGGGCGGCTGGCCCGCGAGGCCGGACGGATCCCGAAGAGGCACTGGGCGCAGGCGTCGAGCCCGAGTCTGTGAGCCGCTACGTCGCTCTCGGTTCGTCGATGGCGGCAGGCCCTGGCATCACGCCGAAGGCGCCGGACGCGCCGTTCGGCTCGGGGCGCTCGGCGGCCAATTATGCCCACCTGGTGGCGCAGCGACTGTGCTACGACCTGGTCGACGTGACGTTCTCCGGAGCCACCACCGCGCACGTCCTCACCGATCGGCAACAAACGGCGCCGCCCCAAATCGAGGCAATCGACGGGTCGGAGGACCTGGTCACGATCACGATCGGCGGCAACGACGCCGGCTACGTCCCGATGTTGTACGCGGCGGGGCTACCGCGGCTGCTGCGGTCGCTTCCCGTCGTCGGCCCCAAACTTCGCAACCAACTCGACCCCGCCGCTCGCGACGCCGCGCTGGCCCGGGTGGCCGACTCGTTGATCGACGTCGGTCGCGAGGTGCGGCGCCGTGCGCCAAGCGCCCGCGTGCTGTTCGTCGACTACCTGACCTTGCTTCCGCCGGCGGGAACGCCAGCGCCGCCGCTGGTCGCCGCCGACGTCGAGGTCGCGCGACACGTCGCCGACACGCTCAAGGAACTCACCGAAGCCGCCGCCTCCGCAACGGGCTGTGAACTCGTTCGCGCCGCCGACGCCAGCGTCGACCATCACGCCTGGTCGAACGAGCCATGGACGAGCCGACTCGGTTTGCCTCTGCCGGGACGTCCCGCACCGCTGCACCCGAACGCGGCAGGCATGCGCGCCGTCGCAGACCTCGTCGTGGCCGCAATGACCTGAGACAATCGACCCAATGATCGAGTTGGCGGGACTCACGAAGGTGTTCGGGAGTGGCCCGGGCAGCAACCGCGCCGTCGACGACCTCACCTGCTCGATCGAACCGGGCGTGGTGACCGGCTTCCTCGGTCCCAATGGGGCGGGCAAGACCACCACGATGCGGATGATCCTCGGCTTGGACCATCCGACCTCGGGCACCGCGACGATCGACGGCAAGACCTACCGCCAGCTGACCGAACCGTTGCGCACGGTCGGCGCGCTGCTCGACGCCAAGCAGGTTCACCCCAATCGGTCGGCGCGCGATCACCTGCGCTGGATTGCCGCGACCAACCGCATCGCGATCACCCGCGTCGACGAGGTGCTCGACATCGTCGGCCTCACCTCGGCGGAGGACAAGAAGGCGGGCACCCTCTCGCTGGGGATGAGCCAGCGCCTCGGTATCGCGGCGGCGCTGCTGGGTGACCCGCGGGTGCTGCTGTTCGACGAACCGGTCAACGGCCTCGATCCCGAGGGCATCCGCTGGGTGAGGACGCTGATGCGCGCGCTGGCGGCCGAAGGGCGCACGGTGTTCGTGTCCAGCCACCTGCTCGCCGAGATGGCCAACACCGCCGACCGGCTCGTCGTGATCGGTCGCGGCAAGCTCATCGCGTCGACCACCGTCGCTGACTTCGTCGCCGGAACGGACGCAGGCGTCGTCCGGGTCCGCAGCCCCCAGCTCGAAACCCTTGGCGGCCTGCTTTCCGGCGCGGGCATCGACACCACGGCCGAGCCGGATGGCTCCGCGTTGTCGGTGCGCGGTGCGGCGATCGAGGTGATCGGGGAGCTGGCGGCCCGCAACGGCATCACGCTGCACGAGCTCAGCAGCCAGCGGGCCTCGCTCGAGGAGGCCTACCTCAAACTCACCGACGATGCGGTCGAATACCGGACGGCGAACCAATGACGGCTGAAACAACTCCCCGGGCTTCGCCCTCCCCGGCAAGCGGGGGGACCCCCAGCACCGCTCTCGCGGCGCTGAACGCCGAGCGCATCAAACTGACCACCATCCGTTCGCCGCTGTGGTCGTGCGTCGCCGCCGCCGTCCTGGGCCTGGGCGTGGCCGCGCTGCAGGGTTCGTCGGCGTACGGCGCGGCGAGCCTGTCCCCGCAGCGCGCCGCCGTCGGGGTCGCCGTCTTCGGGGTGCCGGTGCTGATGGTGCTCTCCGCGATGACGATGACCGGGGAGTACCGCAGCGGGATGATCCGTACGACGTTCGCCGCCATCCCGAACCGCACCCTGGTCGTTGTGGCGAAAGCAGTTGTCGCCGGGGTGTTCTCGGCGGTGTTCACCGCAGCGACGTCGATCGGCGCGGTGCTGGTGGCCGGGATGTCGTCAGACCCTCTGGTGGGTGCGCAGCTGTCGTTGACGGAGTCCGGCGTATGGCAGGTGACGGGCGCGTTGGCGTTGTTCGCCGCGCTCGCCGCCGTGCTCGGTGTCGCGGTGGGTGCGCTGTTGCGCTATGCGGCAGGGGCGGTCGCGGTGCTGCTGCTCTGGCCGTTGGTGGTCGAACCGATCCTCGCCAACCTGCCCGACATCGGTTCCGAAGTCGGGCCCTACCTGCCGTTCGGCAACGCGTTCATCTTCGCCGACGTGGAGTGGCTATACCCGACGTACTCGATGCCGTGGGACCGGCTCGGCTCGTTGATCTACTTCGCCGTCGTCGTCGCAATCGTCTTCGTCGCGGCCACCATCGTGGTGAACCGTCGCGACGCGTGACTAACGTGGTGACAATGCGGCGAAGCTCACGAACGGCACTGACGGTTCTGGCAGTGGCGGTGGTTGCGACGGCAGCGGTGGCTGGGTGCGATCGACACTCCTCACCGGAGGCCGCCCCGTCGACGGCCGCGGCCGACTTCGCGGGTCAGTTGCACGAGAAGCTCACCACCGACGCGATGATGGCGCACCTGACCAAACTGCAGGAGATCGCCGACGCCAACGACGGCAACCGGGCACTCGGCACGTCCGGCTATGCCGCGAGCGCCGACTACGTGACCAAGACGCTGCGGGACAACGGTTTCGACGTCGCCACCGACGAGTTCGAGGTGAAGCTGCCGTTCGCCGACAAGCCGTCGGTCACGGTCGGCGGCGCTGACGTGACGACCAACGCGCTGGGGTTCACCATCGGCACACCGCCCGAGGGCGTGCGCGGCCCGCTGGTTCCCGCCCGCGCGGAGGACACTCCGGGTTGTACGGCGTCGGACTACGACGGGCTGCCCGTGTCGGGAGCCGTGGTGTTGGTGGACCGCGGCTCCTGCCCCTTCGCCGTCAAGCAGGCGATGGCCGCCGAACGCGGTGCGATCGCGATGATCGTCGTCGACAACGTCGACAGCGACGAGGTGGGCGGCACGCTCGGCGAGGACACCGACGTGAAGATCCCCGTCCTCGGCATCACCAAGGCCGACGGTGCGCGGCTACGCGCGAACCCCGCCGAGACCGTGATCAAGCTCCATGCCGGCGTTCGGGTGGAACGCACCCACAACGTCGTCGCGCAGACCAAGACCGGATCCACCCACGACGTGGTGATGGCGGGTGCTCACCTGGACAGCGTGCCGGAGGGGCCAGGCGTCAACGACAACGGTTCGGGTGTCGCGGCAGTGCTGGAAACGGCTGTGCAGCTGGGTAGCTCACCGCAGGTGAAGAACGCGGTGCGGTTCGCGTTCTGGGGTGCCGAGGAGGAGGGCCTCGTCGGGTCGACGCACTACGTGCAGACGCTCGACGCCGATGCGCTCAAGGACGTCGCGCTGTATCTGAACTTCGACATGCTCGCCTCGCCAAACCCCGGTTACTTCACCTACGACGGTGACCAATCCGCGCCGCCCTCGAAGGGGGGCACCGTTCCGCGGGTACCGGAGGGTTCGGCGGGCATCGAACGCACGCTGGCCGCCTATCTCGACGGCGCAGGCAAGAAGGCACAGGACACCGACTTCGACGGCCGCTCCGACTACGACGCGTTCACCCAGGCGGGCATCCCGTCCGGGGGACTGTTCGCAGGTGCCGAGGAAAACATGAACGCCGACCAGGCCAAGCTCTGGGGTGGCCAGGCCGACAAACCGTTCGACCCGAACTATCACAAGAGCTCCGACACCCTCGAGCACATCGACCGCACCGCACTGGAGATCCAGGGCGGCGGAGTTGCCTATGCCATCGGTCTCTACGCCCAGGACTTGAGTGGGCGCAACGGAATTCCCGCCTACGACGACCGCACCCGGCATGTGGTGACGGAGTCGTGAGGCGGGCCGCCGCCCTGGCATTCGTTCTGATGGTGGCGGCGTGTGGGTCGCCGCAGCAGCCCCCGCAATCCTCGGCAGACCCCGGCCGTGAACTGGCAGGCAAGGTCACCGTCGACGGCATGCGCGCGCACCTGGACAAGCTGGCCGGCATCGCGACGGGCAACTCTGGTTCAAGAGCGGTGGGCACACCTGGTTACGACGCGAGCGTGGACTATGTCGCAGGGGTGCTGCGGGACAAGGGATTCGACGTCCAGACCCCCGAGTTCACCAAGGTGATCCAGACCGACATCGGCGATCCGACACTGACCATCTCGGGTCGCCGGTTCCCCGTCACGCAGGCGTCGCTGCTCGTCACCACACCGGCGGCGGGGGTCAAGGGGATCACGCTGCGGCCGCAGAAGCCGGCCGGATGCACTACCGCGGACTATGGAACGGTGAACGCGAAGGGTGCGATCGTCATCGTCGACAGCAGCGGTTGCTCCGTGGTCCAAAAGCACGACGCTGCAGTGGCAGAGGGTGCCATCGGCCTGTTGGTGGTCAGCGACGGTGCGGTCCCCGGTCTGTTCCCCGCGGACTACTACCAGGGACTGAAGTCGCCGGTCGCGATCATCGACAAGGACGTCGATGCGCAGCTGCGGCGCACTACGGCACCGGTTCAACTCTCTCTCGACGGCAAGGCCAAGTCGGTCACGGTACGAAACGTATTGGCGCAGACCAAGACCGGAGACGTGCACGAGGTCGTCGTCGCAGGTGCGCACCTGGGGTCGGCGCAGCACAGCCCCGGCATGAACGACGATGCTTCGGGTGTCGCCGCGGTGTTGGAGACGGCCGCGCAACTGGGCGGCTCGCCCGCCGTGACCAACGCGGTCCGGTTCGCCTTCTGGGGATCGGACGAGTCCGGCCTGGACGGGTCGACGAAGTACGTGGCGGGCCTGGACAAGGAACACCTCGCCGACATCGCGATGTATCTGAACTTCGACATGCTGGCGTCGAAGAACGCCGGCTACTTCACCTATGACGGTGACCAGTCCGGGCAGCCGAGCCCAGGAATCCCGGCCGCAAGCGTGCCGCCGGGATCGGCTGGCGTGGAACGCACACTCGCGGGTTACCTGAACCTGGCAGGAATGCGGCCCGCCGACATGCCGTTGAGCCGGGCCAGCGACTACGGCCCCTTCCTGTCAGCCGGCGTACCGATCGGTGGCATCACGACCGGCGCCTCACAGGTGAAGTCGCCGGTGCAGGCCAGGCTGTGGGGCGGGCAGGCGGGTGTCCCGTTCGACCCGGGGTACCGCACGCCGCGCGACGTCATCGACAACGTCAACCTGGATGCACTGGCCATCACCGGCCCCGCGGTGGGCTTCTCGGTGGGCACGTACGCGGCGTCCACCGACGGCCCGAACGGCGTCAAGCCCCGGGGTTGACAGTGGTTTGTACGGGTTTGCCCACCCGCGCCGCAGGCACTTTCACAGCTGACCTGCGTATGAATATTCCTCGTGAAGAACACTTCTCGCCGATGGGCGGCCGTGACCGGGATAGCCACCGCCATACTCATGGGCGGGCTGTCGGTGGCATGTAGCTCGCCAGGCACCCCCGCGCCCACTACCACCACACCGACCACGACCACGACCACGACTACCACCACCAGCCATCATCGTGAGAATTCCGGCGGCGGCGGGGGCGGCGGAGGGGGTGCGCCGGAGCCCGTGCAGACCGAAACCGTCGCGCCCGACACGGTGACCAATACCGAGACCGACATTCAGACGACGGTCGCGACGTCGGTCGAGACCACCGTTGCGACGTCAGTGGTGACGGCGACGTCGACGGTTACCGTCGGGCCGACGCGTCAGCAGAATCGGGACTTCGGCCCTGGTATGAACGGGCAACACGGGTGACGAACTGGTAGACGCCTTCCTCGTCGGGCGCCAGCGGGCCAGGCCGGGCGTGCGGTGAGCTGAGGCCACGCTGCACGGATTCGCATGCCGCCCAGTCCTGCCGGTTCGTGAGGTCCCAGAAGTCCACGGCATACGACGGGTCGAAGTCCGGCTGGGCGGCAACGTCTTTCGGGAACGCCCAGGCGCACTCCACGTGTGTGCGGTCCGCCGCGAGGGGTGTCATGAGGTGGGTCATCACGTAGTCGGGATGCAGGCTGACGAGCAGGTTGGGATATCCGACGAGGTACATCACGGTGTGTAGCTCGTGCTCGGAGAGGCCTTGAATCGCCACGCCGCCGCTCTTGCCCGTCAGCGACATGGTCTCTGCGCCCTCGATGATGGACATCCAGCCGCCCATCCAGCTGCCCGCGAGGTCGAGGTTCTCGCCGCTGGTCGGTGGGCTGATTCTGGACAGCTCGGGGTGAATGGTCGAGCAGTGGTAGCACTCCTGGTAATTCTCGGCGATCACCTTCCAGTTGGTGTTGAGCTCGTAGGAGTGCCGGTCGACGATCGTCAGGTCCTCGGGCCGGTAGGGGCCGACCACCTCCTCCAGGCCCGCGACGTGCTCGGCGAAGTCGGCGTCCTCACCACTCGGGTCGGTGAACAGCCAGCCGTGCCAATTGACCAGTCGCAGTTCGGCCAGACCGAACTCGTCGGGATCGAAGCCGTCGGTCTCGGTGATGCCCGGCGCGTTGCGCACCCGACCGTCGAGGCGATACGACCAGGAGTGGTAGGGGCAGACGATGCCGCGACGCTTGGCGGTTTCGCCGCACGCAAGCAGTTCGTGGCCGCGGTGCCGACAGGTGTTCGCGAACGCCCGGATGGCCCCGTCGTCGCCGTTCACCAGCAGCACCCCGTTGGCGCCGGTGCCGACCGCACGCTGGGTGCCGACACCGTCGAGATCGTCTGCGTGGCCCACGCAGATCCAGCCGGAGAAGACGTTGCGTTGCTCCCATTCGAACACCGCGGGGTCGACGTAGGCCGCCCTCGGCAGCATGCGCGACTTGCCGAACGGTGCGAGCGAAGCCTCGAGGTCGTCGGCGGGAACTGGCGCAGGTCCAAACTGTTTGAACATACAGTCAGGATAGTCCCGACGACCGCTTGGGTCTAGCGATGTCTCGCGCTCGGCGGGCCAGGCTACGTCTCGCCGGCGAAGGCCGCGATACCGCGCCCGGTCGTGTCGTCGTTGCGAGTCATCCGGCGGAACACCAGATAACCGATCACCACGGCGGCGAACGCGGCGAGGAGCAACAGCGTCGCCAGTGCGTTGAGCGCAGGGGTCGGAGCGGCGCGCGCCGTGTTGTAGATCTTCACCGAAACCGGTTCGGTGGCCGAGCCGTTGGACAGGTACCGCACCAGGACGAAGTCGTCGATCACGTCGGCGAAGACCAGTACGGTGCTCGCGAAGATCGCGGGCAGCAGCATCGGAAGGGTGACCCGACGCAACGCCTCGACCCGTGACGCGCCGAGATCCATTGCGGCTTCCTCGTATTGCGGCCCGATCGTGGCAAGGCGTGCGCGCACCAACACCGCCGGGTAGGCCACCTGATACGTCACCAGCCCGACCACCTGGGCGGACGTGCCAAGCCCGAACGGCAGCGCCAACGAGGTCACCACGAACAGCAACGCGACGGCCAGCAGCACCTCGGGGATCACGAACGAGATCAGCATCAGCACGTTGGCACCCGACGGCAGGCGGCCCCGCCACCGGTCGACGCCGACCGCGAACAATACCCCCAGCGGAACGGCGATCAGGGTGGCGAGCAGCCCGAGCTTCAGCGTCTGCAGCAGAGCGGTGTGCAGCGAGGCGTCGTGCCAGACCGACTTGGTCTGATCACCCCAGTACCAGCGAAACGAGAAGCCCTGCCAATTGGTTCGCGACCGGCCGTCATTGAACGAGAACATCACGGCGATCAGCACCGGCAGAAGCGACCACACCAGGTAGGCGATGGTGATGCCTACCAGAATCCGGGGCTTGCGCCACGGATCCTTCCACCAGCCGACCGGTCCGCGGAGGGTCTTCGCGGGAGTCATCACGCTCATGTGCGCACCTCATCGCCGCGCAGCGTCACCCGGACGTAGTAGATCATCGGCAGCACCGTGGCGAGCAGCACGAGCATCACGAACGCGCCCGCCTGCCCGGTCTGGCCAGGTGCCTGCACGCTGTCGTTGATCAGGTTTCCGACCATCGCCGTCTTCGGGGAGGCGGACAGTAGATCGTTGGTGAAGTAGTCGCCGAGCATGGGCAGACACGTCAGCAGTACCGCTGCCATGATCGTCGGCCTGCACATCGGCAACGTCACCCGAACGAATGAGGAGATCCGGCTGGCGCCAAGGTCTCTGGAGGCTTCCAGCATCGACTGCGACAGCCGGTCGAGCCCCGCGTAGAGCGGCAAGATCATGTAGGGCACGTAGCCGTACACCAAACCGAGGATCACCACCACCGGCTGGCCCGTCAGCCAGTCCACGTTGGGATCGAACAGGCCGCCGAAGCGCAGGATCCGGTTGACCATGCCGTCGTTCTGAAGAAGGTTGACCCAGGCCAGCATTCGCATCATGTAACTGATCCAGAACGGCGCGATCAGCAATGCGATGAGCAAGCCCTTGTGCCTACCCGCCAGCCGGGACACGTAGTAGGCGACGGGGAACGCGAGCAACAGGCAGAGGATGCTGGCCGCCCCGACGTAGACGACGGTGCGCACCAGCGCAGAGAAGTAGATGCCGTCGGGCCCGATGCGGGTCAGTACGTAGTTGAACTGCGTGGGATCCCACTGCAACGGATTCCACACCGGCACGGCCGTGCGGAACACCGGGTCCCGCTGACCGAAGACGATCGCCAGCACCACGTAGAGGGGCGCGAGGAAGAACAGCAGCAGCCAGGCGACACCCGGTGCGGCGAGTACGGGCCACAGCCGGTTGGTGCGTTCGCGTGGCCGCGCCTTCAGCACGTGTCAGGACCCGCCGGCGTTGAACGCGTTCCAGACGTTGTGCCAGGCGGCGTCATTGTCCGCGTCGAGTTCCAGTATCCGGTAGCCGGTGTCGAAGTACTCCGGCTTGACGATCACGTTCTTCAGGTTCGGGGGAATGAACGACTCGGCAACCAGCGAGTCGGCAGTGAGCGAGTTCTGCGGCGGCTGGTACCCGATGGCCGAGAAGTTCTCCTTGGCGACGGCAGGGTCGAGCATGTGGTTGAGGAACAGGTGGGCAAGCACCGGGTTCTTCCCGCCCTTGAGCGTGACCAACATGTCGTTGTCCACCAGGCCCTTGCCGTCTTCGGGGAACCAGTACCGCAGGATCTCGGGCCCGACACCCTCTGGGAGGTAGGACTGTGCGTTGATGATGTCGCCCGACCACATCTGCGACAGCCCGATCTGCCCGGCGGGCATATCGCTGTACATCGTGATGGTGACCTTGGGTGACGTCGCCTTGACCAATGCGGAGAGCTGCTCGCCCACCATCTTCAGGTCGGCCTCCGACGACGTGTTGACGTCGGTGATGCCCTGCTTGAGCAGAACCATCGCCATCGCGGTGTGGAAGTCGTCGATGATCGCGGTCTTGTCCTTGTAGGCGGGATCCCACAGTGAGGCATAGGGATTGCTCAGCTTGCCGATGTCGGCGGGCACCTGGTCGGTGCGCCAGCCCATTCCCGTGGTGTAGATGGTGTACGGCACGGTGTACTGCCAACCCTGGTCGTACCAAGGGTTGGTGAAGGTCGGCCAGACGTTGGTGATGTTGGGGATGTAGCTGTGGTTGAGCGGGCGTACCAGGTTCCCGGTCACCAGACGGCTGATCTCGGTGTAGTTGGCGTTGTAGATGTCGAAGTCGACCCCGCTGCGCAGCTTGGTGATCGCCTCGTCGCCATCGTTGAACGTCGATACCTCGACCTTGACGCCGTACTGATCCTCGAAGCCCTTGATGGCCTGGGGGCTGAGGTAGTCGGCGTAGTTGTAGATCTTGAGCGTCGCGCCCTTCTCGGGCGGCAGGTTGTCGGCGATGGCCTTGTTGTCGTCGGCGATCGGCCACTTGACCGGACTGTCCGGCTTCGCGATCGTCAGGCTCGAACCTCCGGCCTGAGTTCCTGCGGGCTTCGAACACGCGGCGATAAAGGCGCCGAGAGTGGGGGCCGTGACCGCGAGAATCGCAGCGCGTTGCAGGAATTGTCGGCGATTTGGACCGGATCCAATGGGCACGGGCATCTGGGCCTCCCCGGTGGTTCGCGTCTTGTCGGTGTTAGGACTATCACATAGACTGAATGCTCAGTCAACCGATAGAGAGCGGAGGTTTCACCGTGTCTTCTACGGTGATCGAAAGTCCCGTGTCCGACATCCGGGAAGACCGAATCGCGCAGTTGATCGCCGACGAGGAGCAGGTGTTCCTTCGGCGCCAGCCCCGCAGCACCGAACTGATCGCGCGAGCACGCGAACACCTCGCGGGAGGCGCCACCTCCAACTGGCAGATCGCCGAGCCGCAGGCCGTCTGGATGAGCCACGGCGCGGGCTCTAAGGTGTTCGACGTCGACGGCACCGAGTATGTCGACATGCACGGCGGGTACGGCGCTTCCATTGCAGGACATGCCCATCCGGCAATCGTGGCTGCCGTCGGCGACCGGGTTCGACGCGGAACCCACTTCGCCCAGCCGACCGAGGACGCCATCTGGATCGCCGGCGAGCTGGCCCGTCGCTTCGACCTGCCGCTGTGGCGATTCGCCAACTCCGGCACCGAGGCCACCATGGACGCCGTGCATCTGGCCCGCGCGCTCACCGAGCGAGACCTCATCATCAAGGTCGAGGGCTGCTACCACGGACACCACGACTCGGTCCAGGTGTCGGTGCTCCCGGAGGCCGACGAGGTCGGCCCGCGCAGTGATCCCACCCCGGTGCCTGGGAACAGCGGCATCCCCCAGGCGATTCGCGACCTGGTGATCGTGGTGCCGTTCAACGATCCCGACGCCGTCGCCCGCGCGCTCACCGAGCACAGCGGTCAGGTGGCCGCGATGATCCTCGAACCCGTGATGATGAACGCGGGAATCATCCCGCCCGACGACGGCTACCTCGCCGCCATCCGCGAGCTGCTTCATCAGGCCGGCGCGCTGCTGATCTTCGACGAGGTGAAGACGGGCTTCACCACGGGGCCTGGCGGGGTGACCGCACTGAGCGGTGTGGTGCCCGACATCGTCTGCCTGGCAAAGGCTCTCGGAGGCGGTATCGCGGTGGCCGCGATCGGCGGTACGACGGAGGTCATGTCGGCGATCGCGGACGGCCGCTACGAGCAGGTCGGCACCTTCAACGGCAACCCGCTGGCGATGGCCGCCACCCGCGCCACCCTCTCCGAGGTGTTGACACCCGAGAACTACCGTCGGCTCGACGCCAACGCCGCCCGCCTCCGCTCCGCGCTGGAAGACGTGATCGCCCAACACGGCTACGACTGGCACGTGGTCTCGGTGGGCGCCAAGGGGTGCGTGACGTTCCGCCGTGAGCGCGTGCGCGAGTTCCGTGACTTCCTCGGGATTGATGCCCGATTGGGCCACTTGCATTGGCTGGTGCAGCACAATGGTGGGGTATTCCTGCCGCCCTGGGGGAAGGTGGAGCAATGGCTGTTGTCCGTACAGCACGATCGCGACGACGTGGACAGGTTCGCGACCAACTTCGCCCGATTCGCCGAAGCGGTGTCGACCGAAGCGGTGTCGAACTGACGGGGTTGGCGTGACCGGCGGCGAGATCCGGCTGGTCGAGCTGGTCAAGTCCTTCGATGGGGTGCCCGCGGTCACGGGCATCAACCTCGACATTCCTGCGGGGCAGTTCTACTCGCTCCTCGGCGCGTCCGGATGCGGCAAGACGACGACGCTGCGCATGATCGCCGGCTTCGAGAAGCCGGACTCCGGACGCATCGAGCTCGACGGCCGCGACGTCGCGGGTGATCCGCCCAACCGGCGCCCGGTGAACACCGTCTTCCAGACCTACGCGCTGTTCCCGTTCATGACGGTCTGGGACAACGTGGCCTTCGGGTTGCGTTACCAGAAGGCAGCGAAGGACGAGACCAAGCGCCGGGTTGGCGAGGCCCTCGACCTGGTGCAGATGGGCAAGTTCGCCAAGCGCCGCCCCACGCAACTGTCGGGTGGCCAGCAACAACGCGTCGCGCTGGCAAGGGCGCTGGTGCTACGGCCGCGGGTGCTGTTGCTGGATGAACCGCTCGGCGCACTGGATGCCAAGCTGCGCAAGCAGTTACAGCTCGAACTGCGCGCCGTGCAGCGCGAAGTCGGCATCACGTTCGTCTACGTGACCCACGATCAGGAAGAAGCGCTCACCATGAGCGACCAGATCGCGGTGCTCGCCGAGGGGCGCGTCGAACAGGTCGGCGCCCCGCAGGAGATCTACTCGGCGCCCGCCACCACGTTCGTGGCCAGCTTCCTCGGTGCAGCCAACATCTTCGATGCCGACGTACTCGAACTGTCCGAGTCGTCGGCGGTCTGCTCGGCCATGGACACCAGGCTCGGCGCAGCGGTGGACGGCTCCACCCGCACCGGCCCGGCAGCCATCGTGATAAGGCCGGAACGGATTACCTTGCAGGATGCCGATTCGCCGGTGAGCAACGGGCACAACGCGATCAGCGGCATGGTATCCGAAGTGGTCTATCTCGGGTCGAGTACCCAGGTGCACGTCGACGTCGGTGCCCCGTCCGCCTTGATCGTAGAGGTGCCCAATACGTCGGGGCCGGGATCGGTGACGCATCAGCCTGGTGCTGCCGTGACGTGTGTCTGTACCCACGACGCGGTGCGGGTGTTGCACCGCAGCGCAGCGCAGCCGATTACCGACGCCGTGGCCGAGAACGCGCTCGCGTCTTCTTCGCCGGCGGCAGGTTGAGCTCGCGTTCTGCGAACCGCATCGCGATCTGGTGGGCCAGCTCCGAGTCGACCTCGGGATCCTCCAACGCAACCTGAATCGACAGGCCGTCGAGTAGCGCACTGAACTCCAGCGCGAACATCCTGGCATCGACCTTGACGTCGAGTTCGTCGGATGCCTCCGCGGACTTGATGGCGTCGACGATCATCTTGCGCCAGCGGGCATCGAGTTCGACTCTGCCCGCCTTCACCTCGTCGTGCCGGAATGCTTGTGCCCACAGGTCGAACCACAGACCCCAAGCGCCGGGAATCTCGTTGTCCACCTGCGGAACACAGGTCCACTCGATCAGTAGCGACAGCCGTTCGCGCAGCGAGGTCACTTCGGCGAGCATCTTCTCGGCGGCCTCGTAGAACGACTCCTCCGAGTGGCGCAGTGCGTCGACGAGCAGCCGGTCCCTGGTGCCGAAGTAGTAGATGACGAGCGCGGAGCTCACCCCGGCGCGCTTGGCCACGTCGGCGATGCGGGTCTCGCCAAAACCCCGTTCGCAGATCAGCTCGGCTGCGGCACGCAGCATCTCGATGCGGCGTGCTTCGTTGTTCTCGGTCGCGGGCGCAGGATCGGCCATGTCGTTGCGTTCCCCCTCGTGCGGATACGGCGGCGCTAGTACTTGTCTACAGCCTAACACTTGATTAGATTGAACAGTCAGTCAGGACGCTCACGACCAGCAACTGTCAACCAGGGCTGGGGCGCCCGATGGAGAGGTCCTCATGTCGAATTCGTATGACGCGATCGTGGTCGGCGGCGGCCACAACGGATTGGTCTCGGCCGCCTATCTGGCCCGCTCGGGCGCCAGGACCCTGGTGCTGGAATCGCGCGGCAGCGTCGGCGGAGCGGCGACCACCGAGGCGCCGTGGGACGATGCACCGCACCTTCGGGTGACGCGGCTGTCGTACGTCATGAGCCTGATGCCGCCCACCATCGTGCGTGAGCTGAACCTCGAGCGACACGGTTACAAGGTGCATCCGATGGGACCGTCCTACCAGGCCTTTCCGGAGGGCGGCTCGTTGATCATCTACGAGGACGACCCCAAGCGCACCCACGAGCAGCTGTCCAAGTTCTCCAAGAAGGACGCGGACGCGTTGCCCGAGTACTACGACTGGATCGGCGGCATCGCCGAGGTAATGGGTCCGCTGCTCACCCAGGTGCCACCGAACGTCGGCTCGAAGCGGCCGTCGGATCTCCTCGACCTGGCCAAGCTGGCCTGGCCGCTGCGCAGCAAGATCACCCCGCGCCTCACCGCCGACATCACCCGCCTGCTGACCATGAGCATCGCCGACCTGCTCGACGACTGGTTCGAATCACCGCAAATCAAGGGACTGATGGCCGTCAACGGCATCATCGGAACCTGGGCAGGGCCGTGCGAACCGGGTACCGCCTACGTGATGGCCCATCACTCGATCGGCGACGTAGGCGACGGCCAACTCGGAAGTTGGGGCTATCCCGAGGGCGGGATGGGCGGGGTGTCGGCCGCAATCGCGAAGTCCGCACGTAGCTTCGGCGCCGAGATCCGAACCAATGCAAGGGTTTCCCGCGTGCTGACCCGCAGCGGTCAGGTGCGCGGGGTCGTCCTCGAGGACGGCGAAGAACTGACTGCTCCGATGGTGGTCACCACGCTGCATCCGAAGATTGCCTTCCTCGACCATCTTTCACGCGAGGAACTCCCCAAGGACTTCATTGCCGACATCGAACACTGGAAGACGCGCAGCGGTGTGGTCAAGATCAACGTCGCGCTCTCGGAGCTGCCCAGCTTCACCGCGAACCCGAGTTCCGGTGAGGCCGAGCACCTCACCGGATCGATCGAGATGGCGCCGTCGATCGAGTACCTCGAAACCGCGTTCCAGGAGGCCCGTGTCGGCAAGGCCGCGTCGCTGCCGTTCAGCGACGGCGTGATCCCCACGACGCTGGACAAGACGCTCAATCCCGATGGCACGCACATCATGTCGCTGTTCACGCAGTGGTGCCCTGCGGAGTGGGCGAACGCACCGCACGCGCAAGAGCTCGACGCCTACGCGGACCGGGTGATCGACACCTACGACCAGGTGGCGCCGGGCTTCAAGGCGTCGATCACGCACCGCGACGTCGTCGGCCCGCACGAGATGGAACAGGAGTACGGCCTCGTCGGCGGCAACATCTTCCACGGCGAGCTGTCGCTCGAGCAGCTCTTCCACATGCGGCCCGCCCCCGGCTTCGCGGACTACCGCACGCCGATCGCGGGCCTCTACAACGGCAGCTCGGCCACCCACGCCGGTGGCGGCGTGTGCGGCATCCCCGGGTGGCAGGCCGCAAGGGCAGCGCTCGCGGACAAGAAGAAGAGCAGCAGCAGGCTGCGCTCGGCGCTGGGGCGCCGGTAGCGGCGATGGCAGACGCACGCCGGACCGCGGTCGGGAGGATGCTCGGCGCCCGTTCGGTGGCAGTGGTGGGCGCCAGCGCCAAGCCGGACAGCTTCGGTGCGCGGATGGTCGTCGAAGCCCAACGCAGCTCGGCGCAAATGCATCTGGTGAATCCACGCTACGAGCGGATCGGTGACCACCCCTGCGCGCCATCGCTCAGCGATCTCGGCGAACCCGTCGACCTGGTGCTGCTTGGAGTACCGGACGGTGCGCTGATCGGTCAGCTGGAGGCAGCCGCCGACGCAGGGGTGCCCTCGGCCGTGCTCTTCGGTTCGGCGCACGGGCTCCGCGACAAGGTCGCCGCCGTCGCGTCGGCAGCGGGCATGGCGGTGTGCGGTGCGGGCTGCATGGGATTCGTGAACAACGTGAACGGCGTTCGCGCACTTGGTTATCTGGAGCCCGACCCGCTTCCGGCGGGCGGCGTCAGCCTCGTCACCCACTCCGGATCCGCGTTCTCGGCGCTGCTGCGCTCTCGGCGCGGATTCGGGTATCGGCTCGCGGTGTCGTCGGGTCAGGAGCTCGTCACCGACACCGCCGACTACGTCGAGTACGCGCTCGACGACCCTGGCACGACTCTGCTGGCGCTGCTGATGGAGACCCCGCGCGCGGCGCCTCGCCTGCGCCTGGCACTGCTTCGTGCCGCCGAACGCAATGTGCCGGTGGTGATCCTGCCCGTCGGCGGATCGCCGACCGGCAGCGCCATGGTCGCAGCGCACTCAGGTGCGCTGGCTGGCGGGGATGCCGGCTGGCGGGCGTTCTGCGACGCCGTCGGGGCCATCCGGGTTCGCGACCTCGCCGAGTTCGCCGACACGATCGAGCTGTTCTCGACCGGCCGTCGATGCAGAAGCGGTGCAAAGGGCATCGCCACCGTGCACGACTCGGGCGCCGAACGCGCGCTGACCGCGGACCTGGCCCATGCGCTCGGCGTCGACTTCGCGACGCTGTCGGAGCCCACGGTGCTCGCCATCGAGGAGTTACTCGACGAGGGGTTGACCGCGACCAACCCGCTCGACCTCTGGGGTACCGGCGCAGACACCCACGAGCTGTTTGGGGCCAGCCTGCGCCTGATCGCCGACGATCCCGCGGTGGCCGTCACTGCGCTCGCCGTCGACCTGGTCACCGAGTTCGACGGCGATACCGCCTATGCCGACGCCGCGGTCGACGTCGCGGCGGCCACCGACGCCCCGCTCGCGGTGCTGACCTCGATACCGTCGGCGATCGACAGGGCCGTTGCGGAACGGCTGCGCAGCAACGGCATCGCGGTGCTCGAAGGTGCGAGCAGCGGCTTGGCGGCACTCGGCCACCTGGCGTCGTGGCCGCTGCCGATCGATCACCCCGACCCCGTCGTCGATCAGGCGCGCAGCGATCGTTGGCGGCACCGGCTGACGGATTGGGACCCCGGCGCGGCCTTCGATCTGCTGGCCGATTACGGCGTGCGGGTGGCGCGCTCGGTTGCTGCGAGGTCGGTGCAGGAGGCGGTGTCGGCAGGCCGCGAGATCGGCTATCCCGTTGCGATGAAGACGCTTGGCGCGCAGCACAAGAGCGACGTAGGCGGCGTGGTGCTCGGGATCGCCGATGAAGAACGGCTGCGTGCGGCGTATGAGGAGATGGCGATTCGGCTGGGGCCCAACGTCACCGTGCAACCGATGATCGCCGACGGGGTGGAGATCTCCGTCGGCGTGGTGCACGACCCCGCGTTCGGTCCGCTTCTGGTGGTCGCGGCCGGTGGCACCTTGGTCGAGCTGCTCGACGACCGGGAGGTGGCGCTTCCACCACTGTCGCGGTCCGGCGCGATGAGGCTGCTCGATCGGATGCGCATCCGCGCGCTGCTGGAGGGATGGCGCGGTGGCGCACCGGCAGACCTGGCGGCGCTGGCCGACGTGATCGTCGCATTCGCCACCCTGGCAGCCGAACTCGGCGATGACGTCGATGCCGTCGAAGCCAACCCGGTGATCGTGTCAGCCGACGGTGCCGTCGCGGTCGACGCCCTGATGATAGTGCGCGGCGGGATCGGCGAGTAGGGGCGCGAACGCCAACTCGGCGGCGCCGATCATCAACGTTTGCGAGCCGAGGCTCGCAGGCACGATCCGCACCACGTCGTGGGGTTCGCGCAGACTGTGCCGAGAGACCGCATCGTTGAGCACGTCGGCAGCCAGTGAGGGGAAGGCCTGCAGGAACCCGCCGAGCACGATCAGCCCGGGGTTCAGCAGGTTGACCGCGTTGCCCAGGGCAATGCCGAGGTACTTCGCCTGGCGTTCAACGGTTTTTGCCACCGCTGTGGAGTCGGTGGCGTAGGTCTGGGATTGGCTGACTTCGGTCTCGAGGCAGCCCACTCTGCCGCAGTGGCAGACGCCCGTGCCGCCGACGTAGGTATGGCCGAGCTCACCGGCGTAACCGGCCACCCCGTCGAGCAGCCCGCCGGCGACCACCACCCCGGCGCCGATACCGCCCGCGCCACCGTTGACGTAGATCATGTGCTCGGCATTCAGGTGGCGCCCGAAGATGTGTTCGGCGATCGCGCCGAGGTTGGCGTCGTTGGCCGCGAACACGGGTAATCCGGTTGCTTCGCTGAGCATTTGGCCGATCGGTGCATCTTGCCAACCCAGGTTGGGGGCGAGTCGGACCACGGAACCGGCCGCATGCACCAAGCCTGGAGCGGCGACGCCGATCGCGGTGACGCCGCGGTCGGCCCCGAGTTGCCGTCGCATCTGTTCGATGGTTTCGGAGGCAAGGGCCACGGTCTGTTCGACGGTTGGGATGCCGGTGGTGGTGCGCCTCGTCATCTCGAGAACCGACCCGCCAAGGCCGACCAAACCGATGGTGACGGAATCGATTTCGGGGTTGACGGCGATCGCCAGCCTGCGAGCCTGCGGTCGCACCATCGGGCTCGGTCGGCCAACCTGGGTGGATGCCGCGGGTTGTGCCTCCTCGACCAGGTCATGGTCGACGAGCTCCTCCACGAGGTCCTTGACCGTCGATCGCGACAGCCCGGTACGGCGCGTCAGCTCCGCGCGGCTCATTCCGCGGTGGCGATGGACCAGCACGAGGACGCCGGAGAGGTTGCGCCGGCGCACGTCGTCGGTGCTGGTACCGATCCGCGCGGTGCGGTCCACGGCACTTCCTCCCCTCAACCCATTGACAGTGGCCTGGGCCACATCATATGTTCGGCGTCTGAACAAATCTATACCTGAGGAGGCGGAGATGTCCGTTCTTGAGTCTCGCATTCCGGCCGGCAAGGACCTGGTTCCGCAGCCGTCGGACAAGTTCTCCTTCGGCCTGTGGACCGTCGGCTGGACCGGCGCCGATCCGTTCGGCGTGGCGACCCGTCCCGCGGTCGACGTGGTCGAAGCCGTCGAGCGGCTGGCCGAATTGGGTGCGCACGGCCTGACCTTCCACGACGACGACCTGTTCCCCTTCGGATGTTCGGACGGTGACCGGCAGCGGGCAATCGGTCGCCTCTCGGCCGCACTGGAGTCCACCGGGATGACCGTGCCGATGGTGACGACGAACCTGTTCACCCAGCCCGTCTTCAAGGACGGCGGATTCACCAGCAACGACCGTGCCGTGCGCCGGTTTGCGCTGCGCAAAGTGCTGCGCAACATCGATCTCGCCGCCGAACTGGGCGCACAGACCTTCGTCCTCTGGGGTGGGCGGGAGGGCAGCGAATACGACAGCGCCAAGGACGTTCAGGCCGCCTTCGCGCGCTACCGTGAGGCGCTCGATCTGTTGTGCGAGTACGTCACCGACAACGGCTATCCACTGCGCTTCGCGATCGAGCCGAAGCCCAACGAACCGCGCGGCGACATCCTGCTGCCGACCGTCGGCCACGCGCTGGCGTTCATCGAGACACTCGCCCGTCCCGAGCTGGTCGGCGTCAACCCGGAGACCGGACACGAGCAGATGGCCGGGCTGAACTTCGTGCACGGCATCAGCCAGGCGCTGTACAGCGGCAAGCTGTTCCACATCGACCTCAACGGTCAGCGCGGCATCAAGTTCGACCAAGACCTGGTGTTCGGCCACGGCGACCTCGCCAATGCGTTTGCACTCGTCGACCTGCTGGAGAACGGCGGCGTCGACGGCGGGCCCAGCTACACCGGTCCCCGCCACTTCGACTACAAGCCGAGCCGCACCGAGGACGTCGACGGCGTGTGGGTCTCGGCGGCCGCGAACATGCGGATGTACCTGCTGCTCAAGCAACGCGCGGCAGCGTTCCGCGCCGACCCCGAGGTTGCTGAGGCCCTGGCAGCCGCTCGGGTCGGCGAACTGCGACAGCCGACCCTCAACCCTGGTGAGACCTACCGCGACCTCCTGGCCGATCGGTCCGCGTACGAAGACTTCGACAGCGAATCGTATTTTGGTGCAAGGGGATTCGGATTCGTGCGACTCAATCAGCTCGCGCTCGAGCATCTCGTGGGTGCGCGTTGACGGCCGCACTCCTGGATTTCCTGGACGTGATGTGCGTCACGCTATAAGTTGTCCCGAACAACAAATCGGAAGGTTGGGTGCGATCTCCATGAAGCGAATGGGATCTCTGGTGTTCGCCGTGCTCGTCGGAGTGGGGCTCACCTTGACCGGGTGCAGCAGCAGCAGCGACGGCGGCGGTGGTGGTGGCACTAGTGCCGGGGGAGGCCAGGCCAAGGGCAAGATTGGCGTGATCCTGCCCGACACCAAGTCGTCGGTCCGATGGGAGTCCAAGGACCGGCCCGCACTCGAAGCGGCCTTCAAGGCGGCGGGTGTCGACTACACGATCCAGAACGCCGAAGGCTCGGCCGACTCCATGGCCACCATCGCCGACGGCATGATCGCCGACGGCGTCACCGTGCTGGCCATCGTGAACCTCGACTCCGACAGCGGCGCCGCCATTCAGCAGAAGGCGGCCAGCCAGGGCGTCAAGACCATCGACTACGACCGGCTCACCCTTGGTGGCTCGGCCGACGTCTACATCTCGTTCGACAACACCAAGGTCGGCGAACTTCAGGGTCAGGGCCTCGTCGACTGCCTTGCAGGCAAGCCGGCGAACGTGGTGTTCCTCAACGGTTCTCCCACCGACAACAACGCCACCCTGTTCACCTCCGGTGCACACTCGGTGGTCGACAAGACCCCGAGCATCAAGGTCGTCGGTGAGCAGGCGGTGCCGGACTGGGACAACGACAAGGCCGTCACCATCTTCGAGCAGATGTACACGGCGGCCGACGGGAAGATCGACGGCGTCTACGCCGCCAACGACGGGCTGGCCGGTTCGGTCGTCTCGATCCTGGAGAAGAACAAGCGCGCAGGGCAGGTGCCGGTCACGGGCCAGGACGCCACGGTCGAGGGTCTGCAGAACGTCCTTGCCGGAACGCAGTGCATGACCGTGTACAAGTCCGCGAAGGAAGAGGCCGACGCGTTGGCCAAGGCCGCGATTGCGCTCGTCAAGGGTGAGCAGGTCAGCACCGACGCCACATCGAAGGACGACAAGGGCAACCGGGACGTGCCCTCGGTGCTGCTGACCCCGAAGTCGATCACGAAGGACAACGTCGACGTCGTCTTCAAGGACGGCGGTCAGTCCAAGGACGAGGTGTGCACCGGCCAGTTCGCGGCGATCTGCACTGCGGCGGGGCTCTGACCGACCCATGCCCGAAGAGGTGATCTCGAAGGCGCCGATCCTCGAACTCCAGGGAGTCAACAAGAGTTTCGGTGTCGTGCACGTGCTGCACGACGTCGACTTCAAGGTGTATCCCGGCGAGGTGACCGCGCTGGTGGGTGACAACGGCGCGGGCAAGTCGACGCTAGTCAAGGCGATCGCCGGAATCCACCCGATCGACAGCGGGACCTACCTCTTCGAGGGCAAGCCGGTCACGGTGCACGGGCCCAACGACGTTGCGGCCCTCGGTGTCGAGGTGGTCTACCAGGACCTCGCGCTGTGCGACAACCTCGACATCGTCTCCAACATGTTCCTGGGCCGTGAGCTCAAGAATCGAGGCGTGCTCGACGAAGCCAAGATGGAGACGCTGGCACGGGAAGCGCTGGCGTCCTTGTCGGTACGGACGGTGAAGTCGGTGCGCCAGGCCGTCTCCAGCCTGTCCGGAGGCCAGCGCCAGACCGTGGCCATCGCCAAGTGCGTGTTGTGGAACTCGCGCGTGGTGCTTCTCGACGAGCCGACGGCCGCACTGGGAGTGGCACAGACTCGGCAGGTCATCGACCTGGTGCGTCGATTGGCGGATCAGGGCCTTGGCGTGGTGTTGATATCGCACAACATGGTCGACGTGTTCGAGGTGGCCGACCGGATCTGTGCGCTGTACCTGGGCCGGGTGGCGGCGGAGGTCAAGGCATCCGAGGTGACGCACGGTCAGGTGGTGGAGCTGATCACTGCCGGTCGCTCCGGCAGTCTCGGCCTCGCGCCCGCCGAAGCTGCGCAATCGATGTGAAGGATCGCGAAATGACAACGGTGAAAGGCGGAGTCGCCGATTCGGACTTCGCAGCCGACACGCACTCCGACGAGACGTTCGGCGAGGCCGCGCGCGGATACCTCCAACGCGTACGCGGCGGTGACATGGGTTCGCTTCCCGCGGTGCTCGGGCTCATCGTGCTGTTCATCGTGTTCGGATTGGCCAACGAACGGTTCATGTCTGCGCTCAACCTGGCCAACCTGGTGACCCAGGCCGGGTCGATCTGCGTACTCGCGATGGGGCTGATCTTCGTCCTGTTGCTCGGTGACATCGACCTGTCCGCAGGCGTCGCAGGAGGCGTCTCGGCCTGTGCAATGGCACTGGCCATCACCAATCACGGCTGGCCCTGGTGGGCGGCGGTGCTGGCAGGCATGGTCTGCGGAGCGCTGATCGGCCTGTTGATCGGACTGTTGCGGGCCAAGCTCGGCATCCCGTCGTTCGTGGTGACGCTCGCGTTCTTCCTTGGGCTGCAGGGCGTCACGCTCAAGCTGATCGGCGAGGGTGGATCGGTGCGGGTGGACGATCCAGTCATCAGGGGCATCACGATCGACAACCTGCCCGTGACGGTGGGCTGGGTCTGCGCGCTGTTGGTCGTCGTCGGCTACGCCGGGATGGAGCTGTACCGGCACCGCAGCAAGGTCGCCGCAGGACTGCACCACGCCCCGTTCGGGGTGGTGGCCGCGCGCATCGTCGGCGTCGGTGCGGTGACGCTCGGTGTCACCTACCTGCTGAGCCTCAACCGAAGCGTCAACCCGAACATCCAGATCCGCGGCATCCCCTACGTCTTGCCACTGGTCGGGGTGCTGCTGATCGTGTTGACGTTCGTGCTCACCAGGACGTCCTATGGCCGGCACATCTACGCCGTCGGTGGCAACGCGGAGGCGGCGCGGCGGGCAGGCGTCAACGTGGACCGGATCCGGATGTCGGTGTTCGTCGTGTGCTCGGCGCTGGCTGCGGTGAGCGGGATCATCGCAGCGTCGTACGGCGGCAAGGTGTCGGCGTCCTCGGGGGCGGGCAACGTGCTGCTGTATGCGGTGGGTGCTGCGGTGATCGGTGGCACCAGCCTGTTCGGCGGGAAGGGCCGGGCGCTCGACGCGGTGATCGGCGGCGTGGTGGTCGCCACCATCGCCAATGGCCTTGGCCTGCTGAATCAGTCGTCCTACATCAACTTCCTGGTCACCGGCGGCGTGCTGCTGCTGGCGGCCAGCGTCGACGCGATATCTCGACGACGGCGCTCCGCCACCGGGCTGAGTTAGAAGATCGAGTAGACCTTCCGAACCGTCTCGTGGATGTCCCACGTGCCGGTCCAGCCCTTCGGAAACACCGCCATGTCGCCCGCGCCGATCTCGGCGGGCTCGCCGCCGTCGGGAGTCACGGTCATCCGGCCCGCGACGAGATGGATCACCTCGTTGGTCTCCAGGGTCCAGCGGGACGGTCCAGGCGCGCATTGCCAGATGCCCGCCGAGGAGTCGCCGTCGACCCAGAGCTCCACGCCGTGAGTGGCCATCTCGGCGCCGGTCGCCTCCGCGAGCGGGCCCCAATCCTCGAGCACTGCGTCGGTCGCTTGGGTCAGGGTGCTGGTGGTTATCACTGTGTCGCCTTCTCGGGGAATGGGAGTGAAATCGGTTCGGGTGCAACGCGACTGTTGCCATCGGCATCGAAGCGATCGAGGCCAAGGTCGGTGAGATCCAGCCAGTCGCACGTACCCGTCGTGGTCAGGTCTGCGGCCGCCTGGGCGACCGCAGGGCCCCACATCATGCCGTGACCTGCAGGGCTGGCCACCACCGTGCCGTCGACGGGTCCGTCGTCGGTGAGCAACGGTCCGAGGATTGGCAGGTGGTCGGGGGTGTAGTCGATCGTCGCGGCCCAGGACCGTCGCAGGCCGAGGCCGCGCACCGCGGGAAAGAGGTATTCGATGCGATCACGGGCCTTGCGGTAGTAGAGGGTATCGAAGTCAATGGCAGTGCCCGGCGGCTCGTCAGGATTGCTCATGCCCCACAGTACGCCGCCGGCTTCTCCTGGCCGCCAATAGATTCCGGACATCACGTCGAACACCATGGGGACGTCGTGGATGTCGAGTTCGGTCGGCGCCGCGGTGACGACGACCTGGTGCCTGGTGCCGCCCGCGTGTATGCGGCCGCCGGCCCGAGCACCGACGGCGGCGAGCTTCGGGCCGCCCGTCAGCACCACCCGTTCGGTGGCGATCGCACCGTTGGCCGTGTCGACGCCGACGACTCGACCGCTTTCGGTCCGCAACCCCGTGAAGGCGCAGCGCTCCCTGACGTCAACACCGAGTGCGGTGAGTGCGGCGGTGTAGGCCAACACGTTTCGCGGGGCGTCTATGTAACCGTCGCCGGGTGCGTAGGACGCTCCCAAGGTCACGCCGGGTGCCAGGCCGGTGTGACGTGCGTCGAGGTCGTCGCTGCTCAACCATTCCACTTCGAGGCCGAGGCTTCGTTGGAGTGCGATGCGGTCGTGCGCCTGCTGCACCTCGGCTTCCGTGAACGAGGGCATGAGGTAGCCCTGGGCGACGAAGCCGCAATCGAGCGGGAAGCGATCACCGCTGGCTGAGTAGAACTCCTGGGATCGAAGGCCAAGGCGGATGGCGGTCTCGGTGCCGCCCTGCGCGCGCACCATGCCTGCGGCGCGGCTGCTGGCGCCGTCGCCGAGTGTGCTCGCCTCAAGCAGGACCACGTTGCGCACGCCACTTTCGGCGAGCAGAACGGCGGTCCACGCACCGACCGTCCCCCCGCCGACGACCACTACGTCGGCGCGACTGGATCTGGTCATACTACGAGACCGTGACATAGACTGAACGCTCAGTCAAGAGGTCGGCGAGGATCGAGGTGTCCGGATGTATGGACTGACGGCGGAAGATCGGCGCGTCCGCGAAACGGCTCGCGAGTTCGTCGACTCACTGATCCCGTTGGAAGTCGAGGCCGAGCTCGCGGGCGGCATGCTGCCCAAGGAGGTGACGGCCGAACATCACGCCAGGGCAATCGAACTGGGCCTCTACGCCACCAACATGCCGCCCTCGGTCGGCGGCCCCGGCTGCACCGCTCTGCAACAGGTCCTGGTGCAGGAACAATGCGGCAGGGCATCCAATGGGTTGGGCTGGGTGATGGCCACGCCGCCGCAGTGGTGGGTCGACGTGGCGACCGATTACCAGCGTGAGCGGTGGCTGCTTCCTGCGGTGCGCGGCGAGAAGCACGAGGCCTACGCCATTACCGAGGAGTTCGCCGGATCCGACGTGTCGGCGCTGCAGGCGACCGCCCGACGCGAAGGCGACGAGTACGTGATCGACGGCGTCAAGTGGCACGTGACGTCCTACAACCTCGCCGACTACTGCTTCGTCCAGGCCAGACTGGTGGGTGGGGAGTTCGACGGCGAGCACGTGCTGCTGGTGGTGGATCTCCCATGGCCAGGGGTGGAAGTGGTTCGCACGCCGCATTATTCACATCACATCGCCGATGAGCACCCGATAGTGGCGTTCAATGACGTTCGGGTTCCCGTGGAGAACCTGGTCGGTGCCGAGGGCGAGGGCATGACCTTCACCCAGGACTGGTTCCGGTTCGAGCGGTTGATGGTGGCCGCCCGTTGTGTCGGCGCCGCCCAGCGTTTGATCGACGAGGTCACCGCGTTCGCCAAGGAGAGGGTGGTCGACGGCAAGGCGCTCGGCGAGCACCAGCTGGTGGCGGGAATGCTGGCGGACTGCGCCACCGAACTGTTCGCCGCTCGCACGATGCTCTACGAGGTGGCGCGCTCGATCGACGCGGGCACCGACCGCAAGACCCTGCACGCGCAGGCGTCGATGGCCAAGCTGTACTGCTCGGAGATGGCGGGCCGGGTCGCCGACCGCGCCGTGCAGATCTTCGGCGGCCGCGGCTACATGCGGGAGAACGTGGCCGAGCGGATGTATCGCGAGCTTCGTGTGGAGCGGATCTGGGAGGGCGCCAGCGAGATCCAGCGAATCATCGTGGCGAGGCAGTTGATGAATCGCGGTCCGTCGGCGGTGCTGGAGGGCTTCTCGTGAATCGTCGGCGCCTGCCACATGCGCTCGAATCATCTGATCGGCGGTGTAAGAATCTCGGTCTGGTATCGAGACGTCGTGGTGCGACTACTACGAACCGAGTCTGCCGCGCAGATCGAGCGCGATGTCAGCGATGAGGTCTTCCTGGCCGCCAACGAGTCCGCGTTCGCCAACCGCCAGTAGGACCGCGCGGGTGTCGAGCCCATGCTGCTTCGCCGCAGCTTCGGCGTGCCGCAGGAAGCTCGAGTACACGCCTGCGTAGCCCAGGGTGAGGGTCTCCCGGTCGACCTGGACCGGGCGGTCCTGCAGCGGCCGCACCACGTCGTCGGCTGCGTCCTGCAACCCGAACAGGTCGCAGTTGTGCTTCCAGCCGTGCAGATCCGCCACGGCGATGAACGGCTCGATCGGGCAGTTGCCCGCGCCAGCGCCGTGACCGGCCAGTGAGGCATCTACCCGGATGGCCCCCTCCTCGACGGCCACCACGGAATTTGCCACCGACAACGACAGGTTCTGGTGTGCGTGGACACCGATTTGCGTGTCGGCACCCAGCACGTCGCGATAGGCCCGGACACGGTCGCGGACACCGTTCATCGTCAACCGGCCGCCGGAGTCGGTGACGTAAACACAGTGTGCGCCATAGGACTCCATCAACTTCGCCTGTGCCGCCAACTGAGCGGGCTCGGCGAGATGAGACATCATCAAGAAGCCGGCAACGTCCATGCCGAGTTCACGGGCCTTGCCGATGTGCTGTGCGGAAACATCGGCCTCGGTGCAGTGCGTCGCGACCCGGACCGAGGTGACCCCGAGTTCGTAGGCGCGCTCGAGTTCCCGGACCGTTCCGACCCCGGGTAACAGCAGAGTCGTGAGCTTGGCGTGGTGCACGACGTCGGCTGCGGCTTCGATCCATTCCCAGTCGGTGTTGCTTCCGGGGCCGTAGGTGAGGCTGTGTCCGGCCAGCCCGTCACCGTGGCTGACTTCGATGGCGTCGACCCCCGCGCTGTCGAGTGCGCCCGCGATCGTCGCGACCGTCGCGGGACTGATCCGGTGGCGCAAGGCATGCATACCGTCACGCAGCGTGACGTCTTGAACGTAGAGCGCCGCGCCATCAATTGTGTTGGGGCGGTTGTCCGTGGCAGTCATCGTGTTGCCTCCTGCAAGGTGTTCTCAGCGATCTTCTCGGCAACTTGCAGTGCCGCGGACGTCATGATGTCGAGGTTGCCTGCGTAAGCGGGCAAGTAGTGGGCGGCGCCTTCGACTTCCAGGAACACCGCCACCTTCCACAGGCCGGGGCCCCTATCGATTCCTCCGGTTAGCGTGGCGACGGATTCCGCGTCGTCGAGCTTGGTGAACTGCACCTCCTGCTTGAGCCGGTATCCGGGCACGTATGTCGAAACCCTTCCCACCATGTCCAAGATCGATGCTCGTATGCGGTCCTGATCGGGGTTCGTGACGAGGGCGAGCACGGTGTCGCGCATGATCAACGGCGGCTCGGCGGGATTGAGCACGATGATTGCCTTGCCGTGCGCCGCCCGGCCGACCTCTTCGATTGCCGCCGAGGTGGTCTCGGTGAATTCATCGATATTCGCTCGCGTTCCCGGACCCGCCGACTTCGACGCGATGGATGCCACGATCTCGGCATAGTGCACCGGCGTGACCGCCGAGATCGCGGCGACGATGGGGATCGTCGCCTGACCACCGCAGGTGACCATGTTGACATTCGGTGCACCCAGATGCTCGTCGAGATTGACTGCAGGCACCACGTACGGACCGACCGCGGCCGGAGTCAGATCGATCAGGCGTTTCCCGTAGGGACGCAATGCCTCTTCGTTGGCCAGGTGTGCCCGCGCCGAGGTGGAGTCGAAGACGATGTCGACGTCCGCGAAGTCGGGGTGCTCGATCAGACCCTGCACACCGCTGTCGACGGTACTGATACCCATTCGGCGGGCGCGAGCAAGTCCGTCCGACTCGGGATCGATGCCGACCAGCACGGCAATCTCGACGTTGGTCGCCACTCTCTTCAATTTGATGACGAGATCGGTCCCGATGTTGCCGGAGCCGATGACGGCTGCCTTGCTGCGTCTCATCACGTTGCGTCCTCGCTGGAAAGAGTGGTGAATACGGCAGTGGCACTGCCAATTCCGGAGATGGTGGTGGCGTTCGCCGTCTGCCGTGACGGTCATGGTCACCTCGTCATGGCAATCACGCTAGGGAACTCCCGCGGTCACCGATAGGATCCATCCCATGTCACGGGATGGGGCGCTATCGCAGCTGGAGAAGTGCGCGCTGGTGCTCGACGCGTTTCCCGGTGGGTCCGCTCTGACTCTGACGGAGGTGTGCACGAGGACGGCACTGGCTCGCTCGACGGTCCACCGCCTGCTCGTCGACATGACGGCGCTGGGATGGATCGATCGTTCCGGCAACACCTTCGAACTCGGCATCGGGTTGTTCCAACTCGGCGAACGGGTCGCGGTGAAGCACCGGTTGCGCTCGGCGGCAATACCGTTCATGCAAGACCTCTACGCCGTCACCGGGCAGACGGTGCACCTGGCCGTGCGCAACGGGTTCGATGCCGTCTACGTCGAGAAGCTGTACGGCCACGTTTCCCTTCCATTGCCGTCGCAGATCGGCGGACGGCTTCCCCTCACCTGCACGGCGGTCGGCAAGGCGTTGCTCGCATCGGAACCCGAAGAGGTGCGCGCCCAAGCACTCGCCCAACCCCTGCGTCGCTACACCGTCAACTCCGTGACCGACCCCAAGAAGCTCACCCGCGAACTCGACGACATCCGCCGCACCGGCGTCGCGATCGAACGCGAGGAATCCGCACTCGGCGGATGCTGCCTGGCCGCACCGGTTCTGTTGAAGGGCATGCCGGTGGCGGCGCTGTCGGTGTCCGTACCGACCGAGCAATTCAGACCCGAACTCCTCGCGCCGGCTGTCCGGACTGCAGCGTTGGCCCTGGGGCGTGTACTAGCCGGCACCTCCGTTTCGCGATCGGGTTAGTGGTGCTGATCGTGGTCCTAACCTGCGGGACTCCAACACGCGCGCGCTCTCGCGTTCGGCGGCCTCGCGGTGCAGGGTCGACATCCAGCGCTCGTTGGTCAACCGGGCGGTGAGGTCCCCGAGGTTGATCAGTAGCGCCCCGTCTTCGGGGCTGACGTCGCGCCAAATGCCGTCGCTGCCAAGGACTTGCAGGCCATCCACCTGGTCGGCCTGCAGAACGGTGACGACGCCGATCCTGGTCAAGTCGCCGTCGAGCTGGACCGCTCGGCAGGCCAAGGGCGTCGAAGAAGTACGCGCTCACCTTGGCCTCGAAACCGGCGACCGCAGGCCAGATGTTCGTCGCGTAGTGCTGCGCCACGTCGACGGGTACGTCGGGGTAGTCGTCGACGCACCGTCCGACGTTGTAGGCCTCGAAGAAGTCGTTCACCCGGCTGGCCGGTTCGATGCCGTGACCGTGAATACGGACGAAACCCACGTCACGACACGCAATGTCGATGGCCGCGGCGACCGCAGCCATGTCGTCCGGGGTGCCGTCGCCGACATATGGGGTGATGTCGACGGCTGGTACTCGAAACTCACTCGTGGAAATTCCTCTCGGGCGACACGGATCACCGTCCCGGAGGTGTCCGTTTCCCTGCCAACAGGCCTGCTCAGGGTGCGCCCGGTCCAACCACGGGCTCGGCGGGCTCGTCCACCGCCTTGACCGCACGCCAGCCAAGCAGCCGCATGCCGTGGTAGACGACCAGCGCGGCGATCGATCCAAGCGCGATGCCGGTGAAGATCAAAGAGCCTGCGTGCCAGGTGAAGTCGGCGATGCCGATGATCAACGGGATGGCGGCGGTCATCTGATTGATGGGCAGGCTGAAGTCGACGTGATTGGTCAGCCAGATACGCACTCCGAGGATGCCGACCAAGCCGTACAACACGATCGTCGCTCCGCCGAGCACGCCGGGCGGGATCGCGGAGATCGTCGCCCCGACCTTCGGGCACAGCGACAGTCCGATTGCCACCACAGCGGCGACCCAGTACGCCGCGGTGGAGTACACCCGCGTGGCGGCCATGACGCCGATGTTCTCGGCGTAGGTGGTGGTGGCCGAGCCGCCGCCGAACCCGGCCAACGCCGTCGCCACGCCGTCGGCGGCCAGTGCACGGCCGATCAGCGGGTCGGTGTCGGTGGCCGTCATCTGGCCGACCGACTTGACGTGCCCGATGTTCTCGGCGATCAGGGCAATGACGGCGGGCAGGAACAGCGGCAGCACCGACAGGCTGAACGTCGGTGCCTGAAACTCCGGAAGACCAAGCCAGGGGGCCGCCGCGATCGAGGCGGTGTCGACGTCACCGAGGGCGAGCGCCAACAGGTACCCGAGCACGACGGCCACGAAGATCGCGAGCCGCCCGATGATGCCGCGGAAGAAAGCCAGCGCCGCGACGAGCAGCACCAGGGTGACGATGCCGACCAGCGGGCCCTTCTCGAAGTTGTTCTTCGCGGCGGGCGCCAGGTTGAAGCCGATCAGCGCGACGATGGCTCCGGTCACCACGGGCGGCAGGGTCAGGTCCAGCCAACGGGTGCCGACCAGGTGCACGACGGCCCCGATGATGATCAGCAGCACACCGACCGCCACCAAACCGCCTAGTGCGCTGCCTGTTCCGTTCGACGCCACCGCTGCCGTCACCGGGGCGATCACCGCGAAGCTCGACCCGAGGTAGCTCGGCAGCCGGTTGCCGGTGATGATCAGGAACAGCACCGTGCCGATCCCGGAGAACAGCAGTGTCGTGGTGGGCGGGAAGCCGGTCAGCACCGGCACCAGGAAGGTGGCGCCGAACATGGCCACCACGTGCTGGGCACCGATGCCGATGGTGCGTGGCCAGCTCAGTCGTTCATCGGGTGCGACGACGGCGGCGTCGGACGGGACGGGCTTCCAGGTCAGGGGGATCACGGGTTCTGACTACACACCATCATCGCCACGGTCGCATCTCGATTAGCCGATCTGGGCCAGCCGCGGGATCACCTCGTCGCCGAGCCGCTTGATGAAGCCGACCGGGTCGGGTTCGAACGGCACCGGACCCGCATTGATCTGGTCGACGCCCAGTTTGGCGTAGCTCTCGGCGGCCGCCACGTACGCGTCGACGTCGTCGAACGGGTTGTTGAACAGCGCCGCGGTCAGGCGGATCTCGGCAGGATCGCGGCCAACGGTCTCACAATGCCGGTGCAGCACTTCGATCTTGTGCGCGAGTTCTTCGACACCCGACGCGGTCGCGTTCCACATGTCTGCGTATTGGGCGACGAGCCGCAACGTCTTCTTCTCGCCGAGGCCGCCGATCAAGATCGGTGGGCGCCGAATCGGCTGTGGCTCACAGATGGTCTCGGCCAACCGATAGTGCTTGCCCTCGTAGGGCCCGTCGTCGTCACTCCACATCTGCTTGCAGATCTGGAGCGTTTCCTCGAGCATCTCGAAGCGTTCGCGCACCGGCGGATACGGCACGCCGAGGGCCAGATGCTCGCGCTCTTACCACGCCGCCCCGATGCCGAACACCAAACGGCCGCCCGACAACACGTCGACCGTGGTGGCCGTCTTGGCCAGCAGGCCGGGATGTCGATAGGTGACGCCGGTGACGAGTGGCGCCAACACGATGGTCCGCGTCTGGCCGGCCAGGTATCCCAGTGTCGTGTACACCTCGAGGAACGGGTCTTGCGCCCGCCCCATCGCCTCCATCTGGAAGAAGTGGTCGGCGAGGGTGAACATCGTGGCCCCTGCCTCTTCGGCGGCAACGGCTGCCTTGGTCAACGTCGGAGCCAGCTGCTTCGGTGCTCCGGGTAGGAAGTCGATGTAGTGCACGGTCAATTCCATGGTGATCCTTCGCCTTTCGTTAGTCCGTGATTCGTTCGAGCAGCGTCAATGCCTCGTTGATGACGCGACGCTCGGGTTCGGTGTAGCGGTCCTGCATGGCACGGACCAGCCACTCCTCGCGCACCTTGCGGTCGTTCTCGGCGTGCCTGCGGCCAACGGACGTCAGCGTGATGAGCTGTCGGCGGCCGTCTTCGGGATCGGGCTCGCGGGCGATGAGCCCATGCCGATCCAACCCGGTCAACGTTGCCGCCATGGACTGAGGACGCACGCGTTCCGCGCCTGCCAGTTGACTGGTCGAGGCGGGCCCGTCCTTGACCAGGCGGATCAGCACCGCCGTCTGCGACGGTGTCAGAACCTCGTCGGTTGCGACTTCCAGTAACCGCCTGCGCAGCCTACTGAACATCACCCGGAGATCGCGCGCTGCCGAGATCGCGGAGTCGCTCACCTGTGCCATATGCACAGTTTAAACTGAACAGTTGAAACTGTCTAACTCACGCCTTCCGGCGAAACGCGTACGCGAGCGCACCGATGACCACGACCGCGGCACCCGTCACCACCGACCAAATCGGCAGCGAGAACGCCAGCACGACGCAGCCCACCAGGCCTGCCACGGGAATCACCCTGCCGCGCAACGTCATCGCAGACGCGTTGGCGATGGCGTAGTAGAGCAGCACCGCGAACGACGAGAAACCGATGGCGCCGCGCACGTCGACGACCGCGGCCAGCACCGCCACCACGACGCCGACGGCAATCTCGGCGCGGTACGGACTGTTGAACCGCGGATGAACCGTCACCAGGAGATGGGGGAGGTGTCGATCGCGCGCCATCGCCAGCGTCGTGCGGGACACCCCAAGGATCAGCGCCAGCAGCGACCCGAGCGCGGCCACCGCGGCGCCCACTCGGACGACGGGCACGAGCTCGGGATGTCCGGCCGACGACACCGCCTCGGCCAGCGGTGCCGTTGCCGAAGTCAGTGTCGCGCTGCCCAATTCGCTCAGCACGGTGACCGCGACCGCGGCATACACCAATAGCGCCAGACCGAGCGAAAGACGGATGGCGCGGGGAATGGTGCGGGCGGGCTCGCGCACCTCCTCGCCGAGGGTCGCGATCCGCGCGTAACCCGCGAACGCGAAGAACAGCAGGCCGGCGGCCTGTAGCACGCCAGCCGGCCTGACGTCGTCACCGAACGCCAGGCGCGACGAGTCCAGATCACCGTCGCCGACAACGACGACCACCACCGCAGCAAGCACGGCCAGCACGATCACGACGATGACGCGGGTGAGCAGCGCCGACTTCTGCACGCCGACGACGTTGATCGCCGTCAACGCCACGACGGCCGCGACCGCGACCGCGTGCGCATACGTGGGCCACGCATAGACCCCGACCGTCAGGGCCATCGCCGCGCAGGACGCGGTCTTGCCGACCACGAAGCTCCAGCCTGCGGTGTACCCCCAGAACGGTCCGAGCCGTTCGCGCCCGTACACGTAGGTGCCGCCGGACTGCGGGTAGAGCGCCGCGAGTCGCGCCGATGACGTGGCGTTGCAGTACGCGACGATCGCCGCAATGGCCAGCCCGGCGAGCAATCCGGTCCCGGCCGCCGCGGCCGCGGGGCCAAGGACGACGAAGATGCCGGCCCCGACCATCGATCCGAGCCCGATGGTCACGGCGTCAACGGTGCCAAGGCGTCGTTCCAGCGCGGGCTGATCCAGCACCACGCAATCGTATGGGACCTAGGTGGGGTATGCCGAGATGAGGCGAGTTGCCTCGGGTTTGTCGAAGACGTCGTTGAGGGTGACGGTGCGCAGCCCGCGGCTCGCGATGATGTCGAGCAACTGGTGGTAGATGCCCGTGACGGCGGGGTGATTGAGGTGACCGATGACGACGTTCTGGGCGACGTAGTACTTGTCGGCGTTGGCGATGATGTCCTGCGGCGCGAGGATCGCGTCGTCGCCGATGTTGCCATTCCACATGGTGGTGACGGTGTAGCCGAGGTCGGCGGCCACGTTCTGGACCAGGTCGTTGTAGGCGCCGTAGGGCGGGCGGTAGTACGGCGTCGCGTCGGCCCCGAAGGTGTCCTTGATGAACTGGTCGGTATGGCGCAGCTCGTCGGCGATCTGGGGGCCGGTCATCTTGGAGAGGTCGTGATGAAGCCAGGTGTGGTTGCCGAGTTGGATCTGGCCGGACTCCACCATCGGCAGCAGGAGGTCCCTGTTGTCGGTCCACGATTGGAAGACGCCGGTCACGAACATGGTGAGCCGGATTCCGCTGTCCTTGGCCAATTGGCCGTAGGCACGCACGACGTCTGTGTCGACGCCGTCGTCGAGGGTGATGGACAGCAGATCGCCGGGTCCGGGGATGGAACTCACGACGCCGCCGCCCGGCAGCAGCATGCGAGCCGCAGGCGGCGGGGGTGGCAGCAGGGCTGGCCATTCCGGGGGAGGAGGCGGCGCGGGTGGAGCCGGGGCCGCCGCCTCTGCCGGGGTCGATGTCGTCGTGCTGACCTTTGCCAGGGCGATGGCGGCCGCCGATGCGGCGACACCGATCAGGACGTTGCGGCGCGACAGAGTCGGGATCGTCGTCGCAGTTCCGGAACGAGCACTTCCGGGGCGACCCGTAATCCCATTAGTCACTCTGGTCCCACGCGGCACGTAGTGCAGGGTAGCTGCACGAGGCCCCGCAACCGGGGAGGCGTGACCGCTGAGTTGCTGGACCGTTGCTGAGGGCTAGCGGTTGCGGACGAGGTTGCCGGCCAAGTAGGCGCCGTAGCCGATCAGGCCGACGATCGCCAGCGGTCGGGTCTTGCGCGCGCTGAAGCCGAGTCCGAGGGCGGTTTCGATGCCGCCGTTGGTGTAGAGGTGCCTGCGGGTGTCCCGCGGGAAAGCCGACTTGGTGACACCTTCGAACAGCGCGGGGCTGGTGAAGTGCGACAGGCCGGCCCCGGCGATGGCCAGCCCCGCGAGCGTGGCCTTGCGTGAGTTCTTCTTCTTGTACGACGTCTTCTGGTCAGACACGAACGCTCCTCTTCGATCAGGCAATCTGATAGTCACTCAGGGGGAACTCGGAGGCTTCCTTGAGCGCAGTCTCCGTCGACGACGGCCGCAACAGCGTCGGCTCGCCTGCCGGGTTGAAGTAGTACGACCTGGCGCTCGCGCAGTTTCCGATCGTGAACAGCGATTCGCCGAGAAGCTCGGTCATCCGGTCCAGGAAGATGGTGTTGGCCTCTTCGGTCACCTCGAAGGTGGTGGCGCCCTTGCGCTTCATCTCGCCGAATAGCCGCTCCATCAGCCGCATCTGATACTCCATGGTGTTGAAGAAGTTCAGACCGAGGAACGCGTACGGGCTTGCCAGGCTCAGGTAGTTCGGGAAATACGGCATCGAGACACCCTGGTAGGCCTGGAACCTGGTGTCGCGCCACCACTTTCCGAGATCGCGGCCGTCGCGCCCGATGACCTCGATCGCGGGGAAGTTGGCCTCCCACAGATCGAAACCGGTGGCCAGGACCAAGGTGTCGATGACGTTCTTGGTGCCGTCCTTGCCGACGATGCCGTCCGCTTCGATGCGCTCGATGCCCGCGTCCTGCAGGTGGACGTGCGGCTTGGTGAAGGCGCGGTAGTAGGCGTTGGAGAACGTCGGCCGCTTGCACCCGAAGTCGTAGTCCGGCGTCAGCCTGCGGCGCAGTTCCTTGTCCCGGATCACCACGAACCGGTGCATCTTCGACAGATCGGCAGCCGAGACGTTGAACCGCCCCTTGAACGTCCCATAGTGCCGGACGGCGACCGAGACCATCACCTCGTAGATGGAGTCGGTGAGCCAGCGAACGGCACGCTGTGTCAAAGGAACTCGCGCAAACAGCCGCTTGGCACGCTCGCCGAATCGCACGTCGATCTTGGGCACCACCCAGATGGGGGTGCGTTGGTAGACCGTGAGGTCGGCCGCCCGCTTGGCGAGTTCGGGGATGAGCTGCACCGCGGTGGCACCGGTGCCGATGACGGCGATCCGGCGGCCGGTGGCGTCGAAGTCGTCCTCCCACTCCGTGGTGTGGATGAGCTTGCCCTCGAAGGTCTCGATCCCGGCGATGTCGGGCACCTTCGGCTGGGACAGGAAGCCGGTGGCCGTGATCAGGTAGCGCGTCGTCAGCCTCTCACCGCCGGCGAGGGCAACGTGCCAGACGGCGGCTTCCTCGTCCCAGCGGGCGCCCTCGACGACGGTGTTGAACCGCATGCGTCCGCGCACGTCGTACTTGTCCGCGACGTCGTCGGCGTACTGCTTGATCTCCGGGCCCGGCGTGAACAGCCGCGACCAGTTCGGGTTCGGTTCGAAGAAGTACGAGTACGTGGTGGTGGGCACGTCCACGGCGAGGCCGGGGTAGTGGTTGACGTACCAGGTACCGCCGAGGTCGTCTTCGCGTTCGAGGATTACGAAGTCGTCGAAGCCCAGCCGCTTGAGCTGAATGGCTGCGCCGATTCCTGCGAATCCGGCCCCCACGATGACCACATCGAATCGCTCCGAAGTCATAGGTAGACGGTACCAGGGGTACTGGCTATCCCTTGATCGACCCGGCCCGCTTGGGTTCCAGCGTCGCGATACAGGTCACCGCGCGATCGCCCTGATTCCACGTCTCCTGTGTCGGATACAGCACGAAGACGCCCACGGTGTCGTCCTCCATCGCCGCCGGCGAGAACGACTGCAGCTCGTCGGGGCACTTGTTCTGCCAGTCATCGATGACGGACGCGCCCGGGTAGGCGCCGTCGGGCATGGTCAGTACCGCATACACCTCGCCGCCGTGCGGCTGAGCGCACTCGACGGTGGGAAGCGTCAGGACCCTGGTGCTCGTCGGGATCTCCGTGATGCAGTCGCCGACCTTCAGATCGGTGGCGATCACGTTGTCCTTGGCGATCTTCGCCACCACGAACACCGCTGCACCCACACCCAGGAGAAGGATCACGCCGATGACGACGAGGGTGATGATCAATCCCTTGTGCGACTTCTTCGGGGGCGTCGCGTAGGGCTGCGCGTACGGGTCGCCGTAGGGCACCTGCTGATACGGCATCGGCGGGGGTGGCGGCGGACCTGACTGCTGGTAGGGCTGCTGATACGGCTGTTGATAGGGCTGCTGGTACGGCTGCCCCTGGGGCTGGTTCGGATCTCCGGGCGGCCAGGTCATGACCGGAAGATAGCAGGGTCCATGGCCGCGTCGACGGCTAGCGCGGGAACGTCGAGTTTCTTCGAGCCGAGATCGTGCCGGGCACCCGTGACCTCCACGATCACGGTGGGCGCAGGGATCAGCGCAGCGGCGCTCCGCAGCTCGTCGAGAGTGCCGAAAGGGTCGGCCGTGCCGTGGGTGAACACCGTCGGCACCGCGATGCGTGGCAGGTGCTCGGTGCGGGCCCGCTCGGGCTTGCCAGGTGGGTGCAGCGGGTAGGAGAACAGCGTCAGAACGTCGACGACGACGCCGTCGTCGGCGACGGCCATCGAGGTCTGTCGTCCGCCGTACGAGTGCCCGCCGGCGAGCACTGGGCCGTCGGTCAGCGTCCTGGCGAGCTCCACCGCCTCGGCAATGCCAGCGCGATCGCTCGCCGCCGAACCCGACGGCGGACCCTTGGGCCTACGCCGCCGGTACGGCAGGTCGTAGCGCACCGCGAGGAACCCGCGCCGGGCCCACTCGTCGCACAACCGGATCAGCATCGGGGACTCCCGGTTGCCACCCGCGCCGTGGGTCAGGACGACGACTCCCCTGAGATCGCCCTCCGGTTGGTGGGCGATTCCCGCGATGTCGTCAAGCTCCATCGGAAGTGAGCCTGAACAAGGCAGATACAGGGCCGTGACCATGGCCCAACGGATACGCGGCGCGCAGACATTCGGTGACCCAGTGCTTGCCGAACTGCACCGCGTTGGGCACCGAAAACCCGTGCGCCAGAGCGCACGCCGTGGCCGCGGCCAACGTGTCGCCAGCGCCGTGATCGTGGCCGGTGTCGATGCGTTCGGCGTCGAACTCGTAGAAGTCGGTGCCGTCGAACAGCAGGTCGGCGCTGTGCGACGACGACCGCAGGTGGCCACCCTTGACGAGCGCCCACTGCGGCCCGAGCGCATGCAGGGCCCGTGCCGCGTCGCGCTGGGTGTCGGGGTCGATGACCTCTATTCCGGTGATCAGCCGCACCTCGTCCAGGTTCGGGGTGACCAGCGTGGCGATCGGAAACAGCTCGTTGCGAACGGCATCGAGCGCCGACGGGTGAAGCAGCGGGTCACCGTGCATCGAGGCGCACACCGGGTCCACGACCAACGGCGCGTCGGTGTGCAGGCCGCGCCAGGTCTCGGCGACGGCGCCGATGATCTCCGATGAGGCCAGCATTCCGGTCTTGGCGGCCTGGATGCCGATGTCCTCGACCACCGCTTCGATCTGGCCGGTGATGACGTCCAGCGGGATCTCGTGAAAGCCCTTGACCCCGACGGAGTTCTGCACGGTCACCGCCGCGACCGCGACACAGCCGTGCACGCCGAGCATCGCGAAGGTGCGCAGGTCGGCCTGGATGCCGGCACCGCCACCCGAGTCGGTGCCCGCGATCGTCATCACGCGCAGCGGGGTCTGCCCCGGCGGGGTCAGTGGCAGGTAGTTCACGTGCTCAAGGGTAGATACACCCGATTTCCGTGTTCGGCGAACTCCTGCGATTTCTCGGCCATGCCCTTGGCGATCTCGTCGGAGTAGGTCTCACGGATGTCCTGTGAGATCCGCATCGAGCAGAACTTCGGGCCGCACATCGAGCAGAAGTGCGCGGTCTTGGCAGGCGCTGCGGGCAGTGTCTCGTCGTGATACTCACGCGCGGTGTCCGGGTCCAGCGACAGCGCGAACTGGTCGAGCCAGCGGAACTCGAAGCGCGCCTTGGACAATGCGTCGTCGCGGCGCTGAGCCAGCGGATGGCCCTTGGCCAGATCGGCTGCGTGCGCAGCGATCTTGTAGGTGATCACCCCGACCTTGACGTCGTTGCGGTCGGGAAGGCCGAGGTGCTCCTTGGGCGTCACGTAGCAGAGCATCGCGGTGCCGGCTTGGGCGATGATGGCCGCGCCGATAGCCGAGGTGATGTGGTCGTAGGCCGGCGCGATGTCGGTGGCCAGCGGCCCGAGGGTGTAGAACGGCGCCTCCTCGCAGAGCTCCTCCTCGAGGCGGACGTTCTCGACGATCTTGTGCATGGGCACGTGGCCAGGACCCTCGATCATCACTTGCACGCCATGGGATTTCGCGATCTTGGTGAGCTCACCGAGGGTACGAAGCTCGGCGAACTGCGCCTCGTCGTTGGCGTCGGCGATCGACCCTGGTCGCAGGCCGTCGCCGAGTGAGAACGTCACGTCGTAGCGGGCCAGGATCTCGCACAGCTCGGCGAAGTGGGTGTAGAGGAACGATTCGGTGTGGTGCGCCAGGCACCAGGCCGCCATGATCGAGCCGCCGCGGCTGACGATGCCGGTGACCCGGTTGACCGTCAACGGGATGTAGCGCAGCAGCACCCCTGCGTGCACGGTCATGTAGTCCACGCCCTGCTCGCACTGCTCGATCACGGTGTCGCGGTACACCTCCCACGTCAGCGCCGTCGGGTCGCCGTTGACCTTCTCCAGCGCCTGATACATCGGCACGGTGCCGACGGGGACGGGGGAGTTGCGCAGGATCCACTCGCGAGTCAGGTGGATGTCGCGGCCGGTGGACAGATCCATGATGGTGTCGGCGCCCCACCGGGTGGCCCACACCATCTTGTCGACCTCCTCGGCGACCGATGACGTGACCGCCGAGTTGCCGATGTTGGCGTTGACCTTCACCGCGAACGCCTTGCCGATCACCATCGGCTCGCACTCCGGGTGGTTGTGGTTGGCGGGAATCACCGCGCGGCCGCGGGCCACCTCGTCGCGCACCAATTCTGCTGGTACGCCTTCACGTTCGGCGATGAACGCCATCTCGGCGGTGATCTCGCCTGCACGGGCGCGCTGCAGCTGGGTACCGCGATCGCGCCGCACGCCTGGGCGGTGGGGCAGCCCGGCGGCGAGGTCGATGACGGCCGCGTCGTCGCTGTACGGACCCGAGGTGTCGTACAGGTCGAGGTGCTCGCCGTTGGTCTGAAGGACCCTGCGGAACGGCACGCGGCCAGCCTCGCCGAGTTCGCGGTAGACCTTCACGCTGCCCGTGATGGGACCGGTGGTCACAGTGGGGTCGATAGAGGGGTCGACAAGAATAGCCATCAGAACATCTCCCTACGCCGGCATTACCCGGTCAGGTTCATACGGTCGACGGCCCCTCTTCGCTTGGCGAAGAACCTCTAGCCGTCCTCTCAGCGCACTCAGGTGTGTGCTCCCGCGCGGACGCTTTTCAACGTACAGCACGGCGTCCCCTAGGTCAGGACGGGAATTAAGAATTGCTTCAAGATGTTTTGTATAGCTAACATATATGTTTTGTGCGCGGGCAACTTGATTCGATACGTAAGCGAAGACGATGACGACTGAGATCCAGAAGACCCCACCCGGCGACGCGGCGGCAGTAGAAACGGCCCGCCGCCGCACGCGAATGGACCACGACCACCCGTTCTACAAGTGGGTCGTGTTGTCCAACACCACGCTGGGCACACTGCTGGCCACCATCAACGCGTCGATCGTGCTCATCTCGCTGCCCGCCATCTTCCGCGGCATCGGCCTCAACCCCCTGGCGCCCGGCAACGTGAGCTACCTGCTCTGGATGCTGATGGGCTACCTGGTGGTGACGGCCGTTTTGGTCGTCCCGTTTGGCCGCCTCGGCGACATGTTCGGCAGGGTGAAGATCTACAACGTCGGCTTCGTGGTGTTCACCGTCGCCGCCGTTGCACTGTCCTTCGACCCGTTCCACCTCGGCGGCGGCGCCATGTGGCTGATCGCCTGGCGCGTGGTCCAGGGCGTCGGCGGCGCGATGCTGATGGCGTCGTCGTCGGCGATCCTGACCGACGCGTTCCCCGCCAACCAGCGCGGCATGGCGCTCGGCGTCAACATGGTCGCCGCCGTCGCCGGGTCGTTCCTCGGCCTGCTGATCGGCGGCTTCCTCTCCGAGTGGCACTGGAAGGCCGTGTTCTGGGTCGGCGTGCCGATCGGCATCCTCGGCACCATCTGGAGCATCCGGTCGCTGCGCGAACTCGGCGTCCGCACGTCGGGCAAGCTCGACTGGCCGGGCACGCTGACCTTCGGCCTGGGGTTGACGGTTCTGCTGGCGGGCATCACATACGGCATCCAGCCCTACGGCGACTCCACCACCGGCTGGGGCAATCCGTTGGTGCTCGGGGCGATCGCCTTCGGCCTGCTGTTGCTGGTGGCGTTCTGCTTCATCGAATTGCACGTCGACTCGCCGATGGTCGACATCCGGCTGTTCCGCTCGGCATCGTTCGGCATGGGCAACCTGGCCGGGCTGATGTCCTCGATGGGCCGCGGCGGTCTGCAGTTCATGCTGATCATCTGGCTGCAGGGCATCTGGCTTCCCTTGCACGGGTATAGCTTTGAGTCGACACCACTGTGGGCGGGCATCTATCTTCTGCCAATCACGGTCGGCTTCCTGGTGGCCGGGCCCATCGCGGGTTCATTGTCGGATCGCTTCGGTGCGCGGCCGTTCACCGTCGGCGGCATGCTGCTGATGGCGGTGACATTCGCTGCGCTGCTGTTGATTCCGGTGAACTTCGACTACTGGGTGTTCGCCCTTCTGGTCTTCCTGAACGGCCTCGGCGGCGGCATCTTCACCGCACCGAACACCGCTGCGATCATGTCGAGCGTGCCCGCGTCCCAGCGCGGCGCGGCCTCTGGTGTGCGCGCGACGTTCTTCAACGCAGGCTCGTCGCTGTCCATCGGGGTGTTCTTCTCGCTGATGATCGTCGGGCTGGCCAACACGCTGCCGTCCGCGATGAGCACTGGGCTTCAGGCACAGGGTGTTTCGGCATCGGTCGCGCACGACGTCGCCAACCTGCCGCCCGTCGGCAGCCTGTTCGCGGCCTTCCTCGGCTACAACCCCATCGCCGAACTGCTCGGCCCATCGGGCGCACTGCAGGATCCCGGCGTCAACGTCGACGTGCTGACCGGCAAGACCTTCTTCCCGCAGCTGATCACCGAGCCGTTCCACTCCGGCTTGACCGTGGTGTTCATCGCGGCTGCGGTGATGATGCTGCTGGGTGCCATTGCCTCGGTGTTCAACCCCGGCCGTTACGGCACCGCCGACGACGCGGACAACGCCGCGTAGTCGCCAGCTCAGGTCAGGTCGACGAACACCGGCGCGTGATCGCTCGGCGCCGGAGTGCCCTTCTTGCCGGGCTTGCGCTCGTCGCGCGCGATCTCACCGTGCGTGACGCGCGAGGCCAGCCCTGGTGAACCGAGGATGAAGTCGATGCGCATGCCCTGGCGCTTGGGGAAGCGCAACTGGGTGTAGTCCCAGTAGGTGAAGGTGCCAGGACCCGGCGTGTAGGGCCGGACCACGTCGGCGTACTGCTCCTCGATCGCCCGGAATGCGGCACGCTCGGGCTCGGTGACGTGCGTGCTGTCCTTGAAGAACTCGACGTCCCAGACGTCCTCGTCGGTGGGTGCGATGTTCCAGTCGCCGACCAGTGCGATCGGCGCGGCCGGATCGTCGGCCAGCCAGCCGGCAGCCGTCCCGCGAAGTGCCGCAAGCCATTCCAGCTTGTAGGCGTAGTGCGGATCCTCGACGGTGCGCCCGTTGGGCACGTACAGGCTCCACACGCGCACCCCGCCACACGTCGCACCGAGCGCCCTGGCCTCTGCCGCGTCGGCCCAGTCCGGTTGCCCGTCGAAGCCGACCGCGACGTCGTCGATGCCGACCCGCGAGGCGATCGCCACACCGTTCCACTGGCTGTGCCCGCTATGCACGACCTCGTAGCCCAGCGCCGCGAACGGCATGGTGGGGAACTGCTCGTCGGTGCACTTGGTCTCCTGCATCGCCAGCACGTCGACGTCGGCGCGTTCCAACCAGCTGGTGACCCGATCGATGCGAGAGCGGATCGAGTTGACGTTCCAGGTGGCCAGTCGCACGCGCTAGAGCGTACGGGCGTCGACGTAGCGGACGCGGTGCTGGGTGGTGAAGCCCATCGACTCGTACAGGTCGATCGCGGCGGCGTTGTCGGCCAGCACCTGCACGTAGCCGCGGGTGGCGCCGCGCCCGGCCGCCCACGCCAGCATCTCCTCGCACAGCGCGCGGGCGTGGCCCTTGCGGCGCTGTGCTTCGGCGACGTGCACCGCAGCAAGGCCCGCCCACCGGGTGCCGTCGGGCGACGTCGTCACCGCAGCCCGCGCGACGGCGGCATCGCCCCTGGTCCCGAACATCACCTCGCCGTCGATGACCGCGGTCAGCACGCCGACGGGGACCCCGCGTTCGTTGATCCGCAGCCACCGCTCATCGGGCCGCGGCGCCATCGTCACCGATGCTGCGGAGGCGGGCACGAGCGTCAACACCGTTGTCATGACCACGTTCTCACCGTCGACCGGCACCCCTGGTGGCACCCGGAACAACCGATCCGGCGCGACCAGCAGCGGTGTCACCGCGCGGGTCGCGTACCAGTCGATGATCGCGGGCAGGGCGCTCAGGTCGCCACGGACCTCGAGCGGAACAGCCGAATTGGCCCGCCGCGTGCTGCCGTGGCCGTACCGCAGCAGCCAGCCGTCGATCCAGTGCTGCTCGACGCCCGGCCAGGCCCGGGCGGCCGCGTACTCGAGGTTGCGGATGTCGCCCGTACGCACCGGCGCAGCGCTCAGCGCCTTGACCGCAACCACGTCCTCGGCGGCGACGTCCACCACGTCTCCGCGTTTGGTGCGCACCCGAAGAACGGGGCCGACCTCGAGAAGATGACCGACGACGTCGGTCAGCGGCGGCACCGAGCCTGCGGGCAGCCGATAACGCAGGCTGACCCTGGTGCCGACCTCGGGCACCTGCACTAGTGGCCGAAGGGGTCGGGATCCTCGCCGGGCATCCAGGTCAACCCGGGGACTCCCCAGCCATGTGACTTGACCGCGCGCTTGGCGGCCCGCGCATGCCTGCCGATCAGGCCGTCGACGTAGAGGAATCCGTCGAGGTGCCCTGTCTCGTGCTGCAACATGCGCGCGAACAGCCCGCTGCCTTCGAGCGTGATCGGCGTGCCATCGGCGTCGAGCCCCGTCACGCGCGCCCAATCGGCGCGCCCCCTCGGGAACGACTCGCCGGGCACGGACAGGCAACCCTCGTCGTCGTTGTCGGGATCGGGCATGGTCTCCGGAATCTCGGAGGTCTCCAACACCGGATTCACCACGACCCCGCGGCGGCGGCTGGAGCGGCCACGCTCGTCGGCGCAGTCATAGACGAAGACCCGCTGCGAAACACCGATCTGGTTGGCGGCCAAGCCGACACCGTACGCAGCGTCCATCGTGTCGTAGAGGTTCTTGATGAGGTCGGCCAGTTCCGCGGGTAGCGAACCATCCTCGCCGACGGGCACGGGACTGGTCACGGTGTGCAGGACGGGATCTCCCACGATGCGGATAGGTACGACGGCCACGATGGGCAATCTTAAGTCAGCCGACGCGCGGGCAACGATCACGGCTCAACTCGCCCCGCCGTGATTGAATGTGCCCGAACCACCAGTACGTGTTTGCATGTCGGAGAGGGCCCAGGGAGCGAAATGGACGGCGCCATGGCGCGGACTGAGCGATCCGGGGACGATTCCGAGCTCGCCGACGGGTTGACCCGCCGCGAACACGACATCTTGGCCTTCGAACGGCAGTGGTGGAAGTACGCGGGTTCCAAAGAGGACGCCATCAAGGAACTGTTCTCGATGTCGGCAACCCGGTACTACCAGGTGCTCAACGCCCTTGTCGAGAAGCCCGAGGCCCTTGCCGCCGACCCGATGCTGGTCAAGCGGTTGCGACGGCTGCGAGCAAGCAGGCAGAAGGCGCGTGCCGCGCGCAGGCTGGGGTTCGAGGTCACCTGACCTCCCCAGCCCACGATCGCATGTAGATACAGTGGCTTCGATGAATCAGCGAGAATCCTCCGGGTTGCCACTGCGCGCCATGGTCATGGTGTTGCTCTTCCTCGGCGTGGTGTTCCTGCTGGTCGGGTTCCAGGCAATGGGGTCGGGCGACGACAGCGACGGTAGCTCGACGGTCACCACCGTCACGGCCACCCCGACCACCACCGCGTCGGCGTCCAAGTCACCCGCGCCGGTCAAGGCCGACGTGCGGGTTTTCAACATCTCCGAGGTGCCCGGCGCAGCCGAGACCGTCGCGACCCGACTTCGCGACGCACAGTGGAACGTCACCGAGACCGGCAACCTCGTGCTGGACGGCGTCACCGCGACGACGGTGTACTTCGGCGACACCCCGGGTGAACACGAAGCCGCCGACGAAGTGGGCAAGATCCTGGAGGCTCCGGTCGAGCCGCGCAGACCCGACCTCGCCGAGCAACCGCCGGGCGTCATCGTGGCGGTCACCGGCTAGGCTCTGGGGCATGCCGATCTCCGCCCCGCTTCGTCTACTCGCCGCCGCGGCGCTCGTCGTTCCGGTCGCAGCCGCATGCAGTCCCAATGAGCCCGTTGCCACCCAGCCCGGCACCACGCCGCCGGTCTGGACCGGATCACCGCCGCCGTCGGCAGGCCACAGTGCAGAAGGCCAGGCCGAGGCGCCTGCCGCCGGCGAGAAGCTCACCGCCGACATCAAGTCGCCCGACGGCACCACCGTCGCGACGGCCGACTTCGCGTTCAGCGGCGACTACGCCACGATCACCGTGAAGACCACCGCGCCAGGGCAGCTGGCCCCGGGCTTCCACGGTCTGCACATCCATGCCGCAGGCAAGTGTGAGCCCAACTCGATCGCGCCGAGTGGCGGAGCCCCCGGCGACTTCAACTCCGCGGGCCCGCACTTCCAGGTGGCCGGCCACACCAGCCATCCCGCCAGCGGTGACCTGACCTCGCTGCAGGTGCGTGCGGACGGCTCGGCAGTGCTCGAGACCACGACCGACGCGTTCACCGCGGCGGATCTGCTCGCCGGTGCCAAGACGGCGATCATCATCCACGAGAAGGCGGACAACTTCGCCAACATCCCGCCGGAGCGCTACCAGCAGACCAACGGCACCCCACCGCCGGACGAGACCACCATGGCCACCGGCGACGCCGGTAAACGGGTCGCGTGCGGTGTCATCACTGCCGGGTAAAGCGTCCGACCGCTCACGGCCCCAGCGCATCGACTTCGCCGGGTCCGCCAAACCGACCATAGGCGTCGAGTGGGAGTTCGCCCTCGTCGATCCCGAGACCCGCGAGCTGAGCAACGAAGCGGCGGCGGTGATCGCGGAGATCGGCGAAAGCCCGCACGTGCACAAGGAATTGCTGCGCAACACGGTCGAGGTCGTCACGGGTATCTGCGCCAATGCCGCAGAGGCGATGGACGATCTGCGCTCGACCCTCGGTCCCGCGCGCCGGATCGTGCGCGACCGCGGCATGGAGCTCTTCTGTGCGGGGACGCACCCGTTCGCGAAGTGGTCGCCCGAGCAGCTGACCGACGCGCCGCGCTACGCGGAGTTGATCAAGCGCACCCAATGGTGGGGCAGGCAGATGCTGATCTGGGGCGTACACGTACACGTCGGCGTCTCGTCGGCGCACAAGGTGATGCCGATCATCACGTCGCTGCTCAACCAGTACCCGCACCTGCTGGCGCTGTCGGCGTCCTCGCCGTACTGGGACGGCAGTGACACCGGCTATGCCAGCAACCGCGCGATGATGTTCCAGCAGCTGCCGACGGCTGGCCTGCCGTTCCACTTTCAGGAGTGGTCGCAGTTCGAGCAGTTCGTTCATGATCAGAAGAAGACCGGCATCATCGATCACATGAACGAGATTCGCTGGGACATAAGGCCGTCCCCGCATCTCGGCACCATCGAGGTGCGCGTCTTCGACGGCATCTCCAACATCGCCGAACTCGGCGCGCTGGTCGCACTGACGCACTGCCTGATCGTCGACTTGGACCGTCGCCTCGATGCCGGAGAGCACCTGCCCACCATGCCGCCGTGGCACGTGCAGGAGAACAAGTGGCGCGCAGCGCGATACGGCTTGGATGCGGTGATCATCCTCGACGAGGACAGTAACGAGCGGTTGGTCACCGAGGACCTCGACGACATCCTCAACAGGCTGGAGCCGGTCGCGAAGTCGTTGGGTTGTGCCGATGAGCTGGCGCAGGTGTCGTCGATCTACCTGACCGGTGCGTCGTATCAGCGTCAACGCCGCGTGGCCGAGGAGCACGACGGTGATCTGCGTCCCGTCGTCGACGCGCTGATCGCGGAGCTGGTTCTGTAGGTCTCGTGGGTATCAGGCCGATGTTCCCGTTGGAGAGCGTCAAGCTGCCCGGCGAAGGCCTGCCACTGCGCATCTTCGAGCCACGCTATGGCGCTCTGGTCCGCGACTGCCTCAGCGGTGCAGGCGAATTCGGGGTGGTGTTGATCGCTGCGGGCCGCGAGGTCGGCGGTGGTGACGCGCGGCTCGACATCGGTTCGATGGCTCACATCGTGGAGTGCAAGGACCTCGGCAGCGGGCGGTACCTGCTCGACTGCGAGATGCGCGAACGAATCCGCGTGACGGCGTGGCTCGACGACGACCCATACCCGAAGGCGACCGTCGAGCCGTGGCCCGACGAATCGGGAGCGACCGTCACCGGTGCGGACATCGGAGCCGTCGAGGACAGCCTCATGGAGATCTTCGAGCGGATCGCGTCGGCGCAGGGCGCGCAACTGCCGTCGCGGCAGCAGCTGCTCGGCGAGCCTGAGCCCGGCGACGACGCTGGAAAACGGTTGTACGCGTTGGCGGCTCGGGTACCGATGGGTCAGGCAGACCGGTACTCGGTGCTCGCGGCTCCATCCGCGGCGGCACGGCTGGACGCGTTGCGCGACGCCGTCGAGACGGTGGCCGCCCTGGTCGAATTCCAGCTCGCCGACGGCGGTTCGACCGACTAGACGCGGGGCAGTCGTCGACCCTCGACGAACGTCGTGCGCATCGCCGCATCCCCGCTGCCGCGGCCGTAGCGGTCCATCAAGTCACGCGCAGGGATCGAACTGACCTCCCAGCCGTGGGCCGACAGCCAGTCCGCGGCGTCGGTGCGATCCTCGACGTACCAGAGGTCGGCGACGTCGGGGGTGTCGTCGGGCTCTCCGGACTCCTGTTTCATCCGGCGGATCTGCTCACGCCGTTGTTCCAGATACTCCTGGTCGAAGAAGTCGGGGCCGAACGCCTCGACGGCGAAGCGACTGTGCGGTGCGCTGAGCTCGTCGACTCGCTCGAACAGCTCGTCCTGGGCAGTGTTGGGAAGGTAGGGCAGCAGGCCCTCTGCCGACCATGCCGTCGGGGCGTCCGCGTCGAAACCCGCTTCTCGCAACGCCTTCGGCCAATCCTGGCGTAGGTCGAAGGGTACGGCGACGTAGTTGGCGGCTGGCTGCGCGCCGTGCGCCCGTAGCGTCTCGTCCTTGAAGGCCAGCACCTGCGGCTGGTCGATCTCGAAGACGGTGCTACCCGATATCCACGGCAGCCGCCACGCCCTGGCGTCCAACCCGGCAGCCAGGATGACGGCCTGCTCGATGCCATTGGCGCCCGCCGTGGTGAAGAATTCGTCGAACCACTTGGTGCGCGATGCGGCATAGGGCGCGACGTGCTTGATGCGCTCGGCCATGGCGCCGGTGGGCGGCCGCCAGCCCCTGGCGGTGGCGGCGTCGACGAACAACTGCGCGAACGGGTCGCGGAACAGCGGGCAGGACCCCGCCCCCTCGCTGGCCCTGGCGTACGCCACGCCGAGCGCGGTGGCGCCGACACTCTCGGTGATGTCCCAGGAGTCGTCGTCGGTTCTCGTCATGTCCCCGTGTTCCCGTTGTACGAGCCAACCAACCCGATCTCCGGTTCTGGCACCATGGCGGAGGTGGACGCGCCTTTGATGCCGGAGTTCAACGACCCGTTCCAAGACGCGATCGACGACGCGCTGGACTCCCTGCCGGACGATCTACGTGCGGCGATCAGCAACGTGGAGATCGTCGTCGAGGACGAGCCTCCCGACGGGCAGCCGCTGCTCGGCCTGTACCAAGGCATACCGCTGTCACGAAGGACCAGCACGTACAGCGGAGTGCTTCCCGACAGGATCAGCATCTTCGTCGGCCCGATTACCCGGCTCGCCGGGGGCGACGCCGAACGTCTGCGCCGCGAGATCAGGCACGTGGTGCTCCACGAGATCGCCCATCACTTCGGGATCAGCGACGAGCGGTTGATCGAGATCGATCGGTACTGAACGTCAGCTCTCGTCGTACTCGGCCATCTCGTCACGGGTCAGAAGATCGTCTCGGAAGCTCTGCTCCCGATAGGCGAGCTGGCCAACCCGGTTCGCCACCACGGGTGCCGTGATGACGGTGAACAGGCCGGCCAGGATCACCATGCCCACGTCGGCGTTCCCGCGGAGCCGGATCGCCGCGCCCGCCAGCACCAGCAGCAGACCGAGCACCTGCGGCTTGGTCGCGGCGTGCATGCGCGACAAGGTGTCGGGGAACCGGACCACGCCGATCGCCGCCGTCAGCGCCAGCATCGAGCCGCCAAGCACCAGCACCGCCGCGAGAACGTCGAGCACACCACTGAATGTCATTGCCGTGTCCCGTCGTCGCGGTCGGTGTCCCGCACGCGGCTCGAGTTGTTGTCCCGCACGCGGCTCGAGTTGTTGTCCCGCACGCGGAAACGGGCCACGCTGACCGAGCCGACGAAGCTGATGAGCGCCAACGCGGTCAGGCTGTAGGTCACGGTGGTGTCCAGGCTGTACGCGGCCCACGTGCCGATGGCGCACATCGTCACCGCGACGAAGGTATCCAGCGCAACCAACCGGTCGAGCGTGCCGGGCCCCGCGAGCAGCCGGAACATCGTGATCGCGGCCGCGGCAGTCAGCATGACGGCCGCGATGACCCAAACGACATTCATGCGCGATCCCGTTCCGGCGAAGCCTTCCAATCGCTTTCACGCTCGAACGACGCGATCATCAACCGCTCCACCTCCCCGATCTGGTGATAGAACCGGTTCACCGAACGATCCGACCCCACGTCGATGACATGGACGTAGACCATCCGGCGGGTCTGATCGATCTCCAGCACGATCGAGCCGGGAATCAGGTTGATCACGTTGACCGCAAGGGCCAGAACCAGATCCGACTTGAGCGCGAGGTGCGCCCGCAGCACGGCGGTCCGCGGCGGCGGACCCGGCTTGATCGCCAGCCACGCCACTTGAACCGACGACAACACCAAGTAGTAGGCCACCTGCACGGTCAGCCGCAGTAGCGACAACGGGTGCAGCTTGCCCTCGATGGGCACCGGCGGCAGCGGCAACAACACGGTGATCACCAGCGCGACGGCAAGACCGCTCAGCGCGTTCGCCGCGGAGACACTGCCCCACAAGAGCATCCACACCAGGATGAGCCAGCACAACACCCACACCCGCAACAGCCACTGCCTCATCGGGGTCCCCCCAGCACGGCTGAGATGTACTGCCCGCGGTCGAGGACTTCGTCGGCGGCCCGCTCGCTGTAGGCAAAGATCGGGCCCGCCAGCACGGTGAGTGTCAGGCCCACTGCGATCAGCGCGCCGGTCGGTATCAGCATGCCGATCGGCATCCGGCCGACGTCATCGCGGTCGGCGTAGTCGATGTCTTCGGCGTCATTGAGCAGTGCCGACGGCGATGCAGCCGCTAGGTTGCCCTCTGGGGCGTCGGCGCGTGACCGCCAGAACGCCTTCGTCCACACCCTGGCCATGACATACAGCGTCAGCAGGCTCGTCACCACACTGCCCCCGACCAGAATCCAGGCCAGCGCCGAGCCGTCCTGGCTGCCCGCCTCCAAGAGGGCTACCTTGCCGATGAAGCCCGAGAACGGCGGAATGCCACCGAGATTGAGTGCGGGCACGAAGAACACCAACGCCAACAACGGGCTGGCGGCGGCCAGCCCACCCAGCCGTTGCAGTGTCGATGCACCCGCCTGTCGTTCGATCAGACCGACCACCAGGAACAGCGTCGTCTGGACGACGATGTGGTGGGCCACGTAGTAGATGGCGCCCGCCATGCCAAGCGCGCTGGACAACGAGATGCCGAACACCATGTAGCCGATGTGGCTGACCAGGGTGAAGGACAGCAGCCGCTTGATGTCGCTCTGCGCGATGGCGCCGAAGATCCCGACGAGCATCGTCAGCAGTGCGGCGACCAGCAGCACGCGATCCATCGTGCCGCCGGGGAACAGCAACGAATGCGCCCGGATGATCGCGTAAACACCGACTTTGGTCAGCAAGCCGGCGAACACCGCGGTGACCGGTGCTGGCGCGGTGGGGTAGGAGTCGGGAAGCCATGCCGACAGGGGAAACACCGCGGCCTTGATGCCGAACGCGACGATCAGCACCGCGAACAGCGCCGTGCGGGTACCCGCGGGAACACCGTCCAGCCGCACCGAGAGTTCCGCCATGTTCAGGGTGCCGGTGGCTGCGTAGATCATCGCGATGCCGATCAGGAAGATCAGCGACGAGACCATCGACACCATGACGTAGGCGATCCCGGCGCGGACCCGTTCGGCGCTCGCTCCGATTGTCAGCAGCACGAAGCTCGCCGCGAGCAGCACCTCGAAACCGACGAACAGGTTGAACAAGTCGCCGGCCAGGAATGCCGTGCACACGCCCGCCGACAGCACCAGGTAGGTGGGCAGGAAGATGGAGACCGGCTGCTCTTCGTCGCCGTCCCTGATGCCCTGCCCGATGGCGTAGAAGACCACTGCCAGCAGCACGATTGCCGAAACCAGCAGCATCATCGCCGACAGCCGATCGACCACCAGGGTGATGCCGAGCGGCCCCATCCCCGGCACGCTCTGACCACCCCCCGTCGCTCCACTCGCCCCGGGCCCCCAGCCGCCGACCTGCACGGCGATGGTGCCGTCGCGGTCCGCGAAGTACAGCAGCGCCGCACAGACCGCGACCACGGCCACCAGCGCCAGCACCGCGATGGTGCGTTGCAGACGTGGCCGTCGGCCCGCGAACAAGGTCGCCGCCGCGGCGAGCGTCGGGATGAGAACTGGCAGCGGCGCCAGCACTTGGCCGGTCATCGGGACCCCTCGTGGCCGGGCAGCGCGTCGAGCTCGTCGGGTTCGTCGGTGTCACGGAGGACGTCGGGTTCGGGTCGGTCCTCGTCGAGTGCAGTAGCCGACAGCTTGGAGACGCGGGCGTCCTCGGCGTCGTTGGCGACCTCCTCGGCCCTCGACAACCGATACGACCGGTAGGTCAGGGCGAGCACGAACGCGGCGATGCCCATCGAGATGACGATCGCGGTCAGGATCATGCCCTGCGCGAGCGGGTCGGCGGTGACCGTCTCGCCGCCGCTGGTCCTACCGCGGATCGGCGGATTGCCCGCAGGACCGCCGACCATCAGGATCAGCAGGTTGACCCCGTTGCCTGCGAGCAACAGCCCCAACAGCATTCGGGTGAGGTTGCGGTCGAGCAGCAAGTACACGCCAGCGCTGATGAGGCCGCCGATCAGGACGAGGGGAACCACATAGGTCGTCATCGGGCCCCCGGTGACAGCTGAGCCATCTCGACGTCGACGCGTGCACCGAGGCTGCGCAGCACGTCGAGGACCAAGCCGACCACGATGAGGTAGACGCCGAGATCGAAGAACAGTGCGGTGACGAGCTTGACGTGCCCAAGCACGGGGAGGTCGACCTGCAACACGGCGGACGACAACACGGGTGCGCCGAGCAGCAGCGACGTCACGGCCGTGCCCGCCGACAGAATCAGACCCGCGCCGAGCACCTTGCCGGCGTCGAGGGGAAGCGCCTCGCCGAGTTCGTAACGTCCGCCCGCCAGGTAACGCAGCACCAGCGCGAGCCCTGCGGTCAGGCCGCCTGCGAAGCCGCCGCCCGGAGTGTTGTGGCCGGCGAAGAAGAAGTAGAAGGACAGCACCATGATGAGCGGGAAGATGAGGCGGGTCGCGACCTCGAGCACCAGCGAGCGGTACCGGGGATCGCGAAGCTCGCTGCCGCGCAGCCAGGTGATGTCGCCGACGGCGGGGCTGGTCGGCAGTGCGGGAATCCGGCTCCGGTGGGCAGTCCGCGCAGGCGCGGCTCCAGCGAAGCGACCCGGGGGTTGATCGACGTCGGGCTGCCCGGCATCGGCGACGCGCGGTGCCGAGCCAAACCGCCTGTGCCGGAACACCATCGACGCCACGCCGGTTGCGGCGACCAGGAGCACCGAGATCTCACCCATGGTGTCCCATGCGCGGATGTCGACAAGAAGGACATTGACGGTGTTCGAGCCGTGCCCGCGGTAGTACGCCGCGTCCGGGAGCAGTTCGGCGATGGGCTTCGCGGTGCGTGCGGCCATTGCGAACGCGGCGAGCGTCGTGACGCTGGCGCCGACCGCCACCGCCAACACGGCGCGCGGTAGCCGGTGGCGACGCATTCTGGTCGCATCCGCTTCGGCGGGCAGCGTGCGAAGCACCAGCACGAAGATCACCAATGTCAGTGTCTCGACCAGGAATTGGGTGAGCGCCAGGTCGGGCGCGCCGTGGAAGATGAAGATGACGCCGCAGCCGTAGCCAGTGACGCCGACCAGCAACACCGCGGCCAGCCGGTTGCGCAGCACGGTCGCGCTCAGTGCGGCGGCGAGGATGATCAATCCCACGATGACCTGCAGAGGCGACTCCCATAGTCGCAGCTCCGGCCGATCACGCGCGCCGAACGCCAGCATCGCCACGGGCACCAGAACCAGTGTCGAGAGGATGACCGTCTGCGTCGCCGGTATCGACCCGCGCTGCGTCACCGCGGTGAGCCGCACCGCGAAGACGTCGGCGCCGCGGATCACCGCGTCGTAGATCCGGTCGGCATTGCCGAGCGGCACGTAGTCCACCCGGGCGCGGCGCAGCCGTTTGCGTGCGAAGAACGCCGTGGTGCCCGCGGCGAGCACCAGGATCGACAGCAGCAGCGGCAAGTTCACCCCGTGCCACAGCGCCAGCTGGTACTCCGCGCCGCCCTCCAGGGTGTCGGCGTAGTCGTCGAGCACGCGGTCGAGGCCCACCGGCCACACGCCGAACACCAGACCTGCGGCGGCCAGGATCGCCGGAGCGAGCAGGAATGTGATTGGTGGACGGTGCATTTCGACGACCCGCTGGCTCGGCTCGGGCTGTCCCTTGCGGGCGAAGGCGCCGTAGATGAAGCGCAGGCTGTAGATCGTGGTGAAGACCGAGCCGAACACCACGCCGCCAAGCACGAACGGCGCGGCGGCCCCGAGGGACGCGCCGTCGGCCAAGGCGGTGAAGTCTGCTTCCTTCGCGACGAACCCGAGGAACGGTGGCAGCGCGGCCATGCTGGCCGTCGCGGCGACGGCGACGACGAACAGTGGTTTGTACCGCTCGCCAAGCCACGCCAACCGGCGAATGTCGCGGGTGCCGGTGGCATGGTCGACGATGCCGACCACCATGAAGAGCGCGGCCTTGAACATGGCGTGCGCGCACAGCATCGCCAACCCGGCCAGCATCAGGTCGCCGCCGCCTGCGCCGACCATCAGGGTGATCAGCCCGAGTTGGCTGACCGTGCCGAACGCCAGGATCAGCTTGAGGTCGTACTCGCGCACAGCGCGCCAGCCGGCCAGCAGCATGGTCAGCAGGCCGAGCGTCACCACCATCGGCCGCCACGCCGGCGAGTCCGCGAACCCAGGTGTCATGCGGGCCACCAGGTAGACGCCCGCCTTCACCATGGCCGCCGCGTGCAGGTACGCGCTGACCGGGGTGGGGGCTGCCATCGCGCCGGGCAGCCAGAAGTGCAACGGCACGATCGCCGACTTGCTCAGAGCGCCGATCAGCACCAGCGCCACACCGATCGCTACGGCCAACCCCGTAGGTGGCTTGGCGATCAGTTCCGACAGCAGGTAGGTGCCGCTCGTGGTGCCCAGGATGACGATGCCGACCAGCATCGCCAGCCCACCCGCGGTGGTGACCAGCAGCGCCTGGGTGGCGGCCCGCCTGCTGGTGGCGCGTTCGGCGTAGTGGCCGACCAGCAGGAACGACAGCACGGTGGTCAGTTCCCAGAACAGGTAGAGCAGCAGCATGTTGTCGCTGACCACGAGGCCGAACATGGCGCCGGAGAAGGCGACCAGCTCGGCGGCGAAGCTGGGCAGGCGCTTCTCCGTGTGACCGTCGTGATGGTGGAAGTACTCGGCGCAGTAGAACAGCACCAGCGCGCCGATGCCGAGCACCAGCACGCTCATGATCGCGGCGAGCGCGTCGAACCGGAGCGTGATGTTCATCGACAGCTCGGGCACCCAGTCGACGTGGATGGTCCCGTCGCCATCGATGTTCGAGCCAGGCCAGTTGAGGACGACCCAGACCAGCGAGCCGAGCGGGACCAGCGCCAGGGGATAGAACGCCTGCCGTCCCCAACGGTGCACGACCACCGGCGCAAGCACCGCTGCTGCGGCATGCGCAAGAAGAATGGCGAGCATGGCACTCCGTATCAAGCGGGGTGTCAGCCGTCGTGTGTGGCTGGCTTTGTCTCAGGCCAGCTTACGGTCCGCCGACTATGCGTCGTCGTCCAGTGACTGTCGGACGAGTTCGACGCGCGACGACAGCTCCAGTTTCGTGAAGCCCTTCTTCACGGGAACGGATCGCTAAGCCCGCGTCGCGAGTTTGATCGGGATCGCGTGACCGAGCAGCCCGATGCCGGCGCCGAGGATGGGCCAGATCGGCCAGAAGTACCATGCGCCGACAGACAAGGCGACGGCCAGCCACACGGTCAGCACGATGACGACCATCGTCAGGTACCCGGCGAGGTGTAGCCGCACCGACATCCTGGCCGCCCGCTGGCGGGCGGCGCGCCTTCGGGGGTCGGCGCGGCGCAGGTACGCCCATGGCAGGTCGGCGACCAGTTCGTTCAGTTCGGCGTTGGTGTGCGCGGCGAACGTGGCCTGGACCCGGTGTTCGTACTCGGGTATGTCGAGGTAACCCTGCGAGAGCGCCTGGCCGAGGACGTTCGCGGTCTTCTCCCGATCACGGTCACCGGCGCGGATGACCATTGAGGCATGGCTGATGGTGGTCATGTCGGACTCCGATCTTGACGCTGCCAAGTTATGTGGTCCAACTGTGACATGTCAGTACAGGAGTGTCAACGGCTCGGGTTGAATGAGGGCATGTCGGATGAGAACAGGGTGGTCAGTGCAAGCCGCGACGTCGCCGCACCGGCCGACGCCATCTTCGAGCTGATTGCCGATCCGTCCCAGCATCCGCGCTGGGACGGCAACGGCAATCTCACCGAGGCGCCTGCCGGTCAGCGCGTGCGGGCCGCGGGTGCGGTGTTCACGATGTCGATCACCACGGGTGCCATCCGGGACAACCACGTCGAGGAGTTCGACGAGGGACGACTCATCGCGTGGCGGCCGTCGGAACAGGGTGGGACGCCACCCGGGCACCTGTGGCGTTGGGAGTTGGAGCCGCTGGACGACGCGCACACCCGCGTCACCCACACCTATGACTGGACCCGGCTCGCCGACGAGAAGCGCTTGGTGCGTGCGCGTGCCACCACCGCGGACTGGTTGCAGGCGTCCGTGGACAGGCTCGCCGCGCTGGCGGAGCAGAGCTGACTCAGACCGCGATGACGTCGAGCGCGTCGGGGCTGCCTCGAAAATCGGCTTGGTTGCGGGTGACGACGAATTGTTCGCCCTCTTCGCCCCGTCGCATGATCGCAATTGGTGGACCTTTGGCGGTGAAACCCCGTGTCATCACATAGCTGCGGGCGCATGCTCGGAGTTGGCGACGATCCCTGAGGGAAGGCGGCAGCATGACCATCGACGAAGGCAAGCTGAACGAGTTCATCGGCAAGGCCGTCGGTGATCTGGGGGCGGCGATGAGTGCCGCGCTGATTCTGGTGGGGGATCGGCTCGGCCTGTACCGAGAATTGGCCAAGTGTGCGGTCACGGCCGATGAACTGGCCAGGCGCACCGGCACCAACGAGCGGTACGTGCGCGAATGGCTCGGCAATCAGGGCGCCGGAGGGTACGTGCAGTACGACGCGTCATCCGGCGAGTGGTCGCTGAGCCCGGAGCAGGCGCTGTGCCTGGCCGACCCCAACGGTCCCGTCGACATGCCGGGTGCCTACAACATCGTCGAGGCGACGTTCCATGCCCTCGGTCGCACGCTGGAGAACTTCAAGTCCGGCGGCGGCATGGAGTGGGGCGAGCACCACCCGTGTCTATTCGACGGCACCGAACGGTTCTTCCGCGCCGGCTACCACAGCAATCTGGTCGGCGCTTGGCTGCCGGCCCTCGACGGCGTCGTGGACAAGCTGGACAGCGGGGCCAAAGTCGCCGACGTCGGCTGCGGGCACGGCGCCAGCACCATCTTGATGGCGACGACCTATCCCAACTCCGAGTTCGTTGGGTACGACTACCACCGAGAGTCGATCGACGTTGCCGCCGAGAAGGCCGCGGCGGCAGGTGCTTCCAATGCGCGATTCGAGGTCGCCGATGCAGTCGGCTACGAGGAGACGGGCTTCGACCTCATCGCGTTCTTCGACTGCCTGCACGACATGGGTGATCCGATCGGCGTGTCACGGCACGCGCGCCACGCCCTCAACCCCGACGGCACGGCGATGCTCGTCGAGCCGTTCGCCAACGACCGCGTGGAGGACAACCTCAACGCGGTGGGCCGGGTGATGTACGGCGCGTCCAGCCAGATCTGCGTGCCCGTCTCACTCGCACGCAAGGGTCCGGCGTTGGGCGCTCAGGCAGGCGAGGCGCGGCTACGCGAAATCGTGGTCGACGGAGGCGGTTTCACGCGTTTCCGGCGCGCTACCGAGACGCCGTTCAACCTGGTGCTCGAGGCCCGGCCTTGAGTCGCGTCGAAGTCGCGCGTCATACCGAGACCTAACGCCCGGCAGCGAACGCGCGCAGTGACTCCACCTGGGCGGGGTCCAGTGAGGGACGCACTGTCGCCCTTGCCTTCTCGACGTCGGCGGCGGTGACGTCGGCCGTGTCGATCGACCGTCGCATCGCGGTGAGCGCGGACTCCCGAAGCAGTGCCACGCAGTCGGCGGCGCTGTAGCCGTCGAGCCCGTCGGCGAGTTCGTCGAGGTTTACCTCGGGACTCAACGGGATCGACTTGCCAGAGGCGCGCAGGATGTCGCGGCGTGCCTGGGCATCCGGCGGCTCGACGAACACCAGCTTCTCCAGCCGGCCAGGCCGCAGCAGGGCGGGGTCGATCAGATCGGGCCGGTTCGTGGCGCCGAGTACCACGACATCGCGCAGCGGGTCGATGCCGTCGAGTTCGGTGAGCAGCGCGGCCACTACCCGATCGGTGGCTCCTGAATCAACGCTCTGGCCACGCCTCGGTGCCAGCGCGTCGATCTCGTCGAGGAACACCAGCGACGGCGCGGAATCCCTCGCCCTCCTGAACAAGTCGCGGACGGCCTTCTCCGATGCACCGAGCCACTTGTCCATCAACTCGGCGCCCTTCACGGCGTGTACGGACAACCGCCCGCTGCTGGCCAGCGCACGCACCACGAACGTCTTGCCGCAACCGGGTGGGCCGTACAACAGAACTCCGCGCGGTGGGTCCACCCCGAGGCGGGCGAACGTATCCGGATGCTGCAGGGGCCACAGCACCGCCTCGGTCAGGGCCTGCTTGGTCTCGACCATGTCGCCGACGTCGTCGAGCGTCACCGACCCGACGGCGACCTCCTCGGTTGCCGACCGGGACAACGGGCGGATCACCGAAAGAGCCCCGGTGAAGTCGTCCTGTGTCAACGCAGGCGGCTTGCCATCGCCGCTCGCGCGCGCTGCGGCTCGCAGTGCCGCCTCCCGTACCAGCGCGGCGAGATCGGCAACCACGAAACCCGGTGTCCGCTCGGCAATCTCGTCGAGCGCGAGAGCATCGGCTGGCACCCCGCGCAACAGCACCTCGAGCAGCGACTTGCGAGTGGCGCCGTCGGGCAGGCTCAGCCTCAGCTCGCGGTCGCACAGATCGGGTGCCCGCAGCCGGGCGTCCACGGCGTCCGGCACCGCCGACGTCGCGATGAATGCCACCCCCGAAGTGGCGACGGCGGAACGAAGCTCGGCGAGGATCAAGGTGGCGACGGGCTCTGGTTGCCGGTCATGGGTGTCCGGCAACAGCGCGTCGACGTCGGTGACGAGAAGCACTCCACCGCCGTTGCGCACCGTCGCGACCGCCGACGAAACGGCAGCCAGCCGGTCCTCTGCACGCAGTGCCCCTACCTCGGGGCCGTCCAACTCCAACAGGCGCCGCGGCGCACACACTGCGCGCACCAACGTGGCCTTGCCGACGCCTGCGGGTCCTGACACCAGAACACCGAGATTGGGCTTGGCCCCGAGGGTTTCGAGAAGAGTCGGCTCGTCGAGCGCGAGCTTGAGCCATTCGGTCAGCCGCGCCACCTGGTTGTGTGCGCCCCTGAGGTCGTCGACCGGGAGGGGCGCGCTGGCCGGCGTCAGGCTGGGAGTGACGGCCGTCAGCTGGCCGGTCGCGGACTGCGCCGCAAGATCGGCTCCGTCACCCCACGTGACGAGCGAATTCGGTTGCACGCTCACCGGACCGGCCGGATCGACCCCCGTCACGGTGAGCAGCTCGGAGGTCCACGTGATGCCGACCGACGTCGCGAGCGCCGTCGTGGCTTCCGACGTCGACGTCCCAGGCCCCAGGTCACGCGGCAGCAGCGACACGGTGTCGCCGACCGTCATCACCTTGCCCAGCAGTGCAAGTCGCAGCGTGGCGGAGGATACCGACTGGGTGGCAAGCTTGGATCCCGAGAGCGTCACCGACGTCGCGCCGTGCACCGTCACCGGCGCCACGATCACCGTGGAGTTCTCCCGCAGCCCCGCATTGGACAGCGTGACGTCGTCGAGCAGGATCGTGCCTGGCGGCACACCGGGGGTGACGACGAGGCCGGCGACCGCCGCCGTCGTGCGCGCGCCCGTCAGCGATATCGCATCCCACTCCCGAATGCCCAGAGCGCCAAGGACTTCGCCGTGAAGGCGGACCACGCCGCGGCGAGAGTCCAAGGCCGACGTGTTGAGCCGTGCCGTCAGCCGGAGGTGGGTCAGCGGTGTCTCGTCTTGTTCTTGGTCGGTCGTCACTGCCCCGAGCCCGGTCTGCGCAGACCCAGCCGCGCCATGGAACGGCGATAGGGCGCGGCACGGCGCGCCTCGCGGCGCACCGCACGCCGCTGCCGCGGTTCGACGTCCCACGCCTCGGGGCGCGCTGCCACCCAACGCTGGCTGCGGATGGTGAAGGGGATGATGCACAGGTACCCGGCGATGATCAGCAGCACCAGGATGTACGGGAACAGCAGGAGTCCGGCGGCAGCCGCCGCGACGAGGATCAGCAGGATGGGTGCGGCGTTGGGCGGCACCGAGATCGCCTTCAGCGCCAGGGTGGGCACCCGGCTGACGAGAAGCGCGGCGTTGCACGCCAGCCACGCGCAGACGAACCAGTGCGACGTCCACCAACCGTGGCCGAACTGCATCATGGCGACCAGCGGACCGATCGAACCGACCGCGCCGCAGGGGGCGGGCATGCCGGTGAAGAACTCGCGGGTGTACGCGGGTTTGGAGTTGTCGTCGAGGAGCGCGTTGAAGCGCGCCAGCCGCAGTACGACGCACACCGCGTACAGCAGCACGAAGATCCAGCCGACCTGTGAGCCCTGCAGCATCGTCAGGTAGATCACCAGGGCAGGCGCGACACCGAAGTTGACCGCGTCGGCGAGCGAGTCGATCTCGGCGCCCATTCGGGACTGGGCGTTCAGCGCGCGAGCGATGCCCCCGTCGATCCCGTCGAGGATGGCGGCCGCACCGATCAGGGCCAGCGAGATCCACGGCTTCTCGTCGAGCGCGAACTTGATCGACGTCAGCCCGGCGCAGATCGCCAGCACCGTCGTCGCGCTTGGCAGAATCCGTAGCCCGCGCGGGCGTTTTCGGGCGTCGGAGCTCACGCCAACTCCGCCAGTGGTGTCTCGCCGCCGACGGCACGCTGTCCGATCTCGACGAGCACCTTCGCGTCGGCGGGAAAGTAGGTGTCCAGGCGTGAACCGAACCGGATCAGGCCGTACGTCTCACCGAGCGCGAGCTTGTCGCCGGCATGCGTCGAGCAGACGATCCGGCGGGCGACCAGCCCGGCGATCTGCACCGCGACCACGTCGACACCGTCCGGCGTGCGGATCCAGACGCTGTTGCACTCGTTCTCGGCACTGGCCGTTGCCTTGTCCGCCGACTGGAACTGGCCGGGTCGGTACTTGACGGTCACCACCTCGCCGCCGATCGGCGCGCGCTGCACGTGCGCATCGAAGATCGACAGGAAGATGCTGATCCGAGTCATCGGGACGTCGGGCAAGTTGAGCTCGGCAGGCGGGGTGGCCTCGTCGATCAGGGTGACGCGGCCGTCCGCGGGCGCGACGACCAGGCCGGGCCGCGTCGGCGGCACCCGGGGCGGGTGGCGGAAGAACGCCGCGCATGCAGCGGCGGCGGTCAGACCGGTGGCTCGCACCCATCGGTGGCGGCGCCCAAGGGCGGCAAGGCCAAGCCCGCCCGCGATGAACGGCAGGCCAGCGCTGTGCACGGGCGGAATCGTCGACTGGACGAGGTCGACCAGTCGTGCGATCTCGGATTGGTGGTCATCGGTCGGTGGTCGCGCGGGTCTGGCCATGGCGCCTCGATTCTACGTATTGACGTGCCCGATCGTGGTGGCTAGGACAGGTCCCAAACACGGACCTGTGCACCCGCGGCCAGTTCGACGACGTCTTCGTCGATCTCAAGCAGGCAGTTCGCCGACGCCAGCCACCGCAGATGATGTGATGCAGGGGGACCGTAGCTGGTCACGGTGCGTCCGTGGGGATCGAGGACGCCGCGCCGGAACTGCCGCTTGCCGCCAGGCGAGGTCAGTGGCTCGGTCAGCTCGGCGGTGATCCGCGATCGCTCGGGGTGGGGCAGACCCATCGCCGCGCGCAACGGGGCGCGGATGAACACCTCGAACGACACCAGGGCGCTGACGGGGTTGCCGGGCAGCGTGATGATCGAGGTCCCTGGGCTGGATGTCGCCGACGCTTCGGCTCCGGCGATGCGCCCCGCGCCCTGCGGCATCCCCGGCTGCATGGCGACCTTGGTGAACTCCACTTCCTCGCCGAGCGAGTCCTTCACCACCTCGTAGGCGCCCGCACTGACGCCTCCGGTGGTGATGATCAGGTCGGCGTGTGCGGCGTGCTCGAGCAGCTTGGCGCGGAACGTGTCGACGTCGTCGGACGTCATCGCGACGGTCGTGACTTCGCCGCCCGCGTCGCGGACGGCCGCGGACAGCATCACGGCGTTGGACTCGTAGATCTGGCCAGGCAGAAGCGCCGTTCCCGGTGACACCAGCTCCGAACCGGTCGACATGACCAGAACCCGTTGTCGTGGAACGACGTTCAACTCGCCGAGACCGAGCGCCGCGGCCAGCCCGAGTGCGGCGGGGGTGAGGACCTGCCCCGCCAACAGCACGGTGGTGCCCTCGGTGACGTCCTCGCCTGCGCGGCGGAGATGCTGGCCGGGCCGTGCGCTCGCGCGAATCGTGACGACCTCGGTGCCGCCGTCCGTCGCCTCGACCGGGATCACGGCCGTCGCCCCGGTGGGAAGTGGCGCACCCGTCATGATCCTGTGTGCGGTGCCCGCAACGAGCGTCAGCCCGTCGGTGCGTCCGGCCGGAATGTCCTCGGCCACCGGCAGTTTCACGGGGTGGTCCGCAGAGGCGTCGGCGATGTCCTCGGCGACGACGGCGTAACCGTCCATGGCCGAGTTGTCGAACCCCGGCAATGACAGCGACGCGACGACGTTGTCGGCGAGGACGAGGCCGAGCGCGTCCCCGATGGGGACGGTCACGGCAGGGCGGGGAGTGATCAGCCCAGCGACGACGCGCTGGTGCTCTTCGACGGAGCGCATGGGCTACAGAGGGTAGGTGACGCCGGTGAGCTCTTCGGACACCGTCCAGAGTCGGCCCTGGATGTCCTGGTCGTGCGACTGCGCGCTCGACTTCACTAGTTTGGGGTGCCCACGCGTTTCACCGATGCTGTCGGGTCCGTAGTAGTCGGCGCCGCGCGCCGTCGGATCCGTCGCCGCCCGCAGCGTTGGCAGCGCGCCCATGGCGGCGTTCTGCGCGACCAGCGGGGTGAGGGGCTGCAGGAAGCCGGGAAGGTGGCGCATCAACTCGGTGTCGGAGAAGCCGGGGTGTGCCGCCAAGGCGATCGTCCCCTCGTTGTGTCCGCCGAGGCGACGCTGAAGCTCGTAGGTGAACATCAGATTCGACAGCTTGGACTGTCCGTAGGCCGCCACCCGGTTGTAGCTGCGCTCGAACTGCAAGTCGTCGAAGTGGATCTTGGCGAGGATGCGGTGGCCGACGCTGCTGACCGTCACGACGCGGGAACCCTCGACGGGCAACAGGTTCTCCAGCAGCAGCCCCGTCAGCGCGAAGTGACCAAGGTGGTTCGTGCCGAACTGCAGCTCGAAACCGTCCTTCGTCGTCTGCCGCGGCGACGGGTACATCACGCCCGCGTTGTTGATCAGAAGATCGATCCGCGGGTAGGCCGCCTTCAGCTCCTCGGCCGACGTCCGGATCGATTGCAGCGAGCCAAGATCCAGAGCCTGGACCGCAACATCGGCGCCCGGGTGGGCTCCCACGATGCGGGCGGCGGCGGAGTTGCCCTTGTCGGTGTCGCGGACCGCGAGCACGACGCGCGCGCCGCGGCCGGCCAGGATCAGGGCGGTGTCATAGCCGAGGCCGGTGTTGGAACCGGTGATGATGGCGACCCGGCCCGTCTGATCGGGCACGTCGGCAGCGGTCCACTTGCTGTTGGCGCTCATGAGCAAGACCATACTCAGACCGATGGTGACACTCGTCGATCCTGCGAATCCGCCAAGCCGCAAGGCGCCGCTGGTGTGGGCCATCGGCGCCGCGATCCCGTGGGCGGTGCTCGCGGTCGGGCAGGTGGTGTGGTTCGTTCTCGACGCGCGGCTGGGCTGGCTGCACGTTCTCGTTGCCGGGGTGACGCTCGTCGGCGTGGTGACGTTCGTTGTGGTGGCGCCGCTGTGGCGGTACCGCGTTCACCGCTGGGAGGTCGGCGCGCAGGCCGTCTACACCCGGTCGGGCTGGTTGGTGCAGGAGCGTCGCATCGCGCCGATCTCGCGCGTGCAGACGGTCGACACCCACCGCGGTCCGCTTGCGCGGTTGTTCGGCCTCGCCGACGTCACGGTCACGACGGCGTCGTCGGCGGGAGCGGTACGGATCGTCGCGTTGGATTCCGAGGTGGCCGACCGGATCGCCGCCCAACTGACCGACATCGCCTCGATCGGTGAGCGGGACGCGACGTGACGGAACCCGAGCAGTGGCGCAGGCTGAGTCCCCTGATGCTGCTGGTCCATCCGGTGCACGAGGTGTTGCGCCAGGTGCCGCTGCTGATCGGCGCGGTGGTGCTCGGGTCGGCGACGGGCAACTCGATGTGGTCGATCGCCGTGCTGGTGCTGATGATCGTGTTCGGCGCCGCGCGCTGGTTCACCACCACCTACCGCATCGACGCCGAACAGATCCAACGACGCGAAGGCGTGCTGCAGCGCTCCGTGTTGTCGGTGCCACGGAACAGGATTCGGTCGGTGTCGACCGACGCGCGGGTGCTGCACCGGCTGCTCGGGCTGACCGTGGTGAAGGTCAGCACTGGTCAGGAGGCCAAGGGGGACGCCGGGTTCGCGCTCGACGCCGTCCGGGCCGACGAGGTACCCGCGTTGCGGGCGCTGCTGCTCGCCAACTCGCCGACGGACTCACGCGACGCTGGCGAGGAGGTCGTCCCGCAGGCATGGGTGTTGGCCAGGTGGCAGCCGTCGTGGCTGCGGTACAGCCCGCTGAGCTTCACCGGACTCGCCACCATCGCCGCCGCGTTCGGCGTGATCTACCAAACGGGAGCCGTTGCCGCGCTGCAGGATTCACCACTGGCGCGGCAGGGTCTGGATGCCGCCGAGCGCTTCGGCGTCATCGCGACGGTGGTTGTGGCCGTTCTCGTCGTGCTGACGCTCGGGGTGATGCTGTCGGTCGTTCGTTCCCTCGTCACGTTCGGCAACCTGGTGCTGTCCCGGCGCGACGAGGTACTGCACCTCCAGCACGGGCTGCTCCGGGTACGCGAGCATGCGTTCGACATGCGTCGGCTGCGCGGCGGCACCATCCGCCAACCCCTGCTGGTGCGCGCGTTCGGCGGTGCCCGGCTGGACGCCGTGATGACGGGCGTCGACGGGGCGGGCGAGGCGTCGCTGCTGTTGCCTCCGTGTCCGGCCGCCACGGCCGAGGGTGTGCTGACCGAATTGATTGGAGCGCCTGCCGCGGTGACGGGTGAGTTGCGCCACCACGGCCCTGCCGCCACCCGCAGGCGATGGACGCGAGCCCTCACCTTTCCCGCACTGCTGGTGGTCGGATTGGCGGCGACGGCGTTCGTCGCGACGGTGCCGACATGGGCGTGGGCGCTGTGCGGTGTCGTCACCGTCGCAGGGGTGTTCCTGGCCGCCGACCGGTCCCGCGCGCTGGGCCACCGCGTCGGCGACGGTTGGCTGGTGGCCAGGTCAGGCAGCCTGGACCGGCGCCGCGACTGCCTGGAGGCCGCTGGCATCATCGGCTGGACGGCACGCCAGACGCTGTTTCAGCGCCGCGCCGGGGTCGCCACGCTGATCGCGGCGACGCCCGCAGGGGTCAAGGGTTACCGCGTGCTCGACGTGCCCGCCGAACTCGCGTGGTCGGTCGCCGCAACGACATCACCGTGGGTAGCCGACTGCGACTGGGCGCGAGAGTCGGCTCACTCTTAGCTGGGTCCGAGTTGCGCCGTGACGTTCGCCGTTTACTGTCGGCTGCATGGCTGTCGGTGGAGTGCTGTTCGACATCGATGGCGTCCTGGTGACCTCGTGGCAGGCCATCCCCGGCGCCGCGGAGTCTTTGCGGGTGCTTGCGGACAACCAGATCGCGCGGACGTACCTCACCAACACCACGACGCGCACCCGCACTCAGATCGCGGCACTGCTCACCGATGCGGGCATGGACGTCACCGCCGACGAGGTGATCACCGCCGCAGTACTGACCGCCGGCTACGTCCGCGACCGCTATCCAGGCGCACGATGCTTCCTGGTCAACAGCGGGCAGATCGGCGAGGACATGCCCGGCATCGACCTGGTCTACGCCGGTGAGGTCGGTGACGCGGTGCCCGAGACCCCCGACGTCGTCCTGCTCGGTGGCGCCGGACCCGAGTACAGCCACGTCACGCTCAGCCGCGTCTACGACTGGATGGCCCGGGGCGTGCCCGTCGTCGCCATGCACCGCAGCACGTCGTGGAACACCGCCGAGGGGCTGCGGATCGACACCGGCATGTACCTGATCGGCATGGAGGAGACCTCGGGACGCAAGGCCACCGCCGTTGGCAAGCCTGCGCCCGAAGGGTTCCTGGCCTCGGCTAGCCGTCTCGGCGTCGACCCCGAGGAGATGTACATGGTCGGCGACGACCTCAACAACGACGTGCTTGCGGCGCAGGTGGTCGGCATGACCGGGGTGCTGGTCCGTACCGGGAAGTTCCGCCAGGACACGTTGGACCGTTGGGCCGCAGACGAATACGCGATGCAGCCCAACCACGTCATCGATTCGGTGGCCGACCTGCCGGAGTTGCTCGGGCTCTAGCGACCCTCACGTCTCGCATTCCTCACCCTTCAATTTGGGTGAGGCAAGCCCAGGTTTGGGGCCAGCCCGTGTGGGCTCCCTCGGGATGGCAGCGTCACGCTCGGCGACTCATTAGCGGGGGTTCTGTCGCCATTCGGATCCGGAGCTCTGGCGCGTCGCCGGCACGCGAGACCTCGGTGAAACCGAGCCTGCGGTACAGCGCGTACGCCCGATCGTTGACGCCGAGGACGCTCAGCGTCACGCGCTTGCCGTCGGCGCCGTCGATGAGCTCGCGGATCAACCGGCTGCCGATGCCGCTGCCCTGGTATTCGGGTGCCAGTTCGATCAGCCCGAGAAAGACCTCGTCGTCGCGCTCCTCGACGTCTAGCCTTCCGACGTCCACACCGTCGACCACGATGACGCGGACGCGGTCCAGATCGAAATCGCCTGTCATGTAAGCGCGTTGCTCGTCGTACGGGCCGAGCGACCGCTCGTGTAGCGCGAAGAAGGCTAGGTCTTCAGCGACCGACCGAGCCCGCCGGGTCAAATCCTCGAAAGAAAAGTGAGGGAATCGGGACGGCTGGGCGCTCCTAGCTGGTGAACGCGCCACGGAGGGCGTGACCAACGGGAACGGAGCCCGCCATGAACACCTACCCCACGACCATGCTGCGCCGGATCACCGCGTTCGTCACGGTCGCCATCGGCGCAGGCGCGATCGCGGCTGCCACACTGGCGATGGCTCCGGCCGCAAACGCCGATTTCGACTCCTGCGTGAAGACCGGTTCCTTCAAATCGTGCTGCATCAGGAACAACGGGACGTACTCGTCCGAACCTGGCCGGAACTCGTGCGTGTTTGGTCCGGTGCCAGCAACAGACAACCACGGCTCCCGCACCCGCTCGGCCAACTAAGTCTTCAGGGTCCTGACCGCTTCGATGCGCGCCGTGATCTGTTCGGAGTTCGCGGCCGCGAGCACGGGCCCCCCGCAGAGCCGACGAAGTTCGTTGTGGATCCAGCCGTGCGGCTTGCCGGTGCGGTGATGGGCGAGGGTGACCAAGGCGTTGAGCTCACGGCGCAAATCGCGAAGCTGGCCGTGCGTGGTGGACACCACCGGCACCGTGCCGCCCGCCGCCGTCCGGCGGTCCAGCTGCTCTTCCTGCCTGCGCCGCAACAGATCTCGCATCTGCGCGGCGTCGAGCAGGCCGGGGATGCCGAGGTAGTCGGCCTCCTCGTCGCTACCTGCCGGGGTTGCGGTGCCGAACGACGAGCCGTCGAAGATCACCTGATCCAGCTCGGCATCCGCGCCAAGCATCTCGAAGCCGTTGTCCATTTCATCGCGCTCGGACTTCTTCTTCGCCGCGTCCTCGGCGGCCTCCTCGTCCCACTCGCCCTGCGACTCGCGATGCGGCTTGCCCAACACGTGGTTGCGCTGCGCTTCCATCTCACTGGCCAGCTGCAGCAGCGTCGGCACCGACGGCAGGAAGATGCTCGCCGTCTCACCGGGCCGCCGCGAGCGTACGAAGCGGCCGATGGCCTGAGCGAAGAACAGCGGAGTCGACGCGCTGGTGGCGTACACCCCGACGGCGAGGCGCGGGACGTCGACGCCCTCGGACACCATGCGCACCGCGACTAGCCACCGGCTGGTGCCCTTGGAGAACTCCGTGATCCGATCCGACGAGCCCGGATCGTCGGACAACACGATGGTGGGCGCCTCGCCCGTGATCGAGGTCAGAAGCCCGGCATACGCGCGGGCCGCGGTCTGGTCGGAGGCGATGATCATGCCGCCGGCGTCCGGCACGTGCTGGCGCTTCTGGGTCAACCGGGTGTCGGCCGCGGCGATGACCGCGGGCATCCAGTCGCCAGTGGGGTCCAGCGTGGTCCGCCAGGCCCTCGCGGTCTGCTCGGCGTTGAGCGGTTCGCCGAGGCGCGCCGCGTGCTCCTCGCCTGCGCTGTCCCGCCACCGCGCCTCGCCCGAGTAGGCGAGGAAGACGACCGGGCGCACCACCCCGTCGGCGAGCGCATCGGCGTAGCCGTAGGTGTGGTCGGCCTGCGAGCGCTCGAGGCCGTCGGGCCCACGCTCGTAGGTGACGAACGGGATCGCGCTGTCGTCGCTGCGGAACGGCGTACCGGTCAGGGACAGACGGCGGGTGGCGTCGTCGAACGCCTCGCGGATCGCGTCACCCCAACTCTTGGCGTCACCGCCGTGGTGGATCTCGTCGAACACGACGAGCGTCTTGCGGTTCTCGGTGCGCACCCGGTGACGGCCCGGGTGGCTGGCCACCTGTGCGTAGGTGACGACCACGCCGTGGTACTCGTCGGAGTTCTGCGCAGAGGAGTTGCTGAACTTCGGATCGAGCGAGATCCCGATCCCCGCGGCGGCCCGCGCCCACTGCACCTTGAGGTGCTCGGTGGGCACCACGATGGTGATCCGCTCAACGGTGCCGTCGGCCAGTAGCTCGCCAGCAACGCGCAGCGCAAACGTGGTCTTGCCAGCTCCCGGCGTCGCGACGGCGAGAAAATCGCGCGGCTTGGCCGCAAGATACTTCACCATTGCCCGACGCTGCCAGCCCCGCAAAGCCTGGGTGCTGGGCGCTGCGTAAGCCCGCACCCTAAGACTCCAATCTGGTCGAAGCGCAGTCTAGGGCAAGGGGTTCCGGCTGTGCATCTCCGCTCGGCGTGTCACCCGACGAAGCGTGCGGGGCGGCGTGTCGGTACTCGCGCGACACGCCGGACGGCTCATTTCGGCGCACGTGATCCATCGCCCGCGCCACTGACGGCGAGCAAAGCGGGGTCGGCGAACCCACGGCGTGTCGCACCGACCGCGCACAATGGCGAGATGCTCCCGCCGCGCGCCGAAGACGTCGACCCGTTCGTCCGCGTCTTCGGCACCCGGGTGCACAACCTACGCGGGGTCGACGTGGCCGCCCCGCGCGACGCACTCGTCGCGTTCACCGGGATCTCGGGCTCGGGCAAGTCGTCGTTGGCCTTCGGGACCATCTACGCCGAGGCGCAGCGGCGCTACTTCGAGTCCGTCGCGCCGTACGCGCGCAGGCTGCTGCTGCCCAGCGGTGCGCCCAAGGTGGACGACATCACCGGGCTACCGCCTGCAGTGGCGCTGCAACAGCGCCGTGGCGCGGCGTCGTCGCGGTCCTCGGTGGGCACGGTCACGACGCTGTCCAATCTGTTGCGGATGCTGTTCTCCCGCGCCGGTACGTTTCCGCGCGGCTTCACCGAGCGACTGGACTCCGACTCGTTCTCCCCGAACACCGCCGTCGGCGCCTGCCCCGAGTGTCACGGCCTCGGCCGGATTCACCGGGTCACCGAGGAGACACTCGTCCCCGACCCCTCGCTGACCATCCGCGAGGGAGCCGTCGCCGCCTGGCCGGGGGCATGGCAGGGGCAGAACCTGCGCGACATCCTCATCACGCTTGGCTACGACATCGACAAGCCGTGGCACAAACTTTCGAAGCGGCAACGCAATTGGATCCTGTTCACCGACGAGCAGCCGACCGTCGAGATCCACCCCCACCGACACAACGTGACCGCCGACTACACCTACAACGGCACCTTCTCCAGTGCGGAGCGGCACGTCAGACACACGTTGGCGAACTCGCAGAGCGCGATGATGCGCAGGCGAGTCCTGAAGTTCGTCGACAGCGTGGAGTGCCCGGTATGCGACGGCTCGGGGCTGCGGCCCGAGGCGCTCGCCGTGACGTTCGCGGGGCGCAACATCGCCGAACTGGTTGGCATGCCGCTGACCGACCTCGCCGATGCACTTCGGCCCGCAGCGACACGCACCGACTTCGAAGCCGCGTACGAGTCGACCGAGTCGGGCGAGTTGACCGAAGTCGCGACGATGATCGCCGCTGACCTGGTCGCCAGGACCCAGGTCCTCATCGACCTCGGGCTCGGCTACCTGACCCTGAGCCGTCGCACCCCTACGGTGTCGCCGGGCGAGCTGCAACGCCTGCGGCTGGCGACTCAGCTTCGCGCGGGTCTGTTCGGTGTCCTCTACGTTCTCGACGAACCGTCGGCGGGACTGCACCCGGCTGACGCCGAACCGCTGCTCGACGTGCTCGACCGACTTCGGCGGGCGGGTAACTCACTGTTCGTCGTCGAACACGACATGGACGTGGTGCGCCGCGCCGATTGGGTCGTCGACGTCGGGCCCGGCGCAGGCGAGCTCGGCGGTGAGGTGCTCTACAGCGGGCCGGTGGCCGGCCTCGCCGACGTCGCCGCTTCCGTCACCCGCGACTATCTGTTCGGCGACCAGGCCCCCGCCGCCCGCGCGCCGCGCCAGCCGTCGGGCATCTTGGCGTTGCGGGGCATCCGCTTTCACAACCTGCGGGATGTCGACATCGACATCCCGCTCGGCGTGTACACCGCGGTCACGGGCGTGTCGGGCTCGGGCAAGTCCACCCTGGTCTACAAGGTGCTCGGCGACGTCGTCACGCGGCACCTGGGCGGCGGCGCGATCGAGGAGACTGACGGCGACGACGACGCAGAGGTCGTCGACCTCGATCGCGACGCGAGTATCGGCGTGACGGCCGATGGGGTCGATCGGATCAGCCGGCTGGTTGCCGTCGATCAGCGCCCGATCGGTAGGACGCCGCGCTCGACGCTGGCGACCTACACCGGGCTGTTCGACGCCGTCCGGCGGGTCTTCGCCGCGACCCCGGCGGCGCGGCGGCGAGGTTGGACGGCAGGCCGGTTCTCCTTCAACGTCGCGGACGGGCGCTGTCCCACTTGCCAGGGCGAGGGCTTCGTATCGGTGGAGTTGCTGTTCCTGCCCGGCACCTACGGCAGCTGCCCGACGTGCCACGGCGCCCGCTACAACGAGGACACCCTCAAGGTGCGCTATCGCGACCGCAGCATCGCCGACGTGCTCGCCATGACCGTCGACGAGGCGTCGGGATTCTTCGCCGACGTCGCGGGCGCCGCACGGAGTCTGACGACGCTGCAGGAGGTCGGGCTCGGGTATCTGCGTCTAGGGCAGCCGGCCACCGAACTCTCCGGTGGGGAGGCCCAGCGGATCAAGTTGGCCTCGGAGCTGCAGCGACCCCGTCGCGGCCACACCATGTACGTCCTCGACGAGCCCACGACCGGCCTGCATCCGGCTGACGTGGACCTGCTGGATCGTCAGCTCCACCGGCTGGTCGACGCCGGCAACACGGTCGTGGTTGCCGAGCACGACATGCGGTTGGTGGCTGGCTCGGACTGGGTCATCGACCTCGGGCCGGGGGCGGGCGATGCAGGCGGTCGTGTCGTGGCGGCTGGGACCCCGGCCGCGGTGGCCGGGGTCGCCGAGAGTCGCACGGCGCCATACCTGGCTGCGCGGCTCCCCGGCGACTCGAAGGCATGACCCAGGGATTTGCCAACTGGCTCGCCTAGCGTGCGCGCATGCCCACTCGGCGGATGTTCTTGGCGGCGCTGACGGGTGTGGCTGCCGCGCTGGGCACCGGCATCCGCCTACCGACCGCGCTGGCCGCGTCGGGCGTCGACCCCAGTGCGGTGGCCGCGCGCGACGCCGGACGCCAGCCCACCCAGTGGGGCATGTCGTTGCCGGGGATCATGACGAGTTTCAACCCGTCGGGACGTCAACTGGCGCTGACCTTCGACGCGTGCGACCACGCGTGTGACGACTCGTTGCTGAACACATTGCAACGCAACGGCGTTCCGGCTCTGCTGTTCGTGTGTTCGAAGTGGATCGACGCCAACCCCGGCCGGACCGAGCAACTCGCTGCGAATCCACTGTTCGCGATTGGCAACCACGGCACGCGGCACGTCCCGCTGTCGGTGACCGGACGCTCGGCCTACGGCATCCCGGGAACGAAGTCGGCGAGCGAGGCCGTCGACGAAGTCTGGACCAACCAGACCCGGCTCACGGCGCTCACCGGCAAGGCGCCGGTCTACTTCCGCACCGGCACCGCGCACTACGACGAGGTCGCCGTACGGATCGTTCACGACCTCGGTCTGACCCCCGTCGGGTTCTCCGTCAACGCCGACAACGGCGCGACCGCCACGGCCGCCGCGGTGGACGCCGCGATCACGCACGCCGCGCCAGGCTCCATCGTGCTGGCCCACATGAACCACCCCCGGTCGGGTACTGCGGCGGGGGTCAGCGCCGCCATCCCGGCGCTGCAGGGGGCCGGGTGGCAGTTCGTCTCACTCGATGGCGCTTAGGCGAACTAGTCGACGAAGAAGTTGTCGTTGGCGGTGAACCAGGCGCTGCGTTCCTCGTCGGTCAACTCGTGGAGCTGCGCGAGGCCCTCGAAGTAGTGCTCACGGGGTGCGCCGGGGGCAAACAGCATGAGGATCGACGCGGGTTCGTCGGCCTCGTTGCGGAAACCGTGCACACCACCGGGTGGGACGTAGAGGAAGTCGCCCTGGGCGCCGTCGATCCAGTCGTTGCCGTCGTAGAGCTTCATCGCCCCCGACAGCACGAAGAAGGCCTCCGACATCGCCCGGTGGAAGTGTGGCCCCGGCCCGCCTGCCTTCGGCGCGAGCTCGACGCGGTACAGCCCGTAGTCGCCGTTGGTGTTCTGCTGGTTGGCCAGGTAGTGGTACTGCACCAACCCGAAGGAGTCATAGTCCGGAGGTTGGGCACTGCGGCGCAGCCACGCACTGACCTCGGGTTCGTCCCTGGTGTAGCGGGCGGGGGGATAGGGCGGCACGTCATTGAGACTCCAGAGCGACACGCCCTCAACGCTAGACGGGGAAGGTGACTCCGGTGAGCTGTTCGGAGACGGTCCACAACCGTCGCTGTGCGTCGGCGTCGTGTGACGCCGCGCTCGATGACACGACCTTCGGGTAGCCGCGTTGTTCGGCGAAGCCGTCGGGGCCGTAGTACTGCCCGCCAAGCACGCTGGGGTCGGTAGCGGCCCGCAGTGACGGGAGGGCACCCATGTCGGGGCCCTGGAAGAGGGGCTCGACGAGCCGCGTCAGCGCGCCGGTGACTGGCGGCAGGTTGCGGGTCAGTTCCGTCCTCGACCCGCCGGGGTGGGCTGCAGCGGCGATGGTCTGCGTGCCTGCGAGGCGGCGTTGCAGTTCATAGGTGAAGAGCAGGTTGGCCAGCTTGGCCTGTCCGTAGGCGCCGACGCGGCTGTAGTCGCGATCCCACTGGAGGTCCTCGAAGCGGATCCCCTTGCGGGCGAAGCGGTGTCCAACGCTGCTGACCGTGACCACGCGCGAGCCGGGTGCGGCGAGGACTCTGTCGAGCAGTAGGCCGGTGAACGCGAAGTGGCCAAGGTGGTTGGTGCCGAACTGCAGCTCGTAGCCGTCCTTGGTCGTCGACTTCGGCGTGAACATCACTCCGGCGTTGTTGATCAGCAGGTCGATGACCTCGTGATCGGCCTTCAGCCGATCGGCGGCGGCGCGAACCGACTCGAGCGAGGTCAGGTCGAGCTCCTGCAGTGCGACCTTGGCGCCGGGGGTGGTTTGTTCGATGCGGCTCGCGGCGTCCTTGCCCTTGTCGAGGTTGCGGACCGCGAGTACGACGTGTGCGCCCTTGGCTGCGAGTGCGGCGGCGGTCTCGTAGCCAAGACCCGTGTTCGCGCCGGTGACGATGGCGACGCGGCCGCTCTGGTCGGGAATGTCGGTGGCCGTCCACTTATTGAATGATGGCGCCATGAGTTCTCCTCGGTAGAGTGTTAAACGGGGCAGGCGCCCCGTTTGGTCCCGACTATACGGAACGCGCGCCCCGCTTAACTATTCCCGAGGTGTGAAGTGACCCAGCCCGACCGGCCGCTACGCGCGGACGCGGCCCGAAACCGCGCTCGCGTGCTGGAGGTCGCCTACGACACCTTCGCCGCAGAGGGCCTGGCGGTGCCGATCGACGAGATCGCCAAGCGGGCCGGCGTCGGCGCGGGCACCGTCTACCGGCACTTTCCCACCAAGGATGATCTGTTCCAGGCGGTCGTCGCGAACCGCATCGGGCAGATCGTCGACCAGGGGCGCGCATTGCTCGACGGTGAAGATCCCGGGGATGCGTTGTTCGCATTCCTGCGGGCGTTGGTGCTGCAGTGGGGCGCGGCGGACCGTGGCCTCGCCGATGCGCTCTCCCGATCCGGTGTCGACGTCACGGACGACGGGGTCGAACAGGCGTTCCTGGGAATGCTCGGCGACCTGCTGAGTGCCGCGCAGAAGGCCGGCAACGCCCGTGCCAACCTCGGCGTCCGCGACGTCAAGGCTCTCCTCGTGGGACTTCAGGCGATGCAGGCTTACCACGAGGAGGCCGCCGGGAGGCTGACTGAGGTGGTCTTGGACGGTCTCCGGACGCCGTAGCCGACCTTGCACTCGCCATGGGCGAGTGCTAGAAATGACGTTGGCACTCGCGATCGGTGAGTGCTAGGTCGGGACGGTGAGTCTGGGGCCGCACCTGCGGGAGCACACCCTAGGCGTCCGTCGCGGGCACTGATCCCGGCCACATAACGTGCGATCCCCAAATCCGGAGGAATCACTTCGCAATGGCCAAGACAATTGCGTATGACGAAGAGGCCCGCCGCGGCCTCGAGCGGGGCCTCAACGCCCTCGCCGACGCGGTAAAGGTCACGCTGGGCCCCAAGGGCCGCAACGTCGTCCTGGAGAAGAAGTGGGGCGCCCCCACGATCACCAACGATGGTGTGTCCATCGCCAAGGAGATCGAGCTGGAGGACCCGTACGAGAAGATCGGCGCCGAGCTGGTCAAAGAGGTCGCCAAGAAGACCGACGACGTCGCGGGTGACGGCACCACCACCGCCACCGTGCTCGCACAGGCACTGGTTCGCGAAGGCCTGCGCAACGTCGCTGCCGGCGCCAACCCGTTGGGCCTGAAGCGCGGCATCGAGAAGGCCGTCGAGAAGGTCACCGAGACCCTGCTGGCGTCCGCCAAGGAGGTGGAGACCAAGGAGCAGATCGCTGCCACCGCGGGCATCTCCGCTGGCGACCAGACCATCGGCGACCTGATCGCCGAGGCCATGGACAAGGTTGGCAACGAGGGCGTCATCACGGTCGAGGAGTCCAACACCTTCGGCCTGCAGCTCGAGCTCACCGAGGGCATGCGCTTCGACAAGGGCTACATCTCGGGCTACTTCGTCACCGACGCCGAGCGTCAGGAAGCGGTCCTGGAGGACCCCTACATCCTGCTCGTCTCGTCGAAGGTCTCGACGGTCAAGGACCTGCTGCCCCTGCTGGAGAAGGTCATCCAGTCCGGCAAGCCGTTGCTGATCATCGCCGAGGACGTCGAGGGCGAAGCCCTTTCCACCCTGGTGGTCAACAAGATCCGTGGCACCTTCAAGTCCGTCGCCGTCAAGGCCCCGGGCTTCGGTGACCGCCGCAAGGCCATGCTGCAGGACATCGCGATCCTGACCGGTGGCCAGGTCGTCAGCGAAGAGGTCGGCCTCTCGCTCGAGACCGCTGACATCTCGCTGCTGGGCACCGCTCGCAAGGTCGTCGTCACCAAGGACGAGACCACGGTCATCGAGGGCGCCGGCGATTCCGACGCCATCGCGGGCCGGGTTGCGCAGATCCGCGCCGAGATCGAGAACAGCGACTCCGACTACGACCGCGAGAAGCTGCAGGAGCGCCTGGCCAAGCTGGCCGGCGGTGTTGCGGTGATCAAGGCCGGAGCTGCCACCGAGGTGGAGCTCAAGGAGCGCAAGCACCGCATCGAGGACGCAGTCCGCAACGCCAAGGCTGCCGTCGAAGAGGGCATCGTCGCCGGTGGCGGCGTGGCCCTGCTGCAGGCGGCTCCTTCGCTCGACGAGCTGAAGCTCGAGGGTGACGAGGCCACTGGCGCCAACATCGTGCGTGTCGCGCTGTCGGCTCCGCTGAAGCAGATCGCCTTCAACGCTGGCCTCGAGCCGGGCGTCGTCGCCGAGAAGGTTTCCAACCTTCCCGCCGGCAGCGGCCTGAACGCGGCCACCGGTGTGTACGAGGACCTGCTCAAGGCCGGCGTTGCCGACCCGGTGAAGGTCACCCGCTCGGCGCTGCAGAACGCGGCGTCCATCGCGGCTCTGTTCCTCACCACCGAGGCAGTCGTCGCCGACAAGCCGGAGAAGGCCGCCGCACCTGCGGGCGACCCGACCGGTGGCATGGGCGGTATGGACTTCTAAGTCCAGCTCTTTACGGGAAGGCCCGGCTCGCTTGCGAGTCGGGCCTTTTCGTATCTTCGGGTCGGCTCAGAGCGGCACGCAGTCGTCGCCGCAGCCCGACGCGGTCGGGACGCCCGGTGCCGCAGGCCGGTGCAGCACGGCGCCGGTGGGGACGACGCGCAACTCTGCGTCGGTCAGTTGGGCTGCTCCGTCGACGATCAACGTGTAGCCGCCGGGTTCGCGGGGCGGCCAGACGAGGGTGATGTCGGGGTGGCTCTCGGCGTTCCTGCGCGTGCGTCGACCGACCTGCCCGAGGTCGAGCACGCCCTCTCCGAAGACGGGGTCGACGGCCACGGTGTGTGCGCGATAGTCGTCGCCGACGGTGACCAGGTAGGCAATCGCGAAGTTCGCCAACTCGTCGGCGAGTTTGTCGAGGTCCACCTTGACGCTCATGTCGCGAGGATAGTGCGGGCCATCCGCCCCCTCCCCGCGAGCGTGCGGTTTCATCCGCAACACGCCGCGGGCACCGTATCGATCCGCACACTCACGGCGCCGCGGGCCTGTGGATGAATGCACCGCGCTGCGCCCTAATCGTCGGAGGCCGATGCGACCGTGCGGCCATGGAAGCGATCGATTGGCCCTTCCGCGCGGCCGAGGCCCTGGAGTCCGAAGCGCTGACGTTCCGCGAACTGCGCAGGCTTCACTTCGGGATCTACCCGGGCGTGTGGGCGCCGCGCGGCGTCGAGCCATCCGTGGTGGATCGCGCGCGAGCCGCGTGGCTGTGGTCGGGTCGTCGCGGTGTGGTCGGCGGTCTGGCCGCATCGGCGATGCTGGGCACCAAGTGGATCGACGGCGAGCCGCCGATCGAGCTCGTCCACGCCAACCGGCGCCCGCCGAAGGGCATCGTCGTTCACACCGATGTGTTGGCTGGCGATGAGACGCAGTTCGTCGATGGCGTGCCGATCACGACGGCGGCGAGAACTGCCTTCGACATGAGTCGACGGCTGTAGTTGACCGAAGGCGTGCAGCGGATCGACGCGCTGATGAACACCACCGGCCTCAAGATCGATGCCGTCGATGCCGTCAGCCGCGCCCATCCCGGCAACCGAGGGTTGCGGCAATCGCGCGAGACTCTTGGGTTGGTGGACGGGGGAGCGGAGTCGCCGTACGAGTCGCTGACACGACTTCTCCTGGTGCAGTACGGCTTTCCGCCACTTCAGACGCAGATCGAGGTGTGCGACGAGTACGGTTGGGCGTTCGCTCGCATCGACATGGGATGGCCGGAGTACCTCGTCGGGGTGGACTTCGAGGGCGCCCACCACTGGAACGACCCCAAGCAGCGGTCGTGGGACATCATCCGGCTCGCGAAACTATCCAAGCTCGGGTGGATCGACGAGAGGTTGACCAGTGGGATCCTGCACGACAACCCGCAGTCCTTCCTCGACCGAGTGGGTGCGGCGCTCGTGTCCCGCGGATGCCCCAAGACGTGGTGAGTGTGCGGTGCGAGTGGTGAGTGTGCGGTGCGATACGCCGTGAGCGGCGCGTCGCGTATGAAACCGCACGGTCGGCGAACAATCGGGGAGATCAACGGGGGCCAGCAGGGGAGGCTGCCGCCGCGAAGTTGGAGGTTTTCCCCGGGGACAGTCGCGCCGATTCGTCGCTAGCGTCAATCGGGTGAGCACGACGACCGGCGTCGCGGACGCCATGACGCCACCCACCCCCGACGAGACCACGGCACCCACATGGACCAGCAGGCAGAAGCTCGGCTTCCGGCTGCTGTTCACCATCGGCGGCGGGATCCTGATGCTCTCCGTGTACGGCAACTTCGGGTTGGGCATGGTGCTGTACCCACTACTGCAGGCGCTCGCTCAGCTGGGCAGCTTCGTCACGCGTGGTGAGGGCGTGCACCTGCAGATGGACGGCAGCGGTGACGATTTGGCCACGTGGTGCTACCACCTGGGCTGGATCTTGGTGGCGCTGGTCATCACTGCGGTGTGGACCGCGCTGGACCAGCGCAGGCCCAACTACCGAAGCCTGGCCGCGCTGCTGCTGGTGTTCGCCCGGTTCGGCCTGGCCATCTCGATGCTGATTTACGGTCTGGCCAAACTGATTCCGACGCAGATGGCTTACATGATGCTGCCGGGCTATCAGATCCAGATGGTCGGCGACGTCAACATGATGAACACGCTGTGGGGTTTCATGGGCGCCTCCGACCCGTACTCGGTGGCCTGCGGCCTCGTCGAATTCGTTGCCGGTGTCCTGCTGCTGTGGCGGCGGACGTGGCTGCTTGGTGCACTGATCGCGATCGTCGCGATGGGCCAGGTGTTCCTGCTCAATCTCTTCTACGACGTCCCGGTGAAACTGGTGTCCGGTCAACTGTTGCTCATCGGTGTTGCGATCACCGCTCCGTACTGGCGCAGCCTCGCGCAATTGGTGTTCCAGCGCGGCACTGCCGAGCCGGTCACGCTGTGGCCTGCGCTCGGTTCCGGCCGTCCGTGGCTGCGCAAGACCGGCACCGTGGCGAAGTTCGTCATCGCAACGGCATTCGTCGTGTTGATGGGTACGGTCAGCATCGTCACCCTCTACGAAATCCGGCACAGGGAGTCCGATATCGACGGTGTTTGGCGCGCAACGTCATTCACCGTCAACGGGGAAGAGGCCACACTGCAGCAGACGTCGCCCGCGCCGTGGACCAACGTCGCGATCGCCGATCGGGTCGGTGACTACGCCAGCTTCGTCGCCCAGGTTCCGGCTGGCTACGTCACCGTCTACATCTACGAGATCCACGACGACCGCATCGAGATCAAGCACGACGAGGCGGATCAGGCGATCGTGCTGCACTTCCGGCAGAACGGTCCAGACCACCTGGTGCTCACCGGCATGGTCGACGGCAAGCAGATCGAGGGCCACTACGAGCGGCGCCACATGCAGCGCAGCGATTCGCACTTCCGACTGGTCCAGCCCGACATGCAGCAGGGACCGGCCACGCGTCTGCCCTGATGTCGCAACCCCTGACGGCGCGGGCGTAGGAGTGCAAGCACGCCTTGACCTCGTCGAGCCGCGACGGCCGGACGATGACTCCGTCTGGTAGCCGTCCTGCATCGCGACGACGTTGCCGGCCGGCGGTCGCGGCGGGTCGGTCAGACGGGCGCGGGCTGCCTGCCGCGGATCAGCTTGCCGGGACGCGCTGAGGTCGGTACGCCGTTCTCGGCGATCACCTCGCCGGAGACGACGGTCGCGACGTAGCCGTCCGCTGACTGGTCGAGGCGGCGTCCGCCCCCCGGCAGATCGTGGGCGACGACCGGTCGGTGTAATTTCACGGCGGCGTGATCGATGACGTTGAGGTCGCCCTTGTAGCCGACGGCGATGCGGCCCCGGTCGGCCAGCCCGGCCACCCGTGCAGGGACGGTGGTCAACTCGCGGACTGCCTCGGCCACCGACAGACGGCCCGACGCGCGGTCGCGTGCCCAGTGCGCCAGCATGTAGGTGGGAAAGCTTGCGTCGCAGATCATTCCGTAGTGCGCGCCGCCGTCGCCCAAGCCGAGGACGACGTCGTCGCGCCCGAACAAGGTGGCCACGGTGTCCAGTGACGCGTCCCGGAAGTTGGCCAGCGTGATCAGGAGCATGGCGTGGCCGTCGTCGTCGAGCACGCGGTCGTAGGCCTCCTCGAGGGGGCTGACTCCGCGCGCCCGCGCCCGTGCGGCGATGCTGTCGGACGCGTCGGGCTCATAGTTCGGTGGCTCTCCCAGCGGGAACATCCAGTCCCAGGCCTGGACCGCGAACATCAGCGGGTGCCCGTCACTCGCCGGTGTATCGGCCAAGATGCGTTCGCGCACTTCGGGTTTGCGCATCTCGGCTACGCGCTCGGCGAGCGGTAGGTGCGCGAGCTCGCGGTAGCTCGGGTACAGCACGAACGGGTTTCCGGATAGTTCGAGGCCGATGACGAGGCCGATGGGCCGTGGGAAGACCTGTGCCGTTACTCGAGGGCCCGCCTCGCCGCTGTTTTGATTCGCCTTCTCGACCAGGTTGAGCCCCTCCTCGAAGAACGGGTCGCCCGCGTTGCCGATGGCCAGCGTGAACGTCACCGGCAGGCCGACGTCGGCGGCGACGTCGAAGACCGTCTGCAGCGCAGGCGCGTAATCGCCTGCGACGAGGTCGGGGACGAACTGAATCAGCCCGCCGCCCGCGTCCTTGACGTCGCGAGCGATCGCCTCGATCTCGTCGTGGCCGGCATCGTAACTAGGGATGGCTTGGCCACTTTCGCTCTTGTGCAGGGTTAGTCGCGACGATGCGAAGCCCATGGCGCCGACTTCGACGGCCTCGGCCGCCAGTTTGCGCATCTGGGCGAGGTCCTCCGCGGTGGCCTTTTCGCGGTCGACGCCGCGCTGGCCCATCACGTACACCCGGAGCGGGGAGTGTGGCAGGTATGCCGCCACGTCGATGTCCCGTTTGCCTGCGTCGAGCGCGTCGAGGAACTCGGGGAAGGTCTCCCACGTCCATGGCAGCCCGTCGACCATGACCACGCCGGGGATGTCCTCGACACCGGCCATCACGTCGACGAGCACGTCGTGGTCCTCGGGCCGGCACGGTGCAAAGCCGACCCCGCAGTTGCCCATCAGCGCGGTCGTGACGCCGTGTGCCGACGACGGGACCATGCGGTCCGACCAGATCGCCTGACCGTCGTAGTGGGTGTGCAGGTCGATGAAGCCCGGGGTGACGAGCAGACCCGTGGCGTCGATCTCGCGCGTCGCCGCACCGTCGACCGAGCCGACCGCGGCGATCACGCCGTCGGAGACCGCGACGTCACCGACGTAGGGCTCACCGCCGAGACCGTCGACGATCGTGCCGTTGCGAATGCAGAGATCGTATGTCGCCGCCGGGGCGGCTCCGAGGTCGAATGTCGCCGCCGGGGCGGCTCCGCGATCGAATGTCGCCGCCGGGGCGGCTCCGGAGTCGTAACCCATGACCCCGAATGTACGACTTCATTCTGAGTGATCAGTCGGTGGCAGATGCCAGGATGAGGCCGTGATCGATCACTTCGGAATCATCTGCGCCGACTACACCAAGTCGAAGGAGTACTACGACACCGTGCTGGGAGTGCTCGGCCACTCCCGGCAGATGGACGTCGGGCCCGCCATCGGTTACGGCCGCAACGGCAAGCCCGACTTCTGGATCGAGGACGGCACCGACCGCGAGGTAGGCGCGCCGATCCACTTCGCCTTCCAGGCCACCAGCACCGACGAGGTGAAGGCGTTCTACGACGCCGCCGTGAAACTGGGTGCCGAGTCGCTGCACGAGCCTAGGTTGTGGCCCGAGTACCACCCCGGCTACTTCGGTGCGTTCGTCCGCGACCCCGACGGCAACAACGTCGAGGCCGTGTTCCACGGTGCACAATCGGCGGGATAGCTCTGCAACGCGTCACGACCATCGGTCTCGGGTTGCTGTTCGACACCCAGCTGTTGCGGCTTTCATGACGCCCGCCGTTGCGGCACCAATGGGCCGCTGGTTCTGGTGACCGCTGAACGTGCGGACCCGCCCGGCAACGACGCGAACTGGTGCCCGACGGATCCGTGGGCAGACACAGCGCCGAACCGCCACCACCGACGAGGTGAGGACGAAGTGAGCCGGAGGGCTTCGTCGGAGTCCACGGGTAGCGTTTCGTGCATGTCCGACACTGACACTGCGGCGGTCCGCGAGCTGCTGCGAGACTCGTTCACCCGGCTCATCGAGCACGTCGACGACCTCACCGACGGCCTGTCCGACGAGCTGTCCTGGCACCGGCCCACCCCGGACGCCAACAGCATTGCGTGGCTGATCTGGCACAGCGCCCGCGTGCAAGACGCGCAACTCTGCGATATCGCGGGCGTCGAGCAGGTGTGGTTTCGTGACGGCTGGGTCGACCGCTTCGACCTCGACGTGCCGCGCGACTCGCACGGTTACGGCCACACCTCGGAGCAGGTTGGCAAGGTGCGCCCGACGGCGGACCTGTTGTCCGGCTACTACCACGGCGTGCACAAGCTGACGCTGGAGTTCGTCGCGTCGGTGACGCCGGAGGAACTCGACCGCATCGTGGACCGACGCTGGACGCCGCCGGTCACCGCGAGCGCACGACTGGTCAGCATCATCGACGACTGCGCCCAGCACCTCGGCCAAGCGGCCTACGTGCGCGGCATCGCGGGCTGAACGTGCTCGGTCGGCTGTGGCCGCCGGTCGGCATAGCCGCGATGCTGCTGCTCGGGTGGGTGGTCGGTAAGGGCGCGACCCCGGTCGACGAGTGGTTCCAGCAGTACTGGGACAGCCCAGCTGCCCGACTGGCATTGGTGACGAGCCCTCTCATCCTGGTTGTCCTGCTCGTCGTCGTGCTGTTGGTCGCCCTGTATCGACGGCGATGGCAATTGGCGGCGGCGACCGCGCTGGCGCCGCTCCTCGGGATTGCGTTCGTGCGAATGCTCAAGCCCGTATTCGGCCGAGAGAAAGACGGCGCCCTCGCGTACCCGAGTGGCCACGTGACGACGCTGGTGATCGTGTGGGGTCTGGTCGTGCTCGCGGCAGGGTGCGCCTGGTGGGCGGTGCTGGTCGCGATCGCCGTCATCCTGGTCGGGATGTTGGGGGTCGGCATCACGTTTCACTACTTCACCGACACGGTCGGCGGTCTGCTGTTGGGCAGCGCCATCGTGTGCGTTGCAGCCCTCACATCAGGACAGATCCCACACCGAACTTGACAGGTGTCAACCCGACTGCGATCTGAGTCACAACAGCGGCTAGCATGGGTCCATGACAGCTACGCCTGAACTGGACGCGACCAACACCGCAACCATCAGCAACCCCGCCACCGGGGCCGTGGCAGGAACCGTTCGGTGGACCGATCCGGCCGACGTGCCACGCATCGCCGCCGGCCTGCGCCATGCGCAGCGCGAATGGGAAGCACGCGGCGCCAAGGGCCGCGCCAAGGTACTGGCTCGCTTCGCCGTCTGGATGGGCGAGCACCGCGACGAGATCGAGGCGCTGCTGATCAAGGAGACCGGCAAGTCGGCGACCGACGCCGCCCAAGAGGTGCCGCTCCTCATCATGATCGCCTCGTACTACATCAAGACCATGGAGAAGGCGCTCGCGCCCGAGACCCGTCCGGCCGCGCTGCCGTTCTTGTCGATCAAGAAGATCTCCGTCCACTACCGGCCGCGCCCCGTCGTGGCCATCGTCGCGCCATGGAACTACCCCGTCGCCAACCTGCTCATGGACGGCCTCGCCGCACTGGCAGCGGGATGCTCGGTGTTGCTCAAGCCGTCGGAGCGCACCCCGCTCACCGCCGAACTGCTGCTCAAGGGGTGGCTCGACTCAGGAGCCCCCGAGGTCATGGCGATCGTTCAGGGTGCCCGCGAGGCCGTGGAGGCCGTCGTCGACAACGCCGACTACGTCCAGTTCACCGGATCGTCGGCCACCGGCGCAAAGGTCGCGGAGCGGGCAGCCCGCAGGCTCACCCCGATCAGCCTCGAGCTTGGCGGCAAGGACCCGATGATCGTGCTGGAGGACGCCGACATCGACATGGCTGCACACGCCGCGGTGTGGGGAGCCTTCTTCAACGCCGGCCAGACGTGCGTCTCGGTCGAGCGCGTGTACGTGCTCGAGTCCGTCTACGACCAGTTCGTCGCGGCCGTCGTGCGTGACGTCGAGAACCTGAAGATGGGTGCGGGTGACGGGAACGACTTCGGGGCGTTGATCGACGACACGCAGGTCGCCGTCACCGAACGCCACGTCGCCGATGCCCTCGCGAAGGGTGCCAACGTGCTCACCGGTGGCAAGCGGCCCAGCGGGCCCGGCAGCTTCTACGAGCCGACCGTGCTCGTCGACGTCGACCACTCCATGGACTGCATGATGCAGGAGACCTTCGGCCCGACGCTGCCCATCATGAAGGTGGCGACCGTGGCCGAGGCCGTCCGGCTGGCCAACGACAGCCCGTACGGGCTCAGTGCGTCGGTGTTCTCCCGCGATCTCGAGCGCGCGAACGACGTTGCACTCCAACTGGATTGCGGTGCCGTCAACGTCAACGACGTCATCTCCAACCTGATGTGCACCACGGCGCCGATGGGCGGCTGGAAGACCTCGGGCATCGGGGCGCGCTTCGGTGGCGCCGACGGCGTGCGCAAGTTCTGTCGCCAGGAGGCGGTCATTGCGCCGCGCACCAGCGCGGGCGCGGGCGGCAACTACTACCACAACTCGCAAAAGGCGATGAAGCGGATGAACGCGATGATGACAAAGTTCGCGTTGATCCGGCCACGCCGCACGGCCAAGTAACCCGGCCGTGCGCTACCTCCCGTTCACGCTGTAGTCACCGGCACTTCGGCCAGGGTCGATACCTTTTGCCGGTGACCATGCTTGAAGAGGCGGAGCACTACACCGTCCGCGACGACGATGATGACGATCCCGTGCTGGTGCACCTTCCCAGCGGATCCGACGTCGACACCTGGCGCGAGAACTACCCGTACGACGAGCGCATGAGGCGCGAGGAGTACGAGGAGCAGAAACGGCTGCTGCAGATCGAACTGCTGAAGCTGCAGAAGTGGAGCCAGGCCAATGGGCACCGCCACGTCATCGTGTTCGAGGGCCGTGACGCTGCGGGCAAGGGCGGCACCATCAAGCGGTTCATGGAACACCTGAACCCCCGCGGCGCGCGAGTCGTCGCGCTGGAGAAGCCCACCGAGCGCGAGACCACGCAGTGGTACTTCCAGCGCTACGTGACGCACCTGCCCGCCGCCGGTGAGGTCGTGCTGTTCGACCGGTCTTGGTACAACCGGGCGGGTGTCGAGCGGGTGATGGGCTACTGCTCGCAGAAGCAGCACGCCGAGTTCATCCGCCAGGCGCCCCTGTTCGAGCAGATGCTCGTCAACGACGGCGTCAGCCTCACCAAGCTGTGGTTCTCCGTCACGCAGGCCGAGCAGCGCACCCGCTTCACCATCCGTCAGGTCGACCCGGTGCGGCAGTGGAAGCTCTCGCCCACCGACCTCGCGTCGCTGGACAAGTGGGACGACTACACCGCCGCCAAGGAGGACATGTTCGCCTGGACGGACACCGAGGTGGCGCCGTGGACGGTGGTCAAGAGCAACGACAAGAAGCGCGCCCGGATCAACGCGATGCGCTACGTCCTCGGTAAGTTCGACTACGACAACAAGGATCACGAGGTGGTCGGCCGTGCCGACCCGCTCATCGTGGGACGCGCCCTGGCCGACTGACCGGCCTGTTCGACGGCTGCGTCCTAGACAAGGAGGACGCGCCGGTGCGGTTCGTGGCTGCGCTTCTGATGTGGGTCCTCACCACTGCGGCCCTGGCCGTCGCGGTGCCCGCTGCCTGGGCACAGCACAACGTGGTCGACGAGGCGGGCTATGCGACGTTGGCGACGTCGGCAGGCAAGGATCCCGCGGTGCAGAGCGCGATGGCCGCCGAACTCACCAGTCAACTCGTCAAGCTGGCAGCCAACAGCGGCTACGACGTCCAGCCCGGTCTCTTGAGCGGCGCGGCCACCTCATACACCCGAAGTGCGGCCTTTCCCGGCCAGTTCGCGCAGGCGAACCGGATCGTGCACCGGTGGTTGTTCACCGACGGCGTCCAGAATTCCGATGCGTCGGGGCGCTGGCAGATCGACCTGTCGCCGATGCTGGCCGACAGCTCGTTTCAGGACACGTTGAAGGACTTCGGCATTCGGCCTCCGTCGACGCTGGTCGTGCCATTGACCGAGAACGTGTCCGACACGCTGCGACCGGGTCAGCTGCGTCAGGTGGCCCGGTGGGGTCCGTGGGCCAGCGTCGGGGCGATGGTGCTGACCGGCGTGCTGGCGTTGTTGACCCTGGCCGTGGCGCGGTCACGTGGCAAAGCGCTTGGTGCCTTGGGCGTTTCGGCGTTGATCGTCGGGGCCGCGGGCTGGGCGGGCATCGAGGTGGCGCAGCGCTACGTCGACCGTGCGCTCAATCAGACCACCGGCGACATCCGCGACGTCGCGCAGGCGATGGTGGGTCATGCCGAGGGCAGCCTGCATCAGTGGCTCAACCTGACGCTGGCCGCCGGTGGTGCGCTGGTGTTGTTCGGCGTGGTCGTCTCGATGCTTGGCGGGCTACTGCGCAGGGGTCACTAGCGCTCTGGTGCCGCCGACTTCTGCGTGATGGTTGCGCCCGCGCGAAATATGCAGCCCTGGAGCAGAACTCGGCGCACGCGCGGAGACTAGGGCTCGATCACGTGCGACGGATCCGGCCGGCGCTCCGGCGGACCCTGGCTGTAGTCGCCCCACGGCCCGTCCCGGCGTTCGACCGCCGCGCGCACCCCGTCGTTGCCTGCGACGTCGATGAACTCAAGTGCCTCCGGGGTGTTGCGCATCAGCCCGTCGAGGATTCCGCCGAGCGTCTGGGTGGAGGACAGGCCCATGTTCTCATAGGCCTGGTTGACGATCAGCTTCTGAGCTTGTAACTGGGACAGCGGGATTCGCGACAGCTTGGCGGCGATCTCGGCGACTCGGGCCTCGAGGCGCTCGAACGGCACCGATTCGTTGATCAGCTCGACGGCGGCGGCCTCGACACCGGTGAGCGGCTCCCCGGTCAGCGAATGCCACTTCGCCTTGGCGAGGCTGAGCCGGTAGAGCCACATGCCGGTCAGGTACGCGCCCCACATCCGGCTGTAGGGCGTGCCGATGACGGCGTCGTCGCTGGCGATCACGATGTCGGCGCATAGCGCGTAGTCACTCGCGCCGCCGACGCACCAGCCGTGCACCTGTGCGATCACCGGCTTGGACGCTCGCCAGATCGCCATGAACTTCTGCGTGGGGCCCGTCTCGCGGGAGGAGACCATGGCGAAGTCCTTGCCGGGATCCCAGCGACCGTCGGTGTTCATGGCCTCACCCCAGTGCTGGAAGCCGCCGCCGAAGTCGTAGCCGCCGGAGAACGCCCGCCCGGCGCCGCGCAGCACGATGACCTTGATCTGCGGGTCGCGTTCGGCCAGCCCGATGGCGGCCTCGATCTCGTCGGGCATCGGCGGCACGATGGTGTTGAGCTGGTCGGGCCGGTTGAGCGTGATCGTCGCGACGGGCGGCTCGGTCTTGTAGAGCAGGGTCTCGAAGTCTGTCGGCGTCGGCATAGCAGCAGTCTGCCTCGTCACGGCGCGCTGCTCGATGAGCCTGATGGATCAGTTTGGGAACTTCCTGCGCAAGTGCGGGTGCGCTTGGTAATCCAAGGACCGGGCGGACCGCAGCGGCCAGCGCCTGCCCGCCGAGTACGCGCAGTAGTACAAGACGCTGAACGCTCCGAGCGTGGCGACGCCTGCGATGGCGAACTGCGCCAGCTGCCCGCGCGCGATCTTGAATCCCCAAGAGCCATCTTGGTGGCCGATGCCGATGGCCACGATGGCAACCACCGTCCCAGCACCGACGGCGTACCACGGCCCTTCCCCCGAACGTGCGAAGAGCACCACCATCAGCGTGCCTGCGATCACGACCACGACCAGCAGCCACCACGCCTTCGTCGCTGTGGCGATGCCCCCGTAGGAATCTGGTGCCTTGTCGTAGTCCGACGGCCGTGTGGTGCCTCGCGATCCGTCGTTGCCGTCGCTATCGCTGAGATTGAAGGCATATGTCCGGCCTCTGATCCGGATGTAGGACGTGGTCATGTAGGCCCTGAGAGTCAGGCCGCCCGCCAGGACGCCCGCAATCACAAGGCCGCCTTGCCAATCCGGGGGAAACAACGCAAAGAACACCGACACCGTTGCAATGAGCGTGCCCGCCCAGTACAGCCGCTGCTCGGCGCGGGGACTCTTCGTCGGAAGCATCGGTAGTGCCAGCCCGACGATCGTGGTGGTGGCGAAGAGTGGATTGATCAACACCTATCCCGTCACCTGTTGGTAGCCCTGCTCAGCGAGCCATTCTCCACCGTACCCACCGGCGGCACCACCAATGAGTGCACCGATGAAGACACCGACGGGACCGCCGGGAGCGCCGATGAGCGCTCCCGCCTCGGTCCCGGCCCACGTACCCGCCATGCCGCCACCGAGCTTGGATGCGACCTCGCCGACTGGTACGCCGTTGTTGATGTCATACAACGCGAGGGCTCCGTCGACCATGTTGCCGAAGGTTCCAAGTTTGCTACTGATGTTCTTGAGTGCGGCGATGTCCTCGGGGGTGTACGCAATACCGGGCATCCAGTGCCTGCCTTCGGGCACCTTCTCGGCGAAGTGTTTGTACGCTTCGGATTCGCCCGCTGCGATCTTGCTGCCGTTCTGGGCAAGATCGACGAGTTCTTGCGGAACGGCGCCCTGTGACATGGCTTCGGCGGCCTTGGCGGCGCCGTCGGGGCTCATGCCTGCCCGTTGAAGCTGTTCCTCGAATCGCTCCAGCACTAGCGTGCGACCCTGCCCGGTTGCGGAAGTATCCCGCTCAATTGACCAGAACCGAATTCTAGAATTAGATTCTAGTGGTGCCCCGCACCGACCCTCTCCCCGACGCGCGGCGCCGCACGATCCTCGACGCGGCGCTCGAGGTGTTCCTCGAGTCGGGAGTCGACGCCGCGTCCGTGGACGAGGTGCGCAATCGGTCGGGCGCCAGCGTCGGTTCCTTGTATCACCGGTTCGGCAGCAAGGAGGGCATCGCCGCCGCGGTCTACGTCGATGCACTCCGCGGCTACCAGGCCGAGTTCGTCACCGCCCTCGACCGGGCTCGCGACGCGGCCGACGGCATCCGGTCCGTGGTGCGCACCCACATGCGTTGGGTACGAGCCAATCCCGACCGCGCGCAGTTCCTGTTCGCGATCGCAGGCAGTGATGTCCGTCGCGCCGCCAGCGCCGAACTGCGCGAGCTCAACGAGCCGTTCTTCGCAGTCGTCGAGACCTGGCTGCGTCGACACGTCGAGGCCGGCGAGATCCGCGCCGCGTCGTTCGACGTCGTCTACGCGCTATGGCTCGGCCCCAGCCAGGAGCTGGCGCGGCTCTGGCTTGCGCGCGGGCGGCGCGGGTCGTTGCGCACCGAAACCACGCTACTGGCCGACGCCGCATGGCGATCACTACGTGTGGAGTCCGACGAGGAGGACCAATGAGTGTGTACCAGGAACTACTGCGGCAGGGCGCGAGTGCGACGGAGAGCTTCGTCGACGTCGAGCGCAGAGGCGACTCCGCGGTCGTCACCCTCAACGAGCCGGAGCGCCTCAACGTCCTGAGTGCGCCGCTGGTCACCCAGACGAAGGCCGCCCTCGTGGAGTTGGCCGCCGACCCCGCGATTCGCACGGTGGTCCTCACCGGTGGCGGACGCGGGTTCAGTGCGGGTGGCGACCTGAAGATGATGCGGCTGGCCCAGGACCATCTCGGCGACGCCGAGGGAAGCACCGACATCTGGCGGTGGATCCGCTACGAATTCGGTGGCATTGCAAGGCTCATCGCGCGCAGCGACACCGCCTTCGTGGCGGCGATCAACGGGCCCGCCGCAGGCGTCGGCTTGGCCTGGGCGCTGACCTGCGACATGGCGCTCGCCTCCGAGGATGCGTTGATCGTGCCCGCGTTCGGCCGCCTCGGTCTGCTGCCCGAGGTCGGCACGTCGTGGGCACTCACGCGACGCCTCGGCTACCAGGGTGCCTTCGCGTTCTTCGCGGGCGGCATGCCCATTGACGCGCGCCGGGCCCTCGAATTGGGGCTGGTGCAGGAGGTCGTCGCGCCGACCGACCTGATGGTTGCCGCCGACCGGTGGTGCGAGCGCATCTCCGCACTGGCGCCTCACGCGCTGGCGATGGCGAAACCGCTTCTGCGGCAAGCGGCCGACACTTCCTGGGACACCACCATCACGATGGAGGAGTTCGCCGAGCCGAACTGCTTCACCACCGCGGCGTTCCAGCAGACGGTGCGCAGCATGACCGACCGCGATTGACCCTCAGCGATCGGCGGGCGGCGGTGGATCCGGCTCGCGATTCGGGGGATATGCCGCCCAGATCTGCCCGTTGACCTTGATGTTCGGCGTGCGGAAGTAGGCCCAGCCGCCCATCAGGACGAAGCACGCGGCGACGAACGCGATGGAACTCTGAAGGTCGGGTAGCCCGGCGATGAACGCGACGACGGCTCCGACGACGGTGGCCGTCCAGTAGATCCGGCGTTTGACTGCCCGCTTCGGGGCCCGCGGTGTGTCCCAGCCCGGCAGCAGGAGCCCGACGAGCAGGATGGCCACTGCGCCGTAGAAGACGTACAGGGACAGCGGGCTCACTGTGGCTCGCCAAGCGTGCGATGCAGGAACTCGTAGATCAGTGCCGCGCGGAAGGCGGTCTGGGCGTTGTCGGCCGCGCCGGCATGTCCGCCCTCGACGTTCTCGTAGTACTGCACCGGCTGGCCGACTGCCTCCAGTGCGGCCGTCATCTTGCGAGCGTGGCCGGGGTGCACCCTGTCGTCGCGGGTCGACGTGGTGATCAGCACGGGCGGATAGCGACGATCTGCCGAGACATGTTGGTACGGAGAATACTTGGAGATGAACTCCCAGTCGTCCGGGTTGTCCGGGTCGCCGTACTCGGCGACCCAGGAAGCGCCCGCGAGCAGCAGGTGATAGCGCTTCATGTCGAGCAGCGGAACGCTGCACACCAGCGCACCGAACAACTCGGGGTACTTGGTCAGCATGATCCCCATCAGAAGCCCGCCATTGCTGCCACCCTGGGCGCCGAGCTGGTCGACCGTCGTGATGCCGCGATCGACGAGATCCCTTGCCACGGCTGCGAAGTCCTCGTCGACGAGGTGGCGGCCCTCCCGCATCGCCTGCGTGTGCCAGCGCGGCCCGTACTCGCCACCGCCGCGGATGTTGGCCAGCACGTAGGTGCCGCCCCGCGTCAGCCACAGTCGTCCCAGGACGCCGCCGTAACCGGGCATGCTGGAGTTCTCGAAGCCACCGTAGCCGCCGAGCAACGTCTTGCCGGGACCGCTGGAATCACGGTGTCCGACAACGAAGTAGGGGATCATCGTGCCGTCTGCCGACGCCACGAAGTGCTGGTTGACCTCGATGTCGGAGGCATCGAAGAACCCGGGAGCGCTCTTGACCTCGACGACCTCGTCGCCGACCCGGCCCCAGAGCAACCGCGACGGGGTGTCGAAGCCGCTGGAGTCCAGGAAGATCTCGTCGCCGTACTCGTCGGCGTCGACGACCACCGTGTTGGTGTTCGGCGGGACGCCACGGATCGGCTCGCGCTGCCAGGTTCCTGGGGTGACGAGTTCGAGCCGGCTCGACACGTCGACCAGCGTGACGAGGATCAGCCGGTCGCGGGTCCACGTGTAGCTCTCGAGGCTGGTGTGCTCGTCGGGTTCGAAGACCACCGTCAGATCCACTGTTCCGGAGAGGAATTCGTCGTACTTGGCCGCCAGTAGCGAGCCGGCAGGGTGTGTCGTCGAACCCACGGTCCAATCGCTGCGCGGCCGGATCAGCAACCATTCGCGATGGATCGACGTGCCCGCATCGGTTGGTACGTCGATCTTGATGAGCTCGCCGCCACGCATCTCGTAGCGCTCGTTGTTGAAGAAGTCGAAGGCCCGCGAGACGAACAGCCGCTCGAAGCCGGGGGTGGGATCGAACCCGCCACCGACGCTGACGTCGGAAACCTCACCGCTGAACAGCGTTTCGGCCTCGGCCAGCGGCTCTCCGCGCCTCCAGCGCTTGGTGATCCTCGGGTATCCGGATTCGGTCAGCGAATCAGGGCCGAAGTCGGTTCCCACGATGACGGTATCGGCGTCCTGCCAGGTGACGTCGGTCTTGGCCTCAGGCAACTCGAAGCCTCCCGCGACGAACTGCCGTGTCCGCATGTCGAATTCACGAACCACGGAGGCGTCGGAGCCGCCGCGCGACAACCCGACCAGTGCCAGCGTCAGGTCGGGCTCGATGACGTCGGCGCCCGCCCACACCCAGTTCTCGTCGTCCTCGGCTGCCAGCGCGTCGACGTCCAGCAGCACGTCCCACTCGGGATCAGGAGTGCGGTAGCTGTCCAGCGTGGTGCGCCGCCACAACCCCCGCGGATTGGTCGCGTCGCGCCAGAAGTTGTACAGGTACTCGCCGCGGCGCCGCACGTACGGGATGCGGCTGTCGGTGTCGAGTATCTCGAGTGCTTCTGCGCGCATCTTCTCGAAGCGCTCACCGCCGAGATCGGCCAGCGTTGGCGCGTTGTGCGCCTCCACCCACTGCAGCGCTTCGTCGCCAATGATGTCCTCGAGCCACAGATGGGGGTCAGGTTCCACGAGAACCATTGTGCTGGTCGCGCGTAGTGTGAGCAGAGTTACACCCGCAGATGGGAGCTCATGAACCTTCCGAGCCGAGCGTTGATCACCGCGGCCGCTGCCGACCTTTTGCGTCGGCTGCAGAGCCGCAACGGTGCCGTGATGTTCCACCAGTCCGGCGGCTGCTGTGACGGGTCGTCGCCGATGTGTTACCCAGAGGGCGACTTCATCGTCGGCGACCGCGACGTGCTGCTGTCGATCCTCGACGTGGGCGGTGACGGCGTCCCCGTCTGGATCTCCGGTCCCCAGTTCGACGCGTGGAAGCACACGCAGCTGGTCATCGACGTGGTCCCCGGCCGGGGCGGCGGATTCAGCCTCGAATCGCCCGAGGGCATGCGGTTCCTCTCCCGCGGCCGCGCGTTCACCGACGCCGAGAACGCCCTGCTGAGCGAGCATCCGCCGGTAACCGGCGAGCAGTACGAAGCAGGCGCGCGCCCTCCCGAAACGGGCACCCACGTCGTCGCACAGGCTGAAGACGCCTGCCCGATACCGCGACGGCACGCCGCAGGCGTACAGCCGTAGTAGCCGCTCGCCGCGTTACCGTGGAGGGGTGATTCCGCTCCCGCGAGCGTGGCTGCTGACCAGTGCGATGTTGGTCGGTGTCGCGGCCGGGTTCCTCGCAGGCATCGGATCGACTCTGGTCGTGACGGCAAGCATTCGGCCCGACGTGGTGATCGCGGTCGTGGTCGGGGTGCCAAGCGCCATCGGCATGCTGCTCATCCTGTTCTCCGGACGACGATGGATCACCACGTTCGGGGCGTTCGTGTTGGCGTTGGCGCCAGGCTGGTTCGGCGCACTCGTCGCGATGCAGGTGGTGTCGGGTGTCTGAACTTCAGACCGGAGAGCCGACGACGCACTGGACGCCGCTGTTCGACACCGGCGCGCTCGAGGCGCAGCCAATCACCGCCACCGAGCACCCGGACGACAACCCATCGGAACCACTGCCGACGTTCGTCGCCCCCGAATCGGTGCCCGGCACCAACCAGTACCTCACGCGCTGGAGGTTCGTGCTTGTCGTGGCCGCCGTCTGGACCGTCGCCGCGGTCATCGGTCTGGCGGTCTACCAATGGTGGTTCCAGTCCGTGGACAAGACCTGGCCGGTGTTCGTGCTGCTCGTCTATCTCGTCGTCTGCATGGTCGCCGCCCTGCTCGTTTCGATGGTGCAGAACAAGCCGCTGGTCTCCGCCGTGGCGATCGCCCTGATGTCGGCTCCGCTGGCATCGACCGCCGCCGCGGCCGCTCTGTACGGCGCCTACGTCTTTCAATGGATCGACCGCTAGCACCTGCGCTGGGACTACTAGGGTAGGGGGCGTGACTCACTATGACGTCGTCGTTCTCGGAGCAGGTCCAGGCGGATATGTCGCAGCCATTCGCGCGGCTCAGCTCGGGCTGAATACCGCCATCATCGAACCGAAGTACTGGGGCGGTGTGTGCCTCAACGTCGGTTGCATCCCGTCGAAGTCGCTGCTGCGCAACGCGGAGTTGGCCCACATCTTCACCAAGGAGGCGAAGACCTTCGGCATCTCCGGCGAGGTGAGCTTCGACTACGGATCGGCGTTCGACCGCAGCCGCAAGGTCGCCGATGGTCGAGTCGCGGGCGTGCATTTCTTGATGAAGAAGAACAAGATCACCGAGATCCAGGGCCGCGGGACCTTCACCGACGCCAAGACGCTCTCGGTGGACTTGAACGACGGCGGAACCGAGACCGTGACCTTCGACAACGCGATCATCGCGACGGGAAGCAGCACGCGTCTGGTGCCCGGCACGTCGCTGTCGGAGAACGTGGTCACCTACGAGGAGCAGATCCTTGCCCGCGAACTACCCAAGTCGATCGTGATCGCCGGAGCCGGCGCCATCGGCATGGAGTTCGGCTACGTGATGAGCAACTACGGCGTCGACGTCACGATCGTGGAGTTCCTGCCGCGTGCCCTGCCCAACGAGGACGCCGAGATCTCCAAGGAGATCGAGAAGGCGTTCAAGAAGCTCGGTGTCAAGATCCTCACCGGCACCAAGGTCGAGTCGATCCACGATGACGGGTCGACGGTGACGGTGACCGTGTCCAAGGACGGCAACACCACCGAGCTCAAGGCCGACAAGGTGTTGCAGTCGATCGGCTTTGCGCCCAACGTCGAAGGCTTCGGCCTCGACAAGACCGGCGTGCAGGTCACCGAGCGTGGGGCCATCGGCATCGACGAGTACATGCGCACCTCGGTGCCGCACATCTACGCGATCGGCGACGTCACGGCCAAGCTGCAGCTCGCCCACGTCGCCGAGGCCATGGGCGTCGTTGCGGCCGAAACCATCGCGGGCGCCGAGACTCTCGCGCTCGGCGACTACCGGATGTTGCCGCGCGCGACGTTCTGCCAGCCGCAGGTGGCCAGCTTCGGGCTCACCGAGCAGCAGGCAAGAGAAGAAGCGGAACGACGCGGGTCTGAAATCAAAGTCGCGAAGTTCCCGTTCACCGCGAACGGCAAGGCGCATGGGCTCGGCGAGCCAGGCGGCTTCGTCAAGATCATCGCCGACGCCAAGTACGGCGAGCTGCTGGGTGGGCACCTGATCGGGCACGACGTCTCCGAGCTGCTTCCGGAGCTGACGCTGGCCCAGAAGTGGGACCTCACCGTCAACGAGCTCACCCGCAACGTGCACACCCATCCGACGCTGTCCGAGGCGCTGCAGGAGTGCTTCCACGGCCTTGCCGGACACATGATCAACTTTTGAGAGAGAACGTCGTCGCCGGGATCGGCGGGCTGCTCATCGGTCACATCCTGTGGCTGATCGCCATCTCCTTCGCGGTCGGGACCACGGCGGTGAACGCCTGGGTGTTGGTGATCGCGGCCGTCTGCCTGGTGCTTGGTGCGGTCCTCGGCTGGTGGGGCTGGATCTTTCACCGGCGCAAGGCGTCCGCCAAGGCGGCGTTCCTGTGGTGTCTGCCGATTTCTCCGGTGCTGCTGACGCTGTGTGTCCTCGGGGTGACCTACCTGTAGGCCGGTGGGGCCTAGTCCGGGAAGTCCAGCGGAACCTGCAGGGTGGCGATCGTGGCCGCGAGCATGTCGTAATGACCGGCGAGCATGCAGAATTCGATGAGCCGCGGCCGGTCGAGGTGACTCGACAGCGCCACCCACGTCTCTGGTGACACCGAGCGGGTGACGACGAACTCGTCGGTTGCGGTGATCAGCACCCGCTGGCGGTCGGTCAGCCCCTCGGCGTCGGGGCCCTCGAAGATCTTCGCCTGGAGATCGGCATCGACCCCGCGGCTGCGTGCCAGCCGGCGGTGCTGCTGCAGTTCGTACTCGCAGTCGCGCAGGTGACCGACCCGCAGGATCACCAGCTCGGCATCCTTGCGCGGCAGCTTGCCTGCCCCCAGCAGGAAGCCACCGAACGGCAGCCACGCCAGGAACAGCAGCTTGTGCTGGCCGAGGACCGTGAACAACGAGAACCTGGGCGCACGGATCTGCTTCGCGCCGGCCTTGGCGATCACCCAGCCGACGGGGCCGAGCTCACGGAAGCCGCCGGGCGGAATGCGGGCGGGGGCAGCATCTGGGGCAGTCACTCTCGCGAGTCTAGAGTTTGCTTCACCAGATAGGGCGATACCGTGCTGCGGTGCTCGTCGAGGTCGAGCGCACGGCCCAGTGCCGGGAAGGCCCGCTGCGGGCAGTTGTCTCGCTCGCAGACCCGGCAACCGGCCCCGATCGGGGTGGCGATCTCACCAGCCAGATCGAGCCCCTCCGAGTAGACCAGCCGATGGGCGTGACGGAGCTCGCAGCCAAGGCCGATCGCGAACGTCTTACCCGGCTGGCCATAGCGCGAGGCGCGCCGCTCGACCGTGCGGGCCACCCACATGTAGCTGCGCCCGTCGGGCATCTGGGCGATCTGCACCAGGATCTTGCCGGGGTTGGCGAACGTCTCGTAGACGTTCCACAGCGGGCATGTGCCACCGCTGGAGGAGAAATGAAAACCCGTGGCGGACTGGCGTTTCGACATGTTTCCCGCTCGATCCACCCGCACGAAAGAGAGCGGGACACCGCGCATCGCGGGCCGCTGCAGCGACGAGAGGCGGTGCGCGATGGTCTCGTAGCTCACCGAGTAGAACGCCGACAGCCGCTCGACGTCGTAGCGGAACTTCTCGGCGATCTCGTGGAACTGGCGATACGGCAGCACCGTCGCGGCGGCGAAGTAGTTGGCCAGACCGAGCCTCGCGAGCTTGACCGCCTCGTCGCTGGTGAAGTTGCCCTCGGTCACCATGCCGTCGATGAGGTCGCCGAACTCGAGGTAGGCCAACTCGGCGGCGAGCTTGAAGACGTACTGGCCCGACGCCAGGTGCCTGCCGATCTCGAGGGTCTTGGTGGCGGGATCGAAGCGGTGCAGCACGGTGTCGCCGAGGTCGATGCGCTGGACGATGTGCACGCCGTGCACCCTTGTCAGCCGGTCGGATAGGTCACGGGCCAGATCCGCGCGGTGCATTCCCATGCGGATGGTGAGGTCCTCTGCGGCGGCGTCGAGCTCGTGCAGGTAGTTCTGCCGCTCATAGAAGTAGTCGCGGACCTCTTCGTGCGGCATCGTGATGGACCCCGACCCGGAGCTGAAGCCGCTGCCGTCGGAGAACCGGTCCTCGGTCGCGGCGGCCAGCTGCGTGGTGGTGAGCCGGTAGCGCCGGTGCAGGTTGACCATCGCCCGCGCGACGGCGGGATGTGCGGCGACGACGTCGGCGATCTCGGCAGGGTCGACGTCGATGCCCAGGTCGCGGTCCAGCGTCGCCTCGCGCAGTTCGGCGACCAACCGGGTGTCGTCCTGTGAGGCGAAGAACGTGGCATCGACGCCGAACACCTCGGTGATGCGCAGCAGCACGGCGACCGTCAGCGGGCGGACGTCGTGTTCGATCTGGTTCAGGTAACTGGGGGAGATGTCGAGCATCTGTGCCAATGCCGCCTGACTGAATCCGCGCTCGCTGCGAAGCTGTCGTACGCGCGATCCAACGAAGGTCTTGGCCACGTCAACCAGCCTAACAACCCTGTGAAGGCGACCTTCGCATTCTTGGCAACGGGTCGCTCGTGGCAGTATTTTGAGCTGTGAATACCAGCATTGGCGCGGTCACTGGCCTGGCCAAGACCATGATGCCCGTGCCCGATCCGCACCCGGATGTCTTCGACACCAACTGGCCACTGCGGGTGGCCGACACCGACCGGACGGGCAGGCTTCGCTTGGATGCCGCCACCCGGCACATTCAGGACGTCGGCACCGACCAGCTACGCGAACTGGGGTACGAGGAGACGCATCCACTCTGGATCGTCCGACGCACGATGATCGATCTGATCCGGCCCATCGAGTTCCAGGACATGTTGCGGCTGCGACGCTGGTGCTCGGGGACGTCGAACCGCTGGTGCGAGATGCGCGTGCGCATCGACGGCCGCAAGGGCGGCCTCATTGAATCGGAGGCCTTCTGGATCAACATCAACCGGGAGACGCAGGGACCGGCACGCATCTCCGACGACTTCATCGCAGGGCTGCAGCGCACCACCACCGTCGACCGGTTGCGGTGGAAGGCCTATCTGAAGGCAGGTGGCCGCGAGGACGCCACGCACGTCCGCCCGTACCCGGTGCGCGTCAGCGACATCGACATCTTCGACCACATGAACAACTCCGTGTACTGGAGCGTCGTCGAGGACTACCTGTACAACAATCCCGAGCTGCTGCAGAAGCCGCTGAGGGTGACCATCGAGCACGACCTTCCCGTCGCGTTGGGTGACGAGTTGGAGATCATCACCCACGTGCACCCGGCCGGCTCGACCGACTCATTCGGTGCGGAGCTCTCCGATCGCACTGTTACAACGCTCACATACGTGGTCGGCGACGAGACCAAAGCCGTCGCTTCCGTGTTCGCCCTCTGAGCGGTTCAGTTCTAACAGTACGAGCGTACTGACCAGCGAAAATCCGTTACCGCACGGTAACTTCTGAACCGGTTCAGGTGTTGGCCGCCTTCGCAAAATTAACAAGTTAACGCGGGGTGTTGGCGAAAATTGGCAACTGAAACGACTGGACCTGCGGATATGTGTTAGTGCATCCTCGAGTTAGCACACCAGTGAAGCTGCTGAGGCGTTAACAAGATCGAAGCCCAACGCCCCAAGCGGCTTGCAAACAAAAGGAGCCGCAATGTCCACCGTTGGCACGCCGAAGAGCCCGGAGCAGATCCAGCACGACTGGGACCACAACCCCCGCTGGGCCGGCATCGAGCGCACCTACTCGCCCCAGGACGTCGTCGCCCTGCAGGGTCACGTGGTCGAGGAGAGCACCCTCGCCCGCCGCGGTGCCGAGGTGCTGTGGGAGCAGCTCCACAGCATGGACTACGTCAACTCGCTCGGTGCACTGACCGGCAACCAGGCCGTGCAGCAGGTCCGCGCCGGCCTCAAGGCCATCTACCTGTCGGGTTGGCAGGTTGCCGGTGACGCGAACCTGTCCGGCCACACCTACCCCGACCAGAGCCTCTACCCGGCCAACTCGGTGCCGCAGGTCATCCGCAGGATCAACAACGCGCTCCTGCGTGCCGACCAGATCGCCAAGGTCGAGGGCGACACCTCGGTGGAGAACTGGCTGGCTCCGATCGTCGCCGACGGTGAGGCCGGCTTCGGTGGCGCGCTCAACGTCTACGAGCTGCAGAAGGCCATGATCGCGGCCGGCGTTGCCGGCTCGCACTGGGAGGACCAGCTGGCCTCGGAGAAGAAGTGCGGCCACCTCGGTGGCAAGGTGCTGATCCCGACCCAGCAGCACATCCGCACCCTGACCTCCGCGCGCCTCGCGGCCGACGTCGCCGACGTGCCGACTCTGGTCATCGCCCGCACCGACGCCGAGGCCGCCACGCTGATCACCTCCGACGTGGACGAGCGCGATCAGCCGTTCATCACCGGTGAGCGGACCAAGGAAGGCTTCTACTACGTCAAGAACGGTGTCGAGCCCTGCATCGCCCGCGCCAAGGCCTACGCGCCGTACTCCGACCTGATCTGGATGGAGACCGGCACCCCGGACCTCGCGCTGGCCCGCAAGTTCGCCGAAGCGGTCAAGGCCGACTTCCCCGACCAGATGCTGGCCTACAACTGCTCGCCTTCGTTCAACTGGAAGCAGCACCTGGACGACGCGACCATCGCGAAGTTCCAGAACGAGCTCGGCGCGATGGGCTTCAAGTTCCAGTTCATCACCCTCGCCGGCTTCCATGCCCTCAACTACTCGATGTTCGATCTGGCCCACGGCTACGCCCGCAACCAGATGAGCGCCTACGTCGAGCTGCAGGAGCGCGAGTTCGCCGCCGAGGAGCGTGGCTACACCGCCACGAAGCACCAGCGCGAGGTTGGCGCCGGCTACTTCGACCGCATCGCCACCACCGTGGACCCGACCAGCTCGACCACCGCTCTCGCGGGTTCGACCGAAGAGGGCCAGTTCCACTAAGCACAAACGCCAACCGCCGAGTGCACGGTTGTTGAACGCAAACGTCGAGAAGACGCGTCAACAACCGTGCACTCGGCGTATGTAAGGGTGACAGCATGAGCATTGAGCGAGTGGGCGTCGTCGGCGCCGGACAGATGGGCGCAGGCATCGCAGAGGTGTCGGTGCGGGCCGGCGTGGACGTGAAGATCTACGAGCCGACCGAGGAGCTGGTTGCGGCAGGGCGCGAGCGCGTCGCCAAGTCGCTCGAGCGCGGTGTCAGCAAGGGCAAGCTGACTGAAGCCGAACGTGACCAGGCTCTGTCGCGGCTCAGCGTCACCACCAGTCTTTCGGACCTGTCCGATCGCCAGCTCGTCATCGAGGCGATCATCGAGGACGACGCCGTCAAGGCCAAGCTCTTCGCCGAGCTCGATGAGGTCATCACCGACCCCGACGCAGTGCTCGCGTCGAATACGTCGAGCATCCCGATCATGAGAATCGCTGCGGCGACCAAGAATCCGGGCCGCGTGCTCGGCCTGCACTTCTTCAACCCGGTTCCCGTGCTTCCGCTCGTCGAGCTGATCGGCACGCTGGTGACCACCGACGCCGCGCTCGAGCGCACCGAGAAGTTCGCGAGCGAGGTGCTCGGCAAGCAGGTGGTCCGCTGCTCGGATCGATCCGGATTCGTGGTCAACGCACTCCTGGTGCCGTACCTGTTGGCTGCCGTGCGCATGGTCGAGGCGGGCTTCGCCACCATCGAGGACGTCGACACGGCCGTCGTCGGGGGACTGTCGCACCCGATGGGTCCGCTGCGGCTCTCCGACCTGGTTGGACTGGATACGCTGAAACTCATCGCGGACAAGATGTTCGAGGAGTTCAAGGAGCCGTTGTACGCGCCGCCGCCGTTGCTCTTGCGCATGGTCGAGGCAGGTCAACTTGGCAAGAAGTCGGGACAGGGCTTCTACGCGTACCGCTGACTCTCGGGTGACGTCAAGGTGTCAGCAGGGAGCAAAGGATGATTCGTTAGCTAAGCTAGCTTGTGGTATGGTCGTGCGGTCCTGGTCTGGGGCCTTGTGCGACAGGATGTTTCGTCGTGCGTTGCCACATGGCCGTTCTCATCGGACGAGCGCGAGGGGTTGACCGTATGTCGAACGTCGAGATCCAGCTGTCGCCGTTTTATGACGAGTCGCAATCGATCTACGACATCTCGGACGACTTCTTCGCCCTGTTCCTCGGGCCGACGATGGGCTACACCTGCGGCTACTACGAGCGGCCCGACACGACTCTCGACGAGTCGCAGATCGCCAAGTTCGACCTCGCCTTGGGCAAACTCGAGCTGGAGCCCGGCATGACGCTTCTCGACATCGGGTGCGGATGGGGTGGCGCGCTGCAACTCGCCGTGGAGAAGTACGACGTCAACGTCATCGGAATCACGCTGAGCCGCAACCAGTTCGAATACAGCTCGGCAAAGCTGGCCAAGCTGTCGTCGGCGCGCTCGGTCGACGTGCGGCTGCAGGGCTGGGAGGAGTTCGACGAGCCGGTCGACCGCATCGTGTCCATCGGCGCGTTCGAGGCCTTCAAGAAGGAACGCTACGACGCGTTCTTCGAAAAGGCCCACCACATCCTGCCCGAGGGCGGACGCATGCTTCTGCACACGATCTTGGCGCACACTCAGAAGTTCTTCCGCGACAACGGAATCAAGCTCACCATCAGCGACTTGAAGTTCATGAAGTTCATCGGTGAGGAGATCTTCCCCGGCGGTGAGCTGCCCGCCACCGAGGACATCGAGAAGCTTGCCGCAGGCTCGGGCTTCACGCTGGCCCGCACGCACCTGCTGCGGCCGCACTACGCCCGCACGCTGGACATGTGGGCTGCGAACCTCGAGGCCAACAAGGCAGCGGCGATCGCCATCACCGCCGTCGAGGTGTACGAGCGCTACATGCGCTACCTGACCGGTTGTGCCGACTTCTTCCGCCGCGGCATCACCAACATCGGCCAGTTCACCCTGGTCAAGTAGCGCTAGGCTGACGCCAGCCGCTTCTTCTCGGCCTCGATGTCGAAATCAGCTGGGGGCCATGACAAGTCGAGCGCATCGATTGCTTCGATCAGCAGCTCGGTGATGGCCAGCCGCGAGTACCACTTCCGGTCGCACGGGATGACGTGCCATGGCGCGTACTCGGTGGACGTCTTGTCGAGCACGGCCTGGTAGGCCTCCTGGTACTTCGGCCACAGCAGGCGTTCGTCGATGTCGGCCGGGTTGTACTTCCAGTACTTGTCGGGCCGCTCCAGCCGCTTCTCGAGCCGCGCCTTCTGCTCGTCGAGCGAGACGAACATGGCGACCTTGACGATCGTCGTTCCGCCGTCGACCAGCTCCTTCTCGAATGCGTTGATCTCGTCGTATCTGGTGCCCCACACCTCCGGCGGCACCAGGTCGTGGACGCGCACGACCAGAACGTCCTCGTAGTGCGAGCGGTCGAACACCCCGATGTGGCCCGCGGTGGGCAACGCGTTGCGGATGCGCCACAGGTAGTGGTGCTCGAGCTCCTCCTTCGTCGGCTTGCCGAAGCTGGAGTAGTGGATGCCCTGCGGGTTGCCCGCCCCGACAACGTGTTTGACGATGCCGCCCTTGCCTGCGGTGTCCATCCCCTGCAGTACCAGCAGCACCGATCTGGTGCCACCGGAGCGGCTGCTTGCGTAGAGCATTTCCTGCAACTCGGCGAAGCGCTCGTTGCGTTCGGCCTGCAGGTCGGGCGCGTCGCTCTTGGACCCCTTGAACCCAGGAGTGGCATTGGTCTTGATGTCGGATACCAAGTGACCCGATTTGAACTCGAGATGGATGTGCGGCTCGTGGGTCCACAACTCGGGGAGATCAGCCTCGGTTGATTTGTCTCGGCTCACGCTCGCTGGTACCTCACTTGCGATTCGCCGGTGGAAGACTCGCTCGTCATCCGATCAGTCAAGCAGTTGCGGCGGCAGAATCGGCGATGGATGCGGTATCGAGTTGAACTTCTCCAGTGATCCGTTCACTTCGACGATTCCGCGCAGCGCGCTCCACGACAGCATCGTCAGGTAGTCGATCAGCTCGTCGGCCGTCATCCGTGGGTGTGACATCCAGGAGTGCGTGGCCAACTGCACGCCGCCGACGATCATGAACGCCCACGGCTGAGCGCCATGGGTGTCCATACCGGCTTCCTGCATCCGCCTGCGCAGCATCACGCCGAGCATGCGCGCGATGATCTGCTCGGAGTCGGCGACCGCCTTGCTCTTGCTCGCCGAGCTGTTGGCCATCACGAACGGGTAGATCTCGGGCTCGGCGGCCACCGTGTCCACGTACACGCGGATGATCTCGCGGGTCAGGTCGAAGCCGTCGAGGTTGGAGGACAACGCCGCCGCCATGTTGGGGATCAGCGTGGTCTGAGCGAAGCGCATCATCACCGCGGTGGTGAGGTCGTTCTTGTCCACGAAGTAGCGGTAGAGGACGGTCTTCGAGACACCGATCTCGGCGGCGATCTCGTCCATGCTGACGTTGCTGCCACGCCGACGGATCGCTTCGAGGGTGCCGTCCACCAACTCGCCGCGCCTGTCGACCTTGTGCTGGTGCCAGCGCCGTTTGCGCCCGTCCGTCTTCACCACCCCCGCCGGGGTCTGTTGTGCCACTGTCGCACCAGTCCATTCCCTAGTTGTTCTCGATAATACGGCCGATCCGTCTGCGGTGACTGACGGGACGGGAGGGTCGGCGGCGCGATGACGGATGATTGGGGGGTGGTACACCGATCCCCGCAAGGACGCACGGCCGAACCGCGCCAGAGTTTTGCCGAAACGCTGGCAGGCGCCGACTCCGTGGCGGACGCCGAACGCCGTACCGCGCTGCGCCGGATGAAGGTCGTCGCGCTGGGCTTCCTGGTCTTCGCGACGGTCGTCTTCCTGGTCTCCACGTGGGCGCAGTCCAACGGTGCCAGCGGCGGGGCGGCACCCTGGATTGGATACGTCCGGGCTGCTGCGGAGGCAGGCATGGTCGGTGCACTGGCTGACTGGTTTGCGGTAACAGCCCTGTTCAAGCACCCGCTGGGCATCCCGATTCCGCACACCGCGATCATCAAGCGCAAGAAGGATCAGCTCGGCGAGGGCCTTGGAGCGTTCGTCAGGGAGAACTTCATGTCTCCCGAGGTCGTGGAGGCCAAGCTGCGCGGCGCCGAGGTGGCAGGCCGAATGGGCAAGTGGCTCTCGGAGCCGTCGCACGCCGAACGGGTTGCTGCGGAGGCGTCGACGGTGCTGCGGGTGCTCGTCGAGATGCTGCGCGACGAAGACATTCAACAGGTTCTCGACCGGATGATCGTCAAGCGCATCGCCGAACCGCAGTGGGGGCCGCCGATCGGGCGGGTTCTGGCCAGCCTGTTGGAGGAGGGGCGCCAGGAGGCGCTCATTCAACTGCTAGCTGATCGCGCTTTCGAGTGGTCGCTGAACTCGGGCGAGGTCATCGAGCGCGTCATCGAACGTGACTCGCCGACCTGGACGCCGCGCTGGGTGGACCATCTGGTCGGTGACCGGATCCATCGCGAGCTGATGGACTTCACCGACAAGGTGCGGCGCAACCCCGACCACGAGCTCCGCCGTTCGGCCACCAAGTTCCTCTTCGAGTTCGCTGACGACCTGCAGCACGACAAGGCCACCATCGACCGCGCGGAGAACGTCAAGGACCAGATCATGGCGCGCGACGAGGTCACCAAGGCTGCCGAGACCGCGTGGAGTGCGGCCAAGCGCATCCTGCTGGAATCCGTCGACGACCCGTCCTCGACGTTGCGCGCGAGGGTCGCCGATTCGGTGGTCAACATCGGGGAGTCGCTGCGCGACGATTCGGACCTCCGCGACAAGGTTGACAACTGGATCGTGCGAGCCGCTCAGCACCTCGTCTCGCAGTATGGGACGGAGATCACAGCGATCATCACGGAGACGATCGAACGCTGGGATGCCGACGAGGCGAGCCGGCGCATCGAGCTCCATGTCGGCCGTGACCTGCAATTCATTCGGATCAATGGCACGGTCGTTGGTTCATTGGCCGGGCTCGTCATCTATTCGATGGCCCAACTTCTCTTCTGATCTCCTGACCTGCGCTAGCTACTGCTTGCAAAAGTTAGCACCCCGTCGTACGGTTTATTTCGAAGCCAACCGGTTACTGACGCAGAGGGGGCCGACATGCCGCAGGACGAAAAACTTGCCGCTGTCGTGACCAACGCTGCGCAGGACATCGGGAGCTTCATCCGGACTCAGCGCGAGGCTGCGCATGTTTCGGTCCGGCAGCTGGCCGAGAAGGCCGGCGTCAGCAATCCCTACCTCAGCCAGATCGAGCGGGGATTGCGCAAACCCTCTGCCGACGTGCTCAACCAGATCGCGAAGGCGTTGCGAGTGTCTGCCGAAGTGCTCTACGTGCGAGCCGGGATCTTGGAACCGAGCGAACCCAGCGGGGTCCGCGACGCCATCATCACCGACATCACGATCACCGAGCGTCAGAAGCAGGTGCTGCTCGACATCTACACATCGTTTTGCCAACAGAACGAAGCCGCAGATGAGGAGCCCACCACTGACTGACTGTCGAATGACCGCCTACTAGATACCCACCACCGAGTGAACATCCGAGAGAGGAAACACTGACATGGCCGAGAAGAATCAGCCCACCATCGAAGACCTGAAGGCCCCACTGCTTGCTGCCGTCGGCGCCGCTGACTTGGCTCTGGCCACGGTCAACGAGATCGTCGTCACCCTGCGTGAGCGTGCCGAAGAGGCCGCTGGCGAGGCGAAGGCCCGTGGCGAGGAGCGCCGTGCGCGCCTCACCAAGCTGCAGGAGGAGCTGCCGACCCAGATCGGCGAGCTGCGCGAGAAGCTGAGCAGCGACGAGCTCCGCAAGGCCGCCGAGGGATACGCCGACGCCGCCACCGTGCAGTACAACAAGCTCGTCGAGCGTGGCGAGGAGGCGCTGGCCCGCCTGCGTAGCCAGCCCGCGCTCGAAGAGGCCGCGAGCCGCGTCGAGAGCGTGACCGATCAGGCCGTCGAGCTGACGCAGGACGCGCTGGGCACCGTTGCCAGCCAGACCCGCGCGGTCGGCGAGCGTGCCGCCAAGCTGGTCGGCGTCGAGCTGCCGAAGAAGGCCGAGAAGGCCGCCGCGCCGGTCAAGAAGGCCGTCAAGAAGGCTCCCGCCAAGAAGGCCCCGGTCGCCAAGAAGGCTCCTGCCAAGGCGCCTGCCAAGAAGGTCACCCAGAAGTAGTTCATTAGACCGGGAGGACGTAACCCGCTTAGGCTTGAGGCGTGCAGCCACAGAGCCTGGTGGGTTACGTCCTCCTTGTCATTCAAGTAGGTGCGTTGGTGTTGGGCGCGTACGCCTTCGTGCACGCCGCGATCCAGCGCCCCGACGCCTATACCGCCACCGGGAAGATGACCAAGCCGATCTGGCTGGCCATCATCGGTGGCACCGTCGTTCTTGCCCTCGTCCTCGGAGCGCCGGTCGGCTCGGCCATCGCGATCTGCGCCTCCGGCGTCTACCTCGTCGACGTCCGACCCAAGATCCTTGAGATCCAAGGGAAGTCGCGCTAACCCGATGCGCCTCCTCATTGCCGCCATGGCGGCCGTCGCTGCCGTCTTCCTGAGCGCGGGCACGGCTTCTGCCAACCCGGCTCCCAGCCCGCCGTTCATCGATCACTCCGAATGGGTGCACTGGGGCGATCTGTCCAGCCTGCGCGTCTACCCGACCGCCTCGGGACGCGAGGCGGCGGGCCAGGTACACAACGCCGACGGAGACGAGGCGTGGTCCGAGGTGCTTGCGCAGTCGCCCGACGCCAACATCCCCGGCATGCGTGAACAGTTCATGTGCCACTGGACGTACGCCGAGTTTGCCCAGCCCGGCAAGACCAGCTGGAACCTCGAGCCGTGGCGGCCCGTCGTCGACGAGGACACGATGGTGGGCAGCGGCTGCAACCCCGGTGGCACCGAGGAGCCGTTCTGACGATGGCGACACGCTGGACCCCAGAACGCGTCGCGTCGTTGGTCGACCACACTCTGCTCAAACCAGAGGCCACCGAGGCCGACGTCATCGCCCTGCTAGCCGAGGGCGCCGAACTCGGCGTCTACGCGGTGTGCGTCTCACCAACGATGATCGCGACCGCGAAGTCCGTCGCGGTACCCGATCTGCACATCGCCTCGGTCGTCGGGTTCCCTTCTGGCAAGCACCTTTCGGCGGTCAAGGCCGGCGAGGCAGCACGCGCGGTCCAGGCGGGCGCCGACGAGATCGACATGGTGATCGACGTCGGCACCGCCCTTTCGGGCCGCATGGATCTGGTGCGCGCCGACGTCGCCGAGGTGCGCAGGGCGATCGACACCGCCGCCGTGCTCAAGGTCATCGTCGAGTCGGCGGCACTGCTGAGCCTCGGCGACGAGCAGACGTTGATCGATGCGTGCACGGCGGCGCAGGACGCGGGCGCCGATTTCGTGAAGACCTCCACGGGTTTTCACCCCGCCGGGGGTGCCTCGGTGCGGGCAGTCGAGCTGATGGCGGCCACGGTGGGGGACCGGCTGGGCGTCAAGGCCAGCGGTGGCATCCGCAGCGCGGCCGACGCGACGGCCATGCTCGACGCGGGCGCGACCCGGCTCGGACTGTCCGGCACCCGTGCAGTGCTAGCTGGGCTTTAGATCCCCGCGAAGCAGGGGTCCTGCTGACCGGCGGGCATCGTCGCGTTTCGTGTGGAGAACTTGGCGGTCACGCCGGAATCGGTGACGGTGACGCTGTCGGCGTGGATGCCGAGCGGGTAGTTCTTCGTCAGCTGCGAACTGAACGCATCCAGAGCGGGCTGCACCGCCTCGCGCGGCAGGGTGAAGCCGAGGCCGGTCAGCTCTTGCACCTGAAGTGCGATGCCGCCGTCGACGACCTGCGGCTTGGTGATGATGTCGCCGAGCGCGGCCTTGAGTTCGATGGTGCCGTCGGACGGGTTCGCGGTCACGCTGGTGACGAAGCTGCCGACCAGGGGGATCGAATTCTGGATGGTCTCCTTGATGCCCTCGGCCGTCCAGTTGATGGTCGCGTCGAGAGCCCCGATGGTGCCCTTCGTGTTGCCCTTGTCCTCGAGCCTGACGTCATCGATGGTGATGTCGGCCTTCATCCCCTTGGCGTCGCGGATCTGGTTGCCCGCGGTGCTGATCGAGATGTTGCCGTAGTGACCGGTGATGTGCTGCAACAGGAATGGGCTGGCGCCGAATGACACCTTGGCGCTGTCCTGCACGACGCAGGAGACGGCGTTGGCCACCACGTCGTCGGCGCGGCTACGCGCGTATAGCTCGGCGCCGACCACGCCCGCGGCCACCAGTGCGACCACGATCACCAAGACCAGGGCGATCGACATCGGATCGCGCAGCAGCCGCCCGATGAACGAGCCGCTCTTCGGCGGCGGCGCACCGCCATCGTCGGACGACGGCGCAGGCGGGTAGTTCTGCGGCGGCGGGTAGTTCGACGGAGCTGCAGGCCCCGGCTGCGCGAACTGCTGCGTCGGCGGTTCGGGGGCCTGGGGCTGCTGGCCTGGCGGAACTTCGTTGGCCGGACGGGCCCAGGGATCGCTCACCTCAGCGATTCTGCCCTACCGACGAAGCGAACTCCGTTCGGTTGCGCAGCACCGCGATGGATTCTCGTGCCTTCTCGACGGCATCGAGGTCGAGGTCGGACACGAGTAACTGCTGGTCGGACCCCGCCGCGACGATCACTTCGCCGAACGGTGAGGCCACCAGGCTGCCGCCGACGCCGGTAGGCCCGACGGCGGCGATCGCGGGATCGTCCGGGTAGGCCTGATCGACCGCGGCGACGATGCTCGTGGTGTCCAGGGCGCGGGCGCGGGTCAGCAATGTCCACTGCTCGAGCTTGCCGGGGCCGGAAGCGAACGACGCGTGCACGGTGATCAGCTGCGCCCCGCGTTTGGTGAGTTCGACGTACAGCTCGGGAAAGCGGATGTCGTAACAGGTGCTCAAGCCGACGCCGATGCCGCCGACCGTGATCACCACGGGCTCGTAACCCGGTGCAACCGAACGTGATTCGCTAAAACCGAACGCGTCGTACAGGTGGATCTTGTGATAGTGCGCAGCCACCCCTGCGCCGGTGGCGATGAGCGTGTTGGTGACGCGCCCGTCGTCGCTCGGGCAGAACATGCCTGCGACCACCGTCACCCCGTGGCGATCGGCGATGGTGCGCACGCCGTCTGCCCACGGCCCGTCGAGCGGCTCGGCGATCGGTGCCAGCGGCACGCCGAACCGGCACATGGTCGCCTCGGGGAACAGCACCAGCTGCGCGCCTGCGTCAGCGGCTCGCCTGGTGTAGTCCTCGACGATCTCGAGGTTGGCCGTCGGGTCCGCGCTGGCCAGGATCTGCGCAAGAGCAATTCGCATACCGGCGCTTGGGGTCCCGCCGCTTGCGGGGGAGAGCGGAGCGACCGGGGGATTCATGAAGCCAGCCTACTGAGCAGGGCGTGAGCCGCTGATCCCATCAGGTGGGCACACCGAGTGTCGTCGGATCCAGGGGCTGCTGTGGCCACTGTGGTTGCCCCTTGGCCCCTTGGGCACTGAGCGGGCGGTCGTCAGCGGGGCGCAACGGTGTCCCACGGAACCGTGAGCACACCGTCGCGCAGGCGTCGCCGCGGCGGTTCGACGGGAAAGCCCGCGTCCGCCAGCATGTCCAGCATCGCGCGCCAGCGCACCCGCGGCCCGAAGACCCCGTGTCCTGCCGCAGTGGCCCAGGCGCGATCGGCGGCGGCCAGCAGGGCGTGCACCGGCTGGCCCGGCACGTTGTGGTGAATCAGCACCTTCGGCAACCGCTCGGCCAGATCCGACGGCTTCTCGATCGCGAAGGGGTCGCAGGCCAGGGTCAGGCTCAGCGGCCCCCTTGCGTCCAGCAACACCCAGCAGCAGCGCCGTCCGAGCTCGTCGCACGTGCCGTCGACGACCAAGCCGCCCGGCGCCAACCGGGTCGTCATCTCGCCCCACGCACTGGGCACCGCATCGACGTCGTACTGGCGCAGCACGTTGAACGCACGCACCAAGACCGGCTGCAGGCCAGCCAATTCGAAACCGCCCAAGGCGAACTCGACCGGCCCGCCTTGGACGGTCCCCATCGCCGCCCTGGCGGTCTGCACCCGCTCGGGATGTATCTCCAGTCCGACCACGCGCACGTCGGGCCGCACCGCGCGCAACCGCGCCGCCAGCTCGAGAGTCGTCACGGGAAGGGCGCCGTAGCCGAGGTCGACCACCAGCGGATCGGCGGCGGTGAGAAGTGCCGTGCGGACGCGGTGATCGTGGACCAGCCAGCGGTCGCTGCGTCGCAACCGGTTGTAACCGGTCGTCCCCCGCGTCAGTTGACCGACAGGCTGGATCAATCCTCCGGTCGCTACGCTCCTGCCCACCGGCGCCACGCCCCGAGTTTAGGCCCGGATCAGGCGTTTTCCCGGATCCACGCCGACGTGAAGCGCTGCTCGGCGGCGACGAGGTTCGCGAGCTGGTTGCCGATGAACGTCTCCACCTTGCCGCCGACGAGCGGGATGCGGACCTCGACGGTGACCTTGAGCTCCAAGCGCGAGCCGCCGTCCGACGGCATCAGCACCGCGCTGCTGACCAGGGTGGCGGGCGCGCCGGGGATCGCCCCCGACACCCTCGCGATGGCTCGGCCCCCGGCGATCGCGCTCCACGTCTCCTCGCGCACGAAGCTCAGGTCACCGTGGTGAAACTGGCCGACCACGGCGGGCAGCCTGTCGGATCGCAGCGTCTGCGTCGTGATCACGTCGATGCCGCCGTCGCCGTTGGCGGTCATCGAGTCCAGCGTGGCCTCGTCCGCTCCCGAACCCGCAAGGCGCTCCAGCCAGTACCGCTCATCGCGGAACGCCCGATGGACCTGCTCGACGCTGCCTGCGTACTCGGCTGCCATGTCGAAGGAACGCGGCATACCCAATGACGCTACCGTTACCGCCCGTGATCAGTTCGCAGTTCGCGGGCGCGTCGGTCCAATACGACGTGCCGCTCGCTGGACTCACCACGCTGCGGGTCGGGCCCGTGGCGCGTCGCCTGATCACGTGCGACACGACCGAGAAACTGATCGCCGTGCTGCGGGAACTGCCTGCGGGAGGGTCTGCCGACAAGACTCTGGTGCTCGCGGGCGGCTCCAACGTGGTGCTGGCCGACGACCTCACCGACCTAACGGTCGTACACGTCGCGAATACCGAGATCACCGTCGACGGTGCCGTGCTGCGCGTGGAGGCGGGCGCGCTGTGGGACGACGTGGTCGTCACCTCACTGGCGTACGGCCTCGGTGGGTTGGAATGCCTGTCGGGCATCCCCGGCTCGGCGGGTGCGACACCCGTGCAGAACGTGGGCGCCTACGGCGCAGAGGTCGCCGACACCATCAGCCGCGTGCGCCTGCTCGATCGCCGCACCGGCGCCGATCGTTGGGTGGCGCCGAGCGCGCTCGGATTCGGGTACCGCCAGAGCGTGCTGAGGAACTCGCACGACTCCGTCGTCCTCGAGGTCGAGTTCACCCTGGACGTCGACGGGCGCAGCGCACCACTGCGCTACGGCGAGCTGACGACCGCGCTCGACGCCGACCCCGGAGCCCAAGTCGACCCCACGCTGGTCAGGGACGCCGTGCTGACATTGCGCAGGCGAAAGGGCATGGTGCTCGACGCCGACGACCACGACACGTGGAGCGTCGGGTCCTTCTTCACCAACCCCGTCGTCACGCCCGACGAGTTCGAGCGGCTGCGGTCCGAGGTCGACGGCCCGGTGCCCAACTACCCCGCGCCGGACGGGGTGAAGTTGGCTGCGGGGTGGCTCGTCGAGCACGCCGGGTTCGCCAAGGGGTATCCGGAGGAGGGGTCGCCCGCACGGCTGTCGACCAAGCACGCGCTCGCTGTGACCAACCGGGGTACCGCCACCACCGCCGACGTAATTGCGCTGGCCAGAGCGGTTCGAGATGGGGTGCGGAGCAGTTTCGGGATCGATCTCACACCCGAACCGATTCTGATTGGCAGCACGCTGTAGGTACTCTCGATCCACGTGGGGATGAACCGGCGGCAGGCACTGACCGCAATGGCGGTGGGTGCATCAGGCGTGCTGGCGGCGTGTACCGGTAACCCGATCAAGGGACAGCCAGAAGCGCAGGGACCTCCGCCCGCTCCGGAGATCACCTACAAGCCCGAGATCGCCGCCACCGACGTGGCGCCTACCTCGCACATCGGCATCGACGTCAACAACGGATGGTTCCAGCACGTCACGCTGTCGAACCCCGATGGCAAGGCCGTCGCCGGCGTGATCAACCGCGACCGGACGTCGTTCACCACCACCGAGCCCCTCGGCTACGGCGTGGTCTATTCGTGGGGCGGATCGGTCGTCGGGCGCGACGGCAAGGCCGTCCAGCTGGCAGGCAACTTCACCACCGTCACCCCGCAGAACCAGGTCAACGGGCAGTTCCAGCTCGCCGACGGGCAGACGGTCGGCGTCGCGGCGCCGATCATCATCCAGTTTGACGCCTCGATCAGCGACAAGGCCACCGTCGAGAAGGCGCTGAAGGTGACCACCACCCCACCCGTCGAGGGCAGCTGGGCGTGGCTACCCGACGAGGTCGGCGGATCCAGGGCGCACTGGCGGACCAGGGACTACTACCCGGCGGGCACCAAGGTCAACGTCGCCGCCAAGCTGTACGGCATCCCGTTCGGCGACGGTGCATTCGGCGCGCAGGACTTGACGTTGGACATCGAGATCGGCCGGCGTCAGGTGGTCAAGGCCGAGGCGTCGTCGCACCAGATCGAGGTGATCACGGATGAGGGCACGATCATGACCCTGCCGTGCAGTTACGGCGAGGCCGATCAGCCGCGCAACGTCACCCGCAGCGGCATCCACGTCGTCACCGAGAAGTACGAAGACTTCTACATGACGAACCCGGCCGCCGGCTACAGCAACGTCCACGAGCGGTTCGCGGTGCGGATCTCCAACAATGGCGAGTTCATCCACGCCAATCCGGCCAGCTCCGGCGCGCAGGGCAACACCAACGTCACCAACGGCTGCATCAACCTGTCGACGGCCGACGCGCAGCAGTACTTCAACACCGCCATGTACGGCGACCCCGTCGAGGTCACGGGTACCTCGATCGAGCTGTCCTACGCCGACGGCGACATCTGGGACTGGGCCGTGAGCTGGGACGAGTGGAAGGCCATGTCGGCGGTCACGCCGGCCGCGTCGCCGTTGAACCTGCCAAGCACGGCACCCGCCACCCCCACCGATGCACCGACGCTGTCGGGAACGCCGACCACCACCACGCCGACGACGGCTGCGACCAGCACACCGACTACGGCTACGACGTCTCCGGGCGGATGAACTTACGGGTCGCGCTGGCCTGATCCCGCGGCCGGATCACGATCTGGTCCAGGTTGACGTGCGACGGCCGCGACGCCACGAAGCCGATCACCTCGGCGATGTCGTCGGCCACCAACGGCGTGAGCCCCTTGTACAGCGCGTCGGCCTTGTCCTTGTCGCCGCCGAACCGCACCACGGAGAACTCCGTCTCCACCATTCCGGGCGCAATCTCGGTGAGCCGCACCGGCTTTCCCAACAACTCGCCGCGCAGGGTGCGGTGCAGTGCGCTCTGGGCGTGCTTGGCCGAGGTGTAGCCCGCGCCGCCGTCGTAGATCTCGAACGCGGCGATCGAGGTGACCGTGACGATCAGGCCGTCACCCGAGTCGACCAGCTTGGGCAGTAGTGCCCTGGTCACCCGGAGCGTGCCAAGCACGTTGGTCTCCCACATCCACCGCCAGTGATCGATGTCGGCGTCGGCGACCGCTTCGCTGCCCTTGGCCCCGCCCGCGTTGTTGACGAGCACCGAGAGTTTGCCCGGGGCGCGGTCGACCGAGGCGACCAGGGCATCGACGGCATCGGGATCAGTGACGTCCGCCACAGTGGCGGTGCCGCCGATTTCCTCGGCGAGCGCCTTGATGCGGTCCTCGCGGCGGGCCACACAAACCACGTGGAAGCCAAGTCCTGCAAGGGTTCTAGCCGTTGCCTCGCCGATGCCGGAGCTGGCGCCGGTGACCACTGCCACCCGCTGGGAAGATTCGCCTCTCGTCATGCACCCAACATTAGTTGGCGTGCTAAATTCTTCGTGTGTCCGCTAGTCAGGCTTCCCGCAGCGCCGTTCGGCGCGCGTGTTGTTGTTGTTGCGCAACTCGCCGCGCCTGACTGAACCGCGGACGTAAAACGTCTGAGATGAGTCGCAGGTGTGGCCCGGAACCCCACCAGCCGACTCTTTCAAAGGACCCCTCGTGCGCGCATCGACCGCCACCGCAACCATCGCCCCAAGCCTTCAGGTCGCTAGCCCGGCCCCTGCCGTCCGTCACACGCCGACGGCGCACGCCAAGCGTGCCCTTCTTGCCCGCCACCACATCGTGGCTCCCTCGCTGCGCGTCGCCGAGGCCGCTGCCGCATCGGTGTTCGGCGCGGCCCGGCTGCGCGGACCGATCGCCCGCGACGTCATCGCCCAGGTCACCGGCCTGAGCATCGCGACGGTCAACCGACAGGTCACTGCCCTCCTCGACGCCGGTGTGCTGCGCGAGCGCGCGGACCTTGCCGTGTCCGGCGCGATCGGCAGGCCCAGGGTGCCGGTCGAGGTGAACCACGAACCCTTCCTGACCCTCGGCATCCACATCGGCGCCCGCACGACGAGCATCGTGGCCACCGACCTGTTCGGCCGCACGCTCGACGTGGTCGAGATGCCGACGCCGCGGGGAACGCAGAACGCCGCCCTGGCCTCGCTGGCGGGCAGCGCCCGGCGCTACCTGAGCCGGTGGCACCGTCGCCGCCCGCTGTGGGTCGGTGTCGCAGCCGGTGGTGTCGTCGACAGCGTCACCGGTCAGCTCGATCACGCCCGGCTGGGCTGGTCGGGTGCCCCCGTCGGCGCCGTTCTGGCTGAAACACTAGGATTGCCAGTCTCTTTGGCGTCGCACGTGGATGCCATGGCCGGCGCCGAATTGCTGCTCGGCGTGCGCCGGTTCAGCGCCCAGTCGGCGACGGACGCCGCGGGCCGAACCGCTCCTGCGACGAGCCTGTACGTCTACGCCCGCGAAACCGTCGGCTACGCACTGTCGATCGGTGGCCAGGTGCATTCGCCGACCAGCGGGCCCGGCACCATCGCGGCGCTGCCCGCACAGTCCGACATCCTCGGCGGCAGCGGACAGCTGGAGTCGACGGTGAGCGACGAAGCGGTCCTGACTGCGGCCCGCAAGCTGCACATCGTGCCCGCGGAGGGGCCTGCCTCGACCATTGCGGCGGTTCTTCGTGCGGCGCGTCAGGGCCACGTGCAGGCAGCCGAGCTGCTTGCCGAGCGCGCGCGGGTGCTCGGCGAGGCCGTCGCCCTGCTCCGCGACATGCTCAACCCCGATGACCTGGTGGTCGGTGGGCAAGCGTTCACCGAGTACCCGGAGGGCATGGCCATGGTGGAGGACGCCTTCGCGAAGCGCTCGGTGCTCCCGCCGCGCGACATCCGGGTGACGGCCTTCGGGAACCGCGTCCAGGAGGCAGGGGCAGGCGTGGTGTCGTTGGGTGGGTTGTATGCCGACCCGATCGCCGCGATGCGGCGGGCGCAGAGCCGTCGTCTCGAACTGGCCTGAGATTGACCGCCTGACGAGGGCTGATTCGCGCCGGTGTAAGTATTGAGTGTGCGCGTAGCCGTCTTGTCGGTCCATACCTCGCCGTTGGCCCAGCCCGGGACCGGTGACGCAGGCGGGATGAACGTCTACGTACTGCAGACCGCGCTGGAGATGGCCCGCCGTGGCGTCGAGGTGGAGATCTTCACCCGCGCGACGTCGTCTGCGGACCCGCCGCTGGTGCGGGTGGCGCCCGGAGTGCTGGTGCGCAACGTGGTCGCCGGGCCGTTCGAGGGCCTCGACAAGTACGACCTGCCCACGCAGTTGTGCGCGTTCACCGCGGGCGTGCTGCGCGCCGAGGCCACCCACGAACCCGGCCACTATGACGTCGTGCACTCGCACTACTGGCTCTCGGGGCAGGTCGGCTGGCTGGCCAGGGATCGGTGGGCGGTGCCGCTGGTGCACACCGCGCACACCCTCGCCGCGGTCAAGAACGCCGCGCTTGCCACCGGTGACTCACCGGAGCCCCCGCTGCGGGCCGTCGGTGAACAGCAGGTGGTCGACGAGGCAGACCGCTTGATCGTGAACACCGAAGACGAAGCGCAGCAACTGGTTTCGCTGCACCATGCCGATTCGAAGCGCATCGACGTGGTGCATCCGGGCGTCGACCTGAGCGTCTTCACCCCCGGCGACAAGCTGGCCGCCCGCGCAGCGCTCGGGCTCGCCGCCGGCGAACGCATCGTGGCGTTCGTCGGCCGCATCCAACCGCTGAAGGCGCCCGACGTCCTGCTCGGTGCGGCCGCCAAGCTGCCGGGCGTGCGCGTCGTGATTGCGGGCGGGCCGTCCGGCTCAGGTCTGGCCAGCCCCGACGGCCTGGTTCGTCTTGCCGATGAACTGGGTATCACCGACCGGGTGACGTTCCTTCCTCCGCAGTCCCGCGATCAGCTGGTCAACGTGTATCGGGCGGCCGACGTGGTCGCGGTGCCGAGCTATTCGGAGTCGTTCGGGCTGGTCGCCGTCGAGGCGCAAGCGTGCGGCACACCGGTGGTGGCCGCTGCGGTTGGCGGGCTGCCGGTTGCGGTGCGCGACGGGGTCAGCGGCGTGCTGGTGCCCGGCCACGACGTCGGCGACTGGGCTGCCGCCATCGACGGGCTGTTCAGCAGCGGGCCCGCGGCCATGAGTGCCGCCGCGGTCGAGCACGCCGCGAGCTTCTCCTGGACGCACACCGTGGACGCGTTGCTCGCTTCCTACGGCCACGCCATCACCGACTACCGGGCCCGCCACCAGAGCCGCGAGGTCGCGGCGCGGCGCAACGGTCGACGGTTTTCGATTCGCCGGGGTGTCCGCGCTTGAGCCACGTGAGCACCGAAGGCGCGCGCGAGTGAGGATCGCAGCGAGGGACGAGCGAGGACCGGAGCGAGTGGGAAGCCGAGCATGAGCACCGAAGGCGCGCGCGAGTGAGGATCGCAGCGAGGGACGAGCGAGGACCGGAGCGAGTGGGAAGCCGAGCATGAGCACCGTTCAGCAGGTCATCGAAGACGCGCTCAAGGAACACGACCTGGTCTACAGCCACCACGACGGCGCACGCGGCGGTCTGCCCGGTCTGGTCGTCGAGCTGCCAGGGGAGCGGCGCCTGGTGACCAACACCATCCTGTCGATCGGCGAGCACTCGGTGCGCGTCGAGGCGTTCGTCTGCCGCAAGCCCGACGAGAACTTCGAAGGCGTCTACAAGTTCCTGCTCAAGCGCAACCGCAGGCTCTACGGCGTCGCCTACACCCTGGACAACACCGGAGACATCTACCTCGTCGGCCGGATGGCGCTGCACTCGGTCACGCCCGACGAGATCGATCGTGTACTCGGACAGGTGCTCGAAGCCGTCGATCAGGACTTCAATACGTTGCTGGAGTTGGGTTTTCGGACTTCGATCCAGAAGGAATGGGAGTGGCGGGTGTCTCGCGGCGAGTCGCTGAAGAACCTGCAGGCGTTCGAGCACTTGATCGAGGACCAAGACGACCAAGACGCCTGAGCGCCGCGCATGAGAGGATTTGGGCCATGGGATCCGCCACGCTGATTCTGCTCCGTCACGGCGAGAGCGAATGGAACGCGCTGAACCTGTTCACCGGTTGGGTCGACGTCGACCTCACCGACAAGGGCCGGGCGGAGGCCGCACGCGGCGGTGACCTGCTCGTCGAGAACGGCGTCCTGCCCGACGTGCTCTACACCTCGCTGCTGCGGAGGGCGATCACCACCGCGCACCTCGCGCTCGACAGGGCCGACCGGCTGTGGATCCCCGTGCATCGCGACTGGCGCCTCAACGAACGGCACTACGGCGCGCTGCAGGGCCTGGACAAGGCCGCGACCAAGGAGAAGTACGGCGAGGAGCAGTTCATGGCGTGGCGCCGCAGCTACGACACGCCCCCGCCGCCCATCGAACGGGGCAGTGAGTACAGCCAGGACGCCGATCCGCGCTACGCCGACATCGGGGGCGGCCCGCTCACCGAATGCCTGGCCGACGTGGTCGCGAGGTTCGTGCCGTACTACTCCGAGACCATCGTGCCCGACCTCGAGGCAGGCAAGACCGTCCTGGTCGCCGCGCACGGCAACTCGCTGCGGGCGTTGGTGAAGTATCTGGACGGGATGTCCGACGAGGACGTGGTGGGGCTCAACATCCCGACGGGCATTCCGTTGGTCTACGAGCTCGACGACGATCTGAAGCCGACGGTGCCTGGCGGCCGATACCTCGATCCGGACGCCGCGGCCGCCGGTGCTGCCGCGGTTGCTGCCCAGGGAGCCAAATAGCGGTTCACGGCCCGCCCGAGGCGAACTCTCGGTGAACACAGGTGAACGGAATCCGAACTCCTGTGTTTGAGTCTGTGACGTGTCCCGAATTGGCCGCACGCTGCTGGGATGACGTTCACCCGATGCGTACGATTTGCTCGTGAGTGTGGGGTTCGCGTTACTGCTTACGGCAGTCGTGGCTCTTCTCACGCTGGGCCTTGGCGTCGCGATCGGAGTGGCGTTGCTACCGCGGATCGCCCAACGCAGGCAACGTCGGTCCGTCGACCACGACGGAATCACGATCTCGCAGATGCTGGCTCACATCGTCTCCCTTGCTCCGGTGGGCATCGTGGTGGTCGACACTTATCGTGACGTCGTCTACATCAACGACCAGGCCCGCGAGCTGGGCCTGGTGCGGGATCGGCTGCTCGACGACCGGGCATGGTCCGCTGCCCAACGCACCCTCGCGACGGGCGATGACGTCGACATCGAACTGTCGCCGGCCAAGCGTCAGACCCCCGGCCGGTCCGGACTGTCGGTGCGTGGCCACGTGCGACTGCTGACCGAGGACGATCGGCGTTTCGCGGTGGTCTACGTCGACGACCAGTCCGAGCAGGCGAGGATGGAAGCAACTCGGCGTGACTTCGTCGCGAACGTGAGCCACGAGCTCAAGACCCCGGTCGGGGCGATGGGAGTCCTTGCCGAGGCGCTGCTTGCCTCGACCGACGACCCTGCGACCGTCACCCGCTTCGCCGAGAAGATGGTCACCGAGTCGAACCGGTTGGGCAAGATGGTCGGCGAGCTGATCGAGCTGTCCCGGCTGCAGGGCGCCGAGCCGTTGCCCGATCTCGAGGACGTCGACGTGGACACCGTTGTGGCCGAGGCGCTTTCGCGCTACAAGCTGGCCGCCGACAACGCCGACATCGCGATCACCACCGACGCCCCGACCGGTTACCGGGTGCTTGGCGATGCACCGTTGCTGGCAACCGCCATCGCCAACCTGGTGGCCAATGCCATCGCCTATTCACCCGACGGGTCTTCGGTGTCGATCAGCAGGCGCCGGCGTGGTGACAACGTCGAGATCGCCGTGACCGACCGCGGCATCGGCATTGCGCGCGCCGACCAGGAGCGGGTGTTCGAACGATTCTTCCGCGTCGACAAGGCGCGGTCCCGGGCCACTGGTGGCACGGGACTCGGATTGGCCATCGTCAAGCACGTCGCGGCCAATCACAACGGATCGATCCGGCTGTGGAGTCAGCCGGGCACCGGATCGACCTTCACCTTGTCGATTCCGGCCTACCCCCATACCGATGACGACAAAGATCATCGAGACGAACGAGAGGACTAGTCGATCGATGACCAGTGTGTTGATCGTGGAAGACGAAGAGTCGCTGGCCGATCCCTTGGCATTCCTGCTGCGCAAGGAGGGATTCGAGGCGACGGTCGTCTCCGACGGTCCTTCGGCATTGGCCGAATTCGAGCGGGCGGGTGCCGACATCGTGTTGCTCGACCTGATGTTGCCAGGGATGAGCGGGACCGACGTGTGCAAGCAACTGCGCTCACGGTCCAGCGTGCCGGTGATCATGGTCACGGCCAGGGACAGTGAGATCGACAAGGTCGTCGGGCTGGAGCTCGGCGCCGACGACTACGTCACCAAGCCGTACTCGGCGCGCGAGCTGATCGCCCGGATCAGGGCGGTGCTGCGCCGCGGCGTCGACAACGACGACGCGGGGATCGCCGACGGAGTGCTCGAGGCGGGTCCGGTGCGGATGGACGTCGAGCGGCACATCGTATCGGTCAACAGCGAACCGATCACGTTGCCGCTCAAGGAGTTCGACCTGCTCGAGTACCTGATGCGCAACAGCGGCAGGGTGCTGACCCGTGGTCAGCTCATCGACCGGGTCTGGGGTGCCGACTACGTCGGTGATACCAAGACGCTCGACGTCCACGTCAAGCGCCTGCGCAGCAAGATCGAGGCGGACCCGGCCAACCCGGTGCACCTGGTCACCGTGCGCGGGCTCGGTTACAAGCTGGAGGGCTGAGCGCGTCGCGGCGAGCGAAGCGACGGGGGGATGACCCGCGGCGAGCGAAGCGACGGGGGGATGACCCGCGGCGAGCGAAGCGACGGGGAATGGTGACGGCTACTTCGCCGCGCGCGTGGCGGGGTGTATCGCGATCAGGCCAAGGGAGCTGCGCCGCTTGCACATCGCGGCCAGCTCGGTGTACGCCTTGTCGCCGAGTAACTCGGTGAGCTCGGCAGCGTAGGACTGCCACACCTGGCGGGATCCGGTGTGTGCGGCAGGATCACCGGTGCAATACCAGTGCAGGTCGGATCCGCCCTCGCCCCAGCCGCGCCTGTCGTACTCGGTGATGGTGGTCTTGAGGATGTCGGTGCCGTCTGGGCGCGTCACCCATTCTTGGCTGCGTCGGATCGGCAGCTGCCAGCACACGTCCGGTTTCATGGTCAACGGCTCGACGCCCAGCTTGAGCGCCTTGCTGTGCAGCGCACAGCCGATGCCGCCCTTGAAGCCGGGGCGGTTCAGGAAGATGCAGGCGCCCTTGTACTTCCGCGTCCGATAGTTCGGCTTGCCGTCGTATTCGTCCATCTCGAGATAGCCCTTGCGGCCAAGGCCCTTGTCGCGGAACTGCCAATCGTCGTCCGTCAGCTGCTTGGCGCTGTCGTCGAGCTTGGCGATGTCGTCGTCATCGGACAGGAAGGCGCCGTGCGAGCAACACCCGTCGTCCGGTCGACCGGCGACCGTGCCCTGGCACGCAGGCGTGCCGAAGACGCACGTCCATCGCGACAAAAGCCACGTCATGTCGGCAGCGATCAAATGCTCTGGGTTGTTCGGGTCGTAGAACTCGACCCATTCGCGGGCGAAGTCGAGTTCTACCTCGCCACGGTGCAGTCCACTCACGGAATACAACGGTAGACCGGATAACGTGGGTCTCGTGCGATTGGGCGTGCTCGACGTGGGTAGCAACACAGTTCATCTGTTGGTGGTCGACGCGCGTCGTGGTGGACACCCGACGCCGATGAGCTCCACCAAGGCGTCGCTGCGGCTTGCGGAGGCGATCGACTCCTCGGGCAAGTTGACGCGCAAGGGCGCCGACAAACTCGTCGAAACGATCGACGAGTTCGCAAAGATCGCGGGCAGTTCGGGCTGCGCGGAGCTGATGGCGTTCGCGACGTCGGCCGTGCGTGATGCCAAGAACTCCGAGGACGTGCTCGCCAGGGTGCGCGCCGAGACCGGTGTCGACCTCAAGGTGCTCAGCGGGGTCGACGAGTCCCGGCTGACCTTCCTCGCCGTGCGCCGCTGGTACGGCTGGAGCCCCGGCCGGATCATCAACATCGACATCGGCGGCGGTTCGCTCGAACTGTCGAGCGGTGTCGACGAGGAGCCCGAGGTGGCGTTGTCGCTGCCGCTGGGGGCAGGCAGGCTCACCCGCGAGTGGCTGTCCGAGGACCCGCCGGGGCGCCGTCGTGTTGCGATGCTGCGCGACTGGCTGGCCACCGAGATGTCGGATGCGGGAGCCAGGGTGCTCGACGCGGGTGCGCCCGACCTGACCGTGGCCACCTCGAAGACGTTCCGGTCGTTGGCGCGCCTGACGGGCGCTGCGCCGTCGGGCGCGGGACCGCGGGTGAAGAGAACGTTGACGGCAGCGGGATTAAGGCAGCTCATAGCTTTCATCTCTAGGATGACCGCGACCGACCGAGCTGAACTGGAAGGGGTGAGCGCCGAGCGCGCGCCACAGATCGTCGCAGGCGCGTTGGTAGCCGAGGCGAGCATGCGGGCACTTGCTATCGATACGGTAGACATTTGCCCCTGGGCGTTGCGGGAGGGCCTGATATTGCGGAAACTCGACAGTGAGGCCGATGGAACCGCCTTGATTGCGACATCCGCAGGCTTAGCCAGGGCCAGGGACACACGATGACAGAACCACACGACGACCACAGCAGCACGCGACCGATCTCGGTCGCCGAGCTGCTGGCCAAGAACGGGACCATCGGGTCCCCGCCTGTTGGCGGGCGCCGCCGCCGTCGGCGCGGCAACAGCGACTCGGTCACCGTCGCCGAACTGACCGGCGAGATCCCCATCGTGACGGATCACACAGACGTCGACGACATCGACGAGTCCCTTGATGCCGAGGCCGACGTCGAACCACCTGAGGCGCTTCCCACCGAGGCCGAGGTTCCTGCTCCCAGCCCAGGAGCGCCAACCAACGGAGCAGTCGAGCACGCGCCCGAAATCCTGCCGGCCGAGGCCGACTACGTCGCGCACCTCGAGCAGCGCGACGCCGAACCCGAACCGCTGGACTTCGCTCCGCCGCCGCGGCGTCCGAAATCCCCTCCGCGCACCGGTTTCTCCGCACCGGCAGGTGGCGCCGAGCAGATGAGCCCGGACCCCCTCGTCGACGACGACGACGAGGACTCCGACGACGACCTCGGACTGCTCGACATCGACGACGTCCCGGAATCCACCTTCGACGTGGAGGCCACGTCGCTCGACGTCGCGCCGAACGGCGTCGAAGCACCGGCCCGGCCGTCCTACCTGCGCTCGGGCGCGGACACGTTGTTTGGCGGCCAGTCGGTCGCCGACGATCTCGCGCGTCGGGGACGTCAGCCAGGACCCGAGGACATCGATCTCGGCGACGAGGACGACGAGTTCGTCGCCGTCAAGACGTCGGAGACCACCGAAACGCGGGGTTCGTCGTTCCTGCGTGGCCTGTGGGTCGTCGGCCAGTGCATCCTCGCGGTCGCGTTCGGCGCGGGCCTGTTCATCGCGTTCGATCAGCTCTGGAAGTGGAACAGCATCGTCGCCCTGGTGCTGGCAGTGCTCGTGATTCTGGGCCTCGTGGTCGGGGTGCGGGTGGTGCGCAAGACCGAGGACATCGGCAGCACGCTGATCGCGGTAGCAGTAGGCGCGATGGTCACACTGGGACCCCTGGCGCTGCTCCAAGCGCACTGACGCACCACAATCAACAACCGTGCGCCCTGCCATCAAGGTTGGTCTCTCCACGGCCTCGGTCTATCCGCTGAGGACCGAGGCGGCCTTCGAGTACGCCGCACGACTGGGCTACGACGGCGTCGAACTGATGGTGTGGGCGGAGTCGGTGAGCCAGGACATCGATGCAATCGAGAAGTTGTCAGCGCGCTACGACATGCCAGTGCTGAGCGTGCACGCTCCGTGCCTGCTGATCTCGCAACGGGTCTGGGGCGCCAATCCGATCTCCAAGCTCGAGCGCAGCGTGCGCGCCGCCGAGCAGCTCGGCGCCCAGACGGTAGTGGTGCACCCGCCGTTCCGGTGGCAGCGGCGCTACGCCGAGGGGTTCGCCGATCAGGTCGCCGAGCTCGAATCCGGCAGCACGGTGATGGTCGCGGTGGAGAACATGTTCCCGTTCCGCGCCGACCGGTTCTTCGGTACGGGCACGCCGTCGATCGAGCGGATGCGCAAACGCGGCGGCACCCCCGGTGTGGCCATCTCGGCGTTCGCGCCGTCGTACGACCCCCTGGACGGCGAGCACGCGCACTACACGCTTGATCTGTCGCATTCGGCTACGGCGGGCACCGACGCCGTCGACATGGCCAAGCGGATGGGCGAGGGGCTGGTGCATCTGCACCTGTGCGACGGAAGTGGCGCGGCGACCGACGAGCACCTGGTGCCGGGCCGGGGCACGCAGCCCACGGTCGAGATCTGCCAGATGCTGGCCGCGAGCGACTTCGCCGGGCACGTGATCCTCGAGGTCACCACGTCGCGAGCGCGTAATGCCGCCGAGCGCGAGGAACTCTTGGTCGAGTCGCTCGAGTTCGCCCGCGCCAACCTGCTTCGGTGATGAGCGCTCGCGCGAAGAACAGATGGAGCTGAACGGATCCCCATGAACGACTCCACGCTGTTCACCGATGCCATGCGGCTCGTGCCGGTCTCGTCCGACGACCAGGTGAGTGTCTTTGACGGCGTCATCAACCACCACTGGACGATCGGGCCGAAGGTGCACGGCGGCGCGATGCTTGCGTTGTGTGCCAACGCGGCGCAGCAGGCCTTCGGGGGCGAGCGAAGCGACGGGGGGAATGGGCACGGCGGGGCGGCGCAGCCGATCGCCGTGACCGGAAACTTCCTGTGGGCGCCCGATCCAGGGCCGATGCGGCTGATCGCCACCGTGCGCAAGCGCGGCCGTCGCGTCAGCCTCGTCGACGTCGAGCTGCAGCAAGGCGAGCGCGTCGCGGTGCGGGCGTCGGTGACTCTCGGCGAACCAGAGCACCACGTGCCGCCCCTGCTGTCGTTCAACCCGGTGGTGCCACTGATGACGCCGGAGCCACCGCCCGGTCTTGCGCCGATCGGGCCGGGCCATCCGATGGCCGACATCGTGCACCTGGCGCACGGCTGCGACATCCGGCCCGCGCTGCACACGCTCGGGCCGCGCTCCGACGGTGGCCCGCCGGTCTTCGAGTACTGGGTGCGTCCCAAGGGCGTGGCACCGGACGTGCTCTTCGCGCTGCTGTGTGGCGACGTGTCGGCTCCTGTGACGTTCGCCGTGGGTCGCTCCGGTTGGGCGCCCACGGTACAGCTGACGGCCTATCTGAGGGCCATGCCCGCCGACGGGTGGCTGCGCGTCATGTGCACCGCCGTGCAGATCGGTCAGGACTGGTTCGACGAGGACCACATCGTCGTCGACTGCGAGGGCCGGATCATCGTGCAGTCGCGCCAACTGGCCATGGTGCCGCCCGCTCAGTAGCTCCCTCGCGGACATGCAATGCTTTGGCCCATGGCCAGAATCGCGATAATCGGGGGCGGACACATCGGGGAGGCGCTGCTGTCCGGGCTGCTGCGCGCCGGTAGGCAGACCAAGGATCTGGTCGTCGCCGAGCAGGATCCAGCGCGCGCCAAGGAACTGGCCGAAAAGTACTCGGTGCAGGTTTCTTCGGTCCGCGACGCGGCCGAGAACGCCGGCTACGTGATCGTCGCCGTGAAGCCCGGCGACGTCGAGGGTGTGATCGGCCAGCTCGCGCAGGCGGTGTCGCGTGCCGACAACGACAGCGTCGAGCAGGTCTTCGTGACGGTGGCCGCCGGAGTGACGACGGCCTACTACCAGTCCAAGCTGCCCGCAGGGGCGCCCGTCATCAGGGTCATGCCCAATGCGCCCATGGTGGTCGGTGGCGGCGTCAGCGCCGTGGCCCCCGGCAGTTTCTCCACCGCTGAGCAACTCAAGGACGTGGTGTCGATCTTCGACGCCGTTGGCGGCGTGCTGACCGTGCCGGAGTCCCAACTGGACGCCGTCACCGCACTGTCGGGTTCGGGTCCCGCGTACTTCTTCTTGATGGTCGAGGCGCTCATCGACGCAGGTGTCGCCGAGGGCCTGTCGCGGTCGGTGGCGACCGATCTGGTGTCTCAGACGATGGCTGGTTCGGCGGCAATGCTGCTGGAGTCCCTCGATCGGCAGCAGGCGGATGGCGCACAAGCCATGGGCGCCGGGATCGACACCAGCGCCGCGCAACTTCGCGCGACCGTGACGTCGCCGGGTGGCACCACCGCCGCTGGTCTGCGTGAACTCGAACGTGGGGGTCTGCGGGCCGCGGTTGCCAACGCCGTGAGTGCCGCGAAAACACGCTCTGAGCAGCTCGGAATTACATCAGAGTAGTTCAGGAAATTAAAACTGATTAGCCCACACCCGTCGCAATAACCCCATTGGCCACGCTATTCTCCTCAGGGTATGCACGCGTTGGTGCCAGCGGTGGGGAAGCCGCTGGAACTGGCCGGGCCTGATTGATTGGGTTGCGATGACGTCTATGAACGGGCCATCGGCACGTGATTCGGCTGGCAGTAAGGCAGCACGTGATGCTGCGGCCAGCGAAGGTCAACCGCCACGAGCTCAATTTCTCACCGTCGCCGAAGTGGCGAGCCTGATGAGGGTCAGCAAGATGACGGTGTATCGATTGGTTCACAACGGCGAGCTGCCTGCAGTTCGCGTGGGCCGGTCGTTTCGTGTGCACGCCAAGGCGGTGCACGACCTGCTCGAGACGTCGTACTTCGACGCGGGCTAATCCCAGGAGATCCCGACGCGTTTTCGTTCCACCGACGTCGGCCGGTAGGGTAACCAGGTCGAGGCCATCGTGGGCCGGAAGTGGCTAGGTAGTGGAGTAAATGGGTTCAGTCATCAAGAAGCGACGTAAGCGCATGTCGAAGAAGAAGCACCGCAAGCTGCTTCGTCGCACTCGGGTGCAGCGTAGAAAACTCGGCAAGTAGCCTTCGCCTTGAGCCGATAGGCTGACCGGATGGACGCTGAAGGTCGGTCTGGGGGAGGGGCGTCCTCGGGCGGAAACTCCGCGGGAGACTCTGGCTTCCAGGACACCGTGCACTACCCAAAGGTGGTGCTGGTGACCGGTGCATGCCGGTTCCTCGGTGGATATCTGACAGCCAGGCTCGCGCAGAACCCGATGATCAACCACGTCATTGCCGTGGATGCCATCGCGCCGAGCAAGGACCTGCTGCGTCGAATGGGCCGGGCCGAGTTCGTCAGGGCCGACATTCGAAATCCGTTCATCGCCAAGGTGATCCGCAACGGGGACGTCGACACCGTCGTTCACGCGGCCGCTGCCTCCTATGCGCCGCGTGCTGGCGGCAGGGCAGCGCTCAAGGAACAGAACGTGATGGGCGCGATGCAGCTCTTCGCGGCGTGCCAGAAGGCGCCATCGGTGCGTCGCGTGGTGCTCAAGTCCACCTCCGAGGTGTACGGCTCGAGCTCGCGCGATCCGGTGCTGTTCACCGAGGCGGGCACAGCGCGCAGGCCGCCCGCGGAGGGTTTCGCGCGCGACAGCATCGACATCGAGAGCTACGCGCGCGGTCTGGCCCGGCGACGGCCGGACATCGCGGTGACGATTCTGCGGCTGGCCAACATGATCGGCCCCGCCATGGACACCGCGTTGTCCCGGTATCTGGCGGGCCCGGTGGTGCCGTCCGTGCTCGGACACGACGCGCGGTTGCAGCTGTTGCACGAGCAGGATGCGCTCGGCGCGCTCGAGCGGGCGACCGTGGCAGGCCGCGCCGGCACCTACAACGTCGGTGCGTCGGGCATCATCATGATGTCTCAGGCCATTCGCCGATCGGGCCGCATTCCACTGCCCGTGCCGAGATCGGCACTGGCGGCTGTGGATTCGCTGAGACGCGCAACTCGCTACACTGAACTCGACCGTGAACAGTTGAACTACCTGAGTTACGGACGGGTGATGGACACCGCGCGGATGCGCAAGGATCTTGGTTATAGCCCGAAGTGGACGACCGCGGAGGCTTTTGACGATTACGTCCGCGGTCGTGGATTGACGCCGATCGTTGACCCGCGATGGGTACTCTCTGTGGAGAATCGCGCGGTGGCGGTCGCGCAGCGTTGGGGACGTTAGACAAATCTCAGTGGGGCGGGGGGAAGGTAAGGACGTGGCGGGCGAATCGAAAGCGAAAGTGATTCCGCTGCACTCGAATTCGGGCCGGGCATCGGCTCAGAGACGGGCTGCACGAGCTGGCGCCGCGCGCAGACATCCCTCGCTGTTGGAGGATCCCGGCACGCGGGCCACGGCTGAACAGATGGCCGCAGTGGTGCGGGAGATCGACCAGCGCCGTGATGGGGTGTCGGGTTCGGCAGCGGCCGACGACACCCCAAATGAGTTGGCGCAACGCGTTGCGGCGATTGCCGAATTCGTGCGCAAGCGGATGTCGGGCGACTACACCGTCGACGAGTTCGGCTTCGATCCCCACCTCAACGAGGCAATCTTCTTGCCTTTGCTGAGAGTCTTCTTCAAGTCGTGGTTCCGGGTTGAGGTGAGCGGCATCGAGAACCTGCCGGACACCGGTGCGGCGCTCGTCGTCGCCAACCATGCGGGGGTGTTGCCGTTCGACGGACTGATGACGTCGGTGGCCGTGCACGACGAGCATCCCGCGCACCGTGATCTTCGCCTGCTGGCCGCTGACATGGTGTTCGACATGCCCGTGTTCGGCCAGGCCGCGCGCAAGGCCGGCCACACCATGGCCTGCACGGACGACGCACACCGGCTGCTGGCCGCCGGCGAGCTGACCGCCGTGTTCCCCGAGGGCTACAAGGGTCTCGGCAAGCCGTTTCGCGACCGGTACAAGCTGCAGCGGTTCGGCCGGGGCGGGTTCGTCGCGGCCGCGCTGCGCGCAAAGGCGCCCATCGTGCCGTGCTCGATCGTCGGCTCGGAGGAGATCTATCCGATGATCGCCGACGTCAAGCTGCTGGCCAGGCTGTTGGGTCTGCCGTATTTCCCTGTGACACCACTGTTTCCGTTGGCGGGCCCGGCGGGGCTGATCCCGATGCCGTCCAAGTGGCACATTCAGTTTGGCGAGCCGATTCGCACCGACGAGTACGACGAGTCGGCGGCCGACGACCCGATGATCACGTTCGAGTTGACCGACCAGGTCCGCGAGACCATCCAGCAAACCCTGTACCAGCTGCTGGCCAACCGAAGGAACGCGTTCCTCGGCTGAGGGCTACTCGGCGCCTGCCGAGGTTTGCTTGGCAATCATCCTTGCCACGGCCGCATCGCGCGCAGCCGCGATCTGAGCAGTGACCTCTTCGGTCTCGTCCGGGTGCGAAGCCTCACCGAGAATCGTGACGATGCTCGTCAGTACCGGATTGCCGTCGTCGTCGGTGACCTCGCCGCGCACCTCGGTCAGGATGGCGCCGTGCGACTCGATCACCGAGTCCAGGTAGGAGTCGAACCAGAGCTTGTCACCAGCGACGATCGGGCGGTGGAAGACCAACTTCTGGTCGCGGTGCAGCACGCGCTCCATGTCGACGGGCACGTCGAAGTGGTTGAAGATCTCCTCCTGCACCCGGCGACCGGCGACCGCGACGAACGTCAGCGACGCGATGAGATTGTCGTAGCCGCATTCGGCTGCCGCTTCCTCGGAGTAGTGGGCGGGGTGATCGTCCTTTACGGCGCGCGCGAACTCGCGAACCTTCTCGCGGTCGACCTCGAAGTAGTCGGGGTACCGGAAATGGGTACCAATGATGTCTTCGGCGATGCTCATAGTCGGATTGCTCCCCACTCGTGCTTCCGTGCGTGGAAGCGGCGCTGAGTTTATCAGCGACTCGTTCAGCGACCGCCCTGACGACGGGAAACCACGGCGGCGAGGGCGCCACCGAGCGCGCCAAGGGCGAGCGCGGAGGGCACGCCGACCCTTGCGGCCTTGCGGGCAGTCCGGAAGTCGCGAATCTCCCAGCCGCGCTCGCGGGCCAGGTCGCGCAGTGCCGCGTCGGGGTTGATCGCAACGGCCGTGCCGACCAGCGACAGCATCGGCACGTCGTTGAAGCTGTCCGAGTATGCGGTGCATCGCCGCAGGTTGAGCCCTTCGCGGATGGCCAGCGAGCGGACCGCGTGGGCCTTGCCCGCGCCGTGCAGGATGTCGCCGACCAGCCGACCGGTGAACACGCCGTCGACCGACTCGGCGACCGTGCCAAGCGCACCGGTCAGGCCGAGCTTGCGGGCGATCGTCGCTGCCAGCTCGTACGGCGTCGCGGTGACCAGCCAGACCTGCTGGCCCGCATCCAGGTGCATCTGGGCAAGCGCGCGGGTGCCCGACCAGATCTTGTCGGCGATGATCTCGTCGTAGATCTCCTCGCCGACGGCTTCGAGCTCCGCGGTCTCGCGGCCCTCGATGAAGGCCAGCGCCTTGCGCCTGCCCTCGGCGACGTCGTCGCTGTTTTCCTTGCCGGTGAGCTGAAACTTGGCCTGCGCGTAGCCAAATCGGGCCAAATCGCCGTAGGTGAAGTATTTCCGTGCGGCCAGGCCGCGGGCGAAGTGCACCAACGACGAGCCCTGCACCAAGGTGTTGTCGACGTCGAAGAACGCGGCCGCCGTGAGGTCTGGCGGGGGAGGCAGGGGTGGGGTGGCCGGCTCGTCGTCGGCCGGCGGCGCCACCGGTTGCTCGTCCTGCACATCGGCGTGAACGTCGGCGTCGACGACCTCCCCAGACTCGGACACGTCTCAACACTAAGGCTTGTCGAATGGGTGGTGCCGGTCGAGTCGCCTGAGCTTGGATCCACGCCGACGGGATCGGACGTTGCGCGCTCGTCGCGCGAGGTGAATCGGTGGTCGGTGGTCGGTGGAATGCTCACCGAGGTGAGCTCGCGGCACGCCGCTTTCCGCTTCCGTCTGGACCCTACGGTCGACCTGCGTGCGGTGCTGGACCGGCAGCGACGGTTGTCAAAATCGTTGTCGCGCAAGCGGAAAGGATCACACAACCGCCGATCGATGCCGCCGCCATTTCCTGCACCAGGTCACCAACGAGTTGGTCAAGACCCACGACCGGATCGTCATCGGGAACCTGAACGACGCGAACGACGCGGGAACCGACGTTCACACCGCTTCGACGGGCTGAACAGACGACGCCCGAGAAGGGCGGTGCCCAACGACTCTCCGCAGTGTGTTCGACACGCTTTGGGCCACGGGATACTGGTAGGCGTGGAGCATCAGGTAGTCCTGTTGACGCGTGCCGGGTGTGGTCTGTGCGACAAGGCCAAGGACCGGCTGTCCGCGATGGCGGCCGAGCTCGGCTTCGGCTTCGCGACCACCGACGTGGATGCCGCGGCAGACGCCGGGGACCCTGAGCTGCGGGCCGCATACGGCGACCGGTTGCCGGTCGTGCTGCTCGACGGCAGCGAACACAGCTATTGGGAGATCGACGAGCCGCGACTGCGGGCGGACCTGGCACGTGGGTGAGGTTTAGCAAATTTGGCTCAAGGTCAGCTCAACGGCTACCTTTGAGGAAGTCCTTGGGCGAGCGAAGCGACGGGGAGATACCTGGGTGACGAGGCCATGAGCGTTCTGCTATTCGGGGTTTCGCACCGTAGTGCGCCGGTGTCCGTGCTCGAGCAACTGAGCACCGCCGAGTCCGATCAGGCCAAGATCGTCGACCAATTGCTGCAGTCCTCGCTGGTGACCGAGGCCATGGTCCTGTCCACCTGCAATCGCGTGGAGATCTACGCCGTCGTCGAGGCGTTCCACGGCGGACTCTCCGTGATCGGGTCAGTCCTGGCCGAACAGTGCGGCATGTCACTCGGCGATCTCACCAAGTACGCCTACGTGCGCTACGCCGAGGCTGCCGTCGAGCACCTGTTCGCGGTGACCAGCGGCCTTGACTCGGTGGTGATCGGCGAGCAGCAGGTGCTCGGCCAGGTCCGCCGCGCCTACGCATCCGCGGAGTCCCACTCCACGGTCGGACGCACGCTTCACGAACTCGCCCAGCGCGCGCTGTCGGTTGGCAAGCGGGTGCACTCGGAGACCGGCATTGACTCCGCGGGTGCCTCCGTGGTGTCGGTCGCACTCGACATGGCGGCCAAGAAGCTGGGTTCCGGTGCTGGGGGTACCCCCGCTTGCGGGGGAGAGCGCAGCGACTCGGGGAAGAACAACGGGCTGGCCGGACGCACGGCCGTCGTGATCGGCGCCGGCTCCATGGGTGCGCTGTCCGCCGCACACCTGGTACGCGCCGGTATCGGTCGGGTCCACGTCGTCAACCGCTCCCTGCCACGCGCCGAGCGGCTCGTCGAGAATCTCCGTGACCAGGGCGTCGACGCCCACGCCTTCCCGTTCGACCACCTCCCGCCGGTGCTCACCGATGCCGACGTCGTCGTGTCCTGTACCGGCGCGGTACGGCCCGTGGTCTCCCTGGCTGACGTGCACCGCGGTCTAGCGCACGGCCAGGACCCCAAGCAGCTGGTGATCTGCGACCTTGGCATGCCCCGCGACGTCGACCCCGCGGTGGCCGGTCTGCCTGGCGTCTACGTGGTCGACATGGACCGGATTCAGCGCGAGCCTGCCGCCAGAGCCGCCGCATCCGACGCCGAAGCCGCCCGCACGATCGTCGCCGCCGAGGTCGCCAACTACCTGGCCGGACAGCGGATGGCCGAGGTCACACCGACCGTGACGGCGCTTCGCCAGAGGGCCGCCGACGTCGTCGAGGCCGAACTGCTGCGGCTGGACAACCGGTTGCCTGGGCTGGAGTCCGCCCACCGCGACGAGGTCGCCCGCACCGTCCGCCGCGTCGTCGACAAGCTTCTGCACGCCCCGACGGTGCGCGTCAAACAGCTGGCCAGCGCACCAGGAGGGGACAGTTACGCCGAGGCGCTTCGCGAGCTGTTCGAGCTCGATCCGCAGGCCGTCGACGCCGTGTCCGGAGGCGAATTGCCATTGTTCACAACCGATTCCCGGTTGGATCCGGACAAGTCCGAGTAGCGCTTGCCCATCTCAAAAGACACGGTCATCCGGATCGGCACCCGCGGCAGCCTTCTGGCGACCACTCAGGCCGGCTTGATTCGCGACGCGCTGATCGCCAAGGGATACGCTGCCGAGCTCGTCATCATCAGCACTGCCGGTGACCGCTCGAGTGCACCCATCGAGGAAATCGGCGTCGGGGTCTTCACCGCAGCGCTGCGTGACGCCATCGCCGACGGCAGGGTCGATGTTGCCGTGCACTCCTACAAGGACCTCCCCACCGCGCAGGACGAGCGGTTCCTGATCGCTGCCATCCCCCCTCGTGAAGACGCCAGGGACGCCTTGGTGGCCCGCGACGGGATGGTGCTCGGGGAGCTGCCTGCAGGGTCAGTGATCGGCACGTCGAGCCCGCGAAGGGCCGCGCAGCTTAGAGCACTGGGTCTCGGTTTGGAAATTCGCCCCCTACGAGGCAACCTAGACACCAGGTTGAACAGGGTAAGTAGTGGTGATCTCGACGGTGTCGTCGTCGCCCGAGCGGGATTGGCTCGCATCGGACGGCTCAGCGCTATCACGGAGAGCCTCGAGCCGGTGCAGATGTTGCCCGCGCCGGCTCAGGGGGCACTTGCAGTGGAGTGTCGTGCGGGTGATATCGAGCTCGCCGCGCTGCTGGGGGAGTTGGACGATCCCGACACGCGCGCCGCGATCACTGCAGAACGGACCCTGCTCGCCGAACTGGAGGCGGGTTGCTCCGCGCCGGTCGGCGCGATCGCGGAAGTGGTCGAGTCGATCGACGAGGACGGCCGTGTCTTCGAGGAGTTGTCGCTGCGCGGCTGCGTAGCGGCGCTAGACGGATCCGACGTGATCCGTGCGTCCGGTATCGGGACACCCGAACGGGCACGGGAGCTAGGGCTTTCGGTGGCCGCGGAGTTGTTCGAACTGGGGGCGCGGGAAGTGTTGGTGCAGCGGACTGAGAGCGGGAGTGACTGATGACCACCCGAGGGCGTAAGCACAAGCCCGGCCGCATTACGTTCGTGGGTTCCGGGCCCGGCGATCCTGGGCTTTTGACGACCCGCGCACGGACGGTTCTGGCCAACGCGGCACTGGTATTCACCGACCCTGACGTGCCCGAAGCGGTGCTCGCCCTGGTCGGGACCGAATTGCCTCCGCCGTCAGGACCCGTGGAGGCCAAACCGGCCGACGACGCGGCTGACGCAGACACACCCGAAGCCGCGCCCGTCTTCGCCAACGGCGTGGACATCCGGCCCGCGCTCGGCGATCCGGCCGAGGTGGCCAAGGTTCTGGTCAACGAGGCCCGCAACGGCATGGACGTGGTCCGTCTGGTGGCAGGTGACCCGCTGTCGGTCGACTCCGTCACCACCGAGGTGAGCGCCGTATCGCGCACCCAGACCCTCTTCGAGATCGTGCCTGGCCTGCCCGCGACGACGGCGGTGCCGACGTACGCCGGGCTGCCGCTCGGTTCGTCGCACACGGTGGCTGACGTCCGCGGCGACGTGGACTGGGGCGCGCTGGCCGCGGCTCCCGGCCCGCTGATCCTGCACGCCACCGCGTCACATCTGCCCGACGCCGCCCGCACGCTCATCGAGTACGGGTTGACCAACACCACGCCGTGTGTCATCACCGCCAACGGCACCACGTGCCAGCAGCGGTCGATCGAAACCACGCTGGCCGGTCTGCTCGACAAGACCACGCTGGCAGGCAGTGATCCCTCGGGCTCGCTGGCCGGACCGCTGGTGGCGACGATCGGCAAGACGGTCGCCAACCGCGCGAAGCTGAACTGGTGGGAGAGCCGCGCACTGTACGGCTGGACCGTGCTGGTGCCGCGTACCAAGGACCAGGCGGGCGAGATGAGCGACAGGCTCGTCTCCCACGGTGCACTTCCCATCGAGGTGCCGACCATCGCCGTGGAGCCGCCGCGTAGCCCGGCTCAGATGGAACGTGCGGTCAAGGGATTGGTCGACGGCCGGTTCCAGTGGGTCGTGTTCACCTCCACCAACGCGGTTCGCGCGGTGTGGGAGAAGTTCAACGAGTTCGGTCTCGACGCGCGTGCGTTCTCCGGTGTGCGGATCGCGTGTGTCGGTCAGGCCACCGCAGATCGCGTGCGCGCCTTCGGAATCAACCCCGAACTGGTGCCCGCGGGCGAGCAGAGCTCGCTCGGCTTGCTCGATGAGTTCCCGCCGTTCGACGACATCTTCGATCCGGTCAACCGGGTGCTGCTGCCGCGCGCCGACATCGCCACCGAGACCCTGGCCGAGGGCCTGCGGGAACGCGGTTGGGAGATCGAGGACGTGACGGCCTACCGGACGGTGCGCGCCGCACCGCCGCCGGCGCAGACGCGCGAGATGATCAAGACCGGTGGATTCGACGCGGTCTGCTTCACCTCGAGCTCGACGGTGCGCAACCTGGTCGGCATCGCGGGCAAGCCGCACGCGCGGACCATCGTCGCGTGCATCGGACCCAAGACGGCCGAGACGGCCGCGGAGTTCGGCTTGCGCGTCGACGTACAGCCGGAGACCGCTGCGGTGGGCCCGTTGGTCGAGGCGCTTGCCGAGCATGCCGCCCGGCTGCGCGCCGAGGGCGCTCTGCCGCCCCCGCGCAAGAAGAGCCGTCGCCGCTAGAGTCGACGTCGTGGCTTTCCCGAGACATCGACCCCGTCGACTGCGTTCGACTCCGGCTCTGCGTCGGCTGGTAGCCGAGACATCGCTGGAGCCAAGGCATCTGGTGTTGCCCATGTTCGTCGCCGACGGCATCGACGAACCTCGAGCCATCGCTTCGATGCCCGGTGTCGTTCAGCACACCCGCGACTCGCTGCGCAAGGCGGCCGCCGAGGCGGTCGCCTCGGGCGTCGGCGGGCTGATGTTGTTCGGGGTGCCGCGCGACGAGGACAAGGACGCGTCGGGATCCGTCGGGATCGCCGAGGACGGCATTCTCAACGTGGCACTGCGTGACCTTGCGGCCGACCTCGGTGACGCCACCGTGCTGATGGCCGACACCTGCCTCGACGAGTTCACCGACCACGGACACTGCGGGGTTCTTGACCGGGCCGGCAAGGTCGATAATGACGCCACCAACGACCGCTACGTCGAACTTGCGGTGGCCCAAGCGAATTCCGGTGCACACGCCGTGGCTCCGAGCGGGATGATGGACGGTCAGGTCGCGGCCATCCGCGACGGTCTCGACGACGCAGGCCACACCGACGTGCTGGTCGTCGCGTACGCCGCGAAGTTCGCCTCGGCGTTCTACGGGCCGTTCCGGGAAGCGGTGTCCTCCAGCCTGGTGGGCGACCGCCGCACCTATCAACAGGATCCGCGCAATGCCCGCGAAGCCGTGCACGAGGTCGAGCTGGACATCGACGAGGGCGCCGACATCGTGCTGGTGAAACCGGCCATGAGCTACCTGGACGTGGTGCGGGCCGCTGCGGACGTCTCGCCGGTGCCGGTGGCCGCGTACCAGATCTCCGGTGAGTACTCGATGATCTGCGCGGCGGCGGCCAACGGCTGGATCGATCTGGAGGCCTCCGCCCTGGAGTCGCTGATCGGGATCAGGCGCGCGGGCGCCGACATCGTACTGACGTACTGGGCGGCCGACGTCGCCTCTTGGCTGGCGTGAGCGAGCCGACCACCGGCGCGCCCAATGATGTGCCGGAAGACGTCGTCACCGGCTTCTGGTTGTGGGTGGCCGCGCTGCCGTTGTTGGTGACGGGCTACGTCGTCGATCTGGTGACGGGCCCGGCGAAGGCGCAGTCGTGGTTCGTGTCGGCGATCTCGGGGGTGTTCGTGTTCATCGTCGCCGCCGTCGTCCTGACGTTCCTGATCCTGATGCGGCACGGCTACCGCTGGACACGCACGCTGCTCACCGGGGGCGGCGCGACCACGATCGTCGTCGTCGCCGTTGGGCTCTTCGCCGCGGGGCGTCCCGAGGCGGCCGCACTCGTGTACGCGGCCACGGGGATCGTGGGTTCGGTGCTGATCGCAGGCGGTATGTACCTGCTGCACCGCCAGGACGCTCACGCGTTCTTCACCAAGTGATGGTCCAGTAGGCTGTCCCGACCATGTCAGCAACGCCGCCAGTGCCGTCGAACCGGCCCCGCATCGTTGACGCCGCCTTCTGGTGCTGGATCGCTGCGGCCGCTCTCACGGCTCTTCTCGGCCTTCTGATGGCGACGCAGTCGGCCGCAAGCACCGCGCCGTTCTTCCGGTTGGCAGGAGTGCTGTTGGCGGTCGTCGGGCTGGGTCACGGTTACGTGGCGGGACGGGCGCGCAAGGGCCAGTTGCGGTTCGCCAGCGCGGGCGTTGGCCTTGCCATGTCGTCGGTCGCGTTCCTTGCAGTGCTGCTGCTGTTCGGCTCGTCGATCCTCGGCATCATCTTCGTCGCCGCGATCATGATCCTGATGATCGCTGGTTCGGTGTTGATCCAGCGACGGGCGGCGCAGGACTGGTTCGAGGCGGCCGAGTGAGCGAGGCACCCCAGACACCGACCGCGGAGGTCGAGGTGTTGTTCAGCGAAGCAGGCGCGTCGTGGCTGTGGCTGCTGGCCGGGCCCGTCGCGGGGATCTTGATGATGATCATCCAGATCACCAGCGGTTACGGGCCGAAGCCCCTGGTGCCCGGGGTGTTCCTGGTGCTCGTCTCCGGCTTTCTCGCCGTCCAGGTCAAGGCCGCGCGCATCCACACCTCGGTGGAGCTCACGGCCACATACCTGCGCGAGGGCACCGAGACGATCCTCATTCCGGAGATCCTCAAGGTCTACCCGGAGGCCGACGGTCCCGAGCTGCCGAAGTGGCAGGCTGCGCGCGCGTTGGGGGAGCTGACGGGCGTGCCGCGGGGCCGCACCGGCATCGGGCTCAAACTCAGCAACGACCGCAGCGCTCAGGCATGGGCGCGCAAACACCGCGACTTGCGCGCGGCGTTGGAGTCTCTGGTGGGTGAGCGGACGCCGTGACGACCCGTTCCCGCGCGATCATCGAACTGGTGCTGGGTGCCGCCGCCCTGATCGGTGCCGTGCTGTGTTGGCTGGCGGCCAAGTCGACGGCGGAGGTTGCTCCCGTCATCGCAGGTGAGCCCGCCAAGACGTCGAACGTCTACGATCCGACCTTGATTGCGTCGTCGCTGCTTCTGGCTACCGTTGCCGGCGTATTGCTCGTCATTGGGGTGACCCACTGGCGCCGCGTGGCGTGAGCCCAGTCACATAAGCCTGGTACAGAGTCCAAAATTTGTAACACTGTTCCCATGACGGAATTGGTGGAGACGCCGCAGCACGCGGATGCGCTGCCCTTGGGGCCGGAGTCGCTGGTGTGGCGGTACTTCGGCGACAGCCGGATGTACCTGATCGGGCCGCGCCCAGCGGTGTTGCAGAACATGCTCGCCGAACTCGGCCAGGGCGTGCTGGACCACTCGGTGTTCTTCGACGACACCGCGGCGCGGGTCAAGCGGTCGATCCCGCCGATCATGATGACGGTGTACGGCTCCAGCGACGACAATCCCGGGCAGCAGGTCCGCGACTTCCACCGCGACATCAAGGGCGAGATGCCCGATGGCCGCCGCTACCACGCTCTCGACCCCGAGACGTACTACTGGGCGCACGCCACCTTCGTCGAGCAGGTGCTGTACTTCGCCGACACCTTCGTCAAGCGGCTGACCGAGGCCGAGAAGGAACAGATCTACCTGGAGTCCAAGACGTGGTATCGCCGATACGGCGTCAGCGATCGTGTGATGCCCGCCGATTACGCTGGGTTCCAGCGGTATTGGGATCACATGATCGACGAGATCGTCGTCGCACACCCCACCGCGAGGTACGGCGTTGGTTACGTCACCAAGGGCTTCCCCCGGCCCAAGGGCGTATCGCCGCTGGCCTGGCGGCTGGTGTCGCCGGTGTTCAACCCAGTCGCTGCCTTCCTCACCACCGGCGGGATGCCGCCGCGCACCCGTGATCTGCTTGGCCTGCCGTGGAGCCCCCGCAAGGAGAAGGCGTATCAGGCGTTCGCCGCGCTGTGGCGGACGCGGGCAGTGAACCGACTGTGGGATCGTCTGCCAATGCGGTTGCGCTACAACACGTTCGCGCAGAAGGGGTACGCCCATTCCGGACAAGCGGGCTGATCCCACCACCGAGGCCATTCTCGACGCTGCGCTCATCGAGTTCGAGCGCCACGGCTTTCACCGCGTCGCGCTCGACGACGTCGCGCGCCGCGCCGGTTTCAGCCGCACCACCATCTACCGGCGGTTCGCGAACCGTGACGAGCTGGTGGGCGCTGTCATCGAGCGGGAGAACGTGGTGTTGTTCGCCGACATCGCCGACGAGTTGAAGCACTCGGGCCCGAAGTCGAATTTCTACGTCGAGGCGTTCACGCTGTCCATCCTGAAGTTCCGCCGTCACCGGGTGCTCAACCGGTTGATGGTCGAGGAGCCCGAGCTGGTGCTTCCGCTGGCGCACGCACACTGGGGCGCTGCGATCGAGCGGATGGCGGAGGCACTGCGGGTGATCTTCCCGGTGGGGTTCGCCGACCGCATCGGTGACCAGGCCGTCACCGACCTGGCCGACACCATCCTGCGGTACGCCGCGATGGTGCTGATGTTGCCGAGCGTGCAACCTCTGGATACCGCCGACGACATCCGTGCCTTCGCCACCACGCACTTCCTGCCGAGCCTGCCTGCCGCGGTTCGCGCCGTGCCCGTTTAGCGAGGCCGTCGGGTCTGGCGTGTGAAATCCACGACGCATCCCCGGCGTGCCCCGTCGCTGGATTCACGAACGGGACGCCGGGCGGTTGCGGTGCCGAACACGTCGCGGTGTTTCGTGGGTCACACTTGCGGGCAGCCCACGGGGATGGGAACCGAAGCAGAGCACGACCAAGAGCAGGCCGTCATACCGATGCCGGAAGTCACCGACGAGCACCGCGCGCGGGCCAAGGAGATGGTCAAGTCCTATGACGACGACCGCCCCACGGTTTCGTTGCCGGGCAGCAGCAACACCGTCACCGGCCAGGCCGTTGGCGAGTGGATCGATGACGACGGAAATCCCAAGTTCGGCGAGGTCGAGGGCGAAGGCGTCAAGCACGAAGACGTGATGGGCAAGCGTGAGAAGGGTATGACCGACGAGTAGTGGCTCTAGGCTGTCGAGGTGACTTCGCTGGCCGAGATTGCCCCCGCCTTCGTCGAGATGGCCCATTCGATCGTGTGGGCGTCGGTGGCCACGGTCGACCCTGACTCGCGCCCGCGCAGCCGCATCCTGCACCCGATCTGGGAGTGGGACGGGTCGGATCTCGTCGGATGGATCGCCACCTCACCGACGCCGATCAAGCACGAAGACCTCGCAATCCATCCCGACGTCTCGGTGAGCTACTGGACCACCAGCCAGGACACCTGCACCGCCGACTGCTTTGCGCAGTGGTTCCTCGACGACGAGACCCGAATTGCGGTGTGGGACAAGTTCAAGAATGGTCCGGCGCCGGTCGGCTACGACCCCGCGATCATCGAGCCGTGGAGGGACGGCCCTACCTCCGCCGCGTTCGCCGCATTGCGCCTGACGCCCAGGCGGCTGCGGGTGATGCCGGGCACCGTGATGACCAAGGGCGAAGGCGCAGTGCTCAGCTGGCACGCCTGACGATTACACCCTGGTGAGCAGCACCGCCTGATCGAATGGCAACCGCCCGAAGATCGGCCGCCACAGTCCCGTGACAGACTGCGCCGCCTCCGCCTTCGGCACCACGCGTGGGTCGCGGACCTGGATCGTCTTGCCGTAGCGCTGGATCCGTCCACCACCTGCCGCCGTGACGTTCTTCAGCCAGTCGCGATTCGGGCCGTAGGTCAGCAGGATCGCTACCCCATCATCGGTGCTGAACACGGTCAGCGGCGTGCGGAACTTCTTGCCGGACTTGCGCCCGACGTGTTCGAGGATGCCGAACGTCGGAGCCCAACCCGCCCACAACCGTTGGACCGGGTTGGTGACGCGCCGGTTGAACCGGGCCACCCATTGCGGTATTTGCATGCAGACCATCAAACTCTTGGATCATGGCCTACCTCAAGCCTGTGTGGTGCACCCGCACGATCTGCAACGAGATCGCCAAGGCGACGGGGATCGCCCTCGTGCTGGCTACATAGAGTCCATGATGGAACCAGAAGGCTGACCCCCACAACCGAACCGTCACGCGAACTGGAGTAGGCACATCCTGGATCCGAGCACACGCCCCGAGCACGGTGGTGCGCCGGTGGCGACGACCGGCGCCCCCGATGTCGGGGCGCTGCCGTTGGCGCCGAAGAACCCGCTGCCGATTCGCGAGTTGGTGAAGGCGGTACGCAACCTCGACAAGGGCCAGGTACCGATCCGCGACGCCGGCGGAACCATCACCCGTGTGCAGCTGGGCCCGAAGTGGGCGGTGCCACCGCTGGTGGTCGTCATGTCGCCTAGCGGAATCCGTGACGTGTTGGGGCGCAACGACGCGTTCGCCGAGCGGTGCATCGTGCACGAGGAGGTGCGCCACGCCGCGGGGGACAGCCTGTTCGTCCTGCCCAACGAGCAGTGGCGGCCGCGCAAGCGCGCGCTGCAGCCGGTGTTCACCGCCCACAACGTCCGCCGGTTCGGTGGCCACATGTCGCGGGCGGCTCAGACGTTCGTCGATGGCTGGCGCGACGGCGGTGACGTCGACCTCGACGTCGAGTGTCGCAGGCTGACGATGCGCTCGCTTGGCCGCTCGATTCTCGGCATTGACCTCAACGAGCGCGCCGAGGTGATCGCCGAGCACATGCACGTCGCGTCGGGCTACACCGCCGATCGTGCGCTCCGGCCGGTGCGGGCGCCGCGCTGGCTGCCGACCCCCGCGCGCCGCCGCGCGCGTTTCGCGGTCGCGGAGATGCTGCAGGTCACCGACGAGATCCTCAAGGCGTGCCGTGCCGATCCGACGCGTGACGCGCCGCTCGTTCACGCGCTGATCGCGGCCACCGACCCGGAGACCGGGCAGCCGATCTCCGATGTCGACATATGCAATGACCTGCTGATCTTCATGCTGGCTGGCCACGATACGACCGCGACGGCGCTCACCTACGCGCTGTGGGCGCTGGGGCACCATCCCGACGTGCAGGACCGCGTGGCAGCGGAGGTCGCCGCGCTCGGTGACCGGGAGCTGACACCCGAGGACGTACCGCGGCTCGAATACACGGTTCAGGTGTTCCACGAGGCGTTGCGGATGTGCCCTCCTGCGGCGGGGGTCGGTCGGTTGGCGGTGCGCGACATCGCCGTGGACGGGTTCCGCGTGCAGAAGGGCAGCCTGGTCGCCGTGGGAATCTATGCCCTGCACCATGATCCGACTCTGTGGGACCAGCCGGACAGGTTCGATCCCGACCGTTTCAGCGTGGCGAACGTCAAGGCTCGCGGCAGGTGGCAGTTCGTCCCGTTCGCGGGCGGAGCGCGTTCCTGCATCGGGGAGCACTTCGCACGCCTGGAGACGACGCTCGCGCTGGCCACCATCATCCGCGCGACCCGGGTTCAGTCGCTGGGCGACGACTTCCCCGTCGAGGTGCCGTTCACGACGGTCGCCAAGGGGCCGATCTGGGCCCGTCTGGAAGCGCGGAGCTGAGCCCGGCCATGGCGGACCACTACACCCTGTAGTTGACGCCACGGGAACGGCTGGGACACTGGTGGCCATGCCTAGCGCCCGACCACGCACGGAGGCCTCCGCTGCACTGTTCGCCGCCGCAGCCGAGGTCATCCCTGGTGGGGTGAACTCGCCGGTCCGGGCGTTCGCCGCGGTCGGCGGCACCCCGCGGTTCATCACCTCGGCGAAGGGCTGTTGGCTCACCGACGCCGACGACAACCGCTACGTCGACCTGGTCTGCTCTTGGGGCCCGATGATCCTCGGCCACGCCCACCCCGCGGTCGTCGAGGCCGTGCAACGCGTCGCCGCCGACGGACTCTCGTTCGGCGCGCCCACGCCTGCCGAGACCGAGCTGGCCCGCGAGATCATCGGCCGCGTCGGTGCCGTCGAAAAGGTGCGGTTGGTCAACTCGGGCACCGAGGCGACCATGAGCGCAGTACGCCTGGCCCGCGGGTTCACCGGCCGCGGAAAGCTGATCAAGTTCTCCGGTTGTTACCACGGCCACGTCGACGCGCTGCTTGCCGACGCGGGCTCCGGCGTCGCGACCCTCGGCCTGCCGTCCACGCCTGGCGTCACGGGCGCCACCGCCGCCGACACGATCGTCCTGCCCTACAACGACGTTGCGGCCGTCGAGGACGCCTTCGCCAAGTTCGGCGACGAGATCGCCTGCGTCATAACCGAAGCCAGCCCCGGCAACATGGGTGCGGTGCCCCCGCTGCCCGGCTACAACGCCGCGCTGCGGCGTATCACCGCCGACCACGGCGCCCTCCTGATCCTCGACGAGGTGATGACGGGCTTCCGGGTCAGCCGCTCCGGTTGGTACGGCGTCGACCCGGTGGATGCGGACCTGTTCACGTTCGGCAAGGTGATGAGCGGCGGCCTGCCCGCCGCCGCGTTCGGCGGTCGCGCCGAGGTCATGGACCGGTTGGCCCCGCTGGGCCCGGTGTACCAAGCGGGCACGCTGTCCGGAAACCCCGTCGCCGTGGCCGCCGGGCTGGCCACGCTGCGCGCCGCTGACGACGCCGTCTACGCCAAGCTCGACGCCAACGCCGACCGGCTGTCGGCACTGCTCTCCGGGTCGCTCACCGATGCCGGTGTCGCGCATCAAGTTTCACGGGCGGCGAACATGTTCAGTGTGTTCTTCTCCGACGAACCGGTGACCGACTTCGCCTCGGCGAAGGCCACCGAGACGTGGCGCTTCCCGCCGTTCTTCCACTCGCTGCTGGCCGCGGGCGTCTACCCGCCGTGCAGCGCGTTCGAGGCGTGGTTCGTATCGGCCGCGCTGGACGATGACGCGTTCGACCACATCGCCGCCGCCCTGCCCGCCGCAGCCCGCGCCGCTGCAGAAGCACCGAGACCGGCATGACCGTCACGACGACCGTGCACGTCATGCGGCACGGCGAGGTGCACAACCCGGAAAAGGTCCTCTACGGCAGGCTGCCGGACTTCCACCTGTCCGAACGCGGCCGGGCACAGGCTCGGTCGGGCGCGGACTGGCTGGCCGACAAGGACGTCGTCTACGTGGTGGCATCTCCTCTCGAGCGCGCGCAGGAGACGGCAGAGCCGATCGCCGCCGCGCACGGCCTGCCCATCGACACCGACGACGACCTGATCGAGTCGTGGAACCACTTCGAGGGCCAGAAGGTGGCGCCCGGCGACGGGGCGTTGCGCGATCCCAGGAACTGGCCGCTGCTGCGCAACCCACGCAAACCGTCGTGGGGCGAGCCGTACGTCGAGGTCGCGGCACGGATGCAGGCGGCTCTGCACAGGGCCCGCATCCGTGCGAAGGGCCACCAGGCCGTGTGCGTCAGCCACCAGCTTCCCGTCGAGACCCTGCGCCGGTCGATGACCGACCGGCACCTGCACCACCTTCCGTTGCCGCACAGCCGGTTGTGCAACCTGGCATCGCTCACGTCGTTCACGTTCACGGGCGACGTGCTCACCCGCTGGAGCTACTCGGAGCCGTGGGGTCTGTAGTGAGGGATGGCTGGGTGTGAGATGGCTGGTGATGTCGATCGTGTCGGTAGCGGTGCTACTGACCGGTTGCTCCACCGGTGACGACGCCGTCGCCCAGGGCGGCACGTTCGAATTCGTCGCCCCCGGCGGCAAGACCGACATCCTCTACGACCCACCAGACAGCCGCGGTCGCCCTGGGACGATCTCCGGTCCCGAGCTGACCGACCCGGCCAAGACGGTGTCACTCGACGACTTCAAGGGCGACGTCGTCGTGATCAACGTGTGGGGACAGTGGTGCGGCCCCTGCCGCTCGGAGACCCGCGAGCTGCAGAAGGTGTACGACGCGACCAAGGCCAAGGGCGTGGCGTTTCTCGGCATCGACGTGCGTGACAACAACCGCCAGTCCGCCGTCGACTTCGTCACCGACCGCAAGGTCACCTATCCGTCGATCTACGACCCGTCGATGCGCACCATGATCGCCTTCGGCGGGAAGTATCCGACCACCGTCATTCCGTCGACGGTGGTGCTGGACCGCCAGCATCGTGTCGCCGCGGTGTTCCTTCGCGAGTTGCTCGCCGAGGACCTGCAGCCGATCGTGGAACGTCTGGCCGCCGAGAAGGACACGCCCGCATGACGGGCTTCGCCGAAACCGCCGCCGCGGGACCGCTGTTGGTGGCACTGGGGATCTCGGTGCTCGCGGGGTTGGTGTCGTTCGCCTCCCCGTGCGTGGTGCCGTTGGTGCCCGGCTACCTGTCGTATCTGGCGGCGGTCGTCGGCGTTGAGGAGCAACCGGGAGCGGTCGCGATCCGCACGGCCAGGTTGCGCGTTGCGGGTGCTGCGGCGCTGTTCGTGGCGGGTTTCACCGTGGTCTTCGTCCTCGGCACCGTCGCCGTGCTCGGGTTGACCACCACCCTGCTCGTCAATCAGCTGCTGCTGCAACGCATCGGCGGCGTCATCACGATCCTGATGGGCCTGGTTTTCGTCGGCCTCGTTCCTGCGCTGCAGCGCGAAGCACGGTTCACGCCGAGGCGGCTGTCCACGATCGCCGGGGCGCCGCTACTCGGCGCCGTCTTCGCGCTCGGCTGGACGCCGTGCCTCGGCCCCACGTTGACCGGGGTGATCGCCGTGGCGTCGGCCACCGAGGGCGCCAACGTGGCGCGCGGCGTCGTGCTCGTCATCGCGTACTGCCTCGGTCTGGGAATCCCGTTCGTACTCTTGGCCTTCGGATCTGCACGGGCCGTGCAGGGGCTGGGCTGGCTGCGTCGTCACACCCGCGCCATCCAGATCTTCGGTGGCGTGCTGCTGATCCTGGTCGGCGCCGCCCTGGTGACCGGGTTGTGGGCCGACTTCATCTCCTGGGTGCGCGACGCGTTCGTCAGCGATATCCGGTTGCCGATATGACGACAGCCTCCCCCCGAGCAGACACAAACCTGCCCAAGAAGCGACGTTTTGGAGCAGTTTTGCGACTGCTCGCCCTGGTGCGGAACACCTGGCGCACGTTGACGTCGATGGGCACGGCGCTGGTGCTGCTGTTCCTTCTGGCGTTGGGGGCGATCCCCGGCGCACTGCTGCCGCAGCGCAGTCTCAACCAGGGCAAGGTGGATCAATACCTCGCCAAGCACTCCGTGATCGGCCCGTGGCTGGACCGGCTCCAGGCGTTCGACGTGTTCTCCAGCTTCTGGTTCACCGCGATCTACGCGCTGCTGTTCATCTCGCTCGTCGGTTGCCTGACCCCACGTCTGGCCGAGCACCTTCGCAGCCTGCGCGCGCAGCCCGTCGCTGCGCCGCGCAACCTGGCCCGGCTGCCCAAGCACCACGAGGCCGAGGTCACTGCCGACGCCGACACCGTCGTCGCCGACGTGAATCAGCGGCTGCGGGGGTGGCGGCGGGCCGTCCGCAAGGAGGGCGACGCAACCGAAATATCGGCGGAGAAGGGCTATTTCCGCGAGTTCGGCAACATCGTGTTCCACTTCTCGCTGCTGGGACTGCTGGTCGCGGTCGCCGCAGGCAAGTTGTTCGGCTACGAGGGCAACGTCATCGTGATCGCTGACGGCGGCCCCGGCTTCTGCTCGGCGTCTCCGGCCGCGTTCGACTCGTTCCGGGCGGGCAACACGGTGGACGGCACGTCGCTGCATCCGATCTGCCTGCGGGTGAACGACTTCGACACGAAGTACCTGCCGAGCGGCCAGGCGCTGAGCTTCGCCGCCAACGTCGACTACCAGGCCGGGGCGGACCTGAACACCGACACGTGGCGGCCGTACCGGCTCGAGGTCAACCATCCGCTGCGCCTCGGTGGTGACCGGATCTATCTGCAGGGCCACGGTTACGCGCCGACGTTCACCGTCACGTTCCCCGATGGCCAGAAGCGCACCACGACGGTGCAGTGGCGCCCCGACGATCCGCTGACACTGCTGTCGTCGGGTGTGATCCGCGTCGACCCGCCGGGCGGCACGTACCCCGACGAACGCGAACGCCGCAAGAACCAGATCGCCGTGCAGGGATTGTTCGCACCGACCGAGCAACTCGACGGCAAGCTGCTGTCGTCGAGCTTTCCTGCCCTCAACGACCCCGCCGTGGCGATCGACGTCTACCGCGGAGACACCGGCCTCGACACCGGCAAACCGCAGTCGATCTTCACCCTCGACCCGTCGCTCATCGGGCAGAAGCGGCTGAACAAGGAGGCCAGGGTCAACCTGCGCGCCGGCGAGTCGACCCGGCTGGCCGACGGCACGACGATCCGGTTCGACGGCGCGGTGCCATTCGTCAACGTGCAGGTCTCGCACGATCCCGCGCAGGTCTGGGTGCTGGTGTTCGCGATGTCGATGATGGCCGGTCTGCTGGTGTCGTTGGTGGTGCGACGGCGCCGAATCTGGGTTCGTATCGAGCCCACCGGGCCGGGTACGGTTAGCGTCGAGTTGGGCGGCCTCGCCCGCACCGACAACTCCGGCTGGGGCGACGAGTTCGAGCGGATCACCGGGCGGTTGTTGGAAGGCCGCGACGTGGCCACGTCGAAGGGAGAGGATCCCGCATGAATCCCGAGCACATCGACATCGGACTGTCCCGATACTCCGACTGGGCGTTCACCACGTCGATCGTGGTGCTGGTGGTCGCGCTGCTGCTGCTGGCCGTCGAGCTCGCCTACAGCCGCGGCCGCAAGGTCGAACAGCGTGAGCTGGTCGCCGCAGGCAACGGGCCCGCCGTCACCGATGGACCCGGCCGGGTGCTCGAGGCCCCGAAGCGGCCGGTCGACGAACGTGTCGGGCGCGCCGGGCTGGCGCTGGTGTACGTCGGGATCGCGATGCTCGGCGTCTGCATCCTCCTTCGCGGTCTCGCCACCACGCGGGTGCCGTGGGGCAACATGTACGAGTTCATCAACCTGACCTGCTTCTGCGGTCTGGTTGCCGCGGCCATCATGCTGCGCCGCCCGCAGTACCGCGCGCTGTGGGCGTTCGTCCTGCTGCCCGTGCTGATCCTGCTGGCGGTGTCCGGCAAGTGGCTCTACGCCAACGCTGCACCGGTGATGCCTGCCCTGCAGTCGTACTGGCTGCCGATCCACGTGTCCGTGGTGAGCCTCGGCTCCGGGGTGTTCCTCGTCGCGGGTGTCGCCAGCATCCTGTTCCTCGCCAAGATGTCGCCGCTCGGGGCTCCCGACCGCGAGGGCACCTTCGCGCGCGTCCTGCAGCGGCTGCCCGACGCCCAGACGCTCGACCGCATCGCCTACCGCGCGACGATCTTCGGGTTCCCCGTCTTCGGCTTCGGGGTGATCTTCGGCGCGATCTGGGCCGAGGAGGCGTGGGGCCGCTACTGGGGCTGGGACCCCAAGGAGACGGTGGCGTTCATCGCCTGGGTGGTCTACGCGGCCTACCTGCACGCCCGCTCGACCGCGGGCTGGCGCGACCGCAGGGCAGCCTGGATCAACGTCGTCGGCTTCGTCGCGATGGTCTTCAACCTGTTCTTCATCAACCTCGTCACCACGGGACTGCACTCCTACGCAGGGGTGGGCTGACCTTGACGTCAGCGCCAGGCCAGCACCCGACGGCCGACCACCAGCCCGGGTTCAGAGCGCAGCAGCGCTTCAGCGATCCCGCCGAGACGGTCCCGCCGGAGTGGACGGCGCCGACCCCGCCGCATGGCCTGCCGCTCGCACAGATCGTCGCCGAGTTGGCCGATCGACCGATCGCCGCGCCGGATCCTGCCGTACCGCCGCCGTACTTCGACCTGTCGACGGTCGCGTTGCTCGGACAGCCGAAGCGCAAGCCGTCGGAGGGCTGGCGGCGCTGGGTGTACTACGCGTCGGGCACGCTGATCAACCTCGGCGAGGGCTCCAAGGCCATCCAGCGCAAGAGCCTGACCGCACAGGTCGACCGGCCACTACGGGGGTGCTACCGGATCGCGCTGCTGTCGCTCAAGGGCGGGGTCGGCAAGACCACCATCACCGCGACGCTCGGTGCCACGTTTGCCTCGATCCGCGGGGACCGGGTGATCGCCGTCGACGCCAATCCGGACCGCGGGACGCTCAGTCAGAAGGTGCCGCTCGAGACGCCGTCGACGGTGCGGCATCTGTTGCGCGACGCCGAGGGCATCGACAGCTACAGCGACGTCCGCAGCTATACGTCGCAGGGCCCGAGCCGGCTGGAAGTGCTTGCCTCCGAAAGTGATCCCGCCGTATCGGAGGCGTTCAGCTCCGATGACTACGCGCGCACACTGGAAGTGCTCGAGCGCTTCTACAGCCTGGTGCTCACCGACTGCGGCACCGGCATGCTGCACTCGGCGATGTCGGCGGTGCTGAGCAAGGCCGACGTGCTGATCGTGATCAGCTCCGGTTCGGTGGACGGCGCCCGAAGCGCCTCGGCCACGCTGGACTGGCTGGACGCCCACGGTTACCAACAGTTGGTGCGCAATTCGATTGCGGTGATCAACGCCGTGCGGCCGCGTTCTGGCAAGGTCGACATGACCAAGGTGGAGGACCACTTCTCGCGCCGTTGCCGCGCGGTTCAGCGGGTGCCGTTCGACGCGCATCTGGAGGAGGGTGCCGAAATCAGCCTCGACCGGCTCAAGCCCGAGACCCGCGACGCGCTGATCGAACTCGCCGCGATGGTGGCCAACGGTTTTCCGTCGTCCCGCTAATTCGCGTCAGCGGACGTCGGGGTCCCCGTGGCCGAGCCGACGGAGGAAGTCCGGATCATCGTCGGGCCCGATGGTCCGGGTCTTCGGGCGGTTGGAAACAGCCCGCACCAGACGAAAAGTCGTGTAGGCCAGACCCGCGAGGATGATGATGAGGAACAGATACTGCACGCAGAAAAACCTCCTTGATCTGAATATACGCGTCGCCGGTAGGCTCGAACCGTGTCTGGTACTGATGGTTCGGCGGGCCGGAGCGAAGCGACCGGGGATTCTGCCGGCAGCGAAGTGACCGGGGGATCCGGTCCTCGCATGTTGATCGACGTCGCGGTCTACACGCTGGCGCGCCTGCTGTTGGCGGCGCTGCTGACGGCCGTGATCTTCTTCCTGGCCCATCTCGTCGGGATCGCCGAGTTCCCACTCGTCGTGGCATTGCTGTTCGCCATCGTGGTGGCCCTGCCGCTGGGCATCTGGCTGTTCGCCCCGCTTCGGCGCAAGGCCACGGCCAGCATCGCCGCGTTCGACGAACGGCGCCGGACTGACCGCGATCAGCTTCGCGCCCGGCTTCGTGGCGACGAGTCTGCGCCCGAATGAGCCCGAGGTCCACGTTCGGCGCCGAGTTCGTAGGGGCCGAAGGATTTCTGAACTCTCCTACCTACGGGCTGCCGCCGACGTTCCTGGTCGACGCACTGCACGAACACATCGACGAGTGGCAGGCGGGCACCATGCACGCCCCCAACTTCGACGAACCGGTCCGCCGTGGCCGCGCGGCGTATGCAGCCTTGGCGGGCGTGCCGGTGGCGTCGGTGGTGATGGGTGGCAGTGTCTCTGCCCTGCTGGGTCTGGTCGCCGCGGCGATCCCCGACACTTCCAGTGTGGCGACGCTGGCCGGTGAATTCACCAGCACCACCTTCCCGTTCGCGGCGCAGGCGGGCCGCGGGTTGGTGCTCAGCGAGCTGACCCCAGCGGCCCTGATCGCGACGGGCGGCGACTACGACGTGGTGGTCGCGAGCCTGGTGCAGTCCGCGAACGGGGCCGTCCTCGACGTCGATGCGTTGCGTGCCGGGCTGGCTGGCGCCGACACGTTGACGGTCGTCGACGCAACCCAGGCTGCGGGGTGGAAGCGTCTCGATCTGGGCTGGGTCGACGTCAGCACCGCCGCGGTGTACAAGTGGCTGCTCAGGCCGCGCGGCACGGCGTGGATGTCGTTGAGCGACAAGATGTCTGCCTTGATGACGCCGCATGCGGCCAACTGGTACGCCGCCGAAGAACCGTGGTCGACGATCTACGGCCTTCCGCTGCGCTTGGCGGCCGACGCGCGTCGCTTCGACACCTCGCCTGCGTGGTTCGGCGTGCTGGGGTCGGGGGTGACCATGCCGTGGCTGGCATCGCTGGATGCCACTGTCGTCGAGTCGCACTGCGTGGGGCTGGCCAACCGGCTGCGCGCCGAACTGGATCTGTCGCCGAGCAATTCGGCGATCGTGTCGCTGCCGATCGCGGACGCGGCCGACAAGCTGGCGGGTGCGAGCATCCGCGCGTCGGTGCGGGCGGGCGCCGTGCGCGTGGGCTTTCACCTCTACAACACCGATGACGACCTCGACCGGTTGGTCGACGCGCTGCGCTAACCGAAGGCGAGCGCCAGCGCGATCGCGACCGCCCACACCAGCATCGTCAACCCGGTGTCGCGCAGTACCGGAATCAGATCCTTGCCGCCGAGCCCGCCGCGCACCGGCTTGGCCGCCTGCACCGCCAACGGCGCGGCCACCAAACCGACTGCGCACCAAGGGGTGGCGAGCACGAGTACCAATGTGAGAACGAACGCCAGCGCGACCAGCGCCTGATACAGCAGGCGGGTGCGGGCATCGCCGAGGCGCACGGCGAGCGTGATCTTGCCGGATTGCTTGTCGGTCGGAATGTCGCGAAGGTTGTTGGCCACCAACACCGCCGACGACAATGCGCCGATCGCGACGGCAAGCGCGCCGCCGACCCAGTCGACCCGCATGGCCTGCGTGTATTGCGTGCCGAGCACCGCGACCAGGCCGAAGAACACGAACACCGCGACCTCGCCAAGCCCCGAATACCCGTACGGCTTCGAGCCGCCGGTGTAGAGCCACGCCCCAGCGATGCACGCGGCGCCGATCGCGATCAGCCACGGTTCCGTCACGATCGCCAGCGCCAGCCCCGCGGCCGCACCGACGGCCAGGCTCACCACTGCGGCGGTCAGCACGGCCCGCGGCGAGGCCAGCTTCGACCCGACCAGCCGCAGCGGGCCCGAGCGCACGTCGTCGGTGCCGCGGATGCCGTCGGAGTAGTCGTTGGCGAAGTTCACGCCGACGATCAGCGCCAGCGAGACGACCAGCGCCAGCACGGCCTTCCACCACACGGCGGCGTCCAGCCAGGCGGCCGCTCCCGTGCCCGCGATGACGGGGGCGACGGCGTTTGGCAGCGTGCGTGGGCGGGCGCCCTCGACCCATTCGGCGATACTGGCCACGCGCTCATCGTTGCACGCTGCTCAGTGACCGGCTCCGATCAGGCTGGCCCCCAGGTTGATCACGATCGCCAGCACGATCGCTCCGAGCAGGAACGACAGCAATGCGTGTCGCAGCGCGGCCATCCGTATCTGCCGGTCGGTCAGGTCGGTGTCCGAGACCTGGTAGGTCATGCCGAGCGTGAAGGCCAGGTAGGCGAAGTCGCCGTAGTCGGGCCGGTAATTCTCGCTCCCGTGGAAGTCGATGCCGCCTTCGTCGCCGGTGTAGTACAGCCTGGCGTACCTCAGCATGTACACGGTGTGCACCGTCACCCATGCCGCGGCCACGCTCAGCGTCCCGACCACGGCGGCTCCGATGCCGCCCGTCGAGTCCGCGGCGAGTAGATATCCCACGCCACCGAGGCTCGCCACGCTGGCCAGCAGCACGGTGACGTCGATGATCCACGGCGTCGAGTCGTCTTCGCCGTACTTGGTGGCGTGCCGCGCCGTCTGGACGGCGTCGAGGTGGCCAACGATCAGCCAGGTCCAGATCAGATAGGCGACGGCCGCGACGATCCACCCCGTGGCCGGCGCGAACGGCCATCCAGCCGTCAGTCCCACGACGATTGCGGCGCCCACCCCGAGTGGCACCGCCACGACGATCCGCAGTCCGACCGACGCGTCGGTAGCTCGCATCGCGTGAGTCAAGCACAGCGGCCTGTCAGTCGTCGGCTCTCGGGCGTGCCGGACAATGGACGCATGCTCGGAGTCATCGGTGGCAGCGGTTTCTATTCGTTCTTCGGACCCGACGCCCGCAGTGTCAGCCTCGATACCCCGTATGGCGCGCCAAGCGCGGCGATCACCGTGGGCACGGTCGGCGATCACGAGGTGGCCTTTCTGCCGCGCCACGGCGTCGACCACGAGTTCTCGCCGCACACCGTGCCCTACCGCGCCAACATGTGGGCGCTGCGCGCGCTCGGGGTGCGACGCATCTTCGGGCCGTGTGCGGTCGGCAGCCTGACACCAGAGCTGGGCCCAGGGGCGATGGTGGTGCCCGATCAGCTCGTCGACCGCACCAGCGCCCGGCCCGACACCTACTTCGATACGGGCGGCATCCACGTCAGCTTTGCCGACCCGTACTGCCCGACGCTGCGGGCGGCAGCCAGCGACCTGCCAGGCGTGGTGGACGGCGGCACGATGGTGGTGATTCAGGGGCCGCGGTTCTCCACGCGCGCCGAGAGCAAGTGGTTCGCAAGTCAGGGCTTCACCTTGGTCAACATGACGGGCCACCCCGAGGCCGTATTGGCTCGAGAACTCGAGATGTGCTACGCCGCAATCGCATTGGTGACCGATCTGGACGCGGGCATCGAATCGGGCACCGGCGTGACGGCCGTTGACGTGTTCGCCGAATTCCAGAAGAACCTGGTGCCGTTCAAGAAGCTGGTGCTCGAGGCGATCGATCAGGTGGACGCCGAGCGCACCTGCGAGCACTGCCTGGCCCACACGGGCGTCACGCTGCCGTTCGAACTGCCATGAGGGTCCTCGTCACGGGTGCCGCAGGCTTCATCGGATCCCGGGTCTGCGCGGCGCTGACCAGCGCAGGCCACGACGTCGTCGCCATCGACGCGATGCTCAGCGCCGCACACGGTGCGACGTCTCGGCCGCCAGACGGCGTGCTCGAGGTCGACGTGCGGGACGCGGCGGGCCTGGCGTCGCTGCTGCCGGGCGTCGACCTGGTGTGTCACCAGGCGGCGGTGGTGGGCGCGGGTGTCGACGCCAGCGACGCCCCTTCGTACGGCAGCCACAACGATTACGGCACGACGGTGCTGCTGGCCGAGATGTTCGCCGCGGGCTGCCGGCGGTTGGTGTTGGCGTCGTCGATGGTGGTCTACGGCCAGGGCTCGTACGCGTGCCCGGAACACGGTGCCGTGGATCCGCTGCCGCGCACGGTTGCCGATCTGGACTCGGGCGCCTTCGAGCACCGCTGCCCGGTCGGCGGCGAACCGCTGGAGTGGCGGCTGGTCGACGAGGACGCGCCACTGCGGCCGCGCAGTCTGTACGCGGCGAGCAAGACCGCGCAGGAGCACTACGCGTTGGCGTGGAGTGACGCCGTCGGTGGGGCCGTCACGGCGCTGCGCTACCACAACGTCTACGGGCCCTTCATGCCTCGCGATACGCCGTACTCGGGTGTCGCGGCGATCTTCCGCTCCGCCATCGAGAGAGGCGAACCGCCAAGGGTTTACGAAGACGGCGGGCAGATGCGCGACTTCGTCCACGTCGACGACGTGGCAGCAGCCAACGTCGCGGCCGTCGGCGCGGACGTCGGTGGGTTCGCGGCGTTCAACGTCTGCTCGGGCCGCCCGGTGTCGATCATGGACGTCGCCACCCGGTTGTGCGAGGTGCGCGACGGCCAAGATGGCCTGGCGCCCGTCGTCACCGGCCAGTACCGCAGCGGCGACGTCCGCCACATCGTCGCCGATCCCGCGAAGGCGGCCGACGTGCTTGGCTTCCGCGCCGTGATCGACTGGCGCGACGGGCTGGAGGGTTTTGCGTTCGCGCCGCTGCGGGGTTGACGCCTGCCGCTCGTCGAACGTGCAGCCACGGCGGCCCGGCCCGCTCTTCTTCGCCATGCGCGCACGTTCGCCGCTTGAGCGGAGATGGCGTCCGCTTCGGGGTTGGCGTCCCCGACAGATCTGACTTAGTAATACTGGTGGGATGAAACCCGCCATCTGTGAGCAGTTCGGGATCGACTTCCCGCTCTTCGCGTTCAGCCACTGCCGCGACGTCGTCGCCGCGGTCACCAATGCCGGCGGCTTCGGCGTGCTCGGCGCGACGGCATTGACCCCGGAGTGGCTGGACCAGGAGCTGTCCTGGATCGACGAGCACGTCGCAGGCAAGCCGTACGGCGTCGACCTCATCGTGCCCGCGAAGTTCGAGGGCAAGGGTGAGAAACTGGCTGCTGGCGAGCTGGCGGCGCGGATTCCCGATGACTACCGCGGGTTTGTCGCCAACCTGCTTTCGACGCACGGCATCGAGCCCGAGGCGGCGCCGCGAACCGGCCCGTCGTTCCTGTCCGGCGACACCGGCAAGGACCTGCTCGAGGTGGCGTTCAGTCACCCGATCAAGTTGATCGCCAACGCTCTGGGTGTGCCGCCGGACTACATGATCGAGGCGGGCAAGGAACGCGGCGTCCCCGTGGCAGCCTTGGTCGGCGCCAAGGAGCACGCGGTCAAGCAGGTCGCCGCTGGCGTGGACCTGATCGTCGCGCAGGGCACCGAGGCAGGCGGTCACTGCGGCGAGGTGACGACGCTGGTGCTGATACCGGAGGTGTTGGAAGCGCTGGCGGCCATCGGCAGTTCAACTCCGGTGCTGGCGGCAGGCGGCATCGTGACGGGCAGGCAGATGGCAGCCGCCGTCGCGCTCGGTGCCGATGGCGCGTGGACCGGATCGGTGTGGCTGACCACCGAGGAGGCCGAGACGGCGCCGCACACGGTGCAGAAGTTCTTGGCTGCGACGTCGCGCGACACCATCCGCTCCACGGGCCGGACCGGAAAGCCTGCGCGGCAGCTGAAGTCGGAGTGGACGGACGCGTGGGCGCCCAACGAGGGTGGGCACGAGACATTGCCGCTGCCGCTGCAGTCGATGCTGGCCGAGCCGATCATCCGGCGGATCGATCAGCTGGCCAGCCAGGGTCATCCCGGCGCGCAGGCGCTGGCGACGTACTTCGTGGGTCAGGGTGTCGGGTTGATGAACAAGGTGAAGCCCGCCCGCAACGTCGTGCTCGAGTTCATCGAGGACTACCTGGCGGCAACCGAGCGGCTGAGCAACTCACTGCCCGACTGATCGCGGGTCACACGCGTTCAGATAGCGCTGGCGGTCATCGCTACTCGCACTTCGTCGCCGTGGGCGCTATCTCAACGAGATGGGGGCGCGCTACTCCTGGGCGGCGAGCGGCAGGCGCACCTCGAACCGCGCACCGGTGGCGAGGTTGTACGCGGACACCGTGCCGTGGTGGGCGTGTACCAGGCCGGCGGCGATCGCCAGGCCAAGCCCCGACCCGCTGGGCAGGGACGAATCCTCGCGAGGCACACGACCATTCGACCCGCGGTAGGCGATGTCGAACACCCTGGCCAGATCGGCGTCGTCGATCCCGACGCCGGTGTCATCGACGCGAGCCCACGCACCGGTCTCGTCGGCACCGATCGCAAGCTCCACCGAACCCCCGTCAGGGGTGTGGGCGATCGCGTTGGCGACGAGGTTGGACAGCACCCGCACCAATGCGCGGTCGCTGCCGATCACCCGCACCGGGGTCGGCGGAAGATGCGCGCGCAGCGCGACGCCGGACCGTTCGGCGGCGATGCGGTGTGCGGACAGCACGTCGTCGACGACCTCGTCGAGCGCCACCATGTCGAACGCGGGCTGGATGGCCCCAGCGTTGATCTTCGACATCTCGAACAGATCGTCGACCATCTCGGACAGTCGGATGGTCTCCTGCTCGATGTGCTTGGCGTGGTTACGCACCTCGTCGTCGGCGACCAGGCCGTCACCCATCGCCTCGGCAACCGCACGGATGCCTGCCAGCGGCGTGCGCAGATCGTGGCTGACGAACGCGACGAGCCGCCGCCGCGACAACTCGGCGGCCGCCTCGGAGTCGCGGATGTCCTGCTCCCACACCGTGCGTCGGGCTTGGTAGCGGGCCAGCATCACCGCGGCGGGGATGGTCACCACCGACACGATGACGAGCACCACGATGATGGCGTCGAATCGCGACGTGAGCATGAATCCGCTGGCGCCGAGCACACCCGTGAACGTGGCCACCGTGGGAATCAGCACCAGCACCACCATGCTGACCGCCAATGACCACGACCGCGCGAGCGCGATCAGGACCGCGCCGGCGAGCACCACCGGTACTGAGCACGCCAACGCCAGACCGATGATCTCCCACAGGTCAGTCGTCGGCATTCGGCGTCTCGCTCCACATGTATCCGCGCCCCCACACCGTCTCCACCCGATGCTCGTCGCCGAGCTTGGATCGCAGCCGCTTCACGTGCACGGTCACGGTCGACAGATCGCCGAAGTCCCACTGCCACACCTGTTTCAGGAGCTCCTCGCGGCTGAACACGATGCCGCGGTGGGTGAGCAGGAACAGCAGCAGGTCGAATTCGCGGTTGGTCAGGCTGATGGGCTTGCCATTGACGGTCACCGAACGCGCGGCCGCCGACACCGTCAGCCCGTCGTACGAGACCACGGCCTGAGCGTCGCCAGTCGACGGAACGCGTCGCAGCACCGAACGGACCCGCAGGGCGAGCTCACGCGGGCTGAAGGGCTTGGTCAAGTAGTCGTCGGCGCCCGCCTCGAGCCCGGCAATCCGGTCGCCCTCCTCACCGAGTGCGGTCAGCAGGATCACCGGAAGGGCGTAGCCACCGCGCTCGCGCAACATGCGGCACAGCGTCAACCCGTTACGGCCGGGCATCATCACGTCGAGGATGGCGACGTCGATCCGCTCGGTGCTCAGCAGCCGAAGGGCCTCGTTGCCGTCGCGCGCGACGGACACCTCGAGGCCGTCGCGTTCGAGGTAGCGGCGCACCACGTCACGGACGACGGTGTCGTCGTCGGCGATCAGGACGCGCGTCATCGGCTCCACAGTATCCGTGCAGTTCGCCAACCTGCACGGATGTCACGGATTGGTCAGGTTTCTGCATGATTGTGGGCAGCCAACCTGGTTAATGTCGGTCCAGTGAGTGGTCGTTGTCGTGTGACCGTCGTGCTGCCCTGTTTGAACGAGGCCACGTCGCTGCCTGGAGTTCTGGCCGACATCCCGGAGGGCTACGTGCCCCTGGTGGTCGACAACAACAGCACCGACGGCACCGCGGACGTGGCCCGGCGGTGTGGGGCGCAGGTCGTCGCCGAGGCGCAACCCGGATACGGCGCCGCCGTGCATGCAGGCATCGTCGCGGCGTCGACGCCGGTCGTGGCCGTGCTCGACGGCGACGGGTCGATGGATCCCCGGGATCTGCCACGCCTCGTCGCCGAGCTCGATCGCGGCGCCGACATGGCGGTGGGCCGACGCAAGCCGATACCCGGGGTGCGCTGGCCGTGGCACGCGCGACTCGGCAACTCGGCGGTGTGCTGGCGGTTGCGTAGCCGTCACGGCCTCGATGTGCACGACATCGCACCCATGCGGGTCGCCCAGCGTGACGCCGTGCTTGCGCTCGGCGTGATCGACCGGCGTTCCGGGTACCCATTGGAGCTGCTCGTCCGCGCCGCGGCCGCGAACTGGCGGGTGGTCGAGCACGACGTGGCGTACGGACCACGCACCGGAGGCAAGTCCAAGGTGAGCGGCTCCGTGCGCGGAAGTTTCATTGCGGCACTGGACTTCTGGCGGGCAATCTCGTGATCCCGGTGGCTCTGCTGGTGGTCGCCAAGGCTCCGGTGCCAGGGCTGGCGAAGACGCGTCTGGCGGCCACCATCGGCGACGCGGCGGCAGCCGACTTCGCGGCCGCGGCGCTGTTGGACACCTTGGATGCCGTCGCGGATGTGTCGGTCGCGGCGCGCATCGTCGCGCTGACGGGGGATCTTGCCGTTGCCAGCCGACGCCTCGAGATCGAGGCCAGGCTCACCGACTTCACGGTGATCGAGCAGCGCGGCGCGGGTTTCGCCGACCGGTTGGCCAACGCGCACGCCGACGCCTCGAACGCCGCGGGCGGACTGCCGGTCCTGCAGATCGGCATGGACACCCCACAGGTGACGCCGGATCTGCTCACCGACTGCGCGGCCACGCTGCGCGATGCCGACGCGGTTCTGGGAATGGCGTGCGACGGCGGCTGGTGGGTATTGGGCGTCACCCGTCCGGACATGGCGGAATGCCTGAGGACGGTGCCGATGTCGCAACCGGACACCGGCGCTGTAACGCTTCGCGCTCTGCGCGACACGTGTACGGATGTGCGGCCGGTTGCCGAACTGGCCGACGTGGACACCTTCGACGACATCGCGGTCGTTGGGCGGGCGTGCCTGCCAGGAAGTCGATTCCATCAGCTCGCCTCGGTAGAAGGAGCATGACGTGTTTGGCAACCTCTACGACCGCGCGTTGACCGGTGAGCGATGTTGGATCCGCCACCAGGACGGCAGCGTGCACGGCCTGGCGGTGCACAGCTGGCTTGGCCGGCTGCGCTCCGACCACGCCTTCGAGCAGACGATGGTCGGGCTGTGCACCGGCCCCACCATCGACCTCGGCTGTGGTCCGGGACGGCTGGTCGCCAACCTGGTGGCGCGCGGGATACCCGCGCTCGGCATCGACCAGTCGGCCACCGCGGTCGATCTGGCCCGTCGCAGCGGTGCCCCTGCTCTGCGACGCGACGTGTTCGGCCCGTTGCCCGGCGCAGGGCGATGGTCCACGGTGCTGCTCGCCGACGGAAACGTGGGCATCGGCGGCGATCCGTGGCGCGTGCTGTTGCGGGCGGCTGATCTGTTGCGATCTGGCGGTCAGTGCGTCGCCGAATTCGATTGCACGACAACGGGTGTGCAGCAGCGCTGGGTGCGTCTGGAGTCGGAGCGGACCATAGGTCCGTGGTTCCAGTGGGCATCGGTCGGAGCCGACGGTGCCCGCAAGCTGGCCGGTGACGTCGGGCTGACCATCACCACCATGCGCACGATCGGGAATCGGGCGCTCGCGACGCTGGCGGTGGCATGAAACCGTCTCCGCTGCGTAGTACGGCGGTCACGGCGCGGGTGGGGCTTGCCCTCGGCGCCGCGGTCGCCATCTGCTTCCTGACCGGCTTGATCAGCCACTTCATCCAACATCCGCAACCGTGGTTCTTCTGGCCCACTCGACCGGTCTGGCTGTACCGGCTGACCCAGGGACTCCACGTCATCTCGGGGATCGCGGCGATACCGCTGCTGGTCGTCAAGCTGTGGTCGGTGTGGCCCAAGCTGTTCGAACGGCCGATCATCGGCGGGCCCGTCCGGCAACTCGAGCGGCTCTCGATACTGGTGCTGGTCGCGTCGATGCTGTTCCAGCTCAGCACCGGGCTGCTCAACACGGCGCAGTGGTATTACTTCCAGTTCTTCTTCACCACAGCTCATTACGCGGTGGCCTGGGTGGCTGCGGGCGCGGTCGTCGTGCACATCGCCGTGAAGCTGCCGGTGATCCGGCATGCGCTCGGCGAGCCGGTCGACGTGGTGGCGGCGGATGCGTCCGTCGGCCCGAGTCGGCGTTCGGTGCTCGTCGGGACGGGCCTTGCGGTGGCGCTGGCGGCGGTCGTCACCGCCGGGCAGACGGTCCCCTGGCTGCGCAAACTCTCGGTGCTGGCGCCGCGTTCCGGGGAAGGGCCGCAAGGAGTTCCGGTGAATCGCTCGGCGATCGCGGCAGGCGTCATCCGCCGGGCGAAGTCCCAGGACTATCGGCTCACGGTCGTCAACGGGTCGGCGACGCGCGCGTTCACCGTCGATGAACTCGCCGCGATGCGGCAGGTCACCCACCAGTTGCCCGTCGCGTGCGTGGAGGGGTGGAGCGCCAACGCCGAGTGGACCGGTGTGGTGCTCGCGGACCTCGTCGCCGCCGTCGGTGCATCGCCCGACTCGGATGTGCGGATGATCTCGCTGGAGCCACCTGGCCCGTATTCGCGGACCATCCTGCCTGCCAGGCACGCACGCGACTCGCAGACCCTGATCGCGTTGCAGCTCAACGGCCAAGTGCTCGACTTGGACCACGGGTATCCGTGCCGGCTCATTGCCCCGTCGAGACCTGGTGTGTTGCAGACGAAGTGGCTGTCGCGGATCGAGGTGGTGCCGGTATGACCGTGGCGCACGACGAGGACGATGGCGGCGACGCGACGCCGTTCGTGGCGTCCGGAGGCGGGTTGACGGCCGTCAGGGCCGCGCTGCTGGTGGTGGGACTCGCGGCAGGGTGGTACGGGGCGTGGTTGCTGTGGCAGTTCCCCGGCGTGATCATCGTGCGGATCGCGGTGTGGGCGGCTGCCGGCGTGGTCCTGCACGACTTCGTGTTCGCCCCGTTGTGCGTCGTCGTCGGGTTCACGGGGCGGCGTCTGATCCGCGGGCGGTGGTGGACACCGGTCACGGTGGCGGGGCTGTGCACCGTCGTTCTGGGGCTGCTCGCCATCCCGGTGTTCGACAAGCCGGGCCTGCGGCCAGACAACCTGACCGTGCTCGATCGCGATTACCCACGGGGGCTTCTGCTTTCGGTCGCCGTCGTATGGGCGTGCGTGCCGATCTACTACTTGATCGCCCGGCGACTACCAGTTCGTCAGAATGAAGCTGTTGAGCGCGAGCGCACCGACGACGTTGATGGCCAGCCACCACCGGTGTGACCGCGGCGGCAACAGCGCCGGCGCGGCGGTCAACCAGATCATGAACGGTAGCCAGATGCGTTCGGTCTCCGCCTTGCTCAGCATGGACAGGTCCGCGCAGAGGATCGCCAGCAGCGCGGCCAACACCACCAGGTGCAGGCCCGAGCGGCGCTTGATCGCACTGATGTCGAACGCGCGCGCGACCCCGGCGACGCTGCCGAGGCCGATGGCACACACCACCGAAGCCAGGTTCGCCCACGACCAGTACTGGAACGGACGGTTGAGGGCGATGCCCTGCCAGTAGCGTTCCTGCACGAGGGTGTATCCGTCGAACCACCAGAACCCGGCGGCGGCGAACACCGCGACCACGGCCAGCGCAACGAGCACGGCGGGGATCAGTGCCCGCAGCGCCGACCGAAGGTCCTTGGCGGCGATCAGGACCGCGACGGCCGGAAGCGCGATCAGGCCGAGCCCGTAGTTCAGGAAGATCGCCCAGCCGAGTGCCAGCCCAGCACCGGCGCCCGCCGCCAGCGACAGCCGCGTCGTGCCGCGCACCGCCACCGCGAGCAGCGCGATGCCCCACGCCGCGACGCCCGCGAAGTAGCCGTCGGCCGACACCGCGATCCAGATGGCGGTCGGCGCCACCGCGACGAACGGGGCCGCCAGCCGCGCCGTCGCCTCGTCCGACAACGCCCGCACCGCCACGACGATGGCCGCGGCCGCGCTCGACCCCACCAGCAGGACCAGCAGCGCCGCCCACGCGCCTCCGCCGAGCCCGATGCGGTCCAGCCAGACGAACGTCAGCAGGGCGCCCGGTGGATGACCGGAGACGTGGGTGATCCACGAATTGGGTTGGAAGTCCAGGATTCTGCTCGCGAACGTCCGGACGGCCTCTGGGATGTCGGTGATGCTCGGTACCTGACGCAGGTACTCGTGGCGCGCCGTCAGCCGGCCCGCGAAGCCACGCTGCCAGCCGTCGATCATCGCCAGCGAGAACGCCCACCCGCAGGCCGTCGCCCAGGTCACCCATGGCACCGCACGCCACGGCAGGCGCCGCGCCACGGACTGGCCGACGAGCACCGCGGCGACCCCGATGACGATCGCCGGAACCGTGCCCCACCCGACGTGGGCGTTCCACCACCCGAAGATGGGTGCGGTCTGGGCGAAGTCGCGGATCTGCTGAGCAGTGCTGTTGATCAGCGGCGTCACGATGCCCAGATGCAGGTGCGGCACCACGAACGCCGCGACCACCAACAGCACGGCCAACGAGACGGCGATGATCTCTCGCGCATGGCGGCGGCCGGTGGACGTCACGCCTATCCACACTATTGCGTCGAGCTGATCACCCAGCAGCGTTGCGGATCAGCGTCACCACCGCATCGTCGAGCGCTTCGGCGATCGCCGACGCCTCGCTGCCTGCATACGGGGCGATCTGGCTGGCGACTCTGTCGTAGGACACCGTCACGCCGTCGGGACGTTCGGCGACCAGAATCGTCACGGGTGCGTAAGAACCCGCGTCGCGCACGGTGGCGGTCATCTTGCTCATGGTGACGGGGTTGCCCGCGATGATCCGCAGCAGCCGGCCGCTGCGGTCGGGGTCGCGGATGGCCAGGACGTTGCCGAGGTCGAGGCTCAGGAACTCCAGCAGCCCGCTGCTACCCGCGACGGGTTCGACCAAGGCGTCGAACTCGCCGCGGTCGCGTGCCTTGTACCAATCGCGTACGGCCTGGCCGAAGTCCGGCACCCGGCCCAGCCCGGCGTACACGGCCGCGACGACGTCGTCGTACGGTCGTTGGCTGGTGACGGTGACACGACGGACAGCGACCGTCACCTCTTCTTCGGTGCTCACGCGCTCATGCCTTGTCTCGCCACTCGATCATCTTCTCGAGGATACTGAAGTCGTAGCCATCTGCGGTGGGATGGATCTCGTTGGTGAACAGGGTGACGCCGGCGTCCCGGTAGGCATCGGCATCCCGTGCGTTCTCCCAGATCGACGATCGCTCGATGTCGGAACCGTTGCGGCCGTTGGCCGTTGCGAGCTCGTCGACCAGCTTGCTGGCCAGGACGAACTTGTCGACGGGCAGGAAGGCGTGCCAGATGTCGGCATGCTTGGCCACCGCGGGCAGTGAGCGCTTGGGTCCTGAGCCCCCGATGAGGATCGGGATGTCGCGCACAGCTGGCGGATTCAGCTTGCCGAGCCGCTGCTCGATGCGCTCCAGACCGGCGTCGAACAGGTCGAACCGGGTCTTGAACGTGCCGTAGTCGTACCCGTAGGTGGTGTAGTCCTTTTCGTACCACCCGGCGCCGAGGCCCAGGATGACGCGACCGCCGCTGATGTGGTCGACGGTGCGCGCCATGTCGGCGAGCAGGTCGGGGTTGCGGTAGCCGATGCCGGTGACCAGCAGGCCGATCTCGGCCCGCGTGGTGATCTCGGCCCATGACGCGAGCGCGGTCCAGCCCTCGAAGTTCACGACGTCCGGCTGAACCTCGGACAGCAGCGGCTTGCCGTCGACGATGCCCTCCATCGCGGGGGCATGAAAGTGGTCGTAGCCGAAGATGACGTCGGCCCCGAGTTCCTCGGCGTGGAGGACGGCCGCACGCCAACTTTGGTAGTCGGGCGCTCCGCCCGGCCACAGTTGAATGCCGACGCGGACGGGTCGAGTCATGAAGATCTCCTTCGTGGGTGGACGGCCAACACGGGAGACAAGCCCACATCTGGACTGTTTATTCCATAACGACGTAGAATGAATTCATGCCGCGGCCACGCAACTTCGACGAAGACACCGTGGTGGCGGCTGCCCGTGATCAGTTCTGGTGCGGGGGTTACGCCGCGACGTCCGTCGACGACCTCACCGCGGCCACCGGGCTGGGCAAGGGCAGCCTCTATGGCGCCTTCGGGGACAAGCACGCACTGTTCGTGCGGGCTCTCGACGGGTACTGCGTGGATGCGATCGATCAGATGGAGGCGCAGCTACGGCAGCCGGGGGTCTCCGCGTACGACCGCCTCGCCGGGCACGTTCGCGCGACGGTCGCAGGCGTGGTGGCCGATACCGAGCGCAAGGGTTGCATGCTCGCCAAGAGCTCGGCCGAGCGCGGTGCGATGGACGCCGACGTCGATCGTGTGGTCGGTGAGTCACTCACTCGCTGGCATGGGTACCTCGTCGAGTGCATCACCGAGGCGCAGCGGGACGGCGACGTGCGGGCCGACGCGGATCCCGAGGCGCTGGCCACCACGCTGCTCGGGCTGATGCGGGGGTTCGAGGCGTTGCGCAAGGGCGGTACCGAGCCCGACCAGATCGCGGCCGCGGGCGAGCAGGCCCTCGCCCTCGTCACCCGCTAACCCCCCTCCGCGAGCGCGCGGGTCTGCACCCCGACACGCCGTGTAGCGCCACCACTTTGCGCGCGCTCGCGGTCGCGTCGCGGGTCAGATTGTCTCGTCGACGCCCGCGTCGAGAAGCAGGCCGTCTTCCCCCGCCAATGCTTCGCCGCGCGCAGTCGGGTCCGGTGCCATCACCACACGTATGAAGCTGTTGAGGAACGCGATGATCGGCACGGCCAGCAGCGCACCGACGATACCGGCCAGCACGCTGCCCGCCGTGATGCCCAGCACGACGGCGAGCGGGTGGATGGACACCGCCCGCCCCATGACCAGTGGCTGCAGTACGTGCGCCTCCAGCTGCATCACTGCGACGATCAGGCCGAGTGTGATGGCCGCGAAGACGAGACCCTTGGTGAGCAGCGCCACGATGACGGCCAGGAAGCCAGTGATCACGGCGCCCACCACGGGAACGAAGGCGCCGAGGAAGACGAGCGAGGCAAGTGGCAGCGCGAGCGGAATTCCCATGATGGCCAAGCCGATTCCGATGCCGAGCGCGTCGACCAGTGCGACGAGGCACGTGGCGCGCGCGTACCCGGCGAGCGAGTGGAAGCCTGCCGCTCCGGCTTCGCGAACCCGCTCGCGTGCGTCGGTGGGGATCACACGGGTGACGAACTGCCAGACGTTGCGGCCGCCGAGCAGGAAGAAGACGACGGTGAAGAAGGTGAGCAATCCGCCGGTGACGAGCTCGGCGACGGTTCCCGCTGTCGAGACCGCGCCGCTGGTCAATTGCGTCTGATGCTCGTTGATCGACTTGATCACTGAGTCGCCGGCATGGTTGATCTGGTCGCGGCTGAGGTGGATCGGGCCGTCGATCAGCCAATTGCGGAGGGTGTCGATGCTGTTCGTCACCTGCTCGACCAGACCAGGAAGGCCGTCGACGAACTGGCTGATGACGAACGCCAGAATGCCAACGAAGACCGTCAGGCCGAGGATGACCACGAACGCTACGGCGCCGCCACGGGCGGCGCCGTAACGATCGAGGAAATCGACGGCAGGCAAGAGCATTGCCGACAGCATCAAGGCCAAGGCGACCGGCACGACGACGAGCCCGAACCGGCGCAGCACCTCGAACAGCACGACGGCCGCGGCAAGGATCACGAGCAATCGCCATGACCATGCCGCGGCGCGTCGTACGAGTGGACTTACCGACTCGGCGTCGGAATCATGCACCTAGAACCAGACTTTTCTGCCTCCGACGGGCCGGCCGACGGCGCCAAGGATCCACAGCACGATGCCGATGATCAGCAGGATTCCACCAACCGTGTACAGGATCGACAAGCCGGTGAAGTAGCCGATGAGAAGCAGGATTACACCGAGGACGATCATCGTTTCTCCGATCTTTCGAGGAAGACCGTTCTTCCTTCGAAGTCGGAATTGCCGCTTCCGTAACTTCCAAACCAGTCTGCGAACGCGAAATGGCGAGGGATTCGTCACGCTTCGCGTGGTTCGGCGGACGTCGTGGCATCAACCAGATCTAGTACAGGATCTTGCGCATGTTCTCTTCGCTGTAGTACTTCTGCAGCTCTTCGTCGCTGCTGTCCGGCTTGATGGCCTTGGCGAGCTGCGCGACCGACGGCACCGCGGTGGGGTTCCAGGTCTCGGGCGTCCACGCATCGGAGCGCAGAAACGCCTTGGCGCAGTGGAAGAACACCTCCTCGATGGCGATCTCCAAGGCCAGGATGGGCCGCTTGCCGTCCACCGTCAGCGCATCGAAGTAGTCGGCGTCGGCCATGATGCGCGCGGTGCCGTTGATCCGCAGGGTGTCACCACGTCCCGGGATCAGGAACACCGTGCCGACGTATGGGCGCTGCAGCACGTTGAGGTAGCCATCCACCCTCTTGTTGCCTGGTCGTTCGGGAATGACGATCGTGGTGGCGTCGATGATGTGCACGAAGCCTGGCGGATCGCCCTTGGGGGAGACGTCGACGCGGCCGTCGGCGCTGGTCGTGGCGACGAAGCCCAGCGGTGAGTGCGACAGCCAGTCCTGCTGGGCCTCGGAGAGGCTGCTCTTCACCTTGTTGGCGACGGCGGAATTGGGGTGTCCGACGATCGCGCGGAGGTCTTCCCCGTTGGTCACTTCGCTGCGCATGACCTCCATCATGCGCCGGGAGTGAACCGCGCGGCGAGCGCCCTTCTGTCCAACTTGCCGATGCCGCGGCGGGGGAGCGCCTCGACGACGTGCACCTCTCGCGGCGCAGCGGTGGGATCGAGGGAGGTCGCAACGTGGGCACGCAGCTCGGCCACCGTCGGCGCCACCGGGCCCGTGGTCACGATCGCGGCACAGACCCGCTGCCCGAGCCGTTCGTCCGGGACGCCGAACACCGCACTGTCCGCGATCGCGGGATGGGTGGCGAGCGCGGCTTCGACGAGTTGCGGAAGTACGGTCAGGCCACCGGTGCTGATGGCATCGTCGATGCGGCCGAGCACGCGCAGCGCGCCCGAATCATCGAGGGCGCCAACGTCGTCGGTGCGGAACCAGCCCGGTTCGACGAATGGATCGGAGTCCACCGGATTGCGGTAGCCCTTGGCGACCGTTGCGCCGCCGAGCACGACGCGGCCGTCGTCGATGCGTACCTCGACCCCGTCGAGCGGCACGCCGTCGTAGACGCAGCCGCCTGCGGTCTCACTCATGCCGTACGTGCGCACCACTGAAATACCTGCGGCGGCAGCCTTTTCCGCGATGGCGATGGGCATCGGCCCGCCGCCGATCAGCACGGCGTCCAGCTCGGCAAGCGCGGCGGTGGCTGCCGCGTCACGCAGCGCACTGTCGAGCTGGATGGCCACCAACGAGGCGTACCGTCGTTCACTGCCCAACGACGCTATGGCGGAGGGTAATTCGGCAACGGCCAGGCTCGGCGAGATGGCCACGGGCGTGGTACCCGCGAGCACGCTGCGTATCAGCACCTGCAGGCCTGCGACGTGATAGGCGGGCAATGCCAACAGCCAGCTGCCTGGACCGCCTAGCCTGTCGTGGGTGGCCGAGGCGCTGGCAATCAGTGCTGCAGCGGTCAGCATCGCGCCCTTCGGCACGCCGGTGGTGCCCGACGTCGACACCACGATCGCGACGTCGTCGTCGATGTCCTCGCCCACCCGCAGTGACGTCGTCAGCAGCTCGGCCTGGCGTTCGTCGTCGGCGGGCACGGGCAGAAGCGCAGACCCCTGACCATCGAGAACTCCCTCCAACGCCGTCAGAAGAGACAGCGTCGAAGGAAGTTCCGGAATGACGAGGGCGCGAAGCGGAACTATGCGGAACCCGATTCGTCGGTCGCGTCCTCGGCGTCACGGGGATCGTCGAGCGGCCAACCCTTCGCGGCAAGCCGCACCCGTACGCGTTCGACGTCATTGGGCGTTGGCAGCTCGTCGGTCAGCTGGGTGATCAGCACCCCGATGTCGACGTGATCGAAGTCGCCTCGGTTGATCAGATCCTGCGCGACGGCCTTGACCTCGTCGTTGGTCAGCCGCGGGGTCAGCAACGCCAGCAACGGCACCCGATCGGGTCCCGGCACGCCTTCCGGATACCCCGCGTTGACCCACGCCACGATCTTGGCGAGAAATCTGTTCACTGCGTCAACTCTCCCCACGCCACGGCAAAGCCGCCTCGGTTTCATGACCCGTCGATCGTAATGGCGAAGTGACGGCACCGAGCGGACGGCAATGAATTCTCGTGCTAAACGAACGTGCAGAAGATGACGGGTGAATTGTGAGTGAACACCTCACGGATCATGGCAAAGACCCAGGTCGGAGCGCTGTTTTCGCTATGGCGCTCGCTGGTCAAACGGACGCGCGTACCGACAGAATTAGCAACCATGAGCGCAGAGATGATCATCCTGGTGCTGTTGATAGCAACGGCACTGGCATTCGACTTCACCAACGGATTCCATGACACCGGAAACGCCATGGCGACGTCGATCGCCACGGGCGCCTTGAAGCCCAAGACCGCCGTGCTGCTGGCCGGCATCCTCAACCTCGTCGGCGCCTTCCTCTCGGTCGAGGTTGCGGTCACCGTGACCACCTCGGTGCTGAAGGTGCAGGACAGCAAAACTGGACACCTGCTATCGGGCATCGACGCCTCGATGGGGCTGACCATCATCTTCTCGGGTCTGATCGGCGGAATCCTCTGGAATCTGCTGACTTGGCTGTTCGGCATCCCTTCGAGCTCGTCGCACGCACTGTTCGGCGGTCTGATCGGTGCAGGCATCGCCGCACTCGGGATGTCCGGGGTCAACTGGCCCGGCGTGCTCAGCAAGGTCATCATCCCGGCATTCGCCTCCCCGTTCATCGCCGGCCTCGTCGCCGCGGCGGGCACGTGGTTGGTCTATCGGATCACTCGCAGGGTCGCGAAGAAGCGTCGTGAGGAAGGCTTCCGCTGGGGTCAGATCATCACGGCCTCGCTCGTTGCGCTTGCACACGGCACGGGTGATGCCCAGAAGACCATGGGTGTCATCGCACTCGCCCTGATCACCACCGGCCACCTCACCGGCGACGTGAAGAAGGACGGCCTGCCGTTCTGGATCATCTTCAGCTGCGCGCTGGCGATCGGCCTCGGCACCTACATCGGAGGCTGGCGCGTCATCCGCACCCTGGGCAAGGGTCTCGTCGAGATCGAGTCGCCCCAGGGCTTCGCCGCGGAGGCGTCGTCGGCAGTGGTCATTCTGAGCTCGAGCGCCGCCGGTATGGCGTTGTCCACCACGCAGGTGGCGACGGGGTCGATCCTCGGCTCCGGCGTCGGCAAGCCGGGCGCTCAGGTCCGCTGGGCGGTTGCGGGCCGGATGGCAGTGGCGTGGCTCGTCACGCTGCCCGCCGCCGCACTCGTCGGGGCACTGTCGTACTGGCTGTCCTACGCACTCAAGTCCGCGACCGACTCGCAGCTGGTCGGTGACGGCGTGATCTTCCTGATCCTGGTCGGGCTCTCCGGTTACATGTACTGGCGCGCGCAGCAGCAGAAGGTTGACAGCACCAACGTCAACGCGGACTGGGACGACTCCACCAACTCCGTCGTTCCCGCCGAAGAGCGCGCCAAGGCCAAGGAAGCCAAGCCCACGGCCGCGGTCTAGCCCGCCATCCACTTACCTGCTGACAGAAGGACGTTCTGATGCATTATCTCGAAGCCGTTTTCAAGGTGCTGGTGATTGGGCTGATCCTGGGTGCTGGCCTGCCTGCGGTGTTCGCCGTCGGCCTCGTCGCCTTCTCGAAGGGGTCGGGCGGCGAGGAAGCCGGTGGCGCGGTGGTCGCACCCAACCCGGCTCTGAAGGCCGCTGGGTTGCTGTTGTTCGCGCTTGTTGCCGCCGTGGTGGTGATCGCGATCCTGTACATCACCAAGGCCACGATCATCCACCACTTCGGGTTCAACCCCGTTCCGTTCATCCCCTGAGTCCCCTTCCTCCCCGTAGTGAGTGAGTGAGAACATGACCGACAATCCGAGCGTGCTCGACAACGTCCTGGGCTGGCTGCACGACGGCTACCCAGAAGGCGTTCCCCCGAAGGACTACTTCGCCTTGCTGGCGCTGCTGAAGCGCTCGCTGACGGAGGACGAGGTCGTGAAGGCGGCCCAGTCCGTCCTCAAGACCAGCGCGGCGACCGAGGATGCGGTCACCGAGGACGAGATCCGCAGGGCGGTGCAGGACGTCATCGCCAAGGAGCCGAACCCCGAGGAAATCCACCAGGTTGCTTCACGGTTGGCCTCCGTCGGCTGGCCACTGGCCGCATCGGCCGGCTAGTCCGGCCTCTGCGTTTCGGCGCGCATACCTCGCTCAGCGACGGTATGCGCGCCGAATTCGTTGTAGGCCTTATTGTCTCGTGTCGCGTCGCAGCGGATGCGTCTCGGGAACCTGTACGAAAATCAAGGTGACGCCGTCCGGGTCGGTCACGTGCAACTCGTGCAAACCCCACGGTTCCGGTTTGGCTTCGCGGGCGATCGGCACGCCGCGGGACTCGAGTTCGGCCTGGGTTTCGTAGACGTCGCGGACCTGTAACCACAGTGCGCCGGGGAACGCCTCTCCCGGGTCGCTTCGCTGCTTCCCACCGTCCACATCTCCCGGGTCGCTTCGCTCCTTCCCACCGTGGCCGGCCAGTTCGATGAGTGACTGCCCCGCGTAGAACACCGTGCCGACGCCGTACTCGCGCGCGATGGCCAATCCGATGGCGTCGCGATAAAAGGTCAGCGACCGTTGGTAATCGGCCGGCCGGAACAGCACCCGGCTGGCCAGGATCTCCATGCTGTCGGTTCTAACACGTCATCTGCCTTATTCGGCCGCGACACGGTAGCCATGGACTCGCCGAAAGTACGTTTGTTTGCGCCGTTACTCGACCGACGCGTACATCATCCGTACGTTCGGCGGTGGCTAGCTACCGGATTCGGCTGCGACGCGGTAGCCGCGTACCGCGATGGGGCCGAACACCGCGACCAGGCCGACCACCCATGCCACCGACTGCAGGACCGGCCAGAGCGTGGGTCCGCCGTCGGCAAGCGCCCGCATCGCCTCGATGGCCGGTGACATCGGCTGCGCACGCACGACCGGCTGCAGCCAGCCGGGGAACGCGGCGACGGGCACCATGCCCGAGTTGAAGAACAGCAGGAGGAAGCAGACGGTCGACAGCCCGGTGATGATGTTCTTGCCCGCGGCCTGCACGCCGAACGCGACGATCACCGTCGAGAACCCGATCACCATCCATACCGGCACGAGGATGAATCCTATTGCGGCAAACCACCCTTCGTTGAACCGTAGGCCCATCGCGATGCCGACCGCGGTGATCGCGATCGAGCCGACAAGGGCGCGGCCCGCTTCGGCGAGCAGCCTGCCCGACAGCGCACTGGCGCGGTGCACGGGTAACACCCACAGCCGGCTCAACAGACCCGACGCTCGCTCGTCGGGAATGGCTGCGCCGGCCCCGATCGCACCGAACAGCGCACCGACCACAGCGCACATCGGGACCAGTCCGTACAGGCCACTCGTGCCGGTGAGCGTTTGCACGGACTGTCCGATCACCAGCCCGTAGACGACGAGCAAGAAGGTCGGGAAGATCAGCGACTGGATCAGCACCACCGGCTCGCGGCGCCAGCGGCGCAGCAGGCGGCCTGCCTGAAGCCGGCTCTGCACGGCCAGCGTCGTCATGACTTCCTCCGTTGCATCCGCAGCGTGATCGCGCCGAACACCACCAGCAGCCCAACGCACCAGGCCAGGCTGGCCACCACATTGGCGGTGTGCACCCCGCCGGTGGACAGTGCCCGCAGGGTCTCCGAGATCTGCGAGACGGGCTGATTGCGCACGAATGCGCCGAGCCAGCTGGGAAACGCTTCGGCGGGCGCGATACCCGTCGACAGCATCACCAGCAGCAGTTGGGGGATCAGCAGGGTCTGGCCCGCGGCTTCGGCGTTCGTCGCCACCGAGCCCATGGCGTCGGCGCCGAGCGATAGCGCAAGCGACAGCACGAGTGCGATGGCGGCGAAGGCGACGGTTTGGACGATGCCGCCGTTGAACCGGAAGCCGAACGCGTACCCGATGCCGACGGCTGCGGCCAGTGCGCCGGTGGCCCTGATCAACGCCGACAGCATGCGGGCGCTCACCGGAACCAGTGCCGACATGGGCAGGGTGCGGAGTCGAACTCCCAAGCCGCTCAGGTGATCTCGCGCGGCACGGTCGGCAGTTGTCATCGCGGTGAAGATCATCGCCTGCACGACGATGACCGGGAGGATGTACTGCGGATAGCTGGTGCCGCCGGTGTCGATCACGTTGCGCAGCGTGATGTTGAAGCAGATGAAGAACGCGATGGGGCCGCCGATCGCGAAGATCAGGTCGCCGTCGCGGACGGTGCCAAGCACCGACCTCTCGGTCAGTGCGCCGAGTGCCGTCATGCCAGGGCGTCCTCGGCGGCTCCGGTCAGCTTGAAGAACACCTCGTCCAAAGATGGCTTGCGCAGCGAGATGTCGTTGAGTTCGACGCCGAGTGCGCCGACGCGACGGAATACCTCGGACAGGGTGGTGACGCCGTCGGGCGCGGGCACGGCCACCCTGCCGCTGTCGGTGTCCGTCTCCAGTCCTTCGATTCCTTCCAGCGCGGCCGCGATGGCGGGCACGTCGGCGGGATCGGCCGGGGTCACCTGGCAGTAGCTCCCACCGACCCGGCGCTTGAGCTCCTCGGGGGTGCCGTCGGCGATCACCTTGCCGTGGTCGATGACGACGATGGAGTCGCTGAGGGCGTCGGCCTCCTCGAGGTACTGCGTGGTGAGCAGCACCGTGATGCCTTGATCCTTCAACGACGCGACCAGTTCCCACACCTCACGCCGGCTGCGGGGATCGAGCCCCGTGGTCGGTTCGTCGAGGAACACCACCTTCGGCGGCACGACCAGACCGCACGCGATGTCGACGCGGCGCCGCATGCCACCGGAGTAGGTCGACACCCGCCTGCCGCCGGCGTCGATGAGGCTGAATGCCTCGAGCATCTCGTCGGCACGGGCATCGGCGTCGCGACGCTTCAAGCCGCGCAACCGCGCGAACAGGATCAGGTTCTCGCGGCCGGTGAGCAGTTCGTCGACGGCGGCGTACTGACCGGTGACACCGACGGACGCACGAACCTGCTTGGCCTGCTTCACCACGTCGTACCCCGCCACGAGGGCACGTCCGGTGGACGGCCGGATCAGGGTGGACAGGATGTTGATCGTCGTGGTCTTGCCCGCCCCGTTGGGCCCGAGGACGCCGAGCACCGAGCCGACCGGGGTGGAGAACGTCACGCCCCGCAGGGCCTGGCTGTCGCCGAACTTCTTCGTTACGGCGTCCAGCTCGATTGCAAAGTCAGCCACGCCGCCGAGTATGGCATGGCTAACCTAACTAGTTGGTGGCTAGTCGACGGGTTGCACCCTCTGCCGCTTCATCACGGCGTCGACCGCCGCGGGCGCAAAGCTGTTGATGGCGTGTGCCGTGACGGCCATGCGCGGGGCGATCCGCACCGGCCTGGTGCGCGCGGCGGTCAGCATCCACTCGGCGGCCTCGTCGGCACTCAACCCGGGTAGCCCGTCGTAGGCCCTGGTCGGCGCAATCATCGGGGTCTTGACCAGCGGGTAGAACAGCGTGGTCGAGTGCACGCCATCCCTGCTCCACTCGGTCTCGATGACGCGGCTCACCGCCGTCAGCGCCGCCTTCGATGCGTTGTAGACGGCGAACAGCGGCGACGATTCGTTCAGCACGCCCCACGTCGAGACGTTGATGATGTGGCCGTCGCCGCGTTCCCGCATGCCTGGCGCGAGGCCGCGGATCAGCCGCAGTGGCGAGAAGTAGTTGAGCGCCATCGTGCGCTCGACGTCGTGCCACCGATCGAGGGACTCGGCCAGTGGCCTGCGAATGGACCTGCCCGCGTTGTTGATCAGGATGTCGATCCCGCCCAGGTCCTTCTCGAGGGTGGCGACCAGCTCGTCGATGGCGTCGAGATCGGACAGGTCGCAGGCGATGGCTCTGGCGTCCCCGCCAGCGGCGGTGATGCGGGCGGCGACGGCGTCGAGCAGTTCCTGGCGTCGCGCGACCACGACGACCTTGGCGCCCGCGCGGGCCAGCTTCTCCGCCCCTGCCTCGCCGATCCCGGACGACGCACCGGTGACCAGGATCCGCTTGCCCTTGAGATCGATCGGGTCGCGGTTGGGCCGAAGGTTCAGCAGCCGTTCGGACACCGGGGGTCGCATGCTGGCCAGCAGCATGCCGTCGGCGAGGCGGCGGAGGGGACTCTTACTCACGGGTCATGAGTTTAGGTTGCCTATTCTTCGGCCCGCGGCGACGGCCGCAGGACGCAGCGGGCGTAGCCGATCCAACAGACGATCGACGCGATCAATCCGACGGCGATGACGAGCTTGGGTGCCGCCGCGACGTCGACGGCTACCGCGCTGCCGCCGGGGGTATTGCGGTCCACCAGCGGCATGACCATGAGCGGCAGGAGTCCCGCAGCGAACGTCGCCATGGCGCCGACGACCGCGACCCCGAACGCGCCGCGCAGCGCGCCGTAGACCATGACGCCGACGGTCAGGTACACCAGGACGGCCAACGGCAGCGGCCTCAGGCCGGCGTTGACGTCACCCGTCATGGTCCAGGCGCCCCACCCCGCCATCTGGGCCGATCCGCCGTCGTTGCGCGCGGTGAACCACGGAAACAGCGTGACGGCGACGAGCAGCGCGCCAAGCCCGGCGATCGTCCACTTGGTGATCGCAGCCTCGAGTCCGGTGGCGATCGCAGTCCCCGGGGTCACGGGCGCACGATGTTATCGAATGGCACGATCGATAACATACCGTCCGGCGGGGACGATTACGCCCTGAGTAGCTCTTCGCTCAGCTCCCAGAGTCGCTGCGCCGATTCCGGGTCGACGGCGTACGGCATGACGCCCCCACTGGTGTCGACCGGGCTGGAGCCGAAGCGGTCGCCGACTGTCATCGCACTGGCACTCAACGGCGCGACGTCGTTGTCCTTCAGGTAAACCCCGCCGATCTCGGCGAGCAGCGGGCTGGTCGCCGCGAACACGCTGGTGCTGGCGCCCTGCTGCGGCGTCTTCATGTCACGCTCGGGGTCGATGATCGGCTGCCCGGAATCGTCGACCAAGCCCATGGAGCGCAGATCCCCCTCGCCGAGCCATGGCGCAAGACTGGTGCCGACGATCTGGCCCGGGTGCAACGAGTAGCCCCGGATTCCGTCGCCTGCCCATCTGCGATCGAGCTCTACGGCGAACAGGACGTTGGCGGTCTTGGCCTGGCCGTAGGCAAGCATGCCGTCGTAGTCGTCGTTGAAATGCGGATCATCCCAACGGATGTCGGACAGTCGATGGCCCGCGGACGACAGCTCGACGACGCGGGCGCCGTTCGCCGCACGTAGCGCAGGGAGCAGTGCATTGGTCAATTGAAAGTGGCCGAGATGATTGGTCGCGAACTGTGCTTCGTAGCCGCGGGCGTCACGCACCAGCGGTCCGCCCATGATGCCTGCGTTGTTGACCAGGATGTGCAGCGGACGGCCGGAGTCGCGGTATCGGGCGGCGAAGGCGTCGATCGACGTCGGGTCGAGGAGGTCGAGCTGATCGATTTCGACGCGCTCGATGCCTTCGAGTGCGGCCGCGGCGCGGTCCGGGTTGCGTGCGCCGACGGTGACAGATGCACCGGCGTGGGCGAGCGCGCGGGTCGTCTCCAAACCGAGGCCGATGTGCCCGCCGGTGACGACGACGTTGCGACCGGACAGGTCGATTCCCTCGAGGACGTCGGTGGTGGTGCTGGCGGCAGTGAACCCGGAGCCGAGTGGCTGTTGCTTCTGTGTCATGCCTTCAACAACGCCGCGTAGCCGGACGATGCGTGGTTGTGCGTCCGCATTTTCTGCGCGATAGTTCAGAAGTGTCGACCGATCAGCTCTCCGAGGTGTTGCGGCTGGTCGAGGCGCGCAGTGCGATCGGAGGCGGGTTCGCGGTCGGTGGGAAGTGGACGACGCGGTTCGAGCTCGAGTCGCCGCTGAAGTTCATGGCGATGGTGCGGGGCAGCGCGGCACTGCGCACGAACGGCATCGCGGCGCCGATCGAACTGGCCATGGGCGACGTCGCCGTTCTGAACAGTCGACGTTGGGCGACGCTGTCGGGCGGGCACGGCGATGGGCTGGCCGCCGAATTCACGATGACCGAGGCGAACATGTTCCTGGTGGTGGACGGCAGCGACGACGACGTCATCATCGGCGGCCACGTCGACGTCAACCGCGTCGGCACGGAGTTGTTGATCGCCGCGCTACCGCCGGTGGTGCACGTGCGGGGCTCGGGTACTGGGGCGAGCGAAGCGACGGGGGGAACTACTGGGGCGAGCGAAGCGACGGGGGGAGCTACTGGGGCGAGCGAAGCGACGGGGGGAGCTAATGCGGCGCAGCTGCGTGGGCTGATAGAAAGCCTGTACGACGAGGTGACCGCGGATCGAATCGGCGCAGGCTTCGCGATCACTCAACATGCCCAGCTGCTCGTGCTCGCGGTGCTGCGTGCCTACATTGCCCAGGCCGACGAGCTACCCGCGGGCTGGCTGCGGGTGCTCGCCGACGAACGGCTGCGCCCCGCCGTGCGGCTGATGCATGCCGAGCCCGGAAAGCCTTGGCGGTTGGACGAATTGGCGCGCGCGGCGGCGATGTCGCGGACGTCGTTCGCCGAGCGATTCCGGGAGGTGGCGGGCGTGCCGCCGCTGACCTACCTCAACCGCTGGCGGATGCTGTTGGCGCAGCGTGCACTTCGCGACGGCGACACTCGCGTCGGACCGTTGGCGATCGAGCTCGGCTATACGTCGGAGAGTGCGTTCAGCAATGCGTTCAAGCGCGAGGTCGGGTTGTCGCCACTGCGCTACCGGTCCCGGGTGCGCGATGAATTGTCGGGTCTCGCCGAGTCGGTATCGGTATGACGATCACTGGCACCCTCGACACCCGCTTCAGCGAGGCCACCGAGCCGACCGCGTGGGACGACGCCAACCGGGTGCTCGAAACCGCAGAACTGTATTGGCTCACCACGGTTCGCAAGGACGGCCGACCGCACACCACTCCGCTGGTCGGTGTGTGGGTCGACCGGTCGTTCGTGTTCTGCACCGGGCCTGCCGAGCAGAAGGCCCGCAACCTCGAGCACCAGACGTCGCTCACCGTCGTCACCGGAGCGAACACCTGGCAGGCGGGTCTCGACGTCGTCGTCGAGGGCGCGGCCACCCGGGTGACCGGTGCGCAGAATTTGAAGGCGCTGGCCGATGACTACCGGGCCAAGTACGGCGAGGACTGGGATTTCGCCGTCGACGACGAGGTCTTCGATCCCGGAGGCACCAGCGCAGACGTGTTTCGCGTGACGCCGACCAAGGTGCTGGCATTCGCGAAGTCGCCGCACGGACAGACCCGCTTCCAGTTCTAACCTCACTCGGGCCCCGCGTCACGCGGCGTCGCCGTTGTGCTCGGCGTCGTCGTCGGGGTCGGTACGCATGAGCATGCGCTCGGGGTGATCGTCGGTAGTGGTCCGGGCTGGGCCGGTGTTGAGGCGAGGTGGCGGGATCGGTTCGGCGATGTCGTCTTTGCCTCGGCGGTTGGTCCAGCCGCCGCGTTCGTCGTTGTGCTGCAGCAGTTTCGGGTCATCGGGTGGCCGCAGCAGCGCCTCGGGGCGGTGGTAGTAGTTGGTCCGCGCCTGACCGTTGTCCAGGTGTGTTGGCGGGATCCATTCGACCTCGCCGCGATCGTTGATCGTGGTGGTGTAGCCGTCGTCCCGGTCGACCATCCGGTTGTCCGGCCCGCAGGCTAGTGCCAGCTCGTCGACGTTGGTGTTGCCGCCATCGATCCAATCGGCGAGGGCGTGATGTACCTGGCAGCCGTAGGCGCCGACCGTGCAGCACGGTTTGGTGCAGCCGCCGTCGCGAGCGATGAGCATGATGCGCTGCGCTGGTGACGCGGTGCGGCGGGCGCGGAAGAGGTCCAGCGCTGATCCGGTCGCCCGGTCGAACACCGCGAGGTAGTGGTTGGCGTGTCCGGCAAGGCGAATGACGTCGGCGATCGGCATCAGCGTGCCGCCGCCCGTCGTGCCAACACCCGCTCTGCTCTCGAGGTCTTGCAGGGTGGTGCGGATGATGATCGACACCGGCAACCCGTTGAGTTGGCCGAGGTCTCCGCTCATCAAGGCGATCCGCCCGATCGCGACAAGGGCATCGTGCTGGCGTTGCGCCATGGTGCGGTGGTCGTTGTCGATCTGGGCCTGGCTGGGCGTGCCGGACACGCACGGTTCGGGATCCGCCGGATTGCACATGCCCGGTGCCGCGAACTTCGCGAAGACCGCCTCCCACGTTGCCCGCGCTTCGGGAGTGAGAAAGCCGGTCAGTGAACTCGTGCCGTCTCGAGCCTGCTTGCCCATGCTCACCGCGCGCTTGCGGGTGCGTTCGGCGTCGTCCGGTTCGGGGCCGTCCTGATCGAGTAGGAACAACTCCCGGTCGGCGGCGGACTTGAGTTCCTTGGGCCCCACCCCGACGGCCTTGCTGACCAGATCGACCTCGATTTGGCTGCGGGTGACGGTGTCCACCCATCCCGGCACGTTCTTCATCGTGTCGCGCAGCACGGTGACGTGTTCACCGTTGATCAATCCCGCGTCCTGCGCGGCGGCAACCGCGGCAAGGACCGGTGCCAACGGCTGGCCGGTCAACCCCTGCCGCGGCCCCAATTCGGCAGCCTCGGCTAAACGACGGCCCGCCTCGCCGGTCGAGATGCGCCACCGGGTGGCCAGCACCTCACGCCAGGACTTGGCGCCCATCTCCCTGGGCGTGGTCTCGATTTGCAGCCGGGCCAGCGTCCGATGCCACTGGGTGGGCAGTTGGCAGGTCAAGTATTCGAGGTCGTCGCCGACTTCGACCAATTCGGTCTTGGTGAGTGGGTCCATGGAGGCGGCGGCGACCATCGCGTAGCCGGCCCGCATCATCGCGAGCCCCTCACGCACCTCCGCCATCGGCATGCTTCGAACATACGTTCGACCACTGACAAACAAGCCGCGTTTGTGACAGCTGAAACCAAAGTGACACAAGAGATTCCAGGGCGGTGCTGTACCACTAGAAGTAGCGGGGAAACTCCGACCAATCGGGGGCGCGCTTCTCCAGGAATGCGTCTCGACCCTCGACCGCCTCGTCGGTCATGTAGGCCAGACGTGTTGCCTCACCGGCAAACACCTGCTGGCCGACAAGGCCGTCGTCGAGCATGTTGAAGGCGAACTTCAACATCCGGATGGCCTGCGGCGACTTGCCGTTGATCTCCTTGGCCCATTGCAGCGCAACGGTTTCCAGCTCGGCATGGTCGACGACCTCGTTGACCGCACCCATCGCGTGCATCTGCTCGGCGGTGTAGGGCCTTCCGAGGAAGAAGATCTCACGGGCGAACTTCTGCCCGGCCTGACGGGCCAGATACGCGCTGCCGTAGCCGGCGTCGAAGCTCCCGACGTCGGCATCGGTCTGCTTGAACCGGGCATGCTCACGGCTGGCCAGCGTCAGGTCGCACACCACGTGCAGGCTGTGCCCGCCGCCCGCGGCCCACCCGTTGACGAGGCAGATCACGGGCTTGGGCATGAACCGGATCAACCGCTGCACCTCGAGGATGTGCAGACGGCCCGCCTGCGCGGGGTCCACGGTGTCGGCCGTCTCGCCCGACGCGTACTGGTAGCCGGTGCGGCCACGGATGCGTTGGTCGCCACCGGAGCAGAACGCCCAGCCGCCGTCCTTGGGGGACGGCCCGTTGCCGGTGAGCAGGATGACGCCGACGTCCGACGACATGCGAGCGTGGTCGAGGACGCGGTACAGCTCGTCGACGGTGTGCGGCCGGAACGCGTTGCGCACCTCTGGCCGGTCGAACGCGATCCGGACCGTGGGCTGCTTGACACCGTCGACGACATGGCGGTGATAGGTGATGTCGGTCAGGTCGAAGCCCGCGACGGGCTGCCACAGCGACGGGTCGAACGGGTTCGCATCACTCACCTGATTGACTGTAGAGAAGGGCCTCGCGGTGTTTCACAGTGACTGCCCAGGGGTATCAGGTCCCGCGACAGTGCGCGTCTCGCGCCATGAACAGAGAGGGCCACCATGAAGCGGTCAGCAGGCGTGTTGTTTTCGGGTTTGGTCGCAGGTGTGCTGCTCGTCGGTTGCTCGCCATCCGTCACGGGCGGCGATACCGCGTGCAAGGACTTCGTCGGGGCCGACGAGAAGACGCAGAACGAAGCGGTCGCCAAGATGTTGAAGGACGAAAAGGGCCAAGAACCAGCCACGCTTGAGACCACGGGGACCCGGATCTCAGTGGTGGCGTTCTGCCAGACCGCAGGCAAGCAGGACAGCAAGATCAAGGAAGCGCCGCACCTGTAAGGGTCACGCCGGGTCGAACCGGAACACCGCGCAACGCCCGGCGAGTGCCTCGAACTCGTCGGGCGTTCCGTGTGTGACCAGCCCGGAACGCTTCATGAAGCTGACGCCGGTCGGGACGAGCGTCGGGAATTGCCGAAGCAGCGGGCGGGCTTCGTCGGCGGTGAGCTCGACCATCCGCACGGTCTCGGACTTCTTGCCCGCAGTCAGCGTCGCGGTGTCCGCGGCGCGGGCGTTGCGCTCCCAGTCCGCGCCGGGAAAGCCGGCCACGACGTAGCGCAGGTCGCCGACGTACATCGGCGTGATCGGCGTCGAGCGCGGCTGACCCGACTTGCGGCCGGGCACCGTCAGCACGACCGGCCCCTCCTTGCCCGAAATGGGCAGTCCGAGTTTCAGCATCAGCATGAACACCTTGTTCATCGGCTTGAGCCAGAACGGCGGTTTGATGTTCGCATCGGCCATCTTTCGAGCCTAAACCGAGATGTCGTTGGCCTTCAGTGCCTTGATCAATGCATCCGGGCGCCGGACGGTCGGAAGGGGGTCGACGAGCGCGAACCGGCACCCGACGTCCCGTGCGCCGCCGTCGGCCTCCTCGCTGTCGCCGATCATCAGCGCGTCGGCGGCATCGACGCCGAGTCGCGCCAACGCCGTCTCGAAGATCTCGGGCGTGGGCTTGATCGCGCCGACCTCGAACGACAGCACGAACTCGGTGACGTCATCGGCGGCATCGATGGCGTCGAACGCGGGCCGCACGTCGAACGCGATGTTCGACACCACCGCGGTCGCAATGCCCTGTCGGCGCAGGCCCGCCAGCACCATCGCGGTGTCGGGATAGGGCGTCCATGACGACGGGTGCACCACGCGGTCGTACAGCGCCTCGGCGTGATGGTCGGCCAGACCCGACTCGCGCAGCACGTGCAGGTACGCCTCGCGATGCAGGTGCGGAGCCAGGTCGCGGTTGACCCAGGCCTGATATGTCTGCTCGTCCATCTCGACTGACCGCCCAGTCGGCGCCGTCAGCCGCCGCATCAGCTCGGCCTGAACGTGACCGTCGACGGCTCGGTCGTCGACGTGCATTCCGGCGAACCAGCTGTCGGACTCCTCGAGCCGGAACAGCGTCCCCGAGTAGTCGAACAGCACTGCGCGCAGCGTCGTCATCAGATCTTCTCCCTGGCTTGGGCGGCCTTGCCCGCCAACACTTCACGTTCGAGGCCGTTGCCGGCCATCTCCGCAGCGGCGTCGAACTCGGCTGCGGCCTCCGCTCGTCGGCCCACGCGCACCAGCAGTTCGCCACGCACGCTGGGAAGCAGGTAGGAACCGTCCAGCCCGGTGATCTCGTCGACGATCGCGAGTGCGTCTGCTGGGCTCGAGGCCATGGCGACCGCGACCGCGCGGTTCAGCTCGACCACCGGGGACGGCGAGATCTTGAGCAGCCCGTCGTACAGCGCGACGATGCGCTTCCAATCGGTATCGGCGGCCGTCGGCGAGACGGCGTGGCATTCGGCCAGTGCCGCCTGCAGCCCGTAGGGGCCCCATCCGATCCCGTTGCGCTGCAACGTCTCCGCGGCACGCGCGAGGGCGGCGACACCGCGCCTGATCTGGGCGCGATCCCACTTCGTCCGGTCTTGGTCCTCCAGCATGACCGGTTGCCCGTTGGCGTCGGTGCGGGCCGCGAAGCGCGATGACTGGAATTCCATCAGCGCGACGAGCCCGTGCACTTCGGCCTGGTCGGGGATGAGCGCGGCAAGAACCCGGCCCAACCGCAGTGCCTCCGTGCACAATTCGGTGCGAATCCAGCGCTGCCCCGACGACGCCGAGTAGCCCTCGTTGTAGATCAGGTAGATCACGTTGAGTACCGCCGACAGCCGTTGCGGGTACTCGCCAACGTCGGGCACCTCGAACGGCACGCCCGCATCGCCGAGTGTCTTCTTGGCCCGCACGATGCGCTGCGCGATCGTCGCCTTGGGGGCGAGGAACGCCCTCGCGATCTCCTCGGTGGTCAAACCGCCAACCACTCGCAGCGTCAACGCGATCTGGTTCTCCCTGGTCAGCACGGGGTGTGCCGAGATGAAGATCAGCCGGAGCACGTCGTCGTCGATGCGGTCGGGGTCCCACGCGTTCGCCATCGGGTCGGAGTCGTGGACTTCTAGTTCGTGGGCCAGCGTCGTGTACTTGGCGTCGAGGCGGTCCTGGCGGCGCCAATGGTCGATCGCCTTGCGCTTGGCGACGGTGGTCAGCCATGCGCCGGCATTGCGCGGCACGCCCGTCGTCGGCCACTGCTCGAGTGCGTCGACGAGTGCGTCGGCCGCCAGGTCCTCGGCCAGCCCGATGTCGCCGGTGGCGCGGGTGAGCGTCGCGACGATCTTCGCCGCCTCCATCCGCCAGACGGCGTCGACCGTCTGCTGGATGTCGGCTGTGGGCACGACCCCATTGTCCCCACCCCGCCGAGTCCCACCCCGGCCGAGTCCCACCCCGCCGAGCGCGCGTGTCTGCGGGCGACACGCCGCGACGTATCCCGACTTTGCGCGCGCTCGCGGAGGGGCTCAGCCGACGCTGCGGCCCGCGCCCGCCCAGAACTGCGCACGCACGGCCTTCTTGTCCGGCTTGCCGAGCGCCGTCACCGGCACCGAGTCGACGACGATCACCTGCTTGGGCGATTGCACCGAGCCCTTGCGGTCCTTGACGGCGGACTGGATCTCGGCGGTCATGGCGGCGACGGACGCCTCGTCGGTCGGCGCGTCGGGCCGAAGCACCACCACGGCCGTCACCGCCTCGCCCCACTTCTCGTCCGGTGTGCCGATGACGCACACCTGCGCGATCGAAGGATGTTCGGCGACAACGTCTTCCACCTCACGGGGGAATACGTTGAACCCGCCGGTGACGATCATGTCCTTGGTCCGATCCACGATGTACCAGAAGCCGTCCTCGTCCTCGCGGGCCAGGTCACCGGTGTGCATCCAGCCGTCACGAAAGGTCTCCGCGGTCGCGTCGGGTAGCTTCCAGTAGCCACCGCACAACAGCGGGCCGGACACGCAGATCTCGCCGACCTCGCCCTGCGCGACGGGGTTGCCGTCCTCGCCGAGCAGGGCCGTACGCGCGAACAGCGTGGGCCGTCCGCAGGAGGTCAGCCGCTTCTCGTCGTGGTCGCCCTTGGCCAGGTACGAGATCACCATCGGCGCTTCGGACTGCCCGTAGTACTGGGCGAAGATCGGGCCGAACCGGTCGATCGCCTCCTTCAGCCGCACCGGGTTCATCGCCGAGGCGCCGTAGTAGACGGTCTCCAACGACGACAGGTCGCGGGTATGCGAATCGGGGTGGTCCATCAACGCGTAGATCATCGACGGCACCAACATCGTCGACGAGATCTTCTGCTCCTCGATCACGCGCAGGACCTCGGCGGGATCGAACTTCGTCAGCACGATGAGTTCGCCGCCCTTGACGATCACCGGGGTGAAGAACGCCGCGCCCGCATGTGACAGCGGCGTGCACATCAGGAATCGCGGATTCTTCGGCCACTCCCACTCGGCGAGCTGCGCGGTGGTCATGGTGGTGATCGACTGCGTCGTCCCCATGACGCCCTTGGGCCTGCCCGTGGTGCCCCCGGTGTAGGTCATGCCCCCGATGTGGTCGGGAGGAAGGTCCGCCGCGCGCAACGGCTGCGGCTCGTACTTCGCCGCCTCGGCGGCCAGGTCGACGGCCACCCCTGCCAGGGCCTCTGGCACGGGGCCGATGGTCAGGATCTGCTTGAGCGAGGGCACCTTCTCGAGCAGACCCAGCGCCCGTTCGACGAACATCGGGGTGGGATCGATGATCAACGACGTCACCTCGGCGTCGGACAGCACGAAGGCGTGATCGTCCAGCGAGCCGAGAGGGTGTAGTGCCGTTCGGCGATAACCCTGCGTCTGTCCGGCGCCGATGATCAGGATCACCTCGGGCCGGTTCAGCGCCAACAGGCCCGTGGCCTCGCCCGTGCCTGCGCCGAGCGCCTCGAACGCCTGAATGTACTGGCTGATGCGTTCTGCCAGCTGTCCGCCGGTCAGCGTGGTGTCCCCGAGGAACAGCACCGGTCGGTCCTTATGGCGCTTCAGCGCGCTCACCGTGATGTGCCCGGAGTGGATCGGATGGCGCAGTAGGTCCTCCGATGAGCGCTCGCGCGAAGAGGCAACGACTTGGGTCATACAAGACAGACTAGAACGTGTTACAGAAATGGTCACCGGTACCGGGGCAATCGGACACCACTGCCGGCATCCGCCGCGAAAGTCGAGTAGTCCACTACGCGCGATCTCGGACCGTCGAGTCCATAGCTTCAATGAGCCGGGGGCGCTGGCTCGCGGGGGAAATGCAACTGGCACTTGCCCATTCGCAGGTGCATCCGAAGGGAAACGCATCATGACTCGAAATCGCGAAAAGCAGTGGGCGTTGGTCCCGTTGACGGTCGCGGCGTTCGGGGCGCTCGGCGTGATCGCCGCGGCGCCTCCTGCGGTGGCCGGACCACCCCTGCCCTACGGGCCGGACACCTGTATCCAGGGGTTCGTCTGGCGGGAGGCGCGCTCGGGTGACACCGTCTGCGTCACTCCGGACGTGCGCAGCCAGACCGCCGCACAGAACGCCGCGGCAGCCCAGAACAAGGAACCAAACGGGGGTCCGTATGGACCGAACACCTGCAAGCAGGGGTTCGTCTGGCGGGACGCCTTCGGCGGTGATCAAGTGTGCGTCGTGCCCTCGGTCAGGGACCAGGCCGCCGCGGACAATGCCGCAGCCGCGTCACGCAGGCAAGCCAGTCAGCCCGAGGCCCCACCGCCACCTCCGCCGCCGCCCGCGCCGAAACAAGGCCCGGCAGTGTCGTGGGATCCGCGGGTCGGTGGACTGACGGCGCACGTCACCGATCGCAGCGGGGTGGCTTCGCAGTGCGTCTACGACTCCGACGGTTACCGTCGCAGCTTCTTCCTGCCCGCGAATGAGACCTACGACCTGGTGATCGTTCCTGCGATTCCGAAGTTGGCGAATTGGAACGTCAACATCACGTGCGACAACGGGACGAGCACCCAGACCTCGACGTTCTTCTGAGCTCGAAACACGTAGTCCCCGGCGGCGCTAGGGGCGAGCGAAGCGACGGGGTATGTCATCGCACCGTCGGGGACTACGTCGGGATTTCGCGGTGGGGGCGGCCCTTACTTCCAGAGGCCGTCCTTCTTCCACTGCTGTTCCTTCTGGATCCACTCGTTGTCCTGGTCGAACTCATCCGTCTCCGACACGCGTCGCACCTCGAGCCGCGCGCCGGTGCCGAGCGGGCACTTGAGTGCCCACTGCTTGGCCTCGTCGACCGATGAGACGTCGAGGATCCAGAAGCCGTTGAACAGCTCCTTGGCCTCGGTGTAGGGGCCGTCGGTCACGACCGGCGGTTCGGAGTCGAAGTTGACCGCGAAGCCTTCTTCGGGTCCGGCGAGACCCTCGCCTGCCAGCAGCACGCCGGCCTTGATCAGCTCCTCGTTGTAGCGTCCCATCGCTTCGATGATCTGGTCGAAGTCGACGTTCTGCTCCGCCATCGCCAGTTCGGCCTCCGGGGTGGACCGCAGGATCAGCATGTAACGCGCCATTTCTCTGTCTCCTCGTTCGTTGTCGGCGGGGCCCGTCCATTCTGTGGCCCTCGTACATACGTCGAACGGCAACCCCCGGAAATCGACACGCTCCAGAGGAGTTTTCTGAAGAATCTTTGGCGTGACTGTCATTGGATGCGTCAATGCCTGCTGAGCTGGTCTTCTTGGGGACGGTGTTGACGGTCGACGAGGCGCGTCCCACCGCAGAGGCGCTGGCGGTGGCCGACGGGCGCATCGTCGCGGTAGGGAGTCGGGCCGATGTCGACGTGTGGATCGGGCCTGACACCGAGGTCGTCGAACTGGGCGGCGCCTGCCTCATGCCGGGCCTCGTCGAGGCGCACGGCCATCCCTTGATGGAGGCCGTCGTGTTGTCCGACCGCATGGTCGACATCCGCCCAGTCACCATCCGCGACCCCGACGCCGTCGTCGCCGCGATCCACGCCGAGGTCGCCAAACGGGGAGCCGACGGCGCCTACCTCAACGGCTGGGATCCGCTGCTGCAAGTGGGTCTGCCCGAGCCGACGCTGGCCTGGCTCAACGACGTCGCCCCGGATTCCCCGCTGGTGATCGTGCACAACTCCGGGCACAAGGTGTTCTTCAACTCCGCAGCGGCCGCGCGCAGCGGGATTACCCGCGATACCCCGGATCCCAAGGGCGCCAAGTTCGGCCACGACGCCGACGGCGAGCTCGACGGCACCGGCGAGGAGACCGGTGCGGTGTTCCCGCTGCTGTCCGGCGCCATCTCGCCAAGCGATTACCCGGGAATGTTGCTCGCCGAGCTCGGCAGGCTGAACGAGGCGGGGCTGACGACGTGTTCGGAGATGGCGTTCGACCCACTCTTCCGGCCGGTGCTCGACCAGATGCGCGACCACCTCACCGTGCGGTTGCGGGTGTATGAGATCTCGACGGCCGAGATGACGACCGACATGGTTCCGGTCAACGGCGACGACCTGTTCCGGCAGGTCGGCATCAAGATCTGGGTCGACGGTTCACCGTGGATCGGCAACATCGACCTGTCCTTCCCCTATCTGGACACCGATGCGGTCCGCACCATCGGCGTCACACCGGGATCGTGCGGCCACGCCAACTACACGCCAGAGCAGCTCAGGGAGATCGTGCACGCGTACTTTCCGAAGGGCTGGCCGATGGCCTGCCACGTGCAGGGTGACGCGGGCGTCGACACGATCCTGGACGTCTACGAGGAAGTGTTGCGTGAGTACCCGCGGCCCGACCACCGGTTGCGGCTCGAGCATGTGGGGGCCATCAGCGATGAGCAGCTGCAGCGCGCTCACGCCCTCGGCGTCACGTGCAGCATCTTCGTCGATCAGATCCACTACTGGGGCGACGTCATCGTCGACGGCTTGTTCGGTGCAGAGCACGGAAACCGTTGGATGCCATGTGGATCCGCGATCAAGACGGGGATGCGGATCTCGCTGCACAACGACCCGCCGGTGACGCCCGAGGAGCCGCTGCGCAACATCAGCGTCGCGGCCACGCGCAAGGCTCCGAGCGGTCGCGTGCTGGGGCCCGAGCAACTGTTGACCGTCGACCAGGCGATTCGTGCCCAGACCATCGACGCGGCGTACCAGTTGTTCGCCGACGACGTGATCGGCTCACTGGAGGTCGGCAAGTACGCCGACCTGGTGGTGCTGGCGGCCGACCCGCGGGCGGTGCCGCCGGAGGACATCGCTGACCTGGAGGTTCGCGCGACGTATCTCGCTGGGCGTCAGGTTTACGCGAAAGGCGACTGACACGATCGCGGCCGTCGCTAGGCTCGGCACATGTCAGATCTGGCTGATCCCCGCTTCCTGGACGAACGCACGGCGCACTGGGCCGACGTCAAACCCGACGACGAGGCCCTCGTCTATCTCGGTCGAACGTGGACGTGGGCGCAGTGGAACGACCGCGTCCGCCGCCTCGCGGGAGCGTTGACCGAACGTGGTGTCGGGCGTGGCGACGTCGTCGCGTTCCTCGACAAGAACCACCCCGCCTGCTTGGAGCTCACGTTGGCGGCCGCGTCGCTGGGCGCGGCGAACGCCATCATCAACTTCCGGCTCGCTGCCGACGAGCTCGACTACGTGCTCAACGATTCCGGCGCCAAGCTGCTCATCGTCGGGACGGACCTCAAGCCCGCGATCGACAAGATCCGCGACAAGCTCGTCAACGTGGAGCACGTCATCACGGTCACGCCCGACGGAGCCGACGGCGACGAGTACGAGGCCATGCTGGCCTCTGCGACTCCGGTCGGCCGGAGTGCCGACGTCGAATCGGACGACGTCTGCATCGTCATGTACTCGTCGGGCACTACCGGACGTCCCAAGGGTGTCTTGCTGACCCAGGCGAATCTCATCGCCCACACGGTCAACGGGCAGGAGGGCTTCGAGTTCGACGAGGGCGACAAGAACATGGTGTCGATGCCGCTGTTCCACGTCGGCGGCTCGTCGTACGCCCAGCTCGGCATTCACAACGGTGTGTCGAGCGTGGTGACGCGCGACGTCGACGGCGCTGCGCTTGCCGGCGCGATCCTGCAGGGCGCCAACCGCACGTTCCTGGTGCCCGCGGTGCTGGCCAAGGTGCTGGAATCGGGTGAAGACGCCGTCAAGTTGTTCGGCGCGCTGAAGACCTACTCCTATGGTGCGTCGCCGATGCCGTTGCCCCTGCTGCGCGCGGCGCTGAAGGCCTGGCCGAACACGGACTTCATTCAGGCCTACGGTCTGACCGAATTGTGCGGCGTGATCAGCCATCTGCTTCCGGAGGCGCACCGCGATCCTGGCAGGGAGGAGCGGCTGTCCAGTGCGGGGACGCTCATCCCGAACGCCGAGGTGCGTGTGGTGAACCCCGATACCTTGGAGGACGTGCCGGAGGGCGAGCAGGGCGAGTTGTGGTTCCGCTCAGCGCAATTGATGAAGGGCTATCACAACAAGCCGGAGGCGACGGCCGAGGCGATCACCGAGGACGGCTGGTTCCGCACCGGTGACATCGGCCGCGTCGACGACGGTGGCTACATCTTCGTCGAGGACCGGCTCAAGGACATGATCATCACCGGCGGTGAGAACGTGTACTCGATCGAGGTCGAGCGGGTGCTTGCCGAGCATCCCGCCGTCGCCGAGGTCGCGGTCATCGGCGTGCCCGACGAGAAGTGGGGTGAGTCGGTGAAAGCCGTTGTCGCGCTTGAAGGTGAGGCCACCGAGGCGGAGATCATCGCGTTCGCCCGTGAACAGCTGGCCGCGTACAAGTGCCCCAAGACCGTCGACATCGTGGATGCACTGCCGCGCAACCCCACCGGCAAGATCCTGAAGAAGGACCTTCGTCAGCCGCACTGGGAGAAGGCAGGCCGCAAGGTCTAGGCCGGTATGGCCCCCTCATTAGACGACCTGCTGGAGCGGCTGCACGTCGTCGCGCTACCGATGCGAGTTCGGTTCCGCGGCATCGACGTTCGCGAGGTGGCGCTGTTCGAGGGGCCCGTCGGCTGGGGGGAGTTCGGCGCCTTCCTCGAGTACGGGCCCACCGAGGCCGCGCACTGGCTGGCGTCCGCCGTCGAGGCCGCCTACGTCGAACCGCCGACGCCGCGGCGGACGCGCATCCCGATCAACGCCACGGTGCCCGCGGTCGACGCGGCGCGCGTGCCCGACGTGCTCGCCAGGTTCCCCGGCGCGCGGACGGCCAAGGTGAAGGTGGCCGAACCGGGCCAGACGCTGGCCGACGACGTCGCACGGGTCAACGCCGTACGCGCCTTGGTGCCTCTGGTCCGGGTCGACGCCAACGGTGGCTGGACGGTGCAGGAAGCGGTGGCGGCTGCACGAGCCTTGACGGCCGACGGGCCGCTCGAATACCTCGAGCAACCCTGCGCCACGGTGCCCGAACTGGCCGAGCTGCGACGCCTCGTCGACGTGCCGGTGGCCGCCGACGAGAGCATCCGCAAGGCCGACGACCCGCTGCTCGTCGTGCGCGCGAAGGCAGCCGACGTCGCCGTGGTCAAGGTCGCCCCGCTGGGCGGCGTGGCCCGCCTTCTGGACATCGCGGGCCAGATCGACGTGCCGATCGTGGTGTCCAGCGCACTGGACTCGGCGGTCGGCATGTCACGCGGGTTGTTGGCCGCCGCGTGCCTTCCCGAGCTGCGCCACGCGTGTGGGTTGGGCACGGGGGGACTGTTCGTCGAGGACGTGACCGAAGCGTCGCCGCCGGTCGACGGGTATCTGCCGGTCGGGCCGGTGGCGCCGGATCCCGCGCGGTTGGCGGGCTTGGCCGCTGTTCCCGAGCGACGGCAGTGGTGGATCGAGCGCATTGCCGAATGCCTCCCCTTGACATGTTGACACAAATAAATAGTCTTTGTTTCAACAGAAACGTCAGGGGAGGCGCCATGGTGGCAGTTGTTCAATCGTCGTCAGTTCAGTCGGAGTCGCGAGTGCGCCCGAGGGTCATGGTCGAGTTCCGCAAGCACACCGGAAGCGTTCTCGCCGGGTTCTTCGGTGCCGCCGCGTTCGACGAGGTCGCGCTGGTGCCGGTGGCAGCCGCAGTCGACAAGACCGGCCGCTTCGAGGCCAACTTCACCGACCGTGCTGTGCGCGGCGGGTTTTCGACGTTGTTGGCGTTGTGGGGTGATACCGCCGACCGTGCCGTCGAGGGCGAGCGGCTCAAGCATCTGCACCGCGACGTCCGCGGCATGGGGCGCGGTGACTTCGCCGACGTGCGATACAGCGCGCTCGACCCCCAGTTGTGGAACTGGATCGCGATGAGCGGTGCGTTCCTGATTCTCAATTCCTTCACCCCGTGCACGGGGATCACGCTGTCCGATGCCGAGCTCGACGTGGCCTATGCGCAGGTGCTCGATACCATTCAGGTGCTCGAACTGCCGGGAAAGAGCGCCAAACTGCCTGCCACCTACTCCGACGCCGTCGAGTACTACGACACGGTGGTGCACACAAAACTTGCGGCCAACCCGTTCCTGTCGCAGGTCACCACCAACCTGACGCGGCTGCCGCTCCCGACGCTGCTGCTTCCATCGGCACTTCGGCGCGCGTTGACTCCGCTGTGGCTGGTGCTCCGCCCCGTTGCGGGACGAGTCGTCAAGGTGTGTTCGTTCGGCATCCTGCATCCGGGCATACGCGATCTGACCGGGTTTCGGTGGCAACCGCGCCACGACCGCGAGTTCGCCGTGTATTGCCGGCTGTTGCAGCTTGCGTGGCGGGTGCTGCCCGACCGGCTGTTGCTGATTCCGTTGGCGCGCAACCGTATCGAGTACGAAAAGCTGGTGGCACTGCACAGGTCGGTCGCACTCGACTCGTTTGCGCCACCAGCGGGCTGTCCGGCCGGCTGACCTAGGATGGATCGATGCGACGGACCAGTGCCAGCCACCCGGAGCAGGAATCGGCGATCCTGAAGGCGGCCGCCGAAGAGGTCACGCTGGTTGGTGTGGGTCGCCTGAGCATGGACGTCGTCGCCCGGCAGGCCGGCGTGAGCCGCAGCACGCTCTACCGCCGATTCCCCAGCCGCGAGGCATTGATCACCGAGTTGGGCCGCCAGACCTTCGGTTCCGCGATGGCCCGGCTACAGACCGTCGCCGTCGAATCCGGGCCGCAGGCGGCCGCGGTGGCGGCCTTCAGGGAAGGCGTTCGGCTGCTCGTCGGGGAGCCGGTCATGCGTCGGTTCCTCCAACTCGACGACGACTTCACCGCGACGCCCAACATGGTCGACGAGGCGCGCATGTTCACGCTCAGCGCCTCGACGGCGATGGCCAAGGCGTTGCGTGCCGCTGGCGCGACCATGGCCGACGACGACCTCTTGGCGGTGTCGGAGTTGCACATTCGGTTGGCGGCCTCGGTCGTCCAGGTCAGCACGCCGCTGCTCGACGTCACCGACGACGACGCCGTCACCGCGTACGCGCGGAAGTACCTCGCACCGTTGGTGTACTGAACGCCGTTGTCCTAATTTGTGGGGTGCGTGGCATAGACGACACGCTCCGCATCGCGAACACTGAAGTCCGTGAAGCGCTCGGTGGTCATCCTGGGGTATGAGGGTGTGCAGGCCCTCGACCTGGTCGGCCCATTCGAGGTGTTCACCGGCGCGACGCTGTTCCTGCTCGGCGAGGGCCGCACCGACGAGGGCTACGACGTCACCATCACCTCGATCGACGGCAGACCGGTCAGCACGGGCACCGGCCTCGAGCTCGTCGCACAGCCCCTTCCGGACCCCTGGCATCCCATCGACACCGTCGTGCTTCCCGGCGGCGTCGGTATCGACGCGGTGCGCGAGAACCCGGACGCCGTGGACTGGGTCAGGACGGCCGCGACGACGGCGCGACGTGTCGTGAGCGTGTGCACGGGGGCCTTCCTTGCCGCGCAGGCCGGGCTGCTCGACGGTTGTCCCGCCACCACGCACTGGGCCTACGCCGGGCAGCTGGCGCGCGAGTTCCCCGCCGTCGACGTCGACCCAGAACCGATCTTCGTGCGCAGCTCGGAGTCGGTGTGGACGGCCGCCGGGGTGACCGCGGGCATCGACCTTGCCCTCGCGCTGGTCGAGGAGGACTACGGCACCGACGCCGCGCAGACGGTCGCCCGCTGGCTGGTGCTCTACCTGCGCCGCCCCGGCGGGCAGACGCAGTTCGCCGCGCCGGTGTGGATGCCGCGCGCCAAGCGGGCCCCGATCCGCGACGTGCAGGAGGCCATCGAGTCCGAACCCGGTGGCGCGCACAGCGTTTCCGACCTCGCCCGTCGCGCCGCGATGAGCCCGAGGAACTTCACCAGGGTGTTCACCGTCGAGGTCGGCGAGGCACCCGGCGCCTACGTCGAACGCGTCCGCACCGAGGCAGCACGCAGGCAGTTGGAGGAGACCGACGACACCGTCACCGCCATCGCGGCACGGTGCGGCTTCGGAACGGCAGAAACCATGCGGCGCAACTTCGTTCGGCGCATCGGGGTATCGCCGGACCAGTACCGCAAGACTTCCGCGCACGCGAGGAGCGATTCAACAACCGCGCACGCGAGGAGCGATTCAACAACCGCGCACGCGAGGAGCGATTCAACAACCGCTTAGAAGGAGAATCATGCAGATCGCCATCGTGCTCTATCCCGGTTTCACCGCGCTGGACTTCATCGGCCCCTACGAGGTGTTGCGCAACCTGCCCGACGCCGAGGTGCGGTTCGTCTGGCACGAACCGGGCCCGGTCGCCGCGGACTCCGGTGTGCTCCTCGTCGGCGCCACGCACTCGTTCGACGAGACCCCGTCGCCCGACCTGCTCCTCATCCCCGGCGGTATGACGACGTTCGAGCACGCCCGCGACGAGAAGCTGCTCGCATGGGTGCGGCAGGCCAGCGAGAGCGCGGAATGGACCACGTCGGTGTGCTCCGGCTCTGTGATCTTGGCCGCAGCGGGTCTGCTCGAGGGCAAGCGCGCCACGTCGCACTGGATGGCGGTGCCCGCGCTGAGGGCGTTCGGCGTGACGCCGGTCGGCGACGAGCGGATCGTCCACGAGGGGGCGATCGTCACGTGCGCCGGTGTCTCGGCGGGTATCGATCTCGGGCTGTGGCTGGCCGGTCGGATCGGCGGAGAGGCCAAGGCCAAGGCCATCCAGCTGGGCATCGAGTACGACCCGCAGCCACCGTTCGACTCCGGGCACCTGTCAAAGGCCTCGATCGCCACCAAGGCAGCGGCGACGGCCCTGTTCTCAAAGGAACTGATCAAGCCGACGGCGCTCAAGGCCACCACCTTGCTGCTGTGGGATCAGGCCGTTCGTGCCGCCCGCGGCCGCGGCAAGAAACGCCCCCAACCCGTGGCTTCGGCGCGCTGATCCGCGCTGAGCGCGGGTTCGCGCGCCGAAATCGCTCCAAGTAGGGTCGGCCGGGTGAATCTGGCCTACGACGACCGCGGCTCGGGGGAGCCCGTTCTGTTCATCGCCGGCCGCGGGGGAGCGGGCCGCACCTGGCATCTACACCAGGTACCGGCGTTCCTGCGGGCCGGTTACCGCGTCATCACGTTCGACAACCGCGGTGTCGGCGAGACCGAGAACGCTCAGGGTTTCACCACCGGGCAGATGGTCAGCGACACGGCGGCCCTGATCGAGAAGCTCGACGTGGGGCCCGTCCGCATCGTGGCGAACTCGATGGGATCGTTCATCACCCAGGAGTTGATGCTGGCCCGCCCCGACCTGGTGTCCGCGGCGGTGCTGATGGCCACCCGCGGCCGCGAGGACCGTACGCGCGACTTCTTCCGCGCCGCGGAGGAGGAGTTCCTCGAGGCCGGTATCGAGCTCCCACCCAAGTACGACGCACGCGTGCGGCTACTCGAGAGCTTCTCGCGCAAGACGCTCAACGACGATCAGGCCGTGCGTGACTGGATCGACATGTTCACCATGTGGCCGACCAAGTCGACGCCAGGGCTGCGCGCCCAGAACAGGATCGCGCCAGAGGGCAACCGGTTGCCTGCTTACCGGAACATAACGGTGCCGGTGCTGGTGATCGGGTTCTCCGACGACGTCGTGTTGCCGCCCCATCTGGCCCGCGAGGTCGCCGACGCCCTCCCGAACGGTCGCTACCTGCAGATACCCGATACCGGCCACCTCGGCTTCATCGAGCGGCCGGACCCCGTGAACGCCGCAGCGCTGGAGTTCTTCGCTGCGGCCGTGTGACACAGTGATCTAGTGGTGGATGTAGTGGCGGTCTCGTGAACCCCTCGACGACGCAGGCCCGCGTCGTCGTCGACGAACTCGTTCGTGGCGGCGTCCGCGACGTCGTGTTGTGCCCCGGTTCGCGCAACGCTCCGCTGGCGTTTGCCCTTCACGACGCCGACCGCGATGGCCGCTTGCGGCTGCACGTCCGCATCGACGAGCGCACCGCAGGCTTTCTTGCGATCGGTCTTGCCGTCGCGGCGGGGGCGCCGGTCTGCGTCGCGATGACGTCGGGGACAGCGGTCGCCAATCTCGGGCCCGCGGTCATCGAGGCCAACTACGCACGTGTGCCGCTGATCGTGCTGAGCGCCAACCGGCCCTACGAACTGCTCGGCACCGGCGCCAACCAGACGATGGAACAGCTCGGCTACTTCGGTACCCAGATGCGGGAGACCATCAGCCTCGGCCTCGCAGAGGGCGCGACGGAGCACCTGAACGAACTGAACGCCCAGTGGCGCTCGGCGACGTGTCGAGTCCTGGTGGCCGCCAAGGGTTCTCGTAGCGCCAACGCGGGACCGGTGCAGTTCGACATCCCGCTGCGCGAGCCGCTGGTGCCCGACGCCGTCACCACCGGGGAGTACGCCCCAGAGGGCAGGCCGGACGGGAAGTCCTGGACGTACACGCCGCCGGTCACCTTCGACCAGCCACTCGACATCGATCTGACGCCCGACACCGTCGTCATCGCAGGCCACGGTGCCGGCGTGCAGCCGAACCTCGCGCACCTGCCCACCGTCGCCGAGCCGACCGCGCCGCCCGCGGCGAACCCGCTGCATCCGTTGGCGCTGCCGTCGCTGCGCCCTCAGCAGGTGATCATGCTCGGGCGCCCCACGCTGCACCGGCAGGTCTCCAAGCTGCTTGCCGATTCGTCCGTGCCGGTGTTCGCGCTGACCACGGGCCCGCGCTGGCCCGACGTCTCGGGCAACTCGCAGGCCACCGGCACCCGCGCCGTCACCTCGGGCACACCCGACCCCGAGTGGCTGACGCGCTGCGCCGCCGCGAACGCCAAGGCCGTCGAGACCGTCCGTGCTCAGCTCGCCGCACACCCGCTGACGACGGGGCTGCACGTCGCCGCCGCCATCGCCGCCGGGCTACGCGACGGCGACCAGGTCGTGCTCGGTGCGTCCAACCCTGTCCGTGACGCCGCGCTCGTCGACCTCATCCATCCGGGTGGCGTCGCCCCGAAGATCACCGTGCGGTCCAACCGCGGCGTGGCAGGCATCGACGGCACGGTGTCGACGGCCATCGGCGCGGCGCTGGCCCACGAGCGAACGGGCGACCCGAGCCGCCCCGGCGGCGACCAGGTGCCACGCACCATCGCGCTGATCGGTGATCTCACGTTCGTGCACGACAGCTCGGGCCTGCTGATCGGCCCGACGGAGCCGACTCCGAAGAACCTGACCATCGTGGTGTCCAACGACAACGGCGGCGGCATCTTCGAATTGCTCGAGCAGGGCGACCCCCGATTCTCCGACGTGTCGGCGCGGATCTTCGGCACCCCGCACGACGTCGACGTCGGCGCGCTGTGCCGCGCCTATCACGTGGAGTGCCGTCAGGTGGAGGCCGACGATCTCTCGGCCGCACTGGCCGAATCGTTCGACGGCATGCGGGTCCTGGAGGTGAAGGCCGACCGCTCATCGCTGCGGGCGTTGCACGCGTCGATCAGGGCCGCGCTGTGATCGAGGAGATCACCGTGCGGTTGAAGGTGTTGCGCGCCATCGTGATTCCGCATTTGTACGGCGATCCCGACGAAACGCGGCCGCAGCGCATCATCCGTTGGACCCGTATCGGGGTCGTCATCGCGGCATGCCTGGTCACCCTGATGTCGCTGCTGTTGGTGTTCGGCGCGTGGCGCAACGACCGTCAGATCGAACACCACATGGGTGTGGCGGCCGCCGAGGTGCTCGATGCGGGCCCGCGCCGTTCCACCATCGAGTTCGTCACGCCCGACCGCGTCACGTACCGGCCGGAGCTCGGCGTGCTGTACCCGTCCGAATTGGACACGGGCATGCGGATTTACGTGGAGTACGACAAGACCAACCCCGAGCTGGTACGGGTGCAACATCGCAACGCTTCGCTGGCGATCATTCCGGCGGGGTCGATCGCGGTGGTCGGCTGGTTGATCGCGGGGGCGGCGTTGGTCGGCCTCGGCGCGGTGCAGCGTCGGTTCGACCGTCAGGACGCCATCAGCTTGGAAAGCCAGTCGTTGTCGTAGATGTCGATCTTCTGGTCGGTCCCCAGGTCGTAGATGGTCGGCGTTCCCGTGTTGATCTGATCGATCTCGAACAGGAACTCCATGTTCGTGTCGGTCATGTCCTTCGTGTCGACGTCCGACTTGCCCTTCCTGATCTCGTCGACCTGAGCGCTGGGGATACCGGACTCCTTCGCCATGTCGGCCATCTGATTGTCCGTGGGGCCTTCGCCGCCGAGATCTTGATGTGCCCACAGATCTTCGACGAACTGTTGGAACGCCCGTGCGGGTGTGCCGTCGGTGCCCTCGGCACCACCGGGCGTCGCAGCCACGAACATCGCGTTGGCGACGTGCGCGGAGTGCCCGTCGGGCACCTGATCGAGGAACGTCACCGGGCGATACGTCACCGCAAGTGCCCCGATCCCGATGTAGTAGGCCATCTGATTGCCGAAGTCGTGTTGCAGGTCGGCGCAGTGGCTGCATTGCGGTTCGGTGTATAGCTCCACCTGCACGGGCGCGTCTTCAGAGCCCGCGCGGATGCCGAACCCGTCCTTGGTGATGCTGGCCAGCGGTTGGTTGGGGTCCACCTGGGCGGTCCCGGTAACCTGGCGGCTGCAGCCGGTGACCAAGAGGACGAGGCTGAAGGCGACCGCCAACACCGTTCGCAGAACGTGCATTGGCGCCTCCTCGTTGGTTCGACCTCCTCCAGTATGCGGGGCCGACTCTTTGCGTGTCGTATTCCTGTACGCAACCTCCTCGACAGGCGACGCTGCCACTATTCTGTTGTGCGCGTTGCGATCGTCGCGGAGAGCTTCCTCCCGAACGTCAACGGGGTTTCCAACTCGGTGCTTCGGGTGATCGAGCATCTCCGACGCACGGGCCACGAGGCGCTCGTCATCGCCCCCGACACGCCGCGCGGTGAGCAACCCGCCGACCGCCTGCACGATGGCATCCGCGTCCATCGGGTGCCGTCGCGGATGTTTCCGAAGGTCACGTCATTGCCGCTGGGCGTGCCCCGGCCGCGGATGGTCGGCGTGCTGCGGGGATTCAACCCCGACGTGGTGCACCTGGCATCGCCGGCGTTGCTCGGCTACGGCGGCCTGCACGCCGCGCGGTACCTCGGCGTGCCGACCGTGGCGGTATTTCAAACCGACATCGCGGGTTTCGCCGAGAGCTACGGCGTCGGCATGATGTCGAAGGCCGCCTGGGCGTGGACGCGGCATCTGCACTCACGCGCCGACCGCACCCTGGCGCCATCCACGTCCGCGATGGAAAACCTTGTTGCGCATGGTATCCCGCGGGTGCACCACTGGGGACGAGGCGTCGACGTGGCGGGCTTCGTGCCCTCGGCGCGAGACGACGCGCTGCGGGCCAGCTGGTCACCCGACGGCAAGCCGATCATCGGCTTCGTCGGCCGGCTGGCACCCGAGAAGCACGTCGAGCGGTTGGCCGGACTGGCGGCCCGCGAGGATCTTCGCGTCGTGGTGGTCGGTGACGGAGTCGACCGCTCCAAGCTCGAATCACTCATGCCATCAGCGGTTTTCACCGGCGCACTGTACGGTGCCGAGCTGGCCGCTGCGTACGCGAGCATGGACGTCTTCGTGCACGCCGGCGAGCACGAGACCTTCTGCCAGGCCGTGCAGGAGGCGATGGCGGCGGGTCTGCCGGTCATCGCTCCCGACGCGGGCGGACCCCGTGATCTGGTCACGCCCATGCACACCGGACTGCTGTTGCCGGTCAACGAATTCGAAGCCCGGCTCTCCGAATCCGTCGACCACCTCATCGCCGAGCGAGCCCGCTACTCGGTGGCCGCCCGTCGTAGCGTGCTCAGCCGCACCTGGCCTGCGGTGTGCGATCAGCTTCTCGGCCACTACGACGCGGTCATGGGTGCCAGGGGCCTTCGGGCCGCCTAGCCGTCACGCTCGGCCGCTGGCGGGTGCCGAGGCGCCGAAGCCGTATCGGATGCCGGACCGTTCCCCATCGCCGACTGCCAGGCCACCATCGCGCTGACTCCGCTAGTCGCGCGACTTGGAGTGGGTTGGTTCGTTCATTGCCAACGGAGCCGGTGAGAGCGAGACCGCCGAAGCGATCCGCGTGGTCTGCGTCTGGGGAATCGCGCTGTTGCGTGGGCGATTTGGTGCTTAACGCCGCGGCGTCCGCGCGACCCGCGACGCGCTGTCCGATCGAGTAGTCGGCAACGCCGAAGACAGCATTGACGCAACCAATTGATTGCTATAAAGTCGCAACTAGTTGGTTGCTACTGGATGGAGGAAGCATGGCATTCCCTGATCGCATCGAACGTACGGTCGAGATCGCTCATTCGCCCGACAAGGCATGGGCGGCGCTCACCACGGCCGAAGGATTGAGCGCCTGGTTCGGCACGGACGCCACAATCGACATGCGCCCGGGTGGCGTCGCCCGGGTGACGGGGGACAGCGGCCGCACCTACGAGTTGCGGGTGGAGCGGGTCGAGGAGCCGAGGGTGTTCGGCTACACCTGGCCGATCCATGGCTTGCCCGAGGGCGATCAGCGCCGCACCTACGTGGAGTTCACGCTGGAGCCAAGCGCTACGGGCACACGGGTAACCGTGGTCGAGTCCGGCTTCGCGCAGCTCGCCGAGGACGCCCATCGCACGACGTACGACGGTCACACCGAGGGATGGGCGACCAAGCTGGCCGAACTCGTCGACTACGTCGTTGCCGCAGCCTGACATCGAGACGATCGCCGAGCAGGTCTTCATCGCCCTGGCCGATCCGACCCGGCGCGCCATCCTGGCGGCATTGGCGTCGGGCGGCCCCGCGACGGCGACGGACCTGGCCGGCCGCCTGCCGATCAGTCGCCAGGCGATTGCGAAGCACCTCACCCTGCTGGCGGAGGCTGGGTTGGTAGTGGCCGAACCCGGTGAGCGGCGCCGCGTGCGGTACCGACTGCATTCGGCGCCGATGCAAGTGGCGCAACAGTTTCTGGCTGCGTTGGCCCGCGACTGGGACGGTCGGCTCGAGGCCCTGCGCGACCACCTCGATGGCTCCTTCGCCAAACGAAACACAGAAATGGAGGACAGACAATGACCGTTCACCAAACCGGAACACCTGCGGAATGGCTCGCCGCCCGGCTGGAGCTGCTCGAGGCGGAGAAACAACTGACCCGGCTCGGCGACGAGGTATCGCAGCGACGGCAGCAGCTGCCGTGGGTGCGGGTCGACAAGGACTACCGCTTCGAAACCGACGATGGCACAGCGTCACTCACTGACCTGTTTCAGGGACGCTCGCAGCTGCTCATCTACCAGTTCATGTTCGGATCCGACTACAACGCCGGATGCCCATCCTGCTCGGCTCTCGCCGACGGCTTCAATGGCTTCGCGGTACACCTCGCCAACCACGACGTGACGATCTGCGCGGTGTCGCGCGCTCCACTGGGCAAGATTCAGGCGTACCGGCGGCGAATGGGCTGGAGCTTTCCATGGGCGTCCTCCCAGGGCAGCGACTTCAACTTCGACTTCGGGGTGGCACACACCAAGGAGGATTGGGAAACGGGGGCCATCAAGTACAACTTCCGTGAGGAGGATCTGCGACCAGCCACAGCAGACGAATGGATCTCCCGCGACGCCTTCACCGAGGCGATCGTCGGTACCGACTGGGAGACGTACCGACGAGAGGGACCCGGCGTGAGCGCGTTCGCCCTAGAAGACGGAACGGCGTATCACACCTATTCGACGTACGCGCGAGGACTGGACTCCCTCTGGGGCATGTGGCAGTGGCTCGACCGCGCACCCCTCGGCCGCAACGAGACCGGCCATTGGTGGCGCCGTCACGATGAGTACGACCACGAACCCCGACCAGCAACTGATGCGCTCTTGGGGTGATCAGTCCTGCGACAGAACCCAGCTTGTCAGGTCGCTGCGCGAACGCAGATGCCTTAGGGGACCCGGCAGATCAGGACCCGCTTAGCCCTGTGCGAGCTCGGCGACCGGCTGCCACTCGTCCCAGGTCTTGATCCGGTTCTCGTAGTCGGCCTTCGCGAGCTGGATCGGCAAGGACCCGAAGAAGACTCGCAGCGGGGGCTCCTCGGCGTCGACGATCTTCAACACCGCGGCAGCGGACGCCTTCGGATCGCCGGGGGCGGAGACGCGCTGGCTGCGCGCGCGGTCGGCCGCCTCGTGCGCTTCCTTGTAGTCGGGCAGCGGCACGGAGCGCTTCGACGACGATCCCGCCCAGTCGGTGGAGAACCCGCCCGGCTCGATCAGCGTCACGTGGATGCCGAACGACGCCACTTCCTGCGACAGCGACTGCGAGAAACCCTCGAGCGCCCACTTCGAGGCGTGGTAGATGCCGACGTTCTGGAATGCGGTGATGCCGCCGATCGACGACACCTGAATGATGTGGCCGCTGCGTTGCGCCCGCAGATAGGGCAGCGCGGCCTGGGTTACCCACAGCGCACCGAAGACGTTCGTCTCGATCTGGTCGCGGGCCTCCTGCTCGGTGAGCTCCTCGATGAAGCCGAAGTGACCGTAGCCGGCGTTGTTCACCACGACGTCCAGCCGACCGAAGTGGTCGTGGGCGGCCTTGACGGCGGCGAAGTCGGCCGCGCGGTCGTTGACGTCCAGCTTGATCGGCAACAGGGCGTCGCCGTGCTTGGCAACCAGGTCGTCGAGTGTGGCGGTGTCGCGTGCCGTCGCCGCTACCTTGTCGCCGCGTTCCAGCGCCGCGATCGTCCACTCTCGGCCGAACCCGCGCGATGCCCCCGTGATGAACCAAACCTTGTTGCGGTCACTCATGTCGAGCCCCTTTCCTTGCTGGTCACCGGTGTTCAAGTGCGCCGGTTGGGTTCTCATTCCCGGATTACCCACATTCACAGGTAGCGTCGGCACCGTGAACCGGGCGACGCTGGAGAAGGACCCCCACGAGGTCGCGTCGATGTTCGATGGCGTCGCGCGGCGCTACGACCTGACCAACACGGTGCTGTCGCTCGGCCAGGATCGATACTGGCGACGGGCGACGCGCACGGCGTTGCAGATCGGCCCCGGCGACACGGTGCTGGACCTGGCCGCGGGGACCGCGGTGTCGACCGTCGAGCTGGCCGCCTCGGGTGCGGAGTGCGTGGCGTGTGACTTCTCGGTGGGGATGCTGGCGGCGGGTGCCGCCAGGGACGTGCCCAAGGTCGCAGGTGATGCGACGCGGCTGCCCTTTGCCGACGAGACGTTCGATGCCGTGACGATCAGCTTCGGACTGCGCAACGTCGTCGACCACCAGGCCGGGCTACGTGAGATGGCGCGGGTGACGCGACCGGGCGGCCGGTTGGTGGTGTGCGAGTTCTCCACGCCGACGAACGGGTTGTTCGCCACGGTGTACAAGGAGTATCTGATGAAGGCGCTGCCGCGGATGGCCACCGCGGTGTCGTCGAACCCGGACGCCTATGTCTATCTGGCTGAGTCGATCCGGGCATGGCCCGATCAGCCGGAACTGGCGCAGCAGATCTCGACGGCCGGATGGTCGGCGGTGCGCTGGCGCAATCTCTCCGGTGGCATCGTCGCCCTGCACGCAGCAGTCAAGCCCTAAAAGGTGCGGGCGTCGATGTCGAGGCTCATCCGCTCTGGCACCGAACCGGCCCGCTCACAGGCAGCCCGCACCAGGTCGGGTGAGTCGGCGGCGAACACGCCGTAGAGCACCTCGTCGGTGGGTACTGCCACCGTCATCAGCAGCCGCACTGGCGATCCCTCGGTGGACATGCTCGCGATGGCCTTCTTGATCCCGGCGACCACGCCGTCGATCAACTCACTCGTCAGATTGGGTCGGTACCACTCCACCAAGTATCGAGAGGCGACGGGGGCTGCCGTGGTCATGCCCGAACGCTAGCGGTCATTCCGGGGAATCAAATCGGGGTTTACCCTAACTTTCACGTCAGCTGAAGGGTTTCCTTCGGTCGATGCGGCGCGAAGCTGCGCCTGCGCGCCGCCAGACCCGCGCGATCCAGTCGGCGTCCTCGTCGGTGACGAGATTGCCCATCACCCGGACCGCGATGCCCATCAGGAACTCCGAGCGCATCGCGACGGGGCCGGTGATCGGCAGGAACCGGGGGATGGTGAGCAGCAGCGCCAGCCGACGGGCCACGGAGAAGCCCTGGCCGTAGTGGCGCTGCAATTCGGCCGGCCACACCTGCGACATGTCGCCCGTTCCGAGCAGCTCAGCGGCCAGCCTGCCGGTCTCGAGCCCGTAGTCGATGCCCTCGCCGTTGAGCGGGTTGACGCAGGCCGCGGCGTCGCCGATCAGCACCCAGTTCGGTCCGGCGATCCCCGATACGGCGCCGCCCATCGGCAGCAGGGCCGATTTCCCTGCGCGCGGTTCACCCGCGAATCCCCATTCCTCGCGGCGCAGGTCCGTGTAGTGCGACATCAGCGGGCGCAGGGCGGCATCGGCGGGCCGTTTCGTCGTGGCCAGCGCGCCGACACCGATGTTCACCTCGCCGTTGCCGAGCGGGAAGATCCACCCGTAGCCGGGCAGCACCTGGCCTTCTGGCGAGCGCAACTCGAGGTGCGACGTGATCCACGGCTCGTCGCTGCGCGGGCTCGCGATGTAGCCGCGAATCGCCACGCCGTACACCGTCTCCTGATGCCACGTCCGGCCCAGGACGCGCCCAAGCGTCGAACGTGCGCCATCGGCGACGATCAGGTCGGCGCACCCGATCTCCGCGCCGTCGTTCAGCGTCACCGACGTCACCCGACCCGATGAATCATGCTGAACACCAACTGCTTTGGCGCCGAGCAGCATCTTCGCACCGTCGTCCGCGGCGACCATTCGGATCCTGTCGTCGAGCTCGGTGCGCGGCACCGCGCTGCTCGACGGGGGGAACGACGGACCCGGCCACGCGATCTCGACGTTGGCGCCGAAGCCCGACATCCGCAGCCCGTGGTGGCGGATCCGCCCGTCCAGCCACGGGCCGAGACCGAGGAGCTCGAGTTCGGCGACCGCGCGTGGGGTCAATCCGTCGCCGCATGCCTTGTCGCGGGGGAACTGGGCCGAGTCGATGACCAGCACGTCACGGCCGTTGCGGGCAGCCCACGCAGCGGCGGCCGAACCCGCGGGTCCGGCCCCGATCACCACCACGTCGGACCGCTTCATGCCCCCAGTATGTTGGAGCAATGAAGACACCAGCGACCGTGGTCGCGGGCGTGGACTTCGGTGACGCCGCGTTTGCCGCGGAGGTCCGCGACGGGGTGGCGCGCATCGAAGAGTTGATGGCCACTGAACTGGGCAAAGCCGATGAGCTGATGGCTGAAGCCGTTCAGCACCTGTTCCAGGCCGGCGGCAAGCGTTTCCGTCCGTTGTTCACCGTGTTGTCGGCGCAGCTCGGCCCTGAGGCCGACGCGTGGCAGGTCACGGTGGCAGGTGCGGTCATCGAGCTAGTGCACCTCGCGACGCTGTACCACGACGACGTGATGGACGAGGCGCAGGTGCGCCGCGGCGCCGAGAGCGCCAATGCCCGATGGGGCAACAACATCGCGATCCTGGCGGGCGATTACCTCTTCGCGACGGCGTCGCGGCTGGTGTCGCGGCTCGGGCCCGAAGCGGTACGGATCATCGCCGACACGTTCGCGCAGTTGGTGACCGGCCAGATGCGGGAAACCCGCGGTGCGGTCGACGGCGTCGACTCCGTCGATCACTACCTCAAGGTGGTCTACGAGAAGACGGCGTGCCTGATCGCCGCCTCGGGTCGGTTCGGTGCGACGTTCTCCGGCGCCGACGACGAGCAGATCGAACGGTTGTACCGGCTCGGCGGGATCGTCGGCACGGCGTTCCAGATCTCCGACGACATCATCGACATCGACAGCGATCCCGACGAGTCGGGCAAGGTGCCTGGCACCGATCTCCGCGAGGGCGTGCACACGCTGCCGGTGCTCTATGCGCTGCGCGACGGCGGTCCAGAAGCCGAACGGCTGCGTGTGTTGCTGGCCGGTCCCGTCGACGACGACGACGATCTTGCCGAGGCGCTGCGGCTGTTGCGTTCGTCACGTGGCATCGCACAGGCCAAGGAGACCGTCTTGCGGTACGCCGCCGACGCCCGCGATGAGCTGGCCAAACTACCGGACGTTCCTGGGCGGCTGGCGTTGGCGAATCTCGTGGATTACACGGTCAACCGCCACGGTTGACGGAAGGGAACGGCGGGAGGTCGCCCTGCGTTCAGTCAGCGAAGACTTCCCCCAGTTTCATAGGAAGAAGCAAACGATGACGTGGCATCCACACGCGAACAGACTGAAGACGTTCGTGCTGCTGGTGGGGTTCTCGGCGCTGATCGTGTTCATCGGCGCGCTGTTCCAGAGCAGGGCCATTCTTGGTCTGGCCGTGCTGTTCGCCGTCGGCATGAACGCCTACGTGTACTTCAACAGCGACAAGATGGCGCTGCGGGCGATGCACGCCCAGCCGGTAAACGAGCTGCAAGCGCCGCTGATGTACAAGATCGTCCGCGAGCTGGCGAACACCGCGCACCAGCCGATGCCCCGGCTCTACATCAGCGACACCGCCGCGCCCAACGCGTTCGCCACCGGCCGCAACCCGCGCAACGCCGCGGTGTGCTGCACCTCGGGCATCTTGGCGCTGCTCAACGAGCGGGAGCTCCGCGCCGTGCTCGGCCACGAGCTGTCGCACGTCTACAACCGCGACATCCTCATTTCGTGTGTCGCGGGTGCGATGGCGTCGGTGATCACCGCGCTGGCCAACCTGGCGTTCTTCGCGAGCATGTTTGGGGGGAACCGCGAGGGCGGCACCAATCCCTTTGCCATCCTGCTGGTTTCGCTGCTCGGCCCGATCGCGGCGACGGTCATCCGCCTGGCGGTGTCCCGGTCGCGGGAGTTCCAGGCCGACCAGTCGGGCGCCGAGCTGACCGGCGATCCGCTGTCGCTCGCGAGCGCCCTGCGCAAGATCAGCGTCGGGGTGCAGCAGGCGCCGCTGCCGCCCGAGCCGCAGCTGGCCGACCAGGCGCATTTGATGATCGCCAACCCGTTCCGGTCTGGCGAGAAGATCGGCAAGCTGTTCTCGACGCATCCGCCGGTGGCGGAGCGCATCGCGCGTCTGGAGCAGATGGCCGGCCGCGGCCCCGGCCAGTACTGAGCGAGCGCATTTTCGGGTGCTTCGGCCGCCGGCGTCCGGCGGTGTGTCGACCTGCCCGCCTCGCAGCGAATACGGCGTGGGTCCGCATCGGCACCGGTGCCCGACTAGGGCCGCCGGACACTGCCCGCCGTCGCTCTCGGCCGCCCGCCTGCTCACCCGACAGCGCAACCACTCACCCGGGCCAGGCCCGCACTCGCCGCTGGCGAGGTAGCCCTCTCGCCGCAGGCCAGCCCCCGTTCCTGGTTGCCCGCACGGCGACCGGGGCGGCCGTCGCGGGCCTTGGTCCCGACGTGCTCGCACGTTGGGCGCATGAGACGGTCGGACGCCACACGAGCCACCCCGCGCACCGGCGCGTTTTCGCTCGAAGGTGGGCAATTCGACCTGCGTTCCGCTCCCGTGACGGATGTGGCCGATGTGACCAGAATCGACGGGTCGGCGTTGCCCGTGTGGCCGTAGTGGTGCGAGTCGCGCCAGCAACCTCTAAGGTGGGCCTGTGCTGACCAGAATCCTGATCGGCGTGGTGGCTGCGGGGGCAGCTGTGATCGGAGTGCCGGGTACTGCCGGTGCCGATCCCGAACCCGCGCCGCCTCCTCCACCGCCCAATGCCAACGCGTTCGCGCCCCTCAAGGCATCCGACTTCTCCATGCAGAACGGCGAGGTCTACGCCTTCGCGGTTCCCGGGGACATCGCCTGCGTGATGAGCCGCGGATCGGGCATGTACGGCTGCAGCGGCCCCCTCCCCGCCGCACCGAACAACGCCAACGCCGTCACCGGTTCGCAGCAGGGGCCGGCCAGCTTCGCCAACGCCGACCGCCCGCTGTACATCTTCGACACGTTGCCCAAGCGGCTTCCCGCCGGTTCGCGGATCAACTTCCGCAACGTCGCGTGCGGCACCGACGGCACCATGACGGTCTGCAACAACAACTTCGACGGCGGCGGCTTCGTGATCAGCCCGTCGGGCAGCTTCATCATCGAGCCCAACAATCCGCTGCTGCTGAACACCGGCGAGGGCAAGAACCCTTACTTCAACTGACGGCGCCTGGCCTGCCCCCTTAACATCGCGCCATGGCATCGGTCGCGGTGCTTGGGGGTGGAGTTGGCGGCGACGTACCGCTGCCGGGCGAGCACGGCTTCCGGTTCTTCCCCGGGTTCTATCAGCATCTGGACACCCTGGCACTGGCTGCCAAGGATCGCGTTGACCATGTTGAAGTCGTCGTGCAGATCGTCCATCGCCCCGGCGCCGCCCGTAGCGGCCGAGATCCCGAGGTCGAGGTTGACGTGCGCGCAGACGGCCGTCAACAAATGCTGGGTTGGCCCCTTGTAGTCGGTTGTGCGGAAGTGGACGTTAAGGGCTCGAAGTCGCGCTGCGAGAACGTCATGGTGAGACGCGTCATCACCGGGGGTGTTCTGGAAGCCGTCCGCCTCGATCGCCCAATCAACGATCGCATCGAAGTTGGCGATCGACTCGACCAGGTTTCCGCGGTCTTCAGCGGCGGTAGCGGCGGCGGCACGCTGGGAGCATCGCGTCTCGGCATCACTCGTCGCCACGCAACTGGTCCATCCTCCTGCCGAGTTCGGCGCGGGAGCGGATACCCAGCTTGGCGTAGACCCGGCTCAGGTTGTGCTCGACGGTCTTGATCCCGATGAACAGCGCGGCCGCGACGTCGCGGTTGGTCATGCCCGAGGCGGCCAGGTCAGCGACCCGCTGTTCGGACGGCGTCAGCGCAACAGCGGAATTGGGCTTGACGTTGGTACGCGCAAGCTCGGTGCGGACGTGGTCGGCCCACCACGGCGCACCGACCTCCTCGAACTCGGTGAGCGCCTCGGCAAGGGTCTTGGATGCGGCATCCTTGAGCCGTCGCCTGCGCTGCAACTTGCCGAGCAGCAGTCGCGTGCGGGCCCTTTCGAATCGCATTGGCGTCCGGTCGTGTTCGGCCATCGCGCGGATCGCCGACTCGAGCGCGGCGTCGACGTCGCCCTTGGCCGCCAGCGACATGGCGCGACAGCGTGCGCCCGCCGCGAGCATCCACGGCCGGTCGTGTTCGGCTCCGTTGCGCTCCAATGCCTCGATCAGAGGGTCGGCTTCATCGAGCCGCCTCAGGGCGATCATCGCCTCCGCGGCGTTCGGCAGATACCAACCGCTCATGATCTCGGTGCCGGGGATGATGCCGAGCCGCGCCACCATGGGCGCGAACGTGACGACGGCGTCGTCGTACCTGCCCAGCGACACCTCGATGAATCCCTTTGCCATCAAGGGCCATTCGGTCATTCGGGGCGCTCCGCACGCTTCGGCCGCCCGCATCGCGGCGTCCGCGTCGGCCAACGCCTCGGCTTCGCGGCCGGCGTGAGCGTGCACCGCGGCACGGATGCTGAGCCCGATGACGTCGACGTTGCCGCTGCCGAGCTGCTGAGCGCGTTCGACGGCCCCGTCGGCCAGCTCCGTAGCTGCGGTGAGGTTGCCGCTCCACATCTCGATCAAGGCGCAATATTCGGCGGCGACCAACACGTTTCGATCTGCGCCGCGTTCGAGGCACCGCGTGTGTACGGCGTGCATGCGGGTGCGGGCCTCGTCGATTTGACCTGCGTAGGCCATGATGAGCGCCTCGACTGCGCTGGCGCTGAACGGCATCGGGACGTCGTCGTCGACCTGCTCGAGCTCGAGCGCACGGGTCAGGCTCGCCTCGTCGACGCCGTGGCCGTACATGAATTGCGTGTGTGCCCAATGGGCCAGCGCCTGGCTCGCCAGGCCCGGGATGCCCGAAGTCTCGGCCACGGTGGCTGCCTTGCGCGCGTTGGCCATCGATTCGTCGAACATGCCATGCGCGGGCGTGCCTTCCGCGAAGGCGCCCATGCCCTGGGTGAAGGAGAGGTTCATCAAGGTCTGCACGTGGATCGGCGCCACGTCCTGGGCGTCGTCGACGGCGCGAGCGAGCAGATCCATGGCCGTGATGAAGTTGTTGTCGTAGATGCGGATGGCGGCTAGCAGGTTCAGCGCGATGCCGCGCAGCATCCCCGGGCGCAACTGATCGACCATCGGAGTGAGCATGCTCTCGGCGTGGTCGGTGTTGCCCGCAAAGAAGTGGTCTCCCGCGGCCCTGATCCGGCGCCATGGCTTATCGCCGCCGAGCCCGATCGCGAGGTCGAGCAGTTCGGCGGCGGCGGCCGGCGCACCACGGCCCCGCGCGCTGTCAGCGGCGGCGTCGAGCGCCTTGAGGGTGGTGTCGTCGGAGCTGGCCGTTGCCAGGGCGAGGTGGCGTGCCTTGAGCTCGGGCTCGGCCTCGATGGCCGCGAGGGACCGGTGCATGGACCTGCGGCTGGCAGGGGTTGCGTCGGTGTAGACGCCGCGGGCCAGCAGCGGATGGGAGAACCGGACCTGGTTGCCGACGATGGAGACGATGCCGTCGGCCTCGACGCCCTCCAGCAACTCGACGATGTGTTCCGCGGTGGTGTCGTTGACGCGGGCCACCAGATCGACGGTTGGGGCGGCGACGGAGGCGATCGCGAGCAGCGCGTTGCGCACGTCGCCGTCGAGGCGCCCGATCCGCAGCCGCACCAACTCGGCCAGCGTGCTCGGCAGCCCTGGTTCGGGTTGCAAGGGACGGCCGCCCATCGCGCGTGCCAGCTCCAGTGCGTAAAGCGGGTTGCCACCGGAGATTTCGGCGATGCGCACCATGACGGGACGTGACAGCGGCTTGCCGAGTTTGGCCGTGATGATCGAGTGCAGGCCACCGAGGCTCATGGGCCCAAGGCGGATGCGCGTGAAGCCGTGGGGCTCGCCGATCCGCAACCAGGAGGTGCCCTTGTCGGGTTCGCACCGCTCACTGAGCAGTACGCCCACCCGGCCGCGGAGCCTGCGTGCCGCGAAGGCGACGACCGCGTGGCTGGATGGGTCCAGCCACTGCACGTCGTCGATGGCAACCAGCACGGGTGCGGTGGGGGACAGTGCGTCGACGATGGAGGACAGCGCGGCAGCGACCACCCGGTGGTCGGTGACGAGCCCGTCACCGGGGGCGCGCAAAAGTACACGGTCGACGGCCAGGCGCTGCACGTCGGGCAGCCCGTCGAGCGTTGCCGTCTCGATGTCGCCGAGGAGGTCGCCGACCGCGGCGTAGGCGAGGACCGTCTCGGCTTCGCCCACCTGAGCAGAGAGGACGCGGAAGCCCCGCGTGCGGGCCTGCGTGACGGCGTCCAACCACAGGTTGGTCTTGCCGATACCCGCTTCACCCTCGATGATCAGGCCGGCCTGGCCCGATTCGGCGGCGGTCAGGAAGTCGCCGATGGCGCTTCGTTCGGCCGGCCGGCCGAGCCCACCACCAGTCATGGTATTGATCTTGGCAGCGAACGACCGAGTGTGTCGTACGAACGGCCGGTACCTTAGCGTTCCGCGTTTGCTGGCTAGAACCCGGAGCCGTGTACTTCGTGGCCGGGCTTCTCGGCCGCCAGGCCGTGGTAGGCGTCCTTGACGGTGCGGCCGTGGTTGATCACGCCGTCGACTTCGCGGGCGATCGGCATGTTCAACCCGTACTCGTTGGCGAACTCCATGATGACGCTGGCGGCCTTGACGCCCTCGGCGACCTGGTTCATCGAGGCGATGATCTCCTCGATGGTCTTGCCAGAGCCCAGTTCCTCGCCGACGTGGCGGTTGCGGCTGCGCTGGCTGGTGCACGTGACGATGAGGTCGCCCATGCCTGCCAGGCCGGCGAACGTGTCGCGGTGCCCGCCCATCGCCTCGCCGAGCTTGGACATCTCGCGCACGGCGCGGGCCATCACCATCGCCCTGGTGTTCTCGCCGATGCCCAATGAATAGCCCATGCCGACGGCGATCGCGTAGACGTTCTTCAGCGCACCTGCCATCTCCACGCCGACCACGTCGTCAGTGGTGTAGGTGCGGAACCGCTTGGTGCGAAACAGCTTTCCCAGGTTCGCGGCCAATTTCGTGTCGGGCATCGCGAGCACCGCCGCCGCGGCGTAGCCCTCCGCGACCTCACGGGCGATGTTCGGCCCGGCCAGGATGCCCGCGGGATGCCCTGGCAGCACCTCGTCGACGATCTGGCTCATCCGCTTGTTGGTGCCCTGCTCGAGACCCTTCACCAGCGACACCACCGGCACCCACGGCCGCAGCTCCTTGCTCAGCTGCTCGAGCACACCGCGGAAGCCGTGCGACGGCACACCCATGACGACGACGTCGGCGGTCCCGGCCGCCTCGGAGAAGTCGGTGGTGGCCTGCAGCGTCGGCGACAGCTCGACCTCGTCGCCGAGATAGCGGGAGTTGCGATGGTTGTCGTTGATGTCCTTGGCGGTGTCCTCGGAACGCACCCACTGCAGCGTCGGCCCGCGACGCGCGCAAATGGACGCCACGGTGGTGCCCCAGGAGCCTCCACCGAGGACGACGACGTTGGGTTCGCGTTGAGCAGGTGCCATGCCGATCAGGGTAGGTCGGACACCTGCCGTTTCACCGGCAGTTGACGAACTGCGTGCCGCCTTGCCAGCGGCTAGGCTGGAATGGTCTGTCAAAGTGGCCCAGACTCTGCCGCTGCACGACGCAACGAGCCGAGGGGACTGCAGATGGCCATCACCGACATAGCTGCGTACGCGCATCTGAGCCCAGCCGACATCGAAGCCCTCGGGGCCGAGCTCGACACCATTCGCCGCGACGTCGAGGAATCGCGCGGGGCGAAGGACGCGTCCTACATTCGCCGGGCCATCGCGTTTCAGCGTGCGCTCGACATCGGCTCGCGACTGGTCATCGCCGGTAGTCGCTCGAGGGCGGGCTGGCTGATGGGCACTGCGGCGCTGGCGTACGCGAAGTGCGTCGAGAACATGGAGTTGGCGCACAACATCTCTCATGGCCAATGGGATTGGATGAACGACCCGGAGATCCACTCCACCACATGGGAGTGGGACCAGGTGGGACCGTCGTCGCAGTGGCGGTACTCGCACAACTACCGCCATCACGTGTTCAGCAACGTCGTCGGAGTGGACGACGATCTGGGCTTCGGCGTGATGCGGGTGACCCGCGATCAGCAGTGGAAACCGGAGCATCTGCTGCAACCGCTACGAAATGTGTTGCTGGCGGCAACGTTCGAGTGGGGCATCGCGTTACACGACTTCTATGCCGAGCGCGACCGGGTCGATACGCCAGAGCAGAAGTCCGCCGAGGCCAAGCTGCTGCGCAAGAAGATCGCGCGCCAGATTGCCAAGGACTACGTGTTCGTGCCCGCGCTCAGCGGGCGCCGCTGGCGTCGAACCCTTGGCGCCAACGCCAGTGCCAACCTGCTGCGCAACGTCTGGACGAACATCGTCATCCTCTGCGGCCACTTCCCCGATGGTGCAGAGAAGTTCACCCCTGCCGTGCTCGACGACGAAACCCGCGGCGAGTGGTACCTGCGCCAGATGATGGGGGCCGCGAACGTCGATGCCGGCCCAGTGCTGGCGTTCTCGACCGGCAACCTTTGCTACCAGATCGAGCACCACCTGTTCCCCGACCTGCCGAGCAACCGCTACCGGGAGATCGCCGTGCGGGTGCGGGCGCTGTGCGACAAGTACGACCTGCCCTACACGAGCGGCTCGCTGCTCCGTCAGTACTTCTTGACACTGCGCACCATCCACAAGTTGGCGCTACCTGACGGCTTCCTGCGCGCGACGTCCGACGACGCCCCGGAGACCGCGTCGGAACGGAAGTTCTGGGCCGGGTCGGCCGTCCGGTTGGGCTCGATCACGGAGCAGCGGAGCGGCCTGCGTACTGCGCTGCGCCATGGTGTCGCCCTGCGGCGCAGTGTCCGGCGCGCCAGAACGACCGTCCTCTAGCTGGGGCCGCCGTCCCCGGTCTGGCTGCCGTGCGATCTCGGGGCGAAGTCGGCGGTGGGTACTTCTCGATGCCTCTGAAGCATCTCGCCGGCGCGGTCCAGGGTGACGGGCTGTTTGGGCCTGGTCTCGCGCACCCACACCGCGACGACGCCCAACAGCAGAAGCGTCGCCGCGGCCGCGGCGGCGGTCAGAATGGTTCGTTTCGTGGGCATGTACCTACCGATAGTTGACGAATTGCAATGCGACGTCGAGGTCGGCCTGCTTGAGCAGTGCCTGAACGGCCTGGAGGTCGTCGCGCTTCTTGGAGCTCACCCGGATCTCGTCGCCCTGGATCTGCGCCTTGACGCCCTTGGGACCCTCGTCGCGGATGAGCTTGGTGACCTTCTTGGCGTCCTCGCTGCTGATGCCCTGCTTGATGCTGCCGATCACCTTGTAGGTCTTGCCGCTGGCCTGCGGATCGCCGGCGTCGAAGGCCTTCATCGAGATGTCGCGCCGGATCAACTTCTCCTTGAAGACGTCGACGGCGGCCTTGACGCGCTCCTCGGTGGACGAGACGAGAATGATGCCTTCCTCACCTTGCCACTCGATGGTGGTGTCGGTTCCGCGGAAGTCGAAACGGGTGGCCAGCTCCTTGGCGGCCTGGTTGAGCGCGTTGTCGACCTCCTGGCGATCGACCTTGCTGACGACGTCGAAGCTTGAATCCGCCATTGGACCCCCTCCTGCTCGGTTGTGGTGCGTTTTCGTCTTGGGACCATCCTCGTTGTACCCTGCTTATCGCACCAAACCCGGGTACCACCGCGGGGGAGGTGAAAACCCGGCAGGTTGCCCGAGCGGCCAATGGGAGCGGACTGTAAATCCGTCGGCTAACGCCTACACAGGTTCGAATCCTGTACCTGCCACACTGGTCAGGCCCCCTTTCGAGGGGGCCTGACTGCGTTTGAGGAGCGGTCGCGTGAAACTCTGCGTGGCGTTGTCGAGGTCGAACCCTCTCAGCCATCCGCGAGTGCATCGGACGGCGCGCGACTGCGGGCAGTGCGACCGCGACAGACGTCGTGACCGACACTGCCGGCCTTGCCAAGCTTCGGGACACCGCAGCTCGACCACATCCGACCGCGTACCCGCAGCCAGCCCGCAATGGCCGTCGGTCCGGCTCGTGGGTCACCAACGAATTCAACGGATTGACGTGCAGCCGTGAACATTTCCAGCGCCGTCCTCATGACCAAACGCCGGCCGGCGCAGGGACCATTGGCCCTAGAGAGCGAAGTTGGGTCAAGCGCATGCTCGAACGACTTGTCAAGCTATGGAGATTGTGAGGGGGTCCGCCCCGATGATGGACGACGACGGCTGGATGTGGGGGTACGGCGGCGGCTGGGTCCTGATGAGCGTGGTGATGGTGCTGTTCGTGTTGGCCCTGATCACCGCCATGGTGGTGGCTATCCGGTACCTGAGCGCATCGAAGCCCGCAGCAACGGCGCCGCCCCGTTATGCGAGCCCAGGGCCGGAGAACCTGCTCGCTGAGCGATTCGCTCGCGGTGAGATCGACGACGACCAGTACCGCCGCCAGTTGACGCTCCTACGCGCGCACCACTGACAGAAGCGTGTCTCGTGCGCCGTGGAACCGTTACCGCCCCGAAAATACCCTACGGAGTAGGGGTATATGTGGAACACCAGGATTGAATGAATTACCGAGAAGGCACTGAACATGAGCGAAACATCCGAATCTCCAACTGCACGCACCGATGCGATGGCAGGGGTGGTCTCACCGCCTCGGCACGACTACGCAGACCACCGGCCCACTCGGCTCCTCCAGGTCCTGGCGTGGGTTGGCATCATCGCCGGTGTCGTATTCATCGTCGCGGTGATCTTCTTCTCGGGGTTCGTCGCCGGGAGGGCATCGGGTGGCTACTCGGGCTGGCATCACGGTTACCAGGGCGGCCAGATGGGACCCGGTGGAACGTGGCCGGGCGGAATGATGGGACCCGGCGGAACGGGACCCGGCCAGTTGGGACCCGGTGGAATGATGGGGCCGGGTCAGCCGTCTACGACCAGGACGCCCCCGTTTACGCAGCGTCCGCCGTAGGGCGGCGCGGTGGCAGGCGATGCCTGATGTATGCCCTGCTAGCCACGGCCGAGTCGTGATCGTTTCGTTGACGCGTGTCGCTTGCGGTCTGGCGCTCGCCGTGTGGGAGGGGATTGATGGTGGAGACAGCCGACGAACGTGTTCGGTTGAGTCGTCGAGCGTTCTTGGCGGCGACCGTTGCCGGTGGGCTGGGGTTGGCTGCGTGCGGTCGCCCGTCGGCTACGCCTCCGGCAGGTAGTCCCACTCCTGGCGCCTACGCCAAAGCGATCGAAGTCGCTGAGGCGGCGCGACCACACACTGGACGTACGGTCACCGCATCGCTCACACCGCAGCCGGTCACCGTCGATCTGGGCGGCCCCGTCGTGCACACGTTGGCCTACGGCGACAGCATTCCGGGTCCGTTGATCCGGGCGAACGTTGGTGACGACCTAGCCGTTGCCGTGTCGAACCGGTTGGATCACCCGACGTCGATTCACTGGCACGGCATCGCGCTGCGCAACGACATGGACGGTGCCGCACCGGCCACCCCGAACATCGACGCCGGACGCGATTTCACTTACCGGTTCTCGGTGCCCCATTCGGGCACCTATTGGGCACACCCGCACACCGGCCTTGACGCCGACTTCGGCCTCTACACGCCGGTGATCGTGGACGATCCGAGAGAAGCGGGCCGCTACGACGCCGAATGGATCGTGGTACTCGACGACTGGACCGATGGCGTCGGCAAGTCGCCTCAGGACATCTTTGACGGCCTGCATCACGGCATGTCGGGGATGGGCGGCATGGGGATGGGAGGTGTTGGCACCAGCAGTCTTCTGGGTGGCGACGCGGGCGACGTCCGCTACCCGTACTACTTGGTCAACGGACGCATCCCGGCGGCACCGACCACCTTTACCGCCAAGCCGGGTCAGCGAATCCGGATACGGTTCATCAACGCGGGCTCCGACACCGCATTCCGCGTTGCGCTGGCGGGACATTCGATGACCGTCACCCACACGGACGGCTATCCAGTCGTGCCCAAGGAAGTCGATGCGCTGCTGCTGGGGATGAGTGAACGCTACGACGTAATCGTGACCGCCGGTGACGGTGTCTTCCCGTTGGTGGCCTTGGCGGAAGGCAAGAACGCGGCGGGGCGTGCGCTGCTGTCTACGGGTAGGGGCACCGCGCCTGACCCTGGCTTCCTGCCTGCTGAACTCGATCGGCGAGTCGGCACCGTCGACATGTTCACCTCCACCCCGCAGGCGGGCCTCGGAATCACCGGAGCCGACATCGACCTGTCGGCTGACCTGTCGGGCGGCATGATGAACTACGACTGGGCCATCAACGGGCGGCCCTTCCCAGACAACCAGCCTCTCGCCATCGCCCAAGGACAGACGGCCAGGCTGACCTTCACCAACCGGACGATGATGTGGCATCCGATGCATCTGCACGGGCATACCTTCCAAATGCTCGACGCCAGCGGCGGTCTCGGCGCACGGAAGGACAGCACGATCGTGCTGCCCATGCGAACGGTCACCGTCGCCCTGGTCGCCGACAATCCCGGCATCTGGATGATCCACTGCCACAACACCTACCACCAAGAGGCTGGGATGATGACCAGCCTCAACTACTCTGCCTGACCCCCAGTCGACATCGAAAAGGCCGACCGCGCAACGGAGGAACGCGAATTGAACTCCAATCCCGAGGACGAGCGCAGAGAACTCGTGGGTGTCGACGAATCGTGCGGGTTACCCGCTGCGTTGGCACAACGGGTAGCGGAATCTGACGTGTGGCCGTCCCGTTCGGCGTTCCCTCAGGCAGCCGCCGTCATGCTGCAGTTCGCGCACCCGGGGCTGCCGCAGCCACAGCCGCGGACCGCGGAGCGAAATCACTTCGGCAGGGCATGTACCGGGGAGTCCTCTTGATTTGGCCGCAAATTCAGCCGTTCCTCGTAGCGCTTGCAATCGGACTGCTGCTCGGCTTCGAACGTGAACGCAGCCACACCAGCAAGCTTTCCGCCGGCACGCGCTCGTTCGCACTGCTGTCCCTCGGCGGAGCGGTTGCCGCCAGCATCGCCCAGTGGGCCGTGGTGGTGGGCCTCGCTGCTGTCGGGGCGATCATGGCGCTCGCCTACTTCCGCACCAGCGAGGAGGACCCCGGGACCACCACCGAGATCGCCGCGTTCGTTGCCTACCTGCTCGGTGCGCTCGCATACGCCCGCCCTGCGGTGGCCGTTGCCCTCGCCGTGATCGTCGCCGGCCTGCTGGTGTCGAAGTCGCGCATTCATCACTTCGCCCGCCAGGTCGTCAGTGAGGTCGAACTTGAGGACGCCATCAAGTTCTTCGTGGTGGCGTTCGTCATCCTGCCGTTGCTGCCGGACCGGGGGCTCGGGCCCTACGACGTGCTCAACCCGGCGAAGGTGTGGCTTCTCGTCGTGCTGCTCACCGGGATCGGCTGGATCGGCTACATCGGCGTGCGGGCCTTCGGCCCCGAACGGGGCCTGCTCGTCACTGGCTTGGCTGGCGGGTTCGTGTCCGCGACTGCGACGACGGCGTCGATGGGCCGGCTCAGCCGGACGACCGCGGGGTCACGGGCGCCGCTCGCGGGCGCGCTGGTCGCCAGCCTCGCCACCTTCCTGCAGCTGCTCATCGTGATCGGGCTCGTCGACGCCGAGGTGCTCCGCAGGCTGTGGCCCCCGGTCGTTGCCGGGGCGGTCGTGCTCGTGGGAATCGCCGCCTTCGTCTACCGGGGCGTCCCCCGGGGCGGTCGCGACGCCGCCGAAGGGACCGCAGGGGCCGCGAGCGCCGAGTCGATCCCCCCGAACCGGCCTTTCTCCCTTCGGCCAGCGCTCCTCCTGGCCGTCGTGCTGATCTTCGCCCTGTTGGTCGGCCGCTGGGGAGCCGACGTGCTCGGCCCCAAGGGTGCGGTGCTGGCCGCGTTTGCCGCAGGCCTCGCCGACGCCCACGCTGGCGCGCTCGGCGCTGCCAGCCTCGCAGGCAAGGGCGATATCAGCGTCGACACCGCGCTGACGGCGATCGCCGCCGCACTTGGATCGAACCTTCTCGTCAAGGGTGTGCTGGCCTTCACCGCCGGTGGTCGCCGCTTCGGGCTCGGGTTCGTCGCCGGCATGGCCTTGCCTACCGTCGTGTTCGCGGTCACGATGACCATCGCCGTAACCCTGGGATGAGTCGCACCGTATGCGTTAGGTCTGTTGTCATCAAAGATGTTGTGCCGCAGGGCTTAACGCGGTAGCCGGGAATGATCTTGAACCACTCCAACGGATTGGCGACCGACGTAGATCGCTAGTCATGGCCTCGGTGTTCGGAGGCGTCATGACGCATTTCGCAAGTCGCCCGCTCCGACGGCTCGCGGCTCCTGTGGGAGTGGCCGTCGCGGCCAACTCGATGGTTTACAGCTGAGCTCCGCAATTCGCGGTTGCGGGGCCGAGATCCATTTCGCGATCGCGATGGAGTCCACCGTCGCGATCAGAACGTGCGGAGTCGGATCCCGTGGGCCGGGTTCGGCTGTTGGCCCCGAACTCGTACCTATGGCAATACGTCGACAACGGTGACGGACGGGTGCGAGGAGCCGACGCCGGCTCGGTGAAGCTGACCGGGTAGTTCCCGTCCCAGCACGCTGCTCAGCCAGCGAGTGGTCTCCATGACACGATCGATGTCCACGCCGGTCTCCACACCCTCCATGTCGAGCAGGTAGAGAAGGTCTTCCGTGGCAATGTTTCCGGTGGCGCCCGGCGCGAACGGGCAACCTCCGATGCCACCCACCGAGCTGTCGAGTATCTGGGCGCCGGCTTCGATTCCGACGAAGGCGTTGGCATACCCGGTATTTCGGGTGTTGTGAAGATGCAGTCCGATGGGTATGTCGAGGTCGCGAACCGCCGACCCAACCAACGCACGCACCTGACCTGGGCTGCCGACGCCAATGGTGTCCGCGAAGATGATTTCGTCGGCCGACGCCGCTGCGACTGCCTCCGCGATGCGCATCACGTGGCTCGCCGTCACGGCTCCTTCGAATGGACAGCCGAAGCTCGCGGCGAGGGTGACGGTTACCCGCAGTGCACGACCATGCGCGTGCGAGATGAGTGGGCCGAGAGCGGCGAGTGACTCGGACACGAGTGCGTTCTGGTTGCGCTGATTGAACGTATCCGTCACGCACAAAGTGAGATTCGGCCGAGCCGCCGAGGCCAGGCACCGCACCATTCCTCGGTCGTTGAGTACCAGACCGAGAACGTCGGTGCCTTCGCGGATCTCGAGTCCAGCCAGAACTGTCTCAGCTCCGGCCATCCGAGGTACCACGTCGTCGCGAACGAAGCTCACCGCTTCGACGCGTTGCAATCCGCTGGCCACGAGCCGACCGACGAGTTCGGCTCGCACGGAGGGCGCCAGCGTTTCGGGCTCGTTCTGCAAGCCGTCCCGCGGGCCGACCTCGCTGATGGTGATGGACGAGGGCACCTAGATCACGCCGTCCGCGGTCAACCGCATCAACGACGCTGAATCCATCTGCAGCAGTTGGCCGTACACCTCGGCGTTGTGCTGCCCCAATGCCGGCCCCAGTGAACGGACACTGCCGGGGGTCGCCGACAGCCGCGGCGCGACGTTCTGCATCGGGAAGTCGCCGAGAATGTCGTGGGTCAATCTGACGATGGCGTTGCGGGCGGCAAAGTGCGGATCTTCGAGCATGTCCTCGGCGGTGTAGATGCGGCCGGCTGGAACGCCACCCTGATGAAGCAACTCGAGAATGTTCTCAGCGCTGCTGCCAGCCGTCCACTTGGCAATCAAGTGGTCGAGTTCGATCATGTTCCGTCCGCGCGCGTCGTGCGTGCTGAACCGAGGATCGGTCTTCAGCTCGGCTTGCTCCATCAGATCGCACAACCGATTGAACACCGTGTCTCGGTTGGCCGCGATCAGGATGTCCTTCCCGTCACCGGTGGGGTAGACGTTGCTCGGTGCGACTCCGGGGAGCACCGAGCCGGTGCGCTGGCGTTGCGCGCCTGCGATCGTCCACTCGGGGATCGTCGACTCCATCAACGCGAGCACGGCCTCGTAGATGGCGGAGTCGACAATCTGCCCCTGGCCGGTGCTCGCACGGTTGAACAACGCCATACATGCACCGAGCGCGGCAAACGTGCCGGCGAGTGAGTCGCCGAGTGAGACTCCGATGCGGGCTGGCATCTGGTCGGGCTCACCGGTGAGGTGCCGAATGCCTCCCATCGCTTCACCCACCGAGCCAAACCCTGCCCTGTTCGAATAGGGTCCGCTCTGGCCATATCCCGTGATGCGCACGAAGACCAGCCGTGGGTTGAGTTCGCGCAACGTCTCGTAGCCCAAACCCCATCTCTCGAAGGTGCCCGGGCGAAAGTTCTCGATGAGCACGTCGGATTCGCGCACCAGGTTGCGAACGATCTGCTGTCCGGCCTCCAATCGCAAGTTGCACGTCACGGATTTCTTGTTGCGGGCGATGATCGGCCACGACAGACTCAGTCCATCGACCTTGTGAGCACCCCACTGCCGCATCGGATCTCCAGCGCCGGGGTCTTCGATCTTGATCACTTCGGCACCGAAGTCGCCGAGCAGTTGCCCGCAGAACGGGCCGGCGATCAGCGAACCCGCCTCCAGTACACGGACTCCCGCGAGGGGGCCCGACCTGACTGTCGTGCCGATGTTGGCTGTAGCCGGAGTACTCATGGCGCTCCTCATGGATGGGGCCAGCGGGTAGCAGAGTTGTATGCGTCGATTGCGGTGGTGCCGAACGTAGGCGATCGGTCTCAGATTCGTCAATAGCGCCGAATGTCTGCTCTATGCCTTGGCAGAAAACATGTTTCGCGTGAATCCACGCCGTGTTGCGTTGGACTGATCGGCTACTCTGCGGTCGATTCGCCTCGGTTTGTTCGGCGAGGCACCCTGGAAATGTATGCAATCGAGCGAGAAAAGAGCTCGCAGGGCCTCCGAAGTGTCTAACGCTTGACAGACAACGCGCGACGCGCGGTTGAATGATCCAGGTCACACCCCGGCGCGCCAGCCCTCTCGGGGAGGACAGAAAGCGATGACTTCCGTGCACCCAACGAGTGAATATGCCGATAGTGCATTCCGCATCATCAGCCGTCGACTGCTTCCGCTGTTCCTCATCGGTCAGCTGCTGATGAACATCGACCGATCGAGCATTTCCTATGCAGCGCTACAGATCAACGAGACGTTGGGCATCTCCGCCGAGATGTTCGGCCTGGCGGCAGGCATCTTCTTCATCGGCTATGCGCTCTTCGAGGTGCCCAGCAATCTGGTGCTGCAGCGCGTCGGCGCCACCAAGTGGATCGGCATTCTCGTCTTCGGGTGGGGAGTGGTGACCGCACTACAGGCCTTCGTACCGAACGGCGAGGTCCTGATCGGGCTGAGATTCCTGATGGGCGCCTTCGAGGGGGGATTTACCCCAGGGGTGATATACACGATCACCCTGTGGCTTCCGTCTGCGCAACGGGGCCGGGCGCTGGCGTTGACTCTTCTTGCCGTCCCGCTCGCTGGCATGATCGGCGGCCCGATCGCGGGATTGCTGATGGGCCTGCAGTGGCTCGGGCTGGACGGCTGGCAATGGTTGTTTCTGATGGCCGGTGGGGCCACCACGGTGTTCGCGATCGCCTGGTTCCGGCTAGTGCCCGCCGGTCCCGAAGCTGCGGGGTGGCTTCCCGCCGCCGAACGCGCTGCGCTAAGGCACAGTCTGGAACTCGAGCGCGAGGCCCAGGCGTTGGACCCGCACAGCAGTAAGAGCTTTCTTCACGCCCTGCGGACGTGGCCGGTATGGGTGTACACCCTTACCTATTTCACGATCTGCGTCGGCTACTTCGGCACCTTCTTCTGGCTGCCACAGATCATCAAGAAGGGCTTTGCCTCGGTCTCGACGTTGGAGAACGGTCTGCTCGCCGCGATACCGTTCGTCATTGCCATGGTGACGATGACGGTGCTGGGCCGCAGCCAGGATCGCACCGGTGACCGGCGCTGGCACCTCGCAGCGCTAGGCATCGTCTCGGCTCTCGCACTTGCATCGAGCCTGCTGGTCTCGTCGCATGTCATCGGGTTCGCCGCGCTCTGCATCGCGATCGCGTGCGCGCTGACGTTCATCGCCTTGTTCTGGGCATCGCCGATGAGTGTGCTGACCGCTACCGCGGCGGCGGGCGGCATCGCCCTGATCAACTGCATGGGCAACCTCGGTGGCTTCGTCGGGCCCTACTTTGCGGGAATCCTGGCCGGTGAGAATCACGAATTTGCCAGGGCGACAGCATTCTTCGCGGGATCACTGCTGATTGCCGGTATCATCCCCGTGTTCTTCAAGGGGTTGTTCCCCAGCTTGAGTGACATCGCGCGACGCACCGAACTGGTGCGCGAATCCACCGAGGTGGCCGAGCCCCGCTCGATCGTCGCCGACCCTCGCTAGCCATCCGTCCCGCAGTTCGGCGCGCCGAACTGCGGGAAACCTCCTGGCTCGGCCGTCGATTCTGCCACGCTCGGTGCGTGGACCAGTCGGCGTTCCACTCCGAAGGAGGGTTGAGGCAGTGAAGCCGTTCTTGAGCAGTGCCGACCTCGACATGACCCGCTTCTTCGACGGGGCCAGGCCGGTCACCTTCGCGCCGGGAGCGTGGATCGCCGACGTCGAGTTGCTGAAGGACAACGCGTTCCTGATCACCGCGGGTGTCATCCGCATCTCCATCCTGACCTCCGACGGGCGGGAACGGCTGTTGTTCTACGGCTCCGCGGGGTCGATCATCGGTGACTACATCACCTTCGGGGACCTCGCCCACGTTCCGCTCGGCACCCAGGTACATGCGATCTCGGCGGTGGAGGCACTCAGGCTGCCGCAGGCGCGGTTGCGCGCCGCATGCGCGCAAGAACCGGAAGTGCTGTTGGCCCTTCTCAGTTGGGCCTACGGCAAGATCGCCGCACTCATCGAACAGCTCGAATCGGCGACGTTCCGCGACACCACTGCGCAGGTGGCCGCCTTGTTGGAGGCGTTCGATGCCGAGAGCAGGCGTGCCCGTGACTCGCGCACACTACTCGATCTGACGCATCAGCAGATCGCATCCGCGACCGGACGCACGCGAGTGTCCGTCACGTACGCCTTGAACAAGTTGCAGCAGGCCGGCGTGATTGCGCTCAAACGCGGTCATGTCGACGTGCTCGATCCCATGTGGCTGGCACGGATAGCTACCGAAGGCCTTGAGGGCCAGTAATTTTCCAGATCCGCGCGACTGTCTAACGTTTGACAGACATCGCCTCCGGTGCCGGTGAATGATTCACATCACACCCCGGTGAGGACCGCCGGTGAATGTTCAGAAAGCGATTACCCCTCTTGCAATCAACGAGTGATTCCTTCGCCGACGGCGCAGTGAGCGTCCTGCACCTACCACTGGTTCTCGACGGCCGCATCGCGGCCTACCCCGCGGCGCTTCGGGGCGAGGCGATGGTCAACCTCTATCTGCTCCGCGAAGGGCGCACCGCGCTGTTGGTCGACACCGGCTTCAGCTCACACCAGGACGACGTGCTGCGTTGGCTAGACGAGCAGCTTCCCGCCGGACACCAACTGTCGGTGATCACGTTGCGGGAGAGCGAATTCGACTCGGTCTGCAACGTCATCCCGATTGTCAACCGGTTCAACGTCACGACGGTCTTTGGAGCGCAGTCGCAGGGGATGATCTGGTTTGGGTTCCGTCCCGACGCCAGGCTCGAAGGGCGGGCGACGAGCGTGCCCTACACCACGGTTCGGCAAGATCCGATCACCGTGCTCGACAACCCGTCCCGCACCATCTCCGTGATTCAGCCTGCGCTGCGACTGCTGACCACCCACTGGCTGTACGACCCGCTGTCGTCGACGCTGTTCACCTCCGACGCGTTCGGCCACCTTCCCGGCGCCGGGGCCCGGGATGTCGACGCCGACGAATTGCGGAAGTACCTCACCACTACGCGTTACTGGTGGCTCGCGGGCGCCCGTACGCAGTCGATTGTCGACTGGCTCGAGTCGTTGTTCGCGACCTTCCGCGTGGACCGGATCGCGCCGACCTACGGGCCGTTGTTGGAAGGTGCTGCCGTCGGCAGGACGATCGATACCTACAAGAGGGTGCTGCGCGACCTCGCCGATATGCCGAATGCTGCCCCTGAGATGGGAAGGGTTCCCGCATGACCATCTTCGAATCTGCGGCCGGCACTGCCGTCGTCGGACCACTTCCGTTGCCCCGCATACTGGCTCCGGGGATCTACTGGCTAGGCGGATGCCTGCGCCAGCCGTACAAGGGACAGGTGTTCCACTCGTACAACTCGGTTTTCGTCATCGCAGGTGACCAGAGGTCGCTGGTGGTGGAGACGGGATTTCCTGGCGACATCGATCTCATCGAGGCACAACTCGACGGGCTCGCCGGACTCATCCCACCCGTGGAGTACGTATTCGCCACCCACCCCGAGACGCCACACGCCGGCGGGGTGGGTCGACTCCTCGCCAAGTACCAAACGGCCACGGCGATCGGGGGTGTCCAAGATCTTCACTTGGTGTTCCCACAGTTCGCCGACCGAATCGAGGTACCCACCTACGCGACCCTGAATTACGACCTAGGGGGTCGCACATTTTCGATCGTCGCCGGGGTCATTCGCGATCTCCTCCCGACGTACTGGGGCTTCGACGATGTCACGCGGACACTGTTCCCCGGTGATGGATTCGCCTTCAGCCACTATCACACCGACGGACATTGCGGGCTGGTAGCCGAAGAGGCGAGCTCGCTGGACCTGCCCGACATGACCGCACTCTTCGCCGAACTCGCGCTGTATTGGACCAGGATGACCGACGTCGAACCCTATTTGACGGAGCTGGATTCACTGCTCAACCGTCTGGACGTCCAGCTGATAGGACCGACACACGGGCTCCCGATCACCGACTTGCCGCGGACCGTGCCCGCGGTGCGCGAGGGATTCCGGCTCGGAGCCCGCACCTAGCCCTGAACAGCGCACCCTACGTCTGTTCGTGAGCCCAACGAGAAAGGTCACCAACCATGCGCGATGGAATGTTCGTCTTTGACAACGTCATTCACATGTACGATAACAAACCCGACAATCTGAATCCGTCCGGTCAGTTGACCGCCCGCAACTTGATCGGCATGGGAGAGTTGTTCTCCAACAAGAAGTATCCGGCCAACGACCACTTCCTGGACCAGGAGCTCAGCGTCGAGGAGGCCGGCCGCATCCTGTTCGAGGACTCCGACACTGATATCGCGATGGCTCAAACCGTGCCGCTCTTCGGGTGGTGGAAGGACGGTTTCTCTCCGGCGCGCCGCCAGTGGGCGCTGAAGGAGGCGTACCCCGACCGGATCCTCTTCTGCGGTGGCGTCGACCCGCTCTACCAAGGTATCGACGGTTGCATCAGCGAGATGACCCGACAGGTGGAGGAGTGGGGCGCCGTGAGCTTCAAGTTCTATCAGGCGCACGACCACTCGCTCAGCTGGCGGATCGATGACCGCCAGATTGCCTATCCGATTTGGGAGAAGGCGCTCGAACTCGGAATCAACAACGTGCAGTTCCACAAGGGGGTGCCGTTCGGCACGGAGCGGATGGAACACATGCACCCGACCGACCTGCAGCAGGCGGCGTTGGACTTCCCGGACCTCAACTTCATCATCCACCACCTCGGTGACCCCTACATCGATGAGTCGATCAGCATCGCATCGCGCAATTCGAATGTGTGGCTGGCGCTTTCGGCCTGGATCAACATCTATCCGATCATGCCGCGCGAGGCACTCAAGCGGCTCGGCAAGGCTTTGATGTACGTCGGACCGGACCGGCTACTCTACGGTTCGGAAGCTTTCGTGTGGCCGAACGTACAGGGCTACCTCGAATTGTTCATGGACCTCGAGATGCCCGAAAACCTGCAGGAGGACTACGGCTTTCCCCCCATCACCCGGGAGGACAAGCGAAAGATCCTGGGCGAGAACTACGCTGGGCTGCTCGGAATCGATGTCGGTCAGACTCTCAAAGCCATCCACGGCTCCGACGATCGGACCCCCTGACGTGTCGACCACCACGCGGTTCACCGCCAGGGACGTGCAGGCCGCCGTCGATGCGGCGATTCACCAGCACCTCGGGCGATTCCTCGATTCGCACGGCGGTGCGGTCGCCGCAGCCACGGTGTCCGAAGCTGGCGACGTCACGCTGCAGTTCGACGGCGCCTGCCGGGCCTGTCCGGCCGTTGCCGCGACGTTCCACGGCAAGGTCGCGCCACTGATCCGACAGGTTGAGGGCGTGCGTAGCGTCAACGCACCCAACGTGCACGTCGCGGAGGTAGCGGTCGAACGTATCCTGTCGATCAGCACGACGTCCGGACGGCCCGGGCTGCGGACGAGTCCGGCCGCGGATCCCGGGGATGGGCCCAAGATTCCGATTCAGGTCAACGTCGGGCCGATCCGGCCGCGTTCGGCTAGGCACGGAGGTGGCTCGTGACCGCCGCCCACATGTACGAGCGGCTCGCCACGATCACCGACGCCTTCGCACAGGAACTTCTCGACGCCACGGTCACCAGGGCCGAGGCGAGGGGACAACGCTCCGCGATCTGCATCGTCGATGCGGCAGGGGAGTTGAAGGCCTTCCGCAGGATGGACGGTGCGGCCAAGCTCGCCGTCCAGATCTCGCAAGACAAGGCGTACACCGCGGTGGCCTTTGGCATGCCCACCCACGCGTGGCACGACTTCATCAAGGACGATCCTCCCCTGCGCGACGGAATCGTGCACACGGCCAGGCTCGTCGTGTTCGGCGGCGGCTATCCCCTCGCCGTCGGTGGCGAGATCATCGGTGCGATCGGTGTTTCCGGTGGCCACTACACCGACGACATGGCGGTCGCGGAAGCCGCTGTCGAGCTGATCACCGACCGCACGTCTGCCCTGGCGTGATCAACACGAGATAACACGAGGCCCGCACCGGCAATGCATGCGGGACACATGAGTTGACCTGGCCGACGTGGTTGTCCAACAAGACATCGGGCCGTTGCCGAGCCTCCGCCAGCGATTCGACATCGTCCTCGACACCGCAGACACGTTGCCAGTCGAGCGGGCCCGAAAGCTACTCAAGCCCGGGGGCGAATCGTCAGTGTCCAGCCCACCCCAGCCCACCTCGCCCGAAGCGCGCTGCCGGGGCCATTTCGGGTCGTCATCGCCAAGGCGGTCACCGCGGATCTCGAGGAGGTGGCGTGAGCCGCATTCGCCGTTATGCGAACCGATCCGGCGTCCCCGTTCGATTACGAACTCGAATCAACTGCGGCCCTGCGGCCCAAATGAAAACGGTGCCAACCGGCTGAGTTGCTAGGTCTGACAGAAATCGCAGGTCACCGTATTACCGCGTCACCTTCTCTACGACAGGGTTGCGGCACGGCGACACTGCGTCGGGTTTACGCTGCCTAGCCATGGGTGCGCTAGAAGGCCGGGTTGCGTTCATCACCGGAGGAGCACGCGGGCAAGGGCGCGCGCATGCCCTGGCGTTGGCCGCCGAAGGTGCCAACGTCGTCATCGCCGACGCACCACGCCCGATGAATTTGACGTACCCACTGGGCACCGAGGATGACCTCCTGGCCACGGCCAAGGAGGTCGAAGAACTCGGCGCGGTCTGTCTCCCGATCACGTTGGACGTGCGCGACGGCGCCGCAGTGAGCGCGGCCATCGATGAAACCGTAAGCAGCTTGGGCAGTCTGGACATCCTGGTGGCCAACGCCGGGGTGGTGAGCACCGGGCGGCTCGACGAGGTGACCGACGAGACGTGGCACCAGCTCGTCGACACCAATCTGACAGGTGTGTTTCACACGTTGCGTGCCGCCATACCGGTGATGCGACGGCAGCGTTTCGGCCGGATCGTCGTCACGTCGTCGATGGGCGGCCGGATGGGCATCCCGGAGCTGGCGCCCTACAACGCCACCAAGTGGGGGGTCATCGGGCTCGCGAAGTCGGTGGCCCTTGAGGTCGCCAAGGAGGGCATCACGGTCAACGTCATCTGCCCGACCACGGTGCACACGCCGATGGTGCAGCCCGTGGGCGTCGACGGCGTCCCCGATGAGTTCGTCCGCAGGATGATGAAGGCCAACCCCATTCCGCAGCCGTGGATCGAAGCCGAGGACGTCAGCCGCGGCCTGCTCTATCTCGTCACCGATTCGGGCGTCATCACCGGCAGCGTCCTCGAGATCGCCCTTGGCGGCAGCGCACGACTGCATTGACCAGTACCGAAACATGGCTCCCAGCCCGGTCCGAGGTGGCCACGAGGTTGGCCGCCTACGGTTCCGGTCATGGTGACGAGTGCTGGCGTGATCGCCCCCTACGGTGTCGAGATCGCATTCTTGGTGGCGAGCGTCGCTGCCGCCGTCTTCGCCGGGATCGTCGCGATGGAGGTGCAACGCCGGCCGTTCGTGTGGGCGGTCATCGGTTTCGTCACCGTGTTCGTGGTGACCAGCGCCGTTCACACGGCGCTCTGAGATCTGGCGTGCGCGGACGGTTCAGTGCGTCGGGGTACCGATCTGCCCGGCTAGCCACGGCAACGCATCGTTGAATGCGTAGGCGGCGAACTGCCACGTGTGGAACGTCGCGATGGTGTGCACCGTGCACGAGATGTTCACCTTGGTGGCGGCGTCGCACAGGTCGTGGGCCGCGCCGACCTGGTCTTCGGCGCCGTTGGCCCATTCGTCGTGACCGCCGAAGCCCAGCGCGTTCGCCGGCTGCGGCGGCGGCTGAAACCCGCCGGGAAGAAGTTTCTTCATCTGCTCGTCGGAGGACTTCGGGGTGTCCTCGAACCAGCCCGAAACCCCGACGTAGGGACCGTGTTTGGCCATGGCGGTCGCCGGGTCGTTCGCGGCCCACTGCGCGGCGTCGCCACCGTAGAGCCGGTCGATGGTCTGCTGCTTCGTGCCCGCGATCGGCCCATGGTCGCCGGCGATGTCTTCGAAGACGTGGAACAGATCGGGATGGGTGACGGTGAGATCGACCGCGCAGGTACCGCCCATGGACCACCCGACGATGCCCCAGTTGGCCGGGTCGGGCGAGCCCCCGAACTCGGAGATCACGTAGGGGCGCACGTCTTTGGTGAGGTGGTCGGCGGCGTTGCCTCGCGGCCCGTTGACGCATTCGGTGTCGTTGTTGAAGCTTCCGCCGGAGTCGACGAAGACGAAGATCGGCGCCTGCCCGCCGTGGGCTTGGGCGTAGCCGTCGATGGTCGGCTTGATGTTGCCGCTGCGCATCCAGTCCGCAGGGGTGTTGAACTCACCGCCGATCATCATCACCACCGGCAGTCGCGGCGGGTTGGCGCCAGAGAACCACGAGGGCGGTAGGTAGACGTACTCGCTGCGGTGCTTGAAACCGCTTGCGGTGTCTGGAATGTCGACCTCGACGAGCTTGCCGTTCGTCGGGTGGGTGCCTCGCAGCCCTGGCAGACTGCTCGCGTCGACCTGATCGGGCAGCGGGCCCGCCGTCAGACCGCCCCATGCGGCCTGCACGGTGGGGTAGTAACCGACCCACTGATTCAGCGACAGCACCGCGGCGAAGAACGCCAACGGGATCGCCAACACCGACAGGGTGCGTCGCCGCCATCCGGTGCCACGCCAGCCGAGCGCGGCCACCGCGACCATGCCGACGAAGACGCCGATCCAGATCCACAGCGTCAACGGCGCCGGGTCGGAGGCCAGCCCTTCGGAGTTCGTGTACAGCCGTGCCGCCAGTGCGCCGATGACGGCGATGAGAACGCTCACGGGAATCCAGAGCAGCCGCCAGCGTTTGGTCCGCCAGCCCACGACGGCGACTAGGGCAACGACCGTGGCGATTTCGATGGTGAGGGGAAACCATCCGCCGAGCAACGAGACGCCGCTATGGAAGGCATGAAAGTCCGGCGGCGGCAATTGCGGGGCCGGTGTGGGTGCCGGCAACGGAACCGGCGGAGGATTGAGCGGCAGCCCGAACACGTGCTTGCGGTTTCCCTTCTCACCCAGACGATCCGGGCGGGCGGCCTCCACGGTAGAGCCGCCCCCGTGGCGCACGCACGTGCTGCAGGTCGTAGCGACTTCTCGAACTCACAACGGGGCACTCAGGAAATCACGAGGTGCCGCAGCGACCCCGGCAGCCCAGTCGGGTACTGAAAAATCGGCAGCCGGCACGGACGAATCGGCGATACTGCCGTTCATCGAACGGTCGAACTCGAGGAGTCTGATGTCTACCCGAACCTTGGCCCGTGCACTGATGGGTGCCGCCGTGATCACCTCCATCACGGCGTGCCAGACACCGAGCACACCGACCGCGAACACGACGCCGTCGAGCAGTGCCGCTTCGAGCACGTCGCCCTCGAGCAGCGCGCCGCCGGCCCCCACCCCGACGAGTATCGCGCTGACGCGGAATCCGTGCGATCTGCTCACCCCCGAGGTGGCCAAGAAGTACGTCGGCGACGACGCGCAACGGCAGCTCGACTACGACGCCAACCCACCGGTGCCCGTTGGCGAGACCGGGTGCTACTACACCGGCGACGAGAGATCGGTGGCCGTCGGGATCTACCCGGTGCCCACGGATCCCAGTGCGCCGGTCAACCACTTTCACGTCATCACGCCGGAGAACCGGGTTCAAGGCGTTGACTACGAGGCGTATTGGTTCGGCGCGGGGGAGAGCCTCGTCGCAGTTAAGGATGGCCTTCTGATCAGCGTGAAGGTGTCCAACAGGCTCGGCTCCCAAACCGAGCAGGACCGGGCGGACGACGTCGAACTGGCCAACCTGATCGTGCCGCAAGTCGGCTGAAGCCCTTCGAGGCTGTGTGTTTGCCGTTCGATTGCCGAGGATGGCCGTGGAGCGTGCCGGATGTCCCCCCACTTCGGGTTGCCGTTGCCATGAATCATGGTCTGATCTGCACAGATGCGTCCGAGCGAGCTCGCCAAGATTTTGCCAAGGCGTTGGATGCAGCATTCGTGTTGACCATAGGGAAAGGAGATGTCCGCAATGGTGCGCAGGTTCGCGTTGACTGCCGTCGCGGCTCTTGCCGCCGTGCCGTCACTTGCCTTCTCGCCGACGAGCTCGGCCGAGCCCGCCGATCCGACGTTTCGGCCATGCGACTGGGTCACCGTGGCCGAGGCATCGGACATCCTCGGCAAGCCGGTGTCTCCGACGCCGAGTGACGACCAGGTGGGCTCGAACGACCCGCAGTGCTTCTACGCCGTCACCGGGGACAACACGGGTCTCGGCATCAGTTCCGAGTTGTTGCTTCCTGGCGCCTCTGCGGTGGACGCGAACACCAGACTCGCCAACGCCGCGGCGGCGCCTGGCGCGGAGGCCGTCAACGGACTGGGTCTCGACGCGGTGTGCGTGTACGAGCCGAACGTGACACCGCCGTCCACCACGATCGTGGTCCTCCTGGATGGCGGTCGTGTCTTCCGATCTACCGCGGCCTACGAGTTCTGCGACACCGTCGAACGCTTCGCCAGGACGGCGATCACCCGCCTTCCCGCCTGATACCTCGACCAACGTAGCGAAAGAATCCGTCATGCTGCACGTTTCGACCAGAACCGCCGCCTGGCTCGCCAGTCTCGGCATCGTCTCCTCCGCCTCGCTATTGCTGGCTGGTTGCTCCCCGGCGTCGAATTCGACTACCGTGCAATCCAACTCGACTGTTCCGGCACCGTCGGCGGGGGCCACCCCGGTCGCAACGTCCACCACCGCTCAGGGCGCCCAGCGCGCCATCGGCGAAGTGCCATGGCCGCAGGTCGGCCCCGGCTGGATGCTGGCGGTCTGGACACCCGTCACGCCGCAGCTGACCGGCAACCAACCTCCGGCTGGGGACCCGACGCCCGAGACCGCCACCAACGTGCTGTATCTCGTCAGCCCAGCGGGTGACCGGTATTCCATCACCGAGTTCCCGCCCGCCGACGACACGCCGCTCCTGTCCGAGTGGTCGGGCGACGGAAGCCGTGCTCTGTTCATTTCGCGGCGCGGTTTCGACACCACGGCGATCTCCATCGATTTGCACACCGGCGCGCGGACCTCGGTGCCGGTCGACGGCGACCCGTCCTATGCCCACCCGGACGGCAAGACGCTGCTGGTGGCCGGCTTCAACGGAGTGGAGTCCCGCCCCCTCAAGCGAATCGACATGGCGGGCAACGAGCAAATGGCCTACCCGACCGAGGATCTGGGTGGCGCGGGAAGGTTTGGTGGCGACTACCTGGTGACGCCGGACGGAGCTCAGCTCGTGCTGGCCACCGAGAACCTTGGCAACCAGATCTCGCCGAGGACCGACCAAAGCCTGGTGGTGATGAGCAACGACGACGGATCGATCGTCCGCGCGCTGCCTGCGCCGCTGCCCGAGGCGGAGTGCATCCCGGTGAAGTGGTGGACCCCTGGGGTGATCCTCGTGCACTGCGGTGGCAGCGGACGAGAGCAGTTGTGGAAGGTCCCGGTCGACGGGGCTGAGCCCACCGCGTTGACCGGGGTCAACACGCGCGAGGGCAATGATCCTCGCTTCGAGGACAACTTGGGCAACTGGAACGCCTACGAACTGCCCAGTGGCACATTCCTTCCGACCGTGGGACCGTGCGGCGCCGGGTTCGTGTCCCGACTGACGCCGGATGGGGGCACTCAACGGGTGCACATTCCCGGCTCCTTGAAAAGCGTCGAACTCGTAGGCGTGAGCGGTGACAAGCTGGTAGTCATCGGCGAGATCGGGTGCGGTGGTGGCACATCGCTGGCGACCTACGATCCCGTGGCCAACACCTCGGCCGTGCTGCTCGGACCCCCCATCACCGCGGGCGGCGACATCATGTACGTCCTTCCCTACCCGGCTGAAAAGTGAGGCACACGATGAATGGGATCACCGTATTCGTCGCACTGGCAACGACTTTCGTGGTCGCCCTTGGAACACCCGCCGTCGCGCAGGCCGCCCCGCCGCCGCCGTGCCAGACAGGACAGGTGGTGGCCCAGAACGGGCTCCAGCAGTCCGCTTCCGGACATCGCGCAGTGGTGCTGAAGTTCGTCCTGGCGCCCGGTGATCAGCCGTGCACGCTGACCGGCTACCCCGGCGTGGACACGGGAGCCGGTGGCCCCCTGCTGCATGCGGAGCGGACCCTGTCCGGATTCCAGGGTGGGCTGCGGACGGACGTCCTGCCGACCGTGACCGTGGCGGCCGACCAGCCGCAGTACGCAGTCGTCGAGGGTGTCGCCGCGGACCGGAACGACCCGTACCACGACTGCCCGACATATACCGAGCTCCTGGTCACTGCGCCCGACACCACCGAAACCTTCACCGTCCCAGTCAGTATCGACACGTGTGAGCTGCAGGTGCACCCGATGGGCTCGGAATGGTGATCCGCACCTCGGTCTTCGCGTTGGTCGCGGCGGTCATCGGTGCGACGGTCTTCAGCGCTCCTGCGTCCGCGCAGCCCACGAGCTGCGCGGACCTCGGGGGTACGGTCAACGCCGATACGAAGACCTGTCACATCGAGACCGAAACCGCCACGTACAAAATCGATGTCACCTATCCACTCGACTACCCCGATGAACAGGCAGTCACGGACTACGTCAAACAGGACAGGGACGACTTCGTACACTTCGTCACCACGATGCGCCCACGCGACTGGCCGTACGAACACGCGCTGTTCCCGCATTCCTACCGCTCGGGAACGGCGGACTCGGGCACCGCGAGCGTCGTCTTCGAGATCTACGGCGATTCCGGCGCCCACCCGGTGACGGGCTTCGACTCGCTCAACTACGACCTCGGTACCCACACCCCGATCACGTTCGACACCCTGTTCAAACCGGGTGCCGACCCGGTCGCAGCGCTCGATCCGATCGTCCAGCGCGAGATGGAGAAGCGCTGGCAGGGCTACCAGGACCCTGCACCCCGCAACACCCTCGGGAACCGGGTGTACCAGAACTTCGCGCTCACCGACGACGCGGTGATCTTCTACATCTCGCAAGGGATGTGGCTGGCGGAAGTCGCGGGGCCGCAGCGAGTCTCGGTGCCTCGTTCGGAGCTGGCGTCGATACTGGCTTAGGCGACGCGGCGGTTCGATGCCGGAGTTCGGCTCGATCGATCAGTCAGGCGCTGGGAGCACCGCCGCCGCCGGCGCCGCCAGCTCCGCCATCGCCACCCGCGGAGCCGTTGTGGTTGTTGCCGGGGTTGGTACCGGTGTTGGCGCCGGATCCCGGGTCCTTGCCGCTGCTGCCGGGGCCGCCGTCGCCACCCCCACCGCCGGTACCGCCATTGCCACCGGTGCCGCCGGCACCCGTGGATCCGCCCTTGCCACCGCTACCGCCCGTGGCGCCGTCCCCGCCCTTGCCGTTGTCGCCGATGCCGCCCTGGCCGCCTTCGCCGCCAGTGCCGCCCCCGCCGGCGGTGGCACCGGCACCGGTACCGCCCTGGCCGCCGGTGCCGCCCTGGCCGCCGAGACCGCCCGAGCCGCCGTCGGTGCCGCCGGTACCGCCTTCACCGCCCTTGCCGCCGGTGCCGCCGGTCGATCCGTCACCGCCGGCCTCGGTGTCACTGCCGCCGACGCCGCCGGTGCCGCCGACACCACCGGCGCCACCAGTGGTGTTGCCGGTGCCGCCCTTGCCGCCGTTCCCACCGGTGCCGCCGCCGAATCCCGCACTGCCGGTACCGCCTTGGCCGCCGTTGCCGCCGGTGCCGCCGACTTCGCCCGCGCCGCCGGCCCCGCCGTCGGATCCGTTGCCGCCCTGGGCATTCTCGAAGTTGGAACCCCGGCCGCCGTCGCCGCCGGTGCCGCCGTTGCCGGTTCCGCCTGCGCTGCCGAGGAACCCGCCGGCACCGCCAGCGCCCGCGTCGCCGCCGTCTCCGCCGATGCCGCCGGGGTTCGCTCCCACGCCGTTGTTCGTGTACCCGTCGCCGCCCGTTCCGCCTTGGCCACCGACGCCGCCGTTGCCGAAGAAGAAGCCGCCGGCTCCGCCGACGCCGCCCTGCCCGCCGTCGGTGCCCTTGTCGCCGCCGCCGGCACCGTTGGTGCCCGTTCCACCTTGGCCGCCCGCGCCGCCGGTGCCGAAGAACAGCCCGCCGGCCCCTCCGGTTCCGCCGGTGCCACCGGCGACGCCTTGGCCGCCTGCGCCGCCGGTGCCGAAGAACAACCCGCCCGCTCCACCGTGGCCGCCGTTGGCACCGGCGCCGCCGTTGCCGAACAGGATGCCGCCGCTGCCGCCGTTGCACGCATCTCCGTCGCAATCCGCCTGCGCAGCGAGGCCGTTGCCGATGAGCCATCCACCGTCGCCGATGGGCTTGAAGATGTTGAACCCGGTGCCGCCGCCCACCTCGGCGACCAATGCGTTGGGGGCGATCGCGCTGGGTGTGACGCTGGCCCCGAACAGGCCGCCACCGCCGGTGCCGTTGCCGCCCAACCACCACCACGGTGTCGTCGTCGACGGGGCCAACGGCGGGGGAGCCAACAGCGAGCCGAAGGATGCCAGCTGCACGTCTTGGGTGGACTCGGTCGGTGTGCCCGGGTCAGCGGCCAGCAGTACGCCAACGCCGATCAACGCGGCCCCACCCACTCCCGTGGTCAGATACTGAGGGACGGACACTCGCGGCGTACGCCCGATGTTGCGATGTTTGGACATGATTCGACCCCTTCAACCAGACGAGCCCGGCCCGCGGCAGGCGGGTCTTGCTGAAATGTGATTGCACCCGATTGGTACAAATTTAGAATTTGCTGACAATTTGGTCAAGGACATCTGTCTGATTTATTCAGCAAAGTTGAAGGCGCAAGCACTGCAGAACGATTGCATCGGCCGTTACCTCGTATTATTGCAGGTCGGTGATGCGGATGGGGTGATTGTGGCAATTCAATTCTGTGATCGGAATTGACTGCAGGACACTTTGCGACAGCCGCAGAAAATTGACGAATCCGAAATATGTCGAATTGACGGATATGTATATATCTGCCCCCAATGTGGTCCGCGACGTCCGCAATCGTCGCCGTTCGTGTGCTCGGTCGGCAGACGTGGGCGTCGTGACCGGACGTACTACTCGGCTGATTCCCTGAGCACGCGGAATGCGTTCACGCCGGTGTCCAGCGCGCCGCGAACATAGCCTATGGGTGAGGCTGCCACAGCACGGAGGAAGTCGATGGTGTCACTGGTGATCTCTTCTCCCGGTGTGACATTCGGGATGCCTGGAGGGTAGGCGGCAAGTGTGTCGGCCGACGTTCGGCCCACCGCGGAGGCGAAGGGCACGATCTCACTGGGGGCGAAGTACGCGTCTCGCGGGCTGAGTCTACGTATTCCCGGAAGCGGAACCCGCGGCATGGTGGGGGTGGCGACAGAATGAGACTTCGTGGGGAGCCCCTGCAGCGCAGACAATAGACGGCCGGTATCCAGCGGCTTGCCAGGCCCGAAGAACGCGACGATCGCACTCACCGTGGCGATTTCGACGAGGATGCCGTGCTCTCGATGGAGCAGCGACCGTACTTCGTAACCCGTGATGCCGGTGGCGCTGACATCGATCGACACCCTGAGTGGGTCGGACTCGTGAATGTCGTCGTGCTGGGGGAACTCGTCGCTGATCACGGTGAACGCGGTGTGCTTGCGGATGTGAGCGCGGAGCTGATCCGCCGAGGCGATGCTGTCCGCCAACAGATCTGGCCGCGTCATCAGGGCTCGGCGCGCCACGTCCAGCGACCCGAGAAGCAACGAGCTCGCACTGGTGTTCTGCGTGATCATGTAGGCACGGTCGAGGAGTGGCTCGAGAACGTCGGCGTGCGCGCCCTCGGCAAGATGAAGCATCGCCGATTGGCCCAGGCTGCCGCCCATCTTGTGGGTACTGGTGACCACGATGTCGGCGCCGAGCACAGTGGGAAACTCGGGCAGCGCGGGGTGAAATCCGAAGTGCGCACCCCACGCAGCGTCCACGATGAGGGGCACACCGTATCGGTGAGCAACGTCGGCGAGGCCGGCGACGTCGGACACGGCGCCGAAGTAGCTCGGCGAAATGATGTACGCCGCGCACGGTTTGCGTCCCTCGTCGACTGCCGTCTGGAAGCCCGCGGCCAGAGCGGAGGGCGTGAGGCCATGGTTGATCCCACGTGCCAAATCGAGGTTTGGGATCAGGAAGTAGGGCGTGGTGCCGGCGAGGATCATGCCGTCGATGAAGCTGGAATGCGCGCTGCGCTGGGCGACGACGTCGGTCCCAACGCACTGTCCCGCCGCCGCGATCACGGCCATCCGGTTGCCCTGCGACGATCCGTTGGCAAGAAACCAGGTCCGCCGTGCCTGCCAGGCGTCGGCGGCCAATGCTTCCGCCTGCTTGAACGGACTGTCGGCCCCGACGTCGATGCCGTCAACCAGTTGCGGGATGTCCATCTCGAGTGAGCGCTCGCCCGAGAAGGCCGCGAGATCTTCCGAAAGCCCGGCCGCGGTGCCGGCGTGGCTTGGCACCATGAACATGAGCGGCCGTCGAGCAGCGTGACGCTCGAGAGCGTCGACGTAGGGAGTCACACCGTGCTCAGCGTCGCTGAACCGTCGGCGACCACCCGATTGACCGTCAGCAGCCAGCGGTGACTTCATCGTGAAACCCTCGCACGAACGTCATCTTCGCCTGCCAGAGGGTGATTTGTAGCCGTCCGACACTCCGATGGCCGACCGTCCGCGCGGAGTTAGGTCTTTTCGCAGGTGAATTGGCAGACGTCGGTGAAGCCCTCGTGGAACAGATCGGCGCAGCCGGTCAGGTAGCGCATGTATCTGTCGTAGATCTCGCGCGAGGTCAGCGAGATCGCCTCGGCTTGCTGGGCTTGGAGGTTGGCTGCCCAGGTGTCCAGCGTGCGGGCATAGTGCAGACGCAGCGGTTGAACGCGGGTCACCCGAAATCCGGCGTCGGAGGCTTGCTCCTCCACCTGCGAGACAGCCGGTAGTCGGCCGCCGGGAAAGATCTCGTCGAGGATGAACTTGACGAACCGCAAGCGCGACATGGTGATCTTGAGTTCGCGTTCGCGGTATTCCGCTGCACTGGGGGCCACGATGGTGTGCAGCAGCATCACGCCGTCGTCGGGCATCAGCTTGTACATCTTCTGGAAGAAGTCCTGGTACTTCGCAAAGCCGAAATGCTCGAAGGCGCCGATCGACACGACGCGGTCCACCGGGTCGTTGAACTCCTCCCACGAGGCCAGCCGAACCTCCATGTGCCGCGGACCGTGCGGGTCTGCGATCGCCTGCTCGATGTGTGCCTTCTGGTTGTGCGACAGCGTCAGACCAACGACGTTGACGTCGTACTTCTCGACGGCTCGCATCATGGCTGCGCCCCAGCCGCAGCCGACGTCGAGCAGCGTCATTCCCGGCTGAAGGCCGAGCTTGCCCAGTGCCAGATCGATCTTGGCGACCTGCGCTTCGTCGAGTGTCATGTCGTCACGTTCGAAGTAGGCGCAGCTGTAGACCTGGTTGGTGTCTTGCCACAGCGCAAAGAACTCGTTGGACAGGTCGTAGTGCGACTGCACCTGCTCGGCATTCGACCCGCGCGTTCTCGACGTCGACTCCGACAGCCATTTCGGCTGTGCCGCTGATGAAGTGGGGATCTGATCATTGACCATTGAGTGTGCCTACCTGTAGTCGTTCGGTAACGAAGTCCGTTGTCAACCGATGCCAGAGCCGGGCATCGCGGAGCAGATAGTGCCCGGCGTCGGGAATGCCGACCCAGTGCGCGTCGACGCCGCGTTCCCGCGCCCGTCGCGTCTGGGCCTCCGACGATCGGGGATCGGTCCAGGTGTCGGCGGTGCCGTGAACGGTCAGCAATCGGCAGTGCGCCTGCACCAGATCGGCGTCGTCGCGTGGCCACCACGGCGCCAGCGCCACGACGCCGCCCACGCCTTGACGTGCCAGGTGCACCGCGACCCGCGCGCCCATGGAGTGACCGACCAGCACCAAACTGCTCGGGTTGAGGTCCAGCTCCCGCCGCATCTTCGATAGCGCGTTCTCGGCGTCCCGTAGCGCGTCGAGCGAGGGGTCGTTCCAACCTCGCAGCCGGTACTGAACCCGTCGCACCGGGATGTGGCCGCCGAGGCTGCGCCGCAACGACCAGGCCAGCCACTTCATCCGCAGGTTGGCGAGTTGCCAGGGGCGCGAGCGGTCTGCACTGCGCGGCTTTCCGCCGGGCAATATCAGCACACCGCCGACCGTTTGGTTGTCTGCCATTTAAGGGATTCGTTGCCGACGCCACCCTGGATGGGGTCGACGATCAAGGCCTTGCGAGTTTGGCCCGCTCAACTCGGGGCATCCCGGATTCACGCAGTAGATCGGCGTGGTTGCCCGACCCCAGCCATCCCAAACAGAATCGACTCCAAACATGCACGACCGCGACACCATCGAAGGCGAGCTGCGCGTGCTCGTCGCGGTCCGCGCGTTGGTCAAGGACGAGGGTGGCGACCCGTCCACGGTGCCGATCGACGGCTTGCTCGACGAGCTCGCTGCGGTGATCGCCGCCAGCAGGGAACAGTCCCCGGCAGAGTCCGAGTTTGACTGCCGTGATGACGGGCATTGATCTCCTCACATTTCCACCTCAGCATGGAGTTTCGAAAGGCCAACATGACGAGCGCGCAAACGAATTTGGACACCGCCGTTGCACCGGAGCGCGTGTATCGCCCGCAGGACGACTCGCGACTCCTCATCGACGTGATGGAGGAGGCAGGGCTGGCTGCCGGTGCCCGGGTCGCCGACCTGTGCACCGGCAGCGGCGCAGTGGCGATTGCGGCCCGCCACTTCGGGGCGCGCGAGGTCACTGCTTTCGACGACTGCTCCCGCGCGGTTGCGTGTGCGCGCATGAACGCGCTGACCGTCGGTGGTGGCGTCGACGTGCACCTCGGATCGTGGGCCCGAGCAGTGGAATTCGGCCCGTATGACTTGGTGGTGTGCAATCCGCCGTATGTGCCTCACGATCCGGCCATGGGCGAAGCGCCGCTTCCGGCAGACGTCGGACCTGCACATGCCTGGAACGCAGGGTACGACGGTCGTCTGGTCCTCGACCCGTTGTGCGCAGCGGCACCCGGTCTGCTCTCCGACGGCGGCACCCTGCTGTTGGTGCAATCCGAATTCGCCGGTCCAGGCGAGACGCTCGCGGCGCTGAACAGTGTCGGTCTCAGCGCGAAAGTGGCAGCCCGCCGGTGGATTCCGTTCGGTCCTGTGATGTCATCGCGCGCCAGGTGGCTCGAAGACACCGCACGGCTCGAGCCGGGGCGCCGAGAGGAAGAGCTCATCGTGATCAGGGCGGACATGCCGTGACGAGCCCCGAACCCCGCCTCGTGCAGGTCGTTCCCGACGGCCCGGTCATGGTGCAGGGGCCGGTCCGTATCGAGATGCCCGACGGCCGCGTCGTGGAGTCGGACCGATTCATGGTCGCGATCTGCGCGTGCAGGCGCAGCAAGGACTATCCGCTGTGTGACACCAGCCATCGGTGCCGACCGCGAAAAGCGCCGTCACGCAAGCGGTCTGCGTAACGACGAGCGTCCTTGCGCCCAGCAGTTCATCATGTTGTTGGCGAGGCGTTCCTCGACCACGTCCCTTGCCCGGATGCCGAATATGACGTCGCGATTCAAGTGGGGCTCTCGCGTGACGAGATCGCCGACGACGTCGGTGCGCACCACCTGTTCGTGGACCGCGTCCGCCTCGACGTGCTCGCGGTAGAACTCGACGCATGGTCCCGGTGCGCCCATCCGTTTCAGCGCGTCGACCAACCGACGCGATCCCGGCGACGACGTGATCTCCGTCGACGCGAAATGCCCAACCACCGCACCGCGTAGCTCCCGGTGCAGTCCGAACAGCGACATCAGGTTGACCGATGCCAGCGCGTCGGCCGGGACGTCGTCGAGGTAGCCAAGGTAGGTCGAATCCAGCCCAGCGGCGTCCATCAAATCTGCGTACAGCTTTTGATGGAGGAGCCCACCGCGGCCGCCGCCGTATTCGTCGAACTCGACGGCGACGAAGGAGGCCTTGGCCTGCCCGACGAGACGAGGAATGGCGAACGCGTGCGGGTCGCCCTCCTTGAGGTGATAGAGCGAGCGATGCACGAAGTACTCCTGCATCTGCTCCCAGGTCCCTTCATCGCGCAGGAAGTACGACGGGCCACGGCCATCGGCAGGCTCGACCGACAGGGCATCCATCTCGTCGGCCGCGGTCTCGTCGGGCCCGATGTCGCCGACGTCGCGACGCACTGCGCTGAGGAATACCTCCTCGAGTCGGGCGCGCACGTGCAGCAGCCCGGGGTTCCATTCCCATCGCGGGTTGACTCCGTCGAATCCGCGGTAGTGCAGCTCGTAGCAGACGTAGAGAGCCAACTGCAGGTCAAGGCCGTACGGGTCGGCTTCGCTGACGGGAGCGTTCATCGGCCGGGCGTGCAAGGCGGGCCGACCGCGTCGCAGGATTGCGAGAACTGCCGCCGACAAAGGCCCCACTTCGCGGGGCAGCGTGGGCTCGACGGAGGTCGATGGAAGTGTCACGCGTCGTAGCATTCCCCGTATCTCCTCCTCCAATCATGGCGGGCGGAGAAAAACTGACGCGCACTCACGAGTTGCGGAATCGGCGCCCGGATACGTGACCGGCTTCTGCGCAGCGGCAACACCATTCAAGTTCGGCCGGTAAATCCGTGCAAACAGGGCAATCCCTGCCGACAATGGGGAGCGACGAAACTTGGGGAGGTGATCTCGCTGTCCTCTGCGCAACGGGAGTTCTCGGCATACGGTCCGTCGCACCTGGTGGTGCTCGTGATCTTCGTGATGGGTGCTGCGCTGCTGGTCTGGCTCGGGCGCGGGCAGACGGAAACGCAGGCTCGGCTGGTGAGCCGCGTCCTGGCGGTGCTGCTTCTTGCGGTGTTCGTCGTGGCGATGGTGTACAAGGTGATCCGGCCCGAGATGGATACTTCGGTGCCGCTGCAGCTGTGCGATGTTGCCGAACTCGTCGCGGTCTACGCACTGTGGTCGCAACGGCATTGGGCGTTCTCGCTCACGTACTTCTGGGGCCTGGTCCTCAGCTCACAGGCTCTGATCACACCGGACGTCGGCACGCCTGAGGAAGGAGCGCCAGACTTCCCCCACCATCTGTTCGTCACCTTCTTCGCGTTGCACGTGCTCGTCGTCTGGTCGGCGATCTATCTCACCTGGGGACGTGGGATGCGGCCGACGTGGCGCAGCTACCGCTTCGCCGTCGCCGCCACACTCGTGTGGGCGGCATTCACCTTCGCGTTCAACTCCGTCGCGGGAACCAACTATGGCTACCTCAACGCGAAACCCCCGACCGCGAGCGTGCTCGACGCGCTGGGTCCGTGGCCGGTCTACGTGCTCGTCGAGACGACGATCGTGATCATCGTGTGGGCCCTGATGACCTGGCCGTGGGTGCGGGCACGGCACCACGTGAACGTCGACTCACAGGTGGTCTGATTCTGAAACTTGAACGGCGGCCGGCGAGAAAGTTAACCGAACGTTCTTCCGTGGTTCCATCCCTCGGCTGGCTTCGAGCTGGGGCGTAGGCGAGCATCCTGTGGTGCCCACGAATCGCTCGAGCACTGCCGGTGAGATCCCCGACACCGGAATTCCGCCTGCGGTGGCCGCCGACATGACGATCGCTGAGCAGTACGAGTGGCATCAGGCCAATCTGCGCCGACATCGCGTGTCGCGACGAAACTTCCTGCGGGGCTCGGCAGCTGCGGCGGCGGTCTCCGCGGTGGGGCTGTCGCCGTTCGGCCGTCGCGCCTACGCCGAGGACGTGCAGCTGGCGGTGGCAAACCGGCGGGTCGGTTTTGGCGGCGACGCTTCCAGTCAGTTGCGGCTCGCCGCGCAGCTGTCGCGAAACCCGAAGGGCACCAAGGTCTTCCTCGACCACGGCCCGACTCCTGCACTGGGCGCCAGCGTCGAGGCGGAGGTCCGCAACCTGATGACCCAGATTCCCACGGGTGATGGCGGATTGTTGGGAGCCGAACAGTTCTACGTCCACGCCCCCGTGAACGGTCTGCCGGGCCGCATGCCGCACTTCTACCAGTGGCGTACCGACGACGGCTTCATCACCGACGTCCGCTCGGCGAGCACCGCGATGCCCAGTGTGCGTGATGCGATGGGCACTTTCCGGTTCACGATGATCGGCGACCAAGGCACCGACGAGACACCGCTGCTGCCGCCTGGTCTCACGCCCGGTGACTACGACGACAACTACTACAAGCCCGACGATGATCCGACCGTTCCGCACACCACCAACCTGATGAATCAGATCGCGGCGTCCAACCCGGACTTCCACGTGCTCGCGGGTGACATTGCCTACGCCGACCCCGACGGTGCGGGCAAGCCTCCGAAGTTCATGAAGTCGGGCAAGCCGCCGGCCGGCTTCGACAGGTTCAACCCCTTCGTGTGGGATGTCTACTTCGGGCTGATCGAGGCCAGTGCGTCGACGACGCCGTGGATGTTCGCCACCGGCAACCACGACATGGAAGCTGCGTACCCGACGCACGGTTACGGCGGGCATCTGGCGCGGATGGACTTTCCCGGCAACGGGCCCAAGGGCTGCCCGTCGGTGTACTCGTTCACCTACGGCAACGTCGCGGTGCTGTCGCTGGACGCAAACGACGTCAGCTACGAGATCACCGCCAACACCGGATACTCGCACGGTGCCCAAAACACTTGGGTGGAACGCACATTGGCCGCGCACCGCGCAAATCCCAACATCGACTTCATCATCTGCTTCTTTCACCACTGCGCGTACTCGACCACCGCGTCGCACGCCAGCGATGGTGGCGTGCGGTCGGCCTGGACGGCGTTGTTCGACCGCTACCAGGTCGACCTGGTGCTTCAGGGGCACAACCACGTCTTCGAGCGCTCCGACCCGATCCGGGCCAACCGGCCGACGACCGTCGCCGCCGACAACGGGATCGTCTACCCCGAAACCGATGGCATCGTCTACTACACGGTCGGATGCGGCGGTCGGCCGCGCTACGAATTCCAGCCCGGTGAGCTGGAAAGCTATCGCGGCAACGAACTCGCCGATACGTTCGTGCCCAACAGCTACGTCTGGGACGCGCAGGGCGGCAAGCAGGACGAGGCCGTCGCGTGGTCGAGGGTGCGCTACCGCGGCTATGCCTTCATCCGGGTCGACGTGCGACCTGGGCAGCTGGTCAGCGAGATGGACGTGGTGGCCGTCGACGAATATGGCAGGGAGCTCGACAAGCTCACCTACCGGCGCCCGGTTCGCGCCTGAGCTCTATTCGCTCAGAGCATCGGTGGAGGGCTGCCGTCGCGCTCTCGCGTCCGATCGCGCGGCCTCGAGCACCAAGTACGCACGCCGTCTGCGGCGATGTCAATACCGTTGAGTTGACGCTGACGTGGGGACGAGGGGTTACAGTTACCTTCAAGCGGCCACTGATGGCCGACGTGGGTGCTGAGGGAAACGACGGCGTTCTGCGTGACAGAACGTTTCCCGGAGGGCATGTGCCTCAACTCAAACTCGGCGTCATTGGCAGGACCGGCAAGGAGAACGAACGCCGGGTTCCGATCCATCCGCACCATCTCGACCGTATCGATGCCGACGTGCGCGCAAGCATCTACTTCGAGTGTGGCTACGGCGCGAACTTCGGCGTCTCCGACGCGGAACTGTCGGAGTTGGCGGCCGGAGTGCGCTCCCGCGAGCAGTTGATCGCGGAATGCGACGTGATCCTTCTCATCAAGCCGGAGGCAAGCGATCTCGCCGAACTTCGGGTCGGCCAGGTGCTGTGGGGCTGGCCGCACTGCGTCCAGGACCGAGAACTGACTCAGCAGGCCATCGAGCGGCGGCAAACGCTGATCGCCTTCGAGGCGATGAACTGGTGGGGCGACGACGGCTCGTTCAAATTGCATGTGTTCCACAAGAACAACGAAATGGCCGGCTACTGCTCGGTGCTGCACGCGTTGGCGCTCATCGGGTCGACCGGCATGTACGGCCGCCGGTTGCGGGCAGCCGTCATCGGCTTCGGCGCCACCGCACGCGGTGCGGTGACGGCCCTGAGTGCCCACGGGATTCACGACGTCGACATCTTCACCAACCGCGGCGTGACGGAGGTGGCCTCACCGATTCATTCGGCGGACATCGTCCAGTTCGAGCACGACTACGACCCCGAGGGCGGGTCGTCGATGAGTTTCGCGCTCACACCGGATGGCAGGATGCCGCTGACGCCGTACCTGGCCGAGCACGACGTCGTCGTCAACTGCGTGTTGCAGGACACCAACGCGCCCCTGACCTTCCTGGACGAAGACGGTCTCGCCGCGTTCCGGCCAGGTAGCCTGATAATCGACGTATCGTGTGATGAGGCAATGGGTTTCAGTTGGGCCCGCCCGACGTCGTTCGAGCATCCGACGTTCATCGTCGGTGACAACATCACCTACTACGCGGTCGACCACAGCCCGTCCTATCTGTGGGATTCGGCGAGCTGGGAGATCAGCGAGGCGGTTCTTTCCTACCTGCCGACGGTGCTTGCCGGGCGGGACGCATGGGACGCCGACCAGACGGTGTCCCGGGCGGTCGAGATCCTCGACGGAACGGTCCGCAATCCCGACATCCTGGCGTTTCAGCATCGTCTGCCTGACTATCCGCATGGGCGTACCGACACCCGTTGACCGACGGCGGCGTAACGTCGGAAGTATCGGGCAGCTCGGTTTCGAGCGAACATGCCCGACTACGAAGGAAATTCGATGGCCTCCTCAACTCTGCTCCGTTCCCCCTACGACCGGCGTGTCGATCTCGTCAAGGACACCATTACGGCCAACTCGAAGCTCAGCGACAAGGCTGCACGCGAACTGGCCGTGCACGTCCTGAGCGCCCTGAACTCCATCCCCGAAAAGGTGCGCTGAGCACGCGCTCGGCGACGTTCATGACGGTTACGGTGACGCTCCCCGACGGTGGGACCGACGAGTACATGCGGTTCGGCGACGCCTATGTTCAGCACCGCGACGGCAGGCTTGACGTGCTACGTCGTGGCGCGAAGGACCCGCACAGCTATGAGTCGGGGGAGTGGATCGACGTTGCGGGCGACCAGTCGAGGAAGAAGACCCGTTTCTGGGGTTGATCGACGGCGCCTCACGCCCACGACTCCGCCCCATCGCCGCTCAGGCCGTGGGGCGGTGTTCGTTTTGCCTCAGCACCTCTCGGCGCGTTCCCGACCACGCCCAACGTGTAGCCAGGGCGGAATTTCGCCTCGCGAGCCGCCTTCCCCGCACATTGGGCGGCGGATCGCCGTGACTGTCCGAGACCCACGTACCCCACCAAGCCCGAGAGCCCGGATGCATCAGCATCCGGGCTCTCGGGCTTGGCTAGGACTCAGCGCTTCTTGGAGTTCAGCACCGACTCGGCCTGCGAGGTGTTATCGGACTTCGCGCGCTTGTCGGCGCGTTTCTCCTTCAACGACTTTCCGGACTTCTTGGCCATGGCTTGGCGGGGCGATTTGTCGGTCATTTGGCTTCCTCTGTTGAGACGGAGGCCTGGGTGGTCCCGATATTCGGACTGTACGCGCCGGCGTGATCCGGTGTCGCGTCTGCGCGGTCCGAAATAATCTCGGAATCAATTGATTTCGCGTCATCGCCGAGCGCCGGAGTCGCCCTGCGTGCGCCGATGGAAGCGGTCGCATCGTCAACAACATTGCAGGTCAGCGCGGGCGAGTGCGGTCATTGACCTGGCCGCCATCCGCGGATGGAAGGCCGCCGATGGCGCTGTGAGGGTGTAAGGTGAGAAGCGTTGGGAAACCGACCAGTCCGGAATGAATCAGCCGTCTTCCGCTGATGGCCAGGAGCAACCGCTCAAGCCGGACATCTTCGTGACATTCGCACGGTCGGGATCGCTTTGACTGCATTATCGTTTAGTAGAACTTTCATCAACCCCGTTGGGGCCCAGAGAAATTCCGCACCTTCGAGTTTCGGTGTCCTTAGCACCTATCCGTCGACGGTCTGCGGGCTGGCAACGTTCAGTGCCGCCCTGTCCAACGGGTTGGCGGCCAACGGCGCCGAAGTCAGCGTCGTTCGCGTCGCCGATGGGCCACCGTCCTCCGACCCCCGCGTCGTCGGCGAGCTGGTCAACGGCTCAGCGGCATCGATCGCAGCTTCGGCAGACTTGTTGAGCGAGTGCGACGTCGCGGTGATCCAGCACGAATACGGCATCTACGGCGGCGCCGACGGCGACGAGGTCATCGAAGTCATGCGCGGGCTGCGCGTGCCGTCGATCGTCGTCGCTCACACGGTTCCGCTCAATCCGACACCGCACCAGCGTTCCGTCCTCGAGACCATCGCCCGACTTGCCGATCAGGTGGTCGTGATGTCCGACGCCGCCAACGAACGCCTGCGTCACGGCTTCGACGTCGACCGGCACAAGATCAGCACGATCGCGCACGGCGCGACCATCCCGCAAGGGGTGCATTCCAAGCGTGGCGGTCGACCAACCCTGTTGACCTGGGGTCTGCTCGGTCCCGGCAAGGGCGTCGAACGTGTCATCGACTCCATGGCTTCCCTGCACGAGCTCCGCGGCAGGCCGCAGTACGTGATCGCAGGCAGGACGCACCCCAGGGTGCTGGCCGCCGAAGGCGAGGCCTACCGCGAGGCCCGCGCCGAACAGGCGCGAGACAGCGGCGTTGCGGGCTCGGTGTCATTCGACCCCTACTACCGCAGCGCGACGTCCCTTGCCACGCTGATCCAGTCCTGCGCCGTCGTCGTGCTGCCGTACGACTCGACCGAGCAGATCACGTCCGGAGTCCTGGTCGACGCCGTCGCGAGCGGTAGGCCCGTCGTCGCCACCGCGTTCCCACATGCCATCGAACTTCTCGGGTCTGGTGCGGGCATCGTCGTCGACCACGACGATCCCGATGCGATGACCTTTGCGCTGCGACAGGTGTTGTCCGATCCGCGTCTCGCCGGGTCCATGGCGGCCGAGGGCCGTCGGCTGGCGCCAACGTTGGCGTGGCCGTCGATCGCCAAGTCGTACCTGACCCTGGCGCAGCGACTCGTATTCGAGCGCCGGGCACTGGTATGACCGCGCCCGTGCGGGGTCCGGTGTTCGATCACCTGCTGCACATGACGGACCGTCGCGGCACCTTCGAGCACGCCAATCTGACTGAACCGGCGACCGAACACGGTTACTGCACCGACGACATGGCCAGGGTTCTGGTGGTCGTCAGTCGTGAGGAGCCTGACCCGGACCGGAAGCTCAATGGCATTGCCGGGCTTGCCATGCGGTTTCTCGCGGAGGCGCAAGCGCTTACCGGCGCGTGCCGCAACCGGATGGACAGCACGGGTAAGTGGACCGACGAGCCCGCGCTGGAAGACGCGTGGGGTAGATGCATCTGGGGGCTGGGAACCGCTGCTGCCCAAGGGAACACCGCGTTCGTGCGTGAGTCGGCGAAGATTCAGTTCGAGCGCGCCGTGCTGCAGCGGTCGCAGTCACCGCGGGCCATGGCCTTCGCGGCTCTTGGCGCGGCCGAACTGCTCACCGCCGATCCCAATCACGTCGAGGCGCGAGAGCTGCTCACGTACTACGTCCGTACCGTCATCGCACCGAGCGACGACCCAGACTGGCCGTGGCCCGAACCGCGGCTGGCCTACGCCAATGCCGTTCTCGCCGAGGCGATGATCGCGGCGGGCACTGCGCTCGACGACGCGGCGCTCCAACGCCGAGGTCTGGATCTGCTCGGCTGGCTGGTCGACTACGAGACGGTTGACGGGCACTTCTCGCCGACTCCAGTCGGTGGACGAGGCGCCGACGACGCCCGTCCGGCCTTCGACCAACAGCCGATCGAGGTGTCCTCACTCGCCGATGCGTGTGCGCGCGCCGCTGCCGCCGATCCCAGCCCGAAGTGGCCCGACGGTGTCCGCCGGGCGGCGGCCTGGTTCGAGGGCGACAACGATTCCGGGCAGGTCATGTGGGACGCCAAGACCGGCGGCGGTTTCGACGGCCTGCACGCCGACGGGGTGAACCAGAATCAAGGCGCGGAGTCCACGCTGGCAGCGCTGTCCACCATGCAGCATGCCCGGCGCATCTCGGCTGTGAGGCAATGACTTCGGTGCAAACCGATCTGGTGACCCGCAGCCCGCTGCGGCTTGCCGCCGATCCGTCGCGCGTCGTCACGCAACTCTTCGTGCCGGGCCAGGAGGGCTTCGAGCACCAGGAGTCCCGGGCAGGCGTCGTACTGGCCCGCATCCTCGCGCTCACCGAGGAGGACGTGCAGTTCGCTCTGGACGACGTCGTCACCCGCTTCGACGGACGCCACCGCGACCTACTCGGTACCTTCCACCGGCATGCCGACGTGCTCGCCGACCGGCTCGACCCGGTGCGGCACCTCTCCGATGCGCGAAAGGTGTTGTTGGGCGCGGCCTTCACCAGCGAGTACGCCATCGAGGGCGCTGCACTGTGCAACCCGAGCATGGTGGCCCATCCCGACCAGACCGGAATCGCCGACGGCGGGTTGCGCTTCGTGATGAGCGTGCGAGGCATAGGAGAGGGACATCAGTCCTCGATCGGATTCCGGACCGGCACCGTGACTGCCGCCGGTCGCGTCTCGCTCGATCAGCTGTCGCCGTTCGCCACCACCGCGACGGCGACTCAGGCCCTCCTGGACGGGGCCGTTTTCCGCAACGAGTTGGCCCGACTCGGTGATGCAGGAGAGTCCGCCGATTACGTCCTCGACGCACTCGGCGACCGCTTCACCCGTGCAGACCTCGAGGAACAACTCGACACGTTGCAGACCAACATGCGCACCCGGGGCCACGCCCGCGCCACGATCGCCGACATCAGGTCGATCGCCGACCGAAGCTACTCCGTCGAATTCGCCAACGACACAGCCCGTTCCGAGCGGGTGCTGCGACCGGCCATGGGCGCCGAGGCGGCGGGTATGGAGGACGCTCGGTTCGTGCGGTTCGTCGATGACGACGGCGCGGTCACGTACAAGGCCACCTACACGGCGTACAGCGGGTCCCACATCAGGCAGCAGCTGCTCGAGACGTCGGACTTCCGATGCTTCACGTCCAAGCCCATCGTCGGACGCGCGGCCGCCAACAAGGGGCTGGCGCTGTTCCCCCGTCGGATAGCCGGCCGCTATGCGGCGATGTCGCGATCCGACCGCGAGACCAACACCGTGGCCTTCTCCGATCATCTTCTGGTGTGGGCGGAGTCGGCGCCCTGCCAGCAGCCGCTCAACGCGTGGGAGGTGCTGCAGCTCGGAAATTGCGGGCCGCCCATCGAAACCGACGCAGGCTGGCTGGTGCTCACCCACGGTGTCGGGGCGATGCGCACCTACCGCATCGGCGCCATCCTGCTCGACCTCGACGACCCGACGAAGATCATCGGCCGGCTGCGTCAGCCCCTCATCTCACCTGCCGCCGACGAGCAGGACGGCTACGTGCCCAACGTCGTCTACTCCTGCGGTGCGCTGGTGCATGCCGAGACGCTGGTGATCCCGTACGGCATCTCCGATTCGGCGATTGGCTTCGCGACGGTGTCGATGCCGGCGTTGCTCGCGGCGTTGACTGGTTAAGGGACCGCACCCCGTGGGGCGGTGTGCGGCCCTATCCCATCCTCATCACGATCACGCCGAGCGTGCGGTCGTCGAACGCAAACGTCGAGTAGGGCCGTGAACATCCGTACGTTCGGCAATCGCGAGGGCCGACTCTAGCCAGACGCAGGCAGTGAACTCGGCAGCCCGAACCAGGGCAACACGCTGTTGTCGAAGCGGGTCAGGGCGCAGATCTGGTCACCGGTGACGGTGAGAACGAGCAGGCCGGCCCCATGACGGATGCCGCCGCCCGGCGCGCGGTGGTAGGAGCCGAAGGCCAGCTGACCATTCGCCCGGGTTGGCACGAGGTCGTAATGCCTGCCCGCACGCATCACGGTGGCATAGAAGCGGGCCACCACGTCGCGGCCCTGGTATTCCAGGGGGATCGGCGGCATGGAGACGGTGACGTCCTCAGTGAGCAGGGCGATCAGCGCCTCGACGTTGCCGGACTGGTAGGCGCGGACGAATTTGGCCACCAGCGCCTGCTCGGCGGGGGAGTCGGCAGCTGGAGCTGGTGCTCCCTCGGGAGGCAGCCCACGCTGCAGGCCGACCCTGGCGCGTTTGAGCGCACTGTGGACCGAAGTGACCGTCGCGCTGATCATTTCGGCCACCTCGCTCGCGGAGTATCCGAGTACCTCCCGCAGGATGAGCACTGCGCGCTGGCGCGCGGGTAGCAGCTGTAACGCAGTGATGAAGGCCAGCGAGATGGCTTCGGTTTGTTCGTAGCGTGCTTCCGGGCCCAGCGGCGCAGTGCTCGCGCCGTCGAGGAGGGCATCCGGATAGGGCTCGAGCCACACGACTTCGCCGAGCCGCGTCGGCTCCGGCGGTTCCAGTTGTTTGATGTCCCACTCCTTGGCCGGGCGCCGCTTCGCCGTGCGCAGCGCGTTGAGACACCGGTTGGTGGCGATCCGGTAGAGCCAGGTGCGGATCGAGGCGCGTTCCTGGTACCCGTCGAGGCCTTGCCAGGCGGAGAGCAGCGTGTCCTGCACCGCGTCCTCGGCATCCTGCAGCGATCCGAGCATGCGGTAGCAGTGCACCTGCAGCTCGTGACGGTGCGGTTCGGTCAGCTGGCGGAACGCCTCGCCGTCGCCGGCGCGCGCCCTGTCGATCAGATCCGCAATCACTGTTCCCGCCTTCCATTGCACTCGTCCCAATACAGACCCCGCGGGGGCCGAAAACTGGGCGCCGCACGCCCGCCCAGTTTCCCGCCGTCGCGGCGTCTACCCAGTCAAGAACTCGAAACGGAGGCGCTATGACCACTGCAGAACTTGCCGGCAGCACGGCGATCGTGACCGGGGCGGGCCGCGGATTCGGCCGCGGCATCGCCACCGCCCTGGTGGGCGCCGGTGCTCGTGTCGTCGGTGTCGCCAGGACCGGCACGCAGCTCGATGAGGTGCGCGACGAGCTGGGCGACGCCTTCATTCCGGTACGTGCCGACGTTGCCAATCCCGCGACGGCAGGCAGACTCGTCGACGAGTACCGGCCGCGCACGCTGGTGCTGTGCGCCGGGGCGGCTCCGCAGATGAGCCCGCTCGTCGATCAGACGTGGGAGAGCTTCAGCCAGAACTGGAACGTCGATGTGGCGCAGGCATTCCACTGGATTCGCCACGCGTTGGGGCGTCCGCTTGCGCCGGGCAGCGCGGTGATCGCCCTGTCCAGTGGTGCCGCGCTCAAGGGGTCGCCGCTCAGCGGTGGCTATGCGGGAGCCAAGGCCACCGTCCGGTTCATCACCGACTATGCCGCCACCGAGTCCGAACGTGCAGGGCTGGGGATCAGCTTCGTGTCCGTCCTTCCCCAGCTGACACCGGCTACCGACCTTGGCTCAGCGGCGGTGTCGGCCTACGCCGAGCGGCAAGGCGTCGACGTCGACACCTTCGTGGCGGCCCTGGCGCCCGTCCTGACACCGGACCACGCGGGCAAGTCGATCCTCGACATCGCGTCCGCACCGCGCCCCGACCACCGCGCCTACACCCTGGCGTCTGCCGGCTTGACCCCGCTGTCTTGAGTCCAATTCACCAACCCCGGAAGGAAATTCGCATGAACACACCCCCGATCGTGTCGCCGCAGGAGTGGGAGGCCGAACGCCAGCGGCTGCTGGTCAAGGAGAAGAAGCTGACCCGTGACGGCGACGCGCTGGCCGCCGAACGCCGACGCATGCCTTGGATGCCCGTGGACACGCCGTACGCATTCGACGGGCCCGACGGCGCGGTGAGCCTGCGCGATCTGTTCGCCGGGCGGCGTCAGCTGATCGTCTACCGTGCGTTCTTCGAGCCCGGCGTGCACGGCTGGCCCGAGCATGCCTGCCCCGGCTGCTCCATGGTCGCCGACCACGTCGCCAACCTCGCCCACCTCAACGCCCGCGACACCACTCTGGTGTTCGTCTCGCGCGCCCCGCAGGCCGACATCGACCGGGTGAAGGCCCGAATGGGCTGGGACATCCCGTGGTACACCATCACCGACGGCTTCGACGTCGACTTCGGGGTCGACGAATGGCACGGCACCAACGCGTTCATCCGGGAAGGGGACCGGGTATTTCGCACCTACTTCATCAACAACCGCGGCGACGAAGCACTGGGCACCACCTGGAGCTACCTCGACATGACCGCGCTTGGGCGCCAAGAGGATTGGGAGGATTCGCCCGACGGTTACCCGCAGACCCCGCCATACCATTGGTGGAACTGGCACGACGAGTACGCGCAACCCCAGGCGCAGGAGGAATGGATCGCCCGGTCGAACGCCGCTCTGGAGATCCTGAGCCCCGATGGGGGCAGCGGGACGGCCCGCTGACCGATGCAGCCTGCTAGTCGGCAGGGTGACCCGTGAACCAGTCCAGCAGCAGATCGGCCGTCGTATCGGGTTGCTCGTCGAGGATCCAGTGCGAGACGCCCTTGAGGATCTCGAAGCGGTACTCGCCGACGACGAAGTTGCCGCAGAGCCGAGCGCCCTTCTCGAGCAGGGCGATGTCGCCGTCGCTCCAGACGTACAGCGTCGGAACGGTGACCTTGGTATCGGTGTCCCGTGAGAGGCTCAGCGGGATCGCGCGGTACCAGTTGAGCGCGGCGGTCAGCGCACCGGGCTCGGCCATCGCCCGTTTCTCGGCATCGGCCAGCTCTGGTGCATGCGCTGCTCTCGACTCCGCGAGCCCGGACAGTGAGAACGTTCCACGGCCGCGCTTCAGATACCACTCCGGCACACGGGGCAGTTGGAAGAAGTAGATGTACCAGGAGGCCAGCCCCTGGCGGCTCGTCACCATCGCCCTCAAGAACGCCCCAGGGTGCGGCACCGAGAGCGACGTCAGGGAGAGCAGGCGGTCGGGAAACTGTTGAGCCACCTGCCACGCGACGGTGGCGCCCCAGTCATGACCGACTAGGTGCACTCGCGGCGCACCGCTCGCATCGATGAGCGTTCGGACGTCCTCGGCAAGCTCGGCTATGCGGTAGTCCCGGCGGCGTGTCGGCCGGGCGCCAGGCGAGTAGCCACGCTGGCGAGGAGCCAGACACCGATATCCCTGCGCGGTGAGTCGAGGAATGATCGACTGCCACATCGTGTGTTGTTCCGGGAAGCCGTGCAGGAGAATGGCCACCGGCCCATCTGCAGGCCCTGCATCGATGACGTCGAAAACGAGTTCGCCGCGACGAAACTGTTCCATCGGCTCAGAGTAACTTCGGGACACTTGGCCGCCAGCAAATTGGTGCATGCGACGTCGTGTCCGCCGATCGGGGGACATCGGGTTCATCCGCCCCAGTGGCTGGTCAGCGGACATACATCTCTCAACGAGTGCGACATAGTTGTCTCATCGCCGGAAAACACCGGCAGAGAAACTCAAAAGCCCACTCACGCAAGGAGATTGACATGAACACCATCAGCCGCCGGATCGCCGCCACCGCCGCCCTGCTCGCCGCTCCCGCCCTGATCGCTCTGGGCACCGCCACCGCCAGCCACGCCGAGACCTCGGTCCGCTACAACGGCCCGGCCACCAGCGCCCCCGTGCAGCACCCGGCCTTCCCGCACCAGAGCAACACCCCGCAGCCCGGCACCTCGGTGCATCACCACCACCAGAACCACAAGTAAGTCCACCAAAGCCCCCTGAGAGCCCGGATGCCTCCACATCCGGGCTCTCAGGCCGTGCCGAGTGGGCAAGCGAAAGAAGGTCGAGTAGTCGATTACTCGACATCGCGCCGCAGCACGGGCAGACAATGAGTCGTCGGCCCCGCAGATAGGCAGGGCGCGTTGCTGAGAAGAAGGGTGCGGCCAATGATTGCAGTTCAACCATCCGACACCGCAGCGCAAAGCGTCGCTGTAGAGAGGTGTGACGTCTGCATAGTGGGGGCCGGTCTCGCCGGACTCAATGCACTCTTCGTCGCCAGCCGGTACCTATCTCGCGATCAGAAGGTCATCCTGGTCGACCGCCGCGGACGCGTCGGCGGCATGTGGGTCGACACATACCCGTACGTGCGACTGCACCAGCCGCACGGCATGTTCACTGCCGGGAACATCAAGTGGACTCTCGGCGCGGATCCCGCGTACCTGGCGACCAAGGGCGAGGTGCTCGGCCACTTCGAACACTGCCTCGACGTCATCAAGCAGCGGGTGCGGGTCGACGAGCGCTTCGGCTGGAACCTGGAGTCGGACGATGAGACCGACGGAATCGTGCGGGTCACGTGCAGATCCTCTGATGGCAAGGCCCTCGTCATCGAGGCGAAGCGGCTGATCAAGGCGTACGGCTTCCGGATTGAGCCCAACGATCCGCTGGAAGTCTCCAGCACGCGTGTGCAGTCGGTGTCGCCCAACTACACCGACATGCGAGGCGATGAGATGCGCGCCAGTGACACCCCGGTGTGGGTCATCGGTGGTGGAAAGACCGCGATGGACACCGCTCACGCCTTGATCACGGAATACCCGGGTCGTGAAGTGAACCTGGTGGCAGGCGACGGCACGTTCTTCGGCTGCCGCGACCGGTTCTTCCCCGCCGGGGCCCGACGATGGTGGGGTGGAACGCTGGTGAGCACCCTCGGCGTGCAAGCCGCCCGTCGTTTCGACGGGACCAATGAGTCAGACGTTTGGGACTGGCACCGCGCCGCCTACGGCACGTGGGTAACCCCCGAAACTGGGAATTTCTTGCTCGGCGTGTTGTCCGAATCGGAGAACAAGACGATCGCCGCCGGCCTGAACGACGTGATCATGGATCACCTGGTAGATGCCGTCGACCGCAACGGTACGACCGACATGGTGTTCGGCAGCGGAGCCACCAAGTCGATCAAAGCGGGTAGCTGGATCGTGAACTGCACCGGATACGTCAAGCCCGCCGATTACGCGTACGAGCCCTATGTCTCGGACAGTGGTGCCGTGGTCTCCATTCAGACGCTTTCTGCCACAATGCATTTGTCGTCGTACATGGGTTACTTCATGACTCACTTGCTCTTTCTGGACAAGTTCAAGGACGTCCCGCTCTATGAGCTCGACATGCTGGATCTGCGGACGAAGTCGAAGATGGTATTTCCGTATGCGCTCTTGACGCTCGCCCAGCACAACATCAGCCTGATCGCCGACGGCGTCCCGACCAAGGCGTTCAACGAGTGTGGGCTCGACTTCGATCGCTGGTACCCGCTGCCGCGTCGCCTGGCCGCGACGGCACGCTTCATGCGCACGCACCACCGGGAACGCGAGCACCAGCGCCGCACCCTCGACACCGTGCGTGAACGATTCGATGTCCGTTGCGGCCCGCTGACACACGCAGTTCGATGACGGCTCGCCACATCGAGCGACCGGCCGGGTGAGTCGTTCACCTTACGCAGACTCGTGAGCGGTGCGGTACTTCCCCCGTGGGAGACTCCTCCCATGGGGATTCAATCGGTAGGACGTCAGCTCGGCCGGGTCGCCGCAGCTGTCGCGCTTGGTGGGGGACTGCTTCTCGCATCTCCGGGGACGGCGTTCGCGTCGACCCCAATCGTGTTCGAGCTGACCGGCACGTTCGGTGACGGCGTGCAGGTGTCGTACTTCGGGGCCAACGACGAGCCGATCGTCGAAGTCGCGGGCCTGCCGTGGTCGGCGGCGTACGACTACAACGGCAGCGCGCCGTCGTTGACGTTCACCGGCATTCATCCCGGCCCTGATCCGGGTTCGGTGACGTGTCGGGTGTCCATCGGTGGGAAGACGATCGTCTCGCGCACCAACAATGCGCCCAAGGCCGCAGGCAACGGCGCCTACTGCAACGTCGTCAACCTGGGCAAGGGTTACATCGCCAATTAACGCCGGTGTGGGCCACGCGTTCGAAACGACGGGACCGTCAGAAGCGCTCGTCGTCGAGAAGGGTCAGCATGCTGGCGGAGGCTTCGTGTGCCTTCTTGACGATATCGGCCTCGGAGGGCTCCGTCAGGCCCAATAGCGTCTCATCGAAGATGTGCGCTTTCAGCAGTGCAGCGAACATCTGGGCTGCGACACGTTTGTCGTGGACCGTCCAGCCCGCGCGGATTGCCCACCGGTCGAGGTAGCCCGCGAATTTGGCGTCCCGGCCACCGGTCGTCTCCTCGTGATAGCGCTTGGCGAGTTCGGGAAAGCGGTGTGCATCGCGGGTGACGACGCGGTAGAGCGCAAGCTGATCCGCGGACAGGACGTTGCGCAGGTATTCCGCCCCGGCCTGAGGCAGTGCTTCAGCCGGCGGTGCGTCGTACCAGGCCGGCACCGTTGTCTCGTCACCCGAGCCGTCCGACGCGTCGCCGCACGCAGCGTGCATCACCGCCGCGAAGAGCTCGTCCTTGCTCTCGAAGTGCCGGTACAGCGTCTTGATCGACACGCCGGCGGCGGCCGCGATGTGGTTGACCGAGGCCTCGGCGTATCCCGCATCTAGAAAGGCGCTCAGTGCGGCCTCGACGATGGCGGCGCGCTTACGCGCCATCAGGGCCGCCTTGGGATTGTCTGCCGACCAGGTCTTGACCATCACCGCACCCGCTGTCACTTGACATCCAATACGACAGCGATCACTGTCGTACGTGGGACAGCGTTCGCTGTCACACGTACCACGGTACAACCGAAACGGAGATGTCATGACCACCCCACTGGATCAGCCGCTCGATCTACCCTGCGGGGCCACCCTGCCGAACCGGCTGGCCAAAGCGGCGATGAGCGAGGGTCTCGCCGACGCGGCCAATCACTCCACGCCACGTCTGGAGACGCTGTACCACCGCTGGGCTGGCTCGGGCGCAGGCCTGTTGCTCTCCGGGAACGTGCAGGTCGACCGCTGGCATCTGGAGCGGCCGAAGAATGTGGTGATCGACGATGAGACCGGGCGTGCACAGCTGGCCCGGCTCGCCTTGGCGGGTACCACGCAGGGCGGGCACTTCTGGATCCAGCTCAGCCACACCGGGCGTCAGGTCAGTGACCGCATCAATTCTGCACCGCTGTCGCCTTCTGACATCGAACTCGACGTAATCCGTGATGCGGGTTTCAGCTTCGCGCGACCCAAACCGATGACCGTCGCCGAAATCCGCCATGCGATCGGCCAATTCGCGTTCGCCGCCGCCGAGGTGAAGCTCGCGGGGTTCACCGGTGTCTCCATACACGCCGCGCATGGCTATCTGATCTCACAGTTCCTGAGCCCTCTCGCCAACCGGCGTACCGACGAATGGGGCGGATCGTTGGAGAACCGCTCGCGGTTCCTGATCGAGGTGATCACCGCCGTCCGCCGGGCGGTCGGGCCACGATTCCCCGTCGGAATGAAGCTCAACGCCTCCGACTTCCAAAAGGGCGGCTTCACCAACGCTGAATGCGTGGAGCTGGTGAAGATGCTCAACGGCATCGGTCTGGACCTGCTTGAGCTCTCCGGTGGCTCACTCGAACAGCCCAAGGTGGTCGGCGTCGCCCTCAAAGACGAAGGCGAAGACGGCCCGAGGGCGAAAACCGCGGCGCGAGAAGCGTATTTCGTCGCCTTCGCCGGCGCGGTGCGTGCTGTGGCCGCCATGCCCGTGATGGTCACCGGCGGGTTCCGAAGTGTCGCCGCCATGGGCGACGCGCTGGACCGTGGTGATCTTGATGCCATCGGCATCGGGCGCCCGCTCATCGCCGATCCCAACTCGCCGCGCCGACTGTTGAACGGCGACATCGTCGACCTCGCCGCCCCGGAGGAAGCGTTGGACCTGTTGCACATCCTGCCCTGGAACAACATGCAACTCGAACGACTCGGCGATGGCCTCGAGCCTGACCTGGCGCTGACGGGCGAGGCCGCATCGGCCGCGTTCGCCGAACTCGAAGACGCCAACATGGCCGCGATTCTCGGCTACCGTGCGCAGCGGCAATCCGACGGAGACGCGGCATGAGAGTCTTCGTGACGGGCCCCACCGGCTACCTCGGCGGCTCGATCGCCGAAAGGCTGGTGGCAGAGGGTCATACGGTGACCGGCTTGGTCAGGTCGCAGGCGAAGGCTCCCCTTCTGGAAGCGCGCGGGATCGACGCTGTATTCGGCACGCTGGATGATCGCGATATCTTGACCCGTGCCGCCCAGGCGGCCGATGTCGTCGTCCATGCCGCCAGCGCCGATCACCCGGCGTCTGTCATCGCTCTGGTCACCGCACTCGAACGCAGCAGCAAGACGCTGATCCACACCACGGGCTCAGCCTTCGTCGCCGATCACGCCGACGGCGAATATCGCACCGATCGCCCACTGTCCGAGGATGATTACCATGAGCCCGTCCCGTATCAGCGGGCCCGGGTCGACATGAATCGTTACGTCCGCCAGGCAGCGACTGACAAGGGCATCCGCACGATCGTCATCTGCCCCACGATGGTGTACGGCACCGGGCGCGGGCTGGCGCCCGATAGCGACCAGATCCCGCAACTCATCGCCCTTTCCCGAAAACTGGGTGCCGGGGCCTATTTCGGAAAGGGGCTCAACCGCTACTCGAACGTTCATATCGACGACTTGGTCGATCTCTATCTCCTGGCGATCGACAAGGCGCCCGGAGGCGCCCTCTTCTTCGCCGAGAACGGCAACAACTCATTCAAGGAGATCGCCGAGATGATCAGTGGCCACCTGGGTTTCGGCAACCTCACCGTCAGCGTGCCAGTCGAACAGATCATCGCTGAGTTCGGCGAGGCCGGGCGGCTCGGCGTGGCATCCAACAGCTACGTCAGTTCCGTCAATGCCCACCGACTCGGCTGGTCACCGAGCGCGCCCTCGCTCGCGCAATGGCTCCAGCGCCTACCGAGACCGGAACGGATCACCCATTCATCGGACACGACCTAGGCCCTACGGCAGGATGGTCTTCATCAGCATCACGTTGTACGCCGACCACAGCGAGAGGTTGTAATACAGCTCGCGACCCGTCGACCACGGATGCAGGAACGGCGCGTAGATGCCACCGGGGATCTGTGACTGCGGAACCAGCAACTGCTCGGGGCCCCACGGTCCCTGGGGTGTCGGCGACGTCCTCATCACGATGTCGTTGGAGCCGTTGCCGTACAGCGCCAGGTACTGCCGCAGATAGGTGTTGTACTGGGCCGACATCTCGCTGACCGGGCCGGGGATCACCGGCGTCGCGGCGGCCGGATTGGCAGGGACCCAGGCTCCGCTGTCGCCATTCCAGTACTCATACTTGCTCAAGTCCGGCACAAGGTTCGGGGCGACGCGCGCGATGTACGCCGAACCGCCGCGACCGTTGGGCGTCCCGAACGAGTAGAGGTACGGGTCACCGGGTCCTGGCTTGAGGAACGCCCCCATCTGGAAGTTCTCGTTGCCGCCCGTGGGTGGGCGAATGGTGCCGGGGTAGACGCCCCAGTTTTCGCCATTGTCTTGTGACACAGCGATTGCCGAGAAGTTCGTCGACCAAGAGCCCGGGCTGTTCCAGTCCCTGATGGACATGAAGTTGAGCAACTGGTTGCCGCCGACCGCGACGCCGGCGGTCGGGATGATGCCCGTCTCGTCGGGTGCCTGTCCGATGGTGTTGATGATCTGTTTGGAGATGCCCTGTCGCCACACCGGTGAGCCGGAATACTTGTTGCCGACAACGCCATCCGGCACGGCGACCGTATTCGACAGTGCCCCATCCGAGCTGCGGAACAGCGCGTTGTACCGCCACTGCTTGTTCGGGATTCCGCAGTAGCCGTTGGTGTCACCGAACGCCATCAGTACCTGATGGTTGGTGGGATCGCCGTTGTCCCACATGATTCCGAGGTCGGTCCCGGTGATGGCGAAACGCTGGATCGTCTGGTTCGGGCTGTCCGGTCCGGTCACCCAACCGACGAGCGACGTTCCTGGCGGCCCGGACGGCGGCGCCGCAGCGGGTGCTGGTGCCGGCTCGACGGGCTTGGCAACGGGAGCCGGCTTGGGAGTGGTGGGGACCACCCCCGCCTGCTGCCGCACCTGCCCGGGCTGCGGGGGTGGTGTGAGCGCCTTCAGGATCGACGGCAGAAGCCCCAGCTTGGGAAGGGCCGCTTGGTCGTTCGCACCTGCGGGCTTGTGTCCGATCGGACGGTTGAGCGGTGAGATCCTGGACGGACTGGGGATCTCGAAGGCCTGGTTGGGCAGCGGCTGCGCTTGTGCTGCAGCGCCTTCGCACGGTTCGGCGTTGGCGATCGGCGTGACGCCGAGAGAGACGATGAGTCCGAGCGCGGCCGCCGACGCCATCGTGACCGATGCGATTCGAGGACGCGGCGACATGTCACACCTTTCAAGTGGGACGTCGCATTGACGTCTTCAGTTGACTGATGTGACGATAGTGATCGGTGTGGCTGTTGTGATCAGTGTGGCATCGAACGGTATCGGTCCGTGACCGTGTCGAAACCTAAGCCTTCCCCCGCCACGCGAATTACACGGCACAATGCCCGTCGCTCCAGGTGACCGCCGAAGTCCTCACCCCGCTGACGCGTCGCCCAACGTGCGTCCTACTCCGACGGAGTCATCAGCGTGTTGCTTGGCAGGGAAACGTCAAGCACTTTGTGTGCCGTCTCGGCCCCAGCGATGGGAAGGCCTTCGGGATCGAGCAGACCGAGTTGAACGAGCACGCTGGCCTGGTCCCAGTAGATGTGCTCGTGCACGAGTTTGTCGTCCTTGAACTGCACAACGGCCACCATCGGAATCTCCACTGCGCGTCCGGTGGGCTCGATGCGGGGCAGCATCCAGTCCATCCGAGTGGTGTGGGTGAAGCGGGCGACGAACTCGTCGACGAGGGAACTCTCCCCGACCGTGCGGCTGACGGGGAGCAGTTCGAAGTCGGGAGGGTTCACCCCGATGAAATGGTTCGCGTAAAAACGTCGCAAGCTCTCGAAGCCGACGCCACCGGTCATCGTGGGGATGTGGTTGACATACGGTTCGGCCACCATGGTGGCCATGGTGGCGTCCACATCCCGTGTGTCAAACTCGTACTGACAGTGCGCCTCCCACAACGAGGCAAGATCGTAAGCGGCCATCGTCAGCACCTCTCTCGGGGGAGTTCCAGCCTACGGTTGTGAGCGGATTGGGCAACTCGCAATGTGTCGCCTATTTCGGGCCGGCCTTCAACTCGGTTCGGGCCTGGTCGATTTGGTCGTAGCTGTAAGTCACCATCGCAGTGTTGGTCATGCTTGCCCCCGCGTGGGCGAGCGACTCGTAGGTCTGGTTGCCAAGGACATCACGGAGGTGAGTAATCGCCGTGCCGATTTCGGGTAGAGCTGCAATGGTCATGGGATTGACCGCTGCGAAGCCCGCGATGGTGGCCGCTGACTCAAGGCGTCCGAGCCGGTCGAGTAAGACGGCGAGGAGGGCCAGAGGCGCGCTGACCATGTAGGTGTTGCCCGTCTCGTGAAAGTTGCCGATCGACACGGTGAAGTAGTCCAAGGCGGCCATCCGGTCCCCGTGCTCGGCCTCGAGTCCGGACAGCATGTGCACCAGCATCGTCTCGTTGAAGCGGTTGCCGCTGTCTCGTGCGATGGCCAGGCCACGGCGCGCGGCAGCGAGCGCAAGGCCGGGATCACCGGCGCGGAAGGCATACCCGTGGGCCACTAGCGCCCATGACAGCACATACGGGTTGCCGGTCGCTTCGGCCGCGTCGATCAAGCCGCCAGCGGCGACCATCGCGTCATCAATGGAACCGGCGACCGTCAGTCCGATGACGAGGTTCGCCGTGCTGTACGGGTCCGTGGCGCGACCGCGTGCGAGCTGAGCGCGAAACCATTGAACCCACCGTTCCGGCTGGCCGACGGCAGGATAGGCACTGCCAAGGAAGCCTTCTGCGGCGTGCGGGAGGTGATCGATTCCGCCGCTGATCGCCCTCTCGGCGGCCCCGGTGTAGCGAATAGCCGAATCGATCCGTCCGGTGTTGTAGCACAGCGATGTCAACACATACAGGGCCGTGAGCCGTGGGTGGTCGACGGCGCGGGCCGGGTCGATGAGCTCCTCAGCCCACACGATCGGTTCGTAATTCTCCGTCAGAAAGCCGAGCCACGCCGCACATGCTGCGATGGGGGCGGCCACGTCGAGATCGCCATCGTCGGCAGCCCAGCGGAATGCCGCGCGGAGATTGGCCAGCTCGACGGCGAACCAGTCGTACGCCTCCCGCTGGCGGGGGCCATCCCACAACGACATGATGTCGGCTTCGAGCCCCGCGAAGTAGCGAGCATGCGCCGCACGCGCCTCGGTGGCCTCCCCGCGGGCGACGAGTTGGTCCTCGGCGAACTGCCGGATCGTCTCCAGCATCGAATACCGCGTCCGCCCGGCTGACCGGTCGGCGACTAGGAGTGACTTGCGCACCAGCGCGTCGAGCAGATCGAGGGTTGCGTAGTCGTCGGGACCGTCGGATTCGGCTACCGCGCAGGCGCTTTCAACGTCGAACCCCCCGGCGAAGACCGAACACCGATCCAGCAGCGTCCTTTCCGCATCGTCGAGTAGGTCATAGGACCATTGCACCGCGTGGCGCAACGTTTGGTGGCGCTCCAGACCACGCCGTGACCCGACCAACAGCTTGAATCGATGATCGAGACGGTCGCGCACCTCGGTTGCGGTCATCGAGGCCATACGTGAGGCCGCCAATTCAATGGCCAACGGAATGCGATCAAGGCGGTGACAGATCTCCAGCACCGCGTCGTCGGCCGAAAAGCCTGGTGCCACACTGTGAGCGCGTTCGACCAGCAATTCCACTGCGGCGCTGACTTTCAGCGCCTTCACCGGCCATAACTGCTCACGCGCGACGCCCAATCCCTCGCGACTGGTGGCTAGGATCGTCACCGTTGTGGATTGCGCGAGGATGGCCTCGGCTAGATCGGCCGCTGCGTCCAGCACGTGCTCACAGTTGTCGAACACCAACAGCCGAACCCTGCCTTCCAGCGTGGCGGCCACGGATTGGCTCACGGTCTTCCCCGGTTGCTGCGTGATGCCCAAGACGGCTGCCACCGCGTCGGGCACGGCCGCCGGATTGGCGACAGCGGCCAGCTCGAAAACCCATACACCGTCCGGGAATTCATGGGCCAGACGCGTCGCTGCCTCGATCGCAAGGCGCGTCTTGCCGACCCCGCCCACCCCCGTCAACGTCACCAGCCGATGATTTCGCAACTCCGCCTCGATCTCGGCGACCTCGGCCTCGCGGCCGATCAAGCTGGTGGCCGATGGCCGCAGGTTCCCCGGATTCACCTCGAGTGCCCGTAATGGCGGGAAGTCGGTCCGCAGTCCCGGCGCACGCAGCTGAAATACCGTGATCGGCATCGGGAGGTCGCGCAGCCGCCGCGGACCCAGATCGGCCAGCTCCACGCCGCTGAGCAGCACTGCCGTGGAGTCGGCCAGCAGGATCTGACCGCCATGTCCAGCCGCCATTACCCGTGCGGCGCGGTTGAGTACGGTGCCGAAGTAGTCGCCGTCTCTAAGCTCGGCCTCGCCGGTGGCTAATCCCATCCGGACTGGTAACTCCAACCTCTGCTGAGCAGCGACGGCGGCGTCGACGGCCGCCTTCGGCGATGCGAACGCGGCGACCACCCCGTCACCCGTGTGACTGAACAGAAAACCGCCGTGCGACTCAATCGCGGTGCGCAGTGCCTCGTCATGCATGACGAGGGCCGACCCCATCGCGGCAGAATCCGATTCCCACCGACGGGTCGAACCCTCGATATCGGTGAACAAGAACGTGACAACCCCCGAAGGCGGGGCCCCCGCGGACACCCGCACAGAATGTCACACAAAGCACTGTTCAACGGGGGTAATCGCGAGCCGGAGGTGCCACGACCACCCAAGGGATCGCCATCGTTGAACCCCGTGTCCTCCGATCGGGGGACACGCGGTTCAACCGCTTGAGTGGCTGGTCAGCGGACATACATGACCTAGCGAGTGCGACATAGTTGTCTCATCGCCGAAGAACACCGGCAAAGAAACTCAAAAGTCCACTCATACAAGGAGATTGACATGAACACCATCAGCCGCCGGATCGCCGCCACCGCCGCTCTGCTCGCCGCTCCCGCCCTGATCGCTCTGGGCACCGCCACCGCCAGCCACGCCGAGACCTCGGTCCGCTACAACGGCCCGGCCACCAGCGCCCCCGAACTGCACCCGGCCTTCCCGCACCAGGTCAACGCCCCGCAGCCGGGCACCTCGATCCATCACCACCACCAAAACCACCGCTAACCCACAATCCCCTGAGAGCTCGGACGATGGGAGGCGTCCGGGTTCTCAGGCATTGGGTGCCAAGATGGCTGCATGGATGCCGCCACGCTTCGGGAACTGCAGAAGCCGCTCAAACAGCAATATCGCGATGACCCCGCGACCGCTCGCACGCCGATCGAAGCCGTCGCATCGTTCGAGGCCAAACCCGTCACCGCGTCCGTCCAGACCTGGGCCGAACCGATCCGTGCCGGTCTGCATCCCGCCACCGGCGGCGACGGCAGCGACGCCTGCTCCGGAGACATGCTGTTGCAGGCCCTGCTGGGCTGCGCGGGCGTGACGATGCGCAGCGTCGCCACCGCCATGGGCATCGACATCGCCAGCGCCGAATTGCGTGCCACTGGGATCTTCGATGCCCGCGGCACCTTGGGCGTCTCCCGCGAGGTACCCGTCGGCGTGCAGGAGGTCGGCATCGTCGCCGAGCTGCAGACCGACGCCGACGATGCGACGTTGGCCAAGCTCGCCGAGCTGACCGAGCGCTACTGCGTCGTGGGGCAGAGCCTGGCGCAGGTGCCTTCGATCACCGTCCGACGGGCCGCGCCGTAGCCCTGGCTAGCCGGATTCGGCGGCCTTCTTGATCGCCGCCAGCGTCACCGGAATGCCATGCAGCGCAGCCGCACTGCGGTCGGCGATCTGCGCGTCGGCGTCGTCTCCGAACCTCTTGTGAAACCCCTCGATACCGCGCGGAAGAAACGTCCACGACTCGGTCAGACGCGTGCCGCCCTCGGCGGGTTCCAAGGCAAAGCCCCAGCGCGCCCAGCCCTTGTTGACCTCCCAGGCGAACTCCTTGCCGGGGTCGGCAGCCACCACCTGGCAGCGGGCGTCCCAGGTCCGCTGCGGGGTTTCGTTGTGGCCGGTGAACCAGGCGCCGACGACGGGGCCGTCGCCCTCGTCCCACTCGCACGACTTGCAGATCGGGCTCCACTCGCCCGTCCTCGTCACGTCCGACACCATCGCGTAGACCCGGTCGGGCTCGACCGAGATGAAAACAGAATCCGAGAACTCGAGAGCAGTCACCGTTGGAGTATGCCAGTGCCGTGCGCGTGCACGGTATTCCATCCTGCGGAAAGCTCACGTACACACGACGTTTGCGCGACGAAGGGCAACCGGACAGCTGGGTTGCCGACACTACGGCGTGTCTCACCGCCCGACCCGTCGCACCCTGCTCAAGGGCGCCGTCGTGCTCGCCGCGCTACCCATCGCCGGGTTCACCGGCAATCGACGCAGCCCGATCCTGGCGGATCCGTTCACCCTTGGCGTGGCCTCGGGTGAGCCTGCCCCCGACGGCGCGGTGATCTGGACCCGGCTGGCCCCCGACCCACTGGCAGGCGATGGGCATGGCGGCATGCCCGCACGGCCGGTCGACGTCGACTGGGAGGTCGCCGCCGACGACGCGTTCGCGCACATCGAGCAACGCGGCACGGCCACGGCGGTGCCGGAATCGGCGCACAGCGTGCACGTCGAGCTGACCGGCCTGCGCCCCGGCGCCGACTACTTCTACCGCTTCCGGGCGGCGGGTCATCTGTCGCAGCCCGGGCGCACCCGCACCGCGCCAGAACCGGGGTCGATGGCTCCGCTGACGATGTGCTTTGCGTCGTGTTCGCACTACGAGCAGGGCTGGTTCACCGCCTACCGCCGCCTGGCCGAGGAGCAGCCGGATCTCGTTCTGCACCTTGGTGATTACCAATACGAGTATGCCCCGACGGGGCAGGGCGTGCGTGATCACGTCGGGCCGGAGACCGTCACGCTGGCCAACTACCGGCAGCGCTACGCGCTGTACAAGACCGACCCGGACCTGCAGGCCGCCCACGCCGCCGCGCCGTGGCTGGCGGTATTCGACGACCACGAGGTGGCCAACAACTGGGCCGACGAGATACCCGCCAAGCCGGATCCGCGGTTCCGCGACCGACGTGCCGCGGCGTTTCAGGCCTACTACGAGAATATGCCCCTGCGCCGCTCCGCGACACCGCACGGCATCGACATGCAGCTGTACCGCCGTGTGCAGTGGGGCGGGCTGGCGACGTTCCACATGCTCGACACCCGCCAGTACCGCACCGACCAACCCTGCGGCGACGAGTTCCGGTCCGACTGTGCCGAACGCCACGACCCGGCGGCCACCCTCACGGGGGCGCAGCAGGAGCGCTGGCTGCTCGACGGCTTTGCGCAGTCGCGAGCGCGGTGGGACGTGCTGGGCCAGCAGGTCTTCTTCTCCCAGGTGGAACTGGCGTCGGGGCCCGGCCGCGGCTTCAACCCCGACGCCTGGGACGGCTACACCGCCAACCGCGACCGGATCGTCGACGGGATCGTCGACTCACCGGTGCGCAATGCGGTGATCCTCACCGGGGACGTCCACTCGCATTGGGCCGCTGACGTGCGGCAACGGCCCGACGACCCGGCGGCGCGGCTGGTCGCGACCGAGCTGGTGACGACCTCGATCAGCTCCGGCGGGGACGGGTCCGAGACGCGCGACGAGATCGACGCGATACGGCCCGAGAACCCCGACATCCGGTATTTCAGCAACCGGCGCGGCTACGTGCGCACCCGCATCACGCCCGACGAGGTGCGCGCCGACTTCCGCGTGCTGCCCTACGTGTCGACTCCGGGAGCGCCTGTGCTGACCGGCGCTTCGTTCGTGGTGGCCGATCGCGATCCGAGCCTGCACGCGGTGTGACTCGAGCTCCTACTCGTTGTCACCTGCCGTCGAGACCGTGGCGTCGACACTCGACGTGAACGTGGCGCCGTGTGCGGCGGGCCACATCCAGTCCCGTACCTCGGGGATGTCATCGCCGTGCTCGCGGGTGTATTCGCGGGCCTCGATCCGCTTGTCCACCATCTGCTGGCGTAGGGTCGCGCACGTCGACTGGAGGAACGGCACCCGGTCGATCACGTCGATCACCAGGTGGTAGCGGTCGAGGTCGTTCAGCATCACCATGTCGAACGGCGTCGTGGTGGTGCCTTCCTCCTTGTATCCGCGCACGTGCAGGTTCTCGTTGCTGGCGCGGCGATACGTGAGGCGGTGGATCAGCCACGGATAGCCGTGGTAGGCGAAGATCACCGGCTTGTCGCGGGTGAAGAGCATGTCGAACTCGCGGTTGGAAAGGCCGTGTGGGTGTTCGGTATCGTCCTGCAGCCGCATCAGGTCCACGACGTTGATGAAGCGAATTCGCAAGTCGGGCAGGTTCTTCCGCAGTAAGTCGACGGCCGCGAGGCCTTCCAGTGTCGGCACGTCGCCACACGTCGCGATGACGACGTCGGGACCCTCGCCGAGCACCTCACTGCCCGCCCATTCCCAGATGCCGAGCCCTCGCGTGCAGTGTGCGATCGCCTCCTCCATGGTCAGGAAGTTCGGGCTCGGCTGCTTGCCTGCCACCACGACGTTGACGTACTGGCGCGAGCGTAGGCAGTGGTCGTAGGTGGACAGCAGCGTGTTCGCGTCCGGTGGGAGATAGACGCGGACGACCTCGGCGCGCTTGTTCACCACGTGGTCGATGAAGCCGGGATCCTGGTGGCTGAAGCCATTGTGGTCCTGACGCCAGACATGGCTGGACAGAAGGTAATTCAGGCTGGCGACGGGTCGTCGCCACGGAATGTGATTGGTGACCTTGAGCCACTTGGCATGCTGGTTGAACATCGAGTCGATGATGTGGATGAACGCCTCGTAGCAGTTGAACAGGCCGTGCCGCCCGGTGAGCAGGTATCCCTCCAGCCAGCCCTGGCACTGGTGCTCGGACAGCATCTCCATGACGCGGCCGGCGCGCGCAAGGTGTTCGTCGACCTCGGGGTCGACGAACTCCGCATTCCATTGCTTGTCGGTCACGTCGTAGACGCTCTGCAGGCGGTTCGACGCCGTCTCGTCGGGCCCGAAGATCCGAAAGTTGTGCGGGTTGAGCCGCACGACCTCGGTGAGCCAGTTGCCAAGCACCCTGGTGGATTCGGCGATCGTCGCCCCCGGTGCGGGAACGTCGACGGCGTACTTGCGGAAGTCGGGCAGCCGCAGATCCTTCAGCAATTGGCCGCCGTTGGTGTGCGGATTGTCGCTCATCCGGAGGTGGCCCAACGGTGCAAGTGCGGCGATGTTCGGGTCGAGCTTGCCGTCTGCATCGAACAGTTCCTCGGCGCGGTATGACGCCAGCCAGTCGGCGAGTACCTGCAGATGTTCTGGCGTGTCGCGGGCGTTGGCGAGCGGAACCTGGTGTGCGCGCCAGGATCCGGTGGTCTTCTTGCCGTCGATGTACGCGGGTCCGGTCCAGCCCTTGGGGGAGCGGAAGACGATCATCGGCCAGCGGGTCAACTCCCCGTCGACGTCGGGGGCCGCCTTGATCGCGGCGATCTCGTTGAGCACGGTGTCGAGCAGCACCGCGAAGGCGCGGTGTGCGTCGGCCGGGTCGGCGTGATCGATTGCTTCGAAGAAGTACGGGTTGTGCCCGTAGCCAAGCATGAGGTTGCGGAGATCTTCTGTCGGAATGCGGTCCAGTACGGTTGGATTCGCGATCTTGTAGCCGTTGAGGTGCAGGATCGGCAGGACGACGCCGTCGTTGGCGCGGTTGGTGAACTTGTTGGAGTGCCAGCTGGTCGCGAGCGCTCCGGTCTCCGCTTCGCCGTCGCCGACCACCGCGGCCACCAACAGGTCGGGATTGTCGAACGCGGCACCGTAGGCGTGCGAGAGCGCGTAGCCGAGCTCACCGCCTTCGTGGATCGAGCCCGGCGTCTCGGGAGCGACGTGCGACGGTATGCCGCCCGGGAAGGAAAACTGCCGGAACAGACGGCGCAGGCCCTCGGCGTCCTGGGTGATGTCGGAGTAGACCTCCGAGTAGGTCCCGTCGAGGTAGGCATTGGCGACCAGGCCGGGACCGCCGTGTCCGGGGCCGGTGACGTAGATCGTGGACTGTTCGCGGTCCCTGATCGCCCGGTTCAGGTGCGCGTAGATGAAGTTCAGCCCCGGTGTGGTGCCCCAGTGGCCGAGCAGGCGTGGTTTGACGTCCTCGCGCGACAGCGGGGTCCGCAACAGCGGATTGTCCAGCAGGTAGATCTGGCCCACCGACAGGTAGTTCGCAGCTCGCCACCAGCCGTCCAACTGGGCGAGCGTGTCGTCGCTCAACGGGCTCAGGTCGGTCGAGCGCCAGGTTGGGGTCATCGCGTTACTCATTCCTATGCCGAGAGGGTCCTTCGAGTCCATCCAACCGCCGAACTGCCATCCGGGCGGATCTGAATGCGTTTGTTCATGTGGGGGTTACCCGGAATCGAAACATTGCGTGCAGCGGTAGCCTGAGAAGTCAGTGCAGTCGGATCGGGAGCGTGTGAATGGACCTGGTGGTTGGTCTGTCGCTGACGTCTACCGCGGTGCGCTGGGTACTCGTCGAGGGAGCGACCGGGGAAGGTGCGCCCATCGACCGTGGTGAGTTCCTCGTCGGTGGACTGGACGCCGACTTCCTGCTCGATGTTCTGCTGAACCGGGGTGTCGTCGCCGAGAACCGTCTGCATGCGGTCGGCGTGACCTGGAGCAATGAGGCGGCGGTGTCGGCGAGCGCCGTGCTGGACGCCCTTGCCGACCGTGGGGTGCGCAACGTCGTCGTCGTCCCGGACACGGAAGCCGCGGGGGCGCTGGCGTTCGGCATCGCCGAGATCACCGAATACGACGACGTCGCGGTCTGCGTCGTCGAGCCGGACGCCGCACTGGTCGCGCTGGTGAAGGACGGGGACGTCAAGGTCGACCGCGTCGACCGGCCGCTGGACCGCCAGGACGCCTTCGAGCTGACCAGCAGCGTGCTCGTGCTGCTGGATTCCGGCGATCGGCCGCCCACCGCCGTCTTCGTCGTGGGTTCGGAGGACGTCGAGGTGATCGTGTCCTCGTTCGAGGCGATCTCGGACGCGCAGGTCTTCTCCGCCGCCGAGGCCGACCTGGCGCTGGCCCGCGGCGCCGCGCTGGCAGCGGCTCGCGAGGTCAACACCGACGAGGCCCCCGTCGCATGGGTACCGCCGGGCATCACGTCGAGGGTCGGCGTGCTGTCGGGCGTTCTCTGCGCTGCGGTGCTGACGTTCATCGTCTCGCTGTCGGTCGCGGTCGGCATCCGACCCGGACCCGATGCGGCGGTGGCGGAACCGCAGAACGTCAACGCCGCGGCCCCCGCAGTGCCATCGACACCGCGGCCCGCGCCGTCCCTGCGGCAGGCCGCCGCCGCGGTGGCGCAGACGATCGTGGTGGCCAAACCGGCTGCGCCCCAACCTGAGTCCGCGCCGGTGTACCGACCGCCTGCCGCGGCGCCAGTCGAGCCGCCGCCGGTGTATCAGGCGCCTGCTCCCGTCTACGTTCCGCCGCCCGCGTACGTGCCGGCGCCGCCTCCTCAGCCGCGGCTGCGCGACCGGATCCTCGAGCGCATTCCGATCATCAACCGCTTCCACGAGCCGCAATACCCGCAGTAGCGCCCCGGCCTTCGGGTCGTCGAACGCATATCGTCTGCACAGCCTGCTCATAACCACTGCGGCGTACCGTCGATTCCAGGAGAAGGAATTGTCTTTCCTTCTCCGGGAACGGTTTTGGACGAGAATCGCAGGGCTTCACATGAACCACTTGAAGAGCATCGCAGCAGGAATCGTCATCGCCGGATCGCTGGGGCTCGCTGCCCTGGGGATCGGCTCCGGCGTGGCGAACGCAGCACCATCGCCGGTCCTGTCGTCGGCGGGATGGGCGCAGGATCGGGGCTGGGGCCACGGACCGGGAGGCCCTTGGCGGCCGGGCGGCTGGGAACGTGGCGGTTGGCGAGGGCCGGGATGGGCTCCGCCACCACCGGACTATGGATACGGCTACGGATATGGCGGCCCGCCCTGTGTGACAGGGCCTTTGGGGCTGCTGCACATCTGCTCGTAGGTGGGCTACTCGGGGTCCGGCTTCGGCGGAGGTTCGGAAGCAGTGCCTGCGGCGAGCGGCCGCTTGGCAGGCACTGTCGGCCCGTCGGGAGCCGCGTGGCGTGACGTCGGCTCTGGGCGCCGCTGAATTCGCAGGGCGGTCGTGGCGACCGGGATCTCGGTGGTCGGGATGGCCTGCGTGGGCGGAGCAATGACGGTCGTCGAATCCTGTTTGAGCCGAACGATCTTCGGCATCGTGGTTTGCTGAGGCCGCGGCACGACGGCTGTCGGCGGCTCGGCCGGAGCCGGGGCGGCCGTGCGCGGTGCGCGGCGCCGGGTCAGGTAGCCCGCCAACGGACCGGTGACGACGACGGCTACCAGGATGGCCAGGCTCAGCACGCAGATTACGACGTCGAACATGCTGGTGATCTGCTGAGCCAGGTCATTGCCGTAGATGGCGTCGGGGCTGCGCGGCGTCGGGTCGGCGTAGCGGGGGGCGAGCGCGACGCCGATGATCAGCTGGGCGGCCGTGAACACGAACAACGACCCACTGAACGCGGCGATGACGACCGACGACAGACCGCCCTTGGCGAGCTGGCGTTGCAGCCACACCGCGATGCAGCCCGTGACGACGTTGAACGCCATCAGCGCGAAGCTGTCGTAGAGGGACCGCGGAAGGTCCAGTGTCAGGGCGATGAGGAAGTCGGTGACCCGCAGCCCGGCAGCGGCGAACGTCCAGAAGGCGATGAGCGTCAAGCACTTCAACGCCGCACCGCGGTAGACGGCCATGGTCGGCGGCTTGACGAGGAAGACGGCGTAGAGCGTCGTCGGAGCCACGATCGCGGCCGCCGCTGCCCACGCCAGGTAGCCCTCGTAGCCGACGGCTGCTGTCGAGGTGTTCTCGGCGATGCCGTGGAAGGCGTCGACGTCGCGGCCGACGCTCAAGATCCACACCAGCACGCTCGCGATCCCGGCAGACACGCCCAGCGCCGTCGTCGCGAGCCGGGCCGCGGCCGTCTTCTGCAGAAGCCACGTCGACCCGATGAGCAACGCGACCATCGCCACCCCGCCGTACAGCAGTGTGGTGACCACGACCGCGACGTCGTGGCCTGCGATGGTGCCGGTGGTGACGAACAGGTAGCGCAGTCGCCAGAACAGGTTGAACACCACGGCCCACGCCGCCAGCACGATCGACGCCATGCCGATCAGCCGGGCCGCGCCATACCAGCGGCGAAAACCGTTGTCCTCGATGGTGATACTGGTGATCGGCGGCTGCGCGGCGAGCAATGCGCCCGCGGCGCCCAGCCAGAGGCCCGGTCCGGCGCCAGGCGGCACGGCACCCGTTCCGCCGAAGCGGATGGTCTCCACGACGTGGAAGCCGATGAAGCCGAGCACGCAGAGCAGGTAGGGGATGACCAGCAAGAACCGAACGCGGATGGTGCGGCCGAGGTTGGGCTGCGGCGCAGTGAGCCGCAACGGTCCGACGTGCGGTGTCAGCGCGGCGACGACGGCGAGCAGCGTCACCACGGCGACGGGCACGAACAGCAGGCCGTTGCTGCCGGGCACGCCGACCCCGAAGACGATGCTCCACGGCAGCAGCAGGGCAACGACGAGCAGTGCCACGGCGAGCCCGTCGCGCACCAGGTTGGTGCGGGTGGGGACGTAGCCGATGCGCGCCGCGGCGGGCACGGCCGCGGTAGCCACCTGGGCCGTTACCGCGTGCGGGTCTTGGCTCACGAGACGAATCCTCCCCGCTGGTGGTCAAGGCTGAAGGTAGCTGAAGGTAACTGTTCCCATTATCGGCACGATGTACAAGGCGATCCCCGACGCCAAGGATGCTCCAAAGCTGTGAGGTAGCGTGAAAGCGTCGAATCGGCGCGTCGGGGTGGCGGTCGCAGTGTGGTGAGCGGGAGCTCAGCGGGCATGCGTAGGACACGCGAGGCAAGGAGTATTCGGTGGACGTAGTCCTCGGGGTGGCGGTTACTGGCCGGGTCGCCCGGTTGGCGCTGGTCGGTGGACCCTCCGACGGCGGCCAGGTATACGACGAATATGCCCTTGACCTGCCCGACAACAAGACGACTGACTTGGCCGACACCATCGTCGGCACCTACCGCGCGGTGACCGATTCGGGCAACCGGCTCTCGGCGATCCGGCTGAACTTCGACGACGTGTCGGAGGCCGACACGCTGAGGCAGGCGCTGCTGGGCGCCGGGGTTCGGGACGTCGAGGTGGTCTCGGAGGCTGAAGCCGCAACGGCGCTGGTCAGAAGCGTCGACGACCGCGCTGCGCTGCTGCTGCTTGACGACGAGACCGCGACGCTGACCACCGTCGGCACGGATTCGATGACGTCGGCGGTGCTGGCGTCGGTGCCCATCGGCGCCGCCGGAGCGGCCGCCGCCTGCGTGGCGGTACTGGCGGGGATGGGAGCGCAGCCGCAAGCACCCCTCAAGGTCATGCTCGTGTCGAATCGCGAGGACCTCGAGTCCATTGCCGCGGGCATCCGCGAGCAGTCGTCGGTGCCGGTGGAGCTACCCACCGATGCGAGTTTTGCGCTCGCCAGAGGTGCGGCGAAGACCGTGGGCTGGGCGCTCGTCGACCCGGCGGGCCCGGCCACGCAGCTGGCGCCCGTGAGCGAGGCGACGCAGATGGCGCCCGTGAGTGCGCCCGTTCCGAATCCGGCCGCCGACGCGGTCACCGGACTGCGCGCGGCCGCCGGGCCGCAGCTGGCGTATTCGCAGGCCGACCCGGATCCGTTGCCGATGGAGATGGGGGCCTACGACGCCCCCTACGAGATGCCGATGGATCCGCTCAGCGAGCTGATCCCCGAGCACGACGACGATGCGACGTCGTACACCGAAGTGGTTGCGCCGGTGCATCAACGCATGATCTTGATGGGCAGCGCGGTGGCGTTCCTCGTCGTCAGCTTCGCGACGCTGGCCGTCACGGTCGCGATCAACGTGCGGCCCGCGGCGTCGACGAGCGATCTGGCGTCGCCGCCCGTGCAGTCGGACACGGTGCCGGGGCGCTATCTGCCGCCGGTGCCGCACGAACCCGATCCGGTGGCTCAGCCGGTTGCCGTGCTGACGCCGCCGCCGTTGCCGCCCGCGCCGAAGCCGAACGTCAGCCCGCGGACCAACAACGGGCCCGTCAACAACGTGCCTGCCGCCCCGCCGGTCGAGCAGCCGCCCGTCGAGGCGCCGCCACCGCCGCCAGCGGATGTTCCTCCGGCGCCGGGCATTCCGACGTTCATCCCGATTCCGATCCCGCCGATCGTGTTCCCGCCGTGGCCGCCGCAGTCCTGGCCGCCCACGACGCCGCCGACCACGCCGCCGTCGACTCCACCCTCGACACCACCATCCACGCCGCCCTCGACGCCGCCGTCCACTCCTCCCTCGACGCCGCCGTCCACTCCGCCTTCGACGCCGCCGTCGTCCGAGCCGTCTACACCGCCGTCGTCGGTCCCTTCGTCGCCGCCGAGTTCTGCACCGTCGACCCCGCCGGTGGTGGAGTACGCGCCGAAGCCGGAAACGGTGGTGCCGCAGCCGAAACCGGAGCCGGTCATCACGCAAGCTCCGGCCGTGGTTCCGGAGCCCGCTCCGGTAGCGCCAGCGCCGGTGCAGCAAGCCCCGGTGATTCAGGCACCCGTGCAGGAAGCCCCCGCCCAGCAGGCCCCGGTGATTCAGGCGCCGGTGACGACGGTGGCCGTCCTGCCGTAAGACCCCAGTGCGAGCATCTCGGCGCATCGCCTAGTACGTCCAGACTTCGGGGCGTTGGGGCAAGCCTTGTTCGACCGATCGGAGCGATTAGGCGATTCCAGATTGTCGACAATCTGCTGTTGACCTTTTGCACTCGCCCCATTAACGTTCGCGAACATGACCCCACGCCGACGCATGTCGTCGTTCGTTGCCCTGCTTGCTGCTAGTTCTGCAGCCCTCACCGCATGTAGTGATTCGTCGTCCGACAAGGGCCCACCCGAGCATCCGAGCGTGATCATCCTCAGCGGTGACGGCATGGGACCGCAGCAGCGCACGGCGATCCAGTACTACCTGTACGGCCTCGACGAGCGGCAGCCGATGGACGCGCTGCCCTACTCGGGCTTCCTCGACACCATTCCCGGCGACCCGGAGTACGCCGTCACCGACTCCGCCGCCGGCGCGACCGCGTGGGCCATCGGAAAGAAGGTGCCCAACGGCACTACGGGACTCGGCCCCGACGGCGAGGAGGTGCCGACGCTCATGACTATCGCCAAAGAGCGTGGCATGTCCACGGGTTTGGTCAACGATCATGACATCACCAATGCAACGCTGGCGGCGTTCGGGTCCCCGGTGCCCGACCGTGACCTCAAGGTCGACATCGCCGAGGGCTATCTCGACAACGGGATCGACGTCATGTTCGGCGGCGGCGAGAAGTACTGGTATCCCAAGGGCGATCCAGGCAAGATCCCTGACAAGGGTGAGGACGACGTCAGTGAGGGTGAGTCGAATCTGGTCCAGCGGGCCGAGGAACTCGGCTACCAATACGCCTATGACCAAACGACCTTCGATGGGCTGTCCGGACCGAAGGCGTTGGCGCTCGTCCAGGACAGCGCCAAGCGTCGCTCCACCGAGATCGAGGGCTACGACTACAAGACAGATCCCAACTACGTGGCACCGGAGAAGCTCGTCTCCAAGGCGCTCGACGTCCTCGGCTCCAACGACAAGGGTTTCTTCCTGGTCATCGAGAGCGACGACCTGGACTCAGATGGCCACGAGCACGATGCCCAGAACATGATGCTCGCGGGCGAATCGATGAACGAGATGGTCAAGGTCATCACCGATTACCAGAAGGACCATCCGGAGGTGCTGCTGATCGTCACGGCCGACCACGAGACCGGCGGAATGACGATCGAGAACGTGCTCGACGACGGTGAGCCCGAAACCAACAGCGACCAGATCGCCGACGACCCGGTTCCGTACTGGGCCAAGACACCCGAGAACATGCCGTTGCCCGGCGGCGGGGTGCCCAAGCGCAGCGGACCGTTCACCATCAAGGGCACGGATCGAAAGTTCAAGGTGGACTGGACGACTGCCGAGCACACCGGAACCATGGTTCCGGTGACGGCGGCCGGTCCGCTGGCCGAACGCTTCACCGGCGTCCACGCCAACACCTACGTCTTCGACGTGGTCAACGAATTGTGGGGCCGGAACTGAGCGATCTCGCCACCCTCCCCGACACCGGTGCGCTCGCCCGCACGGGCAGCTCCATCACGTTCGAGGCGGTCACCAAGACTTTCGAGGGCAGCTATACCGCCGTCGAGCACGTCGACTTCACCGTCGAAGCGGGCGAGTTCTTCTCGCTCCTCGGGCCGAGCGGCTGCGGTAAGACGACGACGCTGCGGATGGTCGCCGGGTTCGAGCAGCCGACGTCGGGGCGGGTGCTGCTTGGCGACGAGGACATCACCACCACCCGCCCGGCGAAGCGGCCGGTGAACCTGGTGTTCCAGGACTACGCGCTGTTCCCGCACATGACGGTCGGCGACAACGTCGCGTTCGGGCTGAAGGTGAAAGGCCTTGGCAAGCAGGAGTGTTCGGAGCGGGTCGGCGAGGCGCTGGCGTCGATGCGGCTCACCAAGCTCGCTGCGCGCCGGCCCGCGCAGCTGTCGGGCGGCCAGCGGCAGCGCGTCGCCCTGGCCCGCGCGTTGGTGAACCGGCCCAGGGCGCTGCTGCTCGACGAGCCGCTCGGCGCGCTGGATCTGCAGCTACGCAAGGAGATGCAGCTCGAGCTTGGCCGGCTGCACCGCAGCACGGGGACGACGTTCCTCTACGTCACGCACGACCAGGAGGAGGCGCTGACGCTGTCGGATCGCATCGCGGTGATGAACGCGGGGCGCATCGAGCAGCTCGCCGACCCGCGCAGCCTCTACGAGCGGCCTGCCACCGCGTTCGTCGCGGGCTTCATCGGGACGTCGAACATCCTGGTGCTGAAAGACCCTCAGCGCGTGGGCGAGCACCACGTCAGCGTGCTCGGCGACGGCGACCGCCTCGTCGTACCCGCGGGCACGACGGCGGGCGACGTCCAGGTGACCGTTCGGCCCGAGCGCATCTACCTGCATCCGACCCAGGACGCCGACGTGCCCGACGACCACAGCGCGGTGCGCGGCGTCGTCACCGAGCTGGTGTACTGCGGGTCCACCACACACGTCACCGTCGAACTGCCCACCAGCGAGCAGCTCGTCGTGCACGAACTGAGCAACGACACCGACGTGCGGGCGATCGGCCGCGGGTCGAGGGTGCGGCTGTCCTGGCCCGCGAGCTGTAGCCACGTGATCGGTTCGGTCGAGCAGTGACCGGCTTCGTCGGCCGGGGCGAGCGAAGCGACGGGTGGGTGGATTGCCACTCGCACCTGCTCGCGGGGGTCGACGACGGGCCGCACAACGACGCCGAGAGCGTGCAGATGCTCAAGGACTCCGCCGCCGGCGGTACCCGAATCCTCTTCGTCACTTCGCATCTCGATGAGCGCTACCCGTGGACCGCACAGCGATCCGACGACTTGGCCCGTGCGTTCGAGCACCTCCAGGAGCTCGCCGACGAGATACCCGGCTGCCCGGAGCTGCGGATGGGCTTCGAGCTCGCACCGCGACCGGGTGAACCGGAGTTCGTCGCCGACCCCGCGCGCTGGCGGCTGGCGGGCACCGACCTGGTGCTCGTCGACGGCCCCGACGACATCCCCATGCAGCACGACGCCGGCATCCTCGCCTACGTCGAGCGCGTCGTCACCGCCGGCCTGCGCCCGGTGGTGGCGCACCCCGAGCGCCGGGCCTTCCTGTTCGATGGCGACCACGACTTCGCCTACGAGTTGAAGACCAAAGGCGCTCTGCTGCAGATCGACTCGGGCTCGCTGCTCGGCTGCGACGGACCGGCCGTCGCGGCTGAGGCGCACCGCCTGCTCGCCGAGGGCCTCGCCGACCTGGTGGCCTCGGACGCCCACGAACGTGGGGAGGCGGATCTGCGGCCCGTCCGCGACCACCTGCAGGAACGATTTGGATCGGATAGCGACGCTCTGCTCGACGGAACCACCCTGGAGGAAAGATGATTCGTTACCCCATTCGGATGACGGCCTGTGCATCGGCGGTTCTACTGCTGGCGGCCTGCGGGAGCAGCGGGAGCGAGAGCACCGCGTCCGGCGGAGGCGGGGGTGAACTGCGCACTTTCACCTACGAGGACACCGTCAGCGACGAGATTCTCGCGCCCTATAAAAAGGGCAACCCAGGCGTCGACGTGCGCACCGCCACGTTCGAGAGCCTCGACGAGGCGGCGGCCAAGCTGAAGTCGGGCTTCTCCACGGACGTCATCGAGGTGTGCCTCGACGAGGCCAAGCCGCTGCTGGAGAACGATCTGCTGGCCCCGATCGACAAGTCCAAGCTGAGCAACTGGAACAGCCTCGCCGAGACGTTCCGTGACGCGAACGGTGTCACCGTCGACGGCAAGGTGATCATGGTGCCGGTGTCGTCGGGTCCGCACGGGATCATCTACTCGACAAAGGACTTCCCCCACGGGGTCGATAGTTACGGTGCGCTGTTCGACCCGGCGAACAAGGGCAAGGTTGCGCTCGACGGCGGATGGCTGACCGCGCTCGCGGACACGGCGCTGGCGTCGGGGATCAAGGACCCGATCGCGATGACCGACGCCCAGGTCGGCGAGATGAAGGACAAGATCATCGCCGCGCTGAAGGACGGGCAGTTCCGCACCATCTCGCAGTCGGACTCCGATCAGGCCAACCTGTTCAAGTCGGGCGAGATCGTGCTGGCCGACGGCGGCCGCGGCACGGCCGAGCAGATCAACTCCGAGGACGGCTCCGTGACCTGGGTGGCGCCCAAGGAGGGCACCTTGTCCTGGGTCTGCGGGCTCGGCATCAGCGCCGAGGCCGCCAACACCGACGCGGCGTATGCGTTCATCAACGACTACATCGGCACGGCCACCCAGGCGGTCGTCGGTGATCTCGGCTACGTGATCACGAATCCGGCGGCGCTGCCGGAGGTTTCGGAGGAGTTCCGCAAGGGCGCCGACCCGGCCGAGGTGAAGGGCACCATCCCGCAGGTCGAGCCCGAGAACGCCGAGGTCTGGCGCAGCGCGTGGCAGGAGATCGAGGTAGGCGGGTGACGGGTCCCAGCAGGTGGGGTCCCATCCTGGCGACGGCGCTCGTCGCGGTGGTGATGGTCGTGCTGGTCGGGCCGATCCTGCTGCTCGCGGTCTTCTCGTTCAACGACTCGTCGATCATCGCGCTACCGTTCGAGGGCTTCACGCTGAAGTGGTACCGGGCGGCGTTCGCCGACCCGGATGTGGCTGAGTCGCTGCGTAATTCGTTGGTGCTCGCCGCGATCATCGCGCCGCTGTGCGTGGTGCTGGGCACCGCGACGGCGTGGGGCATCACCCGCTTTCGGTTCCGCGGCCGCGGCTTCTGGTCCGGCCTGGTGGCGGCGCCGCTGGTCATCCCGTGGCTCGTCATGGGCGTCAGCGGGCTGCTGCTGTTCGCGTCCCTGGGCATCGAGCTGTCGTTGATGACGGTCGGGGCCATGCACATCGCAGTGACGTTCCCGTTGGTGACGGCCCTGGTGTCGGCGCGGCTCGTGCGGTTTGAACGGTCACAGGAGGAGGCCGCCGTCGACCTCGGCGCCTCGCAGATGCAGCTGATGACGAAGGTGGTGCTGCCGCAACTGGCGCCCACGCTCGGTGCGGCGCTGATCTTCGCGTTCGCATGGTCGTTCAACAACTTCGAGATCAGCTTCTTCAACGGCGGCTACGAGCAGACATTCCCGGTGTGGGTGTACTCGGTGCTGCGCCGCTCGGACAACCTGCCGATCGTCAACGCGGTGTCGACGGCGGTCTCGGTGGCCCAGGTGCTGGTGGTGTACGGCATGTGGATGGCGTTGCAGGCCATCAACAAGCGCCGCGGGTCCGACGAGACGCTGACCGACATGGTGGCCGGGGGTCTCCGGTGACCGCGTCGCTCGAGGTGCTGGAGGCCGAGAAGGTGGCACCCGCGCAGAGGCGCGGCGGCTGGCTGCCCTTCACCTACCTGTCGGTCCCGATGACGGTGCTCATCCTGCTGGTGCTGGTGCCGATGTTCATCCTGTTCCTGATCAGCATCGGCATGGAGATCGGCCGCGGCACCAGCGTGTGGTCACTCGAGGCGTACACCAGCCTCCTGACCGACCCGCTGTACCGCAAGGTCGCGCTGACCACGGTGATCATCGCGACGTCGGCGATGATCGCGCAGTTGGTGATCGGCGTGCCGCTGGCCTACGTGATGGCGTTCAAGGCGGGCCGTTTCGAAATCCCGCTGCTGCTCGGCTTGGTGGTGCTCGACGAGCTCAATCCCGTGGTGCGGGTGTACGCGTGGCGAATGCTGCTGGGTCGCAACGGGATCATCAACAAGTTCCTCGAGACGGTCGGGTTGATCGATCAGCCGATCGACGCGCTGCTGTTCAACCAGGGCACGGTGATCGTCGTGCTGTCGACGGGCTGGATCACCTACACGGTGATCCCGCTGTACGCGGCGATGAAGGCGATCGACCCGACGCTGTTCTCCGCCGCCGCCGACCTCGGGGCCGGCTGGTGGACGATCGCGCGGCGGATCCTGTTGCCGCTGGCCGCGCCGGGCATCTTCGTCGCGGTGCTGCTGGTGTACATCCCGCTGTTCACCGACTTCGCGACACCCACGCTGGTCGGCGGCACCAGCGGCTACATGCTGGGGCAGGCCGTCAACGACCTGATCCTCGAGCAGGGCGACCTGGCTCGTGGCGCGGCGCTGAGCAACCTGCTGCTGATCGCGTCGGGTGTCGTCGCAGCAATAGCCTTCCGAATGGCCAAGATCAACAGACTGGAGTCGTGAAATCGTGAGCCTGCTTCCTCCCGTGCCCACCGCCGTGCCGGGCCCCCGTAGCGCGGAGATCCTCTCCGCTCAGGACAAGGTGTTCTACCCCGGTCTGTCCGGCGACGGCTATCCGTTCATCGCACGGTCGAGGTCGGGCTGGACGGTCACCGACGTCGACGGCAACGAGTTCGTCGATCTCGTCAGCTCGTCGGCCTCGGTGCCGGTCGGTGCGGGTCGAGCCGACCTGGTCGAGCCGGCGGCACGTGAACTGCTGAAGTACGGCAACGAGGACAGCCACGCGGTGTTCCACGAGCTGATGCTTCCGCTGGCCACCCGGCTCATCGAACTGGCGCCGAACAGTTTGACGCGCGTGGACATCTCGCTCAACGGCACCGAATCGGTCGAGACCGCAGTGCGGGTCATGCGGCGCGCGACGGGCCGGCCCGTGATCATGGGCTTCTTCGGCGCCTACCACGGCGAGACGACGACGACCGCGTCGCTGGGCGCCGAGCACAGCGAGATCGGTCGGGGGCTGCGCGGTGTGACGAGCGGCTTCGTGCACGCGCCGTACCCCAACGCGTATCGCAGTCCCTTCGGCGAACCACGAGCCGGCGGCTGCGGTGATCCGACCGTGGACTTCATCCGAGACCACCTGCTGTTCCATCTGGTCGACCCCGCCGAAGTGGCTGGCGTGATCATCGAGCCGGTGCTCGGGTCAGGCGGCGTCGTCATACCGCCCAGCACCTTCTGGCCTGCACTGACGGAACTGTGCCGGGAGTACGACTGGCTGCTGTGCCTCGACGAGGTCAAGACCGGCTTTGGTCGGACGGGCGAGGTGTTCGCCGCGGACCTCTGGGGTCTCGAGCCCGACTTGCTGTGCCTGGGCAAGGCGATGGGCGGCGGCGTGATGCCGATCGGTGCGCTGCTCGGCAACGAGCGGGCGCTGGGCGGGTTCGGAGATCTGTCCACCGGTAGCACGTGGTCGTGGCTGCCCGCCGCGTGTGCGGCAGCGCTGGCGTATCTGGACGTCATGGAGCGTGAGAACGTCTTGGGCAACGTGCGGGCGCTGCACGATGTGGCGGTCGCGAAACTCGTTCCGCTAGTTGACCGCATCCCGCAGGTGGGCGACGTGCGTGTCCAGGGTGGCTTCGTTGGCGTCGAACTCGTCGTCGACCCGGTGACCAAGGAGCGGGCAACGGCCCTGCAGGAGGCCGTCGCCGACGGGTGCCTCAGGCGCGGCGTGTTGGTCGCGTCGAGCACGACGAGCTTCAACATCCAACCGTCGCTGGCGATGTCGCCGGAGGCCTACGCAGAGGCGCTGGATCGGGTGATCGCCGCCATCGAGGAAGCCGTCGGGTGAACGACCGGCTGCGCTCGGACAGTGCCGCGGCGCTGGCCGACATGGCGTCGAAGGGCACGCTGAAGGTGCCGCCGGTGCTCGATGCGCCGCAGGGTCCGTCGAGCCGTCTGCGAGGAGACGTGCGCGACATCCTCGTGGCGTGCTCGAACGACTACCTCGGGTTGGCGGCCGACCCTCGCGTGGTGGCGGCTTCCGTTGATGGACTGCGGGATTTCGGCGCTGGAACGGCCTCGGTGCGGTTCATCTGCGGAACGTTCACACCGCACGTGGAGTTGGAGCGGGACCTCGCGTCAATGGTGGGTACCGTGGCGTCGCTGACGTTCGTGTCCTGTTGGGACGCCAACGCGGCGGCGATCACGACGCTGGCAGACGAGAACACGGTCGTGCTGTCGGATGCGCTGAATCACGCGTCGATCATCGACGCGGTCCGGCTGTCGCGGGCGGGTCGCAAGGTGGTGTACCCCCATGTGGATCTGACCGCGTTGGCCGAGGCGCTGTCGGGCCTGGGGCAGTGGGCCCGGCGGATCGTGGTGACGGACGGCGTGTTCAGCATGGAGGGCGACGTCGCGCCGCTGCCCGACCTGGTCGAACTGTGCCGTCGCCACGACGCGGTGTTGATCGTTGACGATTCACACGGTGTGGGCGTGATGGGCGCTGATGGTCGAGGCACGCCATCGGCGCAGGGCGTGCTGGGTGAGATCGACGTGCTGACAGGCACTTTGGGCAAGGCGCTGGGCGGGGCGGCGGGCGGCTATGTGGCGGGTCCGTCGGAGGTGGTGGAGCTGCTGACTCAGGTGGCGCGCCCGTCGCTGTTCTCGAATGCGCTGCCGGTGCCGACGGCGTGCGGCGCGCGGGAGGCGATCCGGATCCTGCGGGCGGAACCGGAGCGGGTGACGCGGTTGCACTCGTTGGCTGCTGGGTTGCGCGACGGCTTGCGCGACGCAGGCCTGGACCCGCTGCCGGGGTCGACGGCGATCGTCCCGATCATCGTCGGCGAGACGGCGCGCGCCGGCCGCATGAGCCGGGAGTTGCGTGAGGAGCACGGGGTCTTGGTAACGGGATTCGGTTATCCTGTGGTGCCGGAAGGTGCTGCGCGGCTTCGGATTCAGGCCAACGCCGCGATGACCGACGAGAACGTCGACACCTTGATCAAGGCCGTCGCCACAGTGGCCGGCTAGCGCGTCGCCCCCTCCGCGACCGTGCGTGTCTGCGGCGCGCCACGCCGGGCATCGCACGATTCTGCGCGCGCTCGCAGCCGAGTGACCTACGCGCGGCCGGCCAAGTACTTCTTGCGCATGGGACCCTAGGAGGGCAGTGCGGCCAGAGTCGCCAGCCAATCAACCGGCTTTCGTCGGGCTCGGCGCTGAGCACGACGACGTGCCACGTGTGCCCGCGCAACTCGCACGCATCAGTTCATGCAAACCTGCATGTTATGATGCGTTTATGCCCAAGACCGTGCAGATCCGTGACATCGACGATGATGTCTACGCCGGCTTGGTGCGGCGTGCCGCTGAGGAGGGGATCACAGTCCCCGAGTTGTTGCGCCGCGAGGCCACACGCCTTGCTGCTCGGCCGTCTATTGCCGAGTGGCTGCGTCGCACGGGACGTCGGCCATCGCAGGTCAGCACCGCGGACGTATTGGCTGATCTGGACGCCTGGCGCGGCGAGTGGCCCGATGCTCGTCGTTGACGCGTCGTGCCTCTTCGAGGTCGTGGCTGATACCCGTCGGGCACCCGAGATTGCGGCTCGGCTCGCGGCCGAACCCGATCAAGCGGCGCCCGAGGTTGTCGACGTCGAAGTCCTCGGCGTGATTCGTGCCCAGTACATGCGTGGTGGTCTCGACGGAACCGCGGCCGCGCAGGCAGTAGCCGATCTCCGGGAGTGGCCAGGTGAGCGGCATTCGCATCGGTGGATGCTCGACCGTGTGTGGCAGTTGCGGGACTCGGTCCGAGGATGGGACGCCTTCTACGTCACGCTCGCCGAGGCGCTCGACGCCACGTTGGTGACGTTGGACGGCAGGCTGGCTCGTGCCCACGGACCCAAGTGCCGTATCGAGGTGCTCGGCGACCCAAGCTAGCCGTTGGTGCGCAACGCCTTTCGCGCCAATGCGGCCGCCGCCGGGCTGACGATCCTCGGTCGGGTCAAGGCAACTGATTGGTCGGTCACGTTGAGCAGAGCATGGTGGGCGGGCAGCTGGTAGAGGGCTGACACGTCGGGAGCTTGACCGCTCGGGTAACGCCACCCGAGTTCGGCCAGTAGCGCCGTGATCGTGGGGTACGGAACAACGCAACCGGGGGACGCCGCGGCGTACGCCAGCATCAGCAAGGTCGCTTGGACGTCGAACTTCTCACCGGATGTCGGAATCAATCGGCTTGCCACATGCTTGACGAGCATGCCGGTATCGCCCCGCGCCGCCTCGCCGGCCTTGGTCAGCAACAACGTGCCCTTGCTCTTGCGTAGCAGCCCCATCGACTGTATGCCTTCGCGGAACCGCAGCAGCGGGTAGCAGTGGACCTCGCGATTCTTTTCACCGAGCCAATCATGCATGGCAGGAACGACTTTCGATGCCGACTCGACGTCGGCCGGTTTCGGGTAGCCAGCCGACGTCAACGGAATCCCACCGCCCTCGGCCCGGTCGAGGAACCACTGATGAGCCCGCAGATGCGCGGTCCAGTCGATGGCGTCCAGTGGTTTCGATCCGGCCAGTGTGAGCGCGGTCTTGGTCAGATCGTCGCCGTACGGGGTGTACGTGAGCTGATGAACCATGTCGACCAGTCGGATGTCGACGCCTGCTTCGCGCAGCACGAAGTACGCGTCGCCGAATCCCTTGTTGAGTCGCTCCGGCTCGAACAGCGCGGGGTCCGGCACCACCTCGGCGAGGCTCTCTGCGTCGACCAAGTGCCCACAGTCCTCGGGTGGCGCGGCACGCTCACCGTCGACGACGAGAGCTGCGAGACAGTCGCTCTCGGCGGGTAGTACCTCTTCCAAGCGAAGCGTCAGCTGCCAGTTGTCGCCGTAGTCGTAGAGGTAGTGGAGAACCTCGCCCGGCTCGGTGAGAGTTTCGTCGAGTCGCGTCGCGGCGGCGGGTAGACCGTCGTCGTCCTCGTCCCACTCCTTGTTGTCGACGTCGTAGGGGCAGAGGAACAGTTGGCTGTCGTGGTCGAACGCGCCGCCGCCGAGCGAGAAGCGATGTAAGTGCGAATCGGTCCAGTCGAATGCCACCTGGAGCACCTGGTGCAGTAGATCCAACGTCAGGTTCGAACGCACGTCCAGGCTTCGCCAGATCGGTGGGGTCGCATCGTCGATGTCTGCCCGGATCCGGTAGACGACGACGTTGCGCCGTCGCATCCGACGCAGATCGGGCGGCGACACCGGTTCCGGTACCAGATGGAGATACGGTCGTTCGCCCATTCCGCTCACTTTAGATCCGTGGCTAGTCGATATCGCGGCGGACCTGCAACGGCGAGGTACACGGCAGCCTCTCAGCGGCTCAGCCTCCAACCACCAACCGCTCGAACGCAATCCGCTCGATCCCCGCTTCGTCGAGTTCGATCCCCAATCCCGGACCGGCCGGTGCGTGCACCAACCCGTCGGACCCCGTCCGCAGGACATCGACGACCCCGTGCTCGAACGGCTCCACCGGCACCGCCTGCTCGAAGTACGTCGTCCGCCCGAACGCCAATGCCACCTGAAGATCAACGGCCTGGATGACCGTGTGCCCGTAGCTGATCAGCTCGACATCTAGGCCAGCCTGTGCGGCGACCTCCAACAATCGCAAGGAAGGCGTCGGCCCGCCCACGAACGACACGTCGAACCGCACCGCGCTGAACGGGTCGGACTTCAACACGTGGGACAACAGCTCCGGCTGCCACAGCGCATCGCCCGCGGGAAGGATTGGCAGCGAACCGAACTCGTCGCGCAGCTCCCGGTATCCCTCCAAGTCGAAGTCCGGCAGTGGCGCCTCGAACCACCGAGCGTCCACCGCCTCACAAGCAGAAGCCACCTTGCGCGCACCCTCGCGGTCGTAGCGGCCCTCGGCGTCGAACATCAGCACCAGTTCCGGGAACGCCGACCGCAGTGCGTACAGCAGCGACGCGTCCCGCCCCGGCACACCCCACGCGTGCAGTTTCACTGCGGTGAAACCGGTCTCGACGAATCCGGCCAGCGCATCGCGGTATGCGGTCTCGTCGTCCAACAGTGGCACCGACGCGTAGCCGGGCAACGATGACGGGCACGGTCCGCCCGCCAACAGCTCGCGGAGCGGAACCTCCGCGCGTCGAGCGGTCAAGTCCCACAACGCCGTATCGATCGTCGACCGCACGGCCGGCGGGAACGGTGACGTGCCGTCCTCGGAAACGAGAGCCCACACGCCGTTTCGATCCGACGCGTCTCGGCCCGTCAGTCGTGGCAGCAACGGCCGCAGCGTCTCGATGGGCATGCGGTCCCACATCCCGAACGTGTCGGAGTCGTACGCGCCAATGCCCCAGAACCCGTCGGCGTCGGTGATCCGCAGCAGTGTCGTCGTCGTGAACACCTCGTCGGAGAAGGAGGTGTACCGGAACCGCTCGACGTCCGGGCCCAGAGCCCACGCCTCAAGAGACACGATGTTCGCCACGCCGTGTACACTACAGATTGTTGACAAAAAACAAATAGCAAGATCAGTTGCTATCCTTCCGACATGACCGACCCCGTCACGTTGCGGCCCATCGAGCTGCCGCGCTCCCTGACCGAGGACGCCGCCGACCGGATCCGCGAGCAAATCATCCTCGGCGGCTACCGCCAGGGGGAGCATCTCAAGGAAGCGCACATCGCCGAGCAGCTCAACGTGAGCCGCGGCCCCGTCCGCGAGGCGTTCAAGATCCTGCGCGCCGAGGGTCTCGTCGCGGAGGAGCCCCGCCGCGGTGTGTTCGTCGTCAGCCTCACCGCCAAGGACGTCACCGACATCTACGGCCTGCGCGCCGCGGTCGAGGAACTCGCCGCGCGGCTCGTCTGCCAGCAGCAGGACGCCGGCGCCATCGCCGCGTTGCGAGGCCTGGTCGAGGGCATTGGCGACGCCGCCGCCACCGGTGACGCGTCCGCCGTCGCCCGCGCCGACGTCGCCTTCCACCAGGGTCTTTGCGCGCTGTCGGGGAACAGTCGTGTCCTCGAGGTCTTCCTGCGGTATGTGCCGACCATCCGCGGCCTGCTGCGGCTCGACGAGCAGATCATGCCGTCGCTGGATCAGGTGATGTGCCAGCACGCGCCGATCGTCGACGCCATCGCCGCAGGCGACGTCGACCTCGCCGCCCAACTGGCCCGCGACCACGTGCTCGAAGCCGGTCGACTGCTGGTCGCCCTCCTCAGCGAAGCCGGGTAAAGCTCGAAGCTCGGTGCGGGTGAGTCGCGAACGTAGATTGTTGACAATCTGCGGTCTGCGAAATAGGTTCGACGCATGATCAAGCCGCTGGCCCTGGCAATCGCCGCACTGACCGTGCTCACCGCCGGCTGCGGCGGCGGTGACGACAAACCCGTCGGCGCCGGTAGCTCCAACCCGGACGACCCCGCGTCGATCACAGGCACCGTCCGGCTCTTCTCCTACGAGGACGGCTACGACCCCGACTACATGGCGTCGTTCAAGGAGAAGTACCCGAACATCACGATCGACACCGCGTCGTTCGGCAGCAACGAGGAAGCGATCGCAAAGGTCAAGTCCGGCTTCACCGCCGACGTCATCAACACCTGCGTCGACGAGGCAGCGCTCGAGGCCGTCGAGTCGGGTGTCTATGCGCCACTTGATACCTCGCGTCTGGAGAACTGGGACAAGATCTGGCCCGCCATGAAGGAGATGCCCGGCGTCACGTACGAAGGCCAGTTCTACGTCGTGCCGGTGGACGCGGGCACCGCCGGCCTGATGTACAACGCCGACAAGATCACCACGCCGCCGACCTCCTGGAAGGACCTGTTCGACCCGAAGTACAAGGGCCGCGCCTCATTACAGGACAACGCCGTCACCGCGATCGACGTCGGCGCCCTGGCCACCGGCATCACGGACCCGCTCAACATCGACGCCGCGCAACTGGAGAGCGTGAAGCAGTTCCTCGTCGACAACCGCGGCAACTTCCGTACCTGGTGGGCCGATCAGGGTGAGCTCATCACGCTGTTCAAGACCGGCGAGATCGACATCGCCAGCGGCTACACCAACATTCAGAAGGACCTGCAGTCCGAGGGATTGAACGTGAAGTTCGCGACCGCCAAGGAAGGGCAGATGCTGTGGACCTGCGGGTACGGCATCAGTCCCAAGATCAAACCCGAAAACGTCGATGCCGCCTACGCGTTGCTCAACTGGTACACCAGCCTGCCCGCTCAGGTCTATGAGGCGACCAACTGGAACTACATGGGGTCGAACCAGGGCATCGTCGACGCGGTCACGCCGCAGGTGCGCAAGGACGCCTCACTGGACACGCTCTTCAACCTGGACGACGCCATTCCCGCCGCTCCGCCGAAGGACCGCGACGCGTGGATCAAGGCCTGGGCGCAAGTGAAGGCGTCGTGACGCCCGAGGTGACCTCCGAGCGAGAAGCGGAGCGGGATCGCGCATGAATAGCGGCGATCTGCTCGCCGATCCCGCCGTTGCACTCGACAGAGGCCAAATAGCCTCCGCGGTAACCGAACTGTTCGGGTTCACCGGCACGGTGATCGGCGACTTCGACAGCGAGCGTGACCAGACCGCGCTGCTCGCCGATGCAAACGGCGCCCAGCGCATCGTCAAGATCTCGCACGCCGCGACCCCCGAGGCCGACGTGGATCTCGAGGGCCGCGCCGCCGTCTGGGTCCGCGACGTGGACCCGACGCTCCCGATGGCCGTCCCACTGCCGACGCGCGACGGCGCCCTGCACGGGCGGTTCCACGGCCGGCTGATCCGGCTCTACGATCGGCTGCCCGGCGAGGCCTCGAAGCCCGGTGCGACGCTGAAACCCGCGGCCGTCAAGGAGTTCGGCGCCGTCGCCGCCCGCCTCGGCCTGGCCCTGAGAGGGTTCTTCCACCCCGCCGCCCAGCGCCGGCTGCCGTGGCACGCCGAATCCCGTCACGACGTCCGCCCGATGGCCGACGCCATTACCGACGCGGGAGGTCGCGCGCTGGTGCTCGCTGCCTTCGACCGCTTCGAGGCCGACGTGGCGCCGCGGTGGGGAGGCCTGCGGGCGCAACCCGTGCACTCCGACCTCACGCTCGACAACCTGCTGCTCGACGAGGACGACCACGTCTGCGGCATCATCGATTTCGGCGATCTGACCCACACCGCGCTGGTGTGGGACGTGGCTGCCGCACTGTCGTCGGTGGCGTCGACCCGCACCGGGCGCGACCTGCACTCGACCATCGCGCTGTTCCTCGACGGCTACACGGCGGTCTGCCCACTGGAACCCGCAGAACGCGACGTGCTCGTCGACACGCTGAAGCTGCGCAACGCGATCACGTTGAGCCTGTCGGCAGCGCGCCGCCGCGATCACCCCGACATCGCTGACTATCTGTCCAGCTGGGATGCCGGGGCGTGGAACCTGCTCCGCGAACTCGATGCGCCGCCCGCGCAGCCGACGAACCTGCGCGAACGACGTGACAACGTGTTCGGTACGGTACTGGCTCCGCTGACGTACTCCGAGCCGCTAACTGCCGTTCGGGGAAGTGGCGCAACGCTGTTCGACGCCAACGGCCGCGAGTACCTGGACGCGTACAACAACGTGCCGGTCGTCGGGCACGCCCACCCGCGGGTGGCGACGGCGATCGCAGACCAGGCGCGCCTGCTCAGCACCAACCTGCGTTACCTGCATCCACGCGCCATCGAACTGGCCGAGCGCCTCGTCGCAACGATGCCCGCCGGGCTCGACACCGTGCTGTTCCTCAACTCGGGCAGCGAGGCCGTCGACCTGGCGTGGCGCATCGCCGAGGCCGCCACCGGGAAGACCGGCGCGCGGGTATCCGACTTCGCCTACCACGGCGTGACCACGGCGACGACGGCGTTATCGCCCGAGCAGTGGCGCGGCGGCTGGGCGCCGGAGCACGTTCGGACGTTCTCGGTCGGCTCGCAGCCGTCGGTCGACGGGGTCGCTGCGGTGTTCATCGACCCGACCTACACCAGCGATGGAATCCTGTTGCCGGGCCGCGACTATCACGCGGCGCTGTGCGCGAATGCGCGGCAGGCCGGCGCGCTCGTCGTCGCCGACGAGGTCCAGGCCGGCTTCGGTCGCGCCGGTGACCACATGTGGTCGTTCGTCGGCGCGGGCATCACGCCGGACGTCGTCACGCTCGGCAAGCCGATGGGCAACGGGTTCCCGGTCGCTGCCGTCATCGCGCGCCGCGCCGACGTCGAAGTCCTCGCCGAGCACACCGAGTTCTTCAGTACCTACGCCGGCGGCCCCGTCGCCGCGGCGGCCGCAACCGCGGTGCTCGACGTCATCGCCGACGAGAACCTGATCGAGCACACCGGCGCCATGGGGGCGCGGCTTCGAGAACGACTCACCGAGAGCGGCTACGACGTCCGCGGCCGTGGCCTGCTGATCGGTGTCGACCTCGGCGATACCGCCCACGCCAGCCGGGTGCTCGACCACGCACGCAACAACGGTGTGCTGATCGGCTCGACGGGTCCGCGCTCGGACGTGTTGAAGATCCGTCCGCCACTGGTCATTACACCGGCGCAGGTCGAAGAGGTGGCCGACGCCGTGCTCAACGCGATCGAGAGGGAGACAGATGAGAAGTAGGGATCAGTTCGAGGGGACGGACCGCTCGCTGCAGCGGGCGTGGATCAAGGGCGCCGGATTCACCGACGAGGAGCTCGCGCAGCCGCTGGTGCTGATCGCCAACACCTACCAGGACTTCTCGCCGGAGAACGCGCACCTGCGGACGCTTGTCGACGCGGTGAAGACCGGGGTGCGGATGCGTGGCGCAACACCCATCGAGTTCAACACCTTTCACGTCACCGACAGCGAGGCGTTCGCGGCGCGCAGCATGCGCTACGTGCTGCCGAGTCGCGACATCGTGGCCGACTCGATCGAGCTGATGGCCGAGGGGCACGGCGTCGATGCGTTGGTGCTGCTCTCCGGCGGCGACAAGCCGACGCCGGGCATGATGATGGCGGCCGCCCGGCTCAACCTGCCTGCGATCATGTTGTACGCCGGCGCAACGCCTTACGGCGTGTACCGCGGCAAGAAACTGTTCCTCGAGACCGTCTACGACGGCGTCGGCGAGGTGGTGCGCGGCGACCTCGACGAGGCCACGCTCAAGCACTGGGAGGACGAGCTGTTCCCAGGCCCGGGCGCGGGGGACACCCTGACGTCGGGCAACACCGCGGGCATCTACTGCGAGGCGCTGGGCATGTCGCTGCCGCACACCGGGACGCTGTCCGCGGGAAGCAACAACCAGATCCGGGCGGCCAAGTACACCGGGATGCGGATCGTCGAGCTGCTGCGCGACGACGTCCGGCCGCGCGACATCATGACCGCCGAGGCGTTCGAGAACGCGCTGCGGGTGTCGCTGGCGGTGTCCGGCTCGACGAACCTGGTGCTGCACTTCATCGCGATGGCGAAGGAAGCGGGCATCGAGCTGGACTTCGACACGATCGACCGGGTGGGGCGTGCGACGCCGACGTTGGCCAAGCTGGCGCCGTCGGGACCGTGGGGGGTGACCGAGCTCCATGCGGCGGGCGGCGTGCCCGCGGTGCTGGCCGAGCTCGGCGACCTCATCGACAAGTCCACGATCACGGTGTCGGGCAAGACGACTGGTGAGATCGCCTCGGCTGCAGAGAATCTCAACCCCGACCTGTTGAAGTCCCGCGCGAACCCCCACGCCGAGGAGGGGGCGATCTTCATCCTGCGCGGTAGCCTGGCGCCCGACGGGGCGGTGGTGAAGGCCTCCGGCGTGGCTCCGTCGATGTGGCGGTTCGAGGGTACCGCGAAGGTCTTCGAGGACGAGGAGTCCGCGATCGTGGCAACTCTCGGCGGTGAGATCACCCCCGGCACGGCGATCGTCATCCGCAACGAAGGCCCAAGGGGCGGGCCGGGGATGCGCGAGATGCTGGGCGCGACGTCGGCCGTCGTGGGGATGGGGCTGTCGGAGACGGTCACGCTGATCACCGACGGCAGGTTCTCCGGGGCGACGCACGGCCCGGCCATCGGGTACGTGGGGCCGGAGGCGGCCGACGGCGGGCCGATCGGGTTGGTCGAGGACGGGGACCGGATCCTGATCGACCTGAACGGGCGACGGCTGGACCTGGACGTGGCCGAGGATGTGCTGGAGGAGCGGCGGTCTCGCTGGACCCGTCGCGAACCGAGCGTGAAATCGGGATACTTGGCGTTCTATGCCGAGAACGTCGCTCCCGCCTGCCAGGGTGCCGTGATGCCGCGATGAAGTCGTACGACGCGGTCATCGTCGGTGGCGGACACAACGGCCTGGTCGCGGCGTTCTACCTGGCACGGGCGGGGATGAAGCCGCTAGTGCTCGAGCGGCGCCCGTTCGTCGGCGGGGCATGCAACACCGAGGAATTCGCACCCGGCTACCGGGCATCGACCGGGGCCTACGTGTTGTCGATGCTGCGCGAGGCGATCTGGCAGGACATGCAGCTGGAGCGCCGCGGTATCCACGTCGACGCCGCGGGTCCGACACTGAACCTCTACCCCGACGGCGCGAGCTACTACCTCGGCGACGACATGGCCGAGAACGTGGCGAACACGAAGCGCTTCTCGGAGCGCGATGCCCGGGCGCTGCCGAAGTTCGAAGAGGACCTCGGTGAGATGGTCCAAGCGGTGCTGCCGATCTTCGACTGGACCGCGCCCGACCCTCGGGTGAAGAGCCTGGACGACCTGCGTGGGCTGGCGAAGTTGGGCGGTGTCGGGTTGCGCGCTCGCGCCCATCTGGCTGACCTGGCGCAGTTGTTCACCTCCAGCGCACACCAGGTGCTGGCCGAGCGGTTCGAAAGCGAACACGTGCGGGCCGCGTTGGGCTGGCACGCGATCAACGACAGCGTGGCGGGGCCGTCCACTCCGGGCACGGCGTTCGTGCTGCTGCACGACCACGCCAGCGAGGAAAGTGACGGCGGGGTCCGGCAGTGGGGATTCGTGCGCGGCGGTATGGGTGTGCTGACCGAACGGATGGCCGATGCCGCGCGGGAAGCTGGTGTTGAAATCCGTTGCGATGCACCGGTCGAGGGCATCGTGACCCGCAATGGACGGGCTACCGGGGTGCGGCTCGTCTCCGGCGAGGAGATCAACGCCACCCGAGTGCTGTCCAACGCCGATCCCAAACACACCTTCCTGACGCTGTGCGACCGTTCCGACCTGCCCGATGACTTCGTGCGCCAGATCGAGAGCTACCGCTGCATGGGCACCAGCATCAAGATCAACCTGGCGCTGTCCGAATTGCCCTACGTCGTAGGGCATCCCCGCGACGGCGTGCAGCCCTACCATCGGGGGATCATGGAGGTGAACCCGTTCACCGCCGAGATGGATCTGCATCAGGCGCAGGCACAGTACGGACTGGCAGTCCGTCACTCACACGTCGAGATCGTCTTCCCCACGGTGCACGACCCCACGTTGGCCCCAGAGGGCAAGCACATCGCCACCATCGACGTGAACTCCCAACCATTTCACCTGCGCGATGAGAACTGGGACGACATCAAGGAGACACGGGCCGACGAGGTAGTCGCCCAACTCGAGACGTATTTTCCCGGCCTGAGCGGTCTGGTCGAGCATCGTCAGGTCCTCAGCCCGCTGGACATGGAGCGGGTGATGGGGCTGACCGGTGGACACGCCCTGCACGGCGACATGTCGCCGGACCAGCTGCTGTTCATGCGTCCCGTGCGCGGGTGGGCGAAGTATCGGACCCCGGTCAAGGGGCTGTACCTCTGCGGAGCGGGCACACATCCGGGTGGGGGCGTCACCGGCGCCAACGGCAGCAATGCGGCTAGGGAAGTGCTGCGCGACGCCAGGCGCCGCAGGCGCCGCTGAGGCCGCTTCGCCGGTACGAGCGCTCGGCTCGTCGAACGCCCCGGCGGAATCAGGCGGTCCGCAGTCGACTTCGGCACGCGCGCGGACGAAGGTTGGTGTCCCGAGCGACGATGTGGTCCATGACGCGGCGGCCACGTCGCTCGCCGTTCGACGCCTCGGTGGCAGCTACTTGGCGGGCGTCAACCGGACTGCGGCGAGGCGGTTCGCCTCGACGGCCTCGGTGAACTCCTCGAGTGTGGGTATCCGCGGATCGCGGAACTTCAATCCCATCACCCGCTGTGCGCCCTTCACTCCGTAGGACTCGGCAATGCGCTTGGTCAGATCGGCGACGACCGGCACGTCTTCGATGAGTTCGCCCCGCATCGACGTCGTCTTGCCGGCGTGCACGACCGTGGCGGCCGCGCCGCCGCGGAAGTTCAGCCGCCACGCTGCGCCGGAGAGGACGTAGAGATCGCCGTCGATCTGGTGGGCGCTCAACGTCAGTGCGAACTGCCGTCCGGTCTTGCGTCCCTTGAACTTCAACACCAGGAAGGACTTGAGCGCCGAACCCGTGACCGGGGTGCGCAGCAGGAATCCCAGGATCGGGTTGACGACACGCAGCATCGCTTCGGGTGGGTGGGCGGGGTAGACCGCCGGTGATCGTTCTGTCATGGCTCCAACCGTAGGACCATCGACGTCGTTCGTCACTCGAGCGGCGCGGGGTCGAGGCGTTCCACGAGCCCGTCAGGGCGTGTCGGCACCGACTGTTCGGGAACCACGGATCATGAAGGATGCCGCGACGACGACCGCGCCGAAGATTGTCAGCGGGATGGTCCAGGTTCGTCGACTCGAGATCGCCGAATTACACTCGCTCACGTAATCCCTATGCGGCACAATTTGATTGATGATCGGGATGTCTGCAACCACGTTCTTGTCATTGGCGGCTTGAGCGTTGGACGTGTCGGCGGCCATCGCATTTCCGCAGCCGATGTCTGGTCCGTCGCTGCTCGAGATGGACACGGGCATCAACAATCCGATCACTCCGGCCACCAGTAGCACCGCACCCACCACCAGGACCAACCGTCGTACCGTCACCTTCGAGCTCCTTCGTCACTTGATCGGTCTTGACTGCGGCGTTCGGCGCCGGTCTGGCCGGCATCGAAGTCGTCAGTTCGACGAACCACTGGTACCCGGGCCACCACGCGTCAAAACAGTTTGGAGATCCGAATGCCCGGAGAAGAGCGAAGGCGAAGCCTGATGGGTGTTCGTGCTGGCCGCGACCAGCTGGCGGCCGGCGTGTCGGACCCGTAGAACGGTTATACGACGGCGCGAATGTCCGGCGACATCAATAGAGGACGTGCATGACGGCAACGATGACCGGTCCGCCACAACCACCGCAGCACGGTGACACCGAGATCGCGGGGCCGAAGCGCAACCTGATCTTCCTGGCCGTCGTGCTGGGGATGCTGCTGGCCGCGCTGGATCAGACGATCGTGGCGACGGCGTTGCCGACCGTGGTGGCCGATCTGGGTGGCGCAGGCCATCAGGCATGGGTGGTGACCAGCTATCTGCTGGCCTCGACCGTCGTCACGGCGATCGTCGGCAAGCTCGGCGACCTGATCGGCCGCAAGACCATCTTCATCGCCGCCGTCCTGTTCTTCATGGCCGGCTCGGTGGTGTGCGGACTGGCCGGCTCGTTCGAAGTGCTGGTAGCGGCACGTGCCCTGCAGGGCATCGGTGGCGGGGCCATCATGGTCACCGCGACCGCCGTGATCGGCGAGGTCATCCCGCTGCGCGAGCGCGGCAAGTACCAAGGCGCTCTCGGCGCGGTCTTCGGCGTCACGACGGTCATCGGTCCGCTGCTCGGCGGATTCCTCACCGACCATCTGAGCTGGCGCTGGGCGTTCTGGATCAACGTGCCCGTGGCCGTCGTCGTGCTGGTCGTCGCCGTCGTCGCGATCCCCAGCCTCGGCAAGACGGCCCGCCCGGTCATCGACTATGCCGGGATCGTCCTGGTCGGCCTTGGCGCCACGGGGCTCACCCTGGCCACCAGTTGGGGTGGCACCACCTACGCGTGGGGTTCGCCGATGATCATCGGGCTGATCGTCGGATCCCTGGTGGCCATCGGCGCGTTCATCGCCGTCGAATTGCGGGCGCAGGAACCGATTCTGCCGATGCGGCTGTTCCGCGAACCGGTCTTCGCCGTGTGTTGCGGGCTGTCGTTCGTCGTTGGCTTCGCGATGCTCGGCGCGTTGACGTTCCTGCCGACGTTCATGCAGTTCGTCGACGGCGTGTCGGCGACGACGTCGGGCCTGCACACCTTGCCGATGGTGGCCGGGATGCTGACGATGTCGATGGGCAGCGGTGTGATCGTCGGCCGCAGCGGCAAGTACAAGCTCTTCCCGGTGGCCGGAACCGCCGTCATGGCAATCGGTTTCGTGTTGCTGTCGCGGATGGGACCGGACACGTCGACGCTCGTGCAGTCGCTGTACCTGGTGGTGCTGGGGGCGGGGATCGGCATGAGCATGCAGGTTCTGGTGCTGATCGTGCAGAACACCGTCGACTTCTCCGATCTGGGCGTGGCGACGTCCGGTGTGACGTTCTTCCGCACCATCGGCAGCTCGTTCGGCGCGGCCGTGTTCGGCTCGCTGTTCAACAACTTCCTGCACAGCCGCGTCGCCGCCGCCATCGCCAAGAGCGGTGCCCCACCCGAGGCGGCGCAGTCACCCGATGCGCTGCACCGATTGGCCCCGGAGATGGCCGCACCGATCGCGGCGGCCTACGCCGATGCCTTGGACTTGGTGTTCCTGTGTGCGGCGCCGGTGGCAGTGATCGGCTTCGTGTTGGCGTTGATGCTCAAACAGGTTCCGTTGCGCAACAACGACGTCAGCATCGCCGCGGATCTGGGCGAGGGTTTCGCGATGCCAACGACCGACTCGCCGGACCAGCTGCTCGAGAACGCCGTCGGCCGGCTGATTCGCCAGGGCTCGGGCATGCAGTTGCGGGCGATCGCGGAACGGCCGGGAAGCAAGCTGGACATCGCCCGGCTGTGGGCGCTACTGCAGGTCTTCCGGTTCGGTCAGGCAGCCGGACAGGCCAGGCTCAACGACATCGCCGAACACGTCCGGGTGCCGCGGGAGATCCTCGCGCCCGCCTTCGACCGGCTCGTCGCCACCGGTTACGCCGAGCGCAGCGGAGACGTCTTCTGGCTGACCTCGGCGGGGGCGCATCAGGTGGAGGTCGTGCGCGCGGAGACGATGGATTGGCTCACCCGGGGACTCCTCCAATCCACCGGCCTTCAGGTTCAGCCGGATCGCAACCAGGTCCGGGAGGCGTTGGATCGCATCTCGCAAAACGTGCTGGTGCAACGGGATTGGGCCGAGGACGAGACCCAGGCGATGCGGATGAGGCCACCGCGCAGGGCGCCCCAGCCCAGGAGTGTGCCGCAGCTGCCTCGGGGCGCCGCCCAGCCGCCGATGCCTCCGCGCCCGGATCCCCGCGCGCGCACCCGTGGACCTGGGCCGTCCGAACCGCCTACCACCCGCCTGCGCCCGCCCGGTCCGCCGCGGGGCAATCCGCGGCCGCCACAGCGGTAGGAGCTAGGCCAGGATCGACGCGAGTTGGCTGCGGGGGATCGAGAACTGTTGGGCCCCAGCGGCTGAGATGGCCCAGGCGCCCTGGTCGATGAAGAAGATCACCGCGTCGTCGGTGAGCGCGAAGTTCTGGTACGTCTTGGCACCGCCAAGGTTGTCGTCGATGGGTAGTCCCTGCAACCGCTTCTCGAACTCGGCCTTCACGATCGGATCGAGCACCGCGACCGCGTCGCTGCCCGGCTTGAACAGCGTGGCGTAGGTGATCGGCGTCTTCGTTGCGACGTCGTAGCTCAGCGCGTTGTAGAAGGTCACCGGATGTGCGCCTCCGTAGTTGCCGTACTCCTCGAGCACCAGGCTCGTGGTGCCTCCGTCGGCGGCTGAACGGTACGTCGTCGGCTTGATGTCGAGTGCCTTGGGATTCGGGGACTGGTCCGGCCCGGTGACCGCCTGCACGAACTGGTCGCGCTCCCGGGTTAGCAGGTCGGACAGGGCGCGTTGGTCGGGGTAGTCGGTGGGGAACTTCATGTCGATCGTGTAGTCGGATGTCGCGGCGTGCACCGTGCACACCTGGTCGGCGCCGACGGTCCCAGCGAGATCCGTGCAGGCGTTCGTCGCGACGGGCACGACGGTCGGGGTCGCGGACGGTGTGGGGATGGCGGTCGCCGGTGGTGTCGTGACGGTCTCCGAAGCCGGGCCCGGCTTGCTCGGGCTCGCGGCGGTGCCGCAGGCGGCGGTGCCGACGACGACGAGGGCGCCGACGACGGCGATCAGGGACTTGTTCGTGATCACGGGGTGCTCTTATCAGCCGAGTTGGACGGTATCGCGGGACACGGAGAAGTAGTGAAACGTGTTGGTGTCGACGCACGTGATGCCGACGGTTTCGCTAGTGCACCGTAGCGAGCCGAGGGTTTGGATGTGGCCGTATGCGAGGGTGTGGGTGGGAGCGGGCATTACCTGGCCGTAGCAGCCGAACACTGCGGCCGAGCCTTCCTCCAACGCGACCCGGTCGCCCCAGTTCATTTGGCAGCCATCGGGCTGCGTCGCGACCCAGTCGTGGGCGGCGACCTCGCAGCGGACGGTGTGGCCGCCGGCGCCGTAGGTGAACATCGCGCAGGAGATGTTGCCCGAGGGGGACTGGAACGGTTCGTCCGAGGTGATCTGCTGGCCGACGGGGATCGTCGCGGGCGTCGGTGCCGCGGTCACGGTGACGGGCGGCGGTGCGGTGACCGTCACCGTCGTGGTCGGCGCCGCGGGCGTCGGTGTCGGGGTCGACATCGAGATCACCGGGATCAGCGTCGGGGATGGTGCCGTGCTCGCGCCGGTCGACGGTGCGCATGCGGCGAGAGCCAGTGCGCCGAGTCCGATGACCCATATCCGTGGTCGCCGTGCGGTCATGTCATTCCCCTTCGATGGACGTGGTCGTGTGTCCGATGACCGAAGGGTGCGGTGTCGCGCTTGGCGAAATCTTGGCGTCGACCGCTTTACTTTTTGTAGCACTCGGGTGTACGTTCTGGAGCGACTAGCGCTATGGAAATCGTAGCGACCGCGTGGTGGCCACGCGGGCAGCGCCTCCGCCGAGAAAGGGACACAAATGACTCCACGACGCGACTCGTCGCCGCCCGCATCGGTGATCGGCCCAAAGGGTCTGATGGACTGCCTGTTTCGCGCCACTGTCGTCAGTGCGCTCGCGGGCGTGGGTGCCACCCTGATCGCCGTGCCGGCGCAGGCGGCGCCGCCGTACCTATCAATGTCCAGCCAGATTCGCATGGTCCCGGCAGACGCCACGCGTACCAGCGGTGGCTACTTCGACGAGCAGGTGATCTACATCGACGGGCTGGTTTCGATGTCTGAGGCTGCCGCCAATGACTCGATGAGCCACGGCTACACCATCGCCTTGGGGTACTGGGGCGACGACACCAACGACGACGACCTGCTGTACGGCCCGGTCAATCCGACGACGGTGTTCGCTGCGCCCGATGGACTGCACTTCGAGCGTGCCGCCACGCTCTCCCATTCCGCGTTGGACGAAGACAGCGGGGCGTTGGAGAACATCGGCGACGGCGGACTCGACGAGATCTACGTCGGCGCACGCCTTCTCGACCGCAACGGCAGCACCGTGTCGAAGGTGGAGAGCAACCGCATCACCGGCGATTTCTGAGCCCGCTGTCGTCGCGGGCCCACAATCTCCGGCCGCATCCGCCGCCGGACGTCATGAGAAAGGAAACGGCACAATGCCATTCATCAACGTCAAGCTCATCGAGGGTGTCTTCACCGACGTCCAGAAGCAAGAGATCGCCCGTAGCCTGACCGACGCGATGGTCGCCGTCGAAGGCGAGGCCATGCGGCCGGTCACGTGGTGCGTGATCGACGAAGTCAAGAGTGGCGACTGGGCCGTCGGCGGGCAGAGCCTGACCACCGGAGCGGTTCGTCAGCTCGCGGCAGGCAAGACGCCTCAGTCGGCGTGATCGCGCTGGACCGGTCGGGACTACGGGCCCGACCGGTCTTGTCGTGTTCGTGGGGCGTCGAAAACGTCAGAGGTCGGCGTCGCGAGCCCAGTCATCTGCCCACGCCTGCAACGGTTCCAGGGCATCGGTCAGTGCTCGCCCCTGCGTGGTCAGGTGATATCCCTCGTCGTCGGCATGGTCGACGATGCGCATCGCCCGCAGTTCCTTGATCCGCGTGTTGAGAGAGCTGGGATTCATGTCGCACGCCGCTTGCAGGGCGCGGAACGTCAATGGCTCACCACGAAGTTCCCACAGCACACGAAGCGCTCCGCGGCGGCCAAGGCCGTCGAGAACGACCATGATGGGCCGCCCGGAGTCAGAGCCCCGTACGGGTTCGCCGATCCGCGGTGTCTTCATGCTTCACATTTTGTAGCAAGAAGAGCTAAAGTGCCAACGTGATTAGCTACGAAAATCATAGCGCCCGAATGGCGCCGGCGTCAGGGTCGCTGCCCGACGACATCCAACAGGCGATCGACGCGATCATGCGCGGCAAGCCACCGCTCCTGCTGTTCACCACGATGGCCCGCGACCACCGGCTGTTCTTCAAGTTCTTCGGGTCCGGTCTGCTGGATCGCGGCCACCTCACCATCCGCCAGCGCGAGATCGTCATCGATCGGGTCACGGCGACCTGTGGCGCCGAGTACGAGTGGGGCGTTCACGTCGCCGTGTACGCGGCGAAGGCCGGCTTGACCGAGGACCAGATCGCGTCCTTGACGTTCGGTGGAGCGGACGATGCGTGTTGGACCGACGCCGATCGTGTGCTCATCCGGCTCTGCGACAGCTTGCAAGGGCGTTGCACCGTCGACGACGAGCTCTGGGCGGAACTCGCCGTCCATCACGGCGACGAGGCGATCCTGGAGCTGCTGATGCTGGCCGGCACATACCGGACCGTCAGCTATCTGGTGAACGCGCTGCGGCTACCGCTGGAACCCGATGCCCGCAGATTCGGCGACGTCGGGTAGCGCGCGCAGTTCGGTCGAGACAGCTCTCGCCGACGTGTGGTGCGGCCCACTGGTCTGACTCGGCGTCGCGATCACGTGTAGCCTTGGCCACTAAGCAATCAGCTTGTGCTGCTTCGACTTCGACGTCGAGGCGTATTTGTCCTGCACTGGGGAGTTGGTAGGGCAAGCGCACGAAGCGGGGACACCGTCAACGCTGTGGGTTGACCTGCGAGTCGCCACGAATCGGTCGGGAAGAGCAGAAGGGAAACATATGGGCTCCCCGAACGTCGGCTCACGTTTGGGCACGCGATTCGGACCGTATGAGCTGCAGTCGGTGATCGGCATGGGCGGGATGGGCGAGGTCTATCGCGCCTACGACACCGCGCGCGAGCGGATGGTGGCCATCAAGGTGCTTCGGCCGGACCTGGCGGCGGACCCGGTCTACCAGGACCGCTTCCGGCGCGAATCGCGCATCGCCGCACGGCTGCAGGAACCGCACGTGATCCCGGTGCACGACTTCGGCGAGATCGACGGCGTGCTCTACATCGACATGCGGCTCGTCGAGGGCACCAGCGTGAAGGACGAGCTGCACGGCAACCGCGCGCTCCCGGTGGCACGCACGGTGTCGATCATCGCGCAGGTCGCGGCCGCGCTGGACGCCGCGCACGCCGCGGGCCTGGTGCACCGCGACATCAAGCCGGAGAACGTGCTGCTGGCGCCCGGTGACTTCGCCTATCTGGTCGACTTCGGCATCGCGCACGGCGGCGGCGAGGCGACCGTGACGCAGACCGGGCTGATCATCGGGTCGTGCGCCTACATGGCCACCGAGCGGCTGAGCGGCCAGGCCGGCGGCCCGCCGTCGGACGTGTACTCGTTGACGTGCCTGCTGTACGAATGCCTCACCGGCCGGGCGCCGTTCGAGGGCGGTGACCTGCAGGACGTCATGATCGCGCACGTGTTCTCCGAACCGCCCCGGCCGAGCGCGATGGGCCGGGGGATCAATCCCGCGTTCGACGCGGTCGTCGCGAAGGGCATGGCCAAGGATCCGGCGGACCGATACGCGTCGGCGGGCGAGCTGGCCAGGGCTGCCGCGGCCGCCGTCCATGCCCGGCCTGCCTCTGCGCCGGCCCCGGTCCCGCGGCAGAGCACGCGGCAGATGCCGGTGATGGAGCCACGGCCTCCGGCGGCGAGCTACGTGCCCTACCTGCCGCCCGCGCCTGCGAAGAAGGCGCGGTTCAGCAAGGCGCAGGTCGCGTTGCTGGCTACGACGATCGGCATGTTCGCCCTCGCCGGGGTGCTGGCCGCGGTGGTGGTGTTCACCGGCGGTGGCAGCGGTAGCGGCGCTCCGAGCACGCTTGCCGCGCCGACCCCGTCGACGACGACCGTGACGACCACGGCACCGCCCTCGGAGGAGTCGTCGACACCGTCGACGACGACCACGAGTCGGACGGTCATCACCGGACTCTCGGACGTCGATGCGCAGGGTTTCGTCGGTCATGCGGCGCGCTGCGATGCGGGGAGCACGCTGACGGCGGCGATCCGCACCGTGTCGTCACTGGCGGTGGTGTGCCAGACCTCGCAGGGCAGCTACTACTACCACGGTGAACGCCTGCGCGACGGGGCCAACGTGAAGATCCCCAACGCAGTGCCGACCGATGGTGGCTTCGATGCCACCAACCCAGCCGACGGCGCGCATTATCAAGTGCGGCCCAACGAGCTGACCATCCTGAGCAACGGTCACGTCGACTCCGCGGAGCCGGCGCTGGAGTACGGCGAGGACTGATCGTCGGCTATTCGGCCAACGGGCGGCCCAGGTGATAGCCGAGGCGCATCTCGTAGTCGCCGGCCTGATTGCGTCCGGCGGACATCGCGGCGGGAAGTCGGCGTTTGGACCCGGGCCATCCGAAGGACTCGCCATAGATGTCGTAGGAGGACTTGATGTCCTCGGCAGATGGCAACGTGTGCCGGTTGATCTGCTGCTTGACGGCGGCGATGGACTCCTTGTCGAAGGACGCGATCCGCCTGGCCAAGGTGTCCACGAGCCCGTCGAGGTCGCTGTCTTCGACGGTGCGGTTGACCCACCCGTAACGCTCGGCCAATGCGCCCGGGTAGTCGTCGCTGGACAGCGCGACCTCCAACGCCCGTGCCCGGCCGAGCAGAAGGGGTAGATGCTCGAGGCCGCCACCGCCGGGCAGGTTTCCGTTCGCGGTTTCCGGCTGGCCGAGGAGTGCCGTCTGGCTGGCGAAGCGCATGTCCATCGCCATGACGAACTCGTTTCCCACGCCACGCAGCCGGCCCCGGATTTTTGCGATGGACACCACGGGCAGACGAGACAGGCGAATGTTGGTGTCGATGACCAGCGGATAGCCAGTTATTCCTAGGTCTTTGGGTGTCTCGGCCACCCGCGAGGTGTCGTAGTGATTCAAGAAATAATCCGGGTTGGCCGACTCGAATACGACCACCCGCAACTCCGGCGCCGCTTCCATCTGGTCGATCAGCTGAGGCAACTCGACGATCATTTCGGGGCTGATCAGATTGATCGGCGGGTTGTCGAAGGTGACCCGCCACAGACGCTCGGACTCGGCGGTCACTGAAAAATGAGTCCACTGTTTCACGGGTTGATCCCTTCCTGCTGGCCGTGCGCGGCGGCAGACCGACGCATCACGCGACGACTCCACGGTAGGTCGCGGAGCTGGCCCAGCGGCTTCGAATGCTCACTCACCCCGACCGATGGGTACGTGGCCGCGCGCAGATCAGTTGTCTTCGTCATGACGCCCGGTTGGTGATTCCCGCTGCGCCGTTGATCGGCGCCGCGCCAGGTATCGAAGTGCCCGCGTCCTAGCGAATAGGGGCGGGAAGACGCTGGGCGGTGGGCAGGTGTGTGAGCGTGAATGACGTTGCTGTGATTGGTTGCCTACCGTTGCGGTGAGGCGGACGGTCTCGGCGGCCTGACTGCTGTCGCGTCGGGTTGGCGACCGTCCCCGGGAGGGGCAATGCTGGGGAGTCGAGCAGTTCCACGAGATGAAACCATCAGACTGCCTGATAAGGACGCCCGTTTGAGGTAAGAATCAGGTATGCCGTTGTCGAACGGTACGAAGATTGCTGGCTACACGATCCAGCGATTGCTCGGCTCAGGGGGAATGGGCGAGGTGTACCTCGCTCAGCACCCGAGGCTGCCACGCCAAGACGCGCTCAAGATTCTGAGATCCGACTTCTCGTCGGATCCAGATTTCGTGGAGCGGTTCAATCGCGAAGCCGATCTGGCGGCCCAGCTATGGCACCCCCATATCGTCGGCATTCATGACCGCGGCAAGCATCGAGGGCGTCTGTGGATCTCCATGGATTTCGTCGACGGCACCGATGTAAGCCACCTACTGCAAGAGCAGTTCCCGCGGGGCATGTCCCAGCAGGACGTGATCGAGATCGTCACAGCGGTCGCGGCGGCGCTCGACTACGCCCATGCGAGAGGACTGCTGCATCGGGACGTCAAGCCCGCCAACATCCTCATGGCAGACGTCGAGCATGGTGAGCGACGAATTCTGCTGGGCGACTTCGGAGTTGCCCGTGACTTGGCCGACTCCACCAGTGGTGGTCTCACTGCCACCAACATGACCGTCGGGACTGCGGCCTATGCGGCTCCCGAGCAGCTGATGGGGCTATCCGTCGACGGGAGGACCGATCAGTACTCGTTGGCGGCGACGGCGTATCACCTGCTAACTGGGCGGCCGCCGTTCCAACACTCGAATCCGGCGGTCGTCATTGGCAACCATTTGAATTCGCCACCGCCCGCGCTCGCTCGCACGCGGCCAGAGCTTGCGTCGCTTGACGCGGCATTGGCACGCGCGCTCGCGAAAGATCCCGACGAGCGGTTCGCCACGTGCATGGACTTCGCGCGGGCACTTGAACACCTCGATGATTCGCCCGCAGAGCGAGTGATGCCGAGTCCGAGCGACGTGGACACGATGTTGCGCGCGACGGCCCCAGCCCATGTTGCCGCGGTGACAGTCCCGGCGTGGGACGCGAGCGCGGAGCCTCCGAAGCAGCCGTCGCGCAGGCGCGGTCGAGTGGTCGGTTTTGCATCGGCAGGCGCAGCCGTCGTCGCGGTGGTCGGCATAGTCGCGTACTTCGCGCTCCATTCTTCCGGCGGGGAGGTATCGGCCGAACCGTTCACGCTCGCCGGGACTCTGCAGTTGTCCAGCGACGTCATCAAGACCACCGGTCTTCCCGGCGGATACAAATGCGCCGGGACACGCGATTACGGCGACATCGGTCCAAATGCGCCCGTCACCGTCGCGGATGAATCGGGGAAGCTGCTGGCGAAGGGGGTTATCGACGGCAGCGAGAGCGGCGGCGAGGGGTGCGTACTGAAATTCCAAGTGGCCGATGTTCCTGCCGGAGCCCATTTCTACCGCGTGAAGGTCGCCCAGCACCCCGAGATGAGCTACACGGAGACCGAAGCCAAGGCGGGCGTCGACTTCCTGATGGGAAGCACCGATCCGAATCCCAGTTCCACCGCGCCGTCGACCAAACCCGCGCCACGAAGTACGCAGACGCGCACCGTCACGGCGACGCCCGACCCCGAGCAGGCGAGCCTCAGCCGGCTGCGGGAGATTGCGGACGACGACCGGGATTACGTCGCTTCGCATTTCGCCGACACCTGGGTGCCCCAGATCAGTTCCAAGCGCGTAGGCCTCGTGGCGAAGGGCATCGTCTGGGACAACGCGCACATCCTCGACGAACACCTTCGACTTCGGCACATCTATCCCGACGTACGGCTGCTGTGGTCGGGTGATTGGTCGACCTACGACGGGCGCGATTTCTGGGTGACCATCGTTGGTCTGCACTCGTCCGACCCAGATGATGTGCTCGTATGGTGCACCCAACAAGGCTTCGACAGAGATAACTGTGCGGCGAAGATCGTCAGCACATGGCGGCCGATAGCGGGGAGTACCAAGTACAACGGCTGATATGAGCCGCCGCTGGAGTACGGCGAGCACTGATCGTCCGCGCCGCGGGTCGGGGGAGGTCGTTCGTCTCCGCCAATGGCCCGGGACCCTGCTGGCCGTCCCTGACACCTCGCCAACGTGCGCTGGTGGCGGATTGCTGGCTCTCAAACCGCCAGGGCCGCACGTTGGGCGAAGCGGCTCCGGACTCTTGAACGCCAGCAAGTTTGGCAGCATCTAGGAGCCTCCTGTCGTAAATCCGCTTGCCCGCGACAGGCGCCAACCCGAAGACTGGGTCGGTGAAGTTGGCGTCTCCCGATCGCCTCGCGGTTCTCGCGGCGGCGATCACGGTTCTTCTGTGGGCGTCGGCATTCGTCGTCATCCGCTTCTGCGGCGCGGAATTCAGCCCGGGAGCGCTGGCGTTCCTGCGGCTGGCCGTCGGCACGATCGCGCTGACCGCCGTGGTGGCGATCTACCGGCCGCCCTTGCCGCGGGGACGCGGCCTGCTGCTGGTCATCGGCTACGGCCTGCTGTGGTTCGCCGCCTACACCGTGGTGTTGAACTGGGCCGAGCAGCACCTCGACGCCGGGACGGCCGCGCTGTTGGTCAACTTCGCACCGATCCTGGTCGCCGTCTTCGCGGGGTTCTTCCTCGGGGAGGGGTTTCCCCGGCCGCTGGTGGTCGGGCTGGTGATCGCGTTCACCGGCGTGGTGTTGATTGCCCTCGGGGGATCCGGCGTCGGGGTCAACGACGTCCTTGGCGTGGGCCTGGGTCTGCTGGCCGCGCTGCTCTACGCCGCCGGTGTGCTGCTGCAGAAGGTCGCGCTGCGCACGGTCAACGCCATCGCCGCGACCTGGGCCGGCTGTGCGGCCGGCCTGGTGGCCACGGCGCCGTTTGCGGTGCAGGCCGTCGGCGAGGTCGCCAAGGCTCCGCCCTCGGCGTTGGCCGGGGCGGTCTTCCTAGGGATCGGGCCGACGGCAATCGCGTTCCTCACCTGGGCGTACGCGCTGAACCGCACGGATGCCGGGAAGATGGCGGCCACCACGTTGGCGGTTCCGGCCATCGCCATCGTGCTGTCGTGGCTGTTCCTTGGTGAGGTGCCGACGCTGCTCGGATTCATCGGCGGCGCATTGGCGCTCGGGGGTGTCGCGATCAGCCGTCGCCGCAGCCTGCGGCGTCGCGAACGTAGCGACCAGACGTCGGTGCCGAGCACGTCGGCATAGCAGGCCGCTGCTGCTCAGGCCGTCGTACGCTCATGACGATGTCTGGCACGTCCGAGATCCGATTCCTGCCGCTAGGCGCTCGTCGCTTGGCGTACGAGGTGCGCGGCGACGGCCCACCGCTCGTCGTGCCGGCGTGGTGGGTGAGCCACCTCGAACTCGACTATGAGAACCCGGGTGTTCGGCGATTCTGGGACGGCGTCGCGCAGAACTACACACTGATCCGGTACGACCGGCTCGGGGTGGGCCTGTCGGACCGCACCGTGCACGATTCCGAGCTGACGCTCGACGGCGAGGTCGCGGTGCTGCGCGCCCTTCTCGACGAACTCGAGCTCGATCGGGTGTCACTCATCGGCGGCTCGTCGGGGACGTGCACGGCCGTCGCGTTTGCGGCGGCCTTTCCCGAGCGCGTCGAGCGCCTGGTGCTGTACGGCTCGTACCCTGTGGGCGATGCGCTGACGCCTCCGGGCGTCGCGGACGCGATCGTGTCGGCGGTCCATGCGCATTGGGGGCTCGGTGCGCGGATGCTCAGCGACATCTTCCTCGGAGGCGCCGACGCGGCAGAACACGAGCGCTTCGCGCGTCTGCAGCGCGAGTCGGCCACCGCGGAGACCGCCGCTGCCCTGTTGCGCCTCGTCTATCGCCTCGACGTCCGCGACCACCTTCCGCTCGTCCGCACACCGACGACCGTCGTGCATCGTCGCGACGACCGTGCCGTGCCCTACCGGTTCGGGCGTGAGGTCGCGGCGGCGATCCCCGGCGCGACGTTCATTCCGTTGCAAGGCAGTTCGCACTTCCCGTGGCACGGTGACGTCGATTCCGTCGTCCGCGCGTGCCGCCAAGCGCTGGCGCCGCACCAGCCCCCTCCACCCGGTGCGGACAACGCCCAGCCGGTCCTGCTGTCCCGTCGCGAGTGCGAGATCCTCGCGTGTGTAGCGCGCGGTCTCGGCGACCGCGAGATCGCCGAGCAGCTCCTGCTGAGCCCGCATACCGTGCACCGCCACGTCGCGAACATCCGCCGCAAGCTCGGGAGCCCGTCACGGACGGCCGCCGTCGCCGAGGCCACGCGTCTCGGACTGCTGTGACAGTCACATAGCCGAAAAGGGCCATCGGCGGAAGATGGCCGCGCTGGGCGATGCGCGCCGTGACCGCGGACTCGTATGTTCGCGGCATGACTGATATTGCGCGCGCCGAAACAGGCACTGAGCCGCAAGCCAATTCGGCGTACGCGGCGTGGCTGCAGGCGATGGCCGTGCTGTACGACCCGTTCGTCTGGCTGGGCGAGAGGGCAGGCATGCGACGCCGGCGGCGCACCGTGGTCGGCCAGGCCCACGGGCTGGTCGTCGAAATCGGCGCGGGCACCGGGCTCAACGTCGCGCACTACTCCGCTGCGGTCGACGAACTCATCCTCGCCGAACCCGAACCGGGCATGCGACGCAAACTCGCCCGGCGGCTCGACCGACACGGACGCGTCGCACGGATCGTCGACGCGCCCGCCGAACGTCTCCCGTTCGCCGACTCCTCCGTGGACACCGTGGTGTCGACGCTGGTGCTGTGCACGGTCGACGATCCCGAAGGCGCGCTGCGCGAAATCGCGCGCGTACTCCGCCCCGATGGCCAATTGCTGTTCATCGAACACGTCCGGTCCAGCTCGCGGTTCCTCGCGGCCTGCCAGGACACACTCCTGCGACCGTGGCGCGGCTTCGCAGGCGGATGCGTGTGCAACCGTCCGACCCTCGAGCTGATGCGCGCCTGCGGCTTCGTGGTCGACGCCGACGACGGCGTGTGGCGGGGGATGCCGGCGATCGTCCATCCGCTCGCAGTGGGGCGCGCGACTCATCACTAGACACCGCAATGACAACGGGAGAGAACACGACCATGGACATCGAGAAGCTCGCACACCTCGCATCGGTACTCGAAAGGCACGCCAACACGGCGTTCATCGTGGCTTTCGGTCTGGGCGTGCTGCTGATCGTCTACGGCACGATCGTCAAGAACAACTGGGGCATCAACCTGCGCCGCGTTGCGTGTCCGGGCTGCGGGGCCGAGATGGGGCGGGTGCGGATGCCGAACTCGGGCAGGCAGGCGATGTGGGGCGGCTACACCTGCCCCACCTGCCAGTGCGAGATGGACAAGTGGGGCCGACGGACGACCACCGAGAATGCCTGACGGCTCTTCGCGACTCGAATTCGACGATCGGTGACACCAAGGTGCCCGCCTCCGAGCGGAAGAGAAGAGGGGAAGCGCTCGGAGACGGGCAGGTTCTTTGGTGATCAGAGCAGGCCGAGCAGCTCCAGATCGGTGGCGTACTTGACGATCACCGGTGCGGAGAGGTGCGGGATGTCCTTGTCGGGCCCAATCTTGGCTTCCTGCACGGCCGCCCGGAAGTGGTCGGCCGGTGCGAGGGAGCCGTTGATCGGGTGATCGGGCTTCTGGTAGTTGTGGATCAGCGGGATCAGTGACGCCTGGCGCTGCTTCTCGGGCAGTGCCCGCAGCGTGGTCTCGAACCGGTCCAGCCACCGCGCGTACCCGGGCACCCGGATGATCGGGTAGCCGGCCTCGACGAGCCAGTCGACGAAGGTGTCCATGCTGATGCCGTCGTCGTAGGGGTTCATCACGTGGTAGGTCTCGTACCCGTCGACGACGTTGGCGCCGAGGGTGGAGATGGCGTCGGCGATGAACTCGACGGGCAGGCCGTCGAAGTGCGACCGCTGCCTGCTGCCGCCAGCGTCCAACTCGTAGAACGAGTTTGGTGCGATTCCGGTGGCGACCAGGCTCAGCATCATGCGGGTGAACATGTCGGGCACGTTGAGCTGCCCGGCGTAGGTGGTGTCCGCCATGATCATGTCGCAGCGGAACACCGACACCGGCAGGCCGGCCAGGTCGTGCGCCTCGCGGAGCAGGACCTCACCGCCCCACTTGCTGTTGCCGTAGCCGTTGGCGTAGCCGTCGTGGACCGCACGGGTGCCGCTCATCTGCCGAACGTCGGAGACCTCGACGAACTTGCCTGGCTCGATCTGGTCGCCCACACCGATCGTCGAGACGTAGACGAACGGCTTGACCTTCGTCGTCAGCGCGATGCGGATCAGCTCCGCGGTGCCGACGACGTTCGGCCCGAACAGCTGGCTGTAGGGCAGGACGTGGTTGACCAGGGCGGCCGGGTCGACGATCAGGTCGACGGTATCGGCCAGCTGCTGCCAGATCGCTGGCTCCAGACCAAGATTCGCCTCTCCCTTGTCGCCGGCGAGCACCACGAGGTGTTCGGCGGCCAGCTTGCGGTAGTGCGCGAGCAGCTTCGGGTCGCCGCTGTCGAAGGTGGCGTCGAGGCGTTCCCGTGCGGCGTCGGCGTCCTTGGCGCGGACCAGCGTGATCACCTTGCCGTCGACCAGGTCCATCCGCTCCAGCCACTCGAGAAGGAGGTAGCGGCCGAGGAAGCCGGTGGCGCCGGTGAGCAGCACCGTGCGGACCTCGGAGCTCGGGCCGGGCAGCGACGGGGCGGCCGCCAGGGTGGCCTCGTCGAGGAACTTGTCCAGCGTGAGGTCGCTGGCGCGCACCTCGGTGGCGTCACGCCCGTGCACGGCGTCGTAGGTGGGCCGCTTGGACCCGCCGGAGCGCTGCTCCTCGACGTAGGCGGCGATCGACGCCAGGTCGCTGGCCGGGCTGACGATGACGCCGACCGGCACGTCGACACCGAAGATGTCGTGCAGCAGGTTGGCAAAGGTCAACGCCGACAACGAGTCTCCACCGAGGTCGGTGAACTGGGCATCCGGTGCCGCGTCGGAGGAGGCGGCGCCGAGCAGCGCACCAGCTGCCCGGCTGACCGTCTCCAGGACCGGGCGGTTGGCGCCGTCCTGGCGCAGCGTGCGCAGGACGTCCGCCTGGCCGTCGGTGAGGTCGACGTAGAGCTGCTCGAGCTCGGGGCCGTAGTACTCCTTGAGCTGCGGACGGGCCAGCTTGCGGATGCCGGTGAGCAGACCGTTCTCCAGAGTGAAAGGCCTTGTCTCGACGATGAAGTCGCGCGGGATCTCGTAGGACTGCAGGTCGGCGTCGCGGGCGATGGTCTGCAGCGCCTCGCTCAGCAGTGGCTTGACGGCCTCGGTGTCGCCACCGACGCTGGCGAGCGCGTCGTCGGTCGGGACGACCACGGCCAGAACGTAGGAGCGAGCGCTGTTGCCGTACACGTAGATCTGGCGTACCGACGGGTGGCCGCCGTAGGCCGCCTCCAGCTTGGAGACGGTGACGAACTCGCCCTGCGAGAGCTTGAGGACGTTGTTGCGGCGGTCGACGTAGGTCAGCTGATCGGGTCCGATCTCGGCGAACACGTCACCGGTGTGGTACCAGCCGTCGGCGTCGAACAGTTCGGCCGTCACCTCGGGGCGCTTGTAGTAGCCGGGGATGGACGTGTCCGACTTGACCCACAGTTCGCCGCGGGGATGGGGCCGGTCGGTGCCGAAGTAGCCGAGCTCGGGGACGTCGACCAGCTTGTAGTCGATGACCGGTGGTCGGCGGATCTGGTCGTCGACCAGGACGACGCCGTCCTCGGTGGAGCCGTAGCCGTTGACCAGGTGGATGTCGGTGAAGTCCTCGACCCAGGCCCGCAGTTCGGGGGAGATGGGTGCGGAGCCGGTGAGTGCCGAGAATTGGCGTCCGCCAAGGAGTTTCTCGCGCTGCTCGGCCATGACTTCCCGTTCGACGGTCTCCCGGTCGGTGCCGTCGACGGCGAGCTTGTCGGTCTGGCTCTGCACTTCCTGGAAGAGCATCTCCCAGATGCGGGGGACCAGGTCGAGCTTGGTGGGGCGGACCAGGGCGAGGTCGTCGAGCAGGGTGGACAGGTCGCTCTTGGCGGCGAAGTAGGCGGTGCCGCCGGCGCCGAGGGTGCCGTAGAGGATGACGCGGCCCATGACGTGGCTGACGGGCATGAAGCTCAGCGTGATGGCGGGCAGCTTGCCCTCGGTGTCCCATTCGGGCCCGAACCATCCGCCCCAGGTCCTGGCCATCAGGCGGTCGGTGTACATGGCGCCCTTGGGGGTGCCAGTGCTGCCCGAGGTGTAGATGAGCAGGCGCAGGTCGTCGCCGTGGCCGCGGGTGAGCTCGGGGCCGTCGGTGTGCTGGGCGCCGGCCTTGATGACGTCGTCGAGAGCTTCGACGGTGACGTGCCTTTCGGCTAGGCGGGTCGTGGCGGTTTCGAATGCCTCGCGGTGGTCGTCGATTTCGGGGTGGTAGTCGAACACCACCAGGCGCTGGGGGGCGTGCGCGGTGAGGGCGAGCTCGACGGCGTCGGCGAGGTGGTCGACGCTGGAGAGGATGGCCACCGGTTCCGTCTCGACGAGGATCGGGTGCAGGGTCTTGACGGGCGCGCTGGTCTGTAGCGGTACGGAGACGGCGCCGGTGAGGGCGAGGGCCATGTCGACGACGGCGTAGTCGGCGCTGGTGAAGCCGAGCGTGGCGACGCGGTCGCCGGGGTGCACGGGGTTGTTGGCCAGGGCGTCGGCGAGGGCCTTCACGCGGGCCCAGGTCTCGGCGTAGGTGATGGTGTCGAAGCGGGGCGCGAACTGGGCGACGGTGCGTCCGGTGGCGTCGGTGACGTAGTCGATGGCGCGCTGGCCAAGGGCAGGCCGGTCGGCGTAGCTGGTCATGACGGTGCGGACGACGTCGGTGAGCAGCAGGCCTTGGTCGGTGATGGCGGCGGTGACGGTGGGATCGGGTTGGGCGGCAATGAGTTGCTTGTCGCCAGAGGTCAACTGTCCGAAGCGGTATTGAAGGCGCGCTTCGCGTGCGTTGGCGGGAGTCATGGGTTGTCTCCTCTGACAATCAGGTCTTCTAGATCAGTAATAGGAGCACTTCGTTGTGCCTACTAATCGAAAGTAGGTTAGAGAACCTATGTATTCCTGGAGGTTGGCTGTGAGGGGGTGCGGTGTCTGCGAAAGTCCTTGCTGGAGGAGGCATCTTGCCGAGCGTCGTGACCAATGTCACGGCTGGCGCGGTGCGCCGAATGTCTACTTGAGAGCCGCGCTCGCCGTCGACGCAGGTCTCGGCGAATAAGCGCCAGGAAGCAGTCGCCGTCCTGACAGGGCGATGTCAGCGTAGATGGAAGTAAGCAGCGCGGGTCAGGTTCGAGCGGCTCAACCGCCCCGAAATTGGGATGACCTCATGTCGGTACCGCGATGGCTCCAGCCTGCAAGTGACCACGGCGTGTGGGCCACTCTTGGGTGCTTGCGTTCACCTCGCTCGGCTTGTACCGGTCTGTGGTTGCAACTATTCGGGTGCACTATTTGACGCCGGTCGCACTGTTTGGGATAACTGTGTTCCCATCGATCGCGGCAGCGTTGCTACTGGTGTCGTCGGGCCTCATTGCACTGAAACCGATTCGAATGCACTGTTTTGCGGCCTGACCGGTTGTTCAGCACGCCGATGATTGCCGGGTCGACGTTCCCTGTTCCTAGCGGGTTGCTGTTCATCTTCTGCGCCCGACCGGCAGGCTCGACATCCCGATGTCACGCGGATATCAGGTCTTCTCGCCGATGGTGATGGCGTTGGCGGTGGAGTCCGCCGCGCTGATTAGTCGACGTGCTGAGGAATCGGATACCTCAAGCTGAGGCCAGAGGGAATCGACATCGCGAACATAATCTCCACGAAGTAAGTCGATTGGGTCGACGTCAAGGACGACACGGACACGAAGCGGCGGACCCGAAAGGCGATGTTGTTTTCTTTCGGCGACGGCAGCGAGGAAATGATGAACGGCACCGATTTGTGCATGCCGAATGGGATCGCGCTGTACTGAATGGTGCGGTACTGCTGGCGTCATCCCGATGATCGGTCGGAACTCACCGACGGGCGGGCGGTTGAGAGGATCCGCGACGAAAGGTTCACCGTCCACTAGTGGTCGAACGTAATGATCGACTTACCGCGCGTCGAGTAGCTAGCTAGGATCTGGTGGTGACGGCACTGTTGGCATCACATGTGACGTCTTGTGTGAGGGAGGATGACGATGTCAGCTCGCCCACCGGCGTCATCGATCGCGGTTCGTGCCCGTATGAGTCGACAACGACGACGTGACACCAGGGCCGAACTGCTTGTCAGGCGAATCATTCATTCGCGGGGCATACGCTACCGCGTAGATACCACCCCCGAACCCGGGATGCGATGCAAGGCCGACATCGTCTGGCGTGGAATACGTTTGGCTGTTTTCATTGACGGTTGCTTCTGGCACGGCTGTCCCAACCACGCAACTCGACCCAAGGCAAATGAAATGTGGTGGGCGCAAAAGTTGGATGGAAACGTAGAGCGTGACCGGCGGACGGACGCCAGACTGAGGGAGCTCGGATGGACGGTGTTGCGCTTCTGGGAGCATGAGGAACCTGGCCGGGTCGCCGACGAAATTTGCAATGTACTAACCAAGTTGCGGACGCCGCTGTGATACGCGATCAGTGATGCGCAACGGGCATGTGATCCATAGGTCGCGTGACTAGCGACAAAGGCCGTCCTCGAAACCAGGAGGACTTCACTGTCCTGTCGAGTTCGTCGAGTTCAATTTCGAGTTTCAACGCGCGAGCAAGGACATGTACGGCCAACCGCGGCGGTATCGCGTTTCCGATCTGTTGGCCGATGTCACTGCCCGACCACGGGTAGTCGTACGGGAATGTTTGCAATCGCCCGGCTTCGTGGTGAGAAAACCGGTCTTCGTCGCCTGTCGCGAGACGGAGACGATTGCGCATCACCTTTCCGGTTATGGTGGCCGACGGTTCGTCGGAGCGACGTTGTCCTCGATTGCGAGGGTCGCCCCCGCTGCCGTAATTGGAGATGACGGTGAACCTGGCCTTGCGCTCCAGGGCCTGGCCCATTGAGACCCAAGGCCTAAGGTCCAAAGCGCTTTGCTCGACCGCGCCCCGCCGGTACGCCTGATGGGTGGGCAGCGGTAGCGATACCTTCCCGTCAACGCGTCGCGCGATCAAGATTGCACGCCGACGCGTTTGCGGGACACCGAATTCCTCTGCCCGGAGGACGCCGACATCGACTCCATAACCGTAGCGTCTGAGGATGTTCGCGTAGGCGTGCCAAATGGGCAGTACGGCGGGCACCTGCTCCAAGACAATCGCCTGAAATGGCTTGTCGGCTTCCAGCGCCAGCAGCGCCCACCGCAGGGGCTCGAGGACAAGGCCGGTTCGGTCATCATCGAACCTGCACCGGGGGACTCCGTCGCCAGCATGCCTGGCCATGCCTTCGGCTTGCTCGATCACCTGGTCCAGCGCCTGCGTGCCGGACCCGGAGCCCGCGACAGTGAAGGTTTGGCAGGGTGGCCCACCAGTCAGCACGTTGGCCTCGGGAAAGTCGGCGGGTCCATAGTTCCGGACGTCACCCTCGATTGAGTGGAGGCCTGCCCTTCGGCGCGTGGCGCACGCGTTCGGATCCCACTCGATACCCATCACCGGAATCTCCAGCCATGTCGCCGCGACGTCGAGGCCGCCGGGCCCCGCGAACAGGTCGATGATGTGAGGCGCCGGATCCCTGATGACGACTTCCCGCGGCATGAACAGATGGTAGCCGGCCCGCACAAGTTCCATGGCACCGGCGCGCAACCGATTCTCGTGCGAGACCGCCGGTGCCGGATCCAATCGATAGCGGCACCATTGTCGCTGACTGGCCACAAACTGTCGGACGTGAATGATAGACACTCTTACGAAGCGGCCTTGGTGTCGCCGATATCAATTTGCTGCTGTCTGTTGGTAGTGGGGGGGCGGAGCCGTGGCATCCAGGAGTTGGACCGATCCCGATCCTGCGCTGGGGGGATTAGTCGACGATTTTCGTGATCGATGCGTTCGTGTCTACATCGAGGACCCGAACCGAGTCGAAGAGGATGCCGGCAAAGAGCGCGGAATCGCCGAGGGTGGGTATGGCCGAAAGCAGATTCAGGAGCTCGTTCAGAACGCCGCGGATGCGCTCCAGGGAGCGCCGGGTCGCATACAGGTCAGTTTGACCGACGGGGCGCTGTATGTCGCGAACGAGGGCACGCCGTTCTCGGACTCCGGTGTCCGAGCCCTGTTGTATACACATCTCTCAAACAAGACCGGCACCGAGATCGGACGGTTCGGGTTGGGGTTCAAATCCATCAGTGGTATCTCGGACAACCCACAGATCTTCAGCCGTTCGGTGTCCTTCGAGTTCAGTCGGTCGCAGTCTTCAGAACAACTGTCGACCGAACTGGAGCGCCACTACCAGCCATCGGAAGTTCCTGCTCTGCGGCTCGCCTGGACCGTCGACCCGGTGGCGGAATTTCGTACCGACCCGCTGCTGGGGGAGCTGTCGACGTGGGCTACCACCGTGGTCAAGGTCCCGCTAAAGCCAGGAGCCGTGTCGCAGCTTTCCGCCGAGATACAGGAGTTCGACGAGTCATTCAATTTGTTCGCACCGCATGTGCGGATCTTGGATCTCGTCGATCGTGTCGCCGATGTGTCCCGCCGGTTCGCAGCATCGAAGAAGGGCAATCGAGTCACGCTGACAACACCTGACGGTGACCGGGAATGGCTGGTCGTATCCACCGAGCACAAGCCGTCGTCCCAAGCACTGGAATCAGCTGGCCATTCGGCACGGCGTGATTCGGTCACGGTCAGCTGGGCGCTTCCGCTGAGCGGTGCGGTCGGCGTTGGTCGGCTGTCCGCGTACTTCCCAGTGAAGTCCGACATCACGTTGAGTGGCCGGGTCAACGCGCCGTGGAAACTCTCGGACGACCGCATAAACGTGATCGAGTGCCTGTTCAACCTCGAGATCCTCGAGGATGTCGTCCCGAAGTTGGTGGTTTCGGCCCGCACTGATCTGGTTGCCGATGAGGCATACGGACGTTACATCGACGTACTGCCCGCCCGAGGCAAAGAGGCCCGAAGCTGGGCAGACAAAGTGCTCAACGAGCCAGTTTTCAGGGGACTGAGGGACTCTCGCTGTCTACCGGATCTCGATGGACAACTGCATACGCCCTCAGCGCTTCAACGCGTTCCGGACGACGTGATGGACTACGCCAAGATGTGGTTGGCGGTCACGGGAAATCGTGGCGACTGGGTTCACCCGGACTGCACCAGCAGCACTGAGCGACGATCCAAGGTCGATCGTCTGATGCAGGAGGGTGACCACGTCAGGCCAGCGGGCAGGGTGCTTCATTGGTTACAGTCGGTGGTCGCGGATCCTGGGCCGGATCAATCCGCGGCGGCAATTGAATTGGCCGCGAATCTGATTCGCAAGGGCGGCAACACCGAAATGGACGTCCGAGACGCGCGGATCGTGCTTCTCGAAACGGGGTCGTTGGCCCAGCCTGTACGAGGACGTTGCTTCCTCCGAACGAAACCGGGTCAGCACGGAAGCTCGTTTGTCGACGACAGACTCGCGGCGCGCGGGACGACCGTGGCTGCGCTTGAGGCGCTGGGAGTCACCGCCTTCGAGGACGGTGGAGAGATGCTCGAGCTGCTGACCGAGCTCAGGCGCACCGGCAAGGTCGACTGGGATGAGCTGTGGATCGCGATGCGCGGCTCCGGCATCCAGCAGGTCCACGAGGCTTTCGAGAGCGTGCTCGATGGGCGCGCAGCGCGAATCATCCACGTGAGGAACGGGATCGGGCGCTGGGTGTTGCCGGAGGGGCTCTATTTCGCGGGCGATTGTCTCAAGCAGATCAAGGAAGATGGCCAGTTCCTGGTCGACGGTGCCTATCACGCAAGTGACCAAGAATTACTGTACGTGCTCGGTGTCAGATCTCGTCCATCTCGATCGGGTTCGGCAGCGAATGAACGCTGGGTCTCGCGATACGCGAACGAGGTCCGTGGTCGCATCGGCGACGAGCTAGGACTTGGACTCCAAGCACGCCAAGCAATCCAGATCGACGGCCTCGATGCCGTCCTGGGGCCAATTCAGTGCCTACCCGAACTCAGCGTCACCAACAGGACCGCTCTGACGCTGGCGCTCCTGAACGAAGTCGATGTTCCGCGTGTCCGAGTCAGTCATCCGAACGTTCCGAAGACGGCTCGCTACGTTGCACCCGAAATATGGTGGGCCAGACAGCAAGGTCTGTTACCGACTGCGCTAGGTCCAATGCCGATCTCCGAAGCGTTCGTTGCAGACGTCGAGGATGCCCCCGATGGTCTACTGCCCTGCGTAACCCAGATTGTTCTCACGCGTGATGCCGAGGATGTGTTGATGCTCAAGAAGCGCATCAGCGATCTTGAACCGGATGGCTTCCGCAAACTCGTCGAGACGCACGTAGGTAAGGATGACATGCCCCGTGTGGGTCAAAGCTATGCCTGGTGGTGCTGGACTCATAAGGAAGCGGATCCGCCGGATCAGTTGTGGGTTCGCAGGGGCGGCACCTGGTCTGAGGTAGATCGGAAGAACGTTGCCGTGGTCCATGGCGCGGACGCCTACTCCGAACTCGATCAGTTCGGCATCCCGTGCGTGGTCGTGGACTCTGCCGACGACGTGCACACGCTCAGCGAGCTATGGGGGTGTTTGGAAGGCCGCGACCTGCCCGTCACGTACTCATACGAGACGAGTGCCGAACCCGTTCTGCTCCGTGATGTGTTCCCGGTACTGGATGCCCTCGAGATCGACGACGAACTCGAGGGCCTCGTCATGCAGAAGTGCTTGTCTCTGAGCAGAGTTGCGGCTGTTCCTGGACAGCCAGAAGCGCGAGTCACGTGCGCGTCCGGTCGAGAGTCGAACGTGGTCCTCGTGACCGGGGCCACCGACTGGCAGATGCTGAAACAGATTCTGGGACAGTTGCTCTATGACGATTCTGATCGGAATGTGGACGCCCTGCTCAAGGACATGGACCGCCGCAAGAACTCTCAGCAGGTACGTGCGGTTCGGAACGCCTCGTCAGATGCGGAACGCCTTTTGATGCTCGTTGGCGAGTCGCGCCTACGGCCACTCATCCCGAAGGACGCGCTCAGCTATCTCGCCAACGAGGGCGCTGAGGAACCACATGGCCTGGCCCTCGCTGAGTTGTGCGTGCGCATGCTCGGTGTTCGTGCCCTCGAACGAGCCTGCAAGGTCGACCCATCGGGCTTGCCGATTTTGCCGCCCTCCACCTGGTCCGGCTCGTTCAACACCCGTAAATGGGTGAACAACTTCGGCTTTAGCGATGAATGGGCTGGCCGTCCCGCGCGGCAGAGAAACAAGCCGACCGAGTATGTGGAAGGGCCAACGCAGCTGGAGAAGTTGCACGATTACCAGCAGGTTGTTTCTGAAAGGCTGCGAAACCTTTTGATCGGCAAGGGTTCACGGCGTGGTTACATTTCGCTACCGACAGGCGCGGGCAAGACGCGTGTAGCAGTGCAGACGATCGTCGAAGCCATCAGCAACGGCAGCCTTGACGGTCTGGGCTCGCGTGGATCTTTCGCCGGTCCGATCCTGTGGCTTGCCGACGGAGAAGAACTCTGTGAGCAGGCCATCGATGCGTGGTCCTATCTCTGGCGCGCCACGGGCCGGCGGGACACGCAATTGATTCTCAGCCGGTTCTGGTCGTCCTACGAGATGGAAGAAGAAGTGGGCGGTGTCCAGGTCGTCGTCGCGACATGGCAGAAGATCAAATCGCGGGCTGTGGGCAATGATTCGTACGCCTGGCTAGCCGAAGCTCCGATCGTCATCGTCGATGAGGCTCATGGCGCCTATACGCCCTCGTACACAACAATTCTGGAATGGTTGGGGCGCTCCGCGAGGGAGCTCGACAAGCCGCTGGTTGGGCTGAGCGCCACACCCTTCAGAGGCCGCCGTGACAGCACACAGACCGATCAGCTCCTCAGGAGGTTCGGGGATAACTGCTTGGATGATGGGGTTTTCGGCGATCAGCTACCGCAGGTGAGGCTTCAGCGAGATCGTGTGCTCGCCCGCGCACGCTTGGAGATCCTCGATGGTGTCTCCATCGACCTCTCAGATCAGGAGATCTCGTACTTCAAGGAGATGGGTTGGCTTGCCAAGAGCGCCGAGATCCGTTTGGGTCGGGACGAAGACCGCACGCGCACCATCGTCGAGTCAATACTGGGCAAGCCTGAGCACTGGCAGATCGTCGTTTTCGCAGCGTCGGTCGAGAATGCCCAGACCCTGGCCACATTGTTGACGCTGCAGGGGCGTTCTGCAGCCTCCATCGATCAGGACACAAGCCCCGAGGATCGTCGTGTGGCGATCGAGCGATTCAAGTCAGGCGAGCTCAAGGTTCTGACGAACTATGCGGTGCTATCCCAGGGATTCGACGCGCCCAAGACAGACGCCGTCTACATCACCCGCCCGACAAGCAGCGAGGTTCGCTATCTGCAGATGGTGGGCCGGGGGCTTCGCGGTCCGAAGAACGGCGGCACCGAAGAGGTTCTGATCGTGAACATGCTCGACAACCTTCTCGAGTTCGCCGACAGCATCGAGTACCAGAGCTTGAAGGAGATCACGGACGCAGATCAGATCGAGGAGTCAGCTGGTGTCGGATGACGGGGGACATGAGATCCAGCTGAACCAGCAACAACTTGACGTCGCAGAGGCCGCCGCCGACTCACGGTTGTTGGTGATCGCAGGTGCAGGCCAGGGCAAGACCGAAGTGGTGGTCAGCCGGATCCACAGCCTGGTGCAGGGCGAGGGTTTGACAGCCTCCGACGAGATTCTCGTTCTGAGCTTCTCGCGTGCCGCGGTATCAGCCGTCCGGACTCGGTTGGACACGAGAGATGTTGCGGCGGCTAATGTCCGAACATTCGATTCGTTCGCGAGCGTCCTGCTGCTCGGTGCCGACATCCAAACTGAGGGGAGTTTCGACGCCCGCATCCGGCGCGCGACTCAGCTCCTCAAGGAAGCGGACGAGGCGCCCGACGAGGTCAGTCTGCTGCGGCACGTAGTGCTCGACGAGGTGCAGGACCTCGTAGGTGACCGAGCGGACTTTGTCATCGCGATCCTGACGTGGCTCGACGACGACGCTGGCATCACGGCGCTGGGTGACCCGCTGCAAGGCGTGTACGACTTTCAACTCGACGACTCGCTCAGCAAGACATCCGCGCAGGACGTGTTCGACGAACTCACGGACACCTTCGGGTGCGAGACGGCTGGGCTGGGTAAGAATTACCGGGCCAGGGGAAGATACCCAAAGCGGGTGGTGTCGTTGGGCGACGAGCTCCGGGCGATCGACGATGGTGAAGCTGCAGAGAGGTTGCTCGACGACCTGCTGCTCGATATTCCGGACCGAGGCGCGATCGAGGACTGGTATGAATTCGTCACGCCGCGCAATGGTGGAAGAACAGCAGTACTCTGCACGACCAATGCAGACGTGCTCCGAGTGTCCCGTTACCTGAATGAGAAGTCTGTGACCCATGCCGTACGCAGGCAGGCCCAGGATTTCGGAGCGGCCCGTTGGATCGCAGGCGCACTCGGCCCCTTGCCCGGTCCCAAGGAGCGACGATCCGAGGTCGAAGCGGCGCTCGAACGATTACTCGCCGACCAAGACGTCGGCCAGATGTGGAATGAACTGAAATCTGCCGAAGGTCGTACGAGTCAGTATGACTCGCTCGATCTCCATCGAATAGGCCGACTTATGAGCGCCCGAGCTCTGCCACTTCCACTCACCGAACCCGACCGCAGTTCGCTGATCGTATCCACGATTCATCGTGCGAAGGGTCTGGAGTTCGACTCGGTCTTCGTCGTCGAACCCAATTGGGTTCCCGATGACGAGGAAAGCTGGACGAGGGTACGTCGCTTGTACGTGGCGTTGAGTCGCGCGCGTGACAGCATCTATTCCTGCCGCCTGCCACAGTCATGGTCGAAGATCAAGGCCGACGAGCGGTTGTGGGGGCGATTCAAGGAAGAGGCCCGAAGTAAGAAGGGTTCCTGGTATACGAAGTCGTTTGAGTTCCTTTACGGCGACGTCGAAACCGCATTTCCTGCGTCCACGAACGAGGTCGATGCGCAAGGCATACAGCAGACGCTTCGATCGCTCGATCAGGTTGGGATGAGAGTGTACGCAGAACTCGACGAGGCCGAGTCCACCCCCGAACTGCCGTCCTACCTATTGGTGACGCAGGATCGACAGCCGTTGGGGCGTACGAGCGACGCGTTCAATCATGCCTTCGAGAAGGCATTCGGCTGGTGGAAGAGTCGTCCGATGGTCATTGACGGGCTGTCCCTCGTATCAGTGGAGACGGTCGCAGGTGACTACCGCGAGTCCGAGAGGGCCGGTCTCGGCAGTTCCGGATTCTGGTTGGTACCGCGAATAACAGGCCTTGCCCGCCCCGACTTGAACACAACCTAGGAGTTGCAGCCCCGCGATGGTGAATCTTGCTGAGCAGTATGGTTTTCGCTCCGACGTCGTCGATGAATTGATCAAAGACTTGGTCGGACCAGCGGAAGGTTTGGAAGAAGTCATCACCGACCTCCCGCTGGACCGCTACATCGTGGGCGTCCTCTGGCCTGCAGATGGGCTGCTGCAGGAAGCGGCGGAGCCCGACAGCGGTGAGTCCGAGGAAGACGATGCCGACGACAGTCCCATCTCCCAGGCGCTCATGCGTTACCCGACGTCGATGGGTATGACCTTCTCCGTCGATCTTGCGAAGGCGTCGTCGGTTCAAATCGCTGTCGAGGCAGCCAAGTATGTGCCGTCCGGAACGCAGGGGAAGGGCGATCCGTCCGGTTCGGAGCGTCCGACATGGCGCAAGCAGAAAGCGAAACCGGACTCATGGGATCGCCGACCCCAGATCATCGAGCCCATCGACTGGGACGTCGCAACGCCGGGAGCGAAGAAGGTCGACGTCGTGTCCGGGCTTCAGCTGTACGTCTACACCCGTGTGCCCAAGCACGGTCGAGTCGCGGTGTCGGTCGCGCTACGCAACACGCAGGTGCCACCGAAAGGACAATTCCGCGACGAGTTTGCTTGGTTTCAAGTGGGGGTCGAGGTGCGTTCACCTGAACACGCCATCGTTGATCGGTCGTCATATGGTGTGCTGAGTAAAGACGCGGACTTGCGCTCGGCCGCATTGCTCTACCGCAACGCACGAGTCTTCGCGATCGGCCACGGCTGCGCCGCGACCTGGGATCGCGAGGGGAATTCCCCGCACGTCGAACGGGTGGCGTCGACGTTCGTCCCTCGCCAGGAAGTCTCCAGGGCGAAGCCCGGTGGCGTCAGCGCCGACGTCGACCTTCGAATGTCATTCCTGAGCAGCGCCACCGACGAACAGTTGGCGGCCAACCTGGGCCAGCTGGTCACCGAATACCGCCAGTGGATCGACCGGTTGAGTGCGAGCGTCCGCAACGGTGACGCGGATGTAGAGGAGGGGCTCAAGGTTGTCGCCGACGAGCATGTCGTGCGAGCCCGCAAAGCGGCTCAACGTATGCAGGACGGTATCGACCTGATAGTCACCGATCGTGATGCTGGGCGTGCATTTCGACTCGCAAACGCCGCGATGCAAATGCAGCGCGCTCGCCAGGACTGGGTGCGCAGTGGTGCCGTCGGGGCGGTGGGCGACGGGGTCACACAAGGCTGGAGGCCATTCCAGATTGCCTACATTCTGTTGAATCTGCCTGGTCTTGCGAATACAGATCATCCGGACCGCGAGGTCGCGGATCTCTTGTGGTTCCCCACCGGCGGTGGCAAAACTGAGGCGTACCTCGGATTGGTGGCCTTCACGATCTTTCACCGCAGACTCAAGGATCCCGAAACGAGCGGTGTCGCGGTCATCATGCGGTACACCCTGCGTCTACTGACGATCCAACAGTTCGAGCGGGCGACCATGTTGCTCTGCTCGCTCGAACGGTTGCGGCAACGTGAGAACGATCTGGGGGGTCGCCCGTTCTCGATCGGACTTTGGGTAGGCCAGGGGGCAACTCCGAATACCTTGATGGAGGCACGTAAATCACTCAGAGGCATCGCCGATGGCAGGGAACTCAACGAGAAGAATCCCGTCCAGCTGACGCAGTGCCCTTGGTGCGGTCAGGACCTGAACGAATCTCATTACGCGGTGGTCAAGTCACCCGACGAGCGGCTCAGGATCGCCTGTGGGAACAGTTCGTGCGATTTCCGAGATGGCCTGCCTGCCTATCTCATTGATCAGGATATCTACCGCGTGCGCCCGGAGCTCGTGCTCGGAACCGTCGACAAGTTCGCCCAGATGGCGTGGAACGAGAAGGTGCGAAACCTATTCGCACGCGACGGAATCGGTACGCCGCCATCTCTGATCATCCAAGACGAGCTGCATTTAATCTCCGGGCCGCTCGGTTCGATTGTCGGCCTCTACGAAGCCGCCATCGACGCTGCCTGCGGACATCTGACCTCTGAGGGCGTCATCAAGGGCCGGCCGAAGGTCATCGCCTCAACGGCGACCATCCGCCGTGCGGACCGTCAAATCCGGGCCGTGTTCAACCGTCGTGCGGAGCAGTTCCCGCCTCCCGGCATTGATCCCGATCAATCCTTCTTCGCGGAGCCGGCGTCCCGCGATCACTACGGCACGCGCGAGTACGTCGGCGTGATGGCGCCGGGTACCAGCCATGCCACGCTCATGGTCCGGGTCTACGCCGCACTATTGCAGGCTGCCCACGACCTCACCGGCAGCCCCGAGTCCAGGGATCCGTATTGGACTCTTCTCGGGTACTTCAACAGCCTCCGAGTACTCGGCAGCGCGAATCTTCAAGTGGAGGGCGATGTTCGAGACAGGCTGCAATTGGTCGCCCGACGCAAGCAGGCGTCGCCGCGCGATCTGAGGCCACCGGTGGAGCTGACCAGCCGGGTGCCGTCCGCGGAGATTCCACGTACGTTGAAGAGCCTCGAGAAGGACGTCTCGTCGGGCTCGGCGAATGACGTGGTCCTCGCCACCAACATGATCTCCGTCGGGGTCGACATCGACAGGCTCGGGTTGATGGCCGTGATGGGCCAACCGCAGTCGAGCGCCGAATACATTCAGGCCACCAGCCGCGTCGGACGGCAGCATCCCGGGCTAGTCGTCACGATCTTCAACGCTGCGCGTTCGCGGGACCGGTCGCACTACGAGAACTTCGTCCCATTTCACCAAGCGCTGTACCGGGCCGTCGAGGCAACCAGCGCAACGCCGTTCGCTGCTCGCGCCCGTGATCGTGCCCTGCACGGAGTTCTCGTCTCGTTGGCCAGGCTGCTGGTGAATGACCTTGCCGCCAACGAGTCGGCCCACAACGCCACCGTGCGATACGACGAGATCACCCAGTTGGCTGAGTTCTTGGAACAGCGCGCCCATGCCGTCACCGACCCGGAGGAAGCGGAAGACACCAAGAATCAGCTCGGTCAGCTTCTCAAGGTGTGGGCCGATGCAGCCGAGTCGAGCCCGGACTTGCAGTACAAGAACAGCCGCGACTATGACGATTCCCTACTCGTCCCCTCCGATGTCGCGTTGACGGACGATGACATCGAGTACTCCACGCGCGAGGCGCCGTGGCCCACCTTGCAGAGCATGCGGGACGTCGATGCCGAGAGCGCCCTCTTCCAGATCTCCGCGCGAAAGGTGCCCCGATGAGCATCCATAAGGCTCGGCGAAGCCAACTGCTCAGCACCTACGGTGTGGGCGGCTTGTTCCCTGCCGATTCAACCAGTTTCATGATCGCCGGCCTTCATGAATGGAACGTTGATCGAGCCGAGCACATCTCGGAGCCGCGCCTGGCGAGGGCTCTCGGCGTGACCGAACTAAAAGCCCCGCCTGCCGGGGGCAAGCGCGATGTGCCGGTGATTCGATATCCGTTCACCCAGGTATGTCCCAAGTGCCGGCGCATCGGGCCGCTCTCGAAGCTGTCCAAGGACAACGACGGCAAGTGCAAGTTCGACAAGACCGTCGATCTGAGCCCGTTCAGGCTCATGGGCGCATGCCGTAACGGGCACGTGAGCGAGTTTCCGGTCTACTGGTGGCTACATAAGGGGCAGCAGGACAAGGTCCGCGGTGACGAGCACGACATGAGGCTCAATGTGCTCGGACGCACATCGTCGCTCGGCGATCTGACCTTGTCTTGCACGTGCGGCGTCGATAACCGCAGCCTCGAGGGGGCGATCGGCTCCGGTTCGCTCATTGATTTCGGGAAATGTGAGGGGCTGCGGCCGTGGCTCGGACTCGACACGAACGAGGAGTGCGACCAGTATCCGCGCGCGGTCCAGCGCGGTGCCTCGAACGTGTGGTTCCCTGCCGTGCGGTCTTCGATCTCGATACCGCCGTACTCGGAAGCGCTTGCGAAGTTCGTGGACAAGCACTGGGAGATGGTTAAGGACCCCGCCGCCGTGATTCCTCCCGTCCTCGCGGGCCTCGCCGCAATGTCAAAGGGGCGCTTCACCGTTGACCAGATCAACCGGGAGATCGAGCGGCGCCGAGGTGAGGAGGAAGAGGACGAGGAGATATCGGAGGCCAACCTGCGCGCCGACGAATACAAGGCGCTGGTCGAAGGGCGCGAGGAGGAGGGGCTCGACTCGGACTTCGTGTGCCTCCGTCGCGACGTTCCCGACGGGTTCGAGTCGCTCATCTCTGATGTACGGAAGGTGACCAGACTCCGAGAGGTACGTGCGCTACAAGGGTTTACGCGCCTGGACGGGGCTCCTGATCCTTCCGGGCCTGTGCAGAAGTTATGTGCCCTCGCGCCGACGCACCTCCACTGGTTGCCTGCGATCGAGGTCATAGGTGAGGGCGTGTTCCTTGCTTTCCGACGTATTGCACTCGACGAATGGGCTGTCGGTGACTTCGCGCAGGGAAGAGCCAAGGCGATGCAGAGGGCTGCCGACCGAGCAGCGGCAGACTATGGCCGACCGCAGGCTCCCGTGGACATCGTCAAGGTCGCTATCCACACGCTGTCGCACATCATCATCGATCAGTTGTCTCTTGATGCCGGGTATCCGGCAGCTGCGCTTCGCGAGCGACTCTTCGTTGACGACAAGATGGCAGGGCTGCTCGTCTACACGGCAAGTTCGGACTCTGCAGGCAGCCTGGGTGGGGTCGCTTCCATGGCAGAAGCGGACCATCTCGGGTTGGCACTCCGGGAGGGGCTGCAACGCCTGTCGTGGTGTTCGTCCGACCCTGTGTGCATCGAGTCGACGGGTTCGGGCGCAGACGGGTTGAACCTCTCCGCCTGTCACGCCTGCGTCCTCGCGCCGGAGACGTCTTGTGAGATGAACAATTCCTTCTTGGATCGGGCTCTATTGTTCGGTACCCACGACGAGGGTTGCGAGGACGCAGGATTGTTCAGCGACATCGTGGAGAAGGCAATTTGACCGTGTCCTTACAGGCCCTCAGAAAGCGGTGATGCATTGAAGGACAAGCACCATCAACGGTTTGCGCTTAAGTACGGGGAGCTTCGCGACATGCGATGCGGCGCGTGCACGGACGATGCGAAGGGCATCCGGCGAGTGAGAGACTTCCATCCGACGTACTTCACAGCTGACTGGACCGACGGCGTGCTGGTGCAGGTGAGGGTATGGGGTCCGCAGCTGCTTGACGATGGCTCAGAGGGAGAACGTGACCTCGACTATCGATGGAAGAACACACGCGAGACCGGGCCGGTGAAGTACCGCGACCTGCCGCGGATCGTCGCCGAGCGTTTGCGCGAATACAACGCCGAGAACGGCTTCACTGTCCTGCCCGAGCAAGAGTGATTGATCGATTCTCCGGAGCAGGTGGCGTCGGGTCCGGACATGTGAACCGCTGCGCATCTGGCAATCCCCTGGGAACGTGGGTTTGATCTAGATGCGATCAGTAGCCTCGAACGACGTGGGGTTCTCACGGCGCGTGCTATCGACGCAGCGGCGGCTGGGTCTTGCCTAGATACACGTTTCGGTGGTCGAATCTGCCCGCAGATCTCCTCGCCGAACTCTGCGAACAACTGTTCGAGGACTGCGCGGGATTCGCCCCAGCCGAGGTATTGGACGACGCATACGGCGCGCGACCGAAGGAAAACTTCGTCGCGGAGGCCTGGGACACCTTGCGTGAGAGCTGGCTTCATCACGACAAAGAGTCGCGGGAACGAGTGGTCGAAGCCCTACGTGCGGTCCGCCGCGAGGACGGGCAGATCACCAACCGTAGGGCTCAGATGGAGTACCTGCGGGAGCTGAGCAACGCTAAGACCCTGCGCGTTGTCGTGCTGCAAGCATTCATCGAACGGGGCGAGGCCGAACCTGAGAACGGCAAAGGGCCCGAGGTCACACCTGAACCGCCCGCCGTCCCGAGGCCCCGCCTGCCGACCACCGCACCAAAGCCCCCAGCACCAAATCCCGGAGATGATGTGCTCACCGAAGTAGCTACAAACCCCGACGACCTGAACGTCGCGCCCGGCTCGATCGTCGTCGTCCGCGACGAGGAGTGGCTGGTCACCTCTGCCGAGCAGGGCGCCGACGGCTGGCTGGTTCGCGTGCGTGGGCTCTCTGAGCTGGTGGCCGAGACCACGGCTGCCTTCTACTCCAGCCTCGACACGATCGAGGTCCAAGACCCCAGTAAAGCCAAAGTGGTCCCGGACGGCTCGTCGGGCTACCGCGACTCCCGCCTGTGGCTGGAAGCGCTGCTGCGCAAGACCCCGGTGCCCTACGGCGACCAGGCGCTGACCGTCTCGACCGACATGCTCGCGGATGCCCTGGCCTACCAATGGGCCGCGGTGACGAAGGCGCTCGACCCGCAGCACATCCGGCCCCGCATCCTGATCGCCGATGCCGTCGGCCTGGGCAAGACGCTGGAGATCGGCATGATCCTGTCCGAGCTGGTGCGGCGTGGCCGCGGTGAACGCATCCTGATCGTCACGCCGAAGCACGTCCTGGAGCAGATGCAGCACGAGATGTGGTGCCGATTCGCGCTGCCGTTCGTCCGCCTCGACTCGACCGGCATCCAGAAGGTTCGCCAGAAGCTGCCGGCCACCCGCAATCCGTTCACCTACTTCAAGCGGGCCATCATCTCCATCGACACGCTCAAGAGCCCGCGCTACAAGGCTCATCTGGAACGCCAGCAGTGGGACGCCGTGGTGATCGACGAGTCCCACAACCTCACCAACGCAGGCACTCAGAACAACGAGCTGGCACGCGTCCTTGCTCCGAACACCGAGGCGTTGATCCTGGCCTCGGCCACGCCACACAACGGCAAGGAGGAATCCTTTGCCGAACTGCTGCGGCTGCTGGACCCGACGGTCGTGCACGCCGACGGCACCTTCACCAAGCAGGACGTCGAGTCACTGCTCATCCGTCGGCACCGGCACAGCCCGGACGTGGCCGCCGAGGTCGGCAGCGACTGGGCAGAACGCGCCGAGCCGGTACACCTGCTCGTCAAGCCGTCGGCCGCCGAGGACGCCGTCGCCGCCGAGCTGTCGCAGACCTGGCTGCACCCCGCGACCGGTGGCTCTCCCCACTCCGGCGACACCAAGGCGCTGTTTCCGTGGACGCTGGCCAAGGCGTTCCTGTCGTCGCCTGCCGCGCTGGCGGAGTCGATCAAGCAGCGCCGCCACAAGCTCGACCAGAACGTGCCTGCGCAGCGGACCGAACTGAAGGCCCTCACCGCCCTTGACGATCTCAACAAGGATGCGTTGGGGGAGCAAGCAGGCAAGTTCGCGGCGTTGGTCAAGCGTCTCAAGCAGATTGACGTCGGCAAGGGATCGGAGACCAGGGCGGTGGTGTTCGCCGAACGCATCGCCACGCTGAGCTGGCTGCGGAGCAATCTCCCCAGGGCACTGGGCCTGAAGGACGAGAACATCGCCATGCTGCATGGTGGATTGTCCGACGTCGAACAACAGGAACTCATCGACAGTTTCAAACTGGAGACCTCACCCATCCGCGTGCTGGTGACCGGCGACGTCGCCTCCGAGGGTGTGAACCTACACGCGCAGTGCCATCACCTGATTCACTACGACATTCCCTGGAGCCTCATCCGCATCGAGCAGCGCAACGGCCGCATCGACCGCTACGGACAGAAGCATCCGCCGGTGATTTCCTCACTGATCCTCGAACCTTCCGACCCGGAGTTCTCCGGTGACCTTCGGGTCTTGTCGCGGCTGCTCGAACGGGAGAACCAAGCCCACGAAACGCTCGGTGACGTGGCCTCGCTGATGGGGAAACACAGCGTCACCGAGGAAGAGAACGCGATCCGCGACGTACTCGTCAAGGGAGCTGACGTCGACGAGGTCGTGCGTACCACAGCGGAGGTCGCCGCCGGGGAAGACCTGGACGCGTTCTTCGCCGAATTCGACGCGGTAGAGGCGACCGCCCTAGCGTTGCCCGCGTCACAACGCCAAAGCCTCTACCCAGACGACCTCACCTTCCTCGACGAGGCGCTGCACGCCGCGTTCCACGACAAGCCACACGCCAAGCCCGAGCAAGGCGGAATCGGCTGGACCGTCAGCGCACCGCATGGAATCGCCGAACTGTCCCCGCCGCGCGATCTTCGACAACGGTTCGCACAGCTCCCACAGAACTATCTGCATCACGGTCGTGTACTGGAGCGGCTCAAGCTCGCCACCAACCCGACTGTCGGCAGCGCGCAGTTGCGCATCGCGCGAGAAGGCAAGGGCATCAACAACACCACGTGGCCCGAGGCCCACTATCTCGGTCCGCTGCATCCGGTGCTGGACTGGGCGAGTGACCGTGCACTGACGGCGTTGGGCCGCAACCAGGTGTTCGCGATCCGAGGTGATGTGGATGCCCCGACGGTTCTGCTGATGGGGACGCTGAGCAACCGAAGGGGACAACTGATCTCGCGAGTGTTCTCTACCGCGGAGTTTCCCAATCCGGCGAACACCGGGTTCTGCATGGTCGAAGCTCTCGAGGACATCGATTTCCTCACCACGCGAACCGGGCTCAAACCCGGCGCGTCCAATCCTGGACCGATCGCCGAGCCGGAGCGCTATCAGGCGTTGATCCCGATCGCGGTCGATCACGCCCGTCGCGAGATGCGATGGGTGCTCGACGCGCAGGACGCCGCCACCACCGAACGCCTGGCTCAGTGGCGCAAGCGGGCCCAACGCTGGCACGACGACGCCGAACAGCTCGAACTATTCGGGGCGCAGCGCTCGAAAGTAGGCAAGCTCGGGCAGCGCATCAACGACGAGCAGCGCCTGGCCGACCTGCTGGCCCCCACCCAACAGCTGGTCCGTCCGCTGCTGATCATCGTGCCCACCGACGTCCCCGTCGCCGGAAAGGAACTCTGAGCCATGCCGTCCTACGATTCCATAGTCGTCGGCGAGGACTGGATCAGCGAACACTACTTCACGACCGACTCGCCGCGGGAGTCCTTCCAGGGCAAGGTGATCGAGCTACGCAAGCAGTGGGACGTCGAGGCCGCCGAGGGGCGGGACACGGTGCGGCGACGGTTGCTCGGCGCCGCAGGCGAACTGCAGACCGAGTTGTCCACTCTGGTGGAGAACCCGGACGGGGCACCCGCGGCGCACGCCACCATTCGGACGGTGCTCGGGTTCCCCGCAGTGTTGACCGATTACGTCGGCGAGCGGGCGGGTACCGAGCTACGGCTGCCCAACGCCCAATCCGCCGGTGTGACGAGCACGTTGATCCTGCAGGCCCGTCCCGTCGAATCAGTCGACGACCTCCTCGACCCCGAGACCGGGCTCTTGCTCGAAGCGGGGGAGGAGGACGGCAAGCCGGTCGCCTCGGTGGGCAAGGCCCTGTCGGCGGCCTTCCGGGCGGACGAACCGCCCGCGTTCATCGTGGTGCAAGCCGGCCAATGGGTATTGCTGGCGGAAGCGCAGCGATGGACCGAAGGGCGTTACCTGGCAGTCGATCTGCTGGTGGTCACGGAACGTCGCGATGACAAGCGCGGCGGCGAACTCGATCGAACGGCCGCGATACTCGGACGCCAGGCCCTGTTGCCTGATGCCGACGGGAACATCTGGTGGACCGGCGTTCTCGACGACTCCGTCAAGCACACCGTCGGGGTATCCAAGGATCTGCGTGAGGGCATCAGGCTGTCCATAGAGATCATCGCCAACGATGTCGTGCGCCGCCGCGGCGAACGCGACCTGCCCCTAGACGACATCGACGCCCAACAACTCGCCAAGCACTCGCTGCGCTTCCTCTACCGCATCCTGTTCCTTCTCTACGCCGAAGCGTCGCCGGAGATGCGCGTACTGCCCTCGGGCGCTCCGGAATACGGTGAGGGCTACGGATTGGACCGGCTGCGTGAGCTGACGCTGACAGAGCTGGTGTCCCCGAACGTGAAGTCCGGCACACATCTCTATGAATCGTTGGCCAAGCTCTTCCATCTGGTGGACCGCGGTCACCACCCGCACTCATCCGCTGCTGGCGAGGGAGCCGACGATCCGGCACCAGGTTTGGAATTCAACGCGCTACGGGCCGACTTGTTCGCGCCCGTCGCCACCGCACTCATCGACCAGGTCGGGCTCAGCAACGAGGCTACTCAGCGGGTACTGCAGCACCTGCTGCTGTCCAAGGAGTCCAAGGGACGGAAGGGTGCCGACCGCGGGTTCATCTCCTATGCCGAGCTCGGCATCAACCAACTCGGCGCGGTGTACGAGGGCTTGATGTCATACACCGGCTTCTTCGCCGAGGAAGACCTCTACGAGGTCGCGAAAAACGGCGACCCTGAAAAGGGCTCATGGGTTGTCCCGGTTACCCGCGCCGACCACCTGTCAGAGTCCGATTTCGTGACGACGGAGGACGAGGCAACCGGTGAGAGGGTTCCGGTGCTTCATCGTCAGGGCACATTCGTGTTCCGGCTCGCCGGACGGGAAAGGCAGCAGTCGGCTTCGTACTACACGCCAGAGGTATTGACGAAATTCGTTGTCTCGCAAGCGCTCGAAGAACTGTTGGATCAGAACGACGAGCGTACGACGCCGGAGCAGATCCTGCAGCTGACCATCTGCGAGCCAGCGCTGGGATCGGGAGCTTTCGCGATCGAGGCAGTGCGCCAACTTGCTGCTGAATATCTCAAGCGCCAACAAGAAGATCGCGGCGAAGTCATCGACGCCGATCGGTACCAGGTCGAGCTCCAAAAGGTGAAGGCCTACCTCGCGCTGCATCAGGTTTACGGGGTCGACCTTAACGCGACGGCGGTGGAACTGGCCGAGATTTCGCTGTGGCTCGACACGATGGTCGCCGGTCTCCACGCACCCTGGTTCGGATTGCACCTGCGCCGCGGCAACTCGCTGATCGGGGCTCGTCGCGCGGTCTATGCGCCCGCTCTGTTGGGCAAGAAAGCGTGGCTGAACACGGTGCCCAAGGATATGCCGCTGGGAGACGAGATCGGTGCGGGGATTCACCACTTCCTGCTGCCATCCGGAGGCTGGGGCGCGGTCATCGACACCCCAGAAGCCAAGACTTATGCCTCGGACAAGCGCGAGGAACTACGGCTGTGGCGCAACGGTATTCGTGGTAACCCCAGTGTGGCGATCAAGAAGCGGTTGGCCGCGCTCGCACTGCGGGTAGAAACCCTGTGGGAGCTGACCCTGCGCCGGCTCACCATCGCCGAATCGGAGATCCGTCGGGACATCGAGGTATGGGGGTTGAATTCCCAAGACCGATCGGGCGCAGCGGTGACACGAGAGCAGATCGAGACGGTGCTGGACAACGAGAACGGCGCCTACCGGCGGTTACGCCGGGTGATGGACGCCTGGTGCGCGCTCTGGTCCTGGCCGCTGACCACCGACATAGATCCGCCTGACTGGGACCAGTGGGTCGGTGGGTTGGAGGCTATCCTGGGCGTTCAACCCAAGGCGAGTAAGGCCGAAAAGCACGGGCAGATAAGCCTTTCCAGCGACCTGTCATGGCAGGATTTAGACGTTGCAGAGGGCAACGACCGAATCATCGCGCAAGCCCTTCCGATCGATAAGGCTCTAAGCGAGTTCGGATGGCTGCGCACTGTGGCGAAGGTCGCCGACGAACAGGGGTTCTTTCACTGGGAGTTGGATTTTGCGCCAGTGTTCGCGCGAGGTGGCTTCGACCTTCAGGTTGGTAACCCGCCGTGGGTCCGGCCTGACTGGGACGAGGCTGGGGCCCTTGCGGAACTTGACCCGTGGTGGCAGTTGGCGGAGAAACCCGCAGAAGCGGTCAAGGTGCGCAAACGGGAAGAGACGCTTGCGCATAACGGTCCGCTGGCAGAGTTTCTGGACGAGCGGGCTGACCAGGCTGGGGCAAAGGAACATCTTGGATCGGGTGTGGATCGACCGGCGCTAATCGGACTGCAACCGGATATGTACCGGTGTTTTATGGAACGCACGTGGCGGTCGATGGCGCCAAATGGGATTGTCGGTCTGATTCATCCAGAGAGCCATTTCACCGAACTGCGGGCTAAGCACCTGCGGCGGGAAACCTATAGGCGGCTGCGGCGGCACTGGCAGTTCCAGAACCAACTCCGGCTCTTCGCTGAGATCGGTAACACGCGTGAATACGGTGTTCACCTTTACGGAAGTGCCCGTAAGATCCACTTCTTGCAGGGTGCTTCGCTGTACCACCCGGACACCGTGACCCGCTCACTCCACCATGACGGCTCGGGTGAAGTACCCGGTATCAAAGATGACGATGGTCGCTGGGACCTTCGACCGCACGCAGAGCGCGTCATCGAAGTCAGCGAGACGCAACTGGCGACCTGGGCTGCTCTCATTGATGAACCCGGCACTCCACCCGCTGAGGCCAGGATGCTGTATTCAGTGAACCGAGACAGTGCCGTAGTGATTGATAAAATTGCGACCGCACCGCGCCTCGGCGACATCGATCTGGAGTGGACCCGAGGCTGGGAGGAAGACCGCGATCGCAAGTTGGGGCTATTTAAGTCCGAGTCCGCGGTCCCTGACCGATACGAGGACGTCATCCTCCAGGGACCGCATCTGACGGTCGCCACCCCGTTGTACCAGCAGCCCAACCCGTCGATGGCAAGTCATCGGGACTACTCGGCGATAGATCTCGAAGCGGTCGGCGACAAATTTGTCCCGCGCACTAGCTACCAGCGCGCGAAGCCATACGCGGACTACATTGGCTCCTACCCGACGTGGTGTGGCAAACCGAGTTCAGCGTACTTCCGGCTAGCGTGGCGTGAGATGTGCGACGTGGCAACGGTGCGCAGCCTGCATTCCGCCCTATTGTCGCCGGGCGCCACGCATGTCCACGCAGTGCGCTCGTTCACATTGCCCGAGCAAAATTGGGCCCTTGTATTGATGTCCGGGATGAGTCATTCGATCGTTGTTGATTTCATGGTCAAGATCATCGGTAGCGGCCACGTAAGCACCCTGTTCTGGAAGCAAGTGCCGTTTCCGCGTGATCATCCTCTTCAAACTCAGATTATCCTGCGCACCCTACGACTTAATTGCCTGGTGAGCCCGTACGGCCCACTTTGGGAGGAGTTGTACGTCCCGACGTGGCGTCAGGATTCGTGGGTTCCCCACGTGGGAGTCGACTACACCGGCCGCCCACAGCTCGGTGCTGTAAGCCCAGTCTGGGAAAGGGCCACCCCTTTGCGCCGCGCCGCGGACCGCCGGCAGGCCCTGGTGGAGATCGACACGATTGTCGCGATCATGCTCGGCGTCACTGCCGAGGAGCTCCTGACCATTTACCGCACGCAGTTCCCGGTGCTCCAGAAGTACGAGCGTGACGCGCTTTACGACGCGAACGGCCGACGGCTGCCCGGCAAGCTCGCGTCCGAGTACCGCAAGAAGGGTGCGCTGAAACCCGAAGAACTCAGCGTCGATGGTGTCACCTATGTCGAGCCGTTTGTCGGGGTGGATCGAGAGCGCGATATGGAGCTGGCGCACAAGCACTTCAGTGCACTGGTGGAGGTCTAGTTGAGGCTGGAACAGGCAATGTTGGGCCGAGAGTTGGGGGAGGCACGTTGAAGGAGATTCACGGGGTAGCGCGATCGGTGGCGGAGATTCTGAAGGGCGCCAAATACTCTATCGACTACTACCAACGCGATTACAAGTGGGAAGAGAAGCAACTTCGCGAACTGATTGACGATGTGAGTGACCAGTTCTTGGAGGCATATCAGCCGTTGCACCAGCGCGAGGCGGTGCAGTCGTACCCGTTCTATTTCCTGGGCTCGATCGTGATAAGCGAGAAAGGCGCTCAACGCTTCATCGTCGACGGACAACAACGGCTGACCACTCTGACGCTGCTGCTGACATACCTTCGAGAGCTACAAGGCGGCCACAACGAGCCGAACATCGACGAGCTGATTCTGTCGAACGCGTTCGGTAAGAAGTCGTTCAACCTCGACGTGGACGACCGCTTCGCGTGTATGACGGCGTTGTACGAGGGACAACCCTTTACGCCTTCTCCTGCGGACAGCGAGTCGGTGCGAAACCTTGTCGAACGGTACGAAGACATCGGTGAGTTGCTGCCAGACGACGTCCAGGGCGACGTGCTGCCGTACTTCATCGACTGGTTGCAGTACCGCGTCCAGATCATCCAGATCACCGCCTACAGCGACGACGACGCCTACACCATCTTCGAGACGATGAACGACCGCGGGTTGCAACTGCGTCCCGTCGACATGCTCAAGGGTTACCTGCTGGCGGGCATCGACGAGGACGCCCGCCGGGTACCAGGAGACCTGTGGCGCAGGCGAGTTCAGGATCTCGCTGCGCTGGGCAAGGAACTCGACGCCGACTTCTTCAAGGCGTGGCTGCGTAGTCAGTACGCTGAGACCATTCGCGAACGGCGCAAGGGCGCAGTCGGATTGGACTACGACAAGATCGGCACGGAGTTCCACCGATGGCTACGGAGCAATGCCGCACGTGTCGGCCTGGAGAAGTCCGACGACTTCTCGAAGCTCATCCGTGAGGACTTCGAGTTCTACAGCCGGCACTTCATGGCCATCATGGCGGCCACCAAGGCGTCCGCTTTGGTGCAAGGCCTGGAGCGTGTCAGGTACAACGCCGATAACCAGTTCACCCTGCAGGTTCCGATGTTGCTGGCACCGTTGGTCGTTGGGGAGGACGACGCCTCGGCGGTGCGCAAGATCGACCTGGTCGCGAACTATGTCGACATCCTGCTGACCTGGCGTATCTGGAACAATCGCGCCGTCGACGCCTCCACGTTGCAGTATCGAATGTTTCTGGTAACGAGGGCGATTCGCGGGCAAGATGCTCCCGCTGTCGGGCAGATCCTCTACGACCAACTGATGCAGGAGGCTGAACGCATCGGCAGCACGGACAGGCTCAGGCTGCATCAGCGGAACCGTCGCCATCTGCACCGATTGCTTGCTCGCATCACCGACTACGTCGAAGTCGGATCGGGCGGCCACTCGACGTATCTTCAGATGACCAGCGGGTTGCCGGTGAAGTACGAAGTCGAACACATCTGGGCGAACCACCCCCGTCGCCACTCCGACGAGTTCGAGAGTGCCGCCGACTTCGCGGACCATCGCAATCTCATCGGTGATCTTCTGCTGTTGCCGAAGAAGTTCAACGCCAGCTACGGCGACATGACGTACGAGAAGAAGCTGAAGCATTACAACGCCCAGAACCTGCTGGCGCGGTCACTCAACGCCGACTGCTACAAGAACAATCCAGGCTTCCGGCAATTCCTCGATCGCACCGGGTTGCCGTTCACATCCTACGAGGACTTCACCGCTCAGGCCGTGCTGGACCGGGGCGCGCTCTTCGAAGAAGTCGCGCAACAGATCTGGAATCCAGAAGCCCTGTTGATCGAGCACCACGCGACCAGTGCTCACCCGACGCCATGATGAGGAACCTCTGATGGGCGCTCTGCTTCCTACCCTCCAGGCCACACACCTGCGGGAAGGCCTCACCGACTATCTCGCAACGACCTTCGCGCTGACCGACCCGGATGCGCAGGCGGTCCTCACCGACTTCATCGGCGACCCCGACAACGGGATGTTCAAGGGGCCATACGTGCGGCTGCGGTTGCCGTTTGCCCCTGCAGGTAATGGGTGGCGGGACGACCTGGATTGGTGGCCCGAAGAATTCATCCCGTACGGGCACCAGGCGCGGGCGTTCGAGCGACTCTCGACCCGTGACCAATACCGGCCCCAACCCACGTTGGTCACCACCGGTACGGGGTCGGGCAAGACCGAGGCATTTCTATACCCGATACTCGATCACGTCTTGCGGGCCAAGAAGTCCGGTGTGGCTGGGATGAAGGCTTTGATCCTCTACCCCATGAATGCGCTCGCGAACGACCAAGCGGAGCGTCTCGCCAAGCTGATCTCCGGCGATCCCGCGCTGTCCGCGGTCAGCGCCGGCCTCTACACCGGTGAGCAGGGTGGCGGCGGGCGCACCCAGGTCTCGGTCGACGGGCTGGTCTCCGACCGCACCCTCATGCACGACTCGCCGCCCGACATCCTGCTCACCAACTACAAGATGCTCGACCACATGCTGCTGCACCCCGGCCGCGCCGACATGTGGCGGCTGTCCGCCGAATCGCTGCAATACCTGGTGCTCGACGAATTCCACACCTACGACGGCGCGCAGGGCACCGACGTCGCGATGTTGCTTCGTCGGCTCGGTCTCACACTCAAGGCCCATTGGACAGCCGAGTCGCGGGTCACCGACGACGATCGCACGCGCCCGCTCGGCAAGGTAACGCCGGTCGCCACATCGGCGACCCTGGGCTCGCGCGCAGCCCCGACTGCCATGCTCGACTTCGCCCACACCGTGTTCGGGGAGCCGTTCGGCGCCGATGCGGTGATCGAGGAGACCCGGCTCACCCCGGACGAATGGCGCAAGGCTCGGCAGGGCACCCGCGACTCCGCGTGGAAGCCAATCGAACCCGCGCTGCCCGACGCATTGGACCGGATCACGACTCTCGACCGGTCAGACGGCGACAACCACGCTGTCGCGGCTGCGGTGTACGCCGAGCTCTTCGAGAACGCCGATCCCCCAGGCGGTTCCACGCAGCCGCCGGACGCCGAGGAGATGCTCGACCAACTCAAGCGACACCGGTTCATCCAGGCCGTGCTCGAGAATGCCGTCGACGCTTTGTCATTGTCGGATCTGGTCGAGCAGGTGTTTCCTGCGGTGCCCGTCGATCGCGACGCCGCCCGCACCCGCGGCACCCGGATCCGCTTTCTGGAGTTCGTCATCGCGATGCTCTCGCACGTTCGGGCGGAGACCGGCCGGGCGGCGCTCGGGGTCGACGTCCATCTGTGGATCCGCGAACTCAGCCGAGTCGACCGCGCCGTGCGAGCGTCCACCGACTACCGCTGGGCCGACGACGGCACGTCCGTCGACGACGAGCTGTATCTGCCCGCCGTGTTCTGTAGGCACTGCGGACGCTCGGGTTGGGGTGCGCGGCTCGCGCCGACGGGAAGCACGCTCGACGTCACCGACGAGGCGATACGCGCCGACCATGCCGCAGGCGCTTCGCGTTTCCGCGCCTTGATTTCGGCTCCTGCCGAAGCACAGGTCGCCGGCGGGGTCCTCGGATTGCGGTGGTTCCACCTGGATCACCGTGAGATCCTCGACTCGACGCCGGACCCGCAGAGTCCCGATATCGTCGACGGTCGGGTGCTGCCGGTGCTCACCCTGGTCGGACCGGATGCCGACGAGCAATCCAAGAACGACACGTGTCCGGCCTGTGGAACCGCCGACGGGATCCGATTCCTCGGAAGCGCGGTGGCCACCCAGCTCTCGGTGACCTTGTCAAACCTGTTCGGCGACAAGCATCTCGACGCTGCCGAAAAGAAGGCGTTGATGTTCACCGACAGTGTGCAGGATGCCGCGCATCGCGCCGGGTTCGTACAGGCCCGCTCCCACAGCCTCAGCCTCCGCACCGCGCTGCGCGGGGCGCTCGGTGAAGCGATACTCGACCTCGACGGGCTCGCCCGAGCAGTCATCGACCGCGCAGGCGACGATCCCATGCTGCGCTACCAACTCCTGCCCCCCGACATCGTCGACCGTGACGAGTTCATTGCATTCTGGAAGCCCGACGTGCACCCGTTCTCACGGCGGGCCGCCGAGAACAAAGCCAAGCAACGGCTGCGGTTCGACGTCGATCTGGAGTTCGGTCTGCAGTCCCGCACAGGTCGCACTCTCGAACTCACCGGCAGCGTCGTCGCCGAGGTCTATCTCGGGGCAGCGCACAGGGCGCCGATTGTCGGACGGCGAGCCCTGGACAAGGCCGATCCCGCCCAGTTCCCCCTGACCGGGGTATCCGCCGCGGCGCTCGCCCACTGGGTACGCGGCACGGCCGAACGGATCCGCACCCGCGGCGGCATCCATCACGACTGGCTACGGCCCTATCTGGAAAAGAACGCCAACCGCTACCACGTCTGGGGCGGGCGACCGCGAGGTCTGGGCATGCCCGCGTTCCCGAAAGGCCGTCCTGCCCCGGCCTTTCCGGCCCTGAAGTCCGGCACCGGCGCATTGCCAGAGGGGTTCGACCCCATCACTGCGCCGTCCTCATGGTACGCGCAATGGACGTCGCGATGCCTGGACGTGAGCCCTCACGACGGGACCTTTCTGGCCAAGGCGCTATTCACCGAACTCGCCGAGCAACTGCTGTTGTCCACCGTCACCACTGAGACGAACTCCACCGTCTATGGGTTGTCTCCGAGCACCGTCCAGGTCAGTGCCCCCACCCTGGACGCATTACTCGACGAGCGACACCTGCTGGTCTGTGACATCTGTCAAACGCCGATGCCCGGGAGCGTAACCACCGTCAACGAACTCGACGGGGCGCCTTGTACGTTGATCCGTTGCCCAGGGCGCCTGCACCGCAGCGCGAAGGCAGACAACTTCTACCGTCGGCTCTACGACTCCTCCGAGATGAAACGGGTTGTGGCACGCGAACATACCGGTCTGCTGCCGCCGAAGACCCGACTCGAGTACGAGACCGCCTTCAAACGCGGCGGCTCCGACCCGCAGGCACCCAACGTCCTCGTGGCGACCCCAACCCTGGAGATGGGCATCGACATCGGCGATCTTTCCACGGTGATGCTGGGGTCGCTGCCCCGATCGGTGTCGTCATACCTGCAGCGCGTTGGGCGCGCCGGCCGGCTCACTGGAAACTCCCTGGTGCTGGCCTACGTTCGCGGCCGGGGCGAGCACCTGCCGAAACTGTTCGAACCGCTGTCGGTGATCCAGGGGGACGTGCGTCCGCCAGCGACGTTCTTGAGCGCCGAGGAGATTCTGCAACGCCAGTACGTCGCGCATATCGTCGACCGGTTCGCGCGTGACCCGCGGCTGGTGCCGCCCAAGGACGCGCGATCGGTCCTCGGCGACAACGGCGCAGACAGCTGGCTGGCCGGGCTGATGGACACCGCCGCGACTGACGCCGATGCGTTACTTGATGGCTTCCTGGCCCAATTCGGCGACCAACTGAGCGCGGAGGCCGTCGGTGCTCTGCGCTCTTGGGCAAGCGCTCCGCCTAGTGGCGGTCCCAGCGGCCTGACCCAGCGGCTCATGGCCGCCGCCCACCAATGGCAACTCGACCTCAAGGAACTCACCGAACGCCAGTCGACCGTCGACGCCGACCTGCCCGAGTTCGAACGCCGAGCCTCGTCGCCGGCTGCCACCGACGATGACCGTCGGGCGTTCAAGATAGCCAAGGGCTCACGCAAATTACTCGGCGCGCAAATCACGTCGCTGACCCGCGACTATTGGATCTCGGTGCTCGAACGCTACGGCGTGCTGCCCAACTACACCTTGCTCGATGACGCGGTGACACTCGACGTCGGCGTCACCTGGATCGACCCGGACACCAACGACTACATGGGGGAGCAACTCAGCTATCAGCGTGGTTCCCGCGTGGCGCTCACCGAACTCGCGCCGGGGGCCACCTTCTACGCCCAAGGCCTCGCCGTCACCATCGATGCGGTCGACTTGGGTGCTGGGGAAGCCAACATCCACGCGTGGCAGGTCTGCCCGCAGTGTGGGTGGGTGCACTGCAGTCCGTCTACCGCGGGAACAGAGCCGGTGACCTCGTGCCCGCGCTGCCACAGCACCGGCATCGCCGATGTCAGCCAGCACCTACCCGTTGTCGAGATGACCCGAGTGTCCGCAGAAGTGCGTCGGGACGAGGCCACCATCAACGACCTGCGCGACAACCGCCAGCAGGAGCCCTTCACCGTGGTGACCGCCGCCGACATCGATCCGACCCAGGTGGGCCGCACCTGGTTCCGTGCAAGCTCATCCTTCGGTGCGGAATACCTGCGGCGCTTAGACATTCGGTGGATAAACCTGGGCGGGCGGGCCTCCAAGGGCAAGACGCGGATCATTGCCGGGCAGGAATCCAACAGCGGCCTCTTCCGAGTGTGTGCCTCCTGCGGGCAACTCGATCAGGACGCTGGCCGTAACAGTCGATACGAGCACCGCACCTGGTGTCGTCTGCGCGGCTCGGCCGTGGAAGACGTCCGAGACATCGCCCTCGCGCGGCGCCTGCGCACGCAGGGGGTTCTGCTGCACCTGCCGCCGCAGATGGAGTACGACAACTTCGCGCACCCCAGCTTGTCCGCCGCGATCCTGCTCGGTCTGCGTGAGGTGATCGGCGGGTCTCCCGAGCATCTCGATGTGACCACGATCAGTGACGCTCTGAGTGCACCAGACCGGCGCGCGCTGCTGATCCACGACACCGTTCCCGGGGGAACCGGCTACCTGGCCGAGTTCGCCGATCACACCAAGGTTTTCGCGGTGCTCGCGGCGGCTCGGCAGATCCTGCGTGAATGCCCATGTCGGGAAGAGGACCGGTTGGCCTGCCACCGTTGTCTGCTGCCGTTCGCCGCACCCTACGAGATGGACAAGGTGTCCCGGCTCACCGCCTTGAACTTGCTCGACGGCATCCTCGAGGTCGGCGCCCACGGCACCCCTGACCTGGAGACGTGGACGGCCGAGGTGACGGAGGAGGCTCCACCCAGCACACCGCTCAGCGACGAGTCGTTCCTGGAGCACGACTTCTACAGCTCATTCATCGAACGGCTCAAGCTGATGGGAGCGGCCGTCGTCGAGAAACCGGGAACCTACGGTCCATCGGCGACGATAACGCTCCCGGGTCACAAGGGACGTAAGTGGTCTCTACGACCCCAGATTTCACTCGACTTCGTGAAACCAGACTTCGTTCTGCAGACCGCCGATCCGGACATTCCACGCATCGCGGTCTTCGCCGACGGACGATCCTTCCATGCCGTTCCCGCATGTAACCGCGTGGCCGACGACGCCGACAAACGTGCCGCATTGCGAGCCGCGGGCTATATGGTGTGGTCCTTCGGTCATCATGATCTGCAGCGCTTCAAATCAAATGATTCGGTCGAGCCTGCGTGGCTCGACCAGAAGGCGATCAGTTTCGTCACCAGTAGATTTCACGTCCAGCCCGGTTTGATCCGGCTGCAATCCAAGGACCCGGTATCCCAACTCCTCGAGTTCATGGTCAGTCCCGACATCGAATCCTGGCGGCACTTCAGCAGGTGGATGCCGTATCTGTTCGTCCGCAGTGACAACCGGGTCAAGTCCGATTCTGGCGACGTCGCGACAGCGGCGGTGGCCATGTTGGACGAATTGACGCCGTTCGAAGCGGCTGGGGCGGACGTCTGCTGGGCATACGCCGACGGAGGCGTGGCCATCACCGCAGGCGTGCACGGGACTTCCGATACGCCCGCAGTCGTGCTGGCCGTCGATGACCGAGACGATCGACTGGAGAACCTCGGCGGCGCGGCATGGAAGGAATGGCTGCGGTTGTCGAACTGGCTGGGTATCAGCGACTCCAGGCGTGTGACCACCCGCACCTTGTTGGCCTCGGCCCCCGAGGTCGGTGTCGCTGACGCCGGGGACCTCCAGCTGCCTGCCGAGTGGCAGCTGCTGTTCGACGAGGCGGTGTCAGAAGGCGAACGCGAACTCATCCGGGCGCTCGCCGCTGCAGGTGCTGCGACTCCTGAGCTGGGTTACGAGACGACGGGCGGTGACGTTTTGGACATGGCATGGGCGGGCGGACGCGTAGCGGTGATGTTCGACGGAAGTGAACCACTGGACGGGTGGACCATGTGCCCGCCAAATGTCGACGAGATTGTCGACGCATTGAAACTGAATGGGGTGGTGTAGGTGGCGAATCTGGTAATCGCATCGAACAGCAAGGGCATGTCCAAGCTGGACGGTTCGGTGAAGAACAAGGTGTACGACTTCTTCGAGAAACTCGCCACCGACGACACCTCACCCAAGCTGCACATCGAGCCCATGAAGGGAGCCACCGACTCCCGTGTTCGGACGGGTCGAGTCGATTTGTATTGGCGGGCAGTCCTGTTCCGCGTCGACGATAAGGACAGCGAACCCACGTACATCTACATGGGCACATGGCCCCACGATGACGCCATCAAGCTCGCCGAGCGGGCCACCCTGCGGGTCAATCCCATCAACGGCACCCTGGAGGCGCTGATCGGGGAGTCGGCTCCGGCGGATTCCGCACCGCCTCCGCCGGTCGTGCAACCGCCTTCGAAGTCCGAACTGTCGTATCTCGCGAGCGTCGGTTACACCCTCACCGATCTCACCGACGGCTTGGGCATCAACCCGGTGCTGGCGGCGAAGGCGATGGAGGCACCCGACGAGTCGGCTCTCTTGGAAGCGGCTGCGGAGGGGCTCGAATGGGAGGGCAGCGCTCTGCTCGAATTGGCCACGGGCATCGCGATCGAGACGATCCGCGAGAACCACGGGTTCGTCAAGGAGCCGGTGAACAAGGCTCTTGATGAAGATCAGCAGATCATCGCGGCGCTGGAACGTCCGGCCTCGAAGATGCAGTTTGCGTTCATCGAGGACAACGAAGAACTGCGCCGAGTCATCGAAGGCGGCGACTTCGCCGCGTGGCGCACGTTCCTGCATCCAGAACAACGCAAGTACGTCGACGCCGACTTCTCCGGTGCGTTCCGACTTTCGGGTGGGGCGGGTACGGGTAAGACCGTTGTGGCGATCCACCGGGCTCGTCGCCTCGCCCGCGACAACCCGGACGCCCGGATCGTGCTGACCACTTTCAACGCCACTCTCGCACAGGGGCTCAAGGCCGACCTCATCGCGCTGGATCCTGGCTTGCAAATCGCTGACAAGCCGGGCGATCCCGGCGTCTATGTCGGTGGAATTGATGCGCTCGGTAGCGGCGTTTTACGCCGATCCGGAGATGCGGAAGCGGAGGCCTGCCAACGATTGTTCGGACACGGTGTCGAGTTCGGCACAAAGCGAACGGCTTCCGACGCTATATGGCGCGAAGTTGCGCAGTTGATCGACTCCGGTCTCGATGCCAAGCTCGCAACCCCCGCATTCCTCGAGACCGAGTACGTCGCAGTCGTGCTGGCGAATCGCATTGCCACGCTGGAGCAGTATGCGAAGGTTGCGCGACCCGGCCGGGGAGTGCGACTAAGCCGCCCACAGCGTATTGCCGTTTGGAAGCTGGTCGAGGCGTTCCGTCGACAAAGCCAGATGGACGGAACCATCAGTTTCCCGGAAGTCCTCGCCCTCGCCGCGGAAGCGCTTTGCGTTCGCACAGAGCGCGACGACGCCTACCTCGTCGACCATGTGATCATCGACGAGGCGCAAGACTTACATGCCACGCATTGGGCACTGCTGCGAGCGTTAGTGGCTGACGGGCCAAACGATCTCTTCATCGCTGAGGATTCGCACCAGCGAATCTACGGAAGCCCGGTTGTGTTGAGCCGCTTCGGAATCAAGATTGTCGGCCGGTCCCGTCGCCTCACATTGAACTACCGGACGACTGCGCAGAACCTTCACTTCGCGGTGAGCGTGCTGTCCGGCGCGGCGTACCGCGATCTCGAACAAGGGGAGGAGTCGACCAGCGACTACCGTTCCGCACGCAACGGTCCTGCACCGGAGTTGATCTCGTGTGCTGACTTGGCAGCTGAGTTGGAGACAGTGGCGGCGAAGGTTAAGGGCTGGTTGGCGGAAGAGGCGGTAGAGCCCGAGAGCATCGCCATACTGACCCGCAGCCAGGACGAGCGCGATCGCTTCGTCCGTGGACTCGGCGAGCGCGGTGTTACGGCGCGGGCGGTCGACAAGAACGCTGCGACTCCGGGCCAACCACTTGTGATGACGATGCACCGGGCAAAGGGAATGGAATTCTCCAGGGTCATCCTCTCGGGGGCTGACGAGAAGCACGTGCCGTCGCCGGCGACGTTACGCAACGTGCCCGAAGAGGAACGGGCAGAGGCACTGTTGCGGGAACGGTCCCTTCTCTACGTCGCGAGTAGCCGCGCGCGAGATGCGTTGGTGGTGACGTGGAGTGGGAAACGGAGTGAGTTGTTGGGCAGTGCGGTTTGAGAACTGGAACAGAGCCTACGGAGTGACGGGAGTAAGCGAATGGCCGAGATCGTGCAGTCTGACGACTTCGAGGAACCGGAGGAGCGTGCCCAGGCTGATGCGTTCCTCCAGTCGGTCAAGCACAAGCAGCCAAGAACCGTGTCGGTCAAAAAGTTTCTTGCGCTTTGGGGATACAAGAAGCGGGGCGCGCACATCCTGCGGGTGATCAACGGGGAGCTGTCGAGGCGGGGTCTGGTCACGTCCCCCGACATTGCGCTGGCCGACTATTACGGCGAGATCGAAGTTCTTTATCAACATGACTTGTCAGGACGCCCCGAAGTTGAGATCGGCTGGCCTGTTTCCTCGGTCCTAGACCCGGAACGAGAACTGGTGGTCGTCGGGCCAGACGAATCGTTGTCGAGGGTCGAAACGTTGATGATCATCAACGACTTCTCGCAGATACCGGTGATGAACAAGAGTCGTAGGGAACTGCATGGCTCTGTCACCTGGCAGTCGATCGCACGATGGCAGGGTGATAAGTCGGGAGCAACGGCGAGACACGTCATGGACAAGGATCGCCCGACAGCTCGTTCCAGTGACAGTCTGCTATTGCACATCAACAGGATCATTGAGAACGAGTTTCTCTACATACAAGATCCGACGGGTTTGTATGTCGGCATTCTGACCTCCACCGATCTAGCAGAAGGCTTCCTTGCGACGGCTGGACCGTTCATTAAGATCGGTGAGATCGAGAACCGGCTGCGCGCCCTCGTTGATCACCTACCTCTGCCAGCCATCCAACAAGCCGCAGAATTCACCGGAGCCACAAGGGCCATCGAGACCGCCGTTGACTTGTCGTTCGGTCAGTATGTCGTGATACTCGGCAAGGAGGAGAACTGGGCACAGTTGGGTATCCCGTTCGACCGGAAGACGTTGGTGGAGAACCTGCGCGAGGTCAATGCAGCTCGGAATGATGTGATGCATTTCAGGCCTACCGAGTTGGACGCGCAGGCTGCTGAAGCCATCGACAAGTGCCTCAATTGGTTACGGGCGATTCCCAACTAATGGATCGCAGCAGGTGGCGTTTGGCCACCACCCTGCGCCTACCGGTGACTGCCTCAAAGGCGTTCCCAGCTGTGCTTGCTCTGAGCCCGAAGTCGGCTCGTATTCTCCGCAGAACAAATCGCCCAAGCTGTGCCCTACCTGCTTCGTCGCACTGCCGTCGACGGGCCAGTGTGACAACTGCGAGTCTTGGTCTCTAAAAGTGCTGCCCTCCCTCTCAGAAGGAAGATGCTCGGTGTTCGCAAAGAGAAGCGTATCGACATCTCGTGGCGAAATTGTCGATCGACGAATTGTCGTACCCCACTGAGATAATCGTCTGATGGAGCAAGGCGCACGCCATCGATTGCACATCGCTCAAGCAACTGATTGGAAGGACGCCGTCATCGCGCTGTTGGAACCGCGATCGCCTTACCGGCCGTGGCGCTACGGAACGCACGAGGCGCAAGAGGGCGACACCGTCGCATTCGTTCTTAACACGGATCCGACCTCGGTGCTTGCGAGTGTGGCGCACGTCGAAACCAACGGTAACCCGAGAGCCGCCGTCTTCGAACGCGAACTGCTGCAGCCAAATTTGGTGGAGTTAGTGACGTTGGCGAAGGTGCTCGATCTCGAATTGTGGGCTGGTTCCAGATGGGACTTCGATGGGGACGACGCCATCAAGGTGGAATTGGCGCTGGATGACTGCCGATACTGGAGCGCGCCGGAGAGTCGTTTCGGCCACAATTCGATGGCTGCAGCGCGGACACTGCTGCGGTTCGATGGGTGGTGCGACAGCTGCGAGCAGCGCGTCGATATCACCGGCCCGGACGCTCGCGATCGACTATTCCCGCACTCCGTCGACCCGTATATAAGGCCAGGCGCCGGGACGGCGGATCTCGGCGACCTCGACTGGCCGGCGGTGCTATGTCGCGACTGCCGCGATCACATGCGCGACGGGGGATACGCGAGATTCGTCGACTTCAAGTTCGCGATCCACCCTCTGTGCCCCGAATGTGGGGCCCGCCGCACCTGCGCGACGTTCTACGGCATGCCCTCCGATCACACGAACATTCCACCGTGGTCCCACGCTGGCGGGTGTTGTCCCACTCCCGAAAAATGGTACTGCGGAGACTGTTCCCACACGTGGTGATCAGCGTGGCCGCCAAAGTAGACCGTCCAAGCCTCAGCGCGTTGCCGCGCCGGTCGGCGTCCACGCCGCACTCGTCGCGACGTTCGAGGACGCCTGAAAAGGGACTGACGCCGATTGGCTGAAGCCCCTGATTTCGCTGCGCGGTCCCGGTTCTGCGGCACTTATGACGGGGAGACTGCGCGCACGTACTCGTCGCGCGACAGAACGAGCGTGTTGGTCGGCGTCGCCATGTCGACGTAATCATGGCCGGGCCCATCGTTGCTACTCATCACCGTCAAGTCCCCAACGATTTCAACCGCCTTGGCGTGGTCCAGCCGCCACACCACGCGATGCTCGCCGAGTTCAATATCGGCAGCGCCCGCCTGTATGACGAATTGGTGGGTCACCCGTCGTGTTCCAATTCAGACGCGCCTCGCTGTTCGGCGTCTCTGAGCGCGGTGATGAAGGTGGTCACCCCAGCGCCATCCATGGCCAGCAACACCACGTCTTCTCCTTTGAACTCTGGAGCAAGTTCTACGCGGACTATGTTCATGCGACTCCAAGTACTCGAGCGTTGGCGATGGTGTTGAAGTTCTAGATGAACCGTAGCGACACCTTGAAGGCCCGGGCCTACGAGATAGTCGGCTGGCGCGGTCCGTCACCCGTTGGCCCGGGACGACGAGATCGTTCGGCTCGAGTTGCGCGACGAGTGCTTGCCACGTGCCACGCTCGGAGCTATTCAGGCGGGGCGTTTGATGGCCATGTTTTTGAGCCATTCTGGTGCCGCAAGCTCAAGCGCACACCTCCGAAGCAACTTGGTAGTGATGATGAGCCGGGAGCGAGGGCCTCGATTTACGTTGACGTGCCGTCGGATTCGAGATTCTCATTCCCCCCGTCCGAGGCGATTTCGGCGTCGAGGATCTCGTCGACCAAGGGCATGTCGGTGGCCGCGGCGTCGATGACGTCGGGCGCCCACGACTCTGGGTCAAGTCCGTACTTCTCGGTGAGGAAGCGCAGCTGGTATGCATCCTGGGCTCGCTTGAACGTGTTCTGCGCCAGTCGCGCATTGAGTCCGCCGTTGATGAGGACACCGGCGACTGGAACGATCTGCGCCAACTTCTTCTTGGTCAGATTGAATCCGAGAGAAGTCACGACCGTCTGGATCACGTTGACCATCTGGTGCCGCTGAAGCTGTTTCCATGTCGCTTGGCGCATCATCTCTTGGGTTAGCCGAGAAAGCGCGGCCAACGACGCTGCCTTCTCGGCGGCACTACCAGCTGTCGAGTAGCTCAGCACGCCCGAGGCGAAGAGTTGTTCTTCCGGCTCGCGAACGTCGTATCCGTAGTGGGCGGCAACCAGGGCCACGATGCGACCCATCCCAACCATGACCGACGTGATGTCGACGACGACCGCGCCCAATGCGACACCGAGCGTTGTGCCGCCGCTGACGGTCGAGGCCACCGTGGCGCCGGTGACGGCCAGGGACGTCGCTGCCCCCTGCCCCGCCGCCATCACGACGTACTTTCCCTTGCGTCGCGGCACTGACCGATCGCAAACCCTGAGATCGAGACTCCGCACTTCGTCATAAGAAGTGACGCTTGCGCCCTCAGCTGTGAAGGTTTTGAAGATCGTGCCCGAGCTGACTGAATTCAGCCCGCGTTCGACGAATGCGGAATGCAAACCCGATAGTGCCTTCTGCATCGTCGTATCCAGCGCCCCGGCCGCCTGCTCCGCCCCAGGCACGTGATCAACGATGCCGTTCTTCGCCCTCACTGCAACGTCCTTGGCTTGTGCCTTCGCCGATTGGGTCCACCTGCCGACACCTCCCACTTCGGAGGACCTCCCTACAGCCTCGGCAACAAGCCGCTCCCACACCTTTCGCTCGTAGTCGGACATATCCGTGGGATAGCTGGCAACCATGTCGGTGACGTTACTCAGAGGTGCGGACATTCGTCAGCGACTCGGCCAGGATCGATCTCGACTGACCACGTGGACTTTCGCTGCCCCGCTAGGTCAGCGAGCAATATGACGGCCCACTCCGATGCAGTCGGTAGCTAATGCCACGATGAACTTGGCGCTTGGAGCGCCGGCTCTGTACCGCGACTAGCCGACTTGCAGGAGAATCGACCGGATGGACATCGTGTACCGAACGGGCGGAGATGGGTTCGATAGCGCCCTATTCGCGGTTCGCACCAGCGCCGAGTACGTCGCAAAGATCCGGACAGCGCTCTACCAGTCGAAGATTTGGGCCGAGTTCAAGACAAAACTCCCCTCAGGGGAATGGGAAAAACTTGAGGAGCAACTCGGTGACGTAGACGACGACGATCCGTTCACTGCCGATGATGTCCCGGGCCATGCCGACGGCGACTACCCGGAGTGGCTACGTCAGTCCCAGCTCGGATGGTTCCCCCCTGAGCTGATCGAAAAGTATGACGGCGAGATCACACTCACGACCCTCAACGGGTGGGTCCTGGACCTACCCGCTGGGAAGGCAGAGGAGATCGCCGACGAGCTACGGGCGCTGGGTCATACGGTGGAACAGACCGACTTCGACATCACCTGAGCGCTCACTATCAAAGCCCGAGAGGCTCAGAGGAGGCGCAAGATCGCTTCGGCGTGCAAAGAACGACAACTCTGGAAGTTGCACACCGAGTGACCGCGAAGCGACTCACTAGATCGCGTCGTCGAGATCCCGGTACTTGGCTCGCCTCAAGACAACTCGTGGCTCGACCTTAGCGCGTCGACCAAATCGGGTCTCGGTTTAGCGACACTTATGACGCGGGTGGGGCGCGCACGTATTCGTCACGCGATAGAACCAGCGCATATTCGGCGTCGCAGTATCTTATGAAGCCTCTTTCAGGGCAGATCGGCAGTCTGATAGGTAGATGCAGTTGAAGCCGTCGAGACTCTGGTCGTCGTCATTGTGGACCGAAAGCGCTGTGCTGAAACGTGATACGTGAGCTGCTTATGGCGCATGACCCACAATGACGGCGACTCGATGTGAAGCATCCGAGGGCAGCGGACAGTTTCTCCGCCCCCACATTCCGAAGAGCGACAACCAGCATCGGTCGTCCCTCGACCAGGTGACCGGCCCGACGAAAGGCCTCTATCTGAGTGGTTCAAGACGCTTCCTCCGTGGCTAGATCTCGGTGGTGTCCGCACCGTCGATGCCTGCTGGCACCAGCCGTCGGTCGCGTGGTTGGGTCGCGAACTGGGGTTCAACCGCTTCAACACGATTGAATAGTTCGTCTGCACAAGACGCTGCCAGAAGTGGAGAGCGCCAGCGACGACTAGGTCGCCTGGTCGCGGAAATCACCGCCATCGTCGACGAACGGATCGTCAGCCGGCTAGCCCGGTCGTGACACCTGGATCTCGATGTCGCCCGCGCGGGCCGGTGACTTGGCGCTGCCTGCGGTGACGTGAACGGTGACGGGGCGTCCCGTCTTCGCGTCGAGGAAGGACAGCGGTGGGCGTCCGTCCTGCAGATGCTTGTCGCCCCACTGCACCAGCGACATGAACACCGGCAGGAGATCCTCGCCCGCCTCGGTCAGGTGATACTCGTCGCGGGCCCGCTGGCCGGGCTCGCGGTAGGGGACCCGGGTGACGATCCCCGCCGCCTCGAGCTGCTTGAGCGCGCGCGACACCGCGGGCGCCGAACTCTCGGTTCTCGTCACGAAGTCGTCGAAACGCACGGTGCCGAAGAACAATTCGCGAACGGTCTGAAACGCGATCTTGGTGCTCAGTACCTCGAGCGTGCGCGTCATCGAGCAGGCGTCACCGATGTCCCACTGCGACCGGTCGCGCAAGTCGGGCTCGAACTCCATCGTCGGCTCCCTTCTGAATAACGCTTGCATTAGTCAGCTTAGCATGCTTGCATGGAGATGGCTAACGAATTCGTTAGTCAGAAGTCGAGCCAGAAGGAACGACATGACCGTGGTCGACACCCTCGCCGAACGCAACGACGACTTCGCCCGAACCCGGTTCGCCCCGGGATTGCCGATGCTTCCCCGACTGCGAACGCTCGTCGTGGGCTGCGTCGACCCGCGCGTCGATCCTGCGCACGTCCTCGGCCTGGAGACCGGCGACGCCGCCGTCATCCGTAACGTGGGCGGCCGCGTCACCCCCGACGTGCTCGCCGAACTCGTCTTGCTGGGCAGGCTGGCGAGATCCCTGGTCGGCTCCGCCGCACCCGTCATCGACCTGATCGTCATGCAGCACACCGACTGTGGCATCACGCGCCTGCAGGATCCGCCAGACATGCTGGCCGCCTACTTCCACGTCGACCCCACGGCCCTGGTTCACAAGCACGTCTCCGAGCCTCGCGCGGCCGTCGCATCCGACATCGCCGTCGTACAGGGCGTTCCGCAACTCGCCGCCGCGTTCCGGGTCACCGGCGTCGTCTACGACGTCGACACCGGCCACATCGACATCGTCCACTCCGGAGAGAAGGAATCAGCATGAGCACCGACGACCTCTACCTCATCACCGCGGCCACCGGAAAGACCGGTGCCAACGCCGTGCGCATACTGCGCGAGGACGGCCAGCGGGTGCGGGCGCTCGTCCACACCCACGATGCCCGCGCCGAGGCGCTAGCGGAGCTGGGCGCAGACATCGTCACCGGCGACCTGCTCGACTTCGCTTCGGTGAGTGCGGCATTGGCCGGCGTCACCGCCGCCTACTTCTGCTATCCCATCCTCCCCGGTCTTGTGGACGCCACCGCCATCTTCGCCCAGGCGGCCACCGAGGCCGGCGTGGCGGCGGTGGTCAACATGTCCCAGATCAGCGCTCGACGAGACGCGAAAAGCCATGCCGCGCAGAATCACTGGCTCGCCGAGCGGCTGTTGGATCGCTCGGCCTTCGCCACCGCGCACCTGCGGCCCACGTTCTTCGCCGAATGGCTGGCCTGGCAGTGGTCCCGCGACGACGACGGCGGAGTGTTCCGGCTGCCCTTCGCCGACGGTCGGCACGCCCCCATCGCGGCGGTCGATCAGGCCCGCGTGATCGCCGCCATCCTGCGCAATCCCACGCCGCACGACCGGCAGATCTATCCGCTCTACGGCCCGACCGAACTCGACTACGACGGCATCGCCGCAAAGGTCGCGGCGGTGCTCGGCTTCCCGGTCCGCTACGAACCCGTCGACATCGACGCGTTCGCCGACGTGCTCCGCGTGGAAGGCCACGGCGACTACTTCGTCCAGCACATCACCAGCGTGGCGCAGGACTACCGCGACGGCATCTTCGCCGGAACCAACAACCTCGTCGAAGTAATCACCGGAACGCCAGCGCTGACCGTCGAGCAGTTCGCCGCAGCCAGCCGCGACGCCTTCACGACCGCCGGCCAGGCACCGGCGTGGGAGAAGGTGCGTGCGTAGCCGGCGACTCGACGCGGGAATGTGAACCGCGTTGCCCCGACTCAGAGATATTCGTGTGCTCGCGCGACCAGCTGCTCCATGCGTTGGCGGCCCTGGCTCGTCAGTCCGATGTCGCGGGTGGTCGACCACGAGTCGATCTCGTCCGAGGTTTCCTCACACCATTGGGCAAACAGCTCAAGGAATCCGCCGTAGAGCGCGACCACGCGTTCGGTGAGGTGAAGCCGTTCCGGAAACGGTCCTCCGGTGCTGAGCAAATCCTCGCCGAGTGCGACTGCGCCAGTCATCATTTCGCGGATCTGCTGCTGACTGGTCGCCACGGCAGCGCGCAGGTCCTCGACGCTGGCCTGGTCGGCTAGCAGCATGCGCAGCAGTGCCTCGACCTGTATGGACGGCGGCGCCGGCTCGGTGGCGAGCCAGTCCTCGAGCGCGTCACGGCCCTTCCCGGTGATCGTGTAGCGGGTGCGTTGCCGTCCGCCTCCCTCGACGACCTCGGCCTCTGCGTGCCCGCGTGCCACGATCCGCTTGAGCTCGGCGTACAGGTTGGCCTCCGATCGTGGCCAGAAGTAGTGCAGACTGCGCCGGGTCTGGGCGACTAGCTCATAGGCCGTCCACGGCTGCACGCCCAGTAGGCCCAAAAGCGCGAAGGACGTGGCCGTCGGCTGAGAGGTCATCTCTTGACACTACTCCAACTTGGAGTAGCGTCTACTCCAATCTGGAGGGTGGGGAAGCATGAACGACACGGGGTACGTCGCGTTGGTGGACACCGATCGCGATGAGTTGCGCGAGCGAATCGCATTGGCATGGAATCGGTTCGAACGATTGGCCCGCTCCGCCGACCCGCTCGCGCCCTCGCGAGAGGTGGACTGGACCGTCCACCAGGTGATCGCGCACGTGCTGACCATTGCGCACCGCTACCGTCAGGTCGCCCGCGGCCAAGACTTCCGTCGAGCCGCGAACGCCCGGGACCTGCCCGCTCTCAATCGGCTCGAAATCGACGAGGTGATGGCGCCCGTGCCCGAGCTGTTGGAGGAACTACAGGCGCTCGTCCCGATGATGGACGCCTTCTTCGACACCTGCAGCGATGATGAGAGGACCTTCGTATTTCACGGCGGTGGAACGGTTTCCGGCCTCACCGCGCAGACGAACTGGTTGGGCGAACTGCTACTGCACGGCTACGACATCGCCCGCGCAGTCAAGGCCGACTGGGAGCTTTCCGAACGCGACATGCTGCTGGTGGCGCGGGGGGTGATGGAGATCGGCCCGGGGTACCTGCGCGACGGCGTCTCCCCGAACGCCGAGATGTGCGTTGCGTTCCACGTCCACGGCGCGCGGCCCTACGTGATGGACATCCGCGGCGGCACAGCTGAAATGCGCGAGCGGCGCCCCGGCGACCGGACCGACGCCGTCCTGCGGCTGAAGGCGTCGACGCTGACCCAGATGCTCTACCAACGCATCGGACCGCTTGGCGCCGCCCGCCGCGGTCTGCTCATCGTCGGCGGACGACGACCGTGGCGAGCGCTCAAACTGCAGTCCTTCTTCGAGCCGGCATGAGCGACGGCGAGATGAGCAAGCCGTATGCGCTGTACCTAGGTGTGATGCGCGGGCTCGGCCATCAGAAGTGGTTCTCGGTCTTCATGAAGCACGTGGGATCTCGCGTGGACCGGACGCTGATCCGCGCGAGTCGGGGCCGACTGTCCATGAGCGGTCCGGAGCTGCCGACAATGCTGCTGACGACGACGGGGCGACGAAGCGGCAAGCAGCGGACGGTACCGCTGCTCTATGTGCGAGACGGTCTGAATCTCGTTGTTGCATGCGAGAACTTCGGGCTGGACGTGGCGTCCAGTTGGCCGAAGAATCTGCTCGCCGACCCTCGGGCACGGGTGGAGCTCGGTGGCACCGTTGCGAACTATCTCGCGCGACATGCCACGGATGACGAAGTTGCCCGCAACATGCCGACGCTCATCGCCCTGTGGCCCGCGCATGACACCTACCTCGAGCGAAGTGGATCGCGCCAGGTGATCGTCTTCGAGCCGGCGGACGCGACATCCAGCTGAGCGGCCTTCGACGCCTCCCGTGCGCGGGTAGTGAATGTTCTAAGAGCCAGCCACCCGTCCCGGGGTCCACTTCCTACGCGCGGGGAATGTGAACCGCGTCGCTCGGGTTGGCACGGTCATGGCGAAGATGAGCAACGAAGACCGCGAACGCTTCCTGGCCGACCTCCATGTCGGCGTACTCGCAGTGGAACGGCCCGATCGTGCGCCCTTGGCCGTGCCGATCTGGTACGCCTACGAGCCCGGCGGCGAGCTGTCCATCTGGACCGACGAGGGGACGCTGAAGGACAAGCTGATCCGCGCGGCCGGACGATTCTCCTTCACCGTCCAGAACGAGGAACCGCCCTACAAGTACGTCACCGTCGACGGCGACGTGACGTCCGTTGGGCCCGCAGACGAGGCCGAAGCCCGAAAGATTGCCATCCGATACCTCGGCGACGAAGCGGGCAACCAGTTCGCCGACGAGAACCACTCGCCGTCCTCGATCGTCATCCGGATGAAACCCACGAAGTGGTTGAGCGTCGACTACTCGGCTGAGTGATCAGCGGGACTCAGTTGGCCCGCACCACGTCGCAGCTGAGTCTCGCCCCCGAATCCGGCACCATGGTGACGTGCCACTGTCCGAAACGACGCTGCTCATGGCGGCAGGCGATCTGGTCTACGCGCGGGGCGAAGACTACGTGCGGTACGTCCGCGGGCTCCGGATCACCGACGTCAAGGCCTACGCGTCGATCCAGGCCAAGAAGGTCTACCAAGTCGAGCTCGACTGGTCCGGGCCGCTGCCCGACGGGTTCTGCACCTGCCCGCATCATGCCGACGGAAACTTCTGCAAGCATCTGGTCGCCACCGGACTCGCCGCGCTCGACACCGGACGGGTGGCGGTCGACGACTCCGCTGGCGGCACGGCCGACGCATCGCTGGAGGCGACGGTCCAGGCGATGGACGTCGACGAGCTGCGCGCACTGGTCATGACACTCGCGCAGCGCGACGATGGGGTACGCCGCCTGCTCGAGATTCGCGCCACGACGACGTCAGGTGACCACTCGCGGGCCCAAGCCGAGCTGGACGCCCATGTGCGAAACACGTTGACGTTCCGCGGTTACATCGACTACCGACGATCCTTCGAGGTCGCGGAAGCGGCCAGCGACATGCTCGACGAACTCGAGGACCACGTCAACAGTGGCGCCGCCGACGTCGCGCGATCGGCGTTGCTAATCGCAATGACCCGGCTGCGCAAGCTCATCGAGCAGGTCGACGACTCCTCGGGCTCGATCGGTGACCAATGCCAGCGGGCCGCCGACCTCTACGCGTGGGCCTGTCGGCTGAGCCGGCCCGACCCCGTCAAACTCGCGACGTGGCTCGTCAAGTTCCGGGCTGACTCCCCGGGATGGCCGCACCTCGTCTTGGCCGACTTCGTGGCCGCGTTCGACGAGAAGGCGCTCGGGACCTACCGCCGCGCGGTGGCGGCGCTGGACCGCAAGCTCGCCGATCGTAATCAGTTCGGGCGCTTCGAAATCGACAACATGCTGCTGGAGCTCGCCGATCACGACGGGGACGTCGACCGGGCCGTGCACATGCTTGCCGAGCGGGAACACCCGCAGTACGGCGCGATCGTCGATCGGTTGCGGGCAGCCGGCCGCACCCACGATGCGGTGGCATGGATCGATCGCGCAGTGGCCGAGGGACGAATCAGCAGCCACGGTGGCGGCAACGACTATTGGCTGAGCCCAGATGACGTCGCGCGGACCTACCAGGGACTCGGCCGCATCGACGATGCGGTCGCCGCCCTTCGCGCAGACTTCGTCCGACAGCCGTCGGTCGGCTCCTATCGCGTCCTCCTCGACTTCGCAGCTGGCGTCGAACGCGTCGATGCCGAACGCGCCTGGGCCTACGGCCACGCCCGGCAACTGGCGTCTGACCGCTTCGCCGCCGGTGCGGTCTTGGTCCAGCTCTGCCTGAGCGACGGCGATGTCGAGGCCGCGTGGCAAGCCGCCGATCAGTACGGCCCCGGCTGGGCATGGCGGGAATTGGCCGACCGCGGCGCGAAGGCGCGGCCCGTCGACGCTGCAGACTTGTACCGGCCGGAGCTCGAGAAGGATCTGCGCTACCCCAACTCCAAGCTCTATCCCGACATCGCCGCGAGATTGGCGACGATGGCCAAGCTCTATGAACAAGCCGGTCGTAGCGCCGATTTCGCGTCGTTCATCGCGCAGATCCGCCAGCACTACGGGAGGCGACCCTCGCTGATGAAGGCGCTGGACGCGAAGAAGCTCTGAATCGCGGCGGCGTTGTCACTCCCCGGACGTAGCGTCCACGCCATGAACGACGGACGCAGGCGGCGCCCGTGGGGAGTTCTACCGATGCGGAACTCACCGATGCGATACGCGGCGCGCTGAAGGGTGGGCATCCGTTGAGCATGCTCGACGTGGCCTGCATGGCGATCCATGTCGCGAGACGCGAACCACCGACAGCGCTCGAACCCGGCCATTGCGATCGTGGTCGTCTGGGTCGGATCCTGACCGGCTTGATCGGTCTGCGGGATCGCGCGACGTCGGCGCTACTGGCCGTCATCGCCGAGCTTCTCGTTGACGACCCCGCGGCACAGCTCCGATGCCGGGACGAGCTGACCGAACGAGGTGATCATCTGCCGCGATGGGTCTCCGCTCTGCCGCGGGCCGAGGTCTACCGCGCAGTGCGCAGAACCAACGTGTTCGGTGACGTTGACGAGCTCGTGATCGGTATGCGACTCGACGATGGGCACGAACTGACCATCGCAGTCCGGGTCGATCACAACTTGTGGTCGAGCGTTATCGACGCAGGCGCGGTGCCGGAGTCGATCGACGAAACCCTCACATGCGTGGCCGAAACGAGCAGCGATGTCAGCGTTTTCGAGATGACGCTGGCTGATGCGCGGGCGTGGATCGAGGATGCGCTCGACAAGCCTGCGCTGGCGCCTAAGACTGACACCTGGCCGCTATACCGGGCACTGGTTCAGTGGTTGGTGGGTCGGCTGCCGGAGGGTGGTGAACGCCGGCCGCCACCCGGGGATCCGGAGGTAAACGAGGAACTGTGTGACGCATTTTTCGCCACTAGTTCCGCAGCACCGTTCATCGAGCACAGCCATCGGGACCTGCTGCTGGAACTCTTCGAGACGGGGGCTGGTGACCCGTTGCGATCGAGCTCGGCACGTGTCGAGCAAGCGCTCGGCAGCGCGTCCTACAACGACGTCGAAATGCCGTTAGAGGTCGCGCTGGACGCTCCCGACTTGCTGCGCGCGTTCATCCCATATGCGCACGCGCAGAGCGGGATTCGCGACGAGCTGACGTCACGCTCGCTCGCCATGGTCGATGCGGTGAGGTCGAGCTACAAGCGAGATGTGCTGAGGCAAGCCGAGTACTGGCATCTCGACGACGCGGTCTAGGGCTACTCACCGCACTTCGCGCACCGCCAGATAGTGCTCCGACACCGGGACGCCGTCGGTGTAGCGCTCGGCGGCTTCCTCGATGAGCCGGTCCTGGCCGGTGAGTCGGGCGTAGTGCAGGTGCTCGCCCCAGGCCGCACGATGAAGGTCTCCACGAACGTCGACTCGTGTTCGATGCTGCGGAACAGCCGCCACTCTGCCGCCCCGACGGCTCCATCGCATGGCCAGGGGTCAATCAGATGTCACGTCAATATCGCGCGCAGTCCACCCCCGTTGCCTAGGGTTTCGCCATGCCCACACCAACTGCGGCCCGTGCGTGGCTGCCGACGGCGTTGCGCGGACCGGCGTGGTTCGGTGCCTACCTCGCGGTGGTCGTGGTGCCGTTGATCTTCGCGGTGATCGGCGTCGTCGACGACGATCGCGGGTTCTGGCGAGAGTTCACCGTCGCGTTGGGGTTCGTCGGGTTGTCGATGATGGGCCTGCAGTTCGTGCTGGTGGCCCGGGTCAAGAGCGTGGCCGCGCCGTTCGGCGAAGACGCGTTGGTGCACTTTCACCGCTACATGGGATACCTCGCCACGGTGTTGATCCTTGCCCACCCGGTGCTGCTGATCGTGTTGGTGAATGCGGACTATCTCGAGCGGGTGAATCCCTTTACCGCACCCTGGGCCGGCCGGTTCGGCACGTTGGCGATTCTGTGTCTGCTCGCGGTGGTGGTGACGTCGGTGTGGCGGGCGGCGCTGCACATCTCGTACGAGGTGTGGCAGGGATTGCACCTGGTGTTGTCCACCGTCGCGCTCATCGCGGCGCTGGTGCACGTGGAGTTGATCGGGCACTACGTCAATCAGCCATGGAAGCGCGTGCTGTGGCTCGTCATGACCGCGGGCTTCCTGGCGGTGTTCCTGTGGGTACGCATCGTGCGACCGGTGATGCGCACCCGTCGGCCGTGGACGGTGGCCTCGGTGCGATCCGAGCGGGGCGGAGTCTTCACGGTGACGTTGGAACCCATTGGCCACGACGGCTTCAGCTTTGCCCCCGGTCAATTCGGCTGGTTGTCGGTGCACCGGTCGCCGTTTGCACTGACGCAGCATCCGTTCTCGTTCTCCTCCAACGGCGACGATCGCAGCGCGTTGCAGATGAGCATCAAGGAACTCGGTGACTTCACCCGCACGATCTCCTCGATCACCCCGGGTACCCGCGCCTACGTCGACGGCCCGCACGGGGTGTTCTCCCCAGACAACTACGCCGGCCCCGGATTTGTCTTGCTCGGCGGTGGTGTCGGAATCGGACCGCTGATGAGCATCTTGCGGACCTTCGACACCCGCGGCGAGCGCCGGCCATGCCTCCTGTTCTTCGGGGTGGCGCGCATCGAGGACGCGACGTTCCGCGAGGAAATCGACACACTGGCAACCCGATTGCCGCTCACCGTTGTCTACGTCGTCTCCGACCCACCCTCGGACTGGACGGGGGAACGAGGTCGCATCACCACCGAGACCCTGCGCCACCACCTGCCCGGCGACCACGAAGCGCTCCAGTACTTCATCTGCGGGCCCGGCGCGATGCAGGACGCCATGGAGGATGCTCTCGCAACCTTGAAGGTCCCCGGCGCCCACGTGCACACCGAACGCTTCAACTTCGTCTGACCAAGACAGGATCCCCATGCGACACAGACGCACTCAGCTAGCCGCCCTCGTCGTCGCGGCACTCATCGTGATCTGCTGCGTGGTCTTCGCGTTGGCCCAGACCTGACGCGACCGGCCCAACACCGTCATCATTGCGAGGAAGGATTCTTCCGGGAACTCCTGGATTCCGTCACGGTGTCGCCTCGAACCCCGGGCCGTGCAACGGTTCACCGAATCGAGCGCGAAGACGCCTAGCCCGCACCACGGCTGAGGCTCCCCCCGATTGGTGGACATCGAGATAGCGGGATGAATGGTCCCGCTCGAAGCATGTCTTTCATGTCCCGTACCCGCCGGTCTTTCACGACCGAGTACTAAGGTCGAGGCCGCTCATCGGGTGATCGATTCCGGCCGCGCGATCGCCGAGGTCGCTCGCGAACTGGGCGTGAACGAGGGTCTGCTGGGACGGTGGGTTGCTGACGAGCGGCGCCGTGTCGAGGCTGCGGCAGCCCGCAATGACGTGCCGTTGACGCCTGCGGAGCGCACGGAGCTGGCGCGGGCTGCGCAAGCAGTTCGCCGAGCAGGTGCCGAATCGCGATGGTCGACGTTCAAATATGAGCACTACTACCGCCACACCTTCGCGACTAAGTCGAAACTCGTTGCAGCAGTTGATAAGTGGGTGCGCTTCTACAACAATCAGAGGCGTCACTTGGTAATCGGAATGCTCAGCCCCATCGCCTATGAACAGTCACTCGACGCGGCCACCCAAGTCGCATAACCCCCGAAAAGAACCAACCCGTTCATCGCTGGACTCAAGACTAGCCGTCCACCGTCCCGGCGGAGACTTGGTCGCGCCGGTTGGTGAACTTGATATCGAGACTGCGGAGGTACGTCTGCAAGCCGGCATCTTGGATTGGGATGAGGTGTGCGGGCGTATCGGATTCGTTGAAGTGTGCGTGCCACATTCCAGGGGGAGTGACAAACGCCCCGCCCGGTTCCCAGTCAACGCGCACCGGATCCACAATGCGATTCTGTTCGTCCAGTTCGGTACCCAATAGCGTGTAGCAACCCGGCTGCGCGTCAAGGATCAGATCCAACGCGACGGACTGATGGCGATGAGGGAGCTGTTCTTGCTGGGGTGGCAGGACACCGAACATCGCCCACAGCACGTGGGTGATGGTAAGCGTTTGATCCTCTTGCGCGTTCGCGAGCAACGCGCTGACCCGACTTTTATCGTTGGCACCCGGTCGCGAAGCAATGTCCTGGAGTTTGGCGACAGCGTCGGCACGACGAAACTTCGTCGGACGGAACTTCGGCTCGCTGGCGTGTGCCCCCAAGTAGCGCAGGAGCGGAGCGTCATGCACCCAGTACAGAACCGCGTCGGAATCGCCATAGAAGACCGCACGCGACCCCGCGGGCATCGTGAGGAAGTCGCCTTTTTCCCACTGCACCAAGGCTCCGTTAACCGCTGCCATGCCGCTGCCATAGAGAACGTAGTAAAGCTGTGAAGTCGCATTCGGGCAGGTGTCGATCTGTTCGTTGGCCCGGATAGTCACAAAGTTCGCCAACAGCGCTGGACTGGTAGCTTCTCCCGATTTGATACCGAGTTCCCTCGACAGGTCGAGGGGTATCACTCCAGTGCCGTGGTTGACATACATGTCGGGACTGAACCGAACGATCGGCACCTTCGGAGTATGTCCCGAGCCGATCGGGTCGGCTGCGCGCGAGTACTCGAAGTAGCGGGCATCATCGGCCCAATCTCGGAAACGGCCTTCGAATCCGTACTTCGCGACATCTGTCATCGGCGCCGGGACCGTCGGATCGAGAACCGTCGGGTCAACACCTGCATCGGTATTACTGGTAACCGTCATGGCGTCTCCTCTGAAACGTGCTTCGTGATTGATCTCACGGTAAGAGCGGTGTCTTAGGCTTCGCTGTGAGGTTCCCCCCGATTGGTGGACATCGAGATAGCGGTATGAATGGTCCCGCCAGGCATGAAGGACGCGGTCGTGCGGCTACCTCGCGGCGCTACCGATCGAACCGCTCCGCAACCCCTGCGTCGTTCGGAAGAGGTTCCCTGACAACACATTCGGGCCCGCCAGGCGTCATCGCGTCTCCCGGACCGCCAGGTAGTGCTCGGAAACGGGCACGCCGTCGGTGTAGCGCTCGACGGCTTCCTCGATGAGCCGGTCCTGGCCGGTGAGTCTTGTGTAGTGCTGGTGCAGGTGCTCGCCCCAGGACCGCACGATGAACGTCTCGACGAACGTCGACTCCTGTTCCATGCTGCGGAACAGTCGCCACTCCGCCGCCCCGGTGCGCTGCCGCGACCGACCCAGCACCGCCATCGTGGCGAGGAAGGATTCTTCGTCCGACGGTGCGACGCGGTAGGAGGTCAGCACCAGGACGGGACCATCCAGCGGTTCGGGGTCGAAGATCAGCGTGGGTTCGGGCCAATGCGCGGACGGCGTGAGATCGAGATTGCTCGTGTTGGCGTGCAGCGGCCACCACATCGAGGACAGCCCGCACAACACCAACAGCGCCGCGCTCACCAGCAGGCTGGTGGAACTGCTGGTGGCCCCGGCCAGCACACCCCACACCACCGAGCCCAACGCCTGCCCGCCCATGAAGATCAGTTGGTACACCGACAATCCCCGGACGCGCACCCACGCAGGCAGGTTCAGCTGCATCGAGGCGTTCAGCGTCGACAGCGACAGCAACCAGGACGCGCCACCAATGACCAAGGCCGCGAACACGGCGGCGAAGTTCGGCACCAATGCCAGCACCGCGGTGGCCACCGCGAAGCCCGCCGCGCCGACCGTCAGCAAGGCGTTTTGGCCGAACCGTGCGCGCAGCCGGGACAACAGGAACGCGCCGAGCACGGCACCCGCACCGAGCGCGCCCAGCAGCACCCCGTACCCCGACGACGACAACCCCAGTTGATGTGCCGCGATCACCGGCAGCAGACCCCAGATCGCGCTCCCGGGTGCGATGAACAGTGCTGCCCGCAGCAGGATGCGCCGCACGATCGGCGAGCTGCGGATGAACCGTCCGCCCGCGCTCAACGCCGCCAGCGCCCGCTCGGGCGGATAGCCCTGCTCGACGGCGGGTCGGCGCCACCAGACGAGCACGCACACGATCCCGACGAACGACACGGCGTTGAGCCCGAAGACCAGGGTCGGCCCGGACAACGACACCAGCACGCCGGCGATCGCCGGGCCGATCGCCCTGGCACCGTTGATGCTCATGCTGCCCAGCGCGGCCGCCGCCGGAATCTGCTCGGCGGGAACGAGATCGGGCTGAATCGCCTGCCAGGCGGGTGCGGTGAGCGCCTGCCCGCAGCCGATGACGAACAACAACGTCAGCAGCACCGCAGGCGTGGCCAACCCGAAACCGGTCAACGTGGCGAGCAGCCCCACGCCTGCGGCCATCGCCCCCTGCGTGGCGATGAGCAGTCGGCGCCGATCGATCAGATCCGCGAGGACCCCCGACGGCAACGCCAGCAGCATCACCGGCAGCGTCGTGGCGGTCTGCACCAGCGGAACCAGAACTGCCGCGCGAGGATCACCGACGAGCATCCACTGCGCCCCGACGGTCTGCATCCAGGTGCCGAGGTTGGAGACCAGCTGCGCGATCCACAGTGCGCGGTAGACCGGCGATCGCAGCGGCGCCCACGTCGAGATGGGTTGTGTCGATGTGCCCGCCGATGTCATCCGCCGCTCCCAAGCGTGGCCGTGTGGCCACTGTAGGGCGAGTCGACCCACGGGATTCTCCGAAACTGGCTCAATATCCGGGACTCCTGGAATCCGTCACGGTGTCGCTTCGAAACCCGGCCCGTGCAACGGTTCACCGAATCGCGTGCGAAGTGCCAGCAGCGGGTCGATGGTGCGGATGGCGATGTCCAATCGTTCCTGCAACGTTCCGGTCAACAGCACCCACGAATGTCCTGCCGCGGTCAGGGCTTCGGCGAACCAGCCGGTCATCGCTGCACGGACTGCAAGGTCGCCTTCCCGCATCCCGTCGTCGTGCCACGGCACGCCCTCGTGGTCGGTGAGGAGATACACCGCCCGCGGCGGCACCGATGCCCATGGCTCGGCGGACGTCGAGCCCAGGTAGCGCCGCTTCCACAGGGAGGTGGCGAACGCATCGGTGTCGCAGATCAGCACCGGAGACCCGGTTCGCGCCGCAGCCTCTTCCCGCCGTGTCTGCTCCGGCCCGATGACGTCGAAATCGGCCTCATTCCAGGGTAGTTCGGTGATGTCGACGTCGGGATTCGCGGCCGCCTTGAGCTGGGTGTACTCGCGCCCGTACTCGGCGACGCACTGCGTCGCGGCCCACACCCCGCCGCGGGAGACGTAGTGCTGCGTGAGGTGCTCGGCCACCGTCGTCGTCCCCGTCGACTCGGCACCCACCACCACGATGCGTGTCGTCAGCCCAGCACGCGTCGAGTCGGCCAACTTGGTCCACTGGCCGGCGAGATCGCGGCGCACCGCCGTACTGCTACCAGTGCGGGCCAACCTGACACCGGTGGCTCCGAACCAGCGCGCAAGCTCGTCGAGGTAGTCATCACCGCTGAACACCGCATCGACGTCCGGTGACAAACCCGCGGCGCCCAAGCCCGCCCGCATGGCGGCGACCTGGGCCGCCCAGACACGTTGGTCCGTCACGTCGACCGGTGCGTCACAGCGGATTCCGGCGACGCGGACGTTCCCGTCGTTGCGATGTTCGTCGCGCAACCACGCCATCCGATCGGCCAGCGGGATCGTCTCGACGGCCGCGGCCATCGCCAATACGGTGAACTGGTCGCAGCGCGCCGCCGCGGCCCGGATGGCTTCGTGATGCCCCAACCGCGGCGGATAGAACTTGCCGATCATCAGGCCGTGCCGAAACTCGCTCACCGGACGGTGTCCACGGTTGGGCTGGCGATGGGTAGCGGTTGGGCCAGTTCCCGTGTCCACGAGCGCAATCCCGCAACACACATCACCAGGAACAGGACGTAGACGACCGCCGTAAGTGTCAGGCCCTGGCCGAGGTACATCGGGACGTAGATGCAGTCGGCGGCGATCCAGAAGAACCAGTTCTCGATCCGCTTGGCATTGAGCAGCCACTGCGCGGCCAACGCCAGGCAGGTCGTCACGGCGTCCAGGAACGGCGCCGAATCGTGTGCGAATTGCAGAAGCAGGTAGAGCGGTACGGTACCGATCACCACGAACAGTGCGCAGAAGGCCAACGTATTCCGCCGGGCTCTCCGCACCGGCAACGAGCGGCGATCCGCCGCGCCGTGGAGCCACTGCCACCATCCGGCAATGCCCAAGCCGATGTACAGGACCTGGAGGCCCGAGGATGCCCACAAATGTGCCGAGGCGAACAGCACCAGGAAGAACACATTGTTGGCGATCCCCACAGGGAAGTTGCCAATGCTTCGGCGCACGGTCAGCGCGACGCACAGGCCCCCGGTCAGGAAGCCGAACAACTCCGCCCAGCTGACCTGATCATTGCCGAGGGTGAACGACACTGCATTGAGCGGCGCCACCAGATGGGCCAGCCAGTCCAGCAACGCCACCCCCGTGCTTCGTCATGGTCAATCTGACGACAACTACGTTAACGGCTTCCGCGGGGTGGATCGTTCGTGGAAATCACGGGACTCTGGCCCGCGTCGACGTCGACGAGCGGAAGAGCACCCTTAGTCACACAGGTCGCACTGGCCACTCAACGGAAGCTGGCTGAAGTGCACCGGGCAGAGGATGACGGGCTTCTCCACGGGCGGCTCGGTCCGCTCGCGTTTGGCCGTGACCGCGCGCGTCGGGGTGGGTTGACCGCCATCGGCCGGCATGTCGGCACCATGGAAGCGGTAGCACGCCAGTCGTGACTCGGCGGCGTGCGGCTGCAGATCCTTGGGCTTGGGCTGGCCCGCGATCTTCAACGCGTATGCGTAACCCGCGCCGACCTTTTCGTCACCGCTGGAGACGCACAGCGACGTCAGCAGCGGTCCGCCTTCGGTCGCGTTCTGGTCGGCGACCGCGATCAGGACCTTGCCGATCCAGTTCCGCTGATGCGCGCTGTAGAGGATGCCCGAGTCGGCCAACACGCGGCGCGCAAGCTCGGAGTAGGTGAGGTAGTCGTTGTACTTCTTGGCCGTCTTCACCAGGATTCCGTGGGCGACGCGAGCCCACTCGGCCTGCGCCTCGGCGAAGGCAACCGGTGCTCCGTCGGACGCCCGCCAGGGGCTCGGAACCTTCGGCTGGTCGGCCGCCACTTTGGCGCTGTCCTCGATCAAATCGTCCGACTCAGCGGTCGGCGCTGCTTCTTGCTCGTCGATGCTCACCCCTGACGATAGACACGGAGGGGCGCTGGGACCAATTTTGTGGTGTCGCCGAGCATCGGAGGCGCCGGCCAGCTACGACCCACTAGCCACCCTTCGGAAGGATCTGGAACGTCCCCGTGCCGGTAACGGGCGCCCCACCGTCGGGCGACGTGACCGCCACCGAGATCGTGTACGTCCCCGGAACCATGATGTCGAGCGTCGACGAAGGACTCCCGCTGCAGTCGCCGCTACGGCGCCTCTCGTTGTAGCCGCCAGGGCCCGTGACGTCGGCGACCACCGTGCAGCCGCTCGACGTCACGTCGTTGCCGTCGCCGTGCGCAGTCCAGTCGAAGGTCACCTGCGGGGGATTGATGCTGGACGGGAACGTCGGCAGCTCGTAGAGGTCTGGGCCGACCTCGGTGACGATCCCATTGCCGCGTCGCGACATCACCTCCACGGACGCAATGGCGGTCGACGAACCCGTCGTCGTGGTCGTCGTTGTTGTTGTGGTGGTGGTGGTTGTCGTCGACGTCCGAGAACTGGTGGGGGTGACGGACGTCGTGGTCGTCGTGGTGGCGGACGCCGACGTCGACGCCGGCGAGCTGGTGCTGCTCGGAGCCGCATGGTCGCCCTGCCCACACGCCACCGCTCCGGCAAAAGCCGCAACAGCAACGGGCATTACACGAATCGCTGTGCCGATGTTCACTTCGCCTCCCACGTGTCAGCAGCGCAAGGGGCACTGCTCAGGCGCGAGCCTAACGCCACCGGAGATGCAATGCAGCAAACTCATCTCACTTCCCGCACCGCGAGATAGTGCTCGGAAACGGGCACGCCGTCGGTGTAGCGCTCGACGGCTTCCTCGATGAGCCGGTCCTGGCCGGTGAGTCTTGTGTAGTGCTGGTGCAGGTGCTCGCCCCAGGACCGCACGATGAACGTCTCGACGAACGTCGACTCCTGTTCCATGCTGCGGAACAGTCGCCACTCCGCCGCCCCGGTGCGTTGGCGCGACCGACCCAGCACCGCCATCGTGGCGAGGAAGGATTCTTCGTCCGACGGTGCGACGCGGTAGGAGGTCAGCACCAGGACGGGACCATCCAGCGGTTCGGGGTCGAAGATCAGCGTGGGTTCGGGCCAATGCGCGGACGGCGTGAGATCGAGATTGCTCGTGTTGGCGTGCAGCGGCCACCACATCGAGGACAGCCCGCACAACACCAACAGCGCCGCGCTCACCAGCAGGCTGGTGGAACTGCTGGTGGCCCCGGCCAGCACACCCCACACCACCGAGCCCAACGCCTGCCCGCCCATGAAGATCAGTTGGTACACCGACAATCCCCGGGCGCGCACCCACGCAGGCAGGTTCAGCTGCATCGAGGCGTTCAGCGTCGACAGCGACAGCAACCAGGACGCGCCACCAATGACCAAGGCCGCGAACACGGCGGCGAAGTTCGGCACCAATGCCAGCACCGCGGTGGCCACCGCGAAGCCCGCCGCGCCGACCGTCAGCAAGGCGTTTTGGCCGAACCGTGCGCGCAGCCGGGACAACAGGAACGCGCCGAGCACGGCACCCGCACCGAGCGCGCCCAGCAGCACCCCGTACCCCGACGACGACAACCCCAGTTGATGTGCCGCGATCACCGGCAGCAGACCTCAGATCGCGCTCCCGGGTGCGATGAACAGTGCTGCCCGCAGCAGGATGCGCCGCACGATCGGCGAGCTGCGGATGAACCGTCCGCCCGCGCTCAACGCCGCCAGCGCCCGCTCGGGCGGATAGCCCTGCTCGACGGCGGGTCGGCGCCACCAGACGAGCACGCACACGATCCCGACGAACGACACGGCGTTGAGCCCGAAGACCAGGGTCGGCCCGGACAACGACACCAGCACGCCGGCGATCGCCGGGCCGATCGCCCTGGCACCGTTGATGCTCATGCTGCCCAGCGCGGCCGCCGCCGGAATCTGCTCGGCGGGAACGAGATCGGGCTGAATCGCCTGCCAGGCGGGTGCGGTGAGCGCCTGCCCGCAGCCGATGACGAACAACAACGTCAGCAGCACCGCAGGCGTGGCCAACCCGAAACCGGTCAACGTGGCGAGCAGCCCCACGCCTGCGGCCATCGCCCCCTGCGTGGCGATGAGCAGTCGGCGCCGATCGATCAGATCCGCGAGGACCCCCGACGGCAACGCCAGCAGCATCACCGGCAGCGTCGTGGCGGTCTGCACCAGCGGAACCAGAACTGCCGCGCGAGGATCACCGACGAGCATCCACTGCGCCCCGACGGTCTGCATCCAGGTGCCGAGGTTGGAGACCAGCTGCGCGATCCACAGTGCGCGGTAGACCGGCGATCGCAGCGGCGCCCACGTCGAG
>NZ_NPKO01000020.1 GCF_008329605.1 Mycolicibacterium sp. P9-64
CGCGGTCAATCTCGGCCACGATCTCCACCAGCCGGCCATCGATCGCGTTGCGCTGCCCGGTCAACTCCCCGATCTCGACGAACAGCTCGTCGAGCCGCTCCTTCGGACTCACCCGAGGAGCGAAAGAGGCTGCCGCCGTGGACATGACACCATCAAACCAGAGAGCACCGACAAGATTTCTGGCTCAGCGCGGCGGACCGATCGGGGTCATGCTGATCGGCACCGAGTGGGTACCCGGCCCCTCGCCTGGGCAGCCCGCTCCGCCGACGACGAGCGTGCGTTCCCCGCGAAAGCTACCGGCGGAGTTCGGGATCCAGTAGTCCGAACGTTGCGACGGCACGCCACTGTCGGGGTCGGTGCGCTCGCACAGGTAGGGCTGCTCGCCGCTGGTCTCCCACCGGCCGTTGTTCCAGTGGTACTCATACTCCAGCGGCGCCGAGGGGTTGCGGACCTGGTCACCGCTGTTGTCCATCCGCATGACACAACCGTCCACGTCGCAGTGGGTGCTGAACTCGACGGGGAAGGCCTTCGACTCCATCGGCGTCGGCATGCCGTTGAACGTCTGCTTCGCGAAGTCGACGTGCACGTCGTAGAACCCGTAGACCGGAACGGGTTCGACGCGGTCCGCACTGGCCACCGGCGACGTGATGAGCGCTGCACATGCTGCGACGGCGCCGACTGCGAATGTCCTGGACATACCCAGTCACTAACACATGGGTGCAGGCTGGACGTACCGTTTGGACATGACGCTCGCCTTCCTGATCACCTCGCTGATCGTCGTCGCAACACCGGGCTCCGGTGCGCTCTACACCGTGGCCACGGGTCTGGCCCACGGGACGAGGGCGAGCGTGTTCGCGTCGGCGGGCTGCACGATCGGGATCGTGCCCGCCATGCTGGCCGCGGTCACGGGCCTCGCGGCGATCATGCACAGCAGTGCGATCGCGTTCCAGACCATCAAGTGGGCAGGCGTTGCCTACCTGTTGTTCCTGGCGTGGATGGCGTGGCGCGACAAGTCCGAATTGATTGCGGGCGCAACCGAATCCGACCGACCGGGCGCGTGGCGCATCACCTGGCGGGCGGTCGCGGTCAACGTGCTCAACCCGAAGCTGACGCTGTTCTTCGTCGCCTTCCTTCCGCAGTTCATCGATCCGACCCGGCCGCCCGTCGGTCAGATGTTGTTCCTGAGCTCCGTCTTCATGGCGATGACGTTCGTCGTCTTCGCGCTCTACGGGGCGTTCGCGGCAGGCGTGCGCAATCACGTCATCCGCAAACCACGGGTGGTGACGTGGATGCGACGGTCATTCGCCGCGTCCTACGTCGCGCTTGCCGCGCGGATGGCGGCGACGGCGCGCTGAGCCGTCATGGCGTGACGGGGCGCAGCAGGTCCGCCGCCTCCGATTGGTAGGCGTGCTCGGCCCATCCGAGCGGCGTCGTGCCGAACCGCCCGTCGGTGATCGACGGGTCCGCTCCTGCATCGAGAAGCAGTCGGATCCGAGCGACATCGCCTTCCCTTGCGGCGTGGTGCAGCGCGGTGACGCCGTCGGCGTCGCGCTCGTTCGGATCCTCGGGCACTGACCGTTCGACGACCGTCACCCCCGATACGTCGACGCCGTGCGCGCCGAGGAGAGTCAACCGGTCGGCGAACCCGTGCGCTGCCGCCCAGCCGACCTGACGCGCCCACATCTGGTCGGTCGTCTCCATCGCCTCGCCCAACCGCCGGTGCCACGGCCCTGGCTCAACGCGTCCAAGCCCGTACGCAAAGAGCAGCTCGAGGTGGTCGTTGCCCGGCCGGAACATCCGGTTGTAGAGCGTCTGTTGGTCCTCGGGGTGCGCACCCCGCTCGAGCAGCAAGGTCGCCAGCGCCTGGTCGTTCGGGTGCCTCGGCTGGCGCCGCGGGCCCTGCTCACCCTCGCCGAATACACCGGTGAGCGCGGTGAACGGCGTCGACATACCGCACCACAGGTAGCCGGCGTTCGGGTCGGCGCCCGCGTCGAGCAGTGTTGCGGCGGCCTCGAGCACGTCGACTTGGGTGCGGCCGAGCGATGCGCGCGAGTAGGTCAGGTGCAGCAGCGGCACCCAGCCGAAGGGGCCACCCTCGCGTCGGGCCAGCGCCGGATCCGCGGTCAGATGCCGCTGCAGCGCAACGACATCCGACGCCGCCGCCGCGGCCCATACGTGCCGGTCGACGAGCGTCGGGTCGTCGGCGAGCAGGTCCGCGGCGGCCTGCCACCGGGGCGGGGCGTCGTCATCGTCGTAGCGCAGTGCGCTGAGCGCGCAGAACCGGTCGGCCTTGTCCAACGCGTCCTCGTCGACCGCGCTCGGGTCGACGGTGAGGCCGGCGGCGATCCGCAGGTAGTGCACCAGTGCGGGCCATCCGCTGAAGCCGTACGACCTGGCCACCGTCAACTGCGCATCGTGCAGCGCGAACCGGGATGTGGAGTCGGCCAACACGATCGACGGCTTCGGGTGACACCTCTTGACGACGTCGACGGCACCCTGGTCGCCTGCGGTGACGCCTCTCTGCAAGCGGCGCGCATCGGCCTTGAGCCGATCCAGTGAGGGATTGTTGGGCAGTGAGCTGGCCATGACGGCCTCCTTTCCGAGCCCGGCGTCCGCGAGGTCGGGCCGAGGAAAGAGGGCGATCGGCACGAGCGTGGTCTAGCTGGCAGGGAGGCTGAGCCTCTTCGAGCGGACGTCGGGCGGTCCTGCGCGCCCGACATCACGATAGGCGAGCGGCCGCTACCTCACCAGCGCCACCGCGAAGCCGTCCCAGCCCTTCGTGCCCACGGTCTGGACGGCGGCGGTGTCCAGTCGCGGGTGGTCGCCCATCATCACGAACATGTCGTGGACGGCGCGCGCCTGCCGATCGTCGGGCGCCGGGTCCAGGACGCGCCCCGCGCGGGCGATGTTGTCGACCACGATCAGCGCGCCTGGCGTCGCCAGTTCGATCGCCCACTGCACGTAGGCGACGTTGTTCTCCTTGTCCGCGTCGATGAAGAACATGTCGAAGCGCTCGCCTCGTTCGGCGAGCTGCGGCAGAGTGTCCAGCGCCGCGCCGACGATGACCTCGACCCGGTCGTCGACGCCTGCGCGGGCGAGGTTCGCGCGCGCGACCTCGGCGTGTTCGGGCTTGAACTCGAGCGACACGACGCGGCCGCCGGAGCCGACCGCGCGGGCCAGCGCGGTGGTGCTGTAGCCGGCCAGCGTGCCGATCTCCAGCACCCTGGTGGCCTGCCTCAGTTCGGTCAGCAGGCCAAGCAGTTTGGCGTGCTGAGCGGAGACCTCGATGGCGGGCATCCCTGCGTCGACGGCGGACTGCCTCGTCACCGCGAGCACGTCGTCCTCGGTGTGCAGCAGCTCGTTGAACAGTTCGTCGAGGGCCTGCGGATCGGGTTCGGTCATGCGGTCCACCGTAGTTACCGCACGCCCTCCTTGGCGTAGGTCACCCGCAGCACGTGGCCGACCTCGGGGCCCATCACCGCATCGGTCAGCTCGCAGAACGTCGCGACGAACTCCGGCCCGTGCGCGGGCTCGGTGCGGCAGAGGTGATGGGCGATCTCGTGCAACACCACCAGTTCCCTGAGCGCCCATGTTGTTTCGCGGGGCGAGCGAAGCGACGGGGACTGTGCTCGTTCGGGGACGGCGATGGTGGCGACGTTTCCGTCGTACTCGTAGTGCGCCGCGGTGGCGCCGCGGCGGGCACGCACGGCCAGCGGTTCGGCGGCGGGCCACCGGCTCCGCACGGATGGATGCGCCAGCACGTCGTCGACGTAGCGCTGGACGGAATCCACCGAGGCGAAGCGCGCCTCGGGCGGCAGTGTGATGTTGGCGCCGAAGAATTCGACGGTGCCGTTGCCGTGTTCGTGCACGCGGTCGAACAACGTCCGCACGAACTGCTCGGCGGCGTAGACCCGTGCCCGTTGCTCGTCACGCGGCACGGCGCGCCATCACCGGTCCAGGGCGCCGCGTGTTCCGGCGAACTCGGTACTCGGCCCCAGCCGGGCCCGCTTCCCTGCACGGTCACCGGCGCGACGGGCGGCCGACGAGTATCCGGCCGACGCGCTGTTGGCACGCCAGGTTCCCCTCGCCTTGGACGCCTCGCGGTAGAACGACTTCAGCTCGATGTCCTTGTTGCGCAGGGCAAGTTCGGTGCCGGGCCGGTGTTCGCGGTCCTTGCTGGCCTGAGCCTTGACCTCCTCGCGCGCATCCGCGAGCCGCTGGCCCACCCTGGCGCCGTAGGCCAGCTGGAAGTTGAGCCTCGCGGTGATGGTGGGGGTCGGCTTGTGCTGGCCCGACGCGATGTACGCCTCGGAGGCCTTGACCATCTGCATCACCAGGCTGGCGTAGAGCGCATGCGTGGCGTCGATGTCCTCGGCGAATCCGTAGGCGTAGACGAACGTCGAGTTGGATGCCACGTCGCACTTGAGGTCGTTGGCGAGACCGATCACCACGAACAGCTGAACGTAGGTGCGCAGCCCCCTGGTGCCCGCTTCACCGATGGTGATGGTGCGTTGCACCGGCGTCTGAGCGGGTGAGCGGGTCGCGGCGTGCGCACGCGCCACCGCAAGGTCGATGGACGTGGTGGTGGCCAGCCGTTGCGCTGCTGCCATGAACGCATCGGCTTCGTGGGTGTTGTCCGTGCTCTCGGCCTGGCGCAGCAGGGCAGCGATGCGCGCCAGCATCTTGTCGTCTGTCATGAATACGAACCTAGGGAACCAGTACGACTTTCCCGCGGGCGTGACCGGTCTGCAGGTACCGGTGCGCCTCGGGTGCCTCCTTGAGCGGAAGCGCCTTGTCCACGGTCACCTCCAGCTTCCCGTCGGCCGCCAGTGCGACGACCTCCGGGCGGGACGCGTCGCGGATCGCCTGACCGCCATCGGCGCCGGTCAGTACTGCAATGCCCAGCTCGCCGGCTCTGGCGAATCCGGCGATGGTCGCGATGCGGCCGCGGTCGGCGATGAGCTCGACCGACGTGTCCAGCGCCTCGTCGGTGCCGACCAAGTCGAGCGCGGCGTCGACCGCACCGATGGCGCGCACGCGATCGACAAGCCCTTCGCCGTACGCAATGGGCTCTGCACCGTATCCGCGCAGCTGATCGTGCCTTGCAGCGCTCGCGGTGGCGATCACCTTGGCGCCGCGCGCGACCGCGAGTTGCACCGCCATCAGCCCGACGCCGCCGCTGGCGCCATGGATCAGCACGGTGTCACCCGTCCCCACAGCCGTCTTCGTCAACAGGTGCCATGCGGTGCCCGCGACCAGGAGCAGCCCCGAGGCTTGCTCGAAACTCAGCGTCGCGGGCTTGTGTCCCACGTCGGACGCGTTCGCGAGCACCTGCTCGGCGTAGCCACCGCTGATGTTGGTGACGATCACCTCGTCGCCGACTGTCAGTGGGCCGGTGTATCCGGTCGCGCCGGGTGCGGCCGCGGCGATCACGCCTGCGACCTCCAAGCCGATCGGTAACGGCAGTTTGGCGGGATCGCTGCCCATGTCGCCGCTGTAGAGCTTGTAGTCGATCGGGTTGGTTCCCGCAGCGCGGACGTCGACGAGCACCTGGCCCTGTCCGGGCTCGGGCAGGGTGATGTCTTGCAGCGCAAGGACTTCCGGGCCGCCGTAACCCTCGGCGAAAACAGCTCTCGTCATGGGCCGAAGTCTAGCCCGTCGTTGGTATCCGGGCCGCGTCGTGCTGCCCTCGCTGCCGGGTTTCGGCTTCTCGGGCCCGACTCCCGACACCGGCTGGGGTCCGCGGCGCATTGCCAGGGCCTGGGCCGTGCTGATGGCACGACTGGGGTACGAACGTTACGGCGCGGCGGGCAATGACTGGGGCTCGTTCATCTCGCCGGAACTCGCCCACGTGGCCCCTGACGCCGCCGTCGGCGTGCACGTCACCCAGGCGTGGGCCACACCACCGGACGACGACCGCGGCTCGGCGTACGGCATGGTGCATTCCCAGGTGCCGCAGACGCTGGCCCACGCGCTCGCCGATTCACCCGTCGGACTCCTCGGCCGGAAGGACCAGTGCATGGACGACCTCGACAACGACACCCTGCTCACCCACGTCACACCAACGTCGTGTCGTGGACCGACTACGACAGGGGTGGCCACTACGCCTCGCATCAGGCACCCGACCTGCTGGTGTCGGACCTGCGTGACCTCTTCAGCGGGTTGCGCTGAGCGGCATCACTTGCCGACGAAGCCGTTGAGCGCAGTCACCACCTGAGGCGATAGCGGATCTTGCTTGGAGTAGTTGGCGACGTTGTCCGTCGGGTCGTCGCGCAGCACGTGGTTGACCCCCTTGAGCTCGACGACGGTCAGCGCGGTATGGCCGAGCGCACCGATGAGCTGCTTCTCGGACGGGCAACCGGCCTGGGAGTCGGCGTCCGAACACGTCAGGAGAACGGGCGTGCTCGCGGCCACCTTCGCGGCCAGTGCAAGCGGATCGATGGCGTCGGCCTCGGCGACGGCCTTGACGTTGCCGGGGTTGAGGATGGCGCCGAGCCCCTCAGGCAGCTTGGCCGGTGCGGTGCCCTTCGTGCGGGCTTCGGCGACGGCCGCCGTCCAGGTCGCCAAGACCTCGTCGGCCTGTTGGCGAGTCTTGGCGCCAGATGCGACGTCGGCGTCGATGCTGTTCTGCACCCGTGCGGTGATGATGTCGAGGTAGCGGCCGGATAGCGGTTGAAAGAGGCCGAGCGAGTGGACCCTTGGCGCGTCCGGTGCGGTGTCGGTGGCCACCGCCATCGCGTGAACGGCGCCCTCCCCCAACGCGTACACCGAGATCCGCGTCTTGTCGGTACCCGGTTTCTGCGCGAGGAACCGCGCGGCCGCCTTGGCTCCCGAGGTGTACACGGCGCTGCCGACGTCGGCGGGGTGCTGCGCGTACGGACCGATGCCGGTCTTGCCGGTCCCGACCTTGTCGTAGCGCAGGCTGGCGATCCCCTTGCCGGACAGGTACTCCGCCAACTGGCGCATGTTGCCGACGGGGCCCGCGACGGCGTTGTCGCCGTTGCGGTCGGTGTTGCCGCTCTCCGAGAGGAGCAGTGCGGCAGGTCCCGGCTTGTCGCCCTCGTGGCGGTAGGTGCCGTAGATGGTCAGACCGTCCGCGACGAAGGAGACCTCCTCCTCGACCCAGCCTGCGGGAGACACCGCGGTCGTCGATGCGGTCGTCGCGGTCCGGCTGGCCGTGGAATCGCCGCCTCCCGACGAGCAACCTGCGATCGCCAGAATCGCCACGAACATCCAGATCAATTGGCGGCCAACGGCTTTCACAACCGCACCTCGATCCAGGACACCACGTCGTCGAGCACGGTGGCGCGTTCGGGCTCGTTGAACACTTCGTGGTACAGCTCGGGGTAGACCTTGAGGTGCGCGTCGATGGGCCCCACGCACTCCAGGAGCCTGCGGCTGCCCTCGACGGGAATGAGCTTGTCCTCGGCACCGTGCACCACCAGCAGCGGCGCGGTCAACGACGCGGCGCGCTGGGGCATCGTCTCGCCGACGCCGATCAACGCCTTGGCGATCCCGGCGGGCAGCTTGCCGTGAAACACCAGCGGATCGGCCTCGTAGGCGGCGACGACCGCCGGGTCGCGCGAGACCGCGTCGGCGGGCAGGTTCTCGACGGGCAGCCCCGGCAGCAGGCTGCCGACCACCTTGGCGACGACGATCATGACCGGTGACACCGCGTCCTGGGCGAACACGGCCGGACCGGACAGCACCATGGCGGAGTAGTCGTCGGGGTGCTCGACGCCGTAGGAGAAGACGATGCCGCCGCCCATGCTGTGACCGAGCACGATGCGCTTGAGCTCCGGGTGCGCGGCGGTGGCGATGCCGACGAGGTGGTGGAAGTCATCGGTGAACTCGGACATGTTCTTGAGGTAGACGCGCTTGCCGCCCGAGCGGCCGTGACCGCGGTGGTCGAGCGCGTAGGTGATCAGCCCGCCCTCCCCGAAACGCTGCGCGACGTGGTCGTAGCGACGGGCGTGCTCGGCGTAGCCGTGTGCCAGGATCACCACGCCGAGCGGGTCCGTGTTGGGTGTCCACACGTCATAGACGATGCGGACCCCGCCAACACCGTCGAAGCTGCGTTCGCTGCGGGTCGTGGCCATCAGGGGAGACTAGCTGCCCCCGCTGAACGGCGTCGTTCGCCGTTGCGTGCAGGTTGTCGGTGTCCGTGGGTACCCTCGTGGGCGTGAGCGTCCTCGCTGAAGAACCGGTCGGTTTCGAGTCCAAAGACGCCTTTCTCGCCGATGCCCAGCGCTATCGGCGGGAGCTCCTCGCGCACTGCTACCGGATGACCGGTTCCCTTCACGATGCCGAGGACCTGGTCCAGGAGACCTACCTGCGGGCGTGGAAGTCCTTCGAGGGCTTTCAGGGCAGATCGTCGGTGCGCACGTGGCTGTACCGCATCGCCACGAACACCAGCCTGACCTCGCTCGAGGGTCGCCAACGCAGGCCGTTGCCGTCCGGGCTCGGCCAGCAGGCGGCCGACCCCCGCGGCGAGATCACCGAACACGGCGAGGTGCCCTGGCTCGAGCCGCTGCCCGACTCCCCGCACGAAACCGAATCGGATCCTTCGGTGATCGTCGGTTCCCGTGAGTCGGTGCGGTTGGCGTTCATCGCCGCCCTGCAGCATCTGCCCGCCCGTCAGCGCGCGGTGCTGGTGATGCGTGACGTACTGCAGTGGAAGGCGGCCGAGGTCGGCGAGGCAATCGGCACGTCCACCACCGCCGTCAACAGCCTGCTTCAGCGCGCCCGCGCACAACTCGAGGCAGTCGGCCTCAAGGAGGACGACGCCATCGTCGCGCCCGAAGATCCGGAGGCGCAGGACCTGCTCGGCCAGTACATCGCCGCCTTCGAGGCCTATGACATGGACAAACTCGTCGAGCTGTTCACGGCAGAGGCGATCTTCGAGATGCCGCCATTCGATACCTGGTACCAGGGCCCGGAGAACATCGTCACCCTGTCGAAGACGCACTGCCCCGCCGAAGGACCCGGCGACATGCGCTTCCTGCGCACCATCGCCAACGGCCAGCCCGCTGCCGCGCTGTACATGCTCAACCGCGAGACCGGCGCGCACGAGGAGTTCCAGCTGCACGTCCTGGAGATTTCGGACGGCGGGGTGTCCCACGTCGTGGCCTTCCACGCGGGCGACGGGATGTTCGCGAAGTTCGGGCTGCCCGCGTCCATCTAACCCTCGGGGATCACCGGCAGCGTGACGCTCGACGGGTGCGCGGCGTCGTGCAGGATCGTCTGAGTCGCGGGCACGGTGGCCGTGCTCTGGCCGAACGGTTCGCCGGTGTTCGGGTTGGGCGCGAACTGCGGATAGTCGCTGCTCGAGATCTCGACCCGGATGCGGTCCCCAGCCTGGAACTCGTAGCTGGTGGGCCAGATCTGGATCCGGTACTCGTACGGCTGGTTGGGCGTGGCCGGCGTCGGGTTCGACAGCGAGTCGCGGAACGACGTGCGAAGGATCCCGTTGTTGAGGTTGATGACCTGACCGTCGGGCTTGACCACCGTCAGCTTCGCGGTGAAGTCGGTGTCGGGAGCCGACGACGCCGCCCACAAGTTCACGGTGGAGGGTCCGGTGACCTCCGTGTCGTGCTGCAACGGGGCGCTGCTGTACACGAGGACGTCGGAACGCTGCTCGACCGGGGTCTGGTCGTAGGGACCCTGCGGCCCGGACTGCGCTCCGCAGCAGGAGTGCCCGCCGAGGCTCGGCGCGGGGAAGTTCGGGTCATAGGTGTAGACGTCGGGCGGATCCGCTGCCTTGGCGGTCTCGACCAGTTCGCCCTTGCGGTCGGCGATGCCACCGGGCCCGGAGAAGTAGTAGGCCGTCGGCTTCGCTTGCGGCAGTGGCCAACCCGTTGCGGTCTTCCAGACGTTGGCACCCATCAAGAAGTAGTCCACCCGGGGTGTGCCCGCCCATTTCTTGCCGTCGGCTCCCTTGTCCTTTCCCTTGAGGAAGTGGTCGTACCAGTCGAGCATCAGCCCGTTGATCGGGCTGTTCGCGACCGGGCCGATCGCCTTGAGCATCGGTGCCGGCGTTGAGTCGGGTCTGCCCCAGTCGACGTGGTCCCACGGGCCGATGACCAGACGCTGGTTGGCGCGCGCGGCGGCGTTGGCGCCATGGGCGACCATGCCCGAGAAGTTCTCGACCCCGCCGGCCAGGAAGGCGTCGTACCAGCCTTCGAAGTGCAGCACTGGCACCGCCACCGACTGGTACCGGTCCCTGATGCTGAACTGCCGCCAGAAGTCGTCGCGCGTCGAGTGCCGGATCCAGTCGAAGTACCAGGGCGCGACCGCCGGGTTGTTCGGCTGCATGGGCGGCAGGTCCTTGAACGGGCGGAAGTCCATCCACCTGGTGGGATCGGCTGCGGCAGCGGCGAGTTCGTGGACGGTCGCTTGGTCGTTGCGGTTCTTGGCAGCCGTCGTGGCGATCGACTCGATGGCCCACGGCAACAGGAATGCCAGGCGGAACTGGCCACCCTCGTACGTCCAGCCGTCGTAGTAGTCCGATGCGGTGTTCGCGGGAACGATCGTGACGAGGTGCGGCGGCGCGGTGACGGCGGCAAGCCACTGGGTGGCACCGACGTAGGAGGAGCCGTACATGCCGACCTTGCCGTTCGATCCTGGCAACGCCGCGGCCCATTCGACGGAGTCGTAGCCGTCGTTCTGGTCGTGAGTGAACTCGCTGAACGTGCCGCTCGACGCACCCTGCCCCCGAATGTCCTGCACCACAACGAGATAGCAGTGCGACGCGAACCAGTCCGGCGACTGGTAGCGCGAACCGGCCTGAGCGCCGGCCTTGCCGTACTGGGTGCGCATCAGGATCACGGGAACGCTGCCCTGGCTCTGCGGCCGGTAGACGTCGGCACGCAGCACCGTGCCGTCGCGCATGGTGGCGGGGACGTCCTCCTGCTTGGTGACGGCGCACGGCCCGCGGCCAGGATCCGAGGCCCATGGCCCCGCTTGCGACTGAGCGCCGCGGTCGTCAGAGCACCCGCCGAGAACCATGGTCACGGCGGCGGCGATGGCCACGATCCGAATCGCGACGTTGGGCACGCGATCACGCTAGCGCGGCTGGCGGAACCGTCATACGGCAGACGCTCGACACGAGACGTTCTGACTAGCTAAATGTGCAGGTAGAGGGCCTGTCAATGGCACCTTCTGGAACGTGTTCTATGATCTCCGCCATGAAGACCAAGGGTGCTCTGCTGTGGGAACTCAACACACCGTTCAAGGTCGACGAGATCGATCTCGGCGATCCGGTCGCCGATGAAGTGCAGATCCGCATGCACGCGGCAGGCATGTGCCATTCCGACTATCACCTAACCACCGGCGCCACGCCCATCGGTCTGCCTGCGCTCGGCGGGCACGAGGGCGCGGGCGTGGTGACCAAGGTCGGCAAGAACGTGACGGGCATCGAGGAGGGCGATCACGTCATCCTGGCCTTCATCCCGGCCTGTGGCGCGTGTCCGCCATGCCTGAAGGGCTTCCGGTCGCTGTGTGACCGCGGGGCGGTGCTACTCGGCGGCAAGGCCATCGCCGACGGCACCAGCCGCGTGCATGCGGGAAGCGCCGAGGTGTCGCCGATGAACCTGCTCGGCACCTTCGCGCCGTACATGACCGTGCACAAGGACTCCGTCGTCAAGATCGACAAGGACATCCCGTTCGAGACCGCCGCCATCATGGGTTGCGCAGTGCCCACCGGCTTCGGATCGGCCACCAACGTCGCGGAGGTGCAACCCGGCGACACCGTCGTGATCGTCGGTGTCGGCGGCATCGGCATGAGCGCGTTGCAGGGGGCCGTGATCTCCGGCGCAAAGACGGTCATCGCGATCGATCCCAACGACTGGAAGCGCGACCAGGCCATCAAGTTTGGCGCCACACATGTCTACCCGTCGATGGCCGAGGCCATCGGCCCGATGATCGACGTCACTCACGGACTCATGGCCGACAAGACCATCATCGCGGTCGGTGAGATGCGCGGCGAGTATCTCGAAGAGGCGATGATCCTGACCGCCAAGACCGGCACCTGTGTGGTGACCGGCATGGGTTCGATGATGGACGTCGACGTCAAGCTCAACCTGTTCCTGTTCACCATGTTGCAGAAGACGTTGAAGGGCAACATCTTCGGCGGCGGCAGCAGCCACATCGAGACCCCGAAGCTGGTCGGCCTGTACAAGGCCGGCCTGCTGAAGATCGACGAGATGGTGACCAGCACCTACACGCTGGACAACATCAACGACGGCTACCAGGACATGCTCGACGGCAAGAACATCCGTGGCGTCATCAAGTTCGACGAAAAGGACTGGTAGCGCCCTACTTCGGTGGCATCCGGATGCCACCGTCCACGCGGACGACCTCGGCGTTCATGTAGGAGTTGGTGATCAGCTCGATGACCATCGAGGCCAATTCCTCTGGCTTGCCGAGGCGGTGCGGGAACAGCACGGACTCGCCGAGCTTGGCCTTGAACGCCTCCGACGCCTCCCCCTCGCCATAGATCGGGGTGTCGATGAGACCGGGGGCGACGGTGTTGACCCGGATGCCGACTGCCGACAGGTCGCGAGCGACCGGCAGCGTCAGGCCGACGACTCCGCCCTTGGACGACGAGTAGGCGGCCTGCCCGATCTGACCGTCGAAGGCGGCGACGCTGGTCATGTTGACGATCGCGCCGCGCTCGCCGGTATCGGTCGGATCGAACCGGCTCATTGCGGTGGCGGCGAGTCGGATGCAGTCGAAGGTGCCGACCAAGTTGATGGCGAGCACCTTCTTGTAGGCATCGAGGTTGTGCGCCGAGGCGAACTCGCCGTCCTTGCCGATGGTGCGCTGTGCCCAGCCGATGCCTGCCGAGTTCACCAGGGCGCGCAACGGTCCGAGGTCGACCGCGGTGTTGACGGCGTCCTCGATCTGCTCGGTGTTGGTGACGTCGACCGAGACGAACACTCCACCGATCTCCTTGGCGAGAGCCTCGCCCCGTTCTGCCTGAAGGTCGGCGACGACGACGCGTGCGCCTCTGTCGGCCAACTGACGTGCCGAGGCCGCTCCGATGCCGGATGCCCCACCTGTGACGATTGCGCTAGCTCCGTTGATGTCCACACCGGACAGATTAAGCAGGAGACCGCCCGAGCCGTGCGAGGACCTGCGATGTCCATCGGTCCAGCGCGCGCAACTGGGCGTCGCCCGTACCGTCGAAGACGACGTTCCTGACCAGGTCCACGTGGCCCTGCGCCGAGGACGCCAGCGCCGAGCGCCCCGCTTCGGTCAGCTCGACGGTGGCGCCCCTGCGGTCGTCGTCGGCCCCGCGGCGTTCGATGAGCCCCCGGTCCCGCATCCGTCTGAGCTGGTGCGACAGCCGGCTCTGCTCCCACCCCAGTCGGTCGCCGAGTTCGTTCACCCGGCAGGCCGCGAGCTCCGAGAGTGCGACGAGCACGTCGTAGTCGGCCAACGAGAGGCCGCAGTCGCGTTGCAGCTGTCGATTCATCTCGATCTGCAGCCCGGCACTCATCGCCAGGTAGTTGCGCCACACTCGCTGCTGATCCTCCGAGAGCCACATGGAATATATGACACATCATCTAAGTTGTCGTGTCCAGTGCCAGCCACTTAGGCTGGCGAGGACGTCGGAGAGGACTCACGACAATGACGAACACCGAAACCATCGACATCAGGCGTGCCGCGGATCGTGCCGCCACGAAGATCTCGTGGCTGGACTCCAAGCACTCGTTCTCGTTCGGTTCGAGCTACGACCCCTCCAACACCCATCACGGGCTGCTCCTGGTGAACAACGACGACGTCGTCAACCCAGGAACGGGCTTCGAGACACATCCGCACCGCGACATGGAGATCGTCACCTGGGTGCTGCGCGGATCGCTGGTGCACCAAGACTCCACCGGCCACTCCGGCGTCATCTATCCCGGTCTCGCGCAGCGGATGTCGGCGGGCCGCGGAATCCTGCACTCCGAGAAGAACGACTCCTGGACGCTCACCGGCGACGAAACGCACCAGGAGCCAGTGCATTTCGTACAGATGTGGGTGGTTCCCGACGAGTCCGGCGCCGACCCCGGCTACCAGCAGCTCGAGATCGGGGACGAGTTGCTGCGCGGCGGCCTGGTCACCATCGCCTCTGGCATGCCCGCGTACGCAGACGACGCAGCGATCACGATCCGCAATCGCCACGCCGCCTTGCGCGGTGCGCGACTGGAACCCGGCCAGAGCATCGAGTTACCGCATGCTCCTTATCTGCACCTGTTCGTGCCGCGTGGCGAGGTCAACCTGGAAGGAGCCGGTCCGCTGTCCGAGGGCGACGCCGTCAGGTTCACCGCGTCCGGTGGTCAACGGGTGACCGCGACGACACCGTCCGAGATCCTGGTCTGGGAGATGCATGCGGGTTTGGCTGCGGCGTAACCACCTTCGAGCGAGCGTGGCCGTCGGTCTGATCGGCGTGCTGCTCGCGGGATGTTCGTCGGGCCCCGCGCCCGCCCCCGAATCCACGACGCGCTCACCCGCCGTGTCCGGCCTCGAGGAGGCTGCCGTCGCGGTGCCCGACGAGCTCGCGGCAGTGCCGTTCGACGAGCCACGAAGGGCATTGGTGCCCAAGGGATGGACGCTGTCGGTGTGGGCCCGCGTCCCGAAACCACGACTCGAGGCGTGGACTCCCGACGGCGACCTGCTGGTCTCGGTGCCGAGCACCGGCCAGGTAGTCCGCTTGCAGCCGGCGGGCGTCGGTCCGCGGGTCAACTTGCTGCTCGAGGGCCTCGACCAACCGCACGGCCTGGTCTTCTCCGGCTCCACGCTGTACGTCGCCGAGAGCGATCAGGTGATCGCCTACGACTACGCCGAAGGGCATGCGACCAACCCGCGCACCGTCGCGTCCGGCCTGCCGGATGCACGAAGCCAAGAACTGGGTGGCGCCTACTCCCACGCGTTGAAGAGTGTGGCCGTGGGACCCGATGGCGCCGTGTACTTCTCGATCGGATCGACCGGAAACGTGTCAGCCAACGACCGCACGGCGACACCCCAGCGCGCCACCATCATGCGGGTGCCTCCGGGCGGCGGCCCTGCCCAACCCTTCGCCACGGGCGTGCGCAACGGCACCGGCCTGGCGATCGCGCCGGACGGTGCGGTGTGGACGGCGGTCAACAATCGTGACAACGTCCCCGTCCCCGACCAGGGTCCGTCCTACGGCCAAGTCGTCCCCGACTACGTCGACGAGCACCCGCCGGAGTCGGTCGCCAAGGTGACGCCCGGTCGCGAATTGGGCTGGCCGTACTGCAATCCCGACGGCGGGCCTGCCAACCTGCCGCTCATCCGCGACGTTCAGACCAACGCCGACGGCGGCAAGCTCGACTGTGGCGCCCTTGCGCCGATCGAGCAGAGCCTCGGCGCGCACTCCGCTCCGCTGGGCTTGAGCTTCGTCGATGGCACGCTTCCCGAGCCATACGCCCACGGCGCCCTGATCGGTGTGCACGGATCGTGGAACCGGCGGCCACCACGCGCACCCGAGGTGTCGTTCTTCCCTTGGCGCAACGGCGTTCTCGGCGACCAGCAGACCCTGGTCGGCGGCTTCCAGGCCGCCGACGGTTCGCGGTGGGGCCGCCCGGTCGCCGCAGTAGTCGGCCCCGACGGTGCGGTGTACGTCACCGATGACTATGCCGATGCCATTTACCGGTTGGCTCCCCCCGGTCACTGACACCCGCCGAGATGGTCTGCGCATTCAGCGAGCGTGAAGCCACTGCGAAAATCCGCGCCTGGTTTCACGACGGCTTCACGTTCGGCGATCCCACGCCGAGCTCTGGCTCGAGAAGCTGAGCGTGAACGCCCGGTTCTCAACCCCCGCCTGCAGAGCTGGCAAACAAGTTCGCGGGCAACGCAATTCGCCTGTTGCGCGATCGTGATGCAGCTGTGATGAAAGTTGACAGTGAGTTAGCTGTGATTATTGTGTTCTCATCGGGTAGTGATCAGCCGAAGGGACGACAGTGCCGAAGACTGCCGCAAAGTTTCGACGGTTCGGCGCGTGCGCGACGACGTTGGCGCTGTGCGCCGTCCTGGCTACGGCGATGGGAGCGCCGACCGCGCGAGCAGCCGATGGTCGCGAACTCCTCGCGAATGCCATTGCGGCAACCCGCGGTCAGTACCTGGTCTACAACTTCGGCGGTGGCAACGCCGCACCGATGCTCAACGCAGGCGGGTCCTGGTACGAGATGAGCAGCGGCGGGCACTTGATGATCATCAAGTCCGCCTCCCGGCGGCTAACTCCCCGACTCCTCGTCGACTCGCACTCCGGCTACCAATCCCGCTGCGAACGGACGCCCGGCGCCCGCACCAATGAGGGGCTCTGGCAGGCCTCGGAGGTGTACACGCCGCTGCAGGCCTGGAACGCACTGGGATCACCCACGATTGCGATCAATGCCAACTTCTTCGACGTCCGCGGACAGAAGGGCGGCTCCTGGAAGACGACGGGCTGCAGCTCACCTCTTGGTGCATACGTCGACAACACACGCGGCCAGGGTCGGGCCAACGCCGCCGTCACCGGCACCATCGCCTACGCAGGGAAGCAGGGCCTGTCCGGCGGTGACGAGACCTGGTCGGCGTTGACGACGATGATCCTTCCCGTTGCGGGCGCGCCCTTCGTCATCCCGCCGAAGTCGACCACCGACTTCGATGCCGCCACCCCCGTCATCCAGGACCTGATGGACAAGGGCACCAGGTTCGTCGCCGTCAGCGGACTCGGCTTGCTGGCGCCTGGCGACACCGGACAGATGAACGACGGCGGTCCTAGCGCCGCCCGCACCGCGATCGCCTACGCCAGACAGAAGGACGAGATGTACGTCTTTCAGGGCGGCAGCTACACCCCCGACCAGCTCCAGGATCTGTTCCGCGGCCTGGGCAGCGACTCCGCGATCCTGCTCGACGGCGGCGGATCGTCGGCGATCGTGCTTCGGCGAGAGGCCGGCGGCATGTGGGCAGGCGCGGGCGTGCCCAAGGGGTCGTGCGACACCTACCAGGTGCTGTGCGACTCGCGCGAGCGCGCGCTGCCGAGCTGGCTAGCGTTCGCCTGACGCGCTAGGCGGCGTTGCTCGAGGAGCCACCCTCCGAGGACGCACCCGCCGATGCGGCGCTCGCGGTTTCGTCCTTCTTCGCGCCTTCGTCCTTCTTGGTCTCGGACGCACCCGGCTTGGCGTCGGGGGACGCGTTCGGGCTGTTGCGCACGACGTTGAGCGACGGCTTGTCCTTCGTGGTGTTGTCGGCGCTGCTGGACGTGTCGGCACCGGACTTGGTGTCGTCGTCGGCCTTGGCATGCTTCGGCGTGGTGTCCTTGGCGGCAGGCGCCGGATCCGTGTCCGGCTTCGCGTGCTTCGGGCCGGTCGCCGAATCATCCGTCGTCGAACCGGATTCCGTCGATGCCGGCTTTTCGACCGGCTTGGTGACGGGATCCTCCGCGGCGGGCTTGGTGGCGGGTTCCGTTGCAGTGGTTTCGGTCTCGGTGGTGGCGGGCTTCTCGACGACCGTCGGATCCTGCACCGTGGGATCGGTGGTGGCGGTCGGGTCCTTGACCGTCTCGTCTGCGGCGGCCGTCTTCTCGGAAGTTGCTGCCGCAGTGGTCGTTTCGTCGGTAGCGCCGCCCGAGACCGACAGCCGGGAGAAGGTCGCATCGGCCGCGGGGATGTCGGATGCCGTCTTGTTCGCGGTGGCCAACGGGGCCGCCGCTGCACCAATGCCGAGTCCACCGAGGACACCGCCAAGCAGCCCACCGAGGCCGCCGAGGAGATCGCCGAGAGGGCCGAGCGGGTTCTGCGCCGGGGTGCCGCCAGGAGCCGGGTTGCTGTTCGGCAGGATGCCGCCGAGCCCACCGCCGAGCAAGGCGTTGAGCAGGTTCGAGAGCACGTTCGGCGTGTTCGGCGTCGGGTTGCCGCTGAAGAACTCCTTGGTGAAGCCGCCGATCAGCTGGTTGATGATGTCGCCGGGCACCTTGGTGATGTCGACGTCCGGGAACGACAGGAATGGGGTCTCGACACCGGCATTCGTGAAGTCCCTGGTGTAGGTGCCATCGGGATTCCTGGTCGTGTTGGCGTAGCCGAGGTTGACCAGGGTGCTCACAACCGGGGCGAGCGCATTCGCCAACTTCATGGGAATCGCGGCCAGCGGCGCCAGACCCACGAGGTTGAGGAAGTCCGACGCCAGGTACAGCGGCTCGAGCATGGGCATCGTCGCCGAGTGCAGCGTCAGATAGACGTTGAGCGACAACGGTTTACCGGAGGTCACCGATTGCTGAACCAGGTCGGTGACCTGTCCGAGGATCTGGTCGCCGAGGTTGTCGAGGCTCAACCCGCGAAGCATGTAGGTGGGCGACAGTCCGGCTGCCAGGTTGTTCACCAGTGAGAACGCGTTTGGCCAGGACGCCAGGTCCGACAGTGGCTGGTACTCGTAGGTCGCGTCGATCATGATCGGCAGGACGTTGGCCGCACCCAGCTTGATGCCGGTGCCGAGGACGGGAATGCCGGTCCCGTCGCTCGTCACCTCGGTGGTCGGGTTGACGGTGTTGATGCCGAACAAGGATGCGAGGGCTCCGAACCGGGCGAAGGCGCCGCCGTCGGGGCGCGCCGGGTTGTTGAGCAGCACCAACGGGAGGATCGTCAGGCTGCCGAGCAACGGGTCGAGACCGGCGTACGCCGAGCCACCCGGCTGGCTCTTCAGTTGATCGAGCACCTGCTGGTAGGCCGTTGCCGCGGCGAAGGCGCCCATCCCGATCCCGATGGTCGGAATGACGCGGAGGTCGATGACGTCGGGAAGTTGACTAGTGAGCGGATCGGTGATGCGGCCGATCAACTCGGCCAGCGCAGTGATGAGCGGTCCGACGAGGGGGAGTCCGCTGTTCTCCAGCTTGTCGAGCACGATGTCGAGCACGCCGTCGACGCCAAGCTTGAGGTACGGGGTGTTGTTGATCTCGTTGGCCACGCCGTTCGGAGTGGCCGGCAGCCATCCGAGGTCGAGGCCGAGCATCTTGAGCGCGGTGAACGCGTCACCCGTGGTGATGACGTTGAGGCCGGGAACGGCGAGACCGGCCAGGTTCAGCGGATCGGACAGGTTCAGGCCGAGCAGCGCCAGGAGTCCCGTCAGGGTTCCGTCGGTGACCTCGTCGATGCCCAGCAGATCCAGGATGTTGGTGAGGAGCGCAAGGTCACCGCCCGTCAACGAATCGAGCACCGGTCCCAGAATGGGAATGTCGAGCGAGAGGCTGGCGAGAATGCCAGGAAGCAGGTTCGCCGGGAGATCCCCCAGCAAGGTTTGGAGCAGGCTCTTCGGATCCAGCCCGGCCGCCTGCGCGAGGCCGGACAGGTTGACCCCGTTGATCACGGCGCGGCTGATCTGGTCGATGAGCGCTTGCCCACCGCCGTAGATCTGGCTGCCGAGCCCGCCGGTGAGGTCGGGTACCTGATCGTGGTTCGGCAGCAATCTGATGGCGGCGGCGAGGTCGACGGGTCTTTGGACCACTTCGGAGTGCACCGTGGCCGGCGGTGCTGCGATACCGACGGTCATCGCGCTCGCCGTTGCGGTCGCCGCGGTCAGGATGGCGACCCGCCGTGCCTTTGCGCCAATCTTGCGATGTTTGCCGGCCATCTGACCAGTCCCTTCCCCGAAAGTGTCACGCACTGACGTGGACGTTAACACTTACGCGGGCGCCAATACTAGAAATTGCTGGCAAATTACCATCGCAACTACGTACGGCGGCGTTGCCGCCGGGATCGGCACGGCCACAACGTGGTTCGACGGGGTCGGGTGCCGCAAACGTTGGCAACCGATGGCTCAGCCGCTTCCATTAGATGTGCATACCATTGTTGCGGCGCTTGCCCAATCTGTTCGTCAGCTGTGCAGAAGCTTGCTGAGCTGGGCAAATCCATGACGGTGTCGTCAATTACCCGTCGGTAGGTACGCCTCGCTCCGCCAGGACTGGCTGCGCGATGCGCCTAGCGGGACGTCGCCTGACGTGCGTCAGCAACCGATTCGGCCGGTGTCGTCCGGCCCGTTTTGGCTTGCCAGCGGCATTGTGCGCCGATCCTGACAACCGTTGATCTTGATGACGAAGAGCCATTGGCCGAACGGCGTCAGAATTGCTGGATTGGTCCAATGCCGACCAGTGACTGATGCCTACGGCTGCCCGGAGACCTTGCGCAGGACGAGATCGCGGACCGCGGCGGGCAGGTTCGCCATCAAGATCACCTGGGCCTTGGGTCCCGCCCCGACCACGTAACGGGCGCGCGGCCGGCGCGCGGTCAGTGAGGTCTCGACGACGGCCGAGACCTTCGCGGGATCCACGGCCATCCGTCGCGCCATCGGGACCATCTTCTTCATCCCCGCGACGTGCTTGTCGTACAAGGCGCGTTGCTCGGGGGTCAGCGCGGCCTCGACCTCCTCGACCATCGTGTCGGCGGTGCGCCACATGTCGGTATCGGTCTGCGCCGGTTCGACGATCACGACCGGAATGTGCCACGGCCGTAGCTCCATTCGCAGCGCGTCGGCGGCGGCCTCGAGCGCGAACTTCGACGCGCAGTACGGGCCGATCATCGGCATCGACAACCTGCCGTTCACGCTCGAGATGAACACGATCCTGCCGCGCGACACCCGCAGCCGAGGCAGCACCGCCCGTGTCACGGCCATCTGTCCGATGACGTTGACGTCCAACTGTTTTCGCCAGTCATCGGTGCCGACGGCTTCGATCGGTCCTCCGACTGCGATGCCAGCGTTGTTCACGATGGCGTCAAGCCGCTCGGGCAGTGCGTCCTCGAGGGCGGCGATGTGCGCGTCGTTGGTGACGTCGAGGATGACGGCCTTGATCCGGTGCGGATTGGCTGCTGTCACCGCAGTGGCGTCCGCGTCGTTGCGCACCCCGGCGATGACGTCCCAGTCGCGGCTGGCGAGGTGCTCGACGATCGACCGGCCGATCCCCCGGCCGGCGCCGGTGACAAGTACTGATGGCATGACCTCAGGCTAGCCGTGGTCGGTGGTGGCCCTCGCCGGGGCGAACCCGAAGATCGCGGCGCTGGCCGCGACCGCGACGCCCGCCAAGGCGATCACCGGTGCCACGGCGAACCTCGTCATGGTCGCACCGACGATCGCACCCCCGAGCATCGTCAGAACCACCCCGTAGCGGAGCCTCTCCCGCCGCCCGGTGCCGCCGGCCAGTCGACTGTCGAACCCGATGCCCACGATGGTCGAGGTCAGGACCGTGGTGCTCAGCTCCTGGATGCCGAACTGCCTGGCCGCCGCGTTCTGGCTGCCGAACGTGATGGCCAACCCGGCGATGATGATCAGCCGGTCGTGGCCCTGATAGGTCAGCACTCCGGTGCCCGCCAGGATGGACAGCGTCACCAGCATCAGCACCTCGATGCCGAGGGCGACCATCAGCCATCGCCGCACCTTGGTGTCGAGGTGGCGTGCCAGACGCCCGCCGAGCACGGTGCCCGCAAGGAAGCTGACGAAGGACACCACCGCCGCGGTCAGGTCGATGACGGGGTGCGGCGCGAACCAAAAGCCGAGGAAGATCACGTTTCCCGTCATGTTCGCGACGAAGACGTGGCCGAGCACCAGCACGCTGATCGCGTCGACCAACCCGGTTGCGAATGTCAGCAGCATCAACGCGACGACCGTCATCCGTTGGGAGACGGGCGATTCGACGGCCATGGCGGCGCTAGAACTTGGGCGTCAGGTCCAGCGACGTGACCGCCGTCATCTTGGTGATCAGCCACTCGTGGTTGCGCGGCACCATCGTCAGCCGGTAGGACAGATACCGCAGCGACGGGATGCCCTTCGTCACCGGGCTGGTGGCGACCGAGTTCGTGTACACGATCGCCGAGGCCTCGGTGGGCGTCAGCGACTCCACGGCCGCCCCGAGCACCTGCGTGTTGTTGGTGACCTGCGCCTGCTTGTTGGTCTCGACGATGGCGTCGATGTAGCGGCGGTACTCCGACGCGAAGTCCCCGGAGAGGAACTTGCCCGCCCTCTCGGGCAGCGCATCCATGTCCTCCGGCGTGTAGGTCCACAGCGTCGTGATGGCCTTGGCCGCCGTCTCGGCGATCTCGAACTTGGTGTGCGCCGTCGCGCGGTCAGCGAGATAGGGCTGCATCGTCGCGCCTGCGAACGCCGCCGCACCGACGAACAGAACTCCGGCGATGACCGCCGCGACCTTCAGCACCCGGCCCGCAGTCCGGTGCGGAACCAGGACGACGGGCTCGTCGGGCTCGACGCCAGCTTCGTTCGTGGCCTCGGCAGGTTCGGTGTCTGCGGCGACGGTGGCGTCGGGTTCCGTTGTGTCCGTACTGGATTCGGGCTCCGCGTCGACGGATTCGGCGACTTCGGGCGCTTCGGCCGCTTGGGTTACCGGCGGTTGGGCCGTCTTCGACCGGCGCCACCCGAATCGCCTGCGCGATGCGGCAGGCTCGACGACGGCGGCTTCGGGTTCGGCGGTTTCGGGTTCGGCGGTTTCGGGTTCGACGGCAGTCTCCGTGGCCACTGCCTCCTCGACGACCTCGTCGATGGCCGTCTCAGCGCTCGTTCCCGCGGTGTCGTCCTGCCCTTCCTGCCGAAGTTTCTGCTTCGGGAGGCGGTGACGCGTGCGTGCCGACTTCCCTTGCGGCACTGGAGCGGCGGCGCCGGTGGTCAGATCACCTGAATCAGCTGGCTGATCTTCCACTGCTGTCCCTCCTCGATCGTCGTGACCACCCAGCGATTGCCGCTCTCGATGGTGGACTTGCCGTCCGGACCCGTGGTGCTGATCTTCGTCGCGACCAGCACGTCGGCACCGCCGTTGTCATTCCATCGCTGAACCCCGGCCTCGAGGACGGTGCCGGTGGTGGGTTCGGCCCGCGCGACCTGAACGACGATCTCGTTCATCTTCTCCTTGAACGACTTTGCGAAGTCACCGGTGCCCTGCGCGAGGACGCGGTCCGCATAGTCGTTGGCGTGGAACGGATCCAGCGACGTGTAGCTGGTCATGAACGCGCGCACGTAGTCGAGCGCGGCGGCATCCCGCAACTGGGTGCGGCGATAGCTCTCGTGGCCGACCGCCATGAAGATGCTCGCGGCGAGCGCCGCAGCGACGACGAGAACCGACAGTGCCGTCGTCAGCGGAAGACCCCACCGAAACGGCGGTTTCGGCGGCCCATCGACGTTGGCCGTGAAGAAGTCGCGGTCGGCGCTGTCGACCTGTCTGCGCGGGCTCATTTGGCAGGCTCGTTCGTCATGGGCTTCTTCAGGACGGTCAGGTTTGCGACGCGCCAATGGCCGTCACCTGCCCGCTCGAAGTCCACCCGCACGGTCGCGGTGATGAACTTCAGGCTCTTCGCGTCGGCGCCTCGCTGTCCTTGAAGCGCCACCAACATCGCGGCCTGCTTCGGGGACGCCGACAGCACGGCGCTGCTCACGGCCCAGTACTCGTTGGAGGTCGCGCCCGCCTTCTGGACGGCTTCCTGCTGGCTGATCAACTGCGCCCGATACCCGTCGGTTGCCAGCGCCTGCGCCCTGGCGAAGTCGTCCTTCAGTGTCGTGCTGCCGTAGCTCAGCATCTGCTCGACCATCCGCGGACCCTGCTCCGCGATCTCGGTACGGGTCTTCTCGACGGCCCGATCGTGCCGGTACACCGTGGCGTAGCCCAGCCCGTTGCCCCCAACACACAGCAGTGCGACCACCAGGAACACGATGCCCGCGGTCCGGCGCACGTTGCCCCGTGCGGGTTCGACGACCCTGGCTTCCGTGCGCAACAGCAGATCCGCGAAGGTCCGGTTCCTTCCGTCCCACAGCGGCCACAGCCATCCGACGAACAGGCTCACGGTGTCCAACAGGTGAGCGACGTCGCGAAGCAACAACCGGGCGATGCCTGCCTGCGCACCGGACCGAGTCACGACGCGAATGCCGAACACCGCTCGACCAAGGCTCCATCCAGTCAGCACCGGTAGCAGCCATCGGTTCACGGCCGTCGCGATGAACGCCAACACGACGACCACCACGTACACCCACCACAACCAGCTCCACTGCGACGTGGTCAGCGCAAGAAGCCACATCGTGGCGATCACGGCAACGGCGGGCAACGTGTCCACGGCCAGCGCCCCTGCGCGCACCGGCCAAGAGGCGTAGCGGATGGACTCCTGATCCGTTGCCGGTGATTCCGTCGCGGGTTCGAGCACAACCGTCACGACGTGACCTGATCCAGTTTGGCGACCTTGTACGTGCCGTCGGCGGGAGCCATCTGCACCCGCAACCGGTAGCCCTGTTCCTGATCGGCGGCCTGTGAGTTGGTCACCTTCACGCGCACCGCGACCAGCACGTCGACGGAATCGTCGGGGTTGTGTCGTTCGACGGCGGCCCGCAGATCGGACACCTTCACGTTCACGCTGGCCACCTGATAGGCGTCGACCAACATTCCGGCGAACAAGTTGGCCTGCACGGCGAAGTCACCCGTCGAGCACTCGAGGATCTTCGTCTGGCTGGCCGCCATCGCCGCGGTGTCGGGCGCCTGCGTCGCAGCGACGCATTCCTTGGCGCGTTCGAGAGCGAGGGCGTCGTCGCGAGCGATCGCCTCGCTCTGGTCGTGAGAGCGAAGTGCAAGGTATCCGCCGACGCCAACGCCAGCGGTCAGGAGCAATAACGCCGCACAGATCGCGACGAACCATCCACGGCCCAGACGCTCGGGACGCCGTGTCACGGCATCCGGCTCACCCGAATCCGCCTGCTCTGCGTCCTCGCTCTGCTCTGTCAGTTCTGTCGCGACCGAATCATCCGGTGCGTCGGTGTCGTCCAGTGCTTCGGTTTCCTGTCCTCGGACCACATTTCCCGGGTCGCTCCGCTGGAGCCGCGCTTGCGTGGACTGCCCTCGGACCACACTTCCCGGGTCGCTTCGCTCCCGCCCTCCGGAGGGGTTCAGCTGGCTGGCGCCAGCATCTCCTTCCATCCGTCGTCTCCTGTTTTATTCGAATTCGTCACGGTGTAATTCACACCGTTGGGTCCAACGACCTCACCACTGGACGGGCTGTAGATCGCCGCCGGGCCTGATGCCGGAGTGTAGATGCACGGGTTGGGCTGCTGACCACTGCATGCGACGCTGCCCGAACCCGGCGCGGTGAGCGGGTCACTCGACGGCGGCGGCGTTCCCGGCAACTGATCGGCAGGCAGCGGGTTCATCCCGTTGTTGACCGTCGGTGCCGGGACCACGTAACCGGGTTTCACCGGCTGATCGCACCGCGCTCCTGCGGCCGGACAGGTGAGAATCTGGTTCGGGTCCCCGTACCAGGGATTGGTGCCCAGCGGGGTGTACGGCTCGTTGCTGTGGCATTCGGCAGGCGTCGCCGCGCGCTTGCCTGGCACGTCAGCACACGGATAGTTGCGCGCACCACGAACCACGTTGCCCTGGAAGTCCTTCGGGATCTTGCAGTAGGTGGCAGGCGGCAGTGGCGCGAGGCTGGTGTCAGCCGGTGAACGCCACTCCGATGCCGGCAGGAATCCCGTCAGACACGGTGGCGGCTGGCCGATCGACAGACCGAAGTGCAGCAGACCCTCGCCATCGAAGATGGTGGCGGTCTGGGCGATCGTCCCGATTTGAGGAAGGATCACCAGGGACTGCTCGAGCCCCTTGTGATAGCGCTTGAGCATGTCGGTGACGACCGCCGTATTCGCCAACAACTGAGGCAGTGAGTCGCGCACACCGCCGAACACTTCGTTGAGCTGATCTGCCGTCGGTGCAGCCTGCTGCAAGCCGCTGCGCAACGCCTGATCCTGCTCCGCCGTCTGCGAGGTGATCGTGTTCAGGTTCGCCGCCCATCGCGAGATGGCGTCACCGGAGTTGACCTGGCTGTCGATGATCGGCGTCGAGTTGTTGATGATGTCGTTGACCGGGCCCAGGTTGTCCTTGAAGTCGCTGGCGATCGCGGTCGTCGAATCGACGAGGCGCTGCAACGCGGGACCTAGTCCACCCACTGCCTGCGACGTCTCCGTCAGCAGCGAGTCGATCTTCTCCTTGGGCAGAGCGGCCAGACCCTGGTTCGCCGAGTCCAACGCCGGGCCGACCTCACTGGGCACCGAGCTCTTCGTGATCGTGGCACCCCCTGCGAGGTACTGGCCCGGGTTGCCCGTGGACACCAGGTCCAGGTACTGCTCACCGATCGCCGACACCGAGTGCACGTTGGCCGTCGCATCCGCAGGGATCCTGATGCTGCTGTCGATGCTCATCGTGGCGCGCGCCCCGGTCTCGGTCGGAACGACCGAGACCACCTTGCCGATCTGAGTGCCGCGGTACGTCACGTTCGCCGTGGCGTACAAGCCGCCAGACTTCGGCAGCTCCGCGTACAGCTTGTACTGCCCGATACCGGCAAGGCTTGGCAGCCTCAGGTAGTACCAGCCCAGCGCTATCAGCGCGATCAGCGTGAAGATCGTGAACAGGATCAGCTGGATCTTGATGAAGCGGGTCAGCACGGCTCACTCACCCCTTTCCACCAGCGGGCCACCAGGTGCGTTGTGCGCGTTCGGGGTGAACCGCACATCCGGGATCATCGTCGCCGGGTCGCGTCCCCATGCCTGCTCGAGTGCCCGGAGCATGCCCGAGACACCGGTGCCGGTGAGGAGCCCGTTGTCGATGGCCGACAGCGTCAGGTCGACGTTGAGCGAGACGTTGATGTAGTCACCGCGGATGACCTTCGGCACGTTCTCGATACTGAACGGTGCGGTCAGCAGCAGTTTCAACGCGCCGACCACGTACGGCGACGCCTTGCCCAGCTGGACCAGCGGCCGCTGCAGGTTCTGCAGGTTGGTGTGGATGTCCGGGTTCGCCTGCGACAGTGTGTCGTCGGCTGCCTTGCTGATCCGGCCGAGTGCGGTGACCGCGTCGGCGAACAGATCGCGGGTGTCCGCGAAGTGCTTGATCAGCGGCGGGAACTCGGTCAGCACGCGGTCGAGGGTGTCGTTGCGCTTCGCGACGATCGACAGCAGCCGGTTGGTCGAATCGATGGCCCGGACGATGTCCTGACGCTGCGCGTTCAGATCCCTGGTGAAGGTGTCCAACCGGCCGAGGAACTCGCGGATCTGATCCCCACGACCCGACAGGATGTTGTTGATCTCGGTCTGGATGGTCTCCAGGTTCGGGATGCCGCCACCGGTCAGGATGGTGCCGATGCTCGCCAGCACCCGCTCGGTGGTGGGGAACGACGAGGAGTTCTTCAGCGGGATCATGTCCCCGCTCCTGAGCAGGGTGGCGGACGGCGGATCCGTCGGCGGGTCGAGCTCCACGTGCTGCGAACCCAACAGTGACGTCTGGCCGATCTTCGCAAGGGTGTTGGAGGGCAGCTTCAGATCGGACTGGACGTCCAACGTCAGCGTGGCAATCCAGTCCTTCAGCTCGATCTTGCGGACGCTACCGACGAACACGTCGGCCACCCGGACCCGGCTGTTGACGTTGAGCGCCAACGTATCCGGGACCTGGACGTACAGCGTCATGGTGTCCTTGCCGCCTTGGACGCCACCGGGCATCGGCACGTTCGCGATGCCCTTCCAACCACAAGAGGTCAAGATCAGCCCGGCGGCCAGCAGTGCTCCACCCCGCCGGGCGACGGTCTTCAAGTTCACACGGTTGCGCATTACCCAGCCCCCTGTTCAGCGGGCAGCGGCGGCCCCGCGGGTGCGGGTCCGGAATCGGCAGGTGCGATGGCGCCCAACGGATCCCCGGCGATCACGCCAGGTGCGGGGGCGGGAGCCGGCCCCGGCTGCGGGTACCACGGCGGTGGCAGCGGCGTGTTCTCGCTGTAGGCGTTCGGCGGGCCCGCCTGGTGCGGTCCACCGAACGTCGGCGGCGCAGGCGGCACCACGATGTCGGGTCCGCCCATCAACTCGGCAAGCGACTCCGGGGTCAGCATGTTCGCGGTGAACGGCTGCACGTCGACACCCTGCATGCCCGGCGCAACGACCCAGCCCGGCTCGTGGTTTCCGAACGAGAACAACGTGTCACGCGACCAGATGCCTGGCACGGTGGTGTCCTTGTAGCCGGGCGGCGGCTGCAGCCGCGGCTCGGAGTAGGCGATCTGCTTGGGCAGCGTCATCGCGCTGGTGAGCATGTTCAGGCCGAACGGCAGGGTGTTGAACTTGATCGCGTCAAGGATCGGCCCCAGGTACTGCGCGCACAGTTCGGCGGAGTCCTGGTAGCCGAGGCGGCTGCCCGCCTGAATCGCGCTGCACAAGAACTGCATCGGGTTGGCGAAGTTGTTGATCACCGGCAGGCCGACGACACCACCCGCGACGGGCGACGAGATGTTGACCGCGTTGGCGGCGAGGTTGGGGAACACGTGCAGGGTCGTCTCGAGGCCGTTGCGCGGCTCGGGCTGCAGGATCGCGCTCGTCACGTCGGCCAGCTTGTTCACGTCGCCGGTCAGCACCGAGGCGTTGTCCTTGAGGAAGCCTCGCGTGGTGGTCAGCAGTTGGTTGAGATCCCGCAGCGCCGTCGACACTTCCCGGTCGGTGTTGGTGAACGCATTGGTGAATTTCGCGAGGTTGTTGTTGAGCTCCACGAACTGTTGATCGCTCTTGTAGAGCGCGTTGACGAACAGCGCAAGGCTCTTCACCACGCCGAAGAAGTCGCCGCGACCCTGGTTCAGTGTCGTGAGCGCCTCGGACAGGCTGTTGAGCGTCTGGTTGATCTCCGCGCCCTTGCCATTCAGACCATCCGCGAAGGACTCGATGACGTCACCGAACGGGCCCTTGGGCTGTTCCTTGGTCGGCCCGAGATCGGTGAGGATTCGGTTGATCGAGTCACGCAGCTCGTCGTACTCGACGGGCACCTGAGTGCGGTCGATCGGGATGACGGCGCCGTCCTCCAGCTCCGGTCCGCCGGTGTACGGCGGTGCCAGCTGGATGGTGCGCGATGCCACCAGGCTCGGGTTGAGCACCGATGCGGTGACGTTGTTCGGCACCTTGTACTTGGACGAGTAGGTGAACGTCACCTTCATCTTGTCGCCTGCCGGTTCGATCGAGTCGATCTTGCCGACCTGCACGCCCATGATCTGGACCTTGTCACCCGCGTAGAGCGCCAGGGTCTGGGGGAAGTAGGCGACGACCGTGTTGGTCGTCAGCTTCTTGTAGAACTGCCAGCCGACGGTCGCGAGGACCAAGCCAAGGATCACCACGATCGTTCCGACGATGATCGACGCACGGCTCAGTGCTGGTAGCCGGATGTTGCGGATGTTGAAGATGGTCGACATCTCGTGCCCCTATCCCTGTGATCCGGGTGGGAGGAACGGCGGGTTGCCTGGTAGCTGTCCGCCACCGCCGGTCTGCGGTCCCGGACCGGGAGGCGGTGGTGGCCCATCGAGTGCAGGCGGCAGCGGCGACGTGCCGTCACCCTGCAGCGATCCTGGCGCGATGTACGGATCCGACGGCTGCCCCGGCGTGGCCGGAACCGTCCTGGCCCCAGGCGGACCCGGCGCGAACGGCGGCGGCGGAATGCCGGGCACGAACGACGGGAACTCGCCGGGGAACGCGGCGCTCGGGACGCCGGGAGCGGGCACGGCCGCGGCCGGGTTGGGCGGCTGCCCAACCACATCCGGTCCCTGACCCTGGTAGTTGGCGCCGTACGGGTTGTCGCCGAACGGTCCGACGCCCAGGTGCGAGCACGGCAGCGGGTCGGCCGATGTCGGCAGACCGTCCGCGGGCGGCGTGTACGAGCACGGCGTGCCCGCGAGGACGGCAGGTCCTGGATGCTCTGGCGTGCCCTCCAACGGAGTGGGCGCAGCAGGCGGGGCGCCGTTGGCTTGGCGTTGACCGTTCGGATCCGGGAATCGGAATGCGGGCAGGCCCGAGTTGCGCCAGAACTCCTGGGGGTCGATGCCACGCTTCTTGAACGCGGCGTCCACCCACGGCTGAATGATCCAGTACGGCAACAAGTTGACCAACATGACCTTGAAGTACGGGCCGGACGCGATGGCCTCACCAAGGGATGTGACGAACTTGCTCGCCGTCGACAGCACGTCGACCAGGTCGTACTTGCGTGCCTCGAGAGTGTCGCTGATGGTGTTCAGCTGGGTCAGCACCTTGTTGAGGTTGGGGTTGTCGTCGATGAAGCCCTTGAGCTGCGCCGAGAAGGCCCCAACGCGTTCGAGCAGCTGGCTGACCGCGTAATAGCGCTCGTTGACGGCCGCCAACAGGGTCTTGGCGTTCACCAACAGCTGGTTGATCTGCTCGCTGCGGTTGCCGAGCACGCCCGCGATCTTGTTCGCGTTGGCGAGCAGCGTCTTGATGTCCTCGTCGCGCTTTCCGATGGTGTCGGAGAAGCGCTTGACGCCATCGAGCGCCGCGCTCAGATGCGGCGAGGTCTGATCGATGGTCTCCGACAACACGTTCAGCGACTGCTTCACCGTGTCGGTGTCCCAACCGGATGACGCCTTGGTGAGGTCGAAGAAGGCGTCGTAGATCTGGTACGGCGTGGTGGTCTGGCCGAGTGGCAGAACTCCGTTGGCGCTCAACGGCTTCGAGCCACGCGGTTCGATCTCCAGGTTCTTGCGGCCCAGGATCGTGTCGGTGCGGATGTTGGCCCGGCTCTCGCTGCCGATCTTCTGACCGTTCAACGAGTATCCGATGAGTACCTTGTCGCCTTCGATCTCCAAGGAGCGCACCTGGCCGACGTTCACGCCGGCGATCTGCACCTTGTCGCCCGCGATCAGCCCGCCGGTGTCGGTGAACTGCGCGTAGTAGGTGGGTGTCGCGAAAATCATTGGCACGCTGGCGAAACTTTGCCCAACGCCGACGACCAGCAACAAGATGAGGATGCCCATCATGCCGTTGCGGACCCGGTTCGACCCTTCCAGCGTCCTCATTGCGGCGTGCACCTTCCCGAGGGCTGCGACCACACCTTGACCGTGCGGACGGGTCCGCCCGGTTGTAGGCCGTTCAGTCGCAGCGTGACGTCGCAGGCATAGAAGTTGAAGAAGTCACCGTAGATGCCACCCGCGCGGCCCAAGATCTTCAGGGCGTTCGGCAGCTTGCTCACGACGTCGTTGAACTCCGCCGTTTGGTCGATCAGAGGCTGCTGGAGGACCTCGAGTTCCGTCACGGTCTTCTGCAGCAGCGGACGGTTGTCGCCGAGCAGGTCGGCGACGGAACCTGCGGCATCGCTGATGTCGGCGACCGACGATGCGATCGGGTCGGCGCGGTTCTTCAAGCTGGTGATCAACTGCTCGAAGTTCTGCACGGTCTCGTCGAACTGCTGCTGGTGCTTGACGGTGGTGTCGAGCACGACGTTGAGGTTGCGGACCACCTCGCCGATGGCCTGGTCCCGATCGGCCAGTGTCGACGTCAGCTCGCTCGTCTGGTCGAGGATGTCGTTGATGGTGCCGCCCTGGCCCTGGAAGATCGTGATGATCGACTGGGCGATGTTGTTGACCTTGTCCGGATCGAGCGCCCGGAACAGCGGCCGGAACCCACCGATCAGCGCGTCGAGGTCGAGTGCGGGCTGGGTGCGATCAACCGGAATGGTGCCGCCGGCGGGCAGCTTCTTCTGGTCGTCGCCCTTCTTCAGTTCGAGGTAGCGGTCACCGATGAGGTTGAGGTAGCGGATCGAGGCCGTGGTGCCCTGGAACAGCGGCAGCGACCGGTCGACGGAGAAGTGAACCTCGGCTTCGGTTCCGCCGTTGATGAGCTCGACCTTGTCGACCTTGCCGACCTCGACGCCGGAGGCGCGGACGAACTCTCCGGACTTGAGACCGCTGGCGCTCTTGAAGATCGCCGTGTAGCCAGTCGTGCGGTCGAACCGCAGTTGGCCGAACACCACGATGATGACTGCGGTGAACATGAGCAGCACCAAGGCAAAGGCGCCGAGCTTGATCGCTGTACCGGTAATCCTCATGGGTTGATCGTGTTCTCCCCGATTTGGCGTCCCCAGACGTATTCGATGGCAAAGGGCTGACCGAGGCCGAGGTGGTTGTAGGGAGCGACGCTGGCTCCGGTGTCCATCACGAGGTACGGGCCAGGCCACAGGTCACGGGTGACGGGCTGCCAGCAGCCGGGCCGCCCCTCGGGGCCGCCACGGGCGTTCACCCGGGGCAAGTTGTCGGGGTACACGTACGGGTTGGGCGCACCGAGGACCTCGGAGTGGGTGCGCAGCGAGTAGCCGTTGCCGCCGAGCGACGAGGCGATCTTGGGCTCGGCGTCGTGCAGGTTGCGGACGGTGCAGAACAGTTCCGGGCTGTACTCGTCGAGCAGCGCACTGGTCGGGACGAGGTCGGCTGCGGCGCGGACCAGGTACGGGCCGCCACGCTCGAAGACGTCGCCACCGGTATTGCCGAATCCGACCGCCGACATCAACGCCTGGTCCAGATTGCCCCGTTGGTCGTTGAGCGTGCGGGCCGTGGTGACGGCGTGCTCGAGGCTGTCGAAGAGGTTGGGCGCTGCGTCGGAGTAGACGTCGGCGAGGTCGGCCAGCTTCTGGTTGTCCTGCTGGATTCGCGGCATCAACGGATTGACGTCGGCCAGGATCGCGTTGCCGTTCTCGATCGACTGACCGAACCGGTCACCCAGCCCGTCGAGTGCTTGCGCGGTCGCGGTGAGCGTCTGGTTGAGCTTGACCGGATCGACCTTCTCGGCCACTGACACCACGGTCTCGAACAGCGTGTTGAACTCCGTCGTCACGCCGGAAACGTCGATCACGTCGGAGGACTTGATGCGTGCCTTCGACGGGTCCTTCGGCGAGCTGAAGGCGACGTACTTGTTGCCGAACACCGTGGTCGCCTTGATCTCGGCTTCCACGTTCTGCGGGATCAGATGGACGAAGTCCCTGTTGACGTCGAGGATCACCTTGGCCTTCGGCACACCGCCCGCCTCGACCGCCTCGACCGCCGCCACCCGACCGATCTCGACGCCGTTGTAGGTGACCTTCGACCCGGGATCCATCGACAGACCCGCCCGCGCCGAGAGCATCGTCAACTTCTCGGGGTGGGCGAAGTCGCCGCGGAACTGCGCCCACACCAGGCCGACGACGATGGCGGTGATGACCAGAAGGACCAGACCCGCCAGCTTGTACGGCGGAGTCCTCGGCGTGTTGACCGGAAGTTGTACTTGCTCGGGTGCGGTCATCGGATTACACCGTGAGGTTGAAGTTGGCGTCGGTGCCGTAAAGCGCCAACGAAGCGAACAGGACGACCAACACGATCGCGATGAGTGAGGCGCGCATCGACCGGCCGACGGCCTCGCCGACACCCACCGGACCGCCGCTGGCGTAGAAGCCGTAGTAGCAGTGGTTCAGCATGACGATGACCGAGATGATGATGGCCTGCACGAACGACCAGGCCACGTCGTCGGGTCGGAGGAACGTGTTGAAGTAGTGCTCGTAGGTGCCCGTGGACTGCCCGTAGAACAACGTGGTGGTCACCTGAGCGGCGATGAACGACGCCAGGATGGCCATCGCGTAGAGCGGGATGATGACCACGAAGCCGGCCAGGATGCGGGTCGACACCAGGTATGAGATGGACTTGATCCCCATCACCTCGAGCGCGTCGATCTCCTCGCTGATGCGCATGGCGCCCAGCTCTGCGGTCGCGCCGGCGCCGACCGTCGAGGCCAACGCGATGCCTGCCTGAACGGGAGCGGCGATGCGCACGTTGACGAGTGCGGCGAAGAATCCGGTGAACGCCTCGACGCCGATGTTGCCGAGCGAGGCGAAACCCTGGATGGCGATCAGCGAGCCGCCGGAGAGCGTGACGAACCCGACGATCGCGACGGTGCCACCGATGACGGCCATGGCGCCGGTGCCCATCCCGATCTCGGCGATCAGGCGCAGCATTTCCTTGCGGTAGTAGCGAAAGGCGTGTCCGATCGACCCGACCGCGGTGACGACGAACCAGGCGATGTGCCCGACGCTGTCGAGGAATCGCACCGGTGAGCCGACCCACTTCTCACCACGGGCAACCGCCCTGGGGAACCGGGAACGAAGAACGGTCGAAGTAGACATGTCAGTGCCCCGTTCCGAACCGCACGCCAATGGTTGTCAGGATGACGTTGACCGCGAACAGCGCGATCACGCACAAGACCAGGGTCTCGTTGACCGCGGTCCCGACGCCCTTGGCGCCGCCGGACACGGTCAGTCCGCGGTAGCAGCCGACCAGCCCGGCGATCAGGCCGAACGTCATGGCCTTGACGATCGAGATCACCACTTCTGGCAAACCGGTGATGAGCGTCAGCGTCGACACGTACGCGCCTGCCGAGATGTTCTGCACGTACACCCCGAACACGAACCCGCCGACCAGGCCGATGGTGATGACTGCACCGTTGAGCAGCAGCGCCACGAACGTCGAGGCGAGCACACGGGGGACCACCAGCCGGTGGATCGGGTCGATGCCGAGCACCTCGAGGGCGTCGATCTCCTCGCGGATGGTCCTGGCGCCGATGTCGGCGCAGATCGCGGTCGAGCCTGCGCCTGCCACCACGAGCACCGTCACCAATGGACCCAGCTGGGTCACGGCGCCCAACGCCGCACCCGCGCCGGAGATGTCGGCTGCGCCGAACTCCTTGAGGAGGATGTTCAGCGTGAAGATGATCAGCACCGTCAGCGGGATCGACACCGCGAGGGTCGGCAGGAACGCCACCCGCATCAGGAACCAGCCCTGAAGGATGAACTCCCGCCACTGGAAAGGCCGACGGAACAACGCCTTACCCGTCAGCACGCACATCTTGACGAAACCACCGACTGCAGTCAGACCAGGCTTCACCTGGTCGCGCACGTAGTCGAAGAGACCTGGCGTCTGCGCCGTCACGAGGACCGCTCCCCTGCTTCCATGACAACGCCGCAGCTACCGAGGCGCACCGGCAAAACCTGTCGCACGCCCCCTCCTCGCTGCTGCCCCGTGTGTGTGATCGCGGTCTCCCTACTCGTCGGTAGTAAGGCGGACCACAGGACTGTACCCGATCCGATCGGGCCGGTGCACCGCATCGGCAGGATTGTGACCGCAACCGTTAGCAAACGCATCATCGCTGGTCAGGCCTTCAGCGTTCTGGCAGAAACCGTTGACGCAGAAGAACTTTCGCTAGCGTCAACGGAACTGTCGGCGCGGAAGCGCGTTCTCAGTTCCGTCTTCAACACCTTGCCTGCGGGATTTCTTGGCAGCGCTTCGACCACTTCGAGCGCCTTGGGATGCTTGTACCGGGCCAGCCGATCGGTGAGGAAACCCTCGAGCTCGGCCAGGGTCAGTTCAGTCCGTGCGACCGCCCCGAGGGCAACTATCGCCACCGGAACTTCACCCCATCTTTCGTCCGGCCTGCCGATCACCGCCACCTCGGCGATCGCGGGGTGCCCTGCCAGCACGTTCTCCACCTCGGCGCAGTAGATGTTCTCGCCACCGGAGATGATCATGTCCTTCTTGCGGTCGACCACCCAGACGTAACCCTCTTCGTCCTGGCGGACCAGATCACCCGAGTGGAACCAACCGCCGGCGAACGCCTCGGCGGTCGCGGTGGGGTTGTTCCAGTAGCCGGCCATCAATGTCGGTGCGCGGTAGACGATTTCGCCTATCTCGCCGACGGGGACGTCGTTCATGTCCTCGTCGACGACGCGCGCCGCGACCGTCGGGATGACCTTGCCGACCGACCCGAGCTTGCGGATGGCATCACCGCTGAGCAGCATGCACGTCACCGGCGACATCTCGGTCTGACCGAAGGCGGCGAAGATCTGCGCTCCCGGGAACGTCTCGGCCATCTCCCGCAGCAGCGTGTCCGACGCCGGCGCCGCGCCCCAGGACAGCACCCGCAGGCGGAGCTGCCGAGGGTTGGCCTTCTGCGCGGCGCAGACCGCCTGCCACTGGGCAGGCACCAGGAAGATCGACGTCACGCCCTCGGCTTCGAGCACGTCGAGCAACGTCCCCGGATCGAAGGCACCGACCGGGTACAGCACGGTCGGCAGGCCGAGCAGCAGGCCACTGATGAGGTTGCCGACACCGGCGATGTGGAACAGCGGTACGCCGACGAAGCCGACGTCGCCGTTGATGTCGGGGCTGATCGTGAAGAGATTGGTCATCGCCTGACCGGCGATGTTGTTGTGGGTCAGCACGGCGCCCTTGGGCCTGCCCGTGGTCCCCGAGGTGTACATGATCAGCGCCGGTGAGTCGTTCGGGATGTCTGGAATCTCCAGGGCGCCCGGTGCCCTACCCTCTTCGGCGAGCAACTCGTCGTAACCGAGGAGCCCGTCCTCGCTGACCCCGCCCGCGACGATCACGGTGGTCAGGATCGAATCGATGGCGCGCACCGCCGTCGCGACACCGGCGAGCACCGGTTCGGTCACCACCACCCGCGCTTCGCAGTCGCTGACCAGGAAGGCGATCTCCGGTGGCGTCATGCGGAAGTTCACCGGCACCGCGATGGCGCCCAGCAGGTTGGTGGCCAGAACCGTTTCGACGAACTCCGTCCGGTTCAGCATCAGGACCAACACCCGATCGCCAAAACCGACCCCCCGCCGGCTCAGCGCGCCGGCCAGCGCGGTGACGCGGCCATCCAGCTCACCCCAGGTGGTGGTGTGACCGAGGAACCTCAGTGCCGTGGCATCGGGCTGCATCAACGCGTGACGTGCGAGCTGGTTGGTCCAGTTCTGCCTGCGTGCCAGGAACGGCTGCTCGACGGGCGACGGAGAAGCGGTCAACGGCTGATGCTCCCCTGGTCACGTGCGCGGGTTGCGCGATGTTGATATTTGATCAAACATGGTGTTGCCCCGGTCACAATATGGCCTCGGCCGCTTCGGGACAACCCCGCGCCAGGCACAGGAACAACGCCAGGTCAATGACACGACATGGCCAAAGACGAACGGGGAACGGGACGAAGCCGTGAACGCACCCACCAAGCGGGTTCATCGCGAACAGCTGGCCGATGAGGTGGCGTCGCACCTGCGTTCTGGCATCATGTCCGGCACGCTGCGGCCGGGCACGTTCATCCGGCTCGACGAGACCGCCGCCGAGCTCGGCGTCAGCATCACACCGGTGCGCGAGGCCTTGCGCACGCTGCGCGGCGAGGGCATGGTTCGGCTCGAACCCCACAGGGGCCACGTGGTCTCGCCGTTGACGCGCGACGACATCGACGACATGTTCTGGCTGCAGGCCACGATCGCCAGCCAGGTCGCCACGTCAGTCGTACAGCGCATCACCGACGAGGAGATCGACGAACTCGAGCGGCGTACCGAGGCGCTCGCCGACGCCATCGAGCATCGGCACGCCGACGACGTCATCGATGCCGAGTTCGCCTTCCACCGGGCATTCAACCGCGCCTCGGGGCGGATCAAGCTCGCGTGGTTCCTGCACCACGCGACCCGCTACCTGCCGCCGCACATCTACGCCACCGACCCCAACTGGGGTCCGACCACGATGGCCAATCGCCGCGAGTTGATCGCGGCGCTGCGGCGGCGCGATACCGATGAGGTGATCCGGCTGACGCACCGCCAGTTCGCCGACGGCGCACGGCGTCTCACCGAGCGCCTCGACGAGCTGGGGTTGTGGTCCTGACGGGCTAAGCGGACGCTGCGCCCGACGACAGTGCCTCGGCCCTCGACTTCAGGTTCCCGGCCAGGTGCTCCAACGCGTCGTTGACCATCTTCTTCACCATCAGCGCGGGCACCGGCATCGTCGTCTCGACGTCCAAGTCGACGGTCAGCAGCGACGTCGAGCCCATGGCGACGACGGAGAACAGCTGCTCCTGCTTGGAGAACAGGTCGCCCTGCTGCATGACGGTCTGAATCTGGTTCTCGCCCGGGTAGTAAACGGCCTGGATGTAGCTGATGTCGAAACCCGAAACGGCGGCGTCGAGGCGCAGCTGGCTGGGACGGCCATCGTCGTAACGCGCCAGCACCCATACCCCCTTCACCTCTTCGTTCCATTGCGGGTAGGACTCGAAGTCGGCGACGATCGCAATGATCGAATCGGCGGAGGCCGAAACCTCGACGGTCTTGCTCACGAGCGGCATCCGTCGAGCATATCGACCGCCGTCCCCACGAACGGAGCCCCGTGAACCATCCCAACAACACATCCGTCCGAGTGGCGATCCTCGACGACTACCAGAACGTCGCACTGACGTCGGCAGACTGGTCGCCGGTGGCAGCCCGAGCGGAGATCACGGTGTTCGACGATCACCTCTTCGATGAAGATGAACTGGTCGCGCGCCTCGCTCCGTTCGACGTGGTCATGGTGATGCGAGAACGAACCCCATTGCCCCGCAACGTGATCGAACGGCTACCCCGACTGAGGATGATCGCGTCGACCGGGCCGTTCAACGCGTCGATCGACATGGATGCCGCCGCCGATGCCGGAATCCACGTCGCGCACACCTCGGGTACGGTCGCGTCGACCGTCGAGTTGACCTGGGCGCTGATCCTGGCCGCGTCGCGCCATCTGGTCGCCGAACGCCGGTCCGTCGCCGAGGGTGGCTGGCAGACGGCCGTCGGTCGCGAGTTGGACCGGCGCGTGCTCGGTGTGCTCGGCCTCGGCCGGATCGGCACACGGGTGGCGCGCATCGGCGCGGCCTTCGGCATGGACGTCACGGCCTGGAGTGCGAACCTGACCGCGGAGGCCGCGGCCGAGGCCGGCGTGCGCTACCTGCCGCGCGAGGAGTTCTTCGCCACCGCCGACGTCGTCTCCGTGCACATGAAGCTCAGTGCGCGCTCCCGCGGGCTGGTGGGGGCCGCCGAGCTCACGGCGATGAAGGAGACTGCACTGCTCGTGAATACGTCGCGCGGGCCGATCGTCGACGAGGCGGCGCTGATCGATGCGCTGCGATCACGGTCCATCGCCGGTGCGGCACTCGACGTCTTCGACGTCGAACCGCTGCCCGCCAACCATCCGCTGCGCACCCTCGACAACGTGCTCGCGACACCGCACATCGGCTACGTCGCCGACCGCCCCTACCGGATCTTCTTCCGCGATGCCGTCGCGGCGATCGCCGAATGGCTGGAGCGTTCCTAGCCTCCTACTCGACGACCGCGGGCTCCAACAGCGCGCGGATCGCCTCCGGTATCGGTACCGGTCTGCGGGTCGACCGGTCGACGTACACGTGTACCCAGTGACCGACCGCCGCAACGGGCGTGTCCACGCCTGGTTCAGCCGATTCGAAGACCGCCAACCGATAGGTCACGCTGCTAGTCCCGAGCCGTGTCACGCCGAACCCGACGACCAGTGGGTCGGGAAACTTCACCTCGGCGAAGTAGCGGCACCCGGACTCGGCGACCACGCCCAACCACGGCGCCGTCAGGGGGTCCACGCCGAGGCTGACATTGATCCAGGCGTTGATCGCCGTGTCGAAGAGCTCGTAGTACACCGCGTTGTTGAGGTGGCCGAACATGTCGTTGTCCGTCCAGCGCGTCAGCACGGGCCAGTGCACCGGGAAGTCGCCCGACGTCAGATCTCTTTCGGCACCCGTCATGGCCGCATCATGTCAGGCTCGGGCGTCTGCCCCTCGCGCGAGCGCTCATCGCCATCACGTGGGGCACTGGCAGTCTGGAGGTCATGAAGATCCGCGGAGCCGTCCTCGAGCGCATCGGAGCACCCCGCGACTACGCGCAGTCGCGACCGTTGACCATCGCCGAGCTCGATCTCGAACCGCCCGGAGACACCGAGCTGCTCGTCCGCATCGAAGCCGCAGGGCTGTGCCACTCCGACCTGTCGGTGGTCGACGGCAACCGGGTGCGGCCGGTGCCGATGCTGCTCGGCCACGAGGCCGCGGGAATCGTCGAGCAGGTGGGCGCCGCGGTGTCGGACGTCGCGGTCGGGCAGCGTGTGGTGATGACGTTCCTGCCGCGGTGTGGCGACTGCGCGTCCTGCGCTACCGACGGTCTTGCCCCGTGTCAGCCGGGCAGCGCCACCAATGGCGCGGGCACGCTGCTGTCCGGCAAGACCCGGCTGACGCGCGACGGCGCGGAGGTGCTGCATCACCTCGGGGTGTCGGCGTTCGCCACCCACGCCGTCGTCGACCGTCGCTCGGTCGTGCCCGTCGACGCCGACGTACCTCCCGTCGTCGCATCGCTGCTCGGGTGCGCGGTGCTGACCGGCGGCGGTGCCGTGCTCAACGCCGGACGTCCACAACCGGGGCAGACGGTCGTCGTGGTCGGCATGGGCGGGGTCGGCATGGCGGCCATGCTCACCGCTCTGGCCCACGACCACGTCCGCGTCGTCGCGGTCGACCAGGTGCGCGACAAGCTGGACCGCGCGCTGGAGCTCGGGGCCCACGCGGCGCACTCGCCGGATCAGGTCGGCGATCTCAAGGCAACGGTCGTGATCGAGGCCGCGGGGCATCCGTCGGCGTTGGAGACGGCCATCGGCCTGACCGCGCAGGGCGGACGCACAATCACCGTCGGCCTGCCGCGCCCGGATGCGCGAATCAGCCTGTCGCCCTTGGCCTTGGTCGCAGAGGGCCGGTCGTTGATCGGCAGCTACCTCGGCTCAGCGGTGCCGGCCAGGGACATCCCCCGGTTCGTGGAGCTGTGGCGGTCGGGGCGCCTGCCGGTGGAGTCACTGGTGTCGTCGACGATCGAACTCGACCAGATCAACGAAGGCATGGACCGCCTCGCCGACGGTCAGGCCGTCCGGCAGATCATCACTTTCGACTGAGGCACACAACTTGTATGATGAGTTTCATCACTTGTCATACATCTTTGGGAGCCTCGATGTCCGACCGAATTCGTCACCTCAAGCTGTCCCACGTCGTGCTGCCGCTCGAGACCCCCGTGTCCGATGCGAAAGTGCTTACGGGACGGCAGAAACCGCTAACCGAGACGGTGCTGCTCTTCGTCGAAGTGACCACCGAGCAGGGGTTCGAGGGCATGGGGTTCAGCTACTCCAAGCGCGCGGGTGGTCCCGCTCAGTACACCCACCTCGCCGAGATCGCGGAGGTGGCGCTCGGCCAAGATCCGTCCGACATCGACCGGATCTACCAGTCCCTGCTGTGGGCCGGCGCGTCGGTCGGCCGCTCCGGGGTTGCGACGCAGGCCATCGCGGCGCTCGACGTCGCGCTGTGGGACCTCAAGGCCCGCCGGGCCGGCCTGCCGCTGGCCAAGCTCATTGGCGCCCACCGCGATTCGTGCCGGGTGTACAACACCTCCGGAGGGTTCCTGCAGGCCTCGGTCGCCGAGATCAAGGAGAAGGCGACGGCGTCGCTGGAATCCGGCATCGGGGCCATCAAGATCAAAGTGGGGCAGCCGGATTGGAAGACCGACCTGGACAGGGTCGCGGCGGTGCGAGAGCATCTCGGCGAAACGCCGCTGATGGTGGACGCCAACCAGCAGTGGGACCGTGCCAGGGCCCGCAGGATGTGCCGCGAGCTCGAGGCATTCGACCTGGTGTGGATCGAGGAGCCCCTCGACGCGTGGGACGCCGCCGGCCACGCCGACCTAAGCCGCGCCTTCGATACCCCGATCGCGACCGGCGAGATGCTCACGTCGGTGCCCGAACACATGGCGCTGATCGACGCCGGCTACCGCGGAATCGTCCAGCCGGATGCACCGCGGATCGGCGGCATCACGCCGTTCCTGCGCTTCGCGACGCTGGCCTCCCACGCCGGGCTGGCCCTGGCCCCGCACTACGCGATGGAGATTCACCTGCACCTGGCCGCCGCGTACCCCACCGAGCCGTGGGTCGAGCACTTCGAGTGGCTCAATCCACTCTTCGAAGAACGCATCGAGATCCGTGACGGCCGGATGTACGTCCCCGACCGGCCCGGCCTCGGCTTCACCCTCAGCCAGCGGATGCGGGCGCTGACCAAGGAGAGCGCCGACTTCGGGGGTCGACCATGATGTGGCGATGAGCGCTTGCGCGAAGAGCGGGGAGCACCGATGACGACGACTCTGGCGCAGCGGGTGGTCGCCGGCGTGAAGGACAAGATCCTCGCCGGCGTCCTGCCACCCGGCCACAAGCTGCCTTCCGAGACCGAACTCGTCGAGGAGTTCGGGGTATCCCGCACCGTCGTCCGGGAGGCGGTGACGCGGTTGCGGGCCGAGGGCATGGTCGAAACGTTCCAGGGCCGAGGCTCGTTCGTGCTCGCAGTGCCCGAGCCGACGTCGTTCACCGTCGAATCCGCGGCCATCCGCACCCACCACGATGTCCTGGACATGATCGACTTCCGGATCGGGATCGAAAGCGAGGCAGCGGCGCTCGCGGCCGCCCGGGTCGACGCGGCCAGCGCCGAAGCGGTACGGGCTGCGCTGGACGCGTTTGTCGCCGCCGCGCCAGAAGATGCGGTCGAGGCGGACTTTCGCTTCCATCGGGCCGTTGCGGACGCCAGCGGCAACCGCTTCTATCTCGACCTGCTCGACTCACTCGGCCCGATGATGATCATGCTGCCGCGAACTCGCCTCGGCGACGCCTACTCGCTCACCGACGCCGGCCACGTCGACCGCGTCCGACGGGAGCACGCCGACGTCGCGGCCGCCATCGGCGCTGGTGACGTCGACACCGCCAGAGCCGCCATGCGGGTCCACCTCGGCAACACGCGAAGACGGCTCGACGTCGGTCGTGCTTGACGTAGGCGATGCGGACTCGGTCCTGCGTCGGGCCAGCAGGTGTCGGACCCCCGGCAGCAAGGCCGGGACGACGAAGACGGCCAGGATGGTTCCCGAAATCGGGCGGGTGAAGAAGCCCGTGGGATCGCCACCGAAGATGAGCAGGGATCGCCGCGTGCTCGATTCGATGATGGAACCGAGAACGAACGCCAAAACCATTGGGCCGGGGTCGAACCCGCCCTTCTTCATCAAATAGCCCACGATTCCGAACGCGATCATCAGGAAGATGTCGAAGACGGAGTTGTTGATCGTGTAGACGCCGAGGATCGTGATCAACGCGGTGATCGGCGCCAGGATCGCCGGGCGGACCCGCAGAATTCGCACGAACAGACCCACCAGCGGGATGCTGAGGATCAGCAGCATCAGGTTCCCGATGTACATCGAGTTGATGACGCCCCAGAAGACGTCGGGGTGCTCGTTGACCAGTTGCGGGCCTGGGGAGACGCCGAGAATCAGCAACGCGCCGAACAGCATTGCCATCGTCGCATTGGCGGGCAGGCCGATCGTCAGCAGCGGGATGAACGACGACGTGGCCGCCGCGTTGTTGGCGGTCTCGGGTGCCGCGACGCCCTCGACGGCGCCGCGCCCGAACCGCTCCGGAGTCTTGGAGCGGCGCTTCTCCATGGCGTAGGCCACGATCGACGAAAGGACCGCGCCGCCACCGGGTAGCACGCCCAGCACGAAGCCGATGACCGACCCGCGGCCGATCGCTCCCGACGACTGCTTGAGGTCCTTCTTCGACGGCCACACGTTGCCGACCTTGGCCGGGACGTGTCGTTTGCCGTGTTGCTGCTCGAGGTTGTACAGGATCTCCCCGACGCCGAACAGCCCCATCGCCACCACGACGAAGTCGATGCCGTCGGCGAGCTGCAGGCTTTCGAAGGTGAAACGCGAAGCGCCGCTGAAGGTGTCACGGCCGACGGTGGCCAGCAACAGCCCCACCGCTCCGGCAATCAGCGCCTTGAGCTTGTTTCCGCTGCCGATCGTGGCCACGAGCAACACACCGAGCAACGCCAGGGCGGCGTACTCGGGCGGCCCGAAGTCCAACGCGACGCTCGCCACCACGGGAGCCAGCAGCGTGAGCCCGATGATCGAAATGGTCGCACCGACGAAGGATCCGATGGCAGCGATGCCCAGCGCCGTGCCCGCCTTGCCCTGTTTTGCCAGGGCGAAGCCGTCGAAGACCGTGACCACCGACGACGCCTCACCCGGCAGGCGCAGCAACACCGACGTGATGGTGCCGCCGTACTGTGCGCCGTAGTAGATGCCGGCGAGCATGATGATCGCCGACACTGGGTCGATGGTGTAGGTGATCGGCAGCAGGATCGCGATGGTCGCCGCCGGACCCAAACCTGGCAGCACGCCGATGACCATCCCGATGAGCACGCCGATCAGGCAGTAAAGCAGATTCTTCGGTTCGACGACGAGGGCGAATCCATCCAGAAATGCGTTGAGATCCATGGCTTTTCGAGTCGATTCTAAAATGAGATCAGATGCGGAAGCGGAATCCGCAGACCGTAGAGGAACAGAAGGTAGAAGGACGCCGTCGTCAGCACGCTGATCACGATCGTGTTGCGCCAGCTCTCGCGCCCGAGGAAGCGCAACCAGATGACGCAGAGGGCGAGTGCCGGGATCTCGAAGCCGGTCAGCGGCAACAGGAGACCGAACGCGACGAACGTGACCGCGCCGATCACGGGAAGTGCGCTGCTGCGCGTGAATGCCTCGCTGTCGGTCAGTCCGCGCCCCACCACCAGCAGGATCACCGACAAGGCGGCGATGACGACGCTGACCACGAACGGCCACAGACCGGGGCCTGGCTTGTGGAGGGACCCGAGGCCGTAGCCATGGGCAAGCGCAGCACCGCCGAGGCCGATCGCGACCCCGACCAACGCGCCGACCGTTTGATGGGCGGGCCCACCCGGTGCCGGGCGCTCCTCCTCCAACTCGTGGGCGACCTCGGCCTCGATCTCGGCCAGGATGTCGGGCGCGGGGTGGGCGGCGTCCTTCACGCGTCAGCCCTCGTCGTGCAGGTTGATGCCGTATTGCTTGACCAGATCGGCGTACCGCTTCTGGTCGGATTGCAGCTGCGCGAGCACCTGGTCGCCAGGCTGTTCCATGGGGGTCAGGCTGTTCTGCTTGTTGAACGCCTTGTAGGACTCGGTCTCGAAGGTGGCCTTCATGCCTTCGGTGATCTTGTCCTTGACCTCCTGCGACGTGCCCTTCGGCACCGTCATGAACCGGTACTGCGCCACCTCGACGTCGAGACCCTGTTCCTTCGCGGTAGGGGTCTGGGGCAGGTACTCGATGCGCTCCGGCCCGAAGACCGTCAGGGGAGTGAGCTTGCCGGACTGAATGTTCTCGATCGCCTCGCCGACCTGCAGGGACGCGACGTCGATCTGGTTGCCCAGGACCGCGGCCAGGGCGGGCGCGCCACCGTCGAAGGGGACGGGCTGGGATGCCACGTCGGTGGATTTGAACAGCAACGCGGCGGCCAACTGCGCACCGGTGCCGACACCCGTGGTGCCGTATCGGACGACGCGCGGGGACTTCTCGATGTCGGCCAGCGACTTGTAGCCACTGGCTGGGTTGGTGACCAGTACGTAATCGTCGCGGGACACCCCGTAGACGACGTCGAAGTCGTCGATCTTGGTGACCTCGTCAGGGCTGACGGCCAGCGGCGTAATGGTGAACAGCGACGCGTTCTGGATGGCGATGACCGACCCGTCCGGCTTGGCATTGGCGACCTCGGCCGCGGCGAGCGCGCCGTTTGCGCCCTCGCGGTTGATGACTGGGAACGATGCGCCGAGCTTGTCGCTGAGGCCCTTCGACATCGCCCGACTGATCAGGTCACTGGATCCGCCGGGGGAGGCGCCGACGTACATCTCGACCGTGCCCGAGGGGTAGTCCGTGCCGGAGCCACCACCGGTGCTCGTCTGGACTCCCCCACAGGCGGTGAGGACGAGGCCGGCGACGGCAGCGACCGCGAGGATGCGGGGACGGCGGAGGCCGACGAAGGTCACCATGGCAATTCACTCCTGTGTGAGTTGGCGTAACGGGTGCGGCGACTGTGGCCGCCGTCACCAACGTAAGGAGCGATTGCGATACCTGTCCAACGCCATTACAGCATCGCTTGATGCTATTTCTGCATGGGTATCGGCGGGTGACTCAGAACCAGTCGTCGCGCATCTCGAGCGTGGTGCGGTCCAGGCTCTCCAGAAGATCTAGTTGTGCTGCGGTCCTTGGTAGTTCGTACCGGAAGAAGAACCGCGCGGCCTGCCGCTTGCCGTTGTAGAAGTCACTGGAGGAGTCTCCGTCTGCGCTTTCGGCGGCGACGAACTGCTCCAGCCACATCCACGAGACCACGATGTGCCCGAACGCCTCGAGGTAGACCACGCTGTTGGCCAGTGCGGCCTCGACGTCGCCGGAACCGAACATTCCTGCGGTGACGGCGACGAGTCGTTCCCAGGACGCCTTCAACCGGGTGGCCAGTTCGGCGGCCTCGCCTCCCACCGCGGTCGCCTCGGCGACTGCGGCGGAGATCATCTTGCCGAGCTCGGCGAGGCTGGCACCACCGTGTTGAGTCACCTTGCGGCCCAACAGGTCCAGGCTCTGGATACCGTGCGTGCCCTCGTGGATCGGGTTGAGCCGGTTGTCGCGGTAGTGCTGTTCGACGTCGTATTCGTGGGTGTAGCCGTAGCCGCCGTGCACCTGGATCGCCAGATCGTTGGCGGCGAGGCACCACTGCGAGGGCCAGCTCTTGGCCACCGGGGTGAGGATGTCCAGGAGGTGGGTGGCCTGCTCGGATTCCTCGGCGGACTCCGGGGCGTGCTGCAGGTCGATCAGGCGCGCGCAATACAACGCCAGCGCCAGCCCACCCTCCACATAGCTCTTCTGCGCCAACAACATCCGCTTCACGTCGGCATGCTCGACGATCGCGACCTGCGGTGCCGACGGATCCTTGGCGGTCAGCGGCCTGCCCTGTGGCCGCTCCCGCGCGTACTGCAGAGACTTCAGATAGCCGGTGTAACCCAGAGCGACTGCCGCCATTCCAACGCCGAGGCGGGCTTCGTTCATCATGTGGAACATGTAGGTAAGGCCGCGGTGCGGCTCGCCGACCAGGTAGCCGACCGCGCCGGTTTCGCCGCCGGGACTGAACGTGCCGTCACCAAAGTTGAGCACGGTGTTGGTGACACCCCGTTGGCCCATCTTGTGATTCAGCCCGGCCAGTGCCACGTCGTTGCGTTCGCCGATCGACCCGTCGGTGTTGACCAGGAACTTCGGCACGATGAACAGCGAGATGCCCTTGGTTCCCGGCGGACCGCCGGGAATCTTGGCGAGCACCAGGTTGACGATGTTGTCCGACATCTCGTGCTCGGCGCCGGAGATCCACATCTTCGACCCGAACAGACGGTAGGTGCCGTCCGCGCGCGGCTCGGCACGGGTGAGGACGTCGGCCAAAGAGGAGCCCGCCTGTGTCTCCGACAGCGCCATCGTGCCGGTGAACCGGCCCGCGAGCATCGGCTTGACGAAGGTCGCGATCTGTTCGTCGGTACCGAACTTGCCGAGCAGGTTGGCGTTGGCGATGGTGAGCATCAGGTAGCCCGACGTGCTGACGTTGGCCGCCGCCAGCCACGCGAAGGCCGCCTGCGCGACGCTGACGGGCAACTGGGCGCCGCCGAGGTGCTCGTCGGCGCTCATCCCGATCAGATCGGCCTTGGCGAAGGCGGCCAGCGCCTCCTTCACCTCGTCGATGACGACGACGCGGGTGCCGTCGAACGTCGGCTCTTCTGTGTCGCTCTTCTTGTTGTGCGGGGCGAAGTATCGGGTCGCCAGCTGCTCGCACAGGTCCAGGACGCCGTCGAACGTCTCACGTGAGTGATCGGCGAACCGCTGCCGCTTGGTCAGTTCGTCGACGTGGAGCCAGTCGTAGAGCAGGAAGTCGAGATCGCGTCGGGACAACAGGTTGGACTTCACGGTTGCCATGGTGGCCCCGCCCCCTTCGGTCTTGCTGCTATTGATCCGCCGTCGACCCAGCGACGTCGATGCCCAGCGGCGCCTCGATGCGCACCGCATCGTCCTTGATCAGGCCGCGCAGGATGGCGGTGCTGAATTCGACGGCGATCTCCTGTGCAGTGCGGCGGCCCTGCGGACGCAGCCACCGGTAGGAGCCCAGCGTCATGCCGATGTAGCCGAGCGCGAGCACGTGCGAGTCGCAGTCGTAGAACTCGCCGCTGGCGATGCCGCGGTCGATGACGTCGCGCATGTGCTCGTACACCGAGGTCTCCGCCTTGCGGATGTAGGCCACCTGTTCCTCGGTGAACCACTCGGTGATGTACGGCGCCTCCTGGAAGTACACCGCCCCGCGTTCGATGTCGCTGGCAATGCCGACCAGCAGGCGGCGGGTGAAGTGATAGATCATCTCGCGCGCCGACGCCGACGGGTCGTCGTGCAGCGCCTCCACGGTGAAATCTGCGGCGCTCTTGCAGATGTCGAACAGGATCAACGACTTGCTGGCGTAATAGTGGTACACCGTGGCCTTGTTGAGCCCGACCGCATCGGCAACGTCGTCCATCCGGGTGCCGTGGTACCCCCGAGCGGCGAACAGCTTCGTAGCTACTGCGAGCAGCTCTTCGCGACGGGTCAACCCGTTCGAGGGTGGTTCGGTGGACATGGCGACTCACTATAGGCAGGCCGGGGCTGCGCCCGGGTACCAATCAACTGGTTGGCCGCCAGTCTATGCGTTCGGCCCCATCCGATGTCCGTCGCGGGGTCACAGGGACTAGACTTCACCCAAAGTCGCTTCGCTGGGAGGTACTGATGGATCCGAATCCTGACTACGACGCGAGCGACGAGATCGAGTACTTCTTCAATTGGTTGCCGTGGGGTCTGCGCGGCGTCTACCCACCTCCCGCATACCCGCCGGTTTAACCGTGCCAGGCGCGCGGCGCGCGCCATTGACTCATCGACATTTCACCATTGCCGCAGGCGTGACGCCCGCGCATTCGGAGCAGACCGCTGCGTCAGGCAGCCGCTGCCTTGACCGCACGACCGACCTCGGCGCGCAGCCGCGCGTACTCGGGTGACAGACGCAGTTCCTCGGCATCGACCCCGGTGCGCGGCAAGTCCACGGGCAGATCGAGCGCCACCTGCCCCGGTCGCCGGGTCAGCACCACGATGCGCGATCCGAGGAACGCCGCCTCGTCGGCACTGTGCGTGACGAACACCGTCGTGCGACCGGACTCTGCGCTGACTTGACGGACGTCCTCCTGCAGGCGCTCACGGGTGAGCGCATCCAACGCGGCGAATGGCTCGTCGAGCAGGAAGAGCGGAGTCTCGGCGGCCAGGGCGCGGGCGATCGCCACGCGCTGCTGCTGCCCACCGCTGATCTCCCAGATCTTGCGGTCAGCCGTGCCGTCGAGGCCCACTCGCTGGAGCAGCTGGTCGCGGCGCTCGGTGCGGCGATCGTTCGGCACCTTGGCGTACTTGAGCGCCAACTCGACGTTGCCGCCGACGGTGCGCCACGGGAACAGCCGCGGCTGCTGGAACACCACACCTGACGTCACGCCTGGTGTCGGAGCCGTTCCCTCCACTGCAACCGTTCCCTCGCTTGGGGTTTCGAAGCCGGCGATCAGTCGCAGCAGCGTGCTCTTGCCACAGCCCGAGGCGCCAACGAGGACCAGGAAGGAGCCCGGATCGACCGTGATGTCGACGGGCCCGAGAGCGGTGACTTGGTCCTTGCCCGAGCCGTAACGGTGCGAAACGCCATTGATTCGCAGACCGCCTCGTGTTTCGGGTTCGGTCACGACGTCACTGGGCGAGGGCACCCGGCAGTCCCTTCACGTAGATGGCGTCCTGAAATGTCTTGAGCGGTGCGGCATCCGGGATCTGGTTCTGCTCGGCGAGGAACTCCGAAGCGGACTGCAGGTTCTTGGCGATGTTGCCGACCGCGCCCTCGGTGCCGAGCCATTCCGGCGACGTCAGCTGGTCGGGCGTCAGGTACACGCCCTGCTTGAGTTGTCCCGCAACGACATCGGGGGTCAGCCCGATCTCGGCCGCGATCGCCTTGGCGGCTGCGGCGGGGTCGTCCTTGATGACGGTGAGGGCGCGAGCCTCCTGCTGTCGCCACTTGTCGACGACGTCGGGGTGGGCGGCGGCGAACTCGTTGGACACCGCGGCCAGATCCAGGGTCGGCTTGCCGTCCTTGGCCAGCTGACGACTGGTGATCAGGTCCTTGCCGGTCTTGCGCAGATCGTCGAGCGTCGGCAGCCAGGTGTAGGCCGCATCGATGTCACCGCGATCCCAGGCGGCCAGGATGGCCTGCGGCTGCAGGTCGATCAGCTGAACGTCCTTGGGCGTCAAGTTGTTCTGCGCTAGAGCGGCCAGCAGGCTGTAGTGCGCCGTCGACGCGAACGGCGTGGCGATCCGCTTGCCCTTGAGGTCGGCGATCGCATTGACGTTGGTGCCGTTGCGGGCGACGAGCGCCTCGTTGTCGCCCGCGACGTCGAGCACGAAGGCGACGCTGTAGGGGATGTTCAGCGGCGCCGAAAGCCCGCGGGCCACCGGGCTGGAGCCGAGCGCGCCGAAGTCCAACTCCTTCGCGATGAACGCGGTGTTGATGTCCGCGCCAGAGTCGAACTTGATCCACTTGATGTTGTAGTCGGGCAGCGCCTCTTCGAGCCACTTGTTGTTCTTGACGATCAGGTCCCCACTGGGGAACGTCTGGTAGCCAAGGCGCAGGGTGGGCTTGGCGGCGTCCTGTCCGGAGTGGTCCACGGCGCAGCCGGACAGCGCAAGGGCCGAGACCGCGACCGCCGCGAGTAATACCTTGAGTCTCATCAAATCTTTCCTCTCCAGGGGACCGCGCGGCGTTCCACGGCGCGGAGTAAACCGTCGATGACCAGACCCGAGAACCCGATGGCGAAGATGCCAACGAGCACGACCGGGGTGTTGTTGTAGTTGCTTGCGTCCTTCACCAGGCCGCCAATGCCGGGAATCCCGTTGAACAGCTCGGCCGCGACGACCGACGAGTACGCCATGCCGACCGCGAGCCGGATGCCGGTGAACGTCTCTGGCAGCGCCGATGGCACGACGACGTCGCGGATCACCTGTGCCCTGGTCGCGCCCAGCGCGCGGGCGGCCTCGGTCAGCCCGACCGGTGCGGCGACGACGGCGGCCGTGGTCGCCACCGCCGCAGGCGGGAGCGCCGCGAGCGCCAGCAGCGTGATCTTCGGCGCTTCGTCGATGCCCAGCCAGATGACCAGGAGGAAGAAGTAGGCCAGGGGCGGGAGTGCACGCAGGAATGTCAGCCACGGTTCGAGGACGCTGCGCACCCACCCGACCGAGCCCATCACCAAGCCGAGCAGCACCCCGAGGCCGACGCCGATGACGACGCCGACCAGCACTCGCCGCAATGTCATGTAGAGGTGCTCCCACAGCAGGTAGCCCGCGTAGCCGCGGACTCCGTCGTGGGTGGTGGACACGTCGATGAACGCCTTCCAGACCGCGCTCGGGTAGGGCACGAAGGTCTGGTTCCAGATGCCTGCGGCGGCGGCAAGCTGCCAGACGATCCCGAAGACGACGACCGATAGCAGCGGCAACGCCGCGCGGGTCAGCCGGCCGCGCCAGCGACCCGGGGTGGACGTGGGCGTGACCGGCGAGTCGAGCTGCGACTCGGCCGGCGTGATATCGACGAAGACCGACACTGTTCCTGCAACTCCCTGCGACGTGTTGCCGATGCTGGACGGAGAGCGTCAGCGACGGCAGCAGTGGGCAGGCGGTGTCGCGCTCATCCCAACATCAGTACCGGGGTACGGCCGGCCGACAAAGAGCTGCGATCACCCTGAATCTAACGCGTTCGTGACGGCCTTGGGGCGAGCGAAGCGACGGGGGATTAGAAGATTGGGGCGAGCGAAGCGACGGGGATTAGAAGATTGGGGCGAGCGAAGCGACGGGGGATTAGAAGATTGGGGCGAGCGAAGCGACGGGGGAATGCAAGACATGCAGACCCAAACGTGGCCTCGCACACGAGCAGGGCAGCGGTACCCGCTAGCGCCCCGCTTCAAACATTGATGTTCACACCAGTTTCATTCCACGCGGAACATGAAGCGCCCCAGTAGATTCCATTTCTGTCATGGGTCGCAGACCGAGCCCGTAGCGCCCGGAGAACCGCGATCGCCTCCGGGCATCACACATTCGGGGTACGCTTGGGCCTGTCCACCTGGACTCAACCGCCGTTTAGCGCAAAGCGGCCGTAACGCCGCACCGCGAGCTGGCGAGTTTCCTTCGACTGTGGTTCCACGCAACCGCTCGCAGATGTGCGGCGACGGCAAATCGCCGGTCCGTCGATTCGACGGATGATGCAGCGCTCGCCATTTCGATGACGCGGCGCCGCATCCTGGGCACCTCGTAGGGGGTCCACGCATGCAAGCACTTGCACCCGAAACGGTTGCACCGGTGGCGGTTACGCCATCACGACACACCGACGAGTACCACGACGTCGTAGACATGTTCGTCGTCCTCAAGTCACTACCCCCTGAGTCGCGCGAATTCGCCCGTCAGCGGGAACGCATCGTCACCAGATGCCTGCAATTGGCCGACAACGTCGCGCGCCACTACGACCGGCGCGGGGAGAACCTCGAGGACCTGACCCAGGTCGCCCGCATCGGACTGATGAACGCCGTCAACCGGTTCGATCCGGAGAAGAGTTCGAGCTTCCTCGGCTTCGCCGTCCCGACGATGATGGGTGAGGTTCGTCGACACTTCCGTGACCACGGCTGGTCGATGCACGTGCCTCGGCGAATCAGGGACCGTCACGGGCAAATCACCAAGGCGACACAACATTTGACGCACGACCTTGGACGGGCGCCGACTGCCAGCGAGCTGTCGGAGCTGCTCGGCCTCGACCGCGAAGAAGTGGTCGAAAGCCTGGTCGCCTCGGCCTCGTACAACGTGCACTCCATTGACGCCCCCATCTCCGGCGGTGACGGAACGCCGAGAATGCTGGCCGACACCATCGGCGACGTCGACGTCGAGTTCGACCACATCACCGACCGGGAATCGGTGCGACCGCTGCTGGCGGCGCTGCCCGAGCGTGAGCGGACCATCTTGTATCTGCGCTTCTTCGCCTCGATGACGCAGAGCCAGATCGCCGAGCGGGTGGGCGTCTCCCAGATGCACGTATCGCGAATCCTCGAGCGCACCCTGTCGCAGCTCAGGGACGAGCTGGTCGATCCGGCGTTGGCTCCCTGAGCCCGATGCCGGCGAGGACGTCGGCGAGGTGCCGCCTGACCCGGGCGGCCCGCTCCGCCGACACCTTGTGAGCTTTCTTGGAGTGGTCTCCAAGAATCCATTGAGAATCCCCCAAGCAGGTCTCCGGATGCTGTTCACGGCTCGCAGGAAGCGGCCGTCAGAACCTCAGACAGGGAGACCAGGCACGTGTTCACGAACCGGATCGCCAACATCGCCACCACCGCCATTGCCGCGGGCGCCTTCGGCTTGGCCGCCCTCGCGGGCACCGCGACCGCTTCGGCAAGCTCGGTCGATGACGAATTCCTGACCAACATCGACGCCGCCAACATCACCTTCGACTCGGCGAAGGCCGCAGTGCAGGACGGCCACCTGGTGTGCAGCTACCTGGCCGGCGGCAAGGACGGCGTCAGCATCGGCAGTGAGATCATGGACAACACCGACCTGACCGCGCACCAAGCAGCCGTGTTCGTGGTCGAGGCGGCCAGCGCGTACTGCCCCGGATACCTGGATCAGATCACCGCGTAAGCCTCTCGCCGCCAGAGGGGCACGCACGTGCTCGTGGCGCAAATGGGAGACTCTTCCGATGATCATCGGGATTCCGCGCGAGTCTCACGCGGGTGAGACGCGCGTCGCCGCGACGCCGCAGACCGTCGGAGCGCTCCTCAAACTGGGCTACTCCGTCGTCGTCGAGTCCGGTGCAGGCGATGCCTCGACCTTCGCCGATACCGCCTACGTCGAGGCAGGCGCCAGTATCGGCGATCCGTGGGCCGCTGACGTCGTGCTCAAGGTGAACGCGCCCGCCGACGCCGAGATCGCCGCGTTGAAGGACGGCGCGACGCTGGTCAGCCTGATCTCGCCCGCGCTGAACCCCGAGTTGGTCGAGAAGCTGTCGGCGCGCCCGATCACGGTGCTGGCGATGGACGCCGTGCCCCGTATCTCGCGGGCTCAGTCGCTCGACGTGCTGTCCTCGATGGCCAACATCGCCGGATACCGGGCCGTCGTCGAGTCCGCGCACGCCTTCGGCCGGTTCTTCACCGGCCAGGTGACCGCAGCGGGCAAGG
>NZ_NPKO01000021.1 GCF_008329605.1 Mycolicibacterium sp. P9-64
CGAATTCACCACACCCACCGGGGCGCGGCACCACTCGAAGGCGCCACCATTACCGGGTCCGGTGGGTGGCTACCGCAGTGCGATCGAAATCGACTTCGGCTACCTCATCACCAAACACGCCGCCTAGCCGCTGGTGACGCCGGTAGTGCCGCCGTAGGTGGTGATCTTGTACTCCGTGGCGGCGAGCGAGAGCGTGAGTTCGCGGATTTGGCGGCGGATGGTGTCTCGATGTTCGAGCAGCATGTCGAGGCGCTCGGGCACGGTCTGATCGCCGCTGTCGACGAGCGAGACGTAATGCTGCAGATCGCGGATGGCCATGCCGGACAACCGCATCCGGGTGAGGAATACGAGTCGGCGCACCGCTTCGGAATGGTAGCGACGGTGGCCGCTGCTGTCGCGGTCGACCTCGACGAGGCCGGCACGTTCGTAGTAACGCAGGGTGTGCGCGGAGACGTCGAGCAAATCGGCGACTTCGGCGATGGTGAGTGGCTCGCTGAGGTCACGGTTGTCTGCGAGGCGGTGGATCACCTCGATGGACATCGGGCCGTCGATCTCGTCGAGCGAGGCGAGCGCCCTGCTCATCAGGCCGTCGGTGGACATACCCGATCCTAGATCGGACGGACCGAGGTGGCGACGCCGGTGAAGTCGGCGCTGCGGGCCAGCTCCGCCCACTGGCTGACCCCATCCAGGCCGCGCTGGTAGGCGGCCGTGAGCCGCGTGACGGCCTCTGCGCCGAGGGGCAGCCGCAGCGGGACTTCCTCGGAATGGACCAAGGAAACGATGATCTCCGCGGCCCTCGCGGGGTCGCCTTCCTGGATCCCGTCCGCACCAGACATGTCGGCTCGCACAGCGGTCAATACCTCGCGGTAGGTCGGCGAGACGTCGGTGAAGTCGAGCACATCGGCGGCGTTGAACGCAGTCCGAAATCGGCTCGGCTCGACCAGCATCACGCGGATCCCGAACGGGGCGACCTCGCCGGCCAGGGCCTCTGACCAACCCTCCAACGCGAACTTCGACGCCGAGTAGGCCGACACGCCAGGAAAGGACGCCCGGCCGCCCTGGCTGCTCATCTGCACGATCGTCCCGCCTCCCTGGGCCCGCATGGCGGGCAATGCCGCGCGCACCAGGGCGGCGGGACCGAAGAGGTGCAGGTCCATGAGGTCGCGCAGTTGCCTGTCGGTGACTTCCTCGGCGGCGCCGACGATGGCGCGCCCCGCGTTGTTCACCACGACGTCAAGTCGGCCGTAATGCTCGACTGCGACCTGGACGAGGTCGCCGGCTTGGGTGGTGTCCCTGGCGTCGAACTGGAGGCTCGTGATGTGGTCACCGAAGGTGGTCCTCAGGGCAGCCATGCTGTCAGGATTGCGGACCGCGGCCACGACCCGGTCGCCCGCGGCAAGGGCAGCCTCGGCCAATGCACGTCCGAGTCCCTTCGAGGCCCCGGTGATGATCCAGGTCTGTGATGCCGTATGCGTCGTCATGGCCGCGACGTTAGGAGTTCGAGCGCGCTCGAACGCAAGCCTCCGCCGTCCTCTAGGCGCTCACTCGGTAGCGCCGCTCGGGCCTGCCTGCGCCGTATTGCAGGCGCAGTTGAAGGGCGCCGGTGCTCAGGTAGTGCTCGAGGTAGCGGCGGGCGCTGACCCGCGAAATCCCTACCAGCTCGGCGCATTCGGCGGCAGACACCTCGCCTGCCGACCGGACCGCGTCGAGCACCAACTCGCCAGTTTCGGTGCCGAGACCCTTGGGTAGCGACTCACCACCGCGGGCTGGTATGGCGCCGCCGAACAGCGAATCGATCAGGGACTGGTCGACGCCGGCAGCGGACCGTAGCGCGTCGTCACGTGCGGCGAACGCCTCGAGCTTCGCCTTGAACTGGTCGAACTCGAATGGCTTGATCAGGTAGTCGGCTGCTCCACCGTCGAGGGCGCCGGACACGGTGTCGAGTTCCCTGGCGGCGGTGATCATGATGACGCCTACCCGATCACCGCGGGAACGTAAGCGCTGCAACACTTCCAGGCCCGTCATGTCCGGGAGGTACACGTCGAGCAGGATCAGGTCGGGGCTCGATTCGCTGGCCTGCTCTAGGGCCTCGGTGCCGGTACGCGCGACGCCTGCAGCGCGGAACCCGTCGATCCGGTCCACGAACCGGCGGTGGATCTCGGCGACCATGAAGTCGTCGTCGACGACCAGCACGTCACGCATCTGCCGAACCTCCCGCGCGCGGTGCGGATCGCGAAAGTGGCAGCCGCACCTCGAAGACGGCGCCGCCGTCCGGTCCGTCCGATACCTCGACCGCCCCGCCCAGCTGCGCGCTGACCAGGCGCACCAGTGCAAGCCCGATTCCCCTGCCGCCGGGCACGTCGGGTTTGGACGTGACACCACGCGCAAAGATCGTCTCGCGCAGGTGTTCTGGAACTCCGGGGCCGGAGTCGGCGACCGAGATCGTCAGCGCGCCAGTGTCGCCGAGGGTGACCGTGACGACCCTTCGTTGCGATCCCTCCGACACGTCCACCGCGTTGTCGATGAGGTTGCCGAGCACCGTGATTACGTCGGTGGCGAGTGCAGGGTCGAGTGCCGCGAGGTGGCTGCGTTCGTCGAGTACCAGCGCGACGCCACTCTCGGCGGCCAGTGACGTCTTGGCGATCAACAGTGCGGCCACGGCGGGGTCGGCGACGTGCCGGGTCACCGCGTCGCTGATCTCGGCGCGGCGGCGGGTCAGTGTCCCGACCAGATCGCGCACCGAGTCGTACTCGCCGAGTTGGACGAGGCCCGAGATGGTGTGGAGCTGATTGGCGAACTCATGGGTCTGCGCGCGCAACGTGTCGGTCACGCTCTTGTGCGACGACAGCTGGCCCTGCATCGAGGCCAGTTCAGTGCTGTCGCGCATCGTGGTGACAGTACCGATGCGCTCACCTCCCGTGCTGGCTGCCCGACGGTTTAGTGCGAGAACCCTTGTGCGGGTGACGATCACGACGTCACGGCTGTTCTCGCCTGATGCCAGGAACTCTTCGACGGCAGGGTCGAGCCCCACCGTGTCGATCCGCCGCCCGACGGCGTCGCCGGTCACGCCGAGCAGGTCCTGTGCGCTGTCGTTGAGCAGCGTGATGACGCCGTCGGTGTTCACCGCCACCACACCCTCACGAATGCTGTGTAGCAACGCTTCCCGGTGATCGGCCAGCCCGGCGATCTCGGCTACTTCGAGGCCGCGGGTGTGCCGCTTGATGCGCCGGGACAGCAACCACGACGCCAGCACGCCGAGCGCAGCGCCGAGTCCGAGGTACACCAGCAGGCGTTCGCCCGCGCCGCTGAGCAGTTGCCACGTCGACGGATAGGGCTCGCTGACCGAGACGATCGCGAGCACCGAGCCGTCGATGGCGAGAATCGGCACCTGTCCTACGAGTGAGTGCGCGCCGTCCACGTCGAGATCACCCGACCAGGCTCGGCCCTTCACCACCTGGCTGCGACCGAAGTCGGTCCGGTCGCCGGCGCGGGACGGATCCGACGACACCCGGACCCGGCCGTCGGGGGCGAGGATCTCCACGAGGGCTGCACCCGATAACGCGACGGCGCGGTCCACGTCGGGCGCCAGCACCAATGCGGCGGCAGGATCGGCGTAGCGTTCGCGGACGATCGGTGTGGAGGAGAGGTTCTCGGCGACTGCGATCATCCGCTGGCCGCGCACTTCGCGAAACTCCTGGTTGGACTGCGTCACGGACACCGCGGCGACCGCACCCAGCACCACGAGCACTACCAGCAGCTGGAAGACCAGGAACTGGCCTGCCAGGCTGCGGGCGGCGATCCGCGGGGTGGAGAACTTGGTGCGCCCCAGTGTTCGGTTCCGTGTACTCAACGACCAGAACTTCCTTTGCGTCCGAAAGAGTGACCTGAGTCACGTATGGGAACAGTATCGATGAGCATCACACAGCAGCGAATGGAGACGATGGTGTCGAGACTTCCACGTTGGGCGACGTCATCCGGGGCGGTGCTGGCAGCGGTCCTATTGATGATCGCCACCGTGACCGCCTGCGGCGTGACGCGCGGCGACGATCCGTCCGGTCTACACCGGCTGCGGATGATGGTTCCCAACAGCCCCGGTGGCGGCTATGACCTGACGGCGCGCACGGCGGTGAAGATCATGCAGGACCAGAAGATCACCGGCCGTGTCGAGGTGTTCAACGTGCTCGGCGCCGGCGGCACCGTTGCGATGGCCCGACTGATGAACGAACGAGGCAACGGCGACCTCATGATGACGATGGGGCTCGGCGTCGTCGGCGCGACCTACACGAACGGGTCGAACATCAAGGCGTCCGACGCGACGGCGCTGGCCAAGTTGATCGAGGACCCCGGCGCCGTATTCGTGCCCGCCGATTCACCGTTCAAGACGATCCAGGACTTCGTCACGGCGTGGAAGGCGGATCCGAGCAAGGTGACGATCGGCGGAGGGTCGTCTCCCGGCGGGCCCGATCACCTGTTCCCGATGGAACTCGCCAAGACCGTCGGCGTCGACCCCAAGTCGGTCAACTTCGTCACCTACGACGGCGGCGGTGACCTGCTGACCGCGTTGCTCGGCAAGAAGATCACGGCGGGCACGTCGAGCCCCGGCGAGCTCATCGATCAGATCGAAGCCGGCCAACTGCGCGTGCTCGCAGTGTCCAGCGCCGAGCGGGTCGAGGGCATCGACGCGCCCACCCTCAAGGAGTCCGGTATCGACGTCACCTTCGCCAACTGGCGCGGAGTCCTTGCGCCACCTGGTATTTCCGATGATGCCAAGCAGGCGATGGTGAAGGTATTGGAGGAGTTGCACAGCTCGTCGCAATGGAAGGAGGCGCTGGTGAAGAACGGCTGGACAGACGCGTTCATGACTGGTGCGCAGTTCGAACAGTTCTTGAAGGATCAGGACAACCGGGTCAGTTCGACCCTGACCGAACTGGGGTTGGTATGACCACCACGAAGGAGCCTCAGGAGAACGAGGTCGCCAAACACGTCGACAAGGCGCAGTACGTGGTGGTCGCCGTGCTCATTGCGGTCGGTGCGTTCCTGATCTACAACGCACTGACCCTTGAGACCGGGTTCGCCAAGGTGGATCCCGTTGGGCCAAGGCTCTTTCCGTTGGTCGTCGGCGTTGCGGCAGTGTTGTTGGGCGTAGTCCTTGCGATCGCCATCCCGCGTGGATCCGTCGGTGAGGCCGACGCGGGCGAGGACATCGATCCCGAGTCCCCAGGTGACTGGCGCACCGTCGGCATGCTGGTCGGGCTGTTCGTCGCGATGATCCTGCTGGTGAACCCGTTGGGTTGGGTGGTCATGGGAACGCTCTTCTTCGGCGGCGCCGCAACGATTCTTGGTAGCAAGCATTACGTCCGCAACTTCGTCATCGGGCTGGCGCTCTCGCTCGCCAGCTTCTACGCGTTCTACTCAGGGCTCGGAATCCCGCTGCCCCCAGGCATCTTGGATGGGATTCTGTAATGGAGAACATCGACTGGCTGATCCAGGGCTTCGAGCAGGCCGCCACCCCGATGAACCTGCTGTACGCCGTGATCGGCGTGCTGTTGGGTACTGCGGTGGGTGTGCTGCCCGGTATCGGGCCCGCCATGACCGTCGCGCTGCTGCTGCCGATCACCTACAACGTCAGCCCGAGCGCAGCGTTCATCATGTTCGCGGGCATCTTCTACGGCGGTATGTATGGCGGGTCGACGACGTCGATCCTGTTGAACACGCCGGGGGAGTCGTCGTCGGTGATCACCGCGATCGAGGGCAACAAGATGGCCAAGGCAGGTCGCGCCGCCCAGGCACTGGCTACGGCTGCCATCGGCTCCTTCGTCGCGGGCACCATCGGCACCATCCTGCTGGTGCTGTTCGCCCCAGCGGTATCCCGGTTCGCCGTCACACTCGGCGCCCCGTCATACCTGGCGATCATGCTGTTTGCACTGGTGGCGGTCACCGCCGTGCTCGGCTCGTCGAAGCTGCGCGGTGCCATCTCACTGGTGCTCGGTCTCGCGATCGGCATCGTCGGCATCGACTTCCTGACCGGGCAACCGCGGGCTACGTTCGGCATCCCGCAGTTGTCCGACGGCATCGACATCGTGGTGATCGCCGTGGCGGTCTTCGCTCTCGGCGAGGCACTTTGGGTCTCCGCGCATCTGCGGCGGCGCCCGGCTCAGGTGATCCCTGTGGGGCGGCCGTGGATGGGCAAGGACGACTGGAAGCGATCGTGGAAGCCGTGGCTTCGCGGCACCGCGTACGGGTTCCCGTTCGGAGCGCTGCCCGCGGGTGGCGCCGAGCTGCCAACGTTCTTGAGCTACATCACCGAGAAGAAGCTGTCCAAGCACCCCGAGGAGTTCGGCAAGGGCGCCATCGAGGGCGTTGCAGGGCCGGAGGCCGCCAACAACGCCTCCGCGGCGGGAACACTCGTACCGATGCTGTCGCTCGGTCTGCCGACCAACGCGACGGCAGCGGTGATGCTCACCGCGTTCGTGTCCTACGGAATCCAGCCAGGGCCAACGCTCTTCGACAAGGAGCCGCTGCTCATCTGGACGCTGATCGCGAGCCTCTTCATCGGCAACTTCCTGCTGCTGGTGCTCAACCTGCCGCTGGCTCCGCTGTGGGCCAAGCTGCTGCGCACCCCGCGGCCCTACCTGTACGCAGGCATCCTGTTCTTCGCCACCCTCGGGGCGTTCGCGGTGAACGTACAGCCGCTGGACCTCGCCCTGCTGCTGGTGTTCGGTCTGCTCGGTCTGATGATGCGACGGTTCGGACTTCCCGTGTTGCCATTGATCATCGGCGTCATCCTCGGGCCGCGCATCGAACGACAGTTGCGGCAGAGCTTGCAGCTCGGTGCCGGTGACTGGGGCAGCCTGTTCACCGAGCCCGTCGCGATCATCACCTACGTGCTGATGGCCGTGCTGCTGATCATCCCGCTGGTGCTCAAGCTGATGCACCGCGACGAGGAGACGCTGCTCGTCGTCGAGGACGACAAGGACCAGAGAGAGAAGGCCCAAGCGTGATAGTCGTCGGGTACACCACGAACCGGTTCGGCCAGGCCGCGTTGGATCATGGCATCGCGGAGGCCAGGCTGCGAGACAGCCACTTGAAGGTGATCAACTCCACATCGGGCGAGTCCTACTCCGACCCCGACTTCGCGCAGCAGGCCGAGGTGCGTGACGTCCAGGCCCGCCTGGAGGCCTCGGGAGTGCCCTTCGAGTTCACGCAGCCCGTCGGCGTCGACGCCGCCGCGGAGCTGCTGACCGCGATGGACCGCCCCGAGGCGGAGCTGCTGGTGATCGGCCTCAAGCATCGCAGCCCGGTCGGAAAGCTGCTGCTGGGCAGCACTTCTCAGCGACTGCTGCTGGAGTGCCCCAAGCCGGTGCTCGCGGTCAAACCCTACGAGGGCTGACACCCCAGCCTAATCACTCGTGTTTCCGGGATGTTTCCGGCACGAGGCCGGCGTGAGTACCGTTGCGCACCCCCACCCCTGAGCGGTATGTGAGCGGGTGTTGACAAGGCGGATACCGACGCGCAATCGCTGCATCACTGCGGCACGTGACTCTTGAGCAGACCGCATACCTGCTCGAAGGGCCACCATGTCGATACTGACGCGCAACCGCAACATCCAAGACTGGGACGCCGAGGACGTCGCCGCCTGGGATTCGGGCGGCGCGAAAGTTGCCAAGCGCAACCTGATCTGGTCGATCATCGCCGAGCACGTCGGGTTCTCGATCTGGTCGATCTGGTCGGTGATGGTGCTGTTCATGCCGCAGAACGTCTACGGCATCGATGCGGCGGGCAAGTTCTACCTCGTCGCGGTCCCCACCCTTGTCGGCGCGTTCATGCGCATCCCGTACACGGTGGCACCCGCCAAGTTCGGCGGACGCAACTGGACCATCGTCAGCGCGTTGCTGTTGCTGATCCCGACGGTGCTGACGCTGTGGGCGATGTTGACCCCTGGTACGTCCTACACGACCTTCATGGTCGTGGCGGCGTTCGCGGGCCTCGGCGGAGGTAACTTCGCCTCGTCGATGACCAACATCAACGCCTTCTACCCGCAGCGGCTGAAGGGCTGGGCGCTCGGACTGAACGCAGGCGGTGGAAACATCGGCGTTCCCGTCATTCAGCTCATCGGGCTGCTGGTGATCGCAACGGCAGGCAACACCGCACCGGAGTTGGTGTGCGCCATATACCTGGTGCTGATCTCGCTGGCCGCGGTCGGCGCCGCACTGTTCATGGACAACCTTCGCAACCAGACGTCCAACCTTGGTGCGCTCGCGGAGGCGTTGCGCTACAAGCACTCCTGGGTGATGAGCTTCCTCTACATCGGCACGTTCGGATCGTTCATCGGATTCTCGTTCGCGTTTGGCCAGGTACTGCAGATCAACTTCCTGGCAGGCGGGGACAACGCCGCTCAGGCCGCGCTGCACGCGGCACAGATCTCCTTCCTCGGACCGCTGCTCGGCTCCATCTCCCGGCCGTTCGGTGGCAAGCTCGCCGACCGCATCGGTGGCGGCAAGATCACGCTCTACACGTTCGTGGCGATGATCTTCGCCGCGGGCATCCTGGTGGTCAGCGGAATGCTTGACGACGCCATGAAGGGCGCGCCCACTGGCGGCCAAATGACCGGCTACGTGGTCGGATTCATCGTGCTGTTCCTGCTGTCGGGCATCGGCAACGGCTCGACGTACAAGATGATCCCGTCGATCTTCGAGGCCAAGGCGCAGGACAAGGATGGCTGGAGCGATGCCGACAAGGCAGCCTGGTCACGCCGCATGTCGGGTGCCCTGATCGGGTTCGCAGGCGCGGTGGGTGCACTTGGCGGGGTGTTCATCAACATCGCGCTGCGGATGTCGTACACCGGGGCCGCGAAGTCCGCCACCAACGCCTTCTGGGTGTTCCTCGCGTTCTACGTGATCTGCGCGATCGTGACGTGGGTCGTCTTCCTGCGCATGCAAACGGTGCGTGCGGTCACGGGTGAGCACGTCGGCAAGACGCCAGAACCCGTCGGGGCCGGCTGATCGAGGGGATCAGGTGACGACCCACACGACACGGACTGCGTGTTCATACTGCGGGGTCGGCTGCGGGATCTCGGTCGAGACCCGTGCCGACCCCACCACCGGCCTGCCCGTCATCGCCAGGGTGTCGGGAGACCGGCTGCACCCCAGTAACTTCGGCCGGCTGTGCACGAAGGGCGCCACGCACGCCGAGCTGATGCGCGCCGACGAGGGCAGGATGGTGACGGCGCTGGCCCGGCCCTCCCGAGATCGAGAGCTGGCTCCGGTCGACGTCGACGACGCGGTAGCCGACGCGGGCCGCAGGCTCCGGGCCATCCTCGACGAGCACGGTCCCGACGCGATCGCGCTCTACGTGTCCGGTCAGATGTCGATCGAGGCGCAATACCTGGCCAACAAACTCGCCAAGGGGTTCATTCGCACGACGCACATCGAATCCAACTCCCGGCTGTGCATGGCAAGTGCCGGAACGGGTTACAAGCAGTCGCTCGGCGCCGACGGCCCTCCTGGCTCCTACACCGACTTCGACCACGCCGACCTGTTCTTCGTGATCGGCTCCAACATGGCCGACTGTCACCCGATCCTGTTCCTGCGCATGGCGGACCGGCTCAAGGCGGGGGCCAAGCTCATCGTGGTCGATCCCCGCCGTACCGCGACGGCCGACAGGGCCGACCTGTACCTGCCGATCAAACCGGGCACTGATCTTGCGCTACTCAACGGGATACTGCACCTGCTCGTCGAGAGCGGGGACATCGACGCCGACTTCATCGCCGAGCACACCGAGGGCTGGGACGCGATGCCAGGCTTCCTGGCCGACTACCGGCCGGACGTCGTCGCGGCGATCACCGGCCTGGCAGAGGCCGACATCCGCACCGCCGCAGCGATGATCGCCGACGCGGGGGAATGGATGTCGTGCTGGACCATGGGCCTGAACCAGAGCACGCACGGCACGTGGAACACCAACGCGATCTGCAACCTGCACCTGGCCACCGGCGCAATCTGCAGGACGGGCAGCGGACCGATGTCGCTGACTGGCCAGCCGAACGCCATGGGCGGGCGCGAGATGGGTTACATGGGACCGGGGCTGCCCGGTCAGCGCACCGTCACGTGCGCAGAGGATCGGGCGTTCGTCGAGACGCAGTGGGGGCTGGCCGACGGGACCATCCGCACCGACGTGGGACCGGGAACCATCGAGATGTTCGCACACCTCAGCACGGGGGAGATCAAGGCCTGCTGGATCATCTGCACCAATCCCGTTGCCACGGTGGCCAACCGCGGCAACGTGATAGCGGGCCTCGAGGCCGCACAGCTGGTCATCACCCAAGACGCGTACCAGGACACCGCGACCAACCGGTACGCCGATATCGTGCTGCCCGCCACCCTGTGGGCGGAGGCAGACGCCGTGATGGTCAACTCCGAGCGCAACCTGACGCTGCTGGCACAGTCGATACCGCCGGTCGGCCAGGCCACACCGGACTGGGAACTGATCTGCCGGGTCGCCGAACACATGGGCTTCGGCGCCGACTTCGCCTTCAAGTCCAGCGAGGATGTCTTCGACGAGATCCGCCAGTTCTCCAATCTCAGAACGGGTTATGACCTCCGTGGCGCCAGCTACGACCGGCTGCGCGAAACACCCCTGCAATGGCCCGTGGCACCTGGCGGCGCACCCGACCGCAACCCGATCCGCTACCTCAACGACGGTGTCAGCCAGACCACCTACGTCGACGAGGCCGGTCGTCGGCCACGGCTGGTGTTCCCGACGCCGTCGCACAGGGCCGTGTTCCACCCGCGCCCGCACATGGACGCCCGCGAGCTCCCCGACGATGACTATCCCGTGGTGCTGAACACCGGACGGCTGCAGCACCAGTGGCACACCATGACCAAGACCGGAAGGGTCGACAAGCTCAACAAGCTCGACAGCGGACCGTTCGTCGAGATCCATCCCGATGACGCAGCGGCATTCGAGATCACCGATGGCGGCAGCGTCGAGCTGACATCGCGACGCGGCACGGCGGTGCTACCAGCCGTCGTCACCGACCGGGTCCGGCCAGGCAACTGCTTCGTCCCGTTCCACTGGAACGACGAACACGGTGAAGACCTGACCATCAACGCGCTCACCAGTGACGCCGTCGATCCCTTGTCGCTGCAGCCCGAGTTCAAGGTCTGCGCGGTCAGGTTGACGGCCGTCGCATCCGAGGTGACTCTGCCCGACTCCGCGCCAGCACTCGAGGATGACGAGAAGCTCTATCTCGCAGGCTTCTTCACCGGACTGGACGGCGGCGTCCGAGGCGTCCCGGTACTTCCCCCGTCTGCGCCGTTGCGCACGCCGGTCCGGCTGTGGGTGGACGGGCTGCTGGCCGGGCGGTACTCACGCGCCGTCGTCACGGGCAAACCCGAGGACGGACCGTTGGTATTGTGGGCCTCGCAGACCGGCAACGCCGAGGGCTTCGCGGCTCAGGTCGCAAACCGCCTGAACGGATCCCGGCTGGTGGCAATGAACGATGCCACGCCGGGCGATCTCGCTGCTGCGCGCGACGTCGTCATCGTCACCAGTACGTTCGGTGACGGCGGTCCACCCGACAACGGCGCCGAGTTCTGGGAGCGGCTCGCCGCCCCGGATGCGCCAGCGCTCAACGGCATGCGCTACGCGGTGCTGGGCATCGGTGACCGGTCCTACGACGAGTTCTGCGGCCACGCCAAGGCGCTGGACCGCAGGCTTGCCGACCTCGGCGCGACCAAACTGGTCGACCGCACCGAATGCGAGGCCTACGACGACGAACCGATGGCGCAGTGGGCCGACCGGATCGTCGACGCGATCGCCGGGGAGCACCGCCGAGATCTGCACCAGGGTAGTGATCAGGTGGCCCCTACGGCCGTGGCGCAGAAGTCGGCGAAGGAGTTCACCCGTACGAGACCACTGCGAGTGCCGTTGTCCCGCAACGTCCTGCTGACGCCACGAACGGCGGCCAAGGAGGTGCGCCAGTTCGGGTTCGACCTCTCCGAACACGACGTCAGCTACGACGTCGGCGACGCACTCGGCGTCTTCGTGACGAACGCGCCCGACGTCGTCGCCGCCTGGCTCGCTGCCACCGGACTGACGGGCAACGAACCCGTCGTGGTCGACGGCACAGAGGTCGCGCTACGCGACGCGCTGGTGTCGTCCTACGACGTCTGCCGAGTCACGCCCAACCTGCTGACGTTCGTCGCGGAACGGTGCGCCGACCGGTCCGCCGCCCGGATTCTCAAGGCAACCAAGTCCGTTCGCGACGCCTGGCTGATCGGGCGCAACGGCGTCGACCTCGTCGAGGAGTTCGCGGTGCGGGCCAGCGCCGAGGAATGGCAGGAGGCGCTGGTGCGTCTGACCCCGCGGTCGTACTCGATATCGTCGAGCCCGCTGGTCAGCCCGCACGAGGTGCAGCTCACGGTGTCGGTGTTGCGCTATCGCAGCGTACGAGGAGGGGAGCGCGGCGGAGTGTCGTCGACGTTCCTCGCCGACCGCGCGTCGCACGCCGAGGTGTTCCTGCAGCCGTCTCCGCACTTCCGGCCGCCCGAGGACGGTGCGACGCCCATGATCATGGTCGGGCCAGGCACCGGTATCGCCCCGTTCCGTGGCTTCCTGCAGGAACGCAGGGCGCTCGGCCACGCGGGCCGCAACTGGCTGTTCTTTGGCGATCGGCATCGCGCCGAGAACTTCTACTACCGCGACGATCTCGATGACATGGCCCGCGACGGTCTGCTGAACCGGCTCGATCTGGCATTCTCCAGAGACCAGGCCGACCGGGTGTACGTGCAGCACAAGATCGGGGATTACGGCGCCGACGTGTGGCGCTGGCTCGAGGACGGCGCGCACTTCTACGTGTGCGGCAACGCCAGCAGGATGGCCAAGGACGTCGACGCGGCGCTGACCGCGATCATCCGCACCCACGGTGGCATGTCCGACGAGGCCGCGCACGACTACAAGCGCGAGCTCGTCGCCACGAAACGCTATGTCCGCGACGTGTACTGACCGTTACGCACCATGAACGACGAACCGTCCGTCGACTGCCGCCGACACCTCGATGTCCTGTGGCACCAGTTCGACGTCCGCGCCGCCGCCACCCGACGGCGCTGATGCAGCACGCAGGTAGGCGGGACCATCCCCGCTTTGGGGATGCAGGTTCGCGCCGAGCATTCCGGCGTCGGCGATGGCGACGGGGCTGACCTTGCCGAGCCCGAGCGCATCGGCGTACTGCTGTGCGCGGGTGACGGCATCGCGCACGGCTTCGGTGCGGGCCTGTCGGACCAGCACTTCGCGCCGGTTCGAGGTCAGCGCCCATTCGACGTTCGCGACACGGAAGCCGTCGGTTTCCACGACGTGCTGACGCACCCAGCGAGACAGCGCGGTGAAGTCGAGGAACTTCACCTTGATGCCGACGCTGGCGTGATGCACTAGCGGACGCTGGTCACCGTCCTTGTTCCAGGGCCGGGTCGACCACGTGCGGAGCTGTTCGGCGGTCCACCACGTGACCGGTCCGTCGTCGCCGTTCTTCAACTGGGTCACCGACGCCTTCACGTTCTCGAAGTCGCGTGCCACCCGGTCGTACACCGGCTCCATCGCTGGGCCCTCGTACGCGATCGACGCATGCACGGTCCCGCGTTCCGGCGTCTGGAACGCGGAGAAGGTTCCGCGCACCGTGATTTCAGTGGCCATGAAGAAACCGTACCGTCGGATTGCGCCAGCATTCGGTGAAACGAAACGCCGTGTGCCCGGGATGTATTGGGGTAGCTTCGCGGAATGGCCACCCCCACCGTCAACGTCACGCTGCCCGGCCGCCTTGGCGACCCCGAGCTCGAACTGCAATCGGATCCCAGGACGGACCCACGGCTCGTCGCCGCGTTCACGCCGCTCGGGCTCGGCGGGGCTGCCGCCACGCTGCCCGTGGACAGGCAATCGCCGCTTCCGGAACTGCTGGCCGTCGCCGCAGCGACCGAGCAGGCATTCGCCACCGTGTTCAGCGTCCTGCTGGCCGACGTCAAGCCTGCCGAGGGCGTCGAGACCAGCACCGAGACCATCACGGGCGTCGACGGCAACGACATCACGCTGTACATCGACCGGCCGGCAGGCGCCACGGCCCCATTGCCGGGGCTGCTCCACCTGCATGGCGGCGGAATGGCGATCCTCCAGACGTCCGTCGCAAAGAGCTGGCGCGAGGCGCTGGCCGCCGCTGGGTGCGTCGTCGTCGGCGTGGAGTTCCGCAACTCGGGTGGCGAGCTCGGCCCGCATCCGTTCCCCGCAGGCCTGAACGATTGCTCCAGTGCGTTGGACTGGATGCACGCCCGGCGCGACGAGCTCGGTCTGGCGTCGATCGTCGTGACGGGCGAGTCCGGTGGCGGCAACCTGTCGCTGGCTACGGCGCTCAAGGCCAGGCGCGAGGGCCGACTGGACCGGATCGACGGCGTGTACGCGCAGGTGCCCTACATCTTCGGTGGCTACGACACCCCGGATCCCGCGCTGCCGTCGCTCATCGAGAACGACGGCTACATCCTGACCTCGTCGGTCATGACCCTGATGGCGACGCTGTACGACCCGGTGGGGGAGCACACCACGAATCCGCTGGCCTGGCCGTACTACGCCGAGGCCGCCGATCTCGAGGGGCTTCCGCCGCACGTCATCACCACCGACGAGCTGGACCCGCTGCGCGACGAAGGGCTGGCCTACCTGCGGGCCCTGCAGCGGGCAGGTGTGGAAGCCACCGGCCACACCTACAGCGGGGTGGGCCATGCGTGTGAGCTGCTCGCCGCCGCGGCCATCCCCGAACTGTTCGAGCGGGCGCTGCGCGACGTGGTGGACTTCGCCCACCGCGTGATGTGATTTTGTGTCCGAGGGGGGACTTGAACCCCCACGCCCGTTAATAGGGCACTAGCACCTCAAGCTAGCGCGTCTGCCATTCCGCCACTCGGACCTGTTCGAAGGCAGCTTAGGCTATCGGATGCTGGGCCCCGCACCCAAACCGGCAGTGTCCGGCAGTGTATTAAGTGTGACTGTGACTAGCGGTGTGGACGAGGTTGTCGGGTTCGTCAGCGATTTGATCCGCTTCGATACCAGCAATACCGGCGAGCTCGAGACCACCAAGGGTGAGGCCGAATGCGCCCGCTGGGTGGCCGAGCGGCTCGAAGAGGTCGGCTACCAAACCGAGTACATCGAGTCGGGAGCGCCGGGCCGGGGAAACGTCTTCGCCAGACTGTCCGGCGCCGACCCGAAGCGGGGCGCGCTGATGATTCACGGCCACCTCGACGTGGTGCCCGCCGAGGCCGCCGACTGGAGCGTGCACCCCTTTTCCGGCGCCGTCGAGGACGGCTACGTGTGGGGCCGCGGCGCCGTCGACATGAAGGACATGGTCGGCATGATGGTCGCGGTGGCGCGGCACCTCAAACGCGCCGGGCTGGTGCCGCCTCGTGATCTGGTGTTCGCGTTCGTCGCCGACGAAGAGGCCGGCGGCAAGTACGGCTGTCAATGGCTGGTGGACAACCGCCCCGACTTGTTCTTTCGCGTCACCGAGGCCGTCGGCGAGGTCGGCGGTTTCTCTCTGACCGTGCCGCGCCGCGACGGTGGCGAGCGGCGGCTCTACCTCGTCGAGACGGCCGAAAAGGGCATGCTGTGGATGCGGCTCACCGCCCGCGGTCGCGCAGGCCACGGCTCGTTCGTGCACGCCGAGAACGCCGTCACGATTCTGTCGGAGGCGGTGGCCCGGCTCGGCAGGTACGAGTTCCCGCTGGTCATGACCGACCCCGTCGAGCAGTTCCTGACCGCGGTCGCCGAGGAGACCGGGTACGAGTTCGATCCTGGCTCGCCCGACCTCGACGGAGTGATCGCCAAGCTGGGGCCGATCGGGCGCATCGTCGGTGCGACAGTTCGGGATTCGGCGAACCCGACGATGCTCAAGGCCGGGTACAAGGCCAACGTCATCCCTGCCACGGCAGAGGCCGTGGTGGACTGCCGGGTGCTGCCGGGCCGGCGGGCGGCGTTCGAGGCAACGGTCGACGAGCTGATCGGTCCCGACGTGACCAGGGAGTGGATCACCGAGCTGCCGTCCTACGAGACCACGTTCGACGGGGATCTGGTCGACGCGATGAACGCCGCGTTGTTGACCGCCGACCCAGAAGCACGCATAGTGCCCTACATGCTTTCGGGTGGCACCGATGCGAAACACTTTGCGCGCCTTGGTATTCGCTGTTTCGGCTTCGCTCCGCTGCGGCTTCCGCCGGAGCTGGACTTTGCCGCGTTGTTCCACGGCGTCGACGAACGGGTACCCGTCGAGGCACTCGAGTTCGGCACCAAGGTGCTCGAGCACTTCCTGTTGCACAGCTGACCCGACAACGAAGGATCACGAGAGGATTCACGAATGAGCACTCCATACGACGATCTACCCAAGCTGCCCGGTTTCACGCTGACCTCGGAGTCGGTCACCGACGGCCAACCGCTGTCCAAGGACCAGGTCAGCGGCATCATGGGCGCCGGTGGCTCCGACGTCTCGCCGCAGCTGAGTTGGTCGGGGTTCCCCGAGGAGACCCGCAGCTTCGCGGTGACGATGTACGACCCGGACGCGCCGACGGGATCGGGGTTCTGGCACTGGGCGGTGGCCAACCTGCCCGCGACGGTGACCGATCTGCCCGCAGGTGTCGGCGACGGCAGCAGCAGCGGGTTTCCCGGCGACGCGATCACGCTGGCCAACGACGCCGGCCTGAGGCGCTTCATCGGCGCTGCCCCGCCTGCCGGACACGGCCCGCATCGCTACTTCATCGCCGTGCATGCCGTCGACGTGGAGAAGCTGGACCTGCCAGAGGGCGCTACGCCGGCATACCTGGGTTTCAACCTGTTCGGCCATGCGATCGCCCGCGCCGTCATCCACGGCACGTACGAGCAGAACTAGCCCGGACCGAGCCTTCGACTCGGGTCAGCTGGTATGTCGGTGGTCTGCGGCGTAGGCCCGTATGACGGCCGCTGCGTCCCCGTGGAGCTGGAGGAATTCTTGGTTGAGAAGTCCGACGAGGCTGTCTACGGCAGCGGTGATGAGCGCTCCCGCGAGGCGCGTCTGCGGGTGCGTACTGGCGGCTGCCTCAGCAGCGAGCTGGGTGGCGTACTCCAGCGAGGCCGCAAGAGACGCATCCACTTCGAGGTCGCGAAAATAGTAGGTGGCGCCGTACTGGGTGAAGTCGTTTCGGGCTTCGACGACACCTTCGGCGAGCCCGGTGAGGACGTCAGTGGGAACGTCGTCGATCCCCAACGTGGGCTCCGCTCGGCGTGCCTCGCGCAGGGTCGACAGTTGCAGCGCCAGGACGCGTCTGCGGTGAAGGGCTGGGTAGATCTGGAGAACCCAGGACACGGCCGCGGTGAGAAGCATGAACCCGAACAGTGCCTCGAGTGGGACGATGAGGCGAAGCAACGGCGAGGTGGGCACGATGTCGCCGAACCCGAGCGTGCCGATGGTAACCAGTGAGACGTACAGCGAGTCGAGCACGCTGTTGCGTTCGCCGGGATTCAGTTCGGAGCCGTAGGCGAAGCCATCCGGCATCTGTGCGAAGTACAGCAATGCCCAACCGATGACGGCTATTGCGCCCCAAGTCAATACGACCAATGCGATCCCAAGCGGACCCGTCAACGATGCGATTCGGCGATCCGGGGGGAACAACCGAAGCAGCCACCACACGAACTTCATTACCTGCGGCGCGATGCTGCCGTGACCGATCGGATGGAAGAGCGTGTGGAACACGTCGCGCACCACGACGGCCACGAGCAGGGTTCCGACCACTGCGACCACCCAGTGCGTCACTCGGTCAACCCCGACGCGCGACGATGACGGGTGTGTGCGCGGCGTGGAGCACGGCGGTGCTCACCGAGCCCAGCAACGTACGGGCAAAGTCTCCCCGTCCGTGACTGCCGACGACGACGAGCTGGGCGGATTCGGACAGCTCAACCAGGTGGTGTGCCGGATTGTCCAGAACCGCCACGCCGCGCACGGAAACCGCGGGATAGCGCTCGACCCATCCGGCGAGTAGATCGGTCAGCGCTTGTTCCACCGACGGTTGAATCGCCCGCCATCGGCCGCCGAGGAATTCGGTGACGTCCCCGTCGGTCCACGCATGGACGGCCACCAGATCCGCGTCCCGCCAGGACGCCTCCTCGAAGGCAATGTCGACGGCCAATTCCGATGCCGGTGAGCCGTCAACGCCGACGACCACGGGCGCTCCTGCTGACTGTAGCTCCGAGGGTGGATCGCTGCGGACGACTCCGACGGGACAATGGGCATGGTGGACGACCGCCGTGCTCACCGATCCGAGCGCGCCGCGCTTCAATGCGCCACGTCCCCGAGAACCCACTACCACCATCTCGGCGTCCGTGGAGAGATCGACCAGCGTGGGGATGGGCGCCGAGACGAAGAACCGGCAGCTGACCTCGACGCGTTGCCCATCGCTGAAGCACGATTTGGCGATGGCGATGGCATCGGTCACGATTCGTCGGCTTTCACCTTCCTGCCACCCGTCGGTGCCGGGCGGAACGGGAACCTGAGGCCATGTCACCACGGGTGTCATCGCGTTCACGACGGTGAGGGCCCGCTTGCGCATGATCGCCTCGTGCGTGGCCCATCGCACGGCAGCATCCGACGCAGCCGATCCGTCCACGCCGACGATGATTCTGGAACCGGCTTCCGAGGAATCCGACATCTCGATCTCCCTTGACTGGTCTACGGCGCCGGAACCGTGGGCGGCCAGGAAGGTTGACTCTTCCCGTAGGTGCCGACCACGACGGTAGGCGCCCGATCGTGGTCTCGTCGTGAGGCGACGGTCTGCGCCAACGAGGTCATTGGACCCTTGTTCCGACACGCCCGAGGAGGGTTGGGGGACGGCCGGGTGCCTAGCGCGCGGCGGAACCCACCGCGTCGGCGAGCGACGCGAAACCGCCGTCGTGCAGCTTGCGGGCAAGGCCGTCGTGAATGTCCTTGGCCCAGGAGCCGCCTGCGTAGATGAAGCCCGTGTAGCCCTGCACCAGCGACGCGCCGGCGGTGATCCGGTCCCACGCGTCGTCGGCCGTTTCGATGCCACCGACGCTGATCAATACGAGCCGGTCGCCAACCCGCTCGTAGAGCCTGCGCAGCACCTCGGCGGAGCGCCGCGCGACGGGGGCACCCGAGATGCCGCCTGGGCCAAGCGCGTCGACGTCCGGGGTCAGCAGGCCCTCGCGCGACACCGTCGTGTTGGTGGCCACGATGCCCGCCAGCTCCAGTTCGACGGCGAGGTCGGCGATGGCGTCGACGTCGTCGTCGGACAGGTCGGGCGCGATCTTCACCAGCACCGGCGTCTGCGTCTGCGCCTTGACTGCGGCAAGGATCGGGCGCAGCGACTCCACTGCCTGCAGATCGCGAAGGCCAGGCGTGTTCGGCGAGCTGACGTTGACCACCAGGTAGGCCGCGAGCGGGCCGACCAGCCGTGCGCTCTCGACGTAGTCGGCGACGGCGTCCTCCGCCTGCGTCACCTTGGTCTTGCCGATGTTCACGCCGATCGGCACGTCGGAGGTGTGGCTCTTCAGCCGGCGCGCGAGCGCGGCAGCGCCGTGGTTGTTGAAGCCCATCCGGTTGAGCAGCGCGCGGTCCTCGGCCAGCCGGAACATTCGCGGCCGCGGGTTGCCAGGCTGTGCCTGCGCGGTCACGGTTCCGATCTCGGCGTATCCGAAACCCATGGCGCCCCACGTGTTCAGGCCCGTGCCGTCCTTGTCGAACCCGGCCGCCAAGCCGACTGGGCCTGGAAACCGGACGCCGAACACCGTGGACTCCAGCACCGGGTCGGTCGGCCCCAGCCACCGGGTCAAGCGGCGGCGCAGCGGGCGCGGTGCCGTTGCGGTGCGCAGACTTGCGAAGACGAAGGTGTGGATCCGTTCGGGGGGAACCAGGAAGAACACCTGGCGCAAAGCGCGGTAGATCACGCGGTGCCCGGCAGATCGGCCGCCAGCCGGTCGGCGGCGGTCTTCTTGCGACGCAACAGAACTCGACGGCTACCGTCGGTATACAGGCGCACTCGGGTCAGCTCCCAACCGCGGTACTCGGCCTCGATCGACAGACGCGTCGAGGCCGATACGCGGGTCACGTCAGGGGGCAGCCGCAGCGGTGCCCATTCGTACTCGTCGGACAGATCCGATTCCCAGCCCGCGGGCATCCGGCCCCGGTGAGCGGCGGTCATTTGGCAGCCTTCGCGATCACCTGCACGCCCCCCGAAGAACCCGACACCACGTACAGGGTGCCGGTGTCGTCGTCGAAGGCCAGGGAGTTCGGTTGCCGAACGGTTCGATAACGCACCTTCTCTACGGGTATTCCGGTGGCCAGATCGTAACCAACGACGCTGTTCGTCGCCGTCTCTGACACCCAGGCCAGCCCGTTCGAACCGGTCAGCCCGTACGGCGCGCCCGGCACCGGGTAGCGCTGCCGCAGCATCAGCGGGTCCGCACCGAACACCAGCAACTCGTCGCCGCGGGTATCGGCGACCAGCACCCGCCCCGCCGAATCGGCCGCGATGGTGGTCGCACCGTCACCGGCCCGCAACGAATGCTCGGCGTGAGTTCCCGACGCGTCGACGGTGGTCACCGACGTCTGGCCTCGGTCCAACACCACGACCGTGTCGCCCTGTGCGGCAAGGGCATCCACGCGCGCGAAGATCTCCAGTTTGGCGCCGACCGCGGTGTCCGAGCTCAACGTGTACACCGCGCCCGTGGCACTGCCCAGCACGACCTTGCCGTCGTCGCGGCGCGCGATGGCGGTGAAGTCGACGTCCTGCGCGCCGTCGACATCGCGTCGGGTCATGGCTCCGGTGGCGACGTCGACGCTGAAGTAGCCACCTTTGCTCGACACGTACGCCGTTCCGTGGCCGTCGCCGGTCAGTGCCGTCGCGGCAGCGGGCAGCGGCACGGTCCGCGGCGGTGCGGACGGCGGGAAGGTCGTCAGCACGGAATGTCCCGCAGAATCACTGCCGAGCACGACCAGCGTGTGGGTCCCGCGATCGAACGCAGTCGCAAGGCCGGGGCCGTTCAATGGGCGCACCTCGCCGGCAGGCGGGGCGGTGACGGGTGGCGAGTCGGCGGCCTGCGCGGGCGCGATGGTCGGGGGCGGGGCGTCGGCCGTCTTCGTGGAGCACGCCACGAGGGCAACCACCATCACGGCCAGGACAGCGCTGTGGGCGAGGCAACTCGTCGGTTTGCGATGCGGTGGCAAGGGGAAGCTCTCAGCTGTGCGAAATGGATGTGTATCGACTGGCAAGTGTAGGCAAGCCCGCGTTTACGGATTCGTCAACTCCGACTCCCCGGGCAGTCGTACCAGAGGTATGGTTCGGGCATGACGTTGACGGCGAACAATGAGGTTGCCTGCGACGCCTTCACCATCGAAGACATCTCAACTGGCATGTACGCGAGCGGTTTTGGCCGTGTCGGTGATGGTCGCACCTTCTCCTTCCGCCTCGAGCGCCAGCTCCTGATGGTCGAGGTCTACCGCCCGCGGCTCGCGGGCCCGGTTCCGCATGCCGAGGACGTGGTGGCCGTGGCCAATCACAGCGTCGCAAACGTCGACGTCACCGACGAGCGCAGTCTGTCCGCCGCCGTGCGGGACGCCGTCGCCGACGCGCAGCAGGTGCCGCGCACAGCGCGCTGACAGGTGCCGCACGGTACGGTCTTCGGCGTGACTGACGTGTCTTGGCTGCAGGTTGTCGTGCTGTCCGTAGTCCAGGGCCTCACGGAGTTTCTCCCGGTCAGCTCCTCTGGACACCTCGCGATCGTGTCCCAGATGTTCTTCAACGACGATGCGGGCGCGTCATTCACCGCCGTGATTCAAATCGGCACCGAGCTGGCCGTCCTGATCTACTTCGCACGCGACATCGCGCGCATCCTGACGGCATGGTTCGGCGGACTTTTCGACAAGGCGCAGCGAACGCCCGATTACTGGCTGGGTTGGTGGGTGATCCTCGGTTCCGTACCGATCGGGGCGGCCGGGCTTCTGTTCAAGCACTACATCCGCGGCGACGTGCGCAACCTGTGGATCATCGCGACCGCGCTGGTCGTGTTCTCCGTCGTCATCGCCGCTGCCGAGTACTTCGGCAAGCAGACCCGCAGCATCGAGCAGTTCACCTGGCGAGACAGCCTCATCATCGGCTCGGTCCAGTGTCTTGCGCTGATCCCCGGGGTGTCCCGGTCCGGCTCGACCATCAGCGCGGGACTCTTCCTCGGGCAGAAGCGGGAGGCCGCCGCGCGGTTCGGCTTCCTGCTGGCCATCCCCGCCGTGCTTGCCTCTGGCCTGTTCTCGCTGCCCGACGCGTTCCACCCCGAAGGCGTCGGCATGAGCGCGACGGGGCCACAGTTGTTGGTCGGTACCGTTATCGCCTTCGTGATCGGTTACGCCGCCGTTGCGTGGTTCCTGAAGTTCCTGGTGAGCCACAGCATGTACTGGTTCGTCGGCTACCGGGTGATCGTCGGCGTCGTCGTGCTGATCCTGCTCGGTACCGGCACGATTGCCGCGCAGTGATCGCTCCCACCCAGGCGCGCCCATGACGGTCATCCTGCTGCGGCACGGGCGGTCCACGTCCAACACCGCCCACACGCTTGCCGGTCGATCCGAGGGCGTCGATCTCGACGACAAGGGCCGCGAGCAGGCGGAGGGAGTCGTCGAACGCATCGGCTCGTTGCCGGTCAAGGCGATCGTCCGGTCGCCGCTGCTGCGCTGTGAGCGCACCGTCGAGCCGCTGGCTACCGCGCTCGGCCTCGAGCCGGTGGTCGAGGAGCGGCTCTCCGAGGTGGACTACGGCCAGTGGACCGGCCGCAAGATCGAGGAGCTGTTCAAGGAGCCGCTATGGGCGGTGGTTCAGCAGCAGCCCAGTGCCGCGGTGTTCCCCGACGGCGAGGGTCTGGCCCGCGTGCAGGCCCGCGCGGTCGAGGCCGTGCGCGAGCACGATCGACGGCTCGCCGCCGAATACGAGACCGACGTGCTGTGGGTGGCCTGCACCCACGGCGACGTGATCAAGGCCGTGCTCGCCGACGCGCTCGGCACGCACCTCGACGGCTTTCAGCGGATCACTGCGGACCCCGCATCGATGAGCGTGATTCGCTATACGACGCTCCGACCCTTCGTCATGCACGTCAACCACACGGGTGCGGCACTGACCGCTGCGCTGTTGGCGAAACCGGAGCCGAACGCCGAGACCGGCTCCGACGCCGGTTCCGACGCTGTGATTGGCGGTTCCACCGACTGATTCACGCCCGCGGCGATTACGACAGCCGGGCTCATGCCGGTATTTTGAAAGGTGCCATGGCACGCTCGATTCACGTCTTCCGCTCACCCGACCGCTTCGTGGCCGGGACTGTCGGGCAGCCCGGAAACCGGACGTTCTACCTGCAGGCCGTGCACGACAAGCGCGTGGTGTCGGTGATGCTGGAGAAACAGCAGGTCGCCGTCCTCGCCGAGCGCATCGCTGCGTTGCTGCTCGAGATCAACCGCAGGTTCGGTACCCCGATCCCGCCCGAGGGCGAAGTCGGCGATCTCAGCCCGCTGATCATGCCGGTCGACGCCGAGTTCAGGGTCGGGACCATGGGCCTCGGCTGGGACTCGGAGGCCGAGACGATCGTCGTCGAACTGCTTGCGGTCTCCGAGACCGAGTTCGACGCGTCGGTGGTGCTCGACGATGCCGAGGACGGCCCCGACGCCGTGCGGGTGTTCCTGTCACCGGAGTCGGCGCGCGAGTTCGCGACGCGGTCCAGCCGCGTCATCTCTGCGGGCCGCCCACCGTGTCCACTGTGCGACGAGCCGCTCGATCCCGATGGGCACATCTGCGTGCGCACCAACGGTTACCGCCGCGGCGCCCTAGGTGGGGCCGACGATGACCCAGAAACCTGACGACGGGGGAGCCGACGGGGAGGTGATGCGGTGCGGGGATCTGACCGTCCTCGGCCGCATCCGCTCTGCGAGCAACGCCACGTTCCTGTGTGAGGCCCGGCTGGACGACCGGGAGCTGCACTGTGTCTACAAGCCCGTCGCCGGCGAGGCGCCGTTGTGGGACTTTCCCGACGGCACGCTGGCGGGCCGCGAGCTCGGCGCCTACCTGGTGTCCGCAGCCCTCGGGTGGAACATCGTGCCCTACACCATCATTCGTGACGGCCCCGCAGGGCCGGGCATGTTGCAGCTATGGGTGGATCAGCCCGGCGATGCGCTCGACGACGACCAGCCGGGGACGGGTCCCGACTTGATCGACCTGCTGCCGGTCGGCCAGGTTCCGTCCGGGTACCTGCCGATCGTTCGGGCCTACGACTACGCAGGCGACGAGGTCATCCTGGTCCACGCCGACGATGCCAGACTGCGCAGGATGGCGGTCTTCGACGTGCTGATCAACAACGCCGACCGCAAGGGCGGGCACGTCCTGTCCGGCGTCGACGGCTGCGTGTACGGCGTTGACCACGGCGTCAGCCTGCACTCCGACGACAAGTTGCGCACCGTGCTGTGGGGCTGGGCGGGCAAGCCCGTCGACGACGAGACGCTCGAGCACGTCGCCGCCCTGCGCGACGCGCTGCTCAACGGGCTGGCCGACGCCCTGAGCGGACACATCACCGAACACGAGATCACCGCGCTCTACGCCAGAGTCGTTGGGTTGCTTGACGATCCGGTGATGCCAAGCCCCGACCGGCACCGCCCGATCCCGTGGCCTGCGTTCTAAGCAGATCGACGTCGGCGCAAGACCTGCCGCCAGGCATCGGACGTGTTCTACGCTCGTCGTCATGACCGAACACGATCGGGCCACCGCCCGCCGCGAGATCACCGATGCCCTGTTGAAGGCGCTCGACCGCAGGCACGAGGTGCTCGACGTGATCGTCGAGGCCGACGACAAGGCCTCCGCCGTCGGAGCCATCTCGACGCTGCTCGACACGTCGCAGGTCGGCGGCGAGGCCGTGATGGCGATGTCGTTCGCCCAGCTCACCAAGGATTCGCGCCGCAAGATCGCCAAGGAGCTCGAGGACCTGAACAACCAGCTCACCTTCACCCTCGGCGAACGTCCGGCCAGCCTTGGCGACAGCCTGGTGCTGCGGGTCTTCTCGGGCCAGACCGACCGCGACATCTTCGGCAGCCGCACCAGCGACGTCGGCGCCAAGGGCGACGGCTCTGGCGCGCCCGCCGGCAGCATCGACGACGAGATCAGCGCCGCGCTCGCGCGGGTATCCGCCGAGGAGGCCGTCTGGTTCGTCGCCGAGGAGGGCAGCGACAAGGTCGGGATGGTCTTCGGCGAGCTCATCGGCGGTGAGGTCAACGTCAGGATCTGGATCCACCCGGACCATCGCCACCGCGGTTTCGGCACGGCAGCGCTGCGACGGTCCCGATCGGAGATGGCGGCGTACTTCCCGGCCGTGCCGATGGTCGTGCGTGCGCCCGGTGCCGAGCCCAAGTGACCGACCGAAGGCGATCGTGAGTGAGGATCGCAGCGAGGTACGAGCGAGGACCGGAGCGAGCGAGAGTCGAGGCATGACGGATGCGGCGCTGGCCGCGCAGGTGGCTCGCGAAGCCGGTGAACTGCTGCTGGCTGTGCGCGAGGAGGTCGGGTACTCCGACCCGTACGACCTCGGCGACGAGGGTGACCGGCGGGCCAACACGCTGATCCTGGATCGTCTCAAGCAGGAACGGCCCGACGACGCGGTGCTCTCCGAAGAAGCCGCCGACGACCTGTCCAGGGTGCACGCGGACCGCGTCTGGATCGTCGACCCCGTGGACGGCACCAGAGAGTTCTCGCTGCGCGGCCACAACGACTGGGCCGTGCACATCGCGCTGTGGCAGCGCAGCGGCGGTACCGACGGCGCCATCACCGACGCCGCGGTCGGCCTTCCTGCCGTCGGCGAGGTGTACCGCACCGACACCGTCGAACCGCCTGCTCCGCGCGAGCCAGGGCCGATTCGGATAGCCACCAGCACCAGCCGCCCGCCTTCGTTGCTGTGGTACCTGCAAGACATCCTCGACATCGAGTTGATCGGCATCGGATCGGCGGGCGCCAAGGCGATCGCCGTCGTCCGCGGTGACGTCGACGCCTATGTGCATGCGGGCGGCCAGTGGGAGTGGGACTCCGCCGCACCGTCCGCCGTGGTGCAGGCCGCCGGGCTGCATGCGTCGCGGCTCGACGGATCGCCGTTGCGTTACAACCGGCGTGATCCTTACCTTCCCGACTTCGTGATGTGCCGATCGGAGCTGTCCAAGACGCTGCTCGACGCCATCGGGTCGCTGTTCTGACGGGTCAATTCCCCGGTCGCTGCGCTCCTGTCCTCCGAAGCCCCGGGAATGTAATCGGCGTCATCGTTGTCGCATGACTGGATGACGCACCATTTGGAGGACGGTCTGACCGCACACCCTAGAGTCGACGCCATGCGATCGTGGCCGGCTCCGAGCGTCCCGGAGCTTCCCGGGCAGGGCCCTCAACTGCGCCTCTACGACAGCGCCGACCGCCAGGTCCGGCCAGTTTCGGCGGGCCAGACGGCGACCATGTACGTCTGCGGCATCACGCCGTACGACGCCACCCACCTTGGCCACGCGGCGACCTACCTGTCATTCGATCTGATCTACCGGCTGTGGCTGGACTCGGGGCACGGCGTGCACTACGTGCAGAACGTCACCGACGTCGACGACCCGCTGTTCGAGCGGGCCAACCGGGACGGGCTGGACTGGCGTGCGCTCGGCGATCAGCAGACCCAACTGTTCCGCGAGGACATGACTGCGCTGCGGGTGCTGCCTCCGCACGACTACGTCGCGGCCACCGAGGCCATAGAAGAAGTGGTCGAGGTGATCGAGAAGCTGTTGGCCTCGGGTGCGGCTTACGTCGTCGACCCGGTCGGAGCTGAAGCCTCCTACCCCGACGTGTACTTCCGCGCCGACGCCACGCCGCAGTTCGGCTACGAGTCGGGTTACGACCGCGACACCATGCTTCGGCTGTTCCGCGAGCGCGGTGGCGACCCTGACCGGGCGGGTAAGGGCGACGAGCTGGACGCGCTGTTGTGGCGCGCCGAGCGGCCCGGCGAGCCCAGCTGGCCGTCGCCGTTCGGCCCAGGCCGGCCCGGCTGGCACGTCGAGTGCTCGGCGATCGCGCTCAGCCGCCTCGGCACCGACCTCGACGTCCAGGGCGGCGGCAGCGATCTGATCTTCCCGCATCACGAGTTCTCCGCCGCACACGCCGAATCCGTAACGGGGGAGCGGCGATTCGCCCGCCACTACGTACACTCCGGCATGATCGGCTGGGACGGCCACAAGATGAGCAAGAGCCGCGGCAACCTGGTGCTGGTGTCGCGGCTGCGCGCCGACGGTGTCGAGCCGGCCGCGATCCGGCTCGGCCTGCTTGCTGGGCACTACCGCTCCGACCGGTACTGGAGCGATGCCGTTCTCGAAGAAGCGCAGACCCGGCTGGTCCGCTGGCGTGCCGCGACCACGCTGCCCGCCGGCCCCGATGCCACCGACGTCATCGCCCGCGTGCGGCAGTACCTGGCCGACGATCTCGACACCCCGAAAGCCATTGCCGCGTTGGATGGTTGGAGCGCCGACGCGCTGGAGTACGGCGGACACGACACCGACGCGCCAGGCGCCGTCTCGGCCGCCGTGGATGCGCTGTTGGGCATAGCGCTATAGGAGTACGTTTTCGGGCATGGGATCCGTCAACGGAAAAGTCGTGCTCATCACCGGCGGCGCGAACGGCATCGGCGCTGAAGTGGCCCGCCGCCTGCACGGCAAGGGCGCGAAACTGGTTCTGACCGACCTCGACGAAGGCGTGCTCGCCGAAGTCGCATCCAGCCTCGGCGGGGATCGTGTCGTCACCGTCGTGGCAGACGTGCGCGACCTGGCGGCCATGCAAGCTGCCGTCGCGGTGGGCGTCGAGCGATTCGGCGGCATCGACGTCGTCATCGCCAACGCAGGCATCGGCGCCTTCGGCTCGGTACTGGAGATCGATCCGGAGGCGTTCAAGACCGTCGTCGACGTGAACCTGATGGGCGTGTTCTACACCGTGCGCGCGGCACTGCCGTCGATCATCGAGCGCCGCGGCTACGTGCTGGTGGTGTCATCGCTAGCCGCGTTCGCGGCGGCGCCGGGCATGGCGTCCTACGACGCGTCGAAGGCAGGCGTCGAGCACTTCGCCAACTCGCTTCGGCTCGAGCTGGCCCACCGCGGAGTGGACGTCGGCTCGGCGCACATGTCGTGGATCGACACGCCGCTGGTGCGAGAGAGCAAGGAGCTGTCGACGTTCCAGGAGATGCTCGCCAAACTGCCTGGGCCGCTGAAGAACACCACGTCGGTCGAGGAGTGCGGCGAGACGTTCGTCAAGGGCATCGAAGGGCGGAAGTCGCGCATCTACTGCCCACGATGGGTCGGGCTGGCGCGGTGGCTGCGGCCATTGATCGCCACACCGCTGGCCGAACGTGACATCCGCAAGTTCACCCCGGACCTGCTGCCGAGGATGGACGCCGAGGCTGCCGCGCTCGGCCGTCACTTCAGTGAGCGCACCGACAAGCTGGAGAAGCGCTGATCACGCTCGAACAGCAGCGCGTCATCGCGAAGGACGCGTACGTCTACGGATTCCCGATCGTCGACAACTATCGCGTCATGCACTCGTACTTCGTCGACGAGGAGAACCCCGAATACAAGGGCGGGTGGAACGAGATCCACAACACCGCACGGGTTTACACGCCCAAGGACACCGCCATCCAGACGCCGAACTCCGACACCCCGTACTCGGTCGTCGGCGCCGACCTGCGCACCGAGCCTCTGGTGCTGACGGTGCCTCCGATCGAGCAGGGCAGGTACTACTCGCTGCAGTTCGTCGACCTGTACACGTACAACTTCGCCTATGTCGGAAGTCGGACCACCGGTAACGGCGGTGGAAGGTACCTGCTGGCGGGCCCGAACTGGAGCGGCGATGCGCCGGAGGGCGTCGACCACGTCATTCGCAGCGATACCGAGCTCGTCCTCGTGTTGTACCGCACCCAGCTGTTCGGCCCGTCCGACATCGAGGGCGTAAAGGGGGTCCAGGACGGCTACCGGGTGACCCCGCTGTCGGCGTACCTCGACCAGCCCGCGCCCGCAGCTGCGCCGCCCATCGACTTCATCGCGCCGTTGTCGCCCGACGAGCAGAAGACGTCACCGCAATTCTTCGAGATCCTGAACTTCGCACTCCAGTTCGCGCCGGTGCTGCCCGCCGAGCAAGCCATCCGCGACCGGTTCGCCGGCATCGGCACCGCACAGGATGGCGCTCTCGAAGACGGCATGGCCGATGCCTGGGCGGAGTTCCTCGCGTTCAAGACGGCTGAGATCGACACCGGCCAGGTTGGTTCGGCCGAATTATTCGGCACTGCAGGTTATTTGGACGGTAACTACCTGTATCGGATGGCTGGCGCGGTCCTGGGGATCTACGGCAACAGCAAGGACGAAGCCGTCTACCCGGGTACCGCGTTCGACTCGGAAGGACGGCCGCTGACGGGCGCCGACCGATATGCCTATCGCTTCGCGCCGGGTCAGTTGCCGCCGGTCAACGCCTTCTGGTCGCTGACCATGTACGAGCTGCCACGAAGCCGGCTGGTTGCCAACCCGATCGATCGGTACCTGATCAACTCGTCGATGTTGCCCGACTTGAACGAGGATCCCGACGGAGGAATCACCGTCTACGTCCAGAACGAGTCGCCGGGTGCCGACGATGATGGGAACTGGCTACCCGCCCCCAAGGGGCCGTTCCAGCTGGTGCTGCGGCTGTACTGGCCGAAACCCGATGTGCTGAACGGTGCCTGGCGGGCGCCGGAACCGGTCAGGACCTGAAACCGGGACCCCGCCTGCGCAGGTAGCGCTCGAACTCCGCGGCCAGCGCGTCACCGTCGATCTTGCCGAGCGCCTCGGTCATGTCGACCTCGGCGTCGCCGCGCTCCTCGAGGGACTGCACGTACTCGGCGATCTCCTCGTCCTCTCCGGTCATCTCGGTGACCGCCTGCTCCCACTCCTCGGCCTCCGTCGGCAGGTTGGCGAGCGGCACCTCGATGTCCAGCACGTCCTCGACGCGCCGCAGCAACGCGACGGTGGCCTTCGGGTTCGGTGGCTGCGACACGTAGTGCGGAACCGCGGCCCAGAACGTCACGGCGGGGATTCCGGCGGCCACACAGGCGTCCTGGAACACCCCTGCGATGCCGGTCGGCCCCTCGTAGCGCGTCTCCTCGAGCCCGAAGAACTTGGCCGACTCGGGGGAGTAGGCAGCCCCGGACACCGGCACTGGCCTGGTGTGCGGCGTGTCGGCCAGCAACGCCCCGAGAATCACCACGGTGTCGACGTTGAGTTTGTCGGCGATCGCCAGCAGCTCCGCGCAGAAGGTGCGCCACCGCATGTTGGGCTCGACGCCGTGCATCAGCACGATGTCGCGCTCGCTGCCGGGCGGGCGGCAGTGCGATATCCGCATCGACGGCCACACCAGCTCGCGGGTGACGCCGTCGATCTGACGGATCACCGGGCGGTTCACCTGATAGTCGTAATACGCCTCGTCATCGATCTCCACGAGCGTCTCGGCTTCCCAGATGGCGTCTAGGTGCTCGAGCGCGTCACTGGCGGCGTCACCAGCGTCGTTCCAGCCCTCGAAGGCCGCCACGATGATCGTGTCGTGCAGTTTGGGCAGGTCTGTCACCAGGCCAGCGTAAGCCCTGCATGGCACCCGCGAGCATCATCTCCACCCCGGTCGGTTCGTCAGCGGATTTGGCCAGACCAACTACCCTGTTCACGTGGTTGCCGCCGATGAAAATGGCCGGCGCGGCCGCGGTGATCCGCAGGTCGGGTCGAGCTGGGCGTCCGCACGTCGGATGACGACGTAGACTTTTCTTGTCGAGAGGCGTTGCAACGGATGTTCTTGGGGGGCCAGGGTCCCTCCTCGGTATCCGCCACGCTCGGCAGAGTTAAGGACGCCTTCCGTTATGGAAGGAGTGTTCGTGAGCGGCGCTGAGTCGAATACCTTTGAGCCCAACATCCGGCCTGATTGCACCAACGAGCTGACGGCGGCTCTGCGCAAACGAATCATGGTGATCGACGGTGCGATGGGCACGGCGATTCAGCGGGATCGGCCGGACGAGGCCGGTTACCGCGGCGATCGGTTCACCGAGTGGCCGAGCGCGCTCCAGGGCAACAACGACCTGCTCACGCTGACCCAGCCACAGATCATCTCCGGAATTCATCGCGAGTATCTCGAGGCGGGCGCCGACATCCTCGAGACCAACACGTTCAACGCGAACGCGGTCTCGCTCGCCGACTACGGCATGGAGGAGCTGAGCTACGAGCTGAACTACGCCGGAGCTGCCCTGGCCCGCAAGGTCTGCGACGAGTTCAGCACCCAGGAGAGGCCCCGCTACGTCGCCGGTGCCATCGGGCCGACGACGCGGACCGCGTCGATCTCGCCGGACGTCAACGACCCAGGCGCCCGCAACGTCTCCTACGACCAGCTGGTCGCCGCCTACCTCGAAGCCGTCAACGGGCTGGTCGACGGTGGTGCCGACCTCCTCATCATCGAGACGATCTTCGACTCGCTCAACGCCAAGGCGGCAGTGTTCGCCGTCGAGACACTCTTCGAGCAGCGCGGGCGCCGCTGGCCGCTCATCATCTCGGGCACCATCACCGATGCGTCGGGTCGGACGTTGTCAGGTCAGGTCACCGAGGCGTTCTGGAATGCAATCAGGCACGCGAAGCCGCTCGCGGTGGGCCTCAACTGCGCCCTTGGCGCGCCCGAGATGCGGCCCTACATCGCCGAGGTGGCCCGGATCGCGGACACCTTCGTCTCCTGCTACCCGAACGCCGGGCTGCCGAACGCCTTCGGCGAGTACGACGAGTCCCCGGAGGCCCAAGCCGGCTACCTCGCGGAGTTCGCCGAGGCCGGCCTCGTCAACCTCGTCGGCGGGTGCTGCGGAACGGCGCCGCCGCACATCGCCGAGATCGCCAAGGTCGTCGAGGGCACGCCGCCGCGCGAACTGCCCGAGATCGCGGTGGCCACCCGGCTCTCGGGCCTGGAGCCACTCAACATCACCGAGGACTCACTGTTCGTGAACATCGGTGAGCGCACCAACATCACCGGCTCCGCCCGGTTCCGCAACCTGATCAAGGCCGAGGACTACGACACCGCCCTTTCGGTCGCCCTGCAGCAGGTCGAGGTCGGTGCGCAGGTCATCGACATCAACATGGACGAGGGCATGATCGACGGCATCGCCGCGATGGACCGGTTCACCAAGCTGATCGCTGCCGAGCCGGACATCAGCCGCGTCCCGGTGATGATCGACTCCTCCAAGTGGGAGGTCATCGAGGCCGGCCTGAAGAACGTGCAGGGCAAGCCGATCGTCAACTCGATCTCCATGAAGGAGGGCGAGGAGAAGTTCATCCGCGAGGCACGGCTGTGCCGCAAGTACGGTGCCGCCGTCGTCGTGATGGCCTTCGACGAACAGGGCCAGGCCGACAATCTGGAGCGCCGCAAGGAAATCTGCGGGCGGGCCTACCGGATCCTGACCGAAGAGGTCGGCTTCCCGGCCGAGGACATCATCTTCGACCCGAACTGCTTCGCGCTGGCGACAGGCATCGAGGAGCACGCGACGTACGGGATCGACTTCATCGAGGCCTGCGCCTGGATCAAGGAGAACCTGCCAGGGGTGCACATCTCCGGCGGCATCTCGAACGTGTCGTTCTCGTTCCGGGGCAACAACCCCGTCCGCGAGGCGATCCACGCCGTGTTCCTGTTCCACGCCATCAAGGCCGGCCTTGACATGGGCATCGTCAACGCCGGCGCGCTGGTGCCCTACGACTCGATCGACCCCGAGCTGCGGGACCGGATCGAGGACGTCGTCCTGAACCGGCGCGAGGACGCAGCCGAACGACTCCTGGAGATCGCTGAACGGTTCAACAGCGCGGACAAGCCCGAGGACTCGGTGGCGGCCGAGTGGCGCAGCCTTCCGGTCCGCGAGCGCATCACGCACGCCCTGGTCAAGGGCATCGACGCCGACGTCGAGACCGACACCGAGGAGTTGCGCGCCGAGATCGCCGCCGCAGGGGGTCGCCCGATCGAAGTGATCGAGGGCCCGCTGATGGACGGCATGAACGTCGTCGGTGACCTCTTCGGCGCGGGCAAGATGTTCCTGCCCCAGGTCGTGAAGTCGGCTCGGGTGATGAAGAAGGCCGTCGCGTACCTACTGCCGTTCATCGAGGCGGAGAAGGTGACCTCCGGTGCCGCGTCCAAGAAGGACACCAACGGCACGATCATCATGGCGACCGTCAAGGGCGACGTCCACGACATCGGCAAGAACATCGTCGGGGTCGTCCTGCAGTGCAACAACTTCGAGGTGATCGACCTCGGCGTGATGGTGCCCGCACAGAAGATCCTGGACGCGGCGAAGGAGCACGACGCCGACATCATCGGGCTGTCCGGCCTGATCACCCCGTCGCTGGACGAGATGGTCAACTTCGCCGTCGAGATGGAGCGCCAGGGCCTGGAGATCCCGCTGCTGATCGGCGGGGCGACCACCTCACGCGCCCACACTGCGGTGAAGGTGTCGCCGCGGCGCACCGGCCCGGTGGTCTGGGTCAAGGACGCGTCCCGCTCGGTGCCGGTCGCCGCGGCGCTGCTGGACGACAAGCAGCGGCCGGCCCTGCTGGAGGCCACCGAGAAGGATTACGCGGCCCTACGCGAACGGCACGCCCAGAAGAGCGAGCGGCCGATGCTGACGCTGGCGATGGCGCGAGCGAACCGGACGCCGATCGAGTGGGACGGCTACACGCCGCCGGTGCCCGCGCAAGGAACGGGAATACGCGAATTTCTTGACTACGACCTCGCCGAACTGCGCGAGTACATCGACTGGCAGCCGTTCTTCAACGCCTGGGAGATGAAGGGCCGCTTCCCCGACATCCTCAACAACCCGGTCTCGGGCGAGACGGCCCGCAAGCTGTACGACGACGCCCAGGAGATGCTCGACACCCTGATCAAGGAGAAGTGGCTGACCGCCAACGGCGTGATCGGCTTCTTCCCCGCCAATGCGGTCGGCTCGGGTTCTGAAGACATCGAGGTCTACACCGACGAGACCCGTACCGAGGTGCTGACGACATTGCACAACCTGCGCCAGCAGGGCGAGCACCGCGACGGCATCCCCAACCGGTCGCTCGGCGACTTCGTCGCCCCCAAGGAAACGGGTCTGGCGGACTACGTCGGATCCTTCGCCGTCACCACGGGGCTCGGCAGCGCCGACAAGATCATCGAGTTCAAGGCGGCCAACGACGACTACAACGCGATCCTGCTGGAGTCGCTCGCCGACCGGTTGGCAGAGGCGTTCGCCGAACGGATGCACCAACGGGTCCGCAAGGAGTTCTGGGGATTCCAGCCCGACGAGCAACTCGACAACGAGGCGCTCATCGGCGAGAAGTACGTAGGAATCCGCCCTGCCCCCGGCTATCCGGCATGCCCGGAGCACACCGAGAAGGCGACGCTCTGGGAGCTGATGGACGTCAAGGAGCGGACCGGCATCGAGCTGACCGAGTCGATGGCGATGTGGCCCGGTGCTGCCGTCAGCGGGTGGTACTTCTCGCATCCGCAGTCGCAGTACTTCGTCGTCGGCCGAATGGCGCAGGACCAGGTTGCCGACTACGCGAAGCGCAAGGGCTGGACGCTGCAGGAGGCCGAGCGCTGGCTCGGCCCCAATCTCGGCTACAACCCCGAGGACTGATTTCACGCTGGCGGCGGCCCATGACAGAATTGGGCACGTGCAAGCAGTGCTCTGGGACATGGACGGCACGCTTGTCGACTCCGAAAAGCTCTGGGACGTCTCGATGCACGCGCTGTACGCGCGGCTCGGCGGGGTGTTGACCCCCGAGGTGCGCGAGTCGACCGTCGGCGGTTCCTCGGAGAGCGTCATGGCCGCCGTCTACTCCGATCTTGGTCTGCAACAGGAACCCGCAGCGATGGCAGAGTCCGCGGACTGGCTGCACGACTACACCGGGGATCTCTTCGAGGAGGGGCTGCCGTGGCTGCCGGGTGCGCAGGAGCTCCTCGAGAATCTCGTTGCCGCAGGCATACCGCTGGCGTTGGTCACCAACACTCGTCGCGACCTCACCGAGCGGGCCCTGAACAGCATTGGCCGCCATTACTTCTCGGTGACCGTATGCGGTGACGAGGTGGCCCACCCCAAGCCCGCGCCCGACCCGTACCGGCGTGCCGCCGAGTTGCTCGGGTTCACGTCATCGCAGTGTCTGGCGGTCGAGGACTCGGTCACCGGCACGGCAGCGGCCGAGGCCGCAGGCTGCCCGGTGCTGGTCGTGCCGAACGACATCGACGTGCCCGGTGGTCCGTACCGCAGGCACGTGAGTTCGCTGAGCGAACTCGGCGTCGACGATCTTCGGGGCATCTTCGCGAGCCTCTCCGGCGAACGCGGTCAACAGACCGCCTGACCCGCGTGTTTCGCGCGGGCCGGATACGGCTATATCGCAGCATCGACTGTGCAATTGTTGATGTGATCTGCATCACGCAGCGCTGCGGAAGGAAGTCCCATGGCCGGTCAAGGTCCACCCGTCGACGACTCCTCGTCGGTAATCAGTGACGAGGACTTCTCGTCGGGGCGCACGGCCATCCGAATCGCGTCGGTAGCGGCGCTTGGCGGTCTGCTCTTCGGCTACGACAGCGCGGTCATCAACGGCGCGGTGAAGTCCATCCAGGAGGACTTCGGCATCGGCAACGCCGAACTGGGCTTCGCCGTCGCCTCGGCCTTGCTCGGCGCTGCGGCAGGCGCCATGTCAGCCGGCCGGATCGCCGACCGCATCGGTCGCATCTCGGTGATGAAGATCGCAGCGCTGTTCTTCCTCGTGAGTGCATTCGGTACCGCGTTGGCGCCGAACGTCGAGATCGTCGTGCTCTTCCGCATCGTCGGCGGCATCGGCGTAGGCGTCGCCTCCGTGATTGCACCGGCCTACATCGCCGAGACGTCGCCACCACGCATCCGCGGCAGGCTCGGTTCCCTGCAGCAACTCGCGATCGTGTCCGGCATCTTCCTGTCGTTCGCCGTGAACTATCTACTCCAAACACTCGCAGGGGGACCCAACCAAGAGCTGTGGCTCGGGCTCGATGCGTGGCGGTGGATGTTCCTGGTGATGGCCATACCCGCGATCGTCTACGGAGGTTTGGCGTTCACGATCCCGGAGTCGCCGCGGTATCTCGTTGCCAGCCACAAGGTTCCGGAAGCCCGCAGGGTGCTCAACATGCTCCTTGGCGAGAAGAACCTCGAGATCACCATCGACAGGATCAAGGAGACCCTCGAGCGCGAGGACAAGCCGTCGTGGCGCGACCTGCGCAAGCCAGGGGGCGGCTTCTTCGGGCTCTACGGCATCGTCTGGGTGGGCCTCGGGCTGTCGGTCTTCCAGCAGTTCGTCGGCATCAACGTCATCTTCTACTACTCCAACGTCCTGTGGCAGGCGGTGGGATTCAGCGAGGATCGGTCGGCCGTCTACACCGTGATCACGTCGGTGATCAACGTGGCGACCACCCTGATCGCCATTGCCCTGATCGACAAGATCGGGCGGAAGCCGCTGCTGCTCATAGGTTCGTCAGGCATGGCCATCACCCTGATCACCATGTCGGTCATCTTCGCGGGCGCGGAACTGAAGCCCAACGACGCCGGCGAACTGATCCCCACCCTCGACGGGGCCTCAGGTGTCATCGCGTTGGTCGCAGCCAACCTCTTCGTCGTCGCGTTCGGCATGTCGTGGGGGCCCGTGGTCTGGGTGCTGCTCGGCGAGATGTTCCCGAACCGCATCAGGGCCGCCGCGCTCGGACTGGCCGCTGCGGGCCAGTGGGCGGCGAACTGGGCGATCACCGTGTCGTTCCCCGGCATGCGTGACCACCTGGGCATGGCATACGCCTTCTACGGGCTGTGCGCCGTGCTGTCCGGGATCTTCGTCTGGCGCTGGGTACAGGAGACCAAGGGCGTCTCGCTGGAGGACATGCACGGGCAGGTATTGGCGACTCCGAAACCCACTGCGAACGCCTGACGGCACCAGCGCCGCGGCGTGCTGAGGGAAACCGCCGTGACTTCGATGTACGGCGCATGGAACAATCGCCTGCCGTGAAGACCTTCGACGCCCTGTTCGCCGAACTCACCGAGCGAGCGCGTACCCGCCCGGAGGGAAGCGGCACCGTCGCCGCCCTCGATGGCGGGGTGCATGGGCTCGGCAAGAAGATCCTCGAGGAGGCCGGCGAGGTGTGGCTGGCTGCCGAGCACGAAGGTGACGAGGCTCTGGCCGACGAGATCAGCCAGTTGCTGTACTGGACTCAGGTGCTGATGATCTCGCGCGGACTGTCGCTCGACGACGTGTACCAGAAGCTATGAGCGATTCTCTTCGCGCAAGCGGCTCATCGACGAACGATTCTCTTCGCGCAAGCGGCTCATCGACGAACGGCATGCTGCGGGTCGCCGTTCCCAACAAGGGCGCGCTGAGCGACGCGGCCGCCGAGATCCTGTCGGAGGCCGGTTACCGCCGCCGAAGCGACCCCAAGGACCTCACGGTCGTCGATCCGGCCAACAACGTGGAATTCTTCTTCCTGCGGCCCAAGGACATTGCGATCTACGTCGGTTCGGGGCAGCTCGACCTGGGGATCACCGGCCGCGACCTGGCGCAGGACGCCGACGCCCCCGTGACCGAGCGGCTGGCGCTCGGGTTCGGCTCGGCGACCTTCCGTTACGCCGCCCCCGCAGGGAAGAGCTGGACCGTCGAAGAGCTGGCAGGTAAGCGAATCGCCACCGCGTACCCGCATCTGGTGCGAAAGGATTTGGCGAGCCGCGGAATTGAGGCCACCGTGATCCGTCTCGACGGGGCGGTGGAGATCTCCATCCAGCTGGGCGTCGCGGATGCCATCGCCGACGTGGTGGGTTCGGGGCGAACGCTGCGGCTGCACAACCTGGTGGCGTTCGGCGACTCACTGTGCGACTCGGAGGCCGTGCTGATCGAGCGGGCCGAACCCGATGAGGAGGGCAAGGCCGCGCGCGACCAACTCGTCGGGCGCGTGCAGGGTGTCGTGTTCGGGCAGCAGTACCTGATGCTCGACTATGACTGTCCGCGAACGGTGCTCGACGCCGCGACGGCGGTCACCCCTGGCCTCGAGTCGCCCACCATCGCCCCTCTGGCCGATCCGGCCTGGGTTGCGGTGCGGGCGCTGGTGCCCCGTCGTGACGTGAACTCGCTCATGGACGAGCTCGCCGCCATCGGCGCGAAGGCAATCCTGGCATCCGACATCAGGTTCTGTCGCTTCTGACCGGGTTGGATGCTAACTTCCTGCCATGACGCAAGTGTTAGTCATCGTCCTTGCACTACTCATCGGGTTCGTGGCGGGCTTGCGCGCATTGACCCCGCCCGCCGTGGTCGCATGGGGGGCGTTGCTGAACTGGCTTCCCGTCGACGGCACGTGGGCGGAGTGGGTCGGTCACCCGATCACGGTCACGGTGCTCACCATCCTGCTTGCGGTGGAGCTCGTCACCGACCAGCTGCCGTCCACGCCGAGTCGCACGGTGGCGCCACAGTTCATCGCACGACTCGTCACCGGCGCCTTCGCAGGCGCGGTGATCGGCGCGGGCTGGCACCATACCTTCAGCTCGGCAGGTGCAGGCATCGTCGGCGCGGTGCTCGGCACCCTGGCAGGCGCCAAGGCGCGGGGCGATCTGGTCGCACGCAACGGTGGGCACGACCTGCCAGTGGCGCTGACCGAGGATGCCGTCGCGGTGCTCGGCGGGTTCGCCGTGGTCGCCCTCGCCAGCATCATCTGATCTGTCCACCGTGACAAGGCAATTCGACGCCATCATCATCGGCGCCGGCCAGGCGGGTCCGCCATTGGCGGGACGACTGACCGCAGCAGGCCAGACGGTGGCGGTGATCGAGCGCAAGCTGGTCGGCGGCACCTGCGTCAACTATGGCTGCATACCGACCAAGACGTTGGTCGCCAGCGCGCACACCGCGCACGTCGCCCGCCGCGGGGCCGAGTTCGGCATCATCATCGGCGGAAGCACCGGGCACGTCACGGTCGACATGGCAAAGGTCAAGGCGCGCAAGGACGCCATCATGCTCGGCGACCGGCATGGCGTCGAGTCATGGCTCGAGGGGATGGATGGCGCCACCCTCATCCGCGGGCACGCCCGCTTCGAGGATCCGCACACCATCCGGGTCGACGACCAGGTGCTGCGAGCCGACCGGATCTACCTCAACGTCGGCGGTCGCGCCGTCGTGCCGGACATCCCGGGCCTCGACGACGTGGACTACCTGACCAACGTCGGCATCCTCGACCTCGACGTGCTGCCCGAGCATCTGGTGATCGTCGGCGGCAGCTACATCGCGCTGGAGTTCGCCCAGATGTACCGCCGCTTCGGCGCCAAGGTCAGCGTCGTCGAGAAGGGTCCACGACTGACGTCCCGTGAGGACGAGGACGTGTCGGCCGCGATCAAGGAGATCCTCGAGGCTGAGGGCATCGACATCCACGTTGATGCCACGTCGATGCGGATCGTCAAGCAGGGCAACGGTTTCGACCTGTATCCTCGCGACGATGCCGAGCCGGTCTCCGGCACGCATCTCCTCGTCGCGACGGGGCGGCGGCCCAACACCGACGATCTCGGCCTGGACGCCGCGGGAGTGGCGACCGACGCGCGTGGCTTCGTCGTCGTCGACGACCAGTTGCGGACCAGCGTGGACCACATCTGGGCGATGGGGGACTGCAACGGCCAGGGCGCGTTCACCCACACGTCGTACAACGACTTCGAGATCGTCGCCGCCAATCTGCTCGACGACGACCCGCGCCGGGTCAGCGACCGGATCACCACCTATGCGCTGTACACCGATCCGCCACTGGGTCGCGCGGGCATGACGGTCGACGAGGTGCGCAAGTCCGGCCGAAAGGCGTTGGTGGGCAAGCGACCCATGACCCGCGTCGGTCGCGCGGTGGAGAAGGGCGAGACCAAGGGATTCATGAAGGTGGTGGTCGACGCGGACACCGAGCAGATCCTCGGTGCGGCGATCCTCGGCGTGGGCGGTGACGAGGTCATTCAGGACATCCTCGACGTGATGACCGCGAAACTGCCCTACACGGCGATCTCGCGGACCATGCACATCCACCCGACGGTCAGTGAGCTGGTGCCGACGATGCTGCAAGAGATGGAGCCGCTGGAATAGGCGGTGCCGCAGCACGTCCCGCGACCATCTGACGACTGACCACCGCGACACGGTGGCCGAGGTGCTCGCAGGTTGCGACGTCGGAGGGGTGCACTTGGTCGGCGTTGGCATCCACGTCGGTCTGCGCGCCGGCGCCCAGCCAGAACCCGAGCCGGTTCAGATCGTGCTCGCTGCCCGACGCGCTGTTCCAGCCAGGGCCGAGGCCGAGATTGACCCAGTGCATGTGATGCTGGGCGGCGAACACCGCCAGTGACACCAGCGCCGACAACTTGTCGCCGCTCTTGGCCCCGGAGTTGGTGAAGCCAGCGGCCACCTTGTCGCGCCACGAGCCATTGTGACAGCGGCGCCCCGTCTCCTCGGCGAAGGCCTGAAACCCGGCAGATACGTTGCCCATGTAGGTGGCGCTGCCGAAGACAATGCCGTCGGCTCGGTCGAGCACGTCCCAGTCGGCGTCGGTCATCGCATCGACGGCGATCACCGACACCTCCGCGCCGCCTGCCCGAGCGCCTGCCGCCACGGCCGTGGCCAGGGTCGACGTGTGGCCGAAGCCGGAGTGGTAGGCGATCGCAATCGCCGTTGCGGGCAAGTGAGAACCGTTGTGCGACATATCATATTTCCTTGATCGGAGAACCGGTGATTTCTAGACGACGTTGAACCCAATCCGGCAGCGCGTCACCTGCGAGATAGGCCTCGAGGCGATCCAAGTAGGCATGTGTGCCGCCGCGGAATCCGCTCGCATTGCGCGCGCCGAGGCCGCGGTGGGTGAAGCGAAGGATCGTGCCGTCCCCATCGGAGGTCAGCTCATAGCGCACGACGCCGTCTTCGACGATCGGTTGCTTCCACTCGTGTTCAAGGACATTTGGCGGATCCCACACCAGAATGCGTCCCGTCATGCGCTTGCGCTCGGGTGGCAGTGGAGGCCCGGTTGCGACCATGTCGATGAGCCCGCCTTCGCGCGGCTCGATGGTCGTCTCGCCGAACCACTGCCCGCGTTCGGCCGGATCGGTGATCGCAGTCCAGACGGCGTCGATCGAAAACGGTAGGCGGCGTTCGAAACTCAGCACCGCGCGGTCACCGTCGACCAGCAGTTGACCACTGTGTTCACTCACTTCGGCTCCTCGTGCGTGCGTGTCAGGTGCCGCTCGAGGGCATCCAGATGATCGGCCCAGTAGCGGCGATAGCGCTCGATCCAGTCGTCGATTGCGACGAGGCCGTCGGCCCGCAACGCATAGATGCGGCGCTGTGCGTCCGGCCGGACCTCGACGAGTCCGACCTCGCGCAGCACCCGCAGATGCCGGGATACGGTCGGCTGAGTGAGGCCGGGCAGGGTGGCGACCAGTTCGCCCGCCGTGCGCTCGCCTTCGGCGAGGGCGTCCAGCAGGGCGCGTCTGCTTGGTTCGGCGACTGCCTCGAAGACATCCACATCACCAATATTGCAGACGATCTATATAGACGCAAGTAAATATATGCAGCGTTTCCCCGTCGCTTCGCTCGCCCCTAACCTTCGACCTGCGACCTGATCCACTCGAGGTTGGCTTGCATGTTCTGCCCCCACTCGGCAAGGCGCCGCGCGACGATCCTGGCCTCCTTGTCCGGCTGTGCCACGATCGCAGGCGTCAGCCCCGACGGTCCTGGGCCCATCCGGCCCCACTGTCGAACCAGCGCGCCGTCGCTGGTCGGTTCTACCTCGAACCCCCAGGTCGCGCCGACGCCGTCGGGGCCGATGACGTTCCACACCCAGCGGCGCTGGTCTTCGACCTCGACGACTTCACACACGGTCTCCCAGTCGCCGAACGCCTCGTGCTTGCTGCGTCCGCGGAAGCGGGCACCGACCTCGACACCGTCGCTGCCGTCGAGCCATTCGACGGACTCCAGCTCGGTCGAGCATCGCGCTGGCAGGGTGATGTCGGTGACGTGTTCCCAGAGCGTGCGGACATCGCAGCCGACCCGCTGGGTCACTTCTATCGTTGGCTGGTCCCGGTAGCGCATTGTTGGAGCCTAGAAGTTGAAGCCTAGAAAGGGGGGTCGGTGTGAAGATCGGCGCCATGATCGAGCCCCGGTTGCCGGGCGCAGTTCAGTTCGCAGAGGCCGCCGAACGCATCGGTGTCGACTCGCTGTGGGTGCCAGAGGTGTGGGGTTATGACGCGCTGACCGGTTTGGCGTACGTCGCGGCCAAGACGTCGACGATCAAGCTGGGAACCTTTGTGGTGCAGCTCGGTTCGCGCAGCCCGGCGATGCTGGCGACGTCCGCGCTGAGCCTGCAGGAGATGTCGGGCGGCCGGTTCCTGCTCGGCGTCGGCACGTCGGGCCCGCGGGTGATGGAGGGCTGGCACGGCGTCCGGTTCCGCAAGCCGGTGGAGACCACGAAGGAGACCATCGAGATCGTCAGGATCATCAGCAGGGGGGATCGGCTCGAGCACGCCGGCGAGATCTATCCGCTGCCGCTGCCGGACAGCAGCGGCGCCGCCCTGCGTCCGCTGGTGAACCCTCGGCACGTGCCGGTCTACGTGGCGGCGATGGGACCGCGAAACCTGCGACTCACCGGTGAGGCCGCCGACGGCTGGCTGGGCAACGCGTTCATCCCCGAGGCCGCCGAGGTGTTCTTCGGACCCCTGCGCGAAGGCGCCGCGCGGGCCGGCCGCAGCTTGGCCGATCTCGACCTCGTCGCGCCGGTCGCCGTCGAGATCCACGACGACGAGGCTTCCGCCGAGGTCGCCGCGCGCAGGCATGCCGACGGGTACGCGTTCACCATCGGTGCGATGGGGTCGGGCGGGCGCAACTTCTACAACGACGCCTTCACCAGGCTTGGCTACGGCGACGACGTCGAGAAGGTCGCCGCGCTGTGGCGAGAGGGGAAGCGCGACGAAGCCCGCCAGGCGGTACCTATCGACCTCGGCCGTTTGACGAATCTCGTTGGTACACCTGACGGCATCGCCGAGCGGGTGAGCAAGTACCGCGACGCCGGCACCACGACGCTGCTCGCCAAGCTCGAGGGCGACTATCCGAGCCAGCTGGCGACGCTCGAGCGGTTGCTCGAGCTCACCGGCGCTGGACCAGCAGGGTCTGCGCCGACGTCCCGATGAAGCCGTGCCGGTCGAAGATCTCGGCGGTGGTGACGCCGATGCCGTCCGGCCCGATGGATCCGCGGGCGCGCAGCCCGAAGTCATTGCCCGACGGTGCGCGGTGCAGGTGCACCGCGGTGTCGGTGTTCATGAACACGAACTCGTCCGGATCCAGTGCGGCGCCAACGCCGTTGGCTGTGTCGACCACCATCGTCAGCCGCTGCAGATCGGTGAGCGGCTCGTCGTCGACGAGGGAGACGAGCGGACTCAGCCACGCCACCTTGGACTCGCCGGGAGTGGTCACCTGGGTGCGCCAGCTCACCGTCTGCACGTAGCCCGGCGCGCCGAGCCAGTCATGAGCGTTGTGCTCGGGCTCGCCCTCGACCAGCGGGGGATGGCGGTCGGTGACGGCGTCGGTGGTGTCGCTGGTGGCCAACAGCCAGGCGCTCAGCCGGGCCACGGCGCGATCGGAACCGTCCGGCCGAGTCGCGAGCATCTCAGTCGCCATCAATGAGATTCGGGCACCGGGCCGCTCCACCCACGCCCGAACCTTCACCGGCGCAACGGGAATGGCGCCGAGGATGTCGAACATCAAACGGCCGACCCGCAGGCCAGAATCGATTCCCGCCAGTTCCTCGATGGCCTTGGTCAGCAAGGCCAACGGCGGCGATCCGTGTTGGATTCTGGTGTCCCAGTTGCTGCCCGTGCCCTCGGTGGATTCGAACAGCTGAAATCGTTCGTCGGCGGGTAGCCGACGGTAGTACGAGTCGATCACGCCGCGGGCTCCACGGGCTGCGGCCACCCCGGGTACGGGGGAGGTGTGCCACCGAAGACGGGGCAGTGCTCGTGGTGCGCACACCAGTCGCACGACCGTGACGGCTTCGGCCGGAAGTCACCCGTCACCCCCGCCGCCTGAATGGCCTGCCACATCGCCATCAACGTCTTCTCGAACCGCAACAGCTCGTCGAGGTCGGGCGTGTAGTCCAGCACCTGACCGTCGGCCAGATACAGCAGCCGCAGCCGGGCGGGCAACACCTCACGGGAACGCAGCAGCGCCACCGCATAGAACTTCATCTGGAACATCGCCTTGGCCTCGGCTAGCTCGCGCGCTGCCGACGGTGCCCTGCCGGTCTTGTAGTCGACGACGCGCATCTCCCCAGTGGGCGCCACGTCGATCCGATCGACGAAACCGCGGAGCAGCGTTCCGTCGGACAGCTCGACCTCGACCCGCTGCTCGCAACTCTGCGGGTCGAACCGCCTCGGATCCTCGAGCCGGTAGTAGCCGGTGAGCAGCTTGCGCGCGTCGTCGAAGAGTTCGGCCCGCAGCTCCAGTGCAAAGTCGGCCGCGAATTCGGGCCTCTCGATGGCCACCCGCTCCCACGCAGGCTCGACGAGCGTCACCGCGGTCTCAGGCCCGCGGTCGGCGGCGGGCAATGTGTACAGCTGCTCCAGCGCCGCATGCACCAGCGTGCCGCGGACCTGCGCCGTCGACGACGGCTCGGGAAGCCGGTCGATAGCCCGGAACCGGTAGAGCAGCGGGCACTGCTTGAAGTCGCTTGCCCGTGACGGCGACAAGGCGGGACGCCTGCTTGGCGCAGCCACTTCGTCGCTCATGCAGGCCAGCCTAGGAGGAGGCGCTGACATTGATGCGCAACCCGCGCATTACAGCGGGCGCGTCGGCTGGCAGGCTATCGGCGTGCCAGTTACCGGTCCGTTCGTCGTGGGTGACCGCGTTCAGTTGACCGATCCCAAGGGTCGGCACTACACGATGGTGCTCGAACCCGGCGCGGAGTTCCACACCCACCGCGGCGCGATAGCCGCCGACACCGTCATCGGGCTGCCAGAGGGCAGCGTCGTGAAGTCGACGAATGGCGACCAGTTCCTGGTGCTGCGCCCACTGCTGATCGACTACGTGTTGTCGATGCCTCGCGGCGCCCAGGTGATCTACCCCAAGGACGCCGCACAGATCGTGCACGAGGGCGACATCTTCCCCGGCGCGCACGTGCTCGAAGCGGGCGCGGGCTCCGGGGCGCTGACGTGCTCGCTGCTGCGCGCAGTCGGCCCAGAGGGCACCGTGACGTCCTACGAGGTGCGCGACGACCACGCCCCGCACGCCGAGCGCAACGTCACCACGTTCTTCGGCGAGCATCCCCCCCACTGGCACCTACGCGTCGCCAACGTCGCCGACTACGACGGGCCGCAGGTCGATCGGGCGGTCCTGGACATGCTCGCGCCGTGGGAGGTGCTGGAAGCCGTCGGCGGCGCGCTGATGCCCGGGGGCGTGCTGATCGTCTACGTGGCAACGGTCACGCAGCTGTCGCGGACCGTCGAGGCGCTGCGCGAGCAGCAGTGCTGGACCGAGCCGCGGTCGTGGGAGTCGCTGCAGCGAGGCTGGGACGTCGTCGGCCTTGCGGTTCGGCCGCAGCACTCCATGCGAGGCCACACCGCGTTCCTGATCAGTGCACGCAAGCTGGCACCAGGCACGGTGACGCCGACACCGTTGCGGCGCAAGCGCCAGATCCCAGGAACTTAGTCGTCGGTACTGCGGCGCAGAGCGCGCCGCACCGAGAGCAGCTCCAGCTCTGGTCGCGCGGCGACAAGTCGTTCGGCCGCATCGAGAACGTCGACCACGTGACTCCGGTCGGCGGCCACGATGCCAACCCCGAGGCCGGCCCTGCGGTGCAAGTCCTGATCGCCCGTCTCGGCGGCGGACACGTCTAACTTGCGCCGAAGTTCGGCGAGCACGGGCCGGATCACGGAACGCTTTTGTTTGAGTGAGTGCACGTCACCGAGAAGCACGTCGAACTCCAGCCAGCCGATCCACACACCGAGTCAGCTCGACGGTGTGGTCGTGGGGGTGCCTGCCAGCGGCAGCAGTTGATCGGCGGTGCGCTGGGTCAGCTGCCAGGCGTCGTGGATCGGGGCGAACTCCATCGGATAGGTGAACGGCTTCACGGCCGGATCCGCGGTGCTGAGCGTGACGTTCGCCAGCACGTTGCCTGGCTGGCTGGACCAGGCGAGGTCGGTGGCGACGACGGTGAGCGGGACGAAACCGTTGGCCTTGAGAGCTTCGCCGAAGTTGGTCAGCACTGCCTGGTCGTCGACCGTCGCATACTGCACGAGGCCGACCTTCTGCTCAGCGGGAATCGAAGTATCGGCGAGGCGGGAGATCACGCCGGTCAGCGCATCCGGCGACGGCAGGGGCGTGCCCGACGGCGCTGCCGCGACGGCGCTCGTCTGACGATTCGGTGACGCCGCGGGCGGCGCCGTGTGTGCACACCCAGCAACCCCAAGCGCCGCCACGATCGTGACGGCGCTCAGGGTTACGGCTGGGGTGCGATGCAAGAAACGGTTAGCCGACGGACGACATCAGCGCCATCAGCGACTGCTTCGACATCTGCCAGCCCGTCGGGCTCGGGCCCTGAACGAACTGGATGTTCTGGCTGGCGGTTCCGCCGTTGGCGGCGGTCGCGGTGACATCGGCCGTCGCGACGGGGCCCTCTAGATCGATGTTGGCGATGGCGAAGGTCAGCGGGAACTTGCCCTCGGCAGCTGCTTCCCGGATCTTGCCGTCGGCGACCCTTCCTTCGATTCGGCCGATGCCGCCTTCGATGTATGCCGACTTGGCTGACGAGGGGCCGGTGGTACCCAGGGCCTGCAGCGTCGTCAGCAGCGGCGTCTGCAGGTCAGGTGCCGGGGCCTGCGGGAACGGAATGTCCCACACGACCGGCTGGATCGCCGGAGAAACGGGCGAGGCGCTCGCTGCAATGGAAGTCACACCACCCGCGGCTGCGGCTACCACAGCGGCTGCTGCCATGCCGGTAACGAGGGTTTTGAGGATCACGGCTGTCCTTTCAACGGGGCCTACTAAACACGAGGTTAACAGTGTTGCTGGTGTGTCGAATTCCTACACCGCACACAATGACTGAATCGCCGGTAGCGTTGAAGTTGTTACTGCACCAACTTTCGGTGCGGGAAGGGGCACAACATGAGTGAGTCCGAACATTCGGGAGCCTACCGAGAAGATCGCGACACCCCAATGTCGAGCGAGGACGCTGCCGAACTCGAGGAGCTTCGCCGTGAGGCTGCGGCGTTGCGGGAGCAGCTGGAGCAGGCGGTAGGTGCCGATAGCGGGCTGCGCAGCGCCCGCGACGTGCATCAGCTCGAGGCCAGGATCGACTCGCTTGCGTCGCGCAACGCGAAGCTGATGGACACGCTGAAGGAAGCCCGGCAGCAGCTGCTGGCGCTCCGCGAGGAGGTCGACCGGCTCGGTCAGCCGCCGAGCGGCTACGGCGTGCTCCTCGCCACCCACGAGGACGACACGGTCGACGTGTTCACGTCTGGCCGCAAGATGCGCTTGACGTGCTCACCGAACATCGAGGTCGGCGAGCTCAAGCAAGGACAGACCGTCCGGCTCAACGAGGCGCTGACCGTGGTCGAGGCCGGTGCGTTCGAGGCGGTCGGCGAGATCAGCACGTTGCGCGAGATCCTCGCCGACGGACACCGCGCGCTGGTCGTCGGGCACGCCGACGAGGAGCGCATCGTCTGGCTCGCCGAGCCCCTGGTCGTGGTCGAGGACACACCGTCCCAGGTCGAGGAAGGCGTCGACGACGATCTGCGCCCACGCAAGCTGCGCCCGGGTGACTCGCTGCTGGTCGACACCAAAGCCGGGTACGCGTTCGAGCGCATCCCCAAGGCCGAGGTCGAGGACCTGGTGCTCGAAGAGGTCCCCGACGTCAGCTACCACGACATCGGCGGTCTCACCCGTCAGATCGAACAGATCCGCGACGCCGTCGAGCTGCCATTCCTGCACAAGGACCTGTACCGCGAGTACTCGCTTCGGCCACCGAAGGGTGTGTTGCTCTACGGTCCTCCCGGCTGCGGCAAGACGTTGATCGCCAAGGCCGTGGCGAACTCCTTGGCCAAGAAGATGGCCGAGATTCGCGGCGACGATGCGCGGGAGGCGAAGTCCTACTTCCTGAACATCAAGGGCCCGGAGCTGCTGAACAAGTTCGTCGGTGAGACCGAGCGTCACATCCGGCTGATCTTCCAGCGGGCGCGGGAGAAGGCCTCCGAGGGCACTCCCGTGATCGTCTTCTTCGACGAGATGGACTCGATCTTCCGCACCCGCGGCACGGGTGTCTCGTCGGACGTGGAGACGACGGTCGTCCCGCAGCTACTGTCGGAGATCGACGGTGTCGAGGGGCTGGAGAACGTCATCGTGATCGGTGCCTCCAACCGCGAGGACATGATCGATCCGGCGATCCTGCGGCCCGGCCGCTTGGACGTCAAGATCAAGATCGAGCGGCCGGATGCGGAGTCGGCGCAGGACATCTTCTCGAAGTACCTCGTCGAGGACCTGCCGTTGCACGCAGATGACTTGGGCGAGTTCGGTGGTGACCGAGCGTTGACCATCAAGACGATGATCGAGAAGGTCGTCGACCGGATGTACGCCGAGATCGACGACAACCGGTTCCTGGAGGTCACCTACGCCAACGGTGACAAGGAAGTCATGTACTTCAAGGACTTCAACTCCGGTGCGATGATTCAGAACGTCGTCGACCGCGCGAAGAAGAACGCCATCAAGGCGGTCTTGGAGAGCGGTCAGCGCGGTCTGCGCATCCAGCATCTCCTCGACTCGATCGTCGACGAGTTCGCCGAGAACGAGGACCTGCCGAACACTACGAATCCCGATGACTGGGCTCGCATCTCGGGCAAGAAGGGCGAGCGGATCGTCTACATCCGCACGCTCGTCACGGGTAAGAGTTCGTCGGCCAGCCGTGCCATCGACACCGAGTCGAACCTGGGACAGTACCTCTAGGCGGCGACGGAGGCGCGGTTCGTCCGCGGACGCGTGATGGCGTGATAGGTGCTGTTCCACAGCCATTCGACGGGGCCGCGGTCGAAGCGCCGTAGCCATATGTTGGCGAACGTCATGGTGATGGCTGCCACGACGAGGTAGATCGCAACGGTGACGGGTACCCGCTGTTCGGCGGGTGTCATGGCGGCAAGGCCGAAGCCCCAGCCGTAGCACAGTGTCGACGCGACGAGGTTCTGAAACACGTAGCACGACAACGCCATCCGGCCGACTTCGGTCAGCCGGCGGCCTGGGATGCCGAGCTGGCGGCCGGGGCGGCGGGCGTAGAACTCGGCGACGGCGGCCAGGATGGCGAGCGCGACGATCGGCGCTGCGCCGTACCTGGCGAGCAGTAGACCGCTGCCGCCTGCTCCGCTCACCTCGAGGGCGACGTCGATGGGCAGGGCGACGCCGAAACCGGCAACCATCAATCGGCGGCGCAGGTGCGTGCCTCGCTCTTCGAGCACGCCGGCGTGAAAGAGCCTGGCTCCCACCAGGAACAGGGCGATCGACATCGGGAAGATGAACAGGGTCTCGAGCCGGAACGGCAACACGTGGTCGAGACGGAAGAGCGCCAGGTCCCACCAGGAGCCGTCGGCGTACGGGTTGGGGTCCAGCGCGGCGGGAGCGGCGCCGCGGGGGAGCGTGAACAGTGCGACGGTCACCAGGGCCAGCAGGGTCACGTGCACCGCGGCGGCGGCCGCGATCACGCGCCGCTGGGTCCGCGGTGAGGTGGCCAACAGGTAGGACACGATCCAGCCCGTGATCGCATAGCCCACCAATACGTCGAACTCGGTCATCAGGACGAAGTGCACGATGCCATCGAGGAGCAGCAGTGCCGCCCGCCACGGGTAGTCTCCCGGCCAGCGCTGCCCAGCCCGCACTGCCGAGCTCTGTTGCAGCGCAAGGCCTATGCCGAACATGACGGTGAGCAGCCCCAGGAACTTACCCTGAGTTACCAACTGCAACCCGATCTCGACCCCTCGCCACTCCGAGTCGGGTGTGCCGTTGATGTACCCGATGAGCCCCTCGGGATGCGTGTAAATCCAGATGTTGGTGCCCAACGTCCCGAGGATCGCGATGCCCCGCAGCACGTCGAGCGACGCGAGTCGTGAGGAGCCCATGCTCGCCGACCGTACCATACGATCGTATTGGCGGGGCTATCGTGGGGCGATGGGTGAGTCGTACGAGCGCATGGCCGACGCGGTGCTGCGCGCTCTGGTCGCCGATGGCTTCGAGGGCGTCTCGGTGCGCAGAGTCGCTGCGTCGGCCGGAGTGTCGATCGGCGCGGTGCAGCACCACTTTCCGACCAAGGACGCCATGCTCGGCGCCGCAATGGACCTCGCGGCCGACCGGTTCCGGGCCCGGCTCGCTGAGCGCATCAGCCCCGACATGCCTGCCGCCGAGCAGCTGGCCGAGCTGGCGGCGGCGCTGATCAGTGCCGACGACCGCGACGTCAGCGTCACGTGGCTGCTGCGGCTTGCACGCGCCGCCGTCGACGAGCCCACAGCGGCACGGCACCGCGCCGACTGGCTGGCCCTCGAGGACCTGTTGCGGCGCACCATCGCCGCCGCCGCACCGGATCTCGACGACCGCGCCGCGGCGGTGGAGCTCCTCGCGCTGCTCGACGGTCTGGCATGTTCGGTGGCCGTCGAGCCCGACCGGGTCGGCGGTGCCTACGCCGAGTCCATCGCGCGCAACCACGTCGCGCGGCTGCTGGCAGGACCGTAGGGCTTCGGTTAGGCGCCCATTAGCATGGGGCACTGACGCTTTCGGTGTTTGAACCCCGAGTTATCCACAGTGCGTGTTTCATCCACAGCTTGGGTTCCGCTGCTGGTCACGGTCTGGGCGGGCCGGTAGATTCGAATGCATGTTCGATCTTCTCGATGAGGCCACTAGGACCTCCGGTGCGGCTGCGACCCTGGCGTGGGCGCGGATCGAGAACGCCGCCTGCGCACGCCGGCTGGCCGGGATGGTCACCCTGCTCGACACCCGCCACGCCGCAGCTGGATCAGCCGATCGCGACCAGTGGTACCTGGACAACTGGGGTGCGGTGTGCGCCGA
>NZ_NPKO01000022.1 GCF_008329605.1 Mycolicibacterium sp. P9-64
CCCGCCGCCCTCACGCAGGGGTTGAGGGACTTCTTCGGCGCCCACACCTACGGCCGCACCGACGCCGACCCTGCCGCGCGCTTCCACACCCTGTGGAGCGGCGACCGCACCGAGATCGAGGCCTGACGCGGCGAACTAGACTCGAGGTCGATGAGATTTCTTGAAGGGCAGCGACCGCCCTACGACCTCACCTACAACGACGTCTTCATCGTCCCCGGTCGATCGGACGTGACGTCGCGGTTCGACGTCGATCTGTCGACCGTGGACGGGTCGGGCACCACCATTCCCGTGGTGGTCGCCAACATGACGGCGGTGGCTGGTCGGCGGATGGCCGAGACGGTGGCGCGACGAGGTGGCATCGTCGTTCTGCCGCAAGACCTTCCGATCGCCGCCGTCAAGCAGACCGTCGACTTCGTCAAGAGCCGCGACCTCGTCGTCGACACCCCGGTCGTGCTGTCGCCCGACGACTCGGTGTCCGACGCCACGGCGCTGATCCACAAACGGGCGCACGGCGCGGCGGTGGTGGTCGACGGCGACCGCCCGGTCGGCCTGGTCACCGAGGCCGCCTGCGCGGGCGTCGACCGGTTCGCCAGGGTGCGCGACGTTGCGCTCTTCGACTTCGTCACCGCCCCCGCCGGTACCGACCCCCGCGAAGTGTTCGACCTGCTCGAACACGCGCCCGTCGACGTTGCGGTGATGACGGGGCCCGACGGCAGCCTTGCTGGTGTCCTCACCCGAACCGGAGCAGTCAGGGCGGGGATCTACGCACCTGCCGTCGACGCCTCGGGCAGGCTGCGCATCGCCGCGGCCGTCGGCATCAATGGCGACGTCGCCGCCAAGGCGCGTGCACTGGTCGAGGTCGGAGCCGACCTGCTGGTCATCGACACCGCCCACGGTCACCAGCTCAAGATGCTCGACGCCATCAAGGCGGTCGCGTCGCTGAATCTTGGTGTGCCGCTGGCCGCGGGCAACGTGGTGTCTGCCGAAGGCACCCGCGACCTGATCACTGCGGGCGCCTCGATCGTCAAGGTGGGTGTCGGCCCCGGTGCGATGTGCACCACGAGGATGATGACCGGCGTCGGAAGGCCGCAGTTCTCGGCGGTCGTCGAGTGTGCTTCTGCAGCAAGGCAACTCGGAGGCCACGTCTGGGCCGACGGCGGGGTCAGGCATCCGCGCGACGTGGCGCTCGCGCTGGCCGCTGGTGCGTCGAACGTGATGATCGGCTCGTGGTTTGCAGGCACCTACGAGTCGCCAGGTGACCTGATGGCCGACCGCGATGAGCGGCTGTACAAGGAGAGCTACGGCATGGCGTCCAAACGCGCCGTCGCCGCACGGACCGCGGGCGACAGCATGTTCGACCGGGCTCGCAAGGGGCTGTTCGAGGAGGGCATCTCGACCTCGCGGATGGGTCTCGACCCGGCCCGAGGGGGCGTCGAGGACCTGCTGGACCACATCACCTCCGGCGTCCGCAGCACCTGCACGTACGTCGGCGCGGCAACCCTGCCCGAACTGCACGAGAAGGTCGTGCTCGGCGTGCAGTCCGCAGCCGGATTCGCCGAGGGACACCCGCTTCCGACCGGTTGGTGACCCAGCACACCCGTTGCCACCCGCTAACATGGTTTCCTTACCACCCCGGCTGAAGGAAAGGGATCACGTGCCGCAGGCACCCGTGGAGGCCCCCGCGTCTGACCGGGCCGTCGGGTCCGAGCCGACCGCCCGCGAACCTCAGGACGCCGAACCCTCCAGTAGTCAGCCGGGCATCAGACCCGGCGAAACCCCCGCGTGGCATCCGGGGCGAGCGAAGCGACGGGGAATTCTCCGATGAGCTTCGGCCTCACCATGCTCGCCCTTCTCGGTTTCATCGTGCTCACTGCAGGAACCGCGCTGTTCGTGGCAGCCGAATTCTCGCTGACGGCGCTGGAACGCAGCACCGTCGACGCCAATGCGCGCACCGGCAAGCGTCGCGACAAGCTGGTGCAGCGCGCGCACCGAACACTGTCGTTTCAGCTGTCCGGCGCGCAGGTCGGCATCTCGATCACCACGCTGATCACCGGTTACCTCGCCGAGCCGTTGCTCGCGCACCTCTTCGAACCCGGCTTCAGCGCACTCGCGCTGCCGCCGAACGTCGCGAAAGGCATTGCCCTCGCGCTGGCGCTGCTCATCGCCACCTCGGTGTCGATGGTGTTCGGCGAGTTGGTCGCCCAGTACCTCGCCATCGCCAAGCCGCTGGCCACCGCACGCGTGGTGGCAGGCCCTCAGCTGCTGTTCTCCATGGCCACCACCCCATTGATCAAGTCGACCAACGGCACCGCGAACTGGATCCTGCGCCGCGTTGGCATCGAGCCTGCCGAGGAGTTGCGGTCGGCGCGATCACCGCAGGAGCTGGTGTCGCTGGTGCGCAACTCCGCGCGCCAGGGCTCGCTCGACCTCTCGACGGCCACGCTGGTGGACCGGTCGCTTCGGTTCGGCACCCGCACTGCGGAAGAACTGATGACACCCCGCTCGACCATCGAGGCCCTGCAATCCGATGACACCGTCGCCGACCTGGTGGCGAAGGCGATGGAGACCGGCTTCTCCCGCTTCCCGATCGTCGAGGGCGACCTCGACGAGACCGTCGGCATCGTGCACGTCAAACAGGTCTTCGAGGTACCGCCGGAGGATCGGTCAACCACCAAGCTGGCGACCTTGGCGCTGCCCGTTCCGACGGTGCCATCGACCCTCGACGGTGATGCCGTGATGACCCAGATCCGGGCCAACGGCCTGCAGACCGCTCTGGTGGTCGACGAGTACGGCGGTACCGCGGGCATGGTCACGGTCGAGGACCTCATCGAAGAGATCGTCGGTGACGTTCGAGACGAGCACGACGACGCGACCCCCGACGTCGTCGAGACGCGCAACGGCTGGCAGGTCTCTGGGCTGCTGCGCATCGACGAGGTCGACACCGAAACGCCGTTCCGGGCACCCGAGGGCGAGTACGAAACCATCGGCGGCCTGGTGCTCCAGGAACTCGGCCACATTCCGGTCGAGGGCGAGTCGGTGGAGCTCGCCGAGTTCGACCCCGACGCCGCAGTCGACCGTCCGGTGCACTGGCAGGCGACCGTCGAGCGGATGGACGGCCGCCGCATCGACCTGATCAAGCTGGTCAGGCTCGCCCCCGAGGAGAAGTCCGCCGATGAATGACCTTCTCGGCGTGCTGCTGACGGTGTTGCTGCTCGGCGCCAACGCCTTCTTCGTCGCGGCGGAGTTCGCGCTGATTTCGGCGCGTCGCGACCGGCTCGAAGCGCTCGCCGAACAGGGCAAGCGCAGTGCCGTCACCGTCATGCGAGCCGGGCAGAACTTGTCGCTGATGCTGGCGGGCGCGCAGCTCGGCATCACGGTGTGCTCGATCCTGCTCGGCCGCGTCGGTGAGCCTGCCGTCGCCCACCTGCTCGAGACGCCGTTCGATCTGCTTGGCGTGCCCGATGCCGTGCTGCACACGGTGTCGTTCCTCGTCGCGATCACGGTCGTCGTGGTGCTGCACGTGCTTCTCGGTGAGATGGTGCCGAAGAACATCGCGATCGCCGGGCCCGAATCGGCCGCAATGCTGCTGGTCCCGCCCTACCTGCTGTGGATTCGGGTTGCGCGCCCGTTCATCGCGTTCTACGACTGGTGCGCGAAGCTGACGCTGCGCATGGTCGGCGTCGAGGCGAAGAACGAGCTCGAGAACACGGTGTCGATGATCGAGCTGTCCGAAATGATCGCCGAGTCCGTGTCCGAGGGGCTGCTCGACCCCGAGGAGCACAGTCGGCTGTCGAGGGCGTTGCAGATCCGCACGCGCAGCGTGGCCGACGTTGCCGTGCCGGTCAACGACATTCACGCGGTACCCGCCGCCGCGGACGGCTTGGGGCCGACCGTCGCGGCCATCAAACAGGCCCTCGCCGAGACCGGCTACTCCAGGTTTCCCGTAGTCGATCAGGCCGGCCGATTCACCGGCTACGTGCACATCAAGGACGTGCTGTCGCTCGTCGACGATCCCGACGCCGTCGTCGACCCGTCCATGGTGCGGGCTCTGCCACGGGTGCTCGCGACGTTGCCGCTGCCCGACGCCCTGTCGCGGCTGCGGCGCGACAACAGCCATCTCGCGCTCGTCACCAGCGCCGACGACCAGGTGACCGCAATGGTGACGCTGGAAGACCTGGTCGAGGATCTGGTGGGTACCGTTCGCGACGGAACCCACCGTGTCTGAGCGGGTACTCGACTCAGTCGACCTCACGTCCGTGCTCGACGAAGCCGAGTGGACCGAGCGCGAACGGTTGCACGCCGAGCGGGTGGACCGCTTCGTCGAACCGCACCTGCTCCGCGCCCGGCGTGGCGAAGCTCACCCGGTCTGGGATTTCCTGTTCAGTTACTACAGCCTGAAGCCGCGCCAGCTGCGTCGTTGGCACCCCGGATACGGCGTGGCGCTGGGTGGCGCGGCGGCGGACCGGTTCCGCGAGCGCAGTGGCTACGGCACGGTCGGCTCGGCCGTGACCGTCACGCACGAGCATTTGCTGGCCCGCATCAAGACGGTCCAGTTCATCGCCGATCTCGTGCACGCCACCATCCGCCGGCCCGCCCGGCTGAACTGCTTCGGCCTGCACGAATGGGCGATGGTCTACCGCTCCAGCAACGTCAGACACCAGGTCCCGCTGCGCCTCGGCGCTGCCGCAACCGACGCAGTGGTCGAGTCGATGCCGTTGCGCTGCAGCCATTTCGACGCCTACCGGTTCTTCACCGAACCCGCAGTGCCGCGCAACGCCGAACCGCTGAGCAGGGAGTCTCAGGTCGCCACCGAACAACCCGGGTGCGTGCACGCGAACATGGATCTCTACAAGTTTTGTGGAAAACTGGGACCGCTGGTGGAGTCGAGCTTGCTCGTGGACTGTCTCGACCTCGCCGCCGACGCACGCGAGCTGGACATGCGTGCGAGCCCGTACGACCTCACCGGATATGGTTTCGAGCCGATTGCCATCGAAACCTCGGCAGGGCGCGCCGAGTACGTCCGCGCCCAGCAGAACGTCGCCGAGCGTGCGGCACCCCTGCGGGCGGCGTTGGCCGACCGGTGTGACCTGCTGCTCACCACGGTGCGGGACGATTAGCTGGGGTTACCCCACGGGTAAGCTGGATCGACGCTTTAGGGAGGAAACATCAATGTCTGAGCCCACCCCGCTACGCCCGCCCGCGACTGATCGCGTGACCGTCGGCAATCTGCGGGTCGCCAAGGTGCTGCACGACTTCGTGACCAACGAGGCCTTGCCTGGCACCGGAGTGGATCCGGAGAGCTTCTGGGCGGGCGTCGACAAGGTGGTCACCGACCTTGCGCCCAAGAACCAGGATCTTCTTGCCCGCCGCGACGACCTACAGGCGCAGATCGACAAGTGGCATCGTCAGCGCGTCATCGGAGCCTTCGAGCCCGCCGAGTACCAGGCGTTCCTCACCGAAATCGGCTACCTGCAGCCCGAGCCCGCCGACTTCACCATCACCACCTCAAACGTCGACGACGAGATCACCAGCACCGCAGGACCCCAGCTGGTGGTGCCCATCCTGAACGCGCGATTCGCGCTCAACGCATCCAACGCGCGGTGGGGATCGCTGTACGACGCGCTGTACGGCACCGACGTGATCTCCGAGGCCGACGGCGCGGAGAAGGGCAGCAGCTACAACCGGGTGCGCGGCGACAAGGTGATCGCCTACGCCCGCAACTTCCTCGACGACGCCGTGCCGCTGGCGTCGGGCACGTGGGCCGAAGCGAAGGGGCTGAAGATTGACGACGGTCAGCTCCTCATCGAGCTCGGTGACGACCTGTCGACCGGACTGTCGCAACCCGAGAAGTTCATCGGCTACACCGGCGAGCTGGGCTCCCCCACGTGGTCGGTGCTGCTGAAGAACCACGGCCTGCACATCGAGATCCTCATCGACCCCGACTCCCCCGTCGGTTCTACCGACGCCGCAGGCATCAAGGACGTCGTGCTCGAGTCCGCGATCACCACGATCATGGACTTCGAGGACTCGATCGCCGCTGTCGATGCCGACGACAAGGTCCTCGGCTACCGCAACTGGCTCGGCCTCAACCGCGGTGACCTGACCGAAGAGGTCAGCAAGGGCGACAAGACGTTCACCCGCGTGCTCAACCAGGACCGTACCTACACCGCGGCCGACGGCGAGTCCGAGCTGACCCTGCCAGGCCGCAGCCTGCTGTTCGTGCGCAACGTCGGCCATCTGATGACGAACGACGCGATCGTGGACGCCGAAGGCGCGGAGGTGCCCGAGGGCATCCAGGACGCGTTGTTCACCGGGCTCATCGCGATGCACGGGCTGAAGGGCTCGGATGACAACGATGGGGCCAACGGTCCTCTCATCAACAGCCGCACCGGCTCGGTCTACATCGTGAAGCCGAAGATGCACGGGCCCGACGAGGTCGCGTTCACCTGCGAGCTGTTCAGCCGCGTCGAGGACGTGCTCGGCCTGCCTCAGGCCACGCTCAAGGTCGGCATCATGGACGAGGAACGGCGCACCACGCTCAACCTCAAGGCCTCCATCAAGGCGGCTGCCGACCGGGTGGTGTTCATCAACACCGGCTTCCTCGACCGCACCGGCGACGAGATCCACACCTCCATGGAGGCCGGGCCGATGATCCGCAAGGGCGCGATGAAGAGCCAGCCCTGGATCAAGGCCTACGAGGACGCCAACGTCGACACCGGACTTGCCGCAGGCCTTTCCGGACGCGCCCAGATCGGCAAGGGCATGTGGGCCATGACCGACCTGATGGCCGACATGGTCGAGCAGAAGATCGGCCAGCCCAAGGCCGGCGCCACCACCGCGTGGGTGCCATCGCCCACCGCGGCGACGCTGCACGCGATGCACTACCACCAGGTGGACGTCTTCGAGGTGCAGAAGGAGCTCGCCGGAAAGAAGCGGGCGACCATCGACGAGCTGCTGACCATCCCGTTGGCCAGCGAGCTGGCATGGGCGCCGGAGGAGATCCGCGAAGAGGTCGACAACAACTGCCAGTCGATCCTCGGCTACGTCGTGCGCTGGATCGACGCGGGTGTCGGCTGTTCCAAGGTACCCGACATCCACAACGTCGCCCTGATGGAGGACCGCGCCACGCTGCGGATCTCGAGCCAGCTGTTGGCCAACTGGTTGCGCCACGGCGTCATCACCACCGAGGACGTCAAGGCCAGCCTGCGCAGGATGGCCGCCGTCGTCGACGAGCAGAACGCCGGTGACCCGAGCTACCTGCCGATGGCTCCCGACCCCGAGGCCAGCATCGCGTTCGAAGCCGCTCAGGAGCTGATCCTGTCGGGCGCCGAACAGCCCAACGGCTACACCGAACCAATCCTGCACCGGCGCCGCCGCGAGTTCAAAGCCCGTAACTCCGGTCAGTGACTAGACTTTGGCCGAACCGAAGGCCCGTCCTTCGAATGATCAGCCAAAGCGGCGCAAGCCAGCACGACGAGCAAAGGAGTACAGGGGTTAGGAATGGGTAGGCACAGCGTTCCCGACCCCGACGAAGCACCCGAGGACTCTTCCCGTCGCTTCGCTCGCCCCGACGATCCTCGGGCTCCGCACGATGACGGTGCGGAGGGCTTCTCCTACGACCAGCCGACCCACGAGCAGGGCTATGAGGCCGGTCCCGGGTATGCCGAACCGGGCTACGGCCAACCGGGTTATGCGAATCGCGATTTCGCAGGCGATGAGCACGACGACCAAACGGGCTACGAGCAGGCCGCCTACGACGACGCCGACTACGAAGACGACTACGACGAAGACGGCTATGAAGAGCCGGCGCCCCGCGAACCGGGGTATGCGCCGAACTTCTGGGAGACCGACGAGCCGGACTATCGCTACGCCGAGCGCGAGGCCCCGACGAAATCCTTCGCCGCCAATCCCCCACCACCGAGGCCGCCCGCGTCCGGGCGTGCGCACGGCGGTGACTGGGAGGGCGGCGAGTGGACGGGCAGCCACCGTGCGGTCGATCCCAAGAGGCGCGGCGTCAGTGTCGGCGTCATTGCGGCTCTCGTCGCCGTGGTGCTCGTCGTCGGTGCGGTCATCGGGTGGCGCTTCTTCGGTGACGCACTGTCGAACCGGTCACATGCAGGGGCCGCACGATGCGTCGAGGGCGAAGTCGCCGTCGCCGTGGTCGCCGATCCCAGCATCGCCGACCCGCTGCGCGCCCTTGCCGACAAGTACAACGAAACCGCGGCCCCCGTCGGCGACCGGTGCGTGAAAGTTGGCGTCAAATCGGCGGATTCCGACGCGGTAGTGAACGGTTTCGTCGGCGCTTGGCCCGGGGATCTCGGTGAGCGCCCGGCGTTGTGGATTCCCGGCAGCTCGGTATCGGAGGCACGGCTCGAAGCTGCCGCCGGAGCACAGACGGTCAGCGACAGCCGCTCGCTTGTCACCTCACCGGTGGTACTTGCCATCCGCCCGCAGCTGAAGAACGCGCTGGCACAACAGAACTGGTCGACGCTGCCTGGCTTGCAGAGCAACCCGACGTCGATGGACGCGCTGAACCTGCAGGGCTGGGGCTCGTTGCGGCTGGTACTGCCGCTGACCGAGGACAGCGATGCCAGCTACCTGGCCGCCGAGGCTGTCGCCACTGCCGCCGCCCCGCCGGGAATGCCTGCCACCGCAGGCACTTCCGCGATCAGCACGCTGATGGCAAGTCAACCCAAGCTCGCCGACGGCAAGGCATCCACCGCGTTCGACGCACTACTGCAGGCCGACGACCCGGCCACCGCACCGGTGCACGCAGTGGTCACCACCGAACAGCAGCTCTACCAGCGTGGCGGGTCGACGCCCGACGCCAAGGACAAGCTGGCCGCCTGGCTCCCACCGGGTCCGCCTGCCGTCGCCGACTATCCGACCGTATTGCTCGCAGGCACTTGGCTTTCCCAGGAACAGGTGAGCGCCGCGAGCGAGTTCGCCAGGTTCCTTCGCAATGCCGACCCCATGAGCGAACTGGCAAAGGCCGGTTTCCGCACCGACGGCGGCACGCCGCCGAAGAACGACGTCATCGATCTCGGTTCGCTTGCGGCGCCGATGTCCGTGGGTGACAACTCCATGCGGTCGACGCTGGCCAACGTCGTGTCGGGTCCGCCATCGGCGGGGCCGAGCGCGCAGGCAGGCGCTGGTGCAGTGTCGGTGATGCTCGACCAGACACTGAACCTCGCCCCGGTGGTGACGGCGCTGAAGGCAAGAGTCCAAGCGCTGCCTGCCAACGCGGTCGTCGGGCTGACGGTGTTCAACGGCTCCGAGGGCTCCACCCTGATCCCCGTCGGCCCGCTCGGCGACCCGGTGCAGGGACAGCCGCGCAGCGCTGCGCTCGCCGCCGGACTCGACGGCTTGGCAACGACCACCAGCGGCCGGGTGTCGTTCACCACCCTGCGCAACGTCTACACCGACGCGATGACGAACTTCCGTGCAGGGCAAGCGAACTCGGTGCTAATCATCACATCGGGCCCGCACACCGACCAGTCGTTGAACGGACCAGGGCTGCAGGACACCATCCGCGCGGCGTTCGATCCCGACAAGAAGGTGGCCATCAACGTCATCAACGTCGGTGACGATCCGGATCGGGCGACCTGGCAGGCCATCACCGAGATCACCGGTGGTCAGTACCAGAGCGTGCCCGCCTCGGACTCTCCCGAGATGGTCGCCAACATCAACCAACTGTTGGACTAGGCGGGCCCGCTCCAGATCCTGGTCAGGCGAAGGCCTCCACCGGCGGGCAGGAGCACACCAGGTTGCGGTCGCCGTATGCGGCGTCGATGCGGCGCACCGGCGGCCAGACCTTGGGCCGGAAACCCTTGCCAAGCGGGTAGGCCGCTTGTTCGCGGCTGTACGGGTGGTCCCAGTCGGCCACCAGCAGGCATTCGGCGGTGTGCGGGGCGTTGCGCAGCGGGTTGTCGTCCGCGGGCAATGCACCAGAACCGACCTGATCGATCTCGGCCCGGATCGAGATCATCGCCTCGCAGAAGGCGTTCACCTCTGCCAGGCTCTCGCTCTCGGTGGGCTCCACCATCAGCGTGCCCGTCACGGGAAAGCTCATCGTGGGTGCGTGGAAGCCGTAGTCCGCCAATCGCTTTGCGACGTCATCGACGGTAACGCCGGTGCTCTTGGTGATCGCGCGCAGATCCAGGATGCACTCGTGAGCGACCATGCCGTTCTCGCCCGTGTAGAGCACCGGGTAGTACTCGTCGAGGCGGCGGGCGATGTAGTTGGCCGATGCGATCGCGGTCAGCGTCGCGGAGCGCAACCCCGGTGCCCCCATCATCCGGATGTAGGCCCACGTGATCGGCAGGATCGACGCCGACCCGTACGGCGCGGCCGACACGGTGTAGGTGTCGGTGAGCTCCTCGGCGAGCGGGTGTCCCGGCAGGTACGGCGCGAGGTGTGCGCGCACCGCGACAGGACCGACGCCTGGCCCGCCACCACCGTGCGGAATGCAGAACGTCTTGTGCAGATTCAGGTGGCTGACGTCGCCGCCGAACTTGCCGGGACGGGCCAGGCCCACCAACGCGTTCAGGTTGGCCCCGTCGACGTACACCTGACCGCCGACGTCGTGCACGGCAGCGCAGATCTCGGCGATGTCGTGTTCGAAGACGCCGTGCGTGGACGGGTAGGTGATCATCAGTGCCGCCAGCCGATCGGCGTGCTCAGACACCTTGGCGCGCAAGTCATCAAGATCGACGTCACCGTTGTCGCGGCACGCCACGACCACGACCCGCATGCCTGCCAGTGCCGCCGACGCAGCATTGGTGCCATGTGCGCTCGACGGAATCAGGCAGACGTCGCGCCCGCTGTCGCCGCGGCTCTCGTGGTACGCGTGGATCGCGAGCAGGCCCGCGTACTCACCCTGCGAGCCGGCGTTGGGCTGGAGCGACACGGAGTCGTAGCCGGTGAGCTGGGTGAGCCACGTCTCGAGTTCCGAGATCAGATTGCGAAGGCCTGGCGTATCCGAGGCGGGCGCGAAGGGATGCTGGTTGGCGAACTCCGGCCAGGTGATCGACTCCATCTCGGCCGCAGCGTTGAGTTTCATCGTGCACGACCCGAGCGGGATCATGCTGCGGTCCAGTGCGATGTCCTTGTCGGCGAGCGATCGCAGGTAGCGCATCATCTCGGTCTCGGTGCGGTACCGCGTGAACGCTGGGTGCGTGAGGAACTGCGAAGTGCGCGTGGCGATCTCGGGTCCGGCCCAGTGATGGCCGCCGCGGGTCGCGCCGAACGCCTCGAGCACCTGCTCGACGTGCTCGGCGGTGGTGGCCTCGTCGCACGACACCGAAACGTGGTCATCGTCGACGAGCCAGACGTTGATGCCGCGAGCCTTCGCCGCCGTGCGAATCTCGTTGGCGCGGCCGGGAACCCGGGCCAGCACGGTGTCGAAGAACGCCTCGTGCACCACCTCGATGCCCGCCGCGTTCAGGCCGGTCGCCACCCCGAGCGCGTGGCCGTGCACGCGGTGGGCGAGGGCGGTGAGGCCGTCCGCACCGTGGTAGCTCGCGTACATCGCGGCCATCACGGCCAACAGCACCTGCGCAGTGCAGATGTTGCTGGTCGCCTTGTCTCTGCGGATGTGCTGCTCGCGGGTCTGCAGCGAAAGCCGGTAGGCGGGTGCACCATCGGCATCGACCGAGACGCCGACCAACCGGCCGGGCAGCTGCCTCGCGTGCTTGGTGTGCACTGCCAGGTAACCGGCGTGCGGGCCGCCGAACCCCATCGGCACGCCGAAGCGTTGGGTGGTGCCGAACGCGACGTCGGCGTCGATCTGGCCGGGCGGCGCGATCAACGTGGCTGCCAGCAGGTCAGCGCCGACCGCCACCAGCGCGCCGCGCTCGTGTGCCTTGGCGACCAGGCCGGTCCAGTCGGTGATGACGCCGCTGGCACCTGGTGACTGAACGATCACGCCGAAGAAGTCACCCTCGGGCAGGCCCTCGCGCAGGTCGGCGGTGACGATCTCGATTCCGAGCGGTGCAGCGCGGGTGGCGAGCACGGCCGCGGTCTGGGCGTAGACGTCGGAGTCCACCGCGAGGCGGTTGACCGAGTTCTTCACCGCGCGGTGCATCAGTGTCATCGCCTCGGCCGCGGCGGTCGCCTCGTCGAGCATCGAGGCGTTGGCGACCTCGAGACCGGTCAGGTCCTCGACCATGGTCTGGAAGTTCAGCAGTGCCTCCAACCGGCCCTGGCTGATCTCCGGCTGGTAAGGGGTGTACGCGGTGTACCACGCGGGGTTCTCGAGGATGTTGCGGCGCAACACCGCTGGCGTCAGCGTGTCGAAGTAGCCCTGCCCGATCATCGACACTGCGACAGTATTCGCGTCTGCCATCGCGCGCAGCTCGGCCAGCGCCTGCTCCTCGGTGGCCGGCGGGGGCAGCCGATCGAGCCCTGGCGCCAAACCGTCGACGGTCACCGTGTCGAGAATCCCAGCGGGCAGCGCCTTCTCGGCGAGCTCGGCGAGCGACTCCACCCCGATGACACCGAGCATGGTGGCGACGGCGTCGGCGTCGGGGCCGATGTGGCGGTCGGCGAAGCGGGGAAGGTGATGCTGGGCCGTGAAATGGGATTGAGTACCGGACACGGGTGACCTCTCGGGATCGGCGCGCAGGAAGACCTGCGGTCCTCCCCCTCTGTCGTCGACCCGAACCGGGCGCCTGAGAGATTCAGCGACCCGGCGGACGGCGCGGGTGCCTTTCCCCATGGGCGGGTGAACCGTTCTGACCTACGACGGCACACCGCTTTCCAGAGGCATCGGGGCCCTTCGCGGTCCTGGGTGCCTGAGAGGTTGACGGAGAGGTATTGCTCCTTCGGCGTCCGTGGCTGGCGGCCACGGAACTCTCCCGCGCAGGGACGATGCGTCCCCGAGTCTACCGGAGAGTAGCGAAGTGACCTGCTGCGAGGTCAGCCGATCTTGCGGTCGCGGTGCTTGCGACGCGAGGCCAGTTCGTCCTCCGGCGTTGGGATGGACTCGCCGCCGTCGGCACGCTCGCCTGGGAAGTCCGCGATGGCACCGGTCAGTTCCCGCATTGCACCGGAGACCGCGATGCCGAACACGCCCTGGCCGCCCTGCAGGAGGTCGACGACCTCTTCGGCGGACGTGCACTCGTAGACGGTGGTGCCGTCGGAGAACAGTGTGATGTTGGCCAGATCCTTGACGCCACGCTGGCGAAGGTGATCGACCGCAACCCGGATGTTGTGCAGCGAGATGCCGGTGTCGAGAAGCCTTTTCACGATCTTCAGGACCAGGATGTCCTTGAAGGAGTACAGCCGCTGGCTTCCCGAACCCGCCGCTCCGCGGATGGATGGGACTACGAGCGAGGTCCGCGCCCAGTAGTCCAGTTGGCGGTAGGTGATGCCCGCGATTTGGCAAGCGCTCGGCCCTCGGTAGCCGACGAGTTCGTCGGGGACGGAGTCATCGGGAAACAGACCGCCCTGAACGGGTTCGCTGGCCGGGGTCGGTGCAGCCTCCCTTGGCGAGCCACTGGAAGTCAGATCCAACTGCTCTTGACGTGGCGTGTCGCCCACAGTCCATCCCTTCGCCGAGTCGAACTCGCTTCGTGCTACGCAGTCTGAACTGCGGGGCAACGCGTTTGCTCCAAGCTCGAATGTGTCGAGCATACGCTTCCCGCCGAGCCGTGACTGCTCGTCGTCGTTTCAAAGTATGGCTGCCTCATCCGCGGAACCGTGAAATCCGCTCCGCGTGTCGAGCGACACAGGTCAGTTGAGACGCATCCGTGATCAATCCGAACCCCGCCCGCTGACCGCTAGGAGTCGCTCACGTCGCCTTGAAGTCATCGGGCGAGACGCTGTCCAAGAACTCCTTGAACTTCTCCACCTCGTCCTCGCGAACGCCGCCGCCGGCGGCCTCCTCGTCGCCCTCGTCGGGGATGAGCAGGCCCGCCTCCGCGAGCACCGCCTCCTCGACATAGATCGGCACGCCGACCCGCAGAGCTATCGCCACCGAGTCAGACGGCCGCGCCGACACCTTGATGTCGCGATCGAAGATCAGGTCGGCGTAGAAGGTGCCCTCCTGCAGATCGACGATCCTGACCTCTTTGAGCGAATGGCCAAGCGCAGCAATCAGATCTCGGATCAGATCGTGGGTCAGCGGCCGTGAAGGCTCGACACCCTGCTGCTCGAGCGCGATCGCCGCCGCCTCGGGCTGGCCGATCCAGATGGGCAGGTACCGGTCACCATTGGACTCCCGCAGGAGGAGGACCGGTTGGTTCTGGGGCTGTTCCACGCGAATGCCGACCACACGAACCTCGCCCATATGTGTCTGCCCTCCGCACTTCAAACCGTTGGTCCGAGTCTAGTCCTCAGCGATCCAATACGTCGCGCACGGCCGACTTGATCAGCGACGTGTGCAACGTGATGGCCAGCGCAGCCACCTCGCGAGCCAGGTCGTCGGCGCGGTCACGCGCACCCGCCTTCACGACCGGACCTGCGATCTGCGCGATCAGGTCGGACTGACGATCCGCAGCGGACCTGAACGCGCGCAGGTGACGCGGCTCGATGCCGTATTCGGCAAGCGCCTTCGCGCATTGGGCGGTGACCACCGAGTGCTCGTCGAAGAACCCGGCGGGGCCGGGCTTGACGATGCCTGAGCGGACCAGGGCGGTGAGCATCTCGTCGTCCACGCCGGAGCGGGTCAGCAGATCCTCGCGGCTCAGCCGGACCTGGGGAGGCCCGACGGCAGCCGTGTCGTGGACGCCGTCGGCGTCCGACACCTGCACCAGACGCACTCCGTACGCGGAACCCGTCTGTGGCAGCTCGCCGTCGGGCTGCGCGTCCAGTTGCGCCTTGATCACCTTCAGGGGCAGGTACTGATCCCGCTGCGCGGTGAGGACGAACCTCAGGCGAGCACAGTCGTAGGCGGTGAAGCGCCGGTAGCCCGATGGCGTGCGCTCGGGCGTGACCAGCCCCTCGGCCTCCAAGAACCGAATCTTGGAGATCGTCACGTCCGGAAAGTCGGGTCGCAACAGGTCGAGGACGGCACCGATCGACATCCCGGCCAGCGCTGGGGTGTCGGGCTGCGTCATTTGCTCTTCGCGCAGGCGCTCATCGCCGTCATTCGCTCCTACTAACTACCCGAGCTGCCGTCGTCTGTCTTCGGCCCGGTGAGGAACACCAGGCGGAACTTGCCGATCTGAACCTCGTCGCCGTTGGCGAGTACCGCCGAGTCGACCGGTTCGCGGTTCACGTAGGTGCCGTTGAGGCTGCCGACGTCGACTACCTGGAATTCGCCGCTCTCGAGGCGGAACTCGGCGTGACGGCGACTCACGGTGACGTCATCGAGGAAGATGTCGCTGTCGGGATGTCGTCCTGCCGAAGTGGTGGCCTGGTCGAGCAGGAAACGCGAGCCTGCATTGGGGCCCCGCTTGACGACGAGCAACGCCGATCCCGTGGGCAATCCCTCTACCCCCGACACGCTGCTGTCGCTTCCCGCCGTTGCCGGAGCGTCCAGTTCGTTGAGGAAATCTGCGCGAAAGACCGATGTGGTCTCCACCGTGACTTCGTCAGACGTCTGGTCAGCTCCCGAACTGGTGTCGTTATCCGTCACCCGCTGCTCCTAACTGGCTGCTGTGGCGATGTCTGGCCTGACCGGTCCACCGTGCGGCAGTCCGTCATGCGTCAGTGACGACCGTACCGCGCGGTAGGTGCCGATGTGTCCACCACCGCCCGTTTTCTCATTCGTCGAGGGTCGCTCGGTAGCCCTCGGCGTCGAGCAGCGAGGCAAGGGCGTCGTCCAGACTCGCCGCGTCGACCTGCAGATCGACGAGCCAGCCCGCGCCGTACGGCTCGGTGTTGATCTGCTCGGGTGCGTCGACGAGATCCTCGTTCACCGCAACGACTTTCGCCGTCAACGGTGAATACAGCTCGGATGTCGACTTGGTCGACTCGACGTTGCCGAACTCGCTGCCTGCCTCGACGTCGGTGCCGATTGCGGGCAGGTCGGTGTAAACGACGTCACCGAGCGCGGACTGCGCGTAGTCGGTGATGCCGACCCGTACGGTGTCGTCGCCCGTGCGACGGACCCATTCGTGTTCCGAGGTGTAGTACAGGTCGGGCGGAATCTCGCTCACGGGGCTCCTTGGTGCTCGGACTGATCGGGGATCGGCTCACTTGACGGGCTGAGCGTATTGGCGGGGTTTCGGTTGCCGCAAGGCAGTCACGTCGACGGTGGCAGATTGTTGCACTGACATTGTGCCGCCGACCCGCTCGATGCTGTCCATCGCCCCACCGGGGATGTTCATCGCGGCGGCCAGCGTGGGTGGATCGCCAATCGCGAGAACCGAATACGGCGGGCTCATCGGGGTGCCGTCGACGTTGAGCGCACCAGCCGAACCGATCACCCACGTGTCCACTCCGACCCGGACCGCCGGCTGTCCTCCTGAACTATTTCCCGGGTCGCTTCGCTCCTGCCCTCCGGCGGACCGGATCTCCATGGCCTCTGCGCCCGCCGCCCGCAGTTCGTTGATGACGTCGAGCATCGTCTCGGGCGACACGCCGGGCGCCGTGTCGCCGATCGTGATCGTCACGCCAGGGCCGGTGGCCCCGACGGTGCCGATGAGGATCGACAGCGCGCCGAGCCTCGCCTTCGCGTTCTCGATGGCGGCTTGATCGTTGCTCCCGGAGGACTGCAGCGCCGTGAGGGTGCGCTGGAGATCGGCGACCTCGGTGTTGAGGGCGGCTTCGCGTTGTTGCAGCGAATCGAGCAGGACGAGGAGGTCGGCGGGCCGCGCGGTCTCCAACGAATCGCCGGACTCGGTCTGGCGGACCTGCGTGACGATCGCCACGCCAAGCACCACGCACAGCAGGACCGCCAACCCGCCGAACACCAGCTGGGAGCGACCCCGCTTGACCTTCACCGGCGTGTCTGGGCCACGCTCGTGGCGGCCGTGGTGCTCCTCCTGAGGCCGCTCTGGGTTGCTCGTCATCATGCCCCGAACAGCCTGCGCCGCAGGGCGGCAGCGTTGCCGAAGATGCGGATGCCGAGCACGACGATGATGGCGGTGGACAGCTGGGTGCCCACGCCGAGCTGATCGCCGACGAACACGATGACCGCCGCGACCAACACGTTGAACACGAACGACACCACGAAGACCTTCGAGTCGAAGATCCGTTCCAGGTAGGCGCGCAGCCCGCCGAACACGGCATCGAGCGCGGCCACCACCGCGATCGGCAGGTAGGGCTGGATCACCTCGGGCACGCTGGGATGGAACACCAGTCCCAGCACGATTCCGACGACGAGTGCCGCGATTCCGATCACGTGGGTCCGATCATGTCTGCTCTCCGGTCGTGCATTTTAGGGGTCAGGGTCCGATCTGCTTGGCGAAGTTGACGTCTCGTACCGAGCCTGCCGGGACCCTCAGCCCGTCGCCCTCGCTGACCTCGACTCCGACCCCGTAGGAGGTCTCGAGGAGCCGTAGCCGCGCAAGCGCCGGGCTGTTGTCGAACGTGTCGTGCATTCCGTGCGGCGGTCCGATGCCGATCACGACGTAGGGGCTGGCGATGGGTTGATTGTCGACCAGGATTCCACCACCGGCCTGACGAATCGTCACGTTGGGCCCGATTCGCACTCCCCCGACGGCGATGGCCTCGGCGCCGCTTACCCACAGCGAGTTGACCACCAGTTGCAGGTCCCGGTCGAGGATCACCTGGCGGCTGCCCGCCACCCGCTCCTTGGACACGTCGGTCAGGTCGCGGGCCGCTGGGGGTTCGGTCACCTTCACGGTCAGCCCGGGCCCCTGCACGGGCGTAGCGGCCGCCGCCGCTTCCGCGACGTCGAGGCTGCCGAGCAGTTGCCTGCCCTGTTCGTCGCCCTCGAGGCGGGTGCGACGCTCGGCCTCGACCTCGGAGGCCAGATCGTCGCGTCGTGCCGTGGATCCGGCGGTGACGGCCTCTGCAGACCGCACCCCGTCGGCCAACACCAACTGGGTCGCACGGGTGGCGGGGGCCACCGACTGTGCCTGGGCCGCAGCGGCTGCGAAGACCGCGGCGACCGCCACGCCCGCGAGCAACTGCCACCCGAGGTCCGACCACCGGCCGCGGGTCTTGCCCGCCTTGCGGCGCGCCGCGGCGGCGGCATAGCCGGTGTCGAGATGCTCGGAGAGCAACGAACGCAGCAGCGAGGGCACGGGGATCATCGTCGGTGCGTCGGCCTCGTGCGCGTTGCGCCCGGCCTCGGCGCCGTACCCGCCGAGCGCGCGTTCGTCGTCAGCCACCGGATCGCACCCTGGACATGCGGCGCACCACCAGCACCACCTGGATCAGATACAGCACGGCCGACCACAGATACATGGCCATCCCCCAGATCAGGAAGGCCCAGCCGATGGCAAGGACGACGCGGCTCCACAACGCATCCCATTGGCCCAACAGGATCAGCGGCAGCCCCGACATCAACGCAAACGTCGCCGCCTTGCCGATGTAGGTCACCGGAAGCGCCGTGAGCCCGCGGCTGCGCAGCACCGGCAGCGTCGCGGCCAGCACGACGTCACGCCCGATCAGGGTGAGCACGACCCACCACGGCACGATGCCGTCGATCGCCATCGCCACTGGGACGACGACCATGTAGATGCGATCGACCGCAGGGTCCAGCAACGCCCCGAGCCGCGACGACTGGTTGGCCACCAGTCGGGCGATCTTGCCGTCCGCCCAGTCGGAGAAGCCGCTGAACATCAGCACGCCCACCGCCCAGGCGTCGGCGTGGATGCCGAGCAGCAGGTACAGAAACACCGGCACCAAGACCAGCCGCAGCACGCTGAGCGCGTTCGGAATGGTCAGGATCCGGTCGCCGGGCTCCTCTGGCGTCGCAGCCACGTCCCCGATCCTGCCCTCGGGCCTGGGCTCCATGCGTTGAACCTAGCGGAAAACTCCTGGCAGACTCAGCGCGGACATGGTGTCCTCGGCCAACGGATTGTCGTGAATCATGTAGGTCCACGTCGAGGTCGGACGCGCCAGCTTGGACAGGTCGAGGCCCTGCTCGTCCTCGGCCACGTTGGCGGTCTCGAACGTCTGCTGTGCCGCCTCGATGGCGTCGGCCGCCAGTGAGCCGAACGCGTCAACCGCCATCCGGTGGAACTCGTCGAGCGGGTTCTGCCTGCCAAGCGCGCGCAGGTGGATGCTCTCCCTGATGTCGGACAGGTAAGCCTGGTGATCGGCCCAGCCGCGGTCCAGGTGGTAGAGCATGATCAGCCTGCAGACCTTCTCCAGCTTCTCCTCGCCGAGCTCCTCGAGTAGTTCCTCGTAGCGCTTGGGGGAACGCTCGGCAAGCTCGTCGCGCGCCGTCGCGGTGCGCAGCAGCTTCTCGCGGCGGTCCGAGATGATCGCCCGCTGCTGGGCGACCAGCTGGTTGTAGCGCCAGGTGTTGGCGTGCACGTCGAGCAGCTTGCCCTCTGCGATGCGCTGCGCGTGTTCGAGAAGTTGGGCCGCCTTGTCGTTGGTGATCCGGCCGTCCTCGTCGGTCTGCGTCGGCAGCTTCTGCGGTTCGAGGTGGGCGGCGACGACGTCGTCCTCCCAGCTGGAGAAGAACACCGACGAGCCGGGATCACCCTGTCGTCCAGCGCGGCCGCGCAACTGGTTGTCGAGGCGCTCGGTGAAGTGCCTTCCCGTGCCGATGACGTGCAGGCCACCGAGCTCGGCGACCTCGTCCTTTTTGGCGGCATCGTCGCCTACCTCTGACCCGCCGAGCCGAATGTCGGTGCCGCGGCCCGCCATCTGGGTGGACACCGTGACCTTGCCGAGGGCGCCCGCCTCGGCGATCACCGCGGCTTCCTCGGCGTCGTTCTTGGCGTTCAAGACGACCGCGGGCACGCCTGCCTTGACGAGGCGCTCGTGCAGTTCCTCGGATTCGGCGACGTCGCGGGTGCCCACCAGCACCGGCTGGTTGGTCGCGTGCACCGACTTGATGTGCTCGACGACGGCGTCGTTCTTCGCGGCGACCGTGATGTACACGCGGTCGGCCTCGTCCTCGCGAATGTTGGGCGTGTTCGGCGGGATCGGCGAGACGCCGAGCTTGTAGAACTGGCGCAGCTGCTCGCCTGCGGCCAGCGCGGTGCCGGTCATGCCGCACACCCGCGGGTACCGGTTGATCAGCGCCTGCACGGTGATGGTGTCGAGCACCTCGCCGGTTTCGGTGGTCGCGATGCCCTCCTTGGCCTCGACGGCCGCCTGCAGGCCGTCGGGCCAGCGCTGCAGCTGCGCGATCCGGCCGCGCGAGGAGTTGATCAGCTGAACGGCGTCGTCGCGGACGATGTAGTGCACGTCGCGCTGCAGCAGCACGTGCGCGTGCAGGGCGACGTTGACCTCGGTCAGCGTCGTGCTGACGTTCTCCTCGGAGTACAGGTCGATGCCACCGAGTGCGGCCTCGAGCTTGCGAGCACCGGCTTCGGTGAGGTGCACGTTGCGTCGATCGGGGTCGGTGTCGTAATCCTTTACCGGGATCAGCTCGCCGACCAGCTTGATGACCTCGACCCTCGGCTGCTCGCGATGTGTGGTGCCCGCCAGCACCAAGGGCACCAGCGCCTCGTCGACGAGCACCGAGTCGGCCTCGTCGATCAGGGCGACGTCAGGTTCCGGCGACACCAGGTCCTCGACGTCGGTGACCAGCTGGTCGCGCAGCACGTCGAAGCCGATCTCGTTGACCGAGGCGTAGGTGACGTCGCAGGCGTAGGCCGCGCGGCGCTCGTCGGGCGTGGAGTCGGCGGTAATCCAGCCGACGGACAGGTCCATCGCCTCCAGCAGCGGCCCCATCCACTCGGCGTCGCGTCGGGCCAGGTAGTCGTTGACGGAGATGACGTGCACGCTGCGGCCTGCCAGGGCGTAACCCGCGGCGGCGATCGCGCCTGCCAGTGTCTTGCCCTCGCCGGTCGCCATCTCGACGACGTCGCCCGCCAGCATCCGCAGCGCGCCGAGCAGCTGAACGTCGAACGGTCGCAGCGTAGTTGCGCGTTCGGACGCCTCGCGGGCGATCGCCAGGAACTGCGGGATGTCGGCGGACTCGGCCAGCTCGCCGAGGTTCAGCAGCTTGGCGGCCTTGCGAAGCTGCTCGTCGTCGAGGCCTGCGGCCTTCTCTTCGAACTCGGACGCGGCGCGGACATGCCCCATCGACTGGGCTTGATCCTTGTCGGTGCTGGCGCCGAGGAGCTTCCAGAACCGGTTGCTCAGCCGGCTCGGGGCGCTGGTCTTGGACTTGGGAGCGGTCTTGGGCACGTGTTCAAGGTACGCGGCCGGGGACACCGGCCGAGAGCGCGACGTCACCCAATCGCCTTCGACACCAGATCAGGCAGGTCGGCGCTGCGGTAGCTTCGCCGAAGAGCGGTGTCGTCGGACGTCCGCGGAGGAGTTTCGTCGGATGGATTCTCCAGAGTTCAAACCGTCGGTCGACTGGAGCAACGAACTCGTCAACTCGACGGTGTGGGTGCTCGAGGCCTTCGCGATTGCCGCGCTCTGTGTGGTCGTGGTGCTCGTCCTGCTGCGCAGGTATACCGGGTGGGGGCGCCAGTTCTGGAGAATCACCGGCGACTACTTCGGCGGGCGCGCGAGCCTCCCGGTGTGGCCGGCGCTGGCGGCTCTGCTGGCCTCGGCGGCCGTGTCGGTGCGGGTCAGCGTGCTCATCAGCTACTACGCCAACGGCCTGTTCTCCGCGTTGCAGGTCGCGTTCGAGGGCAGTGGTTCGTCGCAAAGTTCGCTGAAACGGACTGGTGTCCATGGGTTTTGGATGTCGATGGGGATATTTGCGATCCTCGCGACGGTGGCCGCCGTCCGTTCCTGCTCGACCTCTACCTCACGCAGTGGTTCGTCATCCGCTGGCGAGTGTGGTTGATCAGCGCATCCAGCAGGACATCGACATCGTCACCACCGTGACGGTTGAGTCTGAGCTATCTGAATGAGTTGCGCAACGCCAGCTTTCGCTACGCGATGATCAGGATGAAGGACAGTGCGAGCGCCATCGGCCTCTATCGGGGCGAAGGCGTCGAGTGTGGACTGCTTGACCGCAGGCTCGCCTCGGTCATCACGAACTACCGGTCGTGGCTCAACCGCATGGTGATCTTCCTCGGCTGGATTCTGGCCGGGAGTCAGGCGATCTATCCGCTGCCGTACATCGTTCTTCCGCAACGCCTACGACTCGTTCGCAAGCTACCGGGCGGCGCTCATCCGCCTCGACGGGTTGATGGACGCCAACACACGCGCCAGAGCCATGCCCAGGGTGACGACCGAGGACGCCGACGTGGTGGCTGCCGAGGACGTCGACGTGCGCACACCTGACGGAAAGCGGCTGATCCGCGGATTGTCCCTGCGCCTTGAGCCCGGTGACGGCCTGCTGATCAAGGGCCCGTCGGGCAGCGGGAAGACCGTTCTACTGCAGACTGTCGCAGGACTGTGGCCGTACACGTCGGGAGTCGTCCGCTACCCGATCGCCGCACGCGAGACGATGTTGGGCGATCCGCGGGCGGTGACGTCCTACCCATCTCCGGAAGGGACCGTCGACGACGAGTCGATCCAGGGGGCCCTGCTCACGGTCGCGCTGCCGCATCTCATCATCCGGATCAACGAGGTGAAGGACTGGGCGAAGGTGCTGTCGGTCGGCGAGCAGCAACTCATCGTGTTCGCGCGCATCCTGCTGAACAGGCCCAAGGCGGTCTTCCTCGACGAATCCACTTCCGCCATGGACGAGGGTCTGGAGTCGATGCTCTACCGACTCATCCATGACGAGCTTCCCGACACGATCGTGGTGAGCGTGAGCCACGCCTCGGGAAGCCTCGCGCGCGCCAGTGGGGGTACCTTGCCGGGATGGATATGTTCACCCCCTCGCTGGACTGGGGCGGCGAGTGGCTCGTGTCACTGATCTGGATCGCCAAGGCGTGGGCCATCGCAGCGGTCGCCACGATCGCGATCCTCGCGCTGATCTTCCGCTTCACCACGTGGGGCAGGCAGTTCTGGCGCATCACCGGCGCGTACTTCACCGGCCGTGCCAGCGCGAAGGTCTACGCCTGGTTGGCCGGCATGCTGTTGCTTGTCATCATCGGCGTTCGTCTGGACGTGCTCCTGAGCTTCTACAGCAACGACCTGTTGACCAGCTTCCAGGTGATCTCGGCAGGGCTCGGTGGCAACGACGAAGCCGTGAAGAACTCGGGCAAGGCCGGCTTCTGGCTGGCGATGATCGTCTTCTCCGTGCTGGTCACCATCTACGTGGCGCGCGTCATGCTCGATCTATTCGTGGCACAGCGGTTCATGCTGGCGTGGCGCGCCTGGCTGACCGACCGGCTCACCGGCGACTGGCTGGACGGCAAGGCCTACTACCGGTCGCGGTTCATCGACGACACGATCGACAACCCCGACCAGCGCATCCAGACCGACATCGACATCTTCACCGCGGGCGTGGGGCCGTCTCCCAACACACCGAACCAAACCGCGGGCTCTACTCTGCTCTTCGGATCGATTACAGCGGTCACCTCGATCTTTTCATTCGTGCCGATCCTGTGGGGCCTCTCGGGCACCCTGACGCTCTGGGGCGTGAACATTCCCAGGGCGATGTTCTGGATCGGGCTTGGTTACGTCGTCTTGGCGACCGTCGTCGCCTTCTGGATCGGCCGGCCGATCATCTGGTTCAGCTTCAACAACGAGAAGTACAACGCCGCCTTCAGGTACGCGCTGGTGCGCCTACGCGACGCGTCCGAGGCGGTCGCCTTCTACCGCGGCGAGATCGCCGAGCGCGCGGGACTGCGGGGCCGCTTCGCCTCGGTGGTGGACAACTACAAGCGCTACATCAACCGAATGGTGCGCTTCTACGGCTGGAATATGTCCATCGGCCAGCTCATCGTGCCGCTGCCCTACCTGTTGCAGTTCCCGCGGTTCTTTGCGGGCCAGATCAAGCTCGGCGACATGTCCCAGACCGCATCGGCGTTCAACAACATCCAGAGCGGGTTGTCGTTCTTCCGCAATGTGTACGACCAGTTCGCCGGGTACCGGGCCGCCATCATCCGGCTCGACGGTCTCGTCGTCGCCAACCAGGAGGGCAGGGACCTGCCGCAGCTGACGACCACGCCATGCAAGGACGGCACGGTCGAGCTCGATGACGTCGAGGTCCGCACGCCCGATGGCAAGCAGCTGATCAAGCCGCTCGACTTGCGCCTCGAGGTCGGCGACACCCTCGTGGTCACCGGCCCTTCCGGCAGCGGGAAGACCACGCTGCTGCGCAGCCTCGCCGAGCTGTGGCCGTTCACGTCGGGCACGCTGACCAGGCCGTGTGGCCCCAACGAGACGATGTTCCTGTCGCAGCTGCCGTACGTGCCGCTCGGCGATCTGCGCGCCGTGGTGACCTATCCTGGCGAGGAAGGCACGATCGACGACGCGGCTCTGCGCGACATGCTGGCCAAGGTCGCGCTTCCGCATCTGATCCCCCGCCTCGACGAGGTCTTGGATTGGGCCAAGGTGCTCTCTCCCGGCGAGCAGCAACGCATCGCGTTTGCGCGCATCCTGCTGACGAAGCCCAAGGCGGTGTTCCTCGACGAGTCCACGTCGGCGCTCGACGAGGGCCTCGAGTTCATGCTCTACCAACTGGTGCGCGCCGAGCTGCCCGACACCATCCTGGTGAGCGTCAGCCACCGCACGACGGTCGAGCAGCATCACACCCACGAGCTGGCATTGTTCGGCGACGGCGAGTGGCGGCTGGGCAGACTGGACGACGAGCCCGTCCCGGTGTGACGGGGATGTGTGTCACAGCCCGATTGCGACGGGTGGGTCGCGGTAGCTTCCCGGCATGGAGATGTTCACCCCGTCGCTGGACTGGGGCGCCGAGGTCGTCGATTCGCTGGTCTGGGTAGCCAAGGCGTGGGCAATCAGCGCAGTGTGCACGCTGGTGGTGCTGACGCTGATTGCGCGATTCACGTCGTGGGGCAGGCAGTTCTGGCGCATCACCGGCGACTACTTCAAGGGCCGTCATAGCCTGTCTGCCTGGGTGTTCGTCGCCGTTCTGTTGCTGTCGGTGATGATCGACGTGCGTCTGTCGGTCCTGTTCAGCTACCAGAGCAACGACCAGTTCTCCGCGCTGCAGGCCGCGGTCAGCGACGAAGGCGTGGCGAAGGACTCGGCGATCGAGGGCTTCTGGGTCGCCATGCTGATCTACCTCGCCCTTGCGGCCTCCGACATCGTCCGCACGCTGCTGGATCTCTACCTGATGCAGCGGTTCATCATCCGGTGGCGGGTCTGGCTCACTCACCGGGTCACCGGTGACTGGCTGGATGGTGATGCCTACTACCGGGGTCGGTTCCTGGCGACTTACGGCGATGAGCCCATCGACAATCCGGACCAGCGCATCCAGCAGGACATCGACATCTTCACCACCGGTACCGGTCCCGAGACGAACACGCCGACCGTCGGGACGTCACAGACCCTCGTGTTCGGTGCGATCACGTCGATCGTTTCGGTGGTTTCGTTCACGCCGATTCTTTGGAGCCTGGCCGGCCCTCTGACCGTCTTCGGGGTCACAGTGCCGAAGGCGCTGTTCTGGCTGGCGCTCGTCTACGTCTTCTTCACGACCGTCATCGCCTTCTGGATCGGCCGTCCGCTGATTCGGCTGTCGTTCCGAAACGAGCTCACCAACGCGGCGTTCCGCTATGCATTGGTGCGGCTGCGCGATGCTGGCGAGGCCGTCGGGTTCTACCGCGGCGAGCGTGCCGAACGTGACCGCTTGATGACGAGATTCGCCGCGATCATCACCAATTACCGGGCCTTCGTCCGACGGGGCGTGTTGTTCCAGGGCTGGAACAGGTCGGTGCATCAGATCGTCAGTCCGCTCCCGACGGTCGTTCAGATCCCCCGGGTGTTCGCCGGTGAGATCAAGCTCGGCGACATGACCCAGTCATCGAGCGCGTTCCTGTCGGTGCACGACTCGCTGTCGTTCTTCCGTGCTGTCTACGACTCGTTCGCCGGTTACCGGGCAGCCATCATTCGCCTCGATGGACTGCTTACGGCCAACGAAAGAGCAAGGGCGCTACCGGTATTGACCGTGCTGCCCAGTACCGACGGGTCCGTCGAGCTCGACGACGTCGAGGTCCGCACCCCTTCAGGGGAGCGGCTCGTCGATCCGCTCGACGTACGCCTCGAGCCAGGCGGCTCGCTGGTGATCACCGGCGAGTCGGGCACAGGCAAGACCACGCTGCTGCGCAGCCTTGCCCAGCTGTGGCCGTTCACGTCGGGCACGGTGCACAGCCCCGAGGGCGCCACCTTGTTCCTGTCCCAGATGCCGTACGTGCCATTGGGTGACCTGCGTTCGGTCGTCTCGTACCCCGGCGAGGCAGGCGATTTCGGCGACGAGGCCGTGCACGCCGCACTGGACACCGTGGCGCTCGGCCACCTTGCAACCCGGCTCGACGAGGTCGCCGACTGGGCCAAGGTCCTCTCCCCCGGCGAACAGCAACGCATCGCGTTCGCCAGGGTGCTGCTGATCAAGCCCCGCGGGGTCTTCCTCGACGAGTCGACGTCGGCACTCGACGAAGGCCAGGAGTTCGCGTTGTACCGATCGTTGCGCACCCAGTTGCCGGACTGCATCGTCGTCAGCGTCAGCCACCGCGGGACGGTCGAGCAACATCACCAACGGCGTCTGGAGCTGCTCGGCGGAGGTGGCTGGCGCCTCGGCCCGGTAGCCGACACGCCGTTGTCCGTCTAGGCCTTCTGCTGTGCGGCGTGCGTACCGGCCCGCCTTCCGAAGAAGGAACCCTCGCCCAGTTGCGTCCCGCTGGCGTAACCCTTGCCGTCCTGCGCGATGTTGGACGCGCATGCGCCTGCCGCGTACAGCCCGGGGATCACCGAATCGTCCGCGCGACGGACCTCGCCGTCGACCGTGGTGGCCAGCCCGCCGACGGTGAAGCCCGAGTACATCGCGTGTCCCAGCGAGAGGTCGAACGCCGCCCACGGCCCGGTGTCTTGTGCCGCAAGGAATTCCGGTTGCTTGTGGAAGTCCGGATCCTCGCCACGCGCAGCGTGCTCGTTGTAGCGGTCGAGCGTGGCCACCAGATTGCCCTGCGGAATGCCGAGTGCGGACTCCATCTCGTCGACGGTCTCCCAACCGTCGATGAACTTGATGAGCGGGAACATCGGTCGTTCCATGTGTGCTTCGTCGACGATCAGGTACGCCGCGCTGTCGGGTTGATCCATCACGAAACCCGATGTGCGGGAATGGTAGGAGTCCTCGGTGACGAAGCGATGACCGAGCTTGTTGACGATGATGCCGGTGAGCAGGATCGACGGCGGGTACACCGGGGCGGTGATGAAGATCTGGTCCATGTGCTTGGTCGCCCCGCCCGCGGATTCGCCAAGCCGGATGCCCAGCCCGTCGTCGTAGCTGTTGCCGAGCACGAACGGCTTCTCGGCCAGCTTCGGGGTCAGCTCGGCAACCATCTCGGGATTCATCACGAAGCCGCCAGCGGCGATCACGACCGCCTTCGCGCGGATCACACCGGAGTCGTTGAAGTGCTTCCAGCCGACGCCGACGACGGCGTCGCGCTCGACGACCAGAGCGGAGGCACCCGTCTCGTAGCGGATCTGCACGCCGAGATCGGCAGCGCGCTTGACCAAGAGGTCGACCACCATGCCCGCACCGCCGGTGTCACCGGGGACCGGCACCTTGTGCCCACGCGGCGCCGGCTTGGCCTCGTCCTTGTACGGCCACACCTTCTCGTTGCCGGTGAACATCAAGCCCTCGGTGTTGGGCTGGATGACCGCCTTCTCGGGGTAGTAGCTGCGCTCGAACTGAAAGCCCAAGTCCTCCAACCAGTTGAAGTGCTCGACACTGCCGTCGCAGTAGGCGCGGATCTTGTCGAGCTCCGGTTCCTGCGATACCGCGACGAGGTACTTGTACATCTCGTCGGCGCTGTCCTCGTGCCCGGTGGCCTGCTGCACTGCGGTTCCGCCGCCGAGGTAGAAGTGCCCGCCTGCCATCGACGTCGTACCGCCTGCCGCGGCGGCGCGTTCGAGGACCAGGACCCGTGCACCGGCAGCCGCGGCGCTCACCGCGGCACAGCCGCCCGCGATGCCGAATCCGACCACCACGACGTCGACGTCGTCGGACCAGTCCGCCACGCTCGCGGCGTCGATGGTTTCCGGTAGCTGGGTCGTCACTGTTGCTCCTGTTTCACGTAGTCGAAGAAGGCTTGAATCTCTGATGGGACATAGGCGATCTCGAGGTAGGGCACGCCGGCCTTGGGCGCGGACACGTAGGCGAACTGCATGCCGCCCGGCATGGTGCCACGGGTCAGCACGGGTGCACCGTTGCGCTCGGCGTCCTCGCACATCGCGTCGAACGCATCGGGGTCGGGAGCCGTCACGCTGACGTGGTGCAGCCCCGAACCCGATTGCTCGAGGAACTCCGAGTAGAGGCTGGTGCCGGAGACGGGCTGAATGAGCTCGATCTGAGTGTCGCCTGCGTAGGACAGCGAGATGTGCGCGACGAAGTCGGCGGGCGATCCGCGGTGGGTGCACGCGTCGGGGGCGAAGTGGATGTCGGGCATCCTGATCCACTTCTTGGCGCCGACAAGCGCCGTGAGAGCGGCTTCGGTGGCATCGAGGTCGTGTGTCACCCACGCGATCTGGACAGGTGTCTGGGCATGCATCGGTTCGAGGATATCCCCGGGATCCTCACCTGGCTAGAACGTGTTCTAGTTTTGCCGCTTGAACGTGGCTAGCATCATCTCGATCTGCCGGTCGAACACCCCGGCGGGATCGGTGAGGGTATCCGCGCCGTACTGCCCGAACACCTCGAGGCTGATTGCGCCGACCAGCGCCGCCCACAGCAGGAAGCACTGCAGCACGGTGGCGTCGTCGCCGTCGAAGCCGAACTCGGCCCGGACCGCATCGAAGTCGGCTGACATCGATTGGGGCACTTCAATGTTCGATTCGACGACGTCCCCAGCGGCGATGCCGGCGGCGACGGCGCCAAACAGCGCGCCGACCACTCGGGTGCCAGGACCGACCGTCCGCTCCGCAGGGGCGTGATAGCCCGGCACGGGGCTGCCGTAGAGCAGGGCCCAGCACGCAGGCTGGTCGACCGCCCACCGACGTGCGGCCTGCGCGCAGGCGAGCGCGCGGTCGGCCCAGGATCCCGACGCAGACCCGTGCGCCTGATCGACGGCATCCGCAAGCTCGGTGTAGGCGTCGATCAGCAGGAGCGTCAACAGGTCATCGCGGCTTGCGACGTATCGGTACACCGCCGAGGACACCATGCCCAGCTCACGTGCGATGGCCCGCACCGAAAGGCCGGCCGCGCCCTCGGTCACCAGGTGACGCCTGCCGATCGCGATGATGTCGCGTTCGATCCGCTCGCGCGATTCCTGTCGTTTGCCCATCGCCCGAGTGTGGCACGAAACGAGATCACCGCTCTTGATTTATCGACCGCGCCGTGCCAATCTAGACAACGAGAGCAATGCTCTCTATTTTCAACTTCACGAAGGGGACCACGATGACCACGCGATACGACGAACCGAACCTCGCCACGAGGACCTTCAACGAGGTCTTCCGCTGGCTCGCCGAAGCCGGTATCGGCATCGCGGGTACGAAGGCGCTTCGGGTACGTGGCCGCAAGACCGGCAAGTACCGGGGCGTCGTGATCAACCTTCTCACCGTCGACGGACGCGACTACGTGGTGTCGCCACGCGGCAACACGCAGTGGGCCCGCAACGCCCGTGCAGCGGGCGAGGTTCGGATGGGTCCGCGTTGGCGCACCCGCGAGGTCCGCATCACCGAGCTCGCCGACGACGCCAAGCCCGAACTGCTCAAGCGCTATCTGGACCGGTGGTTCTGGGAGGTCAAGGGGCACGTCGGCGGCCTGACCCCGGAGTCGACGGATGCCGAGCTCCTCGCCGCCGCGCCGTCGATCCCAGTCTTCGAGCTGTATCGCTAGCGGTCCTCCGTCAGGACCCGTCGAGAAGCATGTGCACGATGGTGTCGGCCGTCGCCTGAGACATGTTGCCGGACAATTGAAGCGACTGCCCCTCGATGGGCTGGTCGATCGCTGGTGCGGCGAGAACCACGCCGTCGCGCACGAACGCGAGTTGCTTGCCGACATTGGCGGAGGTGTAGCCCGCGAACGCTGCGCCCGAGCTCGGATCCATCGCCAGCTGAACGCTGTAGAACTCGCTCATCGGCAGCTTCACCGCCTTGGCCCCGGTCAAGTTCAGCTCCAACGCGACCGGACCCATGTCGTAGCGGGCAGCACCGTCGAGGTCGCACGCCTGCTGGGGTTGGTCGGGCGGAGGAGGCGGCGGCAACTGGCACTCCTCTGGCGTGCTGACCAACGCCTGGAACACCGGCCGGACCGCCAACGGCTTCATCACGATCGCGGGCGTCGTCGACGTTGGCGTGACTGAGCGCGGCGGCGGAGCGCCAGAATCCTTGGACAAGAAGGGCATCAGTACGGCGCCGAGCGTGGTGCCCACCATCGCGAGAATGCCGAGTGAGCCCAAGACGGCGATCAAGACCCGTCGGCGAGACCACCGACCCGTTGAACCAGGCATGAGTAACTGTCTGCCCGGCGCTACGCCGGCCTAAGCCGGTACGTCGAGCGGAGCTGGTGGTGGAGGGACGACCTGCGGCGCGGTGCCAGCGGCGGCCGTGAAGACTTCCTCGCGGATCTGTTGATCGGCGGCCTGCCAGGAGACGGCGGCAGGGTAGGTACCCCATGTGCTGTTGAACATGCCGACGATGACGGCACGTCCGTCGTCTGTGGGCACATAGACCGGGCCACCCGAATCACCCTTCTGGCTGACCACGCCGTTGGCCATCGTGAACCATCCATTGTTGACGGCCTCTACCGTGCCACAGCTCTCCCCCGTGATCACGCCGAAGTGGCATACCTGCTGACCCACCTGCGGGACGACCGCCGGATCGGTGACGAGCACGCGCCCGCCGGGGAGGACGTTGTTCACGACCACCTCGGGCGCGAGCGAGATGGTCTCCCAGTCGGCGATCAGATGATCGGTGGCCACGGTGGCGCCGTCGGGGGTGTTGTCGCGGTATATCGCTTGGTGACCGACGAGGTTGCCGAACTTGTCCCCCACCGCGCCACTGCCACGACAATGGCCCGCCGTGTAAGCCGTCCGCGTTGCCATGTCGACGAATCCCACGGTGCACTGGTTGGTGTCCTGGCGGATCTCCATACCAGGGAAGACCACGACGCCGGGGTCGGCGTATGCGGTCAACGGCAAGACGGCAGGCGCAAACAGCATCGTTGCGATCGGAATGGCCGTCGTAGCAAGCACGCGCAAACTCCACCGCCGCATGCGTTCTCCGATCCGTGAAGGTAGATGGACGTGCCAGCCTACCCGTAAGCAAATGCGGCCCGGGCCGAAAAGGCCCGGGCCGCATCTTGCTTGCGCTATGGGATCGTCAGCACCTGACCGGGATGGATCAGGTCGGGGTTGTCGATGCCGCTGGCATTGGCGATCTCCTGGTACCGGTTGCCGTCACCGTAGTACCGCTCTGAGATGGCCCACAGCGTGTCACCTGACACCACCGTGTACGTCTGCACTGCAGGTGCCGGCGGCGGAGGCGGCGGTGCGGGTGCCTCCTCGACGACGGGCGCGGGCGCCTCCTCAGCGGCGGCGAGTTCGACCTCGGGCTCGGCAGCAGCGGGCGGCGCCTCGTCGGTGTTGGTTCCCGACGACCACGCCGGTCCGTCGAAACCGTAGAGCACCAGGTTGCGGTCGTTCTGCAGAACCAGCCGAACGTCCTTGGCGCCCTTGGTATCGCTGTGCCAGACCGGCTTGTCGGCCGTGTACAGCACGAAGTTGCCGTCTTCCTGTACCTCGGCGCGAACCACGGCCTGGCCGTTGGTCTCCGTCGACCAGATGGCCTGGTCTCCCGAGTACAGCACGAAGTTCCCGTCGTCCTGCAGGGTTGCCTTGTACGCCCCGTTGTCGGACGTCAGTGACTGCCCGACTTCGAGCTTCTCACCCTTGTGGAGTCTGTCTCCCACGATGTCTCCCCTTCCACTCATTGACGGACGCGAGCTTACTGACCTGCCCTGGGTTCTCGGGCGGGTTCAGCTGCGCACGAGCAAAACGGTTGGCGAACAATCGGTTGCCGATGACTAGGAGTCGAAGCCGAGACCGAGCGCATCCAGCGTGCGCAGCAATGCATTGCGTCGCCCCTCGGCGTGGTCGGCACGATCGAGTGACCAGCGGGTCGCCTGGATTCCGATGCTGGCCAACGGCTCGGGTGGAAACGGCAGCGGCTTCTTGCGGACCATCTCGAGCTCGGTGCGCGGCGTGTCCTTGCCTGAAAGCAGATCGAGGCAGACGTCGGCGGCGAACCGCGCCGCACCAACGCCGAGTCCGGTGAACCCGTTGACGTAGGCGACTCTTCCGTCACGGGCGAGGCCCCAATGCGCACAGAACCGGGTGTTGGTGTCGATCGCCCCCGCCCACCGATGGCTGAACGTGACGTCGTCGAGTTGCGGGAAGGTGATGAAGAAGTGCTCGGCGAGCCGGCGGTAGGTGTCCGGCCGGTTCTCGTAGGCAGCGTCGACCTTGCGGCCGAAGTGGTAGATGGCGTCGTACCCGCCCCACACGATGCGGTTGTCCTCGGTGCGCCGGTAGTAGTGAAATTGGTTGGCGGAGTCGCCAATTCCCTGTCGGTTCGTCCAGCCGATGCGATCCATCTGGGCATCGGTGAGCGGTTCGGTCGCCAGCACGTAGTCGTACACGGGCACGGTGTGGAATCGGTTTCGTTTCAGCAGCGAGGTGAAGACGTTGGTGGCGAGCACGACCTGACGTGCCGTCACGATCGCGCCCCCGGTGTCGACGCGCACCGCAACCCCGCCCGAGTCGAGCGATGCGGCGTTGGTGTGCTCGTAGATCCGCACGCCGGCTTCTGCGCACGCGCGGGAGAGTTCGAGCGCCAGCTTGGCCGGGTGCACGATCGCACACGTGTCGGCTTCGAACAGGGCAGCCCGATAGGTCGGCGAGTGGACCTCGTTCTGCACGTCCTCGGATGAGAGGAAGCGCCCCTCCCCCTCGTCCGCGGCCTCCTGCAGCCATTCCACCTGGTGCGGTTCGGTCGCGACGGCGAGCATCCCGCTGCGTTGCCACTCGACGTCGAGGCCGAGCCGCGCGATCTCGTCCTGCATGCCGTCGAGATTCTCGATGCCCATCTCGGTCAGACGGTCGATCTCGTTGGGCCAGCGCGTCTTTCCGTTCGCGTGGCCATGAGTGATGCTCGCCTCGACGAAACCGCCGTTGCGCCCAGAGGCGGCCCATCCGATGCGGTCTGCCTCGATCAGGACGATGCGTTGATCCGGATTGCGCTGCGCGGCATGTAGTGCGGTCCACAGTCCGGTGTAGCCGCCGCCGACGACGAGCAGATCGCAGGTCGTCGAGCTCGACAGTCGCGGATACTCCGGACGAGCGATGTCGAGCCACATCGAACCCAAGCTGCTTGCAGCAAGCGACCGTTCAACGATCGTTGGATCCACATGGCCGTCGAACACCGTTTGCACGCTGCGGGCAATCACATCGCGGAAGACTACCCGGTCATGGGCGCAGGAACGTCGGGTTGCACGGGCTGCCGCGGTGTCCAGCCCGGCGGCCCGAAGGTGTAGCCGAACCGGTCGCGCCACCGGCGGGCGTGGCGAACGTCGCGGGCGATGGCAACGTACTCGTGGGTCTGCAGCCGCCACACGTTGTAGGTGTCGACCTGCTTGGTCAGCCCGTAGTGCGGCCGCGACGTCTCAGGGGCGAAGCTGCCGAACAGCCGATCCCACAGGATCAGGATGCCCCCGTAGTTCTTGTCGAGGTACTGCTGGTCCATGCCGTGGTGCACACGGTGATGCGACGGCGTGTTGAACACGAATTCGATTGGTCGCCAGAGTTTTCCGATGCGTTCGGTGTGAATCCAGAACTGATAGACGAGGTTGATCGAGAAGCTGACGAACACCATCCACGGCGGGACGCCGAACAGCGGCAACAGCGCCCGCAGGAAGACGTCACCGCTGATGTTCCACTTCTGCCGCAGTGCGGTGGCGAAGTTGAAGTACTGGCTGGAGTGGTGGGCCTGATGGGTCGCCCAGACGATCCGAACCCGATGGGCCATCCGGTGATAGAAGTAGTAGAGAAGGTCGACGCCGAGGATCGCGATGACCCACGTGTACCACTTCGTGGCAGGCAGATGCCATGGCGCCACGTAGACGTACAGGGCCACGTAGCAGAGCAGTGCGATGCCGTTGAGCAGGCCGCTGGTGCCGATCGACACCACGCCCATCCAGATGCTCGCCCATGCGTCGGGCTTGAGGTAGGCGCCAGCGGGCGCCTGCTCGGCGACGCCGTGCTGAAGCTCGGTGTGCGCGAGTTTGCGCGCCGCCGCCCACTCGATGATCAACAGCACCAGGAAGAACGGCACTGCGTACATCACCGGGTCGTGCATCAGCGGCGGCAGCACATCCGAGAGAAACCTCGAGAATGCATTCGACCAGTCCACGTCGACACCTCCGAAGGCAGCGTAACCCGTCGGGTCAGCGGAAACTGAGCACGTCGTCACCCCATGCCGCCCGCAACGTGCGATCGGGGTCGTCCACCACGGTGTCCTGCTTGTCGATCACCAGGGTGGCCCGGTCATCTCGCCGGTATGGCCGCCAATCCGGCTCGCCTGCCGGCCCGGTTGGTTTGCCAGAAACGGCGAAGTTGCGCCACCTGGCCCGCATCCGCTCCGAGACCGCGGCACCCGCCTTCAGCCCGCCGAGCTTGAAGGTCGGGTCCTTGGGTCCTGCCACCAGGTTGCCCCACACGTAGGGCAGTTCGGTCGCGTGTGCGGCGCCAAGGCGCAGCAGTCGCAGCATCGGCGTCGCCCAGTCGAACCGGTACACGTAGACCGGTGCGACGGTGGCATGCCCCTCGGCCATCCAGATCGACGGCATCCGGAAGCCGAGGTCACGTGCCACGCCCATGCCGGGCGTCTTTCCCCGGCCGCGGTAGGTGGCACCCAACTCCTGCTCCGTGGGCAGTTGCAGCCCGGGCTGTTCGGACGCGATCTCGGCGAACATCGCCTTGATGGCCTGCGGCGTGATCGGCAGCAGCGGCGACTTCATGAACCGGAAGAGCGCCGCCTCGTGCTTGTTCGTGCCGATCAGCACGGGCACGGCGTGGGTACGGCCGGCCCGTGCCACCTCGACGGGGTAGTCGGGCACGACGTCGCCGTCGACGATCGGCGCGAAGGCCAGCGTGCCCGGTGTACGCAACGGGACCTCGTCGAACACCCGCTTGGACGCCGCGAGCACCGCGGCGGTCGGCGCGGCGGCCAGTCCGGCGGCATCGTCGACGCCCAGCGCGGCGAGGAACTGCTCGGCGACCACACGTGATCGGGCGGCATCGTAGATCGACGTCGCGGGTGAGCTCTGGGCGATGGCGGCCGAAAATAGCCCTGCCGCAGCAGGACTGGCGAGCAGCGTCGTGACCATGCCGGCCCCTGCCGACTCGCCGAACAGGGTGACCCGCCCGGGATCGCCACCGAAGGCCGCGGCGTTGTCGCGGACCCAGTTCAGCGCGAACAGCACGTCGCGCAGCCCCAGGTTGGTCTCGAACGTCGACGTCGGCGTCGAGAACGGCGATAGGTCGAGGAAGCCGAGCGCGCCCAGCCGGTAGTTCACGGTGACGACCACGACGTCACCGCCCGCGGCGAGCGCCCGCCCGTGATACAGCGGCTGCGCCGACGACCCGAGGATGTAGGCGCCGCCGTGCACCCACACCATCACGGGCTTGCCGTCGCCCGGCGCGGTATCCGACGACGCCCACACGTTCAGCGTCAGGCAATCGTCGCCCTGTGGAGCGCCGAGGTCGATCGGTATCCGGGGATCGGTCGGTTGCGGGCATGCCTGCCCGACGCGGGTGGCGTCGGCGGGTTCGGTCCATCGCGCGGGCGGTTGCGGTGCGCGCCAGCGCAGCCCGCCAATGGGAGGCGCAGCGTAGCGAATCCCCTTCCATGCCTTGACCGTTCCATCATCGATGCCGCGCACGGGCCCGTACGCGGTGTCGACGACTGGGTGCCCGCCCAGCTGCCCGGCGCACTGTTCGGCCGTCACCTGCTCGCGCTGCCCAGGGCCGCTGCTCGGTCGTCGAGCGAGAAGCCGTCCATCATGTCGTGCTCCTTCCCTCAATCCTGCCTGCGTCGAGCGCCATTTGTGACCAGGCTACGCGCGGCCTCGACAACCCCTGTGAGCTGTGGCTTTCGCCGATCGGGCACGGCGGTCGGCTAGCTTTGAGCAGTGCGAAAGTGGGTGCTGCTGAGCGCAGCCATCACCATCGAGGTGGCGGCAACGCTGTCTCTGCGGGCGTCACGAGACCATTGGGCGTGGCTGGTCGTGGTCGTCGCCGGTTACGTCGGCGCGTTCGTGCTGCTGACCCTGGTGCTTCGCGCAGGCGTGCCGATCGGGGTGACCTATGGCATCTGGGGTGCGCTCGGCACCGCAGGTACCGCCGTGCTGGCCGCGGTGATCTTCGGTGACCCCTTCACGTGGGCCATCGTGATGGGCATCGGGTTGATCATCGCGGGGGTGCTCCTGATCGAGATCGGGTCGCAGCGGGCGACCGCGGCCAAGACGACACCGTGATGTGGCTGGCGCTGGCCGGCGCAATCCTCGTCGAGGTCATCGCGACGCTGTCCCTGCGAGCTTCTGAGGGCTTCCGGAAGAAGGCGTGGATAGTCCCCGTCGCCCTCGGCTACGTGGCGTCGTTCTATCTCCTGTGGGTGTCGCTGTCGCTGGGCATGCCCGTTGGCGTTGCCTACGGCGTCTGGACTGCGTGTGGCGTCGCGCTGGTCGCGATCATCGCCCGATTCGTGTTCTCCGAACCGCTGACCTGGCTGATGGGCGCAGGCATCGCCCTCATCGTTGCCGGCGTGCTGACCATCGAGATGAGCGGTGCGGTGCACTGAGCACTCCGGTCAGTGCCATCGCTGCAAGGCCGGCGACGGGAACGATCAGCAGCCCGATGCGCACGCTGGTGGCGTCGGCGACGACCCCGACGATGATCGGGGACATCAGGAATCCGACCCGGCACAACCACGTCACGATCGTCAGGCCCGTGCCCGGCCGCAGCCCCTTCACGCGATCGGCCCCGTGCATGGCCGCCGGAATCAGGGTGGCGCTGCCGAAGCCTGCGGCGGCGAATCCCGCGATGGTCGCGGGCAGGCTCGGGAATGCCAGCGCAGCGCCCATTCCCGCGGCGGCGATCAGCCCGCCGACGCGAGCCACCGAGCGCTCACCGAATCGGTCCACCAGCCGGTCACCGAAGAACCGCCCGATGAACTGAAAACTGACGAGCGCGATGTAGCCGAACGCGGCGATTGCGGCAGGTGTGTGCAGGCTGTCCCGCAGATACACCGTCGCCCAGGAACTTCCGGCGTCCTCGATGGCGGCGCCTGCGATCGCGATACCCACCAACGCGGCCAGCACCCCGTAGACGCCGAGGCCGATCTTCGCGCCGTCGGCCGTTCCCGCTGCGGGATGGTCGTCGTGGTCGGGGCCGCGGAGCAGGAACGGGTAGGCGATCAGGACCACCGCGCTGAAGAGCACGCCGGAGAACGCCAGGTGCACACCGCGCGGGACGTGTAGCGCGATGGCAGCCGCACCCATCAGCCCGCCGCTGATGGCGCCGACCGACCAGACCGCGTGCAAGGAGTTGATGATCGATCGGCCGTAGTTGCGCTGCACCCGCAGACCGTGCGCGTTCTGCGCGACGTCGGTGACGGAGTCTGCCGCTCCCCCGACGAAGAGCGCGGCGGCGAAGAGCACCGGCGACGGGGCGATCGCGGCGACGAAGACGAACATCGCTATCCCGAGCGTGGCGATCACGGCGATCCGCGACGAGTTGAAGCGGCGGATCAACGCGCCCGCGGTCAGTCCGGAGACCAACGCGCCCGCGGAGAACGCGGCAACCGCCGCTCCGTACGTCGCGTTGGACAGCCCCAGATCGGTCTTGATCTCGGGAAACCGCGGCAGCATGTTGGCGTAGATCGCCCCGTTGGTGAGGAACAGCGCGGCGGTAGCCACCCTGGCTCGACGGTCTCTTGTCGCGGCGGGAACGTCGTCGAGCCGTCCGGGCGCCATGGGGCCCGAGGTTACCGGCCGCTATGGGACGGGCGTCAGCAGCCGCTCGCTGGTCTCCCACAGATCGAGCGCCTTGTCGGGGTCGTATGAATCGGCCGACGAACGGATCTGGCGCGCGCCCTCGAAGTACGCGCCGGTGACACCGTCGAATTGGGGGTCGCCTGCCAACGCCGCCAGGCGGCGCCCCGACGCCCGCGTGCTGTTGACGTTGGGCAGAACGCGGAGTGCGGGAAACAGGTACCGCCAGGCCCAACGTCCAATCGGTGAATAGTCGCGCGCCAGACCGGATCCGGGCATCAAACCCGGGTCGAATGCGGTGACCGTGATGCCGCGCTGCCCCTGGCCTAGCCTGCGGTCGAGCTCATAGGCGAACAGCACGTTGCACAACTTCGAAGTGGTGTACCTGCGGCGGCCGCCTACCGAGTCGCCCTGCGGGTGGGCCAACTCGGCGGCCGTGCCGTAGTGCGGGTTCGGCATGCCCGTGTGCTTGGCAGGGTCGTGGGTGCCGCTGCTGACCACGACGATCCGCGCCGGGTCGGCCAGTTCGTCGAGGAGGCTCCGCACCAGCGCGAAGTGACCGAGGTGGTTGACGCCGAAGGTCATCTCGACGCCGTCGGCCGTCAGCTCCGTGCCGGACACCACCTGCACGCCGGCGTTGCACACGATGGCGTGCAGCGGCGGGAGATCGGCCCCGCGAAATGTGTCTGCGAAGGCGTGCACCGACTGCAACGACGCAAGGTCCACCTCGAGCACCGTGCACCGTTCGGGTGCGCCGAGTTGGGCCACGGCTTCGGCTCCCCTGGCTGGGCTGCGCACTGCGAGTACGACGTGCCACGAAGGATCCGCATTCAGCAGTGCCCGTGCGCATTCCAGGCCGAGGCCTGCGCTGGCACCGGTGATGATGGCGGTTCTGGTCATTCCCCCGTCGCTTCGCTCGCTATGGGTATTCATTTCTCCTCCAAGAGAATCGGAATCAATGCGGTCACCGTTTGGTAGAGCCGCCGGTACATGCGCGCGACGTCGGTCGTGTCGGGTTCTAGGTGTTCGGCAAGGAAGATGCCGTCGGACATCGCGGTGGCGACGGCTGCGAGTTCAGCCACGACGTGCTCGGCCTTCGCCGATGGCACGTCGTCGGGGATCAGCGACGCGATGGCGTGGCGAAAGCCCGCGATGGCCCGGTCGCGGACCCGGCGAATCACTTCGGCGACCGCCGGGTCGTCTCTGCGCTCCAACGACAGCAGGAGGAACAGTCGCAGGAACAGGGGGTGTTGCTCCTGCTGCTCCGTCACGGCCGCCAGCTGTCGTTCGACGTCGGCCTCGGTGGGAATCGCCGCGAAGTATCGCTCGGCACCGCGCTCCATGACCGCGGCGAGCACGCCTTCCTTCGAGCCGAAGTGCCAGTAGATGGAGCTCGCAGGCAGCCCGCACGCCTTGCGGAGGTCGCTGATCGAGGTCGCGGCGTAGCCCTTGGTGGCCATCAGGCGTTCGGTGGCATCGAGGATGAGCTCACGCGACTGCTCACCCTGCTCTTGCTTCTTGGTCAATGGGACCGTCACGGCTTCCCCTCTGTAAGGATTGTTACATACGTAAGGGTACACGTTCGTCGCGGAGATTCGAGCCGTCGCGCGTCGACCGGGCACGCATACCCGAGCCACAACCGGCAAGATCTTCACCATGACCGCTCCGTCGTTGGTCCACCTCGCCCACCGCTACGGCGTGGCGACCCACTACGTCGACTGGATGGGCGGCAACCGGTCGGTGCCGGAATCGACCCTGGTGGCCGTGCTCGACGCGCTCGGGGTGGCGGCAGGCACCGAAGAGGACAGGGCCGCAGCACATCTCGCCCACGCTCACGCTCACTGGCAGCGCACGCTGTCCCCCACCATCGTGGCCCGCGCCGATCGTGCGTCGTCGTTTTGGGTGCACGTCACACACGGCGACCCCGTCGGCGTGTGGATTCGGCTGGAGGACGGCACCGTTCGCGCAGGCCTTCGGCAGTTGCAGAACGACACCCCGCCCTACGATCTCGACGGTCGCCTCATCGGTGAGGCCACGTTCGAATTCCCCGCAGGGTTGCCGCTGGGGTACCACCGACTGCACGTACAGGCCGGAGCGGAGCACGCCGACACCGCACTGATCGTCTGCCCCGGTGCGGCCGCACTTCCGCCGCGTCTCGGGGCTGGCCGGTCCTGGGGCTTGGCCGCCCAGCTGTACAGCGTGCGATCCGAACAGTCCTGGGGCATCGGCGACCTCACCGACCTGGCCGATCTCTCGGTGTGGTCGGCCGGTCACGGCGCAGGCTTCGTCCTGGTGAACCCGCTGCACGCGGCGGCACCGAAGGCGCCGATGGAACCCTCTCCGTATCTGCCGACGTCGCGCAGGTTCGTCAACCCGCTGTACCTGCGGGTCGAGGCGATCCCCGAGTTCGCCTACGTCCGCAACCGCGCGGGGTTGCGCAAGGCGCAATCCATCGTCCAGTCGAAGGCGAAGGCAGCCAAACTCATCGACAGGGATGCCACGTGGAAGATCAAGCGCGCGGCACTCAAAGACGTCTACCGGGTGCCGCGCTCGGCGGGCCGCGAGCTGGCCTACGCCGCCTACCGCAAGCGCGAAGGCCAGAGCCTCGACGACTTCGCCATCTGGTGTGCGCTGGCGGAGAAGCACGGCAACGACTGGCACCGATGGCCAGAGGAACTGCACCATCCCAGGAGTGAGGCCGTCGCGGCCTTCGCCGCAAAGCGCGCCGATGCCGTCGACTTCCACCGGTGGCTGCAGTGGCAGTCCGACGATCAGCTGACCAACGCTCAGGCCACCGCCCAGCAGGCGGGCATGGCGCTTGGCATCATGCACGATCTCGCGGTCGGGGTGGACCCCAACGGCGCCGACGCGTGGGCCTTGCAGGACGTGCTGGCCCTCGGGGTCAACGTGGGCGCGCCACCCGACGAGTTCAACCAGCTCGGCCAGGACTGGTCACAACCCCCGTGGCGGCCCGATCAGCTGGTCGAGGCCGGCTACGAGCCGTTCCGCGCCGTGGTCAACGCGATGCTGCGGCACGCGGGCGGCGTCCGCGTCGACCACATCATCGGGCTGTTCCGGCTGTGGTGGATCCCGAAGGGGGCGTCCCCCACCGATGGCACCTACGTCCGGTACGACCACGAGGCGATGCTCGGCATCCTCGTCCTGGAGGCGCATCGCGCCGGGGCGGTCGTCGTGGGCGAGGATCTGGGCACCGTCGAGCCGTGGGCCCGCGACTACATGCGCGAGCGCGGACTGCTCGGCACGTCGATCCTGTGGTTCGAGCTGGACCGCGACGGGGACGGCGGGCCGCTGCGCGCCGAGCGGTGGCGCGAGTACTGCCTTTCCTCGGTCACCACGCACGATCTGCCGCCGACCGCGGGCTACCTGGCCGGCGAGCACGTCCGGCTCCGCGAGGAGCTCAACCTGCTCACCAGGCCCGCGGACGAGGAACTCGCCGCCGACAAGGCCGAACAGGCCGCCTGGCTGGCCGAGCTGCGTCGCGTCGGCCTGCTGCACGAGGGCGAGGAGCCCAGCACCGAGGAGATCGTCCTCGCGCTCTACGAATACCTCGGCAGGACGCCGTCCCGCCTGCTCGCGCTGGCCTTGCCGGATGCCGTCGGCGACGTTCGCACCCAGAATCAGCCAGGCACCGTCGACGAATACCCGAACTGGCGGGTGCCGCTGGCAGGCCCCGACGGCAGGCCGATGCTGCTGGAGGAGGTGTTCACCGACCCACGCGCCGACGCTCTCGCCGAGGCGATGCGGGCCCAGGTAACACTGAGCGTGGAGTGACCGAAGTTCACTCGAGAGGCTCGATTGCGATAACCTCGCTACGCACCGCGACACTCGGAGGTCACGTGAAGAAGCTTGTTGTGCTGGGAGCCGGCACGTTCGCAGTCGTTGGAGCAGCCCTGCTCAGCCCTGCAGTCGCCTACTCCGACCCGGGTACGAGCTCGCTCAACGTCGTCGGCGAGCCCTACGGCAGGGCCGTCGGGATCCTGAAGAGCCAGGGCGTCAAGCCGTCGTTCGGTGGCTCGGTCGGTAGCGACCTGCCCCAGGCGGCATGCATCGTCGACTCGCAGAAGGTGACGTCTCAGGGCCGGATGATCCTGATGCTGAACTGCACCCAGAAGGCCGCGGACGACGCGACCGCCAGCCAGCCCGCAGCACAGACCGCACCCGGCGCCGCGCCTGGTGCGCCGGGCGCGGCGACACCGGGGCAGGGTACTTACGGTCACACCATCGGGCAGCCCATCCCCGTCGGCTGACGGTCCCGCCACCCCGCTCTAGCGCCCCCAGACCGGCGCCACCGCGGTCTACTATTCCGGCATGCCGTTGTCCCGCAGACCGTTCGACGCAGGAACGATCTTCGCGGGCTACACCATCGTGCGGCGCCTCGGCTCTGGCGGCATGGGTGAGGTCTACCTCGCCACGCACCCCCGACTCCCCCGCCAGGACGCCCTGAAAGTGCTCAGGCCCGAGGTGTCGGCAGACGGTGAGTACCGCGAGCGGTTCCATCGGGAGGCCGATATCGCGGCCACGCTGTGGCACCCCCACATCGTCGGCGTGCACGATCGCGGCGAGTTCGATGGCCAACTGTGGATCTCCATGGACTACGTCGACGGCACCGACGCCGGCCGGCTGCAGCGCGACCAGTATCCCGATGGGATGCCACCTGCCGACGTCGCGGAGATCGTCGCCGCGGTGGCGGACGCCCTGGACTACGCACACCAACGCAACCTGCTGCACCGCGACGTCAAACCGGCCAACATCCTGGTGGCCGAGGACGACCAACGCATCCTGCTGGCCGACTTCGGGATCGCCCGCTGGGTCGACGACCCAAGCGGTTTGACCGCGACCAACATGACCGTCGGCACGGTGTCCTACGCGGCCCCCGAGCAGTTGATGGGTGGGCAGCTGGACGGCCGCGCCGACCAATACGCGCTTGCCGCCACGGCATATCACCTGTTGACGGGCTCGCCACCGTTCCACCACACCAATCCGGCCGTCGTGATCAGTCAGCATCTCAGCGCAACGCCGCCCGTAATGGGCGATCGCCGCCCCGAGCTGGCTGCGCTCGATCCCGTGCTGGCCAGGGCGTTGTCGAAGGAGCCCGACGACCGCTTCGAGCGCTGCGCCGACTTCGCCCGCGCGCTGGGGCACCGGGTCGGCGCTGATCAGCCCGACGCGACCCGGCTGGCTCGCGCCGCCGACACACCGAAGGCCAGCCGGTCGTTGATGCGCCCTGGCGTGATCGTTCCCGCCATTCTGGCGATCCTGTTGGTGGTCGCAATCGGCTTCGCGATGCTCGAGCTCAACCGCGCCGACGACGAGAAGGCCGCCCCGAGAGCGAGCGGTACCTCCGTGACGTCCTCCCGCGTGACGCCGTTGCCTCCGCCCCCCGAGCCACCGCCCTCGCCGTCGGCGTCTCCCGCCGTGACGACCACGAGCCCGTCGGCCACGACGACGGCCGCGGTCATCGGCGCCGACTGCGCGCCGCTCGGCAGCACCGCCACGACCGCCAGCGGCGCAACGGCCTACTGCGCCACGCTGCAGAACACCAACGCAACCATCTGGTCACTGAGCCAGGGCACCGTGGCAAGCCCCACGGTCACGACCGAGCCGACCGACCAGCCACTGCCCATCGAGGAGGAGTCGCCGGTGCGGGTGTGCATGCAGCAGACCGGTCAGACACGTCGGCAGTGCCGCGAGGACATCCGACGAAGCAACGGGCTGCCGTGACGGACCTGCCCAAGTTCGCCGTGATCGCTCCGGTCGCGGCGGGCGTCACCGCTGACCCGACGTGGATGACGACGTTCGCGCGCCACGTCGAGGCGTGCGGTTTCGAGTCGATCGTCGCCGTCGAGCACACGGTGCTGATGACGCAGTACGACAGCGTCTACCCGTACGATTCGTCGGGCCGGGTCGAGATCCCCGCGGACTGTCCGGTGCCGGATCCCCTTGACCTGCTTGCCTTCCTGGCCGCGAGTACGACGACGCTGGGGTTGGCGACCGGTGTGCTGGTGTTGCCGAATCACCACCCGGTGGTGCTGGCCAAGCGCGTCGCCACCCTCGATGCGTTGTCGGGTGGCCGGGTGCGCCTCGCGGTCGGCATGGGGTGGTTGCGTGAGGAGATCGAGGCGTGCGGTGCGCCCTTCGAGAGTCGTGGCCGCCGCGCCGACGAGCAGATTCAGGTGCTGCGACTGCTGTGGGAAGACCGCCCCGAAGGGGCGGCCTTTTGCGGTGAGTTCTTCCAATTCGCCCATGCTGCTTGCCATCCCACACCGTCTGAGCGAATACCGATCCACATCGGCGGGCACACCCGCGCGGCGGCTCGGCGAGCGGGACGCCTCGGTGACGGCCTTCAGCCGCTGGGGGTCGGCGGTGCCGAGTTGGCCGAACTGGTCGCGATCATGCGCGAGGAAGCCGAACGCGCGGGACGCGATCCCGATGCATTGGAACTGAGCCTTGGACACATGGTCGAGAAGATCGACGGTGAGCGGGCAGGCCGGCTCGCGGAGTTGGGCGCCGACCGGGTGGTACTGGCGATGCCCCAGACCGCCGACCTCGACGAGGCCTGCGATGCGGTGTCACGGTGCGCACAACGGCTGGCCCTGACCTCGTGACGCTGCCCATCGCCGACCGGCTGGCCGTTGCCGACCTAGTTCATCTATATGCGGCCGCCGTCGATGATCGCCGCTTCGACGACGTCGTCGAATTGTTCACGGAGACAGCCGAATTGCATCTGCCCGATCCGCCGCGCATCTTGGACCCGATTCGGGTGCTGCATGGCCGAGACGGCGTCCGCGCCGCGATGAAGGCGCTCGTCGTCGCTCGGACCGAGCACGCGATCGTTGGCGAGGTGTACTCCGAGGGTCCGGTACCTGGCTATGCGCTCGGCAGGATCACGGCCATCGCCCATCACTGGACGCGTCGCGCCGAAGAGGTGTCCGATCTTGTCTGGCACATCCGTTACGACGACGAGTACATGCGGACGAAGTCGGGGTGGCGGATCCATGGCCGCGCGCTGACGATCAACGCGATCGAGGCGCGACCCGTCAGGCGTCTGCGAGACGTGCCTCCAGTTGATCGAGCAGCTGCTGCTGACCCTTCAGCAGCTTCAACCGAGCCTCTGACACGGAAAGCCATGCGACCCGGTCGATCTCGAGGAACTCCCTGAGTTTTCCCGAACCCCTCGGCCACTCCAGTTCGAAGGTGTTGCTCTTGCTGTTGGTGACGTCCAGGTCAGCGCGGACTGCGAAGGCGGTGACGATCTTGCCGCCGGGTTGCTTTATGGGAGCGAAGTCGAGGCGAGGCCCGTCCGGCACGTCGAACCCGATCTCCTCCTTGAACTCGCGCTGGGCGGCGGTCCATGGGTCTTCGCCATCGGCGTACTCGCCCTTCGGGATCGACCACGCCCCTTCGTCCTTGCGCGCCCAGAACGGCCCACCGGGATGGCCGACCAATACTTCGGGCACACCATCGACGATCCGGTACAGCAGGAGACCAGCGCTGCGTTTTGGCACCCGCTCACCCTAAGGGCGCGGCCGAGCGGTTATCAGCAGGGCGTCTCCGCCCGCGGTGACGCCTGCGGCTCCGATGTAATCAGCGAGCCGGTTGCGCAACTCGCTGGCCTTGTCGGGCGGCAGGACCAGGTGGTTGGAGTAGGTGAACACGAGGTCGAGCCACGCGTCGCGGTCGTAGTGCGCCTCGCGCTGGTAGGTGTGCTGGCAGACGGTGAACCCGGCGTTCTCGAGCACGTCGTCGACGCGGGCGACGTCCAGCCCGGGGCTGGTCGGCGTCGGGGTCACCAGTGGCGAGCCGGGCTCCATGAAGTCGCGGTAGATCGGTGCGAAGTCGCTGCGCGACGGCGAGACCGGAAAGATCCGGTTCCACGCCAGCGCCAGCTGACCTCGGCCGGTCAGCAACCGCCGAACCTTGGGTAGAGCCGCGTCGGGGTCCACCCAGTGGAACGATTGCGCGAACAGGACCAGGTCGAACATCTGTCCAGCGGCGTCCCACTCCTCGAACGTCGCGGCCTGCGTGCGTATGCCCTTCTCCGCGGCGAGTTCGGCCATCCGCTGATCGGGCTCCAGCGCGAGCACGTCGACGCCGCGGTCGGCCAGCTGTCGTGAGGCAATTCCGGTGCCCGCCCCGACGTCGAGCGCGGTGTCGGCGCCCGCGGCGACCAGGTCGTCGATCAACCGGGCCGGGTACTCCGGGCGGTGCCGGTCGTAGTCGCGTGCTGCGGCGCCGAACGAGCCGGCTCGTTCGCGTTGGTGATGGAGCCACTGGGATGAGGTCATGGACGAACCCTCCTCGCGGTCAACTGGACGCGTACTGAATCATGGGCTCGGAGAACACTTCTCCGCTGGGCGTGATGATGGTCAGTGCGCCCGATCCGATCTCGTACCGCGTTCCGTCGGTTGGATTGGTCACGTTGAAGCCGTCCGCCGAGCGTACGGCGTGGTCGAGTTCGATCTGCGCTCCATCTCTCAAGCGGACGCCGCGGTAGTAGTACCCGTCCGTTCCGTAGCGGCAAACCACCAGCGCGGACGCCCCGGTCAGGCCAAGGGCGGCGGGGCGCTGACCTGGCGCGCACCGCGCGCCCGGGTATTCGACGAAACCGAGGCCGTCGGTACCGGGCAGGCTGACCGGCGGTGGCGTGGCCTCGGTGGGTTCAGTGGTTTCCGTGGCCTGGGAGCGCGTGCTGGTGATGGGCAAGCGGGTCATGGTGGCCGAGGTGGGTGTCGCGTTCTTGGTGTCGTCACTGCCGAAGGCCAACCACAGCCCGACGACTGCCGCCACCGCCAACAGGGCCACCGCGGCGGCGATGCCGACGACAGCTCCGCGTCCGGAACCGCGACGGGGAGAAGCGGTTTGCGGTGGGCTCGGTGCCGCGGCAACACTCATCGCCGCGGCCGACGCGGCCCGCGCCAACTCGCCGGCCGACGGGCAGCGGCCTGCCGGGTCCTTGGTCATCCCCCACAGGATCACTGCGTCGAACGACGAGTGCAGGCCAGGCTGAGTGACGCTCGGCCGGGGCGGCGGCGACAGCAGGTGCGCGCTCATCAGGCTGGGCAGATCCCCCGTCGAGTACGGCGGTTGCCCTGTCAGGCATTCGAAGAGCACACACGCCAACGAGTAGACGTCGGCAGGCGGGCCAACCGGGCCGCCGGAGAACCGTTCGGGAGCCATGTATGCACACGACCCGATGGCCGAGCCTGCGCTCGTCAGGCCGGATTCTCCACCCGAATGCGCGATGCCGAAGTCCACCAGGTAGACGAACTCGTCGGGTGTCAGCAGCAGGTTCTCCGGCTTGACGTCGCGGTGCGTCAGTCCGCCGGCGTGCGCTGCATCGAGTGCCGCGGCGACCTGCGTGATGATCGCGACCGCGCGCGCTGGAACCATCGGGCCGCTGCGCGCCAGCACTGCCTTGAGGCTGGCTCCCTCGACCAACCGCATGTCGATGAACAGCACACCGTCGATCTCGCCGAAGTCGTGCACGGGAACGATGTGCGGTTCGTGCAGCCGTGCCGCCGTGCGCGATTCGCGCCGGAACCGCTCCTGAAAGCTGGGGTCGACTGCCAACTCGGGCCGCAGCAGCTTCAGCGCGACCATGCGATCCTTGACGGTGTCGTAGGCCTGGTAGACCTCACCCATGCCGCCCGCCCCGATGAGCGACCGGAGCTCGTACGGGCCGAACCTCTCGCCGACGCGTGGACCGGTCATCCGGCAACGGGATCGGGCATCGGTTGAGCGTAGCAAGACCCGCTAGGCGGCGTGTTTGGTGATGAGGTAGCCGAAGTCGATTTCGATCGCACTGCGGTAGCTACCCACCGGACCGGGTAGTGGTGGTGCCTTGGAGTGGTGGCGGGCCCCGGTGGGTGTGGTGAACTCCGCTGTGTGAGTGCCCCGCTCATCCTGGGTGGTGGTGACCTGCCAGCCGGGTGCTTCCTTGGCGTAGTTGCACGCCTCGCACAGCCCCAACCCGTTCACCCCGTTGGTGACCCCGCCACGATGGTGGCCGGTGGCGTGGTCGTGGTGGCGGATCGGCGCATCACAATACGGAGCGCGACACGTGTCATCACGCACGTCGATGAACCTCGCCAAGCCCTTCGGAAACACCCGCGCACGCGACTCCATCGCCACCAACCCGCCACTGCGGGGATGCTTGTACACCCGGCGCAACGTCGCCCGCGACCGCCGATCCTTCAACGAGGCCGCCAACAAGCGTCGCCCGATCGCGGCGGGCACCGGCCCGAACCCCGCCACCCGCGCCGGCTCACTGTCCCCGCCGAGCAGGCTTTCATCGGTGATCACCAGATTCACCGCCACCGCCACCGGCACCTCCGCGGCCCGGCCGGTGACCCGCTGCACCAGGGTGTCGGCCATGACTTGGCCGCGGCCGCGGCCGT
>NZ_NPKO01000023.1 GCF_008329605.1 Mycolicibacterium sp. P9-64
CCCGCCGCCCTCACGCAGGGGTTGAGGGACTTCTTCGGCGCCCACACCTACGGCCGCACCGACGCCGACCCTGCCGCGCGCTTCCACACCCTGTGGAGCGGCGACCGCACCGAGATCGAGGCCTGACACGGCGAACTAGACACAGCGGCAATCAACAACAGTCACTGCGGCACCGGAGACGGACGAGCACCACTGATACGCCGTCCCAGCACCCGGCTGGAGCGCCAGACTCCAGTGCTCAGCGTGCTGACTCAGAGCGCAGCCAGGCCAAACAAGAACCAGTGAAGTGAGGCATCAATGACCAGTCGGCTGATTGACGGCTTTGACGGGGTCCTCGCAGATCTCGACGGCGTTGTCTACACCGGACCAAGAGCGATCGAGGGGGCCACCGATGCACTCGGCAAGCTCGTAGGCGAGGGCAAAAAGCTGTCCTATGTGACGAACAACGCGTCGCGCTCATGTGCGGAGGTTGCCGCGCATCTCCGGGAGTTAGGCGCACCTGCGACCTCTGATCAGGTGTTCGGATCGGCCCAGGCGGGTGCAGAGCTGCTTGCTGGCGAGGTGGCTACACGCGCAGCTGTGCTCGTTGTCGGCAGTCACGTCCTCGCAGACTCCGTCAGGGCTCAAGGACTGGTCGTCGTGTCCGCAGGGGATGTTCAACCAGATGCTGTCATTCAGGGGTTTTCCCCGGCCCTCGGCTGGCGGGATCTGGCAGAGGCCGCCTACGCGATCACTGCGGGTGCCATCTGGGTAGCGACGAACATGGACATGACCCTTCCCCAGGAGCGGGGGTTCGCTCCGGGCAACGGGACACTGGTGGCCGCGGTCGCCTCTGCCACCGGCAAGTCGCCCCTGGTAGCAGGCAAGCCAGAAGCAGCCCTCTTCGATACGGCGGCGCGCCGCTCCGGCGTCGAGCGCGCCCTCGTCATCGGCGACCGACTCGACACCGACATCTTGGGCGGAAATCGCGCGGGCATGGCCACTGCCCTCGTCCTCACGGGCGTGGACTCGACCCAAACGGCCCTCGCGGCACACGTTGACGAGCGCCCGACGTACTTGATCCGTTCTCTGGGCGATCTCTACGAGGAGTACCCGGCGATCACGGCTCACGACGGAGCCCACGCCTGTGGCGCCGCAGTGGCGCGGGTGTCGGGGTCGACGGTAACGATCAGCGGCCGTGAAGATGACCTCGACAGCTGGCGAGCCGCGTGTGCTGCCTGGTGGGCAGCACACCCAGCTATGACACCGGACATTGCGCCAGACATCGTGTTCGCGAGGGCTGGATAGGAGCCGCCCCGTCAGCGACCAGCTCACACGACGGTTACGGGTTGGTGACGAGGAATGTCGGGATGGCGCTTCGGGTGGGTCGGGATGCCGGGACGAGGGTGGTAGATCGGGGCGTACAGCTCTTCGCTGAGTGCGGGTGAATTTGACGCAACCATCGCGGTCCCTGCGCCGGCATGGGTCACGCGCTGCCCGTCCAGTGTCTCGTACGGTTGCTTTGGCCCAAATACATGCGCCCGCGGACAAACTCGAAGTCTTCGCTGCATCGCAAGCCAACGGGAGTCTCGGATGTAATTGTGGCCTCGACTCGTCCAACACGATTTGCATTTCTAGATTGTTTCTTCAGGCATTCCCCAGTTCACCTAACCGCCCACTTTATAGTTGACCTAAAGCGCGTCTGAGATTCAGGACTAGAGGGCGACTGCGGCCATCGGGCGGCCGGAAATGGTGGCGGCCGCGACACGGGTCCTGCAGGCCGTGGAAAACGTCACGGCAGCGGATTACGTGCCTACCCGCCCGCCGATCTCCCGACGCCTCCGGCATCAACGACCACGTCGTAGCGGAGACCGCGATCGCCACGATCATGCGCGATGCCATTCCGCACCGGCGCCTCATCCCTCCATTCAGTGTTCAGAAAGTGTTGCAGGCATACATGATTGATTCCCATTGGGGTGCCGTCAGTTGCATCGACGTTCGGCGTCGGCCGCGCATCAACCTCCGCACCTGCGCCCCAGCGGCCGCCCACTGGTCCTCGCGCGGGGCCGAGAACGGCTGACCGGCAAACGCATCGAACCGTATCGACTCGGAAAAGGTCTTGGGAAACCATGAAAACCGAGTACCTGAAGGTCCGTAAATAATTTCACCAACAGTGCCTGACTTGCGTTCGCTTTCGAGGCGCTGACTCGGGTTTCCCACGGCATGATAAATGTGTTGCCCGTTCTGGCGAATGGTTTCGCGCGCCAGAGCAACGATCGCGCAAATTCTGCCCGCGGCCTGAGCATTGGACTCTAGTCTCGACGGCCAGAGGTTCCCAGATGCCGGCGCAGAATCCGCAGAATCCGTCGGCGGAACCGACTTTGGCGGATTGGACGCGCCCGGCCGCAAGCCGCAGTAGCGCTCATGCGGCGAGGTCGCGGGGGCGCGGATAGCACGACCAGCCCTAAAGGGTAGTGAAAGCCATCAGAAAACAGCGTTACCCCCACCCGTTTAGTTCGCGATGATCGATGGCAACGGAAAGCCTCGCTCCGGCCGCTAACGGCCGATAGCCCAAACCGAAGGGGACATCGTGACTGTGACAGCAAGTGCGGAGGACATCGCCCGCAACCTGTCCCTCGTGAGGGACGAGATCGCGGGCACGTCTGCCAGAATCGACGAAAAGCAGGTGGCAGTCCTGGCACGCCACCTCAACCAGAACACCAGGGTATTCGTCGCTGGAGCGGGCCGAAGTGGGCTGGTGCTTCGGATGGCCGCGATGCGGCTCATGCACCTTGGTCTGAGTGTGCACGTCGCCGGAGACACCACCACTCCCGCAATCAGTTCCGGTGACCTGCTTCTGGTCGCTTCAGGGTCGGGAACGACCTCGGGAGTGGTAAAGGCGGCAGAAACCGCCAAGAAATCCGGTGCGCACATCGCCGCGTTCACCACCAATGCGGATTCGCCGCTGGCTGCACTCGCGGACGCGGTGGTGATCATTCCCGCGGCCCAGAAGACCGACCACGGCTCCAGCGTTTCCCGCCAGTACGCCGGATCGCTCTTCGAACAGGTGCTTTTCCTCGCCACCGAGGCGGTCTTCCAGTCGCTGTGGGACCTCACCGACGTCGAGGCCGAAGAACTCTGGCTCCGGCACGCCAACCTCGAATGACCAGGCACCCAACGTCCCACACCCCCAGCTGACGTTCCATCCTCACCGCAGTTCCCCTATAGAAAGAAGACAGCACCATGAAGCTCCAAGTCGCCATCGACCTCTTGACTACTGAATCCGCACTCGAATTGGCTGGCCAGGTCGCGGAATACGTGGACATCATCGAGCTCGGCACGCCCCTGATCAAGGCCGAAGGCCTCCCCGTCATCACCGCGATCAAGAAGGCCCACCCGGACAAGATCGTGTTCGCTGACCTCAAGACGATGGACGCCGGTGAACTCGAGGCCGACATCGCATTCAAGGCCGGCGCCGACCTGGTCACCGTGCTCGGCGCAGCTGACGATTCCACCATCGCTGGCGCCGTCAAGGCAGCGAAGGCCCACAACAAGGGCATCGTGGTCGACCTGATCGGTGTGACGGACAAGGTCACCCGTGCGAAGGAAGTCACCGCACTGGGTGCAAAGTTCGTCGAAATGCACGCCGGTCTGGACGAGCAGGCCAAGCCTGGTTTCGATCTGGATGGGTTGCTCACCGCTGGGGCGACGGCCCGCGTTCCGTTCTCCGTCGCCGGCGGTGTGAAGGTTGCCACCATCCCGGCGGTCCAGCAGGCCGGCGCAGACGTCGCCGTGGCTGGCGGCGCCATCTACGGTGCGACCGACCCCGCACAGGCCGCGAAGGAACTCCGCGCCGCCATCGTCTAGCCCTCCGAAGAATGGTGGCGCCCCGCACCCTTGAGGTCGCGGGGCGCCACCACCCCCGGGGCGCCGCCACAACTTCGGGGGCGTAACCGTCGAATGTCTTACCCGTGCTCCCGGCCTCACCGCGGGAATTACCGGGCTCGGAGAAACAGTAACGACGACCGCTCCGACCACGGGTTTCCTGTCATGAGTTAATCGGGAACTGCACGGTCGCAAATTCGACGACTACGCGTTCTCAGACCACCGGCGCCTTGGTCATCGGCCACGATCCTCGCCGGTACGCGCGCCCGCTTCACGACACCGCTCCGTTTGCGGAGACCGTGAGCCGGCAGTCGCGCGACCGTAAGTCGATGACCGCGCCACCCGTCGAAAGCTGGAAGCCACTACATGTCTGTTACTTACGTTGATTCGAGTGTGAGGTCGGGACACAATCGGCTCCGGGATTCGCGCGACCGCCGGCTGAACCGCATCGCCGGTCCGTCGTCCCTGGTTCTTTTCGGAGTCACCGGAGACCTCGCCCGTAAGAAGCTCATGCCGGCCGTGTACGACCTCGCCAACCGGGGTCTCTTGCCGCCGAGCTTCGCCCTGGTGGGCTTTGGCCGGCGCGACTGGGGAAACCAGGACTTCGCCGCGAAGGTCAAGGAGTCCGTCATGGCCTATGCCAGGACCCCGTTCGACGAGGCCGTCTGGTTGCAGCTCGCCGAAGGCATCCGCTTCGTGCAAGGCGGGTTTGACGACGACGGGGCGTTCGGACAGCTCAGCGTGACGATCGACGAGCTGGACGAGCAGCGCGGCACGCGTGGTAACCACGCGTTCTACCTCTCGATCCCGCCGAAGGTCTTTGAACAAGTCTGCCGCCAGCTGTCGAGGCATGGACTCGCGCGTGCTGAGGGCGACAAGTGGCGCCGGGTAGTTATCGAGAAACCCTTCGGGCACGACCTCGAATCAGCCCGCCAGCTCAACGACGTCGTCGAGTCCGTGTTCCCACCTGACGCCGTGTTCCGGATCGATCACTACCTGGGCAAGGAGACGGTCCAGAACATCCTTGCACTGCGCTTTGCCAACCAGCTCTTCGAGCCGCTCTGGAACGCCAACTACGTTGACCACGTCCAGATCACCATGGCCGAGGACATCGGTACCGGCGGCCGGGCGGGCTACTACGACGGCGTGGGCGCAGCCCGCGATGTCATCCAAAACCACCTCCTGCAGCTCCTGGCCCTTACCGCCATGGAGGAACCAATCTCGTTCGACGCCGACCACCTGCGAGCCGAGAAGGAAAAGGTCCTGGCCGCGGTCAAGCTCCCCGAGGACTTGTCGACCCATTCGGCACGCGGGCAGTTCGCCGGCGGCTGGCAAGGCGGCGAGCGGGTCGTCGGTTATCTGGACGAAGAGGGCATTCCGGCCGACTCGACCACGGAAACCTTCGCCGCCATCCGCTTGGACATCAGCACCCGCCGCTGGTCCGGAGTTCCGTTCTACCTGCGCGCCGGCAAGCGCCTGGGTCGCCGCGTGACGGAAATTGCCGTGGTGTTCAAGCGCGCGCCCAACCTGCTGTTCCGTGATTACGGCGGGGACGACTTCTGCCAGAACGCCGTCGTGATCCGGGTCCAGCCTGATGAGGGCGCGACGATTCGGTTCGGGTCCAAGGTGCCGGGCACCCAGATGGAGGTCCGCGACGTCACCATGGACTTCGGCTACGGCCACTCCTTCACGGAGTCCAGTCCTGAGGCCTACGAACGGCTCATCTTGGACGTGCTGCTGGGTGAGCCGCCGCTGTTCCCCCGGCACACCGAAGTCGAATTGTCCTGGAAGATCCTCGATCCGTTCGAAGAGTACTGGGCCAGCCTCGATGAACAGCCAGAACCGTACACACCCGGAAGCTGGGGCCCTACCTCGGCGGATGAGCTGCTTGCCCGCGACGGACGAACCTGGAGAAGGCCATGATCGTAGATCTTTCTGACACCACCACCGCGAAGATCTCGAAGAAGATCATGACCCTGCGAGAGCAGAGCGGCGTGATTGCCCTCAGTCGAGTGCTCACCCTCGTGGTGGTCACCCGGTCCGGGTTCGAAGAAGAGGCCATCGAAGCCGCCAACGAAGCTAGCCGGGAACACCCATGCCGGATAATTGTTCTCACTGCCGGCGAGGCATCGGCTCCGAACCGCCTGGACGCCCAGATACGGGTGGGCGGGGACGCTGGCGTTTCCGAAGTAGTCATCCTGCGCGGGTATGGAGAACTCGCCGCCGAGAGTGAATCCCTGGTCGCCGGGCTGTTGCTGCCCGATGCCCCGATCGTGGCCTGGTGGCCGCGTGGCGCACCGAACGATGCTAGCGAGACCCCCATCGGACGCATCGCTCATCGCCGGATCACGGACTCCGCGAACGAGGCCGAACCCCGTGCGGCGCTAGAGAACATTCGGAACGCCTACAGGGCCGGCGACACCGATCTCGCCTGGACACGCCTCACGAATTGGCGGATGCAGTTGGCGGCGGCGCTGGATCACGTGGATAGCTCGCCCGTCACAGCAGTCACCGTCGCGGGCGCTTCGGATTCAGCCAGCACTGTGCTCCTTGCAGCATGGCTCAAGTTGTCCCTCGAAGCCCCGGTTACCGTTGTGGCCGAGCGTGCAGGGACGGGTATCCGCAGCGTCCGCCTCTGTCGTGACACAGGGGACGTGCAGTTGACACGGCCAGATCGCTCGGTGGCGGAATTGACCCAGCCGGGACAACCGACACAACGGATCTCCCTGCCCCGCCGAACCCTCAAAGATTGCCTCGCCGAAGAACTTCGCCGCCTCGACGCCGACGAGGTCTTCGGGGAAACACTTCGAAGTCTTGAAATCTCCAGGGGCGACCAGAAAAGCAGCCTGCCATTGACCGGTACCGCGGACTCACGACCCAACCGAGACTCCTTGTCCCAGGTCGCCGTTTAACGGGACGGCGACGCAACACAGATTCCGGTACGTGTGCTGCCTTCGGAAATCGTGCTGGACCACCCTCAGGGTCGACACACCGTCAGCGGAGTCCGTGGCTGTGAGCCAATGCGATTGCCTCGGTGCGCGAGCCGACGTCGAGTTTCTTGAACAGGTTCCGCACATGGAACTTGACCGTATTCTCGCTGATCCCCAGCGTTAGGGCGATCGTCCGGTTGCGTTGTCCGGCCACGAGGTGCTGGAGCACTTCGAGCTCCCGCGCCGCAAGACCCCATCCGGCGATGTCCCCAGCCGAACGGGTTGGAAGGTCCAAAGGGAGCGTGACGAAGACGTCTGCACCCCAACGCGGGATGACGTCGATCCTCAGCTGACCGGCAAGCGCTTGGACCTGACGGTCGAGGCGGCCGATGTTCGGCGCATCGGCGGCCAGCAGGCCACGGCCATCGTCGCGCAGGTTGATCAGCAGGTTTTCGCCGTCACAATCCCACTGCATCCGCACCCGGCTCACATCGGGTTGTTCCATCATGGCCAGCACGAGTCCTCGGACGACGGCTCGTCCAGCATGGGCAACTTCGCCGGGCAGGGCCCTTCCATTCGGCGGTGGTTCGATGAATTCGATCTCAAGGCCGCTGAAACGCGTGAGAGGCCGCAGATCCTCCCGCAGGCGTTCGAAGGCTATGGCGACGGGTACTTCCACCAGATCCGTCGTACGGTCGCTAAGCGTTCGCAGCGTGACCAAGGCCTTCGCGGCGAGGTCAGTGACGGTGGAGCGGGCCGCTGCATCGTCCATGGAGGATGAGCGCAGCGCTGCTAGGAGGGTCTCCAGCGTAGTGGAGTGGAGGTCGGTCAGTTCCGCCGTGACGCGGACGCGTTCGGCCGACGCCGCCCGCGATTCCAGCAGATACGACGGCGGTGCGTCGACCACTTTCTCCTGAATCCGCTGGGCAGCGATGTGCCACAGGTAAGTCACCAAATCCAGCGCAGCATGGTGCTCTGGATCGGCCGGGTGAGGATCCGTGAGGACGAGGAGAGCTCCGCTGGAGGAGTGTTTCACCGCAAGTACGGGCCGAGGCCTGCCGGCGAGCTCAGCTTCTCCTAGCCACGGCGTCTCATCCGAAAGGGTTGCGCGAAGAGCGTCAAGTTCGGCGATGGTGACTCGCGAAATGATCTCTTCCGTGCCTGCCTTCTTCTGCGGCCGCCCCGTGCATTCTTCGGTGAAGATGACGAGCGCGCTGCTTTTCAAGTAGGGGAGCGTGGCGGCGCGTAGTCGCTCCGCGATCTGGATCAGGGGAGCCTCAGCCAATGACGCCACAGTTCGCAAAAGCGGCCAAGGAATGTCCGCAAGCGGCAAGGTAGCTGCCTTCGAGGACTGGTCGGTCGCTGCGCTCATTCGGACAGCCTACCGTGAGCGGACATCGGTCAACCCGTCCGAAAGTGTAGTTAAAACCGTCAGAACACAGTGTTACCCCTGCCCGTTTGGTTCGCGATCATCTATTCAACGCGATCGTCCAAATCAGCCAGAAGCATCCGTACGGCTGCTATGGGCCGATCACCGAATCAGAGGAAATCAATCGTGAATCAGCCTGGGAATGCGATCCTGACCGCGCCGAACTCCGCACCTTCAGTGGCAGATCCTGAATCAACGACATTGAACTGGGCGCCCGAAGACCAGCGCGCCGTGGACACCGTTCGGGTATTGGCCGCTGATGCGGTGGAGAAGGTGGGGAACGGTCACCCCGGCACGGCGATGAGTCTGGCGCCCGCGGCGTATCTGCTGTTTCAGAAGCTGATGCGCCACGACCCGCTCGACCCTCACTGGATCGGCCGTGACCGGTTCGTTCTTTCGCCGGGACACTCGTCGCTGACGCTGTACATCCAGCTGTTCCTTGCTGGTTACGGGCTCGAGTTGAAGGACCTGCAGGAGTTCCGCACGTGGGGTTCGCTGACGCCAGGCCACCCGGAGTACAAGCACACCAACGGCGTGGAGATCACTACCGGACCGCTGGGCCAGGGACTCGCATCATCGGTGGGGTTCGCGTACTCGCAACGCCGGGTGCGCGGCCTCCTCGACGCCGACGCCGCCCCTGGAACGTCGCCGTTCGACCACACGATCTGGGTGATCGCTTCCGACGGTGACCTGCAGGAAGGTGTGACGTCTGAGGCTTGCTCCCTGGCCGGGCACCAGGAGCTGGGGAACCTGGTGGTGGTCTACGACGAGAACCACATCTCGATCGAGGACGACACCGACATCGCCTTCACCGAGGACGTTCTCAAGCGCTACGAGTCCTACGGCTGGCACACCCAGCGGGTGGACTGGACCCGGACCGGTGAGTACAAGGAAGACGTGCAGGAGCTCTACTCCGCACTGCTGGCCGCGAAGGCCGAGACGTCGAAGCCGTCGATCATCTCGTTGCGCACCATCATCGGCTACCCCGCGCCGAACAAGCAGAACACTGGCAAGATCCACGGTTCCGCGCTGGGTGCCGACGAAGTGGCGGCGGTGAAGGAAGTGCTGGGCTTCGACCCGGCCAAGAGCTTCGAGGTCGACGAGGCGGTGTTGGAACACGCCCGCGCCGTTGTGGACCGCGGAGCGGCCGCACGCAGCGAGTGGGACAAGTCCTTCAGTGCGTGGCAGACCGCGAATCCGGACGGCGCCGCGCTTCTGCAGCGCATCGAGGCCAGGGAACTGCCGACTGGCGTCGACGCCGTTCTGCCCGCGTTCGAAGCAGGCAAGGACGTCTCTACTCGGGCGGCGTCCGGCAAGGTGCTGAACGCTCTCGGTCCGGTCCTGCCCGAACTATGGGGCGGGTCAGCCGATCTGGCGGAGTCGAACAACACCACCATCGAGGGATCGCCGTCGTTCATTCCGGCCTCGCGCTCCACGAGCACGTGGAAGGGCAACCCGTACGGACGTGTCCTGCACTTCGGCATTCGCGAGCACGCTGCTGCGTCGATCGTCAACGGCATCACGCTGCATGGTCCCACCCGCGCGTTCTCCGGCACGTTCCTGATCTTCAGCGACTACCAGCGCCCGGCCATCCGGCTGTCCGCCCTCATGGGTGTGCCGTCGATCTACGTGTGGTCGCACGACTCGATCGGCCTGGGTGAGGACGGTCCCACCCACCAGCCGGTGGAACAGCTGTCGACCCTGCGTGCGATCCCCGGCCTCGACGTCGTCCGTCCCGGCGACGCCAACGAGGTCGGCGTGGCGTGGAAGGCCATCTTGGAGAACCACGACAACCCGGCGGGCATCGTGCTGACGCGGCAGAACATCCCGACCTTCGCCCGCGGCGACGGCGCGGCCGAGGGGGACACCTTCGGATCCGCGGCCGGCGTAGCCCGGGGCGGGTACGTGTTGGCGGAGGCCTCCAAGGACGGTGACACCGTGCCGGCGCAGGTGCTGCTGATCGCAACCGGCTCCGAGCTGCACCTCGCAGTCCAAGCCCGCGAGGCGCTGCAAGCGGAAGGAATCGCCACCCGTGTGGTCTCCATGCCGTGTGTCGAGTGGTTCAACAAGCAGGACGCCGCCTACCGCGAGTCCGTGTTGCCCGCCGCCGTGACCGCCCGTGTGTCGGTCGAGGCCGGGCTGGCCCTGGGCTGGAAGGACTTCGTCGGCGACGCCGGACGGTCCGTCAGCCTTGAACACTTCGGCGCCTCGGCGGACTACAAGCGACTGTTCCAGGAGTTCGGCATCACCACGGCAGCGGTCGTTTCTGCAGCCAGGGACTCCATCGCCGTCCCGGGCAACTGACCTCGATTGCTCAGCGTTGGCGCGCCTCGGGACATCCCGATGGCCGTCCAGCGACGCAGGCTACGAGCCGGCCAACACATTCGATTTTCGAAGGAAAGAAGCACAACCATGACCAACGCAACCCCAACTTCACAGCTCTCGAACGCAGGCGTCTCGATCTGGCTCGATGACCTGTCCCGCGATCGTCTGGATTCCGGCTCCCTAAAGAAGCTGATCGACGAGAAGAACGTCGTGGGTGTCACCACCAACCCGTCGATCTTCCAAGCCGCGATCACCACCGGTCACGACTACGACGCCAAGATCGCCGCACTCGCCGCACAGGGTGCCAGCCTCGAGGAGACGATCTTCGAGATCACCACCGCAGATGTCGCCGATGCGTGTGACCTATTCGCTCCCGTCGCCGCGGCGACCAACCACGTCGACGGCCGCGTGTCCATCGAGGTCGACCCGCGGCTGGCCTGGGACGCCACGGGAACCATCGCCGAGGCGAAAAATCTGCACAAGAAGGTCGCCAAGGACAACGTCCTGATCAAGATCCCGGCTACTCGCCAGGGCCTTGAAGCCATCACCGAGACTCTCGCGGAGGGCATCAGCGTAAATGTGACCCTGATCTTCTCGCTCGAGCGCTACCGCGCCGTCATCAATGCCTTCCAGTCAGGTCTGGAGCAGGCCCGCGACAACGGCAGAGACCTGTCGACGATCCACTCGGTCGCGTCCTTCTTCGTCTCCCGCGTCGATACAGAGATCGACAAGCGCCTCGACGCCATCGGCACCGACGTGGCTGCTGCACTCAAGGGCCGGGCCGGCGTCGCCAACGCCCGCCTGGCCTACCAGGTCTACGAGGAACTCTTCGCCACGGAGCGCTGGGCGGACCTGGCTAAGGGTGGTGCGCGCCCGCAGCGTCCCCTGTGGGCCTCTACCGGTGTGAAGGATCCGGCCTACTCCGACACTTTGTACGTCACCGAACTCGTGGCTGCCGACGTCGTGAACACGATGCCCGAGAAGACGCTGGACGCCACGTTCGACCACGGCGTGGTCACCGGTGACACGATCACCGGTACATACGGGGACGCGAAAGGCGTGCTCAACGCCATCGAGGACCTCGGCATCTCGTACGACGAGGTCGTCGCTCAGCTCGAGTCCGAAGGACTGGACAAATTCGTCGCGAGCTGGAAGGAACTTCTGGCCGACGTCGACGCCGCCCTCGTCGCTGCGCGGAAGGGTTCCTGACCCGCTCCGTGCCGACCGGGCCATAGGCCGGGAGCCGCATGCCATGACCGCTACCGAAAGGCAGACATCATGTCCGTCCGAACACTGAATTGCTGTATCAACCCCAGCATCCTCTCGGCCGACTTCGTCAACCTCGAAGCCGAGCTGGCCCGAATCAGCAACGCTGATGCTGCGCACGTCGATGTGATGGACAACCACTTCGTGCCCAATTTGACGATTGGCCTTCCGGTGGTGGAACGGCTGCAGGCGGTCAGTCCCGTCCCGTTGGACGCTCACCTGATGATCTCCGAGGTCGACCGCTGGGCCCCCCAGTTCGCCGACGCCGGTCTCTCCTCGGTGACGTTCCACGTCGAGGCGTCCGATGCCCCAGTGAAGCTCGCCCGCGAACTCCGTGCCCGCGGGGCCAAGGCGGGCATGGCTCTGCGTCCGGCCACCCCAGTCGAGCCGTACCTAGACATGCTCCCCGAGCTCGACATGCTCTTGATCATGACCGTGGAACCGGGCTTCGGCGGCCAGGGATTCCTCGACGTCACGCTGCCCAAGATCCGCCGGGCCCGCGCGGCGGTCGATGGCTCCGGGGCGGACGTGGCGATCCAGGTCGACGGCGGTATTACGGAGGAGACCATCATCCGTGCGGCAGAGGCCGGGGCCAACATCTTCGTCGCCGGATCCGCTGTGTACGGCAAGCCGTCGCCTGCCGATGCCATCGAATCGCTACGTGCCAATGCGCAGCTCGCGTTTGCCAAAGTGACGTTTACACCCCAACCAGTCTGAAGGACCCAATTGATGCGCGTTCACATCGCCACCGACCACGCCGGCATGGAGCTCAGTTCCCACCTCGTTGAAGTGCTGTCAGCCAGCGGCTACGAGGTGGTGAACCATGGGCCTGCGGTCTATGACGCCGAGGACGATTACCCGGCATTTTGTATCAACGCCGCGTCCGCGGTCGTGACGGACCAGGCGGCCGGCGTTGCGGCCCTCGGGATAGTGCTTGGCGGCTCGGGCAACGGGGAGCAAATCGCCGCAAACAAGGTCAAAGGCGTGCGCGCGGCCCTGGCGTGGAATCTCGCCACGGCCAAACTCGCCCGCGAGCACAACGATGCCAATGTGGTGGCCGTCGGCGGACGCCAGCACACCGTGGAGGAGGCGACCGAATTGATCGCGGCCTTCCTGACGGAACCGTTCAGCGATGCCGAGCGTCATGAGCGGCGCATCGGCAAGATTGCCACCTACGAAGCCACCGGCGAAGTCGTTCAGTAAGGGGAAGTGCGGCTTTCGGATTCCAGGGCCCTGCAGGCGGTGGGCCAGGAACTGATGGTCACGACCTCGCGGGAGCGGATCGCTCGTCATAGCTTGTTCCGTTCCAGAGCTGTGGAACGAATTCCACCATAGGAGTCAGCATGCCCATCGCCACACCCGAGATCTACACCGAGATGATCGACCGCGCAAAGGCCGGTGGCTTCGCGTTCCCGGCGGTGAACGTCACGTCCTCCCAGACCCTGAACGCGGCTCTGCGCGGTTTTGCCGAGGCGGAGTCCGATGGCATCATCCAGGTGTCCACAGGCGGTGCCGCCTACTGGTCTGGTGCCTCGACCAAGGACATGGTCGTCGGGTCCTTGGGTTTTAGCGCCTTCGCGCGCGAGGTCGCCAGGAACTACGGCGTCAACATTGCGTTGCACACGGACCACTGCCCCAAGGACAAGCTGGAGGGCTTCGTGCTACCGCTGCTCGAAGCGTCCGAAGCTGAAGTGAAGGCGGGTCGAAACCCGCTGTTCAACTCGCACATGTGGGACGGTTCTGCCGAGACCTTGCAGGACAACCTGCGTATCGCCCAAGAACTGCTCGAGCGCACTGCGGCCGCCAAGATCATCCTCGAAGTCGAGATCGGTACCGTCGGCGGCGAGGAAGACGGCATCGAGAATGCGATCAACGATAAGTTGTACACGACGGTCGAAGATGCGCTGGCTACGATCGACGCACTCGGTTCTGGCGAAAATGGTCGCTACATCACTGCCCTCACCTTCGGCAACGTGCACGGCGTGTACAAGCCCGGCGGCGTCAAGCTGCGGCCCGAAATCCTGAAGGACATCCAGGAGCAGGTGGGTGCCAGCATCGGCAAGACCAATCCGTTCGACCTGGTCTTCCATGGCGGCTCCGGGTCGTCGGACCAGGAGATCGCGGACGCCGTCTCCTACGGCACCATCAAGATGAACGTCGACACCGACACCCAATACGCCTTTACGCGGCCCGTGGCGGACCACATGTTGAAGAACTACGACGGGGTGCTGAAGGTCGACGGCGAGGTGGGCAACAAGAAAACCTACGACCCCCGTGTCTGGGGCGCCTTCGCCGAATCCGGGCTTGCAGCCAGAGTTGTTGAGGCCACGCAACAGCTCGGCTCGACCGGTAAGACCTTTTGACAGATTCGACGAGTTCCGCTGGGAACGAGGCGGGCGAACTAGCATCTGGGAACGCCACGGTAGTGTCGAGCGTAACCATCTGCAGGGCAGCATGATTCCGCATATGCAGGACGCCGGCCGCCTTCTTTCGGCGTCGCTCATTCGACAATTGTGGACGGTGGGGTAGTGGGGCATTACTGCCAGTGGTCAGCACCACCCAGCCAATGGACGGGCGACCGCCATGTTGGTGATCGCTGAGCACTTTTCGCAGGCGGTCAGATCCGGCCTTGCGGGCGCGCGCAAACGCCGGCGGCGCCTTGGCTTCCGGAGAGGCTAAAGCCGACCGATCACGATGTTTGAAGCATCGAGGCGTTTACGCCGATCCACACAAATCAGCATCAAAATTGACCGTCGCCTCATGGCTGACCCACGCCCCGATTTCTGTCGGCTACCCACGTTCACGTGCGCGCGAGGCCCAATCAAATCCTATCGCCTAGCGCCGGCGGATCTCAATAATGAATTAGCTCAGCGGGTTCCGATCGCAAATTGGCGTGGAATGCGGACACTTGCCGCCTGTGTGGTTGAACTCCTAGTGCCGGAGTAGCAACATCGATACGTGTAACCCGTTGTGCAACAGCGCTTGAACGAACTTCCGTGATCTGATTTGGCCTGCCAGTCGGAGTGAAACGACCGACGGGTGTACGCAACGTCACGGCACGCGTGCACAGTGCTCAGCGGTCACACAAGAGCTGCGGGATCCTCGTCAAATCGAATGCCGAGCTGCGTCAAGGCGTCTTCCAGGACCCGTTGCACGATTAGTGTGTCATCCAATGGCATGACCGCGCTTTCGGTGCGGCCACCTTTGATCGCCTCGGTAACTTCGATGAGCTCGTGTGAAAACCCGCTTCCCAGCGACGGAAGATCGAACTGTTCGGATTCGTGGCCCTGTCGGTGCAGCACAAAAGAATTCGGGTGGTGAAATCTTGGCAGGATGTCGATCCACCCCGTCGTGCCGAATATCCGTGCGTGCCCCGGCATCGGACTGTGCAACGAGGACATGAGTGTGGCCGTCCCGCCCTGGTCAAATCCGAGCAGGAAGGTCACGTCGGCGTCCACTCCAGACGGTTCGAGCGAACCCAGCGCCGAAACGGACGTCGGATTTCCGAGCACCATCTGAGCGAACGACACTAGGTAAACACCGAGGTCCAAGATCGCACCACCTCCGAGTTCGTGGGCGAACACCCGGTCGGTCGGATCGAAGGAACGAGTGACACCGAGGTCGGCCTGCACCGAGCGAACCGCGCCGATCGCACCGTCGTCAAGCAATTTGCGTGCGGCGATCACCGCCGGCTGGAATCGCGTCCACATTGCCTCCATCGCGAACACGTTGTGGTCGCGCACCGCGTCCACCAGCGATTCGGCCCCGTTGAGTGTGGCGGTGAAAGCCTTTTCCACCAGCAAGGCCTTGCCTGCTGACGCAGCGGCAAGCCCGATCGAATGGTGGAGCGTATGTGGGGTTGCAACGTAGATAACATCGACATCGGGGTCGGCGATCATGTCGCGGTACGAACCGTAGCTACGTTCGATGCCGTGTTCTGCAGCAAAAGCGTCTGCACGAGCAGAGGATCGGGACGCGACTGCGAGGACTGTCGCGTCCGGCACGTGGGCGAAGTCGCCCACAAGGTTGTGGGCGATTCGACCCGGCCCGACTATTCCCCAACGTATCGACATTTGATATCCGTTCTGTGTCAGAGAGTTTACGACGAATGATGTCCGATGGCCGATGCGGAACGACATTCGCGATTGCTTCCTCGACCGTCCGGCGCCTACCGCCGAATTCCTCTGCGTACCAGGAGATATTGCGAGTGCGGAGTCTTCCGTCAAGGTCGCGCCCATGGAGCCTTCGCCTTCCCCCTGACGGTAGCATCCCTCGACGATGATTTAGCAGTTACGGAAGATCACCGGGGATGGGCGCCGGCGATACAAAATTGCCCCGGTACTTTCGATGTGTCCGGGTCAGGCAGTCGTACCTCGCCTGTGGCCGCGACTACATTTGTCGATCAAGCGATGGGCAGTTCCTGTCGGAGTTCGTATATGGACTGGTTCCTCGAGGTGTGCCGCGATGGAAGTGAACGCGGAGAAGATATTCGGGCCGCCGCAGGTACTCGACGCAGCGGGTTGTATTGGGGACCAGAGCTTCCTCCGTTCCGTGTGAGTGTCCTGCGCGCCGACGGGAGCCACAAGTAACAGGCTGGCATGCATCTGCCTCGGGGTTGCCTGGTCGTAACACCAGTGCGTATCACTGTTTCGTCGTCGCGCTGAGCGGTGATCTGATCGATTTCGTCCGGAGCGCCACCTAGCGTCGAGGACCTGGTGTGGGGCGCTTGAGGCCGAGAAGGGTTGGTGCAGAACGATGCTGGTCACAAATATGACGAGGTAGCTGTGTAGCAGGCAGCGGTTTCCTCGATGCCGTCAGCGAAGTGTTCAAGGCCGTCGGCAGAGCCGCGGTGCGGATGATGGTGGTGACGGGCGCGTAGGCCACGGATACGGCAAATGGGAAGTGAATGCAGTTGGTACGCACCACATACAAGCTCGACGGACGGGGAAAGTCGACCTCCAAATTGGGTAGCCACGACAACCAAATTGGGTAGTGATGGGCGTCACTACCTCCTGTTACGTTTCAGGTGAACACATCGCGGGTGGCGAGATCGCGCAGATCCTCGTCATCACACCCGTTTTCGATCCCTCGGCCTTCGCCGCCGAGGGGCGACCTTACAACCAGTTCTTCCCACCCAGATTCAGGAGTTATCCCATGCCCGAACGCCTCGCCCACACAGTAAGTATCGGTCTGCTTGCCGGCTTGTCCTGCCTTCTCACCGGGTTTGTCATCTCGGTACCGGTTTGGGTGCTGTTCATCGCCTGGGCGTCGTTCTTCGCTGCCGGCGGTGGACTCGACGGAGCTGCCCGCTCCCTGATCATGAACGCCATCGGCGTGGCCAGCGCCACTGCAACCATGCTGGCGATCGCGGCACTCGGCCACAGCACGTGGGCGGTTGCCGGATGCGTGGTCATCGGCGCGGCCATCCTCGTGCTGGTCACCAAGGAAGGCCTCATGAGCTTCACACCGGCGGGGTTCTTCGGCTTTGCCTGCGTGGTTGGCACCGTCGAAGCCACCGGAACCGCCATCACCGCGCCCGTCAACCTCTCGCATCCCGTCGTCCTGGTGCTCGGCGCGATCATACTTGGCACGGCCTTCGGCCTCGCCTCGGAATTGCTCGGCGGCGTGCTCACCAAGAAGACCGCGCTGGCAGGTGCGGACGTCTGACGTCGCATGCAGGCGCCGCGCACACCGAATTACCTGTACGAGAGGGAAATTCATCTCGCGATGAGCGATACCGGTGTCGCGCGGCGACCTCTGTGCGGAGTGGAGATCGCCACCCCCGATTGGGTCGGCTAGTTCAACCACCGACGCCTCCGCGAGCACGGCGGCGACATCCCGCCAGTCAAAATCGAACAGCGTCACCGCTATCACCACCAAACCGAGAACGCCGGGGGGTGCTCAAATCATTAAGTGCCTGGATTCGCCGGTGGTATTCAGTCACTCACTCAAACAACAGCTTTGGACAGTCTTTGCCGCCCAATGCCAGCGTCGTCGAAGCTATGAGGCCGACAACGTTTTTTGGGCGCTACGCTTGTCCACCTCGCGACGTCATGAGCGATGCGTTCCGCAGGGCAATCATCGACGCAAATCTCTTTACAGCGTGGTGCCGATCCGCCACGTATCGCCCCAAGCAGTCGGCGCCGAGACCTCCAGATCAGTCGGACGGCGCGCAGCCGAAACCGCCGCCAGGTCGAAACGTGGTCCAGCCAGTCAAATGCCCATGGTGAGTAAGTCGCATTGCAGTGCGGCCCTGACATCAGCAACATTTGCGACGAATCAGAGAGACGTCGATCGCGCGCATCAGTACGGGAGATCGTCCGAACTCCTGTGTCGCGCACGGTCTAGGCGACGCAAGCGCGTTCAACGAGGAATCTGCCCCGAAGTCGGTTGGCGCCTCGACGTCGCGTCGGGCAACACCGTGCGATTCGGTCAACGGCCGCCACCAGGTCGAGCCCTTCGGCCAATAGCGGCCGCACATGGGAGAACACGACCCGGCAGCCGAAGGGTTGTGGCCGTCTAGTACGATGAAATTGAGGTCTATCAAACTGAGCGGCTATTCGCATCGCAGACTCCGTACACATCGGGGCGGATCACCGTTGGCCTGGCCCTATGCAAATTAGCTCTATGCCGATTGTCCGCTTCCAAGGCAGATGCACAGGAGCAGTAATGCGGAGGAGGATCGATGGGCGTGGTCGTCAGCGGGTGGATCGGGCGGCTGTCGGCCGAGCCCGGGCGACTCCAGTTCGTCGGCAAGATCGGCGCGTCGGCCGCGCACGTGCACGGGGCTGTGCAGATGCTTCATGTCACCCAGGGCACCGTGGTGCTACGCGACAATGCCGGGCGGGAACGAACTACGTCCCGCGCGGTGATCCCCGCCGGCACGGTGCACGAACTGCTCGTGCTTGATCCACACGTAGAGGGCACCATTAGCTACCTCGACCCGACAACCCCGGCTGCGCAAGACGCCGCTCGGTTGTTGGCGACGAGTGGGGGCGATCCCGCAGCGGTCGATACGTGGACTGTCGTTGCCCCGGACGTGCCGCCTGCGGATATGACGTTGCCTCGACATCCAGCACTCAGGCAGGCGTTGCAGTTGACGCCCACGCTCATTGCCGGTCGGATGCTCATCGGAGACGTTGCTGCCCAGGTTGGGCTCTCTCCCAGTCGACTGGGTCACCTCTTCGCCGAGGAACTCGGCCTGAGCTATCCGGTGTGGCGACGATGGATTCGTCTTCAGCATGCCGTTGGGAAGCTCATCGACGGCGCGACCATCACGGATGCGGCACACTCGGCCGGGTTCACGGACTGCGCCCACCTAACTCGCTGCTGCCAAGCCATGTTTGGTATGGCACCTAGCCAGCTGTTTGGTATGGCGCCCAACCAATTACGTACCCATATCGTGGGACAGTGACGGTGGATTTGAATTCTGTCACCGCACCGTAGATGGTCAGTTTCGATGGCGCCGAACAGATTCCGAGGTTGGCCAGCGCTGAAGGCCCCTTGAATGTTTGCCGCGACACGCTGGCGCCGGGTCGGCTCGACCACCTGCACACCGCAGTTGTCGGATAACTGATCGACAAGAACACGGCGTCAGAAACCAAGCGCCCTAAGGTTCGGACTTTGGGTCAACCGGGCGGTGCACGATCCCCACGACCTGGTCGGGCAACAAATCCCTGACCTTCACCGCCGGGTTGTGGTCGAGTGCCACCCGGGCGCCCCGGGCGCACCTAACGCCTTGCCGTAAAGAACTTCGTGCCGAACGACTCTGACCGAACTGGTGGCTTAGTGCGATCTAAGTGCAGTCCTCATCAGACGCGACGGATATCTCGCCTGGCGCTAACTCGTTGGGGCGCCGGGGACCGTGCACACCATGACGCGTCGGGCTACGAGGGCCGCGGCCCGCGGGTCGCCTCGTTTGATCGCCGAATAGAGATCCGTATGTGCCTTTTCGTCGCGGCGGACGGTGGCCGCCGACCACTGATCGCGAGAGGAGAAGATCTCCGCGGTTGTCGCCCGGAGTGTTCCCGTGAAGGATTCGTACAACGTGATGAGCACCGAGTTATGTGTTGCCGCAACGATCGCCGCGTGAAACCGGAGATCGGCTTCGATGACATCGGCTGTACTCGCTGCCGACTGCCGCGTGCTGAGCGACCGCATTATCTCTTCAAGGTCTGCGTTGGTGCGACGATGCGCGGCAAGCCGGCTCGCCTCCACCTCCAACAACAATCGGACTTCGAACACCTCGCTGATGTCGGACCGCTGGATTTGACGATCGAGTTCTGACACCGGAGTTGCGGAGACCACGAAGGTGCCAGAACCTTGCCGTGAACTCAGTTGACCGGATGCGATCAGGGACCGGACGGCCTCCCGACTCGTGGACCGCCCGACCCCGAGGAGCCTGGCCAACTCCTGTTCATTCGGTATCCGGGCACCTACCGGCCACTCGCCGTGCTTGATCAATCGACCCAATTCGGCACTGCACTGCGCGACGAGCGAATCTCGTTCGACCTCGCGAACCGCCACTGCCAGCCTCCTCGTCATCAGGTATCCGGCGACGCGCGGTTGCTGCGCGGTCATCCTCAGATGATCATAGGTGTTGCGATGGGCCGAGTGCCTCAGCACCTCACATCGACGTACACGGTCTTGCTCATGATGGTGGTGGCGAGATCTTGGCCGGGCACACCATGGTCGATGCGCGAGTAGGTCTGCCCCTGCCGAATGGCTGCGACTTTGCACTCGTCGGACGGCCGTGAGCCAATCCTGTTGACGACGACGATATAGCCCGCCGTCTTCAGTTGATCGATCACCTGATCGACTGATGAGGGCCCGGTCGGAGCGGCGTTGGCTGCCCCAACGGGAAGCAACGACATCGCCAGCAGAGCTGTCGCGGTACCCAGCGCACCGCGCACAGTTGCTGGACAATTCCGTTCGCGAATGCGACGAAACCGCCTGTTGGACAAGATGTTCATAGTCGATACCCTTTCCGTGCTTCGGACCGGCATGATCTTCCAACCCGATAAAAGTGCTCAGGTCCTCTGAGCAATTTGAATGCTAGCACCGACCTGACCCGCTGCTCGCCGATCCTTTGTGTTGGCGCACCAGCCTGGCCGAAAAACGATATAGATTGGCGACCTATCAGGTTCGAGTCATGGCAGCATCGATGATGCTGGTCAATGGTTCGGCGGCTGCGTTCCCACACACGTAGCGCGTCGACCACGAGCGCGTAGGCACGATCGAGTCGAAAGTTCTTGGGCCAGCCTGCTTCGACGGAAGGTCAGGCAATGGAACTTCTGGGCGTAGACATGGCCAGTGCAGCCACCACGGCGCCTCCCGCGGTGTCGGTAGGAGCATCTCAGGTGTTCAGGCACGCGATGGCACCGTTCCGATCGAACGCCAACCCGACCGGACCAAGACCCGATGTCGGACCGACTCACATTTCGCTGAGTTGCTCGAGCTCGGCCAACGCGAGCAGTTCCACACAGTCTGACGGGAAGCTCTCGGCCCCACCATCTATGAGGGGATGGCGCCATGAACGCCTTGGTCGGCACGCCTCAGCCGGGCTGGCTGCGGACACCATGACTCACCCAACGATCGGGCGGCTCAGTACGACGGCGGCGCCGTTCACCCGCTACGGACCTCACGGTCGCACTGTCGTCGCGAGTGATGGTGTGGCCCTTAATGTCTCAGATCAACTCCCTGCCGGTGCCATCGACCACACCGTGGTGCTCTTGCATGGTCTCTGCTTGACCCGGCAATCCTGGTATCGACCGGCCCAGCACTTGCGCAGGCCGGGCGTCCGGGTCATCGAATACGACCATCGAGGCCACGGGCGGTCTGAGCATGCACCACTGCACACCTACACCCTCGATCAGCTTGCCCAAGACCTCGCTGACGTCCTGTCCGCACTTCGGGTCGACGGTCCGCTGACCCTCGCCGGTCATTCCATGGGTGGAATGACCGCGCTGAGCTACCTGGCCCGTCCTCTCCCCAAGCAGCCCGTCTGCCCTCAGGGACTCGTCCTTGTCGGAACCTCGGCTGGATACCTCACCGAGCACGGCCTCGGACGCCTCTTGGGTCTGCCCGGACTCGACACCGCCATGAACGTAATTCAGCGCGTTCCACCAGTGGTGAGCGAGCGTGTCATGCGCGCCCTGGCAGAACCCGTGTGCGGCCTCGTCACCCATGACAAAGCGATCTCCGCAGCGCTGGCCGAAGCGTTCCGGTCTACGTCTACAACCACGGCGCTGGGATTCCTTCATTCTCTCAAGACCTACGACCGACACGGCGTGCTGTCCACTATCGCCGCGGCGACCACCGTAATCAGCGGGGGCGCAGACCTTCTCACGCCGCCTGTTCATTCAGACGTCATGGTTGCTGCCATCCCTGGTGCCCGGCGGATACACCTACCCGAGGTCGGCCACATGTTATTGGACGAGGCTGCAACCGTCGTCAGCGACGCGATCCTTCGCACAATCGCCGGTCCCGACGCCGCGCACCGGCCGATCAATCGTGCTCAGCCGGCCGTCATCGCCACGTCTGCATGATCAACGCTCGGTTAAGGGAAGGACCCCCATGGCCACGACGCCCTTCATCGGCACGCAGTCAGTGCAGGCCCGCCCTGCCGGGCACGTACCCGACATTGCCGACAACCTAGCCTTGATGCTGAGTGCGCGTCGCCGCCGGCGTCTGCGTCGCTCCGCGTGGACAACTCGATGACGCGCACCCAGCACCGCCGCTTTGGCGATCTCCATCCGGCCGAATGCGGCGTGGGCCGTCAGCTGATGGCGCCCTACTTCTGCGACGACCGGGTGACATTCGACGGGTGGGAACGAGCTCGACACCGCACACGAACTACTCAACAGCTCAACCAACGGCATTGTCACCAGCCGGTCCTTCTACAACCTGCGCGCATGCGCTGTCGATGGGCAATGCGGACTAGTGCCGGCACCGGGCGAGGAGTCACCTTGCGACACCCGCGCCGACACCTAGGCCTAGCTTGGCGACTGTTCCTTCGGTGGACGTCGTGACCAAAAGTCAAGCCAACAAGCCCCGCGCAACGCAGGGCACATCAGAGCCTATGAGATTTCCAGAACGATCAAAACTACGGGCTTAAATTGCCGACAGGACGGGCTAACCGAATATTGAATCCGGCCGTCATGATGGCCGGTGACTAGTCGTGCCCAACGACCCCCGTTGACAGCTCCAAAGCGAACTCAATCTCGTCTCCGCGACTGTGGTGCAAACGACCGGTTAATAATAGCGGAAACATACAATGGGCCGGTGCCGTGAGCGGGACATACTGAACGCATGTCAACTGCTAGGAGACATGTCGCCCACGCTAGAAGAGAGAGCATTTAGTATGGCCAAGAAGAGAATGATTCTCAACGCGTTCACCTCACAAAAGGTCCACCATTACAGCATGGGGGGGTGGAAACACCCACAGCACACCATCGATCAAGGATGTTTCACGACCGAGTACTGGACGCGGCTCGCGCAGACTCTGGAGCGCGGGTTTTTCGACGGCATCTTCTTCGCGCACACGGACGGCGTGTACGACGTGTACAAGGATTCGCCCCGCACCGGTATCGAGCAGGGCGCGCACTTCCCTCAGGAGGAGCCGCCGCTGGTCCTGTCCGCGATGGCGGCAGCCACCAAGCACCTGGGCCTCATCACCACGCTCAGCACCAGCTACCACAACCCGTACTTCGCGGCGAAGCTCTTCACCACCCTCGATCACCTGACGGAAGGGCGTGTGGCGTGGAACATCGTCACCTCGTTCACCAAGTCGGGTGCCGAGAACAACGGTGTGCCCCCGCAGCCGCACGACGAGCGGTACGAGCGCTCGCAGGAGTACATGGACATCGTGTACAAGTTCTGGGAGCACTCCTGGGAGGATGATGCCTACGTACGCGATCGCGAAAAAGACATCTACATTGACGCGGACAAGGTTCACTACATCGATCACGAAGGAAAGTGGTACGGGAAGATCCCCGGGCCGCACCTCTGTGGTCCGTCGATCCAGCGGACACCGCTGCTCTTCCAGGCCGGGCAATCGGCTGCCGGCGTCGGATTCGCCGCCAAGCACGCTGAATGCGTGTTCAGCATCCTCCCGACCATCGCGAGGGCCAAGAAGCACGTCCAGGACGTGGTTGAACAGGCTGCCAAGTTCGGACGCACCCGCGACGACCTGAAGTTCGTCAACAGTATGTGCGTCGTCACGGCGCCGACCGACGAAGAAGCCGAAATGAAGGCCAAGTTCATCCGGAGCAACTCCTCCTACGAAGGGGCACTGGCGTTGCTCAGCGGGATGGCCGGAGTCGACCTGTCGCAACTGAGCCCCACTCAGTCCATCGACGCGCTCAGTGAGGATGACGTCGTCGGCATCAAGGGATTCTCCGGGATCTTCAAGGCGATCGATCCCGATCGGCACTGGACGATGGACGACATCGCCGAATACACGTCCCTCGGTGGTGTCAACCCAGTGATCATCGGTAGCCCCCAGACGGTCGCCGACAAGCTCGAGGAGTGGATCGACGAGTCGGATCTGGACGGGTTCAACATCTACGCTCCCGTGCACCCCGCCTCGTTCCACGACTTCGTCGACCTGGTCGTCCCGGAGCTTCAGCGGCGAGGTCGCGCGCGTACCGAGTACGACAGCACGACCGTTCGCGAGAACTTCTTCGGCGCCGGTGAGAAGCGGTTGCGCCCCAACCACTACGCGTTCTCGGATGCCGTCCTCCCGCCGTGGCGGAAGGCAGTTCAGGCTGCGAACGCCTGATCCACTGAGAAGTTAGGTTCCACGCCGGCCTCGGTGCCCACGGAATGCACGCACGATCCCGTGGGCACCGAGGATCGGCCGGGATCCGCCGCATCCACTGCGGCAACGAAAGATAGCTATCGCCCTGCTGTTGAACCTGGCGGGACGGCTCAACCCACCGCCGACGACGACGCGACCAACAAGATATACCGGGAGAGGGTCTCATGATTAACAGCTCGGATATTTTCACCGCTTCGGATGCGGTATCCACGGCGGTGGGGGCCCTCGCAGAGGGGCGGATGGTCGTTGTCGTTGATGACGCCGAGCGAGAGAACGAAGCGGACCTCGTCATGGCCGCTCGATTCGTGACTCCTGAAGCGATGACATTCTTCGTGCGGCACACGACCGGCATAATCTGCGTGCCGATGCCGGGTAATCGCATCGATGCGCTCCAGCTGCCACAAATGGTGAATCAAAATACCGAAGCACACGCGACCGCGTTCACAGTCAGCGTCGACCATGTATCTACGTCGACGGGCGTGTCATCGTCTGACCGGGCACGCACGATTCGGGCGCTTGCTGACCCCTTGACCTGTCCCTCCGAACTGCGGCGCCCAGGACATGTGTTCCCGCTACGCTACCGAGAAGGGGGAGTGCTGGGGCGTGCTGGACACACCGAGGCAGCGGTCGACCTGCTGAAATTGGCTGGGTTCGACGATGTCGCCGTGATTAGCGAACTCGTCGGCGAGAGTGGCGAGATGGTCCGCTCCGCAGAGGTAGAGGGATTTGCGGCCAAGTATGCGCTTCCCGTTCTCTCGATCGCAGAGCTACAACGCCATCGTCAGAGCACCGAAAAGCTTGTCCGGGAGTCGGGCTACGCGAAAATCCCTACCGCGTACGGGACTTTCCTGGCTACTTGTTTCAAGTCCTCAATCGACGGTACCGAACACCTAGCTCTCGTAATGGGCGATGTGGACGTCAACACGAGATCGTTCCAAGACCACCGAGGATTACTCGTCGGAGTGCACAGTGAGTGCTTGACTGGCGATGTCTTTAGATCGATCCGTTGCGATTGCGGTCAACAATTGGAGAGGTCTATGGCGGCCGTGGCTAAAGAGGGCCGTGGCGCTGTAATTTATTTGAGGGCCCGCGACAACGACCGAATCGGGCTGGGGCCAAGAATTGAAGCCTGCGTCGTGCAGCAAGGCGGGATGAATACGTTGGGAATGGACACCCGCCACGGACCGATTATTGACTCTCAAAACCACGGTACAGCGGCACAGATTCTGGGAGCATTGGGAATCAAAACTGCCCGTCTTATCACTAATGATCCATTTATTGGCGCGGAGCTCAGTAGCTATGGGCTGGATATCGTCGATCGGGTCGGGTAATAGTCCGTAAACACGCATTGCAACATTGAGTAGCAACATTAATGAGTTATACATAAAACGCTCATTCGTGTTCAACCAACAGATCGGATAGAAGTACATGCTCATCGGGATTCCGCGCGAGTCTCACGCGGGTGAGACGCGCGTCGCCGCGACGCCGCAGACCGTCGGACAACTCGTCAAACTGGGCTACTCAGTGGTCGTAGAGTCCGGTGCTGGCGCCGCCTCCAGCTTCGCAGACAGCGCGTACCTACAGGCCGGTGCGAATGCCGGCTCGTCCGAAGAAGCACTCTCCGCTGACGTCGTGCTCAAGGTGAACGCGCCGGATGACGGTGAGATCGCCGCGCTCAAGGACCACGCGACGCTGGTCAGCCTGATCTCGCCCGCGCTGAACCCCGAGTTGGTCGAGAAGTTGTCGGCGCGCCCGATCACGGTGCTCGCGATGGACGCCGTGCCCCGCATCTCGCGGGCTCAGTCGCTCGACGTGCTGTCCTCGATGGCCAACATCGCCGGATACCGGGCCGTCGTCGAGTCCGCGCACGCCTTCGGCCGGTTCTTCACCGGCCAGGTGACCGCAGCGGGCAAGG
>NZ_NPKO01000002.1 GCF_008329605.1 Mycolicibacterium sp. P9-64
GCGATGGCGGCCATCCGGTGATGGGCCACGGTGGCCGCAGCACGCGTCCAACCGGCCACGGCATCAATCAACGCCGCATCATCGACATGTGCCAGGTCATCGCCCTGGGCCAGTTCCTCGACCACGCCTCAATCGTGCTCGCGGGCCCCGACATTCACCCCTGACACACCCCGACACCCCGGCCGGCCACGACCACGGCCTGTGGATGAAACGCAGACTGTGGATAACTTCGCCGACCACCGACGCCGAAGGCTCAAGCTGTCGGTGCACCGTGCTACAGGCGCGGTCGCCGCGCGTAGTAGACGAACGCCGGAGGCAGGTTCCTGATGACGGCGCGGCTGGCGACGACCTCCTCGAAGCGGGACACCAACATGCGCCGGAATCGTCGCCCAGGTGCGAAGCCGCGGACCAGGGTGTAGCCAAACGTGGTGAACGCGCCGCCGGGTGCCAGAACGCTCCTCGCGGCATCGAGCGTGGCCTCGGCCACGGGTGCCGGCATGGACACCCACGGCAATCCGCTGACGATGAAGTCCGCGTGGGCGATGCCGCGGTCGGCGAGGATCTGCGGCAGTGTGTCGGCGCTGGCGTGCACCATCTCGACGCCACGGTGGCGGCTGGCAGTCAGGGTGGCCAGGCGCGGGTTGAGCTCCACGGCGATGTGGCGCCCGCGTGGACCCAGCCGGGCCTGGATTGCTTCGGTGAAGGCACCGGTGCCGGGGCCGAGTTCCACCACGACGGGATCGCCATCGTGGGGGATGGTCGCCGTGACCGCTGTGGCAAGGCGTCGCGAGCTGGGGGCGAGCGCACCGACAAGGCTTGGTTGGCGGGCGAATTCGAGCATCAGGACGGCCGCGTCACCCAATGTCGCGTGCCTCGTTGTCGCGGTCATCGCGTGCTGTCCCGCAGGCAGCGGCCGTAGCCGTCGAGGTCGGCATCGGCGCGGCCGTAGGCAAGGGCATGCCCGGCGCCGTCGAGGGGCAGAAGCTCTGTCTGGGGCACGTATCGCTGCAACAGCTGGGTCCGATCGTAGGGGTGGACGGTGTCGTCGGTCCCCCACGCCGCAAAGACGGGTATCCCCGAGTGCCCGAGCGCCTGGAAGGCCTCCGGGCGCCATGGGAAATCATAGTGCCGGAGACGGTTCGGCATCCCCTGGGCAAAACCACGGTACTTCGACTGCTCTGCCATCCAGTCCAACATGGCGCGCTGACCCGGTGATCCCACGTAGGCGGTGGCCATCTGCCGGGTAGCACCATCAGGCCTCCCGACGGCACATTCCTCGCGGCGGCTAGGTCAGGACCGAGGTGGCCAGGCTGGTGACGGCATCCGCCAGCACGTCGGGTTCCACCCCTGCGGTGGCCAGGGCGTCAAGTCCGCGCAGGATGGCCAGAAGGTGGCGGGCGGTCTTCCTGGGGTCGCGGGTGGCAGCGATGGAGCCGGATCGTCGTGCCGCAACGACACTTTCGAAGAGAAGGTTCTCCAGCTGAGCGAAGGTGCGGCGGGCGAGGGTCTGCACTTCGTGGTCGAGGGAGGCGAGCTCGGCAGTCGCCTTCGTGAGGAAACACCCCGATGGCGTCGTGGTGGGGCCGTTGCCGGACGCGATGCCGTCGAACAGCGAGCGGAGCCGTTCGACGGCGGTCTCGTCGGGGCCATCCAGATGGGTGGCGACCTGTGCGACCACGTCGTGGCAATAGCTCTCGAAAGTGCGCAGATACAGCGCGTGCTTGTCGTTGAAGGCGTTGTAGATGCTGCCCTTGCTCAGGCCGGTTGCGTTGACGAGGTCGTCGAGGCTGGTCGCGGCGTATCCGTATGACCAGAACTGGTCTCGCGCGGACTCGACGACGGCAGCTTCGTCGAAAGCTCTTGGACGTGCCACTACCCGAGAATACCAGTTTTAGACCGAATGGAGTAAAACTGTTTTAGGCCGAACGGTCGCAAAGGATGAGGAGAGCACGATGGGACAACTCGAGGGCAAGACAGCGCTGGTCACGGGCGCAAGCACGGGAATCGGATACGCGACCGCGCGGCGATTCATCGACGAGGGGGCACGGGTCTTCATCACCGGCAGGCGTAAGGACGTGCTCGATGCCGCGGCCAAGCAGCTGGGCGAGCGTGCCATCCCGGTGGTCGGCGACGTCTCCGACCCGGCGGATCGGGACCGGCTGTTCGGCGAAGTCAGCGCCCACGGGACCGGCCTCGACGTGGTCTTCGCGAATGCAGGCGGTGGAGAGCTCGCCACCATCGACGAGCTCACCCCGGAAGCCCTCGAACACGTCTTCGGGATCAACGTGGGCGGCACGGTGTTCACGGTTCAGAAGGCGCTTCCGCTGCTGAACGAAGGCGCAAGCATCGTGGTGACCGGATCGACCTCGGCGTACCGGGGCACGCCCGGCTTCGGCGTCTACTCGGCGACGAAGGCTGCCCTGCGCCAATTCGTCAGGGTGTGGGCGGCGGAGCTTGCCCCTCGCGGCGTGCGGGTGAACATCGTCGTGCCCGGCCCGACTGACACGCCAGGACTGCGTGGGATCGGACAAGAGGAGTTCTTGCAATCCGCCGCGGAGTCAACCGCTTTGGGCCGCCTCGGCGACCCCGACGAGGTCGCCGCTGCAGTGCTGTTCTTGTCGACGTCACAGTCCAGCTTCATGACCGGCAGTGAGCTGTTTGCCGACGGCGGCGAGGTCCAGGTCTATGCCTGACGCGCACTCACACCAGCCGTCCGATGCCGCTCGCTGCCACCTGTAGCGCGCCGAGCAATCGCTGCCGGTCGCGCTTGAGGGTCGACACCACGGCACCGATCGAGGCCACCACCGACGAGTCCGATGGCCGGGTCACCGGAACGGCAAGTGAGCAGGCGCCCAGCGTCATCTCCTCAGCGGTGGTGGCTACGCCGTCGCGCCGTATGCGTTCCAGTTGGGACGCCAGAATCGGCGGGTGCGTGATGGTGTGCGCGGTCACGCGGGTCAGCCCGGCGAACACCCGCTCCCTGACGTCGACCGGTGCGTGCGCCAGCAGCACCTTGCCAACTCCGGTCGCGTGCATGGGCAATCGGCTGCCCACCGAGCTGACGATTGGCACCGATGCCCGGCCCCGCACGGTGTGCAGGTACAGCACCTGGTCACCGTCGCGAACCGCGAGGTGCACGGTCGCCATGGTCGCGGCGTAGACGTCGTGGAGGAACGGCTCGGCGACCTCGCGCAGGCGATTTCGGGATTGGGCGAGCAGCCCGATCTCCCACAGCAGTGGTCCGACGCGGTAGCGGCCATCGGACGGCCGCTCCAGCGCGCCGCCCGCGACGAGCTCGCCCGCAAGCCGATACGCGGTGGGCGCCGGAATGCCGGAGCGACGGGCGAGTTCGGTCAGGCTGAGATCGCGGTGGTGATCGTCGAAGGCGCCGAGCACGGCGAGGATGCGCGACGTGACCGTGGCGCCGGGGCTGGACGAGTTGCCGGCCATACCGTCTTCCCTTCCTCCAGCATTCCTTCCACTCAGCGGAAGTCTAACCTTCATGCCGATCGCTCCACGGGATAGCGTCGCGACCCATGTCAGCCATCGCCGACGTCGCCACCAACAGCGAGTCGCTGAGCCAAGAACAGATCAACGCCGAGATCGCCGCGTTAGCCGACGAACATCGCAGCGGGGCAATCGATCTGGCGCAGCCGAAGTTGAACTATCCGCCCTATCGCAGCAGCCTTCTCCGACATCCGCTCAGCGAGCTGCTGCCCGCAGACCCGGAGGGCGTCGAGCTATCGGCGCCGTGCTTCGGTGAGCGCGACGTGCACGAGCTGGATGCCGACTTGACCATTCAGCACGACGGCACCCCGATCGGCGAACGCATCGTCATCGTCGGACGCGTGGTCGACGGCAACGGCCGCCCCGTCCGTCGTCAACTCGTCGAGATATGGCAGGCCAACGCGAGCGGCAGATACCGACACATGCGGGACCAGCACCCCGCACCACTCGACCCGAACTTCACCGGAATCGGCCGGTGCCTCACCGATGATGACGGCAACTATCGCTTCACGACCATCAAGCCGGGGCCATATCCGTGGCGCAACCACCACAACGCGTGGCGACCCGCCCACGTCCACTTCTCGTTGTTCGGAACCGATTTCACGCAGCGCATTATCACCCAGATGTACTTCCCTGGGGATCCGCTGTTTTCGCTCGACCCGATCCATCAGTCGATCACCGATCCGGCTGCCAGGGCCCGTCTGGTCGCGGCCTACGACCACGGCGTGACCACTCCGGAGTGGGCGACGGGCTATCGCTGGGACATCGTGCTCAGCGGCCCCGCAGACACCCCGATGGAAGCATGATGGCGATTCTTCCTGCCACGCCGGGGCAGACTATCGGACCCTTTTATGGCTTCGCATTGCCGTTCGACCATGGCGCCGACCTGGTGTCGCCCGGCTCACCAGGATCGATCCACGTACATGGCACCGTGTTCGACGGAGCGGGTGTACCGGTGCCGGACGCCCTGCTGGAGATCTGGCAGGCCGACGCACAGGGGACGGTTCCTACCGCGCCCGGTTCGCTTCGCCGGGACGGCTGGACGTTCACCGGTTGGGGCCGCACCGGCACCGACGGGGCCGGACGATACGGCTTCACCACGGTCAAACCTGCTGCGGTAAAGGCAGATTCCGCGCCCTTCATCGCGATGACCGTCTTCGCCCGTGGCCTCCTCGACCGGCTGTTCACCCGCGTGTACCTCCCGGATGACCGGATCGCCACTGACGGCTTGCTGGCCGGCCTGCCGCCGTCGCGCCGCGCGACCCTGATCGCGGTCCCCGATGAAAACGGCCTGCGGTTCGACGTCCGGTTGCAAGCGGGACCCGACGGCCAGGCCGAGACGGTCTTCCTCCGGCATCGGGTCAACGGCTAGTGGCCGATCTCTTCTGGCCGGGTGATCATCGGGCAGGCGACCTGATGAGCAACCTGACGTTCCTCACCGCGATGGTCACCGTCGAGGACGCGTGGCTCGACGTCCTCGTTCGGTCCGGCATCGCACCCGTGGAGGCCAAGGCGGATCTGACTGCGACGGTCGGCCCTGACGACGTCGAATGCATCGCGGTGCGCGCCGAGGATGACGGAAGCCCGGTGGTCGGTTTGGTCGCGCTGCTGCGCGAGCGCACCGGCGGGCAGCCCGCGCGCTGGCTGCACAGAGGGCTGACCAGTCAGGACGTCGTCGACACTGCGCTGATGCTGTGCGTTCGCGGCGCCACGGCGCGGATAGACGACGAGTTGGCCGCCCAGGTCACCGCGTTGAGCAGGCTGGTCGACGAGTATCGCGAGGCTCCCGCATTGGCCCGCACCCTGTCTCAGCCTGCGCTGCCCACCACGCTCGGCGCGAAGATCGCCGGATGGCTCAATGGTGTGCTGGACGCCGCCGACGCGCTGGCCGAGCTGCCGCCGTTGCCGGTTCAGATCGGTGGAGCCGTCGGAACACTGGCCGCCGCAACCGAACTCACCGGCGATCCGGATCGGGCGGTGGCCCTCGTCGGCGACATGGCCGGGGCGCTCGGCCTTGCCGCTGGCCGGCCGTGGCACACCTCGCGCGCCATGATCACCCGCATCGGCGACGCATTGGTCACGTGCTGCGACGCCTGGGCACACGTCGCCGGTGACGTCGTGACGGGCAGTCGCGCCGAGGTCGGCGAGTTCGTGGAGGGCCGCGGAGGGGGGTCGTCGACGATGCCGCACAAGCGCAACCCAGTGCTGTCGGTGCTGATCCGCCGGACCGCGCTGACTGCACCCGCGCTGGGCGCCGCGCTGCACGTGGCATCGGCCGACAGCGTCGACGAGCGATCAAGCGGCGGTTGGCAATCCGAGTTGTCCACGCTGTGCATTCTGACGCGGCGGACCGTGGTCGCGGCCGCCCAGACGAGCGACCTTCTGGCCAACCTGCAACCGTCGGCCGCCCGCGCCGCCGCCAACCTCGCCGCCGCAGGAGATCTCGTGGCCGAGCAACGGGTCATGGCCGATCTGATTGGCGCGCCCGCGTTGCCCAACTACGCCGGGGCGTCGCAACGTCTGATCGATGCCACGCTGGAGCGGGCACACAATCATGTGAAGGAGCGCCCGTGACGATCACGTTGACCGAGACCGACTTTGGCGGCCCTGACGATGCAGAGCTGTTGATCCTCGGCCCGTCGCTGGGCACCTCGGTGACCGCCTTGTGGGCTCAGGCTGCGGACCGCCTCGCCGAGCGGTTCCGGGTGATCGGGTGGGACCTGCCCGGTCATGGCCGAAGCAGAGCATCGGGTCCTTTCGTGGTGGCCGAGCTGGCCGCCGCGGTGCTGGCCGTCGTCGACCGGGTGGCTCCCGGCAGTACGTTCCGCTACGCCGGGGTCTCGGTCGGCGGAGCAGTCGGTCTCCAGCTTGCCCTCGATGTGCCGCAACGCATTTCGGTAGCCACCCTGTTGTGTACGGGTGCGGTCATCGGCACACCGGAGGACTGGCGGGCACGCGCCGTGGTGGTGCGCCGCAACGGTGTCGAGGCCGTGCGGGAGAGTTCGCAGCGACGGTGGTTCGCACCTGGTTTCGTGCGGCACAGGCCCTACGTTGCCATGGCACTCGCCGACGCACTGGCGGCTACCGACGCCCAGTCCTATGCACATCTCTGCGATGCCCTTGCCGACTTCGACGTCACGGACCGTCTTGGCGAGATCACGATCCCCGTCTGCGCCGTGGCCGGTGCCGACGACATCGCGACGCCGCCAGCGAAGGCGGAGCGCATCGCCGCAGGCGTCGTCACCGGGAGGGTCGTCGTGCTCGACGGTGTCGGACACCTGGCGCCCGCGGAAGCACCGGCAAAGGTCGCGGAGATCATCGGCGGCTCAACGGATTCGGTTTACGAAGCAGGGATGTCGGTCCGGCGCGAGGTGCTCGGAGATGAGCACGTGGACCGCGCGAACGCCGGCCGCACCGAGTTCACGGCGGACTTCCAGGACCTCATCACCCGCTACGCGTGGGGGGAGATCTGGACGCGCCCTGGTCTGGACAGGCGTAGCCGTTCGATGATCACCTTGACCGCGATGGTGGCGCGGGGGCACCACGAGGAACTCGCCATGCACGTACGTGCCGCGCGGCGCAACGGGCTGAGCAGTGACGAGATCAAGGAAGTGCTGCTGCAGACGGCGATCTACTGCGGGGTTCCCGATGCCAACACGGCGTTCCGCATCGCAGGCGCCGTGCTTGCCGACGAGGATGACCCGAGGTAGACGCCGCCGGCCACCAGGGGTGCCAGCGACTCATCGAGCTCGTAGCGCAGCGGCACCCCGGTCGGGATGTTGAGCGTACTGACTTGTTCGGCGGTCAGATCGTCCAGATGCATGCATAGCGCGCGCAGTGAATTACCGTGTGCCACCACCAGTGTCGTACGTCCAGCCCGGAGGTGCGCAGCGATCTCGGCCGACCAGTAGGGGACGAGACGTTTGCGGACCTCGGCGAGCGATTCACCGTCGATGTGCTCGCCCGGCGGCCCCGCCGGCGGGGCCGCCGTGTCGTAGGACCGCCGGAGCTCGTTGAACATGGCGTCGCCGAACTCCTCGAGCACCGAGGCCCGAGTTCGTCCCTGCAATCGGCCGTAGTGCCGTTCGTTCAGACGCCAGCTGCGATGTACCGGCGCCTTTGTCGCGTTGGTTTCGGTGATCACGATCTCGGCGGTGTCGACCGCCCGGCGCAACAGCGACGTGTGCACCACCGCAGGCGGAATGCCTGCGGCCCGAATCAATTGACCTGCGCGCGCGGCCTGCTCGCGTCCCCGTTCAGTGAGTTCGAAGTCGAGCCAGCCACCGAACCTGTCGTCGGCGTTGGCAGTGCTCTCCCCGTGCCGCAGCAGCACCAGGATGCTCATACCAGCATCTCGCCGCGTTCGATGGCGGCAATCTGATCGACGCGGAGCTGATGGCGCCCACCCTTGAAGGCCGTATCCAGCCACACGGTGACTATCCGTTCGGCAAGGTCGGGTGCCACCACCTTGGCACCCATCACCAGCACGTTCGCATCGTTGTGGGCCCGGGCGATCTCCGCGGTGAACACGCAGTGGCACAGCGCTGCTCGAACACCGCGGATCTTGTTGGCCGCGATCTGTTCGCCGCAGCCGCTGCCGCCGAGGATCACGCCGAAGTCGTCGGAGCCATCGACGATGCGCGCGCCGACATCCGCGCACAAGCGCGGATAGTCGACGACGGTGGTGTCGTCGTCGACGCCGCGATCGTCGACGACGTGTCCGCGCTCGGTCAGCCAGGACGACAGGCGTGCCTTCATCGCCACGGCGTTGTGGTCGGCGGCGATCGCGATGCGCATCGAGCCTCCTAGGTATATTGGCCTAACCATAATACAGTGACTGTTTAGAATCTGGGAGAGAGCACCGGATCCATGGCACGACGCAGGCCGGCGCTCATCCTGGTCATCTGCTGCACGAGCCTGTTCATCGTCAACATGGACGCCACGATCGTGAACGTCGCCCATGTGGTTGTGCTGGCCTGCTTTCTGCTGTTGGCAGGCTCGACTGCCGATCGGATGGGCCGTCGGCGGACGTTCCGGATGGGCCTCGTTCTGTTCGTCACCGGATCGGTGTCGTGCAGTCTGGCGCCGACCCTGCAGTGGCTGGTCGCCGCGCGCGTGGTCCAGGCGCTCGGCGGGTCGATGCTCAATCCCGTGGCGCACCTGCACGGTGACGAACTGCCCCAGACCTCCGCGGTCTTGAGCATCGGCCGCCTACCCGCTAAGGTAGAATGGTAATACCAAACCTGAGCGAGGGGGCCCGATGCCCAAGGTCGTCTTCATCACCCTAGGTGGTGCGGAGCGCATCGTCGACGCCCATCAAGGCGAATCGGTCATGTCGGCCGCCGTGCGCAACGGCATCCCGGGCATCATCGGCGAGTGCGGCGGCAACTGTAGCTGCGCAACGTGCCACGTCTACGTGTCGGAGGAATCGATCGACGACCTCGGACCGGCGGGTGACATGGAGGACGACCTTCTCGACCTCGGCGTCGCCGACCGCCGCGACTCGAGCAGGCTGGCCTGCCAGATCTCGATGACCGATGCCCTCGACGGACTCATCGTGCACATCCCGGACGAGCAGCGATGACGGGCACGCTGGTGGTCGGGGCGAGCCAGGCCGGCGTGCAGTTGGCGGTATCGTTGCGCGACTGCGGTGATGATGAGCCCATCACGCTGATCGGGGACGAGTCCCACGTGCCGTACCAACGCCCGCCCCTCTCGAAGGCGTACCTGCACGGCACGACGGACCTCGACCAGATGGTGCTGCGCGCGCCCGACTACCTCGCCGACCGCGACATCACGCTGATCACCGGCGACCGAGTCGATCGAATCAGCATGGCGGCAAACGGTTCCGGGGGTGAGGCCGTCACGTCATCCGGTCGGCGCCTGGCCTTCGATCGGCTTGCCCTCACGGTGGGGGCACGTCCACGCCTTCTCACCGTGCCGGGGTCCGACGTCGACGGCGTGCGCTACCTGCGCACTGCCGACGATGCGATCACGCTGCGCGACCTGCAGGCCGACGCCACGTCGATCGTCGTGGTCGGCGGAGGATTCATCGGGCTCGAGGCGGCCGCCGTCGCGCGAGCGCAGGGCAAGACCGTCACGGTCGTCGAGGCGGGCGAGCGCCTGATCGGCCGCGCCGTCGCACCGGTGGTGTCGGAGTTCTACCTTGCCGCCCACCGCGGTAGGGGCGTGGACGTGCGACTGGGTACCCAGATCGTCGAAGTGCAGCAACGCGATTCGCGGATCTCGGGCGTCGTGTTGTCGGACGGCACGCGCATCGCCGCGGATCTGATGATCGTCGGCATTGGCGTCGAGCCGTGCACCGAGCTCGCCGAGCAGCTCGGTCTCGAGCTGTCGGGAGGGATCGTCGTCGACCAGTTCGCCCGCACCAATCTCCCCGGCGTGGTCGCCGCGGGGGACTGCACCGTGCAACCGCATCCGCTCGGTGGCGAGGGATCGGTCCGGTTGGAGTCGGTCCAGAACGCAGTCAGCCAGGCCAAGACCGCCGCGGCCACGCTGGCGGGCCGCCATCAACCGAACGTCGCGGTGCCGTGGTTCTGGTCGGACCAATACGACCTCAAACTCCAGATCGCCGGTCTGTCACGCGGTTACGACCACTACGTCGTGCGTGGCGACGTCTCCGCTGAGGCCTTCTCGGTGCTCTACTACTGCAGCGGTCAGCTGCTGGCCGTCGACGCGGTCAACGCAGGCGCCGACTACATGGCCGTGCGCAAGGCGCTGACGCAGGGGGCGACGATTCCCGCCGATGCCGCCGCCGACGCGGCCACACCGTTGCGCGACTGCATCATCCCTGCCGCGATCGGCGCCTGAGGCTCAGGCGGTCAGACCGTGCGTCGCCGGGTCGAACAGTCCGTCGACGTCGACCGGCGTGCGCAGGATCCGCTGGCTCATCGCATGGTCCACCAGGCGGTTCAGCATCGCGCGATTCGGTTCGATCCCGTAGGGCAGTGGATCGGCACCGGTCGCTCGCAGCACCGCGCGGTACGTCTCGTCGGCGGCGGTCGCGGTGTCGAGAGTGCCGTCGCGCAACGCGTCGACGTAGTCCCGTTTGGCGGTTGCGAAGGCCTCGAAGAGGCTGGCGCCGGCGTCCGGGTGTTTCTGCAGCACTTCGTCCTTCACCACGATGAGGTGGTTGATCGGGTAGAAGCCGCGCTGTTCGAGGGCAGCCAGTGCGGCTTTCTCGGGGTCCGGGATCAGCGGCGCGACGTCCGGGTGATCGACGTCCACGCCAATGACGGCATCGAGTTCGCCGGCCAGCAGCATCGCGGCCAGGTCGGCGCCGGGACCGGCGGGCACGACGTTGGGCGGCGCGACGTAGGAGGCGACGTGTTCGTCACCGGACAGCACCCACGTCACCTGATCCAGGTCGACGCCGTACTCCTCGGCAAGGATGCCGCGCGCCCATACTCCCGTGGTCACGGTATAGCCGCGATTGACGCCGACCCGGCGGCCCTCCAGATCCCTCGGCCCGCGGATGTCGGACCGAGTGTTGAAGACCGTCGCACCGTGGTGGAAGCCGCGGACCAGGAAGATGGGCAGCGCCGTGAAGGCGACGCCGTGCTCGCGGGCCGTGAGATAGGTGGTCAATGCCATCTCGCTGACGTCGAACTCCAGCGTCCGGACCATGCGGCGAAATCCCTTGACCAGCACGGGGATTTCCTCGAACTCCAGCCCGAGACCGTGCGGTGTCACGGTGCCATCCTTGATAGCGCGGTTGTTTCCCTGGGTGCGGGTCAGCGTGCGCAGAACGGGTGCGGAATCGGTCATCGTCGCTCCAGGGATCGTGGTGGCATCCGTCACTCAAGATGGTATATTGGCATGACCATTATGCCAACGCCGGTGACGGCTCGTGTCAAGGGGTAAGTGAATGGTCGAGCAGGTTCTGGCCGCCGTCCGAACGGCGCCGAACACCACCGAGTTGCGCGAACTCCCGATGCCGCGCGTCGCCGACGACTCGGCTCTGCTCAAGGTCGAGGTCGCAGGCATCTGTGGCACCGACGTGAAGATGTACCGCAATCCGCCGTTCGACGATCCCGTGATCATGGGGCACGAGAACGTGGGCACCATCGTCAATGCGGGCCCCCAGTTCCGCCGGTTGCACGGCGTCGACGACGGTGATCGCGTGTTCGTCGAGCACTACGTCGGCTGCTACAACTGCCAGTGGTGTCGCATCGGCGAGTACCGGCACTGCGAGGCCACCGACTGGCGTACCAACACCGATGCGCGGCGCTACGGCTACACCACGCTGAACCACCCGGGAACGCTGTGGGGCGGCTTCGCCGAGTACATGTACCTGCCGTGGAATGCGGTGTTGCACAGGGTGCCCGACGGTGTGAGTGCCGAGCTGGCGGGTCTGGTGACGCCGCTGTCGAACGGCATCGAGTGGGCGCTGCTCGCAGCCGGTGTCGGCTACGGCGCCACGGTGCTCATCCAGGGACCGGGGCAGCAGGGCCTTTCCCAGGTGGTGGCCTGCAAGCAGGCAGGCGCCACCAAGATCATCGTCACCGGCACCACCAAGGACAGGGCGCGCCTCGACCTCGCCGTGGCACTCGGCGCCGACGAGACCATCGACGTCACCACCACGAACGCCCATGAGCAGGTGATGGATTCGACGGGCGGTAAGGGCGTCGACTTCGTCCTCGACTGCACCTCGCGAGCGGGTACCGCGCCCGTGCTGTTCGGCATCGACGTGCTCAAGCGCCGCGAGGGCACGCTGCTGATCCAGGGCGAGCTCGCCGCATTCCCAGACTTCCCCGTCAAACTGCTCACCGAGAAGGCCATCACCATCAAGAGCGCCCGCGGCCACAGCTACCGTGCATGCGAGTTGGCCCTCGAGCAACTGGCGTCTGGCCGGTTCCCGCTGGAGCGGCTCAGCACCCACCGCTTCGCACTGGATCGGGTCGACCACGCCATTCGCTCGCTCGCCGGTGATACCGAGGAACAGGACGTCATCCACATCTCGCTCATGCCGTGGCTCGGAAGGGAGTCCTGATCGTGTCGATCGTCGTCTGCAATCCGCCCCGCACCGATGCCGAGATCGTGGACGGTCTCGGCCAATTCGGCGTCGCCACGATCCACGAAGCGCAGGGCAGGACAGGCCTGCTCGCGCCGTACATCAACCCGATCTACACCGGGGCCAGAGTGTGTGGCACTGCCGTCACGGTCAAGGTGCCTCCCGGCGACAACTGGATGATCCACGTCGCCGTCGAACAGTGCACCGAGGGCGACGTGCTGGTCGTAGCGCCGACGACACCGTCGGATGCCGGGTACTTCGGCGAGTTGCTCGCCACCGCGCTGGCGGCGCGGGGCGTGCGTGGGCTGGTGATCGACGCGGGGTGCCGCGACATCACCGAGCTGACCGAGATGAAGTTCCCGGTGTGGTCGCGGTGTGTCTCGGCGCAGGGCACCATCAAACAGCGCCTCGGTGACGTCAACGTGCCCATCGTGTGTGCGCGGCGCAAGATCGAGGCCGGCGACGTCGTGATCGGCGACGACGACGGCGTGGTCACCGTGCGCCGCGCCGACGCCGCGGCGGTGCTGGCCGCCGCCAAACAGCGCGAGGACAAGGAAGCGGCGTCGCGTGAGCGCTACCAGCGCGGTGAGCTGAGCCTGGACGTCAACGACATGCGTGCGGAGCTGACCCGCGCCGGGCTGCGCTACGTGCAGTACGGGGACGACGACGCGTGATCATCGACATCCACGGGCACTACACCACCGCGCCGCCCGCCCACCAGCGGTTCCGCGACGATCAGCTGGCCGCGCTCGGCGACCCCACCCGCGGGGCGCCGACGCCGGCGTCCATCAGCGACGACGAGATCCGCGACAGCATCGAGAACAACCAACTGCGGACGATGCGCGACCGCGGTGGCGACGTGATGCTGTTCTCGCCAAAGGCATCCGGTATGGAGCACCACGTCCCCGACCAGGCGGCGGCGACCGCGTGGGCGCGAGCCTGCAACGATCTGGTGTATCGGGTCGGCGAGCTGTTCCCCACCGCGTTCGTGCCGGTGGCTCAGCTGCCGCAGACCCCCGGCGGTGACATCGCACCGCTCATCGGCGAATTGCGTCGGTGTGTTGGTGAGCTCGGGTTCGTCGGCTGCAACCTCAACCCGGACCCCGCCGCGGGCTACTGGACGTCGCCGCCGATGACCGACGAATACTGGTTCCCGCTGTACGAGGTCCTTGTCGAGCTGGAATGTCCAGCCATGATCCATGTTTCGACATCGTGCAACCCGAGCTTCCACACACTCGGCGCGCACTACCTCAACGCCGATACCAGCGTGTTCATGCAACTACTTCAGGGCGATCTGTTCGAGAAGTTCCCCGCCTTGACCTTCGTGATCCCGCATGGGGGTGGAGCGGTGCCGTATCACTGGGGACGCTATCGGGGCCTTGCGGCGCGGATGGGCAGGCCCGATCCCGCGGAGCTGCTGCGCAACGTCTACTTCGATACCTGCGTGTATCACCAGCCGGGAATCGACTTGCTGCACCGCGTGATTCCGCTGGACAACATCCTGTTCGCCTCCGAGATGCTTGGCGCCGTGCGCGGTGAGGACCCCGATACCGGGGTGGCGTGGGATGACACCGCGCAGTACGTCGCTGGGCTGAGGGCGTCGGAGTCCGACCTGCAGGCGATCTTCGAACGCAATGCCCGACGGGCGTATCCACGGCTGGACCGACGGCTCAACGCCGGATGAGGGGTAATCGATGACGCGGCACAATCTGACCTTCGCGTGCGGTGACTACGACCGCACCCGCGCCCTGGAGGACGGAAGCATCCGTCCCGACGGCATCGACCTGACGTATCTGCGGCTGCCCGTCGAGGAGACGTTCTTCCGGATGCTTCGGCACAGGGAGTTCGACGTCGCCGAGATGTCGCTGTCCACCTACGTGGCGACGCTGGACACCGATCCGCGGCCGTTCGTTGCCCTTCCGGTGTTCACGTCGCGGATGTTCCGGCACGGCGGCGTGTACGTCAACGCCGCGTCCGGCATTCGCACTCCGGCCGATCTGGTGGGAAAACGCGTCGGGTCACCTGAGTTTCAGCTGACCGCCGGCGTGTGGATCAGGGGCATCCTTGCCGAACACCATGGTGTACCGCTGGATTCGGTGACGTATTACACCGGCGGGCAGGAGACGCCGGGCCGCATCGAGAAGGGCACCGTTCAGACCGACCTGGACATCCGGCCGATTCCGCAGGGCGCCACGCTGTCGCAGATGCTGGCCGACGGCGAGCTCGACGCGTTGCAGACGCCACGCGTGCCAAGCCCGTTCTCCGCGGGAGATCGCCGGGTACGCCGGTTGTTCGACGACGTCGTCACCGTGGAGCGCGACTACTATGCGGCCACCGGGATCTTCCCGATCATGCACGTCGTGGTACTGCGCTCGGACGTCTATGAGCGACACCGCTGGATGGCGCAGTCGTTGTACAAGGCGTGTGTGGCCGCGCGGGACGACGCCTATCGCAGGGTCTACGACTCGTCGGCGCTGCGGTTCATGGAGCCCTGGCTGATCCAGCACATCGAGCAGTCCCGCGAACTTCTCGGAGACGACTTCTGGTCCTACGGACTGTCTTCCAACACAAAGGTGCTCGACGTGTTCCTGCGCTATCACCACGAGCAGGGCTTGTCGAAGCGTCGGTACGAGCCCGCCGACCTGTTCGCGCCGGAGACGGCCGAAGCGTTCGTCATTTAGCCGGAAACCCTTCACGAGGCTCCACCGGCATGATAGAAATCACACTAATGGTCTGAGGTCAGTCCATTAACACACTGAATCCCAGGAGTGGTGATGAGGAAGCATTCGGTTCTCTGCGCGGTACTGGCCCTCGTTCTTCTGATCGCGGGCTGCGGTAGCCCCACCGCGGGGCCGCCAGGCGGAAGCGCAGCAGCGCCGGGCGCCGAGCAGGCGCGCAAGGTCTACGACCAGATCAACGGGATGTCGGGCGACGAGCGCGCCAAGACACTGCTCGACCTCGCGAAGAAGGACGGCAACCTCTCCCTGTACACGTCCAACACCGACATGGCCGACTTGGTCAAGGCCTTCGAGGCCAAGTACGGGCTGAAGGTCGAGACGTACCGCGCCAACTCCGAAACGGTGTTGCAGCGGATCTTGCAGGAATCCAGCGCGAACTATCAGGGTGCCGACCTCGTCGAGACCAACGCGGGTGAGCTCAACGCGCTGGAGTCCCAGCAGCTGCTCTACCCCTACGAGGGCGCATTGCGGGACAAGGTGCGCCCCGAGGGGCAGAAGGCAGGCTGGACCGCCGACCGCTTCAACGCGTTTGTCATCGGCTGGAACACCGAAAAGGTCGCCCCGGGAACCGAACCCAAGTCGTTGAAGGATCTCGCGGCACCGCAGTGGCGCAACCGGGTCGGCCTCGAGATCGGCGACGTCGACTGGTTCGCCGCGATGTACGACTACTACAAGTCGCAGGGCATGACCGATGACCAGGTCATGGACTTCTTCCATCAACTGGCGGCCAACTCCAAGATCACCAAGGGCCACACCGTGATGGGTGAGCTGCTCTCGGCAGGCCAGTTCGACGTCGCGGCCTCGATCTACTCCCACACCGTGGACAACGCGGCGGAGAAGGGCGCACCGGTCGCGTGGAAGGTGAGCGACAAGCCGGTGCAGCCGGTGGTGTTGCGGCCCAACGGCGCCGGGCTACTCAAGACGGCCAAGCACCCCGCGGCCGCCATGCTGTTCATGGACTTCCTGTTGACCGACGGCCAGCAGGAGATCGCCGCCGCGCACCGCATCGGCGCCATCCCCACCGCGGACGATCCGCTTGCCGGTGTGCAGACGGTGTCGGTGCCCGAGCAGGAGCTGCTGGACAACCCGCAGAAGTGGAGCGACATCTACAAGACCATCACCGATGGCGGCGGCCAGACCTAGCCGCACCCGCGTCCAGAAGACAGCCACACCGACTGGGAGGAACCGGACCACCATGGTCTCGCGCACCACAACCAAGGTCTCGCACTACCACGTCCAGAAGAACCGCCGCGCGAACTTCATCGAGGAGTGGCGCGGCTACCAGAAGACCGTCGTCACCCTGGAGAACGTGCCGATGGTCGAGACCGCCCGCGGCACCCGGGTCGGGGTGTACGTCGGAGCCGACGGGGATCGCCCAACCCGTTCGATGGATGCGCTGGCCCACGAGATCGACCCTGGCGTCGTCTCCACGGTGCACAGGCACTCCTGGGACGCGATGGTCCTGGTGGTGGCAGGGCGGGGTTGGACCGAGATCGATGGCGAGCGAATCGATTGGGGCCCAGGCGATTCACTGCACCTTCCCGCGTGGGCGTGGCATCGCTCCGGCAACGAGGGCGACGTGACGGCGCGCTACGTGACGTTCTCCAGTGAGCCGCTGCTCGAGACGATGGGCATGTCCGTCATCGAAGACGCAGGCCACGCTCCGTTCAGCGAGCTCGCACCACGACCCGCCTACTCACCTGAAGTCACCGGCGACGACCCGTACGCCAGGAGGCTGCGCAGGCTGGCGCGCGATCAAGCGGCGCGGCGCTCGGGCCGCTTGCACACCGACTGGGACGAACTCGAGCTCCTGCCCACCCCGCGCGGCACCCGCACCACGTTCCTGCTGGACCGGGCCACCGGCTACCAGGCGTCGGGCATCTCGATGGCGATGTTCGAGCTCGGTCCAGGACGCGGCCAGTCGATGCACCGCCACGCCGGTGAGGCCTGGCTGTACGTGCTCGAGGGCAGCGGTCACAGCTACCTTGGCACCGAGCCGGAGGGCGGCACCAACCACCCGTGGAAGAAGGGCGACCTCATCGTCGTCGACCACTTCCTGTGGCACCAGCACTTCAACGACGACCCCAATCAGACGGCAAAAGTGGTGCGAATCCACATGTTCGACAGCCTTCTCGACACCATGCGGGTGCTGATGGATCCGATGGTGCTGTTCGAGGAGCCGCCGGAGCACATCCGCGACGCGCAGGCCGGCGACATCACCACCATCGAATGGCCGGAGGTGAAGCGCCCGACATGGCCATGACGCCGCTGGCGCTGCCGCCAGGCGTGCTGTCGATCCACGTGCTGCCATCCGATCATCACGACGGGCCGTGGGATCACATCCTGACCGCCGACGGCGTCAAGGACCGGCTGCTCAACCACGCGCTGCTGACGCTGCTGCACGGTCCCGCGCTCGGCACGCTGGCCGGCCTCCCGCACGGCCTGATCATCCTGGCCGGCCCGCCCGGTACCGGCAAGACGACGCTTGCCCGCGGTCTGGCGCAGACCGCGGCGCGGGCCGTCGCTCCGCGGGGTGCCACCACCTACGTCGAGATCGACCCGCACGCGTTTCCCAGCGAATTGCTCGGCGAGAGCCAGCGCAACATCACCCGGCTCATGACCGACACGATCCCCGAGCTCGCCGCCCGTCGTCCGCACACCGTCGTGCTGGTCGACGAGGTCGAGAGCTTTGCCGTGCGCCGATCGAGCGCGTCGTTCGCAGCCAACCCGGTCGACGTGCACCGCGCCACCGACGCTGTGTTGGCCGGGATCGACGCCGTGGCAGCGGATCTGCCGCGCGTGCTGTTCGTCGCGACCACCAACTTCGCCGACGCCGTCGACGAGGCATTCCTGTCGCGCGCCGACCTGGTCGTGACGCTCGAGCTGCCAGACACCCCGACGATCGCACGGATCATCGGGCACAGCCTCGCCGAGCTGTCGGTGCTGTGGCCGGGCATCGCCCCGCTGGCCGCCGACGAGGTCCTGCACGACAAACTCGCGAACGCCTGCGCGGGGCTCGACGGACGGCGGGTGCGCAAGCTCGTGCTGTCCGGGCTGACGCAGCGCAGCGAGGTGACGCGTGACCCCGACCGCCTGACCGCCGACGATCTCTTCTCGGCGATGGAGTAACACAGCCCCGAGGAGCGAACATGACCGATACCGGCCGACTTCCGATGATCCACTTCGACTACCGGTCGACGGCACTGGTGGTCTTCGACATGCTCGAGGCCTATCGCGAACCGATCGAGGCGGCCGGTTCGCTGGCGCCGACCGTGCGGCTGATCGACGCGTGCCGCAGCGTCGAGGTGCCGATCTTCTACGCGCGCGCCGACCATCGCGCCGACGGCGCCGACTTCGCGCGCACCCTCACCGACACCGACAGCCGATTCCGGCCGTGGGGCCGCACCAACCCACCGCCGACGGTCCCGCCGCACGCCTCGGGCGCTGCCGAACTCTCGGTGCTCGCCGAGATCGCCCCACGGCCGGGGGACTACGACGTGCCCAAGCACCGCTGGTCGGCGTTCTACGGCACGCACCTCGAGCTCTCGCTGCGCAGCCGGGGCGTCGACACCATCCTGCTCGTTGGCGGTTCAACCCACGTCGGCATCGCATCCACGGCCTTCGATGCGCGCGACCGTGACTTCCAGATCACCGTCGTGGCCGAGTGCTGCCACGGGTTCGAGGAGCAGCGCGAATTCTTCCTGGACAAGGTGTTTCCGCGGATGTGCAACGTGCGCTCCGTCGAGGACGTCATCCTGGGTTTGGTGCCGCATCACGTCGTCCGGATCGCTGCTGGACAGCGGATGTGACGGCGATTACCATATCTAATGGTCAAACCATTGGACATCAAGAGGGCTGAAGGAGAACAGAATGGGCAAGAAGGGCCGGGTATTCGTCCGCGGGCTCACCTCCCAGACATACGGTCTCGGCGAATTCCGTCGCCAGCAGCTGGAGGTCGAGCGAGTCCGCGATGACGACTTCGTCGTCGACGACGCGAAGGTGGCCCACTCGGGCGACAGCGAGCAGTCCCGCACCTGGTGGCGGATCGGGCCTGGCGACGAGGACTTCCTGACGCAGACCATCCAGGTGCACTTCGTCGAGCTGCCACCGCAGTCGTCGAACCACGGGCACGGCCACCAGAACGAGGCGGCCTTCTACATCCTCGAGGGCCGCGGCTACGAGATCCACGACGACCAACGCTACGACTGGGCGAAGGACGACCTGGTGTACGTGCACACCGACTCCGTGCACCGCCATTTCAATCCGTACGACGAGAAGGCCCTAGCGCTGGTCGTCAAGGCGAAGTGCACGTGGATGTTCATGGGTCTCATTCAGCAGGGTCGCAGTGGACCGGTGGACAACGAGGAGGCGTTCGGCCCGCGCGAGGACTGGTCGCAGATCTGGACCCCGGGCGTGCTCGATCGCAAGAAGGTCATCAGCCCCGCCGATACCCAGTGGGAGAACACGCCGTTGGGCCGCACCAGGATGATCGCGTCGCCCGGGCAGACCGACGGCAGGATCTTCAGCATCGACGCCTACGAGCTCGACATCGAGGCGGGCGGCCACTCCGGCAAGTACTGGAAGATGGCCGACGAGGTGTTCTACGTGCTGTCCGGCAATGGCTACGCGCTGCAGTGGGAGGTCGAGGCCGAGATCGCCGAGAAGTACTACGCGCGGATCGCGCTCAAGCCCAAGCGCTACGAGATCAAGCAGGGCGACACCCTGTACGTCCCGCAGAACCACGTGTGCCAGATCTTCGCCGAGGACGGGCAGCCGATGCGGTTGTTCAACGCGCAGAACCGCGTGTTCAAGCACCTCGGCTACGACCAGACCCACTACTTCGAGCCGGCATCCGGAGCGGGCGCGACGATCGGCGAACTCGCCGACGCCAGCGCCTGACCACGGTTTCATTCGGTTCGGTCCGGCGGTCTGCCGATGGCGGCCGTCGGACCGAACTTCCATTGCAATCCGCGCAACAGCGCCCCAGCTCCGTGGCCCCGAACCGTCCCGGTGGGGCGCCATCATGCCTGATCACAGCTGTAAGTAGCCTCACAATGAAGATCGGAACATGGTGGACATCACATTCGAATGGTCATACAATAAGTCCACTCCAGCCCGATGCAGATAGGACGTGAGGTACATGGCAACCCGACCCGGTCGACTGATCGCAACGATAGGTCTGACGCTGGCGCTGGCTGCGTGCGGTGGCTCACCGACGGCCTCCACGGGAAGCTCGGGACCCGGTGCGGACGCATCGAAGTACGAGCAGTACGAGGCGCTGAAGGGCCAGGATCGTCGCGACAAGCTGCTCGCCGATGCGAAGGTCGAGGGCGAGGTATCGGTGTACACCTCGATGACGAGCGATGTCGCGGAGGCGGTGACCAAGGCCTTCACCGACCAGACCGGCGTCAAGGTGAACCTCTATCGGGCAGCCTCCGAAACGGTCCTGCAACGGATCCTGCAGGAGTCCAGTGCCAGGCACGCCGGCGCCGACGTCGTGGAGACCGACGCGCTCGAGATGGCCGCGCTCGGCAAGGAGAAGCTGATCGCGCCGTATACGGGCGAGCGGCGCGACCTGGTCGGCCCCGAGGGGCAGTTCGACAACTGGACCGCCAGCCGATACAACCTCTTCTCGCCGAGTTGGAACACCACCAAGGTGCCCGCCGGCTCGCAGCCGACGTCATGGGAGGCGCTTGCCGACCCGAAGTTCGATGGTCAGCTCGCGATGGAGCTGAGCGACTACGACTGGTACCTGACGCTGTACGGCTACTGGCAACAGCACGGCAAGAGCACCGCTGAGATCGACAAGCTGTTCAGTGACATGGCCAACGGCGCGAAAGTGGTCAAGGGCCACACCGTGATGGGCGAATTGCTCTCTGCCGGACAGTATTCGGTCGCCGCATCGAACTACACCTACCTGGTCCAGCGCGCTCAGGACAAGGGTGCGCCGGTGGCCTACCAGCCGCTGGTCCAGCCCGTCATCGCGCGGCCACAGGGTGCAGCGCTGATGAACTCGGCAGCGCATCCGGCGGCGGCCCTGCTGTTCGAGGACTGGCTGCTCACCGAGGGCCAGAAGGTGTTCGTCGACCTCGGCCTGACGCCATCGATCGAGCCCGAGGGGTTGAAGGATCCGCTCGAGGGCCTGGAGGTCATCTCCGTCGACGTGAACAAGCTGCTGAACGAACAGAAGAAGTGGAGCGATCAGTACAACGCGTTGCTCGAGAAGAGCGACAAGGTCGGCTGACCGGTCGTGACCAACCCCCCACTAGCTCGAAGGTGAATGCATGACGCTCGCGCCAACCCGGCCGTCGGCCCCGATGCCGCCGATGGACAGTGGACCATCCGAGCCGCCGCTGTGGCGCCGCATCCTGCCGACGCCGAAGTTCCTCACCCTCGGCGTGGTGACGCTGATCATCGCCTACCTGGCGATCGTTCCGCTGTACTACCTGTTCTGGGGCACCTTCTTCGACGCCTCGGGGTTCACGCTCGACGGGTTCAAGCGCGCCTACGGCAACGACCAGATCTTCGACCTCGTCGGCAACTCGCTGTGGTTCGCCGTCGGTGCGGCGGCGTTGTCGTTGGTGCTCGGCACGGGACTGGCCTATCTGCAGGTGCGGACCGACGTACCGTTCAAGGCACTGTTCTTCGCGGCGTCGATCATCCCACTGGTGATACCGGGCATCCTGTACACGATTGCGTGGATCCTGTTGGGCAGCCCAGACATCGGGCTGCTCAACCACTACCTCGAGCCGATCTTCGGGCGCGCGGTGATCGACGTGTTCAGCATCTGGGGCATGATCTGGGTGGAGGGGCTACAGCTCTCGCCGATCGTGTTCCTACTCATGGTGGCGTCGTTCCGCGCGATGGATCCCTCCCTCGAGGAATCCGCGCTGATGTCGGGTGCGAGCAGGTGGACCGTGTTCCGCAAGGTCACCATCCCGCTCGCGCGGCCCGCCATCGTCGCGGCGATCCTGATCATGGTGGTGCGCAGCCTCGAGAGCTTCGAGGTGCCCGCCCTGCTCGGCCTGCAGAACGGCATCTACGTCTTCACCAGCCGGATCTACTTCGTACTCCGCGACTATCCACCGGACCTGTCCGCTGCCGGCGCGCTGGCCGTCGGTCTGCTGGTGCTGGCCATCATCGGTGTCATCATCTCCAACTACGCTGGTCGCGCCAGCAAGAACTTCCAGACGGTGACAGGCAAGGGATTCCGGCCTCGCCCGATGGAACTCGGCAGGTGGCGGCCGCTGGCCGGGCTGCTGATCGTCGGCTACTTCCTGCTCACGGTCGTGGCCCCACTGCTGGTGCTGCTCTACACGTCACTGCTGAAGTTCTACGCGCCACCATCGAAGGACACCTTCTCGACGATGACGCTGGACAACTATCGGCAACTGGCCCACACCTCGGATGCGCTCACGGCGCTGAAGAACTCACTGATCCTCGGTTTGTCGTCGGCCACGTTGGTGATGGCGCTCATGGCGGTGGCGGCATGGATCGTCGTGCGGTCCAAGATCCGCGGCCGAAAGGTGTTGGACGGGTTGGCATTCATGCCGCTGGTCGTCCCCGGTCTGGTCATGGGCCTTGCGCTCAGCTTCGTCTACCTACGCAGCCCGATCCCGATCTACGGCACCCTGTTCATCCTGCTGATCTCCTACTGCACCAGGTATCTGCCCTACGGCATGCGCTACGCCGTCACCTCGATGCAGCAGATCTCCAACGAGCTCGAGGAATCCGCACTGGTGAACGGCGCCAGTTGGTGGCAGACCTTCCGCCGAGTTCTGTTGCCGCTGTTGATGCCCGGTGTGGTCGCGGGCTGGATCTACATCCTGGTCGTGTCGTTCCGAGAGCTCTCGAGCTCGATTCTGCTCTACAGCCCGGGCAACGAAGTGCTGTCGATCTTGATCTTCGAACAGTTCGAGAACGGGCAGTTCACGGTGCTGTCGGCACTCGGTGTCGTGATGGTTCTGACGCTCGTCTTGCTGGTGACGATCGCCTACAAGCTCGGGGCCCGAGTCGGCCTCAAGCAGGATTGATTCCCGAGAAGGTTGAAAGGAACACCCGACGTGCTCGAAGTTCAGAATCTCGTCAAGTCCTATGACGGCGACCGCCAGAAGCGCAAACGTGGTTCCGACTCGTCGTCCAACGGCGCATCGCAGCAACGGGTGTTCGCGGTCAACGACATCAGCTTCTCGGTGAAGCCCGGCGAGCTGTTCACACTGCTCGGACCGTCCGGCTGCGGCAAGTCCACGACCCTGAGATCCGTTGCAGGACTGGAGACACCGGACTCCGGTACGGTGTCTGTCGGTGAGCGGGTGCTCTTCGCGGCAGGCGCCTCGGTGACCAAGAAGGTCAACGTGCCTGCCAACAAGCGGGGGCTGGGCATGGTGTTCCAGTCCTACGCGATCTGGCCGCACATGACGGTCTTCGAAAACGTCGCCTTCCCGCTTCGCGTGATGCCGCGTTCGCAGCGACCTGGCAAGCGGGAGATCACCGAGCGCGTGCACCGGGTGCTCGAGACGATGGAGCTGCTGCAGTACGCCGATCGCCAGGCCACCAAACTCTCCGGTGGTCAGCAGCAGCGGTTGGCGCTGGCGCGGGCGATCGTCATCGAGCCGTCGCTGCTGCTGCTCGACGAGCCGCTGTCGAACCTGGACGCCAAACTCCGTGAATCCCTGCGCTTCGAGCTCAAGCGGCTGCAACGCGACCTCGGCATCACCTCGATCTACGTGACGCACGATCAGATCGAGGCGTTGTCGCTGTCGTCGAACATCGCGGTGATGCGGGCGGGTGAGGTCGTGCAGCTCGGCAAGCCCCGCGACATCTACGAGAACCCGAAGAGCAAGTTCGTCGCCGAGTTCATCGGCACGTCGAACTTCATCGACGGAACCGTGGCCTCCAACGAAGGCGACCTCCACGTCGTCGAAACCCGGGACGGGCGACTGATTCTGGAGTCGGGAGCCCACATGCCCGTCGGCACCGAGGTCATCGTCTCGATCCGGCCGGAGTCGGTGCAGCTGACCACCGAGCGCCCCATCGGCATCGAAAACGTATGGGAGGGCAACGTCACCACCCGCGCCTTCCTCGGCGACGCCGTCGATCACGTGATCGCCGTGGGCAAGCACGAGATTCGCGCGCGCTGCCTGCCGCACGTATCGCACGCGCCGGGCTCATCGGTGTTCCTGCAGATGGACGCAGGCAAGCTGGCCCTGGTCCCGGTCGACTGAGGGGATGGGACTTCCACCAGTACTGAGCAACCGCGACTTCAACCTGTACTGGGCCGGTGTCGTGCTGTCCCAGATCGGCACCCGGGCCACGGTCGCGGCGAACCTCTATCACGTCTACCACCTGACGGGGTCGATCGCGCAGACCGGGTTGGTGGGTGCAGGCCAGGCAGTCGCGCTGCTCGTGCTGAGCCCGCTCGGTGGTGTGCTCGCCGACCGCTGGGACAGGCGCCGCCTTCTGCAGGCATCACAGGCAGTCGCGATGGTGGTGGCCGGGGCGCTGGCGACTGCGACACTGGCCGACCACATCGCAGCGTGGCAAGTGGTGCTGTCGGTGGTACTGACCACGGCCGCAGCGACATTCGACCAACCTGCCCGCCAGGCGCTGATCCCCGCGCTGGTGCCACGCATCCAACTGCCCCAGGCGTTCGCGCTGATCAACCCGTCGCGTGAGGTCGCGGTGCTGCTCGGGCCGGCGATCGCGGGTGTGCTGATCGCCATGCAGGGCCCGGGCCTGGTGTACGCGGTCGACGCGGTGACCTATGCCGCCCTTGTCGTCATCCTGCAGCTGTTGCGGGTGCCCAAACTCGAGGGTGCCGGCACCGCGGTCTCGGTGTGGCGGCAGTTGGTCGACGGCGTAACGTTCGTCCGCAGCCGCCAGATGATCTGGATGCTGATGTCACTGGACCTGTCCGCAACGGTCTTTGGTGCCTACCGGGTAACGCTGCCCGCCTTGTGCGCAGGAGTGTTCGACGTCGGGCCGCAGGGCTACGGACTGTTGTCGGCCGCACCGTCGGCCGGGGCGCTGCTCGCCACCTACACGATCTTCGGGGTGGTGGACCGAACGGCCCGGCTTGGCCGAGTGCTCCTGATCGCCACCGTGCTCTATGGAGTCTCGAATGTCTTTCTGGCTCAGGCGCACCTGATCGCAATCGCCGTGCTGGCTGGTCTGCTCATCGGCGCCTGCGACGCCATGGCCACGACGATCCGGCAGGCGGCGGTACAACTGGAGACCCCCGACGAACTGCGGGGCCGGGTCTCGGCGATCTACCAGATGGCCTCGCGCGGCGGCCCCGCGCTCGGGGACACGATCATGGGCGGCGTGGCCGGTCTATTGGGGCCGGTGCTTGCGTTGACTCTGGGCGGCGCCCTGGCCAGTGTGTACGCGGGCGGCTTCCTCATCCGGTCCAACCCGGTGCTGGCCTATACCGGCGTGGCTGGCGAACGCGGCAACGAGACCGCAGGGGCCGGAAAGCAATCCGACCCGGGTTGACACTCATCCCATTGGTAATACCATTAGTTCGAACAGCTCACAACGGAGGATGAACGTGGCCAAGGATGCAATCGTTTCGGAGACACTGGCGAAGAAGTTCGCGACCGAGAAGGACTCGCCGTATGTCCGCTGGGTTCGCGACGAGGGCCTCGACATCATCAGCGCGCACTACGTTCCGAACCTCAACACCGTCGAGCTCAAGCCGTGGGCCCGTCGCGGCGGTCGTGGCGTCTTCATCAACCACGAAGCGTCCCGTACCTCGAACGACTGCTACGTCTGCGAGATCCCCGCGGGCAGCGAGCTCACGCCACAACGACAGCTGTTCGAGGAGATGATCATGGTGCTGTCGGGCCACGGCTCGACCGCGGTGTGGAACGACGCAGGGCAGAAGGTGACCTTCGAATGGGGACCCGGCGCGCTGTTCGCCATCCCCCTCAACGCTTGGCATCAGCACTTCAACGGTTCCGGCAGCCAGGCCGCCCGCTTCGTGTCGTCGACCAACATGCCGCCGGTCATCAACCTGTACGACGAACCGGAGTTCGTGTTCAACACCGCGCACGACTTCCCAGGCCGCTTCGCAGGCGAGTCGGACTACTTCGCGCCCAAGGACGAGCAGGACGGGCTGCTGCTCAAGACCAACTTCGTCGCCAATGCCGTTGATCTGCCGTTGATCTCGGCCAAGGAGCGCGGCGCGGGTGGCGGCCACATCAGGTTCTCGATGGCCAAGGGCTCGATGAACAGCCACATCTCGCAGTTCGGTACCGCAACCTACAAGAAGGGTCACCGGCACGGCCCGGGCGCGCACGTCATCATCCTGAGCGGGCAGGGGTTCAGCCTGATGTGGCCCGAGGGTGAGGAGCCGCGGCGCTACGAATGGCAGTCCGGGACGCTCATCGTGCCGCCGAACATGTGGTTCCACCAGCACTTCAACACCGGCGCCGACCCCGCGCGCTACCTGGCGTTCAAGCACGAGGTGGTGTCGATGCGCAATGCTCAGGGCGTGCCGAAGGCGTGGATCAGCCGCAGGATCGGTGGGGACCAGATCGACTACGCCGACGAATCGCCGGTGATCAGGGAGACCTTCGCCAAGGCGCTTGCCGAGAGCGGGCTGGTGCCCAAGATGGACGAGGCCTACGCCGCCGAGCTGACCGACCTGCCACCCAAGCCGGTTGACGCAGTGCCCTCGCTGGCATGAGCCACGGTGCTGCACATGACGAGGACCACGAACACGACGAACCCGATCTGCCGATCGAGGACAATCCGATCTGGCTGCAGGACAACGTCACCCTGCACAGCGTCGGGGTCGACATCGGCAGCTCGGGCACCCAGGTGGCGTTCTCCCGGCTGCAGCTGCGCCGCCACGGTGAGGACCTCACCAGTCGCTACGTCGTGGTGGCGCGTGACACCCTGTTCGAATCCGAGGTCGCGCTGACTCCATACACCGACGACATGCAAATCGACGCCGTCGCCCTCGGCCAAATCCTCGACAGTGCGTACGCCGAGGCGCGACGGGAGCCGGAGGACGTCGACACCGGCGTGGTCATCCTCACCGGTGAGGCCCTGCGCAGGCGCAACGCCGAGCGCATCGCCTCGGTGGTCGCCGAGCGTGCCGGTGACCTGGTGTGTGCCAGCGCCGGTCACCACATGGAGGCGATGCTGGCGGCCTACGGGTCTGGGGCAGTGCTGGCGTCGCACGACCGGAACGCACGCATCCTCAACGTCGACATCGGCGGGGGTACCACCAAACTCACGCTGATCGAGCGCGGGCGGGTACTAGCCACGGCGGCATTCCACGTCGGTGGCAGGCTGATCGCGGTCGAGGACGGCAAGGTGAGCCGGATCGAGCCCGGTGGCCACCTGCACGCCACTACCGCGGGATACGACCTCGGCCTCGGTGACCACGTCGGGCAGGACGCACTCGACGGCATCGCGTCGTCGATGGCCGATCTGATCGTCGCCGCCGTGTGCGGCGCGCCGTCGGCCGACTATCTCTTCCTCACCGACCGGATCGCCGACCTCAGCCTGCTGGACGGTGTGATCTTCTCCGGCGGCGTGGCCGAGTACGTCTATGGCATGGAGACAAGGGATTTCGGCGACCTGGGCCGGTTGCTCGGCGCCGCGCTTGCGGCCCGCATCGACGACGGCCTGCTACCGGCGCCGGTGTTGCCTGCCGCCGAACGCATCCGAGCCACCGTGCTCGGCGCATCGGAGTACACCGTGCAACTCAGCGGCATCACCAGCTACATCCCCGCTGCGGAGCAGACCCTGCCGCGGCGCAACCTACAGGTGGCCCGGCCCGTGTACACCCTGCACGACCGCATCGAGACCGCCACCGTGGCATCGGCCATCGTCGACCATCTCTCGGCCTTCGGATTGCACGACACCGAGGCCGACATTGCAGTGGCACTGGACTTCACCGGCACCCCGAGCTACCGGCGACTGCGCCCGTTCGCCGAGGGCATTCGCGACGGTCTCGCCCGCCGGCTCGCGGCAGGCAAGGCGCTGTACCTCATGGTCGATGCCGATATCGCGCTCACGCTCGGCACCATCCTGCGCGACGAGCTCGGGGTGAACGTCGACATGCTCATCCTCGACGGTGTTGCGTTGCGCGACTTCGACTTCGTCGATCTCGGCCGCGTCCGCCAACCGTCCAACACCGTGCCCATCACCATCAAGTCCCTGGTGTTCGGTGCCATGGCCGAGGTCTCGGCATGACGGCTGGAACACTCACCGAACTACGAAGCACCGTCGCGACGGCCTGCCGCATCCTGGCTCACCAGGGTCTCGCAGCCGACGTGCTTGGTCACGTCAGCCTGCGACTGGACTCCGAGCGGATGCTGCTGCGCTGCCGCGGACCCGAAGACCGCGGACTGCTGTTCACCGTCCCCGACGACATCCGCATCGTCGACCTCGGCGGGCATGGCGAGCTCGACGGCGGGTACGCGGTGCCGAACGAATTCCCCATCCACGCCGAGCTGCTGCGGGCCCGACCCGAGGTCAACGCCGTCGTGCACGCCCATCCCCGCGACGTCGTGGTCGCCGAACTCGCAGGCCTCGAAATGCGACAAGTGTTCGGTGCGTACAACATCCCAGCATCGCATCTGGCACATCGCGGAGTTCCCGTCTACCCGCGTTCGGTCCTGGTCCGCACCCCCGAGTTGGGGCGCGCGGTCGCTGGTGCGATGGGCGACTCGGCCGCCTGCGTGCTGCGCGGGCACGGCATCGTCACCGTGGGGGAGTCGGTAGCCCAGGCCACCATGCGCGCCCTGGACGTCGAGGAGTTGTTCAAGATTGCCGCCGAACTGGCGTGCCTCGGTTCTGCACCCGACCCGGTGCCAGCCGCTGATCACGCCGAATTGCCCGACCTGGGTTCGTCGTTCAACGACACGTCGAGGTGGCGGCACTACACAGGCCGGCTGGAGATCGCCGGCCTGGCGCAGTGATGGTCAGAGGCCGCCATGTGCCTGCGTCAACGGTGTGACCGGCCTGCCGAGGTAGGAGCACTCCGGACCGTAGAGCAGCGCCGAGACGTCGGCGGCGGTCAACGTCTTGACCAGCTGGTCGACCTGCCCGGTCAGTGGCAGCATCAGCCCGGCGTCTTGAGCGAGCTGGAGGACGAAGTCCATGTCCTTCTCCTGCCAGGTGAAACGGGTGGAGTCCCACCGGCGCAGCGTGCCGTTGTCGCCGGGGCACTTCATCAGCACCTCGCGCATGCGCTGGGGATCGAGGCCGTAGCGCTTGGCGATCGACAGCGTCTCGAAGTTGGCCACGCAGTGGATCCAGTGCAGCAAGTTGTTGCAGGTCTTGGCGATTTGTCCGGCGCCGAGCGGTCCGACGTGCTCGACCCCGCGGCTGTAGGTCATCAGCACCGGGCGGGCACGGTCGACGTCGGCCTTGGCGCCTCCGCACAACGACAACAGATTGCCCTCCTGGGCGCCGAGGGCGCCGAACACGACCGGGGCGTCGATGATCTTGCGGCCCTTGGGTTCAACGATCGTGGCGAGGCTGCGCATGAACTCGAGGCTGTGGGTGCCCGCCACCACGAGCAGTTGGCCCGGATGGTCGCGGCTGACCAGTTCTTCGGCGACGGCGTGCATCTGGTCGTTGGTGCGCAGGCAGGCGATGACGATGTCGGCTTGGTCGGCGACGTCGCCGAGCCCGGATGCCGCCTTCGCGCCGTTGGCGACCGCGGTGGCCAGTCGATCGCCATCGACGTCATGAGCGATGACGTCGAAGCCCCCGGTCACCGTGTGCCCGGCCATCGCAAGTCCCATGTCGCCAACGCCGACGATCCCGATCATCACATTCCTCCGGTTGTTGTTGTCTGAAGCCTTGGCCCGTAAGAACTAATGGTATTACAATTAGGGTGTTGCGATGAACGACTCGTCACGAATCGAAGGGGAGAGGCCACGCGGTGCTGAGGGCAGAGATCAACGAGCTGTTGACACAAACGGGTCCGGGTACGCCCATGGGCGAGATGTTTCGGCAGTACTGGCTACCGGCCATGCTGGCCGAGGAATTGCCCGACAACGACTGCCCACCAGTTCGCGTGAAGCTGCTGAGCGAGCGCATGGTCGCGTTCCGTGACAGCGAAGGGCGCTACGGCTTGATCGACGAATTCTGCGCGCATCGCGGCGCGTCACTGTGGTTCGGCCGCAACGAGGGCTCTGGGCTGCGTTGCCCGTACCACGGGTGGAAGTACGACGTGACCGGTCAGGCGATCGAAGTTCCCTCGGAGCCGGAGAACAGCACGTTCTGCTCGCACGTCAAGCTCACCGCCTACCCGCTGATCAAGATCGGCGATCTCCTATGGACCTACATGGGGGACCCGCAGAAGCAGCCGCCGCTACCGGAGTACGAGTTCGCCACCGTCCCTGCCGATCAGACCTACACCTCCAAGCGCTGGCAGGAATGCAACTGGCTGCAGGCATTCGAGGGCGGCATCGACTCGAGCCACGTCTCGTTCCTGCACTCCGGCGGACTCAAGACCGACCCACTCTTCAAGGGCGCCAAGGGCAATCAGTACAACATGGCCGACCTCAAACCGTACTTCGAGGTCGCCGACGCCGAAGGCGGGCTGTTCGTCGGCGCGCGCCGCAACGCCGAGGCAGATACCTACTACTGGCGGATCACGCCGTGGGTGATGCCGTGCTTCACGATGGTCCCGCCGCGCGGCGACCACCCGGTGCACGGGCACTTCTGGATCCCGATCGACGACGAGAACTGCTGGACCTACTCGTTCGACTATCATCCCGTCCGGCCACTGAGCACCGACGAAGTGCAGGCGATGCGCGACGGCCACGGTGTGCACAGCGAGAACATCCCGGGCACCTTCCGCCCGATGGCCAACAAGGACAACGACTACCTGATCGACAGGGAAGCGCAGCGGCGCGGAGACACCTACTCGGGGGTGAAGGGCATTGCGATGCAGGACGCGTCGCTGCAGGAGAGCATGGGCCCGATCGTCGACCGCAGCAAGGAGATGCTCGTCTCGGCCGACACCGGCATCATCAAGGCTCGCCAGAAGCTGAAGAAGGCGACCGAGGCGTTGCGGGACAAGGGGATCACACCTCCCGGCGTTGACCCAGCCCACCACAGGGTGCGTTCTGCGGCGGTGGTGCTGCCGCGGGATGCGTCGTTCGTCGAGGCCTGCCGTGACGACCTTTCGGTTCGCGAGGGCGTGCGGCAGTCGTCGGTATGACACGCCCGATCCTCGGCAGCAGTTGCGCACGGGCCACCACCGCTGCGGAGATGCGCTACCGCATCGATCGGCCCATCCGTGGCAGGTGGGGCGCGCGCATCATCGCGCTCGACGCGCACGCCGGCGAGATCGTCGCGCGTATAGCTGAAAACGAATGGGGCAGTGCGCGTTTCTATACCATCGGCGCATCCGTGGTCGAGGTCGGGGACGGTGGGTCGCACTCGGTGACGTTGCGCCCGGTGGGTCCCGTTGCCAACGGTCACCACCCCAGCCTGCTCGACGAACTCGACGAACTCGACGAGGCCGACGTCGTCGTGATGGTCGCGACGACCGGTACCGACAGGGCGGCGGCCACCATCATCGGAGCGGCGTGCACGGTGCGCGCCATCATGACCGCAGGCCTGGTGATCGGCGACTACGTGGAGGTGGCCGAGACCGTCGCGACGATGCGGCCGCATGCACGCGTGATCATGGTCAGCGGTGACGAGCACGACGTCGTCGACGTGCTCACCGCGCTAAGGGCGTGAGGAAAGAACATGAATGACTCCGTTGTGAATGACTCCGTTGTGAAAGATCGTGTGACCCTTGGCGATCTGCGGTCGATGAAGTACTCGGGCCGCAAGATCGTGGGCGTGGTGGCATGGGACTACCAGATGGCGCGCATCGTCGACCGCGCGGGCGTCGACCTGGTGTCGGTGGGCGACACGGTCGGCGTGAACCTGTGGGGGCAGCCCAACCCGCTGGAGATCACGATGGACCAGATGCTGGTCGTCTGCCAGGCCGTGCGCCGCGGCGTGCGACGGGCACTGCTGAGCGCCGACTTCCCCTTCGGTCCACTGCAGGAAGGCCCGAAGAGCGCCGTGCGTGCCGCGATCAAGCTGGTGAAGGAGGCGGGCGTCGACGTGGTGAAGCTCGACGGCGCGGCCGATCACCTCGATGCCGTCGCCGCGATCACCAAGGCGGGCATACCCGTCTTCGCCCAGTTCGGCATCACCCCGCAGACCTCGCTGAAGTACGGCACCACCTACAGTGCGACGCCGAAGCCGGGTGACACGGTCCGCGATGAGCTGCTCGACGAGATGGTCGGAGAAGCCAAGCGATTGGAGGCGGCAGGAGCCGTTCTGCTGAACTTCACCAACTCCGGACCCGTCGTCGGACCGGTCGTGGCAGAGGCGGTTTCGATTCCGGTGCTCGGTGGGTTCGGTGGCGGACCGTGGCTCGACGGCCGGATCCGGATGGCCACCGCAGCGATCGGCTACAGCGCCGACGGCCTCGACGATCCGCCGAACACCTACGCCAACGTCGCACAGATCGCCTTCGACGCGATCACGGCGTACGCCGACGACGTACGGTCGGCTCAGCAGATAGTCGGCGGCATCGGGCGGTCGTGATGGACATTGAGATGCTCGACGGCATCCTCACCCGCTATGAGGTCACCGGTACGGGGCCCCCGCTGTTGATGTTCTCGCCGGGTGGATTCAATGCCGCGCTGGAGAACTGGCGAACCCACGGGTTGTATCGCCGTACCGGCATGCTCGACCAACTACGTGAGCGGTTCACCTGCATCACGTTCGACAAGCGCGAGTCCGGGCAATCCGGCGGCAGGGTGGAACGGATCGGCTGGGCGGACTACGTCGACCAGGGGCTCGCGCTGGCCGACCACCTCGGCCTCGACCGGGTGCACGTGATGGGCGGGTGCGTTGGCTGCTCGATCGCCGCAGGCATGGCCGTGGCCGATCCCGCGCGGGTGTCGGCGATGGTGTTGTTCTCACCGGCAGGCGGTGTGCGATACCGCATGAAGCAACACACGCGCTTCGCCAGCCACCAGGCCTTCGTCGATGCCGAGGGACTGGCAGCCGTGATCGAGTTGGCGGAGCAGACCGATGCGGGCTTCTCCGACGACGGCAGGGTGGGGCCGTGGGTGTCGGTACTGCGCTCCGATCCCGCGTTCGCCGAGCAGTATCGCGAACTGGATCTCGACTGGTATCAGCGGGCGGTCGCCGGCACGGCGCGATTGCTGTTCGACCGCGACACCGTCCCGGGTGTCGAGCCGGAAGACCTTCTTGCGCTGGACGTTCCGACGCTCATCGTGCCTGGTGAAGACACCTCGCACGCGCCGTCGGCGGCCCGCTACCTACAGGAGTGCCTACCGTTGGCGCAGTACTGGGACGTGCCCGTCGCTGCGCAGACGGCGGAGACCGCGCCAGCGCGGGTCATCGACTTCCTGACGTCAGTCTGATTCCGCGACTTCTTTGTTGATGTGGCGTGCCGTGCGCCCGATGTGAGTGCGCATGACGGCAGTGGCCTTCTCGACGTCGCCCTTGCTCACCGCGACCACGAACTGGCGGTGCTCACGATTGCCCTTGATGCCCATCTCGGGGTGCACGTCCTTGACGTGCTGCAGCGACATCAGCGTCGGGCCGTGAAAGGACTCGGCCAGCATGACGATGGCGCCGTTGTGGGTGGACTGTGCCACCCGACCGTGGAACTCGGCCGAAAGTGCCATCGGGTAAGTGCCATTCGCCAACGCGGCGTCGCCACGGTCGCAGATCTCGAGCAGCGCGTCGATGTCCTCCTTGGTGGCCCGGTCGCACACCAGCGGAATGATGCCCAGCTCGAGCACCTGCCGCGCTTCGGTCACCTCGCGTGCGGTGATCGTCGACATGGTGATCAGGTCGACGATGCCGTCGCCGACGCGCTTGCTCGTCGGTGCGGTGACGAACGCGCCGCCGCGAGCGCCCACCTTGATCCTGACCATCCCGTTGGCCTCGAGGCCGCGCAACGCCTCGCGCACCGTGACGCGGCTGACGCCAAACTTCTCGCCGAGCTCCCGCTCCGCGGGCAATCGGTCGCCCGCCTTGAGCGAGCCATCCCTGATCAGAAGACGAATCTGATCGACGATCAGCTCCGATGCCCGTCCGGAGACGACGCGGGAGAAGATGTCCTCCCCCGCGGCATGAGGCGACTCGACGGTGCCTTCTGATGTCATGGACCAATGATAAAGCCACCAGACCATCGACGGTTGGCTCCCGCGCGGACTGCCTCCGAAAGTGCGAAGGTTAGGAGGCCTGGTAGACGGTAGTACCGCCGACGATCGTCTGGACCGGTACGACGGTCCCGATGTCCTCGGCAGCGAAGACGTCCTGGTCAAGGACGACGAGGTCGGCCAGCATGCCAACGGCGATCCGGCCGGTTCGGTCCTGGCCGTTGGCGTGGGCCGACCCCGCGGTGTAGGCGTGGATGGCCGATTGCAGCGTGATGGCCTCCGCAGCCTGCAGTGGCGTGTCGAACACACCGTCGCCGATGGCGTGCGGATCGGCGCGCGTCCCGGTGCGGTGCACGGCGGTATGGATGGCCCACAGCGGATTGGGGTCGGTCACCGGCCAGTCGCTGCCCATCGCCAGCGTGCCACCGTGGCGCTGAATGGATCCGAACGGGAAGTGCCACCGTTCCCGCTCTGGCCCGAGCAGTGGCAGCTTGCGCTCGACGATCTCCCTGTCCCGCCGAGCCCACAGTGCCTGGATGTTGGCGATGACGCCGAGCTGGCCGAATCGCGGAATGTCGTCGGGATCGACGACGTCGAGGTGGGCGATCTGGTGGCGGCCGTCGAACCCCGGGTGTTGCGCGACGGCGTGTGCGAGGGCGTCGAGGCATTCCCGCACGGCCCGGTCGCCGACGGCGTGCATGTGGATGCCGAACCGTTCGTCTGCGAGCAGTGCGGTCACGTCGCGCAGTTCGTCGGGTGCGATGAACGACTGGCCACTGGCGGTGTCGTGACCGGCAACGGCACGGTACGGAGCCAGCATCGCGGCCGTGCAGTTCTCACAGATGCCGTCCTGCATGACCTTCACCATGCTCGCCGTGAACCGTGAATGCCCAGGGGCGAGCGAAGCGACGGGGAAGGCAGATGTCAGCTCGCGGCGTGCGCGCAGGTGGTCGATCTGCTCGAGGCCGCGGTCGGCCTCCCACCAGAGCGCGCCCACGACACGGGCGGTCAGCTCGCCTGCCTCGTCGGCGTCGACGTAGGTGGTGAAGTTGTCCTTCAGACCGAAGAATTCGGCACCCACCGCGGCGTCCTGCCAGCCCGTCACGCCTACGGAGTGCAGCTTGCGTTGCGCTTCGAGCAGCGCGCGACGCATGAACTCCGGTGTCACCGCGGGGATCAGTTCGTTGACGGCGTCTCCACCGCGGTCCAGCAGCATTCCGGACGGCTCGCCACCGTGCTCGCGAACGATGCGCCCACCGGCGGGATCCGTAGTGGTCGAGGAGATTCCGGCCAGCTCGAGCGCGCGCGAGTTCACCCATGCGCCGTGATAGTCGTGGCTCGTCATGATGACCGGCCGATCGGAGACGATCGCGTCGATGTCGTGGCGGGTGGGGAACCCATCTCCGAAGGCGTCGCCGTACCAGCCGGCACCTGCGATGACGGATTCGTCCTGGTGTCGTGCCGCGTAATCGGCAATGGCGGCAAGGTAGGCACTGCGATCGTGGGGCAGACCTGACAGGTCGCAGCGCAGCGCAGACATCCCCGCAGCGACCGGATGGGCGTGCGCGTCGATGAAGCCTGGAAGCAGGCTGGCACCACCGAGATCGGTGATTTCCGTGTGCCTTCCGATCATGTCGCGGTCGACGCCGCGGCCCACGCCAACGATGAGGCCGTCGTGCACTGCGACGGTATCGGCGGGATCGGCCCCGGCAGCCTGAAATACGGCGGCGTTGGTGAAGATGCGGTCGGCGATCTTGCGGACGCGAGGAGCAGAACTAACCATGGAGGCTAGCGATCTGCCAGCATCATGGCGGAGGCGTGCTCGGCCACCGCCATGATGGTGCCCACCGGGTTGACCGACGGGATGGTGGGGAACACCGAGGCGTCCACGACCCGCACGCCCCGAACGCCGCGGACCCGCAGGCGGGAATCGCACACGGCCAGTGGGTCGTCGTCGGCGCCCATCCGGCAGGTGCCCGAGACGTGGTAGACCGTCTGATGGGTGGCGCGCAGTGCTTCTGACAGCTCGTCGTCGGATTGCGCGTCCGGTCCCGGAAAGACCTCGCGGACCAGCCAATCCGCCATCGGTGTCGTCGCGGCGATGCGGCGGGCCAGCCGGATGCCGGCGATCAGCACGTCTTCGTCATGGCCATCGGGGTCGGTGAAGTAGCGGTAGTCGATCGACGGTGCGCTTGCGGGATCGGCGGAGGTGATCCACACCCGTCCGCGGCTACGCGGTTTGGCCACGTTGGGTGCGATCGACACGATGCGCTCGGGCATCGCGACGCCACGCGCGACTGCGTGGTCGGCGACGGCCTCGACGGGGAAGTGCATCAACACGTCGGGTCGCGCGGGACCGTCTGCTGAAAGCCGCACGGCGGCACCGGCATCCCAGCCCGTCGCGCAGGTGTCGGGGACGTCCGCGCCTGCCTCCCAGACGATCAGCCCCTCGGCGTGATCCATCAGGTTCTCGCCGACTCCAGGCGAGGGCACCAGCGCCGGCACGCCCGCGGCCTCGAGCACGTCGGCGGGTCCGATCCCCGACAGCTGCAGTAGCTTTGGTGAGTCGATGGCCCCGCAGCACACGATCACCTCGCGATCGGCGCGGAACTCCCGCAGGTTGCCGTCGTCGTCGCGGGCGAGCACCCCGACGGCCGTGCCGTTCTCGATGAGGATCCGCTGGGCGTGCAGTCCGTGCTCGACGACGAGGTTGTCACGAGAGGCGATGGCGTCGTGCAGGTAGTGCACCGAGGTCGACGACCGCAGGTGGCTCTCCGGGGTGTAGCCGATCTCGAAGAAACCTGCGCCGACACCGGTGGCGGCGAAGTCGGGATCGGAGTTCCAGGCTCGGCGGGCGGGTAGGTCCAACGCCCGCCGAGCGGAGTCGACGACGTCGTTGACGTAGGGGTTGCGATGCTCGTCGGCGACCGGCTGCACGGGCGCGAGGATCCGGTCGTAGGCGTCGTGCACCGTAGCGACGTCCCAGCCCGTGACGCCGAGCGCGGCCCAGTCGTCGAGGTCAGCGGGTAGCGGCCGCCACGTGATCATCGTGTTGGCCGTCGAACAGCCACCAAGGATCCGCATTCTGGCCTGCCGGATACCGGAGTTCCCGCGCTCCTGCGGAACGCTGCGGTAGTCGAGGTCGTACTCGGTCTCCAACATCTCCGCCCAGCGCCGGATGTCGCGCGCTCGCGGCTCGTCCCGATCGGACGGGCCCGCCTCGAGCACGGTGACGGCGACGGCGGGGTCCTCCGAAAGCCGTGACGCCACGATGCAGCCGGCAGTTCCGCCGCCGACGATCAGATAGTCGGTCACGCGACCGCCGCGGCGGGACGCGACGCGGCTACCTTCGGCCGCATCAGCACGTAGTACAGCGGGCAGATGACGGCCAGTCCGACGATCCAGGAGATGTCGACACCGCCGAGTGCCGTGGCGATGAAGCCGGTGAACAGCGTGGTCGACAGGAACGGGATCTGTACGCCGATCCCGATGAAGTAGCAGGCGATGGCGGTCCAGTTGAACCGCCCGTACCTGCCGCCGTCGCGTTCGAACAACGAGTCGATGTCGTACACACCGTGCCGAAGCAGGTAGTAGTCGACGAGGTTGACGGCGGTCCAGGGAATCAGGACACAGAGCAGCAGCGCAAGGAAGTTGGCGTAGTTTGCCAGGAAGTCCTCGGCGCTGACCAGTGCCGGGATGATCGCGATGACGAACAACACGATCGCAGTCGCCGCGCGGCTGCCCGCGCCCGGCCGCCACCGCGGAAACAGGCTCTGGCCCACCGTGATCGAGGACAGTGCGCCGCAGTAGAGGTTCATCGCGTTGGTGGCGGTGATGCCGATCGCGAAGATGGCGAACACGCCGGTGCTGACACCGCGGGTCAGGGTGGACAGCCCGTCGAGGGTGTCGTCGCCGGGCAGCGCCGCACCGACCAGCACGCCGAGCAGCATCGGCAGCACCGAGCCGAGAACGCAGCCTGCATAGGTGCCCCAGAACGCGGCGCGCTGGCCGGTGTCCTTGGGCATGTAGCGGGTGTAGTCCGAAACATAAGGCGCATAGGCGATCTGCCATAGCGCGGCCACCGAGAGCGTGGCCATGAAACCGGCCCAGCTGAAGCCGCTGGTGTGCCAGGTCTCCGCGGGGACGCCGTTCACCCCGACCATCCAGACGAACGCGACGATCAGTGCACCGCCCGCGACGACGGACAGGACGGCTGCGACATTGTGGATGAGCCGGTAGCCGACGATCGTGGCGACGACACTGATCAGGCCGATGATGGTGATCGACCAGTTGACCGGCAGCCCCGTCACCTTCGCCAGCGCCTGACCACCGAGCACGGCGTTCGAGGCGAAGAAGCCCAGGTACATGAACACCACCAGCACGACCACCAGAAGGCTGCCGTACGAGCCGAACTGGGCCCGAGTCTGCAGCATCTGGGGCACGCCCATCTGCGGACCCTGCGCGGCGTGCAGCGCCATCACGATGCCGCCGATGACGTTGCCGAGCACGATCGCCAACACGCCTGCCCACAGCGGCAGCCCGAACACCGTGGTGGCAAGCGCGCCGGTGATGATGGTCAGCAGCATGATGTTGGAGCCGAACCAGACGGTGAACAGGTCGCGCGCGCGGCCGTGGCGTTCATCGACGGGAACATGCTCGATGGTGCGCTGCTCGACGGGTGCTGACACCGAGGCTCCGTCGACTCCCCGTCGCTTCGCTCGCCCTAGTTCGTTCATCTGACTTCCCATCTACAGTGCGATCCACGTGGTCTTGAGACCGGTGTACTTCTCGAGTGCATGCAGGGACAGGTCCCGGCCGAAACCGGATTGCTTGAAGCCGCCGAATGGCGTCTGAGCGCTCAACGCGTCGACGGTGTTCACCGAGACGGTGCCCGCCCGCAGGGCCGCAGAGACGCGGTGGGCACGGGACAGGTCGCGGGTCCACACCGATGCGGCGAGTCCGTAGACGGTGTCGTTGGCCAAGGCGATCGCCTCTGCCTCTTCGGAGAACGTTTGTACCGCAAGCACCGGACCGAACACCTCGTCGGTGATGAGCTCGGCGGCCGGCGCGAGGTTCGTGACGATGGTCGGCGCCACGAAACAGCCACGGCCATCGACGGTCTCGCGGGTACCGCCGATGAGAATCTCGCCGTCGGCACGGGCCCGTTCGATGAATCCGACGACACGCCGGGTGTGCAACTCGTCGACGAGGGCGCCAAGCGTCGATGCGGGGTCGAGCGGATTGCCTGGCCGAACGTCGGCGGTGCGCCTCACCAGCTCGGAGAGAAACTCCTCGGCGATCGAGCTGTGCAGCAGCAGACGCGAGTTCGACGAGCACACCGCGCCCTGGTTGTAGAACGCGCCGAAGATGGCCTTGTCCACCGCGGCATCCAGATCGGCGTCGTCGAACACCACGTTCGGGCTCTTGCCGCCGCACTCCAGCCAGACCTGCTTGGCGTTGGAGTCCGCGGCGTAGCGGAGGAACCGCTTACCGGTCTCGGTGGATCCGGTGAAGGCGATGACGTCGACGTCGGGGTGCAGGCCGAGGGCTGCACCTGCCGTCGGGCCGAGTCCGGGTACGACGTTGAGCACGCCCTCCGGCACGCCCGCCTCGACGGCGAGCTCGGCGAGCCGCACCGATGACAGTGGTGCCTGCTCAGCCGGTTTCAGCACGACGGAGTTGCCTGCAGCCAGCGCGGGCGCCAGCTTCCACACGGCGAGATCAAGCGGGAAGTTCCACGGCGTCACGGCACCGACCACGCCGAGCGGCTCCCTGGTCACCAACGCCAGATTGCCCGGCTCGGTGGGAGCGATCTCGCCGCCCTGTTTGTCGATCGCCTCGCCGTAGAACGCGAAGAGGTCTGCGGCAGACGGGACGTCGACGGTATGCGCCTCGGTGACCAGCTTGCCCATGTCCATCGAGTCCAGCAGCGCTAGCTCGTGGGCGTTGTCGTTGATCAGCTCGGCGAGGCGCTGCATGACGCGCTTGCGGTGCGACGGCGAGGTCCGCGACCAGACGCCCGACTCGAAGGCGGCCCGCCCCGAGGCCACGGCCACGTCGACGTCCTCCTCCCCTGCCGACGACACCTCGGCGATCAGCTCACCGGTGGCGGGGTTTATCGAATCGAACGTCGCGCCGGACAGCGCCGCCCGGTACTTGCCGTCGATGAAGACCTCGGTGCGCGGGACGAGATCGCCTGCGAGCCGGGTCCAGTCGTCGAGCGTGGTCATGTGCTGCCTCTCAGGGGACGTAGATCGCGAACTGCTTGACCAGTGGCTCGGTCACCCGGTATTCGCCGCGCCACCCCTTGGTCAGGGTGAACGAGTCGCCCGGGCCGAAGACATGAGCGACGCCGTCGGCGCCCGTCAGGGTGACCGAACCCTCGAGCACCCTGGTGTATTCGTCTCCCGGGTAGCTCTCGATGAACTCGGCGTAGGGCTCGGCCTGCCACGAACCGACGGTGAACTTGTCGTCGGCGCTGCTCAGGTGCACCGCCTCCTGCTCGGCAGGATCGCCCTCCTTCAAGGTCTCGGCGGTGACGTAACTGCTTGGCGACATGGTGACATCGGAACCAACGGGGATGGCGCTGACTTCAGACAAGGCGGTTCTCCTCATACTTTGGCCGGCTCGGCCGGCGTGATGGGTAGGTACGCAACGGGTTCGGCGGCGAGCTCGGCAACCTCGCGCAGGTACGGCACGGGGCCCAGCGGTGCCGGCTCGTCGAGCTCCTCGGCGTAGCGGTGGCCGGACCAGACGGCGGCGGCGATGGTGGCGGGTGCCCACGCATCACCGATGGCGCGCACGCTCAGCAGATCGGCATCGGCCCATTCGGTGTTGCGGCCCAACAATTCCTGATACAGGCCGTCGATGGGTAGCCGTGCGGTCACCATGACGACGGAGTCGGCGCTGACCGAGCCTTCGTCGCCGGTGTACACACATGCGGTGCGCACGCCGTCGGCGGTGACTGCGGTCACCGCCGAGTTGGTGCGGACGTCGATGCCCGCCCTGATGATGCGCTTGCGGATGCGCGCTACCTCCAGGGTGTTGGTGGTCCACTGCGAGACGTGGGCCGCAGGCGTGATGAGGGTGACGTCGAGGCCTTCGCCTGCCAGCAGCTCGGCGAGCACACCGCCCATGTAGTAGTGGTCATCGTCGAAGACCACGACGCGCTGACCGCGCGGCCGGGCGCCCGCCATGATGTCGTCGGGGCTCAGAACGTCGGCGCCCTCGGCGATCTCCATTCCCTTGGTGTGCCAGCGGCCGACGCCGTCGTGGCGCCAGTGCGCACCGGTCGCGACGACGACGTGGTTGAAGTCGTTCTCGATGATGTCGTCGCACGTCATCTCGCTCTGCATGAAGACGTCGACGTTGTCGAGCTTGGCCAGCTGCTGCTCGCGGTAGTCGACGACGCGAATCCAGGCCGAGAGGCTCGGCAGCTTCGACTCGCGTGCGACGCGCCCGCCGAGGGCGCGGCTGGCTTCGGCCAGGCTCACCGTATACCCACGATTGCCAAGGGAGCGTGCGGCTTCCAGTCCGGCGGGTCCGGCGCCGACCACCAACACGGAGGACTCGCTGGAGCGGGTCCTGATCTTCTCCGGGTGCCAGCCGCGGCGGAACTCCTCGCCCATGGTGGGGTTCTGGGTGCATCGGATGGGTGACATGGTGAAGTCGCCGGACACGCAGATGTTGCAGCCGATGCACTCGCGGATGTCCTCGAGATTGCCGGTCTCGATCTTGCGCGGGAGGAACGGATCGGCGATGGAGGGCCGTGCGGCGCCGATCAGGTCGAGGACGCCCGTCTTGATCTGGTGCACCATCATGTCGGGTGACGTGAAACGGCCAACGCCGACAACTGGTTTGGTGGTCAGCGCCTTGAGCCCGCGCACGTAGGGTTCCTGTTCGGCCTCCGGCCCGAAGCGGGACGTGACGGAGTCGTCCTCCCAGCTACCGAGGACGAAGTCCCACAGGTCGGGGTGCTCGCCGAGCATGCCGATGACGTCCTCGATCTCGGCGCGGGTGATGCCGTCGTCGCCGAGCAGTTCGTCGACCGAGATGCGGCATGCCACGGCAGCCTTCCCGTCGCACACCTCACGGGTGTCCTCGAGGATCTCGCGCAGCAGGCGGGCCCGGTTCTCGATGCTGCCGCCGTACTCGTCGGTGCGGTTGTTGTACCGCCGCGACAGGAAATGGTGAAGGCCGCCGATGGCGTGCCCGGCGTACACGTAGACGATGTCGTACTCGGCCTGCAGGGACCGGCGGACCGCCTCGCGATGCCAGTGCCGCATGTCGGCGATGTCGGTCTTGGTCATCTCGCGAGCCTGGACGGGGTCGTAATTCCAGGACACGACGGGCAGGTTCTGCGGGCCAAGCGGTGGTTCCCGGCTGATCAGGTTCGGTGAGTTCAGCCCGTTGTGGGCCAGTTCGATGCCCGCCAGCGCGCCACCCTCGTGGATCTTGTCGGCGATGCGGGCCAGCGCAGGCAGGTCCTGGTCGTCCCACAGGCGTAGCTCGATGAAGGGGCCGATGTCGGAGGTGGGGTGGATCTCGACCTGCTCGGTGCACACCACGGCCCAGCCGCCCTCGGCCTTGATCTGACGCATGTACGCCTCGCCGGAGGGGTCGCGGTACCCCATGCCGTTGCAGTGCGGCACTTGGTAGAAGCGGTTGCGCGCGGTGACGGGGCCGATCTTGACCGGCTCGAAGAGGATGTCGTAGCGGGGGTCTCGCATCGAGTGACTCCTAAGTTCGCGGTCCCCGGGCTATGGGGCCATGAAATACGCGGTGACCTGGGTCACGCGGGGTAATAGCAATCGTCGTGTCATCGGTAACCGAGGTCAACTAGTGGTTTCAGGGGTTTTGCATCTGATTTGACGATGCAGCATTAGATCGGAAATTCCGATGTGAATTCACTGAAAACGATGTTTTACAGCTACGACGCCGGGGGCCACTGTGGGGACGATCACATTCACAGGAAGAGAGATCGCCGTGACACCGGAAGAGGCATCGCCACCAACACCAGAGGACCGCGAAACGGCCCAGGCCGACCGCGAGGTCAAGCACCTCAAGAAGACCCTTGGCAGGCTCGACATCGTCTTCCTCATCGTCGCCGCGGTGGTATCGATCGAGACGCTGGGGCAGGTATCCGGCTTCGGTGCGGAGACGTTCACCTGGGCGCTGGTCCTCGCCGTGCTCTTCCTGGTGCCGTACGGCCTCATCTTCGCCGAGACCGGTGGCGCATTCACCGGTGAGGGCGGCGTATACGTATGGTGCCGCAAGGCTTTCGGGCGACCGGTGGCGGCCATCGCGTCACTGTTGACCTGGGTCACCCAGCCCGTCTGGGTCGGCGGTTCGATGGCGTTCATCGCCTCGGAGACCTGGAGCACCTACGTCACCCCGTTCGAGCACGGCTCGGTCACTGACTACGCCTTCAAGCTGGTCTTCATCTGGCTCACCGTCTTGGCAGCGATCATCAGCCTGCGGCACGGCAAGTGGATCCCGAACGTCGGCGCAATCCTGAAGATCGCGTTCCTCGTCATCTTTCTGGTGACAACCGCGATCTACGCATCGCAACACGGCGTCGCGGGCCTCTCGGTCAGCGACTTCAGCCCGACGATCGCGGGCTTGCTCGGCGTGACGCCGTTGCTTCTGTTCTCCTACTTGGGCTTCGAATCCGGAAACAGCGCCGCGGGCGAGATGAAGAACCCGGCGCGCGACGTCCCGATCTCCATCGCACGCTCGGCGGGCATCGCCGCCGCGTCCTACCTGCTGCCCATCTTCGCCATCCTGGTGGTGCTACCGAAGGACGACATCACGGGCATCGGCGGCTTGATGGAGGCCGTCGCCAAGGTGTTCGGGGTCTACGGCGCCGCCGCCCCGGCGATGCTGACCGTCACCGGCATCATCTTCGCCGTCATCCTGATGACGCAGGGCTCGGCGTGGATGATCATCAGCGACCGGATGCAGGCCATGGCCGCGGCCGACGGCGCGTTCTTCGGCGGCTTCTTCGGGCGGTTTCACCCCCAGCTGGGCACCCCGGTGCGGGTCAACCTGCTCTCCGGCACGGTGGCGACGGTGTTCTGCCTGGTAGCGATGCAGGTGACCGGCTCGTCGGCCTCGATCTTCGGTGTGGTGCTGAGCATCTCCATCTCCACCTTCCTGCTCAGTTACGTCATCTCGATTCCCGCGGCGGTGCGGCTGCGCACCCGCTTCCCGGACATGCCACGGCCGTTCCGGGTGCCGACCGGCAACACGGGCTTCCGCATCCTTGGCGGGTTGTGCTTCGCCTGGGTCGCCCTCGGGTCGTGGGTCGCGGTGTTCCCCGGCACGCTGGAGCGTCTGTTCGGGCTGGACTACGACTTCGAAGAGACCTGGGGAGTCAGCCAGCTGACGTTCGAGGTGTTCACCCTTGGCACGCTTGCGGTGCTCGGTGTCCTCGGTGTGCTCGGCTATCTGCGGGGCAAGTCGGTGCGCGCCGAGGGCCGCGTCGACGACCCGGTTCCTGGAAAGCAGGCCGCGCAGCTGTAATGCTGGTAGACCGTGACCCACCAGGGGATCCAGTTGGGAGTACCAGCATGCGCCGACGTCCTGACGTCACGCTGACCCAGCTGCGGTACTTCGTGAAGGCTGCTACCCATTCGTCCATGACCAAGGCCGCCGACGAGCTGCACATCGCACAGTCGGCGGTCTCGGCCGCGATCAGCCAACTCGAGCAGCAGATCGGCTCGCAGCTGTTCATCAGGCACCGGGCGCGCGGTCTTGCCCTGACCGCTGCCGGCGAGGAGATGCTGCGCGACACCCGGGCGCTGCTGGCCCACCTCGACGAGGTGCTCGACAATGCCAGCGGCCGGGTCGACCAGGTGCACGGCACCGTGCGGTTGGCATGCTTCGTCACCCTGACACCGTTCGTCCTGCCCCGTTTGCTGTCCGATCTGGGCGCGCTGCACCCCGACCTCGAGGTCGAGGTCATCGAGACCTCCGCCGACGCCATCCGCACCGTGCTGCGCAACGGCACCGCGGAGCTGGCGCTCACCTACGACCTTGGTCTTGGAGCCGGCGTCGACGCCGAGTACGTCGGTGTGGCGGCACCCTACGTGGCGCTGCCGTCGGAGCATCGGCTGGCGAAACGCAAGTCCATCAGGCTGACCGAGCTGGCCGACGAGCCCATGGTGCTGCTCGACCTGCCGGACAGTCGCGACTACTTCGAAGCGATGCTCGCCAAAGCCGGTGTGACACCGCGGATTCGGTATCGCTCAGCCAGCTACGAAGCGGTCCGCGGTCTGGTCGCTCGCGGACACGGCTTCTCGATCCTGAACCAGATGCCCGCGCATCGGGGCACCTACGACGGGGGAGCGGTGAGCGCCGTCGCCATCAAGGACGATCTCCCCGGCCTTCCGATCGTGCTGGCCCGACTGCAGGCCGTGCGGACCACGGCACGTGCGCGTGCCGTCGCAGCGGCGGCACGCGCCATCTTCGCCGAGCGCGAAGGGCCCAGCGGCGCCTGAACGCTCAGGAACCGTGTGGGCGGCAGAGGTTTTCGGGGCTCAGCACACGCGCGAGGGCGACGTCGTCGAGCAGCGCGGAGCGCCGGACCAGCTCCGGTATGGATGCGCCGGTGGCGATGGCCTCGGCGACGAGCGCGGTGGCGGCCTCGTAACCGAGGACCGGATTGAGGGCCGTGGCGATGCTCGCCGACTGCAGGACGGTGTCGCGCATGTGGTCGGCGTTGGCCGTGATTCCCCGAATGCAGCGTTCCCCAAGGACGTTCACCGCGGCGGTGAGATGGCGCAGCGACGACAACAGGGCCTTGGCGATGATCGGTTCGAACGCGTTGAGCTGCAACTGCCCGGCCTCGGCGGCCATCGTGATCGTGAGGTCGTTGCCGATCACCTCGAAGGCGACCTGGTTGACGACCTCGGGGATGACGGGGTTCACCTTGCCGGGCATGATGCTCGAGCCCGCCTGCACTGGCGGAAGGTTGATCTCGCCGAAACCCGCCCGCGGACCAGAGGACAGCAGCCGCAGGTCGTTGCAGATCTTCGAGAGCTTCACCGCGGCACGCTTGGTGACCCCGGACAGCTGGACGAAGGCGCCCACGTCCGAGGTGGCCTCGACGAGGTTTCCCGCGGTGGTCAGCGGCAGCCCGGTGAGGTGGCGCAGCCGTTCGCATGCCATCGCGGCGTAGGCCGGGTGGGCGTTGAGCCCGGTGCCGATGGCGGTGCCGCCGAGATTGATCTCGGCGATCAGCATCGTGGCCTCGTTGATTCGGTCGGCGTCCTCGCCGATGGTGACGGCGTAGGCGCCGAACTCCTGCCCGAGCGTCATCGGCACCGCATCCTGCAGCTGGGTGCGTCCGAGCTTGAGCATGTCGGCGAACTCTTCGGACTTCATCGTGCAGTGCTCAACGAGGCTGCGCAATGCCCGTTCGAGGGAGCGCGACGCGGTGCCGAGGGCGACCTTGAGTGCCGTCGGGTAGACGTCGTTGGTGCTTTGTCCGAGGTTGACGTGCTCGAGCGGGTGGACGACGTGGTAGCTGCCGCGATCGTGGCCGAGGAGCTCCAGTGCGCGGTTGGCGATCACCTCGTTGGCGTTCATGTTGGTCGACGTGCCAGCCCCGCCCTGGATCTGGTCGACGACGAACTGTTCGTGAAGGGCCCCGTCGCGGATCTCGATGCAGGTCGCGATGATCGCCTCGGCGATCCGGGGCTCGAGTAGCCCGAGTTGCTGATTGGTCTCTGCAGCAGCCTGTTTCACCGAGGCCAGTGCGATGACGAGATCGGTGTGGCTCGAGATGGGAACCCCGCTGATGGGGAAGTTGTCCAGCGCACGTGCCGTGTGCACGCCGTAGTAGACGTCGGCGGGGACCTCCCGATCGCCTAGCAGGTCGTGCTCGATACGGACGGTTGACTGGTCGGGGCTGGCCACGTTCACCTTCCAACCAGGCGGCGACGAATATGGGTGTGGGTGGCGGCGTCGACGACCGTGCCTGCCAGTGCAAGCGCGCCCTGCGCGATGGCGGTCTCCGCTGCGGGGGTGATGGTGGCGGCGGCGAACTCGGGCTGGTGGTTGACCGCGGGCATCGAGTCGATGCCGATGTAGGGGTGAATCGCAGGCAGTGTCTGGGACACGTTGCCCATGTCGGTGGACGCCCGCGCCATCATGGCGTCGGGCCCATCGGTGAATCGCCGGCCCACGCCGGTCGCGCGCCGCTCGTAGCAGGCGAGAAGTTCGTCATCGGTGCGGAACTCGGCGTAGGGCTTGGACTCCGGTGTAATGGTGAGAACGGCACCGGACGCCAGGGCACCCGCCTCGAAGCAGCGCATGATCCTCGGTTCGACGTCGGCGAGCTCGGCGAGCGTCTCTGCGCGGACGTACCAACGCCCCGCAGTGTTCTCGGCGATCGCATTCGGCGCCTCCCCGCCGCGGGTCATCATGCCGTGCACGCGCACCGAGGACGGCAGCTGCTGGCGCAACAGCCCGATCGCGACCTGCGCGATGGTGAACGCGTCGGCGGCGTTGACGCCGCGTTCCGGGTAGGCGGCGGCGTGGGATGACTTGCCCTTGTACTCGATGTGGCTGTGCGACACCGCGAATGGCCTGGCGCGGGCCACGTCGACGGGACCGGGGTGAACCATCGCGGCAGCGTGCTGCCCGGTGAAGCCGCCGCGCTCGAGCATCTCGATCTTGCCGCCCCCGCCCTCCTCGGCGGGCGTACCGAGCACCGTCAGCGTCAGACCGAGCTCGTCGACGACGGGTGCCAAGGCAAGCGCGGCGCCGACGGTGATGGCGGAGATCAGGTTGTGGCCACACGCGTGTCCGAGGCCGGGCAGCGCGTCGTACTCGGCACACAGCGCGATGTGCAGATCGCCAGAGCCGATCCGGGCAGCGAAAGCGGTGTCCAGGTCGCAGAATCGTTCGGTGACGTCGAACCCATTGTCCGACAGCTGCTCTGCGACGCGGCGCGCCGAACGGATCTCTTCCCACGCGGTCTCGGGGTGATCGTAGAGATCGCGGGACAGCTGGATCAGCTGCGGGTGGGCGGCTGTGACGGCCGCGGCGGTGACGCTGTCGATGGCAGTCATTCATCTCCCGGGACGCCGTAGGAGGGCGCGTTGGTGGGGTCGATGCCACGCACGCGGTAGCCGTCCTTCTGGGGTTCCCACACCTGCCACAGCTGCGCGAGATCGCCAATCGGGTCGTCGGCGTAGTCGACCCGCAGATCGGTCACCGGCCACGGAACGTCTTCGACGACAACCAGACCTGCGGAGTGCACGGGACCCGCTTCGCCGCCGGCAGCCAGAGCCGCTCGAAGCCCGGCGAGCAGGCGTGCTTCGAAGGCCGCCGAGGTGCTGCCTGCGTAACCCGCAAGCAGCTCCGAGATCACGGTCTTGTCCTTCAGCAGGTTTCCCGCGGCCACCGCTTGATCGCCCTCGAGGTGGGTGTGCACGCCGAGGCTCTGCGCGCCGGAGTGCACGGCGGTGTTGCCGTGCGTGTCGACGACGGTTAGCTGCCGGTAGTCGGGGAACTTCTCAAGTGCCAGTGCGGCTTCGAGAGCCGCGTCCGCATGGGCGCCGTCGGCGAGCGAGTCGAGCACCGCCGCTCCGAGCGCGGGGTTGGTGACGTTCTGCGATGCCACGACGCCGACGGTGGCCCTGGCGTGTGCGCAGCGCGACGCGACCGCGGGGCTCGACGAACAGATCACGATGCCGAATGCTCCGGTGGCGGCATCCCTGGCGACGAGCGAGAACGTCATGCGCCGTTGCCGTCGCTGATGACTGCGGTGGCGTCGATCTCGACCAGCCATTCGGGCCGGGCGAGTGCCTCGACGACCAGACCGGTCGAGACCGGGTGCACACCCTTGAGCCATCGGCCCATGACTTTGTAAACCGTTTCGCGGTAGCGGATGTCGGTGAGATAAACGGTGACCTTGACGATGTCGCGCAGTGAGCTGCCCGCCTCGTCGAGCAACATCGCGATGTTGCTCATGGCCTTCTCGGCCTGCACCTCGACGTCGCCGATGCCCACCGATTCCCTGGTATCGAGATCCTGGCCGATCTGCCCGCGCAGGTAGACCACCCCGCCTGCGACGACGGCTTGGCACAGGTCGTTGTCCAGGTCCTGTTCGGGGTAGGTGTCCTTGGTGTTGAACGGCCGGATCCGCTCGTGGGTCGTCTTGTGGGGCGCTGTTTTATGGGGCTCTGCTGCCATGACCAGCGTCTCCTCTCTGTTGTTAGTCGGCGGAGTCAGTCGGCCGATGGCCGGGAGGCCGTGTAGGCGTGGTAGCTGCGCTGGATCGCGATCTGATCTGCGAGGTACTTGGCGTCGTGCCAGACGCCCCAGATGAAGCTCGATCCGCGTCGGGACTGCCACGGCAGGCCGAGGAAGTAGATGCCCGGCTCGGAGGATATGCCGCGTTGGTGCTTGGGCTTTCCGTTGTCGTCGAACGCGTCGACCTGTAGCCAGCCGTAGTCGAAGGCGAACCCGGTCGCCCAGACGATCGAGGTGATGCCCGAGGCGGCGAGGTCGAGCTCGCGGATCGGGTTGGTGACGCAGTCGGGGTCGGGGCCGAGGATGCGCGCTTGCGGCTCCTCGGGCAGGTCAAGGCCGTTGCGGGTGATATAGGCGTCGGCCTCGTCGAGCATGGACAGGTAGTTGGCGTCACCGTTCGCGATGTTGGTACGAAGGTCGGCCGCGAAGGACACGATGCCGTCGTCGTACGCGCCCGCCATGCCCAGGAGGATGATGCCGCTTGCGGCCAACGCCCGGAAGTCAACGGTGTTTCCGCCGTGCGCGCCGCTGACCGCGATGGTCACGTGCTCGGCGCCGCGAGGCGGTGCCGATGCCTCCCACTTACCGAGAACGCCTAGCCACCAACAGAAGTCACGACCGCGGTAGCTGCGCGGCGGGCGGTCGTGCGGCCCGACTGCCAGGTACACCTGACGACCCGATTGCTGAAGTTCGTCGGCGATCTGGACTCCCGACGATCCGGCTCCGACCACCAGGACGGCGCCGTCGGGCAGCTGCTGCGAATTGCGGTAGGAGCTGGAGTGGATCTGCGGGATGCCGGCGCTGTCGGGGATGACGGGCGGAATGACCGGCTTCTGGAATGCCCCCGTCGCGGCGACGACGTGGCGTGCCTCGATGACGCCGTCGGATGTCTCGACGCGAAACCCGGTTCGGCCGTGGTTCTTTCGTACCGACGTCACCTCGACACCGGTGCGGATCGGTGCATCGATCTTCTCCGCGTAGGAGACGAAGTAATCGGCGACCTGTTCCTTGGTGGCGAACGTGTCGGGGTCGACGTTGAACTCCTGACCGGGAAAGCGGTCATGCCACGCGGGACCGTTGGCCACCAGGGAATCCCACCGCCGGGTTCGCCACTGCTCGGCGATGCGATCGCGCTCGAGGACGACGTGCGGAACGCCGTGCAAGCCGAGGTGCTCGCTCATCGCTATTCCGGCTTGACCCGCACCGACGACGAGCACCTCGATCTCTTGGCTCGACATCCCGACCCTCCACTGCTCAGACGGACTCACTTGCTGTGTCCATGATTCCGTCGGCAGTGGTATCTGTACAACGCATATATTCGATGTATTGCATCGGCAAAACCGATGCGGGTTGGGCTGGGCTCCTACACCGCGATCGGCAGAGCAGTCGTCCCTGGCGTCGGCTCCGCGACCGCGTCAGGGGCCGTAGGAAGGCCGAGTTGCATGCTCGACACGTTCAGCGTGCCAAACGAGTACTCCGATAGATAGGTGCCCGTCGAGGCGACCAGCTGCAGGGTGACCGTCTGGCCCGGCGTGAGTGTGGCGGCGACCTGCTCGAGTGAGATCGTCACCGTGTGCGACTGCCCGTCCAACGTCACGGGAATGGGCGTGACCTGGCTGCCCAGCGCGAGACCCGTGCTGTCGTCGATGAGTTGGGCGTAGACGTGGCGTGCGATGCCACTGCCGGAATAGGTCAGCGTCAGCTGCGGGGCGCCGACGATGTGGGTCGTCGTGGTCGACGCCGGAACCACGAGGTTCAGCGCGTTGGGTGCCCGATAGCCGCCGATGATGCCGAGGCTGCCACCCAGGACCGGAACGATCGGAAGCAGCCCTCCGCTCTGGCTTGACGTGATGACCAACGGGCCCGGCTCGACCGGATAGTGCTCCGACGAGAACCATTGCCCGTGTTGGTCGACCCATTCGAACTGCGGGCCGGTCTGGACGTCTTCGCGCTTGACGTACTTGTCGAGCCACTCGAGGGTGCGCTGTGCGATCAGCACGCCGTCGCTGCCATCGAGGAGGTTGTTCGCGCAGAGGCCGTGCCCGCCGCAGAACCACAGCACCTTGGTCGGGACACCGTTGGCGATCAGCGCCTCGGCGTTCGCGTCCGCCTCATCCAGGCTGAAGAGTGTGTCGACCGTGCCCTGGATCAACAGCGTTGGCGCGGTGATGTCCTTGATCAGCGAGGCCGGGCTGCGTGCTGCCAAGAAGTCCAGGTCGGCTTGGGTCAGGCCGCCCGTGAAGAGGGCCGTGATCGCCTTCTGGTAGATCTCCGGATTCGACCGGCTGAGCGTGCCGGCGAGAGCAAGGCTGAGGAGAGCCCCCCAGCTGGTCTTGACCGCCCCGTTCTTGCCCAGAGTGGTCTGCAGGCTGTTCCAGGCGATGGTGGGAACGATCGCATCGACGCGGTGGTCGCGGGCGGCGGTGACGAGTTGGATGCCGCCGCCGTACGACGCGCCGACCATGCCCATTTGCGGGTCACCGGGGGCGTCGAGGCGGACCTCGGCCTGCTGGGAGACCCAACTGATGATGGCGGACGCGTCCCGGCCTTCGAAGTCGGGATGGTCGATCTCGAGTTGGCCGCCCGAGCCCCATTCGCCGCGCGGGTCCCAGGTGACGACGTTGTAGCCGTGTTGTCGCAGCGTCGCGATGCTCATCTGACCGACGAAGTCCGTGAGCACACCGTCGAGCGGGGTGCCATCGAGGTTGGTCGCCCCGGGCAAGCCCAGGCCAGGTCCGTACAGGATGGTTGGCGCCTTTCCGTCCGCCCCGAAGACGAGCGCGGGCATGAAGTGCGTGTAGATCTGGGTGCCGTCGAACGAGACCACCCGCACGTCGCGAGCCACCGGGGAGCCTGGCGCCGCGCCCAGTTGAACGGGGTAGCCGACGAACTGATGCAGGACGTCGCCAACGACCGGGATCTGGTGAATGAGCGCAACGATCGGGGTGATGATCAACTGCCCAACGATCGGTATGTGCTGCAGGAACTCCAAAGGAGCTACCTGTGGAATTCCGATGACGGAGGCCGGGTCGATGACGTCGAGGGCATTCGTGGTGAGCGAGTTCGTCGTCAGGGGATTGGCCACGGTGTTGGCGGTGAGCGGCGAGGCCGGGTTCTCCCGGCGCGTGGCGGCCGCGAGCAACAGCAGTGTCGCCGGAGGCTCGACGGGTACCGCTGGGATGTCGTCCACCGGACTCGTCGTAGCGGTCGCCACGACGACGACGGCGTCCTTCTTCGGCGCCTCGGCTGGCGGCTCGGGCTCGGGTGCCTTGGCCACCACCTCCACTGCCGGGACGGTGACGACCGGCGCGGATTTGGGCTCGGGCTCGGGCTCGGGCTCGGGCTCGGGCTCCGGTTCCGGTCCTGGCTTGTCGACGGGCGCGGCGTCCGCCTTCGTCGAAGGCTCGGCTGCTGAGCGATCGGTCGTTCCTGCGGTCTGGGTTGAGTTGGACTGCTTGTTCTTTCGCGCTGACTTCGTCTCGGAGGTCACGGCGCCACCGGTGCTGACAGCGACTCCTGGCGCTGCCGCCGAAGGCTTCGTTCCGGATGGGGTTGACCCCGTGGTCGACGGTGAGCTGCCTTCCCCCGTCGAAGATCCGGTGTTGGTACTGGGCGTCGTCGAATCATCGGTCGAACTTGGAGATGACGCGCTTGGAGACGAAGCGGCCGCGGACGATGAGCTCGCGGGCGACCCCGAATCCCCGGACGTCTCAGCCGACGCCGCCCCGCAGCCGTAGATCACCGCCGTCCCGATGCCGAGGGCCGCGGCCAAACCGCCGATGCGACCTACGTAAGCCGACCCACCCATATTGCGCCCCTTGTCATTTCGGCATCGATTCCCCATGCAGGAGAGATCCGGCGCACAATCCGAATGTGATGTGGCTCACCCCCCCGGGATTATGAACACTAGCGTTCCCCACTCGGCTGCACAAGACCCGTTTGCCGAGGCGACGCCGCAGGATGCGGTCAGTCGGCCGGCGGACCGTCGGCGGCGAACAGCGCCAAGGTCGCCTCGACGAGCAGCGGTGCAAGGCCGGGAAGTGCCTCCGGGCCGTCGCGATGGATACACGACCGGATCCGGTCGTCGATGCCACCGATCAAGAAGTCGAAGACGCCTGGCGACGGCTCGGATACGAGTTCGCCTTGCTCGCGGGCAAGCCGATGCGCCGCGCTCATGCGGTGGGCGAACAGTTCCTGCATCCGTGCACGATGGCCCACCAGCGCCGGTCCGGCTCCGATGGTCTCCACGTGCAGCGCCCGCGCGGCCACGGGTTCGGCGGCGAGAATAGCCAGATAGGCCTCAAGGGACAGGCGGACGAGATGCCGGAACCCGGTTGGATGCGCTGCTGCGATGGCTGCGTCCATCTGCCCGTTGACGATCTTGACCGCGGCGTCGAAACCCGCTGCGAAGCACTCTTCCTTGCCGCTGAAGAACTGGTAGAAGGTTCGCCGGGCGACCTTGGCCCGTGACACGATGTCACCGACTGTCGTTGCGGCGTAACCTAGTTCGGCGACCGATTCGATCGCCGCAAGACACAGCCGCCCACGCTGGGAATTCTGGACCTCGTCGCGCGACAGCTTGTGCGGTCCCCGCGGTAGCGGTTCCCACGCGTCGGCGGGGTTGAGTCCCATGCTGACAAGGTTACGGCCAGACACGAGAACCGGTCATGGCACTGGCACGCCAAGCGTGGTTTCAGACAGACGTGGTAACACGGAAGGATCGGAGGCAAGGGAGTAGCGATGCAGCGGACTGACGATGATTCCTGGGAGGTTACCGAGAGCGTAGGCGCGACCGCTCTGGGCGTGGCAGCGGCGCGTGCGGCCGAGACCGAGCGTGAAAACCCGCTCATTCGGGACCAGTTCGCGCGGATGTTCCTGGAGGCCGCGGGTGAGGGAATGTGGACGCTCTTCGGCGGTTCGGTGCCGGACGAACTGGCCGCCGCCGAGCCTGGGCTCGTTACGCGAATGCGCATGTTCGTCGATTTCATGGCAACGCGGACAGCCTTTTTCGACGAATTCTTCGTCGACGCCGCCAACGGGGGAGTTCGTCAGGTCGTGATCCTCGCGGCCGGATTGGATGCGCGTGCGTGGCGCCTTCCCTGGCCGGACGGCACTGTGCTTTACGAGCTGGACCAGCCGCGGGTGCTTGAGTTCAAGGAAGCGACGTTGCGAGAGCACGAACCGAAGTGTCGCCGAGTGGGCATTCCGATCGACCTGCGCCAGGATTGGCCGAAGGCGCTCCGCGAGAGCGGATTTGCGCCGTCGGAGCCGACGGCGTGGTCGGTCGAGGGACTGCTGCGCTACCTACCAGCTGCGGCCCAGGACGCGTTGTTCGAGCGCATACACGCACTGAGTCCCGCAGGTAGCCGGCTCGCAGCCAACTCTCCGAGCGCGGAAGTCTTGGACCCGGAGCGGCTGGCCCGCGAGCGAGAACGGACGCAACGGATGCGAACGGCGGCCGCGGAGATGATGAAGATGCAGATCGCGGACGTCGACGACCTGGTGTACAACGAGGAGCGCACCGACGTCGTCGAATGGCTCGCCGAGCACGGTTGGAATGCGTCGGCGGAGACGGCGGCCGAACAGATGGAACGCTTCGGCCGCGGCGTTGCCGCAGGCGCCGACGTCACGGCACCTCCGACCTTCTACGTATCGGCCCAACGGCTTTGACGCCCGGCGGTGGTCAGACGATCTTCTCCAGCAGGTTCTTGAGCTCGTTCTGCTGCTTGGCGGTGAGGCGCCCGAGGCGCTCGTCGAACGCCCTCGACAGCAGTGCTTGGCCGTTCTTGGCGGCTTGGCGCCCAGCCGGGGTGAGCAAGAGACGATGGCGCCGTAGGTCGGCTGAATCGATCTCGCGGCGGATGAAACCAGCTGTCTCAAGTCTTTTCAGATAGAGCGTCACCGTGGCCTTGGGCATGCTCAACGTGGACGCCAGTTCGGCGGGGTAAGGGCGTTCGTCGATCTCGGCGAGCAGGAACAGTTCCTTGGAGTCGAGCCCCAACTCGTTGATGCCGGCTTCGGCCGACGAGATCACCGACAGCAACAAGCGGTAGTTCAGCGACCACATCTTGGCCGCATTGCTCTCAGACATCGACCTTGCCCGCCATGTAGTTCATAGTTAAACTAGTTCAAAACCGTACTAACGCTCACCCTGAACAATTTATCAGAAAGGGGCTGCACATGCCCTTGGATCACTACGTGACACTCGGCCGATCAGGTCTGCGTGTCAGCCCGCTGTGCCTTGGCGCGATGACGTTCGGAGAAGACCTCGGCTGGGGTTCCAGCGTTGAGGAGTCCGAACAGATCATTGACCGCTACGTCGAACTCGGCGGAAACTTCATCGACACCGCCAACTTCTACACCGCGAGCCACTCGGAGAAGATCATCGGCGACCACGTCGGGCGCCATTCCGCCAGGCGGGATCGGCTGACGATCGCCACCAAGTTCAGCGGCAACCTCTACCCCGGTGATCCCAACGGTGGCGGCTCGGGCCGCAAGGCGATCGTCAACGCGTGCGAGAACTCGTTGCGGCGCCTACAAACCGACTACATCGACCTGTACTGGCTGCACATGTGGGATGCGAACACCCCCATCGACGAGACGATGGCCGCGCTCGACGACCTCGTTCGGGCGGGCAAGGTGCGCTACCTCGGGGTGTCCGATACCCCGGCGTGGAAGATCGTCGAAGCCAACCTGATTGCCCGTTTCCGCGGCTGGTCGTCATTCATCGGGCTGCAGATCGAGTACTCGCTGCTTCAGCGCACCGTCGAGCAGGAATTGGTGCCCATGGCAGGCGAATTCGGACTAGGGATCACGCCATGGTCACCGCTCGGTGGCGGTGCGCTGAGTGGCAAGTACACGCGGGCCAATGCCGGCCAGCAAGAGGCCGACCGCGGTGCGCTCCTTGAGTTGGACGACAAGACCTACGACGTCGTCGACGAACTCGAGATCATCGCCAAGGTGCACGACACCTCGGTCGCCAGCGTGGCGCTGGCGTGGGTGCACGCGAAACCCGGCGTCACGTCGATCATCATCGGCGCGCGCCGGATGTCGCAGTTCGAGGAGAACATCCGTGCCCTCGACGTCACCCTCACCGCTGAGGAACTGGCCAGGCTCGATGCGATCACCGCGCCGACCCTTGGCTTCCCCCAGAGCATGCTGCCGATGGCTGCGGCGCTCGTCAACGGTGGGACGACCATCAACGGCGTCTCCGCGCCGGTCTCGGAATTCGTTCTGCCGGAAGGTGCCAAGCCGTACTAGTGTGACGCGAACTGGCCTGGCTGGTAGTCGCCTGCGGGCTGCGCAACGATGACGTTCAGGCGGTTGACGGTGCCCATGAACGCAATCAGGCACACCAGCGCAGCCAGTTGGTCCTCGTCGTAGTGCTTGACGGCGTTGGCCCACACGTCGTCGGGTACGCCGCCTGCCGCGTCGGCGATGCGGGTTCCCTGTTCCGTCAACTCGAGGGCGGCGCGCTCGGCTTCGGTGAACACCGTCGCCTCTCGCCAGACTGCGACCATGTGTAGGCGTGTCGCGGACTCGCCCGCAAGCGTCGCGTCCTTGGTGTGCATGTCGGTGCAGAAACCGCAGCCGTTGATCTGGCTGGCGCGCAGCGCGACCAGTTCTCGCGTCGTGCTTGGCAGCGGCGAGTCCCGCAGTGCCTTGCCAGCCGCGCTGATGTACTTCGTGATCTTGCTCGAGACCGGGTTGGTGTGGAGGTTCAGTCGAGCGTCCATGGTGCACTCCTCGTCGTAAGTGATTGCACCTCTAAGACACATCCGCGGGGCCAGATGTGACACCCGCGAATGTGATCTAGGTCACCAAACGCGGACGTAGTCGACGAGCATGTCCGCCGGGTAGGTGCCCCCGCTGGGATCGCCGCCGCCGGACCCCGCAACCGCGAGGTTCAAGATCGGGAAGAGCGTGTAACCCGGTGCGCTGAACGGCCAATCGGGCAGCGCGCTCGGCGAAACGTTCAAGTACGGTTGCGCGCCGTCGACGTAGTCCTTCCAGAAGCGGATGCCGTTCGCATCCCACTGGGTGCGCCAGGTATGCCACCCGCTGTCGACCGCGATGGTCTGGCTTTGGTGCTCGCCGCCGTTCAGCTTGGCGTGCACGGTGGTTCCCGGCGCCCAACTGCCGTTGCCGTACCACTCCATGATGTCGACTTCGCCGCCGTTGACGGGATCGTTGTTGGCCAGGTACCAGGCAGGCCAGGCGCCGGGAGTGAGGCAGTTCAGCTTGATTCGGGCTTCCCACGTGGTGCCGATGGGTCCCCGGTACTTACCGAAGAGCTTGCCGCTGTAGTAGGTCTTGCCGTCCTTGGCGGCGCGGATCACCAGATTGGACTTGCCGTCGAGGAACAGGTTCCGACGGTCGTCGCGGTACTGGCCGACGTTCTCGGGCAGCTCCCAGAACGTGGGGTCCTCCATCGACTCGCGCTCTGTCGCAGGCTCCCACTTGGAGTAGTCGGGCGCCGAGCCGGCGGGGCCGTCGAAGTTGTCCTCGAAGAGGTACTTGGGCGCCGCCTGGGCGGCAGGCATGGGCATCGCGGCCGCCAACGCAGCGACTCCGGCCAGGGACAGCGCGTGGCGACGATTGATATCGGGCATGCCACCAGGAAAGCCGGAATGGCTGCCAGGTGCAAACGGGCCGCCCTTACGAGGTGCGGCGCCGCCGCAGGAACGGATCGGTCAACGACGGCGGCAGATAGCCCTGATCGAACCGAGAGATCGTCGTTCCCGGCGGCACGATCTCGTCGATCTTGTCCAGGATCTCCGCGGACAGCGTGACGTCGGCCGCACCGATCTGGGACTTCAGATGATCGAGGGTCCGCGGACCGATGATCGGCGCGGTCACCCCGGGATGCTGCATCACGAACGCGATGGCGAGGTGAATCAGCGACAGCCCGGCCTCGTCGGCAAGCTGGCCGAGCGCATCGGCGGCGTCGAGCTTGCGCTGGCTCTCGGGGGTGGACATGTCATATCGCGTCGGCAGCCGCGAGCTACGGGTGGACTGCGGGGCCTCCTTGCCCTTGCGGTAACCGCCGCTGAGCCAGCCGCCGGCCAGCGGGCTCCACGGCAGCACGCCCATCCCGTACTCCTGAGCCACCGGAAGCACGTCGGCCTCGATGCCGCGGACGAGCAGCGAGTAGGCCGGTTGCTCCGTGACGAACCTGCCGAGGCCGCGCCGCTCGCTGACCCACTGGGCCTCGACGATCTGGTGGGCGGGGAACGTCGACGAGCCAAACGCGCGAATCTTGCCCTGCTGCCGTAGATCGCTGAGTGCGCCGAGGGTCTCCTCGATGTCGGTTTCGGGGTCGGGCCGGTGAATCTGGTAGAGGTCGATCCAGTCGGTGTTCAGCCGACGCAGGCTGTTCTCCACCTCGGTGACGATCCAGCGCCGCGAGTTTCCGCGCTTGTTCGGGTCGCCTGCGGTGCCCGCAGGCGAATCGACCGGTATGCCCATCTGCATGTGGACCTTGGTGGCGAGCACGACGTCGTCACGTCTGCCGCCTGCGAGGGCCTTGCCGACGATGACCTCCGATTCGCCTTGCGAGTAGACGTCGGCGGTGTCGATGAAGTTGATGCCTGCGTCCAGCGCGGCGTGGATCGTGGCGATCGACGTGTCGTGGTCGGGTTCACCCCACGCACCGAACATCATGGCGCCAAGGCACAACGGGCTGACTTGGATTCCGGTACGTCCGAGGCTGCGGTACTCCATCGTTGCGACTGTACGCATTGATCCTGAGGCCAAAAAGAGTCTGTGCGTACTCGATTCGCTGCGCGTGGGCCAAGCCGCCACGAACCTGTGAACCGATCCGTTACCGTCCCTGAATGAGCGATACGACGACCGGCCCGACACGCGCTGAAACGAGCACCAAGCGAGCCGTGCTCAACACCGTCAGGGGTTCCGCGGGAAACCTCGTCGAGTGGTACGACGTCTACGTCTACACCGTCTTCGCCATGTACTTCGAGGCGCAGTTCTTCGACCCGAGCGACAAGAACTCGACGGTCTACATCTACGGAATCTTCGCCGTCACCTTCCTGATGCGTCCGGTGGGTTCGTGGTTCTTCGGAAGGTTCGCCGACCGCCGCGGCCGCAAGACCTCACTGATGCTCAGCATCAGCATCATGTCGGGGTGTTCGTTCCTAGTGGCGGTCATGCCCACCCGCGAGGTCATCGGCTGGTGGGCGGCGGTGATCTTGATCTTCGCCCGGCTGGTGCAGGGTTTCGCCACCGGTGGTGAGTACGGCACGTCGGCGACCTACATGTCCGAGGCGGCCACCGCGAACCGGCGCGGTTTCCTGTCGTCGTTCCAGTACGTCACCCTCATCGGCGGGCATGTGCTCGCGCAGTTCACGCTGCTGATCGCGCTGCACTTCCTGGACACCGACGAGCTCAAGTCGTGGGGTTGGCGGATCGGCTTCTTCATCGGCGGCATCGCCGCGCTGGTGGTCCTCTGGATCCGCCGCTCGATGGACGAGTCACTCAGCGAGTCGCACCTGGAGTCCATCCGCGAGGGCAAGGACCGCGACGCGGGATCGTTGAAGACGTTGTTCACCGTGCACTGGCGGCCGCTGCTTCTGGTCTTCCTCATCACGGCAGGCGGCACGATCGCGTTCTACACCTACAGCGTCAATGCACCAGCAATCGTCAAGTCCGCCTTCGGAACCGACCGCGCGCTGACCGCGACGTGGGTCAACCTTCTCGGGCTGATCTTCCTGATGCTGTTGCAACCCGTCGGCGGCCTCATCAGCGATCGTGTCGGACGCAAACCACTGCTGATCTTCTTCGGCATTGGTGGTGTCCTCTACACCTACGTCCTGCTCACGTTCTTGCCGAAGACGACGTCAGCGGTGATGGCCTTCGTCATCCTCGCCATCGGCTACGTCATCATCACCGGCTACACGTCGGTCAACGCCATCGTGAAGGCCGAGCTGTTCCCGGCCGAAATCCGGGCTCTCGGAGTCGGATTGGGCTACGCCCTGGCGAACTCCGTGTTCGGTGGTACGGCGCCGATGCTCTACCAAGCGGCGAAGCCCGATCACATCACCTTGTTCATCGGCTACGTCACCGTGGTGATCGCCGTGAGCCTGCTGGTGTACGTCTTCGGGCTGAAGAACAAGGGCGAGACGGTGCTCGACCGCGAACAGGGCAGCGCCTGGGCGGTGCCTGCGCCGTCCCGCTAGCCGCGGTACTGCTGCACCAGCGCGGCGTACTCGTCGAGCAGACGAAGGGATTCGTCGCGCGGCTCGGAGGGCAGCAGAAGCGCGATCTGACCGAATCCCAGATCGTCGACGGCGCGCCAGTAGTCGAGGTCGGTAGGCGTGCCGAACTGGGCGGCTGGGACGTCATGGCCCAATCCGTCGCGCATCTGGCCGATCCTCTTGCCCAGCACGTCCACCGGGAACGGGTTGGCGATCCAGCCCGCGTCGTGCCGGACCACCCGCTTGACGGTGGCATCGGAATTGCCACCGATGTAGATGGGCGGGTGCGGCTTCTGAACTGGCTTGGGCCGCAGATACGTTGGATCGAAGTCGACGTAGGTGCCGTGGTACTCGGCGGGCTCCGTCGTCCACAGCGCCTTGATCGCCTCGATGCGCTCGTCCAACAGCGCACCGCGGGTCTTGGGATCGGTGCCGTGGTTGCGCAACTCCTCGATGTTCCAGCCAGCGCCCACGCCGAACACGAACCGGCCGCCGGAGATCAAGTCGATGCTTGCGGCCTCCTTCGCGGTGATGATCGGGTCACGCTGAATCAGGAGCGCGATGCCGGTGATCAGCTCGATTCTGGAGGTCACCGCCGCCGCCGCGGCGAGGGTGACGAACGGATCCAGCGTCTTGTAATAGATGTCCGGCAACTCGCCGCCCATCGGATACGCGCTCTCGCGGCTCGCCGGGATGTTCGTGTGCTCGGCGATCGCCAGCGAGTCGAAACCCCGCTCCTCGATCGCGCGGGCAAGCGACACCGAGTCAATACCGTCATCGGTGACAAACGTGGAGATTCCGATTTTCATTTGCCATCCCTATTGATCGACACGGTCGCCTCAACGGACGCCGCAGCCAGGGTATTCCTCGTGACGACGGCGCGGGCGGGCGGACGGTTGCACCGGTGTTCCGGCGAAGGAATCGGGCTCGAGTCCTACGATCGTGCGGTGACGACTCCGGAGCTCCTCCGAACTTCTCCGCTGGCCGAGGAGATCCTCGAGTCCCATCGGCACCGCGCGCACGGTGACGATGTCGGCTACGACGCCTACAAGGCACACGTGTACCGGGTCATCAACTTCGCCAGGGCGCTCACCCCAGACGCTCCCGACCGCGACGACAAGCTCGCGATCGCGGCGGCGTTTCATGACCTTGCCGCGTTCGACACGCTTGACTATCTCGTCCCGTCGATCGAGGCGCAGGACGCGTGGCTGCAGCAGACGGGTCGCCAAGGCTGGTCAGACGAGCTGGCGCTGATCGTCGCCGAACACCACCGGCTCTTCAGATACGGGGCGGGCCGCCCCTACGCACAGCTGGTGGAGGCGGTTCGCCGAGCCGACCTCATCGATGTCAGCCAGGGCCGGATCCGCTTCGGTCTCTCGCGTTCCTACGTCGAGGACGTGCGTGAGACGTTCGACGCCCGCGTCTTCTTCAAGCGGGTGATCCCCTCAGGGACGTTGCGCGCAATTCGCCAGCTGCAGCAGCCCGGCTTCCTGCGTCCAGGCAACGCGCTCGGCCGTTCGGGCCACCAGGGGATCGACCGCTGAGACGGCTTGTCTCGCTTGGCAGGATCACCAGGGCAGAAGGTCAAGACACGGAACCCTCGTTCGACGAAGTAGTCGAGGAAGTCGAGCGTATCCCCGCTCATACACGTGTCCAGGCACACGTCTGCGGTACAAACTCGATCTGACTGTTCATCTCGGATGCAGCGCGCTGCATGAGGTCACTCATTGTGTCGATCTGAGCCTGTATTTCGCCTTCCGTACCGTCGGAGAAGAATTGGGGACAGACTTCCCTGGCCAACTCTGTCATCCATCGCAGCAGCACTGTGGTGTCGCCGCGTTCGACGATCGTCTGGGAGAACAGCTTCGGTGGCGGCAGCCCGGCATCGGCGAATACCCGTACGAGTCGTCCGCCGACGTCGAAAGCCGTACCTGCCCGTAGGAGGGTGCTGATGACGGCGTCGTAGATCTCGTGCAGTTGCGGTACCCGCGGATAGGATTGGATCCCGCGCGTGATGTCCATTTCGTGAAGCGCTATGACGCCGCCGGGGCGGACAAGCCGTCCAGTCGCGCGCAGGAATTCGCTTGGGTCCACCTGATGGATGAGAACGTGTCGGCATACTGCAGCATCGAACGTCGTCGTGGGGTCGTAGGCATCGAGCCCGCCCACCAAGAACTCGACATTGCTGCGGCCGAGGTGATCGCACCGCTGGCGGGCGGTATCGATTGCTACGGCACTGGGATCGATGCCGACGACGTGTCCGGTAGGGCCGACGAGATCGGCGATCAACATCGAGACATCTCCTGGGCCGCAGCCGATGTCGAGAACACGCATGCCGTTCTCGACACCGGCGCTGACCAGTAGTCGCTCTGTGATGGGCCTCAGCATTTCCGCTTGTCGCTGGAGACGTAGAACCTCGCGGTTGGAGTGACCCAGGGTGTAATTTCCGTCAGGCACTGTTAGGCCTCGTCGATCAGTGTCAGTCTCGGCTGGGCGACGGCCGATCCTAGTCCGAGAGTGGTGCGCAACCAGCTGCCCATCTCTGCGATCGCCTGATCGACTTCGGGAACGCGCCCGGCAGCGATGATGAAGGAGTGCTGGCCCTCATCGACCCTTCGCACCGTGATCTCGTTGCCTGCCTTCTTCGCCCGAGCCGAGAAGGCAATCGCGTCGGAGGCAAGTAGTTCGTGCTCGCCGTAGTAGACGGCGATGGGCGGTAGGTCGGACAGCGTAGCCTCGAGCAGATTCACCTGGGGGTCAGTCCATTCGACGTCCGTCCCATCGAGCCAGCACGAGCGGAAGAGTTCCATCAGACCGCGCGACAGCAGCGCGTCACGATCGGCATTGATTTCGATCGATGCGCCTGACAGCGTGATGTCGGTCCACGGCGAGATCGATAGGATCGACGCGGGCGGCGCTTCCCCGCGGTCACGCAGCCGTAGTGCGAGAGCGACCGCGAGGTAACCGCCGATCGAGTGGCCGACACTGGCGATCTTGTGGGGCTTGTAGCCTTGGTCAAGCAGCCAGTAGTAGGCATTGCAGACGTCCTCGATCTGCGCCGGATACTTGTGTTCAGGTGAGCGGCGGAAGTTCAGAACCAGAGACCTCACACCCGCTGCCTTCGCGATGTGCGCGGCAGCCTTTCGGTCGGAATGCATCGACATGAGCACACTGCCACCCATGTGGGTGTGCACGATCGCCGCGTCTGGCGCGGCGCCTTCGGGGATGCACCACATCGCCTCGACCCCACCGGCGTCGACCTCCGCATAGGTGACACCTTCGGGTTCTCTTGTTGCCACATGGATGTTTTCGGTGACGTCACGAATCGTGGACAGATCGAAGTTCGGATTGGCCGCGCGACGGCTCAGGTCCGCCAAGAGATTCTTGAAGTCGACTGCTTGTTGGCTTGCCATGGACTTTCCTTTCGAGGATGGGAGACGCGTTGGTGCGGTTCCCCGACGTATCGGCCGGGTCGTGATCGACCGTAGAATAGCGATCGTAATCTAAAACTCTACTGCCCCACGGCCTTCCCAGCCAAGGCACAGAGGTTTGGCATGAGCATCGGGATATCGGTTGGTTTGCAGCACATTTCGGGAGAGCGTGCGGTCCGAGAGTGACGGGAATCCCGGTAGCTAGCCGTCAGGGCGCCAGGGTTTTCATTGCGCATTGGCAGCCAGATGCCTGCGGCCCGTTCAATTTGGGCGCCGCACTGGGAGAAAATGAGCACTGTGCTGCTGCAACACGGATGCGCCGAAGGTGCAGAGATCCGTCAGGCGGATGGTGATGCCCGGGAGGTATCGCCGCGCGACCGATTCGGTATTGGACCCGGTTCGCAACACTGTGGAAGTGTGGTCGCTGCAGGCGATTTGAAGGGTGATGGCGAATGGTGCGTCAGGATGTCGCGGTAGACGCCGAGGGCGCCGTTCTTCACGCGTGGTGGTACCCCGCCCGGGGCCGCCAGGTGGGAGCGGTGAGCCCTTGTGTGGTCATGGCGCACGGGTGGACGTCAACGAAGAAGATCCACCTGGACCAGTTCGCCGAGGTATTCGCCGCGGCGGGACTCTGTGTGCTGGTCTTCGACCATCGGGGCTGGGGTGACTCCGGGACGGCTCCCGGCAAGCCCCGGCACGAGATCGACCCGTGGGAGCAGATCCGCGACTACCAACATGCGATCACTTTCGCGCAGAACCGATCCGAGGTCGACCCAGATCGCATCGGCGTCTGGGGAACGAGCTTCTCGGCGGCGCACGCGTTCGTTGTCGCGGCGATCGACCGGCGGGTGCACGCCGTCTGCGGCCAGGCGCCGTTCATCAGCGGCCGGGCCACCTATGCCAACCTTGCGCGGGTGAACAACCAGGTGGTGGGACCAGAGCGGTTCACCGCGGACCGGCGCGCTCGCGCGCGCGGGGAGCCGCCGGCGATGGTGCCAGTGGTGGGGACGGACCCGACCACGCTGGTGGGCCTGCCGACGGCGGATGCCTACGACTTCTTCGTCGGGGCACGCGCGACGCTGGATCCCCAGTGGCCCAACGAGGTGACGCTGCGCAGCCTGGAGAACTTCTACGGCTACGAACCGGCGCGGTATCTGCCCGACATCACACCGACCCCGCTGCTGATGATCGTCGGCCGCGACGACGGCTTGACCGGCGGGAACCTGGCGGCCGCCGCATATCAGACCGCGGCCGAACCGAAGAGCATCGTCTTCGTCCCTGGCGGCCACTTCGCGGCCTACACCGGCGACGGATTCGAACTGGCATCAGCGGCCGCGAGGGACTGGTTCGCGACGCACCTCCGCTAGGCGAAGTACGGGTCGCGAATACCCGACATCTGTTGGCAGGACTACCGATACCTCAGCTTCAGGATGCCGGATCGATCGTCTGTCCAGCACAGGTCAGCGCCGCAGCGATGAAGTCGTCCCACGCCAGGCGGCAGCGGTCACGAACAGCTCGGGCAGTGCCCCGACCTTGACCACGACCGCGGGGGGCTCGGCATGCGACAGCCGCTGCCGCGGCGCGCCCGAAGTGCAGTCATCTCTGCGGGCGATGAGCGTGGTGGCATCTATCTGGCCGATCTGTCCGACGCGGCAGCAGTTTCCGGCGACGGCTGGCAGGAGGCGGTGGCAATGCTGCGGACGGCGGCCCGCACCCGGTCGTATACGGCCGGCGACGAGGCGGTGTCGAACTTGCCGTCCAGGTGCAGGAAGGCCAGACCGTGCACGAGGCTCCACAGGGCGTTGCTCATCGCCTCCACCTCGACGCCCGGGAAGCACGCGCGAGCCGCGCCACTGACCAGCTGCCAGATGGCTGCCGTGGCGGCGACCCGCTCCTCGTTGTCCCGGTCGCAAGAATCGCCAAACATCAACCGGAACAACGCCGGTCGGCGCAGGGCGAACTCGACATAGGCGACACCTAGTTCCGCGAGATCCTCAGCGGTACTCGGCGAAGGATTGGGCGCGGCCATGCATTCGGCCAGCTCTCGATAGCCGACGGCGGCGACCGCGGAGACCAGCGCATCGCGGTCCGCGTAGTGCCGGTACGGCGCCGCTGGCGACACGCCGGCGCGGCGCGCCACCGCGCGTATCGAGAGGCCAGACGCATTGCCGTCTTCTTCGAGAAGCTGCATCGCCGCGCGCAGGCTAGCGGCGCGCAGGTCGCCGTGATGGTACGTAGAACTCGGCATGAGGCAGGTCACACTCACAGAAGTAGACAGTGTTTACATGGCGGGATTAATGTAATCGCTGTTAACAGCATAGGTCAGTGACCGTCCCCCCCATCGCATCGGCTCACTGTCCTCCCGCGGGCCCCTCAACCATTTCCTGCAAGTCGCCCGGAGGCGTCGTGAACCCCAATGCCGTTGCCCATAATCACATTGCCATCATCGGCGCCGGATTCGGCGGCCTTGCTGCAGCAATCCGGCTGCAGCGAGCCGGTTTCGACGACTTCGTGCTGATGGATCGCGCCGCCGACATAGGTGGAGTCTGGCGCGACAACACCTATCCGGGCGCCGCGGTCGACGTCCAGTGCCAGCTGTACTCGTTCTCGTCCGCGTTGAATCCTCAGTGGCACAACCTGTTCGCGAAGCAGCCCGAGATATGGGACTACTTGCACGACGTCGTGCGACGATTCGGGCTGCTGCCCCGCCTGTTGCTCAACTGCGGCGTAGAGCAGCTGGATTGGAATCCCGCCGAACGGGTTTGGCGCATGCAGACCACGCTGGGACAGCGGACCGCGACCCACGTCGTCGTCGCCACCGGGCCGCTCGCGGAACCCAACATTCCGAAGATTCCCGGCATGGACGGCTTTGCCGGCGCGGTGTTCCACTCCGCCCGATGGGACCACACAATCGATCTCTCCACCAAGCGCATCGCGGTCATCGGAACAGGGGCATCGGCCGCCCAATTCATCCCGGCCCTACAGCCAATTGTCCCGCACCTGACGGTGTTTCAGCGCACACCCGCGTGGGTGCTACCACGACACGATCGCGAGATGGGCACCCGCAAGCAAAGGCTGTTGGGCGCCCTCCCGGCGCTGCAACGGCTGCAGCGGTTGCGCATCTACCTCAAGCGCGAGCAACTTCTCCTCGGCTTCCGTCACCCCACCTTTCAGAAGCCGGCCGAATTCCTGGCCCGCAAACACCTCAAGTCGCAAGTCGCGGATCCCGAACTGCGGGCAAAGCTGCTGCCTGACTATCGGCTGGGTTGCAAACGCGTGTTGATCTCCGATGACTACCTGTCGGCGCTCGCCAAACCCAACGTCACAGTGGTCACCGATGGCATTCGCCAGATCACTTCGGACGGCATCACTGACGGCACCGGCACCCACCATCAGTTCGACGCGATAGTTCTGGGGACGGGATTCAAGACGGGTCGGTTGCCGCTGACCGACTGCATCCGCGGCGGTGACGGGATGAGCATGGCCGACAGGTTGGCCGGCGATCCCACCGCCTACCTGGGCACCACGGTCGCCGGCTTCCCGAACTGCTATCTGGTCGGCGGGCCCAACACCGGTCTCGGGCACTCATCGGTGATCTTCATGTACGAATCGCAGGCCAACTACATTGCCTCGGCGATCAGCTATGCACGCGCTCATTTCGTCACCGCCCTGGAACCGACCTCCGACGCTCAGCAGGACTTCGCCGCCAATGTGGATCGGCTCAGCGTTGGAACCGTATGGACGAGCGGTGGCTGCAGGAGTTGGTACTTGAACGCCGACGGCCGCAACACCAATCTGTGGCCGGGCAGCACCTTGCGCTACCGATGGCTGACACGGCGGTTCAATCCCGACCATTACGTCTTGCATCGCCCCCTCGCACCCGTGGCGACGTCGCGCGTCGGTAGGGCCGCCGCGCAGCGCCTGCCCTGAGCCGAGCTACAAAGGGGATCGATCGCAGAGACGGCTTGTCTCGCTTGGCAGGATCACCAGGGCAGAGGGCCATTCGCGTCGAAGTAGCCTCCGGTCGGACCGTCCTCATCGAGCTGAGCCATGCGCACGATGATCTCGGCGCCCTGCTCGACGGTCTGGGTGCCGGTGTTCCCGTTCAGGTCGGTCTTGGTGAACCCGGGCTCGACGGAGTTGATTCGCATGTGCGGGAACGCCTTTGCGTACTGCACGGTGATCATGTTCACTGCGGTCTTCGACGTCGGATAGGCCACGCCCGGATAGATGGCTGTCGGAGCGGCCGAGAGGCGGGTCAACGACGCAAGGCCGCTACTGACGTTGACCACCACCGGGTTCGGGGACCGGTTTAGCAGCGGTAGAAATGCGTGCAGGACGCGGACCGTGCCGAAGACGTTCGTCTCGAACGTCTTCTGCATGATCTCGGCGGTGACGTCCGCGGGGCCAAGTACGACGTTGTTCGGGCCGCGCTCTTCCACACCCGCGTTGTTCACCAAGACGTCGAGCCCGCCGTCGGCCTCGATGGCCCTCGCGGCGGCCTCCACCGACGCGTCGTCGGTGACGTCGAGTTGGATCGCCCGTGCCCCCAACTCCTCTGCGGCCAGCCGTCCGCGCTCGGTGTCGCGGCTGCCGAGGTACACCGTGTGGCCTGCAGCGATCAGTTGACGGGCGGTCTCGAAGCCCAGGCCCTTGTTGGCTCCGGTGATGAGTGTCGTTGTCGTCATGCCACCACGATGCCTTGGCGGCGCAATGTCAGCTACCTCTACACCCGGACGCTGGCGCCCTCGCCCGTTTGAGAAGTACTTGAGGCGACGCGCGGATTCTGACGCCATGGCCCATCTGCATCTCCGACGTCGGCCCCGGCTTCGTGCCTGCCGGGCTGGGTGCCGAGTTTGCATCGGTCGCCGCCGGCGGGGACCAACCAGATCATCCTCGACGCGTCGGGACTGCGGTACGCGCACTCCGACGTAGCGACGTTCACCGGCCAGGCGTGGACGTCGCCCATATCGGGGAACGCACGGAAACCGGGCCAGCCGTGTGCGCGATGACGGACCAGGCGCCGATGGCCTGCCGCATCGTCGCCAACGGATCCGTCGTCAGTGGGACGTTCGGGTGAGCATCGCGCGCTACCGCCACTTCATGGGGTGTCTTACCGCGTGCTTTGGCGGTGGGTTTGCCCGATTAACGTTTCGGGCGCTCAGGCCAATAAAATCGACCAGGAAATGACCGATACCGCCTCAAGTACGTCGACGGCCGCCGCTGGGCGTCAGGCAGACCGCATCTCCGCCGAAGCGCGACGTCGCCGCACGTTCGCGGTGATCAGCCACCCCGACGCCGGCAAGTCCACCTTGACCGAGGCCCTGGTCCTGCATGCCAACGCCATCACCGAGGCCGGCGCCATCCACGGCAAGGCCGGTCGCCGCGCCACCGTGTCGGACTGGATGGAGATGGAGAAGGCCCGCGGCATCTCCATCACCTCGACGGCATTGCAGTTCCCCTACGCGACCCAGGGCGGGGAGAGCTGCGTCATCAACTTGCTCGATACCCCCGGCCACGCCGACTTCTCCGAAGACACCTACCGCGTCCTGACGGCCGTGGATTGCGCCGTGATGCTGATCGACGCCGCGAAAGGCCTTGAGCCGCAGACCCTCAAGCTGTTTCAGGTGTGCAGGCATCGCCGGATCCCGATCATCACGGTGATCAACAAATGGGACCGTCCCGGCCGCGACCCGCTCGAGCTCCTCGACGAGATCCAGGAGCGCATCGGCCTTCGCCCCACCCCGCTGACCTGGCCGGTTGGTGTGGCAGGCGACTTCAAGGGTGTCCTCGACCGGCGCACCGGAAACTTCATCCGGTACACCCGCACCGCGGGTGGCGCCAAGGCCGCTCCCGAAGAACACATCGCCCCTGACGATGCCCACGACTCGGCGGGCATCGATTGGGATCGCGCGGTCGAGGAGTCCGAACTCCTCGAGGCCGACGGATCCGACTACGACCCCGAGACCTTCCTCGGCTGCGAGTCGACGCCGGTGCTCTTCACGTCGGCGGTGCTCAACTTCGGGGTGAACCAGCTCCTGGACGTGCTGGTTCAGATCGCGCCGCCGCCGAGCGGGCAGCTCGACGTCGGGGGCAACCGGCGCGAGGCCGCGGCACCGTTCAGCGCGTTCGTCTTCAAGGTCCAGGCGGGCATGGACTCGGCCCATCGCGACCGCATCGCCTACGCCAGGGTGTGCTCGGGCACGTTCGAACGCGGAGAGGTGCTGACCCACGGTGCCACCGGCAAGCCGTTCGTCACCAAGTACGCGCAGTCGGTCTTCGGGCAGCAGCGGTCGACGCTGGACACGGCCTGGCCGGGTGACGTGATCGGACTGGCCAACGCCAACGCCCTGCGCCCTGGCGACACGCTCTACGTCGACGTCCCCGTGGAGTACCCGCCGATCCCCAGCTTCTCTCCCGAGCACTTCGCCGTTGCGCGCGGAACCGATCCGAGCAAGCACAAGCAGTTCCGGAAGGGGATCGAGCAACTCGATCAGGAGGGCGTCATCCAGGTGCTGCGCTCGGATCGGCGCGGTGATCAGGCGCCCGTCTTCGCCGCCGTCGGGCCGATGCAGTTCGAGGTGGCCAGCCACCGGATGGCTGCCGAGTTCAGTGCGCCCATCGAGCTCGAGTCACTTCCGTACCAGGTGGCCCGCGCCACCGATGCCGCCGGTGCCGAGGTTCTGCAGAAGCAGGCGTCAGTCGAGGTGTTCACCCGGACCGACGGCGTCATGCTGGCGGTGTTCTCCACGAAGTGGCGCCTCGAAAACGTGCAGAGGGACAATCCCACCGTGCAGCTGCGTTCCCTGGTTGCGGCGGGCGACTAGTCCATCCGCCCCGCGTCGACCACCCGGATGACAGCGGCGCCCTCCTCGTCGGACGCCTCAAGGTCCACCTCGACGTCGAAGCCCCAATCATGGTCGCCCGCAGGGTCGTCGAGAATTTGGCGGACTCGCCACACGCCTGACTGCCGGTCGATGATCAGCAGGGCTGGGCCTCGCGCATCGGCGCCGATGCCGACGTCGTCGTGCTCGGAGAAGTATTCGCCGATGACTTCTTCCCAACGGTCCGCGGTCCATCCGGAGCCACCGTCCAACTCGCCGAGGTCATGCCAGAGGCGACGTGCGAACAGCTCCACCCGGCGGAACAGCGCATTGCGGACCATGGCGGTGAAGGCCCGCTCGTTGCCGGTCAGCGGGCGCGGGCGGGCCGGTACCGTCACCGGCGCATCCAACGGCTGGTCCGGGCTGGTGAGCTGCTCCCATTCGTCCAGCAGGCTCGAATCGACCTGGCGGACAAGCTCTCCGAGCCACTCGACGATGTCGGTGAGCTCCTCGGTGCGCGCGGCGGCAGGCACTCCTGACCGCAGCGCCTTGAAGGTGTCGGAGAGGTAGCGCAGGACCGCGCCCTCGGAGCGGACCAACCCATACGTGTTGACGAACTCGCGGAAGCCGAATGCCCGCTCCCATACCTCACGGACGATCGACTTCGGCGATAGCTGGCCGTCGGCGGCCCACGGATTGCTCTGCAGGTACGTTTCGAAGGCGTAGCCGAGAAGTTCCTCGAGCGGCTTGGGATAGCTGACGTCGTCGAGCAGTTCCATGCGCTCGTCGTACTCGATGCCCTCTGCCTTCATTTGGGCGATGGCCTCGCCCCTGGCCTTCTTCAGCTGTGCGGCCAGAATCTGTCGAGGATCTTCGAGGGTCGCTTCTATCACTGAAACCACGTCCAGCGCATAGCTTTCCGATTCAGGATCGAGCACGTCGATCGCGGCGAGCGCGAACGTCGACAGAGGTTGGTTGAGGGCGAAGTCGGGTGGGAGGTCGACGGTCAACCGGTAGCGCCTCCCGTCGGGTTCTGGTGTTTCGAGCCGCTCCAGCACGCCGGCCTGCAGAAGCGAGCGTGCGATGCCGACGGCTTCGCGGATGTGCTGCAGCTGTCGCTTTCGCGGCTCGTGGTTGTCGGTGAGCAGGCGGCGCATCGCCAGGAACGGATCGCCGGGCCGGTCGACGACGTCGAGGATCATCGCCGTCGTCACCCGCATGTGGCTCGTCAGCTGCTCCGGGGTGGCGTCGACGAGTCGGGTCATGGTGGATTCGCTCCATGGCACCATGCCCTCGGGTACCTTGCGGCGCACCAACTTTCGGCGCTTCTTCGGATCGTCGGCGACCTTGGCGAACTGCTTGAGGTTCTCCACCTCGTGCTCGGGAGCCTGGACGACGACGGTGCCCGCGGTGTCGTAACCAGCCCGGCCCGCCCGGCCGGCGATCTGATGGAACTCGCGGGCCTGCAGCAACCGGGTGCGCACGCCGTCGTACTTCGACAGCGCGGAGAAGACGACGGTGCGGATCGGCACGTTGATGCCGACGCCGAGCGTGTCGGTGCCGCAGATGACCTTGAGCAGGCCGGCCTGCGCCAGCTGTTCGACCAGCCGCCGGTACTTGGGCAGCATCCCCGCGTGATGGACGCCGATGCCGTGCCGGACCAACCGGGACAACGTCGTGCCGAAGGCCGTGGAGAAGCGGAACGCGCCGATCAGCTCGGCGATCGCCGCCTTCTCCTCCTTGGTGCTCACATTGACGCTCATCAGTGCCTGCGCGCGTTCCAGTGCCGACGCCTGCGTGAAGTGGACGACGTAGATCGGGGCCTGCTTCGTGTCCAGCAGGTCCTGGATCGTTTCGTGCATCGGCGTCGTCGCGTAGTAGTAGTGCAGCGGAACCGGACGCTCGGCGTTGGCGACCAGCGCCGTCGGTCGTCCGGTGCGCCGGGTCAGGTCTTCGCGCAGGAACGTGACGTCGCCGAGCGTCGCCGACATCAGCAGGAACTGGGCCTTCGGCAGCTCCAGCAGCGGCACCTGCCAGGCCCAGCCGCGGTCGGGGTCGCCGTAGAAGTGGAACTCGTCCATCACCACCAGGCCGATGTCGGCGTCGGCGCCCTCCCGCAACGCGACGTTGGCCAGGATCTCGGCGGTGCACGCGATGATCGGCGCGTCGGCGTTGACTGAGGCATCCCCGGTGAGCATGCCTACGTTGGCGGCGCCGAACACCTCGCACAGCGCGAAGAACTTCTCGCTGACCAGTGCCTTGATCGGGGCGGTATAGAAGCTGGTGCGGTCACCGGCCAGCGCGGCATAGATCGCACCGGTGGCCACCAGCGACTTGCCGGAACCGGTCGGGGTGGCAAGGACGACGTTCGCACCGCTGACCAGTTCGATCAGCGCCTCTTCCTGCGCCGGGTACAGCTCGGTGCCGTTCGCTTCCGCCCATGCGGCGAAGGAGGCGAACAGTTCGTCGGGGTCGGAGTTCGGGGGCGCAAGGAGGGGCATCTTGGGGACAAGCGTGCCTCGTGCTGCTACGGGTTGAGCGCCCGACCACCCAGGTGCTCGGCGAGGAAGCGCTCGACGGCGTGGTGGAGATCGATCTGGTTCTCCGGATTGAGGAAGCCATGCCCCTCGTCGGCTTTGACCATGTACTCGACATCGACACCCCGCGCGCGCAACGCCTCGACGAGGTTGTCGGATTCGGCCTGTACGACACGGGTGTCATTGGCGCCCTGGACGACTAGTAGCGGTGTGCGGATCTGGTCGACGCGGGTGATCGGCGAGCGGGCCAACATGTCGGCCTCCTGCGCCGGATCAGACGGGTCTCCGACGAACAGGTGCCAGTTGTTGGCCAAGTGCGGCCTTGCGGTGGCAGGCAGGGTCCGCATGAAGTTCGCGAGGTTCGAGATGCCGACGTAGTCGATCGCGGCAGCGAACACGTCCGGGGTAAAGGTGACGCCGACGAGCGTCGCGTACCCGCCGTAGGAACCGCCGAAGATCCCTACCCGATCGCGATCTGCGTAGCCCTGTTCGACGGCCCAGTTCACGGCGTCGATCAGGTCGTCGTGCATCCTGCCCGCGAACTCGCCGATCGCAGCCTTGACGAAGGCTTTGCCGTACCCGGTCGAACCGCGAAAGTTGACCTGTAGCACCGCATATCCGCGGTTGGCCAGAAGCTGCACGTCCGGCTGATAGCCCCAGGTGTCGCGGGCCCACGGTCCGCCGTGGACGAGCAGGACCAACGGCAACCCCTTGGGTTCGATCCCGACGGGCAGGGTCAGATACGAGTGGAGCGCCAGGCCGTCACGGGAGGGGATCGTCACCGGTGTCATCGGAGCCAGCATCGTCGGATCGAGGTTCGGATACGGCCGGAACAGCAGTCGGCTCTCACCAGTCGAGTGGTCGTAGAGATAGGTGAGGCCGGGCTCGCGATCGTCGATGAAGCTGACGATCCAGCGCTGCTCGCTCTCGTCGGAGGAGATGGCGCCGATGTCGCCGTCGGACAGCTTCTGCACGTTCTCCAGCACCGCGGCGAAATGCGGGTCCAGCGCGTGGATCACCTGTCGCTCACCGAGATACCTCGCCCCGATGAGTTCCTCGGTCCGCCTGCTGTGAATGAGGGGACCCGGGCCGCCGTAGTGCGTGTCGAGGTCGAATTTGGGGTGACTGTCGACCTCGGTCTCCGTGCCGGTCGCTAGGTCGAGTCGGACCAGGCGGGTGCGGTCGGTGTCCCGGTTGGAGCCCAGCCACAGGCCGGTCCCGTCGGGGGTGATCACCATCGGATACACGCTCATTGGATAGTCGGTGCCGTCGAACACCGTTACGGGGTGCAGCGTGCGGGTATCCGCGTCCCATCGCGACAGCTCGATGTCGCCGTCGGGCGTCAATGCCGTCGCGAGCAGATCGCCGCTTTGGCTGCGGAGCCAGGACGCGACGTGGCCGGGGTTCTCGGCAAGCAGCGTGAGTTCACCCGTGGCGATTTCGACTTCATACAGGTCGAACAGCTCGATGGTCCTCTTGTTGATGCCGACGACCACCTTGCCCTTCCTCGCCTGGTCCAGCGGAACGACCTTGGCTCCTGGGAACGGCGTGAGATCGACTGCGGGCGAGCCGGGGTGGTCCAGATCGACTCGGTACAGGTGGAAGTTCTCGTCGCCGTCGCCGTCCTGGTAGTAGAGCAGCCATCGCGGGTCGTCGGTCCACTGGTGGATGTACACACTGCGGTTGTCGTCGGCGGTGACGCACCGGGAGTCGTCCTCGCCGTCCAAACTCTGCACCCACACGTTGAGCCGGTTCTGCCACGGCGCCAGGTAGGCGATCCTGGTGCCGTCGGGTGAGATCGATGCACCCGCACGAACGGGCGAGTCGAAGAGTTCTTCTACGGGGATGATTTCGGGCAGCGTCATGCGACTCCTTGAGTCTCGAGGTGGCGGTATCGGTGGTGGGCAGTGCGGGGGTCAAGCCGTGACGGGACCCCCGAAGCGACCGTTGGTGGCCTCGAGGATGGCGCTGTCGATCAGCGATAGCGCCTCGCTCTGGGTGACCTCGGTCTTGTCGACGACGATCGCCCTGCTGACGTCCTCGTCGATGACGCGCAGCGCGCCGGTGACGGCGGCCGCGCAGAGCCGAACGGCCAGGTCATCCTCCGGGAGGCCCAACCGCTTGGCGACGACGGGGATGAGCCCGCGTTCCATGGCGTCGTGGACCATCAGGTAGGCGGTGCGCAGAGCGGGTTCCGACGTCGTCATGGTGGCGATCCGCATTGCGCTGATCTCGTCGTCGACGTCCTGCGGGCTCAGGGGGTGCGTCACGGCGTCTGCGGCGAGGTGCTCGCCGAGCGAGAGTTCGGCCGGCCACCGGTCCACGACTGTGAGGAATCGGTCCAGCGATTTGGCGAGGACCGGCTCGACGCAGCTCTCCTTCGATCGGAAGTATCGCCAGATGGTGCGCGTGGAAAGCCCTGCGGCAGAGGCAATGTCGTCACCGCTGGTTCCGGAGACCCCGTTCTTCCAGAACAGCGCGCAGGCGTGTCTGGATACGGCGAGTCGCGCGGTGGCGTTGTCGGCGATGCTGATCACTCTCCCTGTCGTGTCACTTAGTGACATGACCTACTGTGTCACTAAGTGACAGGGCCGTCAAGTGAAGCAACGAGAGGAGCCCGGTGGATACCGAGCAGTTCTGGCAGGACGCCGAGCGCCACGTGGTGCGCTACGGATCGGCATTCGTGCCACGAATCATCAAGCGGGCCAACGGAAGCTACGTCTACGACGAGCGCGGAACCGCGATCCTGGACTTCACCTCAGGGCAGATGAGCTCCATCCTTGGCCATTCGCATCCCGACATCGTCGAGACGGTGACGACGGCGGTGGAGACCCTCGATCATCTGTACAGCGGAATGCTCAGCGCCCCGGTGGTCGAGCTCGCGAGAAGGCTGACCGCGACGTTGCCCGACTCGCTGAGCAAGGTTCTGCTGCTCACGACCGGAGCGGAGTCGAACGAGGCGGCCATCAAGATGGCGAAGCTCTACACCGGCAAGTACGAGGTGGTTTCCTTCGACCGATCGTGGCACGGCATGACCTCGGGTGCCGCGTCGGCGACCTTCAGCGCGGGGCGGCGAGGCTACGGACCCCCGATGCCGGGCAACCTCACGCTGCCGACGCCCAACGGCTACCGGTCGCCGTTCCGTCACACCGACGGGACCCATGACTGGTTATCCGAGCTCGAGTACGGGTTCGCCGCCGTCGACGCGCAATCGTCGGGCAGCTTGGCGGCATGCCTGATCGAACCGATCCTGTCCTCCGGCGGGATCATCGAACCGCCACCGGCGTACCTGCGCAGGCTCAAGGAACTCTGCGTCGAGCGCGGCATGCTGTTGATCCTCGACGAAGCGCAGACCGGAATCGGCCGTACGGGCTTGATGTACGCCTTCGAACAGGACGGGATCGTCCCCGACCTGCTGACGCTGTCGAAGACACTGGGCGCTGGCCTGCCGGTGGCGGCCGTGGTCACCAGCGATGAGATCGAAGACGTCTGCCACGAACGAGGATTCCTCTTCTTCACCACGCACGTGTCGGATCCGCTCGCGGCAGCCGTCGCACTGACCGTGCTCACCGTCGTCGACAGGGACGGCCTGGTCGACCGGGCCGCTGCCCTCGGCCGACGGCTCGCGACCCGGCTCGAGGCCATGCGCGAGCGGTACGACGAGGTGGGCGACATCCGCGGACGCGGGCTGTTGCAGGGCATGGAGCTGGTCACCGACAAGGTCAGCAAGGCGCCCGCCGACGCCCTCGGATCTCAGGTCACCGCGGCCTGCCTGGAACGCGGCCTGCACATGAACATCGTGCAGCTGCCAGGCATGGGCGGAATCTTCCGCATCGCCCCGCCACTGACCATCACGGACGCGGAGCTGGATGCCGGGCTCGACATCCTCGACGATGCGCTGGCATCGGTCCTGCATATGGTCGAACGGTGACGATCACCTACGACGCGGCGCTGCGCGACCGAATCCAGACCCACCTTGCGGGGCACGATCGTCGCGTCGTCACCGACCCGACGAAGAAGCACGCGGCGGTCGCGGTCGTCCTCGTCGACTCCGAGATCGGCGAGGACAGGGTGGACCCGGCACCCGTCGAGGACTGGATCGACGGGCGGCCCATGCCGGAGTCCCTCGACGGCCGCATGATCGACGTCTCCGGAGGTGCCGCCTTCCTCCTGTGCCGCCGGACGTCGCGGCTGAGCTCGCATGCCGCGCAGTGGGCGTTGCCCGGTGGCCGCCTCGACGCCGGCGAGACGGCCGTCGACGCCGCGCTGCGGGAGTTGGACGAGGAAGTCGGCGTCACGCTGCCCGAGTCGGCCGTGCTTGGCCTGCTCGACGACTACCCGACCCGGTCCGGCTACGTCATCACCCCAGTGGTGATCTGGGGTGATGGACGGCTCGACCTCATTCCTTCACCCGACGAGGTGGTGGCGGTGTACCGGGTGGGGCTGCACCAACTGCAGCGCGAGGATTCTCCGCGGTTCATCGACATCCCGGAAAGCCCACGTCCCGTCGTGCAGATCCCGCTCGGAAACGACCTGATCCATGCGCCCACGGGTGCCGTGCTGCTGCAACTGCGGTGGCTGGGTCTCGAGGGTCGTGGTGACGCGGTCGGCGACCTCGAGCAGCCGGTTTTCGCCTGGAAGTAAGTCACACCTGTAACACCAATGGGTGCTGCTGCCGATAGCTGGGTAACGCGGTAGCGCAATCAGGAACGCGCTGCCGCCAGGGTTGGAGGGACTCGTCGTGATTCGTCGTCTTGGATTGGCCGTTCTGGTAGCGGGCACGGCATTGGCCGGAATGGCCACCGGCACCGCGTCGGCGGCACCCGGATGCGGTGACTTTCATTGGATGGGCGCTGCCGGGTCTGGCCAGCGCGACGGTGCCGGACTGACCGCCAACGGCGGCATGGGTGCCGTGGTCTACCAGTCCTACCTGCAGCTGCAGGCCGAACTGGCCGCGAGCGGCAGGACCATCACCGCCGAGGCCGTGCAGTACCCGGCCGTCGCCGCCCCGCTGGACGGCGGGATCGGCGACTGGATGCACTTCATGGACAGCGTCGAGACGGGCACCGATGCGGCCGCCGACCAGTTCGAGGCCTTCACCGAGCGATGCCCCACCACGAAGGTGGTGCTGGCCGGCTACTCGCAAGGCGCCATGGTGATCCATCGCAATCTGGAGGACCTCGCGGACGACCCGCACGTGGCGGCCGCGCTTCTGATCGCCGACGGCGACCGGTTGCCCAGTGACACCACCATCAACATGGGAACGACGGCGCTGGTGTCCGGTCTTGGCAAGGGCGTCGCCCAGGAGCATTCGTTCCTGGCGTCCGCGCCCACCTCGCCGCTGCCCGCCGAGCTCGGCGCGCGCACCGTCAGCGTCTGCGACATCGGCGACCCGGTCTGCGACTCCGTCCCGGACTCGCCGAAGGTGACGGCCGCCGACATCGCGATTCACACGTCGTACGCACCGACCACGAGCGGCCCGCACGCATGGGGCGGACCGCTCTATGGCCTGGTGATGAGTGCTGCTCCCGCTCCGGCGTTGTCGCCGTCGACGGTCGGGCTGACCGCGTACGGCTCCTAAACCTGGTCGGGGTTCCCGGAGCGGTCGGCGAGCAGACCGAACAGCATCAGTGCCGCCCCGATGACGGCGGTCACGGCGCGGACGTGGTTCCACGCCGTCCACGGCTGGTAGTACGCCAACCACTCCCTCGCGGCATCGGTTGCCGAAAGGCCTTGCGGATCAACGCCGTCGAGGTGGTCGTTCAGCGGGACGTTGAAGGCCATCGTGATGATCGCGCCGAGGACGCCGAAGACCGCACCGACGAGAACCCACCACCGCCCCGTTCTGCGCAGCTGCACGACGGCGATGACGCCGACCACGAACGACAGCACGGCCGCCCCGAGATACGCGAGCAGGAACGGCCCGCTCGTGTTGGCTTCGACGTTGATGCCGCGCATCGCGGTGATCGCCTCGACGTCACCGGTGCGATTGAGGCCTTGCATGACGAAGGTCGAGAAGACGTACATCATTCCGCCCGCCGCGGCGCTGGCGATGACGGCGATGCTGGTCAGGACGGCAAATGGGCTGATACGCATGCTGCCTACTCAACCGGCGACCGCCGAGACGATCCATCGTTTGCCGTCCGGACTACATACGCGGGCGTCTACGCCTGCACGGGCACCGGCGCGGTATCGGACTCCTCGCTCGGGGGCTGTGGGGGCTGCGGCTTCTTGAAGTGGTGGTCACCGCGCGGGTAGACGACCTGCGGCCACCAGAACCACCGGCCCAGCAGCGTTGCGATCGACGGCATCAGCAGCGACCGCACGATCAGCGTGTCCAGCAGAAGGCCGATGGCGATCGTGGATCCCATCTGCGCCAGCACGATCAGCTTGCTGCCAAGCATCGCCGCCATCGTCGCTGCGAACACCAGACCCGCCGACGTGACGACGCCACCGGTACCTGCCATCGAACGGATGATGCCGGTCTTGAGCCCGGCGTGGATCTCGTCCTTGAACCGGGACACCAGCAGCAGGTTGTAGTCCGATCCCACCGCCAACAGGATGATGACCGACAGCAGCATGACCAGCCACTGCACTTGGATGCCGAACAGGTACTGCCAGATGAGTACCGATATGCCGAAGGCTGCGGCGAGCGTGCTGGCCGCCGTGCCGACGATGACCAGTGCTGCCACCGCACTTCGGGTCAGTATCAGCATGATCATGAAGATCAGCGTCAGCGCGGACACCACCGCGATCATCAGGTCGTACCTGGCGCCGTCGGACATGTCCTTGTAGGTGGCCGCGACCCCGCCGAGATAGATCTTGGCGTTGGAGAGCGAGGTCATCTTCAGGGCGTCCTGCGCGGCCTTGCGCTCGGAATCGACCCTGGCGATGCCCTCGACCGTCGCGGGATCGGTCTCGTGGGTGATGAACATGCGCGCGGACTTGCCGTCCGGTGACAGGAACATCTTGAGCCCGCGTTCGAAGTCGGGGTTCTGGAACGCTTCCGGCGGCAGGTAGAACAGGTCGTCGTTCTTGGCCTGGTCAAACGCGGCGCCCAACGCCAGCGCGGTGTCGTTGGTGGCCTCCGACTGGTCGAGCAGCGCCTTCTGCGAGTTGTACGACGCCAGCGACAGATCCCTGCTCTGCTTCATGCTCGCGATGGTCTGCGGAAGGAGTGCCGTCAGCTGCGGAGCGATGTCCGCGAGTTGGTCGGTGTTGCCCTGCACCGCGCCCGTCTGATCGGTCAGCTTGTCGATCCCGTCGAGCGAGTCGAACAGTGAGCGCACCGCGGCACACATCGGGATGTCGAAGCAGTGCGGTTCCCAGTAGAAGTAGGCGCGCAACGGCCGGAACTCGTCATCGAAGTCCGCGATGTGGTCTCGCAGTTCTTCGGTGGTCTGGAGCAGCTCCCGGGACTTCTCCGCCGAGTCCTGGGTGAGCTGAGTCTGCTTGAGCGAGAGTTGGTACTGCCGCTCCAGGATGTCGATCGAGACGTTCGTCGCGTCGACCGTCTTCTTGATGGTGTCCAGCTGAGCCCGCTGGAACGGCAGGTTCATGTTGCTCGTCTGGCCCTGCACGCTCGTCTGGAACGGAATCGAGCTGTGTTGGATCGGGATGCCCAACGGCCGCGTGATGTTCTGCACCATCGCGATGCCCTCGGTGTGCATCACGTTCCGCGCCACCGCGTTCAGCACGAGCATGTCTGCTGGGTTCCGCATGTCGTGGTCGGCGTTGACCATCAGGATGTCGGGGTTCATTCGGGCCTGCGAGAAGTGCCGGTCGGCCGCGGCGAAACCGATGTTCGTCGGGGCGTCCTTCGGCAGGTAGTACTGATCGTTGTAGGCCGGCTTGTAACCGGGTATTGCGACGACGCCGATCAGCACGATGAACAGGCTCGCCACGAACACCGGGCCCGGCCAGCGGACGACCGCGGTGCCGACCTTGCGCCAAAACTTGCTCTGCGCTGGGCGTTTCGACTCGTATAGGCCGACCCGGCTGCCCAGGAACAACACGGCAGGTCCGAGCGTGACCGCGATGGCCACGACCACGACCATGCCGATCGCAACCGGCGCGCCCATGGTAGCGAAGTAGGGCAGTCGCGTGAAGCTGAGGCAGTACGTCGCTCCGGCGATCGTCAGGCCCGAGCCCACGATGACGGGTGCGACGGACTTGAACGTCGCGTAGTACGAATCGTCCTTGCTCAGCCCGATACCGCGGTCTTCGCGATAGCGCCCGAAGATGAAGATGCCGTAGTCGGTGGCCGCGGCTATCGCGAGCATCGTCAAGATGTTGCCCGCGAACGTCGTCAGCCCGAAGGCGCCGTGGGTGGCGAGCACCGACACCACGCCGCGCGCGGTCAGCAAGCCGAGGAACGTCAGGAACAGCTGGATCAACGTGGTGATGATCGAGCGGTAGACGATCAGCAGCATGCCTGCGATCGCGATGAGCGTGAACAGGGTGATCTCGGCGAGGCTGGCGTTGCCGATGACGTGCAGATCGTCGGTCAGCGCGGCAGGACCTGCGACGTAGGCCTGCACGCCCGGCGGCGCCTTCGTGTCTTCGATGGCCTTGCGGACGGCCTCGACGCCTTCGTTGGCCAGCGTCTGGCCCTGCTCGCCTGCCAGGTTGATCATCACGTAGGACGCCTTGCCGTCGGCGCTCTGCGCGCCGGCGGCGGTCAGCGTGTCGCCCCAGAAGTCCTGGATGTGCTGGATGTGCTTGGGATCCTGGTACAGCTTGCGGATGATCTCGTTGTAGTAGTCGTGCGCATCGGGGCCGAGGGGCTGCTGGCCCTCGATGATGACCATGACGGTGCTGTTGGAGTTGAACTCCTGGAAGTTGCCGCCCATCAACTTCATGGCCTTCATCGACGGCGCATCTTCGGGAGCCATTGGGGCCGAATGCAGTTCGCCGACGACCTCGAGCTGGGGGGCGACCACGTTGACGACGACGGCGACGAACGTCCAGAACAGCACGATCGGCACCGCGAGGATGCGCAGCAGGTGCGGGAAGTAGGGGCGCTTGGGGCGCTCGTCGGTCTCGGCCGGCGGTGTTGCGTGCGTCATGCGGACTTCACCAGGCAGTAGGTCTGGGCGTTGATCCCGTTGGCCGATTTTTCTTCACGGACGGTTCCGTTCACGGTGACGCGGCATCCAATCTGATCTGTGTCGCTACGTGCCACGAGACTGGCGCTGACCGACGGCAACGTCGTCGACAGCGTGATCGACCACGGGAGGGGTGCGGTGATCGAGTGCACGTTGGCATCCGGGTCGAAGTAACCGATTTCGGCGGTGGAGCCTGGTGGGCCGTACACGTCGTAGACCATGACCTTCGGATTGAACTGGACGATCTCGATGCCCGCGCCGGCGTTGGCGTTGAGGTCCTGGGAAGCGAACATCTTGTGCAGTCGGGAGACGGCGAGGCCAGAGATGGCCAGTACGACGATGAGTACCAACGGGATCCAAATCTTCTTCAGCCCCCGACCGATTGGAATAGATCTCACTCGCACACCTCTCGCTGATTCTCTGGATGCGCCGCAACACTTTCCGATGAACAATCGGCATTCTCGGCGAGCTGACACAAGACGGGATAGGCGACCCGTGCGGAGACCTGCAACGCGCACGACTCGTCAGGAGTCAGTGTCGTCATCAACGCCGCGAGCCGTGCCCGGCGGACGCGTTTGCGTTCGTCGAGCATCGTCTGACCGTGCGGCGTCACGCCGACGAGGCTGGCACGCCCGTCGTCGGGATCGGGCAGCCTGGTCACGAAGCCCAGCCGTTCCAGTCGCTGGACGAGCTGGGTCATGGACGGCTGGCTCACCGCTTCCTTGGCGGCCAGCGTCGTGAGCCGAATGGGACCTTCCCGGCACACCCGGTTCAGCACGAACGCCGCGGACGCACTCAGTTCGGCGCGATCGGAGAGAAACCGGGCGGTCAGGTCCAGGGCCTGGTCGAGAAACTCGCCGACGTAGTCGAAGGCGTCTTCGTCGCCAAGCGGATTTCGCACTCCGTATCTATATCACCCACCCTATGTAGCGGCAATTGGGACGTACTTGGCCCAAGGGCTAGATATTTCACAGGAATAATCGGCAGGCCACGGTTGTTGTCGGGCCGCCACGCAGGAGGGCCTTCTTTGGCTTTCGTCCGAATGTCGCGGGCCTTGGACGCCGATGTGTCGATGAAAGCCGTTGTCGAGCACCTTGTTTCGATGAGTCAATGCTCGATGGGCCGGGGCGATCGCAAACCGGGGTGTAGTGGACAGCTACATATCCTGGGCTATGTATGTCAGGCGTCGTGGCCCAGAATCTCGGTGAGCGCTTCGAGGAGGCGGTCGACGTCGTCGGTGGAGTTGTACGGAGCCAAGCCGATCCGCACGCCGCCCACGTCGCCCAACCCGAGGAGCCTCGAGGCTTCGTAGGCGTAGAACGAACTCGCGGGCGCGTTGATGTCGTGCCGTGCAAGTGCCTTGCTTACCGAGGCGGGATCCCGTCCCGCGAAGGTGATGAGCAACGTCGGCGTCCGCCGCGCCGCGCGCGAGTGGATGGTGACCCCGGGCAATTCGCGCAGGCCGGCCTCGATCCGTCCGCGCAACCCGTCTTCGCGCTGCTCGAGGGCGCCCATGGCCGCCACGAGGCGTTCCCGGCGGCTCCCCGGCGCGTTCGTCATGCCCGCGAGGAAGTCGACGGCCGCGGTGGTGCCCGCCATCAGTTCGTAGGGCAGCGTGCCCAGTTCGAAGCGTTCGGGCACTCGGTCAGTGGACGGCAACAGCTTGGCAGGCTGCAGCTCGGCCAGCAGGTCGCGCTTGCCGACCAGCACACCGCAGTGCGGTCCAAGGAACTTGTACGGCGAGCAGGCGAAGAAGTCGGCGTCGAAATCGCGGAAGTCGACCATGCCGTGTGCGGTGTAGTGCACGCCGTCGACGTACAGCAGCGCGCCGGCGGCGTGGGTGCTGGCTGCGACGGCGCGCACGTCGGGCATCGTGCCGATCAGGTTCGATGCCGCGGTCACGGCGACCAGGCGGGTGCGTGCGCTGAGCTGTGCCTCGATGCTCTGCACGGGCAGTTCGGAAGTCGCTGGATCGAAGTCCACCCATCGGACGACGGCGCCCGCGTTGGCGGCGGCGATTACCCACGGCCGGACGTTGGCGTCGTGGTCGAGGCGTGACACGACGATCTCGTCGCCGGGCCGCCACTGCGCCGACAGCGTCCTCGACATGTCGAAGGTCAGCGCCGTCATGCTCCGCCCGAAGATCACCTCGTCGGGGTCGGCGTTGAGCAGATCGCCAAGGGCGCGGCGGCACTGCACGACGGTGTCTTCGGCATTGCGTTCCGCGCTGGTGACGTGTCCGCGGTTCGACAGCGGGCCGAGCATGGTCTCGCGAATGGCGTCGGCGACGACGGTCGGCGTCTGCGAGCCGCCCGGCCCGTCGAAGTACGCCGTGCCGGTACTGAGCGCGGGAAAGCATCCGCGGATCGCGTCGACGTCGAGCGTCGGGTGCGCGTGGGGGAAGGACACGAACGAAGTCTCCCACCGGCGCCTGATGTGAGCGAGGAGACATTGCTAGTGCCCTAATTATTAGCGTACGATCAAATCATGCCCACGAAAGCTGCGGACGACGTCGACCAGCTCGCCCTCGAACAGCAGGTCTGCTTTGCGCTGGCGGTCACCAACCGGGCCGTTCTGGCGGTCTACCGCCCGCTGCTCGAGCCGTTGGGCCTGACGCATCCGCAATATCTGGTGATGCTGGCCCTCTGGGACCACCAGAGAGCGGCCGACGCCGACGGAACTCCGTTGTCGGTCAAGCAGATCGCCTCGGCACTGCAACTGGATTCGGCAACGCTATCTCCGATGCTCAAGCGCCTCGACGCACTCGGCCTCATCACGCGCACCCGAAGCGTCGCCGACGAACGCTCGACCCATATCGAGCTCACCGACGCAGGGACTGCCCTGCGCCACGAGGCCCTCGCGATCCCACCTGCGGTCGTCGCGCGCCTCGGCGTCGAGTTGGCCGAACTCGAGGAACTCCGCCGGGTACTGACCCGCGTCAACTCCGCCGCAATCGCGGCAGGCGCCCTCGACGCCTGAACATCGAACCGACTGGAGGCACCATGACCACCGAACGCCCCAACCTCTGGCAGTACGTCACCTACTCCTACGGACGTCGCCTGCCCGACTCGATGAAGACGTGGGTGTCCCGCGATCTCGCGGGCGTCGGAGCCGTCCGCCGCAACATGATTCGGATGGCGATACCGTCGTTTCTGGTGCTCGCGCCGTTCTGGTTGATCCCCGCCTCGCTGTACGTGCACCTGGAGATGACGGCGCCGATCTACATCTGGACGTTGCTGATGGCCCTGGCGCTGAACAAGGTGTGGCGGCGTTACCGCCTCGTCCAGCACGATCTGGATCCCAACCTGGTCGACGTGCTCAAGCGCCAGAAGAACGCGCAGATGCACGAGGACTACATCCGGCGCTTCGGCCCGCGGCCGGAATCGGCCAAGTGGCAAGCGAACAGCAGCCCGTTCTAACTCTGCCGGTCGGTGAACCGCTGCAGGAACTGACGCGTCCGGTCGTGCAGCGGTTCGGTCAAAACCTGACTGGCCGAACCGGATTCGACGATCCGGCCATCGTGCAGGAAGCACACCGTATCGGCTACCTCGCGGGCGAACGCCATTTCGTGGGTGGCCATCACGATGGTGCGCCCGGCCACCGCCAACTCCCCGACGAGGGCAAGCACCTCGCCGACGAGCTCCGGATCCAGCGCGCTGGTGATCTCGTCGAGAAGCAGAAGCCGAGGTTCGTAGGCCAGCGCGCGGGCGATGGCCACCCGCTGCTGCTGCCCGCCGGAGAGCTTGTCCGGGTAGGCGTCGGCCTTGTCGGCAAGCCCGACACGGGCGAGTAACTCGCGGCCGCGGTCCTTGGCGTCCTTGCGCGACGATCCGTGCACCACCCGCGGCGCCAGCGCGACGTTGGTCAGTGCGGTCATGTGGGGAAACAGGTTGAACGACTGGAACACCATGCCCATCGCCTGGCGAGCGACGTCGGCGTCGATGCGCGGGTCGCTGATGTCGCGGCCGTCGAGCAGGATCTGCCCGTCGTCGATGTCCTCGAGCAGGTCGATGCACCGCAGCAGCGTCGACTTTCCCGACCCGGAGGCCCCGATCAACACGACGACCTGGTGTTCGTCGACGTCGAGGTCGATGCCGTCGAGCACGGGACGGTCGTGGTAGGCCTTGACCAGACCTCTGACCGACAACACGGATACCGATTCCCCGGTCGCTTCGCTCCTGCCCTCCGAAGTCATTTCCCCGGTCGCTTCGCTCCTGCCCTCCGAAGCCGATTCCCCGGTCGCTTCGCTCCTGCCCTCCGAAGCCGTTTCCCCGGTCGCTTCGCTCCTGCCCTCCGAAGTCATTTCCCCGGTCGCTTCGCTCCTGCCCTCCGAGGTCATACCGCGCCCTGCCTTGTCGCCAAACGCCCTGCCGCCCAATCGGCGAGGCGCGCCGACGGCACCGCGAGCGCGATGAACAACAGTCCTGCCACGACGTACGGCGTGAAGTTGTAGGTCGTGGCCGACTGAATCTGCGCCGCCCGCACTGCGTCGACCGCACCGAGCACGGAGATGAGACCGCAGTCCTTCTGCAGCGCGACGAAGTCGTTGAGCAGCGCGGGCGTCACCCGGCGCGTGGCCTGGGGCAGCACCACCAGTCGCATCGTGCGCCGATAGTTCAGCCCGATCGACTTGGCTGCGGCCAGCTGCGACGGATGCACCGATTCGATGCCCGCCCGGAAGACCTCGGCGACATAGGCGGTGTAGATCAACACCAGTGAAAGGCCACCGAGCAGCACCGGGTTCGTCGGAATGCCCTGCAGTCGCAGGCCCGGCAGACCGAACCCGACGAGGTAAAGGCAGATCAGCAGGGGCAACCCGCGAAAGAGATCGACGTATCCGATTGCCAAGGCCCGCACCGGAAACCACACCGGGCCGCGCAGCGTGCGCACCGCGGCGATGCCGAGCCCGAAGATCAGGACCAGCACCTCGCAGACGACGAGCACCCGGACGTTCAGCCACAAGCCGTCCAACAGTGCGGGCAGGCTCTCCCAGCCGATCCGCAAGTTGAAGAACGAGTCGTGGACCCGTGACCACCCCGGCGACGACGTCACGACGACCAGCAACACCGCGGCGAACACGATGGTCGACACCATCGCGGTCAGCGTCGACCGCCTGGACCGAGACCGCCGGTAGGCGACCCTGTCGATCGGGCCTGCGGTCACGAAAGGACGGGCGCGTTACCGGCGCCGGTCAGCCAGACCTTCTGCAGTTTGAACAGTTCACCGTCATTGCCGAGATCGTCGACGGCCTTGGACACGCACGCGGTGAGTGGGCTGCCCTTGTCCAGCACGATGCCGAACTGTTCGGCCTTCTCGTTGCCTGCGGGCAACTGGCCGACGATGAGGCCGTCGGTCAGCTCGGCCTGCACCGCGAACGCCGTCGGGAGATCCAGTACGAGCGCGTCGATCTGGCCGTTCGTCAGCGCGGCCTTGGCGTCGTCGTTGTTGTTGAACACCGCGACGCCGGGCTCGATGGCTTCTGCGGCGGTGTAGCTCGTCGAGCCGACCTGGGCGCCCAGCTTGAGGCCCTTGAGTCCCGCGAGGTCCTTCACCTGGGCCGCCGGTGACGACTTCACCGAGACGACTGCCTGGGTGACGTTGAAGTAGGGCGTGGAGAAGTCGACGGCCTGCTTGCGTTCGTCGGTGATCGAGAACTCATTGAGGTTGGCGTCGAACGTCTTTGGGCCCGGCGCGATGGCCGCGTTGAACGGCACGCGCACCCATTTGACGTCCTCCTTGCCGTAGCCGAGCTTCCCGGCCACGGCGTACGCGACTGCGGATTCGAAACCCTTGCCGTTGGCGGGGTCGTCGTCGACGAACCACGGCGAGTAGGCAGGCTGGTCGGTGCCGAAGGTGATGGAGCCCTTGGCCAGCGTCGTCAGGGAGTCCTTGGTGCACGTCGCCGCCGATGCCGGAGCGGTCGACGTGGGAGCCGACTTGTCGTCGGCCGGGGCGCAGGCGGTCGCGGTGACCAGGCCCAGGGCGACAGCCAGCATGGACATTCGAAGAGTTGATCTGCGCATGGGCGGCATCATCGCGCACCAGGGCGTTCAGCGCCAACGTTCTTCATCGCAGCGGGTTACTCGGCGCTCGGTGGACCCGCGACCAGATTCGATGGCGTGCCGCCTCCAGCGAACACCTCGATCTGCCGCAGCGCGATGGTCCACGCCCGTTGCCATCCGCCATGGACGCTCCCCGCGACGTGCGGGGTGAGCAGGAGACCGGGCGCCGACCACAGCGGATGGCCTTCCGGCAACGGCTCCGGGTTGGTGACGTCGAGCGCGGCTCGCAGCCGTCCGGAGGTCAGCTCCGCCAGCAGCGCGTCGGTGTCGACCGAACCGCCCCGACCTGCGTTGACCACGACTGCGCCGTCGGGCAGCTTGGCCAGGAAGTCGGCGTTGACGACGTCACGCGTCGCCGGGCTGTCGGGCAGCACGGCAACCACCACGTCTGCGTTCGGCAGGAGTTCGTCGACGTCGGCCAGCGCATGCACCCCGGGCCTGGCCCGTCGACCGACCAGCACGACGTCGGTCTCGAACGGGGCGAGCCGGGATGCGAGGTTGGTCGCCAAGTCGCCGGCGCCGAGGACCACGACGCGCTTGCCGATCAGAGTCTCGGTGTTCCGGCCCCGCCAGACGCCGTCTGACTGCTGTTGGTTGAAGCGTGCGAGGTCCCGGTAGATGGTCAGGAGTGCTGCCACCACCCATTCGGCCGACGAGCCGCCATGCGCGCCTCGCCCGTTGGACAGCATCACACCGGCGGGCAGCAGCGGTTCCCACTGCTCGTAGCCGGCGTTGAGGGTCTGGACCAGACGCAAGGAGGTCAGATCCTTGAACCTGGCTCCGACGGCGGGCGCATTGTCGTAGCCGACCACGACCACGGTGGCGTCGAGGTGCTCTGACGGCCACGGCTCGCCCGGGTCGTAGCCGACCGTCTCGATGGTTGAGGGGGCGTCCGAGAAGTCGAGGCCGAGACCTTCTGGGACAAGGACTTTCAACCGCGCCGCGCTCACCATCGACCGCGGTGGACGACTTCGGCGAAGGGCCGCCGATCAGGCTTCGAGATGGGCTTGAGCGGACGGTCAGCGGGATAGCCGATGCCGAGCAGGTAGGACACGAGGTAGCCGTCGGGCACTCCGAGGATGGCGCGTGCCTGCTCCTGCTCACCCACCGACGAATGGCCGGTGCCGAGGCCGCGGTCGGTCGCGGCGATCGTCATCGCCAGGGTCGCCTGCCCCAGGTCGTACTGGTCGATCAGCTTGGTTCGTTCGTCGGGCGGTTCGGGGACGATCAGCGCGATCGCGGCAGGGGCCGATGCGATGTGGCTCGCGCCCCGCCACACCGTGGAGAGCTCCTGCAGCTGATCGGGGTCGGTGACGACGACGAAGTCCCAGTGCTGGCGGTTCGACGCGGACGGCGCCCGCCAACCAGCCTCGGCGATGCGGTCCAGGTCGCCGTCGGTGACGGGGTCGGGCAGGTAGCTCCGCACGTTGCGTCGGGCTCGGATTGCGTCCCAGGTCTCCATGTCGTCCTTCGGTGTTCGTTGCGCGGTTGTGGTGGTCGTAACCAGGAACCAGGTCCGGGTACTCACTATTTCGTGCGACTAGCCTCGATGCGTGAGCAACGGTCGTACGCGGGTGCTTGTCATCGGAGGCGGGTTCGGCGGCCTCTTCTGTGCTCGTCGCCTGGGTGGTGCGGACGTCGACGTCACGCTGCTCGACCGCGCGGCGTGCCATGTCTTCCAACCGCTGTTGTACCAGTGCGCGACCGGGACGCTCAGCGTCGGACAGATCAGCCGCTCGTTGCGCGAGGAGCTCGCGCACCATCGCAATGTCACCACCCTGCTCGGCGACGCGATCGAGCTGGACGCCGACGCACGCCGGGTCACCGCCCGTCGCCCCGACGCGACCACGTTCGCCGTCGACTACGACGTGCTGGTGTTGGCCGCCGGAATGCAGCAGTCGTACTTCGGGCACGACGAGTACGCCCAGTGGGCGCCGGGCATGAAGACCCTCGACGATGCGCTGTCGATCAGGCGACGGTTGTTCGGTGCCTTCGAGATTGCCGAGACGCTCCCCGCCGGACCGGAGCGCGAGAGCTGGCTGACCTTCGTCGTCTCCGGCGGCGGCCCCACCGGAGTGGAGCTGGCCGGGCAGATCCGGGAGATGGCCACCCGAACCCTTGCCAACGAGTTCCACAGCATCTCACCGGAGGAAGCCAGGGTGCTGCTCTTCGACGGCGGCGATCGCCTGGTCAAGACATTCGCCCCGGACCTGGGTGGCAAGGCGGCCAAGGTCCTCGAGAAGCTCGGCGTCGAGCTGCACCTGGGCGTGCACGTCACCGACGTCCGCCGCGACGGGGTGACCGTTTCGCCGAAGGCGGGCGGCCCCGACGAGACGTACGCCGCGAAGACCGTGCTGTGGACCGCGGGTGTCGAGGCCGTGCCGTTCGCGCGACACGTCGCCGAGGTGCTCGGGGCGACTTCCGATCACGCTGGGCGGATCTCGGTGGACGCCGACCTGACGGTGCCGGGCCATCCCGAGGTCTTCGTCATCGGTGACCTAGTGGGCCGCGACAATCTGCCAGGCGTGGCCGAGAACGCGATGCAGGGCGGGCTGCACGCCGCCGCGTGCATCCGCCACGACCTCGCGGGCACACCCCGCAAGCCGTTCCGCTACCGCGATCTCGGCTCGGCGGCCTACATCAGCCGCGGGCATGCGTTGTTGCAGGCGGGCCCGATCAGGCTCACCGGGTTCATTGGATGGGTGGGCTGGGGGTTCGTGCACATCGCTTTCCTCACCGGTGTGCGCAACCGCTTCAGCACCCTGGCGACGTGGTTCGGTGCGATCGCGCGCTCGAACCGCACCGACCGGACGTTCCTGCTGGGCAACACGACCTCGGCCGAACAGCCCTACACATGGGCGAACTGCGACCGGCCCAAGGCGACGGACTGATGCTTCCTTCCGACAACCACGTGCATTCCGAATTCTCTTGGGACACGGGGGTGAACTCCTCGATGGAGGGCGCCTGCCGCCGTGCCGTCGAGGTCGGCCTGCCCGCCATCGCGTTCACCGAGCACGTCGACTTCACCGGGTGGGGTGCCGCCGACAACCCGCCATCCGGCGAACCGGCGATCGCGTCGCGCGACCGCGTGGTGCCGCTGGACGTCGACGGATACCTGGCCAGCATCGAGCGCTGCCGCGACAAGTTCGGCGACCTTCGCATCCTTACGGGTATCGAGGCAGGCGAGCCGCACCACTTCGCAGGCAGCGTGGCCGCCGTCCTGCGGCACGGGCAGTTCGACCGCGTGCTCGGGTCACTGCACTCGATCGTGCACGACGGCAGGCTGGTCTTCGTCGACTGGGTCTACGGGACCCGCCCCGGCGGCGACGTCGTGCGTGACTACTTCGGCGAGATGGTGCGCCTCATCGAGGGCTCCGACGCCTTTGCGGTGCTGGCGCACTGCGACTTTCCCCGACGTTATTGGCCGAAGCACCGCGAGGGGGAGTACCCAGAGGCGGACTTCGAGGAGGAGTACCGCACCGTGTTTCGGGCGCTGGCCGCATCCGGTCGGGCACTCGAGCTCAACACCACCAGCCCACTGGCCTCGGTCGCGCAGATGCGGTGGTGGTACGAGGAGGGCGGCGATGCGGTGTCGTTCGGCAGCGATGCCCACGTGCCCCTGCGGGTCGGCGCACAGTTCGGCCTGGCAGTCGACATCGTGGAGGCGGCAGGCTTTCGGCCGGGCCGCGACGAGTACGACTTCTGGCGTCGCTGACTAGTATTTGTCCTGTACCGGTTTGTGTTTCAGCGCGTAGCGATAGAAGTCGGCGTTCCCGAGCTGGCCTGCCGCCGCGTCGTCGACGACGACCGTGACATGCGGGTGCAGCTGAAGTACCGACGCCGGGCAGCTCGCGGTGACGGGCCCTTCGACGGCGGCGGCGACGGCCTCCGCCTTGTGGCCGCCCGTCGCGATGAGCACCAGATGCCTGGCCGAGCTGATGGTGCCAAGCCCCTGGGTGATGACGTGTCGGGGAACGTCGTCGATGCTGGAGAAGAACCGGGCGTTGTCTTGGCGGGTTTGCTCGGTCAGCGTCTTGACCCGCGTGCGAGATCCAAGTGATGACCCTGGCTCGTTGAACCCGATGTGCCCGTTGGCGCCGATACCCAACAGCTGAACGTCGATGGGACCCGCTGCGATGATCGAGGCGTCGTAATCCTCTGCAGCAGTGAAGATGTCATCGGCGACACCGTTGGGTCCATGCACCCGGGTGGAGTCGATGTCGACGTGGTCGGTGAACTCCGCGCGGATGACGTGCGCATAGGACTGTGGGTGACTCGGCGGAAGGCCGACGTACTCGTCGAGCAGGAACGCCCGCACTGCGGCGAATGTGAGGCCCTCGTCGCGGTGCCTGCGGATCAGCTCCCGATAGACCGAAAGGGGTGACGAGCCCGTCGCGAGGCCGATGGTGGTGACACCCGACCGGACCGCATGGTCGAAGACGTCGGCAACGGTGTTGCCGCATGCCTGTTCGTCCTGCCTGATCACGATTTCCATCGATTACGCCTCACCCGCGGACCGGCGCAGCACGCGCCGGTCGACGACCAGATCCCACGCCGTGTCCTTCGCCGCGGCGATGGCACCGACGAGCACGGCGTCCTCGCCGAGATGTCCTCCGACGATGTCGGGGACGATCGGAATCATCGCGGCCAGCTCCTGTCGCATCGGCTCGGCGAGCAGATCCGCGTTGCGGCCGATGCCGCCCGCGAGCACGACCAGCCCGGGATCCAGCACGGCGGTGACGACGGCGACGACGTGAGCGAGCTTCAGCGCTTCCTCCGCGACGACGGCCATCGCAGTCTCGTCGCCGTCGCGGGCCAAGTCGAAAACGGCCTTCGCAGTGGGCATCTGGCTCAGACCGCGCTCGTGGGCCGCCGACACCACCGCCTGGGCGGCTGCCGCAACCTCGATCGGCCCCGGCCTGCGCGTCGTCACACCGGCCGGAACCCGGCCGAACGGCAGGTCCGCGATCTCGCCCGCTGCGCCGTGAGCGCCACGAAAGAGCTGCCCGTTGATCAGGATTCCCATGCCTATGCCCGTGCCGACGGTCAGGCAAGCGACGACGTCGACACCCTGGGCTGCGCCGAGCGCATGCTCACCGACGACGGACAGGTTGGCGTCGTTCTCGACCAGCACCTTCGAGCCGTCTGCCCCGAGGGTGGAGATCAGTTCCTGCATCAGCCCGCGCCGCTCCCAGCCAGGCAGGTTCGGTGCGCGGTGCATGGTGCCGGTCGCGGGGTCGGGGATGCCAGGCGTCCCGAGGACGGTGACCACGATGTCCTCAGGCGCCTGGCCTGCGTCGGCGATCACGCGCTGAATGGTCTCCTGCACGGTGCGCAGCAGCATCGCCCCCGAGCGGCATCGGTTTGGCCTTTCGAGCCGGGCGACCACGGTGCCCTCCAGATCGGCCACCGCGGCACGAATCATCTTCCGTCCGACGTCGACCCCGACGATGTGACCCGCGTCGGGAGCCATCCGGTAGATCATCGCTGCGCGGCCGGGGCCGACGGCGTTGCGGCCGATCGCACGGACCAAACCGTGTTGCTCCAGGTCCAACAGTGCTTGTCCCACTGTCGGTTTCGACAGGCCGGTGTCACCGGCGATCTGCGGGCGGGTCGCCTCGCCGTGCCTTCGGAGCCGGTCGAGCACCAGCCGCTGATTCAGCGCGCGCATGCTTGCCGGGGTGCCCGCCTGCGGCGCTGTTTGGCTCACCACCGTCTCCGTCTCCGTTTCAGTCGCAGGGAGTTTACAAAGCAAACTCTTCCACACACGCCGATAATATGTTAAGAAACTTTCCTAACGAAGTAAACACGAACGAACGGAGGCGCATCGTGAGTCCCTCATCCGTCAGCTCAGGGAAGTCTGGAGCCGCGGTGTCCGCGCAACCGGCACTCGAGCGCAAGATCGGGCCACTGCAGGCCACGGCGATCAACATGACGCAGATGTGCGGCATCGGACCGTTCGTCACCATTCCCGCCATGGTCGCCACGATCGGCGGTCCCGAGGCGATGTTCGGCTGGGTCATCGGCGCCATCGTCGCGCTTGCCGACGGCCTGATCTGGGCCGAGCTCGGCGCCGCCATGCCGGGAGCCGGCGGGACCTACATCTACCTGCGCGAAGCGTTCCAGTACCGGACTGGCCGCCTGATGCCGTTCCTGTTCGTCTGGAGTGCGGTGCTCTTCATCCCGCTGATCATGTCCACCGGCATCATCGGGCTCGTCCAGTACCTGGGCTACCTGATCCCCGGACTGACGGGCGAGACGGGAAACACCGCGCTCGGCAAGATCGTCGGCGTCGGCATCACCCTGCTGATCATGGCCGCGCTGTTCCGCAAGATCGGCCAGATCGGCAAGCTGACGACCGGTCTGTTCGTCGTCATGCTGATCGCGGTGTTCAGCACGATCATCGCTGCGTTCTCGCACTTCAGCGCCGAGCAGGCGTTCGCCTTCACGCCCGGTGCGTTCAGCTTCGGCGGGGGATCGTTCTGGGCCGGTCTCGGTGCGGGCCTGATCATCGCGATCTACGACTACCTCGGCTACAACACGACCGCGTACCTCGGCGGTGAAGTGCGCGATCCTGGCCGGACGCTGCCACGCTCGATCATCATCTCGATCATTGGCATCATGAGCCTGTACTTCCTGCTGCAGGTCGGCGTGCTCGGCTCGATTCCGTTGGAGGAGCTCAAGACTGCGACGTCGGTCGCCTCGAGTGTGCTCGAGCAGGCGTGGGGAAGCGGCGTGGCGCAAGTGATTACCGCGCTCATCGTGATCGCAGCGATCGGCTCGGTGTTCGCCGGACTGCTCGGTGGGTCACGCGTTCCGTTCGAGGCCGCCCGCGACAAGGTGTTCCTGCCGGTGTTCGGCAACCTCCATCCGAAGCTGAACCTGCCCACCGCAGGCGTGATCACCATGGGCGTGATCACCATCATCGGCTCGCTGTTCACGCTGACCACCGTCATCAATGCCGCGGTCGCGACGCTGGTCATCATCCAGTCGTTGGCCCAGGTCGCCGCGATCGTCGTGCTGCGCCGTCGGCAGCCCGATCTGCCGCGGCCGTACAAGCAGTGGCTGTACCCGCTGCCGACGATCGTCGCGCTGATCGGCTGGGTCTACATCTACGTGTCCGCCAGCTGGCTGTCGATCGGATTGTCGTTGGGCTGGATCGCGATTGGTGCCGTCGCCTACCTCGTCTACGCCAAGGCCGAGACCACGTGGCCGTTCGGACCCAAGGTGATCAAAGAGGTCTACGTCGACGAGGCGCGCGGGCTCTAGCGCCCCGGGTGCGCCCAACGTGAAGCCACGGCGAACTCTTCTCGGAATCTTCGCCGTGGCTTCACGTTCGGTGTGCGGCTGGCCCGCTCCGAGTCCCCTGCTAGAGCACGGCCGTCATCGCCGCGCGCATCGGCGAGGCGTCCGCCTGAAGGGGTTGAACTCGGTGAGCATTCCAACGCGGTTGCCCGACAATGTTCCCCGACAATGTTCCCCGACGATGTTCCCCGACAATGTTCCCCGACAATGGGGAGCGTGAGTCCTCGATCTTCCGCCGCGGCGTGGGCGCTCAGCCAGGTCCAGGCCGTTCGTGACGACCCGGCAGCCCGTCTCGAGCTGGCTGCCCGGGCCTATCACGGACCGACCGGAAGTGCACCTCGGCACTTGCGATTTCGCCGGGCGACTTTGTCGTTCATGCGCTGGCAGCTCAGCCGCGGCGTGCTGGCACCGATGAATGCGGCATTGCCGGGTAGCCCGTGGTGGCGCGCGGTCAACGAACGACTGCTGCGCGACGGCTGCGAGGCGGTCGCCCGGAGTGGCGGACTGCGAGGCACGCCATCGTCACCAACGGTCGAGCTGTGGATGTCGTTCGTCGCCGATCCGACCGCGCGTACGTGGTACCGCGCGCACAATGCGAGCATCGTCTCGGCCTACCTGGACCACCGTGACTTGGCGAGCGGCGAGAGCCGTCCAGAACGCTTCTTTCTCAATGTCGTGCTGCTGCGCGTCCTCTACGCGCATGCCTTGGTCGCGGCGCCGCGTCTGGCGCTCGGGTGGCTCGCGCCGGTCGGCCCCGTTCTTGGCGATCCCCGCCTGGCGATGACCGGGATCTTCCTATCGCTGTCGCGGGTCCTTCCCGACCGGTATCCGCTCGGAGACGAGGTTGCGGCCTACATTGCCGCCGAACGCAGCGTCGGTGAGATGCTGGACTACGGTCTCATCGGCCCACGGCTGCAACACCTTTACGAATGGTCGGCCAATGAACTCGACCAACCAGCGCTCCTTGACTGCATTCGCGAGGACAGTCCGACCTATGCCTGGTCCGTTGCCGATCGCGACGTATGGCATCCGACGCGCCCGGCGGTCGTGATTCGCGCGGTTCGGCGCTTGGTGCCCGCTCGCTAGTTGCGAGGCGGTTCGCTCCGCGAACGGCCGTCATCGCCGCCCGGCCAGGTAGGACGCATCATCCGGCCGTACCAAATGTGACCGACGGCACCAAACAAGTTCGATGGTCTAAGGAATTTGCGGACCGTCTTCCGGCTTGAACCTGACAACCACGATCTACCCGTCAGGAGTCCAGCATGATTCGTCGTCTGGCTTTCATCACCGCCACCGCGGCCATGGCGGTCGCGCCCTTGATCGCGCTGGCTGCCGCGCCGGCATTTGCGCCGTCAGCAGCCGCCGACACCAATCCGGCCGTTGCCGAGGCGTCCCCGTTCGCATTGCAATGATCTAAGAATGCGCCGTGCCTCGGCGTGGGTGCGAGCGCGAACGCCGCAGACGTGATCTGGTGGAAGCCGATGCACTCCTACCTCGCGCCTGCCCACCGCCTGACGCTTGCCGCGGCGGCGTGCCTGGCTCTGCTTGCGGTCACGGTGCCGTCTGCGACTGCCGAACCCACCACCGACAGCTACGGCTACGTGGACTCCACGGCGCGGTGCTCGTCGCCGAATACGGCGGCGGCCTTTGGCAGCACCGACAGTTCGCGGGTGGCGATCTGTGTGAGCCCGAGTGGCACGTACGAATATCGCGGCGTGCGCGTACGTGACGGCGCCAAGCTGGTCATCTCCGCCACGCGTTCCAGCGACGGCAAGTTCGTCGCTGAGAACGACGGGATCACCTACACGGTGTCCCCGAGCTCGCTGGTCGTCAGCCAAGGTTCCGAGGTGATTCGCACGGAGCCGATGGTGGACTATCACGGGCCGGAAACACCAACCACGCCAACGACTTCGACGACATCGACATCGCCGACGACGAGCACGTCGACCGCTACGTCGACCTCGACGACACCGACGTCGACGACACCACTACCGCCACCGCTGCCCGCCGAACGGGGCGGCGCCGCCCCGCGCTAGCTCGCAGCGCTCAGAACGGAATCAGCGGCACCACGACGCTGCGCAGGATGATGACCCCCACGAACACGGCGGTGAACGCAAGATCGATCGAGACCGAGCCGAACCGCGCTGGTTTCAGTACCTTCCGGACCGGACCGATCACGGGCTCGGTGATGGCGTAGACGACGCGGCGCGCTTGGTAGAGGGCACTGCCACCGCTCGACGGCGATAGCACGCCCACCCAGTCGACAACCAAGCGGGCAATCAGCACCAGTTCGAATAGCAGGAGAACGACTCCAAGCAAGGCTGCGACCATCGCACGCTCCTTCCAGCTACTCCAGTGTCCGCCGCCCAGCTGAGAAGAGGCTTAACACTTAACCCTTCATGAGTTCGCTGACGTGGGCGCTGACCGAATCGGAAAGGCCCTCCAGGTCGTAACCGCCTTCGAGGACGGCGACGAGGCGGCCGTCACAGTGTGTCTCCGCGGAGTCCATCAGTGCACGCGTCACCCAGGCGAAGTCGTCCGCCGTCATGTTCAACGAGCCGAGCGGGTCACGTTCGTGCGCATCGAAGCCCGCCGACACGATGATGAGCTCCGGCCTGAACACGTTGAGCGCAGGCAGGATTCGTTCGTCGAATGCTTCGCGCAGTTCGCCACCGCCGTCGCCGGCGGCCAGGGGTGAGTTGAAGATGTTGCCGACACCCGTTTCGTCGGCTTCACCGGTGCCGGGAAACAGGGGCATCTGGTGGGTCGAGGCGTAGAGCACGCTCGGATCGGAGTAGAAGATCTCCTGCGTGCCGTTGCCGTGATGGACGTCGAAGTCGACGATCGCGACGCGTGACAGCCCGTACTTCTTCTGCGCGTGACGTGCGCCGATGCTGATGTTGTTGAAGAGACAGAAGCCCATCGCCCGTTCGGTTTCGGCATGGTGGCCCGGTGGCCGGCACGCGACGAAGGCGTTCTGCACCTCGCCGGTGAGGACCTTGTCGACGGCCTGGACGGTGGCACCGACGCCTCGCAGCACGACCTCCCACGTCGAGGGCTCCATCATGGTGTCGCCGCCGTCGAGATAGACGTAGCCCTGATCCGGGCGGGCCGCTTCGAGGTCGTCGACGTACCGGTTGGAGTGGACGTATCGCGTCGTCTCGAGATCGGCGATCTCGGCCATCTCGCGCACGAGTGGGTCGAACTGCGGCTGGTCGAGCACTGCCGCCACCGCGCGATAGCGGTCGGGCCGCTCGGGATGGCCTGCGGAGGTCTGGTGATTGGCGAAGATCGGATGGTGCAGGAGCAGGGTGGCCAACGTCTTCAGCCCTCTCGGCTTGTTCCGGATACTGTATGCAACCTCACGCTAGCCGATGGAGGGGCTCCGATTCCAGTGCCGTCCCGCACTCGCGATTTCTGCACCAAGGCTGTCGACCGTTGCGCGAGCACGACCCTGGTGCAGATCTCGCGAGGTCAGGCGTGACGGCCTGGCGCCGGCGGGCCCCGCTCGCGCCAAGAAGTTGGTAACGGTTATCGTTATCGTATGACCTCGCCCCGCCGCCGCATTTTCGCCGCCGCCGTGTTCGCGCTTGCAGTTCCCGTTGGATTGGTCGCATGCTCATCGAGTGACAGCGGAACCACCTCCGGCGCGTCGTCGACCACGGCCGCCGCGTCGGGCGGAGCGTGCCCGACCACACCGGTCAACGTCGTCGTCAGCGTCGACCAGTGGGGCGACATCGCCTCTGCACTCGGCGGCGAGTGCGCCAAGGTGACCACGGTTCTGGCCAGTTCATCGGTCGACCCGCACGACTTCGAGCCGTCGCCCGCCGACGCTGCGACCTTCGCGAACGCCCAGCTGATCGTCGTCAACGGCGTGGACTACGACCCGTGGGCGTCGAAGTTTGCCGCGACTTCGGCGCCGAACGCACCGGTCGTCGACGCGGGCGTCGTCACCAAGACGGCCGCGGGCTCCAACCCGCACCTCTGGTACAGCCCGCCGGCGGTCAACGCCGTCGCCGACGCCATCACCGCCGAACTCGACAAGCTGGCACCCGACGCCAAGAGCTACTTCGCCGATCAGCGCACGGCATTCACGACGAGCCAGGCGCCCTACGACAAGGCGATCAGCGCGATCAAGGCCGGTGCGTCGGGCAAGACCTACGCTGCCACCGAAACCGTCTTCGACTACATGGCCGCGGCAGTCGGGCTCGTCGACAAGACGCCGCCCGGCTACCAGAACGCGTCGGCCAACGAGACGGATCCGTCGCCGGGCGATCTGGACGCCTTCCGCCGCGCCCTCGCCGATCACCAAGTCAACGTGCTGATCTACAACACGCAGACCGAGGGCTCGGTGCCGCAGCAGATCCGTTCGGCCGCCGAGGCTGCCGGAGTGCCCGTGGTCGACGTGACCGAGACCGTGCCGCCGGGAACGACGTCGTTCGAGACGTGGCAGGTCGCTCAACTCAACGCATTGGCAAAGGCACTGGGTGTCACAGTCTGACAATTCGGAACCTGCGCTCGCGCTCGACGACGTCAGCGTGGTGCGCGGCGGGAAGCTGATCTGGTCCGAGGGGACCTTTGAGGTGCCCGCAGGCGGCATCGTCGCGATCATTGGCTCGAACGGATCTGGCAAGACCAGCCTGCTGCAGGTGATCCTCGGATTGCTGCCCGCGGCCTCTGGCACCGTCCGGGTGCTCGGGAAGCCGCCAGGTGAGAGCAACGCCGCCATCGGCTACGTGCCGCAGAACTATGCGGCGGCCTCGGGTGAAGCCATCCGGGTGTGCGACGCAATCCTGCTGGGCCTCAACGGAACCCGGTGGGCGTTCGGCCGCACCAGCCGCGACGACCGGCGCAGGGTGGCCGAGGTCCTCGACGCCGTGGGCGCCAGTGGGTTCGCCAAGCGGCGGCTCTCGGAGCTGTCCGGTGGGCAGCGTCAACGCGTCGCGATCGCCGAGGCCCTCGTTGCGCGCCCGAAGATGCTCATCCTCGACGAACCGTTGGCATCGCTGGATCTGCGCAATCAACGCGAGATCGTCCAGCTGCTCGATCGGCTGCACGAGGATTTGGGCGTGACCATCCTGGTCGTCGCCCACGACCTGAACCCGCTACTCGGTGTCTTGAGCAGTGCGATCTATCTGCTGGACGGCCACGCACACTTCGACGTCCTGGACGACGTGGTGGACGAGGGACTACTCAGCCATCTGTACGGCACGGAGATTCAGGTGATCCGCACACCGCAGGGCGGGCTCTACATGCGGAGCTCGGGATGACGACGCAGATCGTAGCCATGGGCTATCAACACAATTGGTGGCAGATCCTCACGTCGCCGTTCATGGGCAACGCGCTCATCGGCGGAACCATCGTCGCGCTGGCCGCCGGACTGATTGGCTACTTCGTCATCGTCCGCAACACCGCGTTCGCCGCACATGCGTTGGCGCACATCGGGTTACCCGGCGCCACCGGCGCCGTGCTACTCGGAGTGCCCGTCGCCCTCGGGCTCGGGGTGTTCTGTGTCGGCGGAGCGCTCGTCATCGGCGTGCTCGGTACCCGTCGAGCCGACCGCGAAGTCGCGACGGGAACCATCCTGGCGCTGGCGACCGGTTTTGGACTGTTCTTCAACTCGCTGGCCACCAAGAGTTCGAGCACCATGACCAACGTCTTGTTCGGGAACCTGCTCGCAATTTCGCACGAGCAGCTGATCACGTTCGCGGCGCTATTGCTGGTGCTGGCGGTCAGCATTGGCTTCATCTACCGGCCACTGCTGTACACCTCGGTCAACGTGGAAGTCGCTGAGGCCAAGGGTTTGCCGGTGCGCCTGCTGTCGATGATCTTCATGGCGCTTCTCGGTCTTGCCGTCACGATGGCGGTCCAGGCGGTAGGCACTCTGCTGCTCTTCGCGCTCGTCGTCACCCCGGCGGCCACCGCGATCATGCTGACACCGAAGCCGCCCGCGGCGATGCTGGTCTCCACCGTGATCAGCCTGGTGTCGGTATGGCTTGGCGTTGGTCTGTCGGCGATGTTCAACCTGCCGCCGAGCTTCCTCATCATCACGATCGCCTGCACGGTGTGGCTCGTCGTCTGGGTGGTCGAGCGCCGGGTGCGTCCGGCAGCTAAGACAACCGGCGCATCGGATCGACCGAGCGCCGTTGGCGACCACGCCCACCACTAGTGTCGTGAGCCGTTGATTCGCCTGCAGCTTTAGTTGGTCGAGGGTGGTGGTTGTGGTTGGAAGGGTTGGTACCACCACCAGTCGGCGCGTTCCCCGGTCGGTCCGGAACACGGTTTGACCTTCGGTGGGGGTGTGGTCGGGGGTCGGGCCAGCGATCCCGGCTGCAGTGGTCTGTTGTCGGCGTCGGTGACGACGAGGTGGTGGGCAGTTCCGGAGATGGTGATGACACCGCGATGGTGAGCCCGGTGGTGATGCGCGCAGACCAAAACCAGGTTGTCGAGTTCGGTGGGTCCGCCGTCCTCCCAATGCCATATGTGGTGGGCGTGTAGTCCTCGGGTGGCGCCGCAGCCGGGCACCACGCAACTACGGTCGCGGTGCTCCAGAACGCGGCGCAACCGGCGCCCGACGGTGCGGGTGGCCCGTCCGGCACCGATGACCCGCCCGTCGCGTTCGAACCACACTTCACACGTCGCATCGCAGGTCAGGTAGCGCCGGTCATCGTCGGAGAGCAGTGGACCCAGATGCAGGGCGGCGATGCGGCTTTCGAGGTCGACGTGTACCACGACGGTGGTGTGCTGGGCGTGTGGACGGCGGGCCACTTCACTGTCCCAGCCGGCCACGACCAGGCTCATGAACGCATCGTTGGTGTTCGGCATCGGCGGTGCCTGTTCGGAGGGGCTGTCGGTGTGGTCGTGTTTCCACGCGGTGATCAGGGCGTCGCGGTGGGAGTCGAGGGCGGCGTCGACGATGGCGGCCTCGTCGTGGGGCAGGGTGATCGTGTAGGTGGTGGACTGCTCATCGGCGGTCTTGCTGATCGACCGCGGCGGCGGTTGCGGTTGCGGTTCGGGGTCGGGTTTCGGTTCCAGTTTGATCGCCTTGCACAGCTGGCTGACCGTCGCGACCGCGGCCATCTGCGCGTAGAACGCATCGGAGCCGTCGGCTGCCTTCTCGGCGATGACGCCGACCTGATCGAGGGACAACCGGCCCTCCCGCATCCCCGCCGCACACTTGGGGAATTCCGGCAGTCGATGGGCGATGGCGGCGATCGTCTTGGCGTTGCGCGGTGAGGCCCCGGTCATCCAGGCCACCAGCGACGGAATCGACCGCGCGCCGGTCATGCCCCCTAGTCCGTCGCGGTCAATCTCGGCGACGATGTCCACGATCTGACCGTCGATCGCGTTGCGCTGCCCGGTCAATTCCGCCACCTTCTCCAACAACTCATCCATGCGCTCAGTCGGGCTCGGCCCGGGAGCGAAAGAGGTTGCCGGCGAAGACATAACACCATCAAACCAGACGGGTCTGACAAACCAGGCCGTCCGCTAGAGGGACTACGCCACCCCGGCCTCGTGGCTCAGATAGGCGGTGATGCCCCGCGCTGCGGCAGCGGCGTACGCAGCGCGCCCACCCGCGCTCTCCATCTGAGCGGATCCGTTGGCGTACTTCATGTTTCCCGTCTCAACAAGGATGGACGGATACCGCGCCAGGTTGGGTCCGGTCAGATCCGAGCGACCGTACAGGCCATTCGATCCGATGTACGTCGACGGCGTGACGCCTGCGGCGACCAGTTGATCGCGCATCATGGTCGCGAACTGTACTGCGGGCCCGGACTGAGCGTCGTCGTTGCCGCGGGACATCGCGGACCGCACCCCGAGCTGATCGAGAGCCTGCCGAATCTGAAGCACCACATCCCAATTGAAGGTGTGCTCGGGGAAACCGCCGCCCGTGGTGGTGCCACTTGTCTGGCAGTCCTTGGTGCCACCCTGGCCAGTGGGAACCTGACGATTGATCGAGGCGTCATTGGCGCCGCTGTGGCCGGGATCGAGGAAGACGATCATCGTCAAGCCGACGGACACCGAGAACGACGGCTGCGCCGGCAGCGGCCAGCGCGCGTGCAGTCTCCACCCCGATGCCGGAGGTGGCGCCGGTGATGATGGCGCGCTGCCCGGTCAGGTCAACATCGGCAAGGACGTCGGCAGCGGTGGAACTGAACCCCGAATGGACTTCTTTCTCCTTCCGTCGGCTAAACCGCGGCGTGCATTGCCTCGACGACATCTTCGGTCCAGACCACGCCATGGGCGAGATAGGCGTAGTTGACCAGAGCGGCCTGGTAGCCGTCACCCCACTCGGGGTGACGCGGGCCTGCGACGGCGTCACGAATGACGTAAACCTCGAAGCCCTGTTCGAGGAGATCACGCAGATGCGACTCGACGCACATGTTCGCCAGCATCCCGCCCAGGAGAATCCTGCTGATCCGTCGTTTCCGTAACTGCAGAACCAGGTCGTTGGTTTGCGGGCCGAATACCTTGTGCGGGCTGACGACTACTGTGCCCGGGTCGTTGATATAGGGCTTGAACTCCTCAAGCCAATCGGCCCCCGACCCCCGAAGTCCGTCCAGGTTCAGCGGACCCCGCCGGTCGAAGGTCCCGGTGCGCAGTTCGTCGGATTCCAGTGCGCCGTTGAACAGCCACCCGTGATCAGTCGGATAGAAGTAGTGCGGAGAGATGAACATCCCGAACGACGCCGCCTTCGCGGCTTCGAAGATGGCGAGCATGTGCGCGACCGTGTCGTTCTCGGTGACGCTGGCGCCGGTCGCCGCCCAGTTGATCCCGGTGGGGCTCAGGACGTCGTTCTGCGGATCGATGAAGACCACGGCGGTGTCGCTTGGGTTCCAGAGCATCGGAGTGCGTCTTTTCTGTTGGCGGGCGAGCGTCGGACGGTGCCTCATCGATGATTCCGCATTTGGCAGCTGATGTCTTCGGGTTTCGACGCCAACAGCCAGCTGGTTGGCTAGGTGTTCGGTAGCGCAACCATTTTCCCTGTGGCCGAACCGTTTTCGACAGCCTCGTAGGAATCGGTCAGTGTGGCGGCTTGGGTCACGATGTGGCCGTGGTGTTCACGTGTCGCCGCGGGCACGCCGCGACGGTCAAATCCCGCCGACGTGCTGCACTGCTCTCATGACCGACCCTCCTATTCGAGGATGCATCCCCACTTATCCGAGCGTAGGGCTAAACGGGGATGTGTCCCAAATACTCCGGTCGGTCAACAAGCGAGGTGAAGGTGCGTGCCGATGCTGAACGCAACCGGTCTGCCGCGCTTGCGGCCGCCGAGGCGGTGTACGCCGAACAGGCTGAACGAGATCGCCCGGCGAGTATTGACTTCAAGCATTGTTGAGGTTGCAGGCTGCTCGCATGAACACGCAGACCCTCGCACAGGTCCGGGTAGCCCGCCCCACCGATCAGCTCGCCGACATCGAGAAGTTCTACGCGACCGACCTTGGCCTACCCGTGCTCTACCGATTCGAGGACCACGCCGGCTACAACGGCGTCATGATCGGCCTGCCCGGCACCGACTATCACCTCGAGTTCACCTCGCATGTCGACGGCAGCCCGTGCCCGGCCCCTACGACGGACAACCTGCTGGTCCTCTACTTCCACAACGACGCGCAAATGTACGACGTGGTCGAGCGTCTCGCGACGGCAGGCCACGAGCCCGTCGAAGCCGAGAACCCGTACTGGGCAGGCGTGGGCGCGTTGACCTTCGAGGATCCCGACGGTTGGCGGCTGGTGCTGGTGCCGACGCGCGTGTTCTGAGCGACCCAGTCAGCGAGCCAGGGTTCGTGCCAACCGGCAGCGTGACGACGGCCAACTGGATGCCAGCTCCCGGGCCGAGTTGGCCCGGGAGCATGTCGATGTCACCTCTCGGACAACCAGACATTCGTCGGGTCGATCTGTGAGTAGTTCGGGATCACGATCGTGTTGTGCACACGCGAGGAATGGTATGTCGGGACCATCGGCGAGGTGATCGGGTAGATCGCCGCGTCGTTCGTCACGACGGCGTCGGCCTCGGCCCACAACTTGCTCGCGGTCGCTGAATCTGGTTCAGACGACGCCTTTTCGATGAGTTTGTTGACCTCTGAGTTGTTGTAGAAACCGTAGTTGCTGCCGTTGGGGGGATACGCGGATCCGGGGTTTCCGTCGTTCCCGTAGAACAACGGTCCGAAGTACGACCTCGCGGCATCGCCGTACCAGTCCGGGCCCCACTGGGCGATCGCCACGTCCCACGTGCCTGCCCGTGCGACCGACGGCACCGTCACGTACTTCGTGTAGAAGTCGGCGGAGTTGGCGGTGATGCCCTCGACGGTTACGCCAATCTTGCTCAATTGCTGCTGCAGCGTCAGGAAGACCGACTTCGCGTCGGAGGAGTCGGACGGGTAGAGGACCTTGAACGTCATCGATTCATGACCGGCGTCGGTCAGATCCGCCTTCGCCTTGCCCTCGTCGAACGGATGGGGATTTGGGCTGGTGTTGCTTTCCGTGCCGGAGAGGCCAGCGGGCAGCACGTGTGTCAGCGGAGGAGAGACCTGCGGTCCCGAAAGATCGACTATCAGCTTGTCCCGATCGATCCCTCGGGTGATCGCTTGACGTACCGCGGCCGAGCTCAGCGCCCCGCCGTTGTTTGGTGACACCGTGTTGAAGACGAGATAGGGGCTCGACCAGAGGTTCGGCGTCAGGTTCAGGTTCTTGTCCTTCGACGCGATGAGACCGGGAACGACGCTGTTGGGTGGCGCGGTGTTCCACGCCATGTCCGCGGCGCCATTGTTCGCCTGGAGCTGGGTCTGGATGGTTTGGGCATTGCCCGTCTGGTTGACCTCGATCGCGTCGACGTACGCGTTTCGGATGTCGTCGGTCGCTGCGTCCCAGGCAGGGTTTCGGCCGTAGACGATCTCTCTGGTCGGGGTGTACTTGGTGATGCGGTACGGACCGTTGGCGATCGTGTGTTGAGCGAGCTCGGCGCTTGCCGGGATGTACTGGTCGTACTCAGCGGGCACGGGGGAGAACACGGGCATCGCGAGCATGTCGACGAAGTACGAAGTCGGACTGGTCAGCTTGAACACGAGCGTCTGCGGATCGGCGGGGTCGACACTGGCACCGGCAATGTCGTTGGAATTCTGATACTGGGCCATCGCCGAAGCGGAGTTCGCGTCGACCTTCGCGAAGCCCTCGCAGTACGCGCTCAGGCCGACGATCAAAGATTCGAAGTTCGGCATCCCGCCGAACGGGCGAGCCGGGTTGCACGCGCGTTTGACTGCTCGGACAGCGTCGGCGGCAGTCACCTGGCGAGCCGGCGTGGTGTCCCATCGAACACCCGGCTTGATCGTCAGCCGCACCGTGCTCCCACCGTCGGTGATTCCGCCGTTGGCCATCGTCGGTAACTCCGTGACCACATCGGGAGCTGGTGTGGTGGTCTTGCCCACGACAGCCGGATACGCCAGCAACTGGCGACTCCACATGCGCTGGCTGAGGTAGCCGATGTAGTTGTAGGAGATGTTGGGATCCATGAAGTCAACGTCGGCGGTACCCAACATGTGGAGCGTCCCTCCACGCGTGGGAGTGCCCTCATCGTTGGTGTTCACCGGAAACTGTCCGGCTGACTCATTGCCGCCGTCGCCAGTAGACGATGTGCACGCGGCTGTGAGCGCGATTGCCGCGCATGCCGCGACGATTCTGTGGGCCAGTACTCGTTTCACGATCATGTGGCTCCTACTAAATGGGCTCGCTGACGAGCGACGAAGTTGCCAAACTGTATGACGGGAGAGCGTGGAGCACAAGACTGTTCTTGTTCTGTTACATCTTCGCGAGCCTGGGATTCCCGACGTCGTGCTCCCGCCGCGCCCCCAGGCCAGAGTTGGGAGATGGGCCGGGTGGGGTCCTTGTCAGCGAAGTCGCACGCGCGGATCGATGAGGGCATAGAGGACGTCCACGATGATGTTCATCAGGACGACGGCAACAGCCGCGATGATCACGATCCCGATGATCACCGGAAGATCTTGGTTGGTGATGGCGACGACGGCTTCGCGCCCTAGCCCCGGTAGGCCGAAGACGGACTCGACCAGTATCGCCCCGCCGAGCGCAACCCCGACGTCCACGCCGAACTGTGTGAGCACGGGCGTCAGCGCGCTGCGCAAGGCATGCCGAACGATCACCCGCATCTCACCCACACCCTTTGCTCGGGCAGTTCGCACGTAGTCCTCCCCCAAGACGTCGAGCATCGCTGAACGGGTCAGCCGCGTGTAGGCCGCAGCCGAGACCAGAGCCAGCGTCAACCAAGGGAGAATCATGTGCCTGACCCACTCGAGTGGGTCCGCGGTCAACGACACGTAGTCCCCAGCCGGCAACCAGTCCCACCCGGCTTCGGATGAGAGGTAGAACAGCGCATAGATCAGGCCAAAGCCGAGTACGAAGACCGGGATCGAGAAGAAGACCAATGCAACGCCGGTGACGATGCGGTCCGCCATCGAGCGCGGATGCACCGCCGAATAGACACCACTTGCCACGCCAAGGGTGAGCCAGAGTAACGCTGCGCCGACGACGAGCGAGAGCGTAACGGGGGCACCCTGTTTCAGCACGGTCGTCACCGGGATGCCGTAGTAGTAGTCCGTACCAAGGTCTCCGTGCAGCAGCCTGCCGATGAAGTTCCAGTACTGCGTAGGCAGTGGCTGATCCAGTCCGAGGTTCTCGTAAACGCGGTCCACGGTCTCGGGAGTGGCCTGACGACCGGCAAGCCGCTGGGCCACGTTTCGTGGGTTGCCGGCGAAGAACAACGCGTACGTCACGAACGTGACCAGCAGGAGAACCACGATGCCCTGAAAGCCACGTTGAGTGAGGAACCGGATCATGTTCCGGCCCCGCTCGCCGACGGCTTGGAAACCGCCAGAGGTGGAGGCGTCCTGCCGTCGCCGCGAGAGCGTCTGCGAAGCCTGCTACGCCGCACGCCCAGACGGTCACCACGCGGATCGAAGGCGTCTCGCACGCCATCGCCAAGAATGTTGAACGAAATCGTCAGGATGAGTAGGGCAAGACCCGGGAAGAGGAGGAACCACCAGGCGTGCAGGTAGAGCTGATTGGCGGAAGCGTCGCTAATCATGCCGCCCCAGTCGGCGGTAGGCGGTTGGACGCCGATGCCCAGGAACGACAGAGCGGCCCCGGTGAGCACCGCGGTGGGGATGAGAAGCGTGGCGAACACGATGGCCGGCGCGATGACGTTGGGCAGCACGTCAACGAAGATGATGCGCATGTCGCCGGCCCCGAGGGATCTGGACGCCTCGACGAACTCCTTCTCGCGCAGCGAAATCACCTGCCCGCGAATGATGCGCGCTACGGAGGCCCAACCGAACATCGCAATGACACCCATGATCTGAAAGATGTTGATCTGCCCGACTACGGAAACCAGTGCGACGCCGAACAATAGGAAGGGAATCGCCAACGCCGTGTCGATGATGCGCGAGATGATGATGTCGATGACGCCGCGAAAATAGCCTGCGAACAGCCCGAGGGTAACGCCGAGGACGATCGACATCGCCGTTGCGCCCAGACCGATGGCGAGAGAGATGCGTGCGCCGTAGACCACGCGTACCAAGACATCTCGACCAGCTTGGTCGGTGCCGAGCCAAAAGCTCGAGTTGGGGCCGACGGGTAGCCCTAGCGGTGACCGCGCATCAGGGGTGTAGTACATGTCGTTGGGACCGTGCCCAGTCACCAACGTGAAAATCGGGGCCGCGATTGCCACGACTATCAGCGACACGATGACGCCGAGCGAGACCATGGCACCTCTGTCACGCCGCAGCCGAGCAAGTGCAAGCGACAGCGGACTTCGCCCCTCGCTCCTCGGCACGTCCGGGGTGAATGCCGGATCGGGGACTGCCGTCACATCGATACTCGCCGTCACAGCGGGATGCCCGCCCTTCTCGTATGGGATGACAACCGTTTTCCTGTCACGAGGTGCCCGACTCCGATGTGGCGCTCGCAGCCGGGGACTGACCGAACGCAGGCTGCACGAGATCGACTGACTGCAGCTGCTCGCCGCGCTCCACCGGGAAGTGGCAGGCCGCGAGGTGGCTGCTGGAGTCGTCGAGTCGCGGCTCGAGTGTGGGAGTGATCTCTGAACACGTGCCGCGCACCTTGGGGCAGCGCGGGTGGAAGGAGCAGCCGGATGGAAGGGCGATCGGCGAGGGAGGATCGCCCTGCAGGATGACACGGGGTCGGTTGTGCACCGTGTCGGGATCCGGCTCTCGCACAGCAGATAACAGTGCTGCGGTGTACGGATGGCGCGGCGCTTCGAACAGGTCCTGGGTCTCGCCGATCTCGACGATCTTGCCGAGGTACATCACGGCCACCCGGTCGCTGATGTGCCGAACGACCGACAGGTCATGGCCGATGAAGAGATAGGTCAAGTCGAGTTCGCGCTGCAGGTCGGTGAGCAAGTTCAGTATCTGAGCCTGAATCGATACGTCCAGTGCAGACACCGGTTCGTCGCAGATGATGACATCGGGACGAACAATCAGGGCCCGGGCAATCCCGATACGCTGCCGCTGGCCACCGGAGAACTCCGCTGGAAATCGGTTGTAGTGCTCAGGGTTGAGACCGACCAGCTCCATCGTCTCCTGAACGGTGCGCTTCTGGGTTGTGCGGTCTCCGACCGAGTGGATTCGCAGGGGGTCGCCGATGATCGACCCGACCCGACGCCGCGGGTTCAGTGAGCCGTAAGGATCTTGGAAGATCATCTGAATCCGTCGACGCAGCGGACGCATCTCACGCTTGCTGAGCGTGCTGATGTCACGACCCTGAAGGACGATGGTTCCCGAGTCGATGTCGTACGACCGCATGGCACAGCGGGCGAGTGTTGATTTGCCGCAGCCCGTTTCGCCGACGAGGCCCAGAGTCTCGCCGCGGTGCAGCTGGAGGCTGACTTCGTTGACGGCGTGCAGCTGGTCCCGACGGCGCGAAAACAGGGAGCCAGACTGCACCGGGAAACTCTTGACGACGTTGTCCAACTCCAGCATCACCTCACGTCCCTGTCGCCTTCCTTGGCCAGGGTCCGTCGCCGGGGCGCTGGGGGAGTCGTTCGGATGCGTGCCTCTCGTCGTTTCGCTCACGAGTCGACGGCTCCTGGCTTGCCAAGGGCCAATGTCTCGAGAGAGTCCGTCATCCGCGTGGAGGCGCTGGGAAGCCAGCATGCCGAACGGTGCTCGTTGCTGTGCATGACCCTTTGCAGGGCCGGGCGTTCCAACCGGCAGACGTCCATGGCGTGGGGACAGCGGGGGTGGAATGCGCATCCGCTCGGCGGAGCGACCAGGCTGGGCGGCCTCCCGCTGATCGAGTTCAGTCGTCGTCCAGCGGTGTCAGCCGATGGGATGGATCGCAGCAGACCCGCTGTGTAGGGATGGTGCTGCGCGTAGAAGATGTCGCGCAACGGTGCCGTCTCGATCACGCGGCCCCCGTACATGACGCACACGTTGTCAGCGATGTCGGCAATGACTCCGAGGTCGTGGGTGATCACGATGAGCGCCGTTCCGAACTCTTCTTGAAGCCGCCGCATCACCTCGAGAACCTGCGCCTGGACGGTGACGTCGAGCGCGGTGGTGGGCTCGTCTGCGATCAGCAGCTGGGGTCTCAGAGACATGGCCATCGCGATCATCGCTCGTTGTCGCATGCCCCCGGAGAACTGATGGGGGTAGTCATCGATGCGTCGGTCCGGTTGCGGGATGCCGACCAAGCGCAGCAACTCCACGGCACGCTTTCGAGCGGCGCGTTTCGACAGCTTCTCGTGAACACGGATTTGCTCCACGATCTGCCATCCGACGCGGTACAGGGGATGCAGACTGGACAGGGGGTCCTGAAAGACCATGGCGATCTCGGCGCCTCGAACGGCTCGTAACTTCGCCGTAGACATGGTCAAGAGGTCGTCCCCATTGAATGACGACCGACCGGTGATGGTGGCGCCGCGCAACAACCCCACCAGCGCCTGGGTGCTCACGCTCTTCCCCGAGCCGGACTCTCCGACGATGCCGAGTGTCTGCCCGGCGTCCAGCTGAAATGAGACGTCCTGGATGGCTTGCACCGGACCGTCCGGCGTATCGAATGCCACGTTCAGTCCATCGACCTCTAGCAGCATTCGAACCTCCAGTCGATCCTCGGTATCGAAGTCTTGTCTCCGAAATCTTATGTGCCGAACGACCTTTGCACAAGATGTCACTTGTACTGTCACATAACTCACGGCGGGCTTCGGCACGGTCGCAGTCCTCGCCGGACGACGCCCGCGAGCTAGCCGCGGAGGACCTCCACCAAGGACTGGACGAAAAGGTCTGCGTGATCACGCCGCCAGACCAGAGGGGGACGAATCTTGAGCACGTCGCCCCCAGGGCCCGTGCGGCCGGCAAGGATGCCACGTCGAACAAGACCGTCAAGGACGCCACGCGCGTAAGCGCTTCGGTCCGCGCCCTCCGGAGCAAGTAGGTCGACACCGACGATGAGCCCACGACCTCGAACGGCACCGAGCCGTTCTGAGCGCGATGCAGCCTCCCGCAGCTCGGCTCGTAGATGGTCGCCCACATCGACGACTCGCTGCGGCAGTCCGGTGTGCTGCAGGTGATCGAGCACGGTGAGACCGGCGACTGCTGCCGCCGGCGTCGCCGCAAAGGACGAGAAGTACTCGTAATCACCCGCGAGGGCGTCGGCTATCTCTCGGCGAGTGAGCACGGCCCCGACGGGATAGCCTGCGCCCATTGGCTTGCCGAGAGTCACCAGATCGGGGACGACCCCTGCCGCCGCGAAGCGCCACATGTGTTCCCCGGTGCGGTGATAACCGCACTGCACCTCATCGGCGAGATACAGCCCACCGTTGCGATGAGCGCCGTCGATGAGCCCGCCTAGGAATTCGTCGGGGACGTCCCATACTCCCTCGCTGGTGAACGCCGTGTCGGCAAGGACGAGCGCCAGCCGGTCGCCCGTCTCGGCGAGGGCGACCGATGCCGCATCCATCCGCGCTGCTGCCACTGCGCCGCTGAGCCCCTCCGGTCCCGGCCGGGGCGCCGCAAAGGTGGCGACGTGCGCTGGGCGGTACCCGCGAGGCCACTCGTTCGGACTCAGGTCTGCAAACCACTTCGACGATCCGTGGTAGGCGTGCTCGGCAACCACAGCACCCGTCCCCCCGGTGTATGCCGTCGCCATCCGCCACGCGAGGTCATTGGCCTCGGTGCCCGATGTCGTGAACAGGCACGTGTCGAACGCGTCTGGCAGCGTGGCGAGCAACCGCTCCGCGAGTGTCACCACCGCCGGATGCAGATAGCGCGAGTGAGTGTTCAGCGTGGCCAGTTGAGTGCTCACTGCGCGCGTGACAGCGGGGTGAGCGTGCCCCAAGACTGCGATGTTGTTGTACGCGTCCAGATAACGCTGCCCGTCGGCGGCCACCAGCCAAGGCCCTTCGCCGCGAACGATTTCCAGAGGTGTCCGATAGAAGAGTGGGCTCAGCGTCCCGCCCATCACCGCGGCCCGGCGTCCTGCCAGTCCGGGCGTGGCTGCGACCGCCCCCAGCCCGGCATGCGCCGTGCCGGCGAGACGAGCGAGCCGTTGGGCGAGCTCTGCGGAGCCAAGCGCGGTCAGCTCGGAAAGCACCCGGCTAGCGGGGGCCTCGTGCTGCGTGATGTAAGCCGCGTTATCGGGGTGAGTGAGCCGTCGACGTGACGAGATCACAATGGTCAGTGCGAGCCGAGCAAGCACGAGCTCACCGAGCACTGCGACCTCAGCGTCGTTGAGTAGCCGGTGTTGCTGGTACCCACGGAGAACGGCATCGATCAGCTCCCACGTTCCCAGGGGTTGCTCTTTCGCGGTGTTGCGCAGCACCGAGGTAAGGGTGACTGCAAGATCGCAGACCGCCGCCGTGTGATGGAGGTCGCCAAAGTCGATGACACCGCTGACCTCGTCATCCACCGCGAGCACGTTGGTCAGCGTCACGTCAGCATGTTGCAGGCCTGATGGAAGACTCTGGGTGCTCAGCGCGGCCGCCTCGAAACGAGGGATGAGGTCTCGAAGCATCTCTCCGGATGGGCCGAGGGTGTTATGAGTGGCCGCCGCGGCGACTGCCCCGGCCCGGCGTACGTCCCAGTCGAGCGTTCGATCCGCCGCGGGGTGGAATAGGCCCTGTAGCCCTACGCTCGTCCGCGCAGCGGTGGACCCTACCTGCGCGGCCAGGTGCTCTGTCATGGTGCGCCCTTCGAGCGGCGCACCGGGAATCACCGTGATGACTCGGGCGAGGCACTTCCGCCCCGCATCGTCGACGACCTCGCCAACCAGCTTGCCCGACTGCAGCGGCACGGTCCTCGGGACGGGCAGCTCAGAAGCGACGGTCCTGAGGTGATCAGCGGCAACGATCTCCATGTCGATTATCGCGTGATCCTCGGCGGGGTTGGACACCTTGAGTACGTAGCGATCGTCGAGCATGACTATGACGTCGCGTTCACTCGACATCGAGCGTGCTTCGCCCACTGCTAAACCCCAACGTTCCTCGACGAGTCCAAGGGCGCGTTCCAGCGACAGGCTCGGTGCGGCAGCATCGAGGACCGTCTTCTTCGCGGGTGACATGAACGCTCCTGGTTCGGCGGGTTATTGGTTGGCAGCGGTCGACCTGGGACATGACCCAGTGAGCGTCTCAGCGGGTGACGCCCAGAGCGGCTGGGCGCGCCGCCATCGCCACGGCCGAGGCGATCTCGCCGGCGTCTTCTGGCGCCAGCCGGCTGATGGTTATCGCGATGTGGTCGTGCGATGCGGGTTCGACGAGGTGCGGACTGCCGGGCGCCACGCCGATGCCTTGGCTGGCGAGGATCATTAGCGCGACCGTTTCGTTTTCGACGGGCACCCAAACGGTGGGCCCATCGTCCCCGACGATGGCAATGCCACGTTTCACGAGTTCGTTGGTGAGAGCCCGGCGTCGCTCCCGGTACGTCTTTCGGGCCTTGCCCACGACCTTCGCTGGTTCGGCGTGGGTCAACAGGTCCAGTAACAGTCGTTGAAGGAGCCTGCTGGTCCAGCCCTGCCCGAGATGTCGTCGCTTGATGAGCCGTTCCATCAACGCCGCCGGGCCACCCAGCGCTGCGAGCCTCAGATCAGGACCGTGCGAGTCGGAGTAGCCACGCAGATGGATCGTCTTAGTTGCCAGGGACGAACTCAGGCTGACCAAGGGTTCGGACGAAAGCACGCCCCACAGGTCAAGCTCGACGATCACGAGATCTCGCTCGTTCAGGATCTGGGTCAACGCTTTGGCGCGGCTCTCGCTGAGCCCAATTCCGAGCGGATCATGCGCTCTGGCCTGGAGGAAGACGACCCGTACCCCTGCTGCTGCGGCAGCGGCAACTGATTCGCTGGTCGGACCCTCGTCGTCCAGAGCCAAGGGGACTGCCTTCGCTCCTATGGAGTCCAGCAGATCGAGCAGTGGCGGGTACGTCGGATTCTCGACTGCGACGCGGTCCCCGTATTGAAGAAGAGTCATGGTGATCAAGTCGAGGGCATCGGTGACACCGTCCGCGATCGTGAGATGGTCCGGCTCGTTCGGCCAGGTCGTGCGGAGCAAGGCGTCAAGCTCCGGAATGATCGGTGCAGCCAGGAAGCTTTCGACGGTATTGCCACGACCTAGACGTCGCAGCGACGGCGCCAGATCCGGCAGGAGGAGCGGATCGGGGAGCCCCGACGACAGGTTGGTGGCGAAGTTGATCTTGTCCTGGATTGCGTTGCCGAATCTCACTGGCCCCTGGCCGGTTCCGCCCGCTACGACGGTTCCGCGCGCGCCGTCCGTGACGATCATGTTGGCCTGCTGGAGAAGGCGCCACGCGGCGCTGACAGTCGTGGGGGACAACTGTAGGGCCTTCGCCGTAGCTCGGATGGAGGGCAGCCTTTGACCCGGGAGCACGGCACCATCACGCACTGCACGACTGAATGCGTCCGCCAGTCCGCGGGCTGACGGTTCGGATAGCGTGTCCACGAGAATCTCGATCATGTGATGCACCGTATCGAAACCGTTCTTGTACTACTACGTTTGTCGACGGTTGGTCAGCCTTCCCCCGGCCATTCGACGTCGATCCATTCGGTGACGTCGGGCAGACCGAGAGCGACGCGAGCAGAGGGCGAGTCCGTGAGGGTGAACTCAGCGCTGCAGAAGGTCTCGGAAGGAATCTCATCTGTCCGCCTGATGCACAGTCCAGTTGTCGAATCAGTCAAGACGCGCTCGATGTCCCCACTGCGGCGAATTGAGGGAATGATCGTTTTCAAGGCATCCAATCGCGGACGCGTTGTCGGCCCACCCCAGATGCCGACAGCGGGTGCACGCTGCGAGTCCGCCCAGAGTGCATGGTTGGTGTGGATCAGCTGTTGGCTTGCCGGGCCTTCCACGCACTCCTCCGAGGAGCATTCGAAACCTCTCAGGGTGAGCGCGTCAGCGATCGCATAGTGCTGGCCCGATGCGTGCGGAACCGTCTTCAGTCTTGCCGCTGCAGCACTCGCAGATCGCTGTCGAAGCACTTCGCGGGCAACGAATGCGACGGCGAGGCCCGACTGGCTCGCAGGCAGTTCCTCCAATGTGTTGAGGCACAACGCCACCCCGGATCGGTTGACGCCGAACAGGCCCACCATGCCTGCCGCAGTGAGGACGATCTGTGCAGGCTCGCCGCCTTGGGCCGCCAACCGCAAGACGGCTTGAGTGCCTGCCATCGAGGCTGGCAGGTCCATGTTCTGACCAATGACCACGCCACTCGATGGCTCCGAGATCTTCGCAGCGATCACGCTGCACCCGACCGCCTGCTCTTGCTCGAAGCGCCACTCCTCGTCCATGAGGTTGTAGGCCCACATCTCGTCGATGGGTTGACCACTGGCCGCCGCGATGCCCACCACTTCGTCAAAGAGTTCGGGCGTCAGCCTCTCGACTGTCTCGACATACTTCGTCTCGGCCAGGAATCTCTCGACGAATTGACGCGGAGTAGTTCCGCGCTGCACGGCGATGCGATCGCGCCATTGCTGTAGTGCTGAGTCGATCTCCGACCGAAGTGACTCGCCGTGCCCCTCGCCGCGGCTACGGCCATCGCCCCGCAGATCGACGATCTTGGGCGGCTGCCGGACGGGGCCTTCACGAGTCGCGCGGAGGTGGACGGAATCGGAGTCGCGGGGACTACTCATGGAATTGGTTTCTCCTCGACTTCAGACGCGACGATCGTCGGCCCGCGCCGTGTCGCTCCGTCAAACTACGATACACTCACACAACAGACAAGATGCCCAATGTACCGTTACAAGAAGAGCATTCGTGATGCAACGGCCGGGCCAGGAGACGAAGCAAGGCCCACGGAATCGTTGACTTCCACCGACTGAGAGGAACCCTCGTGACGCCGAACGGACCGAACTCGGGCGGCACGGCTGAGCGGCGCGTCGCGGCGCTCACCGGCCGACTGGGCAACAACACCCATTCCTTCGCCCCGGGCACGGTTCACTTCGACCCTGCCGAGTTCGATTCCGTCGTCGTACCCGTATTCGGCGACGGACGAACACCTTCGGCCATTCCGCTCGACGTTCTTGGGCTAACGGATGTTGCGGCGGTCGCCACTCGATTCGAACTACGAAAGCCGGGGGACTGGACCTGGCTGCCGAGCCGAACACCGTCGGATTCCGATGTGCTGTTGGTGTCAGTCGGAGGCGCCGAAGACCTGACGGTGACGAATGAGGCACTTCAGACAGCGGCGGCAACCGCCGGCCGACGGACGCGGCATCGTCGGTCGGTGTTGAGCCTGCTCGCGTCCGCAGCCCGCGAACCCGTCGGCGAAATGATCGCCGAGCACTGGCTGCTGGGAGCCTACGACTACACCACCTACCTTTCATCGCCTCCCGCTGCCAGCGAATGTGTCATCACCATGTGGGGATGTGATGCTCCCGATCTCGAACGGGGACGGCTGCTCGCGGACGTCACCAATTACGTCCGCGACCTGACCAACGCCACCGGCGCGGACATGACGCCATCTGATCTAGTGGGTGAAAGCCGCAAGATCGCCGAACTTCTCGACCTCGACATCAACGTGCTGACAGAAGCAGAGCTCGCAGCGGGGTCGTTCGGAGGCCTGATGGCGGTAGGAGTTGGCAGCGACAACCCACCGCGGCTGATCGAGCTCAGCTACGAACCGGTGCCTGGACCGTTCATAGCGCTGATTGGCAAGGGCATCACCTACGACGCCGGCGGATTGTCCATCAAGAACACCGAAGAGATGGCGCTGATGAAGTCCGACATGGCGGGTGCCGCGTCGGTCTTGGCGGCCATTGCAGCGATCGCGGCGCTCGAGTGCAAGATCAACGTCCGCGCATACCTGGCTTGTGCCGAGAATGCCGTTGGGCCAGGCTCAGCTCGGCCGGGTGACATCTGTCGACTGCGGGACGGCACGACGGTCGAGATGAACAACATGGATGCCGAGGGTCGGCTCGTTCTCGCTGACGCGATGGCATACGCCAACGAGCGGGGGGCCTCGAAGATCCTCGACATCGCAACGTTGACGTGGGGATCCGGGCTGGGGCCCCAGATATTCGCCGTCATGGGCACGGACCCAGCGACCACCCAAGCCGTCCTGAGGGCTGCAGGTGCCAGCGGCGAGCCCGCTTGGGAAATGCCACTGTGGAGCGGCTACGAGGATTCGCTGGAATCGTCGGTGGCTGATCTGAAGAACCTCGGACCGCACTCGGAGAAGCCATACATCACACTGACCGGTGGCTTGTTTCTGCGCAGGTTTGCCGGGACCACGCCGTGGGCCCACCTGGACATCGCCACGACCGTCATGCGCGAGCAGAAGTCGGACCGATGGGCACGTGGCGCCTCGGGGTGTGGAGTACGAACGCTGGTGCGCTACGTGATCGACCAGACTGAAAGCCCGCACGAAACTGCGTGACAGCCGGATGGCCCAACGGGTTTGGCCATCGCGCGTGTTCTGAGCGACTCAGTCCTCGAGCCAAGGTTCGTGCCAACCGGGGAGTCCGCGGACGAGCACGTCGGTGCACTCCGGCCCCCAGGAGCCCGAGGGATAACCCTGCACCGGCGGTGGATCGGTCAGCAGTGGTTGGACGATCCGCCAGGTCTCCTCGATGCCGTCCTGGCGGGCGAACAGCCGGTCGTCACCGATGAGCGCCGCGTGCAGCAACCGCTCGTACGGTTCCAGCGGTTCGCCCAAGTCGGTTGCGAAGAGAGTCTGCAAATGGACCGGGCGCCACGCGTCGTTCTCGCCATGTGCGGTGAGTTGCATCCGGAACCCCGGTTTGGGATCGATGCGCAGGACGATCTGGTTGCGTTCGACCTCGGCGCGCTTCGGCAGGAACGCCAATTGTGGTGTGCGGTGCAGGATCAGCCGCACCTCGGTGACCCGCTCCTTGAGCGCCTTGCCCGCGCGCAGGAAGATCGGCACGCCCGACCAGCGCCAGTTGTCGATCTCCAAGCGAAGCGCGACGAACGTCTCCGTGGTCGAGTCCGAGGCGACGCCATCGACGCCGAGGTAGCCGTCGTACTGTCCGCGTACGCAGTGCGCCGGGTCGGCGGCGGGGATCGCACGGAACACCTCGGCCTTCTTGTCGCGCAGCTCGGCGCTCGACGAGCCCGCAGGAGGTTCCATCGCCACCAGGGCGAGCACCTGCATCAGATGGTTCTGAACGACGTCGCGTAGCGCCCCGACCGCGTCGTAGAACTTCCCGCGGTCCGCGACGCCGAAGTCCTCGGCCATGGTGATCTGGATGGCGGCGACGCTGTGTCGGTCCCAGACCTCCGCGAGTGCGAGGTTCGCAAAGCGCAGGTACTCGAGTTCGATGACCGGTTCCTTGCCGAGGAAGTGGTCGACCCGAAGGATCTGGTTCTCCCGCAGCACCGCATGCAGGCGGTCGTTGAGCTCGCGGGCCGACTCGAGGTCGTGCCCGAACGGCTTCTCCACCGCAACCCGGGCGCCCTCCAGGAGGTTCGCCGCGGCGAGCTGTTCCACGATCGGCCCGAACAGCGACGGCGGCACCTCGAGGTAGTACAGCGGCTGAACGTGGTGGCCGATCTGCTTGGCCAGCCGTTTGTACACGTCGGGCTGGGTGATGTCGCCCGACAGGTACGACAGCCGGTCCGCGAGTCGGGTGAACACGGCGTCGTCGACCTGCTCGCCGGTGTTCTCGATGTCCTTGCGCGCCATGTCGCGCAGTTGATCGACGGTGATCTGGTCGGCGGCCACGCCGACGATCGGGCACTGCAGGGCATCGCGTCGTTCCAGCCGGTACAACGCGCGGAAGGTCATCTTCTTGGCCAAGTCCCCGGTGATTCCGAAGATGACCATGACGTCGCTGTCATCGCTCATCGCATCCACGTCCATTCCCCGTCGCTTCGCTCGCCCCTACTTCCATTCCCCCGTCGCTTCGCTCGCCCCAGCCTACGACCGATGGGTAAGAAGTCGCCCTCCTGAGACCACATCCCCGATCAAGGGCACACCGGGCCGGTACGCCAGGTGAATGTAGGACGGTGCGTCCAGCCGAAGGAAGTCGGCACGACGCCCCACCTCCAGCACCCCGACGTCGTCACGGCGCAGCGCCGCAGCCCCGCCGCGAGTCGCCGACCACAGCGCCTGTGCTGGCGTGAAGTGCATGTCGCGCACCGCGACGGCGATGCAGAACGACATGCTGGTGGTGTAGGAGCTTCCCGGGTTGCAATCGGTCGCGAGTGCCACCGTGGCACCCGCTTCGATGAAGCGCCGCGCGTCGGGCCACTGTGCGCGGGTGGAGAATTCGGCGCCTGGGAGCAGCGTCGCCACGGTGGTGTCGGCAGCGCCTGCGAGGGCTTCGAGGTCGTCGTCGGAGGCGTGGGTGCAGTGGTCGACCGAGGCCGCTTCCAGCTCGACGGCCAGCTGAATTCCCGCTCCAGGCCCGAGTTGGCCTGCGTGCAGCCGGGGGATGAGACCCGCGCCGACACCCGCGTTCAGGATGGTGCGGCTCTCGTCGACGTCGAAGGCGCCCTTGTCGCAGAAGACGTCGATCCAGCGCGCCAGGGGAGCGCATGCCTCGAGCATCGGGCCGGTGACAAGGTCGACGTAGGCGTCCCGGTTCTCGTGGAACTCCTTGGGCACGACGTGGGCACCGAGATAGGTCGTCTCCGTCGTGAATTGGGACGCCACCTTCAGCGAACGGGACTCGTCGGTGACGGTCAGCCCGTAGCCGCTCTTGGTCTCGAAGGTCGTGACACCACCTCGAACCAGCTCGTTGGCCAGGCGAGCGACCCCGCCTGCGAGGGTCCGGTCGCTGGCCGCCCGCGTCGCTGCGACGGTGGTGGCGATGCCGCCCGCGGCGTAGGGCTGGCCGCTCATCCGTGCCGCGAACTCCGCCGACCGCTCGCCAGCGAAGACGAGATGTGCATGGCTGTCGACGAATCCGGGGATCACGCTCGCCTCGCCGAAGTCCACGGACTCGTCGGCGTCGGGCGCGTCGGCGCCTTGCCCGATCCACGCGATCCGGTCGCCGTCGACGACGATGGCGGCGTCGGAGATGATGCCCAGGGCAGTCCCGTCACCCTGGCTGGGGTCGTTGGTGACGAGCTCGCCGATCCCGCTGTAGAGGACGGTCATCGGGCATGCTCCTTGCTGGGTAGACCCATTAGATCCGAGATGGCCTCGGCCAAAAGGGCGGCAGGGTCCTCGACATCGACGTGCCTGCGACCGGCGACCACGATGCGCCCGTCGACGATCACGTCGGTGACATCGGCTGCGGTGGCGGCGAACACGACGGTCTCGACGGCCGCGCCACCGCCCGCGGTGCGGATCGATTGCATGTCGACGGCGACGAGATCGGCACGCGCGCCGACGGTCAACGTGCCTGCGTCGGTCCAGCCGAGCGCGTGCTGACCGTCGATGGTGGCTGCCCTGAGCAGTCTCTCGGCGGGAATGATGCCGCGTTCGCGGCGGGCCAGGCGTTCGTCGAGTTCGGTGCCACGGGCCTCCTCGAACAGGTCGATCACGGCGTGCGAGTCCGAGCCGAGGCTGAACAGTCCGCCGCCTGCGAGCAACGCGGAGGCAGGGCCGATCCCGTCGCCGAGATCACGTTCGGTGGTGGGGCAGAAGCACACCCCGGTCGCGGTCCGATCGAGATCGGACAGATCCTCTTCCGTCAGGTGCGTGGCATGCACCGCCGTCGTGCGCGGGCCTAGTGCGCCGGCATCTCGCAGCAATGCCGTTGGGGTGCAGCCGTGTACGGCCATGCACTGATCGATCTCACCGGTCTGCTCGGAGGAGTGCACGTGCAATGGCGCCTGGTGCGACTCCGCCCACTCCACGACCGGCGCCATGTGCTCGAGAGGTACGCCCCGGACCGAGTGCAATGCGGCACCGACGATTGCGTCTGGCCCACCGGACCGAGCCACTTGACGGTGAAGTTCCTCGACCCGTTCGGCCCATGCGTCGCCACTGCCGTCGCCGAACCGCTGCTGCGGCCCGGGCGCCAGCTCCTTCCCATCCACCCCCGAGCTGAGATAGCAGGTGTCGAGCAGGGTCATCCGCACACCGGCGTCGGCGGCTGCACCGAGCAGCGCGTGGCCCATGGCGTTGGGATCCAGATACGGCACGCCGTCGGCGCCGTGGTGCAGATAGTGAAACTCGCCGACGGACGTGATTCCAGCCAAGGCCATCTCGGCATAGACACCGCGGGCCAGATGCCGGTAGCTGTCCGGGTCGAGCCGGTCCGCCGCCTCGTACATCAGATCCCGCCATGTCCAGAATGAGCCGTGCCCCCGCTGCGTGCGGGAGCGGAGGGCCCGATGGAACGCATGTGAGTGCGCGTTCCCCATGCCGGGCACCACCAGGCCGGACAGCCGGTGTGATGACGGCAGCGCAGGCGTGTTCGCCGCGACGGCGGTGATGCGTCCTTCGGACACCGTGATGAGCACCCGCTCGGCCACGGAATCGCCGCCGAGCCAGGCATTCTCGCACCAAAATGTCGTCACTGCACCCACTCCGCCATCACGTCGGCGAGGGCCTCGGCACCGAGGTTGCAGTCGTCGGACTCCGCGTGCTCCTCCGGAGAGTGCGACACGCCAGTGGGGTTGCGCACGAAGAGCATCGCCGTCGGCACCTTGGCAGACAGGATGCCGGCGTCGTGGCCTGCCTGCGTGGGTAGCACCGGAATGTCGCCGAGGCGGCTCAGTGCCCGCTGCAGGCGTGCCCGCGGTCCCTCGGGGAATTCGACAATCGGCGTGATGGATTCGACGGCCACCTGCAGGTCGATACCGTCCTGCGTGGCATGGCCGCGAGCCTCGGCGCTGATCTGCTCTACCAGTGCGGTCAGCGTCGCCTCGTCGGCGGCGCGGGCGTCGAGCCAGGCCCGGATGCGCGACGGTATCGCGTTGGCTCCGTTGGGGGAGACGAGAACCTTGCCGAACGTGGCCACCGCCTCGTGCACGGTCGCCGCCGAGCGGGCGGAGTGCACCGACGACGCAAAGGCCAACATCGGGTCCCGTCGATCGACCAAGCGCGTCGTGCCCGCATGGTTCGCCGCGCCGTCGAACGTGAACTCCCAGCGCCCGTGCGGCCAGATGGCCGAGGCCACCGCGATGGGGCGGTCGACGAGATCGAGGGCACGGCCCTGCTCGACGTGCAGTTCGACGTAGACACCGATGCGGTCGGTCAACGTGGCGTCCGCACCGAGGGCCTCGGGTTTGCGTCCGGCGCGAGTCATGGCCTCGGCCAAGGTGACACCGTCGACGTCGCGCAGCCCGCGGGCCCTGTCGGCGCTGAGCGCACCCGTCGACAGCTGCGATCCAACGCACGCGACGCCGAACCGCGCGCCCTCCTCGTCGGAGAACGCGGCGACGGCCACCGGGACCTTCGGGACGACGCCGCGTGCCCGCACGATGTCGACCGCCGCGAACGCCGACACCACGCCCAGCGGCCCGTCGAACGCGCCGCCGTCCGGCACCGAATCCAGATGGGAGCCGGTGACGAATGCGTTCGTGGGGTCGCCGGTCCAGCCCGGTGGCAGCCACCACGCCCACATGTTGCCGTTGCGGTCCTCCTCGACGCCCATGCCGCGGGCGGTAGCGCTATCGCGGAACCATTCGCGCAGGGTCAGGTCCGCATCGGACCAGGCGTATCGGCGGTAGCCGCGGGTGTCCTTGTCCTGGCCGACGTCGAGGATCGCTCCCCACAGCGAATCGAATGCCGTCATTCGGTCTCCTGCATGGGGATTCGCACCCCGCGCTCGGCCGCGACGGCGGTGGCGTGCTCGTAACCGGCGTCGGCGTGCCGGATGACGCCCATGCCGGGGTCGTTGGTCAGCACGCGAGCCAGCTTCTCCGCGGCCAGCGCGGTGCCGTCGGCGACGGAGACCTGACCGGCGTGGATGGAGCGACCCATGCCGACACCGCCGCCGTGGTGGATCGAGACCCACGTGGCACCGGACGCGGTGTTGAGCAGTGCGTTGAGCAGCGGCCAGTCCGCAATGGCGTCCGAACCGTCGATCATCGCCTCGGTCTCGCGGTAGGGCGATGCCACCGAACCGGAGTCGAGGTGGTCGCGCCCGATGACGATGGGCGCCGAGAGTTCGCCGGAGGCGACCATCTCGTTGAACTTCAAACCGGCAAGGTGGCGTTCGCCGTAACCGAGCCAGCAGATGCGTGCGGGCAGGCCCTCGAACTCGACGCGCTCACCGGCCATGGTGATCCACCGACGCAGGTGCGCGTTGTCGGGGAACAGCTCGAGGATGGCCTTGTCGGTGGCCGCGATGTCCTTGGGGTCACCGGACAGGGCGGCCCAGCGGAACGGGCCGAGACCCTCCTCGAACTGCGGCCGGATGTAGGCGGGCACGAAGCCGGGGAAGTCGAAGGCGCGGTCGTAACCCGCCTTTCGGGCCTCGTCGCGGATCGAGTTGCCGTAGTCGAAGACCTCGGCACCCTTGTCGAGGAACCCGACCATGGCCGCGACCTGCTTGGCCATCGACTCCTGGGCCTGCTCGGTGAAGTAGACCGGATCCTTCTCCGCCATCTTCTTCATGTCCTCGAGCTCGATGCCGATCGGCAAGTAGGACAACGGGTCGTGCGCAGAAGTCTGGTCGGTGACGATGTCGATCGGGGCGTCACGCTCCAGCAACGCAGGGAAGATCTCCGCGGCATTGCCGACCACACCGATGGACAAGGCCCTCTTGGCATCTCGCGCCTCGATGGCCTTGGCGAGCGCGTCGTCGAGATCGGTGGCCTTGACGTCGAGGTAGCGCTTGGAGATGCGACGGTCGATGCGGGACTCGTCGACGTCGACGCATATCGCGACGCCCTCGTTCATCGTGACCGCCAACGGCTGCGCGCCACCCATCCCGCCGACCCCGCCGGTGAGGGTGATGGTGCCTGCCAGCGTGCCGCCGAACCGTTTCTTGGCGATGGCGCCGAACGTCTCGTAGGTGCCCTGCAGGATGCCCTGGGTGCCGATGTAGATCCAGGACCCCGCCGTCATCTGGCCGTACATCGTCAGCCCTGCGGCTTCCAGCTTGCGGAACTGCTCCCAGTTGGCCCAGTCGCCAACCAGATTCGAGTTCGCGATCAGCACGCGGGGTGCCCACACGTTGGTGCGGAAGACGCCGACGGGCTTGCCGGACTGCACCAGCATCGTCTCGTCGGCCTCGAGGCCGCGCAGGGTACGGACCAGCGCATCGAACGCCGGCCAGCTGCGTGCCGCGCGCCCGGTGCCGCCGTAGACGACGAGGTCGTCGGGGTGCTCGGCGACCTCGGGGTCGAGATTGTTCATCAACATGCGAAGGACGGCTTCCTGTTGCCAGCCCTTGCAGGTGAGTTCGGTTCCGCGTGCGGCGCGGACGGGGCGGGGACCGCTGACCGTAGCGGGCGCGGCGGGTTCAGATACGGGTGTAACCATGAGACAGGTGTTCCTTTGAATGAGTGTGTTGCTACTTGCCGCTGATGCCCGCGCCTGCGAGCCACTTCTTCGCGATGTCGGCCAGGTTGGCGCCGGTGGCGGCTTCGCCGTTCATCGTGATGAGGTCGTCGGTGGTGAGCTTTGCCGAGACGTCGTTGAGCGTCTTGGTGACGGTGTCGGTCGCCTTGGCCGTCTTGATCAACGGGACGACGTTCTCCGCGGCGAACAACGACTTGTCGTCCTCGAGCGCGACGAGGTTGTTCTTGTCCAGACCGGGGTCGGTGCTGAACAGGTCACCGGCTTGGACCTGTCCGTTGACGAGCGCCGTCATCGTCAAGGTGCCGCCCGCGTCGAGGCTGACGAAGTCCTTGAAGTTGAGCCCGTAGATGTCGCGGAGCCCGACCACGCCCTGGGTCCTGGTCTTCCACTCCGGCGGCCCACCGAGCACGAGCTCACCGGCCACGGGCTTCATGTCCGAGATCGTCTTGAGGTTGTACTTGTCGGCGGTCGCCTTCGTGACGGCGAGGACGTCCTTGTCCTCCGCGGGCGACGGCGTCAGCATCGAGATGCCCGACGGCAGCTTGCCCTTGAGCTCGTTGGTAACGGCCTCGGGGGTCGCGGCGGTCGACTTCGGGTCGAGGTAGCTCAGGAATGCGCCGGAGTACTCCGGTACCAGGTCGATGGAGCTGTCCTTGAGGGCGGCGACGTAGACCTCACGGCTGCCAATGTTGAACTGCTCCTTGACCGATACTCCGGCAGCCTGCAACGCCTGCGAGTAGATGCTCGCGATCAGCTGACTCTCCGTGAAGTCGGCAGAGCCGATGATGATCGTCGAGCCGGCCGAACCGGAGTTGTCGCCGCCGCCCGAGAGCGGATCACTGCCGCCGCCCGCACCGCACGCGGACAAGGCGAGAACGGAAGTCGCGGCAAGCGCCGAGATGATCGTGCGTTTCTTCATGAGTTTCTCCTGATGTGGTGGACGACGCCGGACGGCGCCTAGGTGGCGGCCGCTGGAACGGTCGTCGAGACGGGTGAGGTGGACTTGGCTGCGGTGCGCCGCAGGCCAGGTGAAACGATGATTCGGCCGAGCCAGGCGAAGCTGAACTCGAGAATGATGGCGAGCAGGGCGACGAGGATTGCGCCGCCTGCCATTTCGGCAAAGTCGGCCTGCGCCCTGCCGTCGAGGATGAAACGCCCGAGACCCTGAAGACCTAGATACGCGGCGATGGTGGCCGTCGAAACGATCTGCAGCGTAGCGCTTCTGACACCGGAGATCACGAGCGGCAGGGCGCAGGGAAGCTGCACCCGCAGCAGGATCTGCTGTTTGGTGAAGCCCATCCCGCGTGCTGCACCGACGGCGTCGGGGTCGGCGGATTGAATGCCAACGTAGGTACCGGTCAGAATCGGTGGCACCGCTAGTAGCACCAGAACGACGATGGTCGGCAGCACGAAGACCAGCTGGCCTGCGACGACCGGCGAGATGACCAGGAAGAGCAGCACCAGTAGCCCGAGCGTCGGCAGGGCCCGCAACGCGTTCGCGAACCCGGCGACCACGGCTTCGCCGCGTCCCGTGTAGCCGATGAGGATGCCGAGCGGCACCCCGATCGCCAAGGCGGTCAAGAGCGCGATCGCCGAGTACAGCAGGTGATAGCCGACCTGAGCGGGGATGCCGCCCGAGCCTGCCCAGTTGTCCGGGTCGGTGAACCAGCCGATGATGTTCACGACGTGACCGTCCTTTGGCGCCAGGGGGTGAGCAGCTTGTTGACCCAGATGATCAGGCCGTCGAAGATGACCGCGAGCACGACGCACAGGACGACGCCGGTGATGAGCGGGACGTAGAGCCGAAGCTGAAAGCCTTGTGTGAACAGCGATCCGAGCTGCGGGATGCCGAGCAGCGCGGCCATGGTCACGATGCTGACGTTCGACACCACCGCAACCCGCAGCCCCGCTGCGATGACGGGTACCGCGACCGGCAGTTCGACGAGCACCAGCCGCTGCCAGCTGCGATACCCCATGGCCTCTGCGGCCGCCACCGTGTCATGCGGCACGGAGCTCAGCCCGTCGGCGACGACGCGCACCAGCAGCGCGAGGGTGTAAAGCGTCAGTGCGACAACGATGTTGATCGGATCGAGGATCTTCGTGCCGAGGATGACCGGCAGGATGATGAACAGGGCGAGCGAGGGAATGGTGTACAGCAGGCTCGACGTTCCGACGATCGCCGCGTACCCGCGCCCCCACCGGTGCGCCCACCAGCCCAGCGGCAGTGCGATGACGAGGCCGAGGAACGTCGGGACCAGCGTCAGCCAGACGTGGCTGATGGTCAGTTCGATGATGCGATCGAGGTTCGACGAGATCCAGTTCATGCGGTCACGGCCGTCCTCGCAGAGTCCTTCGCGCGCTTGATCGCATCGATCACGTCGTGATCGGTGGCGGTGCCGAGCAGCCGCCCCGACTCGTCGGTGACCACACATCGACCACTCGGGCTCGACAGGGCGGAGTTGAGCAGCTCGCGGAGCGGATCGCCCTTGCGCGCCATCGTGGCGCAGAGGTTGACGTCGGCGTCCTGGACCGCGTCGCCGCGCACGGAGGCGGTGTCGACCCAGCCGACTGGGGCGTTGTTCGCGTCGACCGCAAGGATCCAGCGTCCCTGCGCTGGTGGAAACGTCGAAACACTCTGTCCCACGGTCACGGTCGGCTCGTGGTTGAGCACCAGCTGGTCGTCGGAGGTGTGGAAGCCCAGTGCCCGATAGCCGCGCGCCGATCCGACGAAGTCGGCGACGAACGCGTCCTTGGGAGCGGCCAGCAGCTCGGCGGGCGTCGAGGCCTGGGCCAGGGTTCCGCCTTCGCGCAACACCACCACCTGGTCACCGAGCTTGAGGGCTTCGTCGATGTCGTGGGTGACCATCACGATGGTCTTGGAGATGTCGGCCTGCAGACGCAGGAACTCGTCTTGAAGCTGGCTTCTGACGATGGGGTCGACGGCACTGAACGGCTCGTCCATCAGAAGGAAGGGCGGATCGGTCGCCAGCGCGCGGGCGACCCCGACGCGCTGCTGCTGACCGCCGGACAGCTGCCAGGGGTACCGGCCTGCGAACTTCGCGTCGAGGCCGACACGTTCCAGGAGTTCCATTGCCGCCGAACGGGTTTCCTTCTTGCTGCCACCGAGCAACCGTGGCAGGGCGGCCACGTTGTCGACGACGGTGCGGTGCGGGAAGAGGCCGGCGTTCTGGATGACGTAGCCGATCCTGCGGCGAAGCGTGACCCTGTCGAGGGTCTGGGTGTCGACGCCGTCGAGCTCGATCTTGCCCGAGCTCGGCTCGATCAGGCGGTTGATCATCCGCATCGATGTCGTCTTCCCGCACCCAGACGGACCGACCAGCGTGGTGATCTTCCCGTTGGGTGCGGTGATGGTGAGGCCGTTTACGGCGACGGTCCCGTCGGGGTATTCCTTCGAGACTTTGTCGAATGTGATCATGCCGGTCTTTCTGGAAGGCTGGTCTTCGGAGAACTGCTCAATCGGGCGGTAATGCCCGCCGCGGCCGACAGCAGCGTTCGGCCGTATTGCTTGGCTTGTGTGGCGGTCAGCCGGTAACTCGGGACGACGACGCTGAGCGCGGCGACGACGCGGGACTCGGAGTACACGGGGCATGCGATGGCGGTGACGTCCTTCTCGACTCCGCGCTCGACGACGACGTAGCCCGCTTCGGGAATCTTGCCCCGCAGCACGTGACCCGCCGCCGACTTGTCGAGGGGGACCGTCCTGCCGATCCAGCTGGCGTGCCGGACGGAGTGGGTTCCCTCGACGATGCTGATGTAGAGCGCCGTGCGCGCGTGCCCTTCGACGCTGAGATAGGCGGACTCGCCGGTCTCGGTGGCGACCCGTTCCATCGCCTCTGCGGAGAGGTCGACCAGCGACTCGTTGCTCAGGGCCTGCGCCCCCAGCTGGATGATGCGACCGCCAGGCCGGTACATGCCCGACTCGTCCTTGCTGACGAAACCGGTGGTCTCGAGGGTGCGCAGAAGGCGAAGGGCCGTGCTGGGGGCAAGTTCGCAGTCCCGTGCACTGTCCGCAAGATTCGCGCTGCCGCGTTCGCAAACGGTGGCAAGCAGAGCCAGTGCCCGCTCCACTGTCCGAGTGGACGGTTCGGCCACGGTGACCTCCTTTCGGGACGGAAACCTACGACTGCGACGTTTCGTCCGAGACACCCGATATTGCCACTGAGTAAAATCTGTCTGCCATCTAGTGGAATGAAGGGTATTGGGTGATGATAGAGCCCGTCGCTCTCGTGCGATAGGGGATTGAGGAGAAAAATGATCGAGTTGGACGGGACCGGCAGGGTTGGCGACGTCGTGAGGCTCGCCGACGGAAGCGATCAGGTCTCGGTCTCCGCCACGGTTGCCGCGACCATCGCTCGCGTTCACGAGCAGGCTGCCGACCTGAGTTCGCGCTACCCCACGTACGGGCGGACCACCGGTGTCGGGGCGAATCGCAGCACGCCAGTGCTGTCCAGCGACGAGAACTACGGGATGCGGCTCCTGCGCAGCCACGCAGCCGACGCAGGCGATCCACTCGACGACAGGACGGTCCGGGCGATGCTCGCGGCGCGTCTCATGCAACTCTGCGTTCCCGGTGCTGGACTCGACCCGGCGATCTTGGACGGGCTCGTCAGAATGCTCAACCAAAACGCGCTGCCGAAGCTGCTCCACTACGCATCGATCGGCACGGGTGACCTGGCGGCTCTCGCCGGAACCGCGCTGACGTTGATCGGTGAGAGGCCGGCCACCAACCCGTTGACTCCGATGGATCCGTGGGGGGCCGACAGTGCGCTGCCCTTCATGAGCAGCAGCGCGCTGACCGTCGGCCGTAGTTGTCTCGCAGTGGCTGAACTGGCCAGGCTCGAACGGGCATCGAGCGTGATCTACATGCTCAGCTTCCTCGCGCTCGACGGCAACCCGTCAGCGTTCTCGGCGGCTGCCGCACGGGCCGCGGCCGCGCCGCAGGTGGATACGGTCGCCGCCCGGTTGCGGTCGTTGTTCGCCGGTGCCGGGCAGCTCGATCACAGCCCGGCACGCATCCAGGATCCGTACGGGCTGCGGGTTTATCCGGTTGCCCAGGCAAGTGTCGTCGCTACGCTGAATTCGCTTGTCGGGCAGCTGGAGCGGACGCTGAACACGGCGCAGGAGAATCCCCTGTTCGACCCCGACGGCGATCAAGTAGTCCATCACGGCGCCTTCTACCAGGCGTCATTGTCACTCGGGCTCGACGGGACCACTCTGGCGATGGCCTTGACCGCGCCGATCACCCATTCGCGAATTCGCATGCTCAATGACCCGGAGACCAACGGCGGCAATGCCTTTCTGGCAGCCGTCGCAGATGGATCGTCCGGCCTGATGATGGTCGAGTACGTCGCAGCAGGTGCGATCGCCGAAATCCGCGCGGCGGCGCAACCCGCATCCGTCGGCACGCTGGTGCTGTCGCGGGGTATGGAGGAGGACGCCACGTTCGCCTCCCAGAGCGCCCTTCAGCTCGAACGGTCGGTGGCTGCGTACCGCGTCCTGTTGTGCTGCGAACTGGTCGGGGCGCTACGCCTGCTGCGACAGCGTGGCCTGCACGAGCGCTTCTCGGGCATCGCCGGCGAGGCGGTCGCGTTGGCCGCGGGGCTGCCCTGGAACGACCACGACCGCGACCTTCGTGGCGACCTCGCCGCAGCTGGGGCGCTTCTCGATGACCTTGGCAGGCTCCTGCCCGAGGTCGAGCCCGTCACGCCAGCGGGCCGGTAACCGATTCCGCTGCGGCGACCAATGATCCGTCGCGGGCCAGCTGCACGACGGCGTCGATCTCGGGGGCGAGGTAGCGGTCGGCGCCAGGGCCCTCGACGCGTTCCCGCACGGCGGCGACGACTGCGCCGGTCGCCGCCGCAGGTGACAGCGGTGCGCGCATGTCGATGCCGCGCGCCGCGGTGAGCACCTCGATGGCCAGGACGCGGGTGAGGCCGTCGATGGCCCTGCGCAGCTTGCGCGCCGCCGACCAGCCCATCGATACGTGGTCCTCCTGCATCGCCGACGACGGAATCGAGTCGACGCTCGCGGGGCTTGCCAACCGCTTGAGCTCGGAAACGATTGCGGCCTGGGTGTACTGGGCGATCATGTGGCCGCTGTCCACGCCGGGGTCGTCGGCGAGGAACGCGTTGAGCCCGTGGTTGCGGGCGGCGTCGAGGAAGCGGTCGGTCCGGCGTTCGCTGATACTGGCCACGTCGGCGACGACGATGGCGAGGAAGTCCAGCACGTAGGCGACCGGCGCGCCATGGAAGTTGCCGTTCGACTCGACGCCGTCGTCGGTGACGACGGGGTTGTCGACGACGCTGGCCAACTCCCAGGTCGCGACGTTGCGGGCATGCGCGATGGTGTCGCGTGCGGCGCCGGCAACCTGCGGTGCGCAGCGCAGCGAGTACGCGTCCTGGACCAGAGTGCAATCCGGCCCGCTGTGGCTTGCCACGATGGGTGAACCCGCCAGGATGCGGGTCATGTTCGCCGCGGCGACGGCCTGGCCCGGCTGAGGTCGCAGGGCGTGCAGGTGCGCGGCGAAGACCTTGTCGGAGCCAAGCAACCCTTCGACGCTCATCGCCGCCGCGACGTCGGCAAGCACCAGCAGCCGATCCAGGTCGGCCAGCGCCAGAATCAGTTGTCCGAGCATGCCGTCCGTGCCGTTGATGAGGGCAAGGCCCTCCTTTTCAGCGAAGACGATGGGTTCGATGCCATGCGCGCGCAGAGCGTCGGCAGCAGGCACGATCTCGCCGTCGGTGGTGCGGACCTGGCCCTCGCCCATGACCGCCAGGGCCACGTGTGCCAGCGGCGCGAGGTCACCTGAACAGCCAAGGCTGCCGTACTCGTAGACCAGCGGCGTCAAGCCCGAGGACAGCAGTCCGGCGTAGGCCTGCGCCACCTCGGGGCGCACACCGGTATGGCCCGTGGTCAGCGTCGACAGTCTCAGCAACATCATCGCCCGGATGACCTCGCGCTCGACCTCGGGACCCGATCCTGCGGCATGGGAGCGAATGAGACTGCGTTGCAGTTTGGTTCGGAGCTCCAGCGGAATGTGACGGGTCGCAAGGGCGCCGAACCCGGTGGAGATGCCGTACACCGGCACGGGGTCGTCGGCGAGTGCCTCGATGCGGCTCCGGCTCGCCGCCATGGCGGCAAGGGCGTCGTCCCCGATCGTCACCGGGGCGCCGTGGCGGGCCACCCGCACGACGTCCTCCCCGGTGCTCGGAGCGATACCAACGACGACGGGAGTCAGGAGAGCGGATTCGGACATCCGATGATTGTGCACGCTCCGCCCATTAGGTTGGAACGATCGACGACAGGAGATTTGATGCGGCGCAGTGTGCAGTTCGGTGTCCTCGTTGCCAGCGCGCTGGTCGTGGCAGCGTGCGGCAACGACACCAGGAGTGCTGACCCCGCGCCGAGCACCACCGCGCCGACGACCTCCCCTCCGCCCGCCGTCGTCGACCCCAAGCTGCTCGACGTCGGCACGTACCCGACCGTTCCGTATCCGCCGCTGGGCGTCGCGGGCTCTCCCGAAGCGGGCGTGATCGCCGATGCGAAGCAGATGGCCAACTTCGTCGTCGGGCCGTGGGCGATCGACGAAAGACTGATCGACCCGTATCTCGACAGTTTCTACCTCATCGACACCGCCACCGCGCTGATGGGACTCGGACCGGAGACGGTCGCGGTGGCCGCGGGCAAGCGCGGCTTGATCAATGGCTTCGCCTCGGAACGGCAGGAGACCGACAAGACCGCATTGGTGAACGCGGTGTTGCGGTTTTCCGATCCCGGCGCCGCTGCGGCGGCCGCCGCCGACATGGGCGATGCCTCCGCCAAGTTCGCGATCGCGGGTAGCACGCCGACGGTCGTAGCCATTCCTGGCCATCCCGACGCGGTGGCCTCCACCTACCCGTTCACACCGCACGGATCCGACAAGACCAGGGCCACGATCCGGTCGTTCACGCCACACGGGCCCTACGTGCTGATGCAGTTCGTCCAGGCGGTCGATGGTGTCGACGCGGCTGCGGCGCTGGTTGCCAAGGCAATCGACGCGCAGGGCCCGTCGATTGATCAGTTCAAGGCGGCGGCGCCGGAGGCGCTGGCCGCAGTTCCGTTGGATCCCACGGGATTACTGGCCAAGACGCTGCCGACGACATCGGCAGCGAGGGCGAAGAACGCCGTGTACGACATCCGGGGTGCGGCGCACTTTCAGACCGATCCGATCGCGTCGACGAAGCTGTTCAAGGAGAACGGGGTGTCAGAGGTCGCGATGGCCAAGACGAACGTCTATCAAGCGAAGAACGCGGCGGGCGCGATAGCCATCACCGACTCGTTCGGCATGGAGGTCACGTCGGAGGGCACCGCCGCTGCGGCCCCGATACCCCAACTGCCGCACAGTCATTGCATGGGGTTTCCGAAGGGCTTCTACTGCGTGGCGCCGGCGGGGGAGTACGCGATCGAGGCCAGGGGTGAGCAGTTGCTCGATGTGCAGCAACAGATCTCGGCGCAATACGTGATCCTCACGGCGCACTGAGCCGTGCGTCGACTTCTGCATCATGGCTGTCGGCGGCCGAAAACTGCAGCCCTCCTGCAGATCTCGGCGCGAACTCGTGGCGTTCGGGCGGCGGCGATCCTGGCGGCGGCGGTGCTGGCGACGTTGCCCACTGCGGGGATCAGCGGAGCGCAGGGCGATCCCAATGCCCTGTGGACCATCGTCAACGGCCAGTGCGTACCCGATCAACTGCAGTACGACAACCCCGCTCCCTGCGCGCAGGTTGACCTGAGCGCAGGCCAGGAGAATGGGTACACGGTGCTCAAGGATCTCGTCGGGCCGCTGCAGTTCCTGCTCATCCCGACGGGGCGCATCACCGGGATCGAGAGTCCGCAGATCCTGGCGCCCGACGCGCCCAACTACTTCGGGGCCGCCTGGCACGCGCGTTCCTTCGTCGAGGAGAACGCAGGACGGACGCTGCCGCGGGATTGGATGAGCCTCGCGATCAACTCCGCGCAGGCGCGGACACAGACACAACTTCACATCCACGTCGACTGCCTGCGCGCCGACGTACACGAAGCATTGGTCCAACATTCATCCGCGGTCGGCCCTCAGTGGGCCGAATTCCCGGTGCCGTTGGCAGGCCGTCGCTACGACGCCGTCGCCGTTGACGGCGAGGATCTCGACGCGGTGAACCCATTCGCCCTCCTTGCCGACGGCATTCCCGGCGCACGCGCCGACATGGGCAACCAGACGCTCGTCGTGGCCGGCGCGGTGCGGGCCGACGGAGCGCCGGGGTTCGTCGTCCTCGCCGATCACGTGGACGAAGCCACCGGTGACATGGCGAGCGGAGAAACGTTGCAGGACCACGACACGTGCGCCGCGCCAGCCGTCGGAAAGTGATCGACTACGGCCGAAAGATGCTGGTGCTAAGTAGTTTCGGCGTGGACCAGAACCGCGACGTAACCGATCGGGATGCCGGTCTTGGTCGCGATGCACCTCCGCGCCGCCAACTCGACCGTTGCACGGCGCCTGGTATGAGTGACGCCGTCGATCTCGGGGATCCGGATCAGCCAGCCGCCCGCGTCGCGGCTGACCTCGGCGTCGAAGCACTGACCGATGGTCGGACAACTGACACGGCGAGCGTTGCGCTGGCTGCGGACGGTGTGCAGCAGCGGTGCACGCCTCGTGGAGGGCTGAGTAGGCATGAGTGGTTTCCTGAGTCGACGACGAACCGTGCGCGAGAATAGCTGGGATATAGCCGGAAACCCAATCGGACTAGATTGCCATTGCCCATGCGCGCCCGACCTAGATCTCGAGGCGTTCGCCCATGATCACGGTCTTGTCCTGATCGAGGCCGAAGTAGTTGCTGGCGTCCGTGCTGAACTTCGCGGTGGCGATGAACAGCCGCTTGCGCCACGTCGGCATCGTCTTGGCCTTGCCCCTCGACAGCTCCAGCTTGGAGAGGAAGTAGGAGGCGCCTTCGATGGTGATCGGGCCCTCGGTCTGTTCGGGGTCCAGAAGTCGAAGTGCACCTGCGACGTTCGGCGTCTCCATGTAGCCGTAGTTCGCCGTGACGTGGATGATCCCGTCCTTCGCGTAACCCAGCGAGTCGACCGTGACTCGCTCCGAATCTGGGACACGCGGCACGGGAACCGTTTCGATGGCCATGATGACGCACTGTTCGTGGCGGACGTGGTTGTGCTCGACGTTCGCGCGCATCGCGAGCGGGGCAGTCTTCTTGCCGCGGTTGAGGAAGACCGCCGTTCCTGCGACGCGCACCAAAGGCGGTTCGCTGCAGGCGATCTCGTCGATGAATTCGCGTAGGGAGCCCTCCGCTTCCTCGCGTTCCTTCGAGACGAGGATGCGCCCCCGTTCCCACGTCCGCATCACGGTGAACGCCACGATGGCGATCAGAAGCGGCAGCCATGCGCCGTGGACGAGTTTGGTCAGGTTCGCCGCGAGGAACATCAGGTCGATCAGTATCAGTGCACCGCCGCCGCCGAGCACGATCCACAGCGGCGTCCGCCACCGGGTGTGGGCGATGTAGAGGAACAGCGTCGTGGTGATGGTGATCGTTCCGGTGACCGTCATGCCGTAGGCGTACGCCAACGCGGCCGAGCTTTGAAACGCGAACACCAGAGTCAGCACCGTGATGGTCAGGATCCCGTTGATCGACGGCACGTATACCTGGCCGTAGGCCTTCGCCGACGTGTGCACCACCCGCAGCCGCGGCAGATAGCCGAGTTGAGCGGCCTGCGAGGCCACCGAGAACGCGCCGGTGATCACGGCTTGCGACGCGATGACGGTGGCCGCGGTGGCCAGCAAGACCATCGGCAGGCGGGCCCAGTCGGGGGTGAGCAGAAAGAAGGGTGCGCTCACTTTGCTTTCGTCACCGAGGATCAGCGCACCTTGGCCGAAATAGCTCAGCACGCACGCAGGTAACACCACGAACAGCCAGCCCAACATGATTGGCTTCCGACTGAAGTGACCCATATCGGCGTAGATCGCCTCCGCGCCGGTGACGGCGAGCACGATCGCGGCCAGCGCGAAGAAGGCGATGTGAAAGTGCCCGAACATGAACGACAGCGCGTAGGTCGGTGACAGCGCCTTGAGAATTTCGGGGTGTCCGATGATGCCGGCCACGCCGCAGGCCCCGATGGCGGTGAACCAGAGGATCATGATCGGTCCGAAGAAGCGCCCGACGATGGCAGTGCCATGGCGCTGGACGGCGAACAGCGCCACGATGATGACCGCGGTGATCGGCAGGATCCAGGCGTCCAGACTGGGTTCGACGGTCTTGAGTCCCTCAACTGCGGACAGCACGGAGATCGCCGGGGTGATCATGCTGTCACCGAAGAACAGCGAGGCCCCGAACAGGCCGAGGGCCGCGAGCATCACGGCGGTGCGACGCCGCCCGTCCGCCACGTTCCACCGGCGCAGCATCGTGATGAGCGCCATGATGCCGCCCTCGCCGTCGTTGTCGGCACGCATCACCAGGGTGATGTAGGTCAGGGTGATGATGATCATCACCGACCAGAAGATCGTCGACACCACGCCGTAGACGTTGTCGGTGCTGATCGGAACCGGGTGCGGGTCGGCGGGGTTGAACACCGTCTGGATGGTGTAGATCGGGCTGGTCCCGATGTCGCCGAAGACCACGCCGAGTGCGGCGACGACGATGGCGAGCCGGACCGGGCCAGTCTTGGGTGTCGGGTGCACGTCAGCTCCTCGATTTGCACAGCGCGCCACGGGGTTGTCGACGACCCCCCCGCAAGGATCTTGCCCCAAACGCGTATGGAAAGCGTCAGGAGTGCGCTCCCGGCCCGTTCGGGGCCGTAGAAATGTGACGTGGCCGAGAAGTACGACAGTCGCAACACGCGAGTACGGGAGGGCGTCCGCAGGCGGGTGCCCGTTCTCGACGGGCAGCGGGCGTGGGGCTCGATCGACACCGGTGTGAGCAGGCAGGGATTCCGGCGCTATCGGTTGGTGGTGTTTCCGCCAGGGATCAGCGACGTGGAGCGGCGGCTGTTACGGCTGTGGCATCGGTGGCCGGTCTGGGGCGCGACGGCGTGGCTGGTGGCCGTGATCCCGTTCGTGGGGACCCCGAACGCGACGATCGCCGTGATCGCCGCCACCGTACTGTTTGTCGGCGGCGGTGCAACGCTTTTCGTGATGCTGGGAGCTCTTCGGACGCGGGTGCGGACGATGTCGGTGGTGCTCATCTCCGGGTACGCGAACCCGCTCGCGGCTGCGGCGTACACCGAGATGAAGGAAGTGGCCATCATCCTGTGCGCCGCCGATACCCTGCGCGACGAGGGCAGCATTTCGCCGGCCCAGCACGAGGCGCTCTGGTGGCAGGCGTACGAACGGCTCGACGGTCGCACCGATGGCTGAGATGTTCCAGGTCGTTGCGCTGCTGGCGGGTGTGATCGTGGTCTTCGCCGCATTGGGTCACCTGAACCGCCGTGGCGACCGGGCGGCGACTAGGGCAGGTGTGCGGTCAGCAGCCAGCCGGGCACCGATTGGCGGCCGTTCGGCTCCTCCCGAACGTCTCCGAACGGCAACGCGGAGAAGCCCTTCGACAGCAGGCCGTGCAGGCGGGCCGGCTTGATCTCGTCGATCGTCCAGTACTTCGACACGACCTCGCGCAGCTCGTCGTCGCTGACGGCGTTGGCAGGCCCGTCGGGCATGCTGGCCCGGTCGAAGACCAGCACGAAGTACGACGCTCCCGGTGCTGCGGCGCGCACGGTCGAGCGCAGATATCCCTCGCGCGACTCGACGGGGATGGAGTGGAACAACGTGCTGTCGACGATGGTGCCGAATCGGCCGTCGTAGCCACCGAAGTCACTGATGTCGGCGACGTCGAAGGAGACGTTGGTCAACCCACGCTTGGCCGCCTCCGCCCTTGCGAGATCGATGGCGGTGGGCGACAAGTCGAGCCCGACGCAGGCGTGACCGCGTGCGGCGAGGTCGAGTGAGATGGCGGCCTCGCCGCATCCGACGTCGAGCACGTCGCCGTGAAACTTGCCCTGCTCGATCAGCGCGGCCAGCTCGGGCTGCGGTTCGCCGATGCTCCACGGTGGCTTGGCGCCGTCCCCGAGGGCCGGTGCCGCGCCGCGGTAGGCGTCGTCGAACGTGAAATCCCCTGGTGTGGTCATGATTAACCTTTCTACTCCTTTGTTCTCTTGATGCGCATCGCTGCGCCGGTCAGCAGCACGAACGCCAATACGGAGGTGGTGAACCGCACGACGTGGGCCAACTGCCACCGGTCGCGCACGGTCGACCAGTCGGCAGGCGGCGTCGCGACGGACCAGGCCAGCTGTGCCATGTTGATCGGCACGTTGACCGCCACGCTGATCACCAAGGTCGCCAGCAACAGGACGACGGCGGTGAGCGGCAGCCAGCGGGCATCGCCGTGGCGGCGAAACACGGCCACGGCCAGGGCAATCGAGGCCAGAAGGGCAGGGATCAACAACGCGGTCGCCAGGTCGTCCAGGTGTTTGAGTTCTACGAGGCGGACCTGGGTGTACACCGCGGCGCCGTAGTCCCGCAGGGTGGCCTCGATGACGAGGACGGTCGTGAGGAATCCGGTGAACAGACCGCTGAACAGTACGGCGGCGAAGGCCGTCGGTCTCATGATGCGGCCGCTTCCCGCCGGATCATCTGCCACAGGGTGGGGGTGCCCTCGGTGGTCGAGATGATGACGGTCTGACGCGCGGTCGTCGAGTCGGCGGCCAGCGACAGCAGGTAGTCGGCAAGGTCGATGCGCGCGGTGAAGGCGCCGACGGGATCGACGACGCCGCGGACGTAGTCGGTGGGTGCGGGCAGGTCGAACAGGCCCGAGGGGCGCACGATCGTCCAGTCCAGGCCGCTGCCACGCACCGCGTCTTCCATGCGCCGGACGTCGTCGTACACGGTCTTGCCGATCGTCCTGGTGATGATGGGCTCCACCAAGCGCAGCGCAAGCGTGGACCCGGTGCGGCGCGTGGGGTAGGCGGCCGTCGAACTGACCACGATCAGCCGACGTGCGCCTGCGGCCTTCATGGCGGCCACGATGTTGGCCGTTCCCACCGAGTAGGTGTCGACCTGCTCCCTGGTGAACGTGACGCCGAGCGTCGAGACGACGGCATCGACGGCCGTCACGACAGGCGTGACCGCGGATGCGTCGCGCACGTCCGCCTCGACCACCGTCAAACCCGGCCCGCTCAGCGGGAACTCCTTCGGGCGGCGGGTCACTGCGAGAACGTCGTGGCCTGCGTTGAGGGCGAGCGTGGTCGCCAGGCGGCCGGTCTGACCGTTGGCGCCGAACAGTGCGATCTTCATACTGCCTCCTAAATGATCACCAGATGTGATCATCACGGTAGATGACAATCACAGGAAGTGCTAGTGTCTGCCCATGACGGATCGACCGGCCGGCATCGCCTCGCTCGATGAACGCATTCCGTTTCTGTTGTCTCAGCTGGGCTTTCACGTCGCCGGCGTGTTTCAGCGCGATATGGGCGATCTGGGCGTCGACCCGCGGTCCTACGCGGTGTTGATGGCGCTGGCGACCGAGAACGGCCAATCCCAACGTCAGCTGTCCGCCCGGCTCGGCATCCACCGCAACGCGATGGTGGCCGTCATCGACACACTCGAAGCCGGTGGCCTGGTGAAACGCCTGGCGCATCCCGAGGATCGCCGCGCCTTCGCGATCACGCTCACCGACCGCGCCCACGCTCTGCTGCCGAACCTCGACGAGGCGACCAACGCGCTCGAGGACACCATCACCGAGCCGCTGTCGGCGGCCGAACGCGTCACGCTGCGCCACCTTCTGCAGCGGATCGCCGTCGGTGCAGGCCTCATCCCCGGAGTCCATCCGGGCCTCGGCACCGGCAAGACGAACTTCTAGCGATGGCGGATGTGGCGGCCCTGATCAGCTCGAGTCGCTAGGGTGCGGTCATGAACCGCCCAGACATCTTCGATCGCATACCCGCCGATCTCGTCGGCAAGGGCGTCTACGGTCAACCCATCGAAGTCGACGGAGCCACGGTCATTCCCGTCGCCAAGGTCCGCGCTGGTGGCTCCGCCACCCCTCTCGGCGTCTTCGTCATCCGCGACGGCGGCGTCTCGTGGACTGCCGCGGTCAACCAGGACCGCATAGCGCTTCTCGGCGTGATCACGGGGTTGGCGTCCGCGGTGATAGCGACGCTGGCGGTGCTGCGCCGACCGCCATGGCCCGACATCGTTCTGCACGACGACGTTGCGAATATCAAGCTCCGAAAGCGACTCGCGCTTGCGCGGCGTGCCGTCGGGGATGCGGGGTGAGCAGTGCTGGGTCTGCCGGATGGCATCCGTGCCTGCCTGTTCGATCTCGACGGAGTTCTGACCGATACCGCCAGTGTGCACCGCAAGGCATGGAAGTCGATGTTCGACGACTTCCTGCGGGCGCGTGACGGCGACCAGTTCCGGCCGTTCGACGTCGATGCCGACTACGGGACCTACGTCGACGGGAAGAAGCGCGAGGATGGCGTGCGGTCGTTCCTCGCCAGCCGCGACATCGCGTTGCCGGAGGGCGACCCGGACGACGAGCCAGGAGCCGAAACCGTGAACGGGCTCGGAAACCGAAAGAACACAGTGTTTCTCGAGGTTCTGCACAGCGAGGGGGTCGAGGTCTTCGAGGGCTCCAGGAAGTACCTGGAGGCGGTGCACGCCGCCGGGCTCAAGGTCGCCGTGGTGTCCTCGAGTGCCAACACCCGTCAGGTATTGAAGGTCACTGGCCTCGACCGGTTCGTCGGGCAGCTCGTCGACGCGATCACCATGCGCGACGAGAACATCCCTGGCAAGCCCGCGCCTGACTCGTATCTGCGCGGTGCCGAGCTGCTCGGCATACCGGCGAGCGCCGCGGCCGTGTTCGAGGACGCGATCGCTGGAGTACAGGCGGGCCACGCAGGCCATTTCGGCGTAGTGATCGGCGTCGACCGCGTCGGTCACGCAGAAGCATTGCGCGACAACGGCGCTGACGTCGTCGTCGATGACCTCGCCGACCTGCTGCCCCCATCATGATCGACGACGACGCCTACCCGGTCGAGCCGTGGCACGTCCGTGAGACCGCCCTGAACCTGGACCTGCTCGCCCAGTCCGAGTCGGTATTCGCCCTGTCCAACGGGCACGTCGGCCTGCGAGGCAACCTGGACGAGGGCGAGCCCCACGGGCTGCCAGGCACGTATCTGAACTCGTTCTACGAGACGCAGCCGCTGCCGTATGCCGAGGCCGGTTACGGCTATCCGGAGGACGGTCAGACGCTGATCGACATCACGAACGGCAAGATCATACGTCTGCTGGTCGACGACGAACCCTTCGACGTGCGCTACGGCGATCTGATCGAGCACGAGCGGGTGCTCGACCTGCGTGCGGGCACGCTGACACGGACGGTGCGGTGGCGCTCACCGACGGGCAAGCAGGTGTTGGTGCGCTCGACTCGGCTCGTCTCGCTGGCCCAGCGTGGCGTCGTGGCGATCGAGTACGTCGTCGAGGCCGTCGACGAATTCACCCGCGTCACCGTGCAATCCGAGCTGGTCGCCAACGAGGACCAACCCGAGCCGTCGGCCGACCCGCGGGTCGCTGCCGTGCTGCGCACCCCGCTGAAACCGGTCGCGCACGAGACCGCCGACCATGGCGCGTTGCTGATGCACAGCACCAAGGCCAGCGGCCTGATGATGGCCGCGGCGATGGACCACGTCGTCGAGGTTCCCGGTCGTGTCGAGATGGACACCGACGCAGGCGAGGACTGGGCGCGCACCACGATCATCTGCGGGCTGCGGCCCGAACAGAAGTTGCGGGTGGTCAAGTTCGTCGGGTACGGCTGGTCGAGCCTGCGGTCCAGACCTGCTCTGCGCGATCAGGTCTCGGGCGCCATCGCGGGTGCCCGATACACCGGCTGGCAAGGGCTCCTCGATGCGCAGCGTACCTACCTCGACGAGTTCTGGGACAGTGCCGACGTCGAGGTCGAGGGTGACCCCGACGTCCAGCAGGCGGTGCGATTCGGCCTCTTTCACGTGTTGCAAGCCAGCGCGAGGGCGGAGCGCCGCGCCATTCCCGGCAAGGGGCTGACGGGCACGGGTTACGACGGGCACGCGTTCTGGGACACCGAGGGATTCGTGTTGCCGCTGCTGACCTACACCGCCCCGGAGGCGGCGGCGGACGCACTGCGGTGGCGGGCGTCGACGCTGGACCTCGCGCGGGATCGGGCGGCCGAACTCGACCTGGCGGGTGCGGCATTCCCCTGGCGCACCATCGCGGGCGCGGAGTGCTCGGCGTACTGGCCCGCAGGCACCGCGGCGTGGCACATCAACGCCGACATCGCGATGGCGCTCGAGCGCTACCGCGTGGTCACCGGTGATGACACGCTGGAGGCCGATTGCGGGCTGGCGGTGTTGGTGGAGACCGCGCGGTTGTGGAACTGCCTTGGCCACCACGATCGGCACGGCCGGTGGCACCTCGACGGTGTGACGGGACCCGACGAGTACACCGCGGTGGTCCGCGACAACGTCTTCACGAACTTGATGGCCGCGAACAATTTGCGCATCGCCGCGCAGGCATGCGAGCGCAATCCCGTTGCGGCGCAGGACATGGGCGTCACGACCGAGGAGACTGCCGGTTGGCGGGATGCGGCTGCGGCCGTGCACATTCCGTACGACGACGAGCTGGGCGTGCACGAGCAGTGTGAGGGATTCACCACGCTGCGCGAGTGGAACTTCACCGAGAACACCCGGTATCCGCTGTTGCTGCACGAAGCCTACGTACGGCTCTACCCGTCGCAGGTGGTCAAGCAGGCCGACCTGGTCCTCGCGATGCACTGGCAGGGGCACGCGTTCACACCGGAGCAGAAGGCGCGCAACGTCGACTACTACGAACGGCGCACCACGCGGGACTCGTCCCTGTCGGCGTGCACGCAGGCCGTGCTGTGCGCGGAGGTCGGGCACGTGGAGCTGGCACACGACTACGTCTACGAAACCGCCGTCATCGATCTCCGGGACCTGCACCACAACACCCGCGACGGCCTGCACATGGCCTCGCTCGCGGGAGCGTGGACGGCGCTGGTCGCCGGGTTCGGCGGCTTGCGTGACGACGAAGGTATTCTGTGCCTGGATCCGCAACTGCCCGACGGTATTTCGCGACTCCGGTTCCGGCTGCGTTGGCGCGACTTCAGGGTCATGGTCGACGTCGACCATGACCAGGTGACCTACTCCCTGCGCGACGGTCCCGACGGTACGTTGACCATCCGTCACTCGGGCAAGGAGGTGGCCCTCGATACCAAGAACCCGACGACGGTGGCGATCCATCCGCGGGAGGCGCTATTGCCGCCGCCGCCGCAACCTCCAGGGCTGCAACCGGTCTCGCGTCACTGAGCCGGGTCAGGTGCCGCAGAAGGTGCGGTAGTCGCCGAAGTCCTGCGGTGCAGGCTCGGCGTAACGCGCGAGGCCGGGACGCTCGTCGTACGGTGCGGCGATGGCCGTGACCAGGTTCTCGAACGGAGCCAGGTCACCTTCGGTCGCCGCGGTGAGGGCCTCCTCGACCAGGTGGTTGCGCGGAATGTAGACGGGGTTCACCAGATCCATCGCATCGGCGTCGGGATCCAACGCGCGCCAGCGCGACAGCCATGCGTCGAATCCAGCCAGGTCGACGAACAGCCCGCGGGTGGGCTCGGCGTCACCGCGGGCCGCCTGGCCGAGGTGACGGAAGAACGAGGTGTAGTCGACGTGGCTTCCTTCGAGAAGCGCCAGAAGGTCGCTCACCAGCGCCGTTGCCTCGTCGCCGCCGTTGGCAAGGCCGAGCTTCGCGCGCATGCCCGCCGACCACGCGGTCACGTACTGGCGGTGGAAACCGCCGAGCGACTCCGTCGCGATCGCGATCGCTGCATCGGGGTCGTCGGCGAGCAGCGGAAGCAGGGTCTCGGCGAACCGGGCCAGGTTCCACTCGGCTGCGGCAGGCTGGTTGCCGTAGGCGTAACGGCCCGCGTGGTCGATCGAGCTGAACACGGTGACCGGGTCGTAGGCCTCCATGAAGGCGCATGGGCCGTAGTCGATGGTCTCACCGGAGATCGTCATGTTGTCGGTGTTCATCACGCCGTGCACGAACCCGACGAGCATCCACTTGGCCACCAGCGACGCCTGCGCCTCGACGACCGCATCGAACAGCCCGAGGTAGCCGTCCGCGTCCGGGTAGTGGCGGGCGATCGCGTAATCGGCGAGGCGCCGCAACAGTTTTGGGTCTTTACTCGCCGCGTACTGGAAGCTGCCGACACGCAGATGGCTGGCCGCCACTCTCGCGAGAACGGCGCCAGGCAACGTCGTCTCCCGATGCACCGGGCGTCCCGTTGCGACGACGGCGAGGGATCGAGTCGTCGGGATGGTCAGCGCGTGCATGGCCTCGCTGATGATGTACTCGCGCAGCATCGGACCGACGGCGGCCAACCCGTCGCCACCCCGTGCGAACGGTGTGCGCCCCGAGCCCTTCAAGTGAAGGTCGCGGCCTCGTCCACCTGTACCGCCGAGCTCGCCGAGCAGCAGCGCACGTCCGTCCCCGAGGCGCGGGACGAAGCCGCCGAACTGGTGACCGGCGTAGCCCTGCGCAACGGGGGTGGCGCCGTCGGGAACGACGCCTCCGACCAACAGGCCGACACCTTCTGGGCTCCGCAACCACGCCGCGTCGAGTCCGAGCTCGTCGGCCAGCGCCTCGTTGAGTACCAGCAATCGCGGATCGGGGGCCGCCTCGGCCTGCCAGTGGATGGCCATCTCCGGCAGCTCGCTGGCGAACTGGTCCCCGAGGGCGATGCTCATATGTCCAGGGTACGGAGGCTCACGCCGCGCGAACGTCGACCTCTTGTCGGGAATCCTGCTCGTGGCCACCGAGAAGTCCACGCTGGAGTGAGGGGATGGAGAAGTCGTTGGGCAGCGACAGCCGGATCACCTTGTGCCATGCCGACGCGACCTGCTTGACCAGCGGGCCGGTCGTGTAGGTCAGGCCGTAGCGGTCGAAGACGTCCTTCACCTGGGGAGCGATCTCGCCGTACCGGTTGCTCGGCAGGTCCGGGAACAGGTGGTGCTCGATCTGATAGGACAGGTTGCCGCTCATCAGGTGCATCAGGCGGCTACCGCTGATGTTGGCCGATCCGAGCATCTGACGCAGGTACCACTCACCGCGGGTCTCGCCATCGATGCTGGCCTTGGTGAACGTCTGCACCCCCTCGGGGAAGTGCCCGCACATGATCACCGAGTGCGTCCACACGTTGCGCACCACGTTCGCGGTGAGGTTGGCCGTGAACGTCGTGATCGCACTGGGACCCGACAGCAGGGGGTGCACGACGTAGTCACGCAGGCTCTGCTTGCCGATCTTGCGCAGAGTGGCCTTCACACGGCCGCGGAACTCCGGGTTCGCGCGGCGCTCAGCCGTTTTCAGGTTCTTGCCGAGCTTGAGGTCATAGGCGGCAATGCCGTACTGGAACATCACGGCGTTGATGGCGTTCCACAGCGGCTGGCCCAGGTGGAAGGGGGTCCAGCGCTGGTCCTCGTCGACGCGCATGATGCCGTAACCGAGGTCGCCGTCCTTGCCGAGCACGTTGGTGTAGGTGTGGTGATCCTCGTTGTGGGAGTGCTTCCACTGTTCGGCGGTCGACGCGTTGTCCCACTCCCAGGTGGTGGAGTGAATCTTGGGGTCGCGCATCCAATCCCACTGGCCGTGCATGACGTTGTGGCCGATCTCCATGTTCTCCAGGATCTTGGCGGCGGACAGACCCGCAGTGCCGAGCCACCACGCGGGCGGGAAGAGGGAGAACAACAGCACGGCCCGGCTGCCTGCTTCGAGACCGCGCTGGGCCTTGATCACCGTGCGGATGTAGTTGGCGTCGTCTTCGCCGCGGGTGTCGAGCACCTGCTGGCGGATGGCGTCCAGCTCGCGACCCAGGTTCGCGATGTCGTCGTCGGTCAGATGGTCGATGGGGCTGGTGGGTTTGTTCTGAATGGCGGTCATGGTGTCCTCCAAGGACTTGTCGAGCTGAATGTGGTCGAGGTGGATCAGATGTCGATTTCGCAGGACCCGGCAGCGGTCGAGATGCAGGTCTGCACGAGCACGCCCGCGTCGGGGGCGCCGATGGTGACCTCGCCGTTGCGCACGTCGCGAACCGCACCGTTGCGAAGGGGAATCACGCAGCCGAAGCACACGCCCATCCGGCAGCCCGAAGGCATCAGGACGCCCGCGTTTTCGCCTGCTTCGAGAAGGGTTGTACCCGGGGCGGTTTCGACCGTCGAGCCGGTCCTGGTGAAACTGACCGGGCCACCGTCACCGCCACCGACGGCCGGAGCGGTGAACCGCTCGGTGTTCAGAAGATCGGCCACGCCGTGCGTGGCCCAGTGCGCCTCGATGTCGTCGAGCAGTGCTGCCGGGCCGCAGGCCCAGGTCTGCCGTTCGGCCCAGTCGGGGACCAGCTCGTCGAGATCGGCTGTGGTGATCCGGGCTGACGTGGCGGTGTGCTGCTCGACGAGACGCACCGAGCCGGCGGCGGCGAGGTCGCGCAGCTCGTCGCCGAACACCACGTCGTCGGCGGTCGGCGCACTGTGCACCACGACGACGTCGGTGAGCTCGCGGGAGTGGCTGCGCAGCATGCCCATGACGGGGGTGATGCCGCTGCCTGCGGTCACGAACAACACCTTGGCGGGCCGCGTAGCGGGCAGGGTGAAGTCGCCGCAGGCCTGGTCGAGATGGACCAGGGTGCCAGCCTTGGCCTGACGCACCAGGTAGTTGGACACCACGCCATCGGTCACGGTCTTGACGGTGATGGTGATGAAGCGGTGGGGCTTGGGGTTGGCCTGCGAGGTGATCGAGTAGGTGCGCCACTGGCGGACGCCGTTGACGTCGACACCGATGCGGACGTACTGGCCTGCTCGGTGCCCGCGCCATCCGCGCCCGACCCGGATGCGGATCGTCGCCGCGTCGGCCGTCTCTGCGGTGATGGCATCGATCCGGCCGCGGAGGTCGAGTGAGCTGCTGAGGGGGTCGATCAGGTCGATGAAGTCGCGCGGCACCAGCGGCTGGGTCACCATCTGCGCAATGGACCGCAGGGGCCGCCGCGCGGTTCCAGCGATGAGGGAAGTCATGCCACTAGTCTGATTGTCAAAATGGGTTATTTCTCGACCTAGCCGTGTGAAAATTTAGCGTGATACTGTTCTTTACGAACAAGAAATGAGTGTCTTGAGCATGGACGGCGGGCAAACGGTGTGGGCGCCGCTGCCCGATGCCGTGCTGGCGGCCATGTGGGCGGTGCTGCCGTCGGTGGCCGAGCGCACCGTGACGTCGGTCGTCGACGACGTGCCCAGCTACGCCGACGCGTTCGCAGGCCGGATGGGCACGAACATCGAGCAGGCGGTGCAGCAGTCGTTGGCCGCGTTCCTTCAGCTCACCACCGAGGGCGACGACCCGGACACGTCACCCAACGTCCGCCCGGCCCTCGACGGCGCCTATGCACTTGGGGAGGGTGAGGCGCGTCAGGGCCGCTCCGCCGACATCCTGCTGGCGGCGTTCCGTAGCGGCGCCCGGACGGCGTGGCGGGAGTGGAGCGCAGTCGCGGTGGCGCACCAGCTTCCCGGCGACCAGCTGGCGGTACTCGCCGAACGGGTCTTCGCCTACATCGACCGCCTCTCCGCTGCCAGCGTCGCAGGCCACGCCGACCAACTCGCCAAGACCGGGCTTGCACGGCAACGGCACAGGGAAACCCTTGCGCGCCAACTCCTTGCGTCGGCGAGCACCGAAGACCTCTTGACCACTGCCGAGCGTGCCGACTGGCGGCCACCGCGGACCCTCACGGCCGTGGCAGTGCCGCGGGGGGACGAACGACGGTTGATCTCGACTCTGGGCGCGCGCAGCCTCGAGGTACCCGACGATGCGCTGCCGCCGACGGGGCGTTCGGTCACGGTGCTGCTGGTCGCCGACGTCGGTGCCCGTGCGCGGGCGGCGCTGCTCCGTTCCATCGACATCGCAGGCGCGGTGATCGGACCTGAGCGTCCGTGGACGCAGGCCGGTCGCTCCGTCGACCGCACCCTGCGGGCGATCGGGTTGTTCGGCGCCGCCGACGATCCGATCGACACGGATCGACACCTGACCGAACTGGTCCTCAACGCCGATGCCGATGCATTGGCGGATCTTCGGGCCAGGGTCCTTGCCCCACTCGACTCAGTGCGGCCCGCGGTCAGGGACAAGCTGGTGGACACGCTGCGCGCGTGGCTCCTGCACCAGGGCCGCCGCGACGACGTTGCCGCCGCGCTCTTCGTGCACCCACAGACCGTGCGCTACCGCATGGGCCAGCTGCGTGAACTGTTCGGCGACGACCTCACCGACCCCCGCGTGGTCGAAGACCTGACGGTGGCGCTCGCAGGACGCCAGCTCGCTCAGCGATGAATTTCGGCACCGCCGGCGTCTATACGAATATGAACGCAGGTGTTCTCGGACGGCGGACGTGTGCGGTGCTCGCGGCGGCCTCGGCCGTGCTGCACGGGATCATGCTCGGCCACGTGACGAACGTCGTGGCGATGGCGGTCATGTTGGCGATGCTCGTCGGCTGCCTCTACTGCGCGCGCGACCTGTGGCGCCGCGGCTCCGTGCAGGGCTGGGTGCTGGTGGCGTTGATGAACTTTGCGATGATCGCGATCCACCTACCGGCGTCGGCCGCCCATCACCATGGCGCGGGCCTGAGCGTCGTTGCACCGGTTCACGAGTCGACGGTGATGACGGTGGCGACGGTGCTCGCGGCGATCGAGGTGACCGCTGCCGCAGTCGTCCTGTACTACCGCTCGCGCGCAATGCGGCCCATGGAGGCAACCTCTGCACCGCGAACGTGAAGCCACGGCGAAGGAACGGCACTCAACTCGCCATGGCTTCACACTCGAGAAGCCTTGCCGGAGCGGGTGGCTCGTAAAATGGGTCATCTATGAACACTTCCGAACCCGTCGGGCGCCTCGGCGCGACGTCGATCGACTGCGCTGACCCAGCTGAACTCGCGGACTTCTACGGTGGGCTGCTCGGGATGCGCAGACTCGTGGAAAGCCCGGACGGGAGCGTCATCGCGATCACCGACGGCGCGAACACGCTGGCGATGATGCGCGTCGACGACTACGTCGCACCGACCTGGCCAGGCCCAGGGCAGCGCCAACAGATGCATCTCGACGTCTCGGTGACCGACCTCGACGCCGCAGCCGCACGAGCCGTCGCGCTTGGCGCCCGCGAAGCAGAACGCCAACCGCAGCCATCGATGTGGCGGGTTCTGCTGGATCCGGCCGGCCATCCGTTCTGTCTGACGACCGTCGGCGCCGGGTGAGAGCCCGGGGCGAGCGAAGCGACGGGGGAAGAGCCCGGGGCGAGCGAAGCGACGGGGGAAGAGCCCGGGGCGAGCTACGACGGTGCCTGCGCAGGGATGACGTCGAGCGCGTTCACGTCCGGCTTGACCGGGAACCTGCGTCCGCTGTCCTCGACGACCAGCGTGCCCGACTGCTCTGGCATCGGACCGCCCTGAGGAATGATGAGCGCCCGCTGCCCAGGGGTCACCTCGACCGCCTGCAACGCCACTGTCGGCGGAGTCATCTGGACGAGCCTGTCGGGGCCGAGCTCCCACACCAGCGGTGAGTACGCGCTGACCGGGTCGCATTGCCACGTCCCCAGGCTGAGCGCCATGCCGTGCGACGCCTGCCACCACATGTGCAGGACATCCGAGCTCGCTGCAGGCCCTGGTGCGGCGACGTCGAACGTCTGTTGTGACCCGTCGGCGTTGGAGACCACCACCGCGGCCGTACCGCAACTGTTGCTCGAGCGGCGGTACAACGCGTAGGCGAGGCTCCTGCCGTCGGGGCTGAGTTCGGCAACGGCCACCGGGGTGTTCGCATCCGCCTGGCCGAGCGGCGCAGGCGCGCCGGCGCCGCGCACGGCGTAGAGCGTGTCGGGGCCACCCGACGGGGACGGCGTGGATTCGACCCGTGAGATGACGGCCGTGCCGCTCCGTGCGGTCAGCAACATGGGATCGGACGCGTTGGCGACCTGCGGCAGGTTCACGGTCTGGCGCAGCGTCGGTGCGACGGCCTCGGCGGCCAGATCGAGCTGCATCAGCCTGTTCGGCTGCTCCCACCACACGATCATGCTGGCGCCCGCGGTGCCGAGGCGCGAGGCCTTCGGTAGCGGGTTGACCTGGGACTTCCCGGTGCGCGCGTCGAGCGTGACCAGGTTCCCGTCCGCGGACCGGGCGAACAGGAAGCGGCCGTCCTCGGTGACGAACGGTTCGCTGGACGGCGTGAAGGTGCCGGGCGCCGTCGCCACGATCTTGCTGCCGTCGACCAGTCCGAGCTCGGTGGACGAGCGGTAGGCGGTCAGGGCGCTCTTCGGTAGCGCAGGCGTGGTGGTCGTAGGCGCGGTGGGGAAGGTCGGCAGGCCCGGCGGCGTCGTTCCTCCTGGGGTTCCGCCGGGCGGGGTGGTGCAGCCAGCGACCACGCTCGCGCACAACGCCAGCAGCAGGATCAACCGGACATACGCACTCAGGATTCGCCGACTCACCGTCTCCATGTAAGCCGAAGATGCGGAAAGGTACGAACTGGGTGGTCAACTATCCTTGCCCGAGTGTCCGAACCGTCCGTCCCCGAGCTGCGCGCGCGGCTCGACGGTCTGACGATCCGCGACGCCTCCCGACTCGGCCGCAGGCTGAGGGGCCTCCGGGGCAGCGACCCGGCCACCGTGCAGAAGATCGCCGAGCAGTTCACCGCCGCCGAGGCGCTCGTCGCGGCCCGCATCGCCGCCGTCCCAGACATCACCTACCCCGACCTGCCGGTCAGCGAGCGGCGCGACGAGATCGCCAAGGCCATCACCGAGAACCAAGTGGTCGTGGTCGCCGGTGAGACGGGATCGGGCAAGACCACGCAGCTGCCGAAGATCTGCCTGGAGCTCGGCCGCGGCATTCGCGGCACCATCGGCCACACCCAGCCGCGCAGGCTCGCCGCGCGCACGGTCGCGCAGCGCATCGCCGACGAACTGCACGTCCCGCTCGGCGGGGCCATCGGCTACACCGTCCGGTTCACCGACCAGGCCAGCGACCGCACGCTGGTGAAGCTCATGACCGACGGCATCCTGCTCGCCGAGATGCAGCGCGACCGTCGCCTGCTGCGCTACGACACCCTGATCCTCGACGAGGCCCACGAACGCAGCCTCAACATCGACTTCCTGCTCGGATATCTGCGTGAACTGCTGCCGCGCCGGCCCGACCTGAAGGTGATCGTCACGTCGGCGACGATCGAGCCGGGTCGCTTCGCCGCGCACTTCGCCGGAGGCGAACATGGATCTGGCGGTGACGCTCCCATCGTCGAGGTGTCCGGTCGCACGTACCCGGTCGAGATCCGGTACCGGCCACTGGAGATCCCGGTGCCGTCGGATGATTCTGACGACGGCTCCAACTTTCAAGACGCTGATGACCCTGACCACGAAGTGGTCAGAACGGTCCTCCGCGATCAGACCGAAGCCATCGTCGACGCCGTCGTCGAACTCGAGGCCGAACCACCGGGCGACGTGCTGGTATTCCTTTCCGGCGAGCGCGAGATCCGCGATACCGCAGAGGCCTTGCGCGCGACGCTGAAACACACCGAGGTGCTGCCGCTGTACGCGCGGCTGCCAACGGCCGAGCAGCAGAAGGTGTTCACACCGCATACCGGCCGTCGCGTCGTGCTCGCCACCAACGTCGCGGAGACGTCGCTGACCGTGCCCGGCGTGCGCTACGTCGTCGATCCCGGCACCGCTCGCATCTCCCGCTATAGCAGGCGGACCAAGGTACAACGGCTGCCCATCGAGCCGATCTCGCAGGCCTCCGCCGCGCAACGGTCAGGCCGGTCGGGGCGTGTTGCGCCGGGTGTGTGCATCCGCCTCTATTCGGAGGACGACTTCGAATCCCGGCCTCGCTACACCGATCCCGAGATTCTACGGACCAACCTCGCGGCGGTGATCCTGCAGATGGCCGCGCTTGGCCTTGGCGACATGGAGAACTTTCCCTTCCTCGACCCGCCCGACAAGCGCAGTGTCCGCGACGGCGTCCAGCTGTTGCAGGAGCTCGGCGGGTTCGACGAGCACGGTGCCATCACGGCACTCGGCCGTCGACTGGCGCAGCTGCCGCTTGATCCGCGCATCGGCAGGATGATCCTGCAGGCCGACTCCGAAAACTGCGTGCGCGAGGTGCTGGTTCTCGCGGCCGCCCTATCGATCCCCAACCCGCGGGAGCGGCCCGCCGACCGCGAGGAGGCGGCGCGGCAGAAGCACGCACGCTTCGCCGACGAGCACTCGGACTTCATGTCCTTCCTCAACCTCTGGAACTACCTTGGCGAGCAGCGAAAGGAGCGGTCCGGCAGCTCGTTTCGACGGATGTGCCGCGAGGAGTTCCTGCACTACCTGCGGATCAGGGAATGGCAGGACCTCGTCGGGCAGCTGCGCAGCATCGCCCGCGACATGGGCATCCGGGAGCAGGACGAGCCCGCTGATGCGGCGCGCGTGCATGCGGCGCTGACTGCCGGGTTGCTGTCGCACATCGGTGTCAAAGAGGGCGAAACCCGGGAGTATCAAGGCGCACGCAACTCCAAGTTCGTGCTCGCGCCAGGGTCGGTTCTCAGCAAGCGGCCACCGCGCTGGATCGTCGTCGCCGACCTCGTCGAGACCAGCCGCCTGTACGGCAGGATCGCCGCACGCATCGAGCCCGAGGCCGTGGAACGTGTTGCCGCGCATCTCGTTCAACGCACCTACAGTGAGCCGCACTGGGACGCCAAACGCGGCTCTGCCACCGCGTTCGAACGGGTCACGCTCTACGGCCTGCCGCTGGTGCCGCGCCGCCGCGTCGGGTACTCGCAGATCGACCCCGTAGTGGCACGGGAGCTGTTCATCCGCGGCGCGCTCGTCGAGGGGGACTGGCAGACCCGCCACCACTTCTTCCGCGACAACGCCAAGCTGCTCGAGGAGCTCGCCGAGATCGAGGAGCGCGCGCGACGCAGGGACCTGCTGGTCGGCGACGACGAGATCTACGCCCTCTACGACGCGCGGGTACCCGCCGACGTGGTCTCGGGAAGGCACTTCGACGCCTGGTGGAAGAAGCAGCGACACCGCACCCCCGACCTACTGACCTTCACGCGAAAAGACCTGCTGCGCAACGATGACGACGCCGAGCGGCCGGACACCTGGCAAGCGGGTGACCTGTCGCTGCCCATCACCTACCGCTTCGAGCCCGGCGCAGACGACGACGGCATCACCGTGCACGTTCCGGTGGAGGTGCTTCCCCGGCTCGGTGGCGACGAATTGGCATGGCACGTACCGGCGTTGCGTGAAGAGCTGATCACCGAACTGATCCGGTCCCTCCCCAAGGATCTGCGCCGCAACTTCGTACCTGCCCCCGACACCGCCCGAGCCCTGCTCACCACACTCGATCCCGGCGATGCACCGCTGCTGCAGGCTCTGCAGGGCGAATTGCGCAGGCGCACCGGCGTCCTGGTGCCGATCGACGCATTCGACATCGAGAAGATCCCCGCCCATCTGCGGGTGACGTTCGCCGTCGAATCCGGCGGTGCCGAGGTGGCCCGCGGCAAGAGCCTCGACGCGTTGCAGGAGCGGCTTGCCGCCCCGGTGCGCAAGGCCGTCGCGGGCGCGGTCGCCCCCGGTGTTGAGCGCACCGGGTTGCGTGGCTGGCCCGAGGGTGTGACCGAACTGCAGCGCACCGTGGAGCGGACCGCGGGAAGCCACACGGTGCGTGGGTTTCCCGCGTTGGTCGACGCGGGGTCGGCCGTCGACTTACGGGTGTTCGCCACCCAAGCCGAGCAGGACGCGGCGATGGGACCTGGCACCCGCCGGTTGCTCAGGCTGGCCACCACATCACCGGCCAAAGCCGTTGAGCGGGCGCTGAATCCCCGCACACGGCTGCTACTCGGATCCAATCCAGATGGTTCGCTGGCCGCACTGCTCGACGACTGTGCCGACGCCGCGGTGGACCTGCTGGCGCCGGCCCCCGTGTGGACGCGGGCTGCGTTCGCGACGCTGCAGGACAAGGTCGCAGGCAACCTGGTGCCGACCACGCTCGACGTGGTCGGCCGCGTCGAAAAGGTGATCGCCGCCTGGAATGACGTGCAGATCGCATTGCCCGACAAGCCACTGCCATCCCAGGCCGATGCGATCGCCGATGTGCGGGCTCAACTGGCCAGGTTGCTCCCGCGGGGGTTCGTCACGGCAACCGGCGTTGCGCGCCTTGGCAACCTGGCTCGGTACCTGACCGCGATCAGCCGCAGGCTCGAGCGGCTGCCGCACGCCGTCAAGGCCGACGGCGATCTCATGTTGCGGGTGCACGCGGTGCAGGACGCATACGACGACCTCGTCAAGGCACTGTCACCGGGACGTGCGGCCGCAGAAGACGTTCGGGACATCGGGCGGATGATCGAGGAGCTCCGCGTGAGCCTGTGGGCCCAGCAGCTCGGCACCGCACGCTCAGTCAGCGAGCAGCGCATCTACCGCGCGATCGACGCCGTCGGAGCTTGAGTCTTCCCCGTCGCTTCGCTCGCCCAAAAGGCCCCTACTTGTCGTCAGGCGGCGGAGGCCGGTTGGCGACGGTCGGGAACTCACCGGTGTAGCCGACCCGCTCCTGCGCGACGGCCAGCACACGTGCACGGACCGCGTACCACCCGGCGATGAGCGCCGGGACGATGAGGATCAGTGAGGCAACGGTCCAGGTGCCGATCGGCGGATCGAGCGCCATCAGAACGACGACGCCGAACAGGAACGCCAACGTGAGATAGCCGGTGTATGGGGAGCCCCACAACTGGAATACCGGCCGCTCGAGGATGCCGCGTTTCGCCCAGCGGTAGAGCTGGATCTGGCAGATGACGATGGTGGCCCACGACGCGATGATGCCAAGGGCGGCGATGTTGAGCACGATCTCGAACGCCTGACCGGGCACCAGAAGGTTGAGGACGACGCCGAACAGACCGACGGCAGCGGTCAGGAAGATTCCGCCATACGGCACGCCGCGGCTGGACATCTTTGCCGTGAACTTCGGTGCGCTGCCGTTCATTGCCATCGACCGCAGGATCCGGCCGGTCGAGTACAACCCGGCGTTGAGGCTGGAGAATGCGGCGGTCAGCACGACGATGTTCATGATCGTGCCAGCGCCTTCGAACCCGATTCGGGAGAAGAACGTGACGAACGGGCTCTCGCCGGCCTTGTAGGTGGTGTACGGGAGAAGAAGGGCCAGCAGGAACAGCGAACCGACGTAGAAGACGGCGATACGTGCGATCACCGAGTTGATCGCGCGCGGCATGATCTTGTGCGGATGGGCAGTCTCACCGGCCGCGGTGCCGACGAGTTCGACTGCAGCATAAGCAAATACAACGCCGGACATGACGATCACCAATGGGAAGGCGCCCGCAGGGAAGAGCCCGCCGTTGTCGGCGATCACGCTGAAGCCGGTTGCCTGCCCTTCAATCTTGTAGCGGCCGGCGAGGAAGATGGTGCCTGCGACCAGGAAGGTGATCAGCGCAAGGACTTTGATGGCCGCAGCCCAGAACTCGAGCTCCCCGAACAGGGTGACCGAGATGAGGTTTATGCCCACCACCGCCGCCAACGCGAGCAGGGCGATCAGCCACTGCGGGACGCTCCCGAAGGAGGTCCAGTAGTGAAAATAGGTGGCGATCGCCGTCGAGTCGACGATGGCCGTGAACGCCCAGTTCAGCCAGTACATCCAGCCGGCGACGAACGCCGCCTTCTCGCCGAGGAACTCGCGCGCATACGACACGAAGGACCCCGACGAAGGCCGGTGCAGCACGAGCTCACCCAACGCCCGCAGGATCAGGAAGACGAAGATGCCGCAGAACGCGTAGCTCAAGAACAGGCCCGGTCCGGCGTTGTGTAGTCGGCTGCCTGCACCGAGGAACAGTCCGGTGCCGATGGCACCGCCGATCGCGATCATCTGCAGCTGCCGGGGCTTGAGCCCCTTGTGGTAGCCCTCGTCCTCCGCCATCAGTGCGGAGTTGTCGTACGCCGACGGCTTGGGTTCAGTGGTCATCTGAAGAAGTCCTCGCTCTAGTCAGTTTCCGGGTGACGCAGGATCAATGGGGTTGCCATGGGCATCCCAACGCTCCGGGGGCCCCGGCGTATCGCTGACGTCACGAAACGTCATCACGAAGCCGCACACGGCGACCACGGCTGCTATCGCGTAGCCGATGATGGAGTACCAACCTGCGTGCAGGTACGCAGTGACCGCGACGATGAACATCGCCAGGAACACCAGGGACATGCCGATCAGTGGAATCTTTGCGAACAAATCAACGCGTGCCACGAGACTCACCTCATAAGTGCCGGATCAAACGTGTTGATCAGTCAACACCCTCTCGCGCCGTCACGCGTGCTAAACGAACCGTGTATTCAATCGGCGTCATTGGCTCGGATATGCCGAGAATTTGCTCAGGGGGGATCGGCATGGAATTCACTTTCCTTCGCGACAATTTCCGAGCAGAGTTGCTGTGCCGACCATCGAGGAATCGGTCTCACCACGACGCACGTGGGTGGGGTTGACATCGTCGCGCTGGTGCTTGGTGTCGCCGTGTGTGTCGTGTTGGCGCTCCTCATGAGTCCGCTTGCTACGCAGAGCGATCCGGCCATGGTCTGGGACGGTCGCGTGGCGGTGGGTTTTGCGGCGCTGGTTTCCCGTCGGGCCATTGTGGCTGGGTCAGGCGGCGTCAACCCTCTTCGCCACATTCGCTCACACCGGTGGTCTGGCCGTAGTTCTGCGGCAGGTCGTGTCCGACGACGTCGGACACTTCGATTTGCCCGCAGTAGCGGAAGGCCGCGCGACGTCTAGCAATAGTTGGTTGTCGGTCACTGACGTGTCGCTTCGGAACGTAATGGACTGTGCCGGTTCATCTTTGTCCTTGCATCGTTGGCGGCCGGACCTTCTGAAGGCCGTCTCACTGTTCGTACCAACCGGCAACCGAATGCCCCTGATGCGAACCGGATCGGCGACGCCACGGCGAGGTTTGCGGGGTCGGCGGGTCAGCCGCCACCGTTCTGAGCGGCTGCCGCATCGCGAAGGATCTGCTGCAGCCGCTCCAGCGGATCTCCGGAGTCGGGGTTCAGTCGCAGCCGGGGATCCCGTTCGTCGGGCGCGGATTGGCCTGCGGGCGGTGGAGGTGGCGGAGGCGGGGGTGCGGCCGCCGGCGGCGGCGGTGGTGGCGGTGGCGCCACGGCCATGTCGTCGATCTTGCCCTCGAGCCGGGCGGCCGCCGCGTCGCGGACGGCGCGCCGCTCCTGGTCGGAATCAGCGTTGCCCTCGAAGCATCCGGCGGGGGCGTCGTTCACGGCGGCGAGCGCGCTGCGATAGTTGGCAACCGCCTTCTCGACGTCCAACACTCCGGCTGCCTTGTCGCCGAGCGTCTCTCGGACCAGCTCGACGTTGACCCGGGTATCGCAGGAGTCTGCAGGGTCGGTATGCGCCAGCGCCTGCGTGAACTGCTTGTCGGCGTCCTCCAGGCGACCGTCGAGCACGGCCAGATTGCCTGCCGCGAAGTAGGCCTTCGCGGGCTCGACGACGTTGAGCACGTCCAGCGCTGCGACGTCGGTCCTGAGCGCACCGGCGTCCTTCTGTGCGAAGTCGCTGGCGGCCAGACCGCCTGCGATCACGACCGAACACATCTTCAGCAGCGCGATCACCATCAGCACAGCGATGGGCGCGGAGAACACCAGCAGCCGACGGCGAAGGCTCATACGACCACGTCCGCGTTGGCCAGTCGGGAGCGCCGGAACTCGAGCAGCACCAGGTACAACTCGATCAGGACCAGGATCGCGGCACCGAGTGCGGGAGCCCAGTACAGCTCGGTCCGGCCTGCCGGAGCCGCGACCGGTGGTGGCGGCCCGATCACGGTGCCCTGGTCCTGAAGCACTCCGGCCAGGGGTGTGGTGCCATCGCGCGGGACGTAGGGCACGCCGATCTGATCGGCGACACCCCGCAGCGCCTGCTCGTCGATCGCCGACCGGGCGACGTCCGTCCCTGGAATGGGGCCGCCGTCGGCACTGCCGTAGCCGAGCACTGCTCCGCCGTCCACCGCCCCCTCGGGCAGCTCGAATCGCCGCTGTGGAACTTGAGTTTCGGCGGCGCCCGCGCCGAGGTAGAAGATCAGGTTCTGGGCTCGCGGGAACTGCTGTCGTGCCCCGATGAGTTGGTAGCGCAGCACGTTTCCGGCAGCGCCGACGTTGGTCTGCACCACGGCGTCGGGCGCCGAGGCGTACGGCGTCATGGCCGACGTCACCGGCCGCAGGCTCCAGGTGTCCGCCGACAACGGCCAGTCCAGTGCTGGACGGGACGCAAAGGAGATGACGGCGAAACGGGCATCCGGATAGTGGTCGATCAATGCCGAGATGTCATCGCGTGCAACCGCCATCCGGTCCCTGCCGCCCGCCAGGTCTTCGACGCGCATGTCGGGTGAGCGATCGACGACGATGAACACGTTGGGTTCCCCGTCCCCTGCGGCACGGATGGTGCCCTGGTCGTCGTTGCCCATCACTGGTCGCGCGGCCGCCATCAACAGCAGTAGCGCGGCCAATGTCAGGCCGCACCATCGCCAGACGGCAGCCCGGTTGCGTGCGGCGGCGATCAACCGCCGCAACGCGATGACGCGAGCCACCACGATCGCGGCCGCGATGGCGGCGAGCAGTAGCAGCGGCAGGACCGGTTGAAGGGTCATCGTCGCACCACCGGCCATGCGGCCAGGATCAGCGCCGCCAATAGCGCGACGATCAGTGGCACGTCGGGGGATTCGGTCGGCTTGAGCGCGGTGGTGTCGTCGGTGGGCACCGCCGCCGGCGGGTTGGCCCTGATCTCGGCCAGGTGCGCCGGCACGTCGGCGTCGGCCGAGAAGGCGCGCCCTCCGGTGTCGCGGGCGAGTGCAGCCAGCGTGCCGTTGCCGGAGCCCGTCAGCACGACGTTGACCTGTACACCCGTTGTGCGGGCCAACTCCGTGACCCGGCTGGCGGTGAACAGGCCGGGCTTGCTGCCGTCGGCATCGGGGCCGACGTAGATCACCGAACGCCGTTGTGCAGGTGCCTGGTCGAACGCGGGGAAACCGGTCAGGCACATCGCCAGCAAGTCCTCGGCGCCGGGCGTGTAGTCGACGTAGGACACCGGTGCCACGAAACCGTCGCCCGCGCCCGCGAACTGCGCTGCGGCGTACTGGTAATCGCGGGTGAGCGGCACCACCCGCCGGTTCGGCGACGTCAGCCCGATGCGCTCGGTGGAGAACGTCTTGACCCGGTCGGCGAAGTACCGCAGTGCCGCATTCGGGGCGGGCTCCGTCGCCGGTCCGTCGACGCAGAGCATGACGTCCTCCGGTTGGCCCGTGCCGGATGTGCCTGCCGCCGAGGGCAATCCCGTTGGGCGCGCGGCGGCGATCACCGCAGCGGCGAAGATGACGACCAGCAGCACCATCGCGACGATCATCGACGACGACCGGATGCGGGCAGCGCGGACGTACTCGGGCAGCGTGGTCAGGCGGCCGACGTTGGCCAGCGGACGCAACTGCCGTCGCTCGGCGTCCATCGGCCGGAACAGCACGGCCGCAATGCAGATCGCCAGGGCCACGCAGCCGGTGATCGCCACGACCCACCAGGTCAGGTCCACGATCGAATCAGCTCCTCCGCCGACTCGCTCACCGCGGAGATGTCCACCCGAGACGCCGCGTTGAACTGCGCGTCGTCGAGCTGCTCCAAAAGCGGTGCTGCCCTGGCGAGTTCACCCTCGGCGATCTGCTCCACCTGCATGTACTGGGCGCGTACCCCAGTGCTCTGTTGCAGGAAGCCACGCAGCGCGGCGCTCACCGCGGCACCCGCGGGTGCGGTGGCGAGCTCACCGGCGCGGTACTTCTCGCCGATCTGATGGACCGCCCGTGCGAAGCGACGCCGCACCATGTCACCGTGCATGGCTCCCACGACGGGTAGATTGCGCAACCGTCCAGCGGGCATGGTCAGTGCGAATACGCCTGCGTACCAGACGATGAGGACGAGCAAGATCAGCACGGCCGCCCACAACCACCACGACGAGTAGGGCGTCGGGCCGATGACGTGACGGAGCAGGTCATCCGGCACGGGCGAACACCCCGGTCATCGTGATGAGTCCTGCCCTGACGTCCGTACTGCCCGTGATCGTCGCGTGCGGGACGCCGCGGAGGGTCATGAACTCCGAAAGCCGTGCCCGCCGTAGCTCTTCAGCACGCTGGTACGCGGCGATCACCTTGGGCCCGACCGCGGCAGCGCTCAGGACGAAGCGTCCGCTGGTCACGTCGAAGCCGTCGTGCTCATCCTCGGCCGACGCCACCGCCGGTATGTCGGAGATCATCGCCCACATCACGTCGTGCCGACCGCCGAGCCGGGTCAGGACGTCGCCGAGCCGATCGTCGACGTCGGGTTCGTCGGACACCACGACGATCAGCAGGGGATGTCGGTAATGCCTTGCGACCCATTCCAACTGGGTGACGACGTCACTGCGGGCCTGCCGCGTCGTGGTCTGCTGCTCGAACCGGTGCAGCAGGTATTCGACGTGCGTCTCGCCGCGCCGCAGCCGGATGTCGACGCAGCCGCGGACGTCGCCGAACACCATGCCGATTTCGTCGGAGCGCCGAAGGGTAATCAACCCCATCGCGCCGATGACGTTCGTCGCGACGTCCCGCTTGATCTCGCCCGACGGCGCGAGGGCCGTCATGTTCGTACCCGTGTCGGCCACCACCAGGATCTTGTGGTGCTTCTCGGTGACGAAGCGTTTGATCAGTACGTCTCCGGAACGGGCCGACGCCTTCCAATCGATGTCGCGTACGTCGTCACCGGGTACGTAGGGTCGCAGATCGTCGAACTCGAGGCTTCTGGTGTGAACGAGCGCATAGCGCCCGCCCTCGAGGAATCCCTTCGTGTCGCGGCCGAAGTACTTCTTGGCGCTGTCGAGATGCTTTCCCACGCGGTTCGCCTACCCGTGTCTCACGGCACCCGCACCGCTTGCAACACCGCGTCGACCACGGCGTCCGGCGTCACGCCCGCGCTGGCCGCCTCGAACCCGAGGATCAGGCGATGCCGCAGTACGCGATGCGCGAGCCGGGCGATGTCATTGGGCACCACGTGGCCGCGGCCGTGCAGGATCGCCAACGCCCGTGCAGTCCGGCAGAACGCGATGGTGGCGCGCGGGCTGGCGCCGTACTCGATCAGCCGCGCGATGTTCGCGGGCAGGTACTGCTCCGGCTCACGGGTGACGCCGACGAGTCGGCTGGCGTATTGGATGAGGGCACGGTCCATGTGCACGGCCCCAGCCAGATTCTGGACGCGCAGGATGTCTGCCGTGGCGACGACCGGGGCGCTCCGGTGGTCCTTCTCATAGAGCCCGGCGTCCATCCGCGAGATCACTTCGACCTCGTCGTCGGTCGACGGGTAATGCACGATCTCCTTGAGCATGAAGCGGTCGGTCTGCGCCTCCGACAGGGGATAGGTGCCCTCCTGGTCCACCGGGTTCTGCGTCGCGATGACGAGGAACGGCTCGGGGATCGGATACTCCACACCCGCGATCGTGGTCTGACGCTCCTCCATCGCCTCGAGCATCGCGCTCTGCGTCTTGGCGCTGGAGCGGTTGATCTCGTCGAGAAGCACGATGTTGGTGTGCACCGGGCCGAGCTGGGTGACGAACTTGTTGGTGGCCGCCTCGTAGATCTGGGTGCCGATGATGTCGCTCGGCAGCAGATCGGGCGTGCACTGGATGCGCCGGAAGCCGCCCCTGATCGATTCGGCGACCACGCGGGCCGCGGTGGTCTTCGCCAGGCCGGGAACGCTCTCGATGAGCAGATGGCCGCCGGCAAGCAGACCCAGCAGGATGGATTCCCGGAGGTGGTTCTGGCCGACCACCTTGGCGGAGAACGCGGCTGCCACTGCGCTCACGATGCGCTGGGCTTCGGCCATGTCACGCTGGTCAAGCTGCGCACGTGCTGCGGTCATGTGTCCTTCCGGTACGGGCTTGATGAAGTCCAGGTATACCCGGCGGCGCCGATTCCATGCCTGGGCGGTTGCTCCCGTAGGTTCGGTGGCGTCATGCTGGCACTCCTCCTAGCCCTCCTGGGGTTCGCGCTCCTCGATTCGGTCAACGTCCTCAACCTGGGAGTGACGACCGCGATCGTGTACGACAGCCGGCTGGGCCGCAGGTCAGCGCTACCTTCGGGGCTCAGTTTCGTGGCAGGCGTCTTCGTCGCGATCACGACGTTCGGCGTGTTGACGGTCCTGGGTCTGAACTTCTTGACCGATCGGTTCGAGATCGATCTGACCCCGACGATTCGTTACTGGGGGCAGTTGATCCTCGGAGTGGTGCTCATCACCGTGGCGATCGCCTCGTCGAGGGCGAAGTCGACGCCGCCGCTGTGGGCGGTGAACATGGCACGGCGCAACCCGTGGCTGCTCGGGTTCGTCGGGCTCGTCATCGGGTTCGGGCAGGCGCCGACCGCGGTGCCCTACCTGACCGCACTGGCGATGCTGTCGGCGCGCCAGCCGCTGCCGTCGGTGTGGCCGCTGATCATCGTCTGCTACTGCGCCCTGACGTTGGTGCCCTCACTGTTGGTGCTGGCATTGTCGACCCGGCGCACCATCCGGGCCAGGCACATTCAGCGCAACATCGTGCGTGCAATCACCCGCTACGGACCTCGGGCGGTGCGAATGTTGTTCGGCGGCATCGGAATCGTGCTCGTCATCGGGGCGATGCTGCACTACGACGCGCTCTGGTGAGCGAAAATCGATTGCATCTCGATCGGTGGTGCGAGTTGACTGCTGGCATGAAGCAGGGGGAGAGGGCACTTTTGGCGGGGCTACCCGAAGTCGGGTACGCCGCTGGCTCGCTGCGTGGGTGGGACGGCCTGCGGCAGAACGCAGTTGGCCGGTCGATGGGCCGGGACTCGGCGACGGTCACCCACGTCGGGGAGACCAAGCAGGGCTGGGCCGCGACGATCCTCGCGGAGTTGACGCGCTAGCTGTACTGACCACGGACGTTAGGTACGGCGTGGCGTGGTGACATAGCGAAGACCTCCGAGTGAAGTGCGAGCTGTCTAGGAACCCACTCACTCCGGAGGTCTTCGTGGTCCACCGTAATGCGCCGCTGTCGGAAACAGGTCGCTTGAAGCTGGCCCGTTGTGTCGTTGAGGACGGCTGGCCCCTGCGCCGAGCTGCGGAACGATTCCAGGTCTCGGCCACGACGGCACGACGGTGGGCCGACCGATACCGCGCCCAGGGCGAGGTGGGAATGGTCGATCGATCCTCGCGGCCGCATCGCTCACCAGGGCGCACGCCCACGCGCACGGAACGGCGCATCATCAAAGTCCGGGTGCTGCGCCGGTGGGGACCGGCCCGCATCGGTTATCTGCTGGGGCTACATCCCTCCACAGTGCATCGGGTACTAACCCGTTACGGGCTGGCCAAACTGCGCTGGCTCGATCGCCCCACCGGGCGAGTAATCCGCCGCATCGAGTCGCTGGCCTGTGGAGAGCTGGTGCACGTCGACGTCAAGAAACTGGGCAAGATCCCCGCCGGCGGCGGCTGGCGGATGCTCGGGCGCACAGTAGGCGGCCACAACTCCAACACTGACAAAAGCAGCGGGGTGTTCAACGCCTACCGCCAGCCGGTCCGCGGCTATCACTTCCTGCACACGGCGGTCGATGGGCACTCTCGGCTGGCCTACAGCGAAATACTGGCCGATGAACGTAAAGACACCGCTGCCGCGTTCTGGACCCGCGCGAACTCCTGGTTCGCCGAATGCGGCATCACTGTACGAAAGGTGTTGACCGACAACGGCTCCTGCTACCGATCACACGATTTTCGTGACGCACTCGGCGACATCACGCACCGCCGTACCCGCCCGTATCACCCGCAGACCAACGGTAAAGTTGAGCGCTTCCACCGCACCCTGGCAGACGAATGGGCCTACGCCCGGCTCTACACCAGCGACACCCAACGCTGTAGCGAATATCCCCGATGGCTACACACCTACAATCACCACCGCGGCCACACCGCACTCGGCGGCCAACCACCCGCCACCCGAGTACCTAACCTGTCAGGGCAGTACAGCTAGCGGCGCGGGTTCAGACGAACGATGCGACCGGCTGCTCGTCGATCCGCAGCCGCGCCGCATCCTGACCTGGGGGAGCACCGAACAGGCGACGGTACTCACGGGTGAACTGTGACGGGCTGTCGTATCCGACGAGATGCCCGATGCCTGCGACGTCGCGGGGATGCGCCAGCAGCAGCGAGCGTGCCTGCTGCAGGCGAATGCGCTTCTGAAACTGCAAGGGGCTCATGGCCGTTACTGCCCGGAAGTTGCGGTGGAAGGCCGACGCGCTCATCCCCGTCAAGCCCGCAAGGTCGTCGACCCGCATCGGCTCTGCGTAGTTGTCGCGGATCCAGCCGATCGCGCGGCTGACGTGGGTGAGATCGCTGTCGGCAAGGCCGATCTGGCGCAGCGTGTCACCCTGCGGTCCGGTGAGGAAGCGCCAGAGGATCTCCTTTTCGATCAGCGGGGCGAGCACGGCGGCGTCGGCGGGTTCGTCGAGCAGTCGCAGCATCCGCGCGACGGCGTCGAGCAGTTCCGCACTCGCTTCGCAGGTGCCCATCGCGGATGTGTCGGCCGTGGCACGCGGCCGTCGCCCTGCGGTGGTCTCGAGAAGCAACGACGCGATGGCTGCAGGCCGAAGCACCAGGGCGAGTGCCAATGCCGGGTTGGCCTCGCTGGTGCCGATCCAGTGGCCGGTGACGGGCAGGTCCGCGGTGACGACGAGGCACTGGCCCGCCCGGTATTCGTAGGTGCGGTCGCCGAGCAGGAGCTGCTTGCCGCCTTGGGCCATCACGACGAGCAGCGGCGCGGTCAGCGTGTACTCGGGGATCGCGGGCCCGGTGGTCACCTTCGAGATCAACAGCCCGTCGATGTGCGTGCTCATGTCCGGTCGGGCGTGCGCGTCAATGCGAACGCGGATCTCGTCGAGGAGATCGGTCGGGGAACGCATAGCCCAATAATCGTGAATTGAGCAGGATTGTGCAAGAGCTTGAGTGGAACGGTCTACCTTCACGAACGTATCGGAGCTTCGATTTGAGTACACATTCCGATCAACGAGGAGCAAGAAATGGCACTGAACGACTACGTCACTTTGGGACGATCGGGTCTGCGCGTCAGCCCGTTTGCGCTAGGCGCGATGACGTTCGGCGAAGATCCGGGCGGCGCGGGCACCACCGTCGAGGAATCCGAGCGGATCCTCGACACCTACCTCGAGCTCGGCGGCAACTTCATCGACACCGCGAACTTCTACACCAACACCCACTCCGAGAAGATCCTCGGCGACTACTTCGCCGCACGCCCCGGGATGCGCGAACACGTCGTGCTGGCATCGAAGTTCTTCACCAACCTGTTCCCCGGCGACCCGAACGGCGGTGGCGCGGGCCGCTCGTCGATCACCGCGCAGCTGCACCAGACGTTGCGCCGCCTGCAGACCGACTACCTGGACGTCTACTGGCTGCACAACTGGGATCGGCACACGCCGATCGAGGAGACCATGAGAGCGCTGGACACCCTCGTCCAGTCCGGCAAGATCCGCTACGTCGGGTTCTCCAACACCCCGGCGTGGGTGACGGCCCAGGCGCAGACCACGGCACTGCTCCGTGGCTGGACGCCCCTGATCGCGCTGCAGGTCGAGTACTCGCTGCTGGCGCGCACGGTCGAGGGTGAAGTCGCGCCACTCGCGCTCGATCAGGGTATGGCGCTGGTGCCGTGGAGCCCGCTGAAGAACGGCTTCCTGTCCGGCAAGTACCAGCGGGGTGCGGACGTCATCGACTCCGCCCGCGCGGCGTTCGTCGGCGGCCCGAGCGAGGCGGAGTTCCGCGTGATCGACGTCGTCGGTGCGATCGCCGACGAGCTCGGCACCAGCTCCGCGGCAGTGTCCTTGGCGTGGCTGCTGGCCCGTCGGGGGACCGTCGTGCCCATCGTGGGCGCCCGGCGGCTCGAGCACCTGACGTCGAACCTCTCGGGTCTTGAGGTCTCGCTCAGCGCCGAACAGGTGGGCAGGCTCGACGCGGTCTCGGCGCCGACGCTGAACTATCCGGCGGAGGTCAACGGTGACACGCGCGCGATGCTTCAGTTCGCAGGCACCACAATCGACGGTGAGGCGTCCGGCGTGTACCCGCCGCTGCTGCAGAGCGACGTCAGGTACTAGAGATGATCGACGGCCCACTGTGCGGCGCGCTTGACGAGCCCGGACTCCGGATAGCGGACATGCGACCCAAAGTCCTTGCCAAGAGAGCAGATTGGATCGTTGGTGTTGCACATGTCAGCGGTCTTGGCGCCGTACAGCGGGCTGAGCATCGTCAACGGCTGGCCCAGCCGCGCCGACGGATTGCCGAAGACGGTAACCGCGGCGATGTGGTCGGCGACAGCAGGCGGCATTGGGGCCTTGAAGCCCACTCCTGCGATCGGGGACGTGGTGATGACGTCGACGACCGCGGCGCCCTGCGAGTAGCCGCCGACGACGATCCTCGTCTTGGGACACTTCGCTGCCGTCGCCTGGATGCGGGCGCTCGCATCGTTGGCCCCGTCGACGACGCCGAGGAAGTCCCAGGACGCCGGATACGCGACGGCGTAGGAGCGGACCGTCTTCTTCTTGGCCAGGGACTTGATCGAGTCGACGAGTGCCTGGCCGACCTTCCCGATGCCCGGCGGTTCGTCGGTGCCGCGTGCGAAGACCACCTCGACATCGGGGCAGTCGGCGGCCGAGGCTGTTGGTGTGGCAGGGGTGAAGGCCGTCGTCGCGGCCAGGGTGACCAGGATCGCGAGGACGACCATCGCCATGCCGGCACCGTGACGCACGCGGGTCGCCACGGCGGCAATGAAGGACCTAAGCAAGGCAGGTCCCTCCTTGGACCGAAGTGGGCATGCAAGCAAGTACCCCAATTATCACTCGCGTCACTCGGTCATCACGAAACGTTACCGAGGCGTTGTCATCCCGTAGCCAGTTCTGCAGCAGGGCAGCTGGCGCGCGAGGATCACGACCCACGCGCAGAACTCGGCGAGGGTTGGGAGGCGCGACGGCTCGTGTCGAGTGAGGGCGCTAGGCAGGCGTCCCGTCGGCCACCCTCGGCACCCGCTCGGCGACCGCGGTGTCGAGTACCAGCGCAGCCACCCTCGAGCGGTGTTGCTCGGGGCTGCCCAGCAGCGCGGCATCAGTGGTCGCACGCTTGAAGTACAGATGCGCCTGGTGCTCCCACGTGAAGCCGATGCCGCCGTGCACCTGGATGGTGTCGTGCGCAACCCGCGCGAACGCCGCCGATGCCGTGGCCTGGGCGATGCTCGTGGCCAGCGCGGGATCGTCCGAGCCGTCGGTCAGCGCCCAGATCGCGTGATACGCCGTCGAGCGGGCGTGCTCGACGTCGACCAATAGATCCGCCAGCCGGTGCTTGACCGCCTGGAACGACCCGATCGGCCTGCCGAACTGCAGCCGGGTCTTGGCGTACTCGACCGACAGGTCGAGTAGATGTTTGGCGGCGCCGACCTGCTCGACGGCCAGCAGCGCCGAACCCACCTGCAGCGCATGCTCGATCACGCGCGGCGCCTCGCCCGCGTCGGCCGCCAAACGGGCTGGCGCGTCGGTGAACTCGATCGTGGCCTGCGGCCGCGTCAGGTCCATCGTCACCAGCGAGGTGCGCGCGACGCCCGACCCGGCGGCCTCGACGGCGAACAGCGAAACCCCGTCCGGTCCGTTCGCGGCGACGAGCAGCTCATCGGCGACGCCGCCGTCGACGACCCGTGGCACCGTTCCGCTCACGGTCCACTGCCCACCGGAGTCCGACGCGGTGACCGTCACGGCCGAAGGATCGAAGGCGCCTGCCTTGTCGGTCACGGCGAACGCGGCAGTGCGACGGCCGTCGACCAACTCGGCGAGCAGCTCGTCCCGCACCGGCCCCGACGACGCGGCGACCAGCGCGGGGATCGCGAGGAACACGGTGCCGAACACCGGCCCGCACGCCAGTGACGCGCCGAGCTGCTCCACGGCGACGGCCTGGTCGATGAGCGAGCCGCCGAAGCCGCCGTCGGCCTCCGGGACCGACAGCCCGAGCACGCCGAGCTCGGTGCCCAGCCGCGTCCACACGGCCGAGTCGAACGGGGGATCGGACTCCATCAGCCTGCGGACCGTCGGCTCGTCGAAGTTCTCCGAGCAGAACTTGGTGACCGCAGACTTCAGCTGAGCCTGCTCGTCGGTGAACACAAACTCAGCTGAATTGCGGGGTTGATCCGCAAGCTCCTCAACTGAATTGCGGGGTTGATCCGCAAGCTCCTCAACTGAATTGCGGGGTTGATCCGCAAGCTCCTCAACTGAATTGCGGGGTTGATCCGCAAGCTCCTCAACCACGGGGGATCTCCTTCCAGGGCATGCCTGCATCTGCGCGAAGGTCGCCCGGCAAGCCGAGGATCCGCTCGCCGAGAATGTTGCGCATCACGTCGGATGTACCGCCTTCGATGGTGTTGGCGCGGCTGCGCAGGAAGCGCTGTTGGATCGGACCTCGCCAGTCGGCCTCGGACTCGTCATCGTCGTCTCGGCCCGAACCGTAGCCGTGGTACAGAACTCCTTCTGGCCCAAGCAGATCCATGCAGAACTGGTAGATGTGCTGGTTGAGTTCGGCGCCGACGAGCTTGCCGATCGAACCCTCGGGGCCTGGACCGCCGACGGTGGCGGACGCCCGCGAGCGCTCGGAGGTGAGGCGCTGCGCCTCGGCGCGCAGCCACAGCTGAGCCAGTCGGTCGCGAAGCACCGGGGTCTGCAGGTCCGGGCGCGACGCCCACAGCGAGACGGCGTCGGCGATGGTGCCAGCACCGCGACGGCTACCGCTGCCGCCGAGTGCGCTGCGCTCGTTCATCAGGGTTGTCATTGCGACGTTCCAGCCGTTGCCGATCTCACCGAGCCGATGCGCGTCGGGGATGCGTGCGTCGGTGAAGTAAACCTCGTTGAACTCGGCCTGACCCGTCAGCTGGCGCAGCGGCCGCGTCTCGACGCCGGGCCCGTGCATGTCGATGACGAAGTATGAGAGCCCCTTGTGCTTGGCCACGTCGGGATTGGTCCTGGCGAGCAGCAGACCCCAGCGCGCCCGGTGGGCCAGGCTGGTCCACACCTTCTGCCCGTTGATCACCCAGTCCGAGCCGTCCTGCACGGCCGAGGTGGCCAGCCCGGCGAGGTCGGAACCCGCGCCCGGCTCGGAGAACAGCTGACACCAGAGGTCCTCGGTGCTGGCCAGCGGCCGCAACCAGGACTTCTTCACGTCGTCGCTCTGCGCGTGCTCGCGGATGGTCGGCGCTGCCATGCCGTAACCCATCGGGTTCAGCCCAAGTGGTACGGGTCCGCCCGCGCCCTGCAGGATTCTGTCGGCGACGGCCTGCAGCCCGCGCGAGACGCCAAGGCCGCCAAGGCCCTCGGGGAAGTGCACCCAGGACAGGCCGGCGTCGTAACAGGCCGCGAGGAATTCGGGGATGGGGACTGACTTCGGATCGTGCTCGGCGACGACCTTGCGCGCAAGATCCGCGACCCGGTCGGTATCAGCATCGTTGCTCATCTAGCCACGATAGGAAATCGACACCCGTCAACTTCCACCGGGGCCACTTTCCGCGTCTCGATGAGAAGGGCGGGCGTTCTGGAAAGTGCTTGACGGATTGGAAGTCAACAGTGCGTGAATCAACGACTGGGGCCACTAGGAGCGGACCGCCGGGTTTGTCAGACCCTTCTGCTTTGATGGTGGCATGTCTTCGCCGGCAACCCCTTTCGCTCCCGGGCCGAGCCCGACTGAGCGCATGGATGAGTTGTTGGAGAAGGTGGCGGAATTGACCGGCCAGCGCAACGCGATCGACGGTCAGATCGTGGACATCGTCGCCGAGATTGACCGCGACGGACTAGGGGGCATGACCGGCGCGCGGTCGATTCCGTCGCTGGTGGCCTGGATGACCGGGGCCTCACCGCGCAACGCCAAGACGATCGCCTCCATCGCCCATCGACTGCCGGAATTCCCCAAGTGCGCGGCGGGCATGCGGGAGGGCCGGTTCTCCCTCGATCAGGTCGGCGTCATCGCCGAGAAGGCAGCCGACGGATCCGACGCGTTTTACGCGCAGATGGCCGCGGTCGCGACGGTCAGCCAGCTGTGCAAGGCGATCAAACTGCAACCGAAACCCGACCCCGAACCGCAACCGCAACCGCCGCCGCGGTCGATCAGCAAGACCGCCGATGAGCAGTCCACCACCTACACGATCACCCTGCCCCACGACGAAGCCGCCATCGTCGACGCCGCCCTCGACTCCCACCGCGACGCACTGATCACCGCGTGGAAACACGACCACACCGACAGCTCCTCCGAACAGGCACCGCCGATGCCGAACACCAACGATGCGTTCATGAGCCTGGTGGTGGCCAGCTGGGATGCCGAGGTGGCTCGCCGCCCGCACGCCCAACCCACCACCGTCGTGGTACACGTCGACCTCGAAAGCCGCATCGCCGCGCTGCATCTGGGTCCACTGCTCTCCGATGATGACCGGCGCTACCTGACCTGCGATGCGACGTGTGAAGTGTGGTTCGAACGCGACGGGCGGGTCATCGGCGCCGGACGGGCCACCCGCACCGTCGGGCGCCGGTTGCGCCGCGTTCTGGAGCACCGCGACCGTAGTTGCGTGGTGCCCGGCTGCGGCGCCACCCGAGGACTACACGCCCACCACATATGGCATTGGGAGGACGGCGGACCCACCGAACTCGACAATCTGGTGTTGGTCTGTCCCTACCACCACCGGGCTCACCATCGCGGTGTCATCACCATCTCCGGAACTGCCCACCACCTCGTCGTCACCGACCAAGCGGGCAGGCCACTGACGCCGGGTTCACTGGCTCGACCCCCGACCACACCCCCACCCACGGTCAAACCGTGTTCCGGACCGACCGGTGAACGCGCCGACTGGTGGTGGTACCAACCCTTCCAACCACAACCACCACCCACGACCAACTAGCCGCCTACCAGGTGTCGACGAAACGTCCTCGCGGGGAATCGACTTCGTGGTGTGCTGCCTCGGAGCCGCCCCGGCGGCGACATCCGGCCGCGGCCAGCGTGGATGCGATCAACGCCCGGGTATCGGCAGGATCGATGACGTCGTCGATCTCGAAGAGCTGGGCAGCGTTGAGCGCCTTGGCATTCTCCTGCGCGGACGCGGTGGCCTGACGCACTCGCTCCTCGCGCTCGTCGTCGTCGGCGATCGCCTCGAGCTCCTTGCGGAGGCCGAGCCGGACGGCACCCTCCAGCCCCATCGGCCCCAGGTGGGCACCGGGCCACGCCACCGTCAGCAGCGGCTCGTGCAACCCGCCGCCGCACATCGCTTGTGCACCAAGCCCATAACCGCGGCGAAGGATCACCGCGACGAGTGGCACTCGCAGCGAAGCCCCAGCCACCAGCATCCGTGAGCCGCGGCGGACCAGCGCATCAGCCTCCGCGGCAGGCCCGACCATGTAGCCGGGGCAGTCGATCAGCGAGACGACGGGAAGCCCGAACGCATCGCACAGCTGCAGGAAGCGAGCTGCCTTGTCCGACGCGCCCGCGGTGATTGCCCCGGCCATCACCATGGTGTTGTTGGCGATGACGCCGACGGCGCGGCCGTCGATCCGAGCCAGCGCGGTCACCATCTCGGGTGCGAACCGCTCCCGTAGGAACGTGACGGACCCCGTGTCGGCGATGGCCTCGATGATCGGCCCGACCTGATAGGCCCGCCGTGCCCGCTCGGGAACCATGGTGCGCAAGGCGGATTGGTCGGTCGCAGTCCCCGAAGAGGTCGAGCCCTGGAAGTAGCCGATGAGCTTCTTGGTCACGGTAACGGCCTGCGCCTCGTCGTCGACCACGACGTCGACCACGCCGTTGGGCGCCTGGACCGAGATCGGTCCGACCTCGTCGGGGTGCACGTCGCCGAGCCCGCCGCCCGCGATCATCGCCGGGCCGCCCATCCCGATGGAGGCGTTCGCGGTGGCGACGATCAGGTCGGCACAGCCCGCGATGACCGCATTGCCCGCGAAGCACCGGCCGTTGACGACGGCGATGCGCGGCACCAGACCGGACAGTGCCGCCCACAGCTTGAAGGCGCGGACGTCGAGCGACGAGACCACCGGATAGTCGGTGTCACCAGGTCTGCCCCCACCGCCCTCGGCGAAGAACACCGTTGGCAGCCGCAGCCGCTCGATGACGTCGAACAGCCGGTCCTTCTTGCGGTGGCCCAGCGCGCCCTGCGTACCTGCCAGCACCGTGTAGTCGTAAGCGAGTACGGCGCAGGGGTTCCCGTCGATGCGGGCGGTGCCCGCCACCAGGCCATCGGCCGGCGTGCGCGCGATGAGGTCGTCGACGTCGCGGCGGAACCGTTGCGCGGCGATGGCGAAGCGGCCGTACTCGACGAACGAATCGGGGTCGACGAGGTCGATGACGTTCTCGCGTGCGGTCCGTCCGTTCGACGCGTGCCTGCGCTCGACCGCGTCCGGGCGCGCCGCATCCTCGGTCAGCGCCCGTCGCCGCAGCAGCTCCGCGTGGTCGTCGCGCAGCGGCTCGTCCGCAGTCATCGGGGGATCTCGGCCGCGATGGCGTCCAACAGCGCGGGATAGCGCTTGGCCTCCCTGTGCCCGCCCGGCTTGCCGCTGCTGACCACGCCTGCCGAGAGCTTGCGCTCGGGGTCGGCCCATATCGCGATGTCGACGAGCCCGGTGTGCCCGAACGCGGCGGGCGCGTTGCGGCCGAACGGTCCGAACCGCTTGGAGCCCAACATGTATCCGGTACCCCAGCGCAGCGGGGCAAGCCCCATGGCGATGTCCGGCCGCAGCCGCCTTGCCTCCGTCGTCGCGGCGCGCAACGTCTCCGGTTTCATCACCCGAACCCCGTCGAGTTCGCCACCGCGGCGGAGCAATTCGGCGAACCGGGACAGCTCGTCTGCGGTCGAGACGGTGCTCGACGACGGCACCACGCTGGTGAGGAACGCCCGCGTATTGGTGAACGGGATGATCTCGTGTGTCGTGCCGCCCACCGCCAGCTTGAAGGCCGCCGCGATCGGCGGGGGTAACGGCTTGCCGGTGGCGTGGCTCGGCGCGACCAGCGGAACGTCCTCCGGCGCAACGCCGTAGTTCGTCCAGCGGAACCCAAGCGGGTCCAGGACCTCGGTGGCGAGCACGTCGCGGATGTCCCTGCCCGCGGCAGCCGACACGATCTCGCGGACCAGCGGTCCCCACGTCAGCGCGTGATAGATGTGTACCAGGCCCGGCCGGTAGATCGGCTTCAGGTTGCCGAGCATCTCGCGGGCGTATTCGCTGTCATTCATCCGCTTGAGGTCCGGCTTCGGGCCCGTCGCGAACGGCACGCCCGCACTGTGCGTCATCACGTGCCGGATCGTGGTGCGGTCCTTGCCGTGGCTGGTGTAGGTGGGCAGGTAGTCGCAGACTCGGTCGTCGAGCGACAAGACGCCGCGTTCGGCGAGCATGTGCACGACGGTCGTCGACATCGCCTTGGCCGCGGAGTACACGCAGAACGGCGTCTCCGTGGTGACCGGAACCTTCTCGGCGTCCGGCGGATCCTCCGGGCCGTTGCCCCAGCCGTGCCCGATCGCCCGGTTCAGCACGACCTTGCCGTCGTGCCGCAGACAGACCTGGATGGCGGGGTGCATGCCCGCCCTGTACCAGTGCCGCGCAGCCCGCCAGATCCGGTCGACGGCGGCAGGATCGATCCCGGAGTGGTCCTCCTCGCCGATCGACGTCACCGCGTCGAGGTCGGAGGGGACGCGAATCCTTCCGTCTCCGGTCATGCGGGCTTCCTGTGCAGCGTCGCGCCCAGGTGGTGCTGCAGCGGCTGGCCCACTGCGCGGAGGCGCACCGAGTAGGCCAGCTCGTCGCCGTCGATTCGGAAGGAACGGCCAAGGGCCGTAACGTCCTTCGCCGACGCGGTCAGCCCGACCGCGGTCGTCGTGAGCTCCATCTCGATGGTCGCCCCGTCGACCGTCAGCGAGCCCTCCTCGATCTCGGTGATCCCGCTCGGATGCGCGAGTACCCATTCGACCCGCCCCGGCGACGGCACCCGCACGAAACCGACCTCGGCGTGCAACGGGCGCCCCGCTTCGTCGTCGGACTTCGTCTTCTGACCGTAGGTCAGGAATGGCTTGCCGACGTGGCCGAAGGTGATCTCTTCGAGGTAGCCGAACGGCTCGATCGTCGGGTATTCGCCGACGCCGCGCCCTGTCCACGTGCCGAGCAGGGGAGCGAGCACGGCGATGTCGGGATGCAGGTCGACCACCTCCGTAGGTTACTCACCTACGTGGTGACCGCCATCTCGGTGGGCGTGACCTTGGCCAGGGAAGCGACGGGACTCGAAGGCGTGCGGAACCGCAGGTGGTAGTCCGTCACGTCGTCGGCGTGCAGCAGTTTGACGTCGTCGTGATAGCTCATCGAGGTCAGCCACGGCGCACCGTCGCCTTGGCGCGGCAGCTCGTGCACCGAGCGCTGTACGTAGCCGGCCGAGAAGTCGAGCAGCGGTCTCGTGGGCATTGCCTGGCTGGGCGTCTCGGGGTAGCAGACGGTGTAGCCGTGTGCGTCCATGTGCGAGAGCAGGGCGCAAAAGTGTTGGCACAGAAAGCCGATCTTCAGCGTCCACGACGACGTGGTGTAACCGATCGCGAAGGCGAAGTTCGGAACGCCGCTCAGCATCAGGCCCTTGTAGGCGGTGGTCTCTGCGGGGTTGACGGGCGTGCCGTCGACGCTCAGCGTCATGCCGCCGAGCATCTGCAGGTTCAGGCCCGTCGCGGTCACGATGACGTCGGCTGCGAGCTCGCGACCGGACTCCAGCCGGATGCCACCCTCGGTGAACTCCACGATCCGGTCGGTGACCACCGACGCGCTGCCATTGCTCAGCGCCTTGAACAGGTCGCCGTCGGGTACTGCACACAGGCGCTGATCCCAGGGTGCGTAGGTCGGGTTGAAGTGCTCGTCGACGGGATAGTTCTCGGGCAGTTGCTTGGCGTTCAGGAAGCGGATGAGTCGCCGTGCCGCCTGGGGATACCGCTTGCAGAACCGGACGATGGCCCGCTGCTGGGCGATGTTCTTGCGGCGGGTGATCCCGTAGGCCCGTTCCTTGCCGAGTAGCTTGCGCAGTACGTTGGCGATGGCGTCCTCCGACGGCACCGGCATGATGTAGCTCGGCGAGCGCTGCAGCATCGTCACGTGGGCGGCGTCGCCTGCCATCGCGGGTACCAGGGTCACCGCGGTGGCGCCGCTGCCGATCACCACGACCTGCTTGCCGCGGTAGTCCAGGTCTTCGGGCCAGTGCTGCGGGTGGACGATGTCTCCCGCGAACCGCTCACGGCCCTTGAACTCCGGCGTGAAGCCCTGGTCGTAGCGGTAGTAGCCGGTGGCACCGAAGATCCAGCCCGCACTGAGGGCCAGCCGCTCGCCGGTGTCGGCGCGCTGCACCGCGACGAGCCACCGCGCCTCCTGCGTCGACCACGATGCGCTGATCACGCTGTGCTGGAACCGAATCCGGCCACTGATCTTGTTCTCGGCGACGGTCTCGTGCAGGTAGTCGAGGATCTTGTCGGCGCCCGCGATGGACTTGTCGTCCTCCCACGGCTTGAACTCGTAGCCGAAGGTGTGCAGATCGGAGTCCGACCGAATACCGGGATAGCGGAACAGGTCCCACGTGCCCCCGATCGACTCGCGGGCCTCCAGGATCGCGTAGCTCTTGCCAGGATGATCGCGCTGCAGGTAGTAGGCGGCCCCGATGCCCGAGATGCCTGCTCCGACGATCAGGACGTCGACGTGCTCGATGTCTCCTGGATGCGGTGATGTGGACATCGGGCTGGCTCCTCGGCTCGCGGGACGGTCGGATGTTGTCCATCCATCGTGAGGCCCGGTGCCACGGCAAAACAGGGACAAACTGCACTAGATCAACGGATCAGTGGTGCAATGTGCACATGGAGTGGCCGCAGCCGTCCGAGCGGACCCGCGAGCTGCTGCGCCAGGGCGCGGAGATCGTGCTCAACTTCCGCGCCGAATGGCTCGAGGAACTGCAAGAGGCCACGCTGGCAGCCGACACCACTAGGGCCGTCGCAGAAGACCCGGTACTGCGTGCGGCCAACCTTCGCACCAACCGGTCGAACCTGCTGCACTGGGCCGCCGCGAACGTACGCGACCCCGGCGCGCCGGTCCCAGCCAACCTGGGCAACGAGCCGCTGAGCATCGCGCGGGACATGGTGCGGCGAGGCCTGGACGACTCGGCGCTGAACTCGTACCGAATCGGTCAGAACGTGGCGTGGCGACGCTGGATGGAGATCGTCTTCGAACTGACCTCCGACGCGGGTGAACTACGCGAGCTGCTCGACGTCTCGTCGCTGTCCATATCGTCGTTCATCGATGCGACCATCGACGGCATCGCGGCACGGATGCAATCCGAACGCGAGGAGCTCACCCGTGGCACCCACGCCGAGCGCCGCGAAACCGTCGCCCTGATCCTGGACGGCGCGCCCATCACTCGCGAGCGCGCTGAGACCCGACTTGGATACCGGCTCAACGTCATCCACACAGCGGTGATCATCTGGACCGATGAACCCGAATCCGATCTCAGCCAGCTCGAGCGGGTGACCGAAGCCCTCGGGCGACACACCGCGCACCGGCCGCTGAGCGTCCTCGCGAGCGGGGCGACGCGCTGGGTGTGGCTGCCGGGAGCAAAGGCGCCGGGGCCCGCCGAGCTGGCCGCCGCGATCGCGGATCATCCCGACGTGCGGATCGCCGTGGGCTCCACCGCTGGCGGCATCGAGGGGTTCCGGCGCAGCCACCTCGATGCCCTCACCACGCAGCGCATGATGGGTCGGCTCAACTCAACTCAACGGATCGCAGGCTTCGAAGACGTCGAGCTGGTCTCGTTGATCACCCAAAACCCGGAACGGGCAGACGAATTCATCAAGCGCACGCTCGCCAGCCTCGAGTCGGCCGACGTCGAACTGCGCGACACCGTGCTGTGTTACATCACCGAGCAGTGCCACGCATCTCGTGCCGCCGAAGCACTGTTCATTCATAGGAACACCCTGCTGCGGCGGCTGGCCCGCGCCGATGTGCTGCTACCGCAGCCGTTGGGGCGCAACGCAGTTCACGTCGCCGTTGCGTTGGAGGCGATGCGCTGGCGGGGCTCCGGTTAGGCCTTGCCGCCGAAGGTGACCAGATCGGGCACCAGCTTCGTCCAGATCGGTCGGTGGACGCGGTGCTGGTCGAGGACGGTGAACCCGGCACCTCTGAACAACTCCCGCATCTGAGTGGGGGAAGGGCTGTGCGCGGGGGTGAACCGGCTGTCGGAGAGCCACTGCAACGCCCGCGGCGGCGCCGGGCTGATCGTCGCGACTGCCGCCAGCCCGCCAGGGGCAAGAATCCGGTGGAACTCGGCCAACGCAGCCGGTTGGTCGAAGAAGTGGAACGCCGACGTGGTCACCACGGCGTCGAGCGCCCCGTCGTCGAAGGGCAATTGCTCGGCGGGAGCCTTCAACCAGTGCACCCGAGACGATCGCGCCTTCGCCTGAGCGAGCATGCCGTCGGACATGTCGACGCCGTAGACGTCGTCGAGCTGCAACTCGCGCTCGATCCGATCGGCGAGGATGCCAGTGCCGCAGGCAATGTCGGCGACCCTGCGTGATCCGGCTGACTTCAGCCGTGCGACCACCTCGTCCTGCGCCGGGCGATACACCCAGCGCTGCAGGAACTGCGCGTCGTATGCGGGCGCGGCGAAACTCCAGAACTTCGTGATGGCGTCGTTGAAGCCCCTGCGCCGTACTTCCGTCCCCGAACCGTCGAAAGTCATGGCACCACGCTACGCCCGGGGCACTTGCTGATCCGCGGTTAAACTGGAACGTGTTACATTCGGCCAACTGCCGCTGGGCATCGTCCCTGCAAGGGCGTGTCGCTCCGGGAGGTTTGCGTGAACAAGGCCACCAGCGGCGAGACTACGGCCATGAGTAAGAACAAGTCGCGGCTGATCCTCGGCGCCGTCGCGATTCCCTGGCCTCCATGAAAGGCGACGCCATGAGCAGACGCGTCGTCATCGCGGGGCTCGGCGACAGCGGCGTGCTCACCGCGATCCGGCTTGCCAAACACGCCCCCGACGTCGAGGTGGTCGGCATCTCGGCCAAGCCTGCGTTGGTGAGCGGACAGGAGCTCGGATGGCGGATCAGCCGTCCCGACCACTGGGCCCGGCACAACTGGATCTCGTTCGATCAATTCCGCGGACTGGACCGGGTGCGCACCGTGCACGGCACGCTGACGGGGATCGACCTGGCGAATAGGACCGTCGCCGTCCTTGGCGACGACGGGACGACGACGGACGAGGCGTACGACACCCTCGTCATCTCGACGGGTGTGACCAACGGGTTCTGGCGGCAGCCCACGTTTCAGTCCGCCGACGAGATCGGCGCAGACTTGCGCGCGGCACACGACCGGCTCGCCGCCGCCTCGTCGGTGATCGTGGTCGGCGGCGGCGCCGCGGCCGTCAGCAGCGCGGCGAACGTCGCGAGGACGTGGCCGGGCACGCGCGTCGACCTCTACTTTCCCGGCGAACGCGCACTGGTCCAGCACCACGTCCGAGCGTGGGATCGCGTTCGGCGCCGTCTCGACGAGGCGGGCGTCGTGCTGCACCCCGGCCACCGCGCCGTACTGCCCGACGGCTTCACCGGTGAGGAGATCACCAGCGACCCGGTCGAGTGGAGCACCGGGCAGCCGCCGTCGTCCGCCGAAGCCGTCCTCTGGACCGTCGGACGGGTGCGGCCCAACACCGGTTGGTTGCCGAACGAGATGCTCGACGAGCACGGCTTCGTCCGCGTCACTCCAGAGTTGCGTGTCCCCGAGCATCCCGGCGTGTTCGCAGTCGGCGACGTCGCTGCCACCGACCCGCTGCGAAGTTCGGCCCGCAACAGGGCCGACGGGCTGCTGGCACACAACGTCCTCGCTGAATTCGAGGGCACGCAAATGCGGTCGTACCGGCCGCCGACGCGGCGTTGGGGTTCGGTGATCGGCATCCAGCGCGACGGCCTCGAGGTGTTCACCCCGAGCGGCCGCGCGGTCCGGTTCCCCGCGTGGTCGTTCGAGCACGTCCTGATGAGGTGGATCGTGCGATGGGGAATCTATCGCGGTGTGCGCGATGCCGAGCCTCGTGTGTGACGCTGCTGGGTATTGTCGACCCATTGTCACTAGTTGCGTCACCACATCCACCCGAGCCGATGTCCATGGTCGCCCCCAGCCCTAACCCCGGCCCGCAGCAGAAGCTGTCGATTCTGTTGGTCGAGGACGACCGGGGCGACGCATTGCTGGTCGAAGAGCTGATCGCCGACGCCAATGCCGACATCCGCGTGGCGTGGGCCAGGACGATGGCGGACGCCGAGCGCGAGCTGGACAACGGTCGCCCCGACTGCGTGCTACTCGATCTCAACCTGCCGGACGCCAACGGGATCAGCGCACTGGACCGGATCGCCAAGCGGGCGGACAACGTTCCAGTCGTCGTGCTGACCGGATTCAACGACGAACACTTCGGTGTCCAGGCGGTGGCGTCGGGCGCCCAGGACTATCTGGTCAAGGGACGCGTCGAGCCCGAGACGCTGCGCCGCGCCCTGCTCTACGCGATCGAACGCAAGCGGGCCCAGCTGGTCGCGGTGGAGCTGCACGCGAGTCAGTTGGTAGCACAGGAGAACACCCGCCTGGCGCGGGGTCTTCAGCCAACGCCGCTCCTGCTGGACGACCCGGGGGTTGACATCGTCGCGCAGTACCGGCCGCGCCACGAGAACGCCACGCTCGGTGGCGACTTCTACGACTTCGTCCAGACGCCGGACCGGACCGTCCACGTCATGGTTGGTGACGTCGCCGGGCACGGTCCCGATGCGGCCGCCCTCGGGGTGGCGTTGCGGATCGGGTGGCGGGCGCTCACCTTTGCCGGCCTCCGCGGCAATGAGCGCATGCGGCAGCTCGAGCGGATCCTTCTGGCCGAGAGCCCTGCCGCAGGCATCTTCGCCACGGCGATCAGCGTCGCACTTGCACCAAACAGCAGGCGTTTCAACGTGGTTCGCGCCGGCCATCCCGGAATGTTGTTGCACGGGCCGAACACCGTCGAGTGGCTGGAACCGCCCGCGGGGCCCGCTCTTGGCCTCGGCGGCAACGAATGGCCACTCAGCGAGTTGGAGCTCCCCGAGGGGCATGGGCTGGTGCTGCTCACCGACGGTGTGTTCGAGGGGCATTCCGGTGAGGGCAACGAGCGCCTCGGCGAGGCAGGCCTGCTCGAGCTGGCGCGGTCGCTGACCGCGCTGTCCGGCAGCGAGTTCGTCACCGCCCTCATCGACGGAGCGGAGAAGCGTGCCGAGGCGCACGGCGGCCTCAGCGACGACATCGCGGTGGTGCGGGTGGAACGTACGCGCGGATGACCAAGTCGCAGCGAGGAATTCAGCTCACCGTGCAGGGCTGGCAGTACCTGGTGCTTGCAGTCATGGGCATCGTGGTGTTCGCGGGAGCGGTAGCAGGTTCGGTGCTGCTGAATCGGACTGACGAGCTGTCGCGCGAGCTGATCGACGACATCCAGCCGTCCCGCGTTGCCGCGTATCGGTTGCAGGGCGCACTCGGCGACCAGGAGACCGCGACCCGCGGGTACGCGATCTCCGCAGATCGGCAGTTCCTCGACCCCTACTACACCGGCCAACAAGCGGAGGACGTCTCCGCCGATGCCATTCGCCAACACCTTGCCGACCGGCCCGACCTGCTCAGCGACGTCGAGGCGATCCAGCGGGCTGCGGAACGCTGGCGCAGCACCTACGCCGAGCCGCTGATCGCGAGCATCAACCCCGGATCCCCAGGCGTGATCGCCGGCACGACCGTCGACAGGGGCAAGTCCGAATTCGACGGCATCCGGTCGCTCTTCGAGGTGCAGAACCAGCATCTATTGAACGCGCGAGAGGACGCGATCGGCGAGCTCGATCAGGCGCGCGGCTGGCGTGACGGGGTGTTGGTGGGCATGATCGGCACGTTCCTCGTGATGGCGATCGTGTTGGCGATCCTGGTGCGTAGCGCGGTGACGCGACCGTTGGAAGCTCTTGCGGAGGCGTGCCAGCGGATCACCGAGGGGAACTTCTACCAGCGCATCACCCCGCACGGACCCAAGGACATTCGCCGCATGGCCACCGACGTCGAGAACATGCGGCAACGGATCGTGGACGAGCTCGAGGCGGCGCAGACGGCCCGGGACCAGCTGGACGAACAGACCGTCGAGCTCCGACGGTCGAACGCCGAGCTCGAGCAGTTCGCCTACGTCGCATCCCACGACCTGCAGGAGCCGCTGCGGAAGGTGGCGTCGTTCTGTCAGCTGCTGGAGAAGCGCTACGCCGACCAGCTCGACGAGCGAGGTGTCGAGTACATCGGGTTCGCGGTCGACGGCGCCAAGCGCATGCAGGTGCTGATCAACGACCTGCTGACGTTCTCCCGCGTCGGCAGGCCAAGCACCACCAAGGACGTCGACGTCGACCTTGGCGCCGCGCTCGACGTCGCGCTTGGCAACCTGTCGGCCGCCGTCGAGGAGTCGGGTGCCGCGATCGTCCGACCGGCGGAATTGCCCACGGTCGTCGGGGACCCGACGCTTCTGGCGATGCTGTGGCAGAACCTGATCGGCAACGCGATCAAGTTCCGCCGCGAGGGTGTCGAGCCACGGATCGTCCTGGAGTGCGAGCCCGATACTGGTGAGGGCGGGGATCACTGGGTTTTCAGCCTGACGGACAACGGGATCGGAATCGACGAGGAGTTCGTCGACAAGGTCTTCGTGATCTTCCAGCGCCTGCATGGTCGCGACGTCTACGGAGGGACCGGTATAGGGTTGGCGCTCTGCAAGAAGATCGTCGAATTCCACGGCGGCACGATCTGGATCGACACGTCGTTCACATCGTCTTCTGGGGGAACCTGCTTTCGCTTCACCCTGCCCGTTAAGCAACCAGCGGCTGTTCTGGAAGGACCATCTGAATGACACCTGCTGGCCGGCCGATCGACGTGCTGCTCGTCGAGGACGATCCGGGCGATGTCCTCATCACCCGGGAAGTGCTCGATTACCACGAGACCAAGAACAACGTGCACGTCGCAAGCGACGGGCAGGAAGGCTTGGACTTCTTGTACAGGCAGGGCGCCCACGCCGATGCGCCCCAGCCCGACCTGATCCTGCTCGACCTGAACTTGCCCAAGTACGATGGTCGCCAGCTGCTCGAGCGGATCAAGTCCGACGCCGACCTCTGCCACATCCCGGTGGTCGTCCTCACGACCTCCTCCGCGGAGGAGGACGTCCTCGAGAGCTACAAGCTGCACGCCAACGCCTACGTCACCAAACCCGTCGACGTCGATCAGTTCATGAGCGCGGTCCGTCAGATCGACGAGTTCTTCATTCAGGTGGTCCGTCTTCCGCAGTCGTAGTGGTTGCGCTCGCATTGGCCTCGTCGGGCGAATCCGTGCACGGGTCCTCGTGAAATTCGCCGAACGGATCCGGGTGGTCCTGCCACTCGGCTGGGGCGGCCATCTCGTCGTCGGTCAGTAGGGCGCCCGTCAAGGCCGCACGAATCTCGGCAGGGTCCGCTCCGCACACCAGAACGGTCATGGCGGTGTGTCGGTCGCCAAAACGTCGGTCCCACATCAAGTTTGCGAATGCCTGCCGCTGCGGGTTGACGTAGGCCGCCTCTTGGGCGGTCATCGCGGTCAGCCACTTTCCTGCGGAACTGACCCGTAGCCCGCCTCCTGCGGACTCGAGCCACATTGCCTGCTCAGGCCGTCCCGACAGCCACAGCCGGCCGCGGGCGCGGACCACGCCGTCGAGCAACATGTCGATGGCCGCATGTAGGCGCTGAGGATGAAACGGCCGCTGGGCGTTGAACTCCATCAGCGCGACGCGTCCGTCGAAGTGCAGCGGGGGCTCCCCGGCCAGCAGTGGTTGGTGCGGCTCGTCGGTGCGGCCGCGCCGCGCATCCGGTTCCAGATGTGCCAACGCCTGGTCGAGCTGCGTGACACCGACGGTGAGCCGCGCCCGCGGGGCCAGCCTGCGCAGCACCGACAGGGTCTCCGGTTCCGGTGCGGTGAGTACCACGACGTCGGCGAACTCGGCCTGACCGACGACGACCTGCGCGACGGTCCGCCCGTCGTTCAGTTCGGCGTCGCCGAGCGCCCGTCCCAACCAGGTCAGTGAGTCGACGCAGGTGATCACGGCGGTGATCTCCACGTCACGGGCCGCGGGTCCGTCGGTGTACCCGGGACCGACGCTGACGCGTACGTGGTTGATGGCCCAGCAGATCGGCTCGGGCTCTAGCCACGACGACAGATGTACGACGATGCGCTCGACGTCGGCGCGACGGTGCAGGGTGCGCAGCAGAATCAGGAGGTCGTTGCGGATCGTGCAGGCGATGCAGCCGTGGGCCAGTTCGAGAGCGGTCTCGGACGTGACGAGCACGCCGTCTTGAAGATTGGCCCCGTCTTGACGGCTGGCCACGGTTCGCTTGACGACGTGCCCGTCGAAGCGGTGCTCGACCACCAACGTTCCCGGCCTGCGCAGCAGTGTCCCCGTCACCGAGTCCGTGTCGCCTTGGCCCGCCACCAACAGCACCGGTGTCCGCATGACCCTCCTATCGGTAATGGTTTTCATTAAGGCGCTTCCTACGGTACAGTCCCGGCCAACGCTTGTCGAAAATCATTTTCAATAAGATGTGTAACCGAGGGGAGTGGTTCGGTTGTCCGCGACGTGTCAGATCACGGGCCGTACAGTCAGTTTCGGGAACAAGGTGTCCCATTCGCATCGCCGCACCAGTCGACGGTGGTCGCCCAACATCCAGAACAAGACGTACTACCTGCCCTCCGAGGGGCGACGCATCAAACTGCGGGTGAGTGCCAAGGGGATCAAGGTCATCGACCGCGACGGGATCGAGGCCGTCGTGGCCAGGCTCCGCCGTGACGGGCAGCGAATCTGATGGCGCGCACGGACATTCGGCTCGTCGTCAAACTTCGGTCCACGGCAGGCACGGGCTACACCTACGTCACGCGCAAGAACCGCCGCAACGACCCGGACCGCCTCGTGCTGCGCAAGTACGACCCCGTCATCCGCAAGCACGTCGACTTCCGAGAGGAGCGCTGACCATGGCGAAGAAGTCCAAGATCGTCAAGAACGAAAGGCGTCGCGAGATCGTGGCCCGCTACGCCGAACGGCGCGCGGAGCTCAAGGAGATCATCAGGGTGCCGACGAGCTCGAGCGACGAAAGAAATGCTGCCCTTGCGGAATTGGCGAGGCAACCGCGTGACGCCAGCCCAGTCCGCGTGCGCAACCGTGACGCCGTCGACGGGCGCCCCCGCGGCCATCTTCGCAAGTTCGGACTATCTCGGGTGCGCGTGCGCGAGATGGCCCACGAAGGCCACCTGCCCGGCGTGCGGAAGGCGAGTTGGTGAAGGACAAACCGTCGCCCAAGGGCCGCCGCGCCGCGCTGGAACCGAAGCGCGCCAAGAAGAACATGTTCAAGACGCTCGGCGTGACCGAGATCGACTACAAGGACACCGCAGCGCTGCGGTTGTTCATCTCCGATCGCGGCAAGATCAGAGCGCGCAGCGTCACGGGCCTCACGGTTCGCCAGCAGCGCCAGGTGGCGACCGCGATCAAGAACGCCCGCGAGATGGCGCTGCTGCCGTATTCGCCCGGCGCACCGCGGTGAGCGTGAAGCGCCCGAACGACGCGACGGACGGCGCCTTCGCATTGGTGGTGTGCACCGGTTGCAATGCAGGGCAGGGACTCTCGGTGCTCGACGGGTTGCGCGCGACGGTCAGGAGCTGTCCGCACGGAGTGCTGGTCGCCGCCGGCTGCATGCTCGGACCACTCACGTGCGCGGCTCGTCCCGACCGCCCCGGCGTGCTGGTGCTGCTGCAGCCCTGCTCAGTCGACCGCACGCCGCTCGGGTCGGCGACGTGGGTCGGTCCGATCAACGACGAGCACGACGTGGCTGCCGTCGGAGAGTGGGTGCGAAACGGCGACTGGCGTCTCGGTGCGCTGCCGGAGCACCTGCGGCCCGCAATGAACTCGATGCGTCTGGTGGGCAGCCGCAACTGATCTACGCGGCCGGTCTACAGGGGAATGAACTTCTCGCTGTTGAGTTCGCGCCACAACCTGCGGCAGGCGGCCCGCAGGCGTCGCCAGGTCGGGCTCTCCGACATGTGGTCGATGAGGTCGAAGTCTGCGATGACGTACCCGTCCTTCGCGCGGTGCCAGACCTCGGCCAGGCACAGCTCCAAGGCGGCCATGGTGGTCACCCTGGGTGGGGCGATGGTGTCGAGCGCGTCATCGGAGATGAACGCCGGGCACGACGTGTGCACGGTGTGGTCGACGGCGCGGACGTGAATCTCGAGTGCGATGGGGGACAGCGCGGGAGCCTTGCCGCCACGTTCCCGCAACGTCTCGACCTCGGCGTAAACGGCGTCGTCGCGCATACCCAAACTATAGAGGTAACACAGCCGTAACACTGATTTTACGTCGCCTGGATTCCAAGCAGGGTCCGTCCGGGCGCCCGGTAGGGTTCGCCTCAACATCTGAGCAGGGGGAGTCGCCATGACGGGCCGGACGTTCTCGTTCGAAATCAACAGGACCAGCAGCGCGCCCCCGGCGACGCTCTTCCGCCTCGAAACCGACGGCGCTCGCTGGGCCGACTGGGCCAAGCCCCTGATCGTGCAATCCAGCTGGGAACGGCAGGGCGACCCGGCTCCCGGCGGGATCGGCGCCATCCGCAAGGTCGGGCTGTGGCCGGTGCTGATGCGGGAGAAGACCGTCGAGTACGAGCAGGACCGCAGGCACGTCTACGCGCTGATCGGCCCGTCGACGCCCGCCAAGGACTACCAAGCCGAGGCGCTCTTCACGCCGAACGCATCGGGCGGTACCGACCTGCGCTGGCGTGGATCGTTCACCGAAGGTGCCCGGGGTACCGGACCGGTCATGCTCGCCTTCCTGCGCGGTGCGCTGCAGCTCATCTCGCTGCGGATGATCAAGGCCGCCGAACGCGAAACCCGCACGGGCCCAACGGGCTGATGACTTGGCGCGCGTCGCTCGGCTCGTCGGAACCGGCTTGGCGACCGCTCTGGTCGCAGGCCCCGCTCTCGCCGTAGCGGCCACCTACGCGCACGACGTGCCGTACACCGGCCTGGCGTCGGCATTCGTCACACCCGTGATGTCGTGGGTGATCGTCGTCGCGCTGGCAGGGGGAGTGCTCGCGAGCTACCTCTGGTTGCGGCAACGCGGCCGCCTCTGCGCGGCGCTCGTGGTCGTCGCCGTGCTGACGGTCGTCGCAGGCTCGGTGGTGACGGCGCGAATGGTCGCCACCGTCGAGGACGCGGGCGCCGACATCGATCTGTTCGACACCTTCGACGTGTGGTCGAAGCAGACCGCGACACCTGACGCCGAGGCGACCTACGCTACGTTCGACGGAGAACCGTTGCAGCTCAGCGTCTATCGGCCACCAGACGCTGACTCCGCGCCGATACTGGTCTTCATCCACGGCGGCGGCTTCGTCGCGGGCAGCCGTGACGTGCACGGCCCCGACTTCCGGTGGTTCGCCGATCGGGGCTGGCTGACGATCAGCATCGATTACCCCCTGTCGTCGGACGACCAGCACCTGTGGGACGTCGTCGATCAGCAGATCGGTTGTGCGCTCGGGTGGATCACCGCCAACGCGACCAAGTACGGCGGCGACCCCACCCGGATGTCGCTCAGCGGCGACTCCGCGGGCGGAAACCTCGCCATCAACACCGCCTACATGGCCGCGAACGGCACGCTGAAATCGTCCTGCGGCGGGCCGCGGCCGGTGATCTCAGCGGTGTCGGCGCTCTATCCGGTGGTCGACGTGGCCGGCTTCTACGACAACACCGACCGCGCGCTCGGCGCCGTCTCCCGCGACATGGCAGGCGCGTACGTCGGCGGATCGCCGCGCGACATTCCACAGGGCTATGCGGCCGTCGCGTCGGCCACCCACATCAGCCCCGCCGCACCGCCGACGCTGATCTTGATGGGTGCGGACGATCATCTCGTCCCGACCGAAGGGACGTACCGGTTCGTCGATCGGGCGCGGGCGGCGGGCGTCGACATCGAGCTGGTGGCCGTGCCCTACGCGGATCACGTATTCGACGGGCGCACGGGCAGCATCGGCCAGCAGGCATACCGGCAACTGACCCTGAAATGGCTGCGCGATCACGGCCAGGCGCCGTGATGACCGGCCTACTATCAGGCACATAGCGGCCCATTGCAGCGTGGTCGATTTTCCGTCGCTTCGCTCGCCCCGTCGCTAGGAGGTCTGCGATGACGCGCAGCACGGACGGGAATCCCGCCACCGCGACGCCCGCTGCCGAGCATGGGACCAGCCAGGCCGTCTGGCTCGCGATCCTCGTCGTCATCGCCGCGGTGTCCCTGCGCGGTTACGTGCCCGGGGCCGAGGAACCGGCGGCGGAGCGCAGTGCCGAGAACCCCGCGGCGACGGCCCTCGTCATCGGGCTGCTCGTGGTCTCCATTGCGATCGTCGCGGCCGCGGTCGTCGCCCGGCTGCACAACCGGAACGTCCCCGCGGCAGGCAGTATCGAGATGCCGGCAATGGCCCGCGGCGCGAGGTCACGGCCGACCTGGCGAATGATGCTGATCGCCTTCGGGGTAGTGGCCCTGTGGCTGGTCGCCGTCATGTTCCTCACCCGGCTCGGGGCGAGCTTGCCTCAGAATTCGTCTCCCGCGACCGTGCCGGCCCCGGTGTCGTCTGCCGTCCCCACTCCGGGCCCGGGAAACGTGGCGCCACGGACCGAAGAACCGGCAGGGGACTCGAAGCTGATGGGGTATTTCTACGCCGCGACCGTGGCCTTCCTGCTCGTCCTGGTCGCGGGCACGCTCGTCACCGCGCGACGGCGGCACCACGTGATGCCGCTCTTGCCGCTTGCCGAGGTGCCAAATGACAACGATGCGCCCAGCGTCGGATCCGAATCACTCGCGCGTGCAGCGGAAGTCGGCCTCGCCGAGGTCGGCGACCTCAGCCGCGAACCCCGCAAGGCGATCATCGCCTGCTACGCGGCGATGGAAGGCGAACTGTCCCACGTGCCCGGCGCCATGCCCGAGGACTTCGACACCGCATCGGAGGTCCTCGACCGGGCGGTGGCACACCACGCGCTGGGGCCGGACAGCGCAACACAACTGGTGGATCTGTTCGACGAGGCGCGGTTCAGCCCGCACGTGATGACCGAGGCGCATCGCGACGCGGCGGTGCGAGTGCTGCAACGGGTCCTCGACGAATTGCGGAGCGGCGTATGAACAAATTGGTCGTCGCGGGCGTCGCCTTGATCGTCGTGGTCGGGGCGATGTCGCTGTCTTTGCCCGACCGCAGGGTCTTTCCGTTGATGGTCGGTGCCGTCACGGCGGTGGCGCTGCTGACTGTGCGTTGGTTCTTGGTGCGTGAAGTCCGGATCGCCTCCGACGACACCTCCGGTCGCGATCCCGGTGAGGTGCTGCGGCGGTGGTCGGCGCGAACCGAGAACCTGGTGCAGCGATCGGAGTCGAGCCGATCCGACTGGGACAAGCATCTGCGGCCCATGCTCGCACGGCAGTTCGAGCTGGCCTCCGGGCAGCGGAAGGCGAAGGATCCAAGCGCCTTTCGTGCCAGTGCTCTGATGGTGTTCGGCCCCGAACTCTGGGCGTGGGTCGATCCGGACAACGTGGACCGATCGGGCGGTCTCCAGCCGGGGCCCGGCCGCGCGGTGCTCAACGACGTGCTGGAGCGATTGGAGCAGCTATGACTGAACATGCCGAGGCAGCCACCACGACCGCAGCCAATTGCGAAGCGGTGCTCGACGAGATTCAGCGCGTCGTGGTGGGCAGGCGTGCAGCGCTGGCGCTCATCCTGACCGCCGTGCTGGCCCGCGGCCACGTTCTCATCGAGGACCTGCCAGGGCTCGGCAAGACGCTGATCGCGCGAGCCTTCGCCGCCGCGCTCGGCCTCGACTTCAAGCGCGTGCAGTTCACCCCCGACCTGCTGCCCGCCGACCTGCTCGGGTCGACCATCTACGACATGCAGTCGGGGCGTTTCGAATTCCGGCCAGGCCCGATCTTCACCAACCTGCTTCTGGCCGACGAGATCAACCGGACGCCGCCCAAGACGCAGGCCGCTCTGCTCGAGGCGATGGCCGAGCGTCAGGTCAGCATCGACGGTGTCACACACCAACTTCAGCCACCGTTCATCGTCCTCGCCACCGACAACCCCATCGAGTACGAGGGCACCTATCCCCTGCCGGAGGCCCAACTCGACCGGTTCATGATCAGGCTGGAACTGCGCTACCTGTCCGAGACCGAGGAGCTGTCGATGCTGCGCCGCCGCATCGATCGCGGCTCACCAGAGCCGGAGATCAGTCAGATCGTCGACGTGCACGACCTGATCGCGATGCGCGAATCGGTCGAGCAGGTGACGGTGCACGAGGACGTCCTGCGCTACGTGGTGTCCCTGGCCGGGGCCAGCAGGCAGCACCCGCAGATCGCGGTCGGCGCCAGCCCGCGCGCCGAACTCGACATCGTCCAGCTCGCGCGCGCGCGTTCGCTGCTGCTCGGCCGCGACTACGTCATCCCCGAGGACGTCAAGGCGCTCGCCGTGCCCGCCATGGCCCACCGGATCACGCTGCGCCCCGAGATGTGGGTGCGGCAGGTGCGAAACTCCGACGTCGTGGAGGATCTTCTGCGCCGCGTACCGGTGCCGAGAACGCACGGCGCGACGTGAACGACATTCGCACGACACACGCCGAATTACATTGGCAGGCATCCCGGCTGGCGCTGGCGCTGACGACATGTGTTGCCGTCGCGATGGTGTGCGCACTCCTGGGATCGGCCTGGCAGTTGGTGGCGTTCGCGTCGCCGCTGCTCGGTGTCCTGGTGTCGATCCGGTGGCAACGCCCGGCGCCCGACGTGCACGTGAACGCCGAACCTGGCGCGCTGCGCTGTTTCGAGACCGAGCAGGTGCGGCTTGCGGTGTGGGCGACCGCCGACGACGGATCTCCTGTCGAGCTCACCGTGACGGCACCCGATGGCATGGTGCTCGACGTCACGACCGATCAGGCAGGCAGGCTCGAGATCTCGGCGTCGGCCGACCGTTGGGGCCGCTACCCCGTCATGGTGCGGGTGGACGTAGTGGCGCGCGGCGGAATGTTTTCTGGCACGGCGACTTTGGTCGTAGCCGAAGTCTTCGTGTTCCCGATCGCGCCCGCACAGTCGACCACCTTGCCGCGCACCGATCTGCTCGACCGGCTCGGCACCCACCTCACCAGGTACATCGGCCGGGGCGTCGAGTACGGCAACATTCGCACCTACGTGCCCGGTGACCAACTGCGCACCGTCAACTGGCCGGTCAGCGCGCGCCGCGGTGCGCTGCACGTGACCGAGCGACTGAGCGAGCGGGCCGCCGACGTCGTAGTGCTCGTCGATTCCTCCGACCAGCCGCGGGGCCCGGCGACCGAGGCCACCGAGCGGACGGTGCGGGGCGCCGTCCAGGTGGTTCAACACGCGTTGCGCAGCGGCGACCGCGCAGGCGTCGTCGTTCTCGGTGCCAAGCCCCGCTGGCTCGGCATCGACATCGGGCGCCGACAGTTCTACCGGGTTCTCGACGCGGTTCTGGGCGCCGGTGACGGATTCGAGGACACGACGGGAACTTTGGCGCCCCGAGCGGCCGTACCGTCGGGAGCCATCGTGGTGGCGTTCTCGACGCTGCTCGACACCGACTTCGCCTTGGCGTTGATCGACCTGTGCCGCCGTGGCCACGTGGTGGTGGCGGTCGACGTGCTGGGCGGAACACCGTTCGAAGTCGAACGGGACCCGCTGATCACCAGGATGTGGGCACTGCAGCGCTCCTTCATGTATCGCGACATGGGCACCGTTGGCGTTGACGTGGTGCCCTGGCGCGGTGACATCCCGCTTGACCAGGTGATGCATCTGGTGCCCGATCACCGGCGCCTGGTCGGCGGACGGAGGTGACATGAGCTTGGGACGTGCTCTCTCCACCGCGTTCGGTCTGCTGATGGTCGCCTCGACCGCTCTCGTCGCCGAGGGACCTTCGCTCGTCGGTGCTGCGCTGGCGGTGGTCGCGGTGGCCTTCGGTATCCGGTTCGCCGGGGCCGCCACGCTTGCAGTGATGATCAGCGTGGTGGTGGCCCTGCTTGCCGACGCGCCGCCGATGAGTACGGCCCTGGCGGGTGTCGCCGCTGCTGCATACCTGGTGCTGCGGCATGCGAACAGTGTGGAGTCCGTTGTCACTGCCCCGACGGCCATTGGTGCGCTGGGCTTTTCAGCGATCGGTCTGGGTGCGACGCTGGTCCCGGTCAGCGTGCCGTGGCTGCCGGTGGCCGCGCCGGTGGCGGTTTTGGTGAGCTACGCGATCGTCGTGAAGCCGCTGCTGGCGCAGCGCCGCTGATCGCCAGCGGCGGTCGAACCGGTAGCCCATGGGCTTCGGGGGCAGCACCCCGAAGACGATCTGCCGAATCGCGCCTGCGTAGGGCAGCCATCCGGACAAGTCCGCGTCGTGCAGCCTGCGGACCAGGAGCGCCCAGCCGGGGAGTGCACACGCGAGCGCGACGATGACGAACGCCGACAACACGATCGTCATGGCGATCGGCTCCGATCGTGTCGCCGACTCGAGGCCGAAGACCAGCGCTGCACCGATGATGCCGGTGAGAGCTAGTGCCAGCGTGGCCCACCAGTACTCGCTGTGTGAGGCGCGTCCGGAGAAGCGGGCGTAGCTGCGCCGTACAGCGGCAGGGTCAGGTCACGCGGGTCACTCGCACCCAGGGGTGTTTCCCAGTCCGCCGGATGCTCATCGATGCTGCTCATCAGATTCCCCCTGGTGTCTTCCGGTTGCCGCGACTGGCGAGCCACCTCCTGGCATCCAGTTGCGCCAATTCGGTTGAAACGGTACCGCTGATCCCAGATATCTGCAGCATGTATATACGCTGAAGAACTGGCATGGATCGGTTTGCTGGCTTGCGATGATCATGGCAAGCCTCGGGTTGCCGAGGCGAGGCCACCGCGTCGACGCAGGTGTGCACGGTCTCGGCGGTGTTTGGTGGGTTGCGAGGAGATATGGGGGAGGGGCATTGGGGTTCGAGCGTGGTGCGAAACGAGACTGGCTGGCGGTGGGAAGTCGTCGTGACATCGCACGCGAACGCATCTTCGCTGCGGCGACCGAACTGATTCGAGAACGCGGCCTGGACGCGATCACGGCCGACGACGTCGCCCGCAGCGCAGGATGCTCGCGTGCCACCCTGTATCGCTACGTGGGGGGCAAGCCCGCCATCGTCGGGGGCGTCCTGGTCCGGGTGGCGCAGGCGATGGCCGACAGCATTGCCGAGGCGACCGCCGGATACGACGGCGTCGATCGCGTGGTGGAGATGATATTGGCCGCTTCGGAGGTCGGCCGTTCCCTGCCGGTGCTCATCGAGCTGCTTCGTCATGGTCGCAATGAACAGGTCCGCGCTCAGCTCGGTTCAGCGGCGACCCGCTCCGCCGCGTTGAGCACCGCCGGCCTCGAACCCGGCGATGACCAGGCCGCTGACGTCATCATCCGCATCGTGTGGTCCCTGATTGACAATCCGGTGGGCGACGACGCCACCGAGCGCCAGCTTGTCGAATGGCTGGTGCGGCCTGCGTTCGCTCGGTGGGCCGGTGTGTCCCACATTGACTCGGCCGCGATCCAGCCCGTCACTACGGAGCCGGTCGACCCGCCCGTCGCCCAGTAAGTTCCGGCAGTACGGCGGCCTCGACATCGTGGGGAACTGGGCGGTACCTTCGCGGGTAGCGTTGTGCCGTAGGATCTTCCGGGCGATCGACAGCGATGTGACGCCCGTCCAGAACAGTCGGCTGGCGACCGGCACCAGCAGGAAGTAAGCCAGGCAGGCGGATACGGCGTCCTGCCAGTTGGTGATTGAGTCCGCCGCGTACTGAATGCCGGCGAACCCGAGGATGAGTAGCGCCAAACCGCCCAGGAGGTTGGCGACGTCTCGTCTGGTAGTCCAGCTTCGTTCGGTGTCCACGCACATCGTCCTTCGCTCGACTCGGTGGTGCCGGCGCTGGCGACAGCGCACGTATGTGTGGCGCTCAACGCCACCGCAAGCCAACAACAATCGGGCTCGTCGACGTTGTAGTCAACGTTTGCAACGGCATTCGTAACGGTGATGGCGGAGTTGGGCGGCGTAGGCGTGGCAGGTGGAGGTGTGTAGGCCATGGGCGGGCTGGGGGACGCGAGATCCCGCCGCCTGCAGACTGGTACGGGTGCATACCAACTGCGTGGCCCTCGAACGGCACCGGGCTGATGGTTCTCCCGCTGAGACACGACATCGCAGAGTTGGCGTCGCAAGATGCGCGCGATCAGTGCGTTATGCAGGCAATTCTGCGCGGGTTTGCATTGGCTGTGAGACGCCGATGACCATCGAGCGGCGCATGCGGTTCTCAATGAATCGATCGATTTGACACCTTTTGCTGAACCCGGGTAGGCATGTGTTAGGGAGTTGGTGTTTCACCAACATGGGGGTGGAGAATGTGTGACTTCGAAATAACGGCGTGCAGCGTCGGGTGTGCGTATATCCGTACGTCGGAGCCCATTACATGACGTCGCACTGGCGGGCTTCGGCATACGATACTTTTGACTTCGAGTCGCGTGAGACGGTGTCGACGAGGCGTCCAGTGACGCCAAGTTTGCCACCGCCTGATGAGGACGCCGTGGTGCCGGGTTGGCGGCCACGGTTGAGGATCGCCGGTCGGCCGGCCGAGCTCAACGATGATGGAGTATTCGACGACGAGGCGCTCGCCGCGTTCGCCAATCGTTTTGCCGCGCTTGGCAGTCCAACCCGGGTAAAGTTGGCAGTGCTGCTTTGCAGGCATCCGGCCGGCACCGAATGCGGCCGGGCATTGGCGGCTTCCGTCGGTCTGGCGGAGACGACGGTCAGCCATCATCTGCGCCTACTGCGAAGTGCGGGCCTGATCGACTCTCAGCGCCGCGGCATGTCCGTCTATCACTTCGCCCGGCCCGAACTGCGACACCTATACCGCACACTGATGTCGGGGGATAGTTGTAAATGACTGCTATGCAGAGTGATTCGTATGTCGACGAGTGCTACTCGACGGATCGCCCGAGTTCGATCGACCTATTGGCTGACTACTTCACGAGCATCCGTCTCGAGCAGGAGATGTTCGTCAGGGCCGGGAGCTCCGAGGCTGACCTGACGGACTGCCTCGCCACGTGGTTCAACGTGTAGCAGCGGTCGATTGGAGCTGAGGCCTGACTCAGGACCGCCGGGTCTCGACGCCCCCTTCAGCGGAAGAGCGGTACTGGCGCGTGGTGCTACCGATGTGATGGTGGGCACGGCAACTCGAGTAGCCCTGGCAGGGAACGGAACTGGTGGGTTCTTTGTACTGAAGGGATTTCCGAAATGACAGCTGATCCTGCACATCTTGCGCTGAAGCAATTCTTCGGTTCGTATTTCAACCAGGACTGGGTGGACGATGCCGAGAACACGCACGAAGTCGTCGTCGACTTTCTGGCGTGCAACAAGCCGTCATCTGCGCAGTTGCACGAGTTGGCGACGGCGATCGACCAACTCATCGCCACCTATCCAGAAGCCCAGTTGCCCGCCATCCTCGACGGGCTGGGTTCCGACTACTACGCCAACCCGCCCGAGACGTACGCGTCGTGGCTCACCGCCATCGCAACACAGTTCCGTCAGGCAGCCGGAGATGGGTAACGGGTCTAATCGTGGATGTGCTGACGACTGCCAGGATCTCCCAAACCATGAGGCGCGGTGACCCCGCATCAACGGTGCTCAAGCAGTTCTTTGGCGCCTATTTCCATGAGGACCGGACCTTGGACGCAACCGACGGCAATCGACCAAATCAGCGGATCCCATTCAGAACTGGAGTGGGTCGCTTACGGGTAGCGCCCAGCCAACAAATCCCGGGCGCGAGCGTGCGCGTTTGTTGGAAATTGTGCGGCGTGTCGCCCGCAGACACGCGCGCTCGCGGAGGGGTTAGTTGATGATGGGACCACCGCCGCCGCTGGTGCAGTCCGGGTTGGAGATCGGGCAGATCGGGCCGACGTCGACCGGTGGGGCCTTGGAAATGGTCACCGGGGGTTTGGTCTTCGATGGCGGCGTCGTGGGCGTGCTCGGCGCCTCGGTCGGCGCCTGGGTGTCAGGCGGCTGCGGCTCTTCCTGACTCGGCTCGGTGCGCTTGGTGGTCGGCCGGGTCCTAGTGGTGCTGGGCGCCGTGGTCGAGGGCTCGGGCTCCCTCGTCCTGATCGGAGCCTGCGTGGGGCTGGATTCGGTGGTGGTGGGTGCGATGACGATTGCCGTCGTCGTGGTCACCATCGCGGGCGGAACCGATGACGGGCTGTCGCTGGGCGCTGTGCGTTGCGCGATCGACGGTGTCGTGGTGACCGGGGTGGTCGGCGTGGTCGTCGTGGTTGGAGGTACGGGGCTCGAATCATCGGCGGGGACAACACGAAACGCTGCCGGTGCGCCGAGCGCGGCAGCTCCGCCGAGACCGAGCACGACGACGGCCGCGCCGAGACCGATGCGGCGCCATCGGCGGCCGGTCTTTCCCGGCGCCGCGGTCGCATCGTCCGTGGCGGGCACGTCGTCGTCGAAATCATGTGGTGGCCACCAGGACTCGTCATCCTCGGGTCCGGTGGCCCCGGCCCCGGGCCGGGGAAGCTCGGCCACCGCGCGGTCCAGGGTCCGGCCACGCAGCCAGGCCGGTGCAGGCATGACGACGGGGGCAGCGCCGAGCAGCGCGGCCGGGCTGACCATCCTGGCGCGGTCGTCCTCGCAGATCGCGCAGCCGTCGACGTGCCTGGCCACCCGCTTGCGGAGCAGCGGAGTGAGCTGGCCGTCCCACTCATCCACGATGGCGGCCAACTCGGGGCAGCGGCCGGGATCGGCTTGGACGCGGCGGCACAGCAGCAGCGCGCCGAGTGAACGCGCGACGGTATCGCGCAGCCGTTCGACCAGGGTGTTGGCGTTCTTGGGCGTGACGCCGAGCGCCTCGGCGAGTTCGGGGCCGTCGAGACCCTGTCGGTAGGCCAACTCGAGCACGACGCGGTCGCGGTCGCTCAACCCGCCGCTGGCGTCGGAGATCAGGTCGGCCAGCTCGCTGCGGGCCGCGAGTGTGGCCATGTCCGCTTCGCCGCTCGGCATTTCGGGGAGTTCCTCACTGAGTTGTTCGCGCTTGCGTGCGCGGATGCGGGCCAGCGCCTCGGACCTGGCGATCGCATACAACCACGACCGCAGCCGGTCGGGTTCGCGAAGCTGGACCAACTTCGTTGCCGCGGTGACGAATACGTCCTGCACGCAGTCGGCGGCAGCGTCGCGGTCGCGCAGCATGCCGACGCAAAAATCGTGCAGCCGGTCGGCGTAGCGGTCATAGATTGCGGCGAACGCGTAACGGTCGCCCGCGGCCGCGGCTCGTGCGAGCGCAGCGTCACCCAGACCGCCCGTCGACGACGTTGCGAATGTGGTCATCGATCCACCCCTTGGACAAACCCCACGTTTGCCAGAAGGGTCATCATCGTCTTCGTCTCCCCGCCGTGTAGTGAATCGGACAAGTGATCGGGCGGGACGGTGCTGGATGCGTCCCGCCCGACCCGTTCGTCGAGTTAGCGCTGGCTGAGCACCAGGGGCGGCGTGACGGGCCGCGCCAACCGGTAGTAGCCGTAGTCGGTGGCGGTGTAGGTGCCGAGGAGCTCGTGGTTGGCGTCGTAGACCTTGCAGATCTGGTCGCGGTCGAATCCGCGCTTCTGTGTGCTGTACACACCGAGCACGGCGCCTGCGGCGTACAGGCCGGGCTGCTGCTCGCAGGTCTGCTGGATGCTGGCGGCCGCACTGGCGGGGGCGCTCGTGGCGAGCGCGCCGACGGCGATGGCGCTGGCGCCCACGGCGGTGGCGACGAGGCGGTGCAGGGTGGTGTCGAAGGTGGTGCGGCTGGCGTTCACGATGTCTCCTGTGGTTTGTTGCGGCCCGTGTGCCGCGTTCACGGGTAGGAGCACCCCGCCAATCGGATTCCCTCACTTTTTCCGCAGAGTTTGGTGAAGGTCGGTCGGCGAGCGCGCGCGTTTGTCGGAAAATCTGCGGCGTGTCGCCCGCAGACACGTGCGCTCGCGGGGGGAGTTAGGGTGACCGTGAAATGACAGGTGTCAAGTCCGAGGGCTCGCAAACCGGGGTGGACGAACGAAGCTGGGTCGTCGACATGCTGGACTTCCGTCGCGACGGCGACGTATTCGTCGTGCGCAACCCGTCAAGCGGCCCCGTCAAGAGACTGTTCGGCGGGATGATCGCCGCGCAGGCGCTGGCGGCCGCCGGCGCCACCGTCGACCCGGAGAAGCTGCCGCAGTCGCTCCACCTGTACTTCGTCCGCGGCGGCGACTACGACGTCGACGTCGAACTGCAGGTCGAGCGCACCCGCGACGGCCGCTCCTTCGACACCCGGCGGGTGACCGCCGTCCAGCACGGCAAGACGATCCTGGAGATGATCGCGTCCTTCCACCACCAGGAGCCCGGCGCCGACTGGCAGCCCTCCGCGGTGCCCGCACTCGAGTTCGATGACTCCGTGCCCAAGCTCACCGGCCTTGGGTTCGCCGATCGCTTCGAGATCCGCACCACGGCAGGCGACGACTCGTTGTTCGCGGTGCCGCCGTTCTGGATCAGGACCAAGGAGCCCATCGAGGACGATCCGCTGATCCGCGCCTGCGCGCTGACCTTCATGTCCGACTTCGGGCCGGTGCCGGCTGCCCGGCCGCCGGGAACGTCGATGGATGCCGAGGGGTCCTACGCTGCCAGCCTCGATCACGCGGTGTGGTTTCACCGGCCCTTCAACCCCGACCAATGGCACCGCTACGAGGTGCGGCCGCTGAACGTCGCTGACGCCCGCGGGCTCGTGATCGGCTCGCTCTACGACAGTGCGGGCACGCTGGTGGCGAGCACCAGCCAGGAGGCGTTGTGGCGGTTTTGATCGGCCACGCGTCGCAGTCGGCCGGCCCGCCGCCGGGTCTGCCAGAGTAGAGGTGTGAGCACCCCGTACAACCCGGCCGCAGGGACCACGCCGAGCTGCTATCGGCATCCCGGACGTGAGACCTACGTCAGCTGCAATCGCTGCCAGCGCTACGTGTGCCCCGAATGCATGCGATCCGCAGCGGTCGGCCACCAGTGCGTCGAGTGTGTCAACGAGGGCGCGCGCAGCGTCCGGCAGGCGACGACCGCGCTCGGCGGGCGGGAACCGAAGCACCCGTTGGTGACCTACGTGCTCATCGCCATCAACGTGGTGATGTTCGCCGTGCAGATGGCGTTGCCCGAATTCGAGAAGGAACTCTTCCTCTGGCCGAACGGCGTCGCGCACTACGACCAGTACTACCGGCTGCTGACGTCGGGCTTCCTGCACACCGGCATCACCCACATCGCGTTCAACATGATTGCGCTGTACTTCACCGGGCCCGCTTTGGAGCGCGCTCTTGGGCACACGCGCTTCCTCACCCTCTACCTCTTGAGCCTGATCGGCGGCTCGGTGCTCGTCTACCTCTTGACGCCCGTCGGCACGCCCACCCTTGGCGCCTCGGGTGCGATCTTCGGGCTCTTCGGGGCGTCGTTCGTGCTCGCAAGGAAACTGCAATTCGACATCCGGGGCATCGTCGGGCTCATCGTGATCAACCTCGTCATCACGTTCGTCGTCCCCGGCATCAGTTGGCAGGGCCACATCGGCGGCCTGGTGACGGGTGCCGCGGTCGCGGCCGTCTTCGCGTACGCGCCGCGAGCCAATCGGACGTTGATTCAGGCCGGGTGCTCAGTCGTCATTCTGGTGGTGTTCGCGGGCCTCGTCGCGTGGCGCACCGGCGTCATACTCGCGCCCTTCGGATACTAGGGACTCGGCGGCGCGGCGCAACGGTCCTTCAAGTCGACCAGCGGCTGCCGAATGCCGGTCATGTCATCCTTCACCTGCGGATTGGCCGCCATGTAGGCCTTCATCTTCGTGGCGACCTGGGCGCGCGACAGGCCACGCATGCTCGACACGAAGTCGTTCACGTCCGGGTGGGTGAACAGGTAGGCCGACGTCGCCGCGGAGACCCCGGCCCTGACACCCTCCAGATCGGCGGCGGTGCAGTTGGGTGGGTTGGCGCCAGGATCCTGGTCGGCCAGCGCCGACGGGATGCCGCCGAACAAGGCCGCGCCGACTAGCCCGCCCGCGATGATCATGCCGCTCGCCAGCAGTCGCGTGAAGCGTTCGGAGAATGACCGTTCGGAGAATGACATTGACTGACTCCTTATCTGTGTGATCCGAGTTTGCCGTTGCGTTTGGCACCTGGCTGGCCGTTCAAGGCGATTCACAGGTCATTGGCGTGCGGCTCACAGCCCACGATGGGCGTGTTCACATGTCGGTGGTGGTGGGCGGTTCGCCGAACACCTTGATAACAAGGCGATTACGGGCGGCGTGGGGCGGCTCGCGTCGTTGCGACCCGCTGTTAGCTTCGATTCACACGACATGTGAGAAGGGGTCGACCGGTGTTGAAGACTGGCGTTCGAAGGAGTCGGCGCGGATGGGTGCGGCGGTTGAGCACCGCCGTATTGGCCGCCGTGATGATTCCCGGACTCGTCGGCATCGCCGGGCTCACACCGACCGCGGCGGCGTACTCGCGGGAGGGACTCCCCGTCGAGATGCTGCACGTTCCCTCACCGTCGATGGGCCGCGACATCCTTGTCCAATTCCAGGGCGGCGGACCGCACGCCGTCTACCTCCTCGACGGGTTGCGCGCCCAAGAAGACGCGAGCGGCTGGGACATCAACACGGCCGCCTTCGAGTGGTACTACCAGTCCGGCTTGTCGTTGGTGATGCCCGTCGGCGGACAGTCCAGCTTCTACTCCGACTGGTACCGCCCTGCCGTGGGCAGCGCCGGAACCGTGACCTACAAGTGGGAGACGTTCCTGACCCAGGAGCTGCCGGGCTGGCTGGCGCAGAACCGCGGCGTTTCGCCGACCGGCAACGCGGTGGTCGGCCTGTCGATGGCGGGTGGCGCAGGGTTGACGCTGGCGATCTGGCATCCCGCACAGTTCATCTTCGCCGCGTCGTTGTCTGGCTTCCTCAACCCGTCACAAGGGTTGTGGCCCACCATGATTGGCTTCGCCATGAAGGATGCGGGTGGGTTCAACTCCACCGACATGTGGGGGACGACGAGCGACCCGGCCTGGCAGCGCAACGACCCGATGGTCAACGTCGGAACGCTGGTGGCCAACAACACCGCGGTGTGGATCTACTGCGGCAACGGCAGGTCGTCGGACCTGGACAGCGGCGGCGACTTCGGCACCGCCTACAGCGCCCAGTTCCTCGAGAACATCACCATCGACACCAACAAGGAATTCCAGAAGAAGTACTTGGCCGCCGGTGGCCGCAACGCGGTGTTCAACTTCCCCGCCAACGGCACGCACAGCTGGGGTTACTGGGGCGCCCAGCTCCAGGCGATGAAGCCCGACCTGCTGCGGGTGCTCGGCGTACCGCCGCCGCCTGCGTAGTCCGCTCGCGGGGGATTGCCAGGCCGCGCCAGCGGGTAAGGATGGGTGATGGCCACCGTCGACGTCTCCGTGTCTTCCGACCTCACGCCGGAACAGGCGTGGGAGTTGGCTTCCAACCTTCATCGATTCGATGAGTGGCTGACCATCTTCGGCGGATGGAAGAGCCAGGTGCCCGACGTCATCGAGAAGGGCACCAAGGTGTCGTCGCTGATCAAGGTCAAGGGTTTCCGCAACGTCATCGGTTGGGAAGTGCAGCGCTACGACCCGCCGACGCGCATCGAGATGCGCGGCTCCGGCAGGGGCGGCGTGCGGATCGCGCTGGGGATGACCATCACCGACGACCGGCCAACGTCGACGTTCCACCTGCTGGCAGAGCTTTCCGGGGCACTGCTCAACGGGCCGGTGGGATCCATCGTCGCAAGGGTTCTGCGCTCCGACGTCGAGCGGTCGGTGTGCAACCTTGCCGCGCTCGGCGCCACCGCCCCAGGCGCTACACGCGGCAGCTGATCTCCATGCTGTCTGTGTCCCTTGCGAGGAAGTTGACGCTGACGTACCCGTTGGCAGGCTCGCGCACGTAGTCCAGGTACGGCTGGGTGTCGGGCATGTTGGTGTTGTCCGCGACGATCAGGGCGCCCGGCAGCAGAAGCGGTTCGAGCAGCTTGACCACCGGCAGGTAGAGCTCCTTCCACCCGTCGAGCAGGACGAAGCCCACCGGACCCTCGAGGTCCGCCAGTGTGCTCAGTGCGTCGCCTTCGAGAACGGTGATGTGCTCGGACAGACCGGCGTCGGCGAAGTTCTGCGCTGCCGTCTTGATCTTCTCCGCGCTCAGTTCCGTCGTGACGACGCGGCCGCTGCCGTTGTCCCGCACGGCGGAGGCGAGGTGGATGCCCGACAGCCCCAGCGACATTCCGAACTCGACGACGGTCTCCGGGCGCGTGGCACGAACCAGGGCGTAGAGCAGCCTGCCCGCCTCGGGGGTGACGGGCATGTAGACGTCGCTGAGTGCGTCGGCGCGTTCCTGGGCGGTGGCCGTACCCAAGTCGAGGCTGCCGAATCGGTCGCGAAGCGTCGACATCTGTGCCTGGGAGGCTGCGTACAGCCGGTCCAGTGTGGAGGCGACCTTGGTGTCTGAAAGCGTGGTCATGACGCCGACGCTACGCGCCGAGACCAACGGTGTCCGGCGTCCATCTGTCGTTCAGCTCTCGACGAACACGACATTGTCCCCCAGCGGGTTCCGCGGCACGCGTAGCGAATTGCCGCCGAAGTCCGGGTCGGGATAGCCGACGGCAAGCCCGCACAGAATGCGCATCTCCTCACCGATGCCCAGCTGTTCGCGAATCGTCTCGGGGTAGCCGGCGATGGACACCTGCACACACGTCCCGAGACCCCGCGCGGTCAGCCCGAGCAGCAGTGTCTGCAGGAACAGCCCGACGCCGATGGCGTCGACGTAATCCAAGTCGCGGTGCATGCACACGATGCCTGCCAAGGGTGCCCGGAAGAACTCCCAATTGCGGAGCACCGCAATGCGTCTGGCCTCGGCGTCGTGCCGCGCGATGCCCATCGAGCCGTACACGGCGGCGCCGAGATCGCTGCGGGCATGCGAGAACGCCTCGGGCAGTGGCGGCACCTTCGGTGGGGCCGACCGCGCGTCCTCGAGCAGCGCCTCGACCAGCCGGTCGCGGGCGGGGCCCGACGCGAACACCACGTGCCACGGTTGGACGTTCGAGTTCGACGGTGCATGGATGGCCAGCTCGAGGGCCTCGGTGACGAGCTCTCTGGGTACGGGCTCGTCGCGCAGGAACATGCGCGACGAGCGGCGGGCCAGGATCGTGTCTTCGAGGTCGTGGGTCATCGTGTCCGTTCGCTGGTCGTCGAGACCCTCCAAGAGCGTCCCCGCACCCTTTGCGTCAACTACCCCAACATGTTCGACGATGAGGAAGGGTAAAGGGACGTGAATCCACGATCTGGTGCGATGCGCAGTGCGGTGTTGATCCTTGCACTGGGCGCGGTGACGACGGTCGGCTGCACGCGGCGGCTCGCGCCGACGTCGCGGCGGTACTCGCCCGACCCGACTACGCTGTTGGCATTCGTCACCCATGGGAGCCGATATGCGGATCAAGGTATTGCCCTACGTCACCGTCGAGGTCGACGACCGGTTGCGTGGCCGAATCCGCGCCAGGGTGGAGCGGCTGCGGCTGAACGTCCGGGCGCACCTACTCAGCGCGGCCGATGACGTCGATACCGCTGGCGACAAGGTCCGCGACCTGTGCGACGCAGCGGTCACCAAGGTCGACGTCGCCGTGGCCAAGGTCACCGACAAGCTCGAGCCCCCGGCCCAACCCAAGAGCGAGTCCGACGCTCGACTCGAAGCCAGCTGACGACACCTCTACGTTGGTAGGTAGAGCAGGTTCCACCACGGCCCTGCCGCATAGCAGTTGAAGGGATATCGAGGACGTTGGTGGCCCAGGGGCTGGTCGTCGTCTTCGCGCTGTGCGCTGCCGTGTTCATGGCCATCGGCATCGTCGTTCGCCAGCGCGCCACCTTGGACGTGCCGTCCGACCAGGGCGTCAGCGCCGTCATGTTCACCACGCTGCTGCGCCGCCCGCTTTGGTGGGCTGGCACCGCCGCGGCGGTCGCCGGATACGGCTTCCAAGCGCTCGCCCTGATCAAGGGCTCGCTGATCCTCGTCCAGCCGTTGCTGGTGTCTGCGCTGCTGTTCGCGCTGCCGATGAGTGCGCGGCTGGCCGGCCGTCGCGTCACCCGCGGCGAATGGCTGTGGGCCGGTCTGCTGACCATCGGGCTGGCGGTGTTCGTGCTGCTCGCCCGCCCCGGGCCGCGGGAACACACGGCGTCGCCGGCCACCTCGACGATCGTTGCCGCGGTCTGCGGCGCGCTCATCGTGACGTGTGTGGTGATGGCCGTGAAGATCGGCGGATGGCAGCGTGCGGTGCTTCTGGCCGTGGCCGTCGGCGTGCTGTTCGGCGTGGTCGCCGTCGTCACCAAGATCAACATGCACATCCTGGATCAGCGTGGTGTGCTGAGCCTGCTGGCGACGCCAGCGCCGTACGCACTGGTGGTGCTCGGCGTCGTCGCAACGTTGTTGCAGCAGTCGGCGTTCCACGCGGGTGCGCTGCACACGTCGGTGCCGACGATGCTGGTGCTCGAACCCGTCGTGGCCGTGGTGCTCGGCGCACTGCTTCTCGGCGAGGAGTTCGACACCAGCGGATACGAGGCCATCGCGCTCGCCATCGCCGTCGGGGCGATGACGGCGGCCACCGTCGCGCTGGGCCGTGACGAGGGGGCCTACGAGGCCGAGCTCGAGATCAAGGCCGCACGCCGCGCGGCGTGAAGGTCACACCGCGGGGCGAGCGACGGGGAATGACACGCCGCGGGCGAGCGAAGCGACGGGGAATGACACGCCGCGGGCGAGCGAAGCGACGGGGAATCACGCAGCGATCAGGTCAGCGCTTCGACGTGTAGTAGATGACACCGCCCATGGTTGGCTGGTTGTCCTCGACCTGCGGTACTGGCGCAAATCCGTTGGCCGCCAACAGGTCGTTCATCGGAGTGCCCACCGACTGCCAGCCGCGGGCATCCAGGTACTCGCCGACCTCGTGGCGCTCACCCTGGTACCCCAGCTCGGAGAAGTCGACGTCCAAACCGTGCTCACGCCACTTGTCGCTGGCTTCCCGCATCTTCTCCCTTGCCGCGTCGAAGTCGACGCTGCCGATGTTCGGCACGGCCTCCGAGCCCAGCCGGCTACCCGGCGCGCTCAGCGCGGTGACGGTGTCCAGCAGTCGGTCCTGCGCCTCGGGCGGCAGATAGCCGAACAGTCCCTCGGCGATCCACGCCGACGGCTTGGAGGGGTCGAAACCCGCCGCCAGCAGCGCGGTCCGCCAGTCCTCGCGCAGATCGATCGCGACCGTCCGGACGGTGGCCTTCGGCGTGGCGCCGAGGCCTTCCAGCGTCGTCGTCTTGAACTCGATGACCTCGGGCTGATCGATCTCGAACACCGTCGTGCCCGCGGGCCAGTCCAGCCGGTAGGCACGCGCGTCGAGACCGGACGCCAGGATCACGGCCTGGCGGACGCCCGCCTCGGCGGCCTCGGAGAAGAAGGCGTCGAAGTACCGGGTGCGGGCCGCCATCGCGGCGGGCATCTGTGACAGTCCCCAGCCGGCGCCCGCGACCTCGAAGTCGTCGACGTTCAGGTCGCCGGTGGCCCATCGTGTGAGGAAGTCCACACCGACGGCGCGCACCAGCGGTTCGGCGAACTGGTCGTCGAGCTGATCGTCGTTCGTGGCGACCGCGCGAGCCGCTGCGACCATGGTCGCGGTCACTCCCACGCTGGTGGCCAGGTCCCACGTGTCGTCGTTGGTACGGGTCATCGTCTGCCTTTCGTAGTTACTTAGCCGCCGTAACGAACGGCGTGGTGCGTGTGTTCCCTCACAGGAAACTGCCAGGTCAACCGTTTGGGGCATATCTTTAGTTTTGCTAACGTTGTGTCGGCTAGGTGAGGTGGCGAAGCCTCCCATCCACGACTTCCAATGCACGGCTTTCACAGCAATACGTAGAGGACCCCCATGTCTACCGATACTCGCGAAGCGCGCCTCGAGCGCCGCATCGCCGATCTGTACGCCACCGACGAAGAGTTCGCCGCCGCCAAGCCCGACCAAGCCGTCAGCGCCGCAGCCGCGAAACCGGGGCTGCGTCTGCCCGACGTCGTTCGCACCGTCCTCGAGGGTTACGCCGAGCGGCCCGCCCTTGGCCAGCGGGCAGTCGAGTACGTCACCGACGCTACCGGCCGCACCTCGGCCCAACTCCTGCCGCGCTTCGACACCGTTAGCTACGGCCGGCTGTGGGAGCGGGTCCAGGCGTTCGGCGCCGCCCTGCGCGACGACCCGATCCGGCCCGGCGACCGCGTCGCCATCCTCGGTTTCACCAGCGTCGACTACACCGTCATCGACATCGCACTCACCCAACTCGGCGCGGTATCCGTGCCGCTGCAGACCAGCGCACCCCAGGCCCAGTTGCAGCCGATCATCGCCGAGACCGAGCCGGTGCTGATCGCGTCGAGCATCGACTACGTCGACGATGCGGTCGAGCTGATCCTCGGCGGGCAGGAGCCCCCGGCGCGGCTGGTGGTGTTCGACTTCCAGTCGGCGATCGACGATCAGCGCGACGCACTCGACGCGGCCAAGGCCCGTCTGGCAGCCACGTCGGTGATCGTCGAGACGCTCGGCGACGTGCTGACCCGCGGGCGTGACCTGCCCGCCCCGCGCGGTGTCGTCGGCGATGGCGAGGATCCGCTGGCCCTGCTGATCTACACCTCCGGTAGCACCGGTGCGCCCAAGGGCGCGATGTACCCGGAGGAGAAGGTCGCCAACATGTGGAAGGCGGCGGCAAACACCCACTGGGACGAGAACCAGGGCGTCGTGCCAGGCATCGTCCTTGCCTTCCTGCCGATGAGCCACGTGATGGGCCGCGGTGTCCTCTACGGCGCGCTGTCGTCCGGAGGCACCGTCTACTTCGCCGCCCGCAGCGACCTGTCCACGTTCCTCGAGGACCTGGCGATGGCCAGGCCCACCCAGCTCAACTACGTGCCGCGCATCTGGGACATGCTCTATCAGGAGTACGTCAGCGAGGTCGACCGGCGCGGCGTGGTGGATGCAGCAGGTGAAGAAGAGGTCATGGTCGACCTGCGTCAAAGCCTGCTCGGCGGCCGCTACGTCACCGCGTTCACCGGCTCGGCGCCCATCTCGCCAGAGCTGAAGACATGGGTCGAGACGTTCCTCGACATGCACCTCGGCGAGGGCTACGGCTCGACCGAGGCAGGCGCCGTGTTCGTCGACGGCCAGATCCGGCGCCCACCGGTGATCGACTACAAGCTGGTCGACGTCCCCGAGCTCGGCTACTTCGGCACCGACGTACCGCACCCCCGCGGCGAGTTGCTGGTCAAGTCCGACCAGCTGTTCCCCGGCTACTACAAGCGTCCCGAGGTCACCGCCGAGGTGTTCGACGCCGACGGCTACTACCGGACCGGCGACGTCGTCGCCGAGCTCGGCCCCGACCAGGTGAAGTACGTGGACCGGCGCAACAACGTGCTCAAGCTCTCGCAGGGTGAGTTCGTCACCGTGTCGAAGCTCGAGGCGGCGTTCGGCGTCAGCCCTCTGATCAACCAGATCTACGTCTACGGCAACAGCGCACGGCCCTATCTTCTGGCCGTCGTCGTGCCGAGCGAGGACGCCCTGTCGCGCTACTCGGCCGACGAGTTGAAGCCCGCCATCAGTGCATCGCTGAAGGAAGCGGCGCGCACGTCGGATCTGCAGTCGTACGAAGTTCCTCGGGATTTCTTGATCGAGACAACGCCGTTCACCCTCGAGAACGGTCTACTGACCGGCATCAGGAAGCTGGCGTGGCCGCGACTCAAGGAGCGTTACGGCCAGCAGCTCGAGCAGCTCTACGTCGATCTGGCCGACGGCCAGGCCGGCGAGCTGCGGGCGCTGCGGCAGGGCGGCGCCGACCGTCCCGTCCTCGACACCGTCAGCAGGGCCGCGACCGCGCTGCTCGGTGCTGCCGCAGCGGACGTGCAGCCCGACGCGCAGTTCACCGATCTCGGTGGAGACTCGTTGTCGGCGTTGACGTTCGCCAACCTGCTGCACGAGATCTTCGGCGTCGACGTCCCCGTCGGCGTGATCGTCAGCCCGGCATCCGACCTGGCCGCCATCGCTGCGTTCATCGAGGCGGAGCGGGCAGGCGGCAGCAAGCGGCCGACGTTCGCGTCCATTCACGGCCGCGACGCGACCGAGGCGCACGCAAGCGATCTGACGCTGGACAAGTTCATCGACGCGCAAACCCTCTCCGCGGCAACGACACTGCCCGGTCCCGCCTCCGAGATCAGGACGGTGTTGCTCACCGGCGCCACCGGCTTCCTCGGCCGCTACCTGGCCCTGGAGTGGCTCGAGCGGATGGACCTCGTCGACGGCAAGGTGATCTGCCTGGTGCGCGCCAAGAGCGACGACGAGGCGCGCGCCCGTCTGGACGCGACGTTCGACAGCGGCGACCCGAAACTGCTTGCGCACTATCGCGGTTTGGCCGCCGAGCACCTCGAAGTCCTGGCTGGCGACAAGGGTGAGGCCAACCTCGGCCTCGACGATGCGACGTGGCAACGACTGGCCGACACCGTCGACCTGATCGTCGACCCCGCCGCATTGGTCAACCACGTGCTGCCCTACAGCCAGCTGTTCGGACCGAACGTGGTCGGAACGGCGGAGCTGATCCGCATCGCTTTGACCTCCAAGATCAAGCCGTTCGTCTACGTGTCCACGATCGCCGTCGGCGCGGGCATCAACCCCGCTGACAACACCGAGGACGCCGACGTCCGCGTCGTCAGCGCGACGCGCACGGTCGACGACAGCTACGCCAACGGTTACGGCAATAGCAAGTGGGGCGGCGAAGTCCTTCTGCGCGAAGCGAATCAGCAGTTCGGCCTGCCTGCGTCGGTGTTCCGCTGCGACATGATCCTCGCCGACACCACCTACGCGGGGCAGCTCAACCTGCCGGACATGTTCACCAGGATGATGCTCAGCCTGGTGGCGACGGGTGTGGCGCCGTACTCGTTCTACGACCTGGGTGCCGACGGCAAGCGGCAGCGGGCGCACTACGACGGCCTGCCCGTCGAGTTCATCGCGGAGGCCATCTCGACGCTGGGCGTCAACTTCGGAGGGCAGGAGCGAAGCGACCCGGGAAATGATCGGGCCGAGGGCTTCGAGACCTACCACGTGATGAACCCGTACGACGACGGCATCGGGATGGATGAATTCGTCGACTGGCTGGTCGAAGCCGGCCACCCGATCCGTCGCATCGACTCCTACGCTGACTGGCTGACCCGGTTCGAGACCTCGCTGCGGGCACTGCCCGAGAAGCAGCGGGCCGCGTCGCTGCTTCCGCTGCTGCACAACTACCAGTCGCCGGATCACCCGTTCAACGGGTCCATCGCGCCGACCGACCGGTTCCGTGCTGCGGTGCAGGAGGCCAAGATTGGGCCCGATAAGGACATTCCGCACATCTCCGCGCCGGTGATCGTCAAGTACATCACCGATTTGGAGTTGCTCGGCCTGCTCTGAGCCTCCGTTGACATAGCGCTCACGGCGCAGAAGTGCGAGAAGCACGCGCCGTGGGCGCTATCTCAACGCCAAGATCTTGGCGGCGGCTGACTCTGGCATGGGCTCGTAGCAGGCGAAGGAGCGGGTGAACGAGCCCGCGCCGTGTGACAGCGCGCGCAGATCGATGGCGTAGCGGATCAGCTCGACCTCGGGGATCTCGGCGTTCACGACGGTGCGGTCGTCGTCGCCGGCCTCGGTGCCAAGCACACGGCCGCGGCGGCTGGACAGATCGCTCATCACGGCGCCGACCAGAGCGTCGGGGATCACCACCGATACCGCGTGTACGGGTTCGAGCAGATTCACCGTCGTCGCTGCGGCGGCCTCCCGCAGCGCCAGCCCACCGGCGGACTGGAACGCGTAGTCCGACGAGTCCACGCTGTGCGCCTTTCCGTCGAGCAGCGTGACCCGGATGTCGACCACCGGATAGCCGGCGCCGACGCCCTTCTCCATCTGCGCCCGCACGCCCTTCTCCACGCTCGGGATGAACTGCCGGGGTACCGCGCCGCCCACCACCTTGTCGACGAACTCGAACCCGGATCCCTGCGGCAGCGGTGCCACCTCGATGTCGCAGACGGCGTACTGGCCGTGGCCGCCGGACTGCTTGACGTGTCTGCCATGCCCCTTGGCGGTACCACCGAACGTCTCCCGCAACGGGATTCGCACGTCCACCGTGTCGACGGAGACGCCGTAGCGCTTGGCCAGCCCGTCGAGCACCACCCCGGCATGCGCCTCGCCCATGCACCACAGCACGATCTGGTGCGTCTCGGGATTCTGTTCGATCCGCAGTGCCGGGTCTTCGGCACCGAGGCGTTGCAAACCGACCGCCAACTTGTCCTCGTCGGTCTTGGCGTGCGGCTGCACGGCCACGGGAAGGAGCGGTTCCGGCATGGTCCACGGCTTGAGGACCAGGGGACTTTCCTTGTCCGACAGCGTGTCTCCGGTCTCGGCGTGGCTGAGCCTGCCGATGGCGCAGATGTCGCCCGCCACTGCCGACCCCGCGACGCGCTGGCGCTTGCCGAGCGGGAACGACAACGCGCCGATCCGATCGTCTTCGTCGTGATCGCCACCGGTGGTGCGGCCGGGCGACGACCCGAAGAACGACGTGAAGTGGCCCGACACGTGCACGGCCGTGTCGGGTCTGATGGTGCCTGAGAACACCCTGACCAAACTGACCCTGCCGACATAGGGATCCGACGTCGTCTTCACCACCTCGGCGAGCAGTGGGCCGGACGGATCGCAGGGCGGCGACGCGCGCACCGCGCCGGCAGGGGTGAACACCTCCGGTGTCGGATGCTCTGGGGGAGAGGGGAATCCGGTGACGATGACGTCCAACAACTCCGCCGTACCCACACCGCTGGAACTGCACACCGGGATTACCGGAAAGAACGACGCCTTCGCGATGGCCTTCTCGAGGTCGTCGTTCAGCAGAGACGTCTCGACGTCCTCACCGCCGAGGTAGCGCTCCATCAGCGTCTCGTCCTCGGACTCCTCGATGATGCCCTCGATCAGGGTGCCACGCAGCTCGGCAACCCCGTCGTCAGTAGCGGACAACAGCCCCACCACACAACCCTCGCCGGGCACGCAAAGAGGAACGACGTTGTCGCCGAAAGCGTTCCGCGCCGCCGCCACTGCGCCCGCGAAGTCGGCGCGCGCATGGTCGAGCTTGGTGATCACCACCGCGCGTGGCATGTCGACCCTGCTGCACTCCAGCCACAGCGATCTGGTGGGCTCGTCGACGCCCTCGTTGGCGGCGATCACGAACAGAGCGCAGTCCGCTGCGCGCAGCCCCGCCCGCAACTCACCGACGAAGTCGGCGTAGCCGGGTGTGTCGATCAGGTTGACCTTCACACCACGGTGTGACAGCGATGCCAAGGCCAGGCCGACCGATCGCTGCTGCTCGATCTCGGCCTCGTCGCAGTCGCACACCGTGGTGCCCTCGGCGATGGATCCGGGCCTGGTCAGTACCCGGGTAGCGACCAGCAGGGCTTCGACGAGCGTGGTCTTGCCGCCGCCGGATGGCCCGACCAGCACCACGTTGCGGATGGCAGCCGGAGCGTCCGCAGTGGGTGCGGCACCGTTGATCTGGGTTGTGTTCGTCTTGTCTGCCATGACGTCCCCTCAGGCCCGATCGATCCACCATTCACCAAGACGGGGGACGGGCACAAGGGTCGCCAGACACGAAAGAGGGGCACCCCCGGTTTCGGGGGTGCCCCTCTTCGATGCTGAGAGTTACTTCACGTCTACGTAGACGGTCTTGTCGGTCACCGTGGTCAGCAGGTCGTCTCCGGGATTTCCGGAGTCGGTGCGGCTGAAGGTCTGGCCCGGACGGACCGAGACGACGGACGCTTGCTCGAGCGGTGTGTTGCCGACGTGATTCACGATCACGTTGTAACCCTGCGCCTGGAGCTTGCTAATGGTGTCCTGGGCGTTGCCGGGTCCGCTCGGTGCGGCGGCAGCGGGCGCTGCGAGCCCGAGCACGGCCGCCACCAGACCGCTGGCGACGATGGTGGCAAATCCAAGGTTCTGCATACTGCTGACTTCTTTCTTTCCTCTTCATCCGCTCTGGAGCCGTGGTGCCGGTATCGCGGTTCGGATGCTCCCCAACCCCCTCGAGGTGTCTCGAGCAGGCCTGAATGTACAAACCAACAGGTCAGGGGTTTAATTCCGATGGCAGAAATTTGTCGACGGATGGCAGTAATCACGCTAGGTGCGAACTCGCTGCCCGCTCGTCCGGCAATCGACCCGGGGTTGGACCGTCGGGGCCCAGCAAACCTGTCAAGCCTGCCAGGACGACCAACGCTGCACGTCGACGGTGACGACGGGCCCGTCCAATGCAATCCGGTCGTACTGCCGGTATTTGTGGCGCAGCAACGCGTAGCCAGCCGCCATTTCCTCGCCTGTGTCGTGGATCTCAGCGACCCCGTCGGCCCGCACCCACCACAATTGCGACCAGTCTTCGTCGTAGTGGTCGACGAGCAGACTCACCCGCGGATTGGCCGCGATGTTGGTCAGCCGGCGGAGCCGCTGCGTGGATTTCCGCTTGGCGTCGACGGCGGTGTAGATCTTGGCGCCGTCCGCTCCGCGGCTCACTGCGAAGACCACGGGGACGACGTGTGGCGCGGAGTCCGAACCGACCGTGGCGAGCACGGCGACGCCCGATGCAGCGAATGCCCCTTGGGCGTCGAAACCGCTCATCGCCGCTGCGATCCCGAGCGTGGTTGCGGCGCAACGCTGATCTGCGTGCGGGTGACCGGTGTGCGTGTGACGCCGATCTCGGGCGGCTTGGACGGCCGCGGTTCATAGCGCGGCCGGTTGTAGACCGGTGGCGGCGCGGCAGGCGACTCCGACGTCACCGGTGGGGGCGGCGGTGGCGGCGGCAGCGCGCTGGTGGTGTCCGGGGTACTCGCGGGCGTGGTCGGGGTCGACGAGGTGTCGGTGGCGGGAGTCACGTCGGTGTCCGACGGTCCGCGGAAGGCGAGAAGGACAACCGATATGACCAGCGCGACGATGGCCGCGACGACGGCGGCAAGCGCGATCACGGCCTGCCGGGTCCGGTACCACGGCGGGGGCGCGGCCTTGAAGTGCCACGTGTTGGCGTTGAACGCGTCGAAACGGTCCTCGTCGGGGGCGGCGTACTCGTCGGCGTACTGATCTGGGTATTGGTCCCCGAAGAGCTCGCCGCTGGCGTCCGGGTCGAGATGTGGAGCGGGTTGCCAGCCCGTCCATGCAGCCTCATCCCAGCTGTCGTCGGGCGCCGTTCCGTCGTGCGGTGTGGCGCCGAACTGATCGTCGGCAGGCGCGTCGAGCAGGTAGCCGTAATCGTCGGCCGTCGCACCGGATTCCGGATCGGCGTGATCGTCCTGCACCGGAACGGCGAGCCGGTCGGTGTCGACCGGCTCGTCCAATCGGTAATCCCCTCCCGAGCCGGAGTCGCCGGAGGCCCCACTTTCCGCCACTCCGTGATGGTAGGCGGCTACCTGCGCAAACGTGCGATAGGGCGCAAAATTGACGCGGCGTGGCGGCAGCGACCCCGGCCCGCCTGGAACGCGCGAAGGCGCACCGGAAGCCCAGGTAGGGTCAGGCGTCGATGAACAAATCTCGGCTGGCGGCGGCCGTGAGCGCCCTCGTGCTCCTGGTCTCCGGTGGGCTCGCCGCGTGCGCATCACCGAAGAAGGACGGCGACGGCGAGACCGCCGAATCGGGTGTGAGGGCGAACGAGGCCACCTCGGCAGCAGACTTTGGCGGGATCGACGGGCTGGTCGCGGCCGCCAAACGGGAAGGCGAGCTGAACGTGATCGCCCTGCCGCCGGATTGGGCGAACTACGGCGCCATCATCAAGGCGTTCGGTGACAAGTACGGCATCCACGTGAACTCCGTGCAGCCCGATGCCACCAGCCAAGGCGAGATCGACAACGCCAACCAACAGAAGGGCAAGTCCACCGCGCCTGACGTCTTCGATCTCGGTCAATCTGCTGCGCTTGCCAACACCTCACTGTTCGCGCCGTACCGGGTGGCGACGTTCGGGGACGTCTCCGATGCCTTCAAGGATCCCGGCGGCGCCTGGATCAACGACTACGGCGGCTACATGTCGATCGGTTTCGACTCGGCCAAGGTGCCCCCGATCACGGGCGTCGACGACCTGCTGCGCCCGGAGTTCGCGGGCAAGGTGGCCCTCAATGGCGACCCGACGAAGTCCGGGGCCGCCTTCTTCGGCGTGATGATGGCGTCGGTGTCCCAAGGCGGCTCGCCCGACGACATCGCCCCAGGGGTCGAGTTCTTCCGGAAGCTGCGCCAGGCAGGCAACTTCCTGCCGATCGACCCGACGCCGGCGACCATCGAGTCAGGCGGCACCCCCGTGGTGATCGACTGGGACTACCTCAACGTCGCCGAGACCAGGAAGCTGCCGTCGTGGCACGTGGTCATCCCACCGAACGCCGCGGTAGCCGGGTACTACTTCCAGGCGATCAACAAGGATGCGCCGCACCCGGCCGCGGCCCGGCTGTGGCAGGAGTTCCTCTACAGCGACGAGGGCCAGAACCTCTACCTGCAGGGCGGCGCCCGTCCGGTGCGCGCCGACACGATGGTCACCAAGGGCACCATCGACCACGCGGCCTATCAGGTGCTGCCGCCGGTCGACGGTGCGGCGACGTTCGTCTCGGTGAAGCAGAACAAGGAGGCGAAGGCCTACCTGGAAGCCAACTGGGCCAACGCAATCGGCTGAGTTGGGCCGATCGTCTAGACGTCGAGAATCGGGTCGATGCCCAGATCCTTGTAGGTGACCAGCGCGGCGAAGGGGATGCCGCGCGCCGCGAACCGCTTGGCGGCGACGTCGCCGCGGTCGACCATCGGGATCACGCCCGTCACGACGACCCCCAGCGGGAGGATCCGTTCGAGGGCCTTCTCGGTGGAGCCGCCCGTGCTGATCACGTCGTCGACCAACAGGACGCGCGTGCCCGGCTCGAGCCGGGTGCCCTCGGTCCACCGCTCGTGGCCGCGCTGCTTCTGCTCCTTGCGCACCGAGAACCAGGCCTTGCCGGTCGCCAGTGCGATGCCGATCGCAAGCGGGTCGGCGCCCATGGTGAGGCCGCCGACGGCGTCGAACTCGATGCCGCTCTTGGCGGCGAGGTCGGCGATGGCGCGGCTGACGGTCGCCAGCCGGTCGCCGGTGTCGACGGCGAACTTGCCGTCGACGTAGTCGTGGCTGAGCTGGCCGCTGGCCAGCTTGAACGGCTCATCGCGGCGTTCGTGCCCACGGGTGCGGATCAGGTCGAAGGCGGCTTGCCAGGAATCCGGGCGGTCGGGCATACCGCGATCGTATCGGCCCGCACCGAAGGGATTCGAAGCGGTCAGGGCTGTCGAGCGCGGCGCGTCAATTCGACTGTGGCAGCGCGTAATTCGCCCATCGAGTCGATTGGGGTGGCATAACCGACCCTGGTGTAGGCCACGCCGCGCTCGGTGGTGACCCGCAGGTCCAGCCCGTAGCGATCGGCACCCGTGCACGTGGCACCCGTGGTGTCGGGGTAGCCGCCGAGCGTCTGAGCCATCGCCAACAGGGCCGCTGAATGGTCGGCGTTGAGGTGCTCGATCGCGTCCTTGGCAGTGGGCTTGACCGGGTCGGGCTGGGCTGCCGCGTAGTCCTCGGCGGTCGCGGAGTCCATCCGGCCGTAGCCACCGACCCAGCGGACCCGGTGCACGCGAAGCACCCACAACGTGAAGTCGCCGTAGTCGACGTAGTACTTGGCGGCAGGTACGGCATCGAGGTGTGCCTGCCGCGCCGCGGCCTCCTCGTCACCCGATGGCCGCTCCACCACGCCGGCCAGCGTGATGCGTCCGTTGGCGAGCGGATCGCCTTCGGCGGCAGGCGCGACGATCGACAGGCTGGCCCGCTGATCGCCTGCGAGGTTGCGGCCGTGTTCGGCCATGTTGGACAGGCACAGCACCGGAGCGCCGCCGTGCAGGCCGTACGTGACGAACGACGCCCACGGGTCGCCCGCCGCGGTCAGTGACGCCAGCGTTGCGGTGTTGGTCGACGCCGCGATGGTGCGGGCCTCCTCCGCTGCCGACGGGCGCGCGGAGTTGACGACAGGGTTCAGCGGAGGTGGGACGGACGGGGCATCGCCCGGGTCACCATGGTCACGGGATGCCACGTCGGCGACCATACAGGGAGTCGGTCTGGCAACCATCTTTCTCGCCCGCGCAGCATCTTCGGCAACGGCAGGCGACCTGGCCAACCGCCCAAACCCATCTTCAAGATTCCCGGCCTTCCGAAGGCCGAGCCGGACCAGGAGACCGGACCGGACCCCGCCATCGAATTGCCCGAGGGGGCCGATTCGGAGTCTCCGGAGAAGAAGTTGGTCGGCAGCAGTGCCGAGATCGCGCTGCCCGGTGCGGCGCCGATCTCCATACCCGTGCCGACCGTCCCTGGCACGTCCGAGACGCAGTGGTCGGTCAACCTGACCGACCCCCAATCTGGGTACTCGTCGGTGCAGGACACGTTCTCCAACCTCAACGCCCTGGCGTCGGAGGCGTACGCCCCGTTCAACCCGTTCCCGCAGCCGCCGAAACCGACCCTCAAGATCATGGAGGAGGAGCCGTCGTCGACTCCGCGGGCGGCGGCACGGGCATCGCGCCGACGGCCGATGGTTCGCCCAATCTGCCTGTGCTGCAAGCCCCGACGGCGTTTCCCGCCATCAAACTCGGCCCGCCGCGCCCGCTGGCCGAAGTGGTCCCCGCGGGTGCGGGGACACCGGTGCTCGGCGTCGGAACCGCGGGCGTACGCGCCCCTGAGGGCCGGTCCGTCACGCACGGCTCGGTGCAGGCGAGCGAGGCCGTCCCAGGCGCCAGCACCGCACCGATGGGCAACACCGCCTACCGGCAGGGCTTTCCCCAATGTCTCCGCGCCGCGCGGGTCGGTGAGCTGGCCATCGTCGCGCTGCCGGGCGTCGCCGGACTGCTCGCGATCACCGCGAGCGGTGGTGCCATCTGTTTCCGGCAGGCGAACTCGGGCCGCTACCTCCGTTCAGAGGCCAGCCGCTTTCTGAAGTGAGCGGGTTCATCCCCCGTCGCTTCGCTCGCCCCGGGTTCATCCCCCCTCGCTTCGCTCGCCCCGGGTCGTCCATGACCTCGACGTTTGCCGTTCACCCACGCGTCACCTCGAGATAGCACCGCGTGGCCGTCGCCGAACATGATGGGCGAGTGAGTACACGCCGGGCGACTGGGTCTCGGGCCGCGCTGTTCGTGATGACCGCAGCCGTGGTGCTGGTGGTCGACGTCGTCACCAAGTCGGTCGCGGTGGGCGTGCTGACCCCCGGTGAGCGGGTGTGGCTGTTCGGCCAGTCGGTGTCGTGCCTGCTGATCAGAAACCCGGGTGCGGCGCTGGCCTGGGGTGAGAGTCAGCCTGCGTTGTTGACGCTGCTGGTCTGTGCCGTCGTCTGCGCCATCGCGTGGCGGGGCAGCACCGTGGTGTCGCCAGGAGCGGCCGTTGGGCTCGGGCTCGTCCTCGGCGGCTCCGTGGGGAACCTGACCGACCGCCTATTCCGTGCGCCGGGGCCACTGCGCGGTGCGGTGGTGGACTTCCTGTCCCTCGGATGGTCGCCGACGTTCAACGCCGCAGACGTCTGCGTGCTCGTCGGCGTCGTGACGCTGGCCTGGCTGGTGCTTACCGAAACCGCGGCACCGGCCGCCGAGCGCGTGTGGAGCGCCGACGACGCGTTCTGAGGGAAGATCTTCTGCGTGGCAGCGGGAGATGTGGTTGATCCGGCGGGTGTTCGCTGGCGGGTGCGACGCCAGTGGTATCCCTGGCGTCGCAGAGCGTCCCTGATCGAGGCGTGGAACAGCTCGCCCGACGAGCAGGCCGAGCCGGGGGAGACAACGCAAGACCCCGAGTCGTCAGGCACCGGTCTGCCAAAGAACTTCCTGTTGAAGGCGATCCTGATCGCCGTTGCCTTCATCGTGTGGGCCGTGGTGGGCATCGCCAAGGTGCTGCTGTACTCGGTGCTGGCGTTGCTGTTCGTCACCGCCTCGCTGATCGAACTCGCCGCCGAACTGATCGTCATGCCAATCGTGTTGCTGCTGAGGCTGGTTGGCGCCGCACGGTGGCCCGTCCAGATCAGCCGCAAGGGTGAGCACTTCGACACCAGGTACGCCGACGACTTCGCTGCGGCGGCCGCATTGCGCGACGACGTGACGGGCCTGATCGAGGCGGGCAGCCTGCCGAAGAAGGACGCCGGGTTCAACACGGCAGAAGATGGGTAGGTTTGAACCTTGATGGATCAAACCACTGGGCCTGATGCGCCCGCAGTCAACGGAATCGTGGAGCACCCGAACGCGGACGACTACAGTCACGCGCGGACGCTCCCGGAAGATCGCACCTGGTTCAAGCACGCCGTGTTCTACGAGGTGCTCGTGCGGGCGTTCAACGACTCCAACTCCGATGGTTCAGGCGACCTGCGTGGGTTGACCGACCGCCTCGACTACCTGAAATGGCTTGGCGTCGATTGTCTTTGGTTGCCGCCCTTCTACGATTCACCGCTGCGCGACGGTGGCTACGACATCCGCGACTTCTACAAGGTGCTGCCGGAGTTCGGCACCGTCGACGACTTCGTCGCCCTGTTGGACGCTGCGCACCGCCGCGGGATCCGGGTCATCACCGACCTGGTGATGAACCACACCTCGGATCAACACGAGTGGTTCCAGGAGTCGCGGCGCAACCCCGACGGCCCCTACGGCGACTTCTACGTGTGGAGTGACACCAGCCAGCTCTACCAGGACGCCCGGATCATCTTCGTCGACACCGAGGAGTCCAACTGGACGTTCGATCCGGTGCGCAAGCAGTTCTACTGGCACCGGTTCTTCTCCCATCAGCCCGACCTGAACTACGACAACCCCGCGGTCCAGGAGGCGATGCTCGACGCGCTGCGATTCTGGCTCGACCTCGGCATCGACGGCTTCCGGCTCGACGCCGTGCCGTACCTGTTCGAGCGTGAGGGCACCAACTGCGAGAACCTGCCGGAGACCCACGCCTTCCTCAAGCACTGCCGCAAGGTGATCGACGACGAGTTCCCCGGTCGGGTGCTGTTGGCCGAGGCCAACCAGTGGCCTGCCGACGTCGTCGAGTACTTCGGCGACCCTGCCACCGGCGGCGACGAATGCCACATGGCGTTCCACTTCCCGCTGATGCCGCGCATCTTCATGGCGGTGCGCCGGGAGTCGCGGTTCCCGATCTCGGAGATCCTGGCCCAGACGCCTGCGATCCCCGACATGGCGCAGTGGGGCATCTTCCTGCGCAACCACGACGAGCTGACGCTGGAGATGGTCTCCGACGAAGAGCGCGACTACATGTACTCGGAGTACGCCAAGGATCCGCGGATGAAGGCCAACGTCGGCATCCGCAGAAGGCTTGCGCCGCTTCTGGAGAACGACCGCAACCAGATCGAGCTGTTCACCGCGCTGCTGCTCTCGTTGCCAGGCTCCCCGGTGCTGTACTACGGCGACGAGATCGGCATGGGTGACATCATCTGGCTCGGCGACCGCGATGGCGTCCGCACCCCGATGCAGTGGACACCCGACCGCAACGCGGGCTTCTCGACGGCGAACCCCGGCCGGCTGTACCTGCCGCCCAATCAGGACCCGATCTACGGCTATCAGTCGGTCAACGTCGAGGCGCAGCGCGACGCCTCCACCTCGTTGTTGAACTGGACGCGCACCATGCTCGCGGTGCGGCGCCGACACGACGCGTTCGCCGTCGGCACGTTCCGTGAGCTGGGCGGTTCCAACCCGTCCGTGCTGGCCTACGTGCGTGAGCTGGACCGCGACGGCGAGGTCGACGCCGTGGTGTGCGTCAACAACCTGTCCCGGTTCCCGCAGCCCATCGAACTGAATCTTCAGCAGTGGAGCGGTTATTCGCCGGTGGAGATGACGGGGCACGTCGAGTTCCCCGCGATCGGCCATCTGCCTTACATGCTCACGCTGCCAGGACACGGGTTCTACTGGTTTCAACTCAGGGAGCCGCTACGGGACCTGGAGGAGTTGCGATGAGCGCCTGCGCGAAGAGCCGAGGACCCCGATGAGCGCGCCGGGCCACCTGCCGTGGACCGAATGGCTGCCGTCGCAACGCTGGTTCGCAGGACGTGGCAGGGACTTCGCCGAGGTGCGGCCCGGTCAGGTCGTCGCGCTGAGGGACGACCTCGAGCTCGTACTGCTCGACGTCGCCTACACCGACGGCACCTCCGAGCGCTATCAGCTGCTGATCCGCTGGGGCATCGCGCCGATCGACGAGTACAGCGACGTCGCGACCATCGGCACCGTCGACGGAGACGGCGACCGAACCGCCTACGACGCGCTGTACGACCCCGGCGCCGCCCGTGAGCTGCTGGCGCTCGTCGACCGGTCTGCGTCGGTCGGGCCGCTTCGGTTCATCAAGGAACCCGGCGCCGAGCTGCCCGTGGACAAGGCGCCGCGGGTGTCGAGCGCCGAACAGAGCAATACCAGCGTGATCTTCGAGGACGCGGCCGTCTTCAAGGTGTTCCGCCGGGTGACCCCTGGCGTGAACCCCGACATCGAGCTCAACCGCGTGCTGGCGCGTGCGGGCAATCCGCACGTGGCCCTGCTGCTCGGTTCGTACGAGGCGGCGCTGGACGACGAACCGTACGCACTCGGCATGGTCACCGAGTTCGCGGCCAATGCGGCCGAGGGCTGGGACATGGCGATGGCGAGCACGCGCGACCTGTTCGCCGAGGGCGACCTGTATGCGGACGAGGTGGGTGGCGACTTCGCGGGCGAGTCCTACCGGCTTGGCGAGGCGGTCGCCTCGGTACACCAGACGCTGGCCGACGAGCTCGGCACGTCGCAGGTGCCGTTCCCCACCGACGCCCTGCTGGACCGGCTGCACGCCGTCGCGGCGGCGGTGCCCGACCTGCAGCAGTACGTCACGATCATCGAGGCGCGGTACCGAAAGCTCGCCGACGAGACGATCACCGTCCAGCGCATGCACGGTGACCTGCACCTTGGCCAGGTGCTGCGGACCCCCGAGCGGTGGCTGCTGATCGACTTCGAGGGTGAGCCGGGGCAGCCGCTTGCCGACCGCAGGCGACCCGACTCCACGCTGCGCGACGTGGCAGGCGTGCTGCGGTCCTATGAATACGCTGCCTACCAGCGGCTCGTCGAGCGCGGCGGTGACCCGCAACAGGACAAGCAGCTCGCCGCGCGGGCCCGCGAATGGGTTGAGCGGAACAGCACCTCGTTCTGCGAGGGCTACGCAGCGGCGGGTGGGGCCGATCCGGCAGCCCAGCCCGATCTGCTTGCCGTCTACGAACTCGACAAGGCGGTCTACGAGGTGGGTTACGAGGCCAGGCACCGGCCCGGCTGGCTGCCCATCCCGATGGGGGCGATCGTCAGACTCGTCGGCTGACCCGTAACGGTTCGGCGCCCGCGCTACACGGAAGTGAACGAATGTGTTCGATTCCGAGCAAAGGGAGTTGGTCGTCATGAACCGTCCCGTCGATGCCGTTGGAGGCACCCTCGCGCGCTACGGGCTCGTCGTGGTGCTTGCGTGGTTCGGGCTGCTGAAGTTCATGGCGTACGAGGCGGAGGGCATCGAGCCGCTGGTGTCGGCGAGCCCGCTGATGGGCTGGCTCTACGACGTGTTCTCGGTCACGACGTTCTCGGCCCTGCTGGGCGTCTTGGAGCTCTCTGCGGCCGCGCTACTGGCCGTAAAGCCGTGGTGGCCAAGGGTTTCAGTGTTGGGGAGCCTGCTTGCGATCGTGCTGTTCACCGGCACCATCAGCTTTCTGTTCACCACCCCCGGTGTTACCGAGGTGACCGCGGGTGGGTTCCCCGCCCTGTCGATCACCGGCGAGTTCCTGATCAAGGACCTGGCACTGTTCGGGGTCGCCGTGTGGACGCTTTTCGACGCGCTGCGCGCAACCCCCAGCCTTCTCTCGGTCGGTTCACAGGGAGGCCCACGGTAGCAATGAGTAACTGGGCTATGTGACAACGACGTTCAACGCGCTCGAGACGACGCCGACCGATTCAGAAACCACACCGGCGCAGTCCGCAAGGATCTCCTCGAGCACGAGGGACCGCATCGGTCTCGGCATCCTGCTGGTCGGCACCGCGGTTCTCTACCTGTGGAACATCACCATCAACGGGATGGGTAACCAGTTCTACGCGGCGGCCGCACAGGCGGGTGCGACGAACTGGGAGGCGCTGCTCTTCGGCTCGCTGGACACCAGGAACTTCATCACCGTCGACAAGCCCCCGCTGTCGCAGTGGGTGATGGGCCTGTCCGGTCAGCTCTTCGGGTTCAGCAGCGCGAGCATGTTGGTCCCCGAGGCGCTGATGGCGGTCGCCTCGGTCGCGCTGCTGTACGGCGCGGTGGCGCGCATCAGTGGTCCACGGGCGGGGCTGCTGGCAGGCGCCGCGCTGGCGTTGACGCCGGTTGCCGTGCTGATGTTCCGGTTCAACAACCCCGACGCGGCGATGGTGCTGCTGATGACGGCCGCGGCGTACTTCACGGTGCGCGCGCTGGATCCCGCGGAGCCAGGCGTGCAGGGCCACGGCGGACGGTGGTTCGCGCTGGCCGGCGTCGCGCTTGGCCTTGCGTTCCTTGCCAAGATGCTCGAGGGCATCATGGTGGCCCCCGCACTGGCTGCCGCCTACTTCGTCGCCGCACCGGTGACGCTTCGGACCAGGCTGCTGCACATGCTCGGAGGGGCAGCGGCCTTCCTGGCTGCGTCCGGCTGGTTCGTGGTGCTCACGCTGCTGTGGCCTGCGTCGTCGCGGCCCTACATCGCAGGCTCGACGGACAACAACTTCATGAACCTGGTGCTCGGCTACAACGGTTTTGCCAGGGTGCTCGGCCACAACCATCAGTTCACCCCGCCGACCGCCGAGGTCGGCACGTTGGCGGGCTCCCCGGTGCACGTCGCAACTGGGCGGGGCGGCGGCATGCTCGGCGTCGGTGGATGGGGCAGCCAGTCGAAGGGCCTGACGCGATTGTTCTCCGGTGAGTTCAGCTTCGAGATCGGCTGGCTGATTCCCGCCGCGCTGCTGGCGACCGTCCTGGTGATGGTCGCGCGTGGCCGTGCCCCGCGCACCGACCGGGTGCGGGCGGCCGCGATCCTGTTCGGCGGGTGGATCCTGGTCGACGGCCTGGTGCTGAGCTACATGCAGGGCATGATCCATCCGTACTACAGCCTGTCCATCGCGCCTGCCGTAGCGGCGATGTTCGCGATCGGCATCGGCCAGATGTGGGCGAGTCGCGAATTCTGGTGGTGCCGAATCGGTCTCGCGGTGACCTTGTTGGCCACCGGGTTGTGGAGCTGGTGGACGCTCGAGGGCAACGCCGACTGGTTGCCCGGTCTGAAGTGGGCGATCCTGCTACTCACCGTGGTGGCGTCGCTGGCGTTGATCGCAGTACTGGCGATCGAGCCGCGCCGCAGCGTCGTGGTGGCGTTGCTTGGCGTGGCGGTGGCAGGTGCGCTGGCCGGGCCTGCCGCCTACGCCGTCGCGACCGTCGGGGCCGCACATCAGGGTGGCGGGCCGTCGGTCGGTCCCGCACGGGCCGACGGGCGTGGGATGGGCATGTGGGGCGGGCCGGGCAAGGGTGTCGACACCCCGGAGTTGGACGCGATGTTGGAGTCGACGAGGACACCGTGGTCGGCGGCCATCGACCGGTCGTCGAGCGCTGCCGGGCTCGAATTGTCCACCAACACCGCAGTAATGGCGATCGGCGGCTTCATGGGCACCGACCCGACGCCGACGTTGCAGCAATTCAAGGACGACGTCGCGCATCACGAGGTGACGTACTACATCGCCACGAACAACCACGGCCACGGCCCCATGTGGGGAGGCCACGGCCACACCGACATCGCCACGTGGGTGGCCAGCACCTTCAACGGGGTCCAGCTGGGCAGCGCGACGGTGTACGACTTGTCGGAGCCGAAATAGCCTGCGGCGCCGTTGCGCCGAAATGGAATTCCCTGTCGTTGGGATGGCCCGTCAACGACCATCGCTGCTGTCTCGACGCGTGGCCCATGCGTGCGCCACGCGCTCGAGGATGTCCCGTGGACGATCTTCGGCGATGACCTTGATGTGATGCCAGCCGATCTGCTGCACTCGCCGCAGCCGCTTGACGTCCCACGAGTACTGCACTCGGTCGGTCCGGTGATGATCACCGTCATATTCGACGGTGATCATCAAGTCTTCCCAACCCATGTCGAGATAGGCGAATGCGCGACCACTTTCGTCGAACACCGGAATCTGGGTCGCCGGTCTGGGGTATCCCGCGTCGATCAGGAGTAGTCGCAACCACGTCTCCTTTGGAGATTGCGCGCCGCCGTCCATCAACTCGATGGCGGTTCGCAGCCGCCGAATGCCGCGTGCCCCCTTGTAGCGTTCGATCAGCGGGGTGACGTGATCTGCTGCGAGACCCGTTGCCCGAGCGAGGGCGTCGAGGTGAGTGACCGCGGCGTTCCGCGACATGTGGCGACCGAGGTCGTAGGCAACCCGTTGTGGAGTGGCCACCGCCATGTCGTGCATTTCCATGACGTCGTCGTAGGCGAAGTGTTCATTGCGCGTGACGATGCCGTTGGGTGGTCGGTTGTTGTGCCAGATCAATTCGACGGGGGCATTCTCGTCGACCCAGAGCGACCCGTGCAGAGCCGATGCAGCACGCCCGGTGATGGGCGCTCTGCGGCCACACCACAGCCACGCGCCGACGGTGTTGGCGTACAGGGATCGGTCAGCGAACCGACGCATGTAGACGTCCGGGTAGATGGGCCGATACCGCCAGCGCAGTTGGCCCCAGGTGAGTTCGTTGCGGTCGATGGCTTCGCTGCCCAAGAACACGTCTTCCATGGCGCCGAGCGTGATCAGCTGCTCCGACACCCGACGACCCCCGACGAGCCAGTAGCCACAGTTGTCCACAGGCTGCCGCAACGACGGGGAACTCCATTTCGGCGTGAAGGAGGCGGCTACTGAACCAGCCTGCGCAGCAGGGCCGACGCGGTGGCGACACCGAGGATCGCAGCGAGCAGCAGGATGCCGATGTCGAGCCAGGTGTTGCCCGGAGTGCCGAGCAGAAGCGCGCGCAACGCGTTGACCTCGTAGCTCAGCGGGTTGATCGCCGACAGCCAGCGCAGCCAGTGCGGCATGACGTCGACCGGGTACAGCGCGTTGGACGCGAAGAACAACGGCATGGTGATGGCCTGGCCGATGCCCATCAGCCGGTCCCGGTTGCGCACCAGACCCGCGAGCGTCATCGACAGGCAGGCGAAGAACGCGGACCCGAGTACCACGACGCCCATCGCCGCGATGATGCGCAATGGGTTGGCGGTCAGGTGAATTCCCATCAGGTAGGCGATGATCAGCACGCCGATCACCTGCGCCACCGACCGCACGCCCGCCGCGAAGGCCTTGCCGGTGATGAGTGCCGACGCGGGCGCCGGCGTCACCATCAGCTTGGCCAGGATGCCTGCGTCACGGTCCCAGACGATCTGGATGCCGTAGAAGATCGAGATGAACAGCGCCGACTGCGCGATGATGCCCGGCGCGAGGAAGGCCAGGTACGGCACGTCACCGGTGTCGATGACGTGCAGGCGGGAGAACGTCTGGCCGAAGATCAGCAGCCACAGCGCGGGTTGCACCATGCGGGTGACCAGCTCGCTGCGGTCGTGGGAGAGCTTCTGCAACTCGACGAGCGCGAAGGCGCCCATGCGGCGCAACAGCCCGGCGACGCGGTGCACACCGCGAGGTGCGCGGAGGAGTTCGAAGTCGGAGCGACGGGGAGAAGTATCGGGGCGATCAACCGACACGGCGGGCAACCCTTCTGCTGGACCGGATTTCGCGAAGCCCCTGTTTGGCTGCGTCCTCCGAGAGGTCCTCGCCTGCATGGTGCCGGAACACGTCCTCGAGGCTTGGGGCGGGGGACGCCTCCGAAACGAGTCCGGCCTTCAGCTCGGTCGGCGTGCCGACCGTCTGCAGTACGCCGTGGTGCATCAGGGCGACGCGATCGCACAGTGCGTCGGCCTCCTCCATGTAGTGGGTGGTCAGCAGTACGGTCATGCCGAACTCGTCCTGCATCCGCGCCACTTGCGTCCAGACACCGTCGCGCGCAATGGGATCCAGGCCGACGGTGGGCTCGTCGAGGATCAGCAGCGACGGCCGGTTCACCAGCGCCTGGGCCAGCTCGAGCCGTCGCACCATGCCGCCCGAGTAGGTGCCCGCGAGATTGCCGGCCACGTCGAGCAGCTGCATCGCCTCGAGTGCTTCGTCGACCCGTGCGCGGCGCTGCTTGCGTGGCACGTCGTACAACCTGGCGAACAGGTCGACGTTCTGCCGCCCGGTGAGCGCCGATTCGATCGAGAGCTGTTGCGGCACATAGCCGATGTTCTGCCGGATGTCCAAGGTGTCACGCCGAGAGTCGAAGCCGAAGATCCTCACCTCGCCGTCCTGAACCGGGGTGAGCGTGGTGAGCACCCGCACCACGGTGGTCTTGCCCGCGCCGTTGGGTCCGAGCAAACCCATGGTCTCGCCGGCCTCGACCTCCAGGCTCAGACCGTCCACTGCGGTGAACTGGCCGTACCGGTGGGTCAGGTGCCGGCAGTCGATGGCCGGTGTATTCGTCATTCTTGCTCCTCGCGCAGTAGCCGTGTGACGTCGGCGATTACCGCCAGCCCTTCGGTCAGTCGTTCGATCTGGTCGGCGTCGAGACGCTCGAGCACCGCACCGAGGGCGGCCTGGCGGGCGGCGCGTGACTCGTCGGCGATGCGCTGCGCCGACTCGGTCAGCCGCAGCCTGCCGACGCGGCGGTCGTCGGGGTCGACGGTGCGCACCAGCAGGCCGTCGGCCGACAACCGGGACACCAGCGTCGACGCGGTGTTGGCCGCAAGCCCGAGTTCCGTGGCCGCCTGCCGTACCGAGATGCCGGGTTGTCGACCGACCAGGCGCACCAGCTCGGCATGCGATTCGGGCAGGCCGGTGCCGATCGGGGGCCCACCGGTGCCGGATCGGCGCACCTGGCGACGGAGCCGGCCGACCGTCGCGAAGAGCTCGATGGCGAGATCCGCCGGGGTTTCCACCCGCCTACAATACCTCTGTTGCAGAGCTAATTAAACGCCGGCTTTCGACGGGGGCGGTCAGGTGAGCGCCATCTCAATGCCCGAGAGCGCCCCCGGCGTGATGGGCGACCCGATCAGCCCACTTCGTGGGGTGCAATGTCGACGATCAGGAATTGTCGGGCGCGGGTTCCAACACGATCAGCGAGCGGGCGCCCACCGACACCGAGCTCGCTGCCGCGATGCGCTCGCGTGAGTCGGCGATCGCGGCCTCGGTATCGATCACGGGTCGCCATTCCGTGCCGAACTCCTTGGGCGGCATCGTGAACTCGATGGCCTCGTAGTGCGCGTTGAAGCACAGCAGGAACGAGTCGTCGATGACCCGCTGACCCCTGGTGTCGCGGTCGGGGATGCCGTGACCGTTGAGGAACACCGCCACCGACTTCGAGAAGCCTGCGACCCAGTCCTCGCCGGTCATCTCCGAACCGTCCGGCGCGAACCAGGAGATGTCGGGCAATCCGCCCTCACCGCGGCGTCCGACGGGCTTGCCGCTGAAGAACCGCCGCCGCCGAAACACCGGGTGCGCTGCGCGCAGCGCCGACACGGTGCGTGTGAACTCCAGCAGATCGGTGTCGGCGTTGGCCCAATCGATCCAGGTGAGCTCGTTGTCCTGGCAGTACCCGTTGTTGTTGCCGCGCTGCGTACGGCCCAGCTCGTCACCGTGGCAGATCATTGGAACACCTTGGGACAGAAGCAGAGTCGTCAGGAAGTTGCGTTCCTGACGGGACCGAAGGGCGTTGACCTCGGGGTCGTCGCTCGGTCCCTCCGTGCCGCAGTTCCACGACCGGTTGTGGCTCTCGCCGTCGTTGTTGCCCTCGCCGTTGGCCTCGTTGTGCTTGTCGTTGTAAGACACCAAGTCGCGCAGCGTGAACCCGTCATGGGCAATCACGAAGTTGATGGAGGCCACCGGACGGCGCGCGGTGTGCTCGTACAAGTCCGCTGAACCCGTTAGCCGGTAAGCGAATTCGTCGAGCGTGGCATCCTCGCCGCGCCAGAAGTCGCGGACGGTGTCGCGGTACTTGCCGTTCCACTCCGTCCACTGCGGCGGGAAGTTGCCCACCTGGTAGCCCCCCGGACCGACATCCCATGGCTCGGCGATCAACTTGACCTGGCTGACCGTCGGATCCTGTTGCACCATTTCGAAGAACGTCGACAGCTTGTCGACGTCGTAGAACTCGCGGGCCAGCGTGGAGGCCAGGTCGAACCGGAAACCGTCGACGTGCATCTCGGTCACCCAATAGCGCAACGAGTCCATGATCAGCTGTAGGGAGTGCGGATGACCGACGTTCAGGCTGTTACCCGTGCCGGTGTAATCCATGTAGTACTTCTTGTCGTCGTCGACGAGCCGGTAGTACGCCGCGTTGTCGATCCCGCGCATCGACAACGTCGGACCCATGTGGTTGCCCTCGGCGGTGTGGTTGTAGACCACGTCGAGGATCACCTCGATGTCAACCTCGTGCAGCGCGCGGACCATCGCCTTGAACTCCTGCACCTGCCCACCGGGCGTGGTGCTGCTGGCGTACTTCGGATCCGGCGCCAGGAACCCGATCGTGTTGTAACCCCAGTAGTTGGACAGCCCCTTCTCGATCAGCGTCGAGTCGTTGGCAAAGTGGTGCACCGGCATCAGCTCGATCGCGGTGATGCCGAGCGACTTGAGGTGTTCGACGATCGCCGGGTGCGCCACGGCGGCATAGGTGCCGCGGATCTGCTCGGGCACGTCGGGATGGGTCTGTGTCAGCCCCTTGACGTGGGCTTCGTAGATGACGGAGTCGGCGTACTCGTGTTTCGGCGGACGATCGACCCCCCAATCGAAGAAGGGGTTGATCACCACGGACTTCGGCATGCTCGCGGCCGAATCGTCGTCGTTGCGGCTATCCGGGTCACCGAAGTCGTAGCCGAACAGCGACTGGTTCCACTCGAAGGTTCCGTCGATGGCCTTGGCATAGGGGTCCAACAGCAGCTTGTTCGGGTTGCAGCGATGGCCTTCGGCGGGGTCATAGGGTCCGTAAACCCGGTAGCCATAGCGCTGGCCCGGCTCGATGAGCGGCAGGAAGCCGTGCCAGATGAAACCGTCGACCTCGGGCAGCGTCACCCGGGTCTCGGTGCCCTCGGCGTCGAACAGACACAGCTCGACGCGATCCGCGACCTCGCTGAACACCGCGAAGTTGGTCCCGGAGCCGTCGTAGGTGGCGCCGAGCGGGTACGCCTTTCCGCGCCAGACCTCGGGCGCGGTGACGGTCGGACTCGGGGCTTGGGGCAAGGTGCGACCTTCCGGTTGGCGGGTATCGGGACCAAGGCGACGATACGGTGCATCCGGCGGCGGGGGCATTTTGGGCGAGGTGGTCGGTTTGGCGTCACGGCGCTTCTTCACCCGTCCTGAACTGCCCGCTTCCCGCATCCGCAAACCTGCGCAGGTAACGGTGTGGGCACCATCACGCCCATCTGGTGAGGCCAGCGCGTCACCGTCGGCGATGGCAGCCGCGACGCAGGTCCCACCGCGAACGATGGCCGAGTAGCCTGAAACGCGCAGCTGGTCTGTCGACCTCGGGCACTGGCCCGGAGTCGACATCGAGCGTCGCGCGCTGGTCGAGGTGCGACGCGAGAGGGAACTCGGTGAGAATCCGAGACTGTCCCGCAGCGGTATGCAGGAACGACCGCCGTCATCAGCACTGGCACGCAGGCAACTGCGGCTGGGAAGCGACGGCCAGTAGGTGTACGAAGCCTCGGCAGAGGTTGAGTGCGCGCCTGCGAGTCCGAAGACCTGCCAGTTGTACCGGACGCGCCGCGTCCGGTGGTTGTCGCCTCGCGGAATGGGCGGATGACCGACGTCGTTGTCAGTGCTGCACGCCTGCGGTGTGCGACTGGCAGTTGCGCGGTTGGACGTCCGCTGGCGGTGACCATCCCCGTCGCACGTGAAGGACGACCCAAGCAATGACCGCAAAGCCATTCACCGCCACCATTACCGGATCCCCACGCATAGGCCCCAATCGTGAGCTCAAGCGGGCGGTCGAGAAGTACTGGGCGGGCAAGATCGACCGCGTCGAACTCGAAGGCGTCGCCGCGACGATCCGCCGCGACACCTGGAGTCAACTCGTCGCCGCCGGTCTGGATTCGGTTCCGGTGAATACGTTTTCGTACTACGACCAGGTCCTCGATACCGCTGTTCTGGTGGGCGCGCTGCCGCCCCGGGTCGAGGCCGTCACCGACGACCTGGACAGGTACTTCGCCGCGGCACGGGGCAACGACGACATCGCCCCTTTGGAGATGACGAAGTGGTTCGACACCAACTATCACTACCTGGTGCCCGAGATCGGCACGGGAACGCGGTTCACGCTGCACCCGGCCAAGGTCATCGGTGAGCTGGAAGAGGCCCGGGCACAGGGTGTTCCGGCGCGGCCGGTGATCGTCGGGCCGATCACCTTCCTGGCATTGAGCAAGGCCACCGGCGCCAGCGCCCCGATCGGTCGGCTCGACGACCTGCTCGCGGTATACGCCGAACTGCTCGAACTGCTGGCCGAGCAGGGCGTCGAATGGGTTCAGCTGGACGAGCCGGTTCTGGTGACCGACATCGTCGACAACGCCGCCGAACTCGCGGAGCGCACGTACCGGGTGCTCGGCGGCTTGAAGAACCGTCCGGCCCTCTTCGTCGCGACCTACTTCGGTGAACTGACCGACTCGTTGCCCGCGCTGGCGCGCACGCCCGTCGAGGCGATCGGCATCGATCTCGTCGCAGGCAGCGTCGCACCGCTGGCTGCCGTACCGGAGCTGGCGAACAAGACGATCGTCGCGGGCGTCGTCGACGGCCGCAACGTCTGGCGCACCGACCTGCAGTCGGCCCTCGGCACGTTGGCGACCCTGCTGGGGATAGCGAATGCCGTGGCGGTGTCGACGTCGTGCTCGACGCTGCACGTGCCCTACTCGCTGGAGCCCGAGACCGATCTCGACGACGCGCTGCGCAGTTGGCTGGCGTTCGGTGCGGAGAAGGTCGGCGAGGTGGTGACGCTGTCGCGTGGCCTGCGCGACGGCCGTGACGCCGTCGCCGAGGAAGTCGATGCGTCCAACGCCGCGATCGCCTCCCGTCGCGCCGACCCACGCCTGTCCAACGGTCGGATCCGGGCCCGCATCGCGTCGATCACCGCGTCGGGGACCGCGCGCGGCCCCGCGGACCAACGCCGCGTCGCGCAGAACGAGCGGCTGCACCTGCCACCGCTGCCGACCACGACCATCGGGTCCTACCCGCAGACGTCGGCGATCCGTGTCGCCCGCGCTGATCTGCGGGCAGGCAAGATCGACGCCGCCGAGTACGAGCGCAGGATGAAGGCCGAGATCGCCGACGTCATCGCGCTGCAGGAGCAACTCGGCCTCGACGTGCTGGTGCACGGTGAGCCGGAGCGCAACGACATGGTGCAGTACTTCGCCGAGCAGCTCGACGGGTTCTTCGCGACCCACGACGGCTGGGTGCAGTCCTACGGCAGCCGCTGCGTGCGGCCGCCGATCCTGTTCGGCGACGTGGCCCGGCCGAAGGCGATGACCGTCGAGTGGATCACCTACGCGCAGTCGCTGACCTCCAAGCCCGTCAAGGGCATGCTGACCGGCCCCGTCACGATCCTGGCGTGGTCGTTCGTGCGCGACGACCAGCCGCTGGCGGACACCGCCGCGCAGGTGGCGCTGGCGATCCGGGACGAGACCGTCGACCTGCAGTCGGCGGGGATCGCGATCATCCAGGTCGACGAGCCCGCGCTGCGGGAGCTGCTGCCGTTGCGGTCGAAGGACAAGGCCGCCTACCTCAAGTGGGCGGTCGACGCGTTCCGGCTGTCGACGTCGGGGGTGGAGGACTCCACGCAGATCCACACCCACCTGTGCTACTCGGAGTTTGGTGAGGTGATCGGTGCCATCGCCGACCTGGACGCCGACGTGACCTCGATCGAGGCCGCGCGCTCGCACATGGAGGTGCTGCCAGACCTCAACGCGGCGGGATTCTCCAACAGCGTCGGACCGGGTGTCTACGACATCCACTCACCGCGCGTGCCCAGTGCCGACGAGATGGTGACCTCGCTGCGCGAGGCACTGAAATCGGTTCCCGCCGAACGACTCTGGGTGAACCCGGACTGCGGCCTCAAGACGCGCAACACCGACGAGGTGACGGCGTCGCTGGAGCACATGGTGGCCGCGGCGCAGTTGGTCCGCGGCTAACTCGCGATCGCCACGCCTGCGGCACGCAGTGCGTCGACGGCCTCGGCGGTCGTCGTCGGTGACACCCCAGCGGTCAGGTTCAACAGGACCCTGGTGGTGAAGCCGGCGGCGACCGCATCGGCCGCGGTGGCCTTCACGCAGTAGTCGGTGGCGATGCCGACCACGTCGACGGCATCGACTCCCTTGGCGCGCAACCAGTCCGCCAGCGTCGTGCCATCCGGTTGCGCACCCTCGAACCCGCTGTAGGCGGCGGAGTAGTGCCCCTTGTGGAACACCGCCTCGACGGCGCCTGCGTCGAACGCAGGGTGGAAGTCGACGCCGGGGGTGCCGACGACGCAGTGCGGCGGCCACGAGTCCTTGAAGTCGGGGTGCTCGGCGAAGTGGCTGCCCGGATCGATGTGATAGTCCTTGGTGGCCACGACGTGGTCGTAGTCGTGGTCGGCCAGCAGCGCGGTGATCGCCTGCGCCACGTCGGCGCCGCCCGCGACGGCCAGCGAACCACCCTCGCAGAAGTCGCTCTGGACGTCGACGACGATGAGGGCCTTCATGCCGTCACCTTATCGAGCAACGCGCGCCGTGCAACGGCTACCGGATGACGCGGTAGCGCAGGTGGGCGACGCCAGGGGCCTCGAGCACCCGGACGAGCTCGAGTGTGGGAACGCCCGCCTCGAAGCCGTCGAGGAGGCGCTCACCCGACCCGAGGATCACCGGGCTCACCTGCAGGTCGATCTCGTCGACGAGGCCAGCCTGGATCGCCTGCCTGCCGCAAGAGGCTCCGCCCGCGATGGAGATGGGGCGGCCACCGGCAGCGGCCTCGGCCTGCGCGTACGCGGATTCGATCCCGTCGGTGACGAAGTGAAACGTGGTCCCGCCACCCATCTCGATCGGATCGTGCGCGTAGTGGGTCAGGACGAAGACCGGGCAACCGTATGGCGGGACGTCACCCCACCATCCCCGCCAATCCGAGTCGCCCCACTCGCCACGAATGGGGCCGAACATGTTGCGGCCCATGATCGTCGCCCCCATGCCGTCCATCATCTCCGCGACCACCTGCTGGTTGACGGGATGGTCCTTGGCGGGGCCGATGTGCCACCCGTGAAGGTCGATGCCGCCGATGCCGAGCGGATGCTCCTCGGACTGGTTGGGCCCCGCGACGTAGCCGTCGGCAGAGATCGACATCGAAAGGTTCGTTCTGGTCACGAGGCCTCCGGTGGGAAGGGGTCATTGCGTTGAGTACATCAAGGAAGACTGCGATGGCGCGGGAAACTCATCGGTGTGGGTCACCCAACGTGCGCCGGTGGCGAAATCCTGCCCGATTTCTCGCCGTGCCGGCACGCTCGGCGAGACGACTGATCGCTACCCGCCGAACAGCAGGTACAGGCCGGTGAACGTGTAGCCGACCATCACCAGCATCATCGCCAGCTGGCCGGTCACCTGGTGGCGTTTCGGCAGCAGCCACAGCGCCTTGTCGTGCGCGGCGACCACCCCTGCGATGTGCCCGCCAAGTACGAAGCACACCTTGAGCGTGGCCAGCACTGCCGGATGCATCGACAGCACGTAGCTCACCTCAGCATTGGCCAGCCCCAACGGGTTCCAGCCCCGGCCCAGCGGATCGGCCAGCTGGATGACGGTCTGCTGGCCGCGTTCGACGAGGTAGGTCAGGTAGTGCGCGAACACGTACCCGATGACGATCGGGATCAGCGAGTGCGCCATCAGCCCAGGCAGTCGGCGCCGCGCCGCGCGATCGACACCACCGGTGGCGCGCGCCGCCAGATGGAACGTGACGCCGACGACGACGGCGAACACCACCAGGCCCACGGTGCGGATCGCCGACGCGCCGAGTGGCATCCCGTGCGCGTGGGCGTCGACGAAGTTGCGCCACTGTGGCATCGCCGAGAAGCTGTCGAACGCCGTCGACCCCAGCAGCACCGCAAGCACGGCCACGGTGCCCGGTCGGACCGGCATCGACGGCAGGTGATCGAAGGGGTTGCCGATCGCGATTCGGCCGTCGGGGTTGCGGCGCAGCGCTGACAAGCGTGAGGCGGCGATGCCGTACACCTCGAACGGGTCGGCCCGCGCGCACCAGCGGTCGCCGTACACCAGCGTGCCCGCGAGGGTCACCGCCAGGTACAGCACCAGCCAGATCTTCACGGCGGCAAGCGATCCCGGGTCGGGGCTGGCGAGCTCCAGCCACACGAACGCGAACAGCCCCACCGCGGCGGGCCAGTAGCCCAAGCGTTGTGGGTACGCGGTCGGCGGGGGCCGCCGTGACAGTGGGGTCAGGCGGTACAGCGTGCGCACCGGCGACAGCGCGCGCCACACCGGCCCGATCGCCAGCGAAAGCGCCACCAGGCCCACCCACATCAGCACGTAGAACACACCGAGCAGTGGGTTCTTGCCGTTCTGCGGACCGAATACCGCGGCGACGCCCACCCATGCGGCGAACACCAGCGCGACCACCGCGACCGCCCACCGGGTGACCGGCGAGTCGACCACGGCGGTGAGCCGCGCGGGCAGCGGCCGCCCGGGCTTGGCCGGGTCGAACCGGGGCGTGCGCCAGGCGAGCGCAACCACCGCGAAGGTGAACGTCAGCGCCCACGCCGCGCCGATCAGCGCGTAGGTATAGGGGATCGGTAGATCAGCGGAGCCGCCAAGACCATGGGCGAGAACTGCCGTCGACCGACCCTCGATCACTGCACCGTGACGGTCGCGACGGTCTTGCCCAAGTGGTGCAGTTCGATGTCGACCTTGCCGGGTACGTCGACGGTGAACTGGAACGACTGGCCGTTCTTGGCCTCGACGTTGAACGTGTGCTCGGGGCTGGAGTGCACGTGCAACTCGTCGGCGACGTCGCTGTTGACCCGAACGACGATGGGCTCCTTGGCTTTTGCGTCGAGCTGCGCGTTCGTCGGGGTCACCTCACCGCCCTTGATGGTGACGTCGATGACCAGTCGCGACGGCGGCGCCTGCTGGTCGGACATCTGTGGGGCGTCCGTCGACGCCGGGGCGCCGGACGTGCTCGCCGCGGAGCTCGAGGTGTCCGAACTCGTCGATCCGCCGCAGCCGGCGGCGATCAGCGCGACCGCGGCGAGGGTCATCAGGTACTTCAGCGTTGTCTGAGTCAGCGTCGTCACGGGGAACCATCATGGTCGCCGGAGGCCGAGTTCTCACTGTGAGGCGTGTCATCGCTGGTCTCGGCACCCTTGCGGCGGTCGCGCACGGCCACGAACACCACGACGCCGACGACGACCACCGCCGGCGCGAACGCAGGCAGTGCCAGGAGCAGCGTGTGATCGGCGAGGACTGTCAAGCGTGCGGTACCGGTTGTTTGGGCCCCGGCTTCGGCTCGCTATCGGCGTCGGTGAACGACTCACGCGCGTTGATCCGACCTGCGCCCCACGTCAGTGCGGCGATCAGCGCCAGCGTGCAGAACAGCACCACCAGCGACGCGACGTTGTACAGCCATGCAGGGTGGTTCTGGTTGCGCTCACGCTGCAGGATGGTGATCTCCTGAACGAACGGCCGGGTGCTCGATGCCAAGGCGGGCGTCTCCACCGCGCCGATGCCCGGATCGGCGGGCAGGAAGATTGGCACCCCCGCCATGGTGTGTCCGTCCTGCACGCGGAGCAACGTCTTCCACGAACCCCAGACCGGGATCGGTTGGGTGGACCGGTAATGGCCCTCGCCGAGCTTCTCCAGCTTGTCGATCGCGAGCCCGCGGTCGTTGGCGATGCCGCCCTGCCAGGCCAGGATCGTGACCCATTCGGGGTCGGCGCTGATGAGGTCGTTCGGCGAGATCCGCACGTCCGCCGATACCATCCGCTGGCCGGGGTCGCTCGGGAGATCGGTCAATGTGATCGTGGCGCTGGCATTCTCGGGAACCTCGGTGCGCAGACCGTTGGCCACCGCGCCCCCGACCACGAGCACGGTGATGACGACGGCGGTGATGCCGATCGCCGGGCGTGGCAGCCGCTGCCCGGTCAGCACCATCGCGAGCAGTGCGCCGCATACGCCCATGGCGATGGCCACCGGCACCGACATGGCGAGTGCCTCCGGCCACATGCTCGTCGGCCACGGGTAGTGGTAGACCGCGTCGATCCACGCGGACTCCAGCCACAGGCCGACGGTGCCGACACCCAAGCCGCCAATCGCACCAAAGACGATGGGGCGCTTGATGAGCGGGGTCAGCGCGATCAGCTCGACGACCAGTGCCGAGCCGAGGTACAAGGCGAACCAACTGTTCGGGCCACCGAGGACCGGGCCGACGACCAACGAGACCGCGCCGCGGATCACGACCGCGAGCAGTGCAGCGATGACGGCTGCGCCGCGACCGAGCACCAGACGGGCGCAGATCGCGGCGAACGCGGCCGCGAACGCGATCAGCATTGGCTGCTGCACCAGGCGGAACTGCTCGACGCCGAAGTCGTACTCGATCTGGAACACTGACAGTCCGATGAACAGACCACCGAATGACAGGTAGCGCAGCAGCTTCAGGATGATCGTGTCGTCGGCGACGTCCGGCCCCATCACACGCCGGCCCTCGTACTCCAGCAGCAGCACGGCCATCAGTGACAGTCCGGCGCCACCGATCAGCATCAGGTGGGTCGGGCCCCAGAGCGTGACGTCCTGGCCGAAGATGCGGTGCCAGATGTCGTCGAGCGGGAAGCCGATGAGGGCATACAGTCCGCACATCGCCATCAGCAGACCACCAACGGGCGCGAACCAGGTGCGGGTGATGCGCACTGCGGAAGCGCCCGGCTTGTCATACGGCAGCACCATCGCCAAGGTGCCCGCGATGAAGAGCAGGAACAGGCCGAACAAGATGAAGTAGTGCGCAGGGTTGGCCAGTGGTCCCGGATCACGGCCCTTGCCGATGTGCAGGCTGACGTCCCAGATGAAACCGAACAACGCGGCGATGATCGTCGCGGTGAAGAGGAACACCTGCAGCGCCACCCACGGCGGGCGCTTGAACTTCTTGCCAGTCCGTTCGGCGAGGTTCTGCAGCCAGGTGATGCGCCTCGTGCGGTGCAGGTAGCCGATCCACAGTAGGGCGATGCTCACCACCATCGCGACCGCAGACATGCCGATGACTTGATCGAGTGCGGCGCCGCCGCCCTCGTTGGCCGCCGCGACGAACGTCTCCGATGTCATTGCCACTCATTCCCCTAGTGCCGACTTCGAGCAACTGTTCCTACCCGTCGGTAATATTGCCCGATTTCCCAAGGTGAAACCAGAGGTACCAGGTAGTTACCTGGGCTAACGGCCGTGAACGTACTGATTCAGCTGTTCCTGCATGTCGGCGTAGGAGAGCGCGGTGGGAAACTTCAGGCCGCCACGAGTGGCGATCGCGACGGCGACGGCAGCGCTGAGCGCCGCGCGGTAGGGCAGTGAACCGGTGGACACCCTGCGGACCCCGAGCGCGGCGAGATCGGCGGGCGAGGAGCCCTGGATCGCCAGCACGTTGAGCGGCCGGTCGATGGCGGTGGCGAGGTCGCGGAGCACGTCCGGGTCCGATGCGCCTGGCACGAAGATGCCGTCGGCGCCCGCCGCGACGTAGCGGCTGGCGCGGTCGACGGTCTCGGCCACCGTCGCGGACTGCCCCAACCAGTACGTGTCGATCCGCGCGTTGACGAACAACTCGGGTGAACGGACCTTGATCGCGCGGATCTTGGCTGTGTGCACCCCGGGATCGATCAGCGTCTCCGCGCTGCTGTCCTCGATGTTGATGCCGTCCACCCGGAGCAGCGCGACGTAGTCGGCGACCTCGTCGGGGTCGGCGCTGTAGCCGTCCTCGACGTCGAAGCTCAAGTGGCAGTCCAGCGGTCGAAGCGCCGCGGCCAGTCGCAGGTTCGCATCACGCGTCGAACCACTACCGTCGGGGGCGCCGTGACTGGCCGCGACGCCGAAGCTCGTCGTCCCGATCGCGGCGAAACCGGCGTCGAGGAGCGCCAGCGCCGACGGCACGTCCCACGCGTTGGGCAGGACCAACGGCAGGTCGCCGTAGTGCAGATCGCGGAACGTCATGGGGCCTGGATGGGGTTACTCCACCCCGATGGCTACTTCGGTCGACTTGATCAGGACCGTCGCAGCCTTGCCGGCCTCGAGGCCGAGGTCTTCGGCCGCATCCTTGGTGATGGAGGCCGTGACGATCTGATCTCCGCCATCGAGACGGACCTTCACCGTGGCCATGACGGTGCCCAGCGCGACCTCGGTGATGGTGCCGGAGAGCTGGTTCCTCGTAGAGAGTCGCATGTGGTCAGCGTAGGCGGATCAGGCCTGGGCTTGGCCGGTTTCGGCCTAGCCTGGTGACGATGAGGCTCGCGGCCATGCACCTTCGGCAGCGCGACACCGTGACGTGCGGTCCCGCCGTTGCGGTGGTCGCCGGCGCCCTGCTCGATCCCGCCTATCGCGAGAACCTGTCGGGCAGTGCGGCGGGCCGGATCTGGTTCGACGGGGAGCAGGGGCGAGTGCACCATCAGGTCAACCGGGTGTGGCCGCGCACGCTGGGCACCACGCCGATGGGGGTGGCCCGCGCAATGAGCGCGCACAGCGCTGCCCGCGGCGGACGATACGGCTGGCGACTGTGCTGGGGCCGGCGCGACGCAATGGCGGATGTGCTGGCCGACGTGGCCGCGCAGTGGCCCGTCGGCATGCTCGTCGGCCGGATCATCCCGCGGCACTGGGTGCTCATCGTCGACGTGAAGGGCGATGCGCTCCGGTGTTACGAGCCGTCGTCGGGCGAGGTGCGATCGGTCGACGTGGCCGCGGTCCGGGGTGGGCGGCTGCGCGGGCTCGGCTTCCCGCGGGCGTTTGCGTTCGTCCTACCGCGCCGGGGCAAATCGAACATATGATCGAACGATGGGTGACCTTCAGTCGATCGGCTATCACGGTCAGCCCGTCCAACAGGCGTTCCGCCGCGTCGATCCGCCCATCGCCGTGCTCGTCGACCTCACGGCGGTGTTCCCGCGCGAGCCGCACCGCGCTGGCGGCTACAACCCGACTGGCCTGCAGATGCACACCATCGTCGACGGCCGACTGAGCTGCTGGGGTCTGTGTGAGCAGGGGTACTGGTGGGGGTGGGTGACCTACGAGGTCGCCTACGGCACGCAACGCCGGTCGGTCACGCACTGGATCCCGGCGTGGACGCTCAAGCGTGCAGCGCGCTGATCCATCACTAGGTTGGAGTCATGGCTCGTACGTACGCCACCGCGAACGCGGTCGGCCTTCCCGAATTGATCGACTTCGTCCGGCCGCGGCATCGCATGGTGCTGACCACCTATCGGGCCGACGGATCGTTGCAGAGCTCGCCCGTGACCGGGGGCGTCGACGACGAGGGCCGGATCGTGATCGCCACCTATCCGCAGCGGGCCAAGTCGGTGAACCTGCGCCGTGACGCCCGCGCCAGCGTGACGGTGTTGTCCGACGAGTTTCATGGCCCCTACGTGCAGGTCGACGGCGACGCCGAAGTGGTGCTGCTGCCGGATGCGGTGGAGCCGCTGGTCGACTACTTCCGTGTCGTCGCGGGCGAGCATTCCGACTGGGACGAGTACCGGCAGGCGATGGTCGATCAAGGAAAGTGTCTGATCAGAGTGACCCCGACCTGGTGGGGGCCGGTGGCAACCGGAGGGTTCCCACCGGAGTAGCTCTGCCCCGCGTTGCGGTGGCTAGACCGTCAAACTATAGTCTGGACACATGTCCAGAGACCTGTCATCCACTCTGGCGGCGGTGAACTAACCATGCGGATCGCCCTGTTGTCCTACCGGAGCAAGACGCACTGTGGTGGGCAGGGCGTCTACGTTCGCCATCTCAGCCGTGGTCTCGTCGAGCTCGGCCACGACGTCGAGGTGTTCTCCGGGCAGCCCTATCCCGGCGGTCTCGACCCGCGGGTGCGGCTCACCAAGGTGCCCAGCCTCGATCTCTACCGCGAGCCCGATCCGTTCCGCGTGCCGCGGCCAAGCGAGATCCGCGACCGCGTCGACCTGCTCGAGCTGCTGACCATGTGGACGGCGGGTTTCCCCGAACCGCGGACCTTCTCCATGCGGGTCGCCAAGATCCTCGCCGCGCGTCGCGACGACTTCGACGTAGTGCACGACAACCAGAGCCTCGGCACCGCACTGCTCTCGATAGCCGATGTGGGCCTACCTCTGGTGGCTACCGTGCACCACCCCATCACCAGAGACCGCGTGGTCGACGTCGCAGCGGCCAAGTGGTGGCGAAAGCCGTTGGTGCGCAGGTGGTATGGCTTCGCCGAGATGCAGAAGAGGGTGGCCCGCAAGATTCCGGAGCTGCTGACCGTGTCCACCACGTCGGGAGCCGACATCGCCGAGGACTTCGGGGTGTCGCCGAGCCAGCTGCACGTCGTTCCGCTTGGCGTCGACACCGAGCTGTTCCAGCCGTCCGAGCACCGGGTGCGCAACCGGATCATCGCGATCGCCAGCGCGGACGTGCCGTTGAAGGGTGTCAGTCATCTGCTGCACGCCGTCGCCCGCCTGCGCGTGGAGCGCGATCTCGACGTGCAGTTGGTGTCGAAGCTCGAGCCCAACGGACCGACCGAGAAGCTGATCGCCGAGCTCGGGATCTCCGACATCGTGCACAGCTGCAGCGGCATCAGCGATGAGGAACTCGCCGGTCTGCTGGCATCGGCCGAGGTGGCATGCATCCCCTCGCTGTACGAGGGCTTCTCGCTGCCCGCCGTCGAGGCGATGGCCAGTGGCACGCCGATCGTGGCCAGCCGCGCAGGCGCGCTGCCCGAAGTGGTCGGTACCGACGGTCAGTGCGCCAGACTGGTCCGACCCGGGGACGTCGACGACCTGACCGCCGTGCTTGGCGAGCTGCTCGACTCACCGATGGAGCTGCGCCGCCTCGGCGCGGCAGGCCGCCGTCGCGCGGTCGAAGTATTCAGTTGGGAATCCGTTGCCGCGCAGACGGTTTCGGTGTACGAACGCGCAATGGAGCGGACCAAGACATGTTGACCGTTGACTTCGACCGACTGGGCGTTGGCCCAGGTACCTCCGTGATCGACGTGGGTTGTGGCGCAGGCAGGCACTCGTTCGAGGCGTTCCGTCGCGGCGCCGACGTGGTGGCCTTCGACCAGGACGGCGAGGGGCTCAACGACGTCGACGCGATCCTGCAGGCCATGCAGCAGCAGGGGGAGGCGCCCGCGTCGGCCAAGGCCGAGGCCGTCAAGGGCGACGCACTCGACCTTCCATGGGTCGACGGCACCTTCGACTGCGTCATCGCCTCGGAGATCCTCGAACACGTTCCGCAGGACGAGCGCGCGATCGATGAACTGGTGCGCGTGCTGAAACCCGGTGGATGGCTTGCCGTCACGGTGCCGCGCTGGCTGCCCGAGAAGATCTGCTGGCTGTTGTCCGACGAGTACCACGCCAACGAGGGTGGCCACATCCGGATCTACCAGGCCGACGAGCTGCGCGACAAGATCGCGCGGCGCGGGATGAAATTCGACCACAGCCACCACGCACACGCGCTGCACTCGCCGTTCTGGTGGCTGAAATGTGCAGTGGGCGTTGAGAAGTCGAACCATCCGGCGGTCAGCGCCTATCACAAGCTGCTGGTGTGGGACATGATGGCACGGCCGTGGCTGACCCGCAACGCCGAAGCGGCGCTCAACCCGCTGATCGGAAAGAGCGTGGCGCTCTACTTTCAGAAGCCGGTGACCAGCCATTGAGGTCTCATGAGATTCCCGGTGTCCCAGGAGTTCTGACGCCAGCGCAGTGCCTGCAAACCGCGGAGTCGATTGCCGTCACACAGGAGTCGACCGGCGCTCTGCCCTGGTTCGACGGCGGCCACACCGACCCGTGGGACCACGTCGAGAACGCGATGGCACTCACGGTAGCCGGGCTGTGGGAGCCGGCCCGCGCGGCGTACGACTGGTGTCGCAACGTCCAACGTGCGGACGGCTCATTCCCCATCCAGCTACGCAACGGCGTGGTCGAAGACGGAAACAGCGACAGCAATTTCTGCGCCTACGTCGCCACCGGCGTCTGGCACCACGTGCTGATCACCAGGGACCGCGTCTTCGCCGAGACGATGTGGCCGGTGGTAAGCCGCGCCATCGACTTCGTCCTGACCATGCAGCTCGACGGCGGTGAGATCGCCTGGGCCAGAAGTGCTTCGGGAGTCTTGCCAGAAGCGCTGCTGACCGGCTGCGCCAGCATCTATCACAGCATCCGGTGTGCGCTGGCCCTGGCGACCTACCTCGGGGAGTCACAACCGGAGTGGGAAGTCGCGGTCGGCAGCCTCGGCCACGCGATCGCCGAGCACCCAGAGTCGTTCCTGCTCAAGGACAGTCACTCGATGGAGTGGTACTACCCGGTGCTCGGTGGAGCGGTGCGCGGAGCCGCGGCCAGGGCGCGCATCGACGCGCGCTGGGACGAGTTCGTGGTGCCCGGCCTGGGCATTCGATGCGTCGACCACCGGCCGTGGGTTACCGGTGCGGAGACCTGTGAGCTGGTGATGGCGCTCGACGCCATGGGCGACTCCGCCCGCGCGCACGAGCAGTTCGCCGCCATGCACCACCTACGCGAGACCGATGGTTCCTACTGGACCGGCCTGGTGTTCACCGACGGCAAGCGCTGGCCAGTCGAGCGGACCACGTGGACCGGGGCGGCCATGATCCTCGCCGCCGACGCGCTGTCGTCGACGACCCGGGCCAGCGGCATCTTCCGGGGTCGCGACCTGCCTCGCGGTCTGGAAGGCGAGTTCGACTGCGCCTGCGCGGCCAGCGAACGCTAACGCTGTACTCGACCCCCGCCGGCGGTTATTCGTCGAGAATTCGACGAATTTTGCGCCAAAAGCCGCACACCCGGCGACCCCCGCTGGTGGATACTCTTCTGCGTGATTGCCAATGCCATCCGTCCGACCGTTGCCGCAGGTATCGCCGTCGCCGGGGCCAGCCTTTGGTTAGCCACGATGACCGATGCGCCCGCCGCCGCTCCCGAGGTGCGCCTCACCTCGGTGGAGTCGGTGCTGTCGACCGTGCCGCTCACGCCCGCAGCCACCGCGTCGTGCGGCGACTTGTGGTGCAGCGATCTGTTCGGGTCGGCCGTCTCGGCGCCGACACCGCCGCGGCTGGCTGCGGCAGCCGATCTGCAGGCCGCCGCCCCCGGTACGGATCCGATCAGCGCGTTCATTCGGATCTTCGTCGGCAACGGGACCGCCGACAATCCGAATGCCGGCCTGTTGATCGGCAATGGCTTTGATGGGCTGCCTGGTCAGAACGGCGGCAGTGGCGGGTTGCTGTTCGGGTCGGGCGGCGCGGGCGGTGCCGGCGTGGCAGGCGTCAACGGCGGGACCGGCGGGAATGGTGGTAGCGCGGGACTATTCGGCAATGGTGGTGCCGGTGGTGCAGGCTTAGCGGCCGACGCCAACGGCGGCATTGCAGGTAACGGCGGCGCCGGTGGCAACGGTGGGTTGTTGATCGGCAATGGTGGTGCCGGCGGTAAGGGCGGGCAGGGCGCGGCCGGCGCGGCAGGCGTCAACCCGGGTCTTGCGACGCCGACCACCCCGGCAGGCAACGGGACCTCGGCCACCATCATCACGACCGGTGGCCAGGCCGACGACGGTACGCCAGGTCAGCCAGGCACCACGGAGGGGCAGGCCGGTGGTATTGGCGGCAATGGCGGCAGGTCGGACAGCAGGGCGGCTGAGGACCCGAACGCCTCCGGCGGCGCGGGCGGTGCAGGCGGCGCAGGCGGCCCGGGCGCTCCAGGCGGTGCCGGTGGCAATGGCGGTGACGCCGACACGGGCGGCGGCGGTGTCGGGGTTGGCGGTACCGGCGGTGCGGGCGGAATGGGCGGACCAGGTGCTCCCGGCGGTAGGGGTGGCGACGGTGGTAAGGCCACTGGCGTTCCGGGGACGGCGTCGGGTGCTGGAGGTGCAGGCGGAACGGGTGGTACCGGCGCGGCAGGCGGTGACGGAGGTACTGGCGGCCGGATCAGTACCGGCGCGAATCCGGTCGTGGCAGCCCCTGGCGGGGCAGGCGGCACGGGCGGTACCGGGGCAGCTGGCGGCAGCGGCGGGGCCGGCGGTTCAGGTGGGGCTGGTGGGTCGGGTGGAATCTTCGTCGGCACCGGCGGCTCGGGTGGTTCGGGTGGTTCGGGTGGCGCCGGCGGAACCGGTGCGACTGGCGGCGCCGGCGGTTCGGGCGGCACCGGTGGCCTTGGCGGCGGTATCGAAAGCACCGGAGGGACCGGTGGCAAGGGCGGCGATGGTGGCGAGGGCGGTACCGGTGGCACGGGCGGTGCTGGTGGCAATGGTGGTGCGGCCGGATCGGGCGGCTTCATCGGTGGTGGCGGCAGCGCAGGAGACGGTGGCAAGGGTGGCACCGGCGGCCAGGGTGGCGCGGGCGGACAGTTCGGGTCCGGCGGCGCAGGGGAATTTGGTCAGGCGGGCAACGGCGGCAAGGGTGCAGACGGCTCGACCGGCAGCACCGGATCGCAAGGCGGCACTGGCAGCGATGGCAGTTCTGGCGACCGCTAGCTAGCCGACCAGCTCCGGGGGCGGCGCGCCCTCATCGGGCGGGCCCGGCGCCTCGGCCGACGGTCCGGGCTCGGGCTGCGGTGCGGGCTCGTCCGCCGGTTCCGAGTCCTGTGGCGGTTGCACCGGTGCCGCGGCGGGTGCGGTGGCTTGGTCGGCCGTCGGTGGCGTATCGCCGCCGCCGACGGCGGCGGGCTGACGACCATCGATCGTCACCCCGGTCTTGGCGCTGCCCACCAATGTCGCCCATCGGCCGTCGGCAGTGGGCGAAGCCAACCGGCACGCGATCTGGCGGCTTCCCGCGTCCCAGCTGACAGCGGCGATCGGGGTGTACCGCACCGTCAACGACGTCGCGGCCAATGAGAGCGGCGACAGGTAGGCGTCCGTCACGGCGCCGCAGCCGCCACGCACCACGCCGTCCTGAGCTGCGGTTGCCGGTGGTGGCCCCGTGAAGACGTCGGCCAGACTCACTGCCCCCGTGATCTCCATCGCGTGTGGCGACGCGCAATCCACCGGCACGTCGGTCACGTTGCCATCGAGAATGCCGAGGCACGTCCCTGCCGACCAGATCGCCGACTGGTCCAGGTCCCGCACTCTGCCTTGAAACGTGCTCGATGCTCCTGGATGACTCAGCTGCAGACCGCACAACAACTGCCCGCCGGATTGGGGATCGGGTCCGGTAGGCGACCACACCATGCCGACGCCAAACCTGCCGTCGGGGTCGAAACGGCTTCCCAGATAACGGCTTACCGCTGGAGGGCAGAGTTCGCGGAAACTCCGTTGGAGGTGAGTGGCTGGATCGGCGCCGGATGTGTCGGCCAGTGTGTCGATCTCGACGGCATCGGCCACCTCGAACAGATGGTCACCTCTGCAGTCGACGACGGCCGGCCGGTCGGGTGCCCCCGGCGGCCAGGTCAGGCAATCACCGCTGGCGACACGGAACGTCGAACCGGGAGTGGTCGCATCGCGGTCGGCCATCCCAAGTACGACGGCCACCGAGGTGGCCACGACGACGGCCGACACGAGGATCAGCGGCAGGAGCCTGCGCCGCCGCGATGCGTGGGAGGTGCGTGGCGATTCGGCCTGCGCCAGCGCGGTCACGACCGCTTCGGCTCGGGACTGGGGCTCGCGAAGGGCAAGTCCAACGGGGACCATCAAGGGCTCGGTCGACGCATCAGTCACCCGGTGCCTGCGCGACGTCACCGCGTCATTGTGCGCTGAACTCCGCCTCTTTGCTACTAGGGCAAAGAATGTTCATCTTTCTGACCCGCCGTGATGCGTCCCTAGCAATGAACCGCCTGTGACTCGAATCGTAGCTAGACGTCCAATGTGTCGCCAGGCGTGCCCGACGTCCGCTCCAGCAGGCGCATCGAACCGGTGGCCGAGACTTCCTGGAACACACCGGTTTCCAGTGCGCGACGGTAGATGCGGTACGGGGCCTGCCCGCCGTCATTGGGGTCGGGGAATACGTCGTGGATGACGAGTGCGCCTCCGACGGCCACCCACTTGGCCCAGCCGTCGAAGTCCTTCTGCGCTGCCTCGTCGGTGTGTCCGCCGTCGATGAACACCAACTGCAGCGGCGTCCGCCACGAACGGGCGACGAGCGCGGACTTGCCGACGACCGCGACGACATTGTCGTCCAGCCGTGCCGCGTCGAGGGTGTGGCGCAGCGTCGGCAGCGTGTCGAACAGTCCCGTCACCGGGTCGACCATCGAGGTGTCGTGATATTCCCAGCCGGGCTGGTGTTCCTCGGAGCCGTGGTGGTGGTCGATCGTGTAGACGAGGCCGCCCGTCTGCTGCGCGGCGGCGCCGAGTAGCACCGTCGACTTGCCGCAGTACGTACCGATCTCGACGCCGACGCCGTCACCGAGGTAGCGCAGTGCCGCGTCGTACAGCGCGCGACCCTCGTCGGCCGGCATGAATCCGATGACGTCCTCGGCGAGCGTGAACAGGCGCGCAGCAGCGCTCGGCAGGTCGGTGTCGGTGGGGCTCATGCGGGCCAACTTACCGTTGCCGGTGACCCACGGCTGTAGTAGCGTCCAGACACGTGTCCGATCCGGCTTTGGAGTCGACTCGGCGCCGTCTGACCGCCAAGCAGGCCGACACCGTCGATCGACTGGGCAAGGCTGCGGTCGAGCTATTGAACAGCGAGGGCTTCGCCGGTCTCACCGTGCGCCGGGTCGCCACCGAAGCGGGTGTCGGTGCGGCAACCGCCTACACGTACTTCTCCTCCAAGGAGCACCTCGTCGCCGAGGTTTTCTGGCGCAGGCTAGCGGCTTCCCCGCCCGCCGCGCACGAATCCGACGATCCAGCCACCCGCGTCACCGACGTCTTGCGCCACATCTCGCAGTTGGTCGTCGACGAACCGGAGTTCGCCGGTGCCGTCACCACCGCCCTGCTCGGCCGCGACCCCGACGTCGAGGTGCTGCGCCAGCGGATCGGCCGTGACATTCGTGGTCGGCTGAGTTCCGCGCTCGGCCCCGACGTCGATCCGGACGTCATCGATTCGCTGGAGATGCTGTATTCGGGCGCCTTGGTGCGGGCCGGGATGGGGTACGCGTCCTACGTGGACATCGCCCGCCGACTGGAGAAGTCGGCGCGCCTCATGCTGGGCTGACGCCGGCCCCGACGATGGCGATCCCCGCGACGTACGCGGGCTCGCTGATGTCGTGCAGATCGTGACCGCGTTCGACCATCTGTGCGGTCAGTTCCCGCAGGCCGCCCAACAGAATCAGCGCGAGGGGCCGCGATATGGGGGAGATGCCCGCGCGGCGGAATCCGGGGCTGTCGGTGAGTACCACCAACATGTCGGTGAGCTGCTCCATCGCGATGCGGTGCAGCGGCTGCGCGACCGCTTCGAGCGCAGGCGCCTCGCGGATCCAACTCAGCGTGATGGCGGGCCGCTCCGAGATGTGGTCGACGTACGCGCCGACTGCGCTACGGATCTGCTTGTCCCACTCCGCATCTGGATCGACGGCGGTCTGGATCGAGGTGATCAGGACGTCGTTGTTGGTGCGTAGCAGCTCGACGAAGCACTCCTCCTTGCTGGCGAACTCGCCATAGAAGGTGCGTTTGGAGGTCTTGGCATTGCGAACGACGTCGGCGACGGTGGTGTCCCGGTAGCCGCGCTCGACGATCGAGTCCGCGAGGCCGTCGAGCAGTCGCTGTCTGAAGGCGTGCGCACCGGAATCCGCCTTGGCGGACTCGATCACGACCGACGACATGTCGTCACCTCCAAGCCTCTTGCGCGTGTGCGGTACCAAGCGGTACCGTACAACACACGCCGATGGTACACCGTAGTACCATCAAGTGGGTTGGAGAGTGCTGTGAGCCAAACGACCATCGATGAAGCTTCCACGTCAGTCCACGATCGCGGGGTGAACTTGCCGCCCCGGCCGCGTCTGCCCAAGCTGGCGCAGGCCATCGCGTTCTCCATATCGAGGCGACGGACGGTTGACTGGCTTGCGCGCCGCCACGGCGAAGTGTTCGTGCTCGACCTGCCGGTGTTCGGCAAGACCGTGACCGTTGCCGATCCGCTGCTGGCCAAGCAGCTGTTCAGCGCCAACACCGACGACGTCGGCAACGTGCAGCCCAACTTGAGCCGGATCCTCGGCTCCGGCTCGGTGTTCGCGCTGGACGGTGCCGACCACCGCTTGCGCCGCAAGCTGCTGACCCCGCCCTTCCACGGCAAGAGCGTCAAGAACTACGAGAAGATCTTCCAAGAGGAGACCGACCGCGAAACCGCGAAATGGCCACAGGGGCAAGAGTTCGAGACCCTCGAACCAATGATGCGGATCACGCTCAACGCGATCCTGCGCGCGGTGTTCGGCGCCGACGGTGAACAGCTCGACGCGCTGCGCCGCATCATCCCGCCGTGGGTCACCCTGGGGTCGCGCCTTGCGACGCTGCCTGTCCCGTCGCGGACCTACGGCCGGTACAGCCCGTGGGGCAGGCTCGCCAACTATCGCCGTCAGTACGACGCCGTCATCGACAACCTGATCGACACGGTCAAGGCCGCCCCCGACTTCGAGGCCCGCGACGACGTCCTGACGCTGTTGCTGCGCAGCACTTACGAGGACGGCTCGTCGATGTCGCGCCGCGACATCGCCGACGAGCTGCTCACGCTGCTGGCCGCAGGCCACGAAACCACGGCATCGACGTTGGCGTGGGTCTTCGAACGTGTCATCAGGCACCCCGACGTGCTCGCCAAGCTCGAGGCCGAGGCGGCGACCGACGGCAACGAGTACCGTCAGGCCACCATCCTCGAGGTACAGCGGGTCCGCACCGTCATCGACTTCTCGGGCCGCCACGTCTACGCGCCGACATATCAGTTGGGGGACTGGGTGATTCCCCGCGGCTATTCGATCATGGTGCCCATCGCGCACATTCACGAACGCGAGAGCGACTACGCCGATCCCGAGCGCTTCGACCCGCAGCGCTTCGTCGGCAACCGGCCGTCGACGTCGTCGTTCCTGCCGTACGGCGGTGGTACCCGTCGCTGTGTTGGCGCGGTGTTCGCCAACGTCGAGATGGACGTCGTGCTGCGAACGGTGTTGCGCAACTTCGCGATCGAGACCACCACCGCACCCGACGAGAAGGTGCACTCCCGTGGAGTGGCCTACACGCCGGCGGCCGGCGGACGCATGGTGATGCGCCGCCGGGTCACTCCGCTGGCCTGACTAGCTGGCCGTCTCCCGCTTGGGGAGCTTCCAGCCCGCCCGCGGGAAGTGGCAGGTGTAGCCGTTCGGGAACTTCTCCAGGTAGTCCTGGTGCTCCGGCTCGGCTTCCCAGAAGTCCACTGCAGGAGTCACTTCCGTGACGACCTTGCCCGGCCACAGGCCCGACGCCTCGACGTCGGCGATGGTGTCCAGCGCGACGCGCTTCTGCTCGTCGTCGGCGTAGAAGATCGCCGACCGGTAGCTGGACCCGACGTCGTTGCCCTGGCGGTCCTTCGTCGTCGGATCGTGGATCTGGAAGAAGAACTCGAGGATCGCGCGGTAGTCGGTCACCGCGGGGTCGTAGTCGATCTCGATGGCCTCGGCGTGCCCGGGATGGTTGCGATAATTGGGGTGGTCGTTCTTGCCGCCGGTGTAACCGACACGCGTGGACACCACACCGGGCTGCTTGCGGATCAAGTCCTGCATGCCCCAGAAGCAGCCGCCGGCCAGAATCGCGGTCTCGGTGTTCGTCATGCCCGAGCCTCCTTGTTCGTCGTACTGTGTTGAATTCCCCGGTCGCTTCGCTCCAGCCCACCGAAGAGCGTCTTGAACTCGCCGTAGCCCTCGGTCTCGAGGTCGTCGAGATGGATGAACCTCAGCGAAGCGGAGTTGATGCAGTAGCGCAACCCACCCGCCTCGCGCGGTCCGTCGTTGAACACGTGGCCGAGGTGGCTGTCACCGTTGGCCGACCGCACCTCGGTGCGGACCATGAACAGTGAGCGGTCACGCTTCTCGACGACATTCTCGGCGTCGAGCGGTTTGGTGAAGCTGGGCCAGCCGGAGCCGCTCTCGAACTTGTCGGTCGAGGCGAACAAGGGTTCGCCGGAGACCACGTCGACGTAGATGCCCGGTTCGTGGTTGTCCCAGTACTCACCGGTGAACGGGCGCTCGGTGCCGTTCTCCTGCGTGACCTGGTACTGCTCGGGTGACAAGGCCTGTACGGCCGCGGGGTTCTTGTTGTATTCCTTCGCCACTCGTCCTCCTAGGGTTGGCACTTCTATAACCCCGGGTCCGGTCCAGAAGTTCCTCCGTTACTGGCGTTCGCGCACGTCGTCGACGACCGTCACGATTTCGTCAGCAATGGCCTGCGGTTCGTACAGCATCTGGTTGTGGCCCGTGCCCGGCACGATGACGTTCGTGGTGCCCAGCGCGGCGGCCAGCAGGTCGTTCGCCTGATGGACCTGGGCCTGGGTGTAGTTGTCCGGCTTCAGCGCGGACGGTGCCGGGAACTTGTCCGCGCTCAGCACGATCGCGGGCACCCGCGGCAGCGGCGGCGCGGCGGCAATGCTGTCGAAGGCGTCGTCGGCGAGGACGGCCTCTTCGCCCGGCGCGGCGGTTTGGGCGTCGGTGTTGAAGGTGGCGTTCTGATCGGGCCTGCCGACGCTTCGCAGGAACTCGGAGGTGGGTTCGGTGAAGACCATCCCGCTGACCAGGTCTGGGTGCGTGCGGGCGAGCAGGTCGAGGACCAGGCCGCCGTACGAGTGGGCGACGAACACCATGGGCGTCGGAAGGTGAGCAGCCGCAATCAGATTCACCACGTCGTCGACGTCGGACTGCACGGTGTGAGGCTGGGCCACTGGTGTCGAACGGTCGGTGCCGTCCGGTCTGGTGTTGGGCCTGTCATAGGTGCAGATCCGCGTCGTCTTCGCGACGAGGGGCTGCGCGGAGACCGGCGACATGCCCGGCTTCGCCTCGTCGATCAGGTCATACGGCGACGAGCGGATCGGGTCACCTGGGGGGATCGTGGCGTTCCACGCGTCGGCGTAACTGCCCTTCCCAGGGATGACGAACACCGTCGGCGTCCCTTCGCCCTGGCAGTTCAGGAACAGGTTGCGGCCATTACCGAGGTCTACCAGACCCGGGTTGTCGTCGGCGCGCGCATCCGGCGCGCCGAGTGCCATGGCCGCGACGGCGAGCAGGACCGCGAGCGGAATCCTCATACCGGTCGACGTTACGGCGGCCGCTCGACAAAGGGCAGTAGAACGTGTTCTAGTTCTGAATGTGACGGGTAGCACTTTCAGCCGGGACGAGCTGGCAGACGCATTCGCTCAATTCGAGGCAACGGTGGCACGGGCCGCCGAGACGCGCGACTGGGATCCCTGGGTCGACCAGTACACCGACGACGTGCTGTACGTCGAGCACGCTGCGGGCACCATGCGCGGTCGTGAACAGGTGCGGCCCTGGATCTGGCAGACCATGGAGAGCTTCCCAGGCAACTACATGACGTCGTTCCCCTCGCTGTGGAAGGTGTACGACGAGAGCACCGGCAGGGTGCTGTGCGAACTGGACAACCCCATGCGCGACCCCGGTGACGGCACGATCATCACCGCCACCAACATCTCGATCATCACGTACGCGGGCGACGGGCTGTGGAGTCGCCAGGAAGACGTCTACAACCCGCTGCGGTTCGTCTCCGCAGCGATGAAGTGGTGCAAGAAGGCAAGGGCGCTCGGCACGTTGCCCGAAGAGGCGGAGGTCTGGATGCGGCAGGTTGGCGCATGACCACGACCGCACTCGTCATCGGCGCCAACGGGTACCTCGGTTCGCACGTGACCCGCCAGCTCGTCGCCGACGGGCAGGACGTCCGGGTGATGGTGCGACCCAACGCCACCACGATCGGCATCGACGATCTGTTGGTGACGCGGTTCCTCGGCGACATCTGGGACGACGAGGTGCTTCGCGAGGCGATGGCCGGCTGCGACGTCGTCTACTACTGCGTCGTCGACACCCGCGGATGGCTGCGGGATCCGGCACCGCTGTTCCGCACCAACGTGGACGGCACACGAAACGTGCTTGAGGTCGCCGTCGAACCGGCAATAGCCGCCAGCCTCAAGCGCTTCGTCTTCACCAGCAGCTACGTCACCGTCGGCCGCAAGCGGGGCCGGGTGGCCACCGAGGACGACCAGATCGTCGACAGAGGCGGAATGTCGCCGACCAAACGGCTCCGCGGGCTGACGCCGTACGTGCGCTCGCGCGTGCAGGCCGAGAATCTCGTCATGGAGTACGCGCGTGACCACGGCCTGCCCGCCGTCGCGGTGGGCATCTCCACGACGTACGGCAGCGGCGACTGGGGCCGCACCCCGCACGGAGCGATCATCGCGGGCGCGGCGTTCGGCAAGCTGCCGTTCGTGATGAAGGGTATCCAGCTGGAGGCCGTCGGAATCGACGACGCCGCACGGGCGATGATCCTGGCCGCAGAAAAGGGCCGCGTCGGCGAGCGCTACCTGATCTCGGAGAAGATGATCACCAACGCCGAGGTGGCCCGCATCGCCGCGGAGGCAGTGGGAGTGCGGCCACCGGCCAGGGCGATCTCGCTTCCCGTGGCGTATGCGATGGCGGTGCTCGGCAGCGCCAAGGCCAGGCTGAAGGGCACCGACGAGCAGTTCTCGCTCGACTCGCTGCGGCTGATGCGCGCCGAGGCCCCCGTCGACTGCAGCAAGGCCAAGCGTGAACTCGGCTGGGAGCCAAGGCCCGTCGAGGAGTCGATCCGCGAGGCGGCCAAGTTCTGGGTCGGTCTGCGCGAGGCGAAGCGCAGGAGCAAGCAGGCCGGCTAGGCGCGCCATCGCGTTGGGCTCCAACGTAATTGACGTTGAACGCCACGCCGGTCCGCGTTCAGCCGATGGACCCCGCGTCCGCTGCCGGACTACCGTCGGACGGCATGACCGAGAAATTGCACGTCGACCTCAGCGGTGCGCCGCAGACGATGTTGGCGACGTTCTACGCCAAGGCGCTCGACGCAGGCCTGCCCGACCCGATTCTCGGCGACCGGTTCGCCAAGGAGATCGTCGACCGCATCGACTACGATTGGACGAGGACCTCGATCACGGCGGCCAACTCACCGTCGGTGACGACGAGGTCGGCGCACTTCGACGACTGGGCCCGCCAATTCCTGGTCCTACACCCCAAAGCTGTTGTACTGCATCTGGGTTGCGGCCTGGACAGCCGGGTGTTCCGGATCGACCCAGGGTCCGACGTCGAGTGGTATGACGTCGACTACCCGGAGGTCGCCGAGCTGCGCAGGCAGCTCTACCCCGAGCGCGATCACTACCACGTGATCTCCGCCTCGGTCACCGACCCGGCGTGGTTCGGCGAGATCCCGCGGGACCGCCCGATTCTGATGCTCGGTGAGGGCCTCACCATGTACCTGGCCGAGCAGGACGGTGTGGCGCTGTTGCGCCGCGTCGTCGAGCACGCGCCGTCCGGCGAGTTGCAGTTCGACGCGTTCAACACCCTTGGCATCAAGTCGCAGTGGATGAACCCCGTGGTGCGCCGGTCGGGGGCGACGCTGTACTGGGCCATCGACGGGCCCGACGACGTCCTCGAGGCGGTGCCGGGCACGCGGCTGCTCGCCTGGGTGTCCGCCATCGAATCGGACACGTTCACGAAGCTGCCCGGGTACTACCGGCTGATGGTGAACGTCATGTCCAGGGCCAAGGTGCTGCGCTACATGGCGAGCTACCACCGCTACGCGTTCGGCCCCGTCAACGCCTCGATGACCTCGCCATAGAGCCGGGCCTTGATGGCACCCATCGTCGGTCCCGCCTTGGCGGCCCGCTCTTGCGCCCGCGCGACGGCGATGTCGAGGATCTCGTCCTCGGCCCCGACACCGGCGACGATGCCCGCTTCGTGGGCCTCCTCGCCGCCGTACCGGCGGCCCGTCGTCATGGACTCGTGGGCCGTGACGATGGGCAGCCTGGCGCGAATCAACGCGTTCATGCCCGGCGTGAAGGGAATGCCGAGATCGACCTCCGGCAGACAGAAGTAACCGCGGTCGGACCGCATCACCGCGAGGTCGTGCGCCAACGCCAGCATCGCTCCCGCGGCGAACGTGTGCCCCTGCAGTGACGCCACGATCGGCGCGGGGAACGCCAACACTCGCGCGAACAAAGCGTGAACCTCGCGCAGATTCGCTTCTGCGGCATCGGGATTGGCGGCCATGAAGTCGAGATCGAGGCCGTTGGAGTAGAACTTCCCGACCCCGGTGGTCACCACCGCCTTCGGGCCCGGCGCCGCGTCGACCTCGTCGAGGGCGGCATTGATCGCCACGAGGCGGTCGGGATGGAATCGGTTCTCGTCGTCGCCGAGGGTCAACACGAACACGTCGTCGCGGCGGTGCAGGGCGGTCATGGCTGATTAGACCACGCCTGAAACATCCGTCGACCGGTGCTGCACAATCGTCCGGTGCTCGCCTCGACTCCGCTCAACGGTCACGTCTCGCATTGGCACGGCGAGCTGCCGCGCCCAAGAACGGCGCTTCCCGGTGATCGCGACGCCGACGTCTGCATCGTGGGCGCCGGCTACACCGGACTGTGGACGGCCTACTACCTCAAGCGCGCCGACCCGCAACTGCGCATCGTGGTGCTCGAGAAGGAGTTCGCCGGTTTCGGTGCCTCTGGCCGAAACGGCGGGTGGCTGTCGGCGCTGGTGCCCGGCGACCGCAACGCGATGGCCCGTAAGCATGGCCGCGACGGCGTGCTGGCCTGGCAGCGCGCACTGATCGAGTCCATCGACGAGGTCGTCGACGTCGCCGCGCGGGAGGGCATCGACGCGGGCATCGTGAAGGGCGGCACGCTCGACATCGCGCGCAACCGGGCGCAGGCCAGCCGTCTGGCCGCCCTGTTCGAGGAGGAGCGCAGCTGGCAGGTCGAGGGCATCGAGCCATTGACGGCCGCTGAATCGGCGAGGCGCGTCGACTTCTCGGGTGTGGTGTCGGCGTACTTCAATCCGCACTGCGCGCGGATCCAGCCTGCCCGGCTGGCCAGGGGACTCGCCGACGTCGTCGAGCGGCTCGGCGTGCAGATCTACGAGCAGTCACCGGTCACCGAGATCAGCACGGGCCGCGCCGTCACGCAGTCGGGCACCGTGCGCGCCCCGATCGTGCTGCGGGCCACCGAGGCGTTCACCGCCGCCCTGCCCGGCCTGCGCCGCCGTTGGCTGCCGATGAACAGCTCGATGATCGCGACCGACCCGATCAGCCCCGAACTGTGGGCTGAGATCGGTTGGGAAGGAAGGGAAACCGTCGGCGACGCCGCGCACGGCTTCTTCTACGGCCAACGCACCGTCGACGACCGCATCGCGATCGGAGGACGCAGCGTGCCCTACCGCTATGGGTCGCGCACCGACGTCGACGGCCGTGTCTCCGAGCGCGCCATCCGACAGCTGAGCCAGGTGCTGCACGACGTGCTGCCCCAAGTGCGTGACGTGCCGATCGCTCACGGTTGGTGCGGCGTACTGGCGGTGCCCCGCGACTGGCAGGCGTCCGTCGTGCTGGACCGCGCGACCGGGCTGGGCTGGGCGGGTGGCTACGCCGGGCACGGAGTGACGGCCACCAACCTGGCCGGGCGCACGCTGGCCGACCTCGTCCTCGACCAGCGCACCCCGCGTACCGAACTGCCATGGGTCGGTCACCGGCAGCGCAACTGGGAGCCCGAGCCGATGCGGTGGCTCGGCGTGCGTGGTCTCTACGTCGCGTACGGGTTGGCCGACCGGCACGAGGCAGGCGGGCGCGCGACGACGTCGCCCATCGCACGGATCGCGGACGCGATCACCGGCAAGCCCTAACGCGCCTCGGCCCTGTCCTTCAGCCGCTGAAGGGTGCGCTTCATGTGCTCGGTGTTGGTGGTCGGGCGGTCCATGACGCCGGTGGCCAGCCCGCCGGGCTTCACGAACCAGGCTGGGCGGTGGTCCCACATCTGCTCGGTCACCTGGCAACCGCCGTCGGCAGGCGCGATCTCGTAGCGCCAGTGCGCGACCGGGATCCCGAGATACTTCACGTCGAACGCGAAGGCGCTGCCCGGTTCGGCATCGGTGACCGTACACACCGTCGTCCAGCGGCGGATTCCGTTGCGGTTGGTCCCCTTGAACACCGCGCCCGGGACCGCCTTGTCGCCCTTCCGCCACTTCATCCCCGTGGTCTCCTCGGCCAGCGACGACAACGTCGGCAGGTCGGTGATGAGGCCGTACACCTCGCCGCATGGGGCGGAGATGGCGACGGAGGCGCGTGCGCAGGCGGAGGCCGGTTCGTTCATGCGGCGATCGTAATTAGCTCATCACATTCCCGGGTCGCTTCGCTCCTACCCTCCGAAAAGCGGAATCCGAGGCGGGTCTGCCACGTTGGGTTCCATATGACCGAGCGCACCGTTCTGCTTCCCACCGCCGAACATCCGATCACCATCACCCCGACCGGCACACACGTGACCGTGCGGATCAACGGTGAAGTGGTCGCCGAGACCGACGCGGCGTTGACGCTGCAGGAGTCCACGTACCCCGCCGTGCAATACGTACCGCTGGCCGACGTCGTCGCTTCGGTGTTGCGTCGCAGTGACACCACCACCTACTGCCCGTACAAGGGCGAGGCGAACTACTACCACGTGACCACGGGGGCGAGCGAAGCGACGGGGGAGAACGCGGGTGGCAACACCGTCGACGACGTGATCTGGACCTATGAGCAGCCGTACCCCGCCGTCGGCCAGATCGCCGGTCACGTCGCGTTCTACGCCAACAAGGCCGACGTCACGGTCGGTTAACCTGGGGCGATGCCCAGCTCCGCCAGCGTGACGTTCGGCGGACCTGCGAGCCCGTCCACCCTCCCGTCGCTTCGCTCGCCCCTCGCGATGACGCTGTCGCCGCTGCGGCGCGGTCCCGGCGATCCCTGCTATCAAGTCGTCGACGGTGCCATCTGGAAGACCAGCCTGATGGACAGCGGCCCGGTCACCGCACGGATCGCCACCTCGGGACGCAACGTCGTCGACTGCGACGCGTGGGGTGACGGCGCCGACGAGTTCTGCGCTCGGCTGCCCGCGATGCTCGGCGCCCACGACGACGGGGCGGGATTCGCACCCGTCGAACCCGTCATCGCCGAGGCCCACCGGAAGGTGCCGCATCTGCGGCTCGGACGCACCGACCGGGTCATGGAAGCCCTCATCCCCGCCGTCCTCGAACAGCGCGTGGCTGGCAAGGACGCGTTCCGTGCGTGGCGGCTGCTGGTCACCAAGTACGGCATCCCGGCGCCGGGCCCTGCCCCTGCTCGGATGCGGGTGCCTCCGCCAGCCGATGTGTGGAGGCGCATCCCGTCGTGGGAGTTTCACCTCGCCAACGTCGACCCCAGCCGGGCCAGGACCCTCGTCGGGTGCGCGCAGCGGGCCGAATCACTGGAACGGCTTTCGGACCGTTCCACCGACGAGGCGCGCGCCGCGCTGATGTCGCTGCCGGGCGTCGGTGAGTGGACGGCAGCCGAGACGGCGCAACGTGCGTGGGGGGACGCCGACGCGCTGTCGGTCGGCGACTATCACCTGTCGAACATGATCGGGTCCACTCTGCTGGGACATCGCATCGACGACGCCGAGATGATCGAGTTGCTGGAACCATTGCGCCCGCACCGGCAGCGCGCGGTCCGGCTGCTCGAGGTCAGCGGGTTGGCCCGCAACCCCCGGTTCGGGGCCAGGCAGGCCATCCCCGACCTGCGTGCGCTCTAATCGCCGAGGCGAGCAGCAACCCACTCGACCAGCGGACGGGAAGCCTTCCAGTCCTTGCGGACGGCGGCGACCAGCTCGGGGGTGTGGATGATCGGCTCGAACCCGTAGTCCTTCCCGACCGTCAGGGACCGGTGCCGGAGCAGGTCGATGCGCGGATGATCGGCGTCGTACCCGCGCGGCGAGGTCTTGAGGCGGTCGCCGCCGACCGTGAAGCCGGCCCGCTTGAGCTTGGCCAGGATCTTGCCGAGCTGATCGCCGGTCAGTTCGTTGGCGATCGACGCCCGGATGCGGCCGAGGTCGGATCCGCTGGCTTCGTAGAAACCCGCTCCGGAGCGGAAGCCGCGGGCTGAGATCTCGACGTACCAACCGCAGGCGGGGCCGGCGGCGACGAAGGCGCCCTGGTGTGTCTTGTAGGGCGTCTTGTCCTTGGCGAACCGGATGTCGCGGAACGGCCGGAATACCTTGGGGCTGCCGAACTCCTGCTCCAGCGCAGTGACCAGCGCCGTCATGGGGGCCTGCACGCTGGATTGGTAGACGTCCTTGTGCGCTTCCCAGTACGACTTGGTGTTGTCCATCTCCAGATCGTCGTAGAAGTCGAGCGCAGCCTCGGTGAAACCGGTGAACTCGGGTGGCGACTCCGTCATCCGGCGAGCGTAACGAGGTGTAGCTCCCCCTTGACCCGGGTAGGCCTCCCCGTGAGCAATCACAAAGGAGGCACCATGCCAGGATTCACCGTTCCCGGAATGTCGGACAAGGACGGCCGCGAGGTCGCCGGCCTGCTGCAGAAGCAGCTCAGCACCTACAACGACCTACACCTGACCTTGAAGCACGTGCACTGGAACGTCGTCGGCCCGAACTTCATCGGCGTCCACGAGATGATCGACCCGCAGGTCGAGTTGGTGCGCGGTTACGCCGACGAGGTGGCCGAACGGATCGCGGCACTGGGCGTAGCTCCCCAGGGCACGCCTGGTGCGATCATCAAGGACCGGACCTGGGACGACTACTCGGTCGGCCGCGACACCGTCTTGGCCCACTTGGCCGCATTGGATCTCGTCTACACGGGGATCAACGAGGACACGCGCAAGGCCATTCATCGCCTCGACGACATCGATCTGGTGTCACAGGACATGCTGATCGGCCATGCTGGCGAGCTGGAGAAGTTCCAGTGGTTCGTGCGTGCGCATCTGGAGAGCGCGGGCGGCCAGTTGGCCAATCAGGGCGCGACGACCGAGAAGCAGGCCGCACGCACCGTGAAGAAGAAGGCTTCTGCCAAGTAGCGCAGGACAACTGGATTCCGGTCGAGCAGACGGCCGGAATCGGGCTCGCACCACAGTGGTGGTGCGGGCCCGATTCCGTCGTCAGCTCAGACCGCCTCGAGGGCGTCGTCGCGGACCGGCCTGTCGGCCAGCTCTTCGTTGCGGCCGAACAGGAATGGGTAGGCGATGCCTGCGATCGCCGCACCGACGAGCGGTGCCAGCCAGAACACCCAGAGCTGAGCGGGTGCGCCCGCGCCGTTGAAGAACGCCACGGCGGTGGAACGGGCGGGGTTGACCGACGTGTTGGAGATCGGGATCGCGATGAGGTGGATCAGCGTGAGCGTCAGGCCAATTGCCAAGCCCGCGAATCCCTTCGGCGCCCGATCGTCTGTCGAGCCGAGGATCACGAGCATGAACACGCCGGTGAGCACGATCTCCGCAACGACCACGGCGAGGAACGAGTAGCCGCCGGGTGAGTGGTCGCCAAAACCGTTGGCCGCCATGTTGCCAGTGGCCGTCCAGCCTTCTTTCCCCATGGCGATCACGTAGATCACCAGACCGCCGACCACGCCGCCGACGACTTGGGTGATCCAGTACCAGGGCACGGCCCGCCACTCCACCCGATGGGCCAGCGCGGCACCGAGCGTGACGGCGGGGTTGAAGTGCCCGCCCGAGATGGTGCCGAACGCGTACACGCCGGTTAGCACCGTCAAACCGAATGCCAGTGAGACACCCAGGAATCCGATGCCGACGGATTCTCCGTCGGAGAGGAACTTCGCGGCGAACACGGCGCTGCCGCAGCCGCCGAGGACCAGCCAGAACGTTCCGATGAACTCTGCGGCAAGTCGATGCGTCATCGTTGGTGCAGTCATAGTGGTAACCTCCCTTGGCATCTCGTCGTTGAGTTGCCAGTGACGCGAGGGTCCCACGCAATCAATCGATTTCGGCCGATCGTGGCCAAAACTGCCCCCGATCGTGACCCGTCGCTACCGTTGCGTTACTCACCGTTCGCATGCTCGTCGACGTGCATGTCGGACGCCGCGGCGAGGCCTTCGCGCGAGTACGCACGTGCCGACGCGCGGTAGCCGATGCCGCCAGGCGTGGTCTGATCGAAGAAGATCGCGAGTGTACGTCCCGAACGCTAGCTGCGACCGCGGTCCTCGATGGAGGATTCGTCGGGCATCCGCGCTCGAAGGCTCTCGTAGATGGGCGCCGATCCCACGAGGTTGGCGACCAGCACCGCGGCAGCGGTAGCGGCCATCATCGGTACGAGGGTCGCGGTGGTGGCCGTCATCTCGGTCACGACGACCATCCCGGTCAACGGTGCGCGCACGGTGGCACCGAAGAAGGCCGCCATGCCGACCAGCGCCATCGGAACGGCCAACTGCGTTGTGTCGTCCGGCCATACGGCGTTGAAGCATCCGACGAACAGCAGCCCCCACAGCGCACCGACTGCGAGCAGTGGCGCGAACAGCCCGCCAGGCACCGGTGCCGAGTACGACAGCGGGCCTGCGACCAACCGCACCGCAAGGATTCCGACGATCGTGGAGACGACGAGGTGCTGACCCCCGAGGATCAGCTGCGTCAGGTCCTCTCCGCCGCCCACCGACAGCGGGTAGACGAACATCGCCAGCCCGACGATCGCGCCGATGATGGCAGCCTTCGCCAGAGGCGGGATTCGGCGGATCGCACCGACGTGGTCGAGGAACCACAACGTCACGCCGTTGTAGACGGCCCCCATGCACCCGGTCAACACGCCGAACACGACGAAGAGGGGCAGCCACGCCAGCGCGGGTGCGGCCATGGGTTCGACCTGAAAGTCGGCGTGGTTGCCAAGGATCAGCCTGGAGCAGGCCACACCTGCAGCGCACGAAAAGAGCGTCGCCAGAACCGTTTTGACCTGGAAGGACTTGGTGACCTCTTCGAGGGTGAACAAGGTGCCGCCGATCGGCGCGTTGAACGCCACCGCAAGGCCTGCGCCGCCCAACGCCGTCTGCATCATCCTGACCTCTGCATCGGGCAGCCGCGCACGCCGGGCCGCCTCGGCCCCGATCGCCGCACCCATGTGCACCGTCGGCCCCTCGCGGCCAAGGACCAGCCCGGATCCGATGCTCAATAGGCCACCGACGAACTTCGCGGGAACGAGTCTGATCAGTGGCGGCCGCGTCTCGCCGAGGAACACCGCCTCGACGTGCTGGATTCCGCTGCCGGCAGCCAGTGGCTCCCACCTCACGATCAGAGCGGCCAGTGCCGCACCGGTCGCTGCGGTGGCCATGGGCACCAGCCATCCGGGCCCCGGCAGTTCGTGCGCCCAGGCGACCAAGTCGATGCGCAGATGGTCGGCCGTTTGCAGGCACCAGCGGAACGCGCCGCCGACGAATCCGATGACGACGCCCGCGACGATCGCCGTCACGCAGACGTGCAGCGAACCCCGCATCGAGTCATCGGGCTGACTGGGACCTGCCGTCGGCGCCGTCATGGTGCTGTGACGTTACCGGTCGGGCGGGTACGAGGAAGCTGTGCATATACCCCCAGGGGGTATATAGTGTTGCCATGACCGAGGTCGACCACCCGCAGCACCAGGAACACTCCGAGCACGGCCACGCCGAGCACGCCGGCCACGGCGGTCATGGCGGTCATGGCGGTCATGCCGGCCACGTGGCCCAGTTCCGCAGGCTCTTCTGGATCATGCTGGTGCTGGCGATCCCGACGGTGGCGCTCTCGCCGATGTTCGCGATGATCCTGGGCTACGCAGTGCCGGACGTGCCAGGCGCCGGATGGGTGTCGCCTGTGCTCGGCACGGTGATGTACGCGTGGGGCGGCAAGCCGTTCCTCACCGGCGCGGTCACCGAAATCCGTTCCCGCAAGCCAGGAATGATGCTGCTCATCGGGCTGGCGATCACCGTGGCATTCGTATCGTCGTGGGGTGCGTCGCTCGGCCTGCTGAACCATGGTCTGGACTTCTGGTGGGAACTCGCGCTGCTCATCGTGATCATGCTTCTCGGCCACTGGATCGAGATGCGGTCGCTGGCGCAGACCACGTCGGCGCTGGACTCGCTGGCTGCGCTGCTGCCCGACGAGGCCGAGCGGGTGACGCCCGAGGGCGCCGAGATCGTCGCGCCTGCGGAGTTGCGGGTGGGCGACGTGGTGATCGTGCGCCCCGGCGGCAGCGTCCCCGCCGACGGGCGCATCGCGCAGGGCGGCGCCGAGATCGACGAGGCGATGGTGACCGGCGAGTCCCGTCCGGTCCGCAGGAGCGTGGGCGACGCGGTCGTCGCAGGCACCGTCGCCACCGATTCGGGCATCCGGGTCGAGGTCACCGCCGTCGGCGCGGACACGGCGCTGGCGGGCATCCAGCGACTGGTCACCGAGGCGCAGAACTCGTCGTCGCGCGCCCAGCGCCTCGCCGACAGGGCTGCGGGCTGGCTGTTCTGGTTCGCGCTCGGATCCGCAGTCATCACTGCCGTGGTGTGGACGTTCGTCGGCAGCCCCGAGGACGCCGTCATTCGCACCATCACGGTGCTGGTGATCGCCTGCCCGCACGCACTCGGCCTGGCCATCCCGCTCGTGGTGTCCATCGCCACCGAGCGAGCCGCGCGGGGCGGGGTGCTGGTGAAGGACCGGCTGGCGCTGGAGAGCATGCGCACGGTCGGCGTGGTGCTGTTCGACAAGACCGGCACCCTGACCAAGGGTGAGCCCGCGCTGAGTGCGGTGGTGGCGGTGGCCGGCCGGTCCGAAGACGAGGTGCTGGCGCTCGCCGCCGCTGCCGAGACGGACTCCGAACACCCGTTGGCGCGGGCGATCGTCGCCGCGGCCCGCGGCAGGAACCTGGCCGTACCCAGCTCAGCGGACTTCACGTCGTCCCCGGCCGTGGGGGTCACGGCCATGGTGGACGGTGAAGAGGTGCGGGTCGGCGGGCCTCGGCTGCTCGCCGAGGCCGGTCAGTCCGACCTGGAGGCGGCCGCCGCCTGGCACGCGGAAGGGGCCATCGTGCTGCACGTTCTGGTCGACGGCACCGTGGCAGGCGCACTCGCGCTGGCCGACGAGATCCGCGAGGAGTCCCGCCAGACCGTCGATGCGCTGCGCAGGCGCAACATCGAGGTCGTCATGATCACCGGCGACGCCGAACCGGTCGCGAGATCCGTCGCGGCCCAGCTCGGCATCGAGCGGGTCTTCGCAGGCGTTCGGCCGGAGGACAAGGCGGCCAGGGTGGCCGAATTGCAGGCCGAGGGATTGACGGTGGCGATGGTCGGTGACGGCGTCAACGATGCGCCCGCATTGGCCCGCGCAGACGTCGGCATCGCGATCGGCGCTGGGACGGACGTCGCCATCGGTTCGGCGGGCGTGATCCTGGCCAGTTCGGATCCGCGCTCGGTGCTGTCGACGATCCTGCTGTCGCGAGCGTCGTACCGAAAGATGTCGCAAAACCTTTGGTGGGCAGCCGGATACAACCTGATCTCGGTTCCGCTGGCGGCAGGAGTGCTTGCGCCGATCGGGTTCGTGATGCCGATGTCGGTGGGTGCGCTTCTGATGTCGTTGTCGACGGTGGTGGTGGCGCTCAACGCGCAACTGTTGCGCAGTTTGGACCTGAGTCCCGAGGCGAGCGTCCACGCACTCGAATCTGCGCGTGTCTAAGAATCCGGCTAGGCTTTCTAGCAAACTACGGAATGAGTATGTGTGGAGTATGAAGGCTTGAAATTGTCGTTCAGCAAATTACTGACACTCTGGACGGAGTGACTTCGGTCGCACCTGGAATGGAAGCACTCTGCGGGGGTGGAATGAAAAGCCAACGGCTGCAATGGGTTAACCCGCGACGTCGCGAATGTGCCAAATGTGGAATCCGCTGGCGTGCACCAATACTTAGGCTGGGCTAAGTTGGCATGTCAGGCTGTGTTTGTCATATCGTTTCACCACTTGTGGCGAGTGGGGACAAAGCCCGTCGTTCAGTGCTGCACTAAGGCACCCTTCGCCAAGCCGGGCATACGCCGTCGTCGACGGCCGCCATGGACAAATTGGTGAAGGACGAGGTGGGAATGGCGCCCCAAACCCAAGGGCTGTACAACCCCGCATACGAGCACGACTCCTGTGGTGTTGCGATGGTTGCCGACATGCACGGTCGTCGCAGCCGCGACATCGTGGACAAGGCCATCACTGCGCTCCTGAACATGGAGCACCGTGGCGCGCAGGGTGCCGAGCCGAACACCGGCGACGGTGCGGGCATCCTGCTACAGGTCCCCGACGAGTTCCTCCGGGCGGTTTGCAAACAGGAGGGCTTCGATCTTCCTCCGGAAGGCTCCTACGCGACGGGCATCGCGTTCCTGCCGCAGTCGTCCCGCGACGCCGCTGCCGCATGCGAGTCCGTCGCCAAGATCGTCGAGGCAGAGGGCCTGACGATGCTCGGCTGGCGCGACGTGCCGACCGACGATTCCTCCCTCGGTGCCCTCGCCCGAGACGCGATGCCGACCTTCCGCCAGGTCTTCCTCGGCGGGGCCTCGGGTATGGACCTCGAACGCCGCGCCTACGTGGTGCGCAAGCGTGCCGAGCACGAGCTGGGCACCAAGGGTCCTGGCCAAGACGGACCGGGACGTGAAACCGTCTACTTCCCAAGCCTTTCCGGACGGACGTTCGTCTACAAGGGCATGCTGACCACGCCGCAGCTGCGGGCGTTCTACCTCGACCTGCAGGACGAGCGCCTGACCAGCGCGCTCGGCATCGTGCACTCGCGGTTCTCGACCAACACGTTCCCGTCCTGGCCGCTGGCACACCCGTTCCGGCGCGTCGCCCACAACGGCGAGATCAACACCGTCACCGGCAACGAGAACTGGATGCGGGCGCGCGAAGCGCTCATCCACACCGACGTCTTCGGGTCCTACGACGACGTCGACAAGATCTTCCCGGTCTGTACACCGGGTGCATCGGACACCGCGCGCTTCGACGAGGTGCTCGAACTGCTGCACCTCGGTGGCCGCAGCTTGCCCCACGCGATGCTGATGATGATCCCCGAGGCGTGGGAGCGGCACGACTCGATGGACCCCGCCCGTCGGGCGTTCTACGAGTACCACTCGTCGCTCATGGAGCCGTGGGACGGCCCGGCGTCGGTGTGCTTCACCGACGGCACAGTGATCGGTGCGGTGCTGGACCGCAACGGCCTGCGCCCATCGCGGATCTGGGTGACCGACGACGGCCTCGTCGTCCTGGCCTCCGAGGCCGGTGTGCTCAACCTCGACCCGTCACGCGTCGTGCAGAAGATGCGCCTGCAGCCGGGCCGCATGTTCCTCGTCGACACGGCCCAGGGCCGGATCGTCTCCGACGAAGAGGTCAAGGCCGAACTCGCCGCCGACCTGCCGTACCAGGAATGGCTCGACGCGGGTGTGTTCCAGCTCGACGACCTGCCGCCGGGTGACTACATCCGGATGCCGCACCACCGCGTGGTGCTGCGCCAACAAGCCTTCGGCTACACCTACGAAGAGCTCAACCTGCTGATCGCGCCGATGGCCCGCACCGGTGCCGAGGCGCTCGGCTCGATGGGCACCGACACCCCGGTCGCGGTGTTGTCGGCGCGTCCGCGGATGCTCTACGACTACTTCCAGCAGCTGTTCGCCCAGGTGACCAACCCGCCGCTGGACGCCATCCGCGAAGAGGTCGTGACCAGCCTGCAGGGCAACGTCGGCCCGGAGGGCGACCTGCTCAACCCGAACGCCGAGTCCTGCAGGCAGATCGTGTTGAAGCAGCCGATCCTGCGCAACGCCGAACTGTCGAAGCTGATCTGCGTCGACCCCGACCACGAGGTCCGTGGGCACAAGCACGGGCTGCGCGCGGCGGTCATCCGCTGCCTGTACCCGGTGGCCAGGGGCGGCCAGGGCCTCAAGGAGGCGCTCGACGACGTCCGCGCCAAGGTGTCGGCCGCCATCCGCAACGGCGCCCGCATCATCGTGCTGTCCGACCGTGAGTCCAACGAGTCGCTCGCGCCGATCCCGTCGCTGCTGAGCGTGTCGACCGTGCACCACCACCTGGTGCGCGACCGCACCCGCACCCAGGTTGGGCTCGTCGTCGAGGCAGGTGACGCCCGCGAGGTGCACCACATGGCGGCGCTCGTCGGCTTCGGTGCCGCGGCCGTCAACCCCTACATGGCGTTCGAGTCGATCGAAGACATGGTGGACCGCGGGGTCATCACCGATATCAGCAGTGACCAAGCCAAGGCCAACTACGTCAAGGCCGCTGGCAAGGGCGTGCTGAAGGTGATGTCCAAGATGGGCATCTCCACGCTGGCGTCCTACACCGGAGCCCAGCTGTTCCAGGCCATCGGCATCAGCCAGCAGGTGCTCGACGAGTACTTCACCGGGCTGAGCTGTCCGGTGGGCGGCATCGACCTCGATGACATCGCCGCTGACGTCGCGACCCGGCACGCGCTGGCCTACCTGGACCGCCCCGACGAGCGCGCGCACCGCGAGCTCGAGGTCGGCGGCGAGTACCAGTGGCGCCGCGAGGGCGAGTACCACCTGTTCAACCCCGACACCGTGTTCAAGCTGCAGCACTCCACGCGCACCGGCCAGTACTCGGTGTTCAAGGAGTACACCAAGCTGGTCGACGATCAGAGCGAGCGGTTTGCCTCGTTGCGCGGTCTGCTGAAGTTCCGCACTGGAGACGATGCCTTCCGTCCACCCGTTCCCTTGGACGAGGTGGAGCCCGCCACCGAGATCGTCAAGCGCTTCTCGACGGGCGCGATGAGCTACGGCTCGATCTCCGCCGAGGCTCACGAGACGCTCGCCATCGCGATGAATCGTCTTGGCGGCCGGTCGAATTCGGGTGAGGGCGGCGAGGCCGTCTACCGATTCGAGCCCGAGGAGAACGGCGACTGGCGTCGCAGTGCCATCAAGCAGGTCGCGTCCGGCCGCTTCGGTGTGACGTCGCATTACTTGACGAACTGCACCGACATCCAGATCAAGATGGCCCAGGGCGCGAAACCCGGTGAGGGCGGGCAGCTTCCGGGGCACAAGGTGTACCCGTGGGTGGCCGAGGTACGGCACTCCACGCCGGGCGTCGGCCTGATCTCGCCGCCGCCGCACCACGACATCTACTCGATCGAGGATCTCGCACAGCTGATCCACGACCTGAAGAACGCCAACCCCTCGGCGCGCGTACACGTCAAGCTCGTCAGTGAGAACGGCGTGGGAACGGTCGCGGCGGGTGTCTCCAAGGCACACGCCGACGTGGTGCTGATCTCCGGGCACGACGGCGGCACCGGGGCCACGCCGCTCACCTCGCAGAAGCACGCCGGCGCGCCGTGGGAACTCGGCCTTGCCGAGACACAGCAGACGTTGCTGCTCAACGGTTTGCGTGACCGCATCGTCGTGCAGGTCGACGGTCAGCTCAAGACCGGTCGCGACGTCGTCATCGCGGCACTGCTCGGTGGCGAGGAATTCGGTTTCGCCACAGCGCCTCTGGTGGTCGCTGGTTGCATCATGATGCGGGTGTGTCACCTCGACACCTGCCCGGTCGGCGTCGCCACGCAGAACCCGTTGCTTCGGGAGCGGTTCAACGGCAAGCCCGAGTTCGTGGAGAACTTCTTCCTGTTCATCGCGGAGGAAGTGCGCGAGCTCATGGCGCAGTTGGGCTTCCGCACCGTCAACGAGATGGTCGGACAGGTGGGCGCGCTGGACACCCAGCGCGCCGCTGCACACTGGAAGGCCCACAAGCTGGACCTCGCCCCGGTGCTGCACGAGCCCGAGTCGGCGTTCATGAACCAGGACCTGTACTGCAGCTCACGCCAGGATCACGGCCTGGACAAGGCGCTCGATCAGCAGCTCATCGCGCAGAGTCGCGAGGCGATCGATCACGGCACGCCGGTGCGCTTCTCCACCAGCATCGCCAACGTCAACCGGACGGTCGGCACCATGCTCGGCCACGAACTGACCAAGGCTCATGGCGGACAAGGGCTTCCGGACGGCACCATCGACATCACGTTCGACGGTTCGGCGGGCAACAGCTTTGGCGCATTCCTGCCCAAGGGCATCACCCTTCGGGTCTACGGCGACGCCAACGACTACGTGGGCAAGGGCCTGTCGGGCGGACGCATCGTGGTGCGGCCGTCGGAGAGCGCGCCGGCTGGCTATGTGGCCGAGGACAACATCATCGCGGGCAACGTCATCCTGTTCGGCGCGACCAGCGGGCAGACATTCCTGCGCGGGCAGGTCGGCGAGCGGTTTGCGGTGCGCAACTCGGGTGCCCACGCGGTGGTCGAGGGCGTTGGCGACCACGGCTGCGAGTACATGACGGGCGGCAAGGTCGCGATCCTCGGACCGACCGGGCGCAACTTCGCCGCGGGCATGTCCGGTGGCATCGCCTACGTCTACGACCCACGGGGCGCGCTGCCTGCCAACCTGAACGCCGAGATGGTGGATCTCGAGACGATCGAGAACGACTCCGACGACTCGGCGTGGCTGCACGACATCATCCAGGCACACGTCGACGCCACCGATTCAGCTGTGGGTCAACGTGTTCTGTCCGACTGGGAGTCTGAACTGAAGCACTTCGTGAAGGTGATGCCGCGCGACTACAAGTCCGTCCTGGCGGCCATCGCCGAAGCCGAGCGCAACGGCGAGAACGTCAACGAGGCGATCATGGCGGCGGCGCGTGGCTGATCCCCGGGGTTTCCTCAAGCACACCCACCGCGAGACCCCGCAGCGCCGGCCGGTCCTGCTGCGCCTTCGCGACTGGAAAGAGGTCTACGAAGACTTCTCCCACGACACGCTGCGGGATCAGGCAGCTCGCTGCATGGACTGCGGAATCCCGTTCTGCCACAACGGCTGCCCCCTTGGCAACCTGATTCCCGAGTGGAACGACCTGGTGTACCGCGACCGGTGGCGCGACGCGATCGAACGCCTGCACGCCACCAACAACTTCCCGGAGTTCACCGGACGGTTGTGCCCCGCACCGTGCGAGGCGTCGTGTGTGCTCGGCATCAACCAGGATGCGGTGACCATCAAGCAGGTCGAGGTCGAGATCATCGACAACGCCTTCGACAAGGGCTGGGTGGTTCCTCTTCCTCCTGACCGGTTGACCAACAAGAAGGTTGCGGTCGTCGGGTCGGGTCCTGCGGGTCTTGCTGCCGCACAGCAGCTGACGAGGGCCGGGCACCAGGTCACGGTTTTCGAGCGCGCCGATCGGATCGGTGGGCTGCTGCGCTACGGCATCCCCGAGTTCAAGATGGAGAAGCGCCACATCGACCGCCGCATCGAGCAGATGGAGGCCGAGGGCACGCAGTTCCGGACCGGGGTGAACGTCGGCGTCGACCTCACGGCGGCGCAGCTGCGGTTGAACTACGACGCCGTGGTGCTGACCGGCGGTGCGACGGCTTGGCGCGACCTGCCGATCCCGGGGCGCGAGCTCGACGGCATTCACCAGGCCATGGAGTACCTGCCGTGGGCCAACCGGGTGCAGAACGGGGACCCGGTCGTCGGCGATGACGGTGAACCGCCGATCACCGCGAAGGGCAAGAAGGTGGTGATCATCGGCGGTGGTGACACCGGCGCCGACTGCCTTGGTACTGCGCACCGCCAGGGTGCGGCCAGCGTGCATCAGTTCGAGATCATGCCGCGGCCTCCCGAGGAGCGTGCGGAGTCGACGCCGTGGCCGACCTATCCGTTGATGTACCGCATTGCCTCCGCCCACGAAGAGGGTGGTGAGCGGGTCTTCTCGGTCAACACCGAGGAGTTCATCGGCGTCGACGGCCACGTCACCGGCCTGAAGGTGCACGAAGTGCACATGCGGGACGGCAGGTTCGAGCGGCTCGATGGCAGTGACTTCGAGCTCGACGCCGACCTGGTGTTGCTGGCGATGGGCTTCGTCGGCCCTGAGAAGGCGGGTCTGCTGACCTCCCTGAGCGTCGAGCTGACCGATCGTGGCAACGTCGCGCGCAACGACGACTTCCAGACGTCGGTTCCCGGTGTGTTCGTTGCTGGTGACATGGGTCGTGGGCAGTCGCTGATCGTGTGGGCGATCGCCGAGGGCAGGGCAGCTGCCGCGGGGGTTGACCGCTATCTGATGGGCACGACCGCGCTACCTGCGCCGATCAAGCCAACCGCTGCGCCCCAGCGGTAGGTCCGCCCGCCCAAGCCCGCGATTTCTGCAGCAGGGCTGCTCGTCGTCGACGATCGCGACCGCTGCGCAGATCTCGACGAGCTGGCACTCTCGTTGAGTCCCAATAGCCACTTAAGTCACACCAGAAACATCTGACTTTATTTCGGCGCGCCGCTTGATGTTAGCCAGGTCACAGGTGTCTAATGAAACGCGGGGGTCGTGCGAAGTCTGGCCCCATCGGTGCAGCAATACCGACGCAGGAGAGAAGACCGTGCACATCAACCCGCTATCCCCATCGAAGATGAAGCGTATCGCCTGGTCATATCTTCGCCACCCGGTGAAGTGCCGTGAGTTTCCGGCCAAGCACGAGCGCCTGATCACCATGGACGAGCTCCTCCGCTACGGCGTCTGACCTGCCGTCTCCGGCATTGCGCCGGACCCGGCGGTTGTTTGCTTAGCTGCTTTATCTACCTGTCCGTCAGTAATCGCTTACTAGTTCGTTGACCTAGCACCGAGGACGCAACCCACTCGCTCTTCCTCGCCCTTGGCGCTATGTGAACGCACCTAGAGGTGCAGTCAGGACAGCGTGATGTGCTCTCGACTGCGCACAGCGTCACCCGTCACGGCGTCGAAGAAGTAGGTCCGCTCGGGCGGTGCCTCGAGACCGATCTGCGCCCCTGCATCCAACACGACGTCAGCGGGCGCCTGGACGATCACCCGTGTCTCGCCCACCAACGCGGTGACCAGGACGTGGCTGCCAAGCGGTTCCACGAAGTCGACGACGGCTGCGATCGTCCCGTCGGGTCGGGACGTGTGCAGCCGCAGGTGCTCTGGCCGCACTCCGACAGTCACCGGGCCATCTGGCTCGTGGACGGCCGTCAGCACGGAGTCACCGATGTGCAGCACACCGTCGCGCACCGCGCCAGGCATCAGGTTCATCGGCGGGCTGCCCATGAACGCCGCGACGAACGTGTTGGCTGGCCGGTTGTAGATGTCGTCGGTGGTGCCGATCTGTTGCACCTCACCGCCGGACATCACGCACAGTCGATCGCCGAGTGTCATCGCCTCGACCTGGTCGTGGGTGACGTAGATCGAGGTGACGGGGAGTTCGCGGTGCAAGCGCTTGAGGTCGCCGCGCACCTGATTTCGCAGCTTGGCATCCAGATTGGACAGCGGTTCGTCGAGCAGGAATGCCTGCGGTTGACGGACAAGAGCCCGGCCCATCGCCACGCGTTGGCGCTGCCCGCCGGAGAGCTGCCCCGGTTTGCGGTCCAGGAGTTCGGTGATCTGCAGCAGGTCAGCTGTCTCGTGGACGCGCCGCTCGATTTCGGCGCGCGGCGTCCTGCGCTGCCGCAGGCCGTAGGCGAGGTTCCGGTAGACCGTCATGTGCGGGTAGAGCGCATAGTTCTGAAACACCATCGCTATGTCCCGCTGGCCGGGGCTCAGCTGGTTGACCGTCGCACCCCCGATCCTGATCTCGCCGGACGTCGGCTTGTCCAGCCCGGCGAGCAGGCGCAGCGCCGTGCTCTTGCCACACCCGGACGGTCCGACCAAGATCAGGAACTCGCCGTCCGCGACCGTCAGGTTGAGGCCCTTGAGGGCGGTGACGCCACCCGCGTAGCGCCGTGTGACATCGTGAAACTCTACCTCTGCCAACTGTTTTCCTTTCCCCGCGCAAAACCCACTCAACCCTTGATTCCGGTGCTGGCCACCGACTGGACGAAGTACTTCTGCGCGCCGACGAACACCAGCAGCATCGGTAGCAAGCTCATCACGTTGGCCGCCATCAGCAACGGCCATTTGACCCGGTGTGCACCCTGGAAATAGCTGAGCCCCAACGGAATCGTCATCTGATCCTCCGTGGTGATGACGATCAACGGCCACAGGAAGTCATTCCACGACGTGAGCACGGTCAGGGCCGCCAGCGTCGACATCGCGGGAAGGGACAGGGGGAGCACGATCTTGAACAGCACGCCGAGGCGCGAGGTGCCGTCGACCCTGGCCGCCTCCTCGAGTTCCACCGGAACCGTCTGGAAGAACTGCCGCAGGAAGAAGATGCCGAACGCCGTCGCGAGATTGGGCAGCATCAACGCGCCGATGTGGTCGATGCCAAGCCCCTCCCAGACGTTGTCGCCGAACCACTTCACGATCAGGAAGACGGGGATCATCGTCACCTGGAACGGCACCATGAGCGTCGCCATCAGGGTGACGAAAAGGGCACCGCGGCCGAGGAATCGGATACGGGCGAAGGCGTAGCCAGCCAGGCTGCACACCAGCAGATTGCTGACCAGCACCACCAACGTCACCATCGCGCTGTTGAGGAAGAAGTGCCCGAACGGTGCGGTGGCCCAAGCATCCGAGTAGTTCTGGAACCGCGGGCTCTTCGGCAGCAGAACCGGCGGAAAGCTGTTGGCCTCACCCTCGGTCTCCAGCGAGGTGATGAGCATCCACAGCAGTGGCACGATCAGGATGAAGGTCATCGGAATGAGGACCAGATGCCATGGGCTGAAGGGCAATCGAAGCCTCAGCATCCTTCGTCCCCGTGGCGGCTGCGCTGGTGGCGTCGTCTTGGCCGCGGGTGCCGCGGCGAGGCCGGCGGTCACGAGTTGTGCCCGAGCTTGCGGGCGAGCCGGAACTGCACCGCGGTGATCAGCAGGATGACGACGAACAGCGCGTAGGCCATTGCTGCGGCGTACCCGGCGTCGAAGTGCACGAACGCTCGGTCCCAGAGGTAGTAGACGATGACGGTGGTGGCGCGCAGCGGTCCACCGCGCGTGGTCGCATAGACCTCGTCGAAGAGTTGCAGCGCGTTGATCGTCAGCCACACCACGAGGAACAGGTTCGCGGGGCCCAGCAGCGGCACGGTGATGGTGCGAAAGCGGGCGAACGCGCTCGCACCATCGATCGCTGCGGCCTCGTGCAATTCCGGCGGAACCCCTTGCAGCGCCGCGAGATAGACGATGACCGAGAACCCGGTCCACCCCCAGATCGTCATCGCCACGATCACGAACAGAGCCTGTGAGGGTGACGAGAGGAACGGCTGGGACGGTACGCCGACCGCGTTGAGGGCGGCGTTGACCAGACCGTAGTCACGGTCGGTCAGCCACAGGAAGATGATGCCCTGCGAGATGGTCGAGACCGCCATGGTGACGTACGCGGCGGTTCGGTAGACCGACATGAAACGCAGTGATCGGTTCATCGCCGACGCGACCAGCAGACCAACCAACATCGTGCCTGGTACGAACAGCGCGGTGTAGATGATGGTGTGCTTGATCGCCTCGGTGAACACCGGGTCGTCGGCCAGCTTCCGATAGTTCTCCAGCCCGACCCATGGGGTCTCCGGCGTGAGCAGGTCGGAATGCTGGAACGACAGCTGCAGCGACATCAGCACCGGCAGCAGACCGAAGATTCCGATCAGAATCGCCGCCGGGCTGACCAGGGCCCATCCCGCCGCGTTCTCCGTGCGGCCGAGGCGCAGCAGCGTTGCCAGCGGTCGTCGTGCGGGGCTGTCACCGGGCATCTGCCTATTTTCCTGCCAATGCCGCGTCTGCGGCCTGTGCTGCGGAATTCAGTGCGCTGGCGGGCTGATCCTTGCCGAGCATGACGGCGACGACCGCCTGGCCCATGGCCTCCGATATCGCCGGGTACTGCTCGACGGTCGGCCTGACCTTCTGCACGTTGGACAGGTTTTCGACGAAGGTCGCGCTACCGGGCAGCTGGTCGTTGAGCTTGGCGACGAACGCCTGATCCTGGCCCAGTGACGCCCGGGTGGGAAGGTCGCCCGTTCCCAGCGAGAAGGCCTTGACCTGCTCGGGCGCGGTGATCCACTTGACGAAGTCGATCGCCGCCTGCTTCTTCTTGTCGCCGTTGTTGAACGTCACCCAGTTGTCAGGCCCGGAGATCGTCTGATGGGCGCCGCTGGAGCCGGCGAAGGTGGGCATCACCTGAACGCCGTACTCGATGTCGGGCAGTGAGCCGAGGTCCCACGGACCGGTGACCAGCATGCCAATCTTGCCGCTGTTCATCAGCTTCGAGCCGTTCTCATTGGTGGTGTCCAGGTACACCGACTTGTCGGTGACGGCCATCTGCTGCAATACGGTCAGCGCCTTGACGCCGGCGTCGGAGTTGAACGTGGCGTGTGTGTTGTCGGAGTTGAGGATGTCCCCGCCGGCTTCCCAGAGCATCGGAACGTAGTGCCAGACGGTGTCTTCGCTGCCGTCGGCGGGGATGAGCCAGCCGTATTGCCCCTTCGACGGGTCGGTCAGCTTGGCGGCCGCGGCGCGGAAGTCGTCCCACGTCCAGGTGGCGGTCGGCGGCGCGATGCCTGCGTCGGCAAAGAGCTTCTTGTTGTACACGATCGCGAGGTTGTCCACGAGCGCCGGCACTCCGACGATCTTGTCGCCGACCGTCGCCGCCGTCCGCTCGGCGGGGTAGAAGTCGTCCCACTTCCAGTCCGGCTTCGAAACCTCGTCGGACATGTTGACGACCTGGGGGATCTGGGCGATGTTCGGCGACCACGACCCGAACATGTAGGCGACGTCGGGGGCGCTGCCACCGCGCACCGCGGTCAGAACCTTTTGCAGCACCAGGTCATTGGCGGAGTACAGCTCGCTGACCTGGACGTCGGGATGCTCCTTGTTGTACTGGTCTACGAGGGACTTGAACACCGTACCCTCGACGTCCTGATAGCCGTGCCACACCGCGATCTTGGTGGGACCAGAAGACGAGTCCCCGCCACCGCATGCGGCGAGGACCAGCGCGAGGGCCGCAACGATTGCGACGCAGAGCCTTTGACGAATCACGGAGCGAATCACAGTTGGTACTCCTTCACGAGATTGGTGCGCAGGGCTTCGGGCAACAGGTCACCGTGCGCGGCCACGAGGTCGTCGCACAGTGCCCAGATCTGATCGACGGTCAACGTCGCGGCGGTGTTCGGATCGACCATTGCGGCCGCCCGGACCAGGCGCGGGTCGCCGTCGACGGCGGCGCGGACCGCAAGCTCCACCGGGTTGAGGAAGCCGCGGTTGAGCGCCGCGCACTGCGGCGGCAGGTCGCCGACCTTCATCGGGTGCGCGCCAAGCGAGTCGATCACGGTGGGAACTTCGACGGCCACACCGTCGGGCAGGTTGGTGATCAGGCCAGAGTTGACGACGTTGGCGGAGATGACGCGACGGGTCCCGGTCTCGAGGGAGTGGATGACCTGTGGTGCGTACTCGGTGGAGCCGGTGTCGATGTCGAGTGTCGTGCTCTCGGTCAGTTCCGCACGCACACGGGCATATTCGGCGAGATTTGCCTCGCTGATCGAGACGTACTCACCGACGTTTATCCGCAGTCGGTCGACCTCGCCGGGGTGGTGCAGGTACCACGGGACGTACTCGCTGGAGTGCTCGCTGGTCTCGGTGGGGTAGTAGCCGAGACGGCGGTACATGTCGACCCGCACCCGGCGGCGAAGCTCCGGATCGGTGGCGATGCGTTGGTCGAGAAGGGGATACAGGTTCTGGCCGCCGCGCTCCCAGCGCAGTACCCAGGCCTGATGGTTGACGCCTGCCGACCAGTACGACACCTCGTCGTACGGCACGTCGATCAGCTCACACAGGCCGACCATCGTCCAGTAGACCGAATGGCAGAGGCCGAGCACCTTGAGCTTGGGGGCGACGTGGCCGAGGAACGTGACGTTCATGGCCATGGGGTTGGTGTAGTTGAGCAACCACGCGTCGGGGCACACCTGCGCCATGTCCTCGGCGATCGAGGCCAGCACGGGGAACGTCCGCAGGCCGCGGAAGATGCCACCGATGCCGATCGTGTCGGCGATGGTCTGGTTCAGCCCGTACTTCGCGGGGATGTCGAAGTCCCGCACCGTCGCCTCGTGCATGCCGACCTGGATGACGTTGATGACGTAGTCGGCGCCTTCGAGAGCCCTCCGACGATCGGTGGTGGCGACCACCTCTGGCTGCGCACCCGCGGCCCGTGCGGTGGCGTGCGCAATGGCCTCCGCGGTCTCGAGGCGCTCGGTGTTGATGTCGTGCAGCACGACACGAACCGATCCGAGCTCGGGGAAGGACAGGATGTCGCCGAGCAGCTCTCGGGTGAACTCGACGCTGCCGGCTCCGATGATGACGATCGTCGGCTTCATGCCTGGTTCCTCGCGGGTTCCTCGACTGCGGGTGTCATGGCCTCGCCGCGTTTCTCGTCGCTGTAGACCATCAGCGTCGAGCCGACGAGCGCCAGCACGATGCCGACCGCGCCGTAGGGGGTGGGCAACGTCTGATAGGCGATCAGCGAGATGACGATGGTCAGCGCCGGGGCGAGGGCATTGGTGGTCGGAGCCACGATGGTGGCCTTGCCTCGGGACAGGGCCATCACCAGGAACAGCGCACCGACGGCGTTGAGGAGCTGCGTCGCCGCCGTCAGTACTGGTGCCTCCCAGGGAAAGTCGGTCGGGATGCCGCCGAGGGAGATCAGGGCGACCGGAATCAGAGCGAGTCCGCTGATCGCCATCCAGCCGAACGTGGTGGCTTCGTTGACCCCGATCGTCGCGGTCTTGCGCATGAAGTAGGCCTGCACGCCCCAGGCCACGCAGATCAGGATCGCCAGTGGCAGCCACGGGCCCGATGAACCGTCCGACGATGCGCTGGTGATGCTGAACAGCACGATGGCGGCGAGCGCTGCGACGAGTCCGACGGCTGCCAGTGGGCTGATGCGCTCCCTCAGCAAGACCATCGCCATTACCACCGTGATCGCAGGCGAGATCGACACGATCGGGAAGATGAGGTATGCCGGGCCCATGGTCAGCGCTTGAAAGAGCAGCAGTTGGCCGCCCGCGCCGGTGAGGCCGATCAGCAGCCCGTAGATCGTGGCTTGGGGGCGCCGGTCGAAGCGTTGGCCGCGCAGTGCAAAGACGGCCGGAATGATCATCGTCAGGGCCCAGATGCTGTAGATCATCTCGTCGGGGTAGCCGTACTTCGTCGCGGGAAGCGCGGAGAACGCACCCCAGACGCCCCAGAACAGGACGAGCAGCGCGGCGTAGAAGATCCAGCTGCGGCTACGTGTGGCAGTCGGCGCATCGGTCATGGTGACTTCACCTCTTCGGATCATGTTCGGGGTGTTGCGAGTTGATGGAGGGCATTGCTGGTGAGCGGTTGGCCGCTGTGCTTGGCGGCGTAGATGGCCGCACCAACGGCGGGATCGAGGAGCGGCGTGTGCAGGTCGAACTTCGCGGGCAGCCGTTGCAGGGCAGCGCGGAACAGGGCGAGGTACCCGTCATCGGAGAACATTCCGCCCGAGTAGGACACCGGCACTGGTTCGTCGTCACCGAAACCAACCAGCACACGCGTGGTTTCGATGATCGTCGCGAGCTCGTCGGCGCCGAGCGCCAAGATGCGCGCAGACGTCTCGTCGTTCTGGCGGGCGGCTTCGCAGACCGTGGTCGCCAGGGCGGCGATGGAGGTGCGATTGCCGCCCCACTTCTCGATGACGAGGCTGACGGCGTCGAGGTCGCTGGTGATCTCCAACCGCGCCCGCATCAGGTCATAGAGCGGCCCGCGCGCAAGCCTGCCGTCGCTCATCCGGCTGAACGCGTTCAAACCCTGCGCGGCAACCCAATACGCGGAACCCTCGTCACCGAACAGCTCACCCCAGCCACCGACCCGGTGGCCGGTGCCTTCGCGTTCCCCGTAGGTCATCGACCCCGTGCCGCTGATGACGTTGATGCCGTCCTCGCCTGCCAGAGAGCCGGCCCATCCGCAGACCATGTCGTTGTTGCAGCTGTAGCGGTCGTGGCCGAGGACGCGCCGTGGGACGGCGTCGAGTTGCTCGATGTCGTCGCTGGCCTCGCCGTATCCGGGAATGCCGAAGAACGCGGCGTCGATGTCGGACGTCTCGATGCCCGCCTGCCCGCAGATGTCGGTGACACCCTGGGCCAGAACGCGTTCGACGACGTCGAACCCGTCGTTGAAGTAGTACGACGTGGGCGCGGTGGCGCGGGCCAGCACGTGGCCGGTGTCGTCGATGAGCGCAAAAGCGGTCTTCGACCCTCCGCCGTCAACCCCGAGATAACGAGCCACGCTGGGCCCATTGCTCTTCGCGCAAGCGCTCATCGCCAGTCACCGTCCCATCGGGTAGATCGTCACTCCACGCACGACGCGACTGACTTCGCCTGCGGGGAAGGGGTTGTCCGGCGTCTTGCCGTACTCCAATGAGGTGAACAGCGCGAGATACTGCGCAAACACCAAGTACGCCAACGACACCGACGAGTCATTGAGACCGCTGAGGCCGGGCAGCACGGTGGCGTGGCCCAACTCGGACGGGATCGGCTCGGCGCTGATCACCGTGACGCCGTCGGGCCCGAGTTGGGCGCGGATCTCGGCGATGATGTCGAGGTCGTAGCGTCGCGTGTGGGGATCAGTCGAGACGTACACCACGACGAGGGTGTCGCCGTCGAGTACCGACTTGGGTCCGTGCCGGAAGCCAAGGGGGGAGTCGAAGTACGTCACCACCTCGCCTGCGGTCAATTCCAGTAGCTTGAGCGCTGATTCGCGGGCAAGCCCCTCCAGCGGTCCGCTGCCCAGGTACACGAACCGCTGCTTCTTCGACTTCGCCAGAGCCCGGATGTCGGGCTGGAGATCGATGACGTGCTCGGCGGCGAGGGCGAGGGCGAGGGCATCGGATGGCTGGGCCGGGCCGAGCAGCAGCAGGGCCGACAACAACATCGAGGTGAGGCTGGAGGTCATCGCGAAGCCGCTGTCGTTGGTGCGCTCGGGCATGTAGACGACCAGCGAGTTCGCGCGGTCACCGTGCCTGCGGCCGAGCTCTCCCGCGCGGTCGCAGGTGAGGATGAGGTGCCAGACGTCGTCGACGAGTTCGTCTGCGAGTTCGGTGGTCGCGACACTTTCCGGGCTGTTACCCGACCGGCCGAACGACACCAGCAGTGTCGGGGTGTGGCGCTCCAGGTGGTCGAGCGGGCTGGCCACGATGTCCGTGGTCGCGACGGCGTCGACACGACGGTTGAGGTGTCTGCGAAGGGCGGGGGCGGCGATCTCCCCGGCGAACGCCGAGCTGCCTGCTCCGGTCAGGATCACCCGGAGATCGGGGCGACTCGCAACGTCGCGCAGGAACTCCGCGGCGCGCTCATCGGGGCGGGCCGCGACCTCCCGCCACGCGTCGGGCTGTTGCCCGATCTCGAGAATCGTTGCGCCGCCGTCTTCTTGGGCGGGAATGGGGGTGTTAATCATCGACCTCTCCAGTAGTGCCGCATGCGCGGGCGTAGGGGCGCAGGGCGTCGCGTACCCGGTCGATGACCAGTGCCTGCGCGGTGGATTCGAGCCTGCCGGTGCGTATCCGGTCGTACTGGACGGGCAGGAACTGGCTGATCAAGGGCAACGGTATGCCCGTGCGGTCGAGGTTGGCCAGCAGTGTCTGGCGCGCAGCCTCGATCTCGTCGACGGCCCAGTAGTACCTCAACCGGTCGCTGTAGCTGTACCGGCGGGCAGTGCGATCCCCATCCGAGTAGTAGCCCTGCCAGTACGTGGGATCGTCCAGCATGCGGCGCTCGATGACCTCGATCAGGTTCGACCGTGACGGCTCCGCGACGAGCTCCGACTCGATGTGCGCGAGCGCGAACAGTGCCTCCCGCATCGCGAATGTCAGTGCGGGACCGACCTTCAAGATCGCCCAGTGGTCCTCAACCAACTCACGAAGTTGCGCCGGGCGCTGGTAGTCGGTGGAATGCGCCTCGAACACCAAGTTGTCCTCGGTGTCGAGGACGCGGCGCAGCTCGGCGGTGGCGTCGCGCCGATAGTCGAAGACGGCCTGGTGGTCGAACTCGACGCCGGGCTGCACCACCAGCGCGACGATGCGAGGCCACACGTGGCCGAGGTCGAGTTCGTCGAAGGCTGCACGGTGCGCAGCGATGGTGCGCCGTGCGCGGTCGGCCGGTGTCGGGGTGAGCTGGTGCAGCGTCTCGTGCGCTCCACCGGGGACGGGCACCTCCGTGCCGATGACGTACACCGGGGCGTCGATCCCGGCGCGGTGCGCGGCGTCTTCGGCGACCCGCAACAGCCGGGCGGTGCGGCTTGCCACCGTCTCGTCGGGAAGTGCCGCGGGATCGTCGGCGCACGACATGCTGCAGTCCAGGTGGATCTTCGAGTAGCCGGCCTCGACGTAGCTGGCGACTAGCACGTCGGCCTTTTCCATTGCGGCGCTGGCAGATTCGTGCTGCCAGCGGTTGGGGCCGAGGTGATCACCACCGAGGACGACGCGCTCGCGTGCGAGGCCCGACTGGTCGGCGATTCCGAGAACCAGGTCACGGAATCCGGCAGGGCGCAGGCCGGTGTAGCCGCCGAACTGGTCGACCTGGTTGGAGGTGGCCTCGATCAGGACGTAGCTTCCGTCGGCATCGGCCTGCTCGATGGCCGCCTGCACGACGGTCGGGTGGGCCGAGCACACCGAGTAGATGCCGACGGCGTCGCCGGCCTTGTGCCGACGGATCGTCTCGGCGAGCAGATTCGTTCGTAGTGCAACGTTCATCGCGCGACACGCTCCCCGGCGACGGCCAGACACAGCTGGGCAACGGCGTCGCTGATCGCGTCGCGGCCCGCCGTGAGGAACGCACGCGGGTCGGTTGCGACGGGGGTGAGCGCCTGCCGGATCGCGCCCGTGTAGGCGACGTTGAGCGCGGTCCCGACGTTGACCTTGCGGATGCCTGCGCGAATGGCGAGGCGGAGTTGGTCGTCGGGCACACCCGAGGAACCGTGCAGCACCAGGGGCACGCGCGTCCCACCACCGACGGCCGAGGCGATCGCGTCGATCAACTCGATGTCGAGCGTCGCGTCGCGGGTGGTCATCGCGTGCGAGCTGCCCACCGCAACGGCCAGTCCGTCGACGGCGGTCTCGGCGGCGAAGGCTGCCGCCTCGGCAGGATCCGTGCGGGCACCGGGTGCGTGCGCGTCCTTGTGCTGGCCGTCCTTGCCGCCGACCTCGCCGAGTTCGGCCTCCACCCACAGGCCGGCGGCATGCGCGCGCTCGCTCAACGTGCGGGTCCGCTCGACGTTGTCGCGGTAGGGCAGGTGAGCGGCGTCGATCATGATCGAGGAGGCCCCGAGGTTTGCGGCGATCTCGATGGCGTCGTTGATCAGCGCGACGTCCTGGAAGTGGTCGAGGTGGATCGACAACGGGACCGAGGAGTGGGTGGCAATCTGCGCGCAGGCCGCGAGCAGCGGCGCGATTCGTCCGCCGTGGAACCGGATCGTGTTCTCGCTGAGCTGCAACACCGCGGCGACGCGGGCCCGCTCGGCCCCGTCGGCAATGCCCTCGGCGTGCTCGAGGGTGATCACGTTGAACGCGAGGACGGCGGTGCCCGTCTCGGCTGCCGACGCGACGAGATCGGCGGTGGCGGCGAGGGTCACGGTGCCACCTCGTGCTGCGGCCTTGGCGTGTGGAGCATGCGTCGATCATGAGAAGATCGCTCAAAGCGCGCAATGGCAATCGGCGAAACGCTCAGGAAAACTGACTGTTTCCCTTATCGCCCGAAGGAGCCGTCAGCGATGTCGATCAAGCGCACCGACCGCATGCGCGAGGTTCTCGCCCTGCTGCGCGACCGCGGTGAGGTCGCCTCTGCCGTGCTGCAGGGCGAACTGCGAGTGTCAGCGGCGACCCTGCGTCGCGATCTCAGCGAGCTCGAAGATCAAGGGCTGCTGGTGCGGACCCACGGCGGCGCCAGGGCCCTGGACCCGAGCGGCAGCGAGATCCCCGTGCGGCTACGCGATCACCGGATGATCGCCATCAAACGCCGGATCGCCCAGCACGCAGCAGCTTTGGTGCCGCCAGGACCCCAAGCGGTTGCGCTCACCGGAGGCGTCACGACCGGCGAGGTGGCCAGAGCCCTCAAGGGCCGGCCGACCATGACGATCGTGACGAACTCGCTCACGATTGCCGCCGACTGCGCCGTCGACGCGCACATGAAGGTGATCATGACCGGGGGCCTGGTGCGGGCGAATTCCCTTGAGGCAGTTGGCCCGATGTCCGAGCACGCGTTTCAGGTCATCACCGTCGGCACCGCGATCCTCGGTGCCGACGGGATGTCCGCAGAGATCGGGGCGACCACCTTCGACGAGGCCGAGGCCCGCACGTCAATTGCCATGGCCGCCAACGCACAACGTGTCGTCGTCGCAGTCGACGGTTCCAAGATCGGCAAGGTCACCTTCGCGAAGATGGTCGCGCTGAGCGACATCGATCATCTGGTGACCGACTCCACTGCCGACCCCCATCAGTTGGACACGATCGCCGCGGCAGGTGTCCGGGTCCACGTGGTCGACGTGGGAGATGCCTGAGGCCCTACGTGGTCAGGCCCGAGTCGCGAATCGCCTCGGCCAGCGGCTCGAGCACGGCCGGGGTCAAGGGCGGCGGCAGGTAGATGATCGCGAGATCCAGCCCCTCCTTGCCAAGCGCGGCGGCCTCGTCGACCACCTTTGCGTAGTCGTGGTCCTCGCTGAGCCGGACGTGCGAAGAGAGGGTGATCTCCTTCGGATCGCGGCCGATGTCCGCGCACCGCGCATGCAGGACGTCGCGCTTGTGCGCGAACTCCTCCGGCGTGCCACCGACGAAGTTCCAGTGGTCGGCGTACTTGGCGGTCAGCGGCAGGGTGCGCTTCTCGCCGCTGCCACCGATGCAGATCGGTGGGTGCGGCTGCTGCGGCCCCTTCGGCTCGTTGCGGGCGTCCTTGAGCTGGTAGTACTTGCCGTCGAACGTCGTGGTCTCGTTGGTGAGCAGGCTGGTCAGGACCTCGCAGGCCTCCTCGAAGCGGTCGAAGCGCTCCTTGATCGAGCCGAGCTCGATGCCGTAGGCGCCCGATTCCTCCTCGTTCCAGCCTGCGCCGATGCCGAGCTCGAGGCGACCGTTGGAGATGACGTCGAGTGCGGCGGCCATGTTGGCCAGGACGGCCGGATGCCGGTAGTGAATTCCGGTGACCAGCACGCCAACGCGCAGGCGCTTCGTGGCCTGGGCCAGCGCGGTCAGGGTTACCCAGCCCTCCAGGCACGGACCGGTGGGGTCGGAGAAGATCGGATAGAAGTGGTCGAACGTCCAGCCGGACTCGAAGACGTCGATGTCGTCTGCGGTCTGCCAGACCGGCAGCATCTCGGCCCAGGTGGTGTTTTGTGGTGAGGTTTTGAAGGCGAATCGCACTCAACCAAGCCTAGACCCGCAACCTGTACGGCGCTCCCGATGAGTTTCGCCCGTGACCCCAGTCGTAATCGGCATGATCGACATGACCTCGGCTTGTAGGAATGCGACCGCCGTCCTGGCTGCGGTGAACGACGACGCACTCGACGCCAGGACCCCGTGCGAGAAGCTATCGCTGCGGGAGCTGGTCGCCCACCTTGGCGGGCTCGGTGTGGCGTTTGCCGCGGCCGCGCGCAAGGACCTCGGTGAGCTCACCGATACTCCGCCGGGAGAGAACGGCTACCAATTGGACGACGACTGGCGCCGCGCATACCCAGCCAACTTGGCCGGGCTCGCCGACGCCTGGCGTGCGCCAGAGGCGTGGGAGGGCATGACGCGCGTTGGCGGCGTGGACCTTCCGAGCGAGGTGTGCGCGATGGTCGGGCTGACCGAGGTCGTCGTGCACGGCTGGGACGTCGCGCGATCCACCGGGCAGCCGTACGAGGTCGACGACGACGTCGCGGACGCCGTGCTGGCGCACATCGCATCCTTCGCCGCGGAGGGGCCGGTGGAGGGGTTGTTCGGACCCGCCGTCGCGATCTCCAACGATGCGCCGGCCTTCGACCGCGCGATCGCGCTGAGCGGACGTGACCCCGGATGGCGGGCCTAACCCGCACACTGGAAGGCATGGACCCCGTCGCAGCGCTGCGCGAGATCGCCTACTTCAAGGACCGGGCTCGCGAGGACTCGCGCCGCGTCATGGCCTATCGGAACGCCGCGGACACCGTCGAGAGGCTCGACGACGCCCAGCGCGAGAAGCACGGCAAGGCCAATAGCTGGCAGACGCTGCCGGGGATCGGGCCGAAGACCGCGAAGGTCATCGCTCAGGCGTGGTCGGGTCGGGAGCCCGATACGCTCGTCGAATTGCGCTCAGCAGCAGCAGATCTGGGTGGTGGAGAGATCCGTGCCGCACTGAGGGGTGATCTGCACCTGCACTCCAACTGGTCGGACGGATCGGCGCCGATCACGGAGATGATGGCCACCGCCAAGTCGCTCGGTCACGAGTACTGTGCCCTGACCGACCACTCGCCGCGGTTGACCGTGGCCAACGGCCTGTCCCCGGAGCGGCTTCGGAAGCAGCTCGACGTGATCGACGAGCTGCGCGAACGGTTCGCGCCGATGCGCATTCTCACCGGCATCGAGGTCGACATCCTCGACGACGGCAGCCTCGACCAGGAGCCGGAACTGCTGGAACGTCTCGACGTCGTGGTGGCGAGCGTGCACTCGAAGCTCGCGATGGACGCCGCGTCGATGACCCGCCGCATGGTGCGGGCGGTGTCCGAGGGTTACGCCGACGTGCTTGGACATTGCACGGGCCGGCTCGTGGAGGGCAACCGTGGCACGCGTCCCGAGTCGAAGTTCGACGCCGAAAAGGTGTTCACCGCATGCCGCGATCACGGCACCGCGGTCGAGATCAACTCCCGACCCGAACGCCGTGACCCGCCGACCCGGCTGCTGACACTCGCGCTCGAGATCGGCTGTGACTTCTCCATCGACACCGACGCACACGCGCCAGGGCAGCTGGACTTCCTCGGCTACGGCGCCCAACGCGCGCTCGACAACGACGTGCCCGTCGACAGGATCATCACGACCTGGCCCGTCGAACGACTCCTCGAGTGGACCGGCGGCCGCCCGTGACCGCCCTCGGGATCGACACCATCGCAACCATTTTCGCGGCAGGTTTGATCTTCCTGCTGGCCCTGGTGTTGGGCATCTGGAAGTACCGCCAGATGGCCACCTCGGAGAATCATCTGGCCCACCCGTATGTCGACATCGCTCATCGGGCCGCGCTGCTCTATTCGTTCGCGGCCCTGCTGGTGGCGGTCTTCGTCGAGCTCAGCGCCTGGCCCACGTGGGTCAATCTCACTGCGGCCATGGTGCTGGTGTTCTTCTTCGTGGCCGCGATCTTCGAATACATCGTGCACGGCATCCGGCGCGACACCACGAATCAGTTCGAGCACCCCACCCGCACGTTGACCGTGGGCATGATCGGGCTGATCATCGGCGAGGTCGGAGGCTTCGCGGTGTTGCTCGCCGGATTCGTTGCGGGACAATTCTTCTAGCCGGCCAAACCTAACTCGGCGGCACCAGGGACATCAATTCTGTTCCGTCGTCGGATAATTGGATGAGGGTGTCGCCGATCCTGGTCACTTCGCCCGAGGATCCCACGACTCTCGGGATCGACCAGACCTTGTCACATGTGGTGAGGTCGTAGGCCTGAGCGAGGTCATCGGACTTCTTGTTCCACGACGAGCGCACGAACACCGAACCGTCGGTGCCGAGATAGCCGTTGATCAGGTCGAATGCACACGGCTTGCCTATGTCGCCGGTCCGAAGATCGTAGGGCTGGAAGTGTGCTGCGTTGGCATCGCTGGAATCACCGACCCAAAGCGTGGTGCCGATGAGCTGCATTCCGTATGGCTGGTCGCCGGAGGGGTTGAGCAGTTTGTCACCCGTGGGACCGTAGATCCCGAAGCCGTCCTCCTGCACGATCGCCGTGACGTTTCCTGTCGTGCCACCGACGCGGCGACCGTCGATACGCTCCGTGTTCGTGAGTCTGCCTACGGCATCGAAGAATTGAATGAACGACGAACCTTGGTGCTCGCTGAACTCGGCTGCGAAGCCACCGTCGAAGTCACCCGACGACCGCATATCGGCACCTTTGGGGAACTCGGGTGTGAGAATCCGGCCGTCCTGGAGCGAGAACATGGTTACCAAGCCCTCCCTGCCTCCCCCTTCGAACCCGACGTCACCGATGTGGTGCGAGACGACGCCTGCGCCGGGTACGAACCACGTGGTCTCACCGTGGGGTCCCACACCGTAGAGGCCGTCGCCCTTCGTTGCGGCGACCAAGTAGTTGCCGAACTGCGCGGCCCTGAGCTTGTCGGTAACGACGTGGACGTTCGTCGGCCCGTTGTATGTCAGTTCGCCGCTCTGTCCGTCGATGACCCACGCAGTGGCGGTGTGATAGTCGTCGGCAATGCAAACCACTGCTGCTCCGTTGACGAAACACGCCGGTGCGGCCACCGTGGCATTCAGCGCTACCGGCCGAAACAGCGTGCGCCCGTCGCGGACATCGACGCCCGTCAGCCACCACTGCGGTGCGGCTGCCCCTGGGCTCGTGGCCAAGAGCAGGGCGCGATCGTCCGAGGTTTTGATGATGGGGCCAGGTCGCCAGGGGGTGTCCGCCGTGGTGAATTTGGACCCAGGTGGTAGCCCTAAGTCGCTGATGTCCGCCTTCCACCCTGGAACGGGGTGTACCCGCATGGACGACAGAAGGGCTTCCTTCGGTGGCTGCCAGCGAGAGCGTGCCCAGTACTCGGCACCACTGGTGAACCACCATCCGACGGCACCGGTTATCGCGACGACTACGACAACGACTAGCGCGCCGACGATGAGGGGCCAGCGACGTCGCCGCCTGCGCTGCGCTTGTTCGATCACTGGGGGTCAGTCCTCGTGCGCATACCGAGTGGCGAAGATCTGCGCCTTCTCGGCGAGCGCCGTCTCGGCGGAGGGAAGTCCCAGCTCATACTCCACGAAGCTACGCACGCTCACGGGATCGTCCCCCAGCTGCTGCATCATCGCCGAGACGAGCAGGTGTTGACCGGCGCAGGCGTTCTGGCTGGCCAGCTGGGCTATCAGTGAAATCTCTTCGGCCAGTTCGCTTTCAGTCATCTTGCACACTTGTGGCGACAGCGTGACCTGGATGGGCCGGCCATCCATCAGTGCGGTCGCCGACACCGTGCCCGGTGGGTTCGTCACCGTGAAGAAGATCGTTTGTGGCCCTTCGTCCTCCTCGTCCGGCGCTGTCGCGTCCAGGCCGACGTCTACGTAGTCGGCGGCCGGTAGTAGGGAGAAATCGAGCGCGCCCAGCATCGACTCGTCGGGGCCGTCGTCGTCCTCGTCGCCATCCCACGCATCGTCGGACCAGGTGTCATTCACTCAGGCCTCGCATGCGTTGATGTCATTGGCTGCGCCGGCGTCGGTATGGTCGTACCGCGCAGCGGCAGCAGTGAGTTTCTCGCCTAGTGCCGTCGACACCTTGAAGAGTGCACCGCCAGCCGCCCGGCGTGCTTCCTCCGCCGCGGACACGGCAAGATGGGTTGCCTCGCAGACCATTCCATGCGTGTCTTGCACATTGCGCGCCGGATCAACGATCGACCGGTTCGCGCCGGTGATCTGATTGACCGCTTGTTGATGTCGCGCCGCCAGGTTCAGAATGTGGTCGGTAAGGACCTTCAGGTTCATCTCTTGATCAGTGGACACGAGTTTTCCGTTTCGTCAGCGGGGAGCGGCCGGTGGCGGCGCCCCGTATGGGGTAGCGGGTGCTTGCACCGTCGGCTCCTCGGGATCGGGCACGGTGTACGGCATGTCGGGCAACGAACGCTTCGGCTGATTGTCTTCGCCCAGCGGCGGTAGCGGGGTCGCATCATTGGGACGGGGAAGTTGATGCTGCGGGTCGGGTACTGAGAAGACCTCGCCGGCACCGCAGGGGTCCAAGGGATTGCCCGACGTGTCTTTCGCAGCGTCCCCGTAGAGCATTGCCGCCTTCTTTATGCGTGCCGCGTTCTCGAGAGAATTCTTGACCAGAACCCCCATCGTCACGCCGGACACGTCCAATGCTCCCGCCGCGGCGGTGCAGTCGAGCGCGAACTTGAGAGCGCGGGTGGGCGGCGTCGCATTCATCCACATCGTCGCCAAGTCGTACTTGGTGAGATTGTCCGACGATTCGTCGAGCGTGTTTCGGGTGCGGGTGACCTGCCCGGCCTCGGTATCGAGGTGGCCGGCGATCTCGGCGTCCGCAGCCTGCACATCCGACGCGAGCCGTCGGTGCGATGCGTTCGTGGCGTTGTAAACCTGCGAAGCCGTGCCATCCCACCGATCCTCGTGGACCTCAGCGTGGATGAGGGTCTCAACGACGTCGGCCAGGCGCTTGCTCGAATCTTGGAACTCCTCGCCGGTGCATGGAGCTCCAGAGCCCGTCGTCTTCTTCATGCCTTCGATCAAGAGCTGGGCAGCAGCCAGCACCTTGGATTCGGTGAGCTTGGTTGCCGTGTTGTTCTCGAGAAAGCTTGGGACGGGGCCTAGGTTCGCGCCGAGGCTGCTCAACCCCATCGCGATGTCCTTGCCGTCACCGAGGACCTTGCGGCCGTCGACGAACGCCTGTCCGAAGTTGCCCTGAGCGACGTCACCAACCAGATTGGGCACGTCCGTGACGGCACCCTTGATGCCGGTGACGAGGTCGATCGGGGTGGCGGACTCGACCGTGTCGAGCACCTTTCCCACTTCATCGAGTAAACCCATGGCCCCCCTCGCACGCCGTCAAAAAAAGCCTAACAGCGCTCCTTGCTTGTACCGGGCGGCAATTGTGTTGAACGACTACGGCTCATCGACCGCCAACGCCGGTCAGTCAGTCCGGCAGCATCGGCATCTCCAGCCCAGGATCGCGGCCGACCAAGACACCGCGCATGACCGCCGCGTTGCCGAAGCGCTGCCGCACCTCGTCCATGGCGGCGTCCAGGGCCACTACGTCGTTCGCCGCCGTGAACGGCAGTTCCAGCTGCTGGGCGCCCTCGCGGTCGATGTTGGACACCGCGAATCCCACCAGCGTCAGGCCGCGCTCGGCGATCAACGGGGCCGCGGCGGCCACCAGCTCCCGCGCCGCGGCGAGGATGGCGTCGGTCGACGCCGTCGCGCGAGCCATGGTGTGCGAGCGCGTCACTCGGCTGAAGTCATCGAACCGCAGGCGCAGCACGACGGTCCGCCCGGTGCGGTCCGACTTGCGCATCCGGCGGGTGATGCGGTCGACGAGGTTGATCACCACGGCGTCGATCTCACTGTCCGACATGGTGTTTCCGGCCCGGCCGAGCGCCCGCTGCGCGCCGACCGAGCGGCGTCGCACGCCCGTCACCACGCGGCGTCGGTCGACGTTGTGCGACAGCGCAAACAGCTGGTGGCCCATGCCGCCGCCCACCAGCGAGTCCAGCATGGCCTCGCTGAGTTCGGCGACGTCGGCGACGGTGTAGATGCCGTGGGCGTGCAGCTTCTCGGCGGTCTTCGCGCCGACGCCCCACAACCTGCGGATGGGCAGCGGATGAAGGAAGGCCAACTCGCGATCCGGCGGCACCAGCAGAAGACCGTCGGGCTTGGCCTCCTGGCTGGCGACCTTCGCCAGGAACTTGGTGCGCGCGATGCCGACGGTGATGGGCAGGCCCACGCGATCGCGGACGTCCGACCGGAGTTTCGCCCCGATCTGCACGGGGGTGCCCGAGACCCTGGCCAACCCGCCCACCTCGAGGAAGGCCTCGTCGACCGATAGCGGCTCGACGAGGGGAGTGGTGTCACGGAAGACCTCGAACACCGCGGCACTGGCCGCCGAATAGGCCGACATCCGCGGCGGCACGACCAGCGCGTGCGGGCACAGTTGCCGTGCCTGGCGGCCGTTCATCGCCGTACGCACGCCGTAGGCCTTGGCCTCATAGCTGGCGGCGAGGACCACGCCACCGCCGACGATCACCGGCCGGTTGCGCAGCGACGGGTCATCGCGCTGCTCGACCGATGCGTAGAACGAGTCGAGGTCCGCGTGCAGAATGGTCGCCCCGGACACGAACATATGTTCGCACAGGGCCCTGACATGCTCCTCGCGTGCGCGTCGTCCGACGGGTTACTGGGACGCGCCGTAAATGCTGGTCAGCCAGATGTGTGCGAGCGTGTCGACGAGCCGGTCCTGGGCGACCGCGCCGTGCTCGGCTATCAGGGTCGCGGTCATCGCGCGCTCGTTCATCTGGTTCAGTGACGTCGCCAGGTCGAGTGCCCCGATGTTCTCGGGCGCCGCACCGCGTCCTCGCTCGTACTCGATCAATGCCGCGGTCTGGTTGATCCACTTCTGCATGAACTCCGACCACATCGTCCGGATGTCGGGGCTGGTGGCCAGGGCCTCGGTACCCGCGCGGGCCACCACGCTGTGGGAGCCGAACGCGGTGAAGAAGATGCGGATGCCTTCGCGGAACGCCCGGCGCGGGTCTGCGGGAAGCGACTCGATGGCTCCGTCGAAACCCTTGTCCGCCTGTGCAATCAGTGGTTCGAGCAGGGAAAGTAACACTGCTTCCTTGGACGGAAAGTAGAAGTAGAACGTCGGCCGGGACAGGCCCGCGCCCTTGGCCAGATCGTCGACGGAGATGTCGGCGAACTTCTTGTCCTCCAACAGCCGCTCCGCGGTCGCGAGGATGGCGGCCTCGCGCTCGTCGCCGGACGGTCGCTTCGAGCGACGACCGCGGCCGGATCGCGGTGGGCTGGTGGCGGTCACGGTAGTTACTTTACTGCATGTCGAATTTTTCAACATACTGTTGACCTATTCAACACGGTGTTGATAGCGTGTCGCCATGAGTGAACATCTCGACGTTCTGATCGTCGGCGCCGGCATCTCCGGCATCAGTGCCGCATGGCATCTGCAGGACCGCTCCCCGTCCAAGACCTACGCCATCCTCGAGCGTCGCGAGGGCATGGGCGGCACCTGGGATCTGTTCAAGTACCCGGGCATTCGCTCGGACTCGGACATGTTCACGCTCGGGTTCCGGTTCAAGCCGTGGACGTCGGCCAAGGCCATTGCCGACGGGCCGTCGATCCTGAACTACATCAAGGAAGCCGCCGCCGAGAACGGCATCGACAAGAACATCCGGTACAACCACCAGGTCACCGCCGCGGAGTGGTCGGACGCCGACAACCGCTGGACGGTCACGGTCAACACCGGCGCCGAGGAGAAGACGCTGACGGCGTCGTTCCTGTTCGCCACCACCGGCTACTACAACTACGACCAGGGCTACACGCCAACGTTCCCGGGCTCCGACGACTTCGCAGGCACCATCGTGCATCCGCAGCACTGGCCAGAGGACCTCGACTACGCAGGCAAGAAGGTCGTCGTCATCGGCAGTGGCGCCACGGCGATCACCTTGATCCCTGCCCTCGTCAACAGCGGTGCCGGCCACGTCACGATGCTGCAGCGCTCGCCGTCCTACATCGGCTCGCTGCCCGACGTCGACCCCATCGCCCAGCAGGTCAACAAGGTGTTGCCCGAGAAGGCCGCACACGTGGTCAACCGGTGGAAGGCCATCGCCTTCGCCACCGCGCAATACCAGCTGGCCCGCAAGTTCCCGAAGTACATGCGCAAGACCCTGCTGACCATGGCCCAGCGACGTCTACCCGAGGGCTACGACGTCGAGAAGCACTTCGGCCCGCGCTACAACCCGTGGGACGAGCGCCTCTGCCTCGCGCCGAACGGCGACCTCTTCAAGACCATCCGCAAGGGCAACGCCGACGTCGTCACCGACACCATCGACACCTTCGTCCCCGAGGGCATCAAGCTCAGCTCCGGGGAGGTCCTCGAAGCCGACATCATCGTCACCGCAACGGGTCTCAACCTCCGACTGTTCGGTGGGGCGCAGATCCGCCGCAACGGCGAGCCCGTCGACCTGACGAAGTCGATGTCCTACAAGGGCATGATGCTGTCGGGCATGCCGAACATGGCGTTCACCATCGGCTACACCAACGCCTCGTGGACGCTGAAGGCCGATCTGGTCTCCGAGTACGTGTGTCGCATCCTGAACTACATGGACGCCAACGGTTTCGACACCGTGGTGCCCGAGCATCCCGGCAACTCCGTCGAGGAACGGCCTCTGATGGACTTCACGCCGGGCTACGTGCTCCGGGCGCTCGACAGCCTGCCGAAGGCCGGCGCGAAGGCGCCGTGGAAGCTCAAGCAGAACTACTTCCTCGACATCCGGATGATCCGTCAGGGCAAGGTCGACGACGAGGCGCTGCACTTCACCAAACACCGTGCAGCCCTGAAGGTTTAAACCCTTCGCGACAAGACGTAAAAGTGCCCGAAACTATCGAGTTTCGGGCACTTTTACGTCTGCTCGCGGGAGGGGGGCTACGCGCTGACGACCACGATGCCGTCCTCGTCGCAGTACGCGATCTCGCCGGGAACGAACGTCACACCGCCGAAGGTGACCGCAACGTCGCGGTCACCTTCGCCGGTTTTGGTGCCCTTGCGCGGGTTGGTGCCAAGCGCCTTGATCCCGATGCCGATGGTGCGCAGCGTCGACGCGTCCCGCACCGCACCGTTGACGATCAGTCCGGCCCAGCCGCTGTCCGCGGCAAGCCCGGCGATGATGTCGCCGACCAGCGCGGTGTGCAGCGACCCGTCGCCGTCGATCACCAGCACGCCGCCGTTGCCCGGCTCGCCGAGGATCGACTTCAACAGGGCGTTGTCCTGGAAGCAGCGCACCGTGGTGATCGGTCCGGCGAACATCGTCGTGGCCCCGTAGTTCTGCAATTGCAGATCGCAGCTGCGGACGTCGGGATAGATGTCGTCGACGAGATCGGCGGTCGCGCGCGGTTCGATTGTCACGCCTCGATGCTAACCACCACGATGTCGCGGACGAACGTAGCGAGCCCCGGTTCGACGTCGTCGTAATACTTGGTGAACCGCTCGTCGGCCACGTACATCTCGACCAAGTTGCGGTGCATGTCACCGCCGAAGTCGTAGAAGGGTTCGATCTGCGCGCGATGCCGCGCCACCAGCTCCTCGGCCGCGGGCGTGCCTGGTTGGACGCCGTCCCGCTTGGCCTGCGCCAATGCCGCCAGAAGACCGTCACCTTCGGCCTTGACGTCGATCCAGTCCTGCTTGGACATCTGCGCCGCCCGCTGCTGGGACTGTTTCCACGCGTCGGTGTCGCCCCAGCGGCGTTCGGCCTCCTCGGCGTACTCGCCACCGAACGCGTCCGTGCCGAAGATCTCGACCTGCTCCTCGACGTGAGTGGGCGGAAACGTCGACGTCCGGGTCGTCGAGCAGCGTGCGGATCTCATCGAGGCGCAGGCCCACCGCGCGGTACACCCCCACCAGATGCAATCGCTCGACATCGGTGTCGGTGTATGCGCGGTAGCCCGCCGCCGTCCGCACGCTGGGCACCACCAGACCGACGTGGTCGTAGTGGTGCAGAGTGCGGACCGAGACTCCGGTCAGTTCGGCGACGAAGCCGACGGTGTTCACGTCCACGGCGCCGACTATGGCCCCTGACGTCGCGTCAGGGTCAAGTCGACTTCGTCAGTCTTCTTCAGAACCGCGTCGCACCAGCAGGACGACGAGGATCGCCAGGATGCCCGCCGCGATGGCCGCGGCCACGGGTAGCCGCGAGGGTTCGGGTCCTGGAGCGGTGACGGGGAGGGCCGCGGCGGCCACGGTCGACTTCGCTTGTGCGGCAGTCTCCTTGGCGGGGCTGCTGGCCGGACGTGAGCCGTTGGTCTCGGGGGCCGCGGGTGCCACTGCGGGCGCGGGTGGCGGAGTTGCGGCCTGCGGCGGCGGCGGGGCGGGCGGGGCCTTCTTGGCGGGCGCCTTCTTCGCAGGGGCAGCCTTCGCCGGAGCAGCCTTCTTGGCGGCCTTGGCCGGGGCCTTCTTCGCCACCTTGGCCGGTGCCTTCTTCGCCGCCTTCTTGGCGGCGGCTGCCTTTTCTGCCGCCGGCGGCGGAGTCGGATCCGGTGTCGACGGCTGTTCGCCTGCCTCGTCGTCCGGTCGACCCTGCTGGTCTGCCATCTGGCTGCTCCTTTGCAGTTCTCGTCCCCGCCATCATGCCAGTTGAGTTTTGGGCGCTAGCCCGTGACCGCCAGCGCCGCGGCCAACGTCAGTGCCACGGCCATTCCCGCCAACTCGATCCGCGACCGCAGCCGCGAGACGTCGGCGCTGGCGCGGTGGGACCGAGCCGCGGGCAGCCACCAGCTGCGATTACGCCAGGCCAGGACCGTCAACGCCCCAGTCAGCGCGATCTTGGCCAACAGCAGCCGGCCGTACCCCGTCGTGACGAACTCGGCGGGAGAGTGCAGCCTCAGCGCCGTCGCCGCGACGCCGCACACCACCAGCGTCACCACGCACACGAGCGAGACCTGCGAGAACCGCGGCAACACCCTTGCCCACTGCCCACGATGCTCGACCACCAGGACCAGGGCGGCCAACGCCCCGCACCACACCGCCGCGGCCAGCGCGTGCACGGTCACCGCAAGTCCGCCGGCAGGGCTCTCGGCGAGGTGACCGACCAGGCTGCGTCCGGTCATCCCGACCGCCGCGCCGCCTGCCATCACGACACCGATCGCCGGTCTCCACTGCCCGCGCGTCGCCACGACGGCTGCGACACCGACGACGACGGCGGCCACCGCGCACATCAGCCCGGACCGCCCCGCCGCGGTGTCCACCGCGAAGTCGACCGTCGTGCGCACGCCAACGCGCACCGGCGACGTCCCCGCCGCCTGCGCGGCGTCGATCACGATCCGAACGATCTCGGCCACCGCCCACACGGCCGACGCGACGATCAGCGGTCCGGCGGCGCGCTCGGCGACCTCGCGTCGGTACCGGTCCGCGTCGAACATCGGGACCACTGCGAGGCCGAGCGTGACCACCGCCGAGCAGTCGGCGACCGCCCGAATCAGCGTGGCACTCAACGAGTTCTGCGGCGACGCCAGAGCCCACGCCGCCACCGCCGATGCGACGATGACGGCGACGCCCGCGGCCACGATCCGTAGCCGCGTCACGCCCGTCGTCGTACCGCCCACCACACGCCGGCACCCACGATCGCGGCGGCCGCGACGATGAACGGCCAGACCGGCACACCCTCATCCACCGGACCACTCGCCCCGACCGGCGGACCCGGCGTGCCCGACCCTGCCGTCGTCAGCCGGAACGACCACGACCCCGACACCACGTGACCGTCGGCGGAGGTGACCCGGTAGTTCACCGTGTAGGTACCGACGGGTCCGAGCGGCCGCAGCCCAACGCTGGCCACGGCGCCCTTGATCTCGGTGGGCCCGGTGGACCACAGATTGCCGTCGGGGCCCACCACCGTCATCGCCGCGAAGCTGGTCTGCAGCTGCTCGTTGAACGTGCCGCTGACACGATCGGGTCCTTTGTCGAGTGCGGAATCCGGTGCGGGATCGGCGGAGATCCTGGTCGCATGCGCCGAGGCCGCCCCGGCGCCGATGAGCGCAAGCACGGCCATCAAAGCGACGACGAACGCCGCCCCCGTGATCTTCCTGATCACGTACGACGCCGTCCGATCACGGCGAGCACGACGGCCACCGCGGCGACGATCAACGCGCCACCCGCCAGCCAGCGGGCCGTGTCGTCGCCAGTCTTCGGAGTCTCGGCGACGGGCTGCTCGGCAGATGCTGCGACCGTCGGAGTGGGTGACGGCGCCATCTCGTGCTCGGGTTCCGGCGTTCCCGTCAACGCGAGCTCCGGCACCGGGTACTCCGGCTCGCCGCCACCGGGAAGGGGCGGCTGATCCCAACGGACCACCTTTCCGTCCGAGTAGGTCTGTGTCGCGGGGAACGTGACCGAGGGCTGATTCGGCAGCGTTACCGAGACCCGGAACAAGGCGAACTGGTCCGACGAGATGCCGACCGACGGCGCGGCCGTCCAGGTCACCGAACTCACGGTGCCCGCGGCGGCATCCCGGTCCAGGCGGCTCGTCCAGCCGGGCATGACCTCGGCGCGCGCCGATGCCACCTTCGGTAGAGCGACGCTGAACTGTGTTGTCAGAGCGCCTGTTTCGGATTCGCCGGGCACCCGGAACGTCAAGATCGCGGAACCGCCTGGTGCGGCGTCGTCGGCATCGACGTGGACGTGGGCCCAGGCCGGCGCCGTGCCGGCGAGCAGGGCGATGGACATGGCTGCACCGGTGGTGGCGGTCGTGGTGAGGGCGCGCGAAAACGCCCTGCGGATGGATCGCATTCGAGTTGTTTCCTTTGTCGTCGTAATAGGGGTGGTCGGTCAGCGAACGGCGCCGACCGGCGGCCCCCGATGCGATATCGACGTGGCGAGAAGGAGAGCGGATCTCAGCGGCTGATCCGCGTCTGCGAGTGCTGCGGGGGGTGCGGTCGCAATCGGGACCGGCGTCGGCGCAACGGCGGTCTGCACCACGCGAGAGACCGCGGCACAGAGGTAGCCCGCTGCCGCGATCAGCGCGGCGCCACACGCGACGGCGACCAGGTGGGCGGCGATCATCGTCGTCGACGACGGTCCTGCGGCGATGCCGTGGTGGTGGCCGACGGTCCCGAGCAGGAGGTGGCCGAGGACCTGCCCCGCCGCCAGCAGCGCGAGCTGCACCCGGAACTGCTCCGCGCCGGAGATCGTCGCCGAGAGCGCTCCGATGGCGACGGCCAGCAGGACGAGCTGGGCAGTCGTTGCGCCGGAGGGAGTTCCGCCGCCCGCAGCGGCGTGGGCGGTCGTGGCCAGCGTGGCCGTCAACGAGCCGGCAGCCAGTCCCCGCAATGGGATCGCGGGTGACGCGCGACCGGCGGGCACGTCGCTAGACCACGCCGAGGCGGGCCATCAGGTCGGCGTCGATGCCGTCCAGCTGCTGGGTGATGGCTGCGTGTGCCGCCTTGCGGCGCGTGGTCGGCATGTTCTCGGCGGCGGTCACGGCCGCGGAGAGATCCCGCAAGCGGTCGTTGATGGCGGTGACGAACTGCTTGGTCTCGGCGTCCTTCGGCTTCGACTCGGCGACCTGCCGAAGCGTCTGCTCGGCGCCGGAGATCCGTGCGGAGAGCCCGCCGCCCGCGCCCGAGAACTGCCCGAGCTGGCTGAGTGGAACGCCGAGTCGATCCGCCTTGCGTTGGTCGAGAATGCCCCGTGCCGCGATGGAGGCGCGGTAGACGATCGGCACCACGACGGGAGCAAGAAGCCGCGACACCGTCATGATCCGGCGAATACGGGAGGCCGAGAACAGCCGCCCCTCCTTGGCTGCCTTGAGTTGTGCTTCAGCAACCTTGAGTGCGGACTTGTCGCTCTCCCGCTGGGCCTTCAGGCTCGCCTTGACGGCTGAGGTCTGGCGTCGGCCATCGGCCTTGATCCTCCGAGCCTCGTTCTTGGCGGCCAGTCGTGCCTCTAGCTTGGCCTTCGCCTTGATCGCACGGGCTTCGGCCCGGCGGGTTGAACGGCTCTTACGACGCTTGAACACGCCCATCCCGGCTGCCTCCCAGTCAATTCCGTCGAGATCCCGCGATTCTGGCTGCGCTTGGTGAGGTCAACCCTATCGTCGGACCGGCCGCGACCGGGATTCGCCCCTTACGGATTGGGAACGTTCGGCACACCAGCAAACAGTTCAATATGTTTATGCGATAATTGACGGACATCCAGAAGGCCGACCGGCTATGCCGTGAGGGGTGGTGACGAGTGGTTCCGCGTATGCGCTTGGCCGCGGCAGCATGCCTAATGGCATCTGGCCTGCTCGTGGCCGGTACCGGCGCATCGCTGGCGCTTGCCGACCCCGACTCCGGCAAAACCGGGGACACCGGAGGATCGCAGCACGACAGCGCACCCGCGGCGACCGGTGAACCGTCGGGAACCGGTACGTCGGGGGCATCTGCCCCCGGATCCGCGCCCAGCGGCGGCGTGAGTGGGCCGTCGAAACCCAGCTCGCAGATCGGCGACGGCCGCAACGGTGTCCCCGCTGGTGGCACTACCGGGACGGCGACGGCGCACGAGAGCGAGTCCGCAACCGAGACGGCTCCGACCACGGTCACGGCGACCTCCTCCAGCAAACCCGCAGAGCCTGGATCATCGACCGCTCCGCAAACTGGTTCCGCCTCTTCTAGCGAACCTTCGTCAGGCGTGACGACGCACGTGTCGATCGACCCGTCGGTCCCCACCTCGCAGCTGCCGCAGGCGCTGGTCGTGGTCCCCGGCGCTACTGAGACCGAAGCGTCGGAGACCAGCACGCCGACGTCGACGACCACTACACAGGCTGCGGGCCCGGGATGGCCGTGGTCGTTGTGGAACTGGGCCCCGCCGCCAGCGGCCAACGGCAGCGGCGACGGCGCTCCTGCTCCCGTCACCTGGCAGTTCCCGGTCCCCCCGGGGATGAAGCTGCCGATCCCGCAGCTCCCGACCATTCCGACCGGACTGTTCGCCCCGATCAACGGCTTCTCCTTCGACCCACTCGTCGACGCCGTCAACGGTGTTCTCACCGGGGTCAACAACGTCGTCACTGGCCTGGCCACCGCGGCCTCCCAGCTGCCCTTCGCGCAGATCACGCTCCCCGTCGTGGTGTTCCCCGGCGGTCCGGCGGCCGGCGCCGGCAGCGGCAATGCGGGAGTGATCGGGGCCGGCGGTCCTGCAGTCATTCCGCGCCCCTTCCCGGCCGCGCCTGCGCCACCGGGGGAACCGGGCGCCGGCAGCTCGGCGCCACCGCCGCCGCCTGCGCAGAAGCAGCAGGATCCGCCTGCGTTCAGCGCGAGCAATCAAGCGTCCGTTGCCCCTTCGTACCGAATGGGCTACATGGAATACCTGCGGGCAGCGGGATTCGGCGAGGTTGCCGCCGTCGCGGTACCAGGGTTCACGGGAATCCTAATCCTCACCGGCGCAGGAGGATTGATCGGATATCGCCAAGCGAGGGCCGGCAGCACAATGCGGACCGGGAACACAGCGCGCTTCATGGGTTGACCCGATCGTTGGTCGCCAAAAGGACCAACGATGTCATAGTGGACGCGTCGAGAGGAGGGAGGTTGGTATGCCCGCTAGCCGTCGCGTCACACGCGCCGTCAACGACGTGCTCGACCTCGCTCCGCGACGCGGCGAGGTCTCGCTTGCGCGTCTCGTCGAAGCCGTGGCCGCAGACCGTGGCCGGCCCGTCGAACTCAAGATGGCCGATCTCCCGGTAGGCGTGTGTGGCCAGTGGCGTCAATACACCGACCGCGACGTGTTCCTGATCCAGAAGGGTCTCCCCGCGGGCGATCGCACGCTGGCCCACGAGCTCGGCCACCTGGTCATGGGCCACGACGGCATCTCAGTCGTCGAAGCCGCCCGTGACACAACCGAACTCGCAAGCTCGGACCTCATCGGATACATGTTGAACCAGCGGACCGGTTGCATGGGTCCCAGCGGGGAGGAAGCCGAGCAGGAGGCGGAGGACTTCGCCGCACTGCTCATCTATCGACTCGGCCGCCTGCCATCCGATCGCTCGTCGATCGTGCAGGTGCGGCTCGGAGAGGCGTTTGGTTGATCGTCTGGGTGATCGCCGGTCTTCTCGGATTGGCGACCGGCCTACGCATCGGCTGGGCACTGGTCAACAAGCAATCTCTGGTCAGCGCGGCGATGATTCTCGCGCTGGGCAGCCTCGGTCTGGTGGCGGCGTTGAACTGGCAGCCGCTGACCCTCCTGCTCGACACCCTGCTGCGGTGGCCGAACGTGTCGACGGTGTTCAGCCAAGTCGCGCTGATCGCTTGCGCCGCAGGCAGTTGCGTGATGATCACGTCGGCGTCGTCCAGCCGCGGTCCCGCCGCCATCCGGCGCATCGCGATCGGTCAGTACGTCGTCGCGGCGGTGATCGCCGGACTGACGCTGGTGGCCTTCTTCATCACGCCGCAGCAGCCCGAGATGGCACCCGAGGAGTATCTGCGGCGCAACCTGGGTTCCGGGGGCACCTCGCTGTCGTGGCTGCTGCCGTTGCTCTACGTGCTGCTTGCCTTGACGTTGGTGGCGTGGGCGGGGGCGCGCCACTCCAACCGGACCCGCAGGGGCAGGGCCCTGCTCCTGTTCACCATCGGCATCGCGCTCATCGTGCTGGCGAGCGCGTTCTTCCTGCTGCGCGCGGCAGGCCAGACCCGGTTCGTCGGGGTTGGTGCGGCGGCGACGCTGTTGGGTTGCGCGATGCTGGTGGTGGCCAGTGGCTCACTGCTGCCCAGTGTCGAGGACTGGTTCGGCGCGCGTCGCGAACTCCGGATCATCGGGCCGCTTCTCGAGGAGTTGAACGGTCGTCACCCCAACATCGGGATCGGTGTGCGTCCGAGGGGGCCGTTGCTGTTTCGCGTCGCAGAGCAGATGTCGCTCATCTCAGACGCGCTGTACCTGGAGGCCACCCGAACGCTCGACGATGAGGACGACTACCTCGACGACTCGTCGGATCCGGCGAAGCTCTCGGTGTCACCCGAGGATCAAGCACGACGCATTGCGGAGTGGATTCACGCAGGCAGGGGAGCTGACCGCGACGCGGCAAACTCGCTTTTTCCAGGGCCCAATTGGCTACGTCAGCCGTCGTCGTACTCCGATCGCGAGTGGATTCTCGCGATCGCGGACCAGTATCGAGCGCTGGACCGCCGGGTCGACGTTGCCGCGGCCTAATCTGATCTTGAACCAGATTTCGCCGGCCGCCGCGACGTCGTCACCCCGGGCTAATCGTCGAGGTGTTCCCGGCGGCGGAGCTCGTCGGCCTTGTAGACCAGGTCTTGCTTGGCCTCGGGGGACAGCCCGACGGTGCGCGCCGCAATACGGCGGATGCCCTCGTCACGCATATTGGCCAGCCACGTCAGTTCCTTGTCGAGCTTCTCGTAGTACTCGTCATCGGTGAAGTAAGCGGGCTTGATGCGGAAGAAGTTGGCAAGTGCGGCCATGGTGGTCACGGACGGATTGGTCCGGTTGCCTGAACGCAGCTGTGAGAGGTACGGAGCCGACATCGTGACGCCTTCGGCCTTGAGCGCTGCGATCACTTCAGCCGAGGTATGCGGACCACGTCCTGGCGGGTAGACGGTGTCAAACAGGCGGTTGAGCCTGGCGGCGAAGGTCATGCTCATCGATTAATCCTCCACTTAGCGATATGTGCGGTCATCTTTGCATTGTATTTGCTGATCATCGTAGCGAGTGATATGCCAGCAGCCAAGTGCAAACCACCGAAAACTCGACCCTACCCGTTCGTCAGACCCACTGCCACGCCGTCTAGCAGGGGTTCTCCACAAAACCTGGACGATTTCTGCACCACATGGCAGGGCAAATAATAACGCTAGAGTTGATTTGCATAACCCGCAAGCCTCTGAACGCCCGTCACAGGAGGCTCATAGTTCACTCCCGGCAACCGCTCATCCCGGCGATGACAGTCGACTTCGTCATTTGCTCAGGAAACGAATGTTGTCAGAAGTGGGTAGCTGCGGGCCTCAACTTCGCGCACGTCGTCACCCGGGGTGGAGGGCGCAACGGCCTTGGACGATGGTGGACCGGCGGTAGCCAGTGGGTTACGCGGCGACTTCCGGCGACGCTTCCCGCGCAAGCGCCTGCCTGCGGCTCCTGACGAACCGGATCGCTGCGGCAATCAGGGCGACTGCAGCGACCCCCGCCGTGGACGCCACTGCCACCGCGGGCCAGCCCAAAGCGCCGTCGAAGAGCATCCAGAGTCCGAACAACAGGAACAGGAGCGCCGCCGCCCCGTGCAGGAAGCGTTCGGGAAGTCTGCGGTGCAGGAGCCGGCCCACGATGATTGCCACGCCGTCGGCGAGAACCATCCCCACCGTGGCGCCGATCCACACGCCTGCCCAGTTGTGATCGCTGGCCAGCGCGACGGTCGCGAGCATGGTCTTGTCGCCGAGCTCGGCCAGCACGAACGACGAGATGACCGCGAAGATCACGTACCGCGGCTCCGGAACCGGGGCCACCTCGTCGTCATCGCTGCGGCGACTGTCGCGCCACGTCCACGCCGCGAAGAGCAGGAACGCGATGCCGGCGGCGAACGCGATCGGCCGCGCGGGAAGGGTGAGGCCGACGAAGTGGCCGATCGTCACCGATAGTCCGTGCACCAGGAACGAGGCGATGGCCACCCCCGAGAGCACCACCCACCACCGGTGGCGCAGCGCGTACGTCATGGTCATCAGTTGGGACTTGTCGCCGAGCTCGGCGAGGAAGACGACACCGAGACTGACCAAAGCGGCGGTGAGCATGACGAAACCTTTCGACGTTTCGCCCGCGCGCCGTGGGTTCACGGCACCTTCGGGCATTTCGTCGAAGGTCTCGCCCACCGCGTGATGCGGTTCGTCTGCCGGGCTTGGCGCCAGTATGTCGACACGACGATTGGGGGCTACTCCCCTTCGCTGATAACCCGACGATAGCGGCCCGAGAGCGCATGCGCCACTTGCACACCCGAGTTCGGGTACCCGTAATCTCGGATTCGAACTCCGAATCTCGAGCTTCGAAAACCCTTATGCCGCAAGCAGCATCGCCAGTATGGCGGTATCGGGATGGCTGATCGGGTCGACTCCCACCCGGCTCACCATCGAGGTGACCGTGCCGTCCAACTCCGCCTCCACCCACGCCGCGCGGTGCTCGAGGCCCAGATGCGGGATCCCCGGCAACAGCACGCAACCCGACGCCGCCCCAGAGCATTCGGGCAGCGACGGCATGGTCTCCGACGGCGGGTGCAGCATCAACAGGGCGGGCGGTGTGTGCTGTGCGAAATATCCCGGGGGCACGGCGGATTCACCGATCACCGTGCCTTCGGCCAGCACCAGCCCGACGGTTCCTGGGGCAGGCTCGTCGGGCAGCTCCTCGCGCACTCCGAAAATCGTTGTGGTCGCGAGTAATCCGGGCAACGACGCCACCCGCACGGCGACCATGAGGAGCTGTGCCCATTCCTTCGTCGAGTCGGGCCATCGGCCCGAAACCACGAACCCCTTCAACGATCCGCCCGAGTGGAAGGGCGCGACGTGGACGGCTCCGCTTGATCCCGTGTCCATTTCGCCTCCGAATCGTGCTCGTGCGCCTGGCGCCCGACACGGCTGTGGGTCGATTCCGTCAGCATGCGGCCTGCGGTCCCAACCGGCAAGTGGGACACGCGAATGACGTGTCAGCCGTCGCGCAGTCGAGGCCATCGCGTGACATCTCCCGCGTCGCTACGCGCCTGCTCCTCGAACCGTCCACACCACCCGGTAGGACCCCGCAGCAGGAACGAAGCCGAACTGTCGGGAGTCGACGACCCCGGGCGCGTCCGGATTGTCGGAGCAAGCCTCGAACGTCGACCCGTGCACCTCGCCGACACGTTTGACGAGCCAGCGCGACGGGAGGGTCGGGTCCGGGAACACCCGGATCTGGCCGCGCCGGGGACGCCCGAAGCGCTGTGCGAGCAGGCCGTCACCCGGGCTGAGCGTGGGCCGCATCGAGTCCTCGACGACCGCGAAACGGCGCAGCGGCCAGCGCCGTGGTCCATGGTTGCGGCCCATGCTCAAAGGGTAGGTTAGGTCCATGCTGCATCGACTCTTCTCAAACGCCACCCCCGCCCATGCCCACTGCGATCTGTACTGCGGTGTCTACGATCCGGCGCAGGCCAAGATCGAGGCGCTGTCGTGCCTCAAGACGCTTCAGAAGTACAACGACTCGGACGACGAGCACTTCCGCACCCGCGCCATCCTGATCAAGGAGCAGCGCGCCGAAGAGGTCAAGCATCACCTGATGGTGCTGTGGGCCGACTTCTTCGCGAAGGAGCACTTCGAGCAGTTCCCGAATCTGCACCAGCTCTTCTGGGACGGCGTGCACGGCGCGGGTGACGTCAAGAAGTCGACCGACGTCGCCGTCGCCGAGAAGCTGCTGAAGACGATCGACGAGATCGCCGACATCTTCTGGCAGACCGAGAAGGCCAAGGGCATGGGCGTCTACCCACCCGCCTGACACCCACCGACACAACGACGGCCGGTCCGGAGCGCGTGCTCCCGACCGGCCGTCTGTCGTTTCAAGTCAGAGCAGGACGAGTCAGAGCAGGACGATCAGTACGAGTACGGCGAGCAGGATCAGTGCGATGACGCCGGCGCGCACGCACGCAATTCCCTGGCCGCGGGTGTAGATGTGCGCGGAGTTCCACTCCGAGGGCGGCATGGCCGACCCGGGACCTAGCGGCTGTGCTGCCATCACGAACTCCTGACCTGCACGATCAACGTTGGCCTCCGGTGAGATCTATCACAGGGATCTGTTGTGACGCCGATCATAGCCCTTGCTGGGGTCACGTGAAAATCGGGTGCCCGGGTGTCCTCGATCGGTGTGTTTGGCCTGTACGAAGCCTGGGTAAGCCGGGAAAATCGGGATGGTTAGATCGCCAATCCTGTTCGCTCCCGATGCTGATTTCCTGTTGATCGATGCCGTAGCGGCGCTCAGGGTTATCCCCAGTCAATTTCAGCAGGGATACAGATTCGGCGGTTCAGGGCGCATTTCGGCCGATGACAGCCTGTGGATGAATCTGTGGAAACTGTGCATAGCCGTCAAAAACCACGGCGATTGCTGCCGCTTTTCGTCCTGCGACTCGGGTGCATTGGTCGGGTTGGCATGCCAGCATGGTTCGCGTGAAGGGATCTTTCAGTGTCTGATGACCAAGTCGGCGTTGCCGAGGTGGCCGACGTACCGGTGACGTTCGACGAGACGGTCGTGCTGCTCGACGTACGTGAGGACGACGAGTGGCAACGCGGTCATGCCGCGGGTGCCCAGCACATTCCGATGGGCGACGTCCCTGCTCGCATCGGCGAGATCGACGCCGACGCGAAGCTGTACGTGGTGTGTCACGCCGGGGGCCGGTCGCTGCGGGTGGCGCAGTACCTCGCTCGCAACGGATATGAGCCCATCAACGTGAACGGCGGCATGCTGGCGTGGGCCGGAGTCGGGCGGCCCTTGGTCACCGACGACGGCAGCGTGGGCACTGTCTGAGGGCCGTAGGCTGGTCGCGTGATTCAGGTCTGTTCGCGATGCGGGACGCGGTGGAACGTCCGCGACCGCAGGCGGGACTGGTGCCCCCGCTGCCAGGGCACTCTGCTGGCGCCGACGGCTGATGCACCCGATCAGCGCTGGGGGCAACGGCCAAGCGCGCCTGCCGTGCAGTCGGGTCAACGGACGTCGCCCCCACGCCTGCCTCAGGGCTACCGCTGGATCGCGGTCCGGCCCGGCGCCGCGCCGCCGCCGCGCCCCGTTCGGCGCCCACTGGGGCCAACGCCCCGCTATGCAACGACCCCGCAATGGGGTCTGACGGATCACTTCGACGGCCAGTACGGCGCCGCCGCGGCCCAGGCCGCGGAGGTGAGTTCACGGCCCTCGGTCGGAATGGTGCGCGGCACGCTGGTGGCCACCATGGTGCTGCTGGGCTTCGCCGCCGTCGTGCACATCGTGCGGTACGCGCTGCTGCTGATCAACCGCAGCACGCTGCTGAACCCGTGGGTGGCAGGGATCGCCACCTGGGTCGGTGTGGCGGCAAGCGTGTTCGTGCTGTTCGCGATCGTGGCGAGCGTCGTGGTCTTGGCGAACTGGCTGATCGCCAGGCGAGCAAGAGCGTTCGCGCACCGCGACGCCACGGATCCGCGCTCGCCAAGGGTGATGCTTGCGGGCTGCCTGATTCCGCTGGTCAACCTGTTCTGGGCGCCGGTGTACCTCATCGAGTTGGCCGACACGGAGGGCCGCTTGAGCCGTCTGCGCGCCACCATCGTCACCTGGTGGGTGGTCTGGGTGTTCAGCACCCTGCTGTCGGTGTTCTCGATCGCCACCAGCTTCACGACCGACGCCCAGGGCATCGCCGACAACACCGTGGCGACCATCGTGGCGTACCTGGTTGCCCTAGCCGCGCTGCTGCTGGCGTACCGGGTGTTGCTCGGCTTCGAGCGCACCCCGGTCAACCGGCACGTCAAGCGTTGGGTGATGGTGGCCGACGAGTCACCACGGATGCGCGACGAGCCGGAACCCGTCGAGGCCAAGGACGACACGGACGACACGAACGACACCGAAGTGCCGGTAGCGGTTGATGCCGAACAGCGGGAACCGGCAGCATAGCCCCATGGACTCGGGTGACGGCACGCTCGGCGGCCACCCGTTCGTGGTTGCGCACCGCGGAGCGTCGGCAGACCTGCCGGAACACACCGCCGCCGCGTACGAACTCGCACTGCGGGAAGGCGCGGACGGCGTGGAATGCGACGTCAGGCTGACCCGCGACGGACATCTGGTGTGTGTGCACGACCGCAAGGTGGACCGCACGTCGAACGGCACGGGACTGGTCAGCGAGATGACCCTCGCGCAGCTGCGCGAGCTGGATTATGGCGGCTGGCATGCGAGTTCACGGGCAGGTAGCCAGGGCGACACCGGGCTGCTGACACTGGATCAGCTCATCTCACTGGTGCTCGACTGGAACCGGCCGGTGAAGCTCTTCATCGAGACCAAGCACCCGGTGCGCTATGGGGCGCTGGTGGAGAGCAAGGTGCTGGCGCTGCTGCACCGGTACGGCATTGCTGCGCCCGCGTCGGCGGACCTGTCTCGCGCGGTGGTGATGTCGTTCTCCGCGGCCGCAGTCTGGCGCATCCGCAGGGCCGCGCCGATGCTTCCGACCGTGCTCCTCGGAGACACGTCGCGGTATCTGGGCGGCAGCGCCGCCACGACGGTGGGCGCCACTGCGGTGGGGCCGTCGATCGCGACGCTGCGTGAGCACCCGGAACTCGTCGACCGGGCCGCCGTCCACGGCCGCGCCCTGTACTGCTGGACCGTCGACCACTACGAGGACGTGCGGTATTGCAGGGACGTCGGCGTCGCCTGGGTGGCCACCAATCACCCAGGGCGAACCAAGGATTGGCTGCAGAACGGGCTCACCGAGGCGGGCCAACCAGACGGTTAGAGGCTTCCGCCCGCCGCCTTCGGCGCGGTCGCGTCGGCACCGGCCGCGCCGATCTCGCGGGCGACGAAGTCCTCGAGGTGGAACAGATCGGCGCCGGCCCGCTCGCTCACCCGCACCAGCGTGGTGATCAGGGCGACCTCCTCGACCTGCTCCTTGAGGAACCACTGCATGAACTGCTCGCCGAGGTAGTCGGCCTCTTCCCGTGCGACCGACGCGAGACGGCTGATCTGTTCGGTGACCGCGCGCTCCTGCTGCAGGGCCAGGCGCAGCGCTTCGGTCGGCGAGACGAACGCGTTGCGCACCGGATCGGTGCCGGGGATCTCCACGTCGACGTCGCGATCGAGCAGGTACTGCACGATCATCATCGCGTGATTGCGCTCCTCGATTGCCTGCGCGTAGAAGTGCTTGGCCAGTTGCGGGAGATCGGCGCCGTCGAAGTGGACGGCGATTGCAATGTATTGCTGCGCAGCGGTGAACTCGGTGCGGATCTGGTCTTGGAGAAGCTGGTGAAATTTGGTGTCGAGTGCCGTTGCGTCAGTCATGGTAGCCACGATAGTGCTGGTCAAGTGGGGTTGTCATCAAAGGTATGCCTTATTGAGGCAAGGTTGACCTAAGTGTTGTGACGGCGGTGACGGCGCCTCCCTGTGCGTCGTCGAAGTTTGCTGAACGCCTGCGGAAGGCGCGGCGTGGCTACGGTTTGGCGGCATCGAGGACGTCCGGTGGAACGGCTTCGTCGGACGCCAACGCGGCGAACAACCGGTGCGCGGCGTCGTCGTTCCACACCACGACCGACCCGGCGTCACTACCCGTGAACTCGCCGATCGGCACCGTGGTCGTCGTGATCGTGCCGTGCAGCGACCACGCGAGCCGGATCAGATCCCAGATGTGCGCGCCATCGTCGACGGTCACCGATCCGGAGGCGGCATGCGTCATCGGGTACCAGCGCAGCGGATTCGCCCAGACCACGGGGTTGGCGGCGCGATGCATCAACGCCGACATGAATTCGCGTTGGTTGATCATCCGATCAAGATCGGCCCGCGGCGTGGCGCGGGTGCGGACGAAGCCCAGTGCGGTGCGGCCGTCGAGTTCCTGACAACCGGCGGGCAGGTCGATGCCTGCCAGGGGATCGTTGATCGGTTCGGGCGGGCACATGGTGACACCGCCGACGGCGTCGACCATCTGGGCGAAACCGTCGAATCCGACCTCGGCGTAGTGGTCCAGCCGCATCCCGGTGGCCTGCTCGACCGTCTGCGCCAACAGCGGCGCGCCACCGATCGTGAATGCGGCGTTGATCTTGTCCTGCCCGTGCCCTGGAATCTCGACGTAGGAGTCACGCGGGATCGACACCATCGTGGTCGGGGCATCCGATCCGAAGCCGGGCACGTGGATGACGAGAAGTGTGTCGGTGCGGCCGGCTCCGAGGTCGCCGCCGGTGGCGAGTTCGGCCTGCTGTTGCGGGGTCAGGCCCTGGCGGCTGTCCGAGCCGACCAGCAGCCACGTCGTGCCGCGACCTGCCGAGGGACGCTCGGGGTAGTCGGGCAGCGCCGCGACGCGGTGCAGATGGCCATCCAGCCAGAACCCCGTGCCGACCAGCGCCGCCGCGACGATCAGCAGGATGACGAGCGGGTAGAGCACCAGGATTCGGCCCCAGCGGCGTTTCCGGCGTGGCTTGGCCGCCCTGGGAGGGCTGGGTGGGGGATTGCGCGGCGGGGCGGGCCGGTTGACCGCCGACCGGCGAAGGGGAGGCGACGGTGGACGGTGCGGGGGAGCCGGGGGTGGCGGTCGACGCTGGGCGGGTGGGGGCTGGCGGGGCGGAGGCATCGCAGGCGGAGGGGGCTGCTGCTGGTATCGCGGATCGCGGCGGATCGCCTGCGAGGGTTCCCGCGGCGGGATCGGGCGCTGCGGGTCCGGCCCCGGTCCTGGCGGCCGGTTTTGGTTCACGGTCACGAATCTACGGGCTTAGGGTCCCGCGCTAGTGCAACCAGCTGAGGTGGCCTGCGGCCAGTGCGTACCCGACGAACGCGACGGCATCGATGAGACCGTGGGCCACGATCAGTGGCCACAGCCTGCCGAAGCGCAGCCACACGAAGCCGAACACCAGGCCCATCGCCAGGTTCCCCAGCCCAGCGCCGAAGCCCTGGTACAGGTGATAGGCGGCGCGCAGCACGCTCGACGCGATGAGCGCTGCGACGGGGCTGAAGTGCAGCTGGCGCAGGCGGGTCAGCAGGAACGCCACGACGATGATCTCTTCTGCCCACCCGTTGGCGAACGCCACGCCGAGCAGTACCGGGATCCGCCACCAGGTGTCGTTGAGTTCGGCGGGCACCACGGCCACGCCGATGCCGAGCGCTCGTCCCGCCATGTACAGGCCGAGTCCTGGCACGCCGATCAGCGCCGCGAGCCCCAGACCGCCCAACAGATCGGGTCGCCAGCGGAACCGGCCGAGCCCGATCTTGTCGGGGCCAAAACCGCTGCGCCACAACAGGTAGAGGCCAAGCGCACCCCATGCGAGGAGTTGGAAGACGGACGCCAGATTGAGGCCGAAGTCGATGAGGTCGATGGGCGACCGGCGCCGGTTCAGTGCGACGGTCTGCCCGGAGAGGCCGAGCAGCACCGCCTCGACGAGGCTGACGAGCGCGGTGTAGGCGGACAACCCGAAGGTCACTGCGAGGACGACCGCGATCTCGATCCGAATCACCCGCGGCGCAGGCGCGGTCGGCTCGTCCAACGACTCGGTCACGCGAGCAACGGTAGAGGGTCGTGGTTCAGCACCCTCAGTCGCTGCGCTCCCACCCGCCGAGTCAGATGCGGCGGGCGCGCAGCCCGTTCAGGAACGGGCAGCCCATCAGCACCCTGATGGCCTGACTCAGGCCCGTGACGTCGTCGACGGGCTTGGCGAACGGCAGTCGCACGTCGTGGTCGCCGTCCTCGTTCTCCACCCGCAGCTGCACGCCGTACCGGTCCAGGCCGAGCGGACGGACGCGACCGTGCCGCAGCGCCGACGGCAGCCGGTTGGCCAGCCGGTCGACCACCTCGCGGTGTGCGGACTCGAGATGCTGCAACCAGCACGACTCGAGGGCGCAGAACGGATCGGGTTGGGCGTCGAGCAGCGTGCTCAGTCCGACCGACTCGGCTCCGGTGGAGTCGGCGACCACCACCGAGCTGACCTCCAGGCGCATCAACGCATACGCGGTGTCGCCGCCCGCGGCCTGTTCGACGCCGGTGTTCACTTGCAGCAGAGCAGGATTGGGGCTCTCGGTGGCGATCAGATCGAGCAGGGCAGGCACGTCGCGCTCGGGGACGTACTGCAGGCGACCGCTGATCCACACCAGGGAGCGCACCGGTTCGCGCAGTGGCAGTGGCGCGTAGTCGGTCATCTCGAGCACGGCCTGCACCCCCGATGCGCCCGCGGCGACGGCCATGCCCGCGAGCAGTCCGTTGGCGGGCACGGTGATGGCGAAGGAGCCGTCCTCGAGCAGGTGGTGGACCGGTGTGGCGACCGGTTCGACGCCCTCTACTGCGAGCATCGCGCCACCGCCGCGCGCACACGCACTGCGGATTCGCTCGGCCGTACTCGGTGCCAAGACGGTCATCGGACCCCTTCCGGTAATTAAGGTAAGCCTAACTTAACTATGCGCCCGGGGGTGGCGCAAGCCTTCCGAGCCGACTTCCGGACGGACCTCGGGGGCCGCGACGGGTCGAGCCGATACCCTTGACGGGTGCCACGCGTCGCCTACCTCGGACCCGAGGGGACCTTCACGGAAGCGGCGTTGTTGCAGATGGCCGCCGCGAACATGGTGCCCATAACCGACTTCGAACCGTTCGCGGCAGGCAGTCCGGCTGCGGCGCTCGAGATGGTGCGTGCCGGCGACGCCGATTACGCCTGCGTGCCGATCGAGAATTCGATCGAGGGATCGGTGCTGCCGACGCTGGACAGTCTGGCCGCGGGGTCGCTGGTCCAGATCTTCGCCGAGTTCACACTCGACATCGCGTTCACCATCGCCGCGCGATCAGGTGTCACCGAGCCGTCGTCGATCGCGGCGTATCCGGTGGCGCGTGCCCAGGTGGCTCGGTGGGTTGCGAAGAACATGCCCAATGCCAGGTTTCAGGCCGCCGACTCCAACGCCGCAGCAGCCGTCGACGTCGCCGAGGGCCGCGCCGATGCCGCCGTGACCACCGAACTGGCCACGACCCGCTACGGCCTGAGCCCGCTGGCCACCGGCGTCATCGACGAACCCAACGCGCGCACCCGGTTCGTGTTGGCCGGGCAACCTGCACCGCCGCCGGACCGCACCGGCGCCGACCGCACCTCGGTGGTGCTTCGTCTCGACAACGTCCCAGGGGCGCTGGTGGCGGCGATGACGGAGTTCGCCATCCGCGACATCGACCTCACCCGCATCGAATCCCGGCCGACCCGAGTCGAACTGGGCACGTACATCTTCTTCCTGGACTGCGTCGGGCACATCGACGACGATCCGGTGGCTCAGGCACTCAAAGCGCTGCACCGACGTTGTAGTGACGTGCGATATCTGGGTTCGTGGCCGACGGGCGCCGCTGACGGCGCCGTACCTCCGCCGATGGACGACGCGGAGCGGTGGCTGACGTCGCTCAAGAGCAGAGGGCAGCGATGAGCGCTTGCGCGAAGAGCAGAGGGCAGCGATGACGGGCCGTCTGGTCTTGGTGCGGCACGGCCAGTCGCATGCCAACGTCGACAGACGCCTCGACACCCGGCCGCCGGGTGCCGCGCTGACCGACCTCGGCCACCAGCAGGCCCGAGACTTCGCGGCGAACTGGAATCACCCCGTCGCCATGGTGGCCCACTCGGCCGCGCTGCGCGCGACCGAGACCGCACGCAACATCGGCGAGCACTTCTCCCTCGAGCCGCAGCATCTCGACGGCATCCACGAGGTGCAGGTCGGCGAGCTCGAGAACCGCAACGACGACGCTTCGGTCGAGCACTTCAATGCCGTCTACCAGCGCTGGCAAGAGGGACACCTCGACGAGCCGATGCCGGGCGGCGAGAGCGCGCAGCAGGTGCTCGACCGATACCTGCCGGTGGTCACCCAGCTGCGGCTGCGCCACCTCGACGACCACGCCTGGCCCGGCGACATCGTGATGGTGAGCCACGGTGCCGCCATCCGCTTGGTGGCGGCCGTGCTTGCGGGTGTGGACCGTGGCTTCGCGCTCGAGCACCACCTGGCCAACACCGAATGCGTCGTGCTGAGCCCGATCACCGACGACAGGTGGAGCTGCGTGCAGTGGGGGACCCTGGTGCCGCCGTTCTATCCGGAGACCGACGTGCACCCGGTCGAGGACGCGCTTCAGGGCGCCGATCCGATGGGCTGACCGGCGCTCAGACCGCCACGACGGCGGTCGCCGTGCCGCTGCGCGCACACGTGCATCCGATGGCCTCGCAGTCGAGGCTGAACGCGTGCGCGACCTCCGGGCTGGTGCAGTCTGCTTCGGTGCATTCGGGCCGCAAGCGGGCGTGATGGACCAGGGCGCCGTGACAGTGCTGTAGACCGTCGCGGCAGTCCCGGCACTGCGAACTCATGTCCCGTTCATAGCACCAGCTGCCGACGAATCCACATCGGCGCGCGCAGTCAGGCCCATCCCAGTTCGTGCAGCCGGTCGTCGTCGATGCCGAAGTGGTGGGCGATCTCGTGCACGACCGTCACCGTGACCTCTTCGACGACCTCGTCGTCGGTCTCGCAGATGTCGAGCAGCGCGTCGCGGTAGATCGTGATGGCGTCGGGCAGCGAGCCGCCGTAGGAGGAGTCGCGGTCGGTGAGCGCGGTGCCCTCGTAGAGGCCAAGCAGATCCGGCTCGTCAGGATGGCGGCTCTCGACGAGGATCACGACGTTGTCGAGCGCCGCCGTCAGCTTGGGCGGAATCTGGTCGAGCGCGTCCGACACCAGCTGGTCGAACCGTTGCGGGCTCATCCGCACGGCCACGGCGGCTACTGCCCGGGCGGCGGCAGGATCGGCGCGGGTTCTGCGGGGCCTGGCGCGGGTCCCGGCGGTGCGCCAGGCGCCGGGGGAGGTGAGTCACCGGGTGGTGGCGGCCCGTCCAAGGGTGGGCCGTCCAGCGGCGGCGGTGGCGGCGGCGGAGGGCCGTTCAGGAACGTATTGCCCTGCGGCGGCGGAGGCCCACCCGAGGTCGTCGGGGCAGCACTGGTTGGCGCCGTCTGCTGACCAGGCAGGTGCTGATTGCCTTGCGGGGTCTGGTTGCCCTGATTGCTCGAGCTGCCCTGGTCGCTCTGGCTGATGTCGATCTGCGACGACGTCTGGCTGGACGTGTCGACCGGCGGAGGCATCGGGATCGGCGGGAGGTTCAGCCGCTCGCCGGGGATGTCCGGTGGTGGCACCGGCGCCTGCCCGTTGATGGCCAGCGGCCCCTTGGCGCTGTTCAGCAGCGTCGACCAGCCGCCGTTGCCCAGGGTGGCGCCGATGCTGCACGACACCTGGTGGCTACCCGCCGACCAGCTCGGCAGCGAGATGGTGCTGTAGATCAGCGTCAGCGTGGTGCTGCGCAGTTGGATGGGCGCCAGGTAGGCGTCGGTCATCCGGGTGCACGAATCCTTGACGAACGCATCCTGGTCGGCCTCTGCGGGCAGCTCTCCAGGGAACTTCTCCGCGAGGTTCACCGAGCCGGTGACCTCCATGGCGTGCGGTGCGGCGCAGTCGACGGGGATGTCGGTCGGCTGGTTGGTCGCCGGGTCGATGCCGAGGCACGTGCCTGCCGACCACACCTTCGACTGGTCGACGTTGGCGACCTTGCCGCGGAACGCGAGCTGTTGGTTGTTCGGCCCTGGCAGCTGCAGGCCGCACAGCATCCTGCGCTCACCGGTCTGGCGCCACGCCTTGTCGCCGGACCACAGCAGGCTGACGCTGAACTTGCCGTTCGGGTCGTACTTGGCGCCGAGGTATTGCCGCGCCGATGCCTGGCACTGCTCCGAGCTGATCTGCTGGATGCGCGCGGGCGACGGGGGCGCCGCGTCGGGTCCGTACTCGCTGCCAGGGAACGTCCGCATGTCGATGGCCTCGGAGACCTCGAAGCGGTGCTCGTCCTTGCAGTCGACGACCTGCGCGGCGTCCGGCGTGCGTTCCGGCCAGTTCAGGCAGTCACCGCTCTTGGCGTGATCGAACGTGTCGGTGCCGCGGGCGCCGAGCGACGTGCCGCCGATCAGGCCGATCGGGCTCTTGCCGTTCTCGCCTGCGGGAAGTGCCGTGATGAGACCGGCGATGAGGAGGCCCCCTAGGGCCGTGAGCAGCAGACCGCGTCGCGTCGACGCGGCCTGCAGGCTCTGCCACCAGGGCGTCGAGTCTGATCGTCGATCAGACTCGGCGAGCTGATCCTCGCGATCGGGTGCGTCCAACATCGCGTCCATTGTGACAGGCGCGCCACGTCCTGTGACAAGAGTTGCAGTTGTAACGTTATGTGGTTGTGCCCCGCGGACTCGGGGAAACGGGCCGAAAGTAAGGTTGCGGCCGTGATCGACCTCAAGCTGCTACGTGATGACCCGGACCGGGTGCGGGCGTCGCAACGGGCCCGCGGCGAGGATCCGGGCCTCGTCGATGCGCTGTTGGACGCCGATGCCAGGCGACGCGCCGTGATCTCGGCCGCCGACGACCTGCGTGCCGAACAGAAGCTGGCCAGCAAGCGCGTCGGTGCGGCATCGCCAGACGAGCGGCCGGCGCTCCTGTCGCGGGCCAAGGAGCTGGCCGAACAGGTCAAGGCCACCGAAGTCGAACAGGCCACCGCGGAGGCCGCATTCACCGCTGCGCACATGACGATCGGCAACGTCATCATCGACGGCGTTCCCGCAGGCGGTGAGGACGACTTCGTCGTGCTGGAGACCGTCGGCGAGCCGAAGACCATCGCGGACCCGAAGGACCACCTGGAACTCGGTGAGGCGCTTGGCCTGATCGACATGGAGCGCGGCGCCAAGGTGTCGGGCGCGCGCTTCTCGTTCCTCACCGGGTTCGGCGCGCTTCTGCAACTGGGCATCATGCAGCTTGCGGTCCGGTTGGCCACCGACAACGGTTTCACCTTGATGATCCCGCCCGTGCTGGTGCGTCCGGAAGTGATGCGGGGCACCGGTTTTCTCGGAGCACACGCCGACGAGGTCTATCACCTCGAGGCCGATGACATGTATCTCGTTGGTACGTCGGAAGTTCCGTTGGCGGGCTACCACGCCGACGAGATCCTCGACCTGTCGGAAGGGCCGCGGCGCTACGCGGGCTGGTCGTCGTGCTTCCGCCGCGAAGCGGGCAGCTACGGCAAGGACACTCGCGGCATCATCCGCGTGCACCAGTTCGACAAGGTCGAGGGCTTCGTCTACTGCAAGCCCGAGGACGCCGAGGCGGAACATCAGCGACTGCTTGGCTGGGAGAAGCAGATGCTCGCCCAGATCGAGGTGCCCTACCGCGTGATCGACATCGCCGCAGGCGATCTCGGCTCGTCGGCCGCACGCAAGTTCGACTGCGAGGCGTGGGTGCCGACGCAGGGTACCTACCGGGAGCTGACCTCGACCTCGAACTGCACGACGTTCCAGGCGCGACGGCTGTCCACCCGCTACCGCGACGAGAACGGCAAGCCGCAGATCGCGGCGACGCTGAACGGTACGTTGGCCACCACCCGCTGGCTGGTGGCGATTCTGGAGAACCACCAGCAACCCGATGGCAGCGTGCGGGTGCCGGATGCGCTGGTGCCGTACGTGGGAAGGTCAGTGCTGACACCATGAGCGAACTTGGGAGTGAATCATGAGTAAAACCGAGCTCAAGATGATCGAACTCGACTTCAACGAGCTGCGGACCTGGTTCGGGTTCGGCGTCGCGGGCAACTTCGCGGGCCACCTCGAGCAGGCAGGTGAGGCCGTCGACTTCGTCAACGTCGACAGCGGAGCCGGTGCGGAAGTGGACGCCCCCAAGGGCATCTTCCCTTGGTACGCACCGGGTTTCGACGGATTCCTCGGTGAGTTCCCGCTGTCGCACGACACCGTCCTGCTGCCGGACGCCAACCCCGATGGCGGGCCGCTGAACCTGCAGATCGAACCCGAGGTCGGTCTGGCGTGTCAGGCGGTGTGGGAGGGCGACACCGTGGTGTCGCTGCGGCCGTTCGCGCTCGGCGCGTTCAACGACTGCTCGATCCGGCGGCCCGGTGCGCCGAAGATCAGCCACAAGAAGAACTGGGGACCCGCCTCCAAAGGTGTTGCCGCACAGTTCTTCGACGTCGGAGATCTGACCCCGGACGGCCCGACGTCGACGCTTCGGTTGGTCTGCAACCTGCGCACCGCAGACGGCCAGGAGCACGCCTACGGCGTCGACAGCCCACTGCTCGGCTACTCGTACTACGGCGAGGTGCTTCTCGACTGGGTCACCGAGCGCCTCGCCAACCAGAAGGGTTCACCAGAGACTCCACTGGAGGACGTCGGTGCGCTCATGGTCGCCAGCGGGCACCCGGAGAACGTCTTGATCGGGATCGGCGCGACCCGTTATACTCCACTCGGCGAGTCCACCTTCCTGAAGTCGGGCGACCAGGCGATCGTCCGCGTGTACGACACCGAAACGGACGCGTACTCCGAACTGCGGCAGACGGTTTCGCAACGCTAGGGAGTGCAGATGGCCGACCTTCGTCCCGTCGCTTCGCTCGCCCAGGTCGCGACGGTGACCGAACTGTGGCGGTTCCCCGTGAAGTCGATGGGCGGACACCGCGTCGAGGTGATGGGCATCGACCGTCGCGGCCCGCACGCCGACCGGCTGTGGGCCGTGCGCGACGTCGAGAACGACATCACCGCGTCGGCCCGCAAGATCCCCGCCCTGCTGGGCTTCTCGGCCCGCTACGTCACCGAACCCGGCCCGGACGCCGGGCCGGGCAACGCCCCCGAGGTCGTGATCACGTTCCCGGACGGCAGCGAGTGCTCGAGCGCGGATCCCGCCGTGCACGGACGGATCGCCGAACTCATCGGCCGTGACGTCCGATTGGTTGCACTGCCGCCCCGCCAGGACACCAGCCAGCATCGGCTTTCGATGCGCCAGTCGATGGCCAACTTCTCGGCCGACGAGGTGCGCCGCGACTTCGGGCTCGACAAGACCGAAGCCCTGCCCGACACCTCGATGTTCACCACCAAGCAGCTGCTCACGGTGGCCCGGTTTGCCACGCCTCCAGGCACATTCGTCGACCTGGGACCCGTGCACCTGCTGAGTACGGCGAGCCTCGCATCGCTGCCGCCCGACGGCGACGAACCGTACGACGTGCGGCGGTTCCGGCCCAACGTCCTCGTCGACTCGAAGGTCGACCAGGGCGAGCCGGACTCGGACTTCCCCGAGGCGCACTGGGTGGGTGCGGATGTCGAGATCGGCTCGGTGACGATGCGGGTGACGATTCCGACCATCCGCTGCGTGGTGCCGACCCGCCCACAACCGGACCTGCCTCTCGACCGCCAGTTGACCCGTCAACTCGCCACGCGCACCGACCGCTTCCTCGGGGTGTACGCCGACGTCACCCGCCCCGGCCTGCTTCGGGTCGGCGACGTGGTGTCGGTCCGGCCTGCGCGCGCGCCGGGTGCGGGTCGGCGCGCAGCAGCCGCGGCTGGCCGGGCGGCGACGCGTCGGGTCCAGCGGCTGCTGGAGTCGACGATCCTGCGCGGCAAGGGTTAGGCCTCGGACGGCGCCGGCTGCAAGACGCTCCGGTGATGCGATCTTGCCTGGTATTCCCTGGTGGCTCGCGCAAGGTCGCCGAGATGGCCCGAACTGCCGGTGACCAAGAATCGTCGGGTCATCGGTCGCCGAGCAGCTCGTCGAGGACGGCGACGAATTCGTTTGCGCGCAAGGGGGTGAACGCCGGGCTCGGTCTGATGCCGGGTACGTCGAGAATCACCAGCGTCGATTTGATGGGGCGCCAGACGTCCAGCGGCATCCATCGGCGAGGGTCGGTGCTGCCCCAGAGACGGAACCGCTCGGTGAACAGCCCGAGGGATTCGGCCCTGTAGCCGCGGACGGATCGCAGCGGGATGACCTTTGCGGTACCCGACGGAAAGTGGTAGCGCCGCAACGTGATCGCGCGCCGATCGAGTTGAATCTGACCGTCGTCGTACTGCGGGCCACTGCTCATTTCTCGACTCCCGCTCGCGTCATGTCGTCTTCTTCGACGCCCTCAGCTCGTGTCCCTTGGACGTCAGGCATCGACCGTTCGTCAGATTCCATGACCAGCCGTGCAGGTTGCAGGTCAACGTCGTGTCGTCCACCACGCCGAACTTCGACAGATCCGCCTTCAGGTGCGGGCAGCGGCGCTGAATCTCCCAGCCGTCCAAGGTGATCGACGCGGAGTCGTCATGCGTCTCGGCGAACCAGCCGTCGGCGTAGACGATGCGCTCGTCGGTAAGGCACTTGAAGAACGTGTACAGGTACTCGTTGTAGCCGCCGACCCGCCAGGCGCGGAATCGGGTGGACAGGAAGATGGTGTTGACCCAGTCCGGTTCGTCGTCGCGCAGCACCGTGCGTACCAACTCGGGCGCGATCTCGAAGCCGTAGCGGAACTTCTCGTCAGGGATCGGTTCGCGCACAGCTCGTTTCGGGAAGTCGAGCACGATTGTTTCTGGGCCGATCCGCAACTCGACCGGATACCCGATGCCATCGCAGATCTGGTCGCTCTGGATCATGATCGGCTCGAACCTGGCTCGCAGCGGCTCGAGCAGCGACTCGCCGGTGGGCGCTGCCCAGCGCGCCTTCTCCGCGGCCAGCACCGGCGCCATCCGCTTGGCGTAGGCCTCGATGTAGGCGGCCTTCTCGGTGGTGAAGATCGACTCGGGGTCGGACACCGGATGGGTGAGCGAGTTCAGTTGCGTACCAGTGAAGTCCGCAGCCGACCCCGGGATCATCAGCAGCCCGCGGTCGTGGCCGTTTCGGCGCATCTGATCGAGGAACACCACCTGGTCGGGGAAGATGTTCGCGGGGTCGCCGTGATCGTCGTTGAGGTCGCGCAACTCCGGATCCAGGAAGCACGGCGGACCGGCGGACGGCACCACCCAGGTCGCGTCCACCTGCGCGATGTACTGCCTGCAGCGGTCCATCTGGCGCTGGCGCTTCTGGATTCCGAACGCCGACTTGGCCCGCTCGGGCATGTCGTAGACCATCGGGTACCAGATCGCACCCGAGTACTGCAGCATGTGCACGTCGACGTGGCCGAACGCGGAGTCAAGAACGTCCAAGTCAACGGGGCGCGCATCGTTCATGTTGAAGGCGACGGTCTCGCCGTCGGAGACCACCAGCCCGGAGTCGCCGATCGGACCGTCGGCCGGTGCACGCAACGCGATGATCATCACGTCGAGGTCGCCCTTGGGTCCGCTGACGCGGTGCTTCACCGAGTCAGTGGTCTCGAAGAACCGGTGGAAGCCCAGTTTCTCCAACTCGGTGCGCAGGTCCGGCACCGGGTAGTCCGGCAACAGCACCACCGCGTCCTTGTTGACGTGGGCACGGAGGTTGACCGGGTCGAAGTGGTCCTTGTGCAGGTGCGATACGTACAGATAGTCGACGTCGCCGAGCGCCGTCCAGTCCAGCCCGCTGTTGTCGGGGAACGGGAACCACGACGCGAAGTACGCAGGGTTGACCCACGGGTCGCACAGAATGCTGCCCGCGGCGGTATCGATTCGGAACCCTGCGTGTCCGACGCTTGTGACCTGCACTTATGGCCCTCCCCGCGATGATTGCGTCGTGTCGATCTTAGCGGGACCGCCGAGCTATTCCTCCCAGCGTGCGCGGTAGTACGCCATCCGCTCCTCGTCGGCGTCGATGCCGTACGCGTCGAGGAACTCCGCCTCGAGCCCCGGCTCGAAGTCCGACTCGAGCAGCGAGGCCGCCACCGCGATGTCGGACCACCGATCCGCCACTCCGAGGTCACTGAAGTCCACGTGACCGCTGCACTGGGCGTCGTCTCCGATCAGGGTGTTGGGCGGGCATGCGTCGCCGTGGCAGACCACCAGGAGGTCGGCAGCCGGTGCGTCGGCAGGAATCCAGGACGGCGGGCCGAACGGGCAGTCGGCGACCGGTAGCGAGTCGTGAAGGCGGCGCAGGCCTTCGCCGATCGCCCGAGTGGCGGTGCGGGGACGCGCGACCCAGTGCGGGTCGACGGCCGAACGTCCCGCTAGTGCCACGGTGTGCAGCCAGCCGGGGCCGGACGACAGGACCCGCGGCACGGGGTGGAACGCGACAGCCCACCGCAGGCGCTGCTCTTCGCGGACCAGGAGGTCGGCGTGGGCGTCGGGATACACCTTGACGAATTCCTCACCCCCTAGCGAGAAGGTGGTTCCACCGAGTTCGTTGACCCAAACCGAGGTGATCTCGCGACCCCCCGCCAGGTCGACGACGAAGTTGGGCACGGGTTTGGCGTCAGCCGGAAGGGTCATTCAACCGACCTTTCCATGTGATGCCCGGAACAACCGCATTAGGCTGGGCGTGTGGAGCCGGTATACGGAACTGTCATTCAAGCCGCACGCCTGGTGTGGCGAGTGCAGGGGCTGAAGTTCACCATCACCGGTGTGGAGAACCTGCCCGTCACCGGCGGCGCCGTGATCGCCATCAACCACACCAGCTATTTCGACTTCACCTTCGCCGGACTTCCTGCATACAAGCAGCACCGCGGGCGCAAGGTGCGGTTCATGGCGAAGAAGGAAGTCTTCGACTCCAAGGTCAGTGGCCCCATCATGCGCAGCCTGCGCCACATCCCCGTCGACCGCGACAGCGGCGCCCAGTCGTTCTCCGAGGCCTGCCAGAGGCTCAAGGAGGGCGAGCTGGTCGGTGTGTACCCGGAGGCCACGATCAGCCGCAGCTTCGAGATCAAGGAATTCAAGTCAGGCGCGGCCAGGATGGCCATCGCCGCCGACGTGCCGATCATCCCGCACATCATCTGGGGCGCCCAGAGGATCTGGACCAAGGGGCACCCGCGCAAGATGTGGCGACCGAAGGTGCCGATCTCGATCACCGTCGGCGAGCCGATCTACCCGACGCTGCCCGCCGCCGAGCTGACCGCGTTGCTGCACTCCCGCATGCAGCATCTGCTCGAGCGGGCACAAGACGCCTACGGCCCCCACCCGCACGGCGAGTTCTGGGTCCCGCACCGTCTCGGTGGCGGTGCCCCGACGCTGGCGGAGGCCAACAGGATGGACCTCGAGGAGGCCACCCAGAAGGCTCAGGCGAAGGCGGCCCGCCGCGACGAACGGTCCGCGCCGGGCGATCCGCCGGAGTAGTGCTGGAATGGAACCGGTCTTCCGCAGTCTCGAGATCGCGGGTAGGACGGTGGTACGGGTGACGGGGACTCGCATCACCTACCGCGGGCTGCACAACATTCCGTCCGCAGGTGGTGCCGTCGTGGCGATCAATCACACCAGTTACGTGGACTTCCTCCCGGCTGCGCTTGCCGCGACGCAACAAAAGCGCCGTCTGCGCTACATGATCAAGGCCGAGATGCAGGACGTGAGGCCCGTCGGCTTTCTGATCAGGCACACCAAGACCATTCCCGTGGATCGGCGCGCGGGCGCCGACGCCTACGTGGCGGCGGTCGGGCGGCTGCGCGAAGGTGAACTCGTCGGCGTGTACCCGGAGGCGACGATCAGCCGCAGCTTCGAGCTGAAGGAGTTCAAGACCGGCGCGGCGCGGATGGCGATCGACGCGCACGTGCCGATCATCCCACTAGTCGTCTGGGGCGCCCAGCGCATCTGGACGAAGGATCATCCGAAGCGCATCGGCCGCAACAAGATTCCGATCACCGTGGCGGTGGATCCGCCGCTGGTGCCATCGGGCTCCGTCGACGCGGTGATGGCCGAACTGCGCGACGAGATGACCACCCTGCTGCACCGGGTGCAGCAGGATTACCCACACCCCGATGGTGAGTACTGGGTGCCGCGCAGGCTTGGTGGCAGCGCGCCAACACCGGAAGAGGCCACGGTGCTCGACGAGATCGAGCTTGCAGACCGGGCCCGCAAGCAGACGGACGAACACTGATGCTCCCCTTGATGATCGCCACCGATGTCGACGGCACGCTTCTCGACGGCGACGAGCGGGTCACCGCGCGCACCAGGGCCGTGGTGCGTGCCGCCGTCGACGCGGGCGCCCGGTTCGTGCTCGCGACGGGACGGCCACCGCGGTGGATCGCTCCCATCGTCGACGCGCTGGGCATTGCGCCAATGTCGGTGTGCGCGAACGGCGCAGTGATCTACGACCCGTCGACGGACCAGATCCTGTCCGCCCGCACGCTGTCGGCAGAACAGCTCGCCCTGCTTGCCGAGATCGCGTTGCGGGTGATACCGGGCGCCGGGCTGGCCGTCGAACGTGTCGGCCGCAGCGCACACGACACGGCGACACCGCAGTTCGTCAGCTCACCGGGATACGAGCACGCGTGGCTCAACCCGGACAACACGGAGGTGTCCGTCGAGGATCTGCTCAGTGCGCCTGCGGTGAAGCTGCTGATCCGCAAGGCCGGTGCCCGTAGCGCGGACATGGCCGCGGCGCTGACGGAGCACATCGGCATCGAGGGCGACCTGACCTACTCCACCAACAACGGGCTCATCGAGGTGGTGCCGCTCGGAATCAGCAAGGCGACCGGTGTCGAGGAGGTGGCTCGCCCGCTGGAGATCACCGCGGAGGACATCGTGGCGTTCGGTGACATGCCCAACGACGTGCCGATGTTGCGGTGGGCGGGGCTCGGCGTGGCGATGGGCAACGCCCATCCCGAGGTGATCGAGGCGGCCGACGAGGTCACCGCGCCCAATACCGACGACGGTCTGGCACGGGTGCTGGAACGTTGGTGGCTCTGATCTAGCCCGCGTCGATCGGGGTGAACCGCTCGAGCTGAACGGGCATGCCCGGGTTGGCAGGGTTCGGAAGTTCTACTGGCACACCGTCGATCACTCGGGTGACGGTGCCCTTCATGCGGTCGAAGTTCAACGTGCCGTGCTGGAAGTTCTGCACGATCCATTGCGGTTCCTGGATCTCACCGCTGGTGGGCAGTCCAAGCGCGCCGCGCTCGAAACCCAGTGAGGCCCAAGCGTCGTAGATGGCTCCGGTGACCGGTTCGGCGCCGCTGTCCGGGGACCAGTACATGGCTCCCTTGGTGAAGTTCGCGTACCGCGCCGAGCCCTCGCCGGACGCCTCGGGTGACGTCGGTGCACCGAGCGGGCTTGCGTCACCACCGATGGATGCCCACTTCAGGAATATCGCACCGCCACGCAGTGATTCGGCAAGATCCTGCGGTCCGGGCGGGGCGTTGAACCGGGCGGCGGTCTCGCGCAGCAGGGGCATCGCAGCGTAGGCGGCATTGCCCGGGCATTCGGTGTTGCCGACGTCGCGGTGGGTGAAGATCGTCGGCAGCGTCACCACGGTGCCCTTGGGGACGAACGTGAACTCGCCGCCCGTGGAGGCCAGTGCGACGGTGCCGAGCGGGTCGACGTGGTCGAGGCCGAGGCGCCAGCCGAGCAGTCTTCCCGTGGTGCGCAGCTGAACTGGCGACGGCGGAACGGTCTCGAAGTCGCCGATCATCGCGACGCCCCAGGTGTTCGGATTGAAACCACCGGTGGCTGCGCCCTCGACGGGCCGCGTCATGCCACCTGCGCGGCCTTCGAAGACCTGGCCGTACTTGTCGATGAGCGCGTTGTAGGCGATGTCGCACCAGCCCAGCGTGCGGGTGTGGTACTCGTAGATCGATCGGACGATGCCTGCCGAGTCTTCTGGCGCGTAGTCGTTGCTGCCCGCGGTGTGGTGCACGACGCCTGCACGAACTCCGTTGTCGTACACCGTGGTTCCACACTTCAACGCCTCGTCGGCACCCCATTGGGCACGTCCGATGATGTTGGGAGGCTGGCCGGGGGTGTCCACTGCGGCCGCAAGGGGCGCCACGTCGACGGGGGCCTGCGGCGGGCTGATCAGAACGGCGTTGAGATTCTGTGCGAACGGCTCTTCCACGTTCGCCGGCACGTAGCCGAGGTCGGGCTTCTTGCCTTCGGGTGCCGGCACGGTCGGGGTGGCGCCCTCTGGCCGCGTGACCGCGATCTGCACGGCGGTGGTGCGGCCGACGAAGACGGGGTCGGTGCCGGTTCGGTGGGCAGTCCGCGCAAGCGCGGCTCCAGCGCAGGGACCGGGGGAAATGCACTGCCCTTTGGACTGCTCGCCGACGCCGTCGAGTGCTTCGGCTTCGTACCAGGGGCCCCACGAACCGTCGGGCTGCTTGGCGCGAACGCGGGCTGACGTGCCGGTCATGTCGTCGGCGGTGAGGGCCACCATGGAGAACGGTGTCTCCTGGTGCACCTCGCGGACGGTCTCGCCGCCGCCGACGCCGGTGAGCGGGCGTTCGACGATCATCGGGGTGGTGGCCAGTGGTTGCTCGTTTCGAGCGCCAGGCATCCCATCGAAGGCCCACGGCAGGATCACGACGCTGGCCGCAACGGCTGAGAACAGCAGTGACGGCACGTTGCGGCGGGACAGCACGGACTGATGTTACGTATGGGGCAACTGTTACTAGAGTTGCGACACGGGCTTCTGTACCCACCAATGTCGAGCGTCAATCCCGCAACGGCACCGCAGAGCCGGCGAAGGCTTCTGCGGTGCCGTTTCGGTTCAGGTTCTTAGGCTGGCGCTGCCGCCGCGGCTGCTGCGGCTGCCGGTGCTGCGGCACCCTGCTGGATGGCGCCGGTGATCATCGGCATCACCATGCCCTTGAGCAGGTCGATCGCCTGGCCTGCGCCGAGCGTCTGAGCTGCGCTGCCCAGATCGCCGAGCAGGCCACCGCTGCCGCTGCTGGCCGCAGGCGCACCGAGTCCCAGCGACGGATCGCCGCCGAGGATCGGGTAGGTACCCGCCGACGGGTCGAGTCCGACCGGCGAGCCGATCGGGATCTCACCCGGCGCGCCCAAACCCGTCAAACCGGTCGCGCCAGGAGTGGTCAAGCCGGTGGCACCCGTCGGGCTGGTCAACAGGGGGTTCGTGAGTGCCGGGTTGGTCAGGCCGGTGCCGGTCAGGCCGGGCGTCGTCGCCGAGACCGGCGGCACGCTGAGACCCGGCACGGTGGCGCCGGGAGCGGTCAGCCCTGGGGTTGTGAGCCCCGGGGTGGTCAGGCCAGGCGTGGTCAGACCGGGCGTGGTCAGACCGGGCGTGGTCAGGCCGGGCGTGGTGAGGCCGCTCGGCGGCGTAAGGCCAGGTGCCGTCAGGCCGGGCGAGGTCAGACCAGGGCTGGTGAGACCGGGGCTGGTCAAGGGCGACGTCAACAGTGACGACGACGGCGCGCCGGACCCCGTGAGGAGGCCCGTCGGCATCGGCGGCAGGTTGACCCCGAATTGCGACAGGCCCTGCGACAACGCTCCGAGGAGCTCGTTTGGCAGGTCGGTGACCAGCGACGCCTGGACGAACTCGCGCTGTTGCGGTTCGGCGTTGGTGGTGCTGGACGCGTCGGAAAGCGCGGCAATGGCAACTGGACTTACGACGGCCAGGGCAGCGACTGCGCTCATGGCTGTCGAGAGCTTGCGTCGGCGGCGGTTCGGCACGGAAGTCTCCATTCGAATTACTGGGCTTGAAATCGGCTACAAGTGATAGCTGCTGGTGTGGTCGGTTGGTCGGTGGTGGCGTTCTCGCCTGTTGAGCCCGTCAATACCGACGAGGTCGATGGTACGGATGTGACTACTGAGACTGGAGGGACGATGCGGAATCGTGAGCGAATTGCGACCTGCCGCAGGCCGACGAGGCATTCGGGGGACGACACGTATGTCCGATACCCTTGCCTCCGATGACCTCCTCAGATCCCCAGGTCGCTGCGCCGCCTCTGGCAAGCGGGCAAACCCCGAGCACCGGCCACTACGACCTCTTCATCGTCGGTTCCGGATTCTTCGGTCTGACGATCGCCGAGCGGGTGGCGACGCAACTCGGCAAGCGTGTTCTGGTGGTCGACCGCCGCCCCCACATCGGCGGCAACGCCTACTCGGAAGACGAGCCGAGCACCGGCATCGAGGTGCACAAGTACGGTGCGCACCTGTTCCACACGTCCAACAAGCGGGTGTGGGACTACGTGCGGCAGTTCACCGACTTCACCGGCTACCAGCACCGGGTCTACGCCATGCACGCCGGACAGGCCTACCAGTTCCCGATGGGGCTCGGTCTGGTGTCGCAGTTCTTCGGCAAGTACTTCACTCCCGATGAAGCCAGGGCGCTGATCAAGGAGCAGGCTGCCGAGTTCAAGACCGAGGACGCGCAGAACCTGGAAGAGAAGGCCATCTCGCTGATCGGGCGTCCGCTGTACGAGGCGTTCGTCAAGGCCTACACCGCCAAGCAATGGCAGACCGACCCCAGGGAACTGCCCGCGGGCAACATCACCCGGCTGCCGGTCCGCTACACGTTCGACAACCGGTACTTCAACGACACCTACGAGGGCCTGCCCGTCGACGGCTACACCGCCTGGTTGAAGAACATGGCCGCCGACGAGCGCATCGAGGTGCGGTTGGACACCGACTGGTTCGACGTGCGCGACGACCTCCGTGCGGCCAGCCCCGAAGCGCCGGTCGTCTACACGGGCCCGCTGGACCGCTACTTCGACTATGCCGAGGGACGGTTGGGCTGGCGCACGCTGGACTTCGAGCTCGAGGTGCTGGCCACCGGGGACTTCCAGGGCACGCCCGTGATGAACTACAACGACGCCGACGTGCCATACACCCGCATCCACGAATTCCGGCACTTCCATCCGGAGCGGGCCTACCCCACGGACAAGACGGTCATCATGCGGGAGTTCTCGCGGTTCGCCGATGACGAAGACGAGCCCTACTATCCGATCAACACCGAATCCGACCGCACGCTGCTCGCGGCCTACCGCGCCAGGGCCAAATCAGAGACGGCGTCGGCGAAGGTCCTGTTCGGCGGGCGGCTGGGTACCTACCAGTACCTCGACATGCACATGGCGATCGCCAGCGCGCTGAACATGTACGACAACACGCTGGCGCCGCACCTCGTCTCTGGTGCGCCGCTTGCTGAAGACGAAAGCAGCCAAGCATGAGTGACATTCCGTCCGGCGCGCTGGACGGCGGGCAGACCCGCGCGGTCAGCCTGCTGTCCCGCGTGATCCTGCCGCGTCCCGGCGAACCCCTCGACGTCCGCAAGCTCTACATCGAGGAGTCGACCACCAACGCGCGGCGCGCGCATGCGCCCACCCGCACGACGCTGGAGATCGGCACCGAGTCGGAAGTCTCCTTCGCCACCTATTTCAACGCCTTCCCCGCCAGCTACTGGCGACGCTGGTCGATCCTCGAGTCGGTCGTGCTGCGGGTCGAGCTGGTCGGCAGCGCGCGGGTCGACGTCTACCGGTCGAAGGCGACGGGTGCACGAATCACCGTGGGCGGCAGTGCCGTTTCCAGTGGCGACTCAGGACAGCCCGCCATCGCCGAGTTCGAAATCGGCATCGACCCGTTCGAGGACGGTGGCTGGATCTGGTTCGACATCACCACCAACTCGGCGGTCACGGTGCGAAGCGCGGGCTGGTACGCGCCGCAGGCCGCCCCGGGCCGGGCCAACGTCGCCGTGGGCATCCCGACCTTCAACCGGCCCGCCGACTGCGTGAGCGCGCTCGCCGCGTTGACGTCGGATCCGTTGGTGGACGAGGTGATCAGCGCGGTCATCGTCACCGACCAGGGCACCAACAAGGCCAAGGAGCATCCAGGGTTCGACGCCGCCGCAGCCGCTCTCGGCAACAGGCTCGCGGTGCACAACCAGCCGAACCTCGGCGGGTCAGGCGGCTACAGCCGGGTGATGTACGAAGCGCTGAAGAACACCGACTGCGAACAGATTCTGTACATGGACGACGACATCCGCATCGAGCCGGACTCGATCCTGCGGGCGCTCGCGCTGAACCGGTTCGCCAAGGTGCCGACCCTCATCGGCGGTCAGATGCTCAACCTGCAGGAGCCGTCGCATCTTCACGTCATGGGCGAGATGGTCGACCAAGAGAACTTCATGTGGAGCGGCGCGGTCAACACGGAGTACGACCACAACTTCGCGAAGTACCCGCTCAACGACGAAGAGGAGCCGCGAAGCAAGTTGCTGCACAGGCGCATCGACGTCGACTTCAACGGCTGGTGGATGTGCATGATCCCCCGGTCGGTGGCCGAGGAACTCGGTCAGCCATTGCCGCTGTTCATCAAGTGGGACGACGTCGAATACGGCCTGCGGGCGGGCGAGCACGGCTATCCGACCGTGACACTGCCAGGTGCTGCGATCTGGCACATGGCGTGGAGCGACAAGGACGATGCCATCGACTGGCAGGCCTACTTCCACCTGCGCAACCGTTTGGTCGTCGCCGCCATGCACTGGGACGGCAACATCCGCGGCCTGCTCGCGAGCCAGCTCAAGGCGACGTTGAAACACCTGCTGTGCCTTGAGTATTCGACCGTTGCCATTCAGAACAAGGCGATGGACGACTTCCTGGCCGGACCCGAGCACATCTTCTCGATCCTCGAGTCCGCGCTCCCCGAGGTGCGGGCGATGCGTCAGCAGTATCCCGACGCCGTGGTGCTGCCGAGTGCCACCACGCTACCGACGCCATCGGACAAGCGTTGGCGCAAGAAGGTGCACATCCCCACCAGCCCGGCCGCGATCGCGCTGCGGGTCAGCCGCGGCGCCTTCCACCAGCTTCGGGCACACGATCCCGAGCACCACGTCCGTCCGCAGATCAACGTGGCGACGCAGGACGCCAGGTGGTTCTCGCTGTGCAACGTCGACGGCGTCACCGTCACCACGGCCGACGGGCGCGGTGTCGTCTACCGGCAGCGCGACCGCGAGAAGATGTTCGAACTGCTGCGGGAATCGCTGAAACGTCAAGCGCTGCTTGCCCGCAAGTTCAACCGCATGCGCAAGGTCTACCGCGACGCGCTGCCGGTGCTGGCGAGCAAGCAGAAGTGGGAGACCGTGCTTCCGATCGCCACGGAAGCGTCACGATGAATCTCGCCACCGCGGACACCCCGCGGGGCGAGGACGCAGTGCTTGTCGCCGTGCAGCAGGGGATCGCGGACCGGCCGGGGGTGCTCAGCGGTGCGCGTGCGCTGTCGCACTTCGGGGAGCACAGCGCGGGCTGGGTGGGTGTCTCACTGCTCGGTGCGGTACTCCAGCCCGCGCGACACAAGGTGTGGTTGACCGCCGGTGCCGGTGCGTTTCTCGCACACGCCGCGGCCGTCGTGATCAAGCGCATCGTCAAGCGGCAGCGCCCTTCCCACCCGGCGATTGCCGTCAACGTCGGAACGCCGAGTCGGCTGAGCTTCCCGTCGGCGCACGCCACGTCGACGACGGCCGCCGCGATCCTGCTCGGCAAGGCCACCGGACTTCCGCTGCCCGTCGTCCTGGTGCCCCCGATGGCGTTGTCCCGCTTGGTACTCGGCGTGCACTATCCGTCCGACGTCATCACCGGGGTGGCCGTCGGTGCGGTGGTGGCCAAGGCCGTGAGCGTGCTCGCAGACCGGGTCGAAGGAGACGTCCATGACTGAGGAAGCCGCGGTCGGAGGACCGCCCAAGAACCTTGCCTCGGGCATCGTCAAGGCGTTGCGCCCGCGGCAGTGGGTGAAGAACCTGCTGGTGCTCGTCGCGCCGCTGTTCGCCCTCGGCGGCGACGTCCAGTACGACTACCGCGACGTGCTGATCAAGGTCGGCATCGCCTTCGTGGCGTTCAGCCTGGCGGCCTCGTCCATCTATCTCGTCAACGATGCGCGCGACGTGCAGGCGGACCGGGCGCACCCCACCAAGCGGTTCCGCCCCATTGCCGCAGGCGTGGTGCCCGAGCCGTTGGCGTACGGGCTTGCCGTGACGCTTGCCGTCGCGTCGTTGGTGATCTCCTGGTTCACCACGCCCAACCTGGCGCTGGTGATTGCGATCTACATCGTAATTCAGCTTGCGTACTGCTTTGGCCTCAAACATCAAGCGGTGCTGGACATCTGCATCGTGTCATCGGGCTTCCTGATCCGCGCCATCGCGGGCGGCGCGGCGGCGGGCATCCCGTTGTCGCAATGGTTCCTGTTGGTGATGGCCTTCGGCTCACTGTTCATGGCGGCTGGCAAGCGTTACGCCGAACTGCAGCTCGCCGAACGTACCGGCGCCAAGATTCGCAAGTCGCTGGAGAGCTACACCAGCACCTATCTGCGATTCGTGTGGACGTTGTCGGCCACCGCCGTGGTGGTCTGTTACGGCCTGTGGGCGTTCGAGCGGGACCGCATCACCGACGGATCGTGGTTCGCCATCTCAATGGTCCCGTTCACCATCGCGATCCTGCGGTACGCAGTCGACGTCGACGGCGGGATGGCAGGCGAGCCCGAGGACATCGTGCTGCGCGACCGCGTGCTGCAGCTGCTGGGCCTGGCGTTGATCGGAACCATTGGTGCGGCCGTCTACTTCAGCTGACCGGCCGACTTCGGCTGGAGCGCTCCGACAGGCGCGCTGGCCTGCGTTTCCCTACGACGTCACGGTCAGGGTCAGCCTCTGGCTGAGTGTGCTGGTGGTCGGTGGGCTGTTCGGCTGGGGGGCGTGGGAACGCCGCTGGATCGCCGACGACGGCCTGATCGTCCTTCGAACGGTGCGAAATCTGCTGGCGGGCAACGGTCCCGTGTTCAACGCCGGTGAGCGGGTGGAGGCCAACACCTCGACGGTGTGGTCCTATCTCGTCACCTTCGGGGCGTGGATCGGTGGACCGGTGCGACTCGAATACGTGGCCCTGACACTGGCATTGGTGCTAAGTGTGCTCGGCATCGTCTTCGCGATGCTCGGCACCGGTCGGCTGTACGCGCCTGGGCTGAGGGGGCGCCGGGCACTGCTGCTGCCCGCAGGCGTGGTGGTGTACATCGCCATCCCGCCCGCCCGTGACTTCGCCACCTCCGGGCTCGAAAATGGTTTGGTTCTGGCCTATCTCGGCCTGCTCTGGTGGATGATGGTGTGCTGGTCGCAAGCCCTTCGCCTACCCGCGGCGCCGGCAGGCTCCGGCGAACAGCAAGCGAAGAGCGCGACGAGCCGGGTCTTCGACGGATCGCTGGCGTTCGTCGCCGGGCTCAGCGTTCTGGTCAGGCCCGAGCTGGCGTTGATCGGCGGCCTTGCCCTGGTGATGGCGCTCGTCGCGGCCCGTGGCTGGCAGCGGCGGCTGCTGATCGTCGTCGCAGGCGGCTTGTTGCCCGTGGCCTATCAGATCTTCCGGATGGGCTACTACGGCCTGTTGGTACCCGGCACCGCGATCGCCAAGGACGCGACGGGGTCCAAGTGGCAGCAGGGCTTTCTGTACCTGACCAACTTCAACAAGCCCTACATGTTGTGGGCGCCCGTGATGCTGCTCGCGGCGATCGGGTTGGTGCTCTACGCATCGAGGACGATGCCGTGGTGGGCCCGCCATCAGATTCCCGCCGGCTACGGGCGACTTGCGCGGACCATCCAAAGCCCACCCGCGGTAGTGCTCTTCATGCTTCTCAGCGGGCTAGTGCAGGCGGTGTACTGGGTCCGGCAGGGCGGCGACTTCATGCACGGTCGGGTGCTGCTGACGCCACTGTTCTGCATGCTGCTGCCCGTCGCGGTGATCCCCGTCGTGCTGCCGGGCGGCAGCCGGATGGGCCGGGCCACCGGTTATCTGCTTGCCGGGGCCACCAGCGCGATCTGGGTCGCGGTCGTCGGTTGGTCGGTGTGGGCGGCGACGTCGCCGGGACTGGGTTCGGACGCCACCAGGGTCACGTACTCGGGGATCGTCGACGAGCGCCGCTTCTACGCGCAGGCCACCGGCCACGCACATCCCCTGACCGCCGCGGACTACCTGGACTATCCGCGGATGCGCGCGGTACTCAGGGCCATCGACAACACACCAGACGGTGCGCTGCTGCTGCCTTCCGGCAACTACGACCAGTGGGACGTGGTGCCTGCCATCCCGCCGCCGCCCCCGCCGCCCGGTTCGCCGCCGGTGAAGAAGCAGCCGGGGCCGCACACCGTGTTCTTCACCAACCTCGGGATGCTCGGCATGAACGTTGGCCTCGACGTCCGGGTCATCGACCAGATCGGCTTGGCCAATCCGTTGGCTGCGCACACCGCGCGCCTCGATGACGCCCGAATCGGCCACGACAAGAACCTTTTTCCGGATTGGGCGGTCGCCGAGGGCCCATTCCTCAAGGAGTATCCGTTCGTCCCGCCGTACCTCAACGAGGATTGGATAGCGCAGGCCGAGGCCGCGCTGGCGTGCCCGGCCACCGACGCCATGCTCAACTCGGTGCGCGCGCCGATGGGACCGCGCCGGTTCTTGTCGAATCTGCTGCACGCCTCGGAGTTCACCCGGTACCGGATCGATCGCGTGCCGCGCTATGAGCTGCAGCGATGCGGTCTTCAGCCGCCCGCGCCGAAGGTCGCGCCATACACCGGCCTGCCTGCGACGGGGCCGTGACGAACATCTCCGTAATTTGTTCGTGGGCTGGTTTTTCTGCTTTGGTTGCGCCCTGGGTAACGCTCCAGCCATGTTGAGGCGATAAGCAGTCAGTTGATTCATCGCTTGCCATGAGCTGTGCCACGGACACCGCCGCTGCACGCGGCGCCGGACATACGAAATTGGATGGTAAGAGCTGCAATGGGTACATCTATGCGCTTCGGCGCCCTGCGGATGGCGGTCCGGCGCGCGTCGGTCGCCGCTGCCGCAGTGTTGGCGCTTCCAGCGCTGACGGTGCTCGGCGGGACGCCTGTCGCGTCCGCCTTCTCGAGGGAGGGCCTGCCGGTCGAGTACCTCGACGTCTACTCGACGGCGATGGGCAGGAACGTGCACGTGCAATTCCAAGGCGCGGGGGGCAAGTCAGGAGCCGCCCCGGCCACCACGTCCAAAGCCGTTTACCTGTTGGACGGGCTGCGTGCCCAGGACGACTTCAACGGCTGGGACATCAACACCGCTGCCTTCGAGTGGTTCTACGAGTCGGGCATCTCGGTGGTCATGCCGGTCGGCGGCCAATCGAGCTTCTACTCCGACTGGTACTCACCTTCGAGCTTCAACGACCAGCCCTATACCTATAAATGGGAAACGTTCCTCACCAATGAGTTGCCGCAGTGGCTGGCCGCCAACAAGCAGGTGTCACCCACCGGCAACGGCGTCGTCGGCCTGTCGATGGCGGGTGGCGCGTCACTGATCCTGTCGGCGTATCACCCCGCACAGTTCACGTACGCGGCGTCGCTCTCGGGTTTCCTCAATCCGTCAACGGTCTTCATGAAGCAGGCCATCCGCGTCGCGATGCTCGACGCAGGCGGCTACAACGTCGACAACATGTGGGGCCCGCCGTGGGATCCCGCGTGGCGGCGCAACGATCCCGTCATGCAGGTTGCTCGCATCGTCGGCAACGGCACGCGGCTGTGGATCTACTGCGCGCCGGGCGGCGGCCCGACGGACGAGAACGTCGACCCTGGTTTGTCGTTCAGCGCAAGCAGCTTGGAATCCATTGCGATCGGCAGCAATCTGCGATTCCAGGAGAAGTACGTTGCGGCGGGTGGCACACGAGCCACCTTCCAATTCCCGCCGACCGGGAACCATTCTTGGGCTTACTGGGGCACGCAATTGCAGGCCCTCAAGCCCGACCTGATCGCCACACTCAACGGCTGAGCGGTGACCAGGGGTGCAACTGCAGGAGATGAGGGAAGCCACATGGGTGTGGTTCACTACACGGGCGTCGCGGAGTGGTCTAGGACCCAGGTACCGGACGCGGCATACAACAGATTGGATATGTAGAAGCATGAGTTTCGTTGGAAAGATGACGCGCCGCTTCGCGGTCGCGGCCCTGGCAGCCGCATCGCTGCCCGGACTCGTTGGCGTCGTCGGCGGCTCGGCGACTGCTGGAGCGTTCTCCCGGCCGGGCCTGCCGGTCGAGTACCTCGAGGTCCCCTCCGCTGGCATGGGGCACGACATCAAGATCCAGTTCCAGAGCGGCGGCGCGAACTCGCCTGCCGTTTACCTGCTGGATGGCCTTCGCGCTCAGGATGATTTCAACGGCTGGGACATCAACACCCCGGCGTTCGAGTGGTACTACGGTTCCGGCCTCTCGGTCGTCATGCCCGTCGGCGGTCAGTCCAGCTTCTACAGCGACTGGTACAAGCCGGCCTGCGGTAAGGACGGCGCTTGCCAGACCTACAAGTGGGAGACCTTCCTCACCCAGGAGCTGCCCGCCTACCTCGCTTCGCAGAAGCAGGTGAAGCCGACCGGCAGTGCGGCGATCGGTCTGTCGATGGCCGGTTCCGCCGCGCTGACGCTGGCGATCTACCACCCCGAGCAGTTCCCGTACGCGGCGTCGCTGTCGGGCTTCCTCAACCTCTCCGAGGGCTGGTGGCCCATGCTGGTCGGCACCTCGATGGGTGACGCGGGCGGCTTCAAGTCCAAGGACATGTGGGGCGAGTCGAGTGACCCCGCGTGGAAGCGCAACGACCCGATGGTCAACCTGAGCACGCTGGTCGCCAACAACACCCGCATGTGGATCTACTGCGGTGACGGCACCCCGTCGGATCTCGATGCGGGCACCAACGGGTTCAACCTGTTCAACGCGAAGTTCCTCGAGGGCTTCACGCTGCGGACGAACAAGACCTTCCAGACGAACTACATCGCCGCGGGCGGCAAGAACGCCGTGTTCAACTTCCCGCAGAACGGCACGCACAGCTGGGGCTACTGGGGCTCCCAGTTGCAGCAGATGAAGCCGGACATCCAGCGTGTGCTCGGCGCGACGCCGGGTGACCCGTCGGCGGTTGCTGCCACTCCTGCGGCGGCCACCACCTCCGGCGGCTAGTAACAGCAAAGCGAACGAGCCGACGGCGGCGACCCCAACGGGTCGTCGCCGTCGGCTCGTTTACCCCGCCGCCCGTCGTCGTGATGTGATTCACTACAACGGGCCTGCGGGGGACCCATAGGCGATACGTGGCGATCAAATAGAGGTGGGTATGAGGCTGCTCTCGATGCTCTTTCGAACGATGTGCGTGGTGACGCTGGCCACGGGCCTCTGGGCGGTGAGTCCCACCCTCGCGAAGGCCGCAGGCGTCGAATACCTGATGGTGCCCTCAGCCGCGATGGGCCGCGACATCCCGGTCGCCTTCCAGGCAGGCGGGCCGCACGCGGTCGTCCTGCTCGACGCGTTCAACGCCGCGCCCGACGTCAGCAACTGGGTGACCGCTGGCAACGCGATGAACACCCTCGCGGGCAAGGGCGTCTCCGTGGCTGCCCCCGCCAGCGGCGCGTGGAGCCTCTACACCGACTGGGAGCAGGACGGCGGCAGGCAGTGGGAGACCTTCCTGGCCAACGAGCTGCCGGACTGGCTGGCCGCCAACAAGGGACTCGCGCCCGGCGGGCACGGCATCGTCGGCGCCGCCCAGGGCGGCACCGGCGCGTTGACGCTGGCGGCGTTCCACCCCGATCGGTACCGGTACGCAGGGTCGCTGTCGGGCTTCCTCACGCCGTCGGCCACTGCGCTGAACGGCGCCATCACCGCGGGCCTCGCACAGTTTGGCGGCGTGGACACCCGCAACATGTGGGGTTTGCCACAGCTTGGCCGGTGGAAGTGGCACGACCCGGACGTGCACGTCCAGTTGTTGTCGGACAACAACACCCGCCTGTGGGTGTTCAGCCCGTCGACCCTGACGTGCAGTGACCCGGCCGCGATGATCGGGTACTGCGATCAGGCGCAGGGCAGCAACCGTGCGTTCTACGCGCACTACCGCTCCGTGGGTGGCCACAACGGGCACTTCGACTTCCCAACCGGCGGTCAGCACGATTGGGGCGCATGGGGTCCGCAGCTGGCGGCGATGTCGGGCGATCTGGTCGCTGCGATCAAGTAGTCGACCCGCCGGCAAACACCGCGGCGGGGTTCGTCCAGCCAGCCGGTACCTTGGAATCGTGCGATACACGCCTGCGCCGGTCACCGGTCTAGCAAAGGGGCATCCCCGTTCGCGCGCGCTGGGCACCGTCGCCTGCGCCGCGTTGCTGGTCAGTGGTTGCGGTATGACCGATGGGGTGATCGCCACCATGGGCATGCCCACCTCGGAGACCGTTCCCGCGGGTTCCGGCGCGATGATCGTTGCTCAGCCGCCGGAGACGGACGGCAGCATGTCGGGCGCGGTTCAGGAGACGCCGAAGCAGCGGGCATACCTCGAAGCACTCACCGCGGCGGGCGTGCATCCGTCCAGCGAACTGCTGGCGCTGAGCATCGGGTCGTCCGTGTGCCAGGCCCGCGCGGCCCACCACAGCGACCAAGCGGTGTGGGACTTCGTGATGCCGATGGTGCGCAGCGACGTCCGCGACTCACACCTCAGTGCGCAGGCGCCACCTGCGGGTCAGGTCAACTCGGTGACGGCCGACTACATTCGCATCGCAACCGAACGACTCTGCTAGCAGGAGAACATGCCCACCACTCGACGCAAGCGTCACCGCATCCTTGCCCTGGCCGCAGCCGGGGCCGTTGCGGTGCTGGTCGCCGTCGTCGTCGCCGCCGTGGTGGTCTGGCTGCGCCAGCCCGACAGGCCGCCGACCGCGCTGCCGCCCGGAACCGGTGCCATTCCGCCGACCGGAGTGCCGCCCACCTCGTCCAAGCCGCGGCCGGAGTCCCAGGACGCCAGCTGCCCGGACGTTCAGCTGTTGTCGATCCCCGGGACGTGGGAGTCGTCGCCGCAAATGGATCCGTTGAACCCAACGCAGTTCCCGATTGCGTTGTTGCTCAACGTGACCAATCCGCTTCGGGATGCGTTCGGCCCCGACCGCCTTGGCGAGTACACGGTTCCGTACACGGCCCAGTTCCACAATCCGTTCTCTGCGGACAAGCAGATGTCGTACAACGACAGCCGCGCCGAGGGCATGCGTGCCGCGGTCGCCGCGCTGACGAAGATGAACGCCGACTGCCCGCTGACCAGTTACGTGATCGTCGGTTTCTCCCAGGGCGCGGTGATCGCCGGTGACATCGCCAGCGACATCGGCAACGGACGCGGTCCCGTCGATGCCGACCTGGTGCTCGGTGTGACGTTGATTGCCGACGGCCGCAGGCAGGACAGCGTCGGACAGGACATCGGCCCCAACCCGACGGGGCAGGGCGCCGAGATCACGCTGGCCGAGGTGCCCGCGCTGTCATCGCTGGGCCTGACCATGACCGGTGCCCGGCCCGGCGGCTTCGGGACGTTGAACGATCGCACCAACCAGATCTGCGCGAAGGGCGACTTGATCTGCGCCGCACCCGAGTCGGCGTTCTCGATCGTGAACCTGCCGCAGACGCTGGAGGTGCTCAGCGGTGGCGCCGGCCAGCCGGTGCACGCGCTGTACAACACTCCGGAGTTCTGGACCCTGGACGGCAAGACCTCCACCCAGTGGACGCTGGCGTGGGCGCAGGGGCTCATCGACGGTGCGCCGCACCCGAAGCACAGTTGAGTAAAGATCCCTCAGACGATTTGGCCTGTGCTCTGAGCTCGCCTAACATTAAGAGAAACGTAAGAGTAGGGTTCGGGCTTCGACGCGAGGACACTTGACAGGCGTCCCGTGGCCAGCGCCAACACCCCGGTACGATTCTCGGGGTTTGGCGTACCGGCGGACGGCCGACGACGCGTCGGCCCGGACACCCCGTGCGCAAGAGGCCCGGCGGTAAGCGGGCCTCGAAAGAGCATTGACAGGAGAATGAAATGGGATTCCACAACCCGTTCCTGAAGGACGGTCAGATCCGGTTTCCCGACAACGGCAGCGTCGTGCGACACGTCGAGAAGTGGGCGAAGGTCCGCGGCGACAACCTGGCGTACCGGTTCATCGACTTCTCCACCGAGCGCGACGGAGTCGAGCGCGACCTCAAGTGGGCGCAGTTCAGCCTCAGGAACAAGGCGCTGGCCGCACGCCTGCAGCAGGTCACGCAGCCCGGCGACCGCGTCGCCATCCTGTGCCCCCAGAACCTCGAATACCTCATCGCCTTCTTCGGCACCCTGTACGCAGGCCGCATCGCGGTCCCGCTGTTCGACCCGGCCGAGCCCGGTCACGTCGGTCGACTGCACGCCGTCCTCGATGACTGCAAGCCGTCCGCGATCCTGACCACCACCGCGTCCGCCGAGGGTGTTCGGAAGTTCTTCCGCAGCAGGCCCGCCAACGAACGTCCCCGCGTCATCGCCGTCGACGCGGTGCCCGACGAGGTCGCCGCCACATGGGAGCAGGTCGACGTCGACTTCGACACCATCGCCTACCTGCAGTACACGTCCGGTTCGACGCGCACCCCTACGGGCGTGCAGATCACCCACCTGAACCTGGCCACCAACGTGGTGCAGGTGATCGAGGCGATCGGCGGCGAAGAAGGCGACCGTGGCGTGTCCTGGCTGCCGTTCTTCCACGACATGGGCCTGATCACCGCCATGGTGTCGCCGATGATCGGCCACTACGTGGTGTTCATGACGCCTGCCGCGTTCGTCCGCAGGCCGGGCCGGTGGATCCGCGAGATGGCGCGCAAGGAGGGCGAAACCGGTGGAGTCATCTCGGTGGCGCCGAACTTCGCCTTCGATCACGCCGCGGCGCGCGGTCTGCCCAAGGAGGGTGAGCCGCCGCTGGACCTGTCGAACGTGAAGGCCGTCCTCAACGGCAGCGAGCCGATCTCGGCCGCAACGGTGCGCAGGTTCAACGAGGCGTTCGCGGAGTACGGGTTCAAGCCGGAGGCGATCAAGCCGTCCTATGGTCTGGCCGAGGCAACCCTGTTCGTGTCGGCCACCCCCGTCGACGAGCCGCCGAAGATCGTCTACGTCGACCGCAACGCGCTCAACAAGCACCAGTTCGTCGAGGTATCCGAGGATTCGCCATCTGCGGTCGCCCAGGCATCCGCGGGCCGGGTCGGGGTCGCCGTCTGGGTGACCATCGTCGACAACGAGACGGCCACCGAGCTGCCCGACGGCCAGATCGGCGAGATCTGGATGCACGGCCAGAACATGGGCACCGGCTACTGGGGCAAGCCCGACGAGACTGCTGCGACGTTCCAGAACATCCTCAAGTCGCGGATCGAGACGTCGCACGCCGAAGGCGTTCCCGACGACGGCCTGTGGGTGCGCACCGGCGACTACGGCGCGTTCCACGACGGCGATCTCTACATCACCGGCCGCGTCAAGGACCTGGTGATCATCGACGGCCGCAACCACTATCCGCAGGACCTCGAGTACTCGGCTCAGGAGGCCAGCAAGGCACTGCGCGTCGGCTACGTCGCCGCATTCTCGGTGCCGGCCAACCAGCTGCCGCGCGAGGTCTTCGAGAGTGCCCACTCGGGACTCAAGTTCGACCCAGACGACACCTCCGAGCAACTGGTCATCGTCGGCGAGCGCGCCGCGGGTGCACACAAGCTGGACCAGCAGCCGATCACCGACGACATCCGGGCCGCGATCGCCGTGCGGCACGGCGTCACCGTGCGCGACGTGCTCCTCACCTCGGCAGGGGCGATCCCGCGTACCTCCAGCGGCAAGATCGGCCGCAGCGCCTGCCGTGCGGGCTACCTCGACGGCAGCCTGCGCAGCGGCAAGGTGTCCAACGACTACCCCGATCAGACCGACTGATCGCGCAATGCCCGGGCCGTTACCAGGCCGACTTGGCGGCGAAAGTGAATACTGAAGATGACTGACGCAGAAGACAATTCGCAATCACCCGCCGAAGACCGGCCGGAGCCGCGGCTCGATGTCGCCGCTGGGGCGGCTCCGCGTACCCACGTGTCGGTGCCCGAGCTGCGTGAGTGGATGCGCAACTGGGTCGCCAACGCGACGAACACGTCGCCGGACTCCGTCAACGAGTCAGCGCCGCTGATCGAGTTGGGCATGGCCTCCCGTGACGCCGTGGCGATGGCTAGCGACATCGAGGACTACACCGGTGTCGTCGTGACGGCGACCATGGCCTTCCGGCACCCGACCATCGAGGCGCTTGCCACGGTGATTGTGGAGGGCGAGCCCGAACATGAGGACGCGGGTGACGAGGACTGGTCACGCGAGGTCGACGAGGGCCGCGCCAACATCGCGATCATCGGCGTCGGCACCCGCTTTCCCGGCGACATGAACACGCCCGACGAGATGTGGCAGGCGCTCCTCGAGGGCCGCGACGCCATCACCGATCTGCCGGAGGGCCGGTGGTCGGAGTTCACCAGCGAGCCGCGGATCGCCGAGCGAGTGAAAAAGGCACGCACCAGGGGCGGCTACCTCTCGGACATCAAGGGCTTCGACGCCGAGTTCTTCGCACTGTCGAAGATGGAAGCCGACAACATCGATCCGCAGCAGCGGATGGCCCTCGAGCTCGCCTGGGAAGCGTTGGAGCACGCCAGGATTCCCGCGTCGAGCCTGCGCGGTGAAAACGTCGGTGTGTTCATCGGCAGCTCCGTCAACGACTACATGTTCATGTCGGTCGCCGACCCGACGGCGGCGCACCCCTATGCCATCACCGGCAACTCGAGCGCCATCGTCGCCAACCGGGTGTCCTACTTCTACGACTTCCGCGGGCCGTCGATGACGATCGACACCGCGTGCTCGTCGTCGCTGGTCGCCGTCAACGAGGGCGTCAAGGCGCTGCGCGCGGGGGATGCCGACGTGGTGCTGGCCGGTGGCGTCAACGCGCTGATCACGCCGCTGGTGACGCTCGGCTTCGACGAGGTCGGTGGCGTGCTTGCGCCGGACGGCCGGATCAAGTCGTTCTCGAAGGACGCCGACGGCTACGCCCGCTCGGAGGGTGGCGGCCTGGTGGTGCTCAAGCGCCTCGAGGACGCGCGCCGCGACGGTGACGACATTCTGGCCGTCATCGCCGGAGGTGCGGTCAACCACGACGGCCGTTCGAACGGCATGCTCGCGCCGAATCCCGATGCGCAGGCCGACGTGCTGCGCAAGGCGTACAAGGACGCCGGTATCGATCCGAAGACCGTCGACTACGTCGAAGCGCACGGCACCGGCACCATCCTCGGTGACCCGATCGAGGCCGACGCGCTGGGCCGGGTGATCGGCCGCGGTCGCAGCGCCGACAAGCCCGCCCTGTTGGGTGCGGTGAAATCCAATGTGGGCCACCTGGAATCGGCAGCCGGCGCGGCGAGCCTGGCCAAGGTGGCGCTGGCGCTCAAGTACGACAAGCTGCCGCCGTCGATCAACTACACCGGGCCCAACCCGTACATCGACTTCGAGAAGGAACACCTCAAGGTCAACGACACCGTCTCCGACTGGCCGCGCTACAGCGGCTACGCCATCGCAGGCGTCTCGGGCTTCGGCTTCGGCGGTGCCAACGCGCACCTCGTGGTGCGCCAGGTGCTGCCGACAGATCTCATCGAGCCGGCCCCACGGGTCGAATCCGTTGCCGAGCAGGCGAAGCCAGAGGCTGCCGCCGTCTACGTCGGCGGTGTGCGGATGGACGAGTACGGCGAGTTCGTCGATGAGCCGCTTGCGCGAAGAGAATCAGGCTTCGATGAGGACGACGATCTCGACGTGTCCGTCGCCGCGGTGGACGCGGAGCCGGAGCTGCCCGGGCTGACCGACGAGGCGCTGCGGCTGCTGGAGGTGGCGCGCGAGGAGCTCGCAGCTGCGGAAGCCGCCGAACCCACCAAACCGATCGTGCCGCTTGCGGTGTCGGGCTTCCTCACGTCCCGTAAGCGCGCGACGGCCGCCGAACTCGCCGACTGGATCGAGAGCCCGGCGGGCCAGGGCAGCTCGCTCGAGGCCATCGGCCGCTCGCTGTCACGACGCAACCACGGCCGTTCGCGCGCAGTGATTCTCGCGCACGACCACGAGGAGGCCGTCAAGGGTCTGCGCGCCATCGCCGATGGCAAGCCCAACCCGATGGTCATCTCCTCCGACGGTCCCGTCTCCAACGGACCCGTCTGGGTGCTCGCCGGCTTCGGCGCCCAGCACCGCAAGATGGGCAAGAGCCTGTACCTGCGCGACGAGACGTTCGCCGAGTGGATCAACAAGGTCGACGCCTTGGTGCAGGACGAGCGCGGCTACTCCGTCGTCGAGCTGATCCTCGACGACTCGCAGGACTACGGCATCGAGACCACGCAGACCGTGATCTTCGCGATCCAGGTGGCGCTCGGCGAAGTGCTCAAGGCGCATGGCGCGAAACCCGGTGCACTCGTTGGACAGTCGCTCGGCGAGGCCGCCGCGGCGTACTTCTCCGGTGGTCTCTCGCTGGAGGATGCCACCCGCACGATCTGTTCGCGTGCCCACCTCATGGGTGAGGGTGAGGCGATGCTGTTCGGCGAGTACATCCGCCTGATGGCGCTCGTCGAGTACTCGACTGACGAGATCCGCGAAGTGTTCTCGGACTTCCCCGATCTCGAGGTCTGCGTGTACGCGGCCCCGACCCAGACGGTCATCGGTGGTCCGCCCGAGCAGGTCGACGCGATCATCGCGCGCGCGGAGTCCGAGGGCCGGTTCGCGCGCAAGTTCCAGACCAAGGGCGCCAGCCATACCCAGCAGATGGATCCGCTGCTCGGCGAACTCGCGGCCGAGATACAGGGCATCGAGCCGCATCCGCTGCAGACGCCCTACTTCTCCACCGTCCACGAGGGTGGCTACATCCGTCCCGGCGGGGAGCCGATCCACGACGTCGAGTACTGGAAGAAGGGCCTGCGGCACAGCGTGTACTTCACGCACGGCATCCGCAACGCCGTCGACAACGGGCACACCACGTTTCTCGAGTTGGCGCCGAACCCGGTGGCGCTCATGCAGGTTGGCCTGACGACTGCGGCCGCAGGTCTGCACGACGCGCAGCTCATCGCGACGCTGGCCCGCAAGCAGGACGAGGTCGACTCGATGACGACGGCCATGGCGACGCTGTTCGTGCACGGTCACGACCTCGACTTCCGGACTCTGTTCTCGCGGGGTGACTTCGCGTCGATCCCGCCGACGCGGTTCAAGCGCAAGCCGCACTGGCTCGACGTGAACTTCGCCGGGGACAGCGCCGCGGTGCTGCCCGGCGGCCGCGTCGCGATGCCGGACGGTAGGCACGTCTGGGAGTACGCGCCGCGTCAGGGCGAGCGAAGCGACGGGAAGGGTGCCGGCGCGACTGATCTGGCGACTCTGGTGAAAGCCGCTGCGACACAGGTGATTCCGGATGCCAAATTGACGTCGTTCGAGCAGCGCGCGGTGCCGGCGGACGACGCGCGACTGGTCACCACGCTCACCCGCCATCCAGGCGGTGCGACGGTGCAGGTGCACGCCCGCGTCCAGGAGTCCTTCACGCTGGTGTACGACGCGATCGTGACACGCGCCGGTCAGGCGAGCACGCTGCCGACGGCCGTCGGTGCCGGTGCCGCGGTGACGGAGGTGGTCTCGGTCGAGCCGGCGCCGGAGCTCGCGGTGGAGGATGACGCCGCCATCTTGAGCGACAACCTCACCGCAGGCGCGGGTCTCGCAGCGGGCTTCGCCAAGTGGTCACCCGACGGCCCGGAGACCGTCGGACAGCGCCTCGGCGCGATCGTCGGCGGCGCCATGGGTTACGAGCCCGAGGACCTGCCGTGGGAGGTGCCGCTGATCGAGCTGGGCCTGGATTCGCTGATGGCGGTGCGGATCAAGAACCGGGTGGAGTACGACTTCGACATGCCGCCGATCCAGCTGACCGCGGTGCGCGACGCCAACCTGTACGCGGTCGAGAAGCTGATCACCTATGCGATCGAGCACCGCGACGAGGTCGATCAGCTTGCCGAAATCCAGAAGACGCAGACCGACGAGGAGATCGCCGCCGCGCAGGCCGAGTTGATGGGCGGGGCAACGACTGTCGCCGAGCTCGAGGAAATGCTCACGCAGAAGGCGGCCGAGGCCGCTGCGGCCGAGTCCGCTCAATCCTCCGAGTCGCCGGTAGCCGACCTGGAGATCCCGCCGCCGCCGACCAACCCCACGGGTCCGAAGTCGGACGCGCCGAAGGCCAGCGCGGCGGGTGCCGCGGCCGGGGTGCTCAATCAGCAAGCCGTTGCCAACGCGCTCAACTCCGACGTCCCTCCGCGCGACGCCGCAGAGCGGGTGACGTTCGCGACGTGGGCCATCGTCACGGGCAAGTCGCCGGGCGGCATCTTCAACGCGCTGCCCGCACTCGACGAAGGGGTCGCCGAGAAGGTGGCGCAGCGGCTCACCGAGCGGGCTGAGGGCACCATCACCGCCGCGGACGTCAAGAAGGCCCAGACCATCGAGGAATTGGCCACCACGGTGCGCGAGTTCCTGGAGGCCGGTGAGCTCGACGGCTTCGTGCGCACCATCCGCAAGGCAGAGTCGGACGACCAGATCCCGGTGTACGTGTTCCACGCGGCAGGCGGATCGACCGTCGTCTACGAACCGCTGCTCAAGCGGCTGCCTGCCGCCACGCCGATGATCGGCTTGGAGCGGGTCGAGGGCTCCATCGAGGAGCGGGCCGCCGTGTACGTGCCGAAGCTGTTGGAGCTCAACGGCTGGGTCTCCGGGGCGACGGGGGAAGGGGTTGCCAAGAAGGGCAAGCCGTTCGTCCTCGCGGGCTGGTCGCTTGGCGGTGCGCTGTCCTACGCGTGCGCGATCGGGCTCAAGGCGGCAGGTGCCGACGTGTCATTCGTCGGGCTGATCGACTGTGTGCGCCCCGGCGAACCGATCCTCCACACCAAGGAGGAGACCAGGAAGCGCTGGGACCGCTACGCGAAGTTCGCGGAGAAGACGTTCAACGTCGAGATCCCCGAGATCCCGTACGAGCACCTCGAGACGCTCGACGATGCCGGGCAGGTGCAGTTCGTGCTCGACATGGTCAGCCAGAGCGGCGTGCAGATCCCCGGCGGCATCGTCGAGCATCAGCGCACGTCGTACCTGGACAACCGGGCCTTGGACACCGTCGACATCAAGCCGTACGACGGACACGTCGTGCTGTACATGGCCGATCGCTACCACGACGACGCGATCACGTTCGAGCCCGCGTACGCCACCCGCAAGCCCGACGGAGGTTGGGGTGAATTCGCGAAGGACCTCGAGATCGTCGCCATCGGGGGCGAACACATCCAGGCCATCGACGAGCCGTACATTGCCAAGGTCGGCGCTCACATGAGCGAGGCGATCAACCGGATCGAACAGGAGATGAAATGACCACTGGAACATCTCCCGCCCACCACCCGTCCACCACCGCTGAGAAGCTCGCCGAACTCCGCGAGAAGCTGGAGCTGGCCAAGGATCCGGGCGACGAGAAGGCAAAGGCCCGTCGCGACAAGAAGGGCATTCCGAGCGCCCGCGCGCGCATCCACGACCTGCTCGATCCGGGCAGCTTCCTCGAGATCGGCGCGCTGGCCCGCACGCCCGGTGACCCCAACGCCTTCTTCGGCGACGGCGTGGTGACCGGCCACGGCACCATCGACGGGCGCCCGGTCGGCGTGTTCAGCCACGACCAGACGGTGTTCCAGGGTTCGGTCGGGGAGATGTTCGGGCGCAAGGTCGCCCGCCTGATGGAGTGGGTCGCCATGGTCGGCTGCCCGATCATCGGCATCAACGACTCCGGCGGCGCCCGCATCCAGGACGCGGCGACGTCGCTTGCTTGGTACGCGGAGCTCGGCAGGCGCCACGAGATGTTGCGCGGCCTGGTCCCGGAGATCTCGCTCGTGTTCGGTAAATGCGCTGGCGGAGCGGTCTATTCACCGATCCAGACCGACCTGATCGTCGCAGTGCGCGATCAGGGCTACATGTTCATCACCGGACCCGACGTGATCAAGGACGTCACCGGTGAGGACGTCAGCTTCGACGAGCTGGGCGGCGCCGACGTACAGGCGCAGCGCGGCAACATCCACAAGGTGGTCGAGTCCGAGGCTGCGGCGTACCAGTACGTGCGCGACTACCTGAGCTTCTTGCCGTCGAACCACTTCGACTCGGTGCCGATCGTGAATCCCGGCCTCGAACCCGAGATCACCCCGTCCGACCTCGAGCTCGACACGATCGTGCCGGATTCGGACAACCAGGCCTACGACATGCACGAGATCCTGCTGCGAATCTTCGACGACGGTGACGTCTTCGAGATCGCCGAGCAGAGAAGCCCGTCCATGATCACCGCGTTCGCCAGGGTCGACGGCCATCCGGTCGGGGTGATCGCCAACCAGCCGTTGAACATGTCGGGCGCCGTCGGCAACGAGGCCTCCGACAAGGCAGCGGGTTTCATCCGGTTCTGCGACTCGTTCAACCTGCCGCTGGTCTTCGTCGTCGACACCCCCGGCGCGATGCCAGGTCTCGACGAGGAGAAAGGCGGCATCATCAAGCGCGGTGGGCGGTTCTTCAACGCCATCGTGGAGGCCGACGTGCCGAAGGTGACCTTCGTCGTACGCAAGGCCTACGGCGGCGGTTACGCCGTGATGGGCTCCAAGCAGTTGTCCGCGGATTTGAACTTCGCGTGGCCCACCGCGCGCATTGCGGTGATCGGCGCCGAGGGTGCGGCCCAGCTGCTGGTGAAGCGCTTCCCCGATCCGACGGCGCCCGAGGTGCAGAAGATCCGCGCCGACTTCATCGAGGGGTACAACCTCAACCTGGCGACGCCGTGGATCGCCGCTGAGCGCGGCTACATCGATGGCGTGATCGAGCCGCACGAGACCCGCCTGCTGCTACGCAAGTCGCTGCACTTGTTGCGCGACAAGCAGAATCCCCACAAGGTGCTGCGCAAGCACGGCCTGACTCCGCTGTAGTTCCGCTGCCCGCGACGAGTTCTGGTGCGCCAGGCAGTCCGTACTCCGAACAGCTCACCGGTGAGCTCGTCGACGGCGTCTGCGCGCTGGAGAACGAACCGGGCGGCGGGGCAGCTCGACGAGGGAGAGAGCATCCCGCTGCGTTTGCTGAGCTCGCGGGCGGTCAAGACCGGCGTGGTCTACCTCGTCTACACCCGCGACGACGTCGAGCGGACGGGCACCTACGAGGACGCCAAGTTGCATCTGCCGCAGGACTGGCGCTGGCCGGGGAACGCGGGTTGAATCGACTTTCGTGTCAAACCACTTCACCGGCCTGAGTCTCGGCCCCCCGCTCGGCGATCAGCGTCTCGACCTCTGCGACCTGTACGCCTTCGAGTCACCTGCCGATCCCACCAGGACGGTGCTGATCCTCAACGCCAACCCGCAGGCCGACTTTCTGCACCCCGACGCGATCTATCGCCTCGCCATCGACAACGACGGCGACCTGAAGAACGACATCGCGTTCAGCTTCGTGTTCTCCGAGCCGGTGGACGGACGTCAGACCGTCGACGTCTATCTGGCCGTCGACGACGAGGCAGAAGAACCCGAGGCGGTAGGCGAGAAGATCTTCGACGCCGTCGAGGTGTCGTTCGGCAAGACGCCGATCATCGCTACGTCTGACAGCTTCACGTTCTTCGCGGGTGCCCGAAGCGATGCGTTCTTCTTCGACTTCGACGGGGTGAAGGCTCTGTTCGACACGTCGGGCACCCGAAACTTCACCTCGTACAATCAGCCCCGCCCCGAGACGCCCTGGACGGGAGTCGATTCCAACACCCAGGCGAACGTGTGCTCGATGGTGATCGAGATGCCGACGAGCGCACTCGGCGCGGCACCCGACGTGCGGATCTGGGGCCGCTGCAGCCTGCGTCGCGACGGTGAACTGCTCCACGTGGACCGGGCCGGACACCCGTCGGTGAGCAGTTTCTTCAACACCGACGAGACCAAGGAGGAGTACAACGCCTCGCTGCCGGTGCACGATCGCGAGCGTTGGATTGGCATGTTCATCCACTTGCTCGGTCACACCGGCGGTTACACCGACGAGGAGGCCATCGCGGCGATCGACCAGGAGGGCACCCTGCCCGACATGCTCACCTACGACCCGTCGAAGCCCGCGAAGTACCCGAACGGCCGCGTCTTCACCGACGACGTCATCGACTACCGGCTCGGGTTCCTCACCAAGGGCGACTGCCCGCCAAGCGGGCTCAGCCCCCACACCGACACCCTTGGCGAGTTCCCGTATCTCGGTACCCCGCACTGATCTTGCGCTAGCCCTTCGAACCCGCCGAACCGGCCTTGCCGCTGGCGTCGTTGCCTCCCGTCAATCGCCTTCGGTCTGGGCAATCCCGATGAGGTCTGACTCCGACGTGTCGACCGGTGTGGGTATGCGTCATCGCACTGACGGCCTCATCGTTTCGTGGCGTCTCCACCAGCGCGGTTGGCTCCACGACGTTGCTCGCTCGACGGCGCTCGGCGGCCGATCAACTCCACTAGAATTCCGCGCATGCCGCTGGCCGAAGGTGAGGTGATCGACGGCTACACCATCGTGCGGTCGATAGGTGCCGGGGGCATGGGCGAGGTGTACTTGGCGCAGCACCCCCGCTTGCCGCGACGCGACGCACTCAAGGTGCTGGCTGCGACGGTGTGCGCCGACAGCGAGTACAGGCAGCGCTTCGAGCGCGAAGCCGACATCGCCGCAACACTGTGGCACCCGCACATCGTCGAGGTGCACGACCGCGGTGACGTCGATGGCCGGCTGTGGATCGCGATGGACTACGTCGAGGGCACCGACGCCGGCGAGCTGCTCACCGAGCGCTACCCCAAGGGCATGCCGCCCGACGAGGTGGTGCGGATCGTGACGGCCATCGGTGACGCGCTGGACTACGCCCACCAGCGTGGTCTTCTGCACCGCGACGTGAAGCCCGCCAACATCCTGATCGCCAACCCCGGCGGCAACGAAGAACGAATCATGTTGGCCGACTTCGGCATCGCCAGGCGCACCGGTGAGACGAGCAACCTGACCGGAACCAACATGACGGTGGGCACGGTGGCCTACGCCGCGCCAGAGCAACTGACCGGAAGCGACGTCGACGGCCGCGCCGATCAGTACGCGCTCGCCGCGACGGCGTATCAGTTGCTGACCGGTTTCCCTCCGTTCCACAACGTCAACCCCGCTGTGGTGATCAGTCAGCACCTGACCGCGAAACCGCCCCCGATCGGGACGCATCGCCCCGAGTTGTCCAGCCTGGGCGCGGTCTTCGACAAGGCGTTGGCCAAGACGCCAGGTGACCGGTATGCCAGGTGCATCGACTTCGCGCGGGCGTTGGCCAGTCGCATCGGCACATCGGGCGTGCCGTCCGACGACTCCGAGGCGACGCGGCTGGCGCCGGCGGCGACTGGGCCCGCCGGCATTTCGGGCCCGAGACACTCCAAACAGCAAGTCGCCCATCCGTCGTCGAAGCGCACGTTCCTCATCCCGGCCGCCGTGGGGCTGGCCGTCATCGCGATCGCCGCGGTCGTCTTCGTCGTCGTCGACCGTGGCCGTAGCCACCAGCCCGCGGTAGCCAAGCCCCCGCAGACGTCGTCCGCGTCACCCGTACCGGGAAATGCGTTGCCGGTCATCGTCGTTGGCGCGAACTGTGCGACGCTCGGGGAGGCGGGCGTCTCCGCGGCCGGGGCGCCCGCCTACTGCGCGCATCTGCCGCCCGTCGACAAGGCGATCTGGTCGCTGTACCCGGGTGAGGTGTCCAGTCCGACCGTGACGCCGGGTCCGAACGACGAGGTCTACCCGTCGGAAACCGAAGCGCCCGTGCTGGTCTGCATGGAGCAGACCGGACAGTCCAGGCTGACCTGCCACGACGACATCCTGCAGAGCAACAACGGAAGCTCCGCGAACCCAGCACCGTCGGCGATTGCTCCGACGACGACGACCTCTACGCCCGGGTCCTAGCCGTCGCCCAACGTGCCATCACGGCGTTGAGACGACCGTTGCGTCACCACCCGCGCACGTTCGGCGTGGGGAGGCGAGTCAGATCTCCGAGATCCCCAACCAGCCGTCGACCTCGAACCGGTCGCCGCGCGCCACGATCGTCGCGCCTCCATGACCTGGGTAGTGCGCAGGGATCACGAGCGCTCGGGCCCGCGCCGCCTCGGTGAACACCCGCTTGCGCGTCACCACTGCGGCCTCGGCATCGACGTCGAACGCGCACTTGTCCTGCGGCCGGGAGATCTGGATCGGGCAGTGCGTCAGATCGCCGACGAAGACTGCCGACTGGCCTGCCTCCAGCCACAGCACCGACGACCCCGGCGTGTGCCCAGGCGCGGGCCGCAACCGCAGCGACTCGCTGATCTCGAAGTCGTCCGACCACAGCTTCGTCTGAGCCTCCACCGGAAATATGCTGTCGTCGAACAGGATTCGCCTGGCCTCGTCGGCGCCCTTCCCGTCGGGGCCGAAGAAGCGGTAGTCCGGCTCTGGCATCAGGTAGCGCGCGTTCGGGAACGTCGGCACCCAGGCCCCATCGACCAGCTGGGTGTTCCAGCCGACGTGATCGACGTGCAGGTGCGTGTTGACCACGACGTCGACGTCTGCGGGGTCGAAGCCCGCCGCGTGCATTGCGTCGAGGAATCCGGTGTTCAGCTGATGCATCGGCGGCATGCCAGGCCGATCGCGGTCGTTGCCCGCCCCGGTGTCCACCACCACGGTCAGGCCGTCGACCTCGACCACCCAGGTCTGCATCGCGATCTTCCACTGATCGGTCGTGCGGTCCCAGAACATCGGATCGAGGAGTTCGGCGTCGTTCTGCCAGGCCTCGGCGGGCGTCGCCGCGAACAGCGACGTCCGCATCTCCACCCGCGTCTCGACCACGCGCGTCACCGTTGCGCGTCCGATGCGGGCGGTATCGGTCACGGCTTGTACCGAATCCGCCCTGGGCTGTACCACCCGCTGCGGGTCGCGGTGCCTAGCTCGATCTGGGCGGGCTGGGCCTTCTCGACGGTGTCGAACTGGCGCAACGAGCCCCAGTCGCGGCCCCAGTCGTGCGACAGGTACGTCGCCATCACGTGTGCGCGCAGCAGCAGGTCGGTGATGCCGAGCAGGCCGCCGTTGAGGCCGTCCTCCCAGCTGTCGGTGTCCAGCTTCTTGGCGTTGTAGTCGGGCGTGATGCGGTACTTCGGAATCTCGGTGACGCCGTTGGCGTGCAGCATCGGCTGCTGGCAAGGGAACGCCAGCCCCACGGCCCAGTCCAGCAGCACCGGCTGGTCCGAGCCGACGTACTCCTGCACCGTGCGCAGCTCGGGAACCCGCGGCGGCGTCACCGCGATCCAGTCGCCGGGGGTCAGCGACAGGTCCTCGGCGATCAGGCGGACCGCGGTCGCGTCGGCGGGAATCTGGGACCGGTCGTAGCGCAGGTTGCGCCACGACGGGATGGGCCCGAGATCGTATGGCTCCACCCTGCCTGCAGGCACCAGCGCACCGCCCGGCCCGGGCTTTGCGTACTCCAGCACCACCGTCTGACCCTTGGTGTGGCCGTTGAAGACGCTGTTGCCGGTGATGTTGCCCGCGGCGGTCACGACGACCAGCGGATGCGCGGCGTCGGGTGCGGGCAGCTGGTACCAGGCCGACGCGAGCCGGCTCTCCTGTTGCGGCCCTTCGACGTACGTGCCTGCCAGGGGCACCCGCTTCGAGTCGAGGTCGTAGGGCAGCGGGACGGTGGATCCGTTGATTCCCGGTGAGGTCAGCTTGACCGGCGCATCCCAGTCGTAGTCGGTGCCCGGCGCGGGGTTGGTCAGCCGGATCGCTTCGGCGACGATGTGCGCGGGAACTCCGTTCGGCGTGAACCCGACCGGATCGGTCCCGCCAAGCGGTCCGAGCGGGCCGTAATTGCCGGGAAGGGGTTGCAGGAAGCCGTCATTCGCGTCCGGCTCGACGAGCACGTAGTCGGCGAGGCCGCAGCCCCCCGCGAACGCGCGCAGGTTCGACGAGGCGTTGGTGTAGGTCGGGTACTGCCGCACGATGCCTGCGAGCATCGACCCGACGAACACCACGACCATGAGCGCGGCGGTGATCGGTATGGGGTAGGCCGTCACCCGTTTCGACAACCTGCCTTCTGGCCGGTCGCGGGGTGCGAAGTGCAGCCAGAACGCCCACAGTGCGGCAATTGCGAAGAGCACGAAGAAGATCGTGCTGACCGTCATCCCCGCGATCTTCGGCATCGCATTGTTGAACGGCACGCCGTAACTGGAGACGTACCACCAGCCGTTGGTCGTGGCGAAGCACAACGCCAGCAGGAACAGCACGGCCGCGGTGAACGCCATCCGGTTGCGGGCCGAGCGCAGCACCACCCGCGACACCAACACGGTGGCCAGTGCGGCCATCGCGGCGCCGACGGCGGCGAACAGACCGAAGTGGTGCACCCACTTGGTCGGGGTGAACATCAGGAAGAACATCGTGCCGAAGATGACGCCCATCAGCCGCCACGCAGGCCCACGGGCCACGCCGGCAACTCGCTTGCGCCGCAACATGATGAACAGCGACGAGAACAGGCTCAGTGCGGTGATGAAGAAGCCGAACCGGCGTGACAGCGAGCCGTCGACGGTCGGGAGGAACATATAGTAGTACCGCAGATTCTCGGTGTACCACGGCTGGCTCGGGCCGATGGCGGTGCGAATCTTGGTCGCCTCCAACACCGTTGCGAGAGTCTGGTCGGCGAACACCACGGCCAGGATGACGGTGCCCGCGGCGAGCAGGGGCAACACCAGAGGCCACGTTCCCACCACGCGGTGCCGCCGCACCAGGATGCGCAGCAGGGGGCGGCCGCCGGCCAGCAGCGCGGCGACGGCGATCAGACCCGTCGGCTGGATGCCCAACGTGAATGCGGCGGCCGTGATCGCCAGCGCCGCGGGGGCGAGCCGTCCGGAGATGATGGCCCGCTCGATGAGGACGTAGGTGATCAACGCGCCCGCGGCGATCTGGCCCTCGGGTCGCAGGCCGTTGTTGAACGGCATCCACGCCGCCAGCAGCACCAGGCCCGCAGCCCACAGTGCGGGGCGGCTTGCCGACACGGCGGGCCCGAGGCGAGGCAGCACCTCGCGCGACAGCAGCAACCAGCAGACCAGCGCGCTGATCAAGTCGGGCAGGCGCATCCAGATACTGGCGTCACTGACGTGCGTCATCAAGGCGAGCACGTTGTAGAACCAGCCGAACGGATCCTCTGGGCTGCCGAACCAGCGGAAGTAGTTCGACATGTAGCCGGCGTGGTCGGCGACACGGGCCATCTGCAGGATGTAGCCGTCGTCAGATGAGTTGGCGCCGAGCACGTGCCAGCTCAGGAAGCCACCGAGCACCACGACGTCGACGGCGGTGAACGTCCGCCAGCGCGACGGGATCACCCGTTGCATGCGTCGGCCGTCGAGTTGGTCGAGGCGCCACAGCGCGACCAGCGCGACGATGGTCGCGATGATGGCGAGCACCATCGCGGTCAGCTTCAGCGTGGTCGGTGTCGTGGAGTACCTGGTGTCGATGGTCGCCGACAGGGAAAGTCCCTGCGGCGCAGCACCGGTCAGGTCGGTGAACACCCCGACGATCGCCGGTCGCAGGTTCGGATCGGCGAAGCCGCTGCGCAGCGGCTGCCCCGCGGTGGGGCCCGAGGTGAACGTCAGCCCGACGAACGTGGCGAACGTGCCTGCCTCGGACGACGTGATCTCGATACTGGAACATCCCGGCGACGTTCCGGTGCCAACCACCCGTGCCCTCGGCACGCTGGACACCACCACGTTGCGGTCGGTGACGTCGACCTTGGTGGCGCTGACGTTGACGAACAGACCGTTGAGCGCGGCTTGCTTGCCGTCGGCGGGTGCGGTGCCAAGCACCATGCCACCCGCGGGCGGCATCTGCCGGATGACGTCGCACGGCACCGTCACCGTCATGTTGACCGGCGTGAACGTGATCAGCGGAGCGGTGACGCTGTTCATCTGTCCGGCCTGCGGCCAGTTCAGCGTCGCCGTGGTCTGCACCACCGGCAGCAGCGGGGTGAGCACCGCGCACACGAAGCCGACGAGGCCGGCGATCATCGCGACCCACCGGGTCACCTTGACGTCGCCGCGCCGGACGTCGGTCGTCGCGAGCGCGGTCACGGGAGTGCCCTGATCGGTCCGGGACGACTCCAGCCGAACACCCGTTGCGAGCCTTGGTCGATCACGGCGTTGGGCGCGTCCTGCTCGGGCACCACGCGTTCGTAGCGCTCGATCGAGCCCCAGTCGCGGTACGGGTCGTCACGCAGATAGCTCGGTACCGACGTCGTGCGCAGCAGCGCCTGAATGAACAGGAACGGGCCGCCGTCCTCAGCCGACTGCCACATGTTCGACGAGATCACCACCTGCTTGAAGTTCGGAAGGACCCGGTAGTCCGGCAGCTCCGCCACCCCGAGGTGCTCGGTGAACGGCCGCTGACACGGGAAGTTCGCCGTGGTCGCGATGTCCATCAGCACCGGCGTCTGCGAGCCGAGCAGCTGCTGCGCGGTCTCCGTCACCGGCACGCGCGGTGGGGTGAAGGCGAACCACTGGTCCGTGGACAGGTTCGGGTCGTCGGCGACGATGCGTGCCACGTTGGCCTCCGGCGGCGCCCACGCCAGCGGGAACCGCAGATTGCGCCAGGCGTTCCCTGGCGTGATGTCGATCGGTTGCACCAGGCCGAGGGCATCGAACCCGCCGTCGGGTTTCGCGACGCCCCACTGCAGCTTCAGCGACTGGCCGTAGTGGAAGCTGCCGTCCTCCTCGTAGGACCAGATGGCGCCGGCCGCGGCGACGCTCACCAGGGGCCGGTCCGCAGACCGGGGCGGCAGCTGGTACCACGCGGAGGTGGCCTTGGCAGCGGCCGTGTTCTCGCCGTAGCTGCCCATCACGGGGGTGCGCGCGGGGTCCAGTCCGAACGGCAGGAACACGCGTGAGCCATTCACGCCGACGGGGCCGTAACCGCCACCGGTGCCCGCGGCGAAGCCGATGCCGACGCTCGGCTTGTTCGGGGAGCCATCGGAGTTGACGGTGCCCGGGTTGGCGACGACGGGCTCGGGTGGCTCGAGGGTGTCGTTGACGCCGTTCGGCGTGAAGCCCGAGGGGTCGGTCCCGCCCAGTGGGCCGTCGGGGCCGAAGGTCTGGCCGGGCACCGGCTGCAGCATGCCCGCGTTGGTGTCGGGCTCGACGAGGACGTCGTCGGCCATCGCGCAGCTAGGACTGGACCCTCCCGAAACAAACCCAGCGAGGGCTTCGGCATTGGCCTTGGCCGTCGTATACGCGGGGTAGCGGCCCACGGCGCCCTTGGCCATCGACCCGACCTCGAGCAGCACCATCAGGGTCGCGACGACCAGCAGCGGGGTGGACGCCAGCACGCGGTTGCGCCGAGTGTTCTGCACCTCGGTGTGCCCGGTGTAGTCCATCCGGAAGTGCAGCCAGCCTGCCAGCAGGCCCGTGACGATTGCCAGTCCAAGGAACATGTTGGTCACCGGCTGCCCGGCGATCACCGGTTGCTTGTCGAACCAGGGAACGCCGTAGTTGCCGATGTAGAAGTAGGCGTTGAAGCCGGAGGTCGCCCATGCCAGGGCGAACAGCAGCGCGGTGACGTACAGCGCGAGATTGCGGCGGCTGTGCAGCCCGATGCGGGAGAACGTGAACGCGGTGACCGCGGCGAGCGCACCACCGATGCCTGCGAACACGCCGAACTGCACGGCCCACTTGGTGGGCGTGAACGTCAGCAACAGCAGGCCGACGGCGCAGGCGCCGATCAGCCGCCACACCGGACCGCTGGCCATGCCGGGCAGGCTGCCGCGGCGCAGCATCACCGCGACCATGCCGAACAGGCAGAGCAGTAGGACCAGAACCGCGAAGCGTCGGGTCAGCGTTCCGTCCGCGCTCTTCTCTACGGTGAGGAAGTAGTAGCGCAGGAAGTCCTGGTACCAGGGGATGGTCGGGCCGACGGAGTACTTGATCCTTGCGGCCTCGGCGACGGTGGCCAGCGTCTGGTCTCGGAACACGATCACGAAGACCACGGCCACCGAAGAGGCAAGAGCAGCCAGCGGTGCCAGGATCCCGTCCTCGGCCCGGCGACGCTGGATGGTCCTGGCGACGGCCCTGGCTCCGACGAGCAGAGGGGCCAGCGCGATCAGACCCTGCGGGGCCAGTGTCACGGTGAACATCGCGACGACGATCGCTGCGCAGGCGGGCCACACCCTTCGGGCGCCGATGGCGTACTCCACCAGGACCCAGGTGAGCACGGCGCCGAATGCGATCAGCGGCTCTGGGCGAAGGCCGTTGTTGAACGGCAGCCAGCTGGCGAGGAACACCGCGCCCGCGGTCCACACCGCGATCCGGTTCACCGCAAGCCTGCGGCCGAGGCGTGGAATGACCCAGCGGGACAGCAGAAGCCAGGTGCCGATGGCTGCCAGCGTGGCGGGCAGCCGCATCCACACCCCTGCCGTGCTGATGGCGGCAAGGTGAGCAAGCACCGATTGGTACCAGTCGAACGGGGCTTCGGAGACGCCGAAGTAGCGGTAGTAGTTGGTCACGTAGCCCGCGTCGCCGGATACCCGTGCGATCGCGAGGTTGTAGCCGTCGTCGGACGAGATCGCCCCGATGACGTGCCAGAGCAGCAGGGTCCCGATGACGGCACCGTCGGCCAGCCACGTCGCAAGCCCGACGCGCCAGAACCGCCGCCAGGCGTGCGCGACGCGCCTGCCCGACCGTCGGTCCAGCAGGGCCAGTGCCACCACCGAGGCCAGCGTGGCGAGCACGCCGAGCGTCATCAGCGCGGTCTTGAGGGCCGTCGGGACGGTGATGAAGCGGGTGTCGATGTCGATGCGCGCGCCGAGGCCTTGCTGCGCCGCGACCTTCAGGTCCGTGAAGACACCGGCGACCTGGGGCTTCTTCTCGATCGAGACGGTGCCCGTCGCGCCGGGGATGCCGACGAAGTCGGCGCCGACGCTGCTTGCGTTGGCCCAGAGGTGCAGCGTGCTGCACGCGCCGGACTGAACGGCCTTGCGGGGCGCGATGGCGGCCACCGAGTCACGGAACGCGACGACGACCGTGTCGGCGTTGGCCCTGACGAACAGGCCGTTGCGGCTGGAGTCGATGCCTGCAGGAGGGATGGTGGAGAACACCAGGCCGCCGGTCTGCGGCAGGGTCGCGACGGCCTGGCAGGGGATCGACGCGTCCAGGGCCAGCGGGGCGCCGGACACCAGCGGTGCGGTGATGTCGGTGACCAGTCCATCGGGGCCGATGGCCTGCGGCCACTGGATCGTCGCGGTGGTCTGACGGACCGGCAGCAACGGGGTGAGAGCGCAGAGCAACAACCCCGCGATGCCCGCGATGATCGCAATGAGTCGAGCAGTCCGGGCGGGCACGACGCTCAAGAGTAAGCGACGGCCTCGTGTGAGTCGCGCAGCCATGCGGTGCCTCGCCCATCGAGCCTGCTGTGAGATCGCGTTCCACCGAGTTTTTGCGATCTCACCGCAGTCTCGGCGACCTGATTGGGCGCGTCAGCTGAGTCTCAGCGGACCCGGAGTCCAGAGTCCGCTGCGCGTCGCGGTGCCGAGATCGATCCTGGCGGGCTGCGCGTTCGGGTACCAGGGCGTCAGCCTTTGCAGCGCGCCCCAGTCGCGGAACCAGTCGTCACGCAGGTACGTCGGCACGGGGGAGGCGCGCACCAGCAGTTCGGTGATGCCGAGTGGGCCGCCGCCGAGGTAGTCCATCACCGGAGAGTTGGCCTCTGCGCCGAAGCGGTCGGGCAGGATCCGCCACTTGGGCACCTCGGTGACGCCGTTCTGATGACCGAACGGCCGCTGGCAGGGGAATGCCAGCCCGACGAGCCAGTCCAGCAGCACCGGATCGGTGGAGCCGACGACGTCCTGCAGGGTCTGCAGGTGTGGGATGCGTGGCGGTGTCACCGCGATCCAGTGCTGGGGCGCGAGGTCGTCGTCCGTGGCGACCAGTCGCACCTGCGTGGCCTCCGAGGGGATGGCCGTCATGGGCGCGCGCAGGTTGCGCCATGCAGGTGCCGCTCCGATGTCGGCGAACCCGACGCTGCCGCCTGCCTGATTCTTGGCGGCCTGGTCGTCGGTGGCCCACTGCGCGACGACCTCGCCGGGATCGAACCGCCCCGCGGCGGCCACGACCAACAGCGGGCCGCGCTCGTCGCGGGGTGGCAACCGGTACCAGCCCGACCGCAGCGCCGCAGGCTGCTGTGGGCCCGCGCGCCAGCTGCCCATCACGGGCGTGCGCGCCGGGTCGAGGTTGTAGGGCAACCGGGCCCGCGATCCGTTCACCCCTGCCGCGGCCGTGGTGCCGCCCTCGGTGCCTGGCTCGCTGCCGGACACCACGGAGCCGTCGGTGTCGGCGAAGTTGTCGCTGCCCTGCGGCTCCATCACGGGATCGGCGGAGACGTCGGCGGGAATCCCGTTGGGGTTGAAGCCCTGTGCGGTCACCGCGCCGAGGGCGACGCCGACGGGCAGGTCGACGGGTGTCAGCAGGCCCGCGTTGGGGTCCTGCTCGACCATCACGTCACTGGCCAGACCGCACGTCTTGCCGGTCAGTGCTTCGAGGTTCGACCGGCCGACTGACCAGGCGGGCCATTGGGCGGTCATCGCGAGCGTCAGCGACAGCACCTCGAACACCACTAGGAGCCACGAGGCAACGGCCAACGGCGCCTGCACGATTCGGGTCAATCGTCCGTCCGTGCCGATGCGCTCCTTCCGGCCGGAGAAGTGGAACCACGCAGCGACGAGCAGGGCAAGGACCGATAGCCCGATCAGGTAGGTGGCGAATGCGAAGTGCCACTCAGGGAACTGATTCGACCACGGCACACCGAAGTTCGAGACGTACCACCAGCCGTTCACGGTGGCGAACGACAGCGCCATCACGAACAGCACGGCGGCGCCGAACAGCGTGCGGTTGCGGCGCGACCGCATCGCTGCGGCGGTCACCGCGACGGCCGCGAGCGCGCCGAGGCATCCGGCCAGCCCGGCGAACACGCCGAAGTGGTGCGTCCACTTGGTCGGGGTGAACATCATCGCCAGGAACGAGATGATGGTCATGCCGATGATGCGTCTGCTCGGGCCCGCGGCGGTGCCGGGAATCCTGCCCTTGCGCAACGCCATTGCCACCGATATCGCCAACGCCAGCAGCAGGGTCAGCACCGCGAACCGGCGCGCCACGGAGCCGTCCGGGCTGGTGGTGAACAGCCGCTCGTAGCGGATGTGTTCGTCGAACCAGCTCAGGCTGGGGCCCACCGCCGACTTGAACGAGTTGGCCTGCAGTTCGCCGATGAGCGTCTGGTCGCGGAAGATCAGGATCGCCGTCACGGTGCCCGCGGCCAGGATCGGGGCCAGCAGGGCTAGGTAGCCGAACCGCGAAGTATGCGCTGCGACAATGGTTTTCAGCGGGCCGACGGCAACCAGCAGCGCGCCGATCGCTGCGATGCCCGTGGGTCCGGAGAACAGCGTCAGCGCGCCGATGATGACGGCGATCGCCACCGGCAGCAGCCTGCTGGTCGCCACGCCGCGCTCGACCGAGCACCAGGTCAGCAGGATGCCGAGGGCGATGATGGGTTCGGGCCGCAGGCCGTTGTTGAGGGGCAGCCAGAACGCCAGGAACAACCCTGCCGCCGTCCATGCCGCGGCGCGGTTGACCTTCACCGCGTGCCCGAGGCGGGGAATCACCTCGCGGCTGATCACCCACCAGCACGCGATTCCCATGAGCAGCGTCGGCAGTCGCATCCACACGCTGGCGGTGGTGACGTGCGCCCAGAGCGCCAGCAGGTCGTAGTACCAGCCGAACGGGGACTCGGGCGTGCCGAACCAGCGGTAGTAATTCGCCATGTAGCCGGCGTGCTCGGAGATCCGGGCCATCGTGAGGATGTAGCCGTCGTCGGAGGTGTTGGCACCGACGAAGTGCCACCACACCAGCATCGCGGTGACCAGCCCGTCCAGCGGCTTCACCGACCACCAGCGTGGGGGGAGGAAGCGCCGGTGCCGCATGCCGTCCGCCGAGTCGAGCACGTGCAGCGCACCGAGGGCGACGATCGTCATCGCCACCCCGATGATCATCGCGAGCGTCTTGAGCAGCGTCGGCGAACTGCTGTATCGGCTGTCGATGGTGGCCGACAACGTCATCTCCGGTGGCGCAGGTCCGGACAGATCGGTGAAGACGCCGACGATCTGCGGCCGGAAGTCGTAGCCGCTGCGCTCACCGCGCAGCGGCTTCCCCGGATCAACGGTGCCATCGGAGTCAGGTGCCGCATTGAGCCCGACGAACTCCCCGGTCACCTTGTCTGCGTGGGCGGTGAACGTCAGCCGCTGGCAATTGGGGCCGAGTACCTGACTGAGTGGGGCGCTGACGACCGGCGTGTTGCGGACGATGACCAACAGGTCGTTTCCGACGCGCTCGATCAGCAGCCCGCGGTCGACGGCCTTGGGTGCCTGCTTCGGGACTGTGGAGAGCAGGACGTTGCGCGTACCGGTGAGCCCGGCCGCCGCACTGCAGGGGATGGTGATCTGGAGGTCGGTGGCGACGTAGCCGATCAGGGGGGCGTCGACGCTCTGCAGCACGTCGTTCTGGGGCCAGTTGAGCTGCGCGGTGGTCTGCGTGACCGGCAGCAGGGGAGTGGCCATGGCCAGCACTGCGCCCAGAAGCCCGGCGACGATGGCGACGAGGCGGGCGGTCCGGTGGTTGGTCACCACCGTCGTGTCATGGACCACGGGCGTAGATGTTAGTGGCAGGGCTCTACTACTTGCGGATGGCCAGCACGAACGGTCCGATGTCGGATACGTCCCAGCGGGGGTCGTCGAACAGGGCTGCGTCCAGCGCCACCTGGTAGCGGCGCACGTTGGGTTGGTTCGGGTAGACGTCGGTGGCCAGTCGCAGCGTGTAGGTGTCGTTGGCACCGTGGCGCATCAGGAAGACCGTCGGCGGCTGCCACCGCAACTCGTCGAGCGACGCGATGAGCTGGTCGGGCCCGCTGAGGGTGGCCCAGCTCTCGATCGCGGCGGAGCGCTCCTTGAACTGGGCGAGCGGGTTGGCGTAGTGCGAGGTCAGCCCCTGGAAGCCGTAGTAGGGGAGATAGGAGAGGAAGCTGTAGTCGGCGGTCAGGACGACGGTCTGGTTGCGTGGCCGTCCGGTGACGTCGGCGATCTTGGCGTCGATCTCTGCGTAGTACTTCTCGGCGCCTGGCGGCCTGCGATCGGCGCGCTGGCCGTAGCCGTCGGTGTCGGTGTAGGCGACCGCGATGTCGGGGCGCAGGACGTCGGGGATGTCCTGGCTGAAGGTGACCGCACCGATGCCGCCGACGACGGCGGCGGCCGCGACGATGCGCTTGCCGGTGAGCTCGCCCCTGCGGGCCGCGAGGGCCCGCGCCGTTTCGATGAACCCGAACGTGCCCGCTGCGGTCAACAGCACCGTCAGGGTGGGCTGCAGGCGGAACGACAACAACGTGGTACCAGCCAGCGTGGTCACCATCGAAAGCAGCGACCAGGCGTAGACCGCAAGCACGGCGACGGTCAGCGCCCCTGCGCGGGTGGAGGTGCGGGCACACACCACCAGCCACACCGTGCCGAGAAGGCACAGCAGGCCGAGCAGCGTGAAGCGCAGCATGGGGAACTCCAGCGATGCGCCTGCCGCGGGGAGGTAGTGCTGGGCCGTGCCGGAGTCGGCTGCCGAGCCGGTGAGCCTGGCCAGCAGCCACGGGCCAAGGCCGATCAGCCACATGGCCGCCGAGATCGCCGCGATGACGGCCAACCTCAGCAGCGGCTCGATGCTGCGGCGTGCGGCGGCGAGCGAGAACGCCATGATCGCCAGCGTGAACGCGGCATAGCCGAGCAACAGTGAGTAGAACAGTGCGGCGACGCCGAGGAACAGGCCGGTGGCGATGACGGCCGCCCAGCCGCCGTGCCGCGTCGTGCCTCCGTCTTCCTTGCTCCTCGCGTCCGCACCGTCTTCTTTGCTCCTCGCGTGCGCACGAAGCCCCGACCACGCCAGCACGAACATCGGAGGCAGCAGCACGGTGATGATGGCCGCGTAGGGCTCCGTCGATGCGTAGGCCAGTGTGGCGGCGACGGTGGCGGTAGTGACCGCGAGCGCTACGTCGAAGCGAATCATGGCCGCCCACAACACCAGTGCGATCACGGCCGCCGCGGTGATGGAGATGATCGACCAGGGCTTGAACATTTCCCAGGCGGGAATGCCCGTCAAGTCGGCCAGCCGTCCACCGAGCCAGAACCAGCCAGGCGGGTAGTACGGCGGTAGCCCGATGTAGGTCATGTCGTGTGGGACGGCCGTGTCGGTGAGTCGGGTCAGGTACTCCGTGCGGAACTGTTGGTCGACGGAGATGCCGAACAGGTACAGCTTGGTGGCGCCGAGTGGCATGGCGAGGGTGACGACCGAGAACGCCGAAAGGAACACCACTGCGGCGCTCTTGGCGATCCACGCACGGCCTCTGCGCCAAACCCACCCGGCAGCGAACAGACCTGCGAGGCAGGCGAACTGGCCGACGGTGGTCAGCGCGTGCAGCTGGTTGCTCGAGTTGAACGCAGGCCACTCGACGCGCGAGATCGCGTCGAGGCCGACGGCGGCGACGAGCGTTGCCACCGCCACGGCCGCCACCATCTGGCCGACGACCCGCGCGGGGGTGGCCAGCGCGCCTCCGAGCATCAGATGGGGAGCTTGCGGAAGATCGGTCGCGGGATGTGCCGCATCACGGCCATCAGGTAGCGCACCGGTCCCGGCGCCCAGACCAGGTCCTTGCCCTTGGCGGCGGAGGCGACGGCCAGCGCGGCGACGTCCTCCTTGTTCACCGTGAAGGGGGCCTCCTTGGCGCCGGTGGCCTTCCAATGCTCGAGGGTCGTGGTGGTTCGCACCTGGCCGGGCCGGATCACCAGCACGTGAACGCCGAACTCGCGCAATGCCTCTCCGAGGCCGAGGTAGAACCCGTCGAGCCCGGCCTTGGTGGAGCCGTACACGAAGTTGGAACGACGCACCCGCTCGCCCGCCACCGACGACATCGCGATGATCTGCCCGAAGCCCTGTGCCCGCATCTTCTCGCCGACCAGCACGCCGACCGAGACGGCAGCGGTGTAGTTGACCTGTGCGACGAGGACCGCCTTGGCCTGGTTCTGCCACAGCTCCTCGGCGTCACCGAGCAACCCGAATGCGACGATGGCGACGTCCACGTCGCCGTTGGCCCATGCGGATTCGATGAGGGCGGGGTGGCTCTTGGTGTCGACGGCGTCGAAGTCCAGAAACTCCACCGACTTGGCGCCCGCCGCCTCCAGCTGCGCGATGGCGGCGTCGCGACGAGGTGCGTTGGGCAGGTCGGCGAGGATCACTCGGGCGTTGGCGTTGCGGAGGTACTGCTCGCAGATGGCCAGGCCGATCTCCGAGGTGCCGCCAAGAAGCAGGATGGTCTGCGGGTTTCCGGTGGCGTCGATCATGTGTGGGGTTGAGCCCTTTCTAGAGCAATTCGAGGCGGCGGGCCATGTCGGAGGCGAACACGCCGTGTGGATCCGCCTTGCGACGCACCGCAATCCATTCGTCGATGCGTGGGTACATCTCGTGGAACTTCTCGGCGCTGACCCTGGAGTCCTTGGCGGTGTAGACGCGTCCGCCGAACTCCATGGCGCGGTCGTCGAGTTCGTTGAGGAACTCGTTGACGCCTGGTTTGTTTGGGAAGTCCATCGCCACGTTCCAGCCGGCCATCGGAAAGCTCAGCGGCGCACGGTTGCCGGGGCCGAACAGCTTGAATACGTTCAGGGCCGAGTAGTGGCCGCTGGCCTGGATCCACCGGATGATCGCCTTGAACTCGTCGAGCGCGTCCGGCGGTACCAGGAACTGATGCTGCGCGAAACCCGCTGGGCCATAGGCATATTGCCACCCGCTGATCAGATCCAGCATGTGGTAGAACTTCGAAAGGTTCTGAATCTTGCCGGTGTACGTGCCGCCCATGCGGTAATACGTCTCGCCGATCGCCATGAACGACAGCTTGTTCATTGCGCTGATCGGAAACAGGTTCGGCACCGTCAACAGTTGCGGGGCGTCGAATTTCAGCGGGTTCTTTGCCAGTTTGGCGGGCAATTGATCCAGCGTCGCCAGACTGCCGCGGCTGATCGATGCGCGCCCCAGTTTCGGTGCGGGGCTGATCAGGTCGAACCAGGCGCTGGAGTAGGTGTAGTTGTCCTCGCTGCCGTCCTGGTGGACGGCGATCGTCTCGTCCAGGTCCGCGGTGCTGACACCGTCGGCGATGAAGTACGCCGTCTCGGTGCGTGTCATCGCGATGCGGGCGCGAACGACGATGCCGGTCAAGCCGTTTCCACCGATGGTGGCCCAGAACAGCGCTCCATCTTCGTCGTCCGGCCCCCCCGATGGGGTGAGGGTGCGCACCTCACCGTCGGCCATCAGAAGGTCCATCGACAGCACGTGATTGCCGAAGCTGCCAGCGCTGTGATGGTTCTTGCCGTGGATGTCGGAGCCGATGGCGCCGCCGACGGTGACCTGCCGGGTGCCCGGCAGCACCGGCACCCACAGCCCGAAGGGCAGCGCGGCCTTCATCAGCTGGTCCAGGCTGACCCCGGCGTCCACGTCGGCGACCGCGGTGTCACCAGAAATGGAGTGGATGGAGTTCAAGGGCGTCATGTCGACGACGATGCCGCCGCCGTTGCAGGAGTGGTCGCCGTAGGAGCGGCCGAGGCCGCGTGCCACGATGCCGCGGCGCAGGTATGACGGGCTGCTCGCGCCGGCGTCGGCCACCCGGCGCACGGCTGCCGCGATCATCTCGACATCGGGTGTGGACAGCACGTGCGCCACGGTGGGCGACGTACGGCCGAACCCGGTGAGGGCACGCGGTACGAGGGGGAGGTCGGCCTCAGGCTGGGTAGACATATCAGTCAGAGAGGTTACCGGTCGGTTCAGTAGACCCAATTACTTCAACCTAAAGATCACCGCACGCTGCACGACGAAGTTGATCACCGTGGCCGTGCTCTGGGCGATGACGAAGGCGACGGGCACACGCCACGGCTTGTCATCCCACAGCGTGTAGAAGAGGTAGTTGATGCCGACCTGAACGAGGTAGGTGAGGCCGTAGAGCGCGCAGACCGCGATGAAGCGGGCCCTGCTCGGGGGCGCCTGGAACGTCCATCGTCGGTTGATCAGATAGGCCGTGGTCGTGCCTGCGATGAAGCTCAAGGTCTTGGCGACGTTGACCTGCAGGCCCAGGTGCAGGAACAGCACGTACAGGCCGAAGTCGACGATCGCGGACAGGCCGCCGGTGACGAGGAACCGCCACACCTGAGTGGTCAGGCTCAGATCTGGCGACATCGGGGGCTCGGCCACCCGGGCAGCTTACGGGCCGAGGCTGGTGGGGAGCGCGCTGCTGGGGTTCTCGATGATCGTTCGCGCGGTGTCGCTGAGGTGCCGGTTGTTGCTCCTGGCCATCTTCCGCAAGCGGACGAACGCCTGGTCCATGTCGAGTCCGAGCCGCTCGGCCAGCACGCCCTTGGCCTGCTCGATCAGGACCCGGCTGTTCAGTGCGGTCTGCAGTTGGCTATTCACCAGTGCGCCGCGGGTCAACACCCGCTGGTGCAGGATGCCGATCGTTGCCACGTCGGCGAGCGCTTGGCCGACCAGCAGGTCGGAGTCGGTCATCATCCCCGCCGTCCTCCGGAACAGGTTCAGGGCGCCGATTCGCTCGCTACGCAGCCGCAGCGGGATCGCAGTCACCGACAAGAAGCCCTCGGCGCCGGCGCGGGGGCCGAACTCGGGCCAGCGGGTATCGGCACTCAGATCGTCGACGAGTACCTGTTGACCAGTTCGGTACGCCTGCAGGCACGGTCCGGCGTCGGACTGGAGTTGCAGCAGCTCGAGGATCCGGGCTTGCTCGCTGGTGGAGGCAAGCATCTGCAGTCCGCCGCGCAGATCGGCGAGCAGCAGTCCCGCGGAGTCGACGTCGAGCAGCGACACGCAATCCTCGACGAGCTCCTGCGCGAACTCGACCACGTCGTAGTCGTCGACCAGGGTGTCTGCCAGCGCCACGAAGGCATGTACCAGGGCGCCTTCACGTCCGTCCATCACGATCTCCTCGTCATCATCATCGTCGTCAATCCGTCAGTCCCGGTCAACGCTGGTCGTCGGGGTCGAAGCGAAGGCGCCGCTCGATCACGTCTCTGGCCACGTCGATCAGCGGCCTGTCGTTGGCGAAGGCGTAGGCGCGCAGCCGCAGGTACGCGATGCGTGGCGGCACCGAGAGCTGTGCGAGCACCATGCCCGTGGCCTGGTGGATCTCGCTGGACGACGGTGACGGAGTCCACCACGCGTCGGTTGTGTGGGTGCTGAAGTCGGAAGGCGGCGGCCGGGACATCAGCACGATCGTGACGATGTCGGCGACGGCCTGCATCGCCGTCAGCTCGTCGGGTTCGACGTACCCCGGCGCGATGCGATAGAGATCGAGAACGCCGATCGCGATGGCCCCGATCTGCAGAGGGAACGCGAACATGGATCCCTGCGCGTCGAGACCGAGGGCCGTGGTGAATCCCGGCCACCGATCGAACTGCGCGGATAGATCGCCAATCAGCACGGGGCCCCCGCGTTCGGCGGCGTCGACGGCAGGGCCCTCGCCTGCCACCGCCTGATGCGCTTCGATGCGGGCGGCGGTCTCGTCGGTGGCGCCCAACGGCTCCCACGTCGACGACGAGTCGCCGATGGTGAGCGCTGCCCGGTCGACGGGCAAGACCTTCACGCAGGAGGAGCACAGCTCGCCCGGGCCAAGTGCACCATCGGGGTACTCGGCCAGTGCTGCCATGAACCGCTGCGCGGTCGACGTCACGGAACTCCACTCGCCTCGGTCGGGCACGACGCGGGCGGGGCCGAGGCGAGGTGCCTGCTCAGTATCGCATCGGTGCCGCGTCGGGAGACGGGATCGCGATTTCACCCACGTGTCACCTGAACGTCAACATGTACAGTTATGTTCCATCTTGGCTATACAAGTGGAGGACCGATGAAGCTCGAAGCGCCCGCGATCTGGCTGCGTGACAACTGTTCGTGCGCCGAATGCAGGCACCCCGGGAACGGGCAGAAGCTGTTGAACATCGCCGATCTGGCCGAGGGCATCCGCGTCGAGGACGTGCGCGAGGACGACGGGATGGTGCACGTACGGTTTGCGCCCGACGGCCACGCTGCGGTGTTCGACGGGGGCTGGCTTCGGAGCTGGCTGTCCGACGCCGGACGGGCGCCTGCGGACCCTCGGACCGACGACGCGAAGCGCCTTTGGAACGCCAGCACTCTCCGCGCGATACCCAAGGCGGATTGGGCTGATTACCAACGTGATCCGGCAGCGAAGGCCGACGCATTGGAGGCGGTACTGCAGACCGGACTCGTCGTCCTTCGTGGCGTCGAGACCACCGCGCGGCGGGTCTTGGACGTCGCGGCCACCTTCGGTTTCGTGCGCGACACCAACTACGGCGCGTTGTTCGACGTCAGGATCGAGGCCAATCCGGTGAACCTCGCGTTCACGGATCTGCCCATCACGCCCCATACCGACAACCCGTACCGCGACCCGGTGCCGACGCTGCAAATCCTGCACTGTCTGAGCAATGCGACCCAGGGCGGGGATTCCGGCTTCGTCGACGGGTTCGCGGCTGCCCATGTGCTGCGCGACGAGAACCCGGATGCGTTCGACGTGCTCAGCCGAACCGCGGTGACCTACAAGTTCGCCTCCGCCGACGCCGAACTCAGCGCCACCCGCCCGATGATCGGTCTCGACCCGTACGGCCGAGTGCGCGAGATTCGCTTCAACAGCAGGTCCATGCAACCGGTTCGGCTGCGGCCAGCGGACTCCGAGCGCTTCTACGACGCGTACCGCGCCTTCGCCGAGGTGCTCAACCGCCCAGCGCAACAGACCGTGATGCGTATGCAGCCAGGGGACTGCGTGATCTTCGACAACACGCGGCTTCTGCACGCGCGCACCGGATTCGACGGCGAGGTAGGCGAGCGCCACCTGCAGGGCTGCTACGCCGACATGGACGGGCTCGAGAGCACGCTTGCGGTTCTGCGGAGGGCAGGATGAGTGAGTTGATCTCGACCATGCGCGACATGTTCGAGGGCGAGGGGCTTCGCGACTATCTGGGCGAGGACGTCACCATGGCCCAGCACATGTTGCAGGCTGCCGGGTTGGCGCGTGCCGCGGGCGCAGCCGATCACCTCGTGGTCGCGGCGCTGGTGCACGACATCGGCCACTTCACCGGTGTGATCTCCGGCCGAGAACTCATGGCGGGCAGGGAGAATCATCACGACGACGCCGGTGCCGAGTGGCTGGGTCGCTGGTTCGGGCCAGAGGTGACCGAGCCGGTGCGCCTGCACGTCGCCGCCAAGCGGTATCTGTGTGCGGTGGATCCTGCGTACATCGCCGAGCTGTCCGAGGCGTCGGTGTACACGCTGACGTTGCAAGGCGGCCCGATGACCGATGCCGAGACCAAGGCGTTCGAGGGATCGCCGTACTGCTCCGATGCGGTCGCACTGCGCCGGTGGGACGACATGGCCAAGGATGCCAACGCATCCACGCCTGCGTTCGACGACTTCGCCGCGGCGGTCAGTGCGGTCGCGGTGACTGCTTGACCAGATTGCTGACGTCGCGGGAGTTGCGCACCGTGAACGCGACGGCGTCGCCGCGGTAGCGGTCGTCGGACCATTCGATCGGCGCGCCACTCGGGTCCGTGGTGCGCCTGCGCTCGCGCAGTAACGGCGTTCGCGGTCGCACGTCGAGCAAGCGCGAGTCGGCGGCCGTCGCAGGGATGGAATCGATGGTGTGCACGGCGGCGTGCAGCACCACGCCAAGCTCGTCGAGCCGGTCGGTGATCGATTCGGTGTCCAGCTGGATTCCCGGAAGCACCGCGCCGACGCGTTCGATGTAGGCGGTGCGTTCGATCATCACCGGCTCGCCGTTGAGCAGCCGAACCCTGGTCAGGTGGTAGACCTTGGCGCCGTCGGCGAGTTCGAGTTGCTCGCGTTCATCGTTGGTGGCGGTGCGCAACTCGAGCGCGACCGTTCGGCTGGTGGGAATCTCGCCTGCCGCGCGGGCCCATCGAGAGAAACTCGTCAACTCCACGAAGCTCTGCAACCGGGGCGTCGCAAGCACGGTGCGGCGGGCTCCGCGTCGCGACGAGACCACGCCGTCGGCACGCAGTTGCGCGAACGCCTGCCGGATCGTCCCCCGCGACACGTCGTAGTGGGCGGCCAGTTCGCTCTCCGATGGCAGCGGAGCCCCGTCCCCGTACGCCTCCGCGGAGATCTGCTCGACGAGGTCGGCGGCGATTTGGCGATACCGTGCGGCCGGCTCGGTTGACTGGCTCACGCGCTCAGCGTACCAACGCGCAAACCGGCGACTCGGTAACACTTTGCCACGACTGGAGATTGGCGAAAAGCGGCTCTACTGTTCCGGGTTTCAGCGCAAATACGTAATGCCGATTTAGCCTCCAGTACACCTAGCTCGGGCTTACTATTCCCCGACTTGTCCAGCCAAGTTGGACATCCCACGTTGGACACCGCCGAGCAACAAGGAGACGTCGTGTTCGCATCCCGAACCCGAGTTGCAGCATTCACCACCACGGCCGCAGTGGCCTGCCTAGTACTGGCAGCCTGCGGCTCCGCCCCGCAGAGCTCCAGCGGTTCCGCCGGGGGCACCGACGCCAAGGCCGCAACGTCGGTCGCCGACTTCGGCGGCCTGGACAAGCTCGTCGAGGCGGCCAAGAAGGAAGGCACGCTGCACACGATCGCGCTGCCGCCGGACTGGGCCAACTACGCCGAGATCATCAAGACGTTCGAGGACAAGTACGGCATCAAGATCGAGAACGAGAACCCGGACGGGTCGAGCTCCGACGAGATCAACGCGGTGAAGACGCGCAAGGGGCAGGATCGCGCGCCCGACGTCCTCGATCTCGGGCAGTCGTTCGCCGCAAGCGGCGCCCAGGAAGGGTTGTACGCGCCCTACAAGGTGGCGACGTGGGACAGCATCCCCGCCGAGCAGAAGGACCCGGATGGCAAGTGGGTCAACGACTATGGCGGCTACGTCTCGATCGGCTGTGACGCAGCGAAGGTCACGGTGTGCCCGCAGACGTTCGCGGATCTGCTCAAGCCCGAGTACAAGGGCCAGGTTGCGCTGAACGGCAACCCGACGAAGTCCGGCTCCGCCTACGCGGGCGTCTACGCCGCTGCGATCGCCAACGGTGGCTCGTTCGACGACATCCAGCCGGGCATCGACTTCTTCGGCAAGCTCAAGGCCGCTGGCAACTTCAACCCGGTCGAGTCGACGCCCGCCACCGTCGAGAAGGGCGAGACGCCCATCAGCATCGACTGGGACTACCTCAACGTCGGCTACGCCGACGAGTTCAAGGGCAAGGGCGTCGACTGGAAGGTCGCCGTCCCCGCCGACGGAATCTTCGCGCAGTATTACTCGCAGGCGATCAACAAGGACGCGCCGCATCCGGCCGCCGCACGGCTGTGGCAGGAGTTCCTGTTCAGCACCGACGGCCAGAACCTCTGGCTGAAGGGCTATGCACGGCCAGCCGCGCTCACTGCGATGACCGCCGCGGGCACCGTCGACGCCGCCGCTGCAGCCAAGCTGCCCAAGGTCGAGGGCACGCCCAAGTTCCCCAGCGAGGCGCAGGCGGCCAAGGCCAAGGAGGCCCTTGCCAACGGCTGGGCCGCCGCCATGGCCGGGTGACCTGACCCGATGGCAATAGCCACACCCACGATTGCGCCCGGCCCCGGCTCGACTCCCGGGGCCGCGCGCAAGGGGACGGCGCAGGTGTCCCGGTCCTGGCTGGCCGCGCTGCCGCTGCTGCTGTTCCTTGCGTTTGCGTTCGGCATCCCCGCGATCGCCGTGCTGATCGGGGCATTCACCGTCGAGGACCCGGTCAACAACACCTCGCGGCTGGGCCTCGACAACATGACCGACAGCCTGCAGGGCGCCTACCGCACTGCGCTGTGGGCAAGCGTGAAGCTGTCCGCGCTGGTCGCCGTCGTGGGCGGCGTGCTCGGCACGTTCCTCGCGCAGGCGGTGGTCGCGTCGAAGGGAACCTTCTTGCGTGAGGCGGTGCTGACCGCGTCCGGCGTGCTCGCCAACTTCGGCGGTGTTCCGTTGGCCTTCGCCTGGATCGCCACCCTCGGCAACGCCGGACTTCTCACCACGATGTTCGGGCTCGGCGACACGGGGTTCAGCCTCTACACGTTCTGGGGCTTGGCCATTGTCTACCTGTACTTCTCCATCCCGCTGATGGTCGTGGTCATGACGCCGGCGCTCGACGGCCTCCGGCCGCAGTGGCAGGAGGCTGCCTTCAACAACGGCGCCACCGGCTGGCAGTACTGGCGCCACGTCGGCATCCCCGTGCTGACGCCGGCCCTGATCGGCGGCATGGTGTTGTTGTTCGGTGCCGCCTTTGCCGCGTACGCCACCGCGGCGGCGATGGTGGGCGCCACCGTTCCACTGGTCACCCTGCAGATTGCCGACGCACTGTCCGGCAACGTCTTGGTCGGGCACGAGAACCTGGCGTTGGCGTTGAGCCTCGACATGGTCGTCGTCGCCGGGATCGTGATGGCGATCTACCTGCCGCTGCGGAACAGGAGCTCCCGATGGCTGCAATGACGACGGCGACCCGCCGGGCCGGCCTCGGCCGCGCAGGCGTTCTCGCCATTGCGGCGGTGTACTTCCTGGTGCCATTGGCCGCATCGTTCTGGTTCACCATCCACAACGACGCCACCGGATTCTCGTTCGCGACCTACGGCGACATCCTCACCGCCGACGGGTTCACCCAATCTCTTTTCATGTCACTGGGATTGGGCGTCGCGACCATCATCGTGGTGCTGGCCTTGATGTTGCCGGCCATGCTCGCGGTCCGGCTCGGCGCGCCCAAACTCGGTCAGGTGCTCGAAGTGATCTGCACCCTGCCGCTGGTGGTGCCGCCCATCACGTTCGTCGCGGGTATCAGCACCGTATTGCGTTGGGCACCTGACCAATTGGCATCAACCCCATTTTGGGCGACGCTGATCGCGATCCAAAAGCCGAGTTTCCCGATCGTGCTGGTGTTGGCGTACGTCGTGCTGGCGACGCCGTTCGTCTACAGATCGTTGGACGCGGGCCTTCGTGCGATCGACGTGAAGACGTTGGTGGAGGCCGCCCGCAACCTCGGTGCGGGCTGGACCACGGTGATGTTCCGGACCATCCTGCCCAACCTGCGCACGTCCATCGCGAGCGCCGCGTTTCTCACCCTGGCGCTGGTGCTCGGCGAGTACACCATCGCCGTCCTGCTCGGGTTTCGGCCGTTCGCCGTGTGGATCGTCACGATCTCCGGCGCGAATGCGCAACTGTCCGTTGCAGTCTCGGTGCTCAGCCTGATCCTCACCTGGGCATTGTTACTCGTCGTATCCGGCGTGGGAAGGAAACGCACATGACCTCGCGAGTGGAGCTGCGGAAACTCCGCCGTGCCTTCGGCGATGCCTTGGCCCTCGACGACCTGGACCTGACCATCGAGGCGGGTGAATTCGTCGCCCTGCTTGGCCCTTCGGGGTGCGGCAAGACGACGGCGCTGCGCTGTGTCGCAGGTTTCGAACGTCCCGACAGCGGTGCCGTCATCGTCAACGACAAGGACATCACGAAGGTGCCCGCCAACAAGCGCGACGCCGGCATGGTGTTCCAGGCCTACAGCCTGTTTCCGCACCTCACCTCTCGCGATAACGTCGCGTTCGGCATGCGCATGCGCAAAGTCCCTGCGGCCAAACGGAATGCCCGCGCCAGCGAGCTTCTCGACTTGGTCGGTCTGCCCATGGTCGGCGATCGCTACCCACACCAGATGTCGGGCGGCCAGCAGCAACGCGTCGCCCTTGCCCGCGCGCTCGCCATGGAGCCGAGCGTGCTCCTGCTCGACGAGCCGCTGTCAGCGCTCGACGCCAAGGTGCGGGTCAGTCTCCGTGAGGAGATCCGAAGGCTGCAGATCGAACTGGGCGTGACGACGCTGTTCGTCACGCACGACCAGGAGGAGGCGCTGTCGATGGCCGACCGGGTCGCCGTGCTGCGCGCGGGCCGCGTCGAACAGGTGGGCACCCCCGACCGCATCTACGAGCGACCCGCCACTCCGTTCGTCGCGGAGTTCATCGGCTCGATGAACCACCTCCCAGGCGTCGTCGAGGGTGACCGGGTCGCCGTCCTCGGGCAGTACCTGCCGATCGACGGCGACGTGCCTGCGGCCACCCACCACGACGTTCTCGTCCGACCAGAAGCGGTGCGGCTGCGGGCTGCGCCGGACGGGGCAGGCCTGGTCACCCGGTCGTCGTTCCGCGGTGCCACCGCCCGCCTGCACGTCGAGCTGAACGGCCTCGAGATCCAGGCCGACGTGCCCGGCCACGAGGCATCCGTTCTGGCACCTGGTGCGCGGGTGGACGTTTCGCTGATCGACCGGCCCGCCCTCGTCACTGCACGCGGGGCGACGGCAGCAGCGGTCCCGGCGGCCGAAGTCAAGACCGCCGTCTGACACTGGCCTCCAGAACGCCACACAACGCGTCCACCGCCGGGCCGAACGCGTGGTCGGCGGGTGCCCCGAAGTTGACCACCAGCCCGTCGGTGGAGGGGACGTCCGGCCCCGCCAGCGGATGGCGCAGCCCCAACAGCCCCGATACTGCGATACCCGCTTCGCCCGCACGCCGCAGCACCTCGGGCTCGGTGTCCTCGGGCAGCAGCAGAAGCAGGTGCAGGCCCGCCGACAGCCCGGTGATCGAGACGTCGAATTCCGCGAGCCGGCGCACCAGGATCTCGCGGCGCCTGCGGTAGCCGATGCGCATGCGGCGAATGTGCTTGTCGTACTGCCCGCTGGTGATGAAGTCGGCCATGGTCAGCTGGTCGATGCCGTTGACGTAGTGCTGCTGACCGCCGGCGGCGCCGATGACGGGTTCGACGAGGTCGTCGGGCAGGGCCATCCAGCCGAGCCGCAGCACGGGCGACAGGCTCTTGCTTGCCGATCCGAGGTAGGCCACCCGCTGCGGGTCGAGACCCTGCACCGCACCGACCGGCTGGCGGTCGTAGCGGAACTCCCCGTCGTAGTCGTCCTCGAGGACGTATCGGCCTGTGCGCCTTGCCCAGTCGATGACCGCGGTGCGGCGGGCGGGGTGCAATGGCACGCCGTGCGGAAAGAAGTGGGCCGGGGTGAGTAGTGCGGCTGCCGCGTTCGAGCCGTCGAGTTCGTCGACCTTCGCACCGTCGTCGTCGACGCCGATCGGGGTGGTCGCGACGCCCATGGCGGCGATGGCATCGCGAAAGATGAAGAGGCCGTAGGCTTCCACCGCGATCGGCCCCTTGTCGGAGAACACCCTGGCTAGCAGTTCGACGGCGTTGCGGGTACCCGCGCAAATGACGACGTTGTCGGGCGAGACGCGGACACCCCGTGCGCGGCCGAGGTATTCGGCCAATGCCTCCCTGAGTTCGGGCCGGCCGCGCGGGTCGCCGACGCGCAATGCTTCGTTCGGCGCGGCGGTCAGCGCCCGGCGGGCCGAGGTCAGCCAGGCCGCCCGTGGGAACGCCGCGACGTCGGGCGAGCCGGGCATCAGGTTGTGCGTCGGCTGGCCAGGGGTGCCACGCGAACGGTGCGGTGCCACGACGTCGCGGGTGTTGACCACCCAGGTACCCGCGCCCTGACGTGACGCCAGCCAGCCTTCGGCGACCAGATCGGCATACGCCTCCGACACCGTGTTGCGGGCCAATCCGAGGTCGCCTGCCAAGGAGCGCGACGGCGGCAGCATCGTGCCAGTCGCCAGCTGGCCGGATCGCACGGCGTCGCGCAGGGCATTGACCAACAGCTCCCGCGCACCCCGCGTCCCGGGGCGAATGGCCTGCCCGAGGTTCAGGTGCAGGTCGACACTGTCCGGATTGGCCCATGAAACCACTATCGAATTGAACCATGGACGCGGGGTTTTGTTCGTTAGCGTTGTTCTCATGACGCAGACACTGGAATCCAAGAACTCCACCCGCCGCCTCAACATCTACAAGGTGTCACCCGGCCTGTACGACGCGATGATGGGCCTGAGCACCGCGGCCGCCAAGGACGTCGACCCGACCATCGGCGAGCTCATCAAGATCCGCGCATCGCAGATCAACCACTGCGCGTTCTGCCTCGACATGCACACCGCCGATGCCCGCAAGCAGGGCGAGACCGAGCAGCGTCTTGCGCTCATCGCCGCATGGCAGGAGGCCGGCGACCTGTTCACCGAGAAGGAGCAGGCAGCGCTGGAGTTGACCGAGGCGATCACAGAGCTACACCACGGCCACGTCCCCGACGCGGTGTACGCCCGCGCCGCGGAGGCGTTCTCCGAGCGGGAACTTGGACAGGTGATCGCCATGGCCGTCACCATCAACGCATGGAACCGGATCAACGTCGCAGCACGGGTACCGGCCCCGCGCCGCTGACCACGCCATCCGGCGCCGACGTCACCGTCGACGGTGACGTCGTCACCAAGCTGCACCGACCGGGCACCGACCCGCAGGCACTGCGACAACGCCTGCGAGTCGCGGCCCGGTCGGTCTGCTTGTTGTCCCCGCTCACCCTCGAGCCCGAAGCCGTCGGCAACCAGTGGCAGACCCGCTGGCCAAGGGTCGACGTCGTGCCACCCGACCCCGGCGCCGTGCCGTGGGCGGAGGCGGGGCGGCTGCTGGCGCGGCTGCATGCCGAACCGATCGTCGACATCGCGCTTCCGCAGGGCGGTCCTGCGCGACTAGCTCGAGCATTGGACCGGCTACATGGCCCCAACGCCGAGGGGATCCGCAGGGCCGCCGAGGGTCTGAGTGCACCGGCTTTCGGGCGACCATTGACGTTGGTGCACGGCGACTTTCACCTCGGTCAACTGGGCTGGTGCCGCGGCCATCTGGGCTCGCACCGCGGTGGCCTGGTGTTGATCGACGTCGACGACCTCGGCGTTGGCGATCCCGCGGCCGACCTCGCCAGGCCTGCCGGATTCTGGGCGGCAGGCCTGCTGCCCGACGAGGCCTGGCACGCGTTCCTCGACGGCTACCGCAGCGGCAATGGCCCCGCGGTGCCGGCAGGCGATCCGTGGCCGGTGCTCGAACCGTTCGCCCGCGCGGCCGTCGTCGCTGCGGCCGCCAACCATCCCGACGACGGCCTACTCGTGGCCGCGTGTGAGCGGATGCGTTAGCTCGAGAAGAACAGCCTGCCGAAGCCCTGCTTGCGGTAGTGCTTGTTGCCGCGATGCCCCCAGCCCGGGCCCTGCCCGTAACCCTGGTCGTAGCCCTGCTGCACGTAACCCTGCTGCACCGGCGGCGCGGACTGCACGAACCGCGTCTCCAACTGGGTGAGCGACTCGAGTTCGCCGAAGTCGAGGAAGATCCCGCGGCACGTATCGCACTGTTCGAGGTGGATGCCACCCCGCTCGTAGGTCTTCATGACCCCCGCGCACTTGGGGCACAACAGTGTGTTCCCAACGCCAGGCGTGGACGACGGAGGCTTCGGTGGCTCATATGGCGGAATGCTCATGAATCGACAACGGATGAGCTTCCTGGGAAGTGCCTGGGAGCGGATAGTCCGGCTACACCCAGTACGCTACGCGCGAGCGGTACTGCCGCATCGCGAACGCCGTCACGGTCCAGCCGACGATGGTCAACACGATGACCACGATCCAGTGCCTTGGCTCCTGGTCGGCGCCCAGCAGTGGCGCGCGCACGATGTCGACGTAGTGCAGCAGCGGGTTGAACTCGATGATCTTGGCCCACCCGCCAGCGCCCTGATCGCGCAGCGTCTGGTCGTTCCAGATGATCGGCGTCATGTAGAAGAGCAGCTGCACCAGGCTGAACAACAGCGGGCTGATGTCGCGATACCGGGTCGCCAGAATGCCGAAGCACAGCGCAACCCACACACAGTTCAGGGCAATGAGCGCCAGCGCGGGGATGAACGCCAGGTCGGTCCACTTCCACGGCTGCGGGAAGATGATCGCGATGATCACGAAGATGATCACGTTGTGCGCGAACAGGATGATCTGGCGCCACACCAGTCGATAGACGTGTACCGACAGCGGCGTCGGAAGTTGTTTGATCAGACCTTCGTTGGCGACGAACACGTCGGCACCCTCGAGGATCGACGCGTTGATCAGGTTCCAGATGATCAGCCCGAGCGTCACGTACGGAAGATGCTCGGCCAGCGGTAGGTGGAACAGCGTCGAGTACAGCCCGCCAAGCGCCACCGCCATCGTGCCCGTCGCGATGGTGATCCAGATCGGCCCGAGCACCGAACGGCGATAGCGCTGCTTGATGTCCTGCCAGCCGAGGTGCAGCCACAGTTCGCGCTTGCCGAACCCGGCCTTCAGATCGCCCCACGCGCGGCCGAACGTCTTCGACTGGGCCGCTGCGTCGGTGAACGTCATGCATCCCTCCTCTTTGTCCCGTCGCTTCGCTCGCCCTGGAAAAACCTTTCGCGTCTACCCAACCGTCGCAACCGAATCCACTCCCTGAATCCGGCGGGGTCTCGCCGGGTAACCAGGAAGAACCAGCCGAACCGCAACCACTCCTGCGGGATCAACCGACGCATGCTCGGCTGGGACTGCAGGTAGCCCCGGTTGCGGTAGGTGTAGTAGCGCTTCGTGGCGTCCCCGGGGTACTGGGTGTGCATCCGCCCGCCGAGGATCGGCTTGAACTCGTCGGACCCCTGCGGATGCAGGTACACCGCGTTCAGGCAGGTGCCGAACGGCAGGCCGGAGCGCACCAGCCGTCGGTGCACCTCCACCTCGTCACCGCGGACGAACAACCGAATATCCGGCACGCCAACGGCTTCCACCGTCGTCGCCCGAAATAGCGCGCCGTTGAACAAGGACGCGATGCCCGGCAGCAGATCGCCGGAGCCGTCGGTGCGCAGCTCGTCGACGCGACGGCGCCACACCAAGCCGCGACGCAACGGGAACGCCAGGCGCTCCGGGTCGTTCAGATCGCACACCATCGGCGACACCTCGGCGAGGGCATGCCGTTCGGCGCACTCGAGCAAGGTGCCGAGCACCGAGCTGTCGGCGGGTCTGCCGTCGTCGTCGGCCAGCCACACCCAGTCCGCGCCCATGGTCAGCGCTTGCAGCATGCCGAACGCGAATCCGCCTGCACCGCCAAGGTTTCGGAGCGAACCGACGTAGGTGGTCGGTATCGGTTGGCCCTCGACGAGATCGCGAACCCGCGAGTCACCGGATGAGCTGTCGTTGTCGACGACGATGAGGTGGTCGGGCAGTCGGGTCTGGCTGGTGACCGCGGCGAGTGACTTGGCGAGCTCGTCGGGGCGCCGATGGGTGACGACGACGGCGCACACCCGTTCAGTCATGAACGTCCTCGCGGGCGTTCTCCTCCAGGATCTGACGCACGTGGCGGGCGGCGTCGTCGCCCTCGTAGGCGCGCACCACTTCCTCGATGCCGCCGGTCATCTTGATGGTGCCGTGATCGACCCACATCGCCGTCTTGCACAGCTGGGCGAGGAACTCGTTGGAGTGGCTGGCGAAGACCAGGATTCCGGATCGCTCGACAAGTGCCTGCAGGCGCGTCCGCGCCTTCTTCATGAACTCGGCGTCGACGGCGCCGATGCCCTCGTCGAGAAGCAGGATCTCCGGGTCGATGCTGGTGACCACGCCCATCGCCAGGCGCACCCGCATGCCGGTCGAATAGGTGCGCAGCGGCATCGACAGGTACTCGCCGAGCTCGGTGAAGTCGGCGATCTCGTCGACCTTGGCCAGCATCTGCTTGCGTGTCTGACCGAGGAACAGCCCGCGGATGATGATGTTCTCGAAGCCAGAGATCTCCGGATCCATGCCGACCCCGAGGTCGAACACCGGCGCCACCCGCCCGGTTACGGTGGCCGATCCGCGCGTCGGTTCGTAGATTCCGGACAGCAGGCGAAGCAGCGTCGACTTGCCGGCGCCGTTGTGCCCGACCAAGCCCACCCGGTCGCCGTTCTCCAGCGACAGGGTGATGTCGCGGAGTGCCTCGATCACCACGACGTTGGACGTGTTGCGCCCGATGGTGCCGCCCGCCTTGCCGAGGAACGCCTTCTTCAGCGACCGCGACTTGGCGTCGAAGATGGGGAACTCGACCCAGGCGTTGCGGGTCGAGACGTGCGGGGATGAGGGAGTGGGAGACGCGGGCACGGCTACAGGTACTGACCGGTCCCGCTCGGGGGGTGCCCCGGGCCACCGTGCGGACCTTGGATGGTTGCACCGGGGGGCAGCGCACCCTGACGCATCTGCTCGAGCTGGGCCCGCGCCGAGATCTGCTGGGCGAACAGCGCGGTCTGGATGCCGTGGAAGAGGCCCTCGAGCCAGCCGACGAGCTGAGCTTGAGCGATCCGAAGCTCCGCGTCCGACGGGATCTTGTCCTCGGAGAACGGCAGCGTCAGGCGTTCCAGCTCGTCGCGGAGTTCCGGGGCGAGCCCCTCCTCGAGCTCGCGGATGCTGGTCTGGTGAATGTCACGCAGCCGGTTGCGGCTGGCGTCATCCAGCGGCGCCGCGCGGACTTCCTCCAGCAGCTGCTTGATCATGGTGCCGATCCGCATCACCTTCGCGGGTTGTTCGACGAGGTCGGTCAGCGACTTGCCGTCGGACTCCTCGTCCGCGCCTGACACGTCGCCGGCGATGATCTCGATGTCGTTGTCATCGGGGTTGCTCACGGTTTCCCTGCTCCTCCGCGCCACTCGTATATGCGGGTCTCGCCGTTGTCGTAGAGCTTGGCCCACGACTTCGACTTGTCCAGTGACAGTAGTCCGTCGGGCATGGCGAACTTGAGCACCACCGGGGTGCTGGTCACCACGTAGCGAATGTTGAGTGCCTTGACCGCCTCTGCGATGCGCGGATCGGTGTCCGCGTCGTCGGCGTAGGCCCAGAAGATGAACCGGTGATAGCCGGGGCCCTGCTGCACGGGATAGTCGTAGTGCGTCCACAGCGGATGCAGCCCGGCGATGGCGTACATCCAGGCCGTTCCGTCGGTATTGGCGTTGCCGATCAACGTGTCCTTCGCGCCCGGCAGCGTGGCCAGATACGCAAACGCGTCGAGGTCCTTCTGGTCGATCATGATCGAGTCGTACTTCTCGCCGAACAGGTACCGGTGCCGCGGGAAGTAGTGCCACGCGCTGCCGATCGTCACCACGATGAGGACCGCGGCGGTGACGGCGTGCCAGGCCCTCTGCGGCGGGGCCGTCTTCGACGAAGGCCACCGGCCGCGGCAGCGGTCGACGACCCAGGCGGTGACCATGAACAGGGCGATGCCCGCCATCGGCGCCAGCAGCATCGTCACCACGGCCGACAGGCGCCGTGGGTCGCTGTAGAACAGGTCGCTGAACTTGCCGGTGATCGCCCCGACCGGGCCTCCGAACGGCGCCGCCGAGTGCACGATCGACACGATCAGCAGCAGCCAGACCGCAGCGGGCCACCAGACCCGCCGGATCAGCAGGATGAGCCCGCCGACCACTGCCAGCCCGATGATGAAGTTCTGGATCGGGTAGTCGTTGAGGTGGCGGGTGTGCTGGGTGACCGCCTCGAACAGCACCCGCTTCCTGGTCTGATGGGTGACGAACTCGTGGCCGACGATGATCTCGGCCTGTTGCAGCACCCCCACGAACTGCGGAAGCAACAGCACCAACGTCGGGACTGCGGTGAGTGCCAGGGTGATGAAGTCGGTGAGGCGGCCGCGCACCGGATGCCATAGGGCGTCGAGCAGCCACCAGGCCACGACGAACAGCACTGTCACGACGCCGCCGGTGATGTGCACGGAGAACACCCCGACGAGCGCGATCACCGCCAACGGGATGCGGTCGCGGTGCCGCAGCGTCGAGACGATCAGCACCATGGTCGGCACGGCCAGCCCGTAGGCCACCAGGTTGGCCATCGATGCGGTGTCGAACTCCACGTAGGGCACCGCGGTGAACGACGCCGACAACGCTGCCGCGGCCGCAGCCGAACCGGCGGCCCACCACTGCTCCCCCGCAAGCGGGAGGTGCCCCCAGGTCCTGTTATTGCGGAGCAGCTGCCAGGTGAGTGCTGCGGCGCTGGCGGGGAACAGCCAGATGGACGCGGTTAGGGAGCTGATCGTGTACGCCGACGTCGGCGCCGCGCCGGACAGCTGGCTGAAGATGGCGCCGAGGGCATGAAACGTGGACGGGTAGTAGAGCGCGTCGTGCGTCTCCACGTTGCGCAACTCGCCCATGTGGGTCGGTGACGCCTGCCCGGTCTCGAGAATGAATCGGATGGTGTTCGCGTGCCAGACCGAGTCCCAGTTGCTCGGAATCGATTGCCAGTGGGGCAGCCCGCGAATTGCTGCGAACCCGATCAGTACCGCCCCGAGCACGACGCCGGCGGCGACCACGAGCGCGGGGCCCACTGATACCGACAGCGCCTCCGCGTCGCGATCACGCCACCGGTCGAGCGCAACGCGCAAACTCACGACGACGGCCACCACGATCAGCAGAGCCAGCAGCGCGGTCCAGCCGTTCCATGGGACACCGATCGCGCCCATCGGCAGAATCGCCAGGGCAACCACGCCGTAGGTAAGGGCGGGCGCTACTGCGACGGCGACCGGCCAGGTTAGCTGTGCGGACCGTGCGACGATTGCCCCAGGGATGACTAGCAAAAGCAGGGCCACTAGCACCCCGGACGTCAAGCTCACTGGACTAGTATGGCCGTTCAGGTGACCCGGTCCGATCGCGGCTCGGGTGTCGAAAGGCGCCATCGGGCACCGACCGACAGCGCACGGGTCACCTAATCGCGGAATGCTCGAAGGTGGTTGGCATGGCATATGACGTCGCCCGGGTGCGGGGTCTGCACCCGTCACTGGGCGACGGGTGGGTACATTTCGATGCCCAGCAGGGCATGTTGCTGCCCGATTCCGTGGCCACCACTGTGTCCACCGCCTTCCGTGGATCGATGACGACGTCGGTTGGTCCGCACCCGTCCGCGCGGCGCAGTGCGGCGGTGCTCTCGGCGGCCAGGCTGGCCATCGCCGATCTGGTCGGCGCGGACCCCAGAGGCGTCGTGCTCGGAGCCGACCGGGCAATCCTGCTGACTTCGCTGGCTGACGCAGCGTCGTCGCGGGTCGGCCTCGGCTACGAGGTGGTCGTCACGCGCCTCGACGACGAGGCCAACATCGCGCCGTGGGTGCGAGCGGCCAATCGCTATGGAGCCAAGGTCAAGTGGGCCGAGGTCGACATCGAGACCGGTGAGCTGCCTCCCTGGCAATGGGAGAGCCTGATCACCAAGCCCACCCGGCTGGTTGCGATCACGTCGGCATCGTCGGCGCTGGGTACTCTCACCGACCTTCGGCCGGTGACCAAGCTGGTGCACGAGAACGGCGGCCTGGTCGTGGTCGACCACTCGGCGGCCGCGCCCTACCGGCTCATCGACATCGACGAGATCGAAGCCGACGTCGTCGCGCTCAACGCCGTCGCATGGGGTGGCCCGCCGATCGGAGCGCTGGTGTTCCGCGATCCGTCGGCCATCGACTCGTTCGCCTCGGTGTCGCTTGATCCGTTCGCGTCCGGGGTGGCGCGCCTCGAGGTCGGCACGCATCAGTACGGCATGCTCGCCGGCGTGGTGGCCAGCGTCGAGTATCTGGCGTCGCTCGACGAGACTGCTACGGGAACGCGGCGCGAAAGGCTCGCCGTCTCAATGCAATCGGCGGCGACCTACATGGGCCGCCTGTTCGACTACCTGCTTGCCTCGCTGCGTTCGTTGCCGTTGGTGATGGTGATCGGCCAGCCGGAGGACCGGATTCCGGTGCTGAGCCTGGCGGTGCACGGCGTGCCCGCCGAGCGGGTGATCCAACGGCTTGCCGACAACGGCGTGCTCGCGGTCTCCAACACCACGTCGCGCGTGCTGGACGTCATCGGCGTCAACGACATTGGCGGCGCGGTCACCCTGAGCCTGGCGCACTACTCGACGATGGCCGAGGTCGATCAGCTGGTTCGCGCGCTGGCATCGTTGGGCTAGTCGCCTACGCGCAGAAGCACTTTCCCGTGCGCTTCGCCGGAGGTCAGCAGTCGGTGTGCCTCGCCGGCCTGCTCGATGGGCAGCTCGGCCCCGACGATTGGGCGCACCCGGCCGTCGGCGATCATCGGCCAGACGTTGGCCACCACCTCGGTGACGATGGACGCCTTGCTCGACGGCCCCTCGACCGGCCGTGACCGCAGCGCAGTGGAGATCACCCCGGCGCGCTTGGAGAGCAGTTTGGCGATGTTCAGCTCGGCCTTCACGCCGCCCTGGAAGCCGATGATGACCAGTCGCCCGTCGGGTGCCAGCGCGTCGACGTTGCGATCGAGGTACGACGCTCCCATGAGGTCGAGGATGACGTCGGCGCCCAACCCGCCGGTCTCCGCCCTGACCCGCTCGACGAAGTCCTCGTCGCGGTAGTTGATCAGGATGTCGGCACCGAGCTCGCGGCAGATCGCCAACTTCTCGGCCGAGCCCGCCGTGACGGCCACGCGGGAACCGAGGGCGTGCGCCACCTGGATGGCGTGCGTGCCGATGCCGCTGCCGCCGCCGTGCAGCAGCACCAGCTGCCCGGGCGCCAGGTGTGCGGTCATCATCAGGTTCGACCAGACCGTGCATGCGACCTCCGGCAGCGCGGCGGCCTCTTGCAGCGAGACGCCGTCCGGAATGGGCATCACCTGTCCGGCGGGAACTGCCACTCTTTCGGCGTAACCACCGCCTGCCAGCAAAGCGCAGACCGGCTGCCCGACGTGCCAGGCCGTGACGCCGTCGCCGAGTTCGGCGATGCGCCCGGACACCTCGAGGCCGAGGATCGGACTGGCGCCCGGCGGCGGCGGATAGTTCCCGGACGCCTGAAGTACGTCGGCTCGATTGACGCCAGCGCTAATAATCTCTATCACTACCTCGCCCGTTTGAGCTGCAACGGCAGGGACTTCCCGCCAAACGAGGCGGGAAGAATCTTCGACGACGATGGCGCGCATTTCAATAACGCTACTACCCGAGGGAAAGCGTCCTAACATAGCGCCATGGAGGGGATCATCGCCGGACGCACCGCCAGTGCGATGCCGGGTCTCGACATCGCCGAGCAACGATCGTGGCAAAACTTTCTCGACTCCGCGCTCCGGCTCTACGCCACCCTCAACAAGGCGTTGGTGGAGGAGCATCACTTGACGCTCAACGACGTCCGCCTGCTCGACGTCCTCGACCGGTCCGCGACCGGATCGGCCCGCATGGGCGACCTCGCCGACGACCTGATGTCGCTGCCGAGCCGGGTGACCCGACAGATTCACCGGCTGGAGGCGCAGAACCTGGTGCGTCGGTGTTCGAGCCCGGACGACGGCCGGGGTGTGCTCGCCTTCGTGACCGACGACGGCAGGGCGCGGCTTCACGAAGCGATGGCGACCTATGGCCACGGCGTGCGCACGCACTTCCTCGGCAAGCTCTCGCGCGCTCAGGTCGCGGCGATGGGGGAGAACTGCCGCCGGATCGGAGTCGCGCTGAAGTCCGAGCCGGCGCCCGCGAGACTCGGCCGGGTCTAGACGCTTTAGGCTTGTCCGCGGTGGCGTGGCAGAGCGGCCTAATGCACTCGCCTTGAAAGCGAGAGTCGGCTAACACCGACCGGGGGTTCAAATCCCTCCGCCACCGCCAAATGCCAGCGGAAATGCAGAATCCGGCGGGAGCAGGAAACTGCCCGGCGGCGAAAGCTGCCACAGATTGCCACGCGGGCGCGAGGAATGCCTCGTCTCGCCGTCGTGTGCGTCGACCGATCCGTGGCGTTGCTAGATTCGACCGCAGGGGTGCAGATCGAATCGCTTGGGGGGGCGTGTGTCCGACGTTGGTTGCAAGTGCATCGGCTGTGTCGATTACGGGAACCGCGACTCGTACGACGACGTCGACCGCAAGCTCGTCGCCGACGTGGAGCGTGACGGCCACAGCTGTATCGGGATCGGGCCAACGAGTGAAGACGAGCCGCCGCCGTACGTGTTCACCGCGGGCATGTGGCATTCGCACCGCCAGCCCGAGTTGGCGATCTACGGTGTCGGCGACTTCGACGCGATGACGGCCATCCTCAAGGAGCTCGCCGATCGGGTGGAGGCCAGTGGATTGCCGCTGCGTCCCGAGGACAGGTTCCCGGGTCTGCTGGGGCTGGGCGACGTCAGGCCGGAGGACTACTGGCTCAAGCTGATACCGATTCACCCGAGCTGGTACGCCAGCCAGTTCGGGACCGCGCTGTTCTTCAATGCCGCCAATGCGGTCGACTTCCTACAGGTGGTCTGGCCGGACGGGTCCGGTCGGTATCCGGACGAACCGGGCTTCGACGGGTACTTCGCCGACCGGCAGCCGATGATGTGGTTGCCGGTGGTCGACCACCCACCCAGCGTGTGGGTCAGCGACGGCATGCGCGCGGTGGTGCCGGAGCGCCGCAGGGACGCCCTAAAGGCTGCGGTCGAAGAATGGGATCAGGCGCGGGCCCAGGACGATTCGGCCCGCGCCGATGCCGCCGCGGCGCTGGCCGACGCCGTTGACAGGACACTGCATTGGGTCCATCAGGAAGAGGACCGCGGCCGGGTCCGCGCCGTCCCAGCGCATCTGGTGTACCGGCTGGCCAAGGCGAGCGTGGCGTGGCAGGACCGCGAGCCCGGTGCCGGCGAGGCCGAGCGCCACGTCGCCGAGCAGCTGCACGCGAGCGCGCGGCGCTTGCTCGGCTGGGACGACGCCCGTCGACTGACGAGCAAGGAGATCCGGAACATGGGCACTTGGGGGACAGGGGCATTCGATTCCGATGGGGCAGCGGACTGGGCCAACGCGTACGACGACACCACACCCGAGGAACGGCTCGCCTTCCTCGAGCGCACGTTGGCCAAGGCGCACGGTGGCGGGTACCTGGAGGTCGACGACTGTGTGCAGGTCATCGCAGCGGCCGCGACGATCGCCGCGCTACTGCCCGACGCGCCCACCGAGCCCATCGCTTACGGGCCTGAAAGCCTGGGTGCGGAACCACGATTCGAGGTCTCCGGCGGGCTGCGCGATGCCGCGATCGCGGCACTGCTGAAGGTGATCGAACCCGCAACGGAATGGTCGCAACTGTGGGACGACGCCGGAGCGCTCGACGTCGTGACTGCCGGGGTCAAGCGCTTGATCGGAGCTCTGCAGCCCTATGCAGACTGGGCGCCGCACCGAGGGTTGGAGCAGGCGGCGCCTGCCTACCTGCGCGATCCGGCGATGGCCTTGGGCGCGTTGCGCGGGTTGGTCGAATTCGACGCCGTGCTGGGCTTCACGATGCACCGGGCTGTCAAACGCCGCGACTGGGGTGACGCCCTGTATCAGGAGGTCACGCTCACCGACGGGCATCGACTGATCCTCTGGATGGGTGATGACATAGTCGACGAGGGCGACTCCGAATTGGTGCTCTTCGAGTCCGAGCTGCGCGTCATTCCGTTGTCCTGGGTGTACGACGTCTCACTGGAGGTGCACCACCAGCCGGGGCCCGACGGAATGTCGTTGCACAGTGCCGAACTCAGGGTTTACATCGCGGTTCCCGACAATGCGGTGCGGCAGAAGAAGACCACCGACATCTTCACCGACGAACTGGACTTCGACAAGACGGTGAACCGCCACGGCCGCGACCAGGTGGTGCGACTCATCGAGTTCGGCAAGGTGTTGGCGCGGCAGGTCCGCTGATGCGCCTGTCCGAACTTCACGCGTTGCGCACCGGGGTGGCACCGCTTGGCGATCGGGCCTGCCTGCTGCACGTCCGCGATGCAGGCACGCTGGTGGTGACCTCCGGGCGCGTGGAAGTGGCGGACCCGATCAATTTCGGCCAGGGGTTCGTAACGGCAGTGCCTAGCGGGGCGCATCCGGTGCGGCTCACCATCGCCGACGTGTCAGAGCGGCTCGACGGCAGCCATCTGCGGGTGGCGTACCTCAGCCTGCTGTTCAACGCCGACCCGTCCGCAACGATCGAGCCCGTTGCGCCCGAAGGCAAGCCACCCCCCGAACCCGATGCGGTGTACTGCATCCCCGTCGACTGCGGGTCGGTCGGCATCGCCGACGCCGCCGGGGCGAAGCGGATATCCGATCTGCCGTATGAGCGGACGTCCGATTGGTTCGAGCGCGAGATGTTCGCCGACCGTGACTACGACGAGGCGGCGGATTACGTGGCGCCGTTGGATGTTCAGCTCTTCGAGGCAGCCGCGGGGGAGAACTACGTCACGTGCCCGTCGGGATGGGGGGATGGTCGCTACACGGTATGGGCGACTCGCAACGACGCCGGTGACCTGACCGGGGTTCACGTCGACTTCGAAGTGGTGTTCGACCCCAACGCCGACTACGGCGCCTCCGACTGATGTGCGGTTCACTCCCGGCTGGGCCAGGTCGAGGACCGGGCGTGTTCGACTTGGTCGCGATCGCCTGGCGGTCCAACGTCGACCTCGCGCGGGAGACGACGTCGAGCGGCGTTACTCGCCCCTGAACTCGGCGGGGCGCTTGGCGAACGTCGCCGTGATGCCCTCGGTGAGATCCTTCGACGGCAGGAACGCCGAATTCCACACCGACACATAGCGAAGGCTCGCCGACACCTGCGCGGTGCGCTGCTCGTCGAGCACGTCCTTGACGCCCTGCACCACCAGCGGCGGGTTGGCCGCGATCTCCTTGGCGGTGGCGTGCGCGGCGGCAAGGGAGGCCTCGGCGTCGTCGAAGACGTCGTTGACCAGACCGATTCGTGCGGCCCGTTGTGCATCGATGTCCCGGCCCGTCAGGGCAAGTTCCCGCAGGTGCCCATCGGAGAGGATCTGCGGTAGCCGGGCCAGGCTGCCCATGTCGGCGACGATGGCGAGCTTGACCTCGCGCACCGAGAACTTCGCGTCGGCGCTGGCGTAGCGGATGTCGACGGCGGAGATCAGGTCGACGCCGCCACCGATGCACCAGCCTTGGATCGACGCGATCACGGGCGTGCGGCTATCCGCCACTGCGTTGATCGCGTGCTGCATCGTGCGGATCGTGGCCAGGAATTCGGTACGCGGCCGAGCCATCGCCCCCTCGGCCAGGACCGGCGCCAGCGTCTCGCCCATCGCCAGCACGTCGAGGCCGTAGCTGAAGTTCTTGCCGGAACCGGTCAGGACGATGGCCCTGACGTTGGGGTCGGCGTCGAGCGCCTCGAACGCCACTGGCAGTTCCGCCCAGAACGCGGGGCCCATGGCGTTGCCCTTGCCTGGGCCGAGCAGCGTCACTTGCGCGACATGGCCGTCGACGTCGATGGCCAGGGATTCCAGGTTTTCGGGGGGAGCGCCCATGCCAGGAAGGCTAGCGGCCTACGGAGGCGACCCACCCAGGAGGAGGTCGTTGACGGTGCTGCTCGGAATGAACTGGCACATCGCGTCGGCGAGCGTCTTGGCGATCTCGATGTTTTGCTGACCGATCACCGAACCGTCCTGAGAGACGATCTTCTGGATGACGGCCAGCTGGGTGTCCGCGTCGAGCTTGTTGTACTCCTCGCACTTCATCGTGAGTGAGTTCGGCGGCGGGGGAACGTTCGACGACGTGCGGGGCGTCGAGGGAAGGCCCGGAATGCCCGGAATCCCAGGAAGGGTCGGCATGGTCGGCCGCGACGTCGTGCGTGACGTCGAAAGGCTTGCACCGGGTTCCGTCGTCATCGCCACGGTGCCCGGCGTCGTGCGCTCGCAGGCGGTGATGCCTGCGGCAAGCGCGATCGACGCCCAGGCGACCAAAACTCGCGTCCTCATCTGGGCAACGATAGGCGCTCGCGCGGCCGGGATTCGTGTCCGCTAGACGCGGCGCAGGTAGAAGTAGCCGTAGGTGCCGGTGCGCAGCGCGTGCTTGCCGTTCATGATCCCCATGGCGGTGTTGTCGTCGACCACCTTGAAGTGGTCGTGCAGGGGCTGGCCGTCGTAGACCATCGTCGCGACCAGCTCGCCACGGAACTCCTCGACCCACAGGGTGGCCTCGCCCTTGCCGAGCTCGACGTTGGAGAACTTGTTGCCGTCCTCGTCGAGACAGATCAGCGGCTTCACGTCGGCAGCCGAGGCGAAGGTCTTGCCGAACCAGCGCGCTTCCTCGAGCGAATTGACCAAGCGGTGGCCGGTGTCGAATGCGCCGCCGCTCCACTCGCCGATCATGAAGTCGACGGTCGCCGGCTTGAGCGTGGCCCAGAGGGCGTCGAGTTCGGCCTCTGGGATCTGACCGCCGCGTCCGGTGAGTTCTGCGAAGGTGTCGTGCGCAGCGGTCATTGATCGGCGTCCTTCGAGTTGGAGATCCAGTGGGTGGCGAATTCGAGGAATGCGTCGTTCTCGTGCGGCGCCGCGACGGTCACGCGGACCCCGTCCTGACCGTACGGCCGGACCAGCAGACGGTTGTCGGCGGCGCTGTTGACGAAGTCCGTCGTGCGCCCGGCCAGCGGCAGCCAGACGAAGTTGGCCTGCGAAGGCGGCACGGTGAACCCGGCGCCCTGCAGCGCGGACGTCACCCTGGCCCGCTCGGCGACGACGAGATCGGTGCGGGCGAGCAGTTCCTCGGAGGCCTCCAGCGATGCGATGGCGGCCGCTTGCGAGACGGTCGTGGCGGTGAACGGCACGTACACCTTGCTGAGCGCGCTGATCACCTCCGGATCGCCGACGGCATATCCGATCCGCAGGCCCGCCAGCCCATACGCCTTCGAGAACGTCCGCAGCACAACGACATTGCTGTGCGCGCGGACCAGTCCGAAGCTGTCGGGCACCCACTCGTCGCGGATGTATTCGACGTACGCCTCGTCGAGCACGATCAGGATGTCCGACGGAACCGCGGCGACGAACCTGGCGAGGGCGTCGGGGTCGACGACGGTGCTGGTCGGGTTGTTCGGGTTGCAGATGAAGATCAGCCGCGTGCGGTCGGTAACCGCGGCCAGCATGGCGTCGAGGTCGAATGCGTGGTCGGTCAGTGGCACCTGCACCGGGGTGGCGCCCGCGGTGCGGACCTGCAGCGGATAGATCTCGAAACTGCGCCAGCCGAACATCACCTCGTCGCCCACCGACGAGGTGATCTGGATCAGCTGCTGGCACAGGCTGACCGAGCCGCAGCCCACCGAGATGTGCTCGGGTGCGAAGCGCCCCTCATCGATGGTCTTGGCCAAATGCTCCTTCAACTCGACGTACCCGTTGTCGGGGTAGCGGTTGATGCCGTCGACGGCGCGCTCGATCGCTGCCCGCACGCTGGGCAGCGGTCCGTCGACGGTTTCGTTGCTCGCGATCTTGATGGCGCCCGGCACCGTCTTGCCTGGCGTGTAGGCCGGTAGATCAGCCAGCTCGGGGCGCAGGCGTGCGGTCATCCGAACAGTCTAGGGCGCGCTCTGGAAGCCCCCGTGGGCCGTGCTTTGCCTTCCGCATGGATGGCTGTGTACGCTTCTGCCTCGGCGGTTCCGGGCTCCGAACACGAATCCGGTACCCTCGGATCGTTCAGGAGGCGTGCCAGAGCGGCCGAATGGGACTCACTGCTAATGAGTTGTCCGTCTTAAAGCGGACCGGAGGTTCAAATCCTCTCGCCTCCGCCACTGCTGACCCGCGTCAGTGTGACAATTGAATAGCACGCGCCCGTAGCTCAACGGATAGAGCATCTGACTACGGATCAGAAGGTTAGGGGTTCGAATCCCTTCGGGCGCACTCAGTAGTTCCCTCTTCGTCGCGGCGGCATTGCCGCCTCCCAGTCGACGCCGATGCCCACGATCGTGCTCGTTGAACCTGCGGTGGTCGATCGGATGGCGTGTTTTGCTGTCCCCGTCGCCCGAGGTCCAGTTCCCCGTCGGTCGCCCATCGCCCGGTGCCGCCAACGGGGCGATTGTGCTCAATGGCGGCGGCGAAGCAAGTTCCGAAGTCGCCACATCAATTCGCTCCGCACTCGGCTCCCGAGCGATAACTTTGGGTTCCAACAATTGACGCGAGGGTCAGAATATGGCGAATGGAAACATCCCCCGTCGGGGTCGGCATCGTGCTCGTCGGTCGCAGAGCTTTGGTGTTCGGCGGTGGTTGCAACTCGGCGCAGCTTCGGCGGGTGCCGGCGCAGCGCTGTTCGCCGTGTCACTGACCGGTCCGCAGGTGAATGTCGCCCTCGCCGACGATTCCGGCCAGTCGTCGCAAGAATCACCGTCGGGTTCGGGTTCGGGTGGTTCGGATTCGGGCGGGGTGTCGGCCGATGGCGCCGGGTCGCGCACTGCCGCCGCGGAGAGCCCGAGTTCGTCGGTTACGTCCGACGTGCAGACCACGGTCGAGTCGGCGTCCGCGAGTTCGAGTCCGAGTCCGGATGCGAAGAGCGCGACCGAGACGGCTTCGAAGACCAGTGCCGACGACAAGACGGCCGTCACGGCCCAGACCAACACGGGAACTCTGAAGTCCGGCAGCACTCACACCGATGCCCAGACCTCTACCGGGCTGAGTGCCGAACACTCTGCGACGTTCGAATCGTCGTCTCCGTCCTCGACGACACCCGCCTCAGAGTCCGTGTCGGTCTCCGCTGCCTCGTCCCCTCGCAGTAGCGACACCGATCGCGCATCGTCATCGGTGGCCGAGGTCAGCACGCCTGCCGCAGCGCTCGCGTCCGCACCGGTAACGACGGAAAACGTTGCCGCCGTTTCGGATTCGGGGCCAGCGGCAGCGGCATCCGCTCCGGTCATTCCGTGGGCGCTGCAGGTCGTCGCCCCGAACAACAACTTTCTGGGTGATCAGGTCACGGGGTTCTTTGGCGCGTTCCAGGCCTTCGTCGCCCAATTGCCGTTGCCCGCTCCACTCAAGGACGTGTTGAACGGCGTCGCATTCTCGATACGCCAAACGTTGCTCAACCAGACCCCGACGGTGGCGCCGATTCTGCTCACCGGCCAGTCCGACACGCTGATTGCCGGTCACGTGGACGCCGTTGATCCCGAGGGCGATCAGATCGTCTACCGCTTGGTGCAAGGCCCGGCGTCGGGCAGCGTGCAGCTCAACGCCGACGGCAGCTTTACCTACACGCCCGGTCCGGGATTCAACGGCGTCGACACCTTCGTCGTCATGGCCCAGGACCTCGGGTTCCACGTCAACCTGCTCGATGTGTTCCGCGGTGCTGGGGCGTCGGCCGGCGCGCTGGTCAACGAGGGCGCGATCAAGTTCGCGTTCAACTACACCACGGGCTCGGACCTGTGGACCGTCGATCGCCGCGCGGCACTCGAGCAGGCCGCCGCTCGCTTCAACTCCTACCTCCTGGTCAACCAGCCCGTGACGCTCACCTACGACGTCAGCGCCACGAACTCGCCAGGCGACGGCACCCTTGCGACGGCCGGAAGCGGGCTCAGCAGTTCCGCCCCCGGCTTCTGGCGGACGGTTGTGCAGAACAAGCTCATCTCCGGTGTCGACTCCAACGGCGCGACGGCCGACGGGGAGATCGACTGGAACTTCGGCTACCAGTGGGCGCTCGGCGACTCCGTGGGAAGCACCGAGTACGACCTGACGACGGTCGCGCTGCACGAGTTGATGCATAGCTTCGGGTTCATGTCCTATGTCGGTGCGGCGGGTTCGAACACCGGTCGGGCGTGGACGGTGTACGACAGCTTCATCTCCACGAGCAACGGCACCAGGGCCATCCGCCCCGACTACACGTGGAACACCGCCTTCGACGCCAATCTGACGGGCGGCAATGGCGGCCTGTACTTCGCCGGCGTCGATGCCGTCACGGCCTACGGCGCACTCGTCCCGCTCTACACACCAAATCCGTGGGAAGACGGCAGCGCGATTTCGCACTTGGACGACGCGACCTTCACCGGTTCGGACCGCAACATCATGAACGCCCAGCTAGCCACCGGGCCAGGGCTCAGGATCCCGACTGCAATCGAACTCGGCATCCTCAAGGGCATCGGATACACGGTGATCAACGTTCCCGTACCAGGCGGAAGCGCACTCGCCATCATCGGTTTCATCTTCCTGCGTCGGATGCGCAGAAGGTCACCCGCGTCATGACGGCGCCGGCTATGGATCAGTTGGCCGGGGGCGAATAGCTCGGACGTACTTGGCGGGGACGTTTGGGACGCGCCTGGCAAATCGCATGTGAGATTGCACGGAAGTTGCGTGTCAGGGCGCTTCCGCCCATTAGGTTTCTCGGGTGGACTTCTCCTTCGATCCTCGCAGGTGGCTCGGGTCAGCTGTCGGCGCCGTTCGAATAGGCATCGACGTCTACGACTGGGCCGAGGAACAGGTCGTGGGCGCACTGCGCAATGGGCTCGACGCGCTTGACCCCGATGGTGTTCCCAAGGCGTCCACCCCGGAACAGGCTCCCGTCGACGACGAACCCGACCCCGATTCGCTGAGCGGCAAGATGAATCAGCTGCTGGACCGCGCTCTCGGCCAGAACACCCGTGGCAGCCAGGTCGAGCTCTACCATCACCTGCTCGATCAGTTGGTGGCCGACGAGGCCAGGATCATCGGGGCGCTGTCCGACGGCTCGGTGTCGCCGTTGGTGAACGTGTACACCTGGACCCGGCCGCGCGTGACGGGGCAGGCGACGCTGGAGAACGCGTCTCTCATCGGCCGCACCGCCAATGTCGCCCTGCCCCAGATGGTCCCGCAATACGTCAGCCACCTGCTGTCACTCGGCCTGGTCCAGAAGGGGCCTGAGGACCCCGCGTTGGACACCGAGTACGAGGTGCTGATGGCTGAGTCGATGGTGCTCGCGGCGATCAAGAGCGCGTCGCGGGGGCCGATCTCGGCGAAGGTCGAGAAGTTCGTGCTGAGCCTGTCGGCCCTTGGCACGTCGTTATGGGAGGCCACCATGCAAGGCGACACGTAGTGACCATCCTTGCGTCCACATCCCTCGTAGCGCTGTCCAGCTGGTCGGAGATCACCCACGACTTCGGTGAGAACTGGCTGATCTACCTGTCGATGCCGTTGATTGCGGCCTTCGTCGGGTGGAGCACGAAGATCGTCGCGCTGGAGATGCTTTACCGCCCACTGGAATTCAAGGGCATCGGGCCGTTTGGCTGGCAGGGCATCGTGCCGCGACGGGCGGGCAAGGTCGGCTCCAAGACCATCGAGTTGCTGACCGCGAATCTACTGAAACCCGAAGAGCTGCTTGACCGTATCGACGCCAACGATGCGGTGGAGGCGCTGAGGGAACCCCTGATCCAGGCGATCGACAACATATCCCGGGAGCTCGCGGAGCAACTCCGGCCCGGCCTGTGGGACTCCCTACCGGACGCCGGCAGGCAGGCGATCCAGTCCAGGATTCAGAGCCAGGTACCGCGGATCACCGAGAACGTGCTCCTCGAGATGAAGGCGGACCTCAGCCGGTACGTCGATCTGCAATTCCTCGCCGTCACCACCCTGGTGCGGAACAAGGAGAAGTTGGTCAAGCTGTTCCGCGGCATGACCACCGACGCAATGGCTTTCGTACGGCGCAGCGGCATCGTCTTCGGGTTCGGCATCGGCCTGGTGCAGATGGTGGCGTGGGCGCTGTTCAAGAATCCGTGGATCATGCCCGCGTTTGGCTTCGCGGTGGGCTTCGTCAGCGACTACATCGCGTTGAACATGTTGTTCCGCCCCGTACATCAGCGCAAGTTCCTCGGCTTCATCCCGTTCCAGGGACTGTTACACGCCCAGCGGGACAAGATCACCCGCGACTACGCCAAGATTCTGGCCGACGACCTCTTCACCCCCGAGATCCTGTTCGACGGGATCATCAAGGGACCGGGCGCGGACAAGCTCTTTGCGCTCGTCGCCAAGGAGATCGACTCGGCGATCGACGCGCAGACGGGCATCGCGACCCCCGTCGTCGCGCTTGCCGTGGGCACCAAGCGCTACCGCAGCCTCAAGGACAAGGTGGTGGCGCTGGTTCTCGAGCAGCTGCCGACGACCTTGCTCGACGCCCAGGACTACGCCACGGAGGCGATCGACCTGGAGAACACGATCGTCGAAAAGATGAACGCGCTCACCAACGAGGAGTACGAGTCGATCCTGCGACCCGTCTTCAAGGACGACGAACCACTGATGATTGCGGTAGGTGCCATCCTCGGCGGCCTGGTCGGCGAGCTCCAGGTTCAGCTCATCGAACTGTTCGCGCACTGACGTCGTGTCACGCCACTAGTTGGTTGAGGGTGGTGGTTGTGGTTGGAAGGGTTGGTACCACCACCAGTCGGCGCGTTCCCCGGTCGGTCCCGGACAAGGTTTGACCGTGGGTGGCGGTTTCGTCGGTGGACGCGCGAGTGATCCCGGCGGCAGCGGTCTGTTGTCGGCGTCGGTGACGACGAGCTGGTGGGCAGGTCCGGTGATGGTGATGTCCCCGCGGTGATGCGCCCGGTGGTGGTAGGGGCAGACCAACACCAGATTCTCCAACTCTGTCTCGCCGCCGTCCTCCCAGTGCACGATGTGATGGGCGTGCAGACCACGGGTGGCTGCGCAACCGGGGATCACGCAGGCGCGGTCGCGGTGCTCGAGAACACGGCGCAACCGGCGCCCGACGGTGCGGGTGGCCCGCCCGGCACCGATGACCCGCCCGTCGCGTTCAAACCACACTTCACACGTCGCATCGCAGGTCAGGTAGCGCCGGTCATCATCGGAGAGCAGTGGACCCAGATGCAGGGCGGCGATGCGGCTTTCGAGGTCGACGTGCACGACGACGGTGGTGTGCTGTCCGTGCGGGCGGCGAGCCGCTTCGGTGTCCCATCCGGCCTCGACGAGGCTCATGAACCCGTCGACGGTGTTCGGGAACGGCGGCCTGGATGGGTCCTTGGCCTGCTCGCTCTCGTGGGGGTGTGAGTCCGTGTGGTCGTACTCGTCGCCGTCACTGTTGCCGTGGTCGCGTTTCCACGCGGCGATCTGTCCGTCGCAATGAGACTGCAGGGCGGCGTCGAACTTCGCCGCCTCCAGGCGCGGCAGCCGGATCCGGTAGGTGGTGTACCGCTCGCCGACGGTCTTGCTGATCGAGCGTTCCCGTTCCGGCGTGGGTTCGGGTTCGGGGCGTGGCTCCAGTTTGATCGCGGTGCGCAACTGGTTCACCGTGGAGTAGGCGGCCATTTCTGCGTAGTGCGCGTCGGAGCCGTCGGCGGCCCGCTCGGCGATCACCCCGACCTGATCGAGTGAGAACCGGCCCTCCCGCATCCCGGCCGCACAGCGAGGGAACTCCGGCAGCCGATGCGCGACCGTCGCGATGGTCTCGGCGTTCTTGGGTGACACCCCGGTCTTCCATGCCACCAGTGCGGGGATGGAACGCGCGCCGGTCATGCCGGCCAGTCCGTCGCGGTCAATCTCGGCCACGATCTCCACCAGCCGGCCATCGATCGCGTTGCGCTGCCCGGTCAACTCCCCGATCTCGACGAACAGCTCGTCGAGCCGCTCCTTCGGACTCACCCGAGGAACGAAAGAGGCTGCCGCCGTGGACATGACACCATCAAACCAGAGAGCACCGACAAGAAATCGCGGCTAGCTCGCGGTGTCCCATCGCACCCTCCATTGTCGGCAGGCAAGCCCGCGGGTTGAATGAACCCATGACCCCACCGGTGATCCAGCGTTGGATCGACATCATCGACAACCACCGCCCCGAGGAGCTCGACGGCCTGTTGGCCGACGATGCCGTGTTCTACTCGCCTGCTGTCTTCTCTCCGCAGGAGGGCAAGGCCAAGACCGCGCTGTACCTCGGTGCAGCAGAGAAGCTGTTCTCGGCCACGGACTTTCACTACGTCGGTCAATGGTTTGGCGAGCGCTCAGCCGTGCTGGAGTTCGCCGCGACCGTCGACGGCATCTACGTCAACGGCGTCGACATGATCGAGTGGAACGACGACGATTTGATCGTCTCGTTCAAGGTGATGCTGCGACCGTTCAAGGCCCTGCAGGTGATCATGCCGAAGATGGCTGAGCTGCTCCAGCCGTCCTGATGCGTCTACTGCTCATCGCCGACACCCACGTGCCCAAACGGGCCCGCGACATGCCGGCCGTGGTGTGGGACGAGGTGGTCCGCGCCGACGTCGTCCTGCACGCGGGGGACTGGGTGGAACCGTCGCTGCTCGACGAACTCGAACAGCGCGCGCAGCGGCTGGTTGCGTGCTGGGGCAACAACGACGGCGACGAGCTTCGCCGTCGGCTGCCCGAGCGCGCCGACGTCACACTCGCCGGGGTGCGGTTCACGGTCGTGCACGAGACGGGAGCCTCTGGCGGGCGCGACGCCAGGATGGCCCAGCTGTATCCCGACACCGACGTGCTGGTGTTCGGGCACAGCCACATCCCATGGGACACCACCGCGAAAACAGGCCTGCGCCTGCTCAATCCGGGTTCGCCCACCGACCGCAGGCGTCAGCCGTTCTGCACCTACATGACGGCCACGGCGGCCGATGGCGTGCTCTCCGAGGTGACGCTGCACCGTGTCTAGACGCCGAGCCCGAGTCAGCGACGTGCACGAGCTCGCCGGGGCGATGCCGCACGTGACGCGGATCGAGGGTCCCAAGGGCAACGCCGTGTATCAGGTGGGCGGTAAGTCGTTCGTGTTCTTCAGAACTCCCCAACCCGACGCGCGGGATCCGGAAACGGGGGAGAAGTACCCGGACGTCGTGATGATCTGGGTCGAGTCCGAGCGTGACAAGTTGGCCTTGGTGCAGGACCCGGATTCGCCGTTCTTCACCACCGATCGCTTCGACGATCACCCGTCGGTTCTGGTGCGCAGCAGCCGGCTCGGGGAGATCGACACGACCGAACTGGCAGAGCTGATCCAGGATGCATGGCTGTCGCGGGCGTCGAAGCGGCGTGCCGAGCAATGGCTGGCCAGTCAAAGTTGATCAGCGAGATGCGATGCCGGCGAGGACGATCGCCAGCATGCGGTCTGCTTCGTCGGCGCTCGAATTCTCGGTGGCCATCGCGATGGCATTGACCAGCGTGACGACGTGCGGGAGTGTGACGTCGTTGCGGACGGCGCCGCTGTCTTGGGCCCGTCGAAGCAGCGAGGTGCCGATCGCGCCTACCGCCGCCTGGCACGCGGCAACCAATTCTGAGTCGTCCCGACGCCCGGTGGCGAATGCCGCTGCCAGACCGTTCTTGGCGCTGACGTGGTCGATGTAGGCACGTAGCCAGCGGGTGAGGGCGTGGCTTGCATCGGGTTCGGCGAGGAGTTCGTCGCCGAGCGTGCACAACGCCCTGACGTCGCCGACGCAGATCGCGACCAACAGATCACGACGGTCGGGGAAGTGCCGGTAAAGCGTGGCGTTGCCGACGCCGGCGCGGCGGGCGATCTTGTCCAGGGAGGCATCGGGGCCGTCGGTGGTGAACAGTTCGTCGGCGGCCGCGAGAAGCGCCTCGTAGTTGCTGCGGGCATCTGCCCGCAGCGGTGGGTTAACCAGCAGCTCCAACCAGGCGCGTGGCTCAGCGGGTTGCGGCTCTCGTATCAGGGCTTGGATCCCATCATTGCTAATCGGGGAACTCCCCAGTTAGCGTAGCAGGGTGTTGAAGATGTTGAGCTATCTCGTCAAACGCGAGGGCATGTCCCCCGAGGAGTTCGTCGACTATTACGAGAACCACCACGTGCCACTGATTTTGAGCCTGGCGCCGCCGCCGCTGGTCTACAAGCGGCACTACCTGCAGCGGGGTGACGCCCTGAACCTCGGAGAGGACGGAATCGACTTCGACGTCGTGACCGAGCAACAGTTCGCCGATCGGGCGGCATTCACATCCTGGATCGACGCGGTGACCGCGGGAGCCGACGGCGAACTCGTCGCCGCAGACGAGGCACGGTTTCTGCAGCGCTCCCGCACGCGGGCATGCGTGGTCAGCGACTACGTCACCACGGGTTAGGCCAGCAAAAGGGCTGTTTACCCGTTGACGCTTGGGGGTAGATTCCGGAGCGTGCTGCGCGCCGTGACGACGAGCTTTGTGCTCTTGGCTGCGTCCATTGCGCTCGTCTCGTCACCTCCCGCGACCGCAGCCCCACCGGGGTCGCAGTGCGGCGCGAACCTCACTGCCCCGCAGATCGCGCTTGCCGTGCGGTCGCTGCAACCCGCGATCCGCGGTGTCGACGCCCCGTGGGACCCGAACCCGTACGGCGGCAACTTCGACCCCTGCGCGACGCTGTCGGTCGCCTTGGTGACCGTCCAAGGCGCCACGGGCAGCTCGCCGGCTCACGCAATGCTCTTCCACAACGGCGAATACATCGGGACCGCCACCCCCACGCCGTATCCGTTCACCTCATTGAACAAGGACGAGACAGCCGACGACACCGTCGTCCTGGACTACAAGGACGGTCGCAACGTCTGCACGGCTTGTCCGGGTCCGACCTACGAGGTGCACTACCAGTGGCGCGACGACCGCGTGTCGACGCTGGATCCGCTGCCGCCCAACCCGGGACGCTGAGAATCGGTGCCTAGCGCTCCGACCATGGGCGGAGTCAACCATCAGACCGCTCGATTGACGGGCGAGTGAATATCGCGTCGAACCGCTCCGGTGACGCCACGCGAGTGGCAATCTCGGTGGCATGGATCAGAAGCCACCCACGGCCGTCATCGAGGCCGCACACGCCGACCATCTGACGGGGTTGCCGTTCGACGACACCAGGGACTTCGACGATGCCGACCGCGGTTTCATCGCCGCGCTCGAGCCGTGCGTCGTCAAGGCCGCGGACGGACGGGTGGTGTGGGACAACGACGTCTACGCGTTCCTGTCAGGTGATGCACCCACCTCCGTGCACCCCAGCCTGTGGCGGCAGTCCATCCTCGCCGCCAAACAGGGTCTCTACGAGGTGGTCGAAGGCATCTATCAGGTCCGCGGCATGGACCTCTCGAACATCACCTTCATCGAAGGGGATGGTGGCGTCATCGTCGTCGATCCCTTGATCTCGACCGAAACGGCAGCGGCGGCGTTGGCGTTGTATCGCGCGCATCGTGGGGACCGTGCGGTTACCGCCGTTATCTATACGCACAGCCACGTCGATCACTTCGGCGGTGTGCTCGGGGTGATCAACCAGGCGGACGTCGACGCGGGCAAGGTCGTCGTGATCGCGCCAGAGGGGTTCACCCAGCACGCCGTCCAGGAGAACGTCTACGCCGGGACGGCGATGACGCGGCGCGCGGGCTACATGTACGGCACGCTACTGGCCAGGGGGCCGCAGGGGCAGGTCGGCTGCGGCCTTGGCCAGAACACGTCCACCGGTGAGATCGCTTTGATCGTGCCCACTCTCGACATCCGAGAGACCGGCGAGGCCCACGTCATCGACGGCGTCGAGATCGAGTTCCAGATGGCGCCCGGCACGGAGGCTCCCGCCGAGATGCACTTCTACTTCCCCCAGTTCCGCGCGTTGTGCATGGCGGAGAACGCCACCCACAACCTGCACAACCTGTTGACCCTGCGCGGGGCGTTGGTGCGCGATCCACACGGCTGGTCGGGTTACCTGACCGAAGCCATCGACACGTTCTCCGACCGCACCGACGTGGTGTTCGCGTCGCACCACTGGCCAACCTGGGGCAAGGACCGCATCGTCGAATTCCTTTCGCTGCAACGGGATCTGTACGCCTACCTGCACGACCAGACGTTGCGGCTGCTGAACCAGGGGCGCACTGGGATCGAGATTGCCGAGGACTTCCACATGCCACCCGCGCTCGATCGGGCGTGGCACGCGCATGGCTACTACGGCTCGGTCAACCACAACGTGAAGGCCGTCTACCAGCGTTACATGGGCTGGTTCGACGGCAACCCGGCGAGGCTGTGGCCGCATCCGCCCGAGGCGATCGGGCCCCGCTACGTCGAAGCGATGGGCGGCGTCGACCGGGTCGTGGAGATCGCACAGCGGGCGTTCGACGAGGGCGACTTCCGCTGGGCGGCAACCCTGTTGGATCACGTCATGTTCACCGACCAGGACCACGCGGCTGCCAAGGCGCTGTACGCCGACACCTTCGAGCAGCTGGCCTACGGCGCGGAGAATGCGACGTGGCGCAACTTCTTCCTGTCCGGTGCCACGGAGTTGAGGGACGGCAACTTCGGCACGCCGGCACAGACCACCTCGATGTCGTTGCTCTCGCAGCTGACGCCCGAGCAGCTCTTCGACAGTTTCGCGATCAGCGTCAACGGGCCCAAGGCCTGGGACCTGGACCTCGCCATCGACGTCACGTTCAGCGACGTCGCCACCAACTACCGGCTGACGCTGCGCAACGGCGTGCTCGTCTACCGCAAGGTGGCTGCCGACGCGTCGACCGCCGCAGCGACCGTCACGCTGGCAAGCAGGTTGCGGCTGTTGACGTTCGCCGCAGGCGACACGGCGTCGCCGGGCATCGACGTCACCGGCGACGCCACCGCGCTGCCGTCGCTGATGGGCGTACTGGATAGGCCCAATCCCGGCTTCGACATCGTCACGCCCTAGGGCAGCCCGCCGTCCGCCCGCAGGATCGATCCCGTCGTGTAGCTGGACGCGTCGGAGGCGAGAAACAGTGCAGCGCCGACGATTTCCCTGGGCTCACCGGCACGCCCCAACGCCAGGTGCGTGAACGGGTTGTGGCCCTCCTCGATGTTCCACGCCTTGCTGATGTCGGTGAGGAACGGCCCGGCCATCAGGGTGTTCACCCGCACGGTCGGGCCGTACGCCTTGGACAGGCCTTCGGTCAGCGCGTTGAGCCCGGCCTTGGCGGCCGCATAGGGCACGACGTCTGGCGTCGGGCGCAGCGATGCGATGGAGCTGACGTTGATGATCGACCCGCCGCCTGCCGCGACCATCCGCTCGGCCACCAGCGTCGACAATCGAAACGGCCCCTTCAGGTTCAGGTTCATCACGGCGTCGAACAGCTTCTCGGTCACCGACGGCAACCCGTCGTAAAGCGGTGACATCCCCGCGTTGTTGATCAGCACGTCGACCTTGCCGAACCGCTCGTAGGCGGCGTCAACCAACCCGTCGAGCTGATCCCAGCGGCCGACGTGCACCTGGTAGGGGAATGCCGTCCGACCCGTGGAAGCCGAGATCTCCTCGGAGGTAACCACGCACGACTCGAGGTCGCGGCTCGCGATGACGACGTCGGCGCCGCACTCGGCGGCCGCGAACGCCATCTCGCGACCCAACCCGCGGCTGCCACCGGTGACGAGCACGACGCGATCGGTCAGGTCGAACAGCTGGTCGGCGTACCCCATGCAGTGCTCCCTCCAGCCCGGACGGCGAATGCCCATATGGTGGCACGGTGCAACTGCTACTCGTGCGACATGCGCTACCTCTCCGCAGTGAACCCGGGCAGGGTGCCGATCCCGATCTGTCAGAGGAAGGCATCGAGCAGGCCAAGCGACTGCCCGACGCATTGGCTCGATTCCCCATCACGCGGCTGGTCAGCAGCCCCCAGCGGCGGGCCCTGCAGACCGCGCAACCCGTGGCCGACGCGCTCGGTTTCACCGTCGACGTCGACGTGCGGCTGGCCGAGTACGACCATGGTCTATCGCACTACACGCCCATCGAAGAGGCCTCGCAGGAAGACCTGCAGCGCCTCATCGAGGGCCATCTGCCGGGCAACGTCGATGAGGGGGCGTTCATCGCCAGGGTCAAGGCGGGGATCGACGATCTAGTCGCGGCGGCCGACCACGATGACACCGTGGCGGTGTTCTGCCACGGCGGCGTCATCAACGCCCTGGTGCACCAGATCATGCGCACTGAGCGGCTGCTGTGCGTCCAGGTCGACTACGCGGGCGTCACCCGGCTGCTGTCGTCGCGCGAGGGGAGGCTGGGCGTCGCGTCGGTCAACGGCACCGAGCACGTATGGGACCTGCTCCCGCGCAATCAGCGATGAGCGCTCGCGCGAAGAGCAAATTGCCGGGTGGTAGACATTTCGGGTGACTTCTTCGCTCGACGGCCTCGATCTCGGCGCACTCGACAAGCACCTGCGATCCATCGGCATCCAACGGACCGGTGAGCTGCAGGGGCAGCTGATCGCGGGCGGCCGGTCCAACCTGACGTTCCTGGTCTTCGACGACGCATCGAAGTGGGTGCTGCGGCGCCCTCCGCTGCACGGTTTGACACCGTCGGCCCACGACATGGCCCGCGAGTACAAGGTGGTCGCCGCACTCGAGGGCACTGCGGTGCCCGTCGCGCATCCCGTCACCATGCGCAACGACGATTCAGTGCTTGGCGCCCCGTTCCAGATGGTCGAGTTCGTGCCGGGCCGCATCGTTCGCCACACCGCGGAGCTCGAGGCGCTCGGCGATCAGGCCACCATCGAGGCCTGCGTCGATGCGCTGATCAAGGTGCTTGCCGACCTGCACGCCGTGGACCCGGAGTCCGTCGGCCTCGGCGACTTCGGCAAGCCAACGGGTTACCTCGAACGGCAGGTCCGGCGCTGGGGTGGGCAGTGGGACCTGGTGAAGACCGAGGACGACGCCCGCGACGCCGACGTAAAGCTGTTGCACGCCAAGCTCGGTGACGCGATTCCCGAGCAGAGCCGCAGCGCGATCGTGCACGGTGACTACCGCATCGACAACGCGATGCTCGACGCGACGGATGCCACCAAGGTGCGCGCGGTGCTGGACTGGGAGATGTCCACGCTGGGCGACCCGCTGAGCGACGCGGCGCTGATGTGCGTGTACCGGCACCCGATGTTCGACATGGTGCACGCCGACGCCGCATGGGCCTCACCGCAGATCCCGTCGGCCGACGACCTGGCGCACAAGTACTCGGTGGCAGCCGATCTGCCGTTGGCGCACTGGGACTTCTACATGGCGCTGGCGTACTTCAAACTGGCGATCATCGCCGCGGGCATCCAGTTCCGCGACCGGATGGGTAGCGGAGCCGCGAGCGGCGACCAGCGGCAGGGTACCGAATACGGCGACAAGGTCGGCGAGGCCGTCGCGCCACTGATCGCGATGGGCCTCACCGCCCTGTCGTAGCCCCTCGGAGGAGACGTCAGAGTCCGTCTGGGGTTTGATTGGGCGTAACAGGGGTATTTCCGGCCGAACCCTCGCGCTGACGCGAGAGCCCCCCATTGATGGAAAGGCGGTCACTCATGCCGTCATCGCCCGTGCGCGGAGCCGAGACGCTCGACCAGGCGACGCCGCAGCCCGACGTGCTCAAGCGTCACGTCGGCGTCGAAATGGACGTCTGGATCGCCGAGCCGACAACTCTGGAGTTCCAGATCGCGGTCGCCCCGCAGCCGGGTGCAATCGTCACCGAGTCACTGTCATTTACGTTGAACGGCAACGAGATTCAGGCCACCGAGGTCATCGGCGACCACGGCAATCGCATCCACAAGTTCGATGCGGGAAATGGCAGCCTGCTGGCCAGCTACAGTGCGACGATCGTCGGCGAGGCGCAGCCCGCGCCCTTCAGCGAGATCGACATGTCCACCTATCTGCGCCCCAGCCGCTATGCCGAGGCCGACAAGTTCTTTGGTTTCGCCGCCACCGAATTTGGTTCGTACACCGACCACGCCACGCTGTTGGAGAACGTGTCGTCGTGGGTCGGCACTCGGTTGGCCTACGTCCCCGGCTCCTCGGATCCGATCGACGGCGCCGTCGACACCCTGCTTGCCGGACGTGGCGTGTGCCGCGACTACGCCCACCTGGTGATCGCCCTGCTGCGTGCGGTGAACGTGCCCGCCAGGATGGTCGCGGTCTACGCGCCGGGCTGCGAACCCATGGACTTCCACGCCGTCGCCGAGGCGTACGTCGATGGTCACTGGCGCGTGGTGGATGCCACCCTGCTGGCGCCGCGGCAGACGTTGGTGCGCATCTGCACCGGACGCGACGCCGCCGATACTGCGTTCCTGGACAACCACAACGGGTCCATCACGCTGAACTCAGCGTGGGTGAGGGCCGTTGTCGATGGTCCGCTGCCAAACGACTCGCTCAACGAGCTGGTGTCGATCCGCTGACCCGCCAGGTCCTTATCTGAGCGCGGCCTTGTAGTTCTTCTTCGCCGCGCGGCGAAGTTGCACGATTCTGGCTGCCCCGGCCAGCGTGGTGATGAGGCCGCCAAGCACTGCCGCCAGCAGGATCGCCACACCGTTCGGCAGGCTCCAGCTCCACCCGAGGAAGTGATAGGTGGCCGACTCGGTGTTCTGAGCGATGAAGATCAGCAACACGATGAGGATGAGGAAGCCGACGATGAGCGCCGACCACAACGCGGCGGCCCTGGTGAACTTCACCGCGTTCTCGGGCGGCGGCGGTGGTGGAGTCGACACCTCCAGCGGCCGCTCGTCCGCCGTCCGCTCGAGGGGCCCGGGCGAACCCGGCTCGACGGGCGGCATGTTCGCGTCGGTACTCATGACCCCATCTTTGCCCGTTGGGGCTGCGAATGGAACCAGCGGTACCGGATCAACGCCGAAGTGTCACAGGGACTCGACGATCCGCTTCGCCGTGGCAAGGTCGACGCCGGTCTCGGCGCGGTAGACCTTGATGGCCTCGATCGTCTTGCCGGAGGCGACCAGTTGCAGCACGGCGGGTGACGCCTGGGTCCTGGATACGGCCTGCAGATCGGGCAGTGGCACGCCGGTCTTCTCGTAGAGGTGCTTGACGAGCTGCTCGAGAATTCCGAGGCGTTCGTAAACGTCGTTCGATGTCATCGCGCCAGTGTGGCATCCGGAGCACGGGGTAAACCGTCCGTTCAGCACGAGTTAAAGCCCGGCGACATCCGGGGAGGGCCGTTAGGGTCGCGGGAGCATGTGCCGCCCGAAAGGACGCTCGATGAAGCCCGCGCGACGAACCGTGCCCAAGAGAAGTCTGGCCGTGTTCGCGGCCGTCATCACCCTCATCGCCGCAGGCTGCGGCAGCGCCAACCCACTTGGTGGTGGCGAGGTGTCGGGTGACCTCAAGTCGATCGTGGTGGGGTCTGCCGACTTCCCGGAGTCGAAGATCATCGCCGAGATCTACGCCCAGGCGCTGGAGGCCAACGGCTTCACCGTCGGACGGCAGTTCGGCATCGGCAGCCGCGAAACCTACATTCCCGCGGTCAAGGACCACTCCATCGACCTCATCCCGGAGTACACCGGGAACCTGCTGCAGTACTTCGACCCGAAGACCAAGGCGACGAGCCCCGACGCCGTCGAGTTGGCTCTGTTCCGTGCGCTGCCCGGCGATCTGTCGATCTTGACGCCGTCGCCGGCGAGTGATCAGGACACCGTCGTGGTGACCGACGCGACCGCCAAGAAGTGGAATCTCAAGACCATCGGCGACCTCGCGCAGCACTCCGCCGAGGTGAAGTTCGGTGCCCCATCGGAGTTCCTGAACCGCGCTCAGGGCCTGCCCGGACTCAAGACGCACTACGGACTCGACGTGGCACCCTCCAACTTCATCGCGATCAGCGACGGTGGCGGCCCGGCCACGGTGCGCGCGCTGGTCGATGGCACGGTGACGGCCGCCGACATCTTCAGTACGTCACCGGCCATCCCGCAGCACGACTTCGTCGTACTCGACGACCCGCAGAACAACTTCCTCGCCGCCAACGTCGTGCCATTGGTCGCGTCGCAGAAGCTGTCGGATCAACTCAAGACGGTGCTGGACGCCGTGAGCGCCAAGCTGACCACCCAGGCGCTGATCGAGATGAACGCCGCGACGTCGGGCAACGGTGGCATCGACCCCGATGAGGCGGCGAAGAAGTGGATAACGGACAACGGCTTCGACAAGCCAATTGGGGGCTAGATGATCGACTTCGACGAGGTCCGCAAGGTCTATCCCGATGGCACGGTCGCCGTCGACGATCTGACGCTGCACGTGCCAGGCGGCACGCTGGTGGCGTTCGTCGGTCCGTCCGGCTGCGGCAAGACGACATCGATGCGCATGATCAACCGGATGATCGACCCCACGTCGGGCACCCTGACGGTCGACGGCAACGACGTCACCAAGGTCGACCCCGTCAAGCTTCGGCTCGGCATCGGTTACGTCATCCAGAGTGCGGGTCTGATGCCGCACCTGAAGGTGATCGACAACGTCGCCACGGTGCCGGTGCTCAAGGGTGAATCCCGGCGCAGCGCACGCAAAGCCGCGTTCGGCGTGCTCGAGCGCGTCGGCCTGGACCCGAAGCTGGCGAACCGCTATCCGGCGCAGCTCTCGGGCGGCCAGCAGCAGCGCGTTGGGGTGGCCCGCGCGCTTGCCGCCGATCCGCCGATCCTGCTGATGGACGAGCCGTTCAGCGCCGTCGACCCGGTGGTTCGCGAGGAGCTGCAGACCGAAATCCTGCGTCTGCAAAGCGAACTGCGCAAGACCATCGTGTTCGTCACCCACGACATCGACGAGGCGATCAAGCTTGGCGACAAGGTTGCGGTGTTCGGCCGTGGCGGCAAGCTGCAGCAGTTCGATGCACCTGCGCGGCTGCTGTCCAACCCCGCCAACGACTTCGTCGCCGGATTCGTCGGCGCCGACCGCGGCTATCGCGGCCTGCAGTTCTTCGAGGCGACCGGCCTTGGACTGCACGACATCCGGACCGTCGCCGAGCCCGGCATCGACTCCCTCGACCTCGGTCCGGGCGAGTGGGCTCTGGTCCTGCGGCCCGACGGTTCGCCGTATGCGTGGATCGACGCCAACGGTGTCGGGCTACACCGTCAGGGAAAGTCGTTGTACGACAGCAGTATCGCCGGCGGGTCGCTGTTCCGCCCCAAGGGCACGCTGCGGCTGGCGCTCGACGCTGCGCTGTCGTCGCCGTCGGGGCTCGGCGTTGCGGTCGACGACGATGAACAGGTGATCGGCGGCGTCAAGGCCGATGACGTACTTGCGGCGCTGGAATCGCAACGGCTGCGTAGGGCATCCGGGGGGCAGTCCACGCAAGCGCGGCTCCAGCGAAGCGACCCGGGAGAAGGCAGACGAGAGGGCAGGCCGTGAACTACCTGTTCACCCACCTCGACGACGCCTGGGCGCTGACGCTGATCCACCTGCGGCTGTCGTTGGTGCCGTTGGTGATAGGCCTGCTGATCGCAGTGCCGCTTGGCGCGTTAGTGCATCGAAACACGGTGTTGCGCAGGTTCGTGACGGTCACCGCGAGCATCGTCTTCACCATCCCGTCCCTCGCGCTGTTCGTGGTGTTGCCGCTCATCATCCCCACCCGGATCCTCGACGAGGCCAACGTCATCGTCGCGCTGACGCTCTACACCGTCGCGCTGCTGGTCCGGGTGGTACCCGAAGCATTGGACGCGGTGCCACCCGCCGTGCTGGACGCCGCCACCGCCGTCGGCTACCGCCCACTGGTCCGAGTCCTGAAGGTCGAACTGCCGCTTGCCATTCCGGTGCTCATCGCGGGACTTCGCGTGGTCGCGGTCACCAACATCTCGATGGTGTCGGTGGGCTCGGTGATCGGAATCGGTGGCCTCGGCACCTGGTTCACCGAGGGATACCAGGCCGACAAGAGTGAGCAGATCGTCGCGGGCATCGTCGCGATCTTCGTGCTCGCCATCGTCGTCGACACCCTGATCATGCTGGCGGGCAAGGTCGCGACGCCGTGGACCAGAGCCGGCCAGGTCAGCCGCAAGGAAGCAAAGGCGAGCGAGACAACGGCGCCCCAGGCGAGCGAAGCGACGGGGAGCAAGGCGGAAGCGAAGTGAACTTCCTTGCGCAGGCGCTGTCCTACATCTTCACCGCCGAGAACTGGGGCGGTCCCGCAGGACTGACGGCCCGCATCCTCGAACACCTCGAGTACACTGCCGTGGCGGTCGTCTTCTCCGCCCTGATCGCCATCCCGATCGGCATGCTCATCGGGCACACCGGCCGCGGCACGTTCCTGGTCGTCACCGGCGTCAACGCCCTGCGGGCCCTGCCCACGCTCGGTGTGCTGCTGCTCGGCGTGCTGCTGTGGGGACTGGGTCTGGTGCCGCCGACGGTCGCACTGATGCTGTTGGGCATCCCGCCGCTGCTGGCGGGCACGTACTCGGGCATTGCGAACGTCGACCGCGCGGTCGTCGACGCGGCGCGGTCCATGGGGATGACGGAGTCGCGCGTGCTGCTGCGCGTCGAGGTGCCCAACGCGCTGCCACTGATCCTCGGAGGGCTGCGCACCGCCACGCTGCAGATCGTCGCGACGGCGACCGTCGCCGCGTACGCCAGCCTCGGCGGCCTCGGCCGCTACCTGATCGACGGCATCAAGGTGCGCCAGTTCTACCTCGCCTTGGTCGGCGCGCTGCTGGTGACTGCGTTGGCGCTGATCCTGGACGCCGCGATGGCGTTCGTCGTGTGGTGGTCGGAGCCGGGCGCCGATCGGTTCCGCCGGATGCCGCAGCCGTTGATCGGCGACGAAGTGGCGCTCGAGTCGTCGACTAGATCTCGATCTGGCGAGAGTTCCCGAGGTGGCTACGAACGGGAGGGTCCGTCGCCTACGGTAGGGGGGTGAGTGCAGAAGCCCGCTCCGAGGCAACCGAGGACGCCTGGCCGGCGATCCTGACCTGGCGGGCCCACGACGTTCCCCGCATGGAATCCGTGCGGGTGCAGTTGTCGGGCAACCGCATCAAGGCCTACGGACGCATCGTCGCCGCGGCCACGCCGAAGCATCCGGCGTTCAGTGCGTCCTACGACTTGGTCACCGACGATCGTGGGGCCACCAAGCGGCTGTCGCTGACGGTCACCCTCGCCGAGCGTGAACGCCAGCTGTCGATCGCCCGCGATGAAGAGAACATGTGGCTGGTTCAGGACCACCAGAACCAGACCACGCGCGCGGCCTACGACGGTGCGCTCGACGTCGACGTCATCTTCAGCCCGTTCTTCAACGCACTGCCGATCCGGCGCACCGGCCTCTACCAGAAGGCCGACTCGATCACGACGCCGGTCGTCTACGTGCGGCTGCCCGAGTTGTCGGTCGAGCAGGCGGTGTCCACCTACAGCAGCGTGTCCGACGGCATCAAGCTCGTGTCTCCCGTCGCAGACACCACGATCACGGTCGACGACGAGGGCTTCATCCTCGACTACCCAGGACTGGCAGAGCGGATCTGATCACGCCGCCGGCGCGACCCGCAGCGGCCAGTTCGTCGCGCCAGTTCTCGGCGCCGACCGTCACGGTCATGATCTCCGGTCTATCGAAGCTGTCGTAGCGCATCCGCGCGGCGTGGCCGGCCTCGACGAGATCGGTCACCGGCTGTCCGGCCGCCAGGTGCTCCCGGGCGCTGCTGAGCAGGTCGATCGCGCGGTCCAGAGCGCCGCGCAACTGCTCGGAGTTCGCCTCGCACATGGCGCGGACCAGGTCGGGAGCCGTCGCGGCCACCCGCGTGCCGTCCCGAAACGACCCCGCGGCCAGTGCGAACGCCAGCGGAACGTCGCCGGCCGTCGCCGCGAGGGCCTCGGCCAGCAGGTGCGGGAGGTGCGAGATGGCTGCGGCCGCGGCGTCGTGCTCGTCGGAGCGGGCAGGGACGACGACGGCGCCGCAGTCCAGCGCCAGGTGCATCACCTGCACCCACACGCCGGGGTCGACGTGGTCGTCGACGCTGATCACCCAGGGTGCGCCGACGAACATGCGGCGGTCGCTCGCGGCCCAGCCCGAGTGCGCCGTCCCCGCCATCGGATGCCCGCCGACGAATCGCTCGGCGAGGCCGTGGTCCTGCACCGTGTGCAACACGGCGGCCTTCACGCTGGTGACGTCGGTCAGCGCGCACCGAGGCGCTGCGTCCCCGATGTGGCCGAGCATGGTCGACAGCGCGGGCACGGGGACCGCGAGAACGATGAGCGCGTCGGTCTCGGCGGCGCGCTTGAGGACGTCAGTGACGCTGTGGGTGGCGTCGTACCCGTCGAATCGGGCGGCCTCGACGCCGTCGACGGACCGGTTGTAGCCGAAGACCTCGCGGCCCGCCGCCTTTGCTGCACGCATCACCGATCCGCCGATGAGCCCCAAACCAAGCACGCACACCGGAGTGTTCACTGCTCAAGGTTGGCATATCGCCGGATCGTGGCCGCACCAGGCATCGGCACGATTGCTGGTCAAAGCGCCAGGTCTGGGACTAGCGTTGGTTTCATGGGAGCGCAGCGTGCACAGGCGAAGAGACAAGCCGCAGATCTCCCTGACGGCTTTGGCGTCGCAGTCGTCCGCGAGGACGGAAAGTGGCGCTGCACGGCGATGCGCCGGGCCGCCCTGATCAGCCTCAGTGCCGCCGAAACCGAGCTGCGTGAATTGCGCAGCGCCGGCGCGGTCTTCGGGCTGCTCGACATCGACGACGAGTTCTTCGTGATCGTGCGACCAGCACCCGCAGGCACGCGGTTGTTTCTGTCGGATGCGACCGCAGCGCTGGAGTACGACATCGCCGCCGAAGTGCTCGAGAAGCTGGACGCCGACATCGAACTGGCCGACCTCGACGACGAGGACCCGTTCGAGGAGGGCGACCTCGGCGTACTGGCCGACGTCGGCCTCAACGAGGGAATCCTGAGCATCATCCTCTCCGACGACGACTACGCCGACGAGCAGCTGGCGCGCATCGCGCAGGAGATGGGTTTCGGCGACGAGATGTCCGCCGTTGTCGACAAACTCGATCGGTGAGATCGGACACTCCCGCAGACGAGGCGCTCATCCGTCTCGCCCTCGACGCCGCGAGTTCGGCCGGTCCCGAGGACGTCCCGATCGGCGCGGTGGTGTTCGCTGCGGATGGCACGGAGCTGGCGCGCGCGGCCAATGCCCGTGAAGAACTTGGTGATCCCACCGCGCACGCCGAGATCCTCGCGATGCGGGCGGCTGCCCGAGTTCTTGGCGACGGGTGGCGGCTGGAGGGCACGACGCTGGCCGTCACGGTCGAGCCGTGCACGATGTGTGCCGGCGCTCTGGTGATGGCACGGGTGGCCCGGGTGATCTTCGGCGCATGGGAGCCCAAGACCGGAGCCGTCGGCTCGCTGTGGGACGTGGTCCGCGACCGACGGCTCACCCATCGGCCCGAGGTGCGGGGCGGGGTGTTGGCGCAGGAGTGCGCCGCGCCGCTCGAGGCGTTCTTCGCCCGGCAGCGATAGGTTTCATCGAGTGTGCGTGCTGGGCGGTTCTGCAGCCGCGTCACCGCCCTGAGTGCACACTGGGCGCGATTGGATTAGCGGGCCCGTCGACCGGTAAGGTGCCACACGGTGGCGTGTCCGAGCGGCCTAAGGAGCACGCCTCGAAAGCGTGTGACGGGTAACCCCCGTCCGAGGGTTCAAATCCCTCCGCCACCGCCATATCTATCTGTAGGAAACTGCAGGTAGATCTATGTTTCACCGGGTGTCAGAGCGCATCATCGGCACTCGGTGAACACATCTTGAGCACAACTACGTGGCCGACGTCGCACGCTCCCATTCCTCGGCGGCACGCTCAGCATCGTCGAGCGTGCTGAAATCGCGTTGGCGAGCACCTCGGTTGTCGCCGTATTGATCGAACGAGATCACCGGGGTCAGAGCCAGATGCCAGCCCCCGTCCTGTTGGGCGAAAATCGAATAGTGACGTTTCTCGCTCTGCGCAACGAACCGCGGGCTCGGGTAGATCGCTTCCGGGTCCACCGTTTTCCAGTTCAGCATGTTGTTCACCTCCCCTCGGCGGTCGTCGGAACAGAAGACTTCGGCGAGTACCGGCCGTGAAGCGAGACCGCCACCGCATCTAGGTCGTCGTCGAACAGGTCTGCGTAGGTGTCCAACGTGACCTTTGCCGACGTGTGCCCGAGCATGCGTTGCAGCGCAAGCACGTTCACACTCGCGCTGATCGAGAGCGACGCACAGGTGTGCCTCAGGTCGTGCGGCGTGATGGGTTGGACGCCTGCCCGTTTCACCGCCCCCGCGAACCATCCACCCGACGACTTCGGTCGCGGCAGGTACTTGCCATCCGGTCCGGCGAACACCAGATCCGACGGTGCCTTGCCCTGGCATTGGATTGACAGCTCATCGAGTACGAAACCGGGCACCGGTACTGAACGCGCCTTGCGGCCCTTGGTCGGCCCCACCGCGTGGTCGACGCCGAGCTGCACGGCATTCTCCGACACCTCCAGTCGACGACGCAGGAACGCGACGTCACGGACTCGCAACCCGATCGCTTCGCCCCACCGGATGCCCGTGTAGGCCAACACCAGCACTAGGGCGCGATGCTGTCCACTCTCGTCGGCAAGCCGGTGCACATCGTCTGACGACAGGTAGACGCGACGTCGGGCCGTCTTGCGCGGCAGGTTCTCCACGCCCTTGGTCGGGTTCGCGGCCAGCCGCTTTCCCTTCACGGCGTCGGCCAGAATGCCGGACAGCACGCCGTACGCCCGCAGCACCGTCGTAGCACCTGCACCCTTGTCGACCATGCTGGTGATCCACTCTTCGACCGCCAACAGATCAACATCGGCAACCGGCACGGTGCCCCAATGTGGTCGCACGTGAATACGCCACGCTGATTCGAGCATTCGGTAGTGCGACGGTGCGGTTGCACGCTGCTTACGTGCCAGCCAGTTCGGTGCAAGCTCCCCGACGCCGACCCGGCCCAGTTTCGGCGCGACGTATTCCCCTTTGGCCTTGGACACTTCGACGGTGTTGGCGAACAGTTGCGCGTCACGCTTGGTCGCAAATCCGCGCTTCATTGTCTGCCGCTTGTCGGGTTTTCGGTAGCGCACCATGTAAAGGATTGCACCGCTTGCTGTTTGGTATTTCTCAAGTGTCGCCATGGTCTAAGGCCCCCGCAAATCCATCAGTCCGGCCATTGTCGGCCCCATACCCTTTTCCAGTTCGGCGCGTTCCCACGACGGCAACGCGCGCGCGTAGAACGCCATCACGGCACCCTGCAGCGCATAGGACGCGTTCAGCCAGTTCCACAGACGCTTGGCCGACAGCTTGCCGTCGACCACCCCGGTGGCTGTCACCGTCGTGGTCATGACCACATCGGCTGGCATTAGCAAAGTGATGGGCGAAACACCAAGCGCCACAGCCAGAGCGAGTAAATCGTCCGTATCGACTCGGCGGCCACCGCTCTCGATCTTTCGTAGTCCTAGCGGTGGGATTGGGCGGCCGAGATCGGTTAAGCGAGAGGATAATTCCGTGAACGGTAGGCCATCGCGTAGACGCTTGATGTTCGCTGCAACGGCGGTGCCGGTTGGCCCGATCGATTCGATCGGTTGCCACATGTCGTTGGGATCTGCCATATCGCGATAATAAACGATGAAAATCATCGTTGCAAGAATCATATTGCGTGATGCGCACATCTCATGCATCCTCATCTGTATGGCGATGACAATCAGCGCTAGAGGGATGAGAAAGAGAGCTGCACATGTCTGCTACTGACGTGCTGCTTGACTGCCTGCCGCCGGTGGCGACTGCTGATCAGGTTGCGAAGCTCCTACAGAGGACGCCCGGCGCGCTCGCTCAGGATCGATACCTCGGCCGTGGTGTGCCGTTCATCAAGATGGGCAAGCAGATCCGATACTTGCGTGCCGATGTCCTCGCCTACTTGGAACAGAACCAGGTGCGCACCGACGCCGCTGCACGGTGAGTTTCGGCGAAGTGTCATCGCAACTGACGAGCACCGCGTCGCGGCAGGTCTCCTGGTGGGACGTGCATGAATTCGTGGCTCCGATGCTGGTCGCCGTCGGTCCCATCCCGCCAGCGGGCACGCCGGAATGGTGCCTACTGCCCGCTGGTGACGCCCGCAAGGTCATAGCCCTACTGGACGCCGCGCAGCACTGGGTGTTGCGCGTAGAGACCGCTCAGGCCGCGTTTGCCGAGGTGTCACGCAACATCGCGGGTGCTGCCGACTGGTCCGCGGTTGGTCAACAGAAATTGCAGCGCGACTGGGCGATCCGCAGCGGTGCGCGTATCTCGCGGGTGAAGTCGTGACAACCGTCGAAGACGGGCCCGCCGTTTCGCAGCGGCTCTTAGAGCAAGGGTTCGGCCGCAACGGTGACGCCACACATCCACCTACTCCTGCCGCTGCGATCACACTGGCTCAGGCCCACGGCGTGTTTAAAAGATGGTTCGGTGACGAGTACGACACCGATGCCATTGACGCCGTACTCGCTACGGCCGCAGTAGAACGACTCGACGGTGATCCGCTGTGGCTGCTGGTGATCTCCGGTAGCGGCGCGGCCAAGACCGAGACGGTCCAAGCGCTCGACGGGATAGGCGCGATCGTGACGAGCACGATCTCATCGTGCGGTGCGCTGCTGTCGGCCACCGCCAAGAAGGAACGTTCGAAGGACGCCACCGGCGGGCTGCTGCGCAAGCTCGAGCCCGATGGGGTCATGGTGATCAAGGACTTCACTTCCATCTTGAGCATGTCCGGTGACGCACGCGCCGAAGTGCTTGGCGCTCTCCGCGAGGTGTACGACGGCCGATGGAGTCGCAACGTCGGTACCGATGGCGGGCGCACCCTGGAATGGGCAGGCCGGATCGCGGTCATCGGAGCGGTAACGACCGCGTGGGACAAAGCGCACTCATCCGTCGCGGCGATGGGGGACAGATTCGGACTACTCCGCATCGACTCCACTACGGGCAGGCACGCCGCAGGGCTGAAGGCCATCAAGAACACCGGCGACGAGATCAGGATGCGGCGCGAGCTGGCAGAGGCAGCGGCTGGCGTGCTGGCAGGGATGGCAACTGAGGGCATCACGGTCACCGCCGAGGAAACCAACATCCTGCTCGCTGCGGCCGACCTGGTCACGCTGGCCAGGACCGGTGTCGAGTACGACTACCGCGGCGACGTCATCGACGCTCACGCACCGGAGATGCCGACCAGGTTCGCCAAGCAACTTGCTCAAGTCGTGCGGGGTGGGGTTGCGATCGGGATGGCCCGTACCGACGCGCTGAAGCTCGCTATCCGCATCGCGCGCGACTCCATGCCGCCACTGCGGCTGGCCATCATCGACGACGTCGCGGCGCACGCTGACAGCTCGACTGCCGACATACGCAAGCGCCTGGGAAAACCGCGAGCAACCGTCGATCGGCAGCTTCAGGCATTGCACATGCTCGGCGTGCTCGACTGCGATGAGCGAGACGAGCACTGGGTGGGCAAGGACGTCACCCGGTGGTACTACCAGCTCGCCGATGGCATCGCGCCAACGGCGCTGGACCCCGAATCGGTGCCAGATTTAGCGTTACCTACCCCTAGACCCCATAGAAGTGAGGCAGGAGAACAGAGGACCGGGCCTGAAGATCAGGCCTCACTACACATACCCCCCGCTGTATCTGGCACCGATGCGGACGCCTCGTGATCGCGCCACCAGTCATTGCCTCATCCAGGCATTGGGACGATCGCGTATTCCTGCATGTCATTCCACTTGACGCGGAGCTGATTGGGGGCTGGGCGACCCCACGTGCTCAGAATCAGAATGTCGGCGCCTTCGCCGGGACGAATCACAGCGTCGACGGGCAGCCTGCGCGCGAGGCCACCGAGTTGTTCGGCGTCCACACTCACGTGTTCGGCGATGGCAGTTCCCGTATTGCGCAGGATGTATCGGGAGCCGCTTCCACGTTCGATTCGCCAACTGACGTCGCTCGTCGCAGGCAGGGGCGAGAGCTTGCTCAGGTCGGTGCCGCTCTGCGCACTTGCTCGCTCAGTCAGCAGGTTCGCGTATTCGGCGGCCTCAGCACTTCGGATCGCAGCGTCTGCGGAGTCTCGCTGCCACGTGAGCGCCTTCCTCGCGGACCACGCCGCAGGTATCGAGATACCGAACGCCAACAGTGCGACGAGCAAGGAATACCAAGCGGGGTCCTTCCAATCCATTCGCGGAGGATATGCCCCCACCTCGACACCGTTGGGGACTTGCGGCATTCAGAGGTCGGCTGGTGAGGCCATCCCGCCGTCGTCGCATCGTCGCCGCTCCGTGGGTTGAGTTGGCCGCCGCCTTCCTCGCCGGCACGGTGAAGCTCGAGGATGCGTTGTGCCGCGATCGGCCGCAGCTCTTCGACGGTGATACCCGCCTCGGTGCGCGTACCCGCGAGGCGATCAGGTTGTGCCGTCAATGCCCAGCGCTCGAGGATTGCGCCACCTGGGTCTCGTCGTTGCCGACGGCGCACATACCGGGTGGCGTCGTCGGCGGTAGGTGGCGCGGCCGTGCAGGGACCGATGAGGGTCTCGATCATCCGGCCGAGGTCGACCATGGCTAGCGGTAAGGCAACGGTGGCCGAATACCGTCTATCAATGCAGTTCAGCGCTCGAATCGCATACAACGGGCCAAGCCGCACAAGCGGATGGCGCTGCGAATCACATTGGTGCGCAAGCGATTTGGGGTCGCGAATCGCGCTGTCGTGCAACACTATTCGTGTTCTTTTGAGGCAACAAGCCCGGCCAGTGCCCTGGCCGCTCGATCTATTTATAACTATTTCCACATGTGCATAACCATGCAGAACGAAAGCCGGTGCTAGGCAAGAGAATTGGTGGACAATGAAGACTCGAAAACCGTTGTTTTGCAGGCATTTTCGCACGTTACCGGATGAATTGGATGGGAAATGAGCACACGACGTAATGCGCCGCGCGACCTCCAACCGGCGGGCCGCCGGTTGTGGCGATCGGTCGTCACGAAGTACGGGGACTCGCTGACCATCGGCGAGTTGCTCCTGCTCACCGAGGCAGCCCGGTGTGCCGACACGTGCGACCGGCTACATACCGCGTCGGAGCGCTCGCAATTCTCGAAGTCGATCCTGTGTGAGTTGCGCCAACAGCAGTTGACACTGGCCGCGCTCGTTAAGGCACTGGAAATCTGAATACCCTTGTGTGTCATAAGTATTGACAACGTTCGATCGAGTGCAGAATGACGTACCATCAAACGTGCTCGGCCGTTGTCGGGCAGTGGTGTGCCGCCGTTGCGGATCGCCGCATTTCGAGGGGTCGCCCTCGTTGGCCGATGCCAGCGCGTTTCGCCTGGTCGCAGGGCCTTTCGTTTCCTTCTGCTCCCGCGCGGCACGTGGCACGCGCTGGCATCGTGCCGCCGTCGGAATCGTTTCCATACATCCCCCTGATCGAAAGGCAGAATCATGTCCAAGAATGACCCTGAGGCACTCGCAGCGCTGAGTGCCGAGCAGCGCCGTGAACTCTTCGCAGCAGCCGCGGGCCGCTGCGACACGCGGCTGAATCGTGCGACCGCCGAGCAGCGCGATCTGACCGTCCGCGAGCACCAGCTCACCAAGGCGGACCGCGACGAGCTCGAGGCCCTGCAGGCGGCCGAGCAGCTCGTTGAGACGCGAGCCGCCATCGAGACCCGCGGCGCTGAGCTCCAAGCCGAGATTGGCCGTCTCGCCGACACCCGTTCGGCGCCATTCCAACCGACCTTGCTCGTCAGCGCTCAGCATCTCGAGGAACACGCCGTAGCCCTACGGGACGGGCGCCCCTACGGCGCCGTAGAGACTCGCGCAAGGGTGACGGCAGCCGGTGACCTCGGTTCGGCGGGCGCCTGGGACCCCGGCCAGCCGAACGAACCGCGCCACCTCATCGCATTCGCCGGTATCCCGGTATCCGAGCTGACGGGCCGCACCGCTCAGGTACCCGTCTACACCGGGCCGACCGGCGCGGCGGGTCTGGACGAAAACACCGATCACACTGAGTACGACGCCATCAATCCGGCCAACCTCACCGGCTTGCGGTACGGCCGATGGACGAACGTATCGGCATTGGCCAATGTGGTGGACGACCTCAGGGGTATCAACCAGATGCACGCATGGGCGATTGCTCGCGATCTGGATTTGCTCGCGGTGACTGCCGTGCAGACCGCGGCTTCGACCCCCGCTGTGCTGGATGATCTGGAAACCCAAGTACGGCAGGCGATTTGGTCCGTAGCGGCGGCCACCTACAGCGACGAGACGGCGCTGGTGATCATAGGCACGCCGGCCGACCTCGCGCTACTGACGGGCACCACGCCCGCCAATGCCGGTGACCTCGGGTCACTGCCGGTGCGCTACAACGGCGCAAAGCTGTACCCGTCGCTCGCGGCTACCAGCGAACAGGTCACGGTGTTCGCGCCTGGGTCGTTCAGGGTGTTCCAGACGAAACTGCAGAGTGCATCGCTGATCGACCCGGCCAACGGATCGAACAAGTTCGGCAGCTGGATTCACTCCACTGGGGTCGCCCAGCAGATTGTCGGCAGCGCAGCCGCCGTCGCCACGGCCGAATAGCCAGACCCCCGGCGCCGGACCCCAATTATCGACCCGTGACCGGGCTGGTCATCGTCGATTCTTCCGGACCGGCGCGGGGTCAAGGCGTTGTCGGTCGCGGTTGGACTGGCGTGAACCGGTGTGGACCGGAGTGGACCGGAGTGGACCGGTGTGGACCGGTGTGGACCGGTGTGGACCGGAGTGACGGTTATACCGCCGAATCTGATTTGGTCGGGGATGTTGCTCGGCGTGTCCGGCGCGCCATCGTCATTTTCGGCCATTCGATTCGGTAGCGTCCTACGCGACGAAAGATCGAAGCGGCGCGAAAACCTCCCCTTGCAAAAAGGTGAGGCGGCCCCGTTGGAGCGGGACCGCCTCGATCTTCCATCGCCCTGTTACCGACTATGGAAGGACGCCTGTGACCGTATCCGACGAGACCTCAGAAAACCACTCTGACAGGCCACCGCCGTCGCCAAAAATGATCCTCCCTGCAATCGTAGGGACTGTCTTTGGTGCTGGGGTCGTCGCCACCGAGGTGCTGTGGCCGGATAGCGCTGCGGCCATCCACGATGGACTCACCATCTTGTCGTTGGTCATCTTGTCGGCACGTCGGCGGCCCCGCGGCTGACTTCGGTCGGTCGGTCAGCGGAAGTCGTCGGGGGTCATTCCTCCGATGTCGTCGCCATCGCTGATCATCCCGTCGCGGTCGTCGATGGCCCGCCGGATGGCAGCGGCCAGTACCGCCGTGGTGGCCATCGGCAGCTGCCACCGCTCCGGCTCGGCGTCGTCGGGCTGGTAGGTCAGCAAGACGGGGCCGCCGTACCACTGGACGACGAAATGCTTCGTCCCGTAGTCGACCTCCCCGTCCACGATGCGCTCTAGCGCGTACGCCAGCCCTGGCGCCTCATCGATCGGTACGTGGAGGGCATGGCGCCGGTCTGGCTGGTCGCTCGGCCACGTCAGCAGGATGCCGGCATCGGTGTAGTGGACGGTGATGGTGGGTTGATCGGTGTCGGTCATGGTTGGTGTGCCTTTCGATTGTCGTGAGCACAGATGTGAACACGTTCTGTGCTCACCAATGTGATTTCGGCTGATGTGTAGTGATAGAAAAATTGCAGGTCAGAGTCGGTTTATATCGCTGACCAGGACCGGGAAATAGGGTTCAAATCCCTCCGCCACCGCCAGAACCGCCCTCCTGTTAATTCAGGTCAGGGCGGTTTTTGCATTCGAAGATCCCTCGAAGAGGCGCGTCGCAGTCTGCCCGCCCTGGTCGCCGTAGTTTCGCGGCTTCGCACTGTGCTGGCCCATAGGTAGACCGACCGGTATCACGGCACCGGTAGATTGTCGTGGCATGGCACCGAATGCCTTGTGGCGAGTGGCAGCACCGATCATGACGAGGGCCGCGCCGGTTCTGCTGACGTCGGCAGCGGTGCGCACGACTGGCGAACGGTTCGACCGGCCGGACATGTTGGTGCCGCACGTGGGTGGGCACCGGTACGGGTGGACCCACTACGGGGTGATGATTCCGAATCTGCCTGAACCACATCGGTACTTCAGCGTCATGGTGATCGCCGGACTGCCGGGCGCGACGGCGTTCGACGTCGACGACGCCGTCGTCGCCAGCCCGAGGGACACCGTGACCGTGTCGGCGTCCACGGCAGCGGAAGGCGCGTCGCACTACGGGGCGTACTCGATGTCGCGCGACTGTGACTTGCGCGCCGACGGGTCACACCTCGACTTCGGTGGCGACGTCGTCATCAGCGGCCAATTTCCCAACTTCCGGGTCCAGGTCAATGCAGGCGACTTCACCGCGGATCTCCAGCTGCGGTGCACCGGAGAGGTGGCGTGGTTCGCGCGATCGGTGGCCTACGACCACCTGAGTCTGTTCATGGAGTACGCCGGTTGGGTCGCGGTCGGCGACGAGCGAACCGAGGTCTCCGGCCTCGGAACCTTCGAGTACGCCGCGTGTCTCGGGTTGCACGGGCTGGTCGATCGACCGCTGCGCCCGTCAACCAAGGCGCCACTCGACTTCTTCAGCTATCACGTCGTCAGCGTTGACGAGGACTCGCAGCTGCTGTTGGTCGACGTGCACGTCCTCGGGGCCCCGTTCGCCTCGATGGCCTACTTCCGTTCGCGGGTCGACGACACGTGGGTTACCCACGCAGGGGTGCGTTTCGAGGTCACCGAGTACGCCGCAGAGCCTGTCATCAACCCGTGGGGTCGGGCGATGCGATTGCCCACCCGGTTCACCTGGACCGCGGGGGACGTGTTGACCGTGCACGGCACCGTCGACAGTCCGCCGCGATTCGGTGTGGGCCTCGGTTACATCATCGGGTACTCCTGCGAGGGCCAATACCGTGGCAGCGCGTTCGAGTCCCGTGGTTACATGGAGTACGTCGACTGCGAGGCCGTCGACCGAGCCAGGCCGGGATTCCCAACGGGGGCAACGAGTTAGTCGCCGGCTTGACTGGTGATCACGGTATAGAGCTCGGCGATGAGGTTGTCGCGCACGAGCGCAACGTCGAATCCAGCGGCGACGGGCTTGCCGCCGTCGGGCCCGAGTTCCCATGCCAGATAACCAAATCCGAGGGTCTGGTGCACCGGGCCGGCTTTGGTGAAGACCAGCCCTTCCAGCTGCGACTGTAGTGCAATTGCCTTGGTGTTCAGGGCATCATGGCCGACGACGATGCCCTCGTCGTCCGTCCAGCGAACGTTGGGAGCGTAGGTGCGTTCGATTGCGGCGGTCCTGCGTTGGGCGTCGCGCTCGTTGAAGACGTCGAGCAGGTTCGCTTCCATTAGTTCGGTGATGGTCTTGGTCATGGTGGGTCCTCCGTGTTCGCTGGTCTCACGCTCGTGAAAGTGCGTGACATATCATTCAAACTAACGGCGATCCAGTTTTAGTCCCGTGGGGGCGATATTCTCGGTCGACACCGTGAGAAGGAACAGCAGAAGTGTCGTCTAGCCCACGCCGGAAGCCCGCTCAAGACTGGCTGTCAGCACCCGAGCTACGGGCCTGGCGCGCGTTCATGGCCGTGCAGATGCGGATGAACTACGAGATGAATCGGCAACTGCAAGGTGACAGCGACCTATCGCTTGCCGACTACCACGTGTTGACCGCGCTGACCGACGCTCCAGGCGGGCGCTTGCAGGTCTCGGACCTGGCCGCACTGATCGGCTGGGAGCGTAGCCGCGCTTCGCATCAGCTGCGACGGCTATGCGAGCGTGGCCTCGCCGAGCGGATTCCCTCGCAGGCCGATGGCAGGGCGACCGATGCGACTCTGACGAAGGCGGGTCGCGACGCGATCGACGCGGCAGCCGCCGGTCACGTGGCGCTGGTCCGGCGAATGTTCTTCGACCCGTTGCCCGACGACCTCGTCGCACCCCTGACCGCGGCGTTGGAACACATCCGGGTCAACATCAACTTCAACAGCTCCCTGCCGCCAGCTCCCTGGTGATAAGTCATCTAATCTGACCGCGCTCGCCGAGCGTGCCGCCATGGCGGTATGGCGGCTGGAATCCCGCCGTCACCGCACGTTCGGCGCCGTAGACAGGCTTCCCCAGAAGCGACGAGGCGCATGCGTGCGTGTCTGACGTACCGACCCGCCCGCAGGGTGGAAAATCCGGAGCATGCTTGCCGTCGAACTGTTGACCCGCGTGGGGCTGGCCACGGTGCTTGGCCTCGCGATCGGCTTCGAGCGTCAATGGCGGTCAAGGATGGCCGGCTTGCAGACCATGGCGTTGGTCAGCATGGGCTCGGCGTTGTTCCTCATCTTGAGCGCCTACAGCTTCGACCAGTCGGGTGACCGGCTGCGTGTAGCAGCCCAGATCGTCTCCGGCATAGGCTTTCTCGGCGCAGGCGTGATCATGAAGCAGGGCCTGTCGGTGACGGGCCTCAACACCGCCGCAACCCTGTGGGCGACGGCAGCAGTTGGCGCGCTGGCTGGGGCATGGATGTGGCGCGAAGCGATCGCGGGTGCGGCCATCGTCGTGGCCGCCAACTGGTTCCTGCAGCCACTGGCGAGCCGCATGGACCGAGCGCACAAGGATGGTGTCCGTGACGTGGCGCCTGCCGACTACGTGATCGAAGTGGAGTGCGGGAGGCAGGTGGAGGCCGAGATCAAGTCGCTGATCGCGCGGGCAATGCCGCGGCCCGCGTTCCAGCTTCGTGCGGTGCGGACGCGGCCTGCCCATGCCGCCGAACAGGTGGAACTGCAGGCGGAGTTCGAGACCGCCGCCCGCCACGACGACGACGCCGAGGATGCCGTCCTCGCCTTGAGTCAACAACCTGGCGTCACGTCGGTGCGGTGGAGCATCGCCCACGAGCAGGAAGCGGACTGGTCGAAGTAGCGGAAGGGGGCGGCCATGCACTTGCAGCCGTTCTTCGGGTGGGCAACCCACGGCTTCGAAGTCGCGGGCGTGCTGGCGATGGTGCTCGGCTCCATGTACGCCTTCGCGCTCGCCGCGGTCGTCTGGAAGCGAAACGGCAACGGCGGCCGCGCCTTCAAGACACTGCGCGATTCGCTCGGCGGGGCGATCCTGCTCGGCTTGGAACTGCTCGTCGCGGCCGACATCGTCAAGACCGTCACCTCGGCCCCGTCCCTGACCGATGCGGCCGTACTCGGCATGATCGTGTTGATCCGGACGGTGCTGAGCATCACGATCGAGATCGAAGTCGACGGCGTCGCGCCGTGGCGCAAGGCCCTGACCACCGGGCCCGAGGTCCTGGCCAGGGCCACCCGCGAAGCGGCGCAGCCAGCCAAGAAGGATTGATAAGCACATCTAACTTCTTTGGCGTACAGTCGATGCCATGGCGAGAACCGACAACGACACCTGGGACATCGGCGAGAGCGTCGGAGCCACCGCGCTCGGCGTCGCCGCGGGACGGGCCGCGGAGACCAAGAGCGAGAATCCCCTCATCGTCGATCCCTACGCGCAGGTGTTTCTCGACGCGGCCGGTGACGGCATCTGGAACATCTACTTCAGCGACGACCTGCCAGCCGAGCTGACCGACGTCGATCCGAGGCTCGGCGAGCGGTTGACGGCGATGACGGGTTACATCGCATCACGCACGAAGTTCTTCGACGAGTTCTTCCTCGCTGCGGCCGCCGCCGGTGTGCGCCAATCGGTGATCCTGGCAGCCGGACTCGACGCGCGAGCCTGGCGGTTGGCCTGGCCCGACGGCAGCGTCGTCTACGAGATCGACCAGCCGAAGGTGCTGGCATTCAAGACCGGGACACTCGAATCCCGCCTTGCCACACCGATTGCCAGGCACGTGGGTGTCGCCATCGACCTGCGTCAGGACTGGCCTGCCGCCCTGCGGCAGGCAGGCTTCGATCCGAAGTTGCCCACCGCATGGTCGGCAGAAGGCCTGTTGCCCTACCTGAGCGCGGAGGCACAGGAGCTGCTGTTCGAGCGCATCCAGGGGCTCAGCGCGCCCGGCAGCCGAATTGCCGTGGAGGCGTTCACGAACGACTTCTACAGTGCAGAAGCCGTTGCCCGACGGGTGGAGCAGATGGCCCGCTACCGGCAGGCGGCGGTCAAGCTGGGGCGCGAGGACATGGCCGACACGGGAGCCCTGCTGTATGAGGAGGAACGCACCGAGGTCGTCGACTGGCTGCGTGCACACGGTTGGGGTACCACCGCCGTGACCGCGGAGGCGCTGATGGCCGGCAACGGACGCTCAGTGGCACCGGATCTGGAGGACGGACACCCGCAGAGCGTCTTCGTCGAAGGGCGGTTGGGTCAGCTGTAGGCGCCGTTGATCACCGGCTGGGTGATCATCCCCGCCTCGACACCCCAATTGGTCATGATCGTGCGGTACTCGCCGCTTGCGATCAGATACATCAATGCCTGTCGCAGGGATTCGGCCAACGGGGAGCCCTTGACCACCGGCCAGCCGTACGGCGCTGCGTTGAAGATCTCGCCCGCCGCCTCCAGCGAGCCGTTGCTGCGATTCACGGCGTACCCCGTCACCGGCGAATCGGCAGACATCGCGTCGAGGTCGCCCGCCGTCAAGGCGGCCGTGACGTCGTCCTGGCTGTCGTAGTCGATCGCCACGATCGGCGGCGAGCCGACGGCGACACAGGCCTTGCTCTTCACCGGCAGCTCTTCGGTGTCTTGGATGGTGCGGGACTGCACGCCGACTCGCAGACCGCAGGCGTTGTTCGGGTTGATCGGCGAGCCAGGTCGTTGCGCCCACTGTGTTCCCGCCTGGAAGTAGGTCACGAAGTCGGCGGACGCTTCGCGCTCCTTCGTGTCCGTGAACGACGACAGCCCGACGTCGAAGGCCTTGCCCTGCACCGACGGAATGATGCTCTCGAAGGCCGTCTCCCGGTACTCGACCTTGAGCCCCAGTACCTTTGCGACGGCGTTCATGAGGTCGACGTCGAAGCCGGTCAGGTTGCCGTCGGCATCCCTGAACTCGGCAGGCGCATAGGGCTCGTTGATGCCGACCACCAGCTTGCCCGTCGACCGGATCGCCGCGGGCACGGTGGCTGCGATGGCCGCGGGGTCACCGATCATCGGGGCGAGAGTGCTCGACGACGTGCCGGTAGTCGTGGTTGATTCGGCATTGACCTTTGAATCGCCTGGTGCACTCCGCATTTGCCAGGTGACGACCGCGGCGACGAGGATCCCGACGACCGTTGCGGCGGACAGTGTGAGCGTGCTGAGCCGGCGCGTCCGCGGAGAGCCCGCCGGCGGCGGCCGCTTGGAACGTGGCGCTCGCCGACCGGGCTGGACGGCCCTGACGGCGTCGGCAAGCTCCCCTGCGGTCTGATACCGGTTGTTGGGATCCTTCGCCATCCCCTTTGCGACGACGTCGTCAAAACCCTTGGGCAGGCTGGGATTGAGCGCCGATGGCCGTGGGGGAGGGGCCACCAGGTGACCGGCGAGCTGCTGCTCGAGGCTGTCGCCGGAGTAGGGCCTGCTGCCCGTTAGACATTCGTGCAGCACACAGGTCAGCGCATAGACATCCGAACGAGGATCGCTCTGCCCGCTCTTGAACCGCTCCGGCGCCATGTACGCCATGGTGCCGAGAGTGCTTCCGACAGTGGTCAATCCCGTCTCGGTGGTGGTGCGGGCGATGCCGAAGTCAATGAGGTAGACGAAGTCCTTGGCGGCGACGAAGATGTTGGACGGTTTCACGTCGCGGTGCACCAGCCCGACCGCGTGGGCCGCATCCAGGGCCGCTGCCACCTGCTCGACGATCGAGACCGCCCGTTGTGGAGGCATGGGGCCGGTGGCGTCGGATAGCACGGTGCCGAGATCCTCACCGTCGATCAATCGCATGTCGAGGTAGAGCTGGCCCTCGATCTCGCCATAGCCGTGAATGGGGACGACGTGCGGCTCGCTCAGAGCGGCGGCGGCGTGGGCTTCACGGCGAAAGCGCTGCTGGAAGACCGGGTCGCCCGCGAGGTGGGCGGGCAAGACCTTGAGTGCGACGATGCGGTCGGTGAGGGTGTCGTGCGCTCGGTATACGTTGCCCATTCCGCCCCGACCGAGCAGTTCTAGCAACTGATAGTGCCCGAACGGCGTCGCATCCAAGCGCTGCTCCTTGACGCCTCCGAACTGCATTGACGTCGAAATGCTAAATCAGGTCGGGCAAAAATGCCCGGATACGTCAGTTTTGTCAATTGAGCGGGCGAACGTGGCACGATCGCCGAGTGTCCGAGTGCGACGGCTATCCGGTGACCGCGCCGCCGGTGCCGGGGCCCGTCTTCACCCACCAGCACTGGACCGATCTGACGCTGGTGCACTGGCCCGTCGACCCCGCCGCGATTGCTCACTTCTACCCGCAGGGGACCCGGCCCGACGTCTTCGCGGACGGCTCGACCTACGTCGGTCTGGTGCCGTTCGCGATGAGGGATGTCGCGCTGGGGATCTCGCGGCCCATTCCGTACCTCGGACGGTTCCTGGAGACCAACGTCCGGTTGTACTCGATCGACGACGAGGGCCGGCACGGCGTGTTGTTCCGCTCGTTGGAGACCGAGCGGCTGGCCCTGGTTTTCGCGACCAGAATCGGGCTCGGGGTGCCGTACACGTGGGCGAAGATGCGCATGACCCGCAACGGCGACCGAATCACCTACGCCAGCGTGCGGCGCTGGCCCCAGCGGGGACTGCGGACCCGATTGACCGTCGACGTCGGCGCGGTCGTCGATCCGACGCCACTGGAGATCTGGCTGACGGCGCGATGGGGCGCCCACACCCGCACGGTAGGACGCACCTGGTGGGTGCCCAACGAGCACGAGCCGTTCCCGCTTCGGGCGGCCGAGGTGGTCGATCTGGATGACGATCTGGTGGCGGCCGCCGGCGTGCAACCCACCGGAAAACGCCTGCGTGCGCTCTTCACACCTGGGGTGCGTGCCCGCTTCGGCAGGCCGACCCATGTGACCAGCGGGTGAACACGCTGCAACCAAAGGGTTGTGCGGGTGACGGGTTGGGGCTCGAGCCGGGACAATGGGAACGGTATGAATGCGTTCGTGTCGGTCTACGTCGATATGGGGGCCCGGGCAGATGACGTCCGCGTCGCCGTTGCTCGCCTGCCCAGACCCCGGGGAGTGGCCGAGGTCAAGGTCGATTGCGACGCGATCACCGATACCTTCGGCTGCCGTATCGCGGTGGATCTGACGGGCTCGTTCGACGAACACACCGAGGGTCTGGCAATTGCTCGTGCGTACGCTGCGGATCTCTCGGCGGCCCTGGGGATTCCCGCGTTCGCCTTCTACGACTTGCTGCGCCGCGACTACCCGGCGAGCTGACTAGGTTCGACCGGCCCTGGCGCGCGCCGCGTCGAGCGCCGCTTCGATCTCGCACCACGTTCGTCGCACGATCTCCGACACCGGCAGCAGGTCGGTGATCCGAGATGACACCTGATCGGTGTTGGCAACGCTGGCGTCCATGTCGCCCTCGAAGTACAGCGCAGTGATGCCGCCGAGCACGGGCGCAGCACCGTCGGAGTCGGCCAGCTTGGCCGCAAGGCCGACGCGCAGTACGCGCATCGTCGGGTTGCCGGGGATGCTCAGCAAGAACGTGCCGTCATCGGCCGCCGCCACGATGGCGTCCTTGAAGTTCGCGTGCACGAGCGCCTCCTGGCTGGCCAGCATCCGCGTGCCCATCTGTACGCCTTCGGCACCCAGCACCAACGCCGCCGCTGCGGTGCGCGCGTCGCACATCCCGCCCGCCGCCAGTAGCGGCAGGTCGACGTGCTCGGCGACCAGCGGCAGCAGCACCATCGTCGACGCAGACAGCGCCGACTTGAACCCGCCGCCCTCCACGCCCTCCACCACCAGCGCGTCGACGCCCGCGTCGGCCGCCTTCCGGGCGCCCTTCAGCGATCCGACGACGTGAAACACCGTCATGCCTGCGTCGTGCAAGCGCTCGGTGAACAGCGCGGGGTCACCTGCCGAGGTGAAGACGTGGCGCACGCCGGCCGCGGCCAGCGTGTCGACGATCGAAGGGTCTCTCTTCCACCCCTGGATCATCAGGTTCGCGGCTACCGGGCGGTCGGTGAGCTCGCGGACCCTGAGTAGGTCGGCCCGGCCCTCGGCGGTCAGGGTCTCGATCATCCCCATGCCGCCGCCCTCGGAGACGGCGGCGGCGAGCTCTGCGCGCGCGATGTAGGTCATCGGCGCTTGAACGACCGGGTACTGCACCCCGAGCAGGGCTTGGATTCGGTTCGGCATCGGCCCTATCCGGCCGCGGGATGACGACGAGGACCGCGCATCTTCGGAACATAACAGGGCGGCGGATTTTCGCATCGGCCACGCCGAGCACCGTTGGCGGAAACGCATAGGTTGCGAATCGTTACCGGATCTTGTTGCAAACGTGTCTGGAGTGGCAGAGGGTTCAAACGTGACTCAAGTGCTGAAAGTGCACTGTCGGGCACACAACGGAAGAAGTAATCGCAGATGACTCGTCAACGATCGACATTCCGAATGGCAACCGTCGCCGCGGGCGTCTTCGCGGCGGCTCTGGCGACCGTCGCACCCGCAAGCGCCGACGAGGGCAACAACGACGCGTTCCTCAAGGCACTCAGCAGCGCAGGCGTGGGGTTCAACGATCCGAACTCCACGGCAGCACTGGGTCAGGCGATCTGCCCCATCCTCGCCCAACCGGGTGGCAACTTCGCCCAAGCCGCGTCGACCGTGACCGGTAGTGGGATCCCGCCGGGCATGGCAGGACTGTTCACCACCATCGCGATTCAGATGTACTGCCCGACCATGATCAACCAAATGGCCAACGGCGACTTCTCCAGCATCGGCAATCTGGCTGGCATCGGAAACTTCATGGGGATGCCCAAGATTGCGGGGTTGCCAGGCTCCTGAGTCGCGTCGTCACCAGGATGTCGTCCGACTCGGCGTCGAGCGGGATACCCGATCGAGCACTCCGCGAATTCGCCGCGCCTGGGCCTGGCATTCTGTGCCCATGGCCAAACCGCCCAAGGACACGGACGACCTCGCACCGCACTTCGACGACATTCAGGCCCACTACGACATCTCCGACGACTTCTACCGGCTGTTCCTCGATCCGACGCAGACCTACAGCTGCGCGTACTTCGAGCGCGACGACATGACGTTGGAAGAGGCGCAGATCGCCAAGATCGACCTGGCGCTGGGCAAGCTGGGTCTGCAACCGGGTATGACGTTGCTCGACGTCGGCTGCGGTTGGGGTGCCACCATGCTGCGGGCCATCGAGCGCTACGACGTCAACGTCATCGGCCTCACGCTGAGCAAGAACCAGGCCGACCACGTCGAGCAGTTGTTCGCCTCGTCGGACAGCCCGCGATCCAAGCGGATCCTGCTGGAGGGGTGGGAGAAGTTCGACGAGCCCGTCGACCGCATCGTCAGCATCGGCGCGTTCGAGCACTTCGGCCACGAACGCTACGACGCCTTCTTCGCGACGGCGCACCAGGCGTTGCCTGATGACGGAATCATGTTGCTGCACAGCATCACCGGGCTGCACCCCGACGAGATGCGGGAGAAGGGGCTGCCGCTGACGTTCGAGTTCGCGCGGTTCCTCAAGTTCATGCTGACCGAGATCTTCCCCGGCGGACGACTGCCGTCGATCCCGATGGTGCAGGAACGCGCGACGGCAGGCGGGTTCGAGGTGACCAGAACCCAGTCGTTGCAGCCGCACTACGCCAAGACCCTCGACAAGTGGGCTGCAGCGCTGGAGTCCCGCCACGACGAGGCCGTCGCGATCCAGTCGCAGGAGATGTACGACAGGTACATGCGCTACCTCACCGGATGCGCCGACATGTTCCGCGTCGGCTACATCGACGTCAATCAGTTCACGCTGGAGAAGTAGGCCTACTCGGCGACGGTCTTGCTGAAGAACACCCGCCGATAGCCATCCTGAACGGCGCGGTGCGTCTCGCGGTAGCCGTGGCGCGGGTAGAACACCAGGTTCTCGGTCATCGCCTCGTTCGTCACCAGCCGCAATTCGCGTAGGCCCTGCTCGGTGGCGTCCCGTTCGGCCAGCTCCAGCAGTCGGCGGCCGTACCCGCCGCCCTGCGCAGACGGCGATACCGCGACGGTGTCCAGCAGCAGATGGTCACCCTGGTCCTGGGTGACGAGCACGGCGATGACCGCGGCGCCCTGTGCGACTACCCAGATTCTGGACGTGTCGAGCATCTCTGCGTAGTCGGTGAGCATTGGAGCCGGCGGTTTCCCAATGCGTTCGACGTACTTCTCGAACGACTCCGCGACGAGCGCCGTGACGGCGCCGATGTCGTCGATCGTTGCACGCCGCAGCACTGGCTCGCCCATTCCGGCGAGCCTAATCGGGGCTAGGCGGCGGCCCCGGATCCGGTGTTACCCGAGGCCTCGCCCGCGGCGGAACCGGTCGTCGTCCCACCTGCGGCCGGAGTCGTGCCCGCCGGTTCGGTCGACGGGGCCGCACCGGTGGTGGTAGCGGTGGTGGTTGGTGTCGTGCCCGTGCTTCCTGGCGATGCCGGGTTGGCGGGGGTGTCGTCACCCGGTGTGACCTTGTTGCCGTCGGAGGTCACCGTGGGATGCAGCCCGTCGTCGGGCGACTTCGGCTTCGACGGGGAAGCCGTCGACTCGGCCGACGCCTTGAGCGCCGTGTCTTCGGCCTTGGGCTCCAGCTTGGCTTCCGGCTTGGCCTCGGGTTCGGGCGCGGCCTCAAGCTCGGGCTTGGACTTGGGCGCGGGCGTCGATTCCGGTTCGGCCGCTAGGCTCTTCGCGGCCACGTCCCCGGTGTCCGGCGCCGGAACCGCAGGCGCCGACAGTGCGTTGGTGTTCTGGTTGGCCGGGGCGATCGCGATGTGGCCACCGTTGGCCAGGTTCGCCAACCCCTCGGCGATCGCGCCGGGTATCGCAGCGAGTGCCTCGAGGATCTTGTGCGGCGGGGTGATGAGCGAGAACGGCGTCGGCGTCGCCGGGTCCAGGTTCAGCCGGTCGGTGTAGCTCATGTCGACGAGGACCCGCAGCAGCGGTTCGAACGCGCTGATCACCGGTTCGGTGAACGGAGTCAGGCCCACCGCGGCCGCCGCCTCGCGCAGCGGTCCGAGCAGCGGCAGGTACGCCGAATGCACCAGCACGTAGGTGTCGTAGCCGCCCGCGCTGTTGTGCACTGCCGTCACCGACGCCGGGGTGGTGCCGGGGTTGATGGCGTCGTAGTACTGGTCGGGATGTGAATACCGCACGGCGAGAGCGGAATTCAGTAGAGCCAGCGGGTTGAAGTAGGCCGGGAAGTCTCCGTAGGGGTCGTACTCGTTCGTGACGTAGGTGGTGTCGTAGCGCGACGGCTGGCTGGCGCCCATCCCGTCGACGATCACGGGAATCGAGATTCCGGGAAACCGACCGAAGATGCCGCCGTTGGGCGCGAACGGTGAGCCGATCATCACGAAGTGCAGTTGAGAAATCGGTGGCGCGACGGAGGGATCCAGCGCCTGCAGCTTTCGTCGCTCGAGCTCGGCGACCATCGCCCCCTCCGAGTACCCGACGACGATCAGGAACTGCTCGGACGACCTCGACGTGATCGCGGTGTGCAGCTTGGGCAGTCCGTCGTTGGCGCTTGACGACAGCTCGAGGGAGGCCGGGTAGTTGATGCCCTCGTAGTCATAGGACGCGGGCTTGACCGTGCCGCTGAGCTTGTTCGGCACCCGGATGCTCATCGAGTCGTCTCGGCCACCGATGCCGATGACGGTGTTGGTGAGCTGTACCAACAGATTGCTGTTGGTCGCTTGTCCGACCACCAGCGCACTGGAGACGCCGGCCGCGGCCACCACGGTGAGCACCGCCTTGCGTGCTCGATGATTCTTGGGCATTCGATGCTTTGCCACGGGCCCCCCGCTCCCAGTTCCGCGACTACGTGCGTTGCCTGGACGGTATCGCAGAGTTGTGGCGTTTCACGGCGGAATGCACACCGAATTCAGCCCCTGCCATGCGTTAGCTGAGAGAAGCGGCGGCGCCCCAAGAGGGACGCCGCCGCCTGGGCCGCAAGGCCCGCAACTTCAAGGTTCGAACTATGGGCAGGTGACCGTGATCTCGAACGGCTTGTTCACCGGGGTCATCGGGTTGGCCATGTCGATGCCCGTCGCGTTGCCCTTGATCGTGTAGTTCTTGCCATCCTTGGTGGCGGTCGCATCGCCCGCGCCGGGGCCGACGGCCAGCGTGACGCCGTTGACGTTGCCGAGGCCGACGGAGGTGACGGTCGGCGAATCGCCCTCGCTCAGGAGGACGGCGATGCCGGTGCCCGCGTCGCCGATCGCGATGCTCTGGTTTCCGCCGACGGCTGCGCACACCACGCTGCCTGCGACGTTCTGATCCTGCCCGTCGATGGTGACCTTCGTGCCGCCACCGCTGGGGGCGGCCGACGCGCTTGCGCTTGCCGACGAAGACGCGGCGCTCGAGCTTTCCGACGAGCTGGACGCGCTCGACGATGGCGACGACTTGTCGCCCGATGAACAGCCAGCCAGGCCGGCGACCACGATCGCCGCACCACCCACTGCAACCAGAACCCCACGCTTCACGACTGCACTCCTTTTGTAGGTGCGACCAGTCAAGATCAACCGATCGTCCTGAGTACTATCGCCTGCCGGTTAGCCCTGGTCCCGGCTTTGCGCGAAAAATTTGCCTGGGCATTGGCTTGCGGACGGTTCTGGGACAACCCGTGGACGGGGTTGATCGGTCAGCAAGCGACCTTGATCGCGAAGGTGCCGTTGGCCCGGAAACTTGGCTTGTCGGTGGCGAATCCTTCGGCGCTGCCGGTGATGGCATAGGTGCGACCGGTCATGGTGACCGTGGCCTCGCCGCCGAGTCCCGCGTCGTAGCTTCCGGTGAAACCACCCAGGTTGTTGATGCTGACCGATTCAGCAGTGAGCTCGTCCTTGTTGGATACCAGCGCCGTGACGCCGGACTGCGCGTCGCCGGTGGTGATCGTGGTCAGTGCCCCCGCGGTGGTACAGGCGACCGAGTCGGTCGAGCCGGCGTCGACGCCGTTCACGGTGACCGCCGCGGTGCCGATCACCAGGGTGCCCGGCTGCGGCGTGGGGGGCGGCGGCGACGAGCAGCCCGCAACCATGCCGAGAGCGGCCACCGCGGCGACGGTGATGGCGATGCGCATGGTGTACGAATCTACAGATGGGGCGAGCGAAGCGACGGGGGATTGTGCTGGGGCGAGCGAAGCGACGGGGGATTGTGCTGGGGCGAGCGAAGCGACGGGGGATTGTGCTGGGGCGAGCGACGCGACGGGGGATTGTGCTGGGGCGAGCGAAGCGACGGGAGATCATGCTGGGGCGAGCGAAGCGACGGGGGATTGTGCTGGGGCGAGCGAAGCGACGGGGGATCATCGGGTGACTCCACCGAGCCAGGAGTTCTTCGAGGTTGAGGCGGAATTGCCTGGGCGGGCCGGACGGGTCGGTGTCATTCACACGCCACATGGCGACATCCAGACCCCTGCCTTCATCGCCGTCGGCACCAAGGCCACGGTCAAGGCGGTGCTGCCCGAAACCATGAAGGACCTTGGGGCCCAAGCGGTTCTGGCCAATGCCTACCACTTGTACCTGCAGCCAGGACCCGACATCGTCGACGAGGCAGGCGGGTTGGGCGCCTTCATGAACTGGCAAGGGCCCACCTTCACCGACAGCGGCGGGTTTCAGGTGCTGTCGCTTGGCGCGGGATTCCGCAAGGTCCTGGCGATGGACGTCGACCGCGTACAGGCCGACGACGTGATCGCGGAGGGCAAGGAGCGTCTCGCCCGCGTCGACGATGACGGCGTGACGTTCCGGTCGCACCTGGACGGGTCGTCGCACCGGTTCACCCCGGAGGTCTCCATCGGCATCCAGCATCAACTCGGTGCCGACATCATCTTCGCCTTCGACGAGCTGACCACGCTGGTGAACACCCGCGGTTACCAGGAGCAGTCGGTACAGCGGACTCACGCCTGGGCGATCAGGTGCCTCGCCGAACACCGTCGGCTCACCGAGGAGCGTCACCCGAAGCCCTATCAAGCGCTGTTCGGCGTGGTCCAGGGCGCGCAATACGAGGACCTGCGCCGCAAGGCCGCGCGCGGGCTGGCCGAGATCGGTAGCGGCGCTGGGCCCGCGGAAGGACTGAGCTTCGACGGTTACGGCATCGGCGGGGCGCTGGAGAAGCAGAACCTCGCGACCATCGTCGGTTGGGTCACCGACGAACTGCCCGACGACAAGCCGCGCCACCTGCTCGGCATCAGCGAACCCGACGATCTGTTTGCCGCCGTCGCGGCCGGAGCGGACACCTTCGACTGCGTTTCCCCCTCCCGGGTGGCCCGCAACGCGGCGGTCTACTCGGCGGACGGGCGCTACAACATCACGGGCGCCAAGTACCGCAGGGACTTCACGCCCATCGACGCCGAATGCGATTGCTACACCTGCGCGCACTACACGCGTGCCTATATCCACCACCTGATCAAGTCGAAGGAGATGCTCGCCTCGATGCTGTGCACGATTCACAACGAACGCTTCGTGATTCGGCTCGTCGACCAGATCCGCGCATCGATCGTCGCAGGCGAATTCGACGAGCTCAGAGAGGACGTTCTGGGCCGCTACTACTCGACGTCGCGGACGTGAGGAGCAATTTAACTCCTGCACAATGAGAGGATGACGACCACCGCAGACACCCAGGCACTGCTGGGCCAGCTTCTGGATCCGTCGAACCGGGCCGATCCCTACCCGGCTTACGCGCAGATTCGCACCCGCGGGCCGCTGCTGTTGCCCGAGGCGCACCTGACCGTGTTCTCGTCGTTCACCGAATGCGATGAGGTACTGCGGCATCCGTCCTCGGCCAGCGACCGGATGAAGTCGACGCTGGCGCAGCGTGCGGTGGCCAACGGCGAGGTGGAGCGGCCGCTCGGCCCGCCGGGATTCCTGTTCCTCGATCCGCCCGACCACACCCGGCTGCGCAGGCTGGTCAGCAAGGCGTTCGTGCCGAAGGTGGTCAAGGCTCTCGAACCCGACATCATCGCGATGGTCGACGAGATGCTCGATCGCGTGGCACGTGCTGGCCACTTTGATGTCATCGCCGACCTCGCTCATCCGCTGCCCGTCGCGGTGATCTGCCGGTTGCTTGGCGTGCCGATCGAGGACGAGCCGAAGTTCAGCCGCGCCTCGGCGCTGCTCGCGCAGGGACTGGACCCGTTCATCACCACCACCGGCGGCCTGCCCGACGGTTTCGACGAACGGATGGCCGCGGCGGTGTGGCTGCGGGACTACGTGCACGGCCTCATCGACGAGCGCCGGATCGAACCCCGCGAAGACCTGATCTCGGGGCTGATCGCCGCCGAGGAGGACGGCGACCAGCTCACCGAGGACGAGATCGTCGCGACGTGCAACCTGCTGCTGATCGCCGGGCACGAGACGACCGTGAACTTGATCGCCAACGCGATCCTCGCGATGTTGCGGCACCCAGCCCAGTGGACCGCGCTGGCCGCAGATCCGAGTCGAGTGTCGGCGGTCATCGAGGAGACCATGCGTTACGACCCGCCCGTGCAACTGGTCGGGCGGATCGCTGGGGAGGACATGACGATCGGGGGCACCGCCGGGGGAGAGCGAAGCGACCGGGGGATTGTCACAGTCGCCAAGGGCGACACGATGATGCTGCTGCTGGCCGCGGCGCACCGCGACCCAGCCTCTGCCGACCGCCCCGACGAGTTCGATCCCGACCGGGAGACCATCCGGCACTTGGGCTTTGGCAAGGGCCCGCACTTCTGTCTCGGCGCACCGCTGGCCAGGCTGGAGGCATCCGTCGCGCTGTCGGCGGTCACCGCCCGCTTCCCGAAGACCCGGCTGGCCGGCGAGCCGGTCTACAAGCCGAACCTCACGCTGCGGGGCATGGACTCACTCGCCGTCGACCTCGTCTAGGCGCGGGAGGATAGGGTCGCGGGATGCCGCAGGAGCTCACCGCCGAGCAGGCAGCCGCCCTGCTCAAGACCGCCGATACCTTGGGGATTCCGCTGGGGCCAGGTCAGCCGCCTGCATTCCTGCGCGCGCTTGGCGAGCGGGAGGACTGGACCGATCTGCGGGTCTACGGCGCGCTGCTCGCGGTTCTCACCGAACTGTTCACCCGCCCCGGCGTGCGCTACCTGTCGGGCTTCTTCGGTCCGCTCGAGCGGGCACTGCGGGGCGCGGGCGCCGACATCCAGTTCACTCCTGCGGACTTTCGTCGCTTCGGGCCGCTGCTCGAACGGCAGGCGCCTCGCGTGATGGCTACCGTCGCAACACCACCCGATGCCGACGGCTGGTGCTCGCTGTCGTTGCACGCGGGCGGCACGATCGGGGAGTTGCGCCGTGCGGGCGCCGACCCGCAGCGGCTGCTCGTCGTCGAGGTATCGGATTCCTACCCAAGGACTTTCGGGCTCGGCGAGCATCGGCACGCTCTGCACGTCGACGAGATCGACGTGCTGGTGGCATCGACCGACGTCCCGCTCGCGCTGCCGGGTGGCGACGCGGCGCCCACCGACGTCGACCGGGCCATCGCGCGGCACGCCGTCGACTACATCCCGTCCGGGGCGACGCTGCAGACGGGTATCGGCTCGATCCCCAACCAGATCGCCACGCTGCTTGCCGACGGTGACGGCACCGACTACGGGCTACACAGCGAGATGTTCACCGACGGCTGCATGAAGCTGCATCGCGCAGGCAAGATCAGCAATGCGCGCAAGGGCCAATACGACGGTGTCAGCGTGACGACGTTTGCGTTCGGCTCGGCGGACCTCTACGCCTGGCTGGACGGCAACGCCGACATCGCGTTCCTGCCCGTCGAGATCGTCAACTCGCCGGAGGTGATCGGCGCCAACGAAGCCATGATTTCGATCAACGGTGCGCTCGCGATCGACGTCCACGGCCAAGTCGTCGCCGACACGATCGCCGGTGACCAGTTCAGCGGGATCGGCGGCGCCGAGGACTTCGTGGCGGGTGCCGGGCTCGAGCTGTCGGACCGCTCGCTGATCTGCCTGCCGTCCACGGTCACCAAGGACGGCGTGCTGCAGTCGCGGATCGTGTCTCGGTTCGGGCCGGGTGCGGTGATCACGACGCCGCGGCATCAGGTCGACGTCATCGTCACCGAGTACGGCGTCGCCGAGCTGGAAGGCAAGACGGTGCGCGAGCGCGGTGAGGCGCTCGCGGCGATCGCCCACCCGCAGTTCCGCGACGAGCTCCTGGCGGCAGCGACCGGGCGCCCGGCTCTATCCCGCGAGCAGACATAAAAGTGCCCTAAATCCCGGGAAAACGGGCACTTTTGCGACTGCTCGCGCAGAGAAACTACAGCGGGTTGAGGATGCGCTGCAGGAACTGGCGCGTTCGCTCCTCCTTGGGGTCGCCGATCACCTCGGCGGGCGGCCCCTTCTCCAGGATGATGCCCTGGTCGGTGAACAGCACCTGGTTGGAGACCTGCCTGGCGAACTGGATCTCGTGCGTGACGATCACCAGGGTCCAGCCCTCGACGGCCAAATCCTTGATCACCGAGAGCACCTCGCCGACGAGCTCGGGATCGAGCGCCGAGGTCGGCTCGTCGAACAGCACCAGCTTCGGCTTGAGCGCCAATGCCCTGGCGATGCCGACGCGCTGCTGCTGACCGCCGGACAGCTGGAACGGGTACTGGTCCTGCTTGGCGGCCAGCCCAACCTGCTCCAACAGCGCCACTGCCTCGGCGACGGCCTCGTCCTTCGGCCGCTTCTGCACGATGACCGGGCCCTCGATGACGTTCTGCAGCACCGTCTTGTGCGGGAACAGGTTGTGCGCCTGGAACACGAAGCCGCTGCGCGACTGGAACCTGCGCACCTCGGGTTTCGTTGTCGGCGCCCCGAAGTCGATCTCGACGTCGTCCACCCGGATGACGCCCGCATCAGCCCTGTCGAGCGCGTTCAGCGTCCGCAGCAGCGTCGTCTTGCCCGATCCCGACGGGCCGATGATGGCGGTCGCCGTGCCACGCTCGACGGTGAACGAGACGCCCTTGAGCACCTTGTTGCTGCCGAACGCCTTCTCGACGCCCTCGGCTACGACGCGATACTCAGTCGCGGTTCCGTTGTCCGTTTCGGTCATCGCGCCACGTACCTTTCCAGTCGGCGTTCAAGGCGGCCCTGGCCGAACGACAACACCAGGCATATCACCCAGTAGTACGCCGCCGCCGTGCCGTACAGGGCGAAGAACTCGAACGTCGGCGCCGCAACGATCTGCGCCTGCCGCAGCAGCTCCGTCACCAAAATCGTCGAGGCCAGCGAAGTGTCCTTGACCAGCGAGATCAACGTATTCGACAGCGGTGGCACCGCCACCCGGGCCGCCTGCGGCAGGATGATTCGCCTAAGCGCGCCAACGTAATTGAAGCCGATCGTCTCGGCGGCTTCCCACTGTCCCTTCGGGATGCTCTGGATCGCGGATCGAATGATCTCGGCTGCGTAGCCGCCGACGTTGAGGCTGAATGCGATCACGGCCGCGGGGAACGGGTCGATCTTCACCCCGAGCTGCGGGAGCGCGTAGAACACGATGAACAACTGCACCAGCAGCGGCGTGCCGCGGATGATCGAGATGTAGAACCGGGCGACGTTGGTGAGGATGACGTTGGGCGAGAGTCGCGCCAATGCCACCGCCAATGCGATGACCAGACCGACGACGAAGCTGATGATGGTCAGCGGGATCGTCGCGGTGAGTGCGGCTTTCGCCAGCGGCCACAGGTTGTCCAGGATCAGTTGCCATGCCGAGCGGACTGCCGGCGGCGTCTGTCCGGCGCCAGGCGCCTGCGATGCTTGCCCGGCCTGCGGAGCACCGGTGGCATCCGCCTTGAGGTACTTCTGCGAGATCTCGGCGAGCTTGCCGTTGGCGCGCAGTGCGTCGATGGCACCGTTGAGTTCGGGCAGATAGCCGCTGTCCTTGCGGGCAGCGAGCGCCTGCTCGCTCTTCTCGTCGGTCTTCGCCGCGATCTTGATCGACTTGTCACCGGTCTCCGCGAGGTAGGCGTACACGGCGATGCTGTCGTTGACGGTGGCATCGACGCGCCCCTGGTTCAGCAGGGTGATGGCCTGGCTGAAGCCCTCCACCGATTCCACGTTGGCCCCGGCGTCACGGGCGACCTGCGCCCAGTTGCTGGTGATCGACTGGGCCGTCGTCTTGCCCTTCAAGTCGGCTAGTGACTTGATCGAGTCGTCGTCGGCCTTGGTGACGATCACCCCCTCACCAACCGAATACGGCTCGGATAGGTCGTACTTGGCCTGGCGTTCCGGGGTGATGGTGACCTCGTTGGCGACGACGTCGAAGCGGTTGGCCTCCAGCGCGGCGAAGATGGAATCCCATGGGGTTTCCACGAATTCGACCTTGACGCCGAGGTTTTCTGCGATGGCCTTCGCCACGTCGACGTCATAGCCGGCGAGTTGGCCGGTGGCCGGGTCGTGGTAGCTGAACGGCGAGTACGTGCCCTCGGTTCCGACGCGCAGCACGCCGGAGGTCCTGATCGGCGTCGACGGCGGCGTTCCCGTTGCGTCGGCCTTGAGGTACTTCTTCGAGATCGTCGCCAGCGTTCCGTCGGCGCGCAACTCACCGAGCGCCTTGTCGAGCTCGGGCAGCATGCCGCTGTTCTTCCTGGCGGCGAAGCCCTGCTCGCTCTTCTCGCCCACGGTGCCCGCGATCTTGACGGACTTGTCGCCGGTCTCGGCGAGGTAGGCGTAGACGGCGATGCTGTCGTTGATGACGACGTCGACGCGGCCCTGGTTGAGCAGCGTGATGGCCTGGCTGAAGCCCTCGACCGACTCGACCTTGGCGCCGGCCTTGCGTGCGACCTCCGACCAGTTGCTGGTGGCGTTCTCCGCCGCCGTCTTGCCCTTGAGGTCGGCCAGCGACTTGATCGAATCGTCACCTGCGCGCGTGACGATGACACCCTCGCCGACGGTGTAGGGCTGCGACAGGTCGTACTTGCCCTGCCGTTCGGGGTTGATGGTGACCTGGTTGGCGACGATGTCGAAGCGGTCCGCCTCGAGCGCGGCGAAGATCGAATCCCATGGCGTCTCGACGAATTCGACCTTCACGCCAAGTTTCTGGCCGACGGCCTTGGCGACGTCCACGTCGTAGCCGACGAGTTCGCCGGTGGCCGGGTCGTGGTAGCTGAACGGCGAGTACACGCCCTCGGTGCCGACGCGCAGCACCCCGGCGGACTTGATCGGGTCGGAAGTCTTGTTGGACGACCCGCATCCGGCGGAGCTGAGAATTACCGCAGCGACGATGAGGACGGCCAGCATGGCCCGCCGGAAGTATCCGAACATCGGCGGAAGGTACCAACCCGATGCGGACGCACACAGGGTTTTCCTCAGGTGGACTGGTAAGTCCAAGGTCCTCGTGGCAGCAGCGCCGGCTCGAACTCCGCGAGCATTCCGTCGACGGTGGTCGCGGTGAACCCGAGCGAGCCGGCGATGAGGGCCAGCGCGCGTTCGACGCCGAGTTCGGCCAGTGTGACCGCGCCGTCGCGCTTGGCTAGGCGTCTTCCCTCGGTGTTCAGCGCGAGCGGGACATGGGCGTACGTCGGCTGCGGATACCCGAGCAGCGAGCCGAGGTAGGCCTGTCGAGGCGACGACGACAACAGGTCGTCACCCCGCACCACCTGATCGACGTCCTGCGCGGCATCGTCGACCACCACGGCGAGGTTGTACGCGGGTACGCCGTCGCCTCGGCGCAGCACCAAATCGTCGACGACACCGGTGTAGCTGCCGTGCAGAAGATCGGTCACGGTGTACTCGTCGACGCTGGCGCGCAACCGCAGCGCGGGGGGTCTGCCCGCCGCGCGACGGGTGGCTCGTTCGTCGTCGCTCAGCTCGCGGCACGTTCCCGGATAGGCCCCCTCCGGTGCGTGCGGGGCGCGCGGTGCCTGCAGGATGTCCCTTCTGCTGCAGAAGCACTCGTAGGTCAGCCCGCGTCCGGTCAGCTCGTCGATCACCGCGTCGTAGCGGAGTTCGTTGGCGGTCTGGAACTCGGGTGGCGCGTCCCACGTCACCCCGATCGTGGCGATGTCGCGCAGCTGCCGCGCTGCCACGTCGGGGGACGTGCGGTCGTCGAGATCCTCGACGCGCACCAGGAACCGTCGGCCCGTCGAACGGGCGAACAACCACGCCAGCACCGCCGTCCGCAGATTGCCGATGTGCAGATCGGCCGACGGGCTTGGCGCGAACCGGCCCGCTGGTGTCATACCCGCAATCTAGTGACGGACGGTCAGGCCACCGCCGCCAGCCGTGTCCGCGCCTGCCGTACGGACTCCGACCAGCGGGCCCCCGGCACGTGCACCGCGGTGTCGCTGGGGAACGCGCTGGAGATCACCAGGTCGGGCTTCAAACCCTCGAGCAGCCGAAGGCTGTCCGCCAGTGGCCCGGCGACGCTGATCGGTGGGATGTAGCCGGCCGTCCAGTCGCCGTCGTCCCCGAGAAAGATGGTGTCGCCGGTGAACAGGTAGCGCTGGCCGTTGACGCCGGGGACCAAGTAGCAGGTACTGCCAGGGGTATGGCCGGGCGTGGGGATGATCTCGACGCCGTTGGCGTCGACGTGCCTGCTGGCGACTGGGACGTCGACGTGGGCGAACTGCCCGATCTCGACCAGTTCGACGGCGGGCGCATGCAATTGCGCCCCGAACCGTTCTGCAACCTTGGCAAGCATCGGCCCTGCTTCGTCGCGGTGCGAGAGGTACTGGTGGGCCACTCCGCCGAGCGACTCCAGCTCGTCGAAGTCGGCGTCGGTTTGGGTTCCGTAGAACAGCACGTTGCCTCCGGCGCCACCGGTCCACAGGTAGGCGTGGGTGGTGAGCCCGGGGAAGGGGCTGTCGACGCGGGTTTCCCAGAGATCGGCGCGAATGGGGCGCATGGCGTTCCTCCTTGGTTTGGATTGCGCCAAGCTTGGAACATGAACCTTAGTTGAGGTCAAGCGCCTTCTTCGTGCGGAATCAGCTGGCCTTGGTCACGGCGTTCTGGCTCTGCAATGCCACCGACGCGCTGCCCGCGGGTGAGTGTGTTCCGATGCCGCGGCCCTGGACCGTGACGGCCAAGCACGTGCGGTCGGCCCGGAACAGGTCGCGCGAGAATTCGCACGGCGTTCCACCTTGGTCGTAGGCGACACGGGTGATCAACAGCAGCGCGGACTTGGGCTTGATGCCGAGCAACGACGCCTCCTCGGGGGTGGCGTTTACGGCCTCGATCCGCTCGTCGGCGCGTGAGGTGACCAGACCGTACAAGTCCTCGAGGATTTCGTAGATCGATCCGCCGAGCTGCTGCTCGAGCAGTCCTGGGAAGGCGTTGGCGGGAAACTGCGCCAGCTCCAACGAGATTGGCGATCCGTCGGCCAGCCGGAGGCGCTGGATTTCGATGATGAAGGCACTTCCGTCGAGACGCAGGGCCTTCTGCGTGGCGCGGTCCGGCGGGCTGATCTTGGTGGACAGCACGCGGGTCCCCGCCACATAGCCCTGGTTGGCGAGGAACGCAGGCACGCCGACGACGTCGGACAGGCTCCGTTGGATCTGGCCGTGGCTGATGAAGATGCCGCCTGCCCGGCCGATCACCCGATTGACCAGACCCGCCTCCTCCAGCGCCGCGAGGACCTGCCGCAGACTGGAGCGGCTCGTCGCGTAGCGCTCGGCGAGATCGCGTTCGCTGCCCAACTTCGCTCCAGGTGCGCCGGCATTGATGTCGGCGACGATCTGGCGTCGCAGTTCCTCGGTCGGCTTTGGCACGAGTCGCCCCCTCTTCCGATTTGGTAGGCCCAATTCTAGAGGAGGGTTCCGCTATTGCTCCGCGATCGCGGCCGGAGACTCCGGCAGGATCTGTCCACCATCCACGACCAGGGACTGACCGGTGATGTAGCCGGCTTCTTCGGTGGCGAAGAACAGTGCAGCGTTACCGATGTCGGCAACGCTGCCGAGCCGTCCCGCCGGCACGGCGGCTGCCATTTGGTCCATGTACTCCTGGCCCATTTCGACGAGACCCTCGGTGATGATGTTGCCGGGCAGAACCGCGTTGATGGTGATGTTCCTGGGTGCCAGCTCCATTGCTGCGGTGCGCAGGAAACCGAGTTGTGCCGCCTTGCTGGCCCCGTAGTGCGACCACCCGGGGTAGCCGGTGATCGGCCCGGTGATCGACGACGTGATGACGATCCGGCCGTGGCCGCTGGCGGCGAGCGCCGACAGTGCCGCCTGCACGATGTACACCGTGCCCTTGAAGTTGACGCCGAGCACCTCCTCGAGGTTCTCTGGGTTGAGGTCCTCGATGCGGGCCGACGGGAAGATGCCCGCGTTGGCGCACACGATGTCCAGCCCGCCGTGGCGCTGCACCGCGGTCTCGACGACGCGGCGGCAGTCGTCCTGGCTCGTCACGTCAGCGGTCACGCCCGTGACCGTGCCGGGTGCGTCCGCGAGTGCGGCGACGGCGGAGTCGATGTCGGCCTGGGTGCGACCGGTGATGAGGACGTCGACGCCTGCGGCGGCGAAGGTTTCGGCGATGCCGCGGCCGATGCCCTTGCTGCCGCCGGTGACGATGGCGGATCTACCTTGAAGCGAGCTGAACATGTTGCCGTCCTTTGGTCAGGCGAGAGTGTGGCCGTTGGATGCGAGATAGCGTTCGGCGAGCGCGCAGCTGCCCTCGGTGAAGGTGATCGCCTTGGTCTGGGACTCCTTGGAATGGCTGTGGGTTCCCATCCAGGCCAGCAGCAGCAGGCGGCGCAGCAGCACGAAAGACGCCAGCATGTCCTCGTCCTCTGCGGTGATCGTGCTGCGAGTGCGGTAGCCCGTGAGCCAGGAGTCCTGCCACTCGGGCAGCTTGGGATCGTCCTCGATGAAGGACACCGCCGAACCGAAATCGTAGAAGTACCAACCGAGTCCGCAGTCGTCGAAGTCGATGACCGTGATGGTCGGTCCATCGACGAGCAGGTTGGTCAGACGCAGGTCGGCGTGCACCAGCCCGAACCGGTCAGGCCCGGAGCCGTATTCCGCCAACCGGTTCTGAAGTAGCCGAGCAGCCCTGTCGATCGTCTGCGCCTCGGAGTCGCCCACCCCGATGGCGTCCTGCCAACGGCCCCAGCGTGGTTGGTCACCGAGGCTGTGCTCCCAGTCCCAGGAGAACCGGTCGAAGCCCGGCGGGCGCGTCCACGACTTCGCATGGTCGTGCAGCGTCGCCGTGATGGCGCCCAATGTGTGGAAGTCCTCGACGGTCAGGTTCTCCTCGTCGGGTTCCACGCCGGCCACCATCTCGAAGTGCACGACGTGGCGCGGTGTTCCGTCGTGGTCGACGGTGACGAGGCGTCGACCATCGTGCGCAGGAAGCACGACGGGAACGGTGATCTCGCCCTCGCGGTGTAGCGCGGCGAGCCAGTCCAGTTCGGATTCGATCTCGTGTGCGCGGTGATAGTTCTTGCGGTGCACGCGCAGGATGGACCGCTTGTCGGAGCCGGTGTGCTCCACCGCGTAGGTCGCGTTCTCGGAGAGGTTCAGCAGGCGCAGCGTCGAGTCGGGAGGCAGGTCGTACTCGGCGAGTGCGAGCTCGGCGAGGTCACGTTCGTCGGAGACGAACATCCCGCTGGAGTCGTCGGAGACGAACATCCCGCTGGAGTCGTCGGCTACCGCGTGTTCCATCCCGGCTAGCTCTGCACCGTCGCGGACGTGCGGGACTTGCCGACGGCTACCTCGACACGCTCCAACACTTCGTCGCACAGCTCGCGGCTGAGCAGCAGACCCGGTTTGAACTGGAGGACACGGGGATCCAGCGTCGAGAAGATCGCCCATACCCCGTTCTCGTAGAGCTCCCGCATGACGAACTTGGCCCCTTCTGGGTGGTCGAACTCCAGACCGATCACCACGCCATTCTGCCGGATGCCGACGAACCAGTCCGGGTAGTCGGCCTGGATCCTGGCCAGCCCGTCGGCGAACACGGCGCTGATGTGGTGCACCGACTCGCGGACCTCGGGGCGGCTGGTGATCTCCAGGGCCTTGATGGCGGCGACACAGCCGAGCTCGGCTCCGCCGAAGGTGGACATGTGGGCGAAGCCATCCTGGTCCAGCCATTGCGCGGCACGGTCGCCGAGCAGTGCGGCCGCGATCGGATACATGCCACCCGAGAGCCCCTTGCCGGTGACCAAGATGTCGGGTTCGATGCCGTGCTTGGTGATACCCCACATCTCGCCGGTGCGCATCAGGCCGGTCTGCACCTCGTCGGCGATGTACAGCGTGTCGTGGCGCTCGGTCAGCTCCTTGGTCGCCTCCAGGTAACCCGTTGGGGGAAGCGGGAATCCGTACGTGGCAGGGATGGTCTCCATGAGGACGGCCGCGACGTCGCCGCCCGACAACGCGTGCTCCATCGCGTCGACGTCACCGAACGGCACCTGGATGAACTCGTCGGGCCGATCCGAGAGGAACAGCTTGGAGAACCGGTCGTCACCCGAGGCGACGGCAAGGCCGGTGTGGCCGTGGTAGGCCTTGACGATCGACACGATCTTGCGCCGCTGGGTCGCGTGGCGTGCGCTCTTGAGCGCGATGTCGATGGCTTCACCACCGCCGGATCCGAAGGCCACCTTGCTGATCGACGCTGGTGCCGATTCGACCAAGCGCTGCGCGAGCGCCGAACGGGCGACGGAGGGGAAGTGGTGGTTGCCCATGTCGAAGTACTGCATGCCGTCGATGAGCGCCTGCATGATTTCGGGGTTGCGGTGCCCGAGGTTGTAGGTGCCGCCGTTGAGGTGCATGTCGATGAGCCGCCGCCCGTCCATGTCCCACAGGAAGTAGCCCTCCCTACGGTCGATGACGAGGTCGACGCCAGCGTCGGTCCAGAACTGCGTCTTGTCCGGATTCCAGTATTTCTTCGCCTGTTCGAGTACCTGCGCCTTGGACTCGAACGAGAATGTGCCGTAGTCGTACACCGAGGCTCCCAGCTGTTGATGACGTGTGCCGCGAGGCACCCCAACCCTAAAAAGGGTGGACCATTTCTGTCAATGGTTGCCGCTCCTCTTGCGCTCGGTAATTGGTAGTGCCAATATACGAAAGTTCGTTGTGTGGCCCAGGCCACATGACGCCCCTCCTCCCCTTGCCTGGAAGGTATCTCCCTAGATGACCGATCAAGCCGTAACCCCACCAGATAGCGCCAATCGCGACGTCCAGAAGCTCAAACGCAACGCCATCGGCACGATCGCCGTCATCTTCATGGCGGTCGCCACCGCTGCGCCGATCACGGCGATGGTCGGCAACGTGCCGATCGCCGTCGGCTTCGGAAATGGTTCGCATGCGCCCGCCGGCTACCTGGTCGCGACCATCGTGCTGGGGCTGTTCGCGATCGGCTACGCGACGATGGCCAAGCACATCACGGCCACGGGCGCGTTCTACGGCTTCATCAGCCACGGCCTGGGCCGCGTCATCGGCATGGCCAGCGGCGTGATCATCACGATGGCCTACATCGTGTTCGAGGGCTCGCTGATCGGCATCTTCTCGTTCTTCTTCCAGGACCTGTTCGCGTCGCAGTTCAACATCCACATCCATTGGCTGATCCCTGCGCTGCTGATGTTGGCGCTGAACTGCGTCCTCACCTTCTTCGACGTCAATCTCGCGGCGAAGGTGCTCGGCGTCTTCCTGGTGACCGAGATCATCATGCTGTCGCTCGGTGCCCTGGCAGTCCTGTTCAAGGGCGGCGGTCCCGAGGGCTTCGCGATCGGAGACATCCTCAACCCCATCGGTGCCTTCTCCCCGGCGGCCGTCGCAGGCGCCAGTGCCGGTCTCGGACTGTTCTTCGCGTTCTGGTCATGGGTGGGGTTCGAGTCGACCGCCATGTACGGCGAGGAGTCCAAGGACCCGAAGCGAATCATCCCGCGCGCCACCATGATCAGCGTGCTCGGCGTCGGCATCTTCTACGTCTTCGTGTCGTGGATGGCGGTCGCCTACGCAGGGCCGAAGAAGGCCGTCGAGATCGCACAGGATCCGGCTACCGCAGGCAACCTCTTCTTCATCCCCGTCGGCGCCACGTACGGCGAGTGGTCGGTCACGATGTTCCACATCCTGCTGGTGACCGGATCCTTCGCCTGCGGCATGGCGTTCCACCAGTGTGCGTCGCGCTACCTGTACGCCATGGGCCGCGAGGGCCTGTCCAAGGGGTTGCAGAAGACGCTCGGTGCCACGCACCCCGAGCACGGCTCGCCGTACATCGCGTCGTTCGTCCAGACCGGCATCACGCTGGTGCTCATCCTGGCGTTCTTCTTCGCAGGCATGGACCCCTACGTTCACCTGTACGGGCTGCTGGCGATCCTCGGCACGATGGCCATCATGATCGTGCAGTCGCTGTGCGCGTTCTCCGTCATCGCGTACTTCCACTTCCACAAGAACCACCCGTCCAGCGCGCACTGGTTCAAGACCTTCTTGGCGCCACTGCTCGGCGGGATCGGCATGCTCTACGTCGTGGTCCTGCTGTGGCAACACAAGGATGCGGCCGCCGGCGCCGCGTCGGGCACCCTACTGTTCAAGCTGACCCCGTGGATCGTCGTCGGTCTGTTTGCGCTTGGCGCAGCCATGGCGCTGTACTTCAAGTTCCGCGATCCGGCCCGCTATGAGCTCATCGGCCGGATCGTGTACGAGGATGCCGAGGTTCGTGACTAAGGAAGGTTCCATGGCAGACGAGTTGGGACGGTTCAGGGTTCTCAACTCGAAGCCCATCAACCTCGACGGCTTCAGCGTGGCCAACCCGGACCTCGGGCTGGTCGCGATGCACAGCCCTCATGACCCCTCCCCGTCGCTGATCATCCGCGACGGGGAGGTCGCAGAGCTCGACGGCAAGCCCGTCGCCGACTTCGACGTGATCGACGAGTTCATCGCCCGGTACGGCATCGATCTCGCGGTGGCCGAGGAGGCGATGGCACTCGACGACGTGGCCCTGGCGCGGATGGCCGTCGACGTCAACGTGCCGAGGGCAGACGTGGTGCGGCTGATCGCAGGCACGACGCCCGCCAAACTCGCACGTGTGATGGCGGTGCTGACGCCCGCCGAGATGCAGCTGGCGATGACCAAGATGCGGGCACGGCGGACGCCGAGCAACCAGGCACACGTCACCAATCAGCTCGACGACCCGCTACTCATCGCCGCCGACGCGGCAAGTGCCGTTGCCTACGGTTTCCGTGAGGTCGAGACGACGGTCCCGGTGCTCGGTGATGCGCCGTCGAATGCGGTGGCGCTGCTCATCGGCAGCCAGGTGGGAGTGCCAGGCGCGATGGCGCAGTGCTCCATCGAGGAGGCGCTGGAGCTGCGGCTCGGGCTGCGTGGGCTGACCAGCTACGCCGAGACGATCTCGCTCTACGGCACCGAGCAGGTGTTCGTCGACGGTGACGACACCCCGTTCTCGAAGGCGATTCTGACCTCCGCCTACGCCTCGCGCGGCCTCAAGATGCGGGTCACCAGTGGCGGCGGCGCCGAGGTGCTGATGGGCGCGGCCGAGAAGTGCTCGATTCTCTATCTGGAATCCCGGTGCGTCTCGCTGGCGCGTGCGCTGGGGTCACAGGGCGTGCAGAACGGCGGCATCGACGGTGTCGGCGTGGTGGCCTCGGTACCCGAGGGGATGAAGGAACTGCTCGCCGAGAACCTGATGGTGATGATGCGCGACCTCGAATCCTGCGCTGGCAACGACAATCTCATCTCGGAGTCCGACATCCGCCGCAGCGCGCACACGCTGCCAGTCCTGCTCGGCGGGGCGGACTTCATCTTCTCGGGTTTCGGGTCGATCCCGCGCTACGACAACGCGTTTGCGCTGTCCAACTTCAACTCCGACGACATGGACGACTTCCTGGTGCTGCAGCGGGACTGGGCCGTCGACGGGGGCCTGCGCACCGTATCGGCCGAGCACCTCGAGAAGGTCAGGCGCCGCGGTGCCACCGCCGTTGCCGCGGTGTATCGCGACCTCGGCCTCGCCGACTACAGCGATGACCGGATCGATGCGGTGGTGATGGCCAACGGGTCTCGAGACATCCCGCCCGGTGACCCGAAGGCCGTCGCCGAAGCCGCAACGGCGATCGAAGCCAAGCAGCTGACCGTGTTCGACGTCATCGCGTCCTTGAAGCGCACCGGTTTCGACGAAGAGGCCGAGTCCATCATGCGGCTGACCCGTGAGCGGCTGCGCGGTGACCAACTGCAGACCTCGGCGATCTTCGACGAGAACTTCCGCGTGCTGTCGAAGCTCACCGATCCGAATGACTACACGGGTCCCGGCAGCGGCTACACGCTGACCGACGAACGGCGCGCCGAGATCGACGGGATCCGGCAGGAGCGCACGGCCACCGAACTCGTCGCCGATCAAGCCGACCATCGCGACCACGTCACGTTCATCGACGTCGAGACGGCCCGGCAGGGCAGCGATCCGCGCGAAGTGTGCATCGGGCTGTCGCCCGCGCTGGGGCGCACCGTGTGGTTGTCCCTGTGCGGCCTCACGGTAGGAGAGGTGCTGCGACAGATCTCCGCGGGGCTCGAGGAGGAGGGTTGCGTGCCACGGTTGGTCCGCATCCGCTCGACCATCGACGTCGGGCTGATCGGGCTGACTGCGGCGCGTCTGTCCGGGTCGGGTATCGGCATCGGGTTGCAGGGCAAGGGAACTGCACTGATCCATCGCCGTGACCTCGCGCCGCTGGCCAATCTCGAATTGTTCAGCGTCGCGCCGCTGCTGACCGCACCGATGTACCGCGACCTCGGCCGCAACGCGGCACGGCACGCGAAGGGGATGGCACCGGCGCCGATCTTCACCGGTGGCACCGACGAGTCGATCTCCGCGCGGTACCACGCCCACGCCGTCGCACTCGTCGCGCTGGAACGGGAGTCCTGTCAGCCCGGCGAGGCGCCGATGACGGTTAGGCTGACGCGGCGATGAGCGCTTGCGCGAAGAGCGGAGGGCTCTGATGGCCGAGGAAGAATTCACCGTCCAGAACGCCGTCGACGGCAAACTGCGGCTGTCCGACCTGCGGATGGATCCCGCGACCTTGGCGCACCAGGCCACCGTCGCCGCGTCGGGAGGCAACCCGCAACTTGCCGAGAACTTCTTGCGCGCAGCCGAACTCGCCACCATGGACGACGAAGAGGTGATGGGCCTCTACGAGGCGCTACGGCCGCACCGCTCGTCGGCCGAACAGTTGGAGGCGTTGCGGGTGTCTCTGGAGGGCCGGGGTGCGAGCCGGTGCGCGGAGCTGGTCGGCCAGGCCGCCGTGGTGTATGCCAGGCGAGGTCTGTTGCGGTGAGCGACCTTTCGGTCGTGGTGGCCGGGGTGGACGTCGGCAACCACACCACTGAGATCGTGCTGGCCCGCGTCAGCGGGGGAACCGTCGAGCAGGTCGCCCACGACCACGCGCCGACCCGCGGGCGGAAGGGCTCGAAGGAATCGTTGGAGGGTGCGGCCGCGCTGCTGCACAAGATGGAGGTCGACGCTGGTGTCGCGGCCGATGAGCTGGTTCTGTCCGCGCTCCGCCCCGTCGACACCTCGACCGCCCCGCTGGCACCGCCGTCGTCACCGAGATCACCGGTGCGCAGCCTCCGGCGCCACGGTGCCAACACGCCTGCCGGGACGGGCTCTGGCGTCGGCAGGCACGTCCCCCTTACCAGCTTGACCGGCGACGTGATCGCAGGCCCGGCAATCGTTTCCGTCGATGGCGTCACCGATTTCGAGGTGGCGGCGCGGGAGATCTCGGAGGCGGTCGGCTGCGGCTGGCACGTCGTCGGCGTGATCGCCGCGCAGGACGACGCCGTGCTCATCCGCAATCGGATTCCCATCGACGTCCCGGTGGTCGACGAGGTCGACCTGGATGGGCTCGAACCGGGGGCGTTGGTCGCGGTGGAAGTCGTCCCGGAAGGAACGGCGTACCGGGCGCTGGCGGACCCGATCGCGCTGTGCTTCGCCCTCGAACTCGGACACGACCAGATACCGCACGTCGGCGAATTCACCCGTGAGCTGGCGGATTCCCCGGCGATCGCCGTGACCCGCCGCACCGGGCCGCCCGACCCGCCTGCAGTCGACGACGACTACGTCGACTGCACCGTCGACAGCCGATTGGTGCGGTACACGCCCGCGCAGGCGCACAGTGTTCTCCGGCTCGAACCGCCTGGCAACGTGGTGGCGGTGCGGCTGCGCGCCATTCCCACTGCAGAGGAGGGAATCGCGGTCGACGACGCGTTCTTCACCGATCTCGCGTCGATCGACAACGGGGCGTGGCTGCGGCGCGGGGTTGCCGACACGCGAGGCACCGTCGTCGCGCTGCTCGCCGCCGATCTCGTCGCCGACGCCGCGGACACCCTGCAGGACCTGACCGGACGCCCGACCCGCACCATCGCAACCGAACCCGATGCGGCGGCAGTCGGTGCGCGTACCACGCCGGGTCTGCCACCCGACGCGGTCGTCTGCGATATCGGTGGCGGCACAATCGATCTGGTGGGTGTGGGCCAGACGGTCACGGCGGCAGGCGCTGGGGAGGCGATCACCACCGCCGTCGCACGGGTGCTCGGCATACCGCGCGCCCTCGCCGAGCGGGTGAAGCGCACCCCTGCCCTGCGGGTCGAGGGTCCGCACGTCGCGCACGAGGAGGACGGTCGGCGGCTGTTCCTCGACAACCCCGCACCCGCCGATGCGATCGGCAGGCTGTGTACGCGCGGAAGTGCTGGCCTGGTGCCGTTCTCCAACAAGCTGGCTGCCGAGGAGTGGCGCAGCCTGCGCCTGGCGATCAAGCAGGAGACGGTTGCGGCCAACATTGCCCGCGCGATGCTCGCCATCGACGCTCCGCCCACGACACTGGTGCTTGCCGGGGGAGGAGCGCTCGACGACGAGCTGCTCCGTACGGTCGGCGAATCGCTGCGCTCGATCCCGATCGCCGTGGGAAGGGCCAACATCGACGGCGTCCACGGTCCTCGGTTCGCGGTGGCCTCCGGCCTGGTGCACCTCTATGCGAGTGAGCGCCAGTAGCCGCCGAACGTACGGTTGTTGACGGGATTACTCGAGGTTCGCGTACAACATGCGTACGTTCGGCGCTAGTCCGGGCTGACGAACTTGTCGTTGGGTTCCCGCTCGAGCAGATCACGGACCGCGCGGCGTGGCCCATAGGGTCGCAACATCTGGCTGGCCGGGCGGGTGCGCACGAGCTGCGGCCACCAGAACCAGCGCCCGAGCAGCGTCGAGATGGCCGGTGTCATGAACGACCGCACGATCAACGTGTCGAACAGCAGGCCGAGCCCGATCGTGGTGCCGATCTGGCCGAGCACGATCAGATCGCTGAAGATGAACGACGACATGGTGGCGGCGAACACCAAACCGGCGGCGGTGACGACACCACCGGTACCCGCCATCGCGCGGATGGTGCCGGTCTTCAGCCCTGCGTGTATCTCTTCCTTGAACCGGGATATCAACAGCAGGTTGTAGTCCGCACCCACCGCCAGCAGCAGGATGACGGCCAGCGCGAGCACGATCCAGTAGAGCTGGATGCCGAACACGTACTGCCACACGAGCACTGACAACCCGAACGATGCACCAAGCGACAGCGCGACGGTGCCGACGATCACGATGGCGGCGACCAAGCTGCGCGTGATGAACATCATGATGAGCAGGATCAAGCTGAGCGCAGCCAGCGCCGCGATCAACAGGTCGTACTTGGCCCCGTCTTGAATGTCCTTGTAGGTCGCCGCAGTTCCGGCGACGTAGATCTTGGCGTCGGCCAAAGGCGTCGCCTTGATCGCATCGAACGCCGAGTTCCTCAGCGCATCGATGTGCGAAATCCCCTCAGGTGTCGCGGGTTTGCCCTCGTGCGTGATGATCATGCGGGCAGCCTTGCCATCGGCCGACAAGAACAGCTTCAGGCCGCGCTTGAAGTCGGGGTTGTCGAACGCCTCCGGCGGCAGGTAGAAGGAGTCGTCGTTCTTGGCCTCGTCGAACGCCTTCCCCATCGCGGTGGCGTTCTCCAGTGCCTCTTGGGACTGCGTGTTGGTGCCGTTGGTGGTGGCGAAGTTGGACAGGATCAGGTCGCGGTTGCGCTCCTGGATCGCCAGCTGCGGCGGCAATAGCGCGACGAGTTGCGGCTGAAGGGCATTGAGCTTGTCCAAGCTCGCCGTGATGTCGGTGAACTGGTCGGTGAGTGCGCTGATGCCGTCGAGCGAATCGAAGACCGACCGCAACGCTGCGCACGCCGGGATGTCGAAGCAGTGCGGCTCCCAGTAGAAGTAGTTGCGCATGGGGCGGAAGAAGTCGTCGAAGTTGGCGAGCTTGTCCCGCAGGTCGTTCACCACCGCGACGGTGTCGTGGAACGCCTTGGTCTGCTCGTCGGTGGCGGCCGCGCTGGCCTTCTGCAGTGCCAACTGCTGCTTCAGGATGTCGATGGTGTTGTTGATGTCGGCGGCCTGCTTCACCAGATCCTGGGCCCTGGCCTGCTGGTAGGGCAGGTTCATGATCTGGCTGGCACTGGTCGCGCTGATCTGAAACGGTATGGAGCTGTGCGTGATCGGCACGCCGAGCGGTCGCGTTATCGATTGCACCAGCGAAATGCCCGGGGTGTGTAGGACGGCCTTCGCGACCCGTTCCAGGATGAGCATGTCGGCAGGGTTGCGCATGTCGTGATCGGTCTCGATCATCAACAGCTCGGGATTGAGCCTCGCCTCGGAGAAGTGGCGTTCGGCGGCCGCATAGCCGACGTTGGCAGGTGCGTCCGCGGGCAGATACGGACGGGCGTCGTAACTGGTCTTGTAGCCGGGAAGGGCGAGCAGGCCGATCAGGGCAAGTGCGATCGTCACCACGAGAATCGGACCGGGCCAGCGGACGATGGCCGTGCCGATGCGGCGCCAACCACGCGTGCGCAGTTTGCGTTTGGGGTCCATCAGCCCGAAGTGGCTGGCCGCCACCAACACGGCGGGGCCAAGGGTGAGTGCAGCCCCTAGTGCCACCAGGACGCCGATGGCGGCGGGCACCCCAAGGGTCTGGAAGTAGGGCAGCCGGGTGAAGTACAGGCAGAACACGGCGCCGGCAATCGTCAGGCCCGAGCCGACGATCACGTGCACGGTTCCCCGGAACATGGTGTAGAACGCTGCTTCTCGTTCCTCGCCGGCCGAACGGGCTTCGTGATAGCGGCCGACGACGAATATCGCATAGTCGGTACCCGCGGCTATCGCCAGCAGCGTGAGCAGGTTCGTCGAGTAGGTCGACAGTCCGATGACGCCCGTGTTCGCGAGGTAGGCGACAACACCACGGGCAGCGGACAACTCGACGAGCACCGTCACCAACACGATGAGCGTGGTGATGATCGAGCGATACACGATGAGCAGCATCACGGCGATCACCACGAACGTGAGGATGGTGACCTTCTCGGTGCCCTCGCTACCGACCTCGAAGTTGTCGGTGATCAGCGGTGCGGCGCCGGTGACGTAGGCCTTCACGCCCTGTGGTGGCGTGGAGTGTTTCACGATGTCGCGCAGCGCATCGACGGACTCGTTGGACAGCGCCTCGCCCTGGTTGCCGGCCAGGTACACCTGCACCAGAGCGGCTTTGCCGTCCTTGCTCTGTGAGCCGCCCGCCGTGAGCGGATCTCCCCAGAAGTCCTGAATGTGCTGAACGTGCTTGGTGTCCTGGGCGATTCGCTTGACGAGGTCGTCGTAGTATCGGTGCGCCTCGGCACCCAGTGGCTGGTCGCCCTCGAGCACGACCATGGCGGCGCTGTCGGAGTCGTACTCGTTGAACACCTTGCCGATGTGGCGCATCGCCATGATCGACGGCGAGTCGGCGGCATTCATCGATACCGAGTGCGCAGCGCCGACGACCTCCAGTTGTGGGGCGAAGATGTTGGTGAACGCGGCGATTCCGACCCAGATGATCATGATCGGCACGGCGAAGCGACGGATGTTGCGCGCCATCCACGAGCCCTGAACGCCAGTCTCGACGGTGGGCTCCTCCACGCGGTGCTCGCTCATGCGGACTTGTCCAGGCAGGCGATGTAGCCGTTCACGTTGTTGGTGGACCTTTCGTCCTTGACGATGCCGTTGACCGTGATGCGGCAACCGATCGTGGCCCCGTCACCCTGTGCGCGAAGGTCGGCGAAGAGTGTCGGATCGGTCGTCGTGAGCGGGTGCGACCACGGCAGGGGCACGTTGTCGACGCGCTGGGGCTGGGCGTCTTTGTCCAGGAAGTTGATGGTGGCCGTGGATCGTGGGGACCCGAACACCTCGAACAGCACGCGCTTGGGGTTGTAGTCGGAGTTCTCCAGCGAATCGGCGCTAGGCCGAGAGACGACGTTATTGGTGCCGAAGATGCCGTTGAGTCGATAGACGGCAAACGACGTGGTGGCTACCACCAAGACGGCGACCAGCACCATCCATCGTTGCCGGACCAGGCTGCCGATCGAGAACCTCTTCAACCCCTGGCCTTTCGACAACCGGTCACCCCGAACGCGGCGGCGCTGACTTGCTCGCGACACTGCGGAGCAAGACTAACTATCAGCGAAACGGTACGGTACGGGACCGGTGCCTGCAAGTCTTGACTTTTGCTACTTGAGCTGCGCAAAGCGCAACATTTGGAACGTCAGAAATTGACGTTGACTAACCAATTCGACGTGTTAGAGAGGGCAGCAAAACCTCGTCGACGAGGGTCTGCACCGTGAGTGCGGTTGGCGGCCGGTTCTGGGCGATGGACCGGAAGATCAGGTACCCGGGCAGCACGTCCCACAGCTCGTCACTCATGGCGGCCTCGTCGATCTCGCCGCGGGCGACGGCCTGCTCGAGGACGTACCGGATCACGGCCCTCCGCTGAACGATGAACTCGTGCTCGAACGCTTCGTTGAGTGCGGGATTGTTCGACAGCTCCACCAGTACGGCGCGGAGGGTGGCCGCGTGCTGATTGCAATGCTCGAGGATGGTCTCCCCGAGCTGCAGCAGGTCTTCCCGCAACGTGCCGGTGTCGGGTGCGACGGCGGCATGGCGAATGCCCTCGATGAACGCGGCGAGCACCAACTCGGCCTTCGTCGGCCAGCGCCGGTACACCGTGGCCTTGCTGGCCTGAGCCGTCGTCGCCACCGCGTCCAACGTCAACCGGTCGTAGCCGTTTTGCTGCAACAGCTGCAACGTGACAGCCAGCAGCTCCGCCTCCCGTGGAGTCCACGGTGAGGCGTCCACGGGACGGCCGGACATACGCGACACAGGGGACACCCTAGAACCCACCCCCGGTGCCGAGTCTGGGAAGTATGTCGACGAGGTTGAACGCGACCGGTTGCTCCAGTTGGGCATAGGTGCAGGAGCGTGGGTCGCGGTCTGGTCGCCACCGGTTGAATTGTGCTGTGTGACGGAATCTTTCGCCTTCCATGTGGTCGTAGCGAACCTCGACCACACGCTCGGGACGCAGTGGCGTGAACGACAGATCCTTTCCCGCATTCCAGCGCGAGCCCTCGTTCTTGCGAGGCGTTCGCTGCGCGGCGTCGTGCGCAGCCCAGTTCCACGGGTGGCGATCGAAAGTCGTGACCAACGGCGCAAGCTCGGCGAACAAACTTTGCCGGGTGGCCATCGGAAATGCCCCGATGACGCCGACGGACGCCAGCGCACCGTCGTCCCGGTAGAGGCCGAGCAGCAGTGACCCGATTGCCTCGTCGTTGGACTTGTGCACGCGGTAGCGCGCGACCACGCAGTCCGCGGTGCGCACGTGCTTGATCTTGAACATGACGCGCTTGTCCGGCTGATAGGTGACCGTCGGCGGCTTGGCGATCACCCCGTCCAGGCCTGCACCCTCGAATTCCGAGAACCATTTCTGAGCCGTCGCCGGATCGGTGGTGAGGGGGGTGACATGGAACGACGGGCCGCAGCCGGCCAGCGCGTCGGTCAGCGCGGCGCGGCGCTCGCTGAACGGCCGGCCGGTGTAGTCGTCGTCGCCGAGGGCGAGCAGGTCGAAGGCGACGAATGACGCCGGCGTCTTCTCGGCGAGCATCCGGACGCGGCTATCGGCAGGGTGAATGCGCTGTTGGAGCGCCTCGAAGTCCAGGCCGTGGGCGCCCGCGATGACGATCTCCCCGTCGATGACACATCTGTCCGGTAGTTCGGCGATGGCCGCCGCGACCACTTCGGGGAAGTACCGGGTCAGTGGCCGCTCGTTGCGGCTGCCGAGTTCGACGGTGTCCCCGTCGCGGAAGCAGATCGATCGGAAGCCGTCCCACTTCGGCTCGTACCAGGAACCGGGAGGGATCGACGGCACCGACTTGGCCAGCATCGGCGAGACAGGCGGCACGAGGGGCAACACGGGGCCCTACATTGCCCGACGCCGCAGGTCTGAAACGGCAATTGATTGGTTTTGCGCCATCTCCCGGTCGCCGTCGCGAATGGATGGGCAGCGGGGACACCAGTCGACGGCGATTGCAGTAACCGCTAAACATCAAAAATAGGGTTACGGTAAATGGGGGGGGTGCAGTGACGAAATGGGCGCAACAGCACTTCATCGGTGGGCATCCTGCGATCGACCTCGCGAACGCGGTGTTCAACCGGCGGGTGCCAGAACCGGATAACGAGCTACTCAAATCGGCGCGCGACATCGGCAACTGGGTGAAGGCCTCAGGGCTTGCCGGTGCCACGGAGGCCGAGGCAGTCGCCGGGATAGCGGGTGAGTCCTTCGTCGAGGGGATCCACGCGGTGAGGGAGGCCACGGCCCAGATCTTCGGGTCGATCGCCGCGAAGGAGGCTCTCGCAACGGAGGAATTGTGCCTCCTCTGCGTGTCTGCGGCGAGCGGGCTTGCCGGCGGCGCAATCGAACTGGACGGCGCCACGCCCCATCTCGCCCTTGCCCGGTGGCGGGACCCCGACGCCGTCACGGCCGCCCTGGCCATGCTCGCGATCGAAGCCTTCTTCACCCTGCCGCGCGAACGGCTGCGGTCCTGCCCCCGCTGCGGCTGGCTGTTTCTCGACACGTCGCGCGGTGGCAAGCGTCGTTGGTGCAGCATGCAGGTCTGCGGAAACCGCGAGAAGGTCTCGCGCCACAGGCAGGATGCCTTGACCGGGCGATGACGTCGAGCGATGACACTTCAACCGATGACACTTCAACCGATGACAATGCCCGACCTGCCGGGTCTGCACCGGCATGGACGCAATAATGGGCCAGGTGGATCTCCCCGTGCAGCCACCCGTCGATCCGATGCTGGCCAAGGCCGCGGAGAAGGTGCCCGACGAACCCGGGGTGTGGTCGTACGAGCCCAAGTGGGACGGGTTCCGCGCGCTGGTGTTCCGCGACGGCGACGAGGTAGTGGTGCTCTCGCGTAGCGGCAAGGACCTCGGTCGTTACTTCCCCGAGCTCGTCGACTCGCTACGCGACGAGCTGGCGCCGCGCTGCGTGCTCGACGGCGAGGTCGTGGTGCCGCGTGAGATCGCTGCGGACGCGAGGAACAATGAAACCAAAAGCAGGATCCGGCTGGACTGGGAGTCGCTGAGCCAGCGCATCCACCCCGCCGAGAGCCGAATCAAGATGCTCGCCGAGCAGACCCCCGCGCACTTCATCGGATTCGACGCGTTGGCCACCGGCGACCGCTCGCTATTGAGCGAGCCGTTCCGAGAACGCAGGCAGGCGTTGGTCGATCTGGTCGGCGACCGGCTTTCCCTTGAACAGCGCCGCTGCCACGTCACGCGGACCACCGAGGATCCCGAGCTCGGAACGCATTGGTTGACGACGTTCGAAGGTGCCGGCCTGGACGGGGTGATAGCCAAGCGCCTCGACGGTCGGTACGTGCCCGGCAAGCGCGAGATGGTCAAGGTCAAGCACAAGCGCGACGCGGACTGCGTGGCCATCGGCTACCGGATTCACAAGAGTGGCGACGGCGTCGGTTCGGTTCTGCTCGGCCTGTATCGCGATGACGGTGAACTGCAGATGGTCGGTGGCGCTGCGTCTTTCAGTGTCAAGGACAGGTCGGTGATGCTCGCCGATCTCGAGCCCCTGCGCGAGGGTGACCAGGTCAACGACGGCGAGCCGTCGCGGTGGAACTCCGCAGCCGACAAGCGCTGGATTCCGGTGCGGCCCGAGAAGGTCGCCGAGGTGGCGTACGACCAGATGGAAGGCAACACCGTTCACGGTCAACGGTTCCGGCACGCCGTGAAGTTCGTCAGGTGGCGGCCCGACCGCGACCCGCGCAGCTGCACCTTCGATCAGCTCGATGCGCCGCTGAACTACGACCTGTCCCACGTGTTGGAGTCATGAAATGGCCAGTCCTGCGACAGAAGTTGACGTCGACGGGGTGGCCGTCCGGCTGACCAGCCCGGACAAGGTGTACTACCCAAAGCTCGGCGCGGATGGCACCAAGCGCAAGGTCTTCGACTACTACCTCGCGGTCGCGCAGCCGATGCTCGCCGCCCTTCGAGACCGTCCCACGCACCTGCAGCGGTTCCCCGACGGGATCGACGGTGAGGAGATCTACCAGAAACGTGTTCCCGCAAAGCATCCCGATTATCTGGAGACCTGTAGGGTGACGTTTCCGTCCGGGCGCACCGCGGATGCGCTGAAAGTGACGCACCCGTCGGCTATCGCGTGGGCGGCACAGATGGGCACCATCACCTTCCATCCATGGCAGGTGCGCTGTCCGGATACCGAGCACCCCGACGAGCTGCGCATCGACCTGGACCCACAGCCGGGCACCGCGTTCGCCAACGCGAGCGAGATCGCCGTCGGCGTCCTCAAGCCCGTCCTCGACGAGCTCGGCATCGTCGGCTACCCGAAGACTTCGGGCGGTCGCGGCGTGCACGTGTTCATCAGGATCAAGCCGGACTGGGACTTCATCGCGGTACGTCGGGCAGGCATCGCGCTGGCACGCGAGGTCGAGCGCCGCGCGCCGGACGCGGTGACCACGTCGTGGTGGAAGGAGGAGCGGGGCGAAAGGTTGTTCATCGACTACAACCAGAACGCGCGCGACCGCACCTTCGCGTCGGCCTACTCGGCGCGCCGCACCGAGATCGCCACGGTGTCAACACCATTGAGCTGGGATGAGCTGGCCGATGCCGACCCGGACGACTACACCATCACCACGGTGCCGGACCTGGTGGCCAAGCGCGACGACCCGTGGGCCGACATCGACACGAAAGCACACTCCATCGAACCGCTGCTGGAGATGGTCGCGGCCGACGAGGAGCGCGGCCTCGGCGACCTGCCGTACCCGCCCGAGTTCTCTAGGAAGTGGGTATGTGCGGGCGTGTCGTGGCAGGCCGAGGCGAATTCCGGCCTACGGTCCAGTGGTGCTCTCCGCTGCCGCGCCAGCAGAGCGGTGGACAGTACTCACAACCACCGGTTGCGAGACCTGGCCTGCCGGGTACTCGGACGTATTGGATGACTCAAGGCAAGTAGTCGCATCCGATCGTCGGCTGAGGGTCGCGGAGGGAACACCGATCCTGCTATCGAGTAACGGCGAACTCGACGAATGGCTGGTGCTCTACTTCAATTCATGCCCGGAGTTCATTTCGTTGGACTTGTCGTCCCGCAAGACGTATGCCCGCGAGATCGCCACGTGGTGCGGCTTCCTAGGAAAACAGCTCGAACCGCTGACGTGGCTGGAAGCTACAGAAGACGACTTCATCGACTTCAAGATTCGCCGAACCGATCACCTTCAGTTCGCCGACTCGGTGGCGGGATCGACATGGAACAAGGCCGTCTTTGCGCTCAGAGGCTTGTACGACTGGGCTGTGGCCCACAAGATTCCGATCACGCTGCACGGCCCCGTTATCGGTGCGAGTCCAGTGCCGGGCGGGCGGGGCGCGTTGAGGGTGCCCGGGGCAAGGGTCAACACGGCGCTGGTTCGCAAAGAAAGAGATCGGTGGATCGTTCCGGGAACGTACCGGCTATGGCGTGACGTCGGCTTGCGGGGCCGCGGCGTCGAGCGTGTCGGTGCCGGTCAGTGGCGCGCCGCTGGCGACGACAAATCTTGTCGCGTCCGTAATTCTTTGCGCAACACAGCATTCACCGACTTCGTATACTCAACAGGTTTACGCGTGCAGGAAGCGGGTGCGCTCCTGCTGGTGGAATTGCCATCCAAGAATGTGGTTGAGGCCAAGCTGCCTGCGGCGATCGCTAAGTACGGCAAGGCGCGGATGTGGTACGCGGCGCCGACTGTGACTCGGACACTGCGCAGCTATGTGACCGTAGGCCGTGCCGCTGCAGTCCGCCGGGCGGTACGCGAGGGACGGTACGACGTGATTGAAGACATCATCTGGGTCACGGAGGTTCGGCGAACTCGTAAGGGAACGTTCGAAGTTGTCCGAGACGACGGGGTCGTCACATCACTAAACACGATGAAGCCAGCTATGCGGCGACGTCTGTTCTGGATTCGCGATGGGCGCCCTGAACCGATGGCATTGTGGCTCAACGAGGGCGGAATGCCGTTCCACCACGAGTCATGGATCGGCGTATTTGAGGGTGCCAACGACCGACTCTGGGCGGGCATTGAAGCTACTGGGGCGGCGGACAGCGACGAACTGACGGTGACCCCGCACTCGCTGCGCTTCAGCTTCGCGCTGGCCTTGGCAGTCCGATTGCACCAGCGCCTTGACGATATGCACGGGTGGGATGAGGGCGTCGCTTACGGGGACGGGTCACGGTATGAGGAAGTGTTTCGAACGGTGAAGGACGTGTTGGGGCATAGATCCGTAGAGACGACTCGGAGCACTTACATGCCCCGCGTGCAGCGGCTGCGATTTGATCGATTGTTCGGCTCCTCGAACGCCGACGCGACCATTGGCGACCTGGTGTCTTCGTTGGCGCAAGACCTTGCGGAGGTTCGCGATCTGACTGGGGGCGATGGATGACGTCGGGTCGGCGTCGCACTTCCGCGGATGGCGTTGTCACTCGGCGTGAGAATTCCGAAGTGGTCGTCGCTTCCCTTCTTGGCTCGTATTCGCCGGTCGTGCTCGACCTTCGGGACTGGCCGTGTGACGTGGTGCTACGGGTGCAGCTTGCCGACGCAATTGAGGCTCTCACTGGAGTGAACGGAACTTGGAAGAGTGCCTACACGGCGCGAGGGAACTACGTTCACATCAAGGAGTTCGCGCGGTGGTGTGGCGACAACAATGTGCGAGAGTTGATCGAGCTGAGTCCGAATCGCTGGAATACCTACCTGCTTCACCTGGCAAAGAGCACTGCGAAGAACAACAGCCGGCGCAGGCACTTGGGCGCGGTGAGGCAGGTGCTCCGGCGCTACCTACATCGACTCCACCCCGACTTGCCGAGAAGTTTGAACCGGCGGCTTCCTCGGAGGGATGTCGATGAGTCTCAGCCCCTTGACATCGATGTATATGACGCGATTCTCGAAGCGGCGACGGCCGCCGTCAATGTCGAGTATCGGCGCATTCGCCCTAACTTGCTGTTACTGAAACAAGCAGACACAGAGGAGCTGTCACCTCAGAGGCGAGCCCAGGCAGACGCTCTTCGGGAACTGGCTGGGACGGGTGCACCACAAACTGATGCTGGACGCAGTGCGCTGGGGATTACAGTTCGCGACAAGAGGTCCTCAGGAGTCGCGAAAGGGCGACCCATGCTGTTCGTCAGCTACGAGGGTGCGGTGGCTATCGCCGTGCTCATCGCCTGCTTAGAGGGTGTCAACTTCACGCAGATCAACGAGCGGAAAGTGCCCTCGGGTGCTCCGGGACTCGGTACTGCGGAGGACGTACTGACTGTGGAGGACGAGAAGCGACGTCGGCGCAGCGACCAGTACGACGCGCATGCGATTCCGAAGAATGCGCGCCGCGCGATGATGAAAATCGTCGAGATGACCCAGCCCGCCCGTAATTATCTAGCAGCGCATGATCTTCCGGGAGCCGACCGTGTCATCGTCTATTGGCCGGCGAGGGGCGGAGGAGCCACACCTCAGGTTGGCCTACGGCCCACGGAAGTTTACAAGAGTTACAGGCTCGGATGGTGGCCAAACGCGGACGTGCTGGTCTCGTTCCAGCGAATCCGCAAAACGGTGCGCGTTCTCATTGACCGCACACCCCAAGGACATTCGCGAGCGACGTGGTCCACCCTCTACGTCGCAGCATCAGAAGTCGAACGAGAACGTCTGATGGCCGAGGCCGTTGAGACAGGGCTGTGGGCGGTCATCGAGAATGCCGAGGCCCATCTCAAGATGAGATTCGAACGTGCCGTCACGCCGACCGACACCGACACAACGATTGGTGGCTGCGTCGATTTCGAGCACCACCCCTCGACTGGAGAGCCTTGCGGCGACGATTTTCTGTTGTGCCTGCGATGCACCCATGCCTTCGCCACACCTCGCCACCTTCCCCGGCTCATAGAGTTGCGCCATCAATTGGAGGCCATAGCCTCCACCGACGGACCCGACTGGACCGACTTCCGCGCCATGGCTTACGGATGCCTTCTTGCCCTCATCGAGGACCGAACGCTGATCACCGCGTACGAATATCGTGCCGCCGAAGATGCCGTCACCGATGAGGACCGAACGGAGATCAACTTGCTCTTAAATGGGAAGTACGTGTGAGAAAATCCATAGCGGCAGCGATTGATCTTGCCGTTCCAGGTGACGACCTTGAAACGGTCGATTGGACTGCTGTCGAATCCGGACCTGTGGTCGTGCACGAACTACGACTGAAACGCCCTGATCTCCAAATGAGCATGTTCCCGGAGCACACCTGGTCTCTTCGGCCGATGGATGCGCCACGCGGGGACCTGCAGAACCTACGATGGCTACCCGGCGACCGCCAACAGCGCTTCCAAATCCCTTCGCATCTTGTCAGATCCTTCAAACGAATAATGTGGCTGTTCATCAACAAGCCGACGCCGGTGTCACATCTTGCGGGCAGCAGCGCTCGGCAATGGCCAGGGGTGTCGTCGGTCGCCCAGCGCTTTGGAGCTTTGCGCCACTTCGGCCGCTACCTCGGCGAGCAGGACATCGCTCAACTATGCGATGTCACCGTTGACCTTCTCGACGACTATGCCACCGAGTTGCTTGCTGAGGAATCCCGGTCCAGCCGGTCCTCAATGGAGCAACACTTGGGTTACATCGGCGCCATAGCGCATCTTGCTATCTATCTGCCGGAAGCCGACTGCATGGTCGAGCCGACTTGGTTCGCGAAGCAGCTCAGCAAACGTGCCCATGATCGGGCCGCCGACAATAGCAAAGCGATCATCCACCCCGATACCTTCGCACCGCTTCTCTGGTGGTCTCAACAAATTGTCCAATGCGCCCCTGACATTGTCGCTGCTGTGGCATGGGTAGGCGCAGCCACAAGCCGCCCTGAGCCTCGGCAGTGTTCCTCGGCGGCGCTCGATGCTGTGGGGGAATTGGTGGCGTCTCGCGGCGGGGTGCTCCCCGTGAGTCGATATGGGCACGTCGCCGCGCAGTACCTGATTGCCCACTGGGGCGGAGGGATCCACACAAATGACTTTCGACGTTGGCGCCAACTCCGCGGCGGCGCGTACTCGCTTAATTCGGCTCTCCCGCAACCAATTCCGATTTCAGTCACGTGCACTATCGAAGGACGTCCGTGGTTGCCGTTTCTTGACTACAGAGACATCCGCGACGGCAGATTGCTGCGGATCCTGCAGGCGGCCGCGGCAGTGCTCATTTGCAGCTGCACCGGAATGCGAGGAGAGGAATGCAGGAGACTTCCGCGCGGCGCACTGCGGACGGTACCTCGTCCTGACGGCGCCCTCTCCTTTCGGATCGACGGGCGAATGTATAAAGCCGTCCGTGATGACAATGACCAGCAAGACCCCGACGGAAAGCGGTGGGTGTGGGCAACGATCAAACCCGGGGCGGACGCGATCGTGGCACTCGAAAGCCTTGCTGCCGCGACAGGATCCGATCGATTGATCGGCCACCCTAACACGCGCAATTCGCCTAAACGCCTGATGGAGGGCGATCGAGACTTGACCAATGCGTCGACGGTGCGATGGATCGAGGAACTCATTGAATACGCAAACGGCTTGATGGTCGCGCTTGACCTCCATCCGAGCCGCAGCATCTCGGTAGACCCGAGCGGAAAGGTCACCCTCGACCGTTTCCGACGCAGTGTCGCTTGGCACATTGTCAATCGACCAGAAGGACTTCTTGCAGCAGGCGTCCAGTTCGGCCACTTGAGGTCGACGACCACCGACGGGTACGGATCCACGATGAGTTCCGGCATCGCCGCGACCATGGACCAAGAACGCACAAACGCCTTGTACAACACGCTTCAAGACCACGCGAATGCCGCCAAAACTGGAATGAGAGTATCCGGACCCGCGGCAAAACGGCTTGGCAATGCGTTAAATCGGTTCGCCTCCAACGAATTCCCCGGAACCTATGTTGATCTGACGAAGAAGGAAGAGCGCCAACTACGAAGCGACCCGGACATGGTTGTGCGGGACAATCCTGGCCATGCATGCCTCTGCCTCGCTGACCCGATGAAGCCGGCGACGATGGCGTGCTCCAGGGAAAATGACGGAGAACCAAATCGGAACGACTGCAAGACCTATTGCGGCAGCAGGGTTTACACCGATGCCACAGTCGCTGGAGACCGAGAAGAGGCTGCTCAACTCCGAGCGCGGTTGGATAACGTCAATCCGATTCTGGCGGCGCGGATCAACAACCGGATCAAGCACCTCGAAGTGCATATCGCAGAACACGAAGCCAAGGCTTTGCCGCTGCTCACCATCATGACCGCGGAGCAAGCCAAAGCTGGCTCCGGTTCCGGAAAAATCAGGCCTCAGAATTCAGGGGCGTCGGACGCAACAGATGTTCCCGAAGAGGGCGATCTGGCATGACATGCGGCACTGAGATGCCAGTGGCGCAGCGTGATTGGCCTCCGACCGACGAAGACATAAATGCGGAACGCAACCCTACGCGGAAGGCCGTCCTGGTCGCGATGCGCAGTCTACTCACGGGTGAACCCGCCCCCAAGCCGGTTAATCGGGGCAAGCGAAGTGTCGTCGCACTTGCCAATGAGTCAGGTGTCGGGCGCACTCGGCTTGTGCGCGGCGCGCTCAGCGATCTGGCGGACTGGATGGACAGGGCGGCAGCCAAGCAGGACGAAGTTGTCACCCCGCAAGAGCACCAATGGAACAAGAAACTTCAGGTGATGCACGAACGTGCGCTCGATGCCGAGCGCAAATACCAGGAGGCACGGGACAAGCGGAAGGACCTCGAAGCTGTCGTTCAGGCTCTGGCCGAACAACTTCAAGTCAGCATTCGCGATCGGGCTCGGCTTCAGGCAAAGCTCGACCGACTGTCGAGGCGCTCAACTGGTGTTGCGGTGGTCCCTGGCCCCCGTGACTTGGTCTAATCCACTTCGACGGTAGGTTCAGTGGGATCGCCGACTCGCGGCAGTCACCCTTGCCGCCATTCCGAGACGATCACATGGAGCGCAGCGTCGAGTTCCCCTTCAGTCTCGACGTGGGCGACCGCTTCGGCCAAGGTACGGGCATCGCGCACCGCCTGACCGTCGCCGACCAATCTCTCCAGCAGCGCATTCAGGTTTGGCAGGAGATCGCTCATGGAATAGCCCGAACGATCACACGTCGCAGCTTTGCGAACACGTCGGTGCGGCTCAGGATGTCTCACGCTCCTGTTGTTCCCCCTCCGTCGCCGAGACCGGCTTGCCGGTGACCGCCACGCGCGGTGCCGGGTGGACTCGACCTACGGTCGGGGTGACCACCACTACAGGGGTATCGGCGGGGGCAGCGATGGGCATCCATCGGACGCCGCGTCTGACCCATTTCTCGTACTGGGCGCGCGCGGCCGCCATCGATACCTCGAACGGCGGCCAGACATGGCCTTCGTCGAGCGGTGCACTCACCCAGATGTGCGTCACCGCGCTCTCGGTCAACTGGTCATAGTCCCACGTCAGCTCACACAATGTGAGGTCGTCGTCGAACAGCAGGAATTCGGTGTCCTGTCGGCGGTAGGCCGATCGTCGATCGTTGGTGGGTTCCATCTCCTCATGGTGCGCAACGAGATTGAGCTTGCCGCGGCAATTCACTTCTGGCCACGCGTACGGCTTACGGGCGAGGTGCCGTGGTGGGTGCTTGCCGGGGGTGCTCATCCACACGTCGATGGACGCCGCGAGCGTCGCCGCGATGTGGTGACCGCGCGCCAAGGGTGTCAGCGCTGTGCGCATGTGAGCGTTGTGGCCGGCAGCATAGACATCCCACTCATCGACCGAGGCCAGCAACAGTGCACCGATACCGACGGAGAGCTGGCGCATCATGTTTCTGGCGTCGCGGCGGGTGACAAACGCCTTACCCGGCCGCGGTGCCTGTGAATCCGGTGCGGTCACAGTCAATCCCCCCACATGTACTGAAATATTGCCTAGAATCTTGCAGACCGTGGGAAGGTTTCACGCGACAACACGCTCTGGCGTGTCGTTCTTGGTGGGGATGGTGACGCGATGGGTTGGTAGGGACAGCGGCCACCGGTGGAGGCGAGCGTCCACGGCGATATGACAGGGCGGGCCGGGGCGAATACATTGCTGTATCCCAAGCCGATATCGCGAACAACACGAATTGGGCAGCTCTCGGAACGGGGTTTCTGCGGGGCCGGGGCTCAGGTGCACGCTAGGGTGGGCGAAATCCGCCTGGCACGTTAGACGGAGGCATGGTGTCGCAGTCCAGCGGGATTGACATTGCTGAGGCCAACAGCGTGATGGTGCAGTTGATGCGCCTGTCACGAGGATGGCCCATGAAGCGCTTGGCTGAACTCGCTGGCGTCCACGCCTCCCACGTCACTCGGGTGGAGGCCGGCCGACTTTCACTGGCCGGCAAACCACTGCGTGACTATGCCCAGGCGCTGAGCTGCCGCCCTGAACTCTTGTGCGTCCCTTACCGGCGAACACCGGCCGAAGGGAACAACTTCCGCGCCAACGCCAGCGCCGCGGAATGGAAACGCGACCGAGTCCTTGCCAACGCCAACATCGCCGCCATGCGCATCGGCCGCATCGTCGAGAACATCGACCTCGACCCGGCGATCTCCTTGCCGACACTCGAACCGGACGACTATGCGGCCGAGTTCGGCGAGATCACTGTCGCCCAAGTGCTTCGCCGATACTGGCGCCTGTCTGGACCGATCACCGACCTGACCGGGTTGCTGGAGAGCGCCGGTGTGTTTGTTGTCGCTGAACTCTTCACCGACAAGGATGTCGACGCAGTGAGCTTGCGCTCCAATGAATTTCACCCTCACGTCATCTACATCAACCGGGCGCTGCCCGCCGACCGTTTCCGTCTGACCCTGGCCCATGAGCTCGGCCACCTGGTGATGGATGCGATGACGCTCGCGCATCCGAAGGAAGTGGAGCGGCGCGCGACGTCTTTCGCCGCAGAGTTCCTCGCTCCCTATCCGGATATCGAGCACGACTTGGCGCGAGTGTCGCCTCGCACCGCTCACGAACTCGATGAGCTGAGGATGCGTTGGGGCGTCAGCGCTCCTTCGTTCATAGTGCGCGCCCACGACCGCGGCCACTTGTCGGACTATCACTACCGCACCATGTTTCGGATACTCAACGAAACCGGACGGGTCTACGGTGACCGCCCCGGCGTCGACCGCGAAGAGCCTCGCCTTGTCGGCCACATTCTCGACGAGCTCACCGAAGCCGGCTTCAAAGAGAGTGACCTGGATGCCATCACCCTGTTGACCAATGACGAGCGCACGGAGATGTTCGGTACTGCACGGCGACCAACCAGAGAGCCGACACCCCGAAAGCTGAGCCTGGTGTAAACGGCCGCGCTCATGGCGGCGACCTGGAACCGAACGCCGATCAGAGACGAACAATGGCGTCCGCTTCCCCACACCACCAAGCAGATGCTGTCCGACGAGCAGGACACCGCCGCCGGTGGGCGAGAACAACGCATAGTCATTGGCGACACACCTGCGCTGGGTCGGGTTGTTCTGCAAGTCAAGTTCAAGCGGATCTATGCCGAACTACGCTGGCAGCGCAACAATCAGGGATACAGTCGTTACCTGGGGCAAGTCGCTGCACGCAGCCGGGCCGAAAACCTCTCTGCTGCCTGGCAACTCGCGAAGAGTGTCGGCCTGGTAGCGCCCAACTGAATGAGGCCGAGCGCGGGCCGTGTCCAAACTCGCATCTCGTCTGCTTCCCGTAGGAGGTCAGACGATCAGGAGAGCATCGGCGAGAGAATCGGAAACGCTGTCGATTGCACCGGAGGCCATGGCAAGCTGCTTCAAGTTGACCCACATCAGATGACGTACTTCATTCTCGGACAGTCGCCAGATTCGGGCGAGTCGGCTCTCGAGGGGCCCTGTTTCACCTGGCAACCGTGCGTGGACCTGACGCGCAGGATAGTCGGTCTCAGGGAGGACTCGGTCGCGCGGAATCGTGATGAGAAGTTCGTCGCTCATCGCATTGTTCACCGAGAAGTAGGCGCCGAGCGCGACGGCCCGGTTGACGTCGTCGGGTGTGCCTAGGAACCAGTGAAGAATTATGCCGGGGTGGGGGTAACGACCTACTAGGTTAACGACTTCGCTTGTGCGTCCGGTGGAATGGATGGAGATGATGACAGGCCTGCCGGTACACGCTTCTAGAACATCGGCCAGTATCTGCTCCTGCTCGCCCCGGGGGCCACGTTTGTCCAACCCGACCTCTCCGATGAGAGCGAACTGCGGAAGTAACTGCCGGAAAGAGTCTGGATCGTAGTCCGCGCGAGAGGATGCGACCCCGGGATGGACTCCCAGACCCCATGTGAGGGTCGGATCGGTGCGACTCGCCACTTCTTTTGCCTCCGAGAGACTTCGAGTGACTGCGAAGACGTGTGAGTTGCCCAGGGTCGCGAGTTGATTGCGGGTCACGTCCGGTGCGACGTGGGCGTGACAGTCCAGTCGTGGAAGTTCGGCATGGTCTGTGGTCATGGAAGTTCCAGGAGCGCTAGTTCATCGAGACCGCGTTGTACTAGGTCCTCGACACGGTCGAGGTCGTAGTAAGGCGGCCAAGTTCCGGAGTCGATGGCGTCCACGTCGACGCCGGCTTCAATCGCGTATCGAACAGCTTCGATGTCTCCTCGCCGAGCGTCGATGAGATCGCTGAGATGTGTTCCGGTGATGGCTTGAAAGAGGTACGGCGACTGGTCGTCTACGCGCGCTTTGACGAACGTCGCGCGACGCACCATGCACGGAACGCACAGTCCGCAATTGAGATTCGGCGATCCAGAGAACCAATTCCCGCCGAGCTTGCTGCAGGAAAGCGTCGCTGCTGCTGCGGCCTCCCAGCCGGCCGGTGGGCGGAGATCGCGAATCGTCTCCATTGCCTCACCTTTGGTCATCCACTCGAACGGGTTCGAGATGGTGATATCGACGTTGAGTGCGCCAAGGATTTCCGCGACTCGGCGGAACGTCTCAGGGTGCGTGGAACGTGTCGATAGTGCGCCGCCACGATTGGGACGCAATGGCAGGTTGATTCCCGTGTAGCCATTTTCGGGAACGATGACGCTCTTCGCACCGGTGCTATCGGCGATCGCGACTCCCAGGCTAAGGAACATGAAAGCGCGGCTGCGACTGCTTGGTTCCTTGCGCCTGCTCGCCTGGGTGAGTTCGAATCTCGTGTAAGTGGGTACAGGAGTATAGGATTGAGCAAGCCAGGACTCCACGACGGTCTGCGCCATTCGGATCGATGTTGCTGTGTCCTTATGCCCTACGAAGGTCGGATGGGCGCCCGATGTGAGGAGCAAGATCGCGCCGAGGTACGAGTCGAGCCCGCCGCTGAGTAAGCTCACGGGGCCGTCGACTCCTGGCTGCGAGGACCTTTCGATGTTGACCTCGAGCGCATCGTTGACGGTGAGATTCCAATTGTCGCCGGTCAGCCAATGTAGGAGGCTAGCGGTGGTGTCGAGAAGGTCGTCGGTCCATGCGTCGCGCGCAAGGACAGCGACTTCGAGTGCTATGTCCCGGCTGAAACGGGACCCGCGCCTCAAACTGCGATCAGCCATGTAGGCGCTCGCAGCTACGTGGACAAGGTCTACCACCTGAAGGGACACATTCTTCAGGGGGGCCAAGCTCCAGGCCAGTTCCGACACAACGGACTTGGTGTGCCCCGGCTTCGCCGGCCACTTGAGCGTCGCATAGCCATCGATGTCTGCTCCCTTGTGTCCCTGAGCTCGCACAAAGAAGGCCCCAGACGCGGTCATGATCAGTCGCCCTTCAGTAGTCGCAGTACGTCGGCGCTCATCTGCCGAGCGACCTGATGGAATTCTCGAGTCGAGACCGTCCCGTACCGACCGAGCTCGAGCCTGCCTACCTTGGCTTTCACCCATTGGCGAAGGCCTGTCTCGCGTTGGTGGGCCTGCTTGGCCGTGACTGAGTTGGCGAGGATCTGATCCCGCAGTTCTATGAGGCCGATCCGAATCGTGAGCTCTCCGACGAAGTCTCGGATGGCTTCGAGACCGGAAGGTTTCGCTGTTGCTGCATCTCCGGCGAGTAGAGCCTTGATCTGTTCGAGGGATGCCTGCCGCATCGCCTGTTCGTCCGGATGCCCGGCCTGTCCGATTGCAACGTCGAGGATCCGCCCGTACCGCATCCTGGGAGATAGAGCGTCGAGTTCTTCCAGCGTCAAGCCGTAATCTGCCAGAGCAGCGGCATCACGGTCTCGGTATGCAGTGGCTGCACCGATTGCGTTCCCGCCGCGAGCAGCCTGCGAGGTGACTCTGCGGGCGCCGCCTGACGAACCTCCGCCGCCGCCTCCGCCGCCCGCCCCGCGGCCGCTGCCGCGGCGGGGAAGGGACGCTGACAGCGGGAAGGTTGGCACCGAAGGGCGTCGCGCATCGGGGTCTTCGCCAATCAGCGCTTTTGCTATTGCCGCGATCAGTGGGTCAAATGCTGGATCGCCGTCTGCCTGTGGTGGGGTAACACTTTGGTTCCCCTCCTCGGCGGTGCCCCCCGATGCGCCCCCCAGCGATGTCCATTGGTCCCGCGCCTGCTCCCATGCTGCGGCATCGCTTCCTCCGAACGCGCCGTTAGTGCCCATTGAGGCTCTCGATCTCCATCCTGGCTGCCTCGGCAACCATGCTGTTGACACCGTCTTCATGCGCCAGTCGGTGAATCGTCGGTTGGTACTGGGCCTTGAGGTCGGCGCCATTCATGTTGACCACGGTGCCCGTCGTCAATTGCCGTAGTAGTTCACCGCCTGCGTTGATGACGAGATCGACAAGGCTGGGAGACTTGTCGGCCCATTTGATTGCCATCTCGAACAGCACGTCGAGGTCATCAAGGCGCCTGCCCTGTCTGAGGGCGAACTCCATCGCGGTTCGCTGTTCTGTTTCGCCGAGCGCTGTCAACTCAGTTAGGGCTGCTTCGCGTGCAGCGGTGCTGGGGCCGAGAAGGTCGCCGATCAACCGGATGACGGCGTCGCTGGTGTCGTCACCAGCTCGTACATTGAGGAGTGAAGCGGCGAGGTCGAGGTAGAGATCGAGACTGACATCGGGATTGGCCAGCGACGGCTCGCTCGCCGCCCAGTGATGCGTGTCTTCATTGATCTTGTTGGGCCGGATTGCCGCCTCGTCGCCGTGCCCCCACGCCTCCCAGTCTGCCAACAGAGCAGACCGCTCTGACTTGGGTGTGGCTGCCAAGGTCTCGAAGGATGTTCGGTGAAGGTCCTCCAGCAGAAGCATTTTCATCAACACCGAGGGCGTTATGGTTACCTGTCGCGACGCCGCAACCATTGCGCGCACCCCGAAGGCATTTAGGAACCGTTTGATCTGTCGGGGATTGGCCAGCCGATCGGAGGACAGTCCCTCGGCCAATTGAGCCGATAGATTCAGAATCTTCTGCGGTGGTTGCCAACTCAGGCCGCCCAGCTCACCCAATAGCGGCGTCAGTCCCTGGTGTCTTCGTGTGGAGTACAGCGCCGTGAGTTCGTCGATCTGCGCTTCGGTCGCTCCCTCGGTTCGCGCGAGTAGCAGTCCGATGTATGCCTCGGCATCGGCTGTCGTTAGCCGCGGAAGGGTCACGGGTAGCTGCACGATCTTGTCGAGGTATCGCGTGGCGAATGCTCCACTGCGGTTCGATTCGCCCAGACTCGCAGCGATGGAATCCCGAACCATCTCCTGGTCGGCGGCGATCACGAAGGCCATCTTTGGCACGGCCAGGAACAGCTTGATCCCTTCGAGGGTAGCCATGACAGCGGGGGGCAGGCATCGATCCAGATCGTCGACGAGCACGACGACTCTGTCTGTGTTGGGTAGGCCGTCCACCAGGGTCTCGAAGGCTCTCTTGAACCCGGCCATCGACTTGTCGTCGGAACGTCCCCTCGGGGTGAACGCGTCGACCAGCTCCTCGGGTTTCCACTGCATGGTGAGAGCTCCCTTGCCGATGGCTAATCCCACGCGCGTCCAGCTGATTCGTTTGACGAGGTCTGTGATGCGGTCCTTTATCGTGCCGTCTTCGTCGAAGATCGACCCGAGCTGGTCGAGCACTTCTGCGATGAGTGATCCGCGTACATCCTCATGATTGTCGTATTGCCAAGGGTCACTGCGTATGACAACGTATCGGCCGGCAGCCTTCAGCCGTTCCTCGAGGAGATTTAGGACGGTCGACTTGCCGCCGCCCCACGGGCTATGGACGCCGATCGCAAGGGGGTCGACGTCGGCGGTACCGATGGCCTCAACGATGGGTCCCACCACCGCGTCGAATCCGAGCAGGTCAACGAGGCTTGGGTTGTCGTCCCAAATCTTCAGAGCGACCGGTTCAGTCATCAGTTACCTCCTTCTGGGAGAAGTCTGTTCATGGAGTCGAGCCGACGATGGATGTAGGAGAACAACGAGAATGCGTCATAGAAGTCGACGAGGACTTCATCCCGGGTGATTCTGCTGGAGTGAGCGCGCGGATTTCGGAAGTGTCCGTGGACGCCGACGAGCAGATTCTTGAATCCACGATGCTCGCTAATCTCGGAGTCTGACCGGTGTGCGTTGATGGACCAGAGTGGATGCTCACGATTCGTGCCGAAAACACCGTCGAACAGCACGGCTCCGTCACCTGCTAGGCCCGTAATGCTGCGGACCCGGCTGGGGATGCTCTTAGATGCTTCCGACATCGCATGAAATAGGGAGCGATTTATGAGCTCCTCATCGCAGTACCGAAGCAGTTCGGCGTGGCACCCTCGGCGCATCAGTTCGGTATGGAGGCGGCCCGCCAGCGCGGCCCCCTCGGACATGCTTGATGCCTTGGTTCCGGCCGCGAGCTTGCCGTCCTCGTTGATCGAATACCCGTGAAAGATGAGGAACTCGTTGAGTTGGTCGCGCAGATCAGTGAATCGGGCCGGTTGAGCGGCGTACCTGCTCAGGCTCATGGCTTTCGCGATGAATCCACCCACAACGTTGCCCGCCTGCTGGCGAACCTGGACGTTGTAGAGGGTGATGTACAGGCTCTCGCGCTTGTTGCCACCCGGCTCTCGCTCCGTGACACGCACCATCTGAAGCAGAGAATCGATCTCCGAGCCCGAGAGTCCAGGGAAGTCAGTCTGCGCGAGGACATCGCAAACACCTTTGACGAATTCGGGAGCAAACGGTGGAATCTTCGCGGGCTTCTGTTCTGATTGGGTCACCGATCGTGTGCCTCTGTTGTCGGGCGGCAGACCTAGACGCAGCGCCCAGTGTGGTTTTTCGAGCGCGCATTCCTCTGCGCGTTTTTTCTTTGTCTGGATGATCGACATGGCAATCGCGTTCGGGTGAAAGCGTTAGCCATCGTTTATGCATTCGAGCCTATCTGACAGCGACGGCCGAAGTCCTCGTAATCGATCTGCATACCTCGTAGCGATCGTCGCCAACCGATTCGCAGTAGGTGCTGACCACGCTGCCGTCATTCATCGTCCCAGTTGGCAGCCACTTTTCGACTCGGCTGTACCCGCGGTGGCTCGCCCGGCATCTTGGGGTAATCGGGGGGAAAATTCATTTCAACTGGATCCGCATTCCACAAATCGAGCAGCTGCTCGAGCGAGTGATATTCGTGGTCGAGGTTTTGCCACGGGTCGCCCGTCTCGGTCAGACGTTCCGGCACGGTGGACACATTCAGCAGACGAGGATCGGAGATCTGCTCGAGTTCGCTCCAGGCCAACGGTGTCGAAACCGGTGCCCCTGGGCGCGCCCGTGGCGACCAGGCAGCGGCGATCGTTCTGTCCCGGCAATTCTGGTTGTAGTCAACGAAGACTCTCTCGCCGCGTAGTTCTTTCCACCATTCCGTGGTGACACCCTTGTCCCGCCGCGCCAACTCCCTTCCGAAAGCGATGGCCGCGTGACGGACGTCGATGAAGTCCCAATCGGGTTTGATGCGCACGAATACGTGCACGCCGCGGCCACCGGACGTCTTGCAATACCCCGTCATCCCGTATTCATGGAGCAGGTCCCGAGCTGCGAGCGCCACCCTGACGACGTCACGAAACGTCATTCCAGGTTCAGGATCCAGATCAATGCGTAACTCATCTGGTTTGTCGACAGAAGCCGGATCATCCGTTCGTCGGACTGGCCACGGATGAAATGTGATCGTTCCCATCTGGGCGCACCAGCCCAGAACGGCCGGTTCCGTCGGACAGACTTGCCGAGCCGTTCTCCCGGAAGGAAAGGTGATCTCGACACTGGCGACGTAATCTGGCGCGGCTCGGATCATGCGCTTTTGGTAGAAGCCTCCATCGTCAGCGCCTCGTCCCAAGTGCATCCCGGGATGCACACCGTTGGGCCAACGCTCCAAAGTCGTTGGGCGCTGGAGTAACACGCGTAGAAGGGGCTCGCTTACCGCGATCGTGTATTTGACTAGGTCGAGCTTCGTAATGGCAGGCGTGATGTCTGTAGCGGGAAAGACAATGCGACTTGCGCTGGAGACACGCAAAGTTCGCTCGGGCGCGTTCGAAGATTCGATCTCGAGCTCAACATCGTCGCTCTTTGCCATTTCCCCAGTCTTCGCTTCGTTGTCGATGTACCCGCTGGCACGCCCCAACTACGAGGGTGAGCAACGGCCTTGGTCGATGTCACTGAGATCGTGCGTCCATCTGGACAAGGCTTGCCAATCGTCAGGATTCGGCGCAGCCAACGGAGTACTCATTGGCATTCCTCCTCCGGGCGTTGACGGCATCACCCGCTCTGTCAGACGGTCCTGATCCCTCGTGGACGTCCAAGCAGTGTGGCTGTGTGATCCTGCGGTCGTGTGAATCAAATATGCCAGGAAGTGCCGACACGGGCGGGTCACTCCGCCGAGTCGATTTCGTAGACGGCGGACGAGGCGCTGTCGGGTGAGCCTGCATGAACGCCGACGACAACTAGCGGGGCGCCATCCTGTCGTCACTTGGCACCGAGTTGTTTACCCACATCCAGGAACTCGGTTGGGGGTACGTCGAGGGCGGTGGCGAGATCGAACAGGCGCTCGTACAACAACCCACTTTTGCCTAGTTCAACGTCTACAAGCAGATTGCGCGAAAAGCCGGCCCTCAGCGCCAGGGACTCCTGTGTCAGGCCACGTTCCAGCCGAAGCTTTCGGATCTGACCCCCGACGAGTTTACGAGCGGATGCCCAACTGGCAGCACGCGACGGGTCTACTTGATCTCTGGGCTTCGGCACCCAACTAAATAGCGGCACCGCATCACCTATAGTCTGCCAAGCTAGCTTGGCAGACTATTCATTCTTTGCATGCATGGAGAAGTTACGTGCCGTCGACGAACATCAGTGACCGCTCGACAGGACCTCAATTGGGCGGACTCATCGCCTCGGCGGGCATGCCGCAGGCGCCACGACCCTTGCAGCCCCGTGATCAGTGGACCCTCCGAGACGTCGACCTTTTTGGAAGGTCGGTGGCCGCGGTGGCTCATGCACATTGGTCAGCCCATCAGACTGGGCCCACCAGGCGAGAACTGCTGGCGGTCACCGACATCTGCGAAATCCTGCCGAATGCTGGATTCGATGATGACCGATACCGACTGGCGCACGCACTCCGACGAGCGACCGGTCGCGGCTGGGTATTCAGCACGCGCGAGCCGCGATCATTATGCGCTGGGCACCAATTCTTCACTTCCACTCGGACAAAAAGGATTGGCCTCTCTGCAGAGTCGATCGGTAGATCAGTCGGCCAGGCAATCGGATCTTTCCGCTACCACCACCATCGCAGCCCACGAACTGAAGAACTTGCCGCACTAGCCCGGACCACTAACGGGGCAAGGCTATTTCGACGAGAATCAGATCTCGTTGCACAGCTGCCATGGCTGACGCAGGCCGGATGGGTCAGGTTCGACGGATCAGATATTCGACGCGGGCCCACTGCTAAAGCTGACAAGCAGCAGCGTGCCGAAGCTCGCCGTCGTTCGGGCTGGTCAGGCGATGCTTCGTCTTTCCTCGCGTAGGGGTTGGTTCGGCTTTGATTCGCAGCGCGGTCGCTGGTCTGTGATTTGGTCGGTGATTGGCAGGGATCTGCACACCGGTTTACGGAGGAACGCGAACGGGCTGGGCGTCAGTGACCCTCTACCGCATTACTCGGCTGCCATCAACAGTTGCACCGCCTGCGGCAGCTGTCTAAATCGCGCCGTGGAGCGAAGACCGCGGCGGCAACGCCTTGTGCACAACGGTATTCGTGGCCGGGGTTGCCAGGAATGGCTGCGCGAATGTGCGTGGGTGCTGGTCGTGTCACATTCGGTTCAGCTTGTTGGGATCTTGACCGGAACGGCGACGCCGTCCTGCGCGATACGGCTGGGGAAGCAGGGTGTCGATGCTTCCAACGTCGGAGTGTATCCAGGTGTGCTTGCTGCGTCGATTTGCATTTGATAGCCGTCGGGTGCACGGCCGAATTCATTGGGCTTTCGAATCCGTCGCGCTCGTATACATACCAGCCCCAGGGCCGCCACGTGTCGCCAACGCGTGGGATTCGGGACTACCTTTCACGTTGCACCAGCGGTCAACAACAACATCGTGTACCCGTTGTGGCTGGGTTGGTGCGGGGAGTGCCTTGCGTTGGGGATATCGGCTAGCGACAGTGCCGCTACTTCGCCGGCAGACGGGTTCCACAATCCGGACACCACAGCACAGCCGTGCCCAAGACCGCACTGACCGAGCCATGTTTGTCGGGATGGTGTGTGCATGCCTTGCGCCGGAGGTGGTCTCGGATAGTGGTCACGATGAACTGTGCACGCTCGACGACGGTGGCTCCGTAGTCGTCGACTGCGATGGTGCCGCTGGCGATGACGTCACCTTGTCTAACCTCCTTCTGCCGATGGCGGGTAGTGCCGTCGTCGTCACGGCCAACGATCGCGTTCACGAATCGGCCGGTGGGGCGTATGTCGATCTCGATGTACCAATCATCGTGGCGTTCACGGAAATAGAAACTGTGACCGTCGACTTCTCCTTGCCATTGTTCGGGTGCCCAGCCGCCATGGCTGTGCACGACCACACCGGGGTCTCGGGTCAGCCAATTTTGGAGTTCGGCCTCCGCTGCCTGGTTGGCGGCCTTGTTCTGCTTTGCTTCCGGCGACTGCCAATATTCGCGAATCTCGTTGAGGGCGCCGCGAAATGACTCGCGTCGTTGTTCGGGAGTATGGGTGCACGTGCAGTCGAAACCGTAATCATGTCGATCACTGCTGGGCAGGCTCGGATGGCAGGAACAGCGGCACCGTTCACCGGTGTCGACGTAACGCCACTCGGTCAGTGCATCCACTGTCACCTCGGCGAGCTCGGTGGCCTGCTCGACGCCCCGCGCGCTGAGCACTACGGCGAGATGATCGCGGTAGCGCGCCCGCGCGTCGACGCGAGCTCGTTCATCGCGTTCGCGGTATTCGTCCGCGGTTGGGGGCTGAGGGGCGTCATTCACGATTGTCCAGCGTGGCACGCGCCAGCGGCCTTGTCGCGGGAGTTTTACTCCGGCGGAAATCGGCAGCGTCTTACGTGAAGTCGACGCATTGGGACGCCCTGCTACGGCCCGCGGTTAAAGGGATTGCCGTTTCGGTAGTGGAGTGCAATTCTGAGCCGCTTGCTTCCACCCCGACGACCCCCTTGAAGCGATGACTCTCACCGACGACCAAATCACCGCCCCGCCCGCCGACGCCCCAGCGGTCCTTGCTCGCGCCACCAACCGATCGCCGATGTGGGCGCCTACCTCTACGGTGGTTCCGACGAGGCCTGCGCGCTCGACGAGCAGCTGATGGACGGCCGACCCGGGCGGAGATCGCAGACCGGTACCCGCCCGCTGCCTCGGCGGCGCTGATGCTGGCCAGCTGCGCGATGAGGACCGCGACCTGAACCCGGTGTCGCGGTTGACTGTCGCGGTCGCGTTGGCCGAATGGATCACCGCCCATTACCAACGTCATTGAGGTGGGGCCGGGTGAGTTCTCGCTGCCTCCGAAGTGGACTCAAGCCGAGATGGGTGGGCAGTCCTACCGCCATCTTCAGTGCCTGCGGGTGTGCACTTCCCGGCAGGAACGCGGTGCCGCCGACACATGTGTCTGGACTGAGTTGCGAAAATCGCAACTTAGTTCCTAGCCTCGACACTATGAGGCAGGAGCAGATTGCGCGTCGGGTCGCCGACAGCATCCCCGCCACGCTCACTCAGGCGCAGGTCGCCGCCCAGATCGGCCTGACCGACGAAAAGATCTCCAAATGCCTACGCGGCCGCCGGGCCTTCTCCTCTGTCGAACTCGCCCAGCTCGCCGAAGCCCTCAACGTCGACGTGCACTGGCTCATCACCGGCCGCGCCGATCCGAACCGGCTCGTCGCCGTCGTCCGCCATAACTTCGATCGCGAGACAGGCCGCTGGGACGTCCCGGGTCACGACAGCGACGAGCCGGTCATCAACGACATCGCCCTGGTCTACCGGCAAGCGTTGCCCGCCTGGAGCCCGGTCGGCAACGCGCTCCCCGACACTGTCATCGAAGTGAGATCCGCGCTTGGCCCAGATTTTGTGCGCCGCATGGCCGACCGCTTCGAATCCCATCTCGACGTCGACGTCATTCGAACGGCGGAGGTTTCGATGGCATCCTCCTTCCACGTCGGACCACGCAAAGTGATCGTCCTGCAGGCGACCGGAAACTGGTTCCGGGAAACCTGGTCTCTGGCACACGAACTCGGCCACCTAGTCGCCGGCCACCACGCCGACGACCGCACCCCGGCCGAACGCGATCACCACGAATTCGTCGCCAACCACTTCGCCGCTGAGCTGCTCCTGCCCGAGGCCGAGCTGCGTGAAATCGCTTGGCCAACCCTCACCGAACGCGAACTGGCAGAGTTGATCTGGGAGTGGGGCGTCTCCACCGACGCGCTGTCGGGTCGCCTGGAAACGCTGGGCGTCACCGTTTCGGAGACAGTCGGCAAGGCGCTGCAGCTATCCACACAGAAGCTGCTCCGTTGGCATTGGGCGGGCCAGCACGATCATGGCCTCGACCAGATCACCATGCGAATGGACGAGGCTGCGACCCGGCGCTTCCCGCGCAAGCTGAAGGAGGTCCACACTGAACTCATCGCGGCCGGCACGATCAACAAGCGCACCTTGGCATGGATGCTCGGAATCGATCCAAATGCCCTCGAAGTCGACGAGCCGCCACAACCTGAGCCGCTCGACGGTTATCAGCTGGCCGCCGCCTTGGGCCTGTAGCGCCGAAGATCTTCCTGCCCGACAACACCGTTGCCGTTTCGGTGGTGGGGTGCAATTCTGAGCCGCTTGCTTCCCCCGACGACCCCGTTGAAGCGATGACTCTCACCGACGACTGCTGCCAGGTGACGATCACGCCGATGGCGGCTAGGCCACCAATGATCAGAAGAGCGGGGCCGATCGCCGCAGTAAGTGGTGGCGCCGCACGACTTGGGCGTCTTAGCGCATATTCAGCACCGATACCACCCAGGCTCAACTGGGATGGAAAATGCTTACAGTGCTGGGCGGATCTACACTGGCAACCAAGGACGATGCGGATTTTGTGCAGGTCATCGCTGAGACCGCCGTCCTGGCGACGTCTTCGACTAGGCAGGAGGACCCATGACGGATCAGAAGGACCAGGTGAAGCCGAAGCTCAGCGCTGAGGTTCGCAAGGCTGCCGTTGCCGCGAGCAAAAGGACTGGCCGGCTGGTCGACCCTCGGGTGAAGGCCGTCGCGGAAAGCTAGGTGCGGGTAGGTCAGATCGCGACGGAAGCTGCCGCGAGGACCGCTATGACAATTCGCTGACCCATTTTTCACCCCCGACGTCACTTAACCCGGTGACCGGTGACCGGTGCTGACGAAAGGTCTACACCCCGTCGCCATCGCCGGATTCCTCCTCACCTCCCAGCATGAACTCTTCATCGACGAGCACCCCAGGTCGGTCAGAGAATGGCTGCTGCACGGCGAACCCGAGGAACGCGTACTCAACCTCATCGACATCGGCGACTGGGCCGCGACGTGATTCCCCCCGGTGCCGCCTGGCTGCGTAGCCCGTTTACCTTGTCGAATCGACCAACGAACCCCACGACCCCGTTCCCGTGGTAAGCCGTGACGGCGACATCGGAGGGGATGGCGCACCGGCCGCGTCCCGCCGTTGATGATGATGAGATCCCTGCGCGGATGAGCTACAGACCTACAAGGCGGCCGGTGCGTTCGATTTGCAAAAGCCACGGCAGCCCTAAGTTCTTATTCCTCGGGTCAGCGTGGAGCCGGAGGTTCTCCGCTCCGCCGGTAAGGTTTCCGTGGAGGGTAAAAAGGTTGTGCCGCAAATGGATTGAGGACACGATCGCGTCTCGCTGCTGTCGCAGAGCAATGCCGATCCGCACTGTCCCCTAGCGCCGACCGCAGTCGCAAGTCGACCATCTAGTCACATGAATCCGACGGAATGAACTGTGATGAGCCAATGTCGAACCGCTTGAGACCCGTGGCTGCTGGACGCACACCAGTTGATGCTCAGCTGAGTATCCGCCTGCGAAACGGTGAAGTTCTCGAGACCGCGATGCGCGACGTCACGCCGGCGATGATGGCGGAGGCGGTTCCGTGGCGCAGATTTCGAATGCGAGAAGGGCAGCCGCACTACTCCTGTGACTATTGGGCCGCAACCGAACTGGGCCATGTCATCCGGTCAAAGAGGAGGGTCAATTGGTCGATCCTTCGACGTGTGCTGATCGTCGAGTGGGTGCTCTCGGTCGCCGATGGCGGGGTGACCAGAGCCGAAGGTGGCGGAGATTCTTGGGTCGCCCAGTTTCCGCCCCAGGAGCGAGCACGTGCCGAAACTCGTGCGATGCCGTCGCGATCGAGAAGATCTTAGTTACCGCCGCCCCTTGGAGATTGGCCCCGAGCGGCAGACGCCAGGGCGTGCAACTGGCCTCACCTAAGCGCGGAGAGCGGCCTGCGGGACGACGGCACGTCTGGATGCCGTGGCCTCTGCTGATGTTCGGCAAGCGCTGGCCGGTGGGTGCCACTGCAGCGACCCGTTCGGGCGATCGAAGACCTACAGGAAGGCTGTCACCAGTCCGGCGTCGACGCGCAGCACCTCACCGGTGATGTAGCCGGCGTCATCACTGGCGAGGAACACGGCGGCCCGTGCGACGTCGGAGGGTGTGCCGGCGCGGCCCAAGGGGATCTTGCGCATTCTCGTCTCGTAGCCGGCCTGGTCCACTGCTGCCGTGGCGCCGGGGGTGGCGATGTAACCGGGGGCTAGCGCCACCACGCGAATGCCCCGTGGCCCCAGCTCGGTCGCCGCTGATCTCGTCATGGCCGTCAGCGCCGCCTTGATGCCTGAGTAGACCAGCGCATTCGGGGCGCCCACGAAGGCGTGGCCCGAGGACAGGTTGATGATCGTCCCCCCCGACCGGAGATGTCGTTGGGCGCCTTGAATGCACCACACGGCAGCTTTGAACCCACTGCCCAGCATTCTGTCCACGTGTTCGTCGGTGATCTCCGAGATCGGTTCGAAGCGTGCCCAGATGGCGTTGTTGACCAGGACGTCGAGTCGGCCGAACCGTGCTACCACGGCGTCGACGGCGGCCTGCGCCGCCGAACGATTCGACACGTCCGCAATTTGGACTTCCGCGGATCCTCCAGCAGCGATGATGGCATCGGCGGTCTGTGCGGCGGTGGTGAGATTGACGTCGACGATCCCCACGTTCGCGCCCTCGGCGGCGAAAGCGGTCGCGATCGCTTGGCCGATTCCCTGCCCCGCGCCGGTGATGACCGCCGTCTTTCCCGCTAATCGCTTCACGCTTCCTCCAACGGTTGTCGCCCGGGCCGGAGCGAGGCACGGATAGCTCGAAGTCGATCTCAGCAGCCGCCACGTCAATCGTGCGACCGGCTGCAGATCGTCGATCTTCCACCGATAGATTACATGCAATAGCCCTTGTTATTGCACACAATCCGGTGTACAAACTAGTCCATGACGGATGTGACCGACAGCACTATCAACTGCCGGGAAAGAGAGAAACCTGGTGGCGGCGAACACGGTAACGAGGTCACGGCTGCGCTTCGCGGTGCGCGCAGCGAGGACGCGTAAGTGCGCGCAGTGACTTATCAAGGCCCCGACGAGGTCACCGTGGACGACGTCAAGGATGCGGAGCTGCCGGATTCGCTGGGCGCCGTCGTGCAGGTCACCGCCGCCGGGATCTGTGGTAGCGATGTGCACGTCTTTCGCGGACGCGGTTTCAGCGACGACGTCGGTTACGCGCTCGGACACGAGGCGGTCGGCGTGGTCGTCGAGGTCGGCGTCGGCGTGCGCCGCTTCGCCGCTGGGGATCGTGTCCTGGTGTCGGCGTCGGTGGGCTGCGCCTTCTGCGCCGCATGTGCCACCGGACACGTCACTGCATGCGCGCATCGCCGTGAGGCGTGGAAGCACTACTGCTACGGCCTCAGTCATGGATTGCCCGGCAGCCAAGCCGAATTCGTCGCCGTTCCGCACGCCGACGTGAATCTCTACACGGCGCCGGCCGAGGTATCCGACGACGCGGCGATCGTTCTGACCGACAATGCACCTACCGCCTGGTACGCGGCACGCCGCGCCAGTGTGGGCCCCGGTGACACCGTCGTCGTCATCGGCGGTGGGCCCGTCGGTCAGATGGCCGTGCAAGCGGCATTTCTGCAGGGAGCCGCGCGGGTACTCATCGTCGAGCCCCTGGAGCAGCGGCACGCGGCCGCCGTTGCGTTGGGCGCTGAAGCCGTCGACGCCGCCGACCCGAAGTCCCACATCCGCGACCTGACATCGGGCGAGGGCGCCGACGCTGTGATCGAGGCGGTGGGTCACGACGAGACCATCGCGTTGGCGATCAGCGCGGCCCGACACGCTGGCCGGGTCTGCGTGGTCGGCGTCAGCCACAACGACGCCTTCCCGTTCCGCATGCAAGCCGTGCAGACCAAGGAATTGCAGTTCTCGGCGGGCCTGTGCTCGGTGCAACGCGAGTTGCCCACACTCTTGGCACTCACCGCAGCACACCGGCTGGCTCCCGCTGCCGTGGTGTCCCACCACCTGCCGCTGGCTGACGCCGCCGCTGGTTACGCCCTGCTGGCCGATCGGGTAGAAGGAGTCGGCAAGATCGTGCTTCTGACCAATGGTGTTGCAGCATGACCACATTTACCGGAAAAGTCGCGATCGTCACCGGCGGCAGTCGCGGCATCGGATTGGCGATCGCCCAGCGGTTGGTCAACGACGGTGCGTGCGTGTGCATCACCGGCCGCAAGGACGCCGAACTGCGCAGCGCCGTCGATGCGTTGGGAGCCTCGCATGCGGTCGGGATCGCCGGCCACGTCGATGACGTCGAGCACCAACATCGCGTCATTGAAGCGGCGATGGAGACCTTCGGAGCGGTCGACATGCTGGTCAACAACGCGGCCATCAATCCGGTCTTCGGCCCCCTGACCACCCTGGACCTCGATGCCGCCAAACGCACCGTCGACGTCAACTGTCTGGGCGGGCTGTCCTGGATTCAGCAGGTGCACGCCGCCTGGATGGCCGATCACGGTGGCAGCGTCGTCAACGTCGCGTCCATCGCCGGCCTGACCGTCGAGACCGGCATCGGATTCTACGGTGCGACCAAAGCGATGCTGATGCACCTGACCCGCCAACTGGCCTACGAGCTGGGACCACAAGTGCGGGTGAATGCGGTGGCACCGGCGGTGGTGAAAACCAAGTTCGCCGCAGCGCTCTACGAAGATCGCGAAGACGAGTTAGCTGCCCGCTATCCCCTCAAGCGATTGGGTGTTCCCACCGACGTCGCCGGTGCTGTCGCCTTCCTCCTGTCATCGGAGGCGGACTGGATCACCGGGCACACGTTGGTCATCGACGGCGGCGTGACACTGGTCGGAGCAGACTCGTGAACCCCTCAGCGAAGACCGGCGACACGACATCTGTTGTCGGCCTTGACCTGGCTGCGCTTCGGGCGTGGTTGGACACTACTTGCCCAGGGCTGGTGGGCGGGCCGTTGACCGCGTCGGTTCTGGCCGGCGGCAAGTCCAACCTCACCTATCGGGTGTCCGACGGCCAGCACGGGTGGGTCGTCCGACGCCCTCCGCTGGGCCACGTGCTGGCCACCGCGCACGACATGGGTCGCGAGTACCGAGTGATGGCCGCGCTCGCGGGTACCGCTGTGCCCGTGCCGGCGATGGTCGCGCACTGCGGTGACCTCAGCGTGACCGGTGCCCCCTTCTACGTGATGGAGTTCGTAGACGGCACGGTGTACAGCGAAGCCCAGCAGCTCATCGCGGCCGGCGCCGAGGCGACGAGCGCCATCGCTGCGCGCATGATCACGACACTCGCCGATCTGCACAGCCTCGATCCGCGGACGATCGGACTAGAAGATCTGGGCAGACCCGACGGCTACCTGCAACGGCAGGTTGCCCGTTGGACTCGACAACTGCAGGCCTCACGCAGCCGCGAGCTGAGCCACGCCGACACGCTGATCGACGTTCTCCATCGCCTGATGCCACCCAGTTCGGCCGCCGCCCTGGTCCACGGTGACTACCGATTGGACAACCTGCTCATGAACGGCACAGCGGTGCGTGCGGTCATCGACTGGGAGATGGCGACCCTCGGCGACCCGCTCACCGACCTGGCCTTGCTGATCGTCTACGGGCGACTGCCCTCCCTGGTGACCGTGCCCGGCCTGCCCGACGTCAGCGCCGCCCCGGGGTATCCGAGCGAGGCCGACCTGTTGACGTCCTACGCCGCCCACAGCGGACGCGACTTGCGGTCGATGGACTTTCATCTGGCGCTGGCCTGCTTCAAGCTCGCCGTGATCTTGGAAGGCATCCACTATCGCCATACCCAAGGCCACACCGTAGGGGAGGGTTTCGGGTCGGTCGGTGCTGCCGTCGGGCCGCTGCTCGAAGCTGGCGTCCGCGAATTCTCCAGTGACAGCAAGGATTACTGATGGACTTCAATTTCGACGACACGACCGAGGACCTCCGCGCCCGGTTGACCACGTTCATGTCAGAGCACGTTTACCCCAGCGAGTCGGCCTTTCGGGCCGACCTCGACGATCTGAGCGACCGGTGGGCCTGGTCGAGGACCCCGACGATGGCACGCCTGCGTGATGAGGCGCGCAGCCAGGGACTCTGGAATCTCTTCCTGCCCGGCACGCAGGGCGGCGCGGGGTTGACCAACCTGCAGTACGCCCCCCTCGCCGAAATCACCGGCCACAGCCTCACATTGGCACCCCCGGCGCTCAACTGCGCGGCCCCCGACACCGGCAACATGGAAGTGCTGTCCATGTTCGGCACCGCCGCCCAGAAGGAACAGTGGCTTTCCCCCTTGCTCGCCGGCGACATCCGATCGGCGTTCGCGATGACCGAACCCGCCGTCGCGTCGTCGGATGCGACCAACATCGAGACCAGCATCGAACGAGCCGGCGACGACTACGTCATCAACGGGCGCAAGTGGTGGATTACCGGCGCGATGAATCCCGACGCTGCGGTCTTTATCGTGATGGGCAAGACCGACCCCGGCGCAGCTCGTCACCGCCAGCAGAGTCAGATTCTGGTCCCGCGCGATGCCGACGGGGTCACCGTGAGCCGTGGAATGGAGGTCTTCGGCTACGACGACCGCGACCACGGCGGGCACGCCGAGATCGAGTTCCGTGATGTCCGGGTGCCAGCGTCCAACCTCATCGGAGCAGAAGGCGACGGATTCGCCATCGCCCAGGCACGACTGGGACCGGGACGCATCCACCACTGCATGCGCTCCATCGGTGTCGCCGAGCGTGCCTTCGACCTCACCTGCCAACGCGCGTCCGATCGTGTCGCGTTCGGCCGCCCACTCGCCGAACAAGGGGTGGTGCGTGACTGGATCGCCGAAGCCCGCATACGCATCGAGCAGCTGCGGCTCCTAGTCCTCAAAACGGCATGGCTGATGGACCGTGTCGGCAATCGCGGGGCGCACAGCGAGATCCAGGCCATCAAGATCGCCGCCCCAAAGACCGTGGAATGGGTGTTGGACAAAGCCATTCAAGTTCACGGCGCTGCCGGCCTGAGCCAGGACCTTCCGTTGGCCGCCGCCTTCGCCAACATCCGCACCCTGCGGTTCGCCGACGGACCCGACGAAGTCCACAAGAACGCCCTCGCCAAGGCCGAAATCGGGCGCCGTCGCCCCGCCGCGGCCACACACGCAGAGGAGAAGACCGGTGCCTGATCAGACGTCATTCGACCTGTTCGCCCTCCCGGAGGAACACCGCGAACTGCGTGCGACCATCCGGGCGCTGGCGGAGAGGGACATTGCACCGCACGCCGCGGACGTCGACGAGCGGTCGCGGTTTCCCGAAGAGGCGTGGTCTGCGCTGAATGCGTCTGGGTTCAATGCCGTGCACGTACCCGACGAGTTCGGCGGGCAGGGCGCCGATTCGGTGGCCACCTGCATCGTCATCGAAGAGGTCGCCCGTGTCGACGCCTCAGCGTCGTTGATCCCGGCAGTCAACAAGCTCGGCACCATGGGCCTGATCTTGCGTGGCTCCGACGAATTGAAGAAGACGGTGCTCTCCGACCTGGTGGACGGGCACCTCGCGTCCTACGCGCTCTCCGAGCGCGAAGCCGGCAGCGACGCTGCCGCCATGCGAACCCGGGCCAAGGCCTACGGCGACGGCTGGATCATCAACGGCACCAAGGCCTGGATCACCAACGGCGGCAAGTCGAGCTGGTACACCGTGATGGCCGTGACCGACCCCGACAAGGGTGCCAACGGAATCTCGGCGTTCATGGTTCACCGCGACGACGATGGCTTCTCGGTCGGACCCAAGGAGCGCAAGCTCGGCATCAAGGGCTCACCGACCGCGGAACTCTACTTCGAGAACTGCACGATCCCGGGCGACAGGATCATCGGCGACCCGGGCACCGGATTCAAGACTGCGCTAGCGACCTTGGACCACACGCGTCCCACCATCGGCGCGCAGGCGGTGGGAATTGCGCAGGGAGCGCTAGACGCGGCGATCGCTTACACCAAGGACCGCAGGCAGTTTGGGCGGTCCATCTCGGACTTTCAGGGTGTGCAATTCATGCTCGCCGACATGGCGATGAAGGTCGAAGCGGCCCGGTTGATGGTCTACTCGGCGGCCGCCCGAGCCGAGCGCGGAGAGCCACATCTGGGATTCATCTCCGCGGCGTCGAAGTGCTTTGCCTCCGATGTGGCGATGGAGGTGACCACCGACGCCGTGCAACTGTTCGGTGGGGCCGGCTACACGACCGACTTCCCCGTCGAGCGGATGATGCGCGACGCGAAGATCACCCAGATCTACGAAGGCACCAATCAAATACAACGCGTGGTGATGTCACGCGCGCTGTTGAAATGAACCCGCGGTAGCTGCCGACCAACCGGCCGTAAGGAGAAGTTCATGATCCATTGCACCGAGCGTGCACCGCCGCTGGAGTCACACGGCAACGCGGATACGCCACCCACCGGGCCTGGCGGCAACGCCAAGACCGCAGCAGCACCGGGCGGGGAAGCTCGGCGATGGTGCGAAGTCACTGGCGGATGCACCCGCGTTAGGACACAGAACACGCCCGGACCAGCGTCACATGCACAGTCCTGACACCTAAGTCATCGGCTACTGGAGGCGGTTCTTCGTCGGCGAATCACGTCGCGACGCCGAGCCGCGCGCGCCGCAGATACTTTGCGGTACAACGCCATTGCGCTCCGGTAGCACAGCGACGTTGCGTGTCGGGTCTGCCCGAGCGATCTCCAACGGCGAGGAAGGGGCCCTCTGGACGGTTCCACTGATAGCCACACCGGGCGCGAGCGCACCCGACAACGACATAGGACACCTCCACCAAGCAGCCGAGACCTTGCGGATGCCTGACTAAACGACGCTCAAATCCACTGCGTATCAACAGTTCCGAGCGACCCCTTCACGGTACTGCGGGGATGTCCCCACCCGTGACGTGGCGGAATGACCATCACATCCAGCGACGACACCGGCTCAGCCCGGCCTGCGACTGGCCACGACCAGCGAAATGGCGAACGAAGGACAACATGATCAACTCGACCCGATTCTACCGCGACGAGCCGCCCGCGCAATGTGCCGCAGCATTCCCCGGCCTGCGGTCACCCCGCCCCCTGTGGATGGTCGTGCGCACCGTCGCACTTCTGCTCGCGCTCGTGGTCACGGCGGCGTCATTCCTTGCAGCACCAGCGCATGCCGACGAATCACGCTATTTCGCGTTTTACACTCCGCCGCAACCACTTCCCGAGGGGCGCAACGGCGACCTGATCCGCACCGAGCCCTCACGGTTGGTCCTGGAGCCGTCCGGACAGTTGGGTGCCTTCGTGGGGACCGGCACCCGCATCATGTACCGCAGCACAGATGCGACCGGGAAGCCGGTCGCGGTCACCGGCACCTACATCGAGCCGGACAACCCGTGGCCAGGCAACGGACCGCGACCGCTGCTGGCGTATGCCACCGCCCCCTACGGCATGGGGGAGCAGTGCGCACCCTCGCGGCTGTTCAACCAGGGAATCCACGCGTCGCTGGACACGGGATTTGACTTGATGTTCAACCTCGACGAGGGCTTCATCGCGACCCTGCTGGCCCGTGGTTACGCGATCGTGGTCACCGACGGCGTCGGGATGGGTGTTCACGGGCCGCAGGCGCCGCAGTTCCTGAACCGAGTTGCCGGCGGCACTGCACTGCTCGATGCTGCCCGAGCGGCGAAGCAGTTGCCCGGGACGTCACTGGATCCTCATGGGCCGGTCGCGTTTTGGGGCTGGCTGGCAGGCGGACATGCAGCGCTGGCTGCGTCCGAACTGGCCGCGGCATACGCGCCGGAACTCAACATCGTCGGAACGTATGCCAACGCCGCCCCGGTCGACCTCATCGCGACGTTGCCCAGTATCGACGGCGGTTTCTTGGCGGGGTCACTGGGATGGGTGCTCAAGGGAATTCAAGAGGCGTATCCCGATACTGCTCAGCCCATTTGGGATGCCTTGACACCTCGGGGTGCGGAGATGTTGGCCAACACCAGCCGCCAATGCATGATGCAGACCGGCATCGACTACGAGTTCCGCCATCTGCAGCCCTGGTTCAAAGGCGACCTGTTCGAGATGGTTCAGCAAGATCCGTTCAAGAGCATTTTGGGGATGCAGCGAATCGGTAACGTCAAACCGACTGGTCCGGTGTATCTGTCGCACAACAGATGGGATCCGTTCGGGCCGTACCTGGCCGTAGTCGCCACTGCGAAGGACTGGTGCGCCCAGGGCGGTGATGTGACGTTGTGGACGAACGAGGAGCCGCCGTTCTTGAACAAGTTGGCGGTCAACGCTCTGCTGCCTGCGTTCGTCGACGGCGAGCGAAGCATGGCGTGGCTCACCGACCGCTTCAACGGTGTGCCCGCACAGTCCAATTGTGGCGAGATTGGAGCCATCTAACCCTGCCGGCCGTGTGGTCTAAAAGACTGCGCGAAAAGACGAATGTGACTCATACGCAACGCGCTTGGTGTCTTTGCGCGCATCAGCGTGGCCTTGGGGTAGGCGTGGTGGGTAGCACCGCGGTCGTGAACGTAGTTTCGGCCGCACGCCGTCGGTGTGACAGCGTAAGTTGCTGAGGCGCTGTCTAGCTCGCTACCCACCGCGTCGTCGCGGACCCCGTCGAGATCGAGTGGCCGCGGCTCGACGGCAATCCTCGGCCTTGGCGGGTGGAACGGTGCCAGGTGGGCCATACGCAAAATCTACACGACGTTGACGGAAATCGATACTCCGCATATCGGTTGAGAGAGTTAGGGTTTGGTGTGGCCACCGGGGAGGGAAACATCAGTCGGCGGCGGCAGAAGGTCCCGTCGAAGGGCGACATTCGGGAACGGGCCGTACTCGATGCGGCGGAACGTCAGTTGGGCGTGGTGGGCCTCAATGGGATGACCGTCGAGACGATCGCGACCGCTGCCGGAATCACCCGAGGCGCACTGTATTTCTACTTCAGCTCCCGCAACGACGTGCTCGCCGCACTCGTCGACAGGACCGCGGCTTTGGTGGTTGCCGAGGTGGAGAATGCGAGCGCATCTGCGCCCGCGGACGCGCGGGAAGCCGTCCGGGAGGCGATGACCCACTCCGCCTCCCTGTGGGACAAGCATGGTGCGGTGATGCGCGCGGCTGTGGAACTCTCATTCAGTGTGCCCGTCATCGACGCTCGATGGCAGGCCGCGATGGCTGCCACGAGCGCGGCGACGCAGCGACTGCTGATGCAGGCGGGAGTACCCGACGATGGGACCCCAGTGGGAGCCGCGGCGATCAGCGCGGCGCTGGTGTCGATGAGTGAGCGGTCGTTCTATGTGGCGTCAAAGCGCAGCGCATGTCTCGAGGACACAGCGCGCACGCTCACGCGCGTCTGGCTGGCCAACATGGGCGCCTGGTCTGCGAACGGGTCGCCATGACGTTGGCCACTGGCGAGGACGCCGCGCGGTAACCCACCGCGACGCCGGGATGCCTTCAGGGCACTAAGGGACGACGGTGTGGCAGACGCTCGCGGTCGGGAAACGCGCATCGGGCAGGCGGATTGAGCGCTCTGGGGGCCCGGCGAGGGGCGGCTGCGGCGGCGCCGGCTCAGGGGAGTAGCCCGAGCCCATGTCATTTGAACTCACCTGGCGTCGTAGGCGATGCGGTGGACAGCGGCAGGATCGATGATTCGCAAACCGTCCGGGACTCGTTCGCACAAGCCCTCTTCCTTGAGCCCGCGAATGGCACGGGCGACGACTTCGCGTACCGACCCGATTCCGCTGGCGATCTCCTGTTGACCGGCGCGCACCACGAAGTGCCCGTTGACGTTCTCGGCGAGATCGAGAAGTTGGCGACTCACGCGCTGGCGCACCGACCCGAAGATGTTGACCGAGGTCAGTTCGATCATCTCCGCGGTCGCACTGGCCATGCTTTGGGCCAGCAGGTAGGCGACCTGCACCTGCGTGTGCGCGGCGTGTTGGAAGCGGGCCACGTCGAGGTCCCAGAACCCCAGGTGCGTGACGGCGTCCGCGGCCACCGTGGGGCTGCCGCCGAAGAGGGTCGTCAAGCCCAGGATGTGCCCCTGGTTGGCGAGATGGACGGTCGCGGCGCGCCCGTCGGGGGAGAGCACCTTGAGCCGGGCGAGGCCCCTGTCGACGAGCATCACCCGGACGGGATCGTTGGGCCGGTAGATGACCGTGCCGGGGGGTGCGGAAACGTATCGCGCGCCGAGGGTCAGTGACTCTCGGGCCTGACGCGGAAGGGCGCCGAGAGTGCTTGCCTCCAAGGCAGGTTCGATGCTGGTCCGTGGCTCGTCGTTCATCGTTTCGCTCCTCGTCGAGCGGGCTTCGCTTGATGGGTTGTCAGTTCCGTGAATCGCCTGCGCTGCCTGGGTGAGGGCGGTCGGGGCGCGGTGAGGTCGGGGGCAGGTCGTCGTCGAGTGTCGCCGCGGGCGTTGACCTGACGTGACGTCTGACGTGCACATCGCCGTGGAGGTCCTCCTCGTGCTGTCGGGACGGTTCGTCGAATGGTGGGGGACGAATCGGCGGTGCGGTGCACTGTGTGCGAGACGCCGCGTCGACCGCGCACGCCACGCACCCGCTGCGACCATAGTTACATGCAATCAGGGTTGTGATTGCACACAATCTAGTGTACAACTTAGCCGGTGATGGGTGTGACGGGCACCACTGCGCGTTCAGTGAGCGTGAAGGCCGATCGCCACGTGGGCGCAGCCCAGGTGGGGTGTCGGGCCCTGGTGCACGGACGTGTCGCAGCGCCTCACGTCGCGTCGAGCGGCAATCGAGCGCATCACGATCGAAGAGATGCCGCCGTTCGTCGGCACCAACCAACAATCGTCAAGGAGTGAAGCAATGGGGCTGAAGATCTATCCACTGGACCTGGGATCGGCCAAGGTCGACAGCAGTTTTCTGGTCTGGGGCTGGAATCGGGGCGTGCCCGCCGACGCGGCGATGTGGTCCTATCTCATCCTTGGCTCCGACACACCCATTCTCGTCGACGCCGGCTACCGCGACCACGCAGCAATGAACGCGACGACGGGCTTCGAGTTCGCCGAACGCACCGAAGCGCAATCCTTCACCGGACAACTTGCCAAGCACGGTCTGGTGCCCGAGGACATCGGACTGTTCATCTCCACCCATCTGCACCCCGACCACACCGGGCTCATCGACGAGCTGCCGAACGCGCGCATTGCGGTGCAGCGCCGTGAACTGCAGACCGCGGTCGCGCCGTACTTCCCCATCGCCGGTTTCGACCGCGTGGACGTGGCCAAGCTCGTCGGTCCGCTCTACGAGCGAATCGACTTCATCGAGGAGGACGAGGACAGGAAGGAGCTGGTTCCCGGCGTCGAGGCGGTGTGGACCGGCGGGCACACCCCCGGTCATCAGGTCGTGTACGCCGAACTCGACTCCGGAACAGCGGTGATCACCGGCGATCTGGTGTACCGCACGAATCCCGGACTGGAATTTCAGATCCCGCCGGCATGGATCTCGGACCTGGGCGAAACCATGCGCGGGTTGAAGCGCATCAAGCGCGACGCCACCCACGTCCTGCCGATACACGACCCGAACATCGCGGTGGAATATCCCAACGGGGTGATCGAGTAGCGCGACTCGACCCGCACGGCTGCGTCGCCGTCGGCGTTCTCACACCAGACCGCGGAGCAGTCAGGCGAACCGTGCTGACGGCGCGCCCACACGTGTGAGCCATTCTCGCCGTGTGGGCCGCCCTCGGTGGTGGTGACGAATGTCCGCCGACATCGCCGAACGCAGTGGCCCTAGGCATCGGATGCGGACACGCCTGGCGGCTCGACGCGCTTGACCATCAGCAGTCCGACGAGCAGCAGTGCGGTGGCTACGGTTGCCGACGCGACGAAGACGGGGCGGATTGCCGCAGCGAGGATGTCGGGGTTGATGTCCTTGAGGTCGGGGACGGCGTGGCCCAGTCGTGCGGCCACCACGCCGTTGGCGATCGCCCCGAACACCGCCACACCGACCGCCCCGCCGACCGACCGGGCGAATTGGATGGTTCCGGTCGCCACGCCGCGGTGCTCCCACGTCACCGACGTTTGCGCGGCGATGATCGACGGGACGGCGACGAGGGCGAATCCCAGCCCCATGACGAAACACGGGCCGGCCAGGTGCCAAATGGAGCTGCGCTGGTTGACCAGCAGCAGCAGCGCTGCCCCGGCGAAGCCGACGGCGCCGCCGATGAGGATCGTCGCCCGGAAGCCGATCGAGAGGTAGAGCCGACCCGCATAGGTCGAGGCGATGGGCCACCCCAAGGTCATCGCCGCCAGTGCCAGCCCGGAGACCAGGGCGCTGTGCCCCAGCACGCTTTGGGCGTAGAGCGGAACGAAGGACGACAGTCCCATGAGGAGCACGCCGACGACGAGCGAGCCGAGGATGGCCGAGACGACCACGCGGTGGCGGAACACCCACAGCGGCAGCACCGGTTCGACGGCCCGGCGCTCGGCGACGACGAAGCCGATGAGCAGCACCACCCCCGCCGCGAGAAGCCCAATAGTGGTGCCCGACGCCCACGCCCACCGAACACCGCCCTCCAGCAACGCCAAGAGCAACACGACGGCGCCGGTGGTGAGCAAGAACGAGCCCAGGTAGTCGATGTGGTGCGCTCGACGCTCGACGCGTTCGTCGAAGCGACGCCACAACATCCAGGCGGCGGCGAGCCCCAGCGGCACGTTGACGAAGAAGATCCAGCGCCAGGACAGGTACTCGGAGAAGGCCCCTCCGAGCGTGGGGCCAAGGACTGCCGACAACGCCCACACACTCGCGACGTAGCCCTGGACCTTCGCGCGCTCTTCGAGGGTGTAAATGTCGGCGACGATCGTCATGCTCATCGGCTGAACTGCGCCGGCGCCGATGCCTTGAATGGCACGGAAGGCGATCAGGGAGCCCATGCTCCAGGACACCCCACACAGCAGTGACCCGAGGAGGAAGAGCCCGATGCCCACGAGCATGACCGGCTTTCGGCCGATCATGTCGGAGACCTTCGCGTAGAGGGGGACGGTGACGGCTTGAGCCAGCAGATAAATGGAGAATAGCCACGGGAACTGGGTGAACCCACCGAGATCGGTCACGATCGACCGCACTGCGGTCGCCAGGATGGTCGAATCGATGGCGACCAGGCCCAGCGAGAGCATCGTCGCGAGCAGGATGGGGCCGCGCTCACCGCGAAGCCCCACGCCAGCCCGAGCAGTCTTGGCAGTGTCCATGTCGCCGTCAACCTCTTCGGGGGAAGGGAAATTCCTCTTTTGGCATGCAATCTACTTGGTGTTTGCACACAATGTGGTGTAGAAACAAAGCGCTGGACGTCGGGGGTGGTGTGCCTTGGCACTGCAGCCCCGGTCAGCCGTCAAGCACTGTCGCCGTGCGTGTTTGGTGACCGGCGTGTCCCGCCTCGCAACGTCCTCACGTAGTCCCTGTCGCGCGGTCCTACCGCCGAGCAAGGACCGTTGGGTGCGGCGGCGGCTCGCAACCACTCGGCAGCGCGACTGCGTTCCGACCCCACGACGAAGGAGAAGCACATGGGGATGACCATTCATCCGCTGGATCTGGGGTCGGGCATCGTGGACAGCAGCTTCCTGGTGCGCGGCTGGAATCCCGGCACGCCCATCGAGGCGCCGTGCTTGTCCTATCTGATCCTTGGCTCAGAGACGCCGATCGTGGTGGACGCCAGTTATCGAGACGCCGCGGCGATGAATGCGAGTCCGGGATCGAACTTCGCCGAGCGCAGCGAGGAGCAGAGCTTCGCCGGCCAGCTGGCCAAATTCGATCTCCGCCCCGAGGACGTTGGTTTGTTCATCTCCACCCATCTACATCGCGACCACACCGGACTGATCGACAAGCTGCCCAACGCGCGGATCGCGGTGCAGCGTCGAGAGCTGGAGCACGCGGCCACGACGGCGGGCTTCGATCGCGTGGACATCGCCAAGCTGGTCGGCCCGCTGTTCGAGAGAATCGAGTTCGTCGAGGAACGCGACGGTGACAAGGAGCTGGCACCGGGCGTCTCGGTCGTATGGACCGGCGGACACTCACCGGGGCATCAAATCGTGTACGTCGAACTCGATTCCGGGCTGGCGGTCATCACCGGCGATCTCGTCAACCGGAAGAATCCTGGGCTGGATCTGCAACTTCCACCCGGCTGGATCACCAACCTGACCGAGGCCATGCTGGGACTCAAGCGCATCACGCGAGACGCCCCCACCCACGTTCTCCCCATGCATGATTCAAACGTGTGGGTCGAGTATCCCGACGGGGTAATCGCCTAGGGGCTGGGCCGCACCCCGCGGTCACCCTCGACGTGTCTGCACTGGACGCAGTCGACCGGCCGGAAGGAGGGGGGTCGGCGACGGTGCCGCCGTGCACCCGGGAGAGGTCGCCGCGACGGCGCCGACCTGGAGGTCAGCACGCAACAGACACAAGAAGTTACATGCAATTCGGCTTGCAAATGTACACAATTTGGTGTAGAGATGAGCCGTGACTTCAGTGACCGATACCGGCTCGGCGCGTAGAACCACCGAGCAAGTCGTCGCCACTCTGCGCGATGAGATTCTCATGGGCCACCTTCGGGGCGGGCACCCGGTGCGGGAGCAGGAGATCGCCCAGCGACTCGGGGTCAGCCGCACGCCGGTGCGCGAAGCCCTGGCACGCCTGGTCACCGAGGGTCTGCTCGTCAAGGACGAGAACAAGTCGGCGCACGTCTTCCAGCCCTCGCTGCAGGAATTGCTGGAGATTTACGAGATCCGCACTCCGCTGGAGTCGTTGTCCGCGCGCATCGCGTGCGAGGACCCGACACCTGCCTACCTGGAGCGGTTGCGCGACGCCGCCCGAGCCCTCGACGCCGTCCACGATCTGGGCGATTGGGTGGCCCGGCACGAGGACTTTCACCGCGCTCTCTTCGAGAGCGGTCGCCGGCCCCGCTTGGAGGGCATGGTGCGGACGCTGCGTGCGCAGTCCGAGCCCTACGTGCGCTTCGCCGCTGCGGACAACGGACTCCGCGCGAAGGCCGGACACGACCACGTGAAGCTGACGGCGCTGGCCGAGGCCGGCGACGGTCGCGGCGTGGAAGCTACCGTGAAGACCCACCTGCTTCGGACGACCAAGCACGTGACTGCGCTGCTGAACAACTACCAGTCGGCAGGCTTGTCCCTGCGGGATGCGCTGCGCTGACACCGGCGAGCAGTGGGCGCTGGTGCAGCGCTAATTGACCTGGCGCTTCTGGCCTGCCCAAAAGGGTTCCCGCAGCTTGAACTTCTGCAGCTTGCCCGTCGCCGTCCGGGCTAATGCGTCGCGGAACTGCACCGACGTGGGGGCTTTGTATCCGGCCGCCCTGTCTTTGCACCAGGCGATCAGGTCGGCCTCGGAGACGTCCTCTCCCGCGGCGAGAACGACCAGGGCGCAGATGGTTTCACCCCACTTCTCGTGCGGCACGCCGATGACGGCGACTTCGGCGACGGCGGGATGGGAGAAGATGACGTCCTCGACTTCGATGGAGGAGACGTTCTCCCCTCCGGTGATGATGACGTCCTTCTTGCGGTCGGAGATCGTCAGGTAGCCGTCGTCGCCGATGACGCCACCGTCGCCGGTGTGAAACCAGCCCTCGCGCAGCGCGCGCTCGGTCTCCTCGGGTTGCTCCCAGTAGCCTTCCAGACACACGTTCGACCGGGCGAGCACCTCTCCGGTGCCGTGACCGTCGTCGTCGTCCTCAGGTGCCTGGATCTTGAGGGTCACCCCCAGTGCCGGAGCGCCGGCGCGGGTCAGCTTTTCGGCGCGTTCCTGTGAGGACAGGCCATCCCATTCCGCGCGTGTGCGGTTGATCGTGAGCAGCGGGCTGGTCTCGGTGAGTCCATAGATTTGGACGAACTTCCAGCCGAGTTCGTCCTCGACGCGAGCGACGGTCTTGGTGGGCGGCGGGGCGCCGGCCATGATGATGCGTACCCGATTGCGGCCGGGGATCTCACCCTCCCACCGTTGGGCCGCCTCGAGTACCGCTGCTGCCACGGTGGGCGCGGCGCACATGACGGTGACCCCATGCTTGTCGACTCGACGCAGAATCTCGGCGCCGTCGATCTTGCGGAGAACGATGTGTTGGGCGCCCATGCCGGTCATCGCGAACGGCATTCCCCAACCGTTGGCGTGAAACATCGGCAGGGTGTGCAAGTAGACGTCGCGGTCGGTGACCCCCGCGTGCAGTGCGAACGTGACCGCGTTGGCCCAGATGCTGCGGTGAGTGATCTGCACTCCCTTGGGTCGGCCGGTGGTGCCCGAGGTGTAGTTGATGGTGGCCGTCGCGTTCTCGTCGTGCTCCCATGGCACGGGCTCGGCATGGCTCACCCCGCCCAGGGGTGGCCCGAAGAGGTCGCCGTCATCGCCCAGGACGAAGCGGTGCTTGGCCGTCACGCCCTTGAGCGCGTCGTCGAGTTCAGGGTCGACGTAGAGCACGTCGGCGCCGGAATGCGCCACGATGTACTGCACCTCGTCGGCGCGGAGCCGGAAGTTCACCGGCACGAGCACCCGGCCGAATCCGGAGACGCCGAAGAACGAGGTAAGCAGGCGCGCGCTGTTGTGGCTGACCACGGCGACGCGATCACCTGGGCCCACCCCAAGCGCGTCGAGGTGGGCGGCCTGGCGCCGGACCAGCTCGCCGAACCTCGCGTAGGTCAGATCGCCCAAGGACGTTGCCGGCTGGTCGGGCTCGTCGATGACACCGACCCGCTGGCCATAGACCTGCACGGCGCGGTCGATGAAGTCGGCGACGCTGAACGGAACGATCACGGAGGTCCTCCTTGACGGGGGTTGGACGGTGGACAGTCGATGCCCAGACCATGCTGTATTACATGCAATGTGCCTTGCAAGTGCACACAATCCGGTGTACAACAGATCCTATGCGACTGTGACGGATGGCACTGCAGCAGGCCAGGAATCACCCACCCAGCGCCCTCCTGGCAGCGGCAACACCTCGAACACCGTCACCCGGAGCAGTTCCGCCGCAGCGGCGCCGCGCTAAGAGAAAGAAGTCGAACAATGAGCAGCTTTGACCTTGGACGGGGCCTGGTCGTGGTCGGCACGGACGTGGTGCCTGCGGCCGAAGCCGAGTACCACGCGTGGTACAACGACGAGCACTTTCCTGAGCGCGCCGCCATCGACGGAATCCTCTGGGGACAGCGCTACCGGTTGGTCGACGGCGACGGGGTCCGCTTCCTGGCGTTGTTCGGGATGCGCGACGTGAACGTGGTGAAGGAAGAACAGTTCACCTCCCTTGCGGTGACTCCCCGCACGCAGAGCCTCAAGCCGCACCTGACGACCTTCACCCGCGGGGTGTACGAGTTTCTGCCCCCGTCCACCTTCGCCAAGTAGCCCAGGTGCGTGCCGCACGTGGCGGGGCCGGGGGTCAGCGCCAGCCCCGTCCGCATCGCGACCGCGCCGATACCCACTGGCGGCACAGCGCTGTCGTGGCACCTGGCGGCGCGGCCGGACCAGGTCTGATCGTGGCCGACGGCCCCGATCAACCGCACACGCACCTTTCCGTGACCGGACGGCGTGTCCGAGCACAGAGGAGATCACCATGCTGAAGATCGGTATCGACGTCGGGGGCACCTTCACCGATGGCTTGATGGTCGACGAGTCGACGGGCCACATCGTGACCTGCAAGGTGCCCTCGACGCGAGACGATCCCAGCATCGGCGTTACACGCGCGCTCGAAGCCCTTATGGCACAACGGGACTGGGCCGAGGTGGGCTTCCTGGCCCACGCGACGACCGTCGCCACCAACGCCGTCATCGAAGCCCGCGGCCCCAAGACTGCCCTGCTCACCACACGTGGTTTCCGCGACGCCATCGAGATCGGTCGACTCTCCCGCCCGGCCGCCCTGCTCTACGACTATCGCTCGCCGATGCCACCTCCGCTCATCCCGCGGCGCCTGCGGTTCGAGGTAACCGAACGACTCGACGCCTCCGGTGAGGTGCTCACTGCCATCGACGAAGACGAACTGCGTGCCCTGGCCTACCAGTTCAAGGGGGCGGGCGTCGAAGCGATCGCGGTCTGCTTCCTGCACTCCTACGCCAACTCGGCGCACGAACGCCGCGCCGGGGAAATACTCACCGAGATCCTCGACGACGTGGCGATCTCGTTGTCGTCAGACGTGCTCCCCGAGGCCGGGGAATTCGAGCGGGCCAGCACGACGGCGGCCAACGCGTTCCTGCAACCCTTGATGAGTCGCTACCTCGTCGCCCTCGGCGAGCGAACGGCCCAGGCGCGGGCGCACTCCGGAATGCAGTGGCATGTCATGCAATCCAACGGCGGCATGGCCCGCATCGATCACACCCGACGCTACCCCGTGCACACCCTCATCTCGGGGCCGGCCGCCGGGGTGGCAGGCGGTGCACACCTGGGCCGGCTGCTCGGTCTGGATCGCATCATCACCGCCGACATGGGGGGCACCAGCCTCGACGTGGCGTTGATCTCCGACGGCGTGGTCGAAGTAACCACCGCCGGAGAAATCGCGTTCCGACCGGTCAAAGTTCCGATGCTCGACCTGGAGACGGTGGGAGCCGGCGGGGGAAGCATCGCCTGGATCGACGCCTCCGGCGGGCTTCGCATCGGACCCGACAGCGCGGGATCCACACCTGGGCCAGCCTGCTACGGGCACGGCGGCCAGGACGCCACCGTGTCCGACGCCGACATCGTCTTGGGATATCTGCCCCCTGACGGCCTGCTCGGCGACGAGATTCAGCTACGACGCGACCTCGCCGAAGCGGCCTGCGGGCGCATCGGGGCCCAGCTCGGGATGGACGCCGTGCAGGCAGCGGACGCCATCGTCGCGATCGTCAATCACACAATGTCCGACGCCATCGCCACGGTGTCGATCCGCCGCGGACATGAGCCCCAAGACTTTGCGCTGTGCGCATTCGGCGGGGCCGGGGGCATGCACGCGGTAGCCATGGCCGAATCGCTGGGCATCCCGTGGGTCGTCATTCCGCCCACCGCCGGATGCTTTTCCGCCCTGGGGCTGACCGTCGCGGACCTGACCCACACCTACGTGCAGACACTCGCCGGATCCGGGCCGGTCACCGATGGATCAGTGCGTGGCGCCTTGGACGTGCTGAGCGCGCGCGCGGAGGACGACCTGCGCTCCGGAGGTGTGGCAGCCACTGATTGCGAGATCCGCGAGGAAGTCGACGCCCGTTACGTCGGGCAGCTCGAAACCCTGACCGTGCCCTACACCGACTCGCTGGAAAAGACCGCGCACAACTTCGAAGCCGAGTACATGCGCAAGTACGGCTACATGCGCACCGGGCACGCCGTCGAACTGGTCAACGCCCGTGTGCACGCCATCGGCAGGATGCACCGCGAGGCCGTCCGCGCGGACTGGACAGTGGCCGGGCGCGCCGGCGACGACACGGGCCACCGGCAGCGTCGTGTGTTCTTCCACGACCTCGGGTGGATGGACACCGTGATCGTGGACCGCAGCACCCTCAGTTCGTCGACCGTCGTCACGGGACCGGCGATCGTCGAACAAAGTGATGCCACCACCGTGGTGCCACCGGGATACGTCGCCGTCACCGACGAAACGACCAAGTCGCTGATCATCGGACGCCACGCATGGAAGAGGTCGGGAAATGTCTGATGCCGCTGATGCCATCACCGAGCAGGTCGTGCAGAGCGCACTGATTCACGCCACACTGCAGATGAAGGGCCTGGTCATGCGGGCCGCCTACTCCCCCCTGTGGAAAGAGGCAGGAGACATGGCCTGCGCGTTACTCGACAAGCACGGCCGCTTGATCGCCCAAGGGCCAGGCGACATTCCGGGCATGCTGGCCACCATCCCCTTGACGGTGCAGAGCATGATCGACGAGGGGTGCGAATTTCAGCCCGGGGACGTCATCTTGCACAACGATCCCTACCGGGGCAGCAACCACCTGCCCGACGTGCTCATGGCCAAGCCGGTCTTCGTCGACACTCGGTTGATCGGGTTCAGCGCCGTGCGCGGTCACTGGCTCGACGTCGGGGGGTCAACGCCAGGCAGCTTCAACGCCGCAATGGGCGACATCCACGCCGAGGGACTGCGTTTCGGACCGGTGTACCTCTACGAAGCCGGCGTCTACAACCGCACCCTGCACCACATCCTGGAACTCAACCTACGCCGCCCCAGTGACCGATTCGGCGACATCAACGCCCAGCTCGCGGGCTGCGACATGGGTGAGCGGCGACTGCTGGAGGTGGCGACCCGCTACGGGGTCGACAAACTAGAAGCCATCATCGAGAGGTTCCTGGAGAATTCGGCGACGTTGATGCGCACGGCGCTGACACGAATCCCCAACGGCACCTACGAATTCACCGACTACCTCGACCTCGACGGGATCGGTGGTGAGGACATCCGATTGCACTGCGCCCTAACCGCGCACGACGGATCGGTCACCGTGGACTTCGAGGGCACCAGCCCCCAATCCAAGACCGGTCTCAACGCGCCCTGGTCGGTGACCGCGGCCGGGGTGTACTTCGCGCTGAAGTCCTTCGTCGACGCCGACACCCCCTCCAATTCCGGAACCTACGCCCCCGTCGAGGTAAAAGCACCCGCCGCGTCGGCGGTCAACGCCGCCTACCCGGCGGCGACCATCGTCGGCAGCACCGAGGTAGGCGCTCGAGTGGTCGACGTGGTGTGGGGCGCTCTGAACAAGGCACTCGGAGGTTCTGAACTCGCCTTCGGCAACGGCAGTTCCTGCGTGGTGTCGCTTTCGGGTGTCGACGAGCGATACGACGACGCCCGCCAATTCATCATCGGAGAGGTCAACGGAGCCGCCGGAGGCGCCTCGGCCCAATGCGACGGCATCAACGCCATGCGCAGCGGGTTGGGCAACGCCGGAACCACCAGCGCCGAAGGTCTGGAGCTTCGCTTTCCCCTGCGCATCGAGAGCCACGAAATCGTGCCCGACACGGGGGGAGCCGGTCAGTTCCGCGGCGGGTGCGCTGTGCGACGCACCTTCAGGCTGTCGCAAGACACCCTGGTCACCATTGCCATGGACCGCGGACGGTATGCACCAGAAGGCGCCGCAGGAGGGCGTCCGGGTGCCGTCGCCGACGCGAGCGTGGAGCTGCACGGCGACGTCGAAGCTCTACCGACCAAGAACCCTCCCACGCAGTGGCCGGCGGACACATTGGTCACCGTGACCAGCGCCGGCGGTGGCGGCGTCGGCACGCCCCGATCACGACCGCCACAGGCGGTACTGGCTGACGTCGCCGACGGCTATGTCAGCGCCGCGGCCGCTGTGGAGATCTATGGGTTGGCCGAGGACCCGCTCAGCCCATCAACCGAAGGGATTTCACGATGAATAACGGACCGCTGTCGGACATTCGGATCCTGTCCGTGTCGGAATACGGTGCAGGACCGCTCACCACACAACTGTTCGCCGACCTCGGTGCCGACGTCATCAAGATCGAGAACACCACGTTGGGTGACAGCGGCCGCTACGTGCCCCCGTATCAGTCCGGCGACGACAGCCTGTTCTTCCAGTCGGTCAACCGCGGTGCGCGAAGTGTGGCCATCGACCTGAAAACACCGGAGGGACAAGAGATTCTGGGCGCGTTGGCCGCCAAGGCCGACGCGGTGTTCACCAACATTCGGCCCCGCGCCGCGGAGAAGCTCGGCCTGACCTACGAGTCGCTCAAAGCGTCCAACCCGGGGATCGTGGCGTTCCTGCTCACCGGCTGGGGACGTAACGGACCCGACTCCGCCCGGCCCGCCTACGACTACCTCGTCCAGGCAGCTGGCGGACAGATGGACCTCAACGCCGAAGAGGGGGAGAAACCACGTCGATCCGCCACCCCGTGGGTCGACACCTCGACGTCCTATGTCTCCGCGTTCGGCCTGCTCACCGCTATCCATCACGCCCGGCGGACCGGTGTCGGCTACGACGCCGAGTCGTCGATGTTGAACACCGCCATGACCCAATGGATGTACTTGAGTACCTGGTACCTCACCCACGGGTACGAACCGGACCGGCTGGCCGACTCCTCGCACCCCTCGATCGTTCCGTGCCAAGTCTTCAAGCTGGCCGACGGTCACGTCATGGTGACCTGCATGACCCAGCAGTTCTGGCGCAACCTGTGTGAGGCATTGCAGGTGCCCGGCCTCGCCGACGACCCGCGCTTCGCCACCTTCACTGATCGCCGCGAGAACAAGAAGGAACTGGTGGAGTTGCTCAACGACGCGTTCGAGAAGTTCACCCGAGACGACATTCGCACCGCCCTGGACGGACGGGTCCCGATGGAGATCGTGCGCTCCTTCGCCGAGGGGTTGGACGAATATCGGACCAAGCATCCCGAAGCCATCGTGACCGTTGACCACCCGGAGTTCGGTCGCATCGAGATGGCCAGCGCGGCGATCTCGTCGCAGGGGTGGGAAACACATCCCACCAGGGGTCCCCGGTGGGGCGAGCACACCCGCTCTGTCCTGCTGGAAGCAGGCCTGGCCGAGGACGTCATCGGTTCCTACGTCGACAAGGGGATCGTCAAAGTCGACTGATCGGCCCGAGCGGGCGGCGATAACAGCGTGCGCGTCGCCGCAGCACACATAGGTACGACCGACGATCGGCCCGACCGCGATCCCCGGGCCCGCTTGGCACACCGGTGTCGGAACGGACACGACGGCAGTTTTCCGGCCCGAGCCAGGCAGGTCGCGGCCGACGGGGGAGGCACATCCCCACCGGCTCACAGAGAGGCATCACACATGAACACCGTTCAACAGGCCGTCAAGCGCGGGCACTACTACGAAGAATTCGAACCGGGCCGATCCTTCCGTCACCACTGGGGTCGGACGATGACCGATTTCGACGCGGTCTGGTTCAGCAACCTGACCACCCAGCTCAATCCGCTGTACTTCAACGCCGAATACGCCAAGGCCATGGGACATCCCGGCATGGTCGTACACCCGTTGTGGGTGGCGTGCACGTTCATGGGCCTGGCCGTGGAAGACCTCACCGAACTCGGCGGCCCCTTCCTCGGCGTCGACGACTTGAAGGTGCACCGCGAGACCTACGCCGGTGACACCATTTACAGCGAGACCGAAGTCCTCGACCGGCGGCCCACCAAGTCCCGGCCCGGGTGGGGGATCGTGCACTGGAAATGTCGGGCCTTCAACCAACACGACGAACTCGTCATGGATTGCGAGCGACGCAATTTCGTCCGCATCCTCGATCCCGACAAGCTTCCGGCGGAAGCCACCGCGCCGACGTCGGGAGCCGGCAACGCCACCGCGGCGAGCATCGAGTCGGTCACGCGCCCACCGCTGACCGAGGCGCACGTCCCGCCGTCGCGGGCCAGGACGGCGGACTTCGGATACTTCGAAGACTTCAGCGTCGGTCAAGTCTTGGAGCACCACCGCGGCCGGACACTCACCGAGCTGGACAACTACCTGCTGACCCTGCTGTCGATGAACACCGCCGCCGGCCACGTCGACGACCAGGCCCTCGGCCAGCAGCCAGAAGGGGTCTTCGTCCAGCGGCGCCCCATCAACGGCTGGGCGACGGTCTCCATCGCCTTCGGCCTCACCTCAGAAGACATGTCCGAAAACGCCATCGCCGATCTCGGCTATGACAACGTCAAGATCAAGTCGCCGATGTTTCATGGTGACTCCATCCGGGCGCGCAGCGAGGTGTTGTCGCTGGTCGACGCCGAAGGCAACCCGCACTGCGGCGTGCTGCGCTACCGCATGACAGCGCAGAAACCGGACGGCACCGTCGTCGTCGAGGCCGAACGCGTCGTGTTGCTCAAGCGGCGGTCATGGCAGGGTCTGCCGTGACCTCGGTGCCCGATCGCCGTCGCCGCCGCTCGCTGCTGGTATTTCCCGCAACCGAACTGCGGATGGCCCGCAAAGCGGCTGCATCCAACGCCGACTGCGTCATCTTCGACCTGGAAGACGCTGTGACCCTGGACAAGAAGTCCCAAGCGCGGGCAGTACTGGAAGAGGCGCTCGCCGAGATCGACTTCGGCGGAAAGGAAATCTGCGTCCGGATCAACAGCGTCAACTCAGCCGAGTTCGCCGACGACGTGAACGTCGTCAACCGCCTGCCGATTCACGCCGTGGTGGTCCCGAAGGTGGAGACTTCCGATGACGTACGCACCGTGGATGCCGCGCTGTCCGGAAATCCTGGACCCACCCTGCATCTGGCCGTGGAAAGCCCGCGGGGACTACTGGATTGCCGCGACTTCGCCCAAGCCAGCCCACGGGTGGCGGCGCTGCTGTTCGGCTCCGGGGACTTCGTTGCCGCGTCGGGATTCTCTTCCGACGAAAGCGCGCTGGCGGTTCCCCGCAGTCTCCTGTCCCTGGCTGCCAGCTCGTTGGGCATCGACGCGCTCGACCTGGTGTTCGGCAACGTCGCCGACCTCGACGGCCTTGGCCGCAGCGCCGCCGCGGGCCGCGCGCTGGGCTACAGCGGCAAGTGGGTCATTCACCCCGGCCAAGTGAACACGGTCAACGACGCGTTCACCCCCAACGCGGACGAAGTGGAACGCGCGCACAGGACCTTGGCGGCGATGTCGCAGGCCCAAGAACAAGGCAAGGGTGCCGCCACACTCGACGGCGTACTGATCGACGAAGCGTCGATCCGATGGGCCGAAGTCGTGGTCGCCCGCAGCGCACCGACGGTCACCTAGCCGGTACGCCACGGCGCGCCCCCGCGTCATGCGGCGAGCAACCGTCACCGTCTGCGCCCTCCGATCACCATCTCGACAGAAAGCGTTCCGGCAGAAATGAAATCGGTCGTCTACACACGCCTGGGCCCCCCGTCGGTCCTCGAACTCGTCGAGCGCCCACTGCCCGCACCGGGGCCCGGCGAAGTGCGCGTCCGCGTCGCCGTGTCGGGGGTGAACCCCTCGGACGCCAAACGCCGGCAAGCGGGAATCTTCAACACCGCCATGCCCTTTCCCGAGGTGACACCCAACCAGGATGGGGCCGGCGTCGTCGATGCTATCGGTGACGGGGTGCACCACCTGTCGGTCGGTCAACGGGTCTGGGTCTACATGGCCGTCTTCGGTCGTCCCACCGGGACCGCACAGCAGTACACGGTGATCCCCGCGGAGCGCGCCGTGCCGCTACCCGATGTCGCCTCATTCGACGTCGGCGCCTCACTCGGGGTGCCGGCCATGACCGCCCACCGCGCACTCACGGTTCACGAGGACGGCCCGTCGCGGCTGGGCCCGGGCGCACTCGACGGGAAGACCGTCCTCGTCGCGGGCGGTGCCGGCGCGGTCGGGCACGCCGCGATCCAGCTGGCCCGTTGGGCCGGGGCCACCGTCATCACCACGGTCTCCTCACTGGAGAAGGCGGCGCTCGCGGCGGCTGCCGGTGCACACCACACGGTCAACTACCGATTCGACGGTGCCGCCGAGACCATCCGGGGAAACGCCGCCGACGGTGTCGACGTCGTCGTGGAGGTGGGCGTCGTCCGAAACGCTGAACTGCTGTCGGCTGTGGTGGCCGATCGGGCGGTGGTGTCGGTGTACGCCAACGACGGCGGCACCGACGCGTCGCTGCCGATCACGCCGAACTGGACTGCGGCCAACGTCCGGTTCCAATTCGTGCTCGTCTACACGATGGGCCAGACAGCCCTCGACGCCGCTGCCGAGGACATCACCGCCGCGCTCACCGAGCGGGTGCTGGAGGTGGGACAGGACGCAGGTTTGCCGATCACGCGCTTTGCGCTGGCGCACACCCCGCAAGCACACGCGGCCGTCGAGGACGGCGTCGTCGGCAAGATCCTCATCGAAGTCGACGACGCGGTCGCCTAACCTCCCCGCGAAATGCGTTGCCTGCCAGGAGGAGTGGGCTCCGCCCGTCAAGTCAGCTTCCAGTGCCAGGTCCGGCGTGAACGACGTCGCCCGACAGTGGCACGGGGCCGGTGTGAGGGGCCACTGACGTGTTGCTTCTGCTCGACGCGCAGGACGACGGCGCCCTCGAAAGTCAGCCGGAGTCGGCGAGCGGCGCCGCCCTGCGGACGCCTCGGTCTGTGGTGCCCGCCCACTCGTCCGGAGCCGGCGCAGAGTGCGCCCGGCCGCGGTCTGGCGGCTGCCCTTCTGACCGGTTGGTGCGGCGGGCGCGGACGGCTCGCGGCCAATCTCGTTCGCCGCGAACGCGGTTAGCGTCTGTCGGCTCGACCCAACGGAGTTGGGCATCCTTGCGCGATCTAGTGGTGTACACGCCAGCGTATACATAGCACGGGCGATCCGATACCGTGAGACTGTAAACGTATCCGTATACCTAAGGGGATGGCTGTGGACGCGGTGACCGGTGAGCTTGTCCAGGCGGCGGAAGAACTCATCCGTGGCCGCCGCGCAACCCGGGCGTTTCTCCCCACCCCCGTTCCGGACGGGACCATCCGCGCCGTCTTCAGTTTGGCTGGCGCCGCGCCGTCGAACTCGAACGCGCAGCCCTGGCGGGCCGAGGTGCTCAGCGGGGCAGCACGCGATGAACTCGCCGCGGCCCTGATCGTCGCCGATGCGGCCGGGCGGCGGACCGTCGACTTTCCGTACAGCGACGACATCTACTCGGGCGAGCACCATCGCCGGCGAGCGGCATGGGGTGCTGCGATGTACGGCGCTCTCGGCATCGGGCGCAGCGACGCCGACCTGCTCGCCGAGTACAACACCAGAAGTCTGAATTTCTATGGCGCGCCCCACGTTGCGTTGCTCTACGCCCCCGATTCTGGCGACCCCCGGCTGACCGCGGACGTGGGAATGTATGCGCAGACGTTGCTGCTGGCGATGGCCGCCTACGGCGTGGCCAGCTGCCCTCAGGCGCAGCTGAGCTTCTACTCCGACGCCGTGCGTCAGATCCTCGGTGTGACCGACGGGAAGCTGCTCCTGGGCGTCTCGTTCGGCTACGCCGACCCCGACGCCGTGATCAACACGATCGTCGTGGGCCGCGAGCCGCTTACGGAAACGACGCGCTTCCACGACGGTATCGGGGGACCGGACCGGGAGTGAGCACGGGAAAGATGTGCTCCGCGTGTATTCGCCGAGCCCCACCGTGCGTCGACATGCAAGCGACGCCGCTGGCACACCTGATCCACGCGCCCGTCACCGCCCCCACCTTCGGGGCCCGGGTAGCCGGACGGGGTGTCGGCGCACGAGATCGGTCCGGGAGACGCGGGGCTTCACCGAAGCGCCGCAGCCGAGAAGGGCGCCGTACTGGTCGTCCAGATCGCCGCGGGCGGTGTGGGTTTGAACATTCAAGCGGCGTCAGTGGTCGTGATATGCGAACCACAGCTGAAGCCGCTCGCCGAATGGCGGGCCATCGCTCGCGCACACCGTAGGGGACAGCGGGAGTCCGTGGCAGGTGCACCGTCTCCTGTCCGATGAGGGCGTCGCAGCACCCGGCGGGACCGGCCGAGCACCAATGACGGTGCGATCACATCGCACCGATACCGTCCATGATCCGCACCGGTAGCGGTCTGCCAAGTGCGTAGTACATCGCCACGCGATGGTGCCCGTCGACGATGTGCAGGTCGCCGTTCTCGTCACGCCAGAGTTTGGTTACGTACCCCTCGCGGATGGGCTCGGCGCCGCTGGTGACCGCGTCGATGCTGCTTCGCTTTAGGGTTTCCTCATTGGCCTGCAGCATCACGCCGACAGGCAGTAACTCGACTGGTAGCTCATTCCACCTTGCCTCAGCCACGCTGCGCGCGCGCTCGACGACGTAGACGTTTTTCGAGGCGTAGCACATTCCGTACTCTTCAGAGCGCACACGCTCATCCGTTGTCACAGTTGTTGCCTTACTATGGATTTGGCTGCCACCGAAGCGGACCACCTTTCACGGGAGACCGCCATCTCTAGCGCCTCACCGCAGCATCTAGACAAGGCGGGAAGGCTCACCATCGCGTATTAGCCGCCCCAAATGGCTTCAAGGATGTCCAGTTCATCGGAGGGCAGACGTTCGTCCCAGGCCGCGCGAAGCGTGTGGCGGTCGGCTTCTAGCCGCTCGAAGATGATAACGGCTTCGGGCTGATGCACCAGCTGTGAACTATCGCTGTCGCGGTAGCGGTCGAAGATGCCGGCGAGCTTAACCTCATGCTCGTCGGCGAAGGCCTGAAGCCGTGTGTCGTACCCAGGGGAGAGATCGCTGGGTAGCGTTTCGGCAATCTCGGACAGGATGAACATGCTGAGCGCGCGGTCATACTTGACGTCGGCGAACCGGTAAAACTGTGCCTGGGCAGCATTAATCAGTTCATGGACGGGGTATCCGGCGCTGGACACGATGAGCTTCACACGACGTGTCACCTCCTCATCGAAAATCTCCATGAGCACAGCAAGACGCAGCAGCGCACGCTGTGTTTCAGGATCAGGCTCGACGCCCGGTTTGTACAGCAGCTTGTGCGACATCTCCGACCACACGTTCTGCGCTGCGGTTCTGACCTGAATCTCGCACTCGCCACCGACGGTGTCGGCGTCGGCATTCACCCGGATCTGCACGTGGACGCCGCCGTAGCCGATTCGCTCGTGCTCGCGCAATTCCTCGTTTTTGTTCTCGACCCGCACTGTTTCATAGCGCTCCGACAACAGACTCACAACGGCGTCGATGTTGCTCGGGTCGCTGACGATGACGCGCACACCGACCTTGTCGGTGACCTGATTCCACGGGTCGGCGTATCCCCGTAGCAGGCATTTGCTGGCGAAGCTGGCAACATCCTTGGCTCGGCCGTTGACCTGGCAGTCCAGCCCATGCGAGCCCACCAGCGACCGGATCTCTGCCTCGACGCGCTGTGCGACGAGCACGAACTGCGGGCGCTCCTCTTTGAACCGTTGGCGTGCTTCAGCGATGGCGCTCATCCGCGGCTGTTGAGCTTCTTCAGGTTATCGACGACCTGTAATTCGGTTCGGCCGTCGGCGCGCCCGCTGACGCTTACGACATCGTCGGGAGTGTCAGCGGGATAGCTGACCTTGACACCCTGCATGAACTCGTACTGGACCCGGGCCAGTTTGGTCTGACTGGTGTCTTTGACGAAACTCCGCGCGACCCCCGCGGTGGTGACCGCCTTCTCGAAGGGAGCGCGGTCGTGCAGGTCGAGGTGGCGGGCAGCGAACGATCGGATGTTGATCTCGGTGGAGTTTCCCTGCAGCTCGGCGACCAAGGCGGTTTCATAGCGCATCTTGGTTGCCGGATCCGCGACGCGATTGTTGATGAAACTCTCTGCTTCTGTGTGGAATTGGCGCGTGGTGATTCTCGGGTCGTCAACCAGTGCGCAGCCGAGGAAAACATCCAGAAAGAAGTCGGCAACTGCGATGCCCCGGGACTGCGGATCGCTGATCCAGCCGCGAAGCTTTGGCGGGTCGGCATCACCGACCATGAACACCGACACCTTGAACACGCGGGTGCGGCCAGTGAGGAAGAGATCCTTCATGTATTCGACCGAGAAGGTGGACCGGCCGTCGATCTCGGTCGTGGCTGCGCGGGCACCCTCCTCCTTCTCCAGTTTCAGGACTGCGAGGAACGGCGCCGCACTCCGGTAGGTGCCCTCCATGACTACGAGCAGCCCCGGAGACATCGCGCCGGATTGTGCGGCGAACAAGTGCCCGGCCAGGGATGTCGACGCGTCGAGAAGCCCGTCCTTGGGATCGGCCAATTGTTCTGCAATCAGGATGGGGACGCGGCGCTCGTCGTCGGCGGGCTGGATCGCGTGCTTGGATTTGCTGAGGCTTTCACTGATCTTGCGTTCGAAGAAACGTGCGACCTCTGCGTCGTAGGGCGACACGATTTCGCTAAGTTTCGGTCTGACGTTGTCGCGATCGCGGATCGCCTTCGGGATCTCGTGGATGACCCACCGCGTCACTTTCATGTTGCCCGTGTCCAGTGTCGCCGGCACCCATCCTCCTTTTCGCTGAGTCGATCGCGGCCCGTCGCTGGCCGTGGTCGTTCATCCCGTGGAGCATTATCGTCAGTCGTGTTGCCTGAAGGAGCATGTTGGCTGAGAAGGCGGCCCGTCGTCTGGGCGAGGTCGGCGGTTTCCTCGGCATCGTCGGGCTTGAATCAACCTGCGGGCGGCATCTCGACCCGAAGCCGGGTACGACGCCTGTGCTGAGCGGCTCGATTGCGAATGCGCGGCCGGAGTAGTGCCACCACTTGGGATTTAGCTGTTTAATGACCCCGTGGGCGCTGACATCGCACGCGACGCCAGCGAGCCGGAGACCAACCCCGCCATCGCCTGGGCTGGTGCGCATCCGGGCCGATCGGGCGGACGATCGGGCGCAGCAGGCTATCGCTTCCAGGATCAGTACGTTGCCCTGCACTTGGCCAGGATGCTCATCGGTGTCGGGGAGCAACCGCTGCGCGAGGTGCTATGGGAGAAAAAGGCACTGCGCCTCAATCGCCACCCAGACATCCTCACACTGATCGTCGATGACGTCGCTCTCGTTCATTCCGACGGCGCCATTGTTCTCGTTGAGGTCAAGCAGAGCGCCCCGGCAGCCTCATGGACCATCAACGGGCTGTTCCGCGAGGGTGTGCTGCCCGACTTCTGGGCTCAATGGGCCAGCCTCACTCCGCCTGTGCGGAACCGAACGACCCTGCAATTGGCTTCCGCGCGCCGCGCGGACGCCCTGAACCTGGTCATCGACAACGCCAAGCGTGCGCGCAATATGACCGAACTGCTCGGCGGTGATGGATCGGCGGCGGTGCACGCGGACACCGCAGCGATCATCGAAAAGCTCGGTGTTTCCGCCGATTCCGATGCGATCCTGCCTTTTCTGCAACATTTGAGCGTGCACGTCGTTCCCGATGGCAACGAGCTCACGGAGCGGATCGAGCAGTGCCTTCCTGACCGTGCCGACAGGAGCCGACTGGCGCAGAACATGATCACCCTGGTGGAGCGCAGCAAGAACGCCGACCGAGATGCACGCGCGTCATACACCGCGGCGACGCTGGCCCGCGATTTGAGCGCCCTGGGCACGGCGTGCGATGTTGCCGACTTCGGCAGCACTGGCGATGGCCGGCGCGGGGCCGCACGACTGCTATCGCTGTCGGAATATTTCGTCAACGACATCACGGCGACGTTGACGATCGCCGCGGACAACCCAGACACAACACTGTACGTCCGCCGCGACATCGAGGATGACCTCGTGGCGCAGCTTCAGGCTAATCGCGATGCCGCGACGCGCACGATCATCGTCGGACCGGCAGGGCACGGCAAGACCACTCTGTTGTGGGCGCTGCACAACCGCTTACGCGATGACGGTTTGACGCCCGTTCTGGTGTCGGCTTCCTGGCTGACTGGCAGCACACCGGCGATGTCAGTAGACGACCTGTTGACTTCGCTGCGCGCGCTCTCGACGCCGGTCCTACTACTTGACACCGCGGATCTGCTGTTACATGACGAAATGCTGCGCTTGGCACTGCTTGCGGGACTAGATGATGCCGATGCCGCCCACATCAGCTGGGTGCTCAGTACTCGTCCGGAGGAAGCCACGCTCCTGCCGCTACGGCGCGGCAAAATAGTCACGCTGGAGGTCTACCACGTCGAATCGGAGCTGCCAGAAGCCGTGGCGCGGCTGGTCCGACGCTATTGCCCCGAACGCGCACCTGCCGATGCCCATACCCGGATCAGTGCCGCGGTGGCTCGCGGCCTGCCGGTTGCCGAGGTATGTCTGCGGCCCTTATTACTCAGACTGCTCTTCGACCTGGCTGCACCCGAATTTCCGGTGTTCGCCGAGCTCGACGTCACGGGCTTGTTCCTGCGGTTCTGGAGTCAGCGAGTTGCCGCCGACCAACGCGCAGGCATAGCAGTCGCACCCGACACCGATCTGTCGCTACGGGCCGGTGGTGCGGGAGTGGCGCTGCTGGCCGAGGGAAGCCCGACAGCACAGCCCGACGTGCTCGCCGAGTTGATCGACGATGTCCTCGCCAAGTGGGCCCGGCCGACCGCCACAGGTCCGCCCGGCCCCGAAGCCGACGCTGCGCTGCTGCGCCGTGGGATCTTGCAGCGCCAGGCAACTGAGGTTGGGTTTTTACATCAGACTCTGTTTGAGTTCGCCGCCGCCAAAGGACTCATTCTCCGAGACGGTGGGCGCAGCACCGCACGATTCCTCACCCACCTGGATACCGATCCAGCCGACCTGTTCGCCGGCGCAGTGTTCGAGCAGTATTTGATCCTGTTGGGCCGGCGCCGGTCTGAACACGAGAGGCTCACGGACAGCATCGCAACACTTTTGAGGTCCCCGCACAGTCCGCTCCGTGGCGTCGGGTACGCGGTGTGGGCCCACTACCCGGCACTCGTCGGCGATGCGACGGTGCGACAGCTGTTGGGCGCGTTCGAACCCGATGAGTTACGCCGCTTCGCTGATATAGCACCGACTGTGGCGCTAAAGAACCTCGACGACGTCCTGCGGCATGTGCAGCTGCTGTGGTCCTTCGAGCCCGATCTCGTTCGCGAAACCGACGAGGACCACGAAGCACGTCAACGCCACCAGCGGACGCGGCGGATGATCGCCTTGGAGCTGCTAGAGCGATTCGCGCGCCGCGATCCCACTGCAGTGGCCGGTGTCGTCAGCGGCCTTGGCTGCGTCGGTGCGCTGTTGGCCTCGGATCTTGCCTATGTGCGATCCCAAACCGTGCTGACGGACATGATCGGCCACATCGCCCTCGTGGACCCCGCGTCGGCACGGACCTACGCGCTCGAAGTGATCGCGGCAGTGATTAGCGACGGCAGCGGCCGCGAGACCATTCGCAGGCTGCTGGCACTGCTGGCCCGGCCCGCCGTGTGGAATGAGTTGCGCGACAACGACTTCCTGATCTCGCTCGAATCGCATTTCGCAAGCCGCAATAGCGACGCACGGGCATTGCGGAGCAGCCTGGGGGCGATCTATGCCAGTGAATGGGGACGCACGATGCGCACCGCCGCAGACGAAGTTCGTGGGCCGATGTGGTCAACAATCGTCGACCAGGTGTGCAGGAACCTGGAAGACGATGACCAAAGTCCGCTCGCGGGGGCCAAAGCCGTTGGTGTTGCCATCCTGGCAGGGAGCGGAGACCTCGGGCCATTGCTCACGTCGACCACGGTGCAGCGCCTGCTGACCGTGGTCGGGCCAGGAGCGCCAAGGGAGTTAGCTCGTGGTGCGTTTCCACTGATGCTCTCAGGTACGGGACTCGCGGCTGACTTGCTCCGCCACGAACTCAGTGGGCGACTCGCAGGATTGCCGGTATCAAAGAACAATCCGCCGCCCGGCCCGAAAACTTGGGCGGCCGTTGCGCGAGACAGCATTCTCTCCCAGGATGTTTCCGAAGCGGTGTGCACCGCGATAGTCACCGGTTGCCACGTCACCGAGCACCGAGATATGTGGCTCGACCCAGAGGGAATGTTGGCAGTGCTGTCCAAAGCCGCTGTCGGTGGGCATCGCCTGGCCGCAGAGCTGTTAGAAGAGATCGCCGACCAGCCTGATCAGCTCGACGCACAGGCCCAAGGTGTGCTGCTGGACTTCTGCGGTCCGATAGCGGTGAGCCACCCGCGTCAAGCGGCCCCCGCAGCGATCGCTCTGGCGTTGAAACTGGGACGAGTCAAGCCTCTGGAGAAGCTCACACGGGTACCCGGCTCGACCGCGGCCCTCTCGGCAGCCCACGACGCGATCCAGGCCATGATCGACCGACTGCTCGCTTCCTCCGCAGAAAGGCAGGCGGAGGCGGCGCGGCTGTGGCAGGCCTTGATCACAATGGGCGTGCTCACCGCGACGACGGGGGATGTCATCGCGGCATACGACGCTACGCCTCATCCGAAGGCGCGCGCGGCGCTGATCAACACCCTCGCAGCGGCGGCCGCGGACGGGAACGACCCCGACGGCAGCGCGGTCGCGATGTTCGGCCGGATTCTCGAGCTCGATAAGGGCCTGCGTGTCGTGCACCCGACCGCGTACGGATGGCAACAGAGTCCTCAAGTCCGAGAGTTTGCGCGCATGGGGTGGCTACGAGTCGTCGCCACCGATCCAGCTACAACACCGGAATGCTGGCCGACTCTGCGCGGCTTATTATTTCGGCCGACGTTCTTCGCCAAGGAACAGGTGAACGACATCGCGGGCGTCGGGTACATCTCCCACTTCATCACGGGAGTGGTGAAAAACGGATATACCGACGAGGGCATCGCGGTTCTGATCGAGGCGGCGGCCTGCGTTAGTGGCGGTCCATACGCGGCCAAACAGCAAGCCAACGCCTCCAATAGGTGGTTGCGTGCGATCGAAGAGATAGTGGCGACGGCGACTTCCGCTCAGATCCAGGCACTGTTGTTAGAGATCGATAAATTTCCTGCAGTTGCAGCACAACTGGTGATCAGCACCCTCACCCGCACCGCATTCGTACGACACCGCGACGACCTGAACGATCTTCTCAACCACCCCCTGCCCGCGAAGGCGCGCAACGTGCTGCAGCGGCACTTGCAACGCAAAGCGCGCGAACTGGGCACTAGAGCATGGCCCGATATTCTTGACCCGGCCTGACGGACGCTCCGGCAGCGCTACCTGGCCGCATGGCCGACGCGACGCCGCGGTCCCACCGCCGCGTCCAAGCGCCGTGGAATCATTCAATGCCGGAGCCGCCGGCCGGGTCTCGGCGATCTTTGGTCACAAGAGCTGAAGGCAGTTGGAGCTTTTAAGACCCGCTGACACCCGTAACTGCCCGGGAACATCGGCGGGTCGTGCCGCCAGCGGGAACGTAGACTGCGTCGAGTGCCAGCCGCCACCGAGGCGGCGCTGGACGAAATGGGGGACAACCCTTGCATCCGGATTGGCTAGTCCTCGCGCTCTCCGTCACCGCGGTGATCGTGGCCTACGTCGCCGGAGAGAGACGGAAGTCGCTTCTCAGACGGTTCCGCCGTGGACTGCAGGTTGCCGCCGAACGTCGACGCGCCGACAAGCTACGTGGTTACGACAAGAAGCTCGACCACCTGAGGCCTCCGGAGGTCAGCGGGCACGACTTCGACCGTCGGCTTCCGAGCCCAAGTGTGGAGGACCCGTATTTCTACATCACTCAGCTGCGACTCCAGAACTTCCGGTGCTTCTCGGATTCGCAGCTGGACTTTCGTTTCCCCGGTGAGAGTAATCGCCGACTTGAGTACCCGAACGTCAACCTTCTTCTCGGCAACAACGGATCCGGGAAGTCGAGCGTGCTTCGGGCGGTCGCGATCGTCGCGCTCGGCCAGATCCTCAGCAGCTCGGGGTTCCTGCCCTATCGCCTCGTACGGCAGGGCGCCGACCGCGCGCGCATCACCGCGGCGTTCGCGTCCGGACATCCGAACGGCGCGGACGCCCTTGTCGGCGAGGTTCGAATCGACCGACTCGGATCCGGCACGCTGGAGCGCGCCGAACCGACTTCCACCGGCTTCTGGCGGGGGATCTTCGAGGACCAGACACCACAGTTCCTCGTCGTCGCCTACGGCGCGAACCGACGGATGGCGCAGTCGACAAAGGACATTTCACTCGACGGCGGATCGCAGGCGTTTCGCTTCAACCGGGTGCGCGGACTGTTCAACGACGGGGTCGCACTGAGCCCGCTCGGCGACTGGCTGCCGTCCGCGATCAAACGCCGACCGGACGAGGTCGAGGAGATGCTTAGTGCCCTGCTGCCGGAGGGGACGCGACTGACCCGTAAAACCGAGGACGAGCAACCAGTGTTCCGACGAAAGGGTGTCGAGGTCCCCCTCCGCGCGCTCTCCGACGGAATGCAGTCGTACATCGGTTGGCTCGGCGACCTTCTGCGTCAGTTAGACCTGGTTGCGGGCCACCGAGAACTCCGCGAGGTTGGGGGGATTGTCATGGTCGACGAGATCGACCTCTTGCTGCACCCATCCTGGCAACGCGAAGTGGTGCCCGCTGTCAGTGCCATGTTCCCGAAGATCCAATTCATCTTCACCACGCACAGCCCCATCGTCACGGGCACGCTGGAGTCGGGGAACATCACCGTGGCCAACGAGGACCCCGACTCAGGGGTGTCGACACTACGAACAATCGACGCCGAGGTGCGCGGCCTCAGCGCCGAGCAGGTGCTACTCAGTTCGTACTTCGAGCTTCCGTCAACGCGCGCGCAGGGCGTCACGGAGTCGCTGAGCTCGCTCGCTCGACATGCAGTCGAAGGCGACGCCGCCGCCCGCCGCAAGTATCTACAAGCCCTCGTTGAGGGTTGGGGTTCCGAGGAAGCTCCGCGGTGATCCGCGTCGAGCAGGCCACTGAGGAGCTGCTTCGCAATACCGACGTGAAGCATGCGAACTGGCTTACGCTGGCGGCGACTCGGACGATTGTCAACGAGACGGCCGGATGCCACGTCGACAGTGACATCTGGCGCAAGATCAAGCCATTGTTGTCCCGGCTCCAATTGGGTAAGTGCGGGTACTGCGAGCGCTACCTCAGCACGGCGGGCAACGAACTTGCCGTCGACCACTTCCGGCCGAAGCGACGCGTGGACGCGTGGCCGAGTCCCATCGCCGGGGCCACCGATGAGGGCGGCGAAAACTCGCACGGATATTTCCGGATCGCATTCGCGCTACACAACTACGTAGCCGCCTGCGACTCATGCAACAGCCGGAACAAGAGGAACTACTTCCCAACCGCGGCCGCACGCCGGTTCGGAACGCGCTCCGCGGACGAATTGTGGGGCGAACAGCCGTATCTCATCAACCCTGCCGACCCACGCGAAGACGACCCCACCAGCCTGATCGAGTGGAGCGGGATATGGCCGCAGGCCGCCCACCGAGGCGGCCGACAGCGACTTCGGGCTCTCGCGACGATCGAAGTACTCGGATTGGCTCGCGACGAACTGCTGGTCGAGCGCGCACGTGTGATCCGCGAGGTATACAACACCTTCCATGGCCGCGCCCCCGGCAGGCAGGAAGACCACCGGCTCGCATCACTCGACATGATCTGCCGCGACGATAGTCCGCACGCGACGTGTGCACGGACGTTCCGCCGCGCGTGTGAAGAAGAGCCCGACCGCGCATTGGAACACTTCGAGGAGGCGATGGAGCTACTCGAGAGCGTCGAAAAGAGCCGTCGCCGCGGAGGTCCCTGACGCCGAGCGCGTCCAATCCGGAGGCTGGCTATAGCTCTATACCTGCGTGGTCCCGAACTGCGCACACCCAGCAGAATGGTTCATGAATTCGTACTGGAAGCTGCGTCTTGAAGTGCGTGGCGAAATTGGCGGGCGCGATGACCCCACACGCCGTCGTCGTCTGCCAGGCGTTGTTGGGTGTCAGTATCCAGGCCGAGTTCCGCGAGAAGCACAAGCAGCAAGAGAGCTCTCGTCACCGACATCAGATGGAAAAGAGCGTCTTCTGGAATCTTCTTCAAGTCGTCGGCATTCACGTGGCCCACGGCATTGCGCGCAGTGCGCAACCACGATGCCCAGGTCTCGACATCTGTCAGGAGCAACTTCACAGCCGTTGGGTCCGCCTTCGTCGTGGCCAGCTCGACGTAACGCAGATGCAGGCCCGGTCGGTTATCTCCCACTCTGTTAGATACCCATGAGCGATGGTCGCGCGAGCTTAACCCCGCCAACAGGCGACTGACCCTGTCCTGCAACGATTTATCGACATCGGCATCTTCAAGTGCCTGGAGAACCTGTTGCCGATCACGCTCGTTGCATCCTCGAGTAACCGTTCGTATCAGTTGTTTGATGGCGGCGTGTTCGTCGGGAGCGAGGTCGGTGCTTTTCGGACACAGAGCTGCATGGAATCCCTCAGCGGCGGAAGCGACGTCAAACAGCTGGTTCAGGTAGTAGCCGCCCCGGTAGTAGTCAACACCCAGGACCAGGTCGAGGGACAGCCCGAGCGATTCGCGCAGGGCAAACCACTTTTCCAGGACCTCTGTGAAGGCATCGCCCGCAAGGGGAAAGATCACCTCGTGGGGGTCAAACTCGCGGATCGCACGGGGCGTGTCGTCTGAGGTGGTGTAGTACAAGGCTACCTTCGCCGGCGGACCGTCGCTCGCATCGTCGATCCAGAGGGTGCGGGACGTGATGGCGGCCGGGTGCCGAGTCGCAACCGTGACGAGATCGCGCACGCCCGTCCACGGCGCTTGAAAAGCATCCCATGTTTGAGGTGTCGTCGAAGTTGCTCGAAGCGCCAATGTTTCGACGATTGAATAGCTGCGCGAGATCGCGTCGATGGTGGGCTGCCCGTTAAAAGGATGATGCCAGTCGAGACTGAACTTCCAATGCGCGGAGTCGGTCAAGTCGGCTTCTAGCGAATCAACCCGGTGGGCTTCCATCCGTACCTCCACCGATGAATCTCGCTCGGGAAAGGGGACGATTGAAATGCCGCGCCGGGTCGCCCAGGCTGTTAAGCCTGTGATGGTCACTTCCCCGCTATCAAATGCCGCGTCTGAGCCGCTATCCAAGTGAACACCTACTAGCACAACGCGGGTTCGGAGGACTTGGACGCGAGTGACTTCCTGCCCGACGGTCAGCTTGCTACCACCGGATAGCCAGCAATCGAGAAGAGTGACTGACCTACCTGCGGCCGCACCCCAAATCACCGGTGCTGTGGGTACCGGTCCGACCGAGTAGTCGTCCTTCACAAGCGATTCTGTCAATTGGAGGAGCAACGGCTTGGAAGTGTCGATCTCTAGGACCCCACCGACCGCCAGCTCGGGTGTCGTCGGCAACCACCATCGGCCGATTAACCGCACTGGCTCCATGCCGTCTAGCTTGCCACAAGGGACGGGCGGCCATCGCTCGATAATGTGTCGGCACTCCCCGCTCTTGTCAGGTGAGTTTCCTTCAGCAGGCCGTTGCGTCGCGAGGATCAATCGGTGTGACGAAACACCGAGATCTGATGGCACACAAGCGAGTATCGTCACGGCACTGGATGACGCCGGAGGCCCTGAACTCGTCGTCGAACTTAGTGCGAGCCTGCTCGACCCACTTAACATCTGGTTTGCGTTGCCAGTCGCGGCATTCGATGAATACCGCCGCCGCGGCTGTCGTCAAGGGCTTGGCCGGGTGATGACAGGGCTGCCCGCGCCGGGTCGCCGTGGAGCGCCATCGAGTAGCGCTTCGGCGGCCGCACGGGCATGGCGGCCGTAGTCGGGATCGTTGAGCACCATTGCCCGGCTCGCGACCCCGTCGGCCAGTATGACGAGTTGCTCGGCAAGTGACGCGGGCTCGTCGACGCCCAGTTGCTCCACGAGTCCGGTGACCAACGCGAGCATGACCAGCTTCTGTTCGCGCGCAAAGGCATGCACCCTGCCGTCGGGGTTGGGATCCTCGGTCGCGGCTTGGATGAACGGGCATCCCCGAACGACGTCATCAGGCCATGGCCCCACCACATACATTGCCAGAATCCGGTCGCGGGCCGGCAGATCGGTCCGCCCCAGGGTCTGCACCAGCGTGTGCCCCGACCCCAGCAGGTGCTCGAGGTGGGCCACTACGAGATCCTCCTTGGTGGGGAAGTGCGCGTAGAGGGTCCGCTTGGAGACCGGCGCGCGGGCGGCGATGTCTTCCATCGTCGTCGCGGTGATGCCGCGGGTGGCGAACAACGTGGTCGCGGCGACGAGCACGCGATCGCGGCCACCCCGACCGGCTCGACGCGCACGAACCTCACTCATCCACCCAGTATACGAAAGCGTTTACATAGTGGGGTGCGCGGGCCATGCCCGTTCACCACCGTGGCGACGCGCTGGACTGCACTACATTGCCGGCAGCTCGCCGCGGGGACCCGTCGCCGCACGGTCCCCGGCGACGGACCCGTGGTTGCGGCGAAAGGTCGGTCGATCGAAACAAAAGTCACTGACGTGTGCTGAGCGACTGGCTGAGACTGGCACCGACCTTGCGCCACCTCACGGCAGCGCTCATGGGCGATCTGCCGAGGCAGGCAATGTCGCGGCGGTTGCCGGCAGGGGCGTGAACGTCGCGGGTGGGCATGGCTGCGGGCACGGGTGCACGACGCTGACGACAGAAGGGCCAGGGCATGAGTGAAGTGGAAACCGACGTGAGGATCTCACCCCTTCGGCCGCCGTTCTCCCCTGCCGCGGCAGCGCTTCTGCGGCGGATGACGGTGCCGGCCGGCAAGGAAGATGATCCCGTCTACGAGGCGTTCGCGGAACGTGCGCCGGCGATCTTTGCGATCCTCGCTCGCAACGAGGCGCTCGCGGAACTGATGGCTCACGTGCGGGCATTCACCCACGGCGGGTCGGGCATCCCCACCCGCGAACGCGAGCTCTTGGTTCACCGTGTGACGGCCCGGCTGAACGCGGAGTACGAGTGGTCGATGCATGCCGCCGTCTTGGGTGTCGCAGTCGGTCTGGACCAAGCCACCATCGACGCCACCGTGACAGCAGAGGGCTCTGATCCCTGCTGGGCGGGCGTCGACGCGTTGATCATCCGCCTCGTCGACGAACTGATCGACACCAACGAGGTCAGCGACGAGCTGTGGTCCGCGCTGAGCGTCCACTACGAACAATCCGAGGTGTTGTCGCTGCTCTTCCTCACCGGGCTGTACACGACCTACAGCTGGCTGGGCAACGGCGTACGCGTCCAGGTCGAGCCAGGCACCCCTCGGTTTCCGCGCAGGGCTCGCGCGCGCACGACGGTGACCTGAAAACGGGCCATGGCCCAAAGGCATTGCGCTGCAACAAGTCAAATGCTGCGGACACGTCGGTGGCAGCTGATGCGACACGCGGAGCGCGCACACCGTGGGAGTGCCACGGCAGGGTCGAGGTGCGGTGTCTAGCCCGTGAGTGACCGCCGCGGCCAAGACGTCATGACGGCGCACCAAGTCCCGCAGCAGTCACACCGTTGCTGAGGGAGGTGCGGGCCTCGCCCGCATCGCGTTTCCCTCGGCGCGCGCGTGGCGAGGAACCTCAGCCCGCGGTGAAGCACGAAACCCCCGCTGCTGATGACCTCGGTGCGGGTAAAGAGGAACCGGCGCAGACGCTTTCAGCGTAGCGGTGTGGACCGGTGGTGCGCGGGCGGGTCATGGGATGGGGATGAACGTCAGCATCACGTTGGAGATCTACGCCGACGAGACGGTGCTGTAGCTGCCCCGGTGGAAGATCAGCGGAGGGCTGGCTGTCGGCGGTCGCGACAAGTCCGTCACGCGGGCCAAGACGATGTCATGGTCACCACCGTCATGGATGGCGACGACCTCGCAGTCGACGACACCCGCGGCGCCCACGATGTGGGGGTTGCCCCACGCGGAGGGCTCCCAGGCGATGTCTGCGAGCTTGTCGGCCTTGCGCAGCGCGACCGCCGCACCCACGTCTTGCTGATGGGCCGCAAGGAAATTGACTGCGAAACTGACGCCGGTGGACCGTAGCGCCGCCCACGACGACGACGTCTTGGACGGCAGAAACGCCACCAGGGGCGGGTCGATCGACACCGAGGTGAACGAGCCGATCGTCATGCCCAACGGTTCACCGTCGGCGCTGAGGGCGGTGACCACCACGACACCGGTGGGGAATTCGCCCAGCACCGCTCTGAATGTGCGTGGATCGATGCGGGTGTCCAGTGCCATCACGGTTGCCCTTGCTCTCGAAGCGACTCGGCCGGTATGCGCCGAGGAACGGTATCGAACAGTTAGCGGTGCAGATCGTCTGCGCGGCAAGAACATTTGTCACTCGTCGTGACCTTCTGGTGGGGACTACCAAAGTCACTGACGATGTGCTTTAGGTCACTGAGACTGGCGTCACACCACTGGCCCAACCGAAGGATGTTCATGACGTCAGCCACCAGCCCCGTCCCCAGCGGTGAGGGGCGCGGCCCGAAACAGATTCTGACAAATGCGTTTTGGATGGCCTCACCGGCGCAGCACTGGACCGGCCTGTGGGCCCACCCGGACTCCACCAGTGAGAACTACAACGAGTTGGGCTTTTGGCTCGACTTGGCGCGCACCGCCGAGCGTGGCCTGATCGACGCAGTGTTCATGGCCGACGGGATCGGCGTCCTGGACGTCTACGAGGGCAAGCCGGACGCGGTGATGCGGGCAGGGGGCATGTTCCCGGCCAACGACCCGATGATGGTGATCCCGGCGATGGCCGCGGTGACCGAGAACCTTGGATTCGGCATCACCGGCAACACCTCGTATGAGACGCCGTATCTGCTGGCCCGACGGTTCTCCACGTTGGACCACCTCACCCGCGGGCGCGTCAGCTGGAACGTCGTGACCGGCTGCTTCACCTCGGTGCCCAAGACCATGGGCACCGAACCGGTGCGCCACGACCAGCGGTATGACTTCGCCGATGAGTACATGGACTTGATGTACAAGCTGTGGGAGCAAAGCTGGGAAGACGGTGCCGTGCTGCGCGACAAGGAGGGAGGCGTCTTCGTCGACCCGTCGCGGGTGCACCCGGTGCATCACGAAGGCCGGTATCCCTGCGAGGGGATCTACGTGTGCGAACCCTCGCCGCAGCGCACCCCGTATCTGTACTCGGCGGGCGCCTCCGCGCGTGGGGTGGCCTTCGCCGGCAAGCATGCTGAAGCGGTCTTCTTCGCCGCCCACGACAAGGCCTATGGGCGCCAGCTCGTCGACGGCTACCGCCAGGCAGCAGTGGACGCGGGTCGCGCCGCCGACGACATCAAGATCTTCAACGCGATTACGATCATCGTCGCGCCGACGGAGGCCGAGGCCCGCGACATCGAGGCCGAATGTCGCCAGTACAGCAACAGCACGGGCAACCTGGCGATGCTCTCCGGCCTGGCCGGGGTGGATCTGTCGAAGTACGGCTGGGACGACCCGATCGAGTACGTCGAGAGCAACGCCATCCAGTCGCTGGTCGATGCGATGACACCGGAGAAGGGTGGCCGCGCCGTGCGGCTGCGCGAGCTGGCCGAATTCACCGGTCTGCCCGGGCGCGACGCCTATGTGGTGGGGTCGACCGCCCAGGTCTGTGACGAGCTGATCTCCTGGGTCGACGAAGTCGGTATCGACGGCTTCAATTTGGTTCGCACCATCGAGCCGCGCGGCCTGCAGTCCTTCGTCGACCTGGTGGTACCCGAACTGCAGAACCGGGGCCGCTACAAGACCGAGTACGCACAGGGGACGTTGCGCCAGAAGATGGGCGCTGCCAGCCCCCGTCTCCCCGACACTCACCACGGCGCATCATTTCGGCCGCTCACGGCGGGCCGGGCATAGAAACCCCAGCTACACACGCACCCACCCCGTGGTCGCACCGGCGGGAGCCTGACCGCCGAACGTGCCAGCGGACTACCGAAGTTACAGACGCCTGTGGCGCCGCTCACTGAGACTGGTGTTACAGATCGCCGATGGAAGGACCTAGATGAACGCCGTGAGCAATCCCATTTACAACGACAATCGCCTCAAACTGGGCATCTTCTGTACCAACGGCGGTGGTGCGAACCTGACGCTGGTGCCCGAGGCGACGCGGACGTCATGGGATTTCGCCTTGCGCACCGCGCGAGTGGCCGACCAAGCCGGTTACGAAGCGGTGGTGCCGTTCTCCCGCTGGAAGGGCTACCCGCCGAATCGGCCCGAGCACTATTCCGGTGAGGTGTTCGATCCGTTCACCTTCGCGGCAGGCATCGCTCAAGCCACCGAGCACGTCGGCATCTTCGCCACCTCACACGCCCCCACGATCCACCCGATCGTCGTCGCCAAGCAGTCGGCCACGGTCGACGCCATCTCCGGTGGACGCTTCTCGCTCAACGTCGTGGCCGGATGGAACAAGCCGGAGCTCGACATGTTCGGTGCCGACATGCGCCAGCACGAACAGCGGTACGCGCAACTGGCGGAATGGGTCAAAGTGCTTCGTCTGCTGTGGTCCGAGCGCGAGGAGTTCGACTTCGACGGCGACTTCTACACCATCCGGGGAGCGGTCTCCCAGCCCAAGCCGATCCAGAAGCGCCCACCGCTGATGAACGCGGGCACCTCGGCCGCCGGCGCCCGGTTCGCCACCGAGAACGCCGACCTGTGTTTCGTGCTCTTACAGAGCGAAGACGAGTCACAGATCAAAGCCCAAGTGGACCAGTACAAGAACCAGGCCCGCAACGAGTTCGGCCGCGAGGTCAAGGTGTGGGTGCAGTGTTTCGTCGTGCAGCGTGACAGTCAGGGCGAAGCCGACGACTACCTGCAGCGCTACGCCGTTGACTATCAGGATCGGGAAGGGGTTGACGCCTGGATGTCGTTGGTGATGGCCAACACCCAGGGGATACCCCCGGAGGTGCTGCAGCAGCTGCGCCTGCGGTTCGCTGCCGGATGCGGCGGCTACCCCTTGGTCGGGACCACGGAAAGGATCGGCCGCGAACTGGAGAAGCTTTCCCGCGCCGGTCTCGACGGGGTGCTGTTGACCTGGGTCGACTACGACCAGGGCATGGCACAGTTCAACCGCACGGTCCTGCCGGCCCTGGAAGTGGCTGGCCTGCGCCAGCCGTTTCGCCCGTCCGCCGGCAGCAATGGGCTGCGCCGCGACGAGCATTCGCTCCACACCGTCGGTGCCGTGTGAGCAGCGATCCAACAGCGTGTAGCCACAACGATTGATGCGTCAACGCACGCACCAGTCGCACGATAGAAAGGCCGTTACCCAATGCCAAAGTTGATGGCGCCGCGCAGCGCTCATAGCGCGTTGATGACCAGCACGCTCATGACGGAGACCCTGGGCGGTGTCGATGATCGGAGTGCAGATCGACCTGAGGCGCTGAGTGTGCCCCGCACCATGCACCAGTCGCAGAGCCTTTTGGCTACCGGCGTGGGACACAACCGTTCCGTCGCCGCGCCATTCATCGCCATGCTGCCGTTCGACATCGACGTCGATCCCAGCATCCTTGGCCCCGAACAACGTCTGTGGGCAAGCAAACCCGTTCTGGGAGTGCCTCATCGGCCACCGTCGATCGATGTGGGCGGGATGCTCTGTGATTGCGTCCGTGTTCAGGCGACCGATTTGCGGGACGCGCGCCGCCAGGCCCAGCAGGCCCGTGAGAACAGACGAGACGGTGATGGCGACACCGTCGCGGTCGTCGTCGACATCGAAGTGCTCATCGGCCAGACGTCGGCTGACGCGCGGGCATCGCTGGCTCAGCGGGGCAGTCGTGGCGTCACCGATGATCGGCGACCACCGCCCATGAGGTATGTCGGGACGGCCTCCGGTCTGCGGTCACTCATCGACGACATCCACACGCTGAGGATCGCCGACGGCGTCATGTTGTTGCCGCTGGGTGGGGCCAGCATGATCTACGATCTCATCGGCGACGTCCTGTGCACACTGAACATGGCTCCCGTGGATTGATCCGGCGCTCCGTCAAGCCAACCCCACAAATCTCCAATGCTGCAGGATAGAGCGATATTTCGGGTAGGCGGGCAACACACCATCAGTGTGGCGGGATCGACCACGTGACGAGGACGCCAACACGGATCGTCGTTCGGTGCCTCGGTGACAGATGTCAAGCATGACCTCGGCGTAAATGGGAATTAATCTGTGACGCAACCACATTGACGACGATGAGATGACGCTACACACCGACGGGTGGACGGTGAGTCTCACCGCGGGCTATCGATTGTGAGGGGCCGTTTCGCGATCGCCACACAGGGTCCGCCATGGCATGACGGGCCGAACCTAAGAATGTCGGACAACAACTCAAAGGAGATTTACATGTCTGTCGCTGCACTTCTCGAACTGCGGTTCAAGAGCGAATCCGTCGCGGAGGCAACGGAAGTGTTTCGCCGTGAACTGGTCGTCACGCGGGCGTTGGCCGGCCACGTCCGCACGGAGGTCCTCGTCGACCCCGACGATGACGCGCATTGGATCATCCATTTGGTGTGGGAGTCCGTTGAGGCCGAACAGGCTTACACCGCATTTCGTGCAGGGGAGGGCAAGATCACCGAACTGCCAGGACTGCTCGCCGCCCCGCCGGTGAAGACCATCTTCACCGTCTCCGACATCTGAGGACAGGGGCATAGTCGGATCCCGCGACGCCGGCTGCGTTCGATGGCCTCCTCGTCGAGCGCAGCCCGCACCCGGGGCCGCGCCCGACTGAAGGCCGGGAACGTGGGCTGGCGCAGACGGGGTGCTGAGGACCGGGGCAGCACGCCCCACGCAGCGGACGGCCCGGGTACGAGCCGCGACCGATTGAGCTGTATCGGGCCTCGGGCAGGGTGGGGCATCCAATCCGCCTCGCAGCGGCGGTGATTCGGAGTGCGAGGCCCAGCACGGTCAGCGTCGGGCAAAGGGTCGTTCAGGCGGTGGGGGCCTCGATGCAGAGCTGCTTGATGACTCCGACACCTTCGATGCGGCTGACCACCGTGTCGCCGGGTGAGAGGTAACGCGGGGGTGTCCGGCCCACCCCGACACCGGACGGTGTTCCGGTGAAGACGACGTCCCCCGGTGACAACGGGCAGATGCTCGACAGCGTGGCGATGAGTTCGGGTATCGACCAGATCATTTCCGATGTGCGGCCCTTCTGGACCTGTTCGCCGTTGATTTCGCAGATCAGTTCGAGATCGTCGCGGTTGGCGAGTTCATCGGGGGTGACCAACCACGGTCCGATGGGCCCGAAACCGGTGTAGGACTTACCGAGCGAGAATTGCGGTGCGGCGCCTACGAATTGGACGGTGCGTTCGGAGTAGTCCTGTCCGACTGCGACGCCGGCGATGTGATACCACGCATCAGACTGGTGGATGTGTGAGCCGCCGGAACCGATGACGGCGACCAGTTCGACTTCCCAATCCACCGTCGCGCCCACCAGCGGCACGGGGTCGAAGGGCCCCGAGAGGCACGACTGGTATTTGGTGAATGTCGGCGGGACCAGCCCCCGCTCGCTGACGAGGTTCGCCTCCTGCGCGTGTTCGGCATAGTTCAGGCCGATGGCGAAGAGTTGAGACGGCCGCGGTGCTGGATTGCCGAGCAGCGCCGGGTCGATGGGTTCGCCGGCGTTCTTCGCGACAGCTGACTCCCAATCCCGAAAGTCGTCCCACACGGGGTACAGCGAGACGATGTCGCTGGAAAAGCGTCCCTCGCTCGCCGCCGCCACGTCGATACCTCGCGCAGCATCGTCGAGGTCGTCCCCCGTCACGATGGTCGCTCTGCCGTTCACTGCCGCTATTCGCACTATCTGTCCCGTCGGTGTAGAGCCGCCCGACCCGCAACTCAAGAAGGGCGTTTTCGCAGAGTCAACAAAATATCGCAATTTTGCCAAATGTGCGAGTTTCTGGTGTACTTCGGACATGATTCGGCCCACGCGCGTGGACGACGCGTACAACCGGCTGCGCGCGGCCATCTTGCACGGCCGGCACCGTCCGGGCAGCCGGCTGCTGCTGACTGCTCTGTGCGTGGAATACGAGATCAGCAGCGGCGTGCTTCGGGAGGTGTTGCCTCGACTGCTGGGCGAAGGGCTCGTCGTCGCCGAGCCGCAACGCGGATTTCGTGTCGTCGAGGTGTCGGCCGAGGACCTGCGCGCATTGACCGAATCCCGCGTCCTCGTCGAGGCGGCAGCTCTGCGTCAAGCGATCAACTGCGGCGATCTGCAGTGGGAGTCCGCGTTGGTCGCAGCCCATCACACCCTGACCGGTCAGTCGCTGCGCGCCGAGGACGGTTCACTGCGGCGGGAGTGGTTCGTCGCGCATAGTGATTTCCACCGCGCCCTGCTCGCCGGCAGTCCCAATCACCGCCTGCAGGAAATCGCCGATCGGCTCCGCGACGCCACGGAAATCTATCGGTACTGGTCTGAATCGATCGGCGATGACCATGATCGTGACATCGCCGGCGAGCATGCCAGCATTCTCGAGGCCACGCTGGCGCGCGACGCGGAGCGTGCCGTCGCCCTGTTGACATCGCACTACGAACGTACGAGAGACATTCTGCTGCGCGTACAGAACGAGGCGGGCATTGCAGAGCAGGCGGGATGACCACCGAGACCGCTGCCCCGCCGATGCAGCGGCGCGCCGGGACCATCGACACCTCGTGACGCGCCGCCCGGGTTGCCACATATCCACCACCACAAAGGGATTGAGTCACACATGACTGCTGCATTCGAGGCCGCCGAGACCGATGCCCCCGGCCGGACCCGCCCCGCGATCGACTTTGCGAGTCGGGTCGGCGTCTGGTGGGCCAGCGACTTCCAGCCCCTCGCCGATGCGCAGGAGGTCGCCCGCGAAATCGAGGCGCTGGGCTACGGGTCGCTGTTCATCGGCGAGGGCGGCTTCAAAGAGGTGTTCACCCAGTCAAGCGGACTGCTCAGCGCCACCACAACGCTCGTCGTCGGTACCGGAGTGGCCAACGTTCACGCGCGAATCCCCGCGGCAGCCGAAGCGGCGGGGCGCACCATCAACGCCCAGTATCCGCAACGCTTCGTGCTGGGTCTCGGCGTCAGCCACGGGCCGCTAGTCGAACAGCAGTTGGGCGGCACCTATGCCAAGCCGCTGTCGACGATGCGGCGGTATCTAGAGGCCATGGACGCGCTGCCTGATGCGGTCGAACCGGGTAACGCCCGGCCAGCCCGGCTGGTAGCCGCTCTGGGGCCGAAGATGATCGAACTCGCAGGTGCCCATGCCGACGGCGTGCATCCCACCCTCGTCCTCCCCGAATACACCGCGGCTACCCGCACGGCGCTGGGACTGGACAAGTGGATCGTACCCATCCAGGCCGTTGCCCTGGACGGCACCGCAGCCGATCGGATGCGGTGGGCCCATCGAGGCTTGGAGTACACCGTTCAGCTACCCAACTACCGGAATTCGTTGTTACGGCAGGGATTCGACGAGCTCGATCTCATCCCGGGGGGCTCAGACCGGCTGGTCCGCACCATGGTCGCCACGGAGGCGGACGAGGCCGCCGAGGCAGTGCAGCGCCATCTCGACGCCGGCGCCGACCACGTACTGGTGCAGGTCTACGGCGAGGCCTCGGTGGGATCCGACGATCCACGGCCCACGCTGCGTGCACTCGCCGCGGCCCTCAACTTTGGGTGAATTCGACTGCGTTGCGCAGCCAGTGACGGCACGCCTCGCCAGTGGCCTGCCCCCCCGGTCGGTGTCGCGTCACTCACCGCGAGGCGGCAGGGTCGACGTGCGCTGCGGCGACGCCAACGCCCACCGCCGAACCTGGTCAGTCCTCGGCAGCCGCACGTTCCACTAGCGGGGCGCCCGCTATCAGCGAGTCTTGACCGTGGATGACGATCCCACGTGGCCTACCGCCCTGGTCTTCGTCCCCGGTGACTTGGCGAGATGCGCGGCGCGTCGCGGGGATCGCGAAGGCCACCAGCGTGGCCAACACTGCCGAGCCACATAGGAACACGAACCCGTGGACGTAGCCAGCCTCCACCGGTGTGCCATCGGTCATGGCATTGGCGGTCACGAGGGTCGCGGTGGTCGCCGTCCCGACCGCCCCACCGATGGTGCGGATGTTGGCGTTCATCCCGCTGGCCACACCGACCTGCGAGGCGGGCACCGCGTCCACGATGAGGTTCGCCATGGCAGCGAAGACGAAGCCGAGACCGGCGCCGACAGCGGCGGAAAAAGCGAAGATCGCCCACCGGTCATCGTGTGCGACGACGAGCAGTGCGCACGACGCCGCGGTCAGTGCAGAACCGTTGACGACCACCACCTTCGCACCGCAGCGGTTGGTCAACGACGTCGAAAGCAACCCCGTCGCAAACATCGCCGCCGTCAACGGCAGCAGGAACAGTCCCGATTCGCTCACGCTGGCACCGAAGCCGTACCCGGCGGCACGGGGGGTCTGAACGAACGCGGGAAGAAACACGAACACCGAGTACATCCCCACGCCGAACAACAGCGCCACCACATTCGTCGCCCACACCGCCCGCCTCCGCATCATGGCCACGTCGACGAGCGGATGGTCGGCGCGCGCCTCGCTCAGTAGCCACAACGGCACCAGGAGCACACCCACGACGAGCAGGACCACCACCGTCGGTGAGGACCAACGCCACTGACTGCCCTTGCTGACCGCGAGCAATAGCGCCGAGAGCAAGGCGGCCAGCGAGACCGCGGGCAGGACACTGATGCGGCCCCCGCCCGGGTCCTTGGACGCGGGAACCAAGACCGCGACGGCGAACACCGACAACACGATCACCGTCAACGGGATCCAGAACAGGAAGTGGTAACTCATCCAGGACACGATCGGCCCCGCTACGACCGTTCCCAGTCCGAGACCGGCAGCCAGGATCGCCGCCAAGGCGCTGATGCCGCCAGCCACCTTCTCCGTGGGGAATTCGTCGCGGATGATGCCGAAGGCCAGCGGCAGAATTGCGCCGCCTATGCCCTGAATGGCCCGTGCGGCCAGCAACACCTCGATGGAGCTGGCAAGTGCGGCGAGCAGCGTGCCACATGCCAGTACCGCCAACACTGCAACGAGAACCCGCTTCCTGCCCATGATGTCACCGAGGCGACCGAGGATGGGTGTCGCGATCGACGCGGTCAGCAGGTAGGCCGTCATGACCCACGTCACCGTCGACTGCGAGGTGTGCATCTCGTCTTGGATCGTCGCTAGCACCGGTGTGACTGCTGACTGAAGGATGGTGAACGGGATGGTGGCGATGATCAGGACCGCGAAGGTCACGCGGAAGGTCGACCTGTGCGGGACACCCGTCGTAACCGGCAACAGGACTCCTATCTTCTTCAGCAGACGGGGCCATGCCGATGCCACTTAATAGTATGCAATGACTGTTGCCATTGCACACAATCCAGTGTACAAACAAAGAGCCTTTGGTGGCTGTGTGGACAGCATCACGGGCTACCAATACCGACAATCTGCCGCGTGCAGCGGCGCCGACGAGAGACTCAGCCGATGAAGCTTGGTGACGCTGCCCGCGCATTGATCGGAGGCATCGCCGAAGCGACGCTGGTGACGCTGAACCGGGACGGCAGTCCGCAGGTCAGTGTCGTGTGGGCCGAACTGCAGTCCGACGCCGACGGCGAGGACGAGCTGGTGTTGGCGCATTCGGCCGAACACCAGAAGGTCCGCAACGCGCGCCGCGATCCCCGAGTCGCCCTGACGATCATGGCGCAAGGCGTCACCGGGGGCCCCACGCCGTATCTGGCCATCAAGGGCACCGCACGCATCATCGAAGGTGGTGCACCCGAGTTGCTTCGCAGATGGACCAAGACCATCTACGGCCCCGAGGTCGTCTACCCGCCGGGTGACAACCCCCCAGCAGGGTTCGTGACCCGCATCCGCATCGACTCCGTCAATGAAGTCACCCCACGGTCCTTCGGCACCGCGAGCACGTAGGGCGTTCGGTCCTGCGAAAGCTACTGCCCGGCAACGGGTGTGACAGCTGTTCCGCCAGGGGCGGACAAGATCCGACCGGTTTTCCCACCACCCTGTGGCTGCGCATGTCACCGTCACCACGCATCCCCCGTGGGCGTGGCCTTCAGGGCAGCGATTCAACGCGTCCTGCCGCTATCGGCCGAAGCTCGTGGGCGAGCAGCTGACATCGCCATACCGCGTTCGCCGGAGCGTTGAAATGGCGGCAGCCCCCATCGTGTTGTCCCGCCGTGAACCCGCTTACCTTGCAGCCTGTTTCGGTGCATGCGGTGAAGCGGCCGGCCTCCATCCCGCCATGACGTGAGGGCCCGTGCTGGCGCTCGGGAGGAAGAGGTAGGTGATCGAGCCCTGCCGGGTGATTCCGCGCGTGTTCATCGATCCGCGAGGTTGCATGCCGACGTCGCCCTACTTCTTGACTGCACGTGTAGGAAGTCCTACAGTCACTGTGTAGAACTTCTTGAACGATCGCACGGAAGTGTAGGCGCAGGCTCGGAAGGCCTTGGTTCTGCCGGGCCATAGTTCACCAAACACGTTCTCCTGCAATGGAGTCAACCGATCAAGCGGCACACCCGCCGACGCTGAGCAAGGTCTGGCGGTCCGACCAAATCACGTGAGGAGCACACATGCCCAGGCTGGCAGGAAAGCACGCATTGATTACCGGAGGAACCAGCGGCATCGGTCTGGAGACGGCATGCCGCTTCTTGGCCGAAGGTGCCACGGTTGCCATCACCGGCCGCTCGCAGGAAAGGCTCGACGCCGTCCGCGAGGACCTCCACGGATCAGTGCTGACGATATGCAGCGATGCCGGCGACGTCGCAGGGCAAGAGCACGTTGCGGCCGTCCTCAAGGACACCTGGCCGAAGCTCGACATCCTGGTAGCCAATGCTGCCGATGTCACTCACCGCCCAATCGAAGAATGGGACGAGAAGGCGTTCGACACCATGATGGCCACCAACCTCAAGGGGCCGTTCTTCTTGGTTCGCGCGCTGCTTCCGCTGTTCTCACAGCAGACCTCGGTCATCCTGGTCGGCTCGGTATCGGCATTCATCGGACACACACATGCCGCCGTCTACGGGGCGTCCAAGGCGGGATTGTTCGCCCTGGCCCGCCAGCTCAGCTACGAACTGAAAGATCGCGGTATCAGAGTCAACGGGTTGAGCCCCGGGCCGACGTCGACCAATGCGCTCAAGGTCCATGGCCCGGCGCGAGAAGCTGAACTGCAGCAGACATACGGGCGCATGGTGCCGATCCAACGGATGGGCCAGGCAGCAGAAATCGCCAGCGCCGCAGTCTATCTCGCCTCCGACGAGGCTGCCTTCACCGTTGCCACCGTGCTGCGAGTGGACGGCGGGCTGGGAGAACTCATCGATGAACCCGCCGCGGTGTCCTAGGTGGTCGCTGGCGACAGCTGCGGCGATTCACAGGTGCCGTGCAGATAGCGCCCTGTGGTCACGTCGTCGCCGGGGCGCAGGGCTCACACCCGGAGAGAATCAATCGCCGCGTCTACGGCGGCAAGGGAAAGTGCCTTGTCCGGGCCCGCTCGAGAGACCAGAGAAAAACCCTGGACGAAGAACAGCAACATCTGTGCTTGGGCAGACGCGGGCGCCGTGTCGACGACCTCGCCGCGTTCCTGTGCCAGTTGCAGCGCGTCGGAGACGATGTCGACGAAGCGCTGATACGAATGCGCCACGATGACTTGAGCGTCGGTATCGCGAGGGAGCAGCTCAGCGGACGTGTTGCCCATCAGGCATCCCTGAGGCACTCCCAGGTCGGTGGCGAACTGCTCAAGGTGCACGGGATTGGTCAGCGCCCAGCGCAAAGCAGGCAGCAACGGAACTGAACGCATGGCAGTCTCCAGCTCCACCTCATACTGGCGCCAGTAAAGTTTCACCGCTTCCAGATAGAGATCCCGCTTGTCCCCGAACGCCGCGTAAATGCTGCCCCGCTCGACGCCCAGGGCGTCGACGAGGTCCTGAACCGATGTGGCGGCGTAGCCCCGCGACCAGAATAGGTTGAGTGCGGCGGCGAGCTTCTCGTCCTTGTCGAAGGCGCGTGGCCGCCCCGTTCTCGCCATAAGCCGAGTGTATGACTTCTTGACTGGGTGTACAAGAAGTCGCGCGCAACGGTGCGCGGACGAGCGGCGCTGCGCGCGGCCCTGCACCCGCCCAATGCACTCGCGCCCTGAACTACCGTCGCAGAAGTCGATAAGTGAAGCCGCGCAGTTCACCGGCGATGCGGGTGGCCGACAGATTCTCGTTCGTCGCCAAATGCTCGATAAGGTCGATCCGGGTCGGTGCCAACAAGGCATGCGCAGTCCATCCGACGTTCAGTGACCAGTCCATGTCCAGAAGCGATTCGGTGATGAGATCGTGTATTTCGCGGTACTGCGCTGAGCTGTAGAGGCTGGTTGCGCCATTGCGTGCGTCCTCGACGGCGCGCATGAGGCGCCGGTTGCGAAGCTTGAACAACACGATCGCTTCCAGGATGTCGGCAATGCGTTCGACGGGATCGTCGGCTGCCGCCGGCACCGATGTGCGCATGGCGTCCCGCAGCTCGCTGAGCCGCTGATCGTAGACGGCGAGAAGCAGCGCTGACCGGTCACCGAATCGGCGGAACAGTGTGCCCTTGCCTACCCCAGCCGCTTCGGCAATCGCGTCCATCGGCACACCGGCCGGGTCGGTGGCGTCGTCGAACAACTGACTCGCCGCGGCCAAGATTGCGACGCGATTGCGTGCCGCGTCGGCGCGTTCGGCGATGAGACCCCCTAGCAGAATCGGACTAATGGTCCGTATAGTCAAGCGGACCGTCGGTCCTCATAGTACTGGACCGACGCCGGGGTGACGCAAATACCGCCCAGACACTCAAAGAAATGGAAGGCCACATGGTCGCAATACCCGAAGAAGCACGACACCTGTTCCAGGGCAGAGAAATTGCCCATCTCGCAACCCTCAATGCCGACGGATCACCGCAAGTTTCGGCGATGTGGGTCGATCTCGACGGGGACCTCGTCATCGTCAACACCACCGAAGGTCTCGTGAAGACGAAAAACATGCGAGCTAACCCGCGCGTCGGAATCTCGATTGTGGCGCAATCGAATCCCTACGAAAGTCTGCAGATTCAAGGCCACGTCGTGGAAGTCACTACTGACGGCGCCGACGAAGGGATCGACGGACTCGCACGGCGCTACTTCGGAACGGATACATTCGCCCATCGGCAGCCCGGCGACCGGCGCGTCATCGTCAAGATCGCGCCATCGAAGGTCCACCACCGGAACGTGCCTGACCCGTCGACGTCGGCTGTGTTGCAGCTTCACCAAGATCAGCTGCGACATCTACTGAACAAAGACATGTCGGCTTGGGTCGACACCTTCGCCGAGGACGCCGTGTTCGAGTTGCCCTTCGCGCCAGGTGGCTACCCGCAGCGCCTCGTCGGCAAAGCGGCGATACGCGAGTACGTGAAGGACTACGCCAAACACATTGACCTATACCACTTCCACGATGTCGTCGTCCATGCCGGGCACGACCCGAACACTCTCGTCGTCGAGGCCGTTGTCGAAGGCCGCGTCCTTGCCACCGGCGGCCCGTACCGGGTCCGCTACGTGTGGGTCTACACCGAGGAGAACGGCAAAATCGTCAGGCAGCGTGACTACTGGAATCCCAGAGCAGTCGGCGAAGCACTCGGGGGCGAAGCCGCCATGCGCGACACCTTCAACGTCACGTCCTGACCGCACGTTCCGTCAGCGAATGAGGCGAAATTGAAGAATTGAAGAACTAACTCGAACGCCTTTGGAATGCCCTGAGCGCCGGTGGCACCGACTACGAAGATGGTGGGGCGGCGGTGTTCGGTTCGCGGGGGAGGCAAGCCGCGGTGCAGGCCATCAGGCGGATCGCCAATGCCTATCCGGCACATGGCGCACGGCTGCTTGGACTCACGGACGACCTCAGCGTAGATGGCGACGTTGAATGAGCCAGTCGGGTCGTGGATTTGCTTCACCCATATGCAGGGCAAACGCTCATGGCTCGCCGACGTCTGCAGATATGACCCGAGAAGCCGCGGGTCTAACGTTGAACCGCACAGGGCTGAACTACCCGGAGAACCGAGCTATCCGAAGATGCCGGGCGAGCCGCCGCGGGTGCAGCCGAGCAAGAAGGTGGCGGCGAACTGGGATGACGAGGGGAACAGGGCGTGACGCGCGGTCGCTAGCGCCGCCCAGGCCGCGACGACTCGGCGCACGTCAGCGGCGTGCCCAGACGTTCGTCGCCAGAAGTCAGCGCAACGTGACGACGACCTCGCGGGCATAGTCATCCGGGGCCTTGACGAGCGTGGTGTAAGCCATCACGGAACTGAGCTCGACCACGCCGAGCAGAAGCAGCGGCCAGAACGCGCCGGCCAGCACGCTGATGAAGGCGGCGTCCGAGACCGGGGCCGGTTGGGATCGATCCCCAAGGCGTCGGCTGGCCACGAACGTCACCGCGGTGGTCACCGCTGATGCCGCTACGTAAATCCAAACCCAAGTCATGAACACGGCGTCCTCCCCCTGGCCGGGTGGTCGGACCCTGTGTTCCCGATCACACGACGTCCCAAACATATCGGGTCGCCGGATTCGTAAGACTGCAGGGCCTCGCAACCAAGGCCAAACTGGACGTTACCTGGTAATCGCGACCTAGCGAGTCAAGACCACCGGTACGAGCGGGTATCAGTCACCCGTGGAGAGCGTTGCCTTGCCGTTGAGCTGGTGACCGTTTCGATCGATCCAGACGAGGTCGACGACGTCGCCGGGGTAATGCCGGTCCAGCACGTCGGTGAGCGCGGTGGCCGAATTCAACTGCTCACCGTTGATGCTGAGCAGCACGTCGCCGTCCAGCAGGCCTGCCTGCTGTGCGGGACCGCCGCGGAGCACCTCGCGCAACAGGACGCCTGGCAGCGATGCGCTCTGGTCGCTGGCGCTGACGCCAACGCCGAGCAACGTCGGCGGGCCGATGTGCACGGTGGCCGACGGCGTGCGGGATCGGATCTGGCCCGCCACCGCCAACGCGTCGTTGATCGGGATGGCAAAACCCTCCCCGCCAGGGCCCATCCGGAAGTTGACCGACGCTGCCGTCGTGACGCCGACGACCTCGCCCCGGCTGTTGATCAGTGGCCCGCCGGAGTCACCCGCCCGCACCGGAGCGGCGACCTCGATCAGCCCGGTCATCTGCTCGGCGCTGCCGGTGAGCTCGTCCTTGGCGTTGATGGTGCGGCCGAAGCCCGTCACCGTGCCTGCCTCGTTGGTGAGCGGATTGCCCGAACCGCGGGCATTGCCGAGCGCCACCACGGGATCGCCGACCGCGAGCGCCGACGAGTCGCCGATCACTGCTGCAGGAAGACCACCCGACGTGCCTCGCATCTGCAGCACGGCGATGTCGTGGCCCCGGTCGTAGCCGACCAGGTCGACGGGGTACGGCACCCCAAGTGCCGTCGCGGTGATGTCGTCCGCGCCCTGCACGACGTGGAAGTTCGTCAAGATGGCGCCGCCGGGATCGAGGATGATGCCGGTGCCTGCGCCGATGGCGTGCTGGTAGTTGATGACGGTGTCGATCCGCACGGTTGCGGGTTCCACCTGTGCGATCGCCCCGGACAGGTCGACGGGTGCCGCACTGGCGGTAGCGGGCATGACCACACTGACGGCGACCGCCGCCGCGATACTGGCGACGACTCGCCAGCGTGATCCGAACGTGCCCATGCGCCGCCTCACCTAGATGTTTCCCACAATACTTACGGGAAGTACCCAGGCTGTCGATGAACGCGCTGTGCTGACGGCCGGAGCGGGTCAGTCTTCGAGGGCGACCCCACCGCGGGAGCGCTTGAACAACGACTTACCCGACGGGCGTCGATTGCGCAGCTTGCCTGCGGTTTCCTCGTCGTTGTCAGCTTTATCGTCGTCGGCTTCTGCGGCGTTAGCCGGTTCGTCGACCTCATTGGTCTCAGTAGTCTCATCGGCCGCAGTGGTCTCGGTGAGCTCGACGGCCCCGGTAGATTCCGACGGTTCGTCGGCAGCGGCGGGTACCGGAGCCTCGGCGTCGTCCTTCTCGGAGTCGGCGTCGTCCTCGACGGCGTCGGTCACCTCGGACTCGGCGGGAGCCTCGGCTGCGTCCCCTCGTCCGCGACGACGCTTCTCGGTCTTGGGCTTCAACGGTTTCGGCGGGGGCGGCGGCAACTCGGCGGTGAACGCCAGGTGGAAGGCCAGCAAGCCGAGCAGTGTGATTGCGGCAGCGGCGCCGTAGATGCCGAACAGCCACTGGCCTGCGGTGTCCAGGCTCAGCCACAGCTCGCTGATGGCGGTGCCGATGACGAGCAGGCCCGCGAGCACCAATAGCGCGATCGAGATGACCCGCAAGACGAGCGCCAGCCGTGGCGTGCCGAACTCGGGCTTGCGCGTGCGCAGCAGGGTGAAGACCACCGGCAGTGCAGCCAACCCGATCAGCGCACCCGCGACGATGCGCAGCGCAGTACCCAGCGTGTGGGAGGTATCGCCGAGCAGCTCGGGCCAGCGCGGCAAGACGAAGAAAAAGTAGAGGACTCCAGCGAGGACCAGGAACGACGTGTTCCACAACACCGCGATCCAGCGCCGCATGGTCCTCCTTGACGAATTTGGCGTTCATATGGCCGGAGTGCGATCTACCAGGGGTAGATCGCACTCCGGACCAAGCGCGGAGGATAGGGGATTTGAACCCCTGAGGGCGTTAACCCAACCCGCGTTCCAGGCGAGCGCCATAGGCCACTAGGCGAATCCTCCGCGCGCAATGGTAGCCGACCGGGCTATGCCGCCCGACCAGCCGCCGCAGTGCAGCGGTCCCGGGGCGCCGCGTTCTCCCCGGCAAGCGGGGGGACCCGCGGCTCCGAACCCGGGTACTACACTCTGGTTCGGACCCCGCGCGGCGTCCATCCTGTGAACTCCCCCAGGGCCGGAAGGCAGCAAGGGTCAATGGGCTCTGGCGGGTGCGCGGGGTCCCCTTATCTTTTGCACGGCTTATTGGATGACTTGGTAGATGGCGAAAGGCGTGCGCCGTGTCGTTTTTATCCCTCGGCCGTGACGAACTGCAGGAGCAGCACGAGCTGCAGACCCGCAGCTATGCCGATCTGCAGGCCAAGAAGCTCGCCCTCGACCTCACCAGGGGCAAGCCGTCGCCCGCGCAGCTCGATCTGTCGAACGATCTGCTGAGCCTGCCCGGCTCGGGCAAGGACTCCTACCGCGACGGGGACGGCACCGACACCCGCAATTACGGCGGACTGCACGGCCTGCCCGAACTGCGGGCCATCTTCGGTGAGCTGCTCGGCATCCCTGTGCCCAACCTCATCGCGGGCAACAACGCCAGCCTCGAATTCATGCACGACATCGTCGTGTTCTCACTTCTGCACGGGGGCGTCGATTCGCAGCGCCCGTGGATCCAGGAGCCGGGCATCAAGTTCCTGTGCCCGGCGCCCGGCTACGACCGGCACTTCGCCATCACCGAGAGCCTCGGCATCGAGATGATCCCCGTGGCGATGCGCGAAGACGGCCCCGACGTCGACCTCATCGAGGAACTGGTCGCCCACGACCCCGCGGTGAAGGGCATGTGGTGCGTGCCGATGTACTCCAACCCGACGGGCACCACCTACGCCTGGGAGAACGTCCGCCGCCTCGTCCAGATGAAGACGGCCGCAGCGGATTTCCGGCTCTTCTGGGACAACGCGTACGCGGTGCACACGTTGACGCACGACTTCGCACCGCAGGTCGACGTGCTCGGCCTGGCTGCCGCGGCGGGCAACCCCAACCGTCCGCTGGTGTTCGCGTCGACCTCCAAGATCACGTTCGCGGGCGCCGGGGTCAGCTTCTTCGGCGGCTCCCTTGGCAACATCGCCTGGTACCTACAGCACGCTGGCAAGAAGTCGATCGGCCCCGACAAGGTCAACCAGCTGCGCCACCTGAGGTACTTCGGCGACGCCGACGGCGTGCGCCTGCAGATGCAGCGTCATCAGCAGCTGCTGGCACCGAAGTTCGCCCTCGTCGCCGAGATCCTCGAAGACCGGCTTGGCGAGTCGAAGATCGCGTCGTGGACCGATCCCAAGGGCGGCTACTTCGTCAGCCTCGACGTGTGGCCGGGCACGGCGCGCAGGACCATTGCGCTCGCCAAGGACGCCGGTATCGCGGTGACGGAGGCAGGTGCGGCGTTCCCGTATCGAAAAGATCCGGACGACAAGAACATTCGGATCGCTCCGTCGTTCCCGTCGGAGCCCGAGCTGCGCGAGGCGATCGACGGGCTGTCGACGTGTGCACTGCTGGCGGCGACCGAGTCGCTGCTGGCACGCGACTAGTCGGGGCGGCTGGGTAGCCTGCTCTCGTGGCTCTCTACCGCAAGTACCGGCCGGCGACGTTCGGTGAAGTAGTCGGCCAGGAACACGTCACCGAACCACTGTCGACGGCGCTGTCGTCGGGCCGGATCAACCACGCGTACCTGTTCTCCGGCCCGCGTGGGTGTGGCAAGACGTCCTCGGCCCGCATCCTGGCCCGCTCGCTGAACTGTGAGCAGGGTCCAACGCCCACGCCGTGCGGCGTGTGTGACTCCTGCGTCGCGCTTGCCCCCAACGGTCCCGGCAACGTCGACGTCGTCGAACTCGACGCGGCCAGCCACGGCGGCGTCGACGACACCCGCGAGCTGCGCGACCGGGCGTTCTACGCGCCCGCCCAGTCCCGGTACCGCATCTTCATCATCGACGAAGCGCACATGGTGACGAATGCAGGCTTCAACGCGCTGCTCAAGATCGTTGAGGAGCCGCCCGAGCACCTGATCTTCGTGTTCGCCACCACCGAACCCGAGAAGGTGCTGCCGACCATCCGCTCGCGCACCCACCACTACCCGTTCCGCCTTCTCGCCCCCAAGACCATGCGGCCCCTGCTGGAGCGGATCTGCGCGCAGGAGAACGTCACCGTCGACGACGCGGTGTACCCGTTGGTGATCCGCGCGGGTGGCGGCTCGCCGCGCGACACGCTTTCGGTACTCGATCAGCTGCTCGCCGGTGCCGACGATTCCCGCGTCGCCTATCCGCGGGCCCTTGCGCTACTGGGGGCCACCGACCTTGCGCTCATCGACGCTTCGGTCGACGCGCTGGCCGCAGGCGACGCCGGGGCACTGTTCGGGGCCATCGAGGCTCTGATCGACGCGGGCCATGATCCCCGCCGGTTCGCAATCGACCTGCTCGAGCGGTTCCGCGACCTCATCGTTCTGCAGGCCGTTCCCGACGCCGCGGCACGCGGTGTGGTCGATGCGCCCGACGACGTGTTGGAGCGGATGCGCAGCCAGGCCGAGCGCCTTGGTACCGCCACGTTGGCCCGCTACGCCGAAGTGGTGCACGCCGGTCTCGGCGAGATGCGTGGTGCCACTGCGCCTCGTCTGCTGCTCGAAGTGGTGTGCGCGCGGCTGCTGCTGCCGTCGGCGAGCGACACCGAAGCGGCTCTGCTGCAACGGATCGAGCGTCTCGAGACGCGACTGGACGTGTCGATACCCGCCGATGAGGCGGCACCGCGGGCCGCGGCGTCGTCGACGGGCAAGAGTTTCGTCCGGCGGAGCCAGGCGCCCGAGCCTGTGCCTGCGGCTGCTGTCGAGCCACCCAAGGCACCCGTCGCGCCTCTGCCCGTGCCACCTCCTGCCGCGGTGCCTCGCGCCGAAGCGCCGCCTGTCGCAGCACCACCCGCAGCACCACCCGCCGAAGCGCCTCGCGAGGAGGGCCCGCCCGCACCGGAACCCGCGCGGCCGGAGCCCACGCCGCCTGCACCACCGCCGGCAGAGCCCGCGCCGCCGCCGCCTGCCGCCGCGGCACCAGCCGTCGCGCCGCCACCGGTCACCGGAGGGCAACCCGACGCGGGCGCGGTGCGGTCCATGTGGACGACGGTCAGGGAGAAGGTGCGTGAGCGCAGGCGTACCACCGACGTCATGCTCGACGGCGCCATCGTGGTGGCCGTCGAGGGCGACACGCTGGTGCTCAGCCACGTGTCCGCTCCGCTGGCCAAGCGGCTCAACGAGCCGAACAACGTCGAGATCATCCGCGACGCGCTCAAGGACGCGCTCGGCGTGAACTGGTCCGTCCGCTGTGAGGCGGGCTCCCCGACCGCGGCCGGGCCTGCCGAACGCGCAAAGCCATCCGCCGCCCCGCCGCCACCACCGGATGAAGACGACGAGGAGAGCATGCTCGCCGAGGCCGAGCACGCCGAGACCGCACCCCGGCGCGACCCCGAGGAGGTCGCGCTCGAGCTACTGCAGAACGAACTGGGTGCCCGTCCGATCGACCCCGCTCGCTAGAGCGGTGCATCGGTTTGCATCAAAATCCCTGAATGGCAATGTATTTCACCTCCACGGCCCAACCCATTCTTGTTCAACTGGGTGAGGGGAGCGCCAGCTCGGGCGGCTGCCGTGATCCAGTTCCATCGCCACGGGTCTGACAGACTCGGTCCGCGGGCCCGAGGCGCGATCGAGCCAAAGCGGACTGCGGCAATACTGGCAGCATGTTGATCGGTGTGATCGCCGCGTTGTTGGCGTGCTTCGGCTACGGGACGGCCACCGTCCTGCAGTCCTACGGCGCGCGCAGCGCCGCCGCGGCGGACGCCGAACGTGGAACTGACGCGGTTGGCGGCTCGGGTGCCCCTTCGTTGGGGGCCACTGTCCGTGCCGCGCTGACGCCGGCGTTCCTCGCCGGGATGGCGCTCGACGGCGTGGGCTTCGTGGGAAGTGTCGTCTCGGCCCGCCTGATACCGCTTTTCCTGTCGCAGACGATCATCAGCGCCAATCTCGTGGTGACGGCCGTACTCGGCGTCTCGATGCTCGGGGTGCGCCTGCGCACCCGCGACTGGGTGGCCATCGTGATGGTCGTCGTGTCCCTCTGCGTATTGGGACTCACCGCCGGTCATGTAGGTGACGACGTGGCGAGCCGCGGGATGCACTGGGGCGTGCTGGCGTTCTCAGCCGTGATCCTGCTGGTCGGACTCGGACTGATCCACCTGCTCGGCGGCCGCGCCGCCGTGGCCGCCGGACTTGCCGCGGGTGTCTTGTTCGGAGCCATGGCGGTCGCGGTGCGGGTGGTCGATGGAATCGACCCGCTGCGGCCCGCATTGCTGTTGGCCGACCCGGCGGCGTACGCGGTGGCGCTCGCTGGGGTTGGCGGCTTCTATCTGTTCACCGTGGCACTGCAGATCGGTTCCGTCACCGGAGCCTCGGCCGCACTCGTCGCCGGCGAGACGGTGATTCCTGGAATCGTCGGCGTGGTGCTGCTCGGTGACACGTCGGCACCCGGCATGGGCTGGCTGGTGGCAGTGGCGTTCATCGGTGCGGTCGCGGGTGCAGTGGCGGTGGCGTTGTTCGGTGCCGCGGACGTGGAGACCACCGAGCCCAGTACCAGCGCCGGGTGATCTACGCGGCACCGCCTCAGTGCTGCGCGGTGCCCGCTAGGGCGTCCACCACGGACGCAGCGGCAGGTCGCCGTCGCCGCCCTTGGCATTGAGCTTGACAGCCAGTACCTGGTGCAGCTGAACGACATTCGACTCGAAGCCGAGGCGTGACCCTGCCATGTACAACCCCCACACCTTCGCGGTGGGCAGGCCGACCTCCTCGACTGCTTCGTCCCAGTGCTCGACGAGGTTGGCGCACCAGTCCCGCAGCGTCAGCGCGTAGTGGTGGCGCAGGTTCTCCTCGTGCACCACCTCGAGGCCGATGTCCTGCGCCTCGCTGATGATGCGGCCCGACCCGGTGAGCTCGCCGTCAGGGAACACGTAGCGGTCGATGAAGCCGCCCGCGGACGCGCCCGTCCTGTTGTCCGGCCGGGTGATGCAGTGGTTCAGCAGCAGGGCGCCGCTGCGCATCTTCGACTTGAGGAAGCGGAAGTACGACGGGTAGTTGTGCACACCGATGTGCTCGGTGAGCCCGATCGAGGACACCGCGTCGAACCCGGACTCCCGCACGTCGCGGTAGTCACCGTGGCGCACCTCGGCCAGGTCGGAAAGGCCCTGCTCGGCGATGGCGTTCTGCGCCCACGCCGCCTGCTCCTTCGACAGCGTCACGCCGATGGTCTTGACGCCGCGCTTGGCCGCGTAGCGCACCATGCTGCCCCAGCCGCAGCCGACGTCGAGCAGCCGATCGCCCGGCTGCAGCCGCAGCTTCTCGAACACCAGGCGGTACTTGTTCTCCTGCGCGTCCTCCAGCGACTGGTCGGGGCTGGTGTAGGCCGCGCAGGTGTAGGTCATCGACGGACCGAGCACCCATTCGTAGAACGCGTTCGACACGTCGTAGTGGTGGTGGATGGCATCGGCGTCGCGAGTCTTGCTGTGTCGCAAGCCCTCCGCGATGCGCCGCCAGCGGGGCAGCGCCTCCTGCGGCGGCGGCGCGATCGGCATGAGCCGCTCGAGTCCGATCGACCGCACGATGTTGGCGAGCACCCGCGCAGGTGGGCGCTTGAAGTCGAGCTTGTCGGCGAGCGCACACAGCAACTCGTACGGATCGCCGGGGTGCACGCCCTGCGGCTCCAGATCCCCTGAGACGTAGGCGCGGGCCAGCCCCAGATCGCCCGGCGCGGTGGCCAGGTAGGTGGTGCCGCGCGGCGTGCGCAGGTTGAGGCCGAGCTGAGCATCGTCGGGCCCGGCCGTGCTGCCGTCGTATGCGGTGAACTTCAGTGGAAGTTCGTTTCCTGCGGTGAAGATCTCGAGGATCTCGGCCAGGGTCAGCCGGTCGGACTCCCTGCCCGTCGTCGCGTCCTTGTATGTCGTCATCGTCTCTGTACCGCCTTCGCATAAAGATCAAGCAGTCGTGAATCCGGGTCGTAGATCTTCTTGACTGTTTTGTAGGTTTCCCCGCCGTAGAGCTCGTCGAACTCCTCAGCCGAGTAGTAGGCATCCGAGTACAGCGACTTGTGCCCGTCGAACTCGCTGACCTTCGTCTCGATCATCCTGTTGGTATACCCATCCGTCGGACCAATGGGCACCGACGACCAGAATCCGACGTTGACGTAGGTGTGATGCCCGCCGATCGGGTACAGCGGCCAGCCCGCGTCGTCGCGGAGCCGCAGCGGACACAGCCAGAGCGGCTCGATCGGCACGTTGGTCAGGAACCAGTCCAGGAACGCCGCGGTCCGTTCGATCGGTACCTCGACGTCCTGCACCACGCGCTCGCGTGGCGGGCGCCCATTGCGCTTCTCGATCCGGTCGGCGATGTCGTACTTCTGGTCGTAACCGATGAGCTTCCAGTAGAAGCTGCTGCGTCGAAGGCGTCGCGGCCAGAACTTCCGGATCGTGGGGTTCTGCGCGCCGAAGGCCCGCGAGCACCAGAACCAGTCGGTGTCCCAGCGCCACAGGTAGTCGTGGATGGTCAGCCGGTCGTGCTTCTCGCCTGACGCGTGCTGGATGGACCGGTAGTAGATGTCCTTGCCGGTGTAGTCACTGGCGGGGCCGGGCGTCGACGTCTGCACGCCGAGGCACAGGTAGCTCTCGTCGGCGCTGAACACCACTCCGTCGAGATAGTCGATCGGTGCGCCGTCGTACCCGCCCGTCTCGATGATGCGTTCCATCGTGGCAACCAGATCCGTCAACGAGGTGAACCGCAGGTGTCGAAGGCTGACGAACGGCTTGACCGGCTCGAGTTCGATCTTGAGCCGCACCGAATATCCCAGCGTGCCGTAGGAATTCGGGAACGACCTGAACAGATCCGCATGCTGATCGCGTGACGCGGTGACGACTTCGCCGGCGCCGGTGATGATGTCCAGCTCCAGAACCGATTCGTGCGGCAGCCCGTTGCGGAACGACGCCGACTCGATGCCGAGCCCGGTGACGGCGCCACCCAGCGTGATGGTCTTGAGCTGGGGGACCACCAGAGGCGACAGCCCAAAGGGCAGCGTGGCGGCGACGAGGTCCTCGTAGGTACACATTCCGGCGACGTCGGCGGACCGTGCTTCGGGGTCGACGGAGATCACACCCGTCAGGCCCGACGAATCCAGTCCCTTGGCGGACGTCTTGGCGCGGGCCCGAAACAGGTTGGAAGTAGGTTTGGCCAGCCGAACGGTGGCGTTCGGCGGGATGGCACGGTAGCTGGCGAGCAGCCTCTCCACGCCTAGGGCGTGGGTAGCCTGTGCGTCAGTTGATACGACAGACACGCATATACGCTAGTCCGCGGTGGAACCCGATGCGACACCAGCAAGCGGGAATCACACTGCAACGCCAACTCAATTCAAGGAGTCTTCACCGATGGGACAGGTCAGCGCGTCCAGCACCGTCTTGATCAACGCCGAGCCGGAAGCTGTACTGGCCGCCGTCGCGGACTATCAGACGGTTCGCCCCAAGATCCTCTCCGCGCACTACAGCGGGTACAAAGTCCTCGAGGGCGGTCAGGGTGCCGGCACCGTAGCCACCTGGAAGCTGCAGGCCACCGAATCGCGCGTGCGTGACGTCAAAGCCGAGGTCGACGTCGCGGGGCACTCCGTCATCGAGAAGGACGCCAACTCGACGATGGTGACCACGTGGACCGTCGCGCCGGCGGGAACGGGGTCGACCGTGACCACCAAGACGGCCTGGGTCGGCGCCGGGGGAGTGAAGGGCTTCTTCGAGAAGACGTTCGCGCCGTTGGGGCTGCGCAAGATTCAGGCCGAGGTGCTGGAGAACCTGAAGAAGGCGGTCGAGGGCGCGTAAGCGGCCGACGTCAGATCGGATGGCGGCTCAACTCGCCGCGCGCGCCGGGCGTGTCGCAAGGAACGCGGCGATTCCGCGCACTACGGCGTCGGCGTACTTCTGCCTGCCGTCGGGACTCTCGATCAGCGCTGCGTCGGCGGGGTTCTTCATGTTGCCCATCTCCACCAGGATCGACGGGTACTGGGCCAGATTCAGCCCGGTCAGGTCGGAGCGGCCATAGAGCCCGCCCTGGCCGATGTAGGTGGCGGGCACCAGGCCGGAGGCCTGCAACTGATCCCGCATCGTCTGGGCGAACTGGATGGCAGGCCCCGACTGCGCCTGGTTGAGCGGCGGCGACGAGTAGTTGACGTGGAAGCCACGCCCGCTCTCCGGACCTCCGTCGGCGTGGATCGACACGATGGCGTCGGGTTGCAGGGCGTTGGCCATCGCTGCGCGCTCGTCGACGCATGGCGCGACGGCGTCGTCGTTGCCGCGTGACATGGCAGTGCGCACCCCGAGCTGGGTCAGCTCGGCACGGATGCGCAGCACCGTCTCCCAGTTGAACGTGTGCTCGGGATAGCCCCTGTTGGTCGACGTCCCGCTGGTCTGGCAGTCCTTCGTCCCGCCGCGGCCCGTGGGCACCTGTTTGGTCAGCGACGCGTCGTTGGCGCCGTTGTGGCCGGGGTCAAGGAAGACGATCCGCCCGGCGATGCTGGGTGCGGCGGTCGCGGTGGGAGCCGCGGACACCGAGGTGGCGACGAGGAGGCCGACAGCCAACGCGGCGCCGACACGAATACTTGCTCGGACGTGCACGCCGCAACGCTAGTCCGCGAGGCGACTACGCTTGGAACTCAAATCGCCTTGTCCGCACATGCGAAATCAAGTCGAGACCGACCCGGTACCAACCCGATTTCAGATGTGAAGGGGTCCCACGTCATGCAACCCGGTCAACCGCCCGACATGTCGGCGCTCCTGGCGCAGGCCCAGCAGGTGCAACAGCAGTTGATGGAGGCCCAGGAGTCGCTCGCCAACTCCGAGGTGCACGGCCAGGCCGGCGGGGGGCTGGTCCAGATCACGATGAAGGGCAGTGGCGAGGTGGTCGGCGTCGCCATCGATCCGAAGGTCGTCGACCCGAGCGACATCGAGACCCTGCAGGACCTCATCGTCGGCGCCCTCGCCGACGCCTCCAAGCAGGTCACCATCCTCGCGCAGACCAGACTGGGTCCGCTCGCCGGCGGCCTCGGCGGCCTGGGTCTGCCGGGGCTCTGACTTGTTCGAGGGACCGGTCCAGGACCTGATCGATGAACTGGGCAAGCTGCCAGGGATCGGTCCGAAGAGTGCGCAACGCATTGCGTTCCACTTGCTGTCGGTCGAGCCGCCGGACATCGACCGACTGACCGCCGTGCTCGGCAAGGTCCGCGACGGCGTGAAGTTCTGCTCGGTGTGCGGCAACGTCTCCGACGACGACCGCTGCCGGATCTGCTCGGACTCCCGGCGCGACGCCTCGCTGGTGTGCGTCGTGGAGGAACCGAAGGACGTCCAGGCCGTCGAGCGCACCCGCGAGTTCCGCGGCCGCTACCACGTGTTGGGCGGCGCGCTCGATCCGTTGTCCGGCATTGGGCCCGACCAGCTGCGCATCCGCGAGCTGCTCACCAGGATCGGCGAGCGCGTCGACGGTGTCGACGTCGCCGAGGTCATCATCGCCACCGATCCGAACACCGAGGGTGAAGCCACCGCGACGTACCTGATGCGGATGCTCCGCGACATCCCGGGACTCAGCGTGACGCGCATCGCGTCGGGCCTGCCGATGGGTGGGGATCTGGAGTTCGCCGACGAGCTGACGTTGGGTAGGGCGTTGGTCGGCCGCCGCGCCATGGCCTGATTCGCGCTGATCGCGCGGTGGCCTGATTCGCGCTGATCGCGCCGTGGCCTGATTCGCGCTGATCGCGCGGTGGCTTAGGGTGGCGCCCATGGCAGACGAAGAGTTCAAGGTCGAGGTCGAACTAGGCAGCGACGAGCACGGCCTGTCGTTCCTGGAGCGGCTGCGGACGCTCGACTTGGACGACGACGCACGCAAGCGCCTCGGCGCGCGGGTGACCGTGACGCGGGACGGCAACTTCGTTCAGCTGTACACGCATTCATTGGCCGACGCCCAAGAGGCCGAGACCACGGTGCGTCAGCTGGTGTCCGACGATCACGTGAGCGCCGAGTACACGGTGAGCCGGTGGGATGCCACGGCGGAGGAGTGGGTCGACCCCGCGAGCGGTGAGGCCGTCGCCGACGAAGCCCCCGAGACGGCTGCGCCGGACCCGAGCTACGTGATCCTCGAGGCGTACAAGCCGGAGTTCCTCCGAGACCTGGGGCTGTAGCGCTCTCTGGCTTTCGCGGGCTCCTCTGCTTCCCGAGATTGATGCCACGCAACAGCGCTCTTGCGCTTTCGTCGACTCAGTTCAATGTCGCGGAGTCACGGTCGCCAGCCGCGGGCTACCAGCGCGTCGCGGACGCTGCGGACGACTTCGTTCGGGCGGTCCTCCTTGATCACGTAGGTGACGTTCCAACCCATCCACGCGACCTTTCGCTTGACGCGTACGTCCTTGGCGTACACCCTGCGATCGGTCCGGTGATGGTCACCGTCGTACTCTGCGCCGACGAAGTAGTCCTTCCATCCCAGGTCGAGAACCTTGATCAGCGATTGGCCATCGAAGACGCGGACCTGGCTGGTGGGCTGCGGTAAACCGGCGTCCACGAGCAGCAGTCGCAACCAGGTTTCGCGCGGTGACTCGGCGCCCCGATCGACCAGTGGCAGCACATTCCTCAGAGACTTGAGGCCACGAGATCCGGGATACCGCTCGATCAAGGCCAGGACGTCGGCGTCCTGGTAGGCCGTCGCGCGCTTGAGCGCATCGAGCCGCGCGACGGCGTCGCCCCGGTTCAGCCGTCTGCCCAAGTCGAACGCCGTCCGCGTCCGCGTCGTCACCGGGATGCCCGCCACCTTGGTGGTCTCGTCGTCGGCGATCGCGTCGTTCCTGACGATCACCCCGGCCGGCGGACGGCCGTTGTTCCAGATGAGCTCAATGGGCGCGGTGGCGTCGACCCAGCTGGCGCCGTGCAGCGCCGCCGCTGCTGCACCCGCGACGACGGCGCGGCGCTTGGACCACAGCCATGCCGCCACCGTCCGGTCGCGCAGCGTCGGGTGCCACGGCTTCGGCACGTAGACATCGGGCAGCAGCCGTTGGTGATGGCGCGCCAGTTCGTACCGGGTGAGGCCCGACTCGCTGCCCACGAAGACTGCCGACCGCATGGCATGAACCTGCCACCCGGGTCGGACATCGCGCGAGATTGAAACGGCGCAACAGACAGATGAGAGATCCGTTGCGTCAGTGCAATCTCGCGGAGGACCTACGCCCGACGGGGCGCCGCCAGCCGTTCGCGCCGCAGCTGATCGACCTCGCCCAACTCGAGCGGAGCAAGGTCACCGACGACGCGCGACAGCAGAAGATCGGCCAGCTGGGGGTTGCGCGCCAGGCATGGACCGTGCAGATAGGTCGCGACGACGCTGCCCTGCACGGCGCCGTCGAAGCCGTCGCCGTCACGGTTGCCCGCACCGGTGACGACACGCGCCAGCGGTTCCGCCAATGAGCCGAGAACCGTTCCGCCGCGGTGGTTTTCGAAGCCCGTGAGCCGTTGATCGAGGCCGGGGATCAGCGGCTGCGACACGACCTCGCCGATGGTTCGCTTCGGCTGCGGTGACGTCGTCACGTCGAGCATCCCGACGCCGTCGACGCGCTCACCCGACGACGTCTCATACCAATGCCCGAGCACCTGGATCGCCGCGCAGATCGCGAGCACGGGTGCTCCACGCTCGGCTGCGCGCTGCAGGCCGGGGTACTGGATGAGGTGCTTGGTGGCCAGCCGCTGCGCGTAATCCTCGGCGCCGCCAAGCGTGTACAGGTCCAGCGAGTCGGGCACCGGGTCGGCCAGTGTGATCTCGACGATCTCGGCGGCGATGTCCCGCAGTCGAAGCCGCTGCCGCAGCACCACCGCGTTGCCGCCGTCGCCGTAGGTGCCCATGACGTCGGGCAGCACCAGCCCGATCCGGACCGTGGAGTCGGTCATGCGAGCCGCCGGTTCAGTTGCAGGAACGCGGTGTAGTTCGCGATCACCTCGACGTGACCCGGCGGGCACGATGCGATGGCCTTCACGGTGTCGTGTACCAGCGTGTGGTCGACGCCCGCATACCCGAGTCGCACGGCGAGGTCGGTGCCGCGTTCGCCTGCCGCGACGACCTGGGTGTCGCCGAAGTGCTCGAAGCGCACGTCCCACAGCCACGACAGGTCCTCGCCGTCGGGCACCTGGCCGTTCACCGAGATCACGACGCCCGCGCCGTGCTTGTCGACCATCGACAGCGCCTCTTGCCAGCCTGCGGGATTCTTGGCGAGCAGCACGCGTGCGGTGTGGTTCCCGATCCGCACCGTGCGATACCGGCCGGCGACCTCGTCGACCGACGAGACCGCGGCGACGGCCTTCACGGGGTCGGCACCCAGTGCCACGGCGGCCGCGATCGCCTGCGCCGCGTTGCCGCGGTTGACGGCGCCGGGCAGTGACAGCGTCATCGGCAGCACCAAACCGTCTGGGCCGTAGACACATCCGTCGTCGAACCACCACTGCGGACTGGGCCGCTTGAAATCGGTTCCGGTGGAGTACCAGTCGGCGCCGTCGCGCACGATGATCTCGCCGCTGCGCGGGCAGCTCACCGAGTCGTTGGCCCAGCTGCCGCCCGCGGCCACCCACACCACGTTGGGGCTGTCGTAGGCGGCTGACGTCATGAGCACGTCGTCGCAGTTGGCCACGACCACGGTGTCCGGGTGCCCAGCCAGCCCGCCGCGCAGGGTGCGTTCGATGTGGTTGATCTCACCCACCCGGTCGAGCTGATCGCGGGACAGGTTCAACAGGACGACGACCGCCGGATCGACGGCGTCGGAGACGTGCGGGACGTGCATCTCGTCGACTTCCAAGGCCGCAAGCCCCGCATGACGGGCATTGGCCAGCGCCGCGATCAGCCCGGCATCCATGTTGGCGCCCTCGGCGTTGGTGGCGACCGGCCCAATGGTGGCCAGGGCCGCCGCGGTCATCCGGGTGGTCGTCGACTTGCCGTTCGTGCCGGTCACGACGACCGATCGCTTGCCTTCGCCCAGCTGGCGCAGTAGCGACTTGTCCAGCGTCATCGCGACCAGGCCGCCGATCATTGCGCCCGCGCCGCGACCGGTGACCCGCGACGCCCAACGCGCCGCAGAACCGGCGCCGAGCGCGACTCGTCCCCGAGTGGTAACCATTCCCAGCAGTCTAAGTAGGCGAAAGTCGGGAGGCGACACGCGGCGTTGCCGGTCCAGCGTTGTCAGAGGACCGTGCCATCCTCGAAATGTGAGCGACGCTGATGCTGAATGTCGCGGCCTGGGCGGCTCCTGGGGCCGGCCGGCGAGTGAGCCCGGCGCGGGCTGGGCCGTCGTCGACGTCGAGACGTCGGGATTTCACCCAGGTCAGGCGCGGGTCGTCAGCGTTGCTGCGTTGGCACTCGGCGACGACGGCAACGTCGAAGGCACCTTCTCCAGCCTGCTCAATCCAGGCGTCGATCCCGGGCCCACGCACGTGCACGGGCTGACCACGGAGATCTTGGCGGGCCAGCCGACGTTCGGCGAGATCGTCGACGAACTCAAGGACGTGCTGCGGGGCCGCACCCTCGTCGCGCACAACGTCGCCTTCGACTACTCGTTCCTTGCCGCCGAGGCCGAACTGGTCGGCGCCGAGCTGCCCATCGACACCGTGATGTGCACCGTCGAGCTGACCCGGCGACTGCGTCTCGGTACCGAGAACCTTCGGCTGGAAACCCTTGCCGCGCATTGGGGCATCACGCAGATGCGTCCGCACGACGCGCTCGACGACGCTCTGGTCCTCGCGCAGATCCTCAAGCCCGCGCTGGCCGGGGCCCACGACCGGAAGGCCTGGCTGCCGGTGCGCCCCGTGCAGCGGCGCAGCTGGCCCAACGGTCAGATCACCCATGACGAACTGCGACCGCTGAAGACCATCGCGGCGCGGCTGCCATGCGCGTATCAGAACCCTGGTCGATTCGTCGCGGGGCGACCTCTGGTGCAGGGCATGTCGGTGGCGCTCTCCAGCGAGATCGGGCACACCTACGAAGAGCTCATCGAGCGGATCCTGCACGCGGGCATGGCCTACACGGAGTCCGTCGATCAACAGACGTCGTTGGTGATCTGCGACGAGGCCGAGCCCGACCAGGGCCGTGGTTATCAGGCCAATGAGATGGGCGTCCCGCTGGTTGGCGACGCGGACTTCATGCAGCTGCTCGAGCGCGTGGTCGGTGGCACGGGGCTCGAGGAGTTCACCGACGCCACCCTCAGCGGCGACCAGTTCGCCCTCTTCTAGGCGCGCCAGCTCCTCGGCGAGGCGCCGTGCGTGGTGCGGAACAGTCGCGCGAAGTACCCGGGGTCGGCGATGCCAACGCGGCGGGCGACCTCCGCGATGGGCAGATCGGTGGTGCTGAGCAATGCGCGCGCATCGGCCATGCGGCGTTCGGTGATCCACTCCTGCACGGTGCGCCCGGTGCGGCGGCGAACGACGGTGGTGAGGTGACCGGGGGTCAGGCCGAGCTCGCGTGCGACGTCGCTGAGCGATAGTGGCTCGGCGATGCGACGTTCGATCACCGCGAACACGTCGGCGATCAGTGGTTCACCACTGCGCCGTAGGTCGCCGACCACGTCGTCGGCCATGCGCGCGAGGTCGATCAAGAGCAGGGTCAGGTGTGCGAGCACCGCCTCGCGGTGGCCTTCCCCTCGGTCGACGAGCTCGGCCTCCATCGATTCGATGGTGTTGTCCCAGAACCTCTTCCGGTGTGATGGCACTACGAGCTGCAGGACTCCTCCGGTATGACCGTGCCGAAACGGGAACAGAAGCGGATGGTTGCGCCACGTCGGCCACGGGGAGCGCGCGCCGTCGTTGAGGGCGGCAGGATCGAAGAACACGGCGACGCAATCGGTCTGTTCGATCGCCCAGATCGGGTCGATCGTTTGGCCGGCCGCGACGACGAGGACCGACCTTGTCGCGGAGAGGTAGACGAGGATCGGAAAGTCGTGGATGTGACGGCCCTTCTCGGGAAGGCCGCCTGGACCGAACCGGAGCACCGACACCGGCGGTGTCATCGGGTCGGACGGATAGGCGTATATCGGCACGCCATCGCGCTGAGCAACCACCCGGACCGCTTGCGTCATGACCTGAAGATAGTCCTGGTTTTGCCAAAGATCGCCCAACACCGTTGTCGAGCTGCGACCAATGATGGGGATATGTCCAAGGATCATCCACATTCGGAAACCAAGAGCGTGGTCAACCGCCACGATTACATTCCTGCCGCGGGGTTCGACATGTTCCTTCCCGGCTATGACGCGCTCACTCGGCTACTCGGCATGCGCCCGGCCTACGACGAGTTCGTCGCGCAGGTCGAGCTCTTCGACGGTGTCCGTGTGCTTGAAATCGGCTGTGGCACAGGCAATGTCATGGCTAGGCTGAAGCGCGCTGAACCTGGCGCGCAGTTGACCGGGATGGACCCAGATCCGCGGGCGCTGGCCAGAGCCGGCCGCAAGTTCCGGGGCGTTGCGGGCGTTCGGTTCGACCGGGGGTACGCGCAGGAAGTGCCATACGCCGACAAATCCTTCGACCGGGTGTTGTCGTCGATGATGCTGCACCACCTCGACGACGACGTGAAGACGGCTGCGTTGTCAGAAGTGTTCCGGGTGCTGCGACCGGGCGGCAGCATGCACGTCGTCGACATCGTCGGTCACCACGCGGCGTCGGCACACGACGATTCGGTGATTCCGACGCTGCTGAAGGACCGCGGTTTCGAGGGCGTCGCGGAGCTCGGGTCGCGGCGTCTGCGCTTCGTGGGACCCGTGCACTTCTACCGCGGCATCCGACCCTTGTAATCACTACATTTGTAGTGGTACCGTCAGGCTCATGGATACCACTACATCCGTGGTGCAACGAAAGGGTTTCTGGCAGGTCTATCGCGAGCGCGGGTACTTCTTCCGCGAGATTGCGATGCTGACCATCCTCAGCGGCTTCGCTCTGCACCTCTACCGGGTGATCTTCGGCGACGAGCTCACGCTGCAATACGCCGTCACGCCGAAGACCGACGTGCTTCTCATGATCCCGATGACCTATGCGGCGATCACCGGGATCCTGACCTACCGCCGGATGGTGTTCGCCAACCGCGTGCACCAGGTCGCGCTGACGGCATCGCTGGTGTACATCACGGCGAGCGTGCCGCTGCACTTCTACGTCGCGTTCGTGATGCAGGACGTCAGCGTCTACGTGCACATGTTCGGCGTGTGGTTCAGCTGGTTGCTGATCTGCCTGGTCTATCCGGCCTTCCTGTTCATGCTGTGGCGCGTGCGCTACCAGGACGGTGCGAAGTGACCACGCAGTACCCGGCGTTCCTCGTCACGTTCGCCAAACTGCAATATGGGAACTGATGCCCTCCAACCCCGAACGACGAAATCGGATCCTCGACGCCGCGATCGACATCCTGTGCGATGACGGCGTCGGGGGTCTGACGCATCGGCAGGTCGACACCCGCGCAGGCGTCCCCGCAGGCACCACGTCGAACTACTTCAGGACCCGGCAGGCGCTGATCGAGGCGACCGCGGGCCGCGTGGCGGACCTCCAATGGCAGTACGTCGGAAGGCTGCAGGAGGGTCTTGGGTCGATGACCCGAGAAACGCTGGCCGCGATGATGACACGGATGGTTACCGACCTCGGCGGGGAGAACGGCCGCCGACAGCTGGCGCGCTTCGAGTTGTTCAACGAAGGCGTGCGACGTCCTGAGCTTCGGCCCATCCTCTGTGAGATCCAGTCCGCTGCAATTAAATCCGCGGCGTTGATCCTGGAATCGGCGGGATTGGCGCCAACCGAGGAGCAAGTCGGCGAACTCGCCAGGCTGCTCAACGGTCTGGCTTACAGCAACCTGACCTTCGTCGAGGGCCGGCCGGGTGCGCAGGATCCGGCCGGCCTCATCGACCGTATGTTGTCGACGGTCCTCGGCTCGGACGCGTGCGCGGCGGTCGCCGGGAAGGATGACAAAACCGACTAGGTCAGCGCCTTGGCCTTGAGCGAGTCGTACTCGACCTGGTTGATGGTGCCCGCATCAAGCAACTCCTTGGCGTGGGCGATCTCCTCCGCCGGTGAGCGTCCGGCGGCCTGGCGAATGTAGGCGTCGGCCTGCTTCTTGGCCTCCGCCGCGGCTTCGCGCGATCGCACGGCCATCCCCTGGCCGCGGACGATCAGGTACACGAGTGCCGTCAGCCACGGGATCAGGAACAGGAAGACGACCCAGACCGCCTTCACGAAGCCCGACGTCTTGTGATCGCGCCAGAACAGGTCCGTGAGGATCTGAAATAGCACCAACAGGTAGGCGATCCACGCGAAGATGATCAGGAAGTGCCACAGGAAATCCCAAGTCGAGCCCCAGTCCACGTTCGCTCCTCGCCTCGATCACCACGCAATTTGCGCAGCCGTCAGTTTACTCGCGGGCGGCGCGATTCACCGCCGACACCACAGCGCGCAGCGATGCGGTGGTGATCGAGGTCGCGATGCCGACGCCCCACACCGTCTTGCCGCCGATCGATGCCTCGACGTAGGCGGCCGCTTGGGCCTCCTCGCCCGATGACATCGCGTGCTCGGAGTAGTCCAGCACCGATACGTCGAACCCGACCGCACCGATCGCATCGACGAACGCCGCGAGCGGACCGTTGCCCGCGCCGATGATCTCGCGCTCGACGCCGTTGACCTTCACGACTGCGGTGATCTTGTCCGTCCCACCGTCGACCTCGGCGGCGTCGACCTTCTGCCGCATCCGCTCCAGCGGCCGGATCGGTGCCAGGTACTCCTCGGCGAAGACGTCCCACATCTCCTTCGGGGACACCTCACCGCCCTCGCCGTCGGTGATCTTCTGCACCGCCTGGCTGAACTCGATTTGCAGGCGTCGCGGCAGCACCAGACCATGGTCGGCCTTCATGATGTAGGCCACGCCGCCCTTGCCGGACTGCGAGTTCACCCGGATCACGGCTTCGTAGGTGCGGCCGACGTCCTTCGGGTCGATCGGCAGGTAGGGGACTTGCCACAGAATGTCGTCGACGTCGGCGTCCTGCGAGTCGGCATCGACCTTCATCTGGTCCAGGCCCTTGTTGATGGCGTCCTGGTGGCTGCCCGAGAACGCGGTGTAGACCAGATCGCCGCCGTACGGATGACGTTCGTGGACGGTCAGTTGGTTGCAGTACTCGACCGTGCGGCGGATCTCGTCGATGTTGGAGAAGTCGATCTGCGGGTCGACACCCCGGCTGAACAGGTTCAGCCCCAGCGTCACCAGGCACACGTTGCCGGTGCGCTCACCATTGCCGAACAGGCAGCCCTCGATGCGGTCCGCACCCGCCTGGTAGCCCAATTCGGCTGCGGCGACGGCGGTTCCGCGATCGTTGTGCGGGTGCAGGCTCAGGATGATCGAGTCCCTGGGGCTGAGGTGCCGGTTCATCCACTCGATCGAGTCGGCGTAGACGTTGGGCGTCGCCATCTCCACGGTTGCGGGCAGGTTCACGATCAGCGGTACGTCGGGCGTCGGCTTGACGATGTCGGCCACCGCGTTGCAGACCTCGACGGCGTACTCCAGCTCGGTGCCCGTGTACGACTCGGGTGAGTACTCGAAGCGCCACTGGGTGTCTGGGTACTTCTTCGCCTCGTCGACGCACATCCGCGCACCGTCGGTGGCTATGGCCTTGACGGCGTCGCGGTCGGCGCGGAACACCACGCGGCGCTGCAGGATCGACGTCGAGTTGTAGAAGTGCACGATCGCCTTCGGCGCACCGGCGCAGGCCTCGAACGTCCGGGTGATCAGCTCGGGGCGACACTGGGTCAGCACCTGGATCGTCACGTCGTCGGGGATGGCGCCCTGCTCGATGATCTCGCGGACGAAGTCGAAGTCGGTCTGGCTCGCCGAGGGGAAACCGACCTCGATCTCCTTGTAGCCCATGCGGACCAGCAGGTCGAACATGCGCCGTTTGCGTTCCGGGCTCATCGGGTCGATCAGCGCCTGGTTGCCGTCGCGCAGGTCGACCGCACACCACATGGGGGCGGTGTCGACGACCTTGTCCGGCCAGGTGCGATCGAACGGCACGGGCGCCGTGCCTGATGCCGGGCTTCCGCCCGGGACCTCTTCGGCGAACGTGCGGTACCGGCTGACCGGCATCGACGTCGCCCGCTGGGTGTTCCACGCGGGCTGGCCGGGATTGGGGGCACCCGACGGGGTGCTGATGGTGCGCGCCGACGTATATGCGTCGATCGAATGGGGATTGGGGTTGTTCACGGTTTTTGCTCCGGATTCGTCTGGATTCTTACTTCAGACCGGCGCATCAAGAACACCCGCGACGGGAGGCCAGTCTGGATCAGACCCCGTCGCGGCGTCCGAGGAGGAGCACCCGCTGCACGTTCGTGACTGTACTCCGCATCGTTCCAGGGCCAAAACGACCCTCTGGTGCCACACTGACGCGGTGCGGGCCGTGGTCACTGTGCTGGCCGTCCTGATGGTGGTGACCGGGTGTGCCCGGGCCATCGGCGGATCTCCGCGGGCGACCGAATACGACCAGGCGTACTTCTTCGCGGGCGATGTGCCCACTTACGGGCAGACGGTCAGCCCCGACGACGTCACCCGTCTTGGCTACCTGCGAGCGTTGCGACGCATCGACCCGTGCGGCCTACTGACCAGGGAATCCATGGCGAAGGTCGGTGAAATCGGTTCTGTCGGAACGCTCTTCGCGTTCGACGAATGCGACGTCGACGTCAAGGTCGCCGGCGAGAACACGCGCTGGTTCCTCAGCATCCAGCTGGAATTCGCCCGTGTCGAGGCCGTGCACGAGACCTCGCCGGGCTCGTGTGAGTACCTGATGCCATTGCCGCTCTCCCGGTTGCCCGGCGCACGACCGCTGTCGGGCCCCGAACAGCCGGCAGTTCGGATCGGGCTGATTTCGCAGCACAACTGCGTCCTCGTCGAGAAGGTGGTGCACGCGCTCGAACCGCGCCTCGCCTCCCTGCACCTGCCCATCCGTGACGCCGTCGGCGCGTACCCGGCTCCCTTGGCGGAACGAGATCCCTGTCAGCTGCAGACGGCGCTGAAGATTGCGACCTGGGACGTCCGTGCCTCGCGGCCGTACGCGTGCGCGCTCGAGCTTGGCGACGGCACGGGTGTTCGCGTGGTATTGCAGCCCGAGTTGTTCGACCCGGAGACCGACACCCGCGCCCGGCGCAATCGCGACGGCGTCGACGTGTTCGTCGACACCGCAGGATGCGCGGCCACGGCGTTCGTCGGACCACAGATGCAGCGCAAGTTCCTCGGTGGTGACTACGTCAGGTCGGCGGACGTAGTGATCCGGCCCGCCGTCACGGTCCGTAGCGCCGTTCCGCACTGCGACCTCGCCACCGACGGTGCGGTGGCCGCGGCCAAGGTGTTCGGTTGACCTTCCGGCGGGCAGTCCGCGCAATCGCGGCTCCAGCGCAGCGACCCGGGGATCGGCTGCGAGCTACACCCGAGAGTCGGGGAACGCGACGACCGACGGGAACCGGATCGGCACCTCGATCAGATCGACGGGTCCGTGCGCGCCCTCGTGCCAGAGTCAAGGGATGAGACGAGTGAAGCCACTGACGACTGTCGTGGTGCTGGTGGCCTTCGTCATCGGGGGCGGCATCTGGTGGCTGTTCTTCCGCGGCCCGTCATCGGCGGACTGCGCGCCCGTGCGTGAGCTGCTGTCGTTCAACAAGACTCAGATCGACGCGATGAACGCCAAGACCCACATCCCGGAGCCCGGATCCTTCGACGAGGCCACCGAGCCCAGCCAGGCCGACTACCGGGGCTGGGCAGACGGTCTGGCCGACCGGGCCGCGAAGGTCACCGCGGCCGACCTGACGGGGCCCGCCACTGAACTGGCCAAGACCGCGGACCGGCTGGTCCGCGCCCGCATCGACTTCGACGATCAGAGCGCGCACACCGCACCTGGGGCGGCGATGCCCCCGGCGGCGATGGCGGTCAAGGCGTTCAACGACCAGTACGAAGCCCAGGTCAAGGCGCTGGCGGCGAAGTGCCCGGCGTAAACGCCGAACCCCACGCCCCGACGAACGCCACCTCTTCGAGCGGGAGCCGCTCACGCGGGAGTGTGTCGCGCTCGACGATGTCGGGGGCCGCCGTCGCGTAGTCCCCGAGGGTGCCGACCGCCACTATCGCCAGCGGGCGGACCTCGTCGGGAATGGCGAATGCCGCACGGGCCGCCTCGGCGTCGAATCCCGCCATGGGGTGCACGATCAGCGACCGCGACACCGCCTCCACGGCCATGTTGGCCATGGCCGCACCCGCATCGACGGCCGAGTACAGCGCCGTCTTCTCGTCGGGACCCTCGTCGGCGGCCACCAGGATCAGCGCACCCGCATCGTGCGCGTACCGGTTGCCGCGCTTGAGCCCGCCCGTCAGCGCGGTGAACGTCTCGTCGCCGCGGAACCCGACCAGGAAGCGCACCGGCTGGCGCTTTCCCCAGGTCGCCGCCCAGCGGGCCGCTTCCAGCAGGGCGGTGACCTCGGCGGCCGTCACGACGGCGTCTGGATCGAAGGCGCGCGGGCTCCACCGTTCGGCGATGTCGGGATGTATCGGCACGGACGTCTCCGCACTCCGGTTCTGATCCCCCGGTCGCTGCGCTCCTGCCCGCTGGTCGGTCACGGTGACTAACGCTACGGACGGGACAGGAAAACCGCGTGCGCAGACCGCTTATCCTTTGTATGACTCCGTTGCGGAAAAACCCAGAAAGGCGGACGGGTGGCGCTCGTCGTACAGAAGTACGGTGGATCCTCGGTGGCCGATGCCGACCGGATCCGCCGCGTCGCCGAACGCATCGTCGAAACCAAGAAGGCGGGCAACGACGTCGTCGTGGTCGTGTCCGCGATGGGCGATACCACCGACGACCTGCTCGACCTGGCTCGTCAGGTCAATCCGGCTCCGCCCGCCCGCGAGATGGACATGCTGCTGACCTCTGGTGAGCGGATCTCCAACGCGCTGGTTGCGATGGCGATTTCCTCGATGGGAGCAGAGGCCAGGTCGTTTACCGGCTCGCAGGCCGGCGTGATCACCACCGGCACGCACGGCAACGCCAAGATCATCGACGTCACCCCTGGCCGGCTGCGCGAAGCGCTTGACGATGGCCTGATCGTGCTGGTCGCCGGCTTCCAGGGCGTCAGCCAGGACAGCAAGGACGTCACCACGCTTGGCCGCGGCGGATCCGATACGACCGCCGTCGCGTTGGCCGCCGCGTTGCACGCCGACGTGTGCGAGATCTACACCGACGTCGACGGCATCTTCACCGCCGACCCGCGCATCGTGCCGAACGCACGGCACCTGGACAGCGTCAGCTTCGAGGAGATGCTCGAGATGGCGGCCTGCGGAGCCAAGGTGCTCATGCTGCGGTGCGTGGAATACGCCCGCCGTTACGACGTTCCGATACACGTCCGGTCGTCGTACTCCGACAAGCCGGGCACGCTCGTCAAAGGATCGATGGAGGACATCCCAATGGAAGACGCGATCCTCACCGGAGTCGCCCACGACCGCGGTGAGGCGAAGGTGACCGTCGTCGGTCTGCCCGACGTACCCGGTTACGCCGCCAAGGTCTTCCGCGCCGTGGCCGACGCCGACGTCAACATCGACATGGTGTTGCAGAACGTGTCCAAGATCGAGGACGGCAAGACCGACATCACGTTCACCTGCTCGCGGGACAGCGGGCCGGGCGCCGTCGAGAAGCTGACGTCGCTGCAGGACGAGATCGGCCACAGCGCGGTGCTCTACGACGACCACATCGGCAAGGTGTCGCTCATCGGGGCAGGGATGCGCAGCCATCCTGGCGTGACGGCCACGTTCTGCGAGGCGCTGGCCGCCGTCGGCGTCAACATCGACCTCATCTCGACCTCCGAGATTCGAATCTCGGTGTTGGTCAAGGACACCGAACTGGACAAGGCCGTCCTGGCACTGCACGAAGCCTTCGGGCTCGGCGGCGAGGACGAGGCAGTCGTATACGCGGGGACCGGGATCTAGGCGTGGGGCGAGCGAAGCGACGGGGTATGTGATGGGGCGAGCGAAGCGACGGGGTATGTCATGGTGAGCATTGGTGTGGTTGGCGCGACCGGCCAGGTCGGCCAGGTGATGCGACGGCTGTTGGAGGAGCGTGACTTCCCGACGACCTCGGTGCGGTTCTTCGCCTCCGCCCGTTCGCAGGGCAAGAAGCTGTCCTTCCGCGGGCAGGAGATCGAGGTCGAGGACGCCGCGACCGCCGACCCGTCGGGTCTGGACATCGCCCTGTTCTCGGCGGGGGCCACGATGTCGCGCGTGCAGGCACCGCGGTTCGCCGACGCGGGCGTCATCGTCATCGACAACTCGTCGGCCTTCCGCAAGGACCCCGACGTGCCATTGGTGGTGTCGGAGGTCAACTTCGAAAGGGATGTGCGCGACGTCCGTCTTCGCAAGGGCATCATCGCCAACCCCAACTGCACCACCATGGCCGCGATGCCCGTGCTGAAGCCGCTGCACGACGAAGCCGGCCTCGTCCGGATGATCGCCTCGACCTACCAGGCAGTGTCCGGCAGCGGGCTCGCCGGTGTGCAGGAACTGTTCGGCCAGGCCCGCGCCGTGGTCGACGACAGCGAGCAACTGGTCCACGACGGCTCTGCGCTGACCTACCCCGCGCCCGAGAAGTACGTCGCACCAATCGCGTTCAACGTGGTGCCGTTGGCCGGCTCGCTGGTCGACGACGGCTCCGGTGAGACCGACGAGGACCAGAAGCTTCGTTTCGAGAGCCGCAAGATCCTGGGCATCCCGGAGCTTCTGGTCAGCGGAACCTGCGTGCGGGTGCCGGTGTACACCGGTCACTCGCTGTCGATCAACGTCGAGTTCGCCAGGCCGATCTCGCCTGCACGTGCGGCCGAGATCCTCTCCGGCGCATCGGGCGTGAAGCTCGTCGACGTGCCGACGCCGTTGGCTGCGGCGGGCACCGACGACTCGCTGGTCGGCCGGATCCGTCAGGACCCGGGTGTCCCCGACGGTCGCGGGCTTGCGCTGTTCGTCTCGGGCGACAACCTGCGAAAGGGTGCCGCACTCAACACCATTCAGATCGCCGAGCTTCTCGCCGCGCAGTTGTGATCCGCGCTGCGGTCGGCATTGCGGCAATCGCATGCCTGGCCGTGGCTCCGGTTGCCACCGCCGACCCTCCTGCTCCCGCGCCGGTGCCGGTATTGCCGCCGTTGGCGCTGGGGCAGGTGATGCGCATCGGCCCGGCGGCCGGAACCGGAACGCCGACAAGTGATTACGGCATAGGTGCCACCGACCTGTGCGAGTTCATGGAGTTTCCCAGCCGCGTGCTGCAGGTGTGCGGCGACAGCTTCGCGGGCCAGGGCGTTGGGTTCGGTGGTTGGTACTCGCCGGTCGCGCTGCACGTCGAGACCGACTCGGTCGACGACCCGGCAGGCGTCCGGTACACCGGCGTCACCGGAACCGACAAGCCGCTGCTCGCCGACCCGACACCTCCGGGCTCCTCGCAGTTGCCCGCGGGCATCGTGGCCATCAATCGCGAGAACTACATGCTCGTCACCACCACCAAGAATCTGACGCCCGTCTCGTCGCGGTTGGTCAAAGCCGATGCGGCACGGGGGAGTTGGCCGACGGTGCCGAAGTCGGTGCGGCCAGGCGACTACGCGGGCGGACGGCAATCGCAGATCAGTGGCTACTACGACCCGGTCCCGACGCCCGACTCGCAGAGCGGCTGGGTGTACATCGTGGCCAACGACTTCGACCGCACCGGACCTGCCGAGCTCTACCGCGCCACGCCGCAGGCCTTCACCGACCGGTCCAGCTGGCAGCCGTGGTCGGCGACTGGCGGATGGAACAAGCCGCCGACACCGCTGTGGGGCGACAAGGTCGGCGAGATGAACATGAAGCAGATCGACGGCAAGACCGTGCTGTCCTACTTCAATGCCAGCACCGGCAACATGGAGGTCCGCGTGGCCTACGACCCGACGAAGCTGGGCACGGCACCGGTGACGACGGTCGTGGTCGCCACCGATTGGCCCAGCGTCGCCGACGAACTGCCGGCACCCCAGGACAATCGGCTGGCCCAGCCCTACGGCGGGTACATCTCGCCGGGGTCCACGCTCGACGAGGTCCGGGTGTTCATCAGCCAGTGGAACACCAACCCCGCCGCCGATCGTGCGCCGTATCGCGTCGTCCAGTTCGCGGTGAACCCGTTCAAGCCCTGGTAGCCCCGAACCAACTCCATCGAGCCTGCTGCCAGATCGCGATTCGGCGCAGATTCGCGATCTGGCAGCAGTTTCGACGGGGGAGAGGCGCCTCGGCAGGCAGCTGCTTCATAGCCGATTCATAGGTGGTTCATGACCAGCACTTCAGAACCGCGACGATCATCGGGAACATGAGCGAAACACCCACGTCCACCGAACCAACGACCGGACCCATCGAAGCCGCGCCGCAGCCCGCCGTTCCCCCGACACCGCCGCCGGCTCTCCCGCCGCACGAGTACGTGCACGAGCGCAGGCCTAGCAAGCTCACCGCCGTCGCCGCGTGGGTGGGCATCGTGGCGGGCACCGTGTTCGTCGTCGCCGTGATCTTCTTCAGCGGCTTCATCCTCGGCGCCCACTCCGGCGGCGGTCATCATTGGGGTGGCGGCCCAGGCGAGCATCGCGGCGGCGGACAGATGCACGAGGACGGCAGGCCGATGGGCCCGATGGTCCGGCCGGGCCCCGGCTTCATCTTCCCGGGCGGACCGGGTGGCTTCCCCGGCTTCGGGCCAGGCATGGCACCGGGCGGTCCGGGTGCACCCGGTCAGCCGAGCGCGCCGACACCTCCGGGACGCTAGTCGGGGAATCTTTTTCTTGACTCGTTCCAGGGAAGGCGCATACTGAGAGGCGTCAACTCAAAGTCTCTGCAGCCCAACGAGTTCGCCCAGGGCGGGCGAGCCATTGTGCCGGGTTGCGGCGCGGCACGGACGTCGATTGCGGTCGTCCGTGTGGTGCCGCCCCGGCGCTCTCTGCTTCCGATGTCCGGCTTTGGCCGATTTGGCTTAGTGGACCCGCGGCTGGGTATCCGAAGCTCCAGTGGAGACAGCCCACCCCACTAGAGGAGATGAGTCAGGACATGACCGACAGTTTCACGACGAACGACGCAGGCAATCCAGTACCCAGCGACGAGCGGTCGCTCACGGTCGGCCCCGACGGCCCGATCCTTCTGCAGGATCACTATCTGATCGAGCAGATGGCCAACTTCAACCGCGAGCGCATCCCGGAGCGCCAGCCACACGCCAAGGGCGGCGGCGCGTTCGGTCACTTCGAGGTGACCAACGACGTCAGCCAGTTCACCAAGGCGGCGGTATTCCAGCCGGGCGTGAAAACCGAAACGTTGAGCAGATTTTCGACGGTGGCGGGTGAGCGCGGCAGCCCAGACACCTGGCGTGACCCGCGCGGGTTCGCCCAGAAGTTCTACACGTCCGAGGGCAACCTGGACATCGTCGGGAACAACGTCCCGATCTTCTTCATGCGCGACCCCATGAAGTTCCAGCACTTCATCCGATCACAGAAGCGCATGGCGGCCAACAACCTGCGTGATCACCACATGCAGTGGGACTTCTGGACCCTGGTGCCCGAATCGGCGCACATGCTGTCGTGGCTGATGGGCGATCGGGGCATCCCGAAGACCTGGCGGCACATGAACGGCTACTCCAGCCACACCTACAGCTGGCTCAACGCCAACAACGAGCTGTTCTGGGTGAAGTACCACTTCAAGACGGATCAGGGCATCGAGTTCCTGACCCAGGACGAGGGTGACAGGCTGGCGGGTGTCGACGGTGACGCTCATCAGCGGGATCTGTACGACGCGATCGAGCGGGGCGAGTTCCCGACGTGGTCGCTCAAGGTGCAGATCATGCCGTTCGAGGAGGCCAAGACGTATCGGTACAACCCGTTCGACCTCACCAAGGTGTGGCCGCACGGCGACTACCCGCTGATCGACGTCGGCACGCTGACGCTGGACCGCAACGTCACCGACTATCACACGGAGATGGAGCAGGCGGCGTTCGAGCCGAACAACATCGTTCCAGGCACCGGGCTGAGCCCCGACAAGATGCTGCTGGCCCGTGGTTTCGCCTACTCGGACGCGCACCGCGCCCGGCTGGGCGTGAACTACAAGCAGATTCCGGTGAACACGCCGAAGGTGGAGGTGCACAGCTACTCCAAGGACGGCGCCATGCGGATCCGCAACGTCAGCGACCCGGTGTACGCGCCGAACTCGATGGGTGGTCCCAAGGCCGACCCGGCGCGCGCGGCCGAGGCGCACTGGGCCTCCGACGGGGACATGGTGCGGGCGGCGTACACGCTGCGGGCCGAGGACGACGACTGGGGTCAGGCAGGCATCATGGTCCGCGAGGTCCTCGACGACGCGCAGCGGGAGCGGCTGGCCAGCAACGTCATTGGACATGTGTCCCAGGGTGTCAAGGAGCCGGTGCTGTCACGGGTGTTCGAGTACTGGACGAACATCGACGCCGATCTCGGCAAGAAGATCGAGGAGGGCGTGCGGGCCAACCTCGGGTCGTAGCGGGGTAGGTCGCCATCGCGCGATCCTTTCCAACCACCGACTGTGCGGTTTCATATGCGGCTCGCCGTGGCGCGCGTATGGGACCGCACAGTCGCGGGCGCTAGACCCGAGGGATGCGACACGACACGCCGTGTAATCACAATCTTGTGATTCTGGTGGGGTCTGTGGGACTATTGAGAACTTTGGGGAACATGTGGCGTTCGTCCCCAATTCGTGACATTCTCGCTAACCATGACCAGCCCGCGCCATGCCCGATGGGCGCTCGTCGCGCTGATGGCGTTGGTGGCAACGCTCAGCGGCTGCGGCCTCCGCGTCGAACCCCTGGCCCGTGAGGGTGCCACGGTGTTCACCGTCGGCGACTGCGTCGCGATTCCCGACCACAATCCCGGCAACGGCGCACTGAAGGCCAACAAGGCCGACTGCGGTGCAGATCCGAGCTACACCGTCGGCGCCCTCACCGACAAGTCCGGCTCCTGCCCGAGCAACGAGTACCAGCATCTGCCAACACAATTCGCGGAGCCTGAGACGTCGCGGCTGTGCCTGGTGCCCAACCTCGTCGCCGACCACTGCTACGTGCTCGACATGCCCATCGGTGTCGTCCAACTGGCCGACTGCACCGACAAGCGCCAGTCGGGCCTGCTCGTCCAGGTCACTCAGCGCCTCGACGTCCGCGACCAGAAGGCGTGCCCCTCGGACGTCGGCCAGTTCGCCTGGCCGTACCCGTCTCCGGCCCGCACGTACTGCACGCTGACCATCTACTGACGCCCGTCCGGGGGCATGGCCGACTGGCATGATCGACCCATGAGCATCGAAGTCGTTTACACCGCGGAATCGACGGCGACCGGCGGCGGCCGCGACGGCCACGTCAAGTCAACCGACGGCAAGATCGACCTGGATACCCGGCCGCCCAAGGAGATGGGTGGCAGCGGCGAGGGAGTGAACCCGGAACTGCTCTTCTCGGCCGGCTACTCGGCATGCTTCCTCGGTGCGCTGCGGCTGGTCGCGCGCACCGAGAAGATCGCGATCGACGACGCCAGCGGCGTCACCGCCCAGATCGGCTTCGGCAAGGACGTTGGGGAGGGCTCAGCGGGCGGTTTCGGTTTGACCGCCACCCTGATCGGCTACCTGCCCGGCCTCGAGCAGGGCGTCGCCGACGACCTGATGCACAAGGCGCACGGCGTGTGCCCGTACTCGAAGGCCACCAGCGGGAACATCGACGTCACGCTGTTGGCGAAGGTCTGACCGTTATGCGGCTCGCAGGGGTGGAGCGTAGCGACCGGGGATTGGCCGCAGCTGCGGTACTGATGAGCGTCGGCCTCGCCGTGACGTTGGCGGCACCCGCCGCGGCACGTCCGTCCGATCCCGGCGTGGTCTCCTACGCCGTGTTGGGCAAGGGGTCGGTCGGCAACATCGTCGGTGCCCCGATGACGTGGGACTCGACGTTCACCGCGCCCTTCCAGGGCTTCTACGTCGACGCCCCGAATTGCAACAACTGGGCCGACATCGGCCTGCCCGACGTCTACGCCGACCCCGATCTTGCGTCGTTCAACGGTGCAGTGGCACAACGCTCGGCGAACGACGACACCAACCTGGTCAAGCAGGCCGTCGGGGTGTTCGCCACCAACGACGCCGCGACCAGGGCGTTTCATCGGGTGACCGACCGGACCGTCGGCTGTGCGGGCACCACCACGGCGATGCACCTCGAGGACTTCGTCACCGAGACGTGGTCGTTCGAAGGCACGCAGCCCTCGCCGACCGATGCGGTGTGGGTGAAGCAAGAAGTGGGTATGGACCGTCGGTGCTTCACGCAGACCCGGTTGCGCGAGAACGTTCTGCTGCAAGCGAAAGTCTGCCAGCCGGGCAACGGCGGGCCCGCAGTGAACGTGCTGGCCGGGGCGATGCAGAACTCACTCGGTCAGTAACGGTCGTCAACGCCGCCCGCACAGGGCAGTGTGGAACGGAAAAATTCGGGCGACTTTGTCAGACTCCTCTGGAAGATGGAGTGGATGGCGACGCCCGCGATTTCGCGCCCGAACCCGGGAGGGAATGGTTGACATGACCACCACCACCACTTCGGGGCTGCGCCGATCACCGCCAGGGGACGCCGAGCTGTCCGCAGCCAGCAGCGTCGCACAACACATCGGCGACGAATGTCTGCGCGACGGACCCGTCGGCCAGGTCGGTCTGGAGATCGAGGCGCACTGCTTCGACATGGCCGATCCGATGCGCCGCCCCAGCTGGGACGAGCTAACCGATGTCATCGACACCGTGCCCGAACTCCCAGGTGGAAGCCTCATCACCGTGGAGCCTGGCGGCGCGGTGGAACTCTCCGGTCCGCCGTTCGACGGGACCGTCGCCGCCATCGAGGCGATGAGCGCGGACCGGGCCGTGCTGCACGACGCCTTCGCGCGCCGATCCCTCGGCCTGGTGCTGCTCGGCGCCGACCCGCTGCGGCCCGCCAAACGTGTCAACCCGGGCGCCCGCTACGGCGCGATGGAGCGGTTCTTCGAGGCCAGTGACACCGGCACGGCCGGCGCCGCGATGATGACCTCGACGGCGTCGGTTCAGGTCAACGTCGATGCGGGTCCGCGCGACGGATGGGCCGACCGGGTCCGCCTCGCGCATGCGTTGGGGCCGACGATGATCGCGATATCGGCCAACTCTCCTCTGCTGGCCGGTGAATTCTCGGGGTGGCGCAGCACGCGCCAGCGGGTGTGGAGCCAGCTCGACTCGGCGCGCTGCGGTCCCATCCTGGGTGCCAGCGGTGACGATCCCGCCGACGACTGGGCGCGCTATGCGCTCAAGGCGCCGGTGATGCTGGTGCACACCCCCGATGCCGTTCCCGTCACCGAGTGGGTGCCGTTCGCCGATTGGGCCGACGGCACGACCCTGCTCGACGGGCGGCGTCCGACGGAAGCCGACGTCGACTACCACCTGACCACGCTGTTCCCGCCCGTCCGGCCACGGGGCTTCCTGGAGATCCGGTACTTGGACAGCGTGCCCGACGACGTGTGGCCGGCGATCGTGTTCACCCTCGTCACGCTGCTCGACGACCCCGCCGCAGCCGAGATCGCCGCTGAGGCAACAGAACCCGTCGCAACGGCGTGGGATCGCGCAGCGCGCATCGGTCTCGGTGACCAACGACTTCGGGAGTCGGCCGTGCAGTGTGTGCGGGCTGCCGCGGAGCGTGCGCCAGAGGGGTTGGTCAGCGCCATGGAGAGCTTGGTCGCGCAGGTCGAGGCGGGGCGCTGTCCCGCCGACGATTTCTCCGACCGCGTCGTGGACCGTGGCGTCGCCGCAGCAGTGAGCCAACTGGCGAAGGGTCTTTCGTGACGACGCGTGAACTACTGGCGCGGGAGCTGACCCAGGCACGCGATCGCACGCTGCGCCTCGTCGAGTTCGACGACGCCGAGCTGATGCGCCAGTACGACCCACTGATGAGTCCTCTGGTGTGGGACCTCGCGCACATCGGCCAGCAGGAGGAGCTGTGGCTGCTGCGCGGCGGCGACCCGAACAGACCCGGCATGCTGCCCGCGTCGGTGGACAGTCTCTACGACGCGTTCGTGCACTCGCGGGCCAGCCGCGCCGACCTTCCGCTGCTGCCGCCTTCCGACGCCCGTGCGTATTGCCGCACCGTGCGGTCCAAGGCGCTCGATGCATTGGCGGCGCTGCCCGACGATGACGGCACGGGAGTGGATCCGGCCTTCGTCTACGGCCTGGTGATCAGCCACGAGAACCAGCACGACGAAACGATGCTGCAGGCCCTCGGCCTGCGGTCGGGTCCGCCGATCCTCGGGACCGGCACGCCGTTGCCGCTCGGCCGCCAAGGGGTTGCGGGTACGTCGGTGCCGGTGCCCGGCGGGCCGTTCGTGCTCGGCGTCGACGCGGTCACCGAACCGCACTCGCTGGACAACGAGCGGCCGGCACACGTCGTCGACGTGCCCAGCTTCAGGATCGGGCGGGTGCCCGTCACCAACGCCGAGTGGCGCGGGTTCATCGACGACGGCGGATACCGCGAGCCCCGGTGGTGGTCCGATCGCGGCTGGGCACATTGCCAGGAAGCCGGCCTGGTGGCGCCGAAGTTCTGGAATATCGGAGCGACGGGACAAGGTATCGGGGCGAGCGGAGCGACGGGACAAGGTATCGGGGCGCCGGGAGGTCCCGACGGCACCCGTACCCGGTTCGGCCACGTCGAGGACATTCCCCCCGACGAGCCCGTTCAACACGTGACGTTCTTCGAAGCCGAGGCGTACGCGGCGTGGGCCGGTGCCCGACTGCCCACGGAGGTGGAGTGGGAGAAGGCGTGCGCGTGGGATCCGGTCGCGCAGAAACGCCGCCGGTTTCCTTGGGGTGCAACCGAACCCACCGCGGGGTTGGCCAACCTGGATGGCGACGCGCTGCGGCCGGCACCTGTCGGGGCTTACCCGGCTGGCGCGTCGGCGTACGGCGCGGAACAGATGCTCGGCGACGTGTGGGAGTGGACGACGTCACCGCTGCGACCGTGGCCAGGATTCACGCCGATGGTCTACGAGCAATACACGAAGCCGTTCTTCGACGGCGACTACCGCGTGCTGCGCGGAGGGGCATGGGCGGTCGGATCGAACATCGTGCGACCGAGCTTCCGGAACTGGGATCACCCCATTCGACGGCAGATCTTCTCCGGCGTCAGGCTTGCTTGGGACGAGCGATGAGTCCCTGCGCGATGTTCGGGGAGGCCTGACGTGTGCCGGCATCTCGGCTGGCTGGGTGCACCCGTGTCGGTGGCGTCACTGGTCCTGGAGCCAACGTACGGCCTTCTGGTGCAGTCGTATTCGCCGCGGCGTCAGAAGCACGGCCTCGTCAACGCCGACGGTTGGGGCGTCGGCTTCCATTCGCAGGACTTGCCCGACGGCAGGCCCGCGCGGTGGCGCAGCGCGGCCCCGCTGTGGGGTGACGCGTCGTTCGCCTCCGTGGCGCCCGCGTTGCGCAGTGGTTGCGTCGTCGCGGCGGTCCGCTCGGCCACCGTCGGCATGCCCATCGAAGCGTCGGCAACGGCGCCGTTCACCGACGGCAAATGGCTGCTGTCGCACAACGGGGTGGTCGACCGGTCGGTTCTGCCGCCGTCCGCAGCGGCCGAATCAACGGTCGACAGCGCACTTCTCGCGGCACTGATCTTCGATCGGGGACTCGACCGGCTCGGCGACACCGTCGCAGAGGTTGGGACTGCAGACCCGAATGCTCGTCTGAACATACTGGCCGCCAACGGCTCTCGGATGCTCGCGACCACGTGGGGTGACACCCTGTCGGTTCTGCGACGTAACGACGGCGTGGTGCTGGCCAGCGAACCCTACGACGACGACCCCGACTGGCAGGAGATCCCCGACCGCCATCTGGTCGACGTCACCGGCAACCACATCGAGCTCGTTCCACTGAAGGGATCGTCATGACCTTGTCGTTGTCCAACTACCTCGCCGCCGACTCCGCGGCCGACGCGTTGCGGCGAGACGTGCGCGACGGGCTGACTCAGATGCCGAAGTCGCTGCCGCCCAAGTGGTTCTACGACTCCGTCGGCAGTGACTTGTTCGACCAGATCACCCGGCTACCCGAGTACTACCCGACGCGGGCCGAGGCCGAGATCCTGCGGGCCCGTGCCTCGGACATCGCTGCGGCATCCGGCGCCGACACGCTTGTCGAACTCGGCAGCGGGACCTCGGAGAAGACCAGGACCCTGCTGGACGCACTGCGGGACGGAGGATCGCTGCAGCGGTTCATCCCGTTCGACGTCGATGCCTCCGTGCTGGAGTCGGCCGGTGCCGCCATCGGGCAGGAGTACCCCGGCATCGAGATCGACGCCGTCTGTGGCGACTTCGAAGAACATCTCGGCAAGATCCCCCACGTCGGTCGTCGGCTGGTGATCTTCCTCGGCTCGACCATCGGCAACCTCACCACCGGGCCACGCGCGCAATTCCTCGCCGCGCTGGCGGACAACCTGGAACCCGGCGACGGGCTGCTGCTGGGGACCGACCTGGTCAAGGATGTCGACCGGCTGGTGCGCGCCTACGACGACAGCGCCGGGGTGACCGCCAAGTTCAACAAGAACGTGCTCGCGGTGGTGAACAGGGAGCTCGACGCCGACTTCGACCTCGACGCCTTCGAGCACGTCGCGCGCTGGAACCCCGACGAGGAGCGCATCGAAATGTGGCTGCGGGCAAGCAGTCCGCAACGCGTGCGCATCGGCGGGCTCGACCTGACCGTTGACTTCGCCGCAGGCGAGGAGATGCTCACCGAGGTGTCCTGCAAGTTCAGGGCCGACGCCGTCGCCGAGGAACTCGCCGCCGTTGGTCTGCGCCGGACCAACTGGTGGACCGATCAGGCCGGGGACTTCGGGCTGTCACTCGCAGTCAAGTGAGCCTGGCGACCGCCTGGCGGGACGCCAGACCGGCGATGGCGGGCGTGCACCTCGACAGCGCTGCCTGCTCCCGGCAGACCTTTGCTGTCATCGACGCCGTGGCACGGCATTCACGGCACGAGGCCGAGGTCGGCGGATACGTCGCCGCCGAAGCCGCCGAACCCGTACTCGAGGCGGGACGCGCTGCCGTCGCGGCCCTCACCGGCTTCAGTGCCGCCGATGTCGTCTTCACCAGGAGCGCCAGCCACGCCCTCGACATCCTGCTCGGCGACTGGCGTGGCCCCAAGACCCTGGCCTGCCTGCCCGGCGAGTTCGGGCCGAACCTGGTCATCATGGCGCAACACGGCTTCGCCGTGCGGCTGCTGCCCGTCGACGACGACGGCCGCCTCGACGTCGACGCCGCAGCTCGGTTCTTGCGGGCGGATCCGGCTGCGCTGGTGCACTTCACGCCGCTGGGCAGCCACCGCGGCATCGTTCAGCCCGTCGCCGCGATCGGCGCGGTGTGTCGCGATCTGGGAATCCCGTTGATCGTCGACGCCGCCCAGGCGTTCGCCCACCTCGTCTGCGCCGACATTGGCGCAGACGCGGTGTACACGGCGTCGCGGAAGTGGACGGCCGGTCCGCGAGGGCTCGGCCTGCTTGCCGCTCGCAGCGGGATGGTGGGCGAGTCGACGCTCGAATGGCTCGGTCACACGGAGGTGAGTACCGCTGCGCAGGTTGGTCTTTCGATCGCGCTCGGCGAGCACCTCGCCGCAGGTCCCGCACGAATCCGGGCCGGACTGGCCGAGCTTGGCGCCATGACGCGCACCGTGCTGGCCGGCGTGGCGGGCTGGCAGGTGGTCGAACCACCCGACGAGCCCAGTGCCATAACGACATTGAGCCCACCCGACGGCGTCGACCCGCAGATCGTGCGGGACAGGTTGATCGCCGAACACCGAATCGTCACCACCTACGCCGGCATCGGGCGCGCGCCCCGCGAGATGACCCGACCCGCGTTGAGGCTGGCCCCGCACGTCGACGCCACAGACGAGGACCTCGAGGCTTTCGCCGCGGCGTTGGTGTCCGTGATGGCGACGCTCTAGGCGTTTCGCGGCGCGTGGCCTACCCGATCGGTCAGGTCGGGACTGCCCAGTCGTCCCGAATGCTGCTGCCCGACGATTCGTTTCTCGCGCAATGGTGTTCCCTGCGTCACCGTGACGGACCTACGTTGATGCCGACACGCCTTGCTCCCTCCAGAGAGGACGACCCGCCATGAAGGTCGAAGATCTACTCAAGCCGTTCCCCATCAAGGAATTTCATCCCTTTCCGCGCGCCATGATGGGTCCGGGCGCTCATGAGATGGTGGGCCCGGAAGCCCTCAAGATGGGCTTCAAGAAGACGCTGCTGATGTCGTCGGGTCTGCGTGGCACGGACATCGTGCACAACATGGCCGAATCGTTGAAGTGGCATGGCCTCGAGGTCGTCGTGTACGACCAGGTCGAGTCCAATCCCAAGGACTACAACGTGATGGACTCGGTGAAGCTGTACCAGGAGCAGGAGTGCGACAGCTTCGTCTCCATCGGTGGCGGGTCCACCCACGACGCGTGCAAGGGCGCCCGCATCTCCGTGGCCCACGATGGTCGCAACGTCAACGACTTCGAGGGCTTCAACATGTCCGAGAACCCGAAGAACCCGCCGCACATAGCGATATCGACTACCGCGGGCACCGGCTCGGAGACGTCGTGGGCGTACGTCATCACAGACACCACCACCGATCCCGACAACCCGCACAAGTACGTCGCGTTCGACGACGCGTGTGTGGCGACGCTGGCCGTCGACGACCCGGTGCTCTATTACAGCTGCCCGGTCGACTACACCGCGCAGTGCGGATTCGACGTGTTGGCGCATGCCTCGGAGCCCTATGTCTCCCGGTTGAACTTCGAGCCGTCGCTTGGCAACGCGATCCGCGCGATCAAGCTGACTGCCGAGAATCTGCGCGAGGCTACCTGGAACGGTCAGGATCTGGCCGGTCGCCAGGGCATGATGTACGCGCAATACATTGCCGCGCAGGCATTCAACTCCGGTGGGTTGGGCATCATCCACTCCATCTCGCACGCCATCAGCGCGTTCTACGACACTCATCACGGCCTGAACAACGCCATCGCGCTACCACGGGTGTGGGCATTCAACATGTCGGCCGCCTACAAACGGTTCGCCGACATCGCCCAGGCGATGGGCGTCGACACCTACGGCATGACCGACGTCCAGGCTGCTGATGCCGCTCTGGCCGCCGCGATCCGACTGCTGCGTGACGTCAACATCATCGAGAAGTTCACCGACGTCAAACAAGACAGCTACTCGAAGAATCGGCTGGGCCTCGGCCCCACCAAGTTCTACGAGAACGCGCCTGTGATCAAGGGTGACAAGGCCGACGTCGAGCGCATCACCAACCACGTGCTCGGTGACGCTTGCACACCCGGTAACGCCAAGGAGTGCACGTTCGACCTCGTCCGCCCGGTCGTCGAGCACTGCATGAACGGCGACCTCGACGAGCTTCTCCCGTGATGTCGCGCTGATGTCGCAACCCTTTTCCACCATAGAGGAAGTGCAAGAGGCGCTTGTCGGCGAGGGTTACATCGCCGACGAGCGGCTGGCGACAACGATTTTCCTGCAGACCAGACTCGACAAGCCGGTTCTGATCGAAGGCCCGGCAGGCGTCGGCAAGACGGAGCTGGCGAAGGCACTTGCCACGGCCACCGGCCGACGACTACTCCGCCTGCAGTGCTACGAAGGTCAGGACGAGACCAAGGCGCTCTACGAGTGGGACTACGGCAAACAGCTCCTCTACACGCAGATCCTGCGGGAGAAGATCGGGCAACTGGTGGCAGACGCCAGAGATCTCGACGAAGCCGTCGACCGGATCGGCGAGCAGGAGAGCGTGTTCTTCTCCGACCGGTTCCTGGCGTCCCGGCCGCTGCTGGAGGCTGTGCGCTCCGACGAACCGGTAGTGCTGCTGATCGACGAGATCGACCGCGCTGACGAGGCGCTGGAAGCCGTGCTGCTGGAACTGCTTGGTGAATACCAGGTTTCGGTCCCCGAGATCGGGACCTTCACCGCCAAGCACGCGCCCTACGTCATTCTTACGTCCAACAACACCCGCGATCTGGCGGCCGCGCTGAAGCGTCGCTGCCTGCATCTATTCCTCGACTATCCCTCGGCCGAGCGCGAATTGGAGATCGTACGGTCGAAGGACACCGGTCTCACCGATGCGTTGGCCGCCCAACTCGTCGAAGTAGTGCGTGGGCTCCGCGACCTCGATCTCAGGAAAGCGCCGAGCATCTCCGAGACCATCGACTGGGCCCGCACGCTCGCGGTGCTCGGGGTCGACGAACTATCCGCCAAGGTGTTGTCCGACACCATTTCGGTGGTGATCAAGTACGACAAGGACGTCCGCAAGTCTCTCGAAGCGCTACCGCGCCTGATCGATCCGAATGCGAAAGTGCCAGACACACTGCACAACGGCCACGCACACGCCCATGGACACGGTCACAGCCATGACCACGGCCACGCCGAACCCCCGTCGCTTCGCTCGCCCCACGCCGAACCCCCGTCGCTTCGCTCGCCCCACGCCGAACCCCCGTCGCTTCGCTCGCCCCAGCCCGCACCGGAGCGCGATGGCAAGGCCGCCAGAGAGGCCAAGGACAAGCCCGGCCGGTTCAGCAACGGCTATTACGGCACTCCGAAGGTCCCGTCGCCGAGCCGGCGCAGGCCCTTCTAAACACGCTCGTGGAAGCGACCCTGCACCGGTTCGTTCGGCTCCTTCGCCTTGGCGGACTGCGTATCTCGATACCCGAGGCGCTGGACGCCATGCGGTGCGCCGGGCAGCCCGGTGTCCTCACCTCCCGGGCTGTTCTGCAGACCGCGTTGCGGGTGTCGCTCGTCAAGGACCAACGTGACGAGCCGATGTTCGACGAGATCTTCGCGGCGTTCTTCGCGTTGGTGCGGGTCGGCAGTGGAGACGGAGCCGACTCCGGCCACTCCCACGCTCACGACGACCTCGTCGACGGCGGAGAACTGGAGTCCTTCACCTTGTCCGAGGAGCCGAGCGACAAGCCGGAGGAAGGCCACGAGCACGGCAAGCCCAAGAGCATCCGCCAGTTCTTCAAGCAAGAGGATCTGGCGCAGCAGTACAACCTGCACCAAGAGGCCAACAAGATCGACCTGGCGGCGCTGACCGACCAGATCGTCTTCTCCAAGGAGAGTGTGGGGCTCGACGACAACAAGTACCGCGTCGAGCTGTCCGCCGACCGACTGCACGGAGCCGGTCCGCCAGGCACGCTCTCGTCGTCGACGGCGACCAGCGTCGACGCGTCGCTGACGATCGCCGAACAGGACGCGCTGCTCGGCTGGCTCAACGACCTCGACGACGCGGACTACGACGGCGACGAATCGGACGCCGCTGCGCTGCGTCGACGGCTGACCGGTGTGTTGGAGAACCTGCCGCAGGCGCTCAAGCGTCACCTGGAGGCGCTGTTGGCGCTCGAGCAGCGGATCGTCGAGACCCGCGAACGACGAGAGGCGAAGGTCGACCGCATCGCCGAGGCGGAGCGTGCCGACCTCGAGGACTCCCTGCGCCGACTGGCGCGGAGTCTGCACGGGGCGTTGACCCACCGGCGTCGGGCGGCCGCAGCAGGGCGGGTCGACTCCGGTGCGACCATGCGCCGCAACATGCGGTTCGACGGCATCCCGTTCGTCCCGGTCACAGTGCGTCGCGCCGAGGACCGGCCGCGGCTGGTGGTGCTTGCCGACGTCAGTCTGTCGGTGCGCGCGACGTCGCGCTTCACGCTCAGCCTCGTGCACGGCCTGCAGGATCTCTTCACTCAGGTCCGCTCATTCGCCTTCGTGGCCCAGGTCGCCGAGACCACGGACCTGTTCCGCGATCACCCCGCCGAGCGGGCGCTCGGGCTGATCTTCGGAGAGGGACCGTTCGACCTCATAGACACGGACGCCAACTCCGACTACGGCAGCGTATTCGGGGAGTTCCTGGCCGAACACGCGTCCGCAGTGACCCGCCGAACCACCGTCGTCGTTCTCGGCGACGGCCGCAACAACACGAACGACCCCAATCTGGCGGCCTTCGAAGAGATCACCCGCCGGGCCCGCGAGACCATCTGGCTCACACCCGAGCCCCGATACTCGTGGGGGCTTGGCAGCTGCGATCTGCCGGCTTATGCGGAGTTCTGCGACCGCGTGCGGGTCGTGCGTGACCTGCGCGGGCTCGAGCACACCGCGCTGGAGTTGGCGACGGCCCAGGTCGGGCGGTGAGCCCGCGCTACCTGCCCGATCGGGTAGGTAGAGAGCTGGCCGGTACGGGGTGTGGTCTGCACCGGTTGGGCAATACTGTGGACTGGGAGATGTTATCCGGGTCACAGTCTCAGAACCCGGCCGGTCGAGGCGGGACAGTGGTCGAATTGCGCGCAGGTCTGGCAGGCCGGGGAGTCGGCTACCCGGACGTCGCTCCGGCCCTGGTGCCCGAGTACGGCAGAGGCGTTGCAGGCAGCCTGCCGAATCGACTGCTCAAGTTTCACGCCCCCGAGATCGTGTTCGGCATCGATTCGATGGTCGAGGCCGCGCATGCAGCGCTCCGCCTCGGCGCGATGCGGCCTCTACTGGTCACCGATCCCGGGCTGATCGAGGCGGGCTGGGTCGCCGAGCTCGTCGGTCACCTCAAGGCGCAAGGTGTGGACGCGCGGGTGTGGAGCGGCCTGACGCCCAATCCCAAGGACCACGAGATCGCCGCGGGCCACCAGTACTACCGCGAGCATGCCTGCGACGTGCTGATCGCCCTCGGTGGCGGTTCGGTGATCGACGCGGCCAAGGGCGTCGCGATCTTGGCCGCCAACGGCGGGAACATCCTCGACTACGCCGGCGTCGACAAGGCGACTGCGCCGATCCCGCCGCTCGTCGTCGTACCCACCACGTCGGGCACCGGTGCCGACGTCTCGCAGTTCTGCATCGTCACCGACACCACACGCGGTACGAAGATCACCATCCTCGGCAGGGCGCTGGTGCCCGACATCACCGTGATCGATCCGCGGGTATTGACGACCATGCCCGAATGGCTCAACGCCGCAACGGGTCTCGACGCGTTGACGCACGGTATCGAGGCTTTTGTTTCACTGGGACACAACCAGCTCACCGACCATCACGCGCTGCGCGCGGTCGTCATGGTGACCGACAATTTGACTGCCACCATCGACCGGCCGAAGGAGATGGGCGCGCGGGTGCTGATGGCGCAGGCCAGTCTGGAAGCCGGGTTGGCGTTCACCAACGCGATCCTCGGCGCGGCCCATGCGATGAGCCATCAGGTCGGCGGCCTCCTCGACCTGCCGCACGGCGTCATCAACGGCATCCTGCTGCCGCACGTGATCCGGTTCAACGCCGAGGCCGACCCTGCGCCGTACGCCACCATCGCCAACTGCCTCGGGCTGGTGGATCCTCGGACCCCGGCGTCCGAGGCCGCATGCGCGCTGGCCGACCGGGTCGCGCGACTGGCCGCTGAAGTCGGGGTGCCGCGCGGGCTGGCCGAGATCGGGGTCAGCGACGACGATCTGCCGCGGCTGGCGGCGACGGCTCTGCAGGACGCCTGCATGACGACCAACCCGCGAGCCGCCGACGAGGCGCAGGTGGAAGCGCTGTTCCGGGCGGCGATGTGACGGCGGCGCCGGGGCTGGGCAACACCCCGGATCTGGATCGGCTCACGGGCGTCCGGTCGGGCAAGGGCACCTTCTACCCCGAGTTCCGCGTCGCCGCGCAGAGGACCGAGCGCGTGGTCGCGGCACTCGAAGCGATCTCGCGCGCGTTGGTGCAGACCACGCACGGGCCGGGCCCACTGGTTCGCGCCGTGGCCGAGGCAGCCAGAACGCATCTCGGTGCGGATTGGGTGCTCATCGCGCTGGCGGACGGAGCCCTGCCCGAGGCGCGCCCCCGGCACCTGATCCTCGACGCCAGGGGCGTGGCCTATTCGTTCGAGGGCCTGGCCGACGCCAACGACCCCGGCTCACACCTGCCCGACGAGGTGCTCAACCGGCTCAACGACATCCTGCGCGGCCACCTTGCGCAGTTCCGGTTGCCGGTCATCGAGAGCCATCACGCGCACGTACCCATCGAACTCGATGGAGGGGTGATCGGCGCCTTCGCGGCGTGGACACCCCGGCACCGCATCCTCGACGGGACCGACGAGACCGTGATGCGGATCCTGAGTAGTCAGACCGCCGTCGCCCTGCAGAACTGTGCGTTGTTCCAAACCTCGCAGGCACTCCTGTCGCAGTCCCAGGCCCGCTACGCCGAGCTCCTCGCCACGCAACGCGAACTCGATGCGGCACAACGACATCAGGTGTTGGACTCCGAGCGGCACCGCATCGCCCGCGAACTCCACGACAGCGTGACCCAGTGTGTGTTGTCGGCCGGTATGCAGATCGAGGTGGCGCGCAGCGAGTTGGGTGGCGCCGGCTGTTTCGAGGGCCAAGCAGCCCGGCTCGACCTCGCGAAGGAGCTGACCCGTTCGGCGGTCGAGCAGTTGCGTTCGGCCATCTACGCGCTGAACCATCCCGGCCACGCCGACCGATCCAGCCTGCCCGAAATGCTGGAACAGCTTGCGACCGTACACATGCCGGAGGATCTGCAGGTGTCGTTGCGGGTATCGGGGACACCGGTCGAGTTGCCGAGCGAGGTCGAACACGGCCTGCTGCGCATCGCGGGGGAGGCGCTGTTCAACACCGCCATGCACGGGCACGCCAACCGCGCCATCGTGCGGCTTGGCTATCGCAGTTCGGCGGTCAGCCTGTCCATCTCCGATGACGGCACCGGCGATCCTGACAAACTGCGGCTGGTACTGCGCATGGCCGAGGCCACAGACGTCGACGGCCACCATCGCGGCCTGGCCAACATGCGTGCCAGGGCGCGTGAACACGGCGGCAGCTTCGAGGTGCATCGTTCCCGGATCGGCGGGGTGCGGGTGGTTACCACCATTCCGGTGAGCCCATCAGAAGGAGTCGACCATGAGGGCTGAACTCGGCATCCGCACGATCCGGCTCGTCCTCGTCGACGATCACGCGATTCTGCGCCAGGGGTTGCGTGCGGTGCTCGAACGCGAGGGCGATCTTCTCGTCGTCGGCGAGGCGTCGTCGGAGGGCGAGGCCGAGGTTGTCGTGCGGGCCATGTCGCCCGACGTCGTGCTACTCGACCTGAAGCTGTCCGCAGGCTCCGAGTTCGAGGGACTGTCGTTGTGCACCACGCTGTCTGCCGCTCACCCCGGCGTCGGTCTCCTGGTGCTGACCACGTTTCTCGACGAGGATCTGGTGGTCCGTGCCGTACACGCAGGAGCCCGTGGCTACGTGGTCAAGGATGTGGACACCACCGAGTTGGTGCGCGCCATCCGCGCGATCTCGGCGGGGGAGAGCGCCTTCGACGCGCGCAGCGCGGCCGCCGTGGTGCGGTCGCTGAATGGCCGCACCGAACCGCGTCAGCAGCTGACAGACCGCGAAATGGAGGTGTTGCGTCTGCTCGCGACCGGCCTGTCGAACCAGGCGATCGGCGAGCGACTGTTCATCTCGGCGACCACCGTCAAGTTCCACGTCAGCAACATCATGCGCAAGCTCGAGGTGACCCGCCGTGCCGAGGCCGTCTATGCCGCGAGCAAGCGGGGCCTGATCTAGAGATCGAGAACCAGCCAGCCGCCGTGGAATTCGTGCACGTCGGCACTCGTCACGCGTGATCGCCGCGCATCGGCCATGGCGCCCAGCACCGCGAGGTCGAATCGTTGGACGTGGCCGTACGACACCCGGGGTACGTCTTCGAACGGAACGGCCACGATGACCCGCCGACGCGCCAGGCGCAGCGCCTCGTCGAGCACCGCGGTGGCAGCTACCGGATCGAGGTGCTCGAGCAGGTGCAGCACCGTGACGGTGTCCGCGGCCCCCTCCGGCAGCGGCACATCGGCGGCGTCGCAGCCGAGCGTGCGGACGGGACGCCGCAACATCACGCACATCCGGTCCAACAATTCCATGGTCGGGACACTCAGGTCGGTGGCGGTCACGGTGAGCCCAGCTGCCGCCATGCGTAGTGGAAAGAAGCCGAAACACGATCCAAGGTCCACGATTTCGGTGCCGACCACCAGCGACGCAGCGTGCTCGTGCACGGGAGCGAACGCCGCGGTGCCATGTTCGAGTCGGTCCAGGGTGTTGCCGTAGAACCGCAGCCACGCGGCATCGTCGCCGTCTCCGCTGGAGCGAACCACCCCGGTGAAGACCGCCTCGAACTCTGGTTGGCCGCGCAGCACACCTGTGTCGTCGAGCTCGGTGGCCAGGAGCTCGGCCAGGTCGTCGCAGATCTCGTCGGGCCGCAGGTCGTGTGCCACGTACAGGGCGTCGCCGCTGCGCGTCGCGCAGAACCTGTTGGTGCACAGCGTATCCACACCGCGGTGGGTCACGTGCGGGCCGTGGCGGCGTCGCACCCGGACGGAGGGTTCGAGCATGTGCTCGACGCTAATCACGTTGATGCCACGGCACCCGAGCTGATCGGGTTGGATTCGCGACCCGTCCGGATGGGTAGGTAACTGTCCGTTCGGTGGGTGTCACGTCGGCCGCGGAGATCTAGCGTTGAGTCATCCGTCCCCCTGGAGGTAGTCACATGCCCGAGAACGAGAATCAAAACGATTCCGCCGCAGTCAACCTCGTCGAGGAGACGCTCGTCGAACAAGTCATGATCGACGGTATGTGCGGGGTCTACTGACATGTTCGACCTCGACGCGCGTTGGCGGTTGCATCCTCAGGTCGCGCTGCGGCCAGAACCCTTCGGCGCGCTGCTGTATCACTTCGGCACCAGGAAGCTGTCCTTCCTGAAGAATCGCACCGTCGTCGACGTGGTGCGGGCACTACCCGAGCATCCGAGTGCGCGGGAAGCGCTGCGGGCAGCCGGCGTGGACGACATCCCCATGTATCCGAAGGCACTTGGCATGCTTGCCGACTCGCAGATGCTGGTGCGAGCGGCATGACCGCGGTGATGCCAGGCCGCCTCATCGACCAGTTCGAGCTCGGGCTAGACGCGCCAATCTGTCTGACGTGGGAGTTGACATACGCATGCAACCTGGCGTGTCTGCACTGCCTGTCCTCATCGGGTAAACGCGACCCCGCCGAACTTTCGACGCGGCAGTGCAAGGACGTGATCGACGAGCTGCAGCGGATGCAGGTGTTCTACGTGAACATCGGCGGTGGTGAACCGACGGTGCGGCCGGACTTCTGGGAGCTGGTTGACTACGCGACCGCGCACCAGGTCGGAGTGAAGTTCTCCACCAACGGGGTCCGGATCACGCCCGCGGTAGCGAACAAGCTCGCGGCATCCGACTACGTCGACGTCCAGATCTCGCTCGACGGTGCAACCGCCGAAGTCAACGACGCCATCCGTGGGCGTGGATCGTTCGCCATGGCGGTACGCGCCCTGCAGAACCTGAAGGACGCGGGCTTTCGCGACACCAAGATCTCGGTGGTGATGACCCGCCACAACGTCTCACAACTCGACGAATTCAAGGCGCTGGCAGATCGATTCGGTGCAACGCTGAGAATCACCCGGCTGCGCCCGTCGGGCCGCGGCGCCGACGTATGGGACGAGTTGCATCCGACGGCAGGCCAGCAGCGGCAGCTCTACGACTGGCTGGTCGCTCACGGTGACGGTGTGCTCACGGGGGATTCGTTCTTCCATCTCTCGGCCTACGGCCAGGCGCTCCCCGGTCTGAACCTCTGTGGTGCGGGCCGAGTGGTGTGCCTCATCGATCCGCTTGGTGATGTCTATGCCTGCCCGTTCGCGATCCACGAGTCGTTCCTCGCGGGAAACATCCTGCGCGACGGCGGTTTCAGCACCGTCTGGCGGGAATCGGAGCTGTTCCGGGACCTGCGCTCGCCCACGACCGGTGGGGCGTGCGCCAAGTGTGCGCACTTCGACACCTGCCGCGGTGGGTGCATGGCGGCGAAGTTCTTCACGGGTCTGCCGTTGGACGGCCCTGACCCCGAATGTGTGCAGGGCTACGGTGAGGCCGCCTTGGCCGCTGATCGCGACGTGCCCAAGCCGTCGGTCGATCATTCCCGGTCGCTACCACTGATGGTGATCGAACGTCCACCGAGCCGGGCATGTGACGTCAACCCGGTGAGCGAGCTGTTGTGAGGAGTTGGGAGACATGACCAGAACCGCCTGGTTCGAAACGGTTGCGGAGGCTCAGCGGCGCGCGGCGAAGCGCCTGCCACCCAGTGTCTACAGCGCGCTGCTGGCCGGCTCGGAGAGCGGACTGACCGTCGCCGACAACCTCGCAGCATTCGGCGAGCTCGGTTTTGCACCCCACGTCGCGGGCCTGTCCGACAAGCGCGATCTATCGACCACCGTGATGGGACAAGCAATTTCACTGCCTGTCTTCATCTCACCGACCGGTGTACAAGCGGTGCACCCCGACGGTGAGGTCGCCGTCGCGCGCGCCGCCGCCGCTCGCGGAACCGCGATGAGCCTGTCGTCGTTCGCGAGCAAGCCCATCGAGGAGGTCACCGCGGCCAACCCGCAGACCTTCTTCCAGATGTATTGGACCGGAAGTCGGGACAAGCTGGTCGCGCGGATGGAGAGGGCAAGGGCGGCGGGCGCGGTCGGGCTCATCGTCACGTCGGACTGGTCGTTCTCGAGTGGCCGGGACTGGGGCAGCCCTGCCATCCCGGAGAAGATGGACGTGCGGGCGATGCTGCGATTCGCCCCGGAGGCCGTCAGACGGCCACGGTGGCTGCTCGACTTCGCAAGGACCGGAAAGGTTCCGGATCTCACCGCGCCCAACCTGGCCCAGGATGGCGGCCCCGCGCCGACGTTCTTCGGCGCCTACGGCGAGTGGATGCAGACGCCGTTGCCGACGTGGGGCGACATCGCCTGGTTACGGGAGCAGTGGGGTGGTCCGTTCATGCTCAAGGGCGTGCTGCGCGTCGACGATGCCCGGCGCGCGGTAGACGCTGGGGTGACGACGATCTCGGTGTCCAACCACGGGGGCAACAACCTCGACGGCACGCCTGCACCGATTCGGGCGCTTCCCGCGATTGCCAATGCGGTCGGCGCCGAGGTCGAGATCGTGCTGGACGGTGGGATCCGGCGCGGCAGCGACGCCGTCAAGGCGCTGGCACTCGGTGCTCGCGCGGTCATGCTCGGCCGTGCGTACCTGTGGGGCTTGGCCGCAGGCGGCCAGGCGGGTGTGGAGAACGTCCTCGACATCATGCGCGGTGGCATCGACTCCGCGCTGTTGGGCCTCGGCCATTCGTCGGTGCAGGACCTCAGCCCGGCGGACCTGGTTGTCCCGGAAGGCTTTCTGCGTGATCTCGGGGTGCCTGACCAGCGCTAGGCCGGCTTGTGTGCGGTCAACAGGAACGCCGGGAACTTGATCCGGCCCTTCTCGTCGCGATCATGGGGTCCAGGCTGGATGGGTCCGTCGGCGAAGGCGACCGCATTGGCGTGGATGAACGCAGGCCGAATTTCGTCGATCTCCCAGTACTTTCCGACCGCGGCCCGCAGCTCGGCCTCGTCGACTTCGTTGGGCTTGGTGTCGATCTCGGCAGGGAACGCGCCCTTCGCGAACACCAGGATGTAGTACGTCGCACCGGGGGCGGCGGCGCGGAACACCGACTGTTGGTAACCGTCGCGGCCCTCGATGGGCAGGGAGTGGAAGAGCGTCGAGTCGATGATCGTGTTGAACCGGCCGTCGAACCCGGTGAAGGTCGTGATGTCGTCCTGCACGAACGTCGCGTTGGGCAGGTTGCGTTCCTTGGCGGCCTTGGTCGCGGCGGCAACCGCGGTCGGGGTCAGCTCGATGCCGACCACCGTGTACCCGTCGGCGGCCAGCGTCAGTGACAGCTCCGCATGACCGCAGCCCGCATCGAGAACCTCGCCGCGTACCTTGCCGTCGCGGATGAGCGCGGCCAGCTCGGGTTGTGGCTCACCGATGTTCCATGGCGGCGGGCCGTTGAACTCACCCTCTTCGCGGTAAGCCTCGTCCCAGTCCATCGTTTCGGTGTTCATCGCGTCGCTCATGATTCCAAGCTACGCGGGCCCGTCCCACGTGTGCACTGGCTCGTTGCTGTGCATGCGCTGACAGTAGAGGCGCAACATCTCGGCCAACGCCTCCGGCCTGGCTAGGCCCCGTTCCTGCAGTGCGCGGACCGTCGCGACCTGCCAGGCAGATCCGTTGCGACCCGTCTTCGCGCGGCCCTCGATGACGCCGAGAAAGCGGTCGCGCACCTCGGCCGCGACACCCCACCGGCGCAAACCCTCCTCGGCCATCGGCAGTAGCTCTCGCAGCACCAGCTCGTCGGGTGTCACCTCGCCAAGGCCCGGCCAGTACAGGCGGGCCTCCATGCCGTGCTGGGCGGCGGCCAGGAAATTGTGCTCTGCTGCAGCGAAACTCAGCTTCGTCCAGATGGGCCGATCGTCATCGGACAACGTGCGCAGCAGCCCGTAGTAGAACGCAGAATTCGCCAACATGTCGACAACTGTTGGCCCGGCGGGCAACACCCGGTTCTCCACGCGAAGGTGTGGCTTGCCGTCACCGTCGGTGCCGACCACGTCGTACACCGGGCGGTTCCAGCGGTAGACCGTCCCGTTGTGCAACCGCAACTCCGACAGTTTGGGTGTGCGGCCCGCGGCGAGCTCGGCGACCGGATCCTCGTCGGAGATTTCGGGCAACAGCGTCGGGAAGTAGCGGACGTTCTCCTCGAACAGGTCGAAGATCGAGGTGATCCAACGTTCGCCGAACCAGACCCGCGGCCGCACGCCTTGGGTCTTGAGCTCGTCGGGCCGAGTGTCGGTGGCCTGGGCGAACAGCTCGATGCGGGTCTCCGCCCACAGCTGGTGGCCGAAGAAGTACGGTGAGTTGGCGCCGAGCGCCAGCTGCGGGCCCGCCAGCACCTGCGCGGCGTTCCAGTTCCTCGCGAAGTCGGCCGGCGACACCTGCAGGTGCAATTGCATGCTGGTACAGGCGGATTCGGGAGCGATGGACGCCGATTCGAGGCTGAGGCGCTCCGGCCCCGAGATGTCGATGTGGATGTCCTCGCCGCGCGCGGTGAAGATCGAATCGTTGAGCGCCTGATAGCGCGTCGACTCGCTCATCCAGTCGCCGGCGAGGTGCTCGGGCAGCAGTGTGGGCAGGATGCCGACCATGACGATGTGGGCGCCGTCCTGGTTGGCCTTGACCTCGGCGGCATTCAGGCTGGCGCGCACCTCGCTTTCGAGCTCCAGCGCGGCACGCCCCGGCAGCGGTCGCGGCGGGACGTTGAATTCGATGTTGTAGGCGCCCAATTCGGTCTGGTAGGCCGGATCGGCGATCGAGGCAAGGACTTCGGAGTTGTTCATCACCGGCTGGTAATCGGCGTCGACCAAGTTGCACTCGATCTCCATGCCGGTCATCGGGCGTTCGACGTCGAAGCTCGATTGGGCGAGCATCGTCTCGAACACGTCGAGGCACAGCTGCACCTTGCGCCGGTAGTCGCGGCGTTGTGCGCGGCTGTATTCGGCCTGGGTGACCTCTTCGCCCACCAGGAGAGCCTAGCCGCGGGTGGCCACCACCACTTGCGGGTTGGCAAGGCCGCCGCGTAATTCGAGTGTGATCGCCGGATCGGCGTGGGCGGCCAGTGCCCGCAGCGCCGACGGACTGTAGGAGCGCAATGAGCTGATCACACCGTCGTGCACGAACGGGACGAACGGTGCGAGCGGCAGCATCGTCGCCAATCGCAGCAGGTGCAGCGGAGTCGGCGGTCGCGGCAAGTCGATGATCAGCAGCTTGTCGGCGACGCGGGTGCCCTCTGCGAACACGCGCGACGCGGCCGCTGGCGGCAGGTGGTGGAAGGACAGCGCGAACACCGCGAGGTCGAACTGACCGTCCTCGGCGTCGATGTCTACTGCGTCCATCTCGCGCACCGTGACCCGGGGGTGGTCACCGAGGTCGCCTGCCGCGATGGCCGCCACCGAATCGGGTTCGACGTCGGTGACGGTGAGCAGGGCACTCGGATGCATCTCGAGGAGCTTGGCCGACAGTCCGCCGTGCCCCGATCCCAGTTCGAGGATCTTCGGGTCGGGCACGTCGGCCACTTCGTCGAGGGCGATGTGGGCGAACTTCTCGTGATTGCCGAACCACTGGCCGGTGAGTTCGAGCGCGCGGACGACACTGCGCTTGACGGCGGGGTCGACGTCGTCTCGGTCGAGGTACTCCAGCCGATCGGTCTGCAGGATGCGGTCCAGACATGACGCGTCGGGGCCGCCACGCGGCATGCGATCAATGTCGGCGGAAGCTTTGGTCACGTAGTCCATCATGGTCGAATGGCCGACTTCGTCGCAGCAATCGACCAGGGCACCACGAGCACGAGGTGCATGATCTTCGACCACGACGGCGCCGAGGTGGGCCGCCATCAGCTCGAACACGAGCAGATCCTGCCGAGAGCGGGCTGGGTCGAGCACAACCCGGTGGAGATCTGGGAGCGCACCGCGTCGGTGATCAAGTCGGCGCTCAACAAGACGAGGTTGTCCGCCGGCGACCTGGCCGCCCTCGGCATCACCAATCAGCGTGAGACCGCGCTGGTCTGGAACCGCAAGACCGGCAGGCCGTACCACAACGCGATCGTCTGGCAGGACACCAGAACCGACCGGATCGCCTCCGCGCTGGAGCGTGAGGGCCACGGCGACGTGATCCGCCGCAAGGCCGGGTTGCCACCCGCGACGTACTTCTCCGCTGGCAAGGTGCAGTGGATCCTGGAGAACGTCGACGGCGTGCGCGCCGACGCCGAGAGGGGCGACGCGATCTTCGGCACGCCCGACACGTGGGTGCTGTGGAACCTCACCGGTGGGCCGCGCGGCGGCGTACACGTCACCGACGTGACGAACGCCAGCCGGACCATGCTGATGAACCTGGAGACGCTCGACTGGGATGATGAACTGCTGTCGTTCTTCGGAATCCCGCGTCAGATGCTGCCCGAGATCAAACCGTCGTCGTTGCCAGAGGCGTACGGCGCCACGCTCGCGGACGGCCCGCTCGGCGGTGAAGTGCCGGTCACCGGGATCGTCGGGGACCAGCAGGCCGCCATGGTCGGGCAGGTGTGCCTGAGTGCGGGGGAGGCCAAGAACACCTATGGCACAGGCAATTTCCTGCTGCTGAACACCGGCGAGAAGATCGTGCGGTCGCAGAACGGCCTGTTGACCACCGTGTGTTACCAGTTCGGCGACGCGAAACCCGTTTACGCGCTTGAGGGTTCGATCGCGGTCACCGGATCGGCGGTGCAGTGGCTGCGGGATCAGCTGGGCATCATCAGCGGTGCGTCGGAGAGTGAGTCACTGGCGCGGCAGGTCTCCGACAACGGTGGCGTCTACTTCGTGCCTGCGTTCTCGGGGTTGTTCGCGCCGTACTGGCGATCGGACGCGCGCGGCGCGATCGTGGGGCTGTCGCGGTTCAACACCAACGCGCACGTGGCGCGCGCGACGCTGGAGGCGATCTGCTACCAGAGCCGCGACGTCGTCGATGCCATGGAGGCCGACTCCGGCGTGCATCTCGAGGTGCTCAAGGTCGATGGCGGCATCACGGCCAACGATCTGTGCATGCAGATCCAAGCCGACGTCATCGGTGTCGACGTCGTCAAGCCCGTCGTCGCCGAGACCACGGCGCTGGGCGCGGCGTACGCCGCCGGGCTGGCCGTCGGGTTTTGGGAGAATCCCGACGATCTGCGGGCCAACTGGCAGGAGGGCAAGCGCTGGACGCCCGCGTGGAGCGAGGACCAGCGCGCCACCGGCTACGCGGGTTGGCAGAAGGCCGTGCAGCGAACTCTCGACTGGGTCGACGTCGACTGACTACGGGGTGAAGTCGGCAGGCAGCGCGATGTCGGCGACGGCCAGGTTCTCCTCGAGGTGTGCCACCGACGACGTGCCGGGGATGAGCAGCACGTTGGGCGCCGCCGCCAGCGTCCACGCCAAGGCGATCTGTGCAGGGGTACGGCCAAGGTCGGTGGCAGCCTGCTTGATGGCGGCGTTGCCCAGCACGGGATTGTCGGAGGAGAACGCCGAGCCCAACGGGAAGAACGGCACGAACGCGATGTCGTGCTCGGTGCAGAAGTCGAGCACAGGCTGCGAGCTTCGGTCGGCCAGGTTGTAGGCGTTCTGCACGGTGACGATCTCGGTGCGCTGCAACGCATGTTGAACGAGGCCGAGGGTGACGCTGCTGAGCCCGATCCCCGCGATCAGGCCTTCGTCGCGGGCCGCGATCATGGTGCTCAGCTGACGGTCGAACGTCTCGCGGTCCACCTCGTCGGGAGCGCTGGGGTCGTCGGAGTTATGGATGCGCAGGTTGACCGCGGCCAGCTGATCGACCCCGAGCTCGCGAAGATTCTGCTCGATGTCAGAACGCAATTCGTCCGGATGCCCAGCCGGAATCCAGGCGCCCTGTTCGTCGCGCCGTGCCCCGACCTTGCTGACCAGCGCCAGGTTCTCCGGGTACGGATGCAGCGCCTCGCGGATGAGTTGGTTGGCGACGTCGGGCCCGTAGAACTGTGCGGTGTCGATGTGGTCGACACCCAACTCGACGGCCCGCCGCAGGACGGCGATCGCCTGGTCGTGGTCGCGTGGCGGGCCGAAGACGCCCGGCCCTGGCAGCTGCATGGCGCCGAACCCGACGCGGTTGACCGTGTACTGGCCGATCTGAAAGGTCGTCATCGCCTCAGGCTATCCACGTCGCGACTTCGGCGTGATCGGACACGTTGAGCGTAGCCGTTCACGCCGAAATCGCGGGTGGTTCGTCAGTACGTGGGGTGAAGTAGACGCCACCCCCGTTGGGCCGCTCTCGACACGTATGAGCCACGAGATCCCGTTTGCTTACCCTTTTTTCGACGGCAATCTTCACCACGCGATTCGCCGAAGTCAGTGCCTACTCGGACTCGCCCAAGCGGTGTCTGATTAGTCCTCTCCGAGGACGTGGTAGATCTCGCGGCGCGCGTTGTTGACGATGTCGACGATGCGCTGCTGCTGCTCGGTGCTGGCGGCGTGTGCCGACTGGGCGACCGCGCCCATCAGCTGGCCGACGGCTGCCCGCAGGCTCACCGCGCCGGGGTCGGCGCCTTCGGTGATCTCGTCCCACGGTGCCGTTTCGATCTTCTCGACGGCGGCGCGGCCGTCGTCGGTGAGCTCGAAGAGCTTCTTGCTGCCGTCGGACTCGGTCGCGACGATCAGTCCCTCGTCGACGAGCAACTGCAGTGTCGGGTAGACCGAGCCGGGGCTCGGCTTCCAGAGTTGCTGGCTGCGCTCGGCGATCTCCTGGATCATCTCGTAACCGTGCATCGGACGGTCGGTGAGCAGTTTGAGGATCGCTGCACGCACGTCGCCGCGCCTGCTGCGTCCGCCGCCACGTGGTCCGCCGCGACGGCCTCCGCGAGGTCCACCGGGTCCGCCTGGGCCGAAGCCACCGGGGCCGAAGCCGAAGCCACGACCCGGGCCGAAGCCGCCGGGGCCGAAGCCGCCGGGACCAAAGGCCGGTCCGAAACCGAAGCCGCCGGGCTCGCCGCCTCCGCGGTGTTCCCTGACGTGGTCGCGGAAGTCGCGACGGGCCTGTCGGCGCTGTTCGTGCAGGGCACGGCGGTCACCGGGGCCGAATCCGAAACCTTGGCGGCCGACGTAGGGGCTCTCGAAGTGGCCCTCTTGGGGGCCTTCATTGAATGGGGCATTCATGTCTGTGTCCTTCTTTCGATTGGAAACGCCGATATGCGCTTCCGATACGTTGACGATATATCGGAAACTATCGCGATGCAACTACTAGTTGGAAGCTCAGTCGGGGCCGCGCTCGTCGATTGCGGCGACCAACCAGCGCGCCCACTGCGCCTCCATGACCGCGTTCCGCAGGCCGAACTCGAGCGCCGCGCGGCCATAGAAGTCGCCATCCTCGACCCAGTCGATCGAATCACGAAGGTGCTCATAGCGTTTCAAGTCGGAGTCGGCGTGCTCGGCGAAGGCTGTGACGTACGCACGGGCATCCTCGACTGGGATCTCGTCGAGCAGGAACACCCGCAGCAGGTCGGGCCTGCGCCAGGCGGGATCGTCCTGCGGGTTGGTGATCCAGCGCACCAGTTCGGCTCGGCCGGCCTCGGTGACGCGATACTCCTTGCGGCCGCGCGGGCCGACGTCGGAGACCTCGATCAGGCCGCTGGCGGAAAGCTTGTTGAGCTCCCCATAGAGCTGACTCTGAGTGGCGGGCCAGACGTTTGCCATCGACTTCTTGAAGCGTTTGAGCAGGTCATAGCCACTGCCGGGGTGCTGTGCGAGCATGCCGAGTGCCGCGATGCGAAGACTCACGACAAGAGCGTACGGCTCGACATTCCAATTGTGGAATGTCGAGCCGCACCGTGTGTCGTGATCAGGCGGTCGCCTCGGCAGGCTCGTACTCGGTCAGCGGCGACATCTTCCACGGACCACGCGTCGCGAACAGGTAGTACAAGCCGAAGGCCACGCCGCAGCCGATGAACCAGCTGTACTGCGATGCGCCGGCCATTCCGAAGACGATGCCTCCGAGCAGGACGGGGGCCATGGCCAGGACTGCGCCTACCGCCGTTGCCGCCACGGCGGCGGGGTTGTAGCCGTTCTTGTACCAGTAGTTCGACGTCTTCGACATGGTGAACAGGTCGTCGACGACGATCTTCTGCTTGCGGACGAGGTAGAAGTCGGCGAGGAGCACGCCGAACAGCGGGCCGATGAACGCGCCGAGAGTCTCCAATGTGTAGTGGATGACCTCCGGGTTGCTGTACAGGTTCCACGGCGTGAGTAGTACGGAGCCGACGGCGGCGATCATGCCGCCCATCCGCCAACTGATCCTCTGGGGGCTGACGTTGGAGAAGTCGAACGCCGGTGAGATGAAGTTGGCAACGATGTTGATGCCGATGGTGGCGATGGAGAATGTCAAGGCGCCCAGCACGATTGCGGTCACGCTGTCGATCCGCGCGACGGTGGCAACCGGGTCGGTGAGCAACTCTCCGAACACCGGGACCGTGGCGGCCGCCGTGACGACGACGAGCAGCGAGAACACCAGGAAGTTGACCGGCAGGCCCAGGAAGTTGCCCTTCTTGACCGCGGAGAAGCTCTTGCCGTAGCGGGCGAAGTCACCGAAGTTCAGCATCGGGCCGGAGAAGTAGGACACCACCAGCGCGATCGCGCCGAGCATGATGACGAGTGTGTTGCCCTTCTTCTCGCCACCGAGGCTCAGGCTGACGTGCCAGCCCGACTTCCACAGCAGGTAACCGCACAGGATGAACATCACGACGTAGACCGCGGGCCCACAGAAGTCGATGAACTTGCGGATGGACTCCATGCCTCGCCAGAAGACGGCGGCCTGCAGGATCCACAGCAGCGTGAAGCTGCCCCAACCAAGCAGGGACAGGCCGGTGAAGCCGTACTGATCGACGTCTGCGTAGGGGGCCAAACCGGGGAACAGCTTGAGCAGTACGACGTCGAGCGCCGCCGACGCCAGGTAGGTCTGGATGCCGTACCACGCCACCGCGATCAGGCCGCGGATGATCGCGGGAATGTTGGCCCCCAGCACGCCAAATGGGCTGCGGCACACCACCGGATAGGGAACACCCGCTTGCTGGCTGGGCTTGGCGACGAGATTGCACAAGTAGTAGACGATCACGATGCCCACCAGCAGGGCGATGAGCACCTGCCAGCTGGCAAGGCCGAGCGCGAACAGGCTGCCTGCGGTGACGTAGCCGCCGACGCTGTGCACGTCCGACATCCAGAACGCGAAGATGTTGTAGGCCGACCAGGTTTGCTTGCCGAGCGGCGCGAGATCCTCGTTGGTCAGCCGAGGGTCGTAGTCCGGCTTGATGAGTCCGGAGCCCACGGGATGTCCTGCGGCTTCGACGACGTCGCCTGCGCCGGTCGTGACGCTCGGCGATTGTTCCTTCAATTCGGTCATGTCGACGGCTTCCTGTCATCACAGTGCAGTGGATGCAGGAAACCTAGGCTCGGCATATTTCGTAGCCGTTGCCTCAAGAATATATTTTCGTCAGCTATTCGTCGGGTTCGATGAGGCCGCTACCTGGGGGAAGGGTGGCGACCACGCTGTTGAGATTCTGGTGGTGCGCCGCCGCCGTGGCCAGCAGCCTGTCGACGTCTCTGGATACGAACGCATCGAGCATGACTTGGTGGTCGTCGTGCAGGCGTGCCCTGTCGGCGGTCCCGACGTGCACCATGGCCTGAACGGGTTCGGTTATGTTCCACGCAGATTCGAGCATGTGCATGAGCCGCAGCATGCGAGAGGGGCGAGTCAGGCCAACGTGGAACTCGCGGCTGAGCCGGTGGTAGGTCTGCGAGTCATCTTGGCGCACTGCGATTTCCAGAAGTCCATTGATCTCGATGACGTGTGCACGGTCGGCATCGGTGGCCAACTCCACGGCCGCCGACAGTGCGGCGGACTCGAGCGTCTCGCGCACGATGTACATCTCGGCCAGCTCGCCGGCGGTCAGTTGGGCAACGGTGTAGCCCACGTTCAGGTGGTGCTGCACCAAGCCCTCGCCGCCGAGGGTCTTGAGGCTCTCGCGCACGGGGATGGCGCTGACCCCGAAGAGTTCGGCGACGTCGCCGACGGGGATCGGGGTGCCCGGCGGCACCGCGCCGTCCAGGATGACCCTGCGCAGTTCGTCGACGATGGTCTGCTGTGACGTGCCGTCGCGGTGCACGGCCAGCTTGAACAGCAGCGCTGAGTGGCGGCGGTCCGGCATTCCGTGATCTTCCTATGCATTCGCTCCGCGTGGCGGGCAAGCAGCGGACACGATCAACATTCCATTATTGACATGTCATTAGTGGACTGTCACTCTGGAGTCACTACTTCCTCGGCCCAGGAGGCTCCCCATGACCGACACCAAGGATTTCCCGCCTGCCGACCCGGCAGGACTGCCCGGCGACGGCAAGTTCTTTCAGGTGGGCAACTACGCGCCCGTCGCCGACGAGCTCACCGAGTACTCGCTGCCCGTCGAGGGCGCCATTCCGCCCGAACTCGACGGTTGGTACCTGCGCAACGGCCCCAACCCGCGGCAGGCCACCGCGCACTGGTTCACCGGCGACGGCATGATCCACGGCGTCCGCGTCGAGGACGGCCAAGCCAAGTGGTACCGCAACCGGTGGGTGCGCACCGACAGCTTCATCGAAGACTTCCCGCTCTACAACGCCGACGGGTCGCGCAATCTGCGGGCCGCGGTCGCCAACACCCACGTGGTCAACCACGCCGGCAAGACCCTGGCACTGGTGGAATCGTCGCTGCCCTACGAGATCACCAACGAGCTGGAGACCATCGGCGCCTACGACTTCGGCGGCAAGCTGGTCGACTCCATGACCGCTCATCCCAAGATCTGCCCGACGACGGGCGAGCTGCACTTCTTCGGCTACGGCAACATCTTCGAGCCGCACGTCACCTACCACCGGGCCGACGCCAACGGGGATCTGGTGCTCAGCCGTCCGCTGGACGTCAAGGCGCTGACGATGATGCACGACTTCGCCCTTACCGCGCAGCACGTGATCTTCATGGACCTGCCGATCGTGTTCAGCCTCGACGTCGCCATGAAGGGCGAGGGCGACATGCCCTACCGCTGGGACGACGCCTACGGCGCCCGCCTCGGCGTGATGCGCCGGGACGACCCGTTCGGCGAGGTCCGGTGGTTCGAGATCGACCCGTGCTACGTGTTCCACGTGGCGAACGCCCACGACACCGTGGACGGGAAGTCCATTGTGCTGCAGGCGGTTCGCTACCCAGAGCTGTGGCGTAACGACGGTGGCTTCGACGCCGACGGCGTGCTGTGGAGCTGGACGATCGACCTGGAGGCGGGCACGGTGAGCGAGCGTCAGCTCGACGATCGCAACATCGAGTTCCCCCGCATCGACGACCGCTTGGCCGGCCTGCCTGCCCGCTACTCCGTCTCGGTCGGCGACCACAGCTGGGTACGCCACGACCTGCCGACCGGCGAGGCCGTGGAACACGACCTCGGCCCCGGTGGCCCCGGTGAGGCGGTGTTCGTGCCGTCCGGATCCGGAACCGCAGGCGAGAGCAACGGCTACTACCTCGGGTACGTCTACGACCCCGCCCGCGACGGCAGCGATCTGGTGATCCTCGACGCGTCCGACTTCGCCGGCAAGGCGGTGGCCACCATCCACCTGCCGCAGCGCGTGCCGTACGGCTTCCACGGAAACTGGATCAGCGCGTAATCTCCGGGCACCGCCAGGTTCGGCGGTTATCGTGACCCGATGACTGTCAAGTGGCTCGACGATCCCGAGGCGCACGACTACGACGCAGCGACCGACTACCTGACGATGGTCGCGGAACCCGACATCGTCGCGCGCACGGTCGATGTACTCAAGGGCGAAAGCACGATCTTCCGCAAGGCCAAGGACATCCTGCGCGCAGCCGAGCTGGCGCTGCTGACGGAGGACAACCTGCACGTCAAGAATGACCTCGCCAAGATCGACGCAGGCAAGAAGCTGTCACCGATCCTGTTGGTACGCGGTGACTTCCGGACGGCGACACAACTGCAGATCGCCGATGGATATCACCGGGTGTGCGCCAGCTACCTGACCGACGAGAACACGCCGATCCCGTGCCGGCTGGTGTCCTGGCAGCGATGACCCGCTGAGATGCCGGGGTTCGGGTTCGACACATTGGCGCTGCTGGCCGTCATCGGGATGGCCGGGCCGCTGCTGGCCGCGGTGCCCCGGCTCGGCATCCCGGTCGTCGTCGGTGAACTCGTCGCCGGGATCGTAGTCGGCAGAACCGGATTCGGCATCGTCGACGCAGCCGATCCGACGTTCACCCTGCTCGCCAACATCGGCTTCGCACTGGTGATGTTCATCGTTGGCACCCACGTTCCGGTGCGCGACACGACGTTGCGCGGCGACTTGCCGAAAGCCGTGCTGCGCGCCGTGCTCGTCGGCGCGGTGGCGGCGGTCCTCGGCGTCGCGCTGGCAGGAGTTTTCGAGACGGGCCATGCGGCGCTCTACGCCGTACTGATGGCATCGTCGTCGGCCGCTTTGGCGCTCCCGGTGATCGACTCGCTGGGGCTCGCCGGCCCACAGGTCCTTTCGGTCACCGCGCAGATCGCCGTCGCCGATGCCGCGTCGATAGTGTTGCTGCCGTTGGTGATCGACCCGGAAAGGGCGCCTCGCGCCGCCCTCGGTGCCGCAGCCATCGTGGTGGGCTCCGGGCTGCTATACCTGGTGCTCAGGTACTTCGATCGAAGCGGCCACCGCAAGCGACTGCACCATTACTCCGAAGATCACCGCGAGGCACTGGAGCTGCGGATCAGCCTGATCAGCCTCTTCGCGCTCGCCGCACTCGCCGTGGCCACCCACGTCTCGATCATGCTTGCGGGATTCGCTCTCGGCCTGGTGATCTCGGCCATCGGCGAACCCCGCAGGCTGGCCCGCCAGCTGTTCGGCATCACCGAGGGGTTCTTCGGGCCGCTGTTCTTCGTGTGGCTGGGCGCCTCACTACAGGTGCGCGAGCTCGTCGACCATCCGATATTCATCGCCCTCGGGATCGGTCTCGGCGCCGGCGCGGTGATCGCCCACTGCGCGGCCAGACTTCTGGGTCAGCCGCTGGCCCTCGGCGTGCTCGCGGCCGCACAGCTCGGAGTCCCCGTCGCGGCGGCGACGCTCGGCATCGAGCGGAACCTGCTGGCACAGGGCGAGCCGTCGGCGCTGATCCTGGGCGCACTGATCGCCATCACCGGCACCTCGATTGCAGGCACCGTCGCCAAGCGCCGCCAGCAGGCTTGACCTACTTCGGTTCCCGAGCCGGCGCCGCGGCGTGCACGGCAGCTTGGATCGAACTCGCCACCGCGGGGTCGGCAACGAACAGCAGCTCGTCGCCGGCCTCCAACACGTCCGATGGCTGGGGCACGATGACCCTGCTGCCCCGGACCACGGTGACCAGCACGGTGTTGGCGGGCAGGCCCAACTGGTCGGTCCTGCGCCCGACCAGCGGGTTGTCTTCTGGCAGAGTCAGTTTCGCCACGTCGGCATGCCCCTGACCGAGTCCCATCAGGCGCACGACGTGTCCGACGTCGATGGCTCCCTCCACCCCGGCGACCATGGCGCCCGGCGCCGAGACGGCCACGTCGATTCCCCACCCCTGCGTGAACAGCCACTCGTTCTTCAGGTCGTTGATCCTCGCGACCACGCGTGGCACACCGAACTCGGACTTGGCCAGCAGCCCGATCACGAGATTGGCCTTGTCGTCACCGGTGGCCGCCATCAGCACGTCGCACGTCTGCACGCCAGCTTCCTCCATCGACGTCAGCTCGCACGCGTCCGCGATCAACCAATCGGCGTCGGGAACCGACTCGGGTTCGTAGTGCGCGCGCAGGTGCTCGATCAGCAGAACCTTGTGGCCGTTGTCCAGCAGTTCGCGCGCGACGGATCGGCCGACCTTGCCCGCGCCGGCGATCGCTACCCGCAGCTGCCGTTCCTTCACCGGGCCATCTTGACTCATCGAGGTCGGGTACGAGAGCCCACCGGGCACGTCGCACTGTTTTACTTGACCGCACACGCGCCGAGGGCAGGAACGAAATGAGCTTGCAACAGCTGTATCTGGCATTGCTGATCGGTGGCTTCGTGCTGCTGGCCAGCATTGTCGGCACCCGGGTGGCGACCCGGGTGGGTTTTCCCAGCCTGCTGCTGTACCTGCTTGTCGGTGTCGTCATCGGAGAGGACGGCTTCGGTGTCCAGTTCGACAACGTCGAACTGGCCCGCAACATCGGCACGGTGGCGCTGGCGGTGATCCTGGTCGAGGGCGGCTTGACCACCCGATTCGCCGACGTCCGCCGCGTGCTGGCACCCGCAGGCGTCCTCGCCACCGTCGGCGTCCTCATCAGCACGGCGGTCACGGCCACTGGCGCGCACCTCCTGCTCGGCATGAACTGGCAGTTGTCGCTGCTCCTCGGAGCCATCGTGTCCTCCACCGACGCGGCCGCGGTGTTCTCGGTCCTTCGGGTGCTGCCGTTGCCACGCCGGGTGGCCGGCCTGCTCGAGGCCGAGTCCGGGTTCAACGACGCTCCCGCCGTCATCCTCGTGCTGATGTTCACCGCGATGCCGTTCGTGCTGGAACCGGAGAGCGCCGTGGCGGGCATCGTCTACGAGCTGGTCGCCGGTTGCGCGATCGGCTTGGCATTCGGTTTTCTCGGCGCGATGGCCATGCGCAGGGTCGCCCTCCCCTCCTCCGGCCTCTACCCGATCGCGACGTTCGGGTTGGGGATGGTGGCATTCGCCGCCGCGGGTACCGCCCACGCCAGTGGTTTCATCGCCGCGTATCTGGCTGCGGTGGTGCTCGCGAACTCCGGGCTGCCCCACCGGTCGGCCACCAGGTCCTTCGCCGAAGGGCTCGGCTGGTTGGCCCAGATCGGACTGTTCGTCCTGCTCGGCCTGCTGGTGGACCCGAGCGAGCTGGCGCGCGACGTGGTGCCTGCGATCGTCATCGGACTGGTGCTGCTGCTGGTCGCGCGGCCGCTATCGGTCATCGGTTCGCTCGCGGGTTTCCGTGTCCCGTGGCGCGAGCAGACCTTCCTGTCATGGGCCGGGCTGCGCGGCGCGGTCCCCATCGTGCTTGCGACATTTCCGATCGTGGCGAACGTGCCAGGCAGCTATCGGCTGCTCAACGTCGTGTTCGTCCTGGTGGTGGTCTTCACCCTGGTGCAGGGGCCGAGCCTTCCGCTGATCGCCCATCTGCTGGGGCTGATTCCGCGTGACTCACCCCGCGAGATACAGGTCGAATCCGCGCCGCTCGACGTGCTCGAGGCCGAACTGCTGACCCTGAAGGTGCGGCCGTCCTCCCGGCTGCACAACGTGACGGTCGTCGAACTGCGGCTGCCCGACCCGAGCGTGATCACGCTGATCATTCGGGACGGCCACACGTTCGTTCCACTGCCCGACACCAGCATTGCGGCCGGCGACGAGCTGCTGATCGTCACGACGTCGAAGACGCGCGCCGCCGCCGAACGACGACTCCGCGCGGTCAGCAGGCGGGGCAAGTTGGCGTACTGGTTCGACGAGTACGGAGACGCTGACTGACGTCGTCAGGCCGTCGCCCCCACCTCCGCGCGGTAGGTGTTGGGACTGACGCCGTAGGCGCGCTTGAACGCGCTCGAGAGCGCAAATGGTGTGCCGTAACCCACCTGCCGCGCGATGGCGGCGATCGTGGTGCGGCTGGACCGCAGCATGTCCGCGGCCATGGCGAGGCGCCAGCTGGTCAGGAAGGCGATCGGGGGCTCGCCTACCTGATCGGTGAACCGGCGCGCGAACACCGCACGGGAATTGCCAACTGCAGCAGCCAGATTGGCTACCGTCCAGGGATGGCTCGGATTGTTGTAGATGAGCTTGAGCGCGCGGCCCACGACCGGATCGCGCTCGGCTTGCCACCAGGTCGGCGCGTTCTCGCCGCGGTCGAACCAGGCGCGCAGCATCGCGATGAGCAGGACGTCGAGAAGCCTGTCCAGGTAGGCCTCCTGGCCGGGCCCGTCCAAGCCGGCCTCCTCGGCGAGCATCTCGACCAGCGGGCTGTTCCATTCGTCGGCGCGCAGCACCAGCAGGGCGGGTAGCGCAGCCAACAATCGCTCGCTGACCTCGCTGCGGCCCTCGTACGCGCAGATCACCGACGTCGTCGTACCGGAATCGCTGTTGCCCCACGTCCGCACGCCCAGCGACATCTCGAAACGCAGGTCCTCACCCGACAGCGTGGTGCAGCGCTGGCCAGGCTGGATCACGATCATCGGCGACGTGGCGGGATCGTCGGCGAACAGATAGTGCTCGCTGCCACGGGCCAGGGCGACGTCGCCAGGATGCAACCACGTGGTGCCGCTGGTCTCCCCGACGATCACGGCGCTGCCGCGGGTCTGACAGATGAGGGTCAAGGCGTCGTCGCGAATGTTCATCGACCACGGCGGATCCATCTTCATTCTGAGCACGAAGGCGCCGCGCGCCCGAACTCCATCGAGCAAGCCGACGACAGCGTCCACGCGCCGATGCTAGACGATCAGACATGCTTTCGAGACGGAAAGTGATGGATCGTCTCGCCTGGCGGCGGTTGACTACCAGACATGAACATCAGTCCCGTCGTGATCCTGACCATCGTCGCCGCGATCACCAGCGCTGCCGCGGCCGGAATGACGAACGTGTTCTCGACCTTCGCCATGCGTGGTCTGGACCGCACTGGCCCGATCCTGGCGATCACCGCGATGCGTGGCATCAACGCCGTCGCGAACACGAGCCGCGCATTCCTAGTGGTGTACTTCGGTGCGGCCGTGCTGGCCGCGGCGGTGGGCGTCACCGCCACGGTCCAGCGTCACCAGCCAGGCAGTTGGTATGAGTTGGTCGGCGGGCTCTTCGGTGTCCTCGCCGCGGTCATCACGATCGCGTTCAACGTCCCGCTGAACAATCGTCTCGACGGCGTCGATCCCGACGGTCTGTCGGTCGCCGAAGCAGCGCGGGAGTGGCAGGCCTACCTGTCGACGTGGACGGCGTGGAACCACGTGCGGACCGCGACCGGGTTCGCCGCGGCCGTGCTGATGTTGATCGGCCTTCAGTACCGCTGACGTCCCGAGATGCGATGGCGACGACCGCCGCCGCGAACAGGGTCAGCAGTGCCGCGATGATTGCGGTCGGCGCGATGCCCGAGTCGAACGCGGTACGCGCAGACTCGAGCAACCGCTCTGCGACGCCGGTAGGCACGTGCTGCGCCACCGAGGTGGCACCGCCGATGCTCTCCGCGGCGTTGGCTGCATCCGTCGGCGAAAGACCATGGGGGACTTTCACGTTGGCCCGGTAGAACGCGGTGAAGATGGTGCCGAGCGTTGCGGTGCCGACAACCGCGCCAAGCTCGTAGGCCGTCTCCGACACTGCGGACGCCGCCCCCGACTTGGCTGCAGGCACGGACGCGACGATGGTGTCGTTGGTGATGGTCTGCGAGATGCCGACGCCGAGTTCGAGCACGATGAACGACACCACCACCGCGACCACTGTCAGGTCGTGACGGAACAGCAGGATCATCCCAAAGCCGGCCGATACCAAGACAAGCCCGACCACGATCAGCGTGTGGGGCTTGAACCACCTCATCAAACGCACGACGCCAATTCCCGCGACCACCGACAAGGCGGCGCCTGGAAGTGTCACCAGGCCGGCGGTCAAGGGGCTGAGGCCGAGCACCAACTGCAGGTGTTGCGAGATGAAGAAGATGAACCCGATGAGCCCCACGATGGACAGGAAGTTCGCCAGGATCGACGACCAGAACGGGGTGTACCCGAACAGCTTCATGTCGAGCATCGGTGTGGCGCTGCGGTTCTGGCGCCGCACGAACACCACACCGGAGCCGACGCTGATCGCGAACGCAGCGACGACGAACCACGACAGCCCGTCGTGTGCCGCCGTCTTGATGGCCCAGACGAGCGGCAGCATCGCCGTCAACGACAGCAACACGCTGAACGGGTCGAGCGGACCTGGGCTCGGGTCGCGCGACTCCGGCACCAGCTTCGGCGCCAGCACCAGCAGCGGCAGCAGGATCGGGACGGCAACGAGAAACACCGCACCCCAATGGAAGTGCTCAAGCAGCACGCCGCCGACGATCGGGCCGAGCGCGGAGCCCGCAGTGAAACACGACGCCCAGATGGCGATGGCGAGCCTGCGTGAGGATGCGTTGGTGAAGATGTTGCGGATCAGCGACATCGTCGACGGCATCAACATGGCGCCGAAGATGCCGAGGACGGCGCGAGCGGCCACCAGGTAGCCGGCGCTCGGAGCGAACGCCGCGGCAGCCGATACCACCGCGAAGCCGGTCGCGCCGATCACGAGCATCCTGCGCCTGCCGATCCGGTCGCCGAGGCTGCCCATCATCACCAGCAGCGTGGCAAGCACCAACGAGTACACGTCGACGATCCACAGCTGCATCGGCGCCGACGGAGTGAAATCCTGGGCGATGCTCGGCAAGGCGAAGGCAAGGATGGTGTTGTCGACGGCGATCAGCAGCACGGGCAGCAGCAGCACCGCCAGCGCGAACCACGCGCGGCGAGGTGTGCTTGCGGACGTCGGGATGGCGTCGACCCGGGTCGACATGATGTAGCTCCTAGGACTTATGAAGGGTTGAAAGCGGGTTGAATCAACCGTGATTCGGGGAACTGATGGTGCCCTCGGTGAGGCTGGCCATGATGGCGTCGACGATCTCTACGCGCGGGGCACTATTGCGCTTGATGGCGTCGTAGCCCGCCGAAAGCAGCGCCCAGAACACCAGCCGCGGCCAGTCGGGTGGCCCGGCGGCCCCTCGTGTCGACATGCGGTTGAGCACGTCGGCGATCGCCTCGTCTCCGGTGTCGAGCAGCGCCGCCAGCTCTGGGTCGGCGAGGATCGATGAGTCGTTGAAGACGAACGGAATGATCGGTCCGAGGTCGAGCTGACACTCCACCACGCGGCGCAACGCCTCGACCGGGGGACCGCAGTCGGGTTCGGCATGCGCGATCGCGGCGTTGCTCAGCTCGTGCACGTGCAGGGCGAGTGCGCGGAGGAGGTCGGAGCGCTCGGGGAAGTAGCGGTGCAGCGTGCTGCGGCCGACGTCGGCAGCCGTCGCGATGTCGGCGAGCGAGGCGACGGGATTGGTCGCAAGCACCGACATGGCGGCGTCGAGGATCGCCTTTCGGGTCCGCGAACGCGCGCCACCATCAATCGATACCGACATGTGCCTGAATATAGCATATGTTGCCCAAAATGGGACACCAACGTCTCGTTTTGGTCAGCTCGGCGGCGTGAACCCGCCCGGATCGGTCGCCGCGGGGGGTGACATCGGCGGCTGATACCCAGGTCCAGGCTGTGGACCCCACTGCGGCGGCGGAGCGGCCGTAGCGGGACGCGGGGGGAGCGGAGCGACGGGGAATGGGCGCGGGGCGAGCGAAGCGACGGGGAATGGACGCGGGGCGAGCGAAGCGACGGGGAATGGACGCTGCAGCCGAGCCAGCTCCCTTCGGTGTCGCTCGGCCAGCACCGCGGCCAGCACCAACTGTGGAGGCGTGCCCGGCGGCGGGGGAGGGGAGATCTGGGCGACCACCTCGGAGCAGACCCGGTAGGCGATCTGGTCGCGCATGCCAGGATCCAGCTGGGGCGCCCTCGACAGGAACTGGCGGGCCCGCTCCGCCGACTCGGCGGCCAGGCCGGACAGCTGCAACGACGACGCCCACCACGCCAACGACGGTGGCATCAGCGGCGGCGGGCTGAGCTTGGGGCCACGCTCACTGATCACCATGGTGCCTGCGAACACGTCGCCGACTCGTTTGCCCTTGGCGGACACCATGCTGCAGATCACCGCCGGGCCGCCTGCCAACATCCAGAACTCGACGAAGCCCGACAGCGCGCGAAACAGCGCCTGGCGGAAGCGTTCCGGCCCGCCATCATCGGAGACCACGCGCAGGCCGGTCGCGATCTTGCCGAGGGAACGGCCACGCGTCGCGGTCTCGAAGATGACCGGATATCCGACGGTCGCCAGCACGGTGAAGAGAATGAGGATGGCCGCCGACGCCGCCGTGTCCAGATCGCTCAGCGTGAGCGCCCACAACACGACGCCGAGGACGTAGGCAACGAAAACCACCGTGAGGTCGATGAATGCCGACACCGCGCGGATGGGCAACTGCGCGATCTGCACGTCGAGAACCACGGCGTCGCCCGTGACCAACGGTTCCGGCTGGGCCACCATGCCAGAGACGCTACTAGCATTCCAGGGGTGGATGTCGACGCGTTCGTGCTGGCACACCGCCCCACCTGGGACCGGCTCGAGCAATTGGTGAAACGGCGTCGCAACCTGACCGGAGCCGAGGTCGACGAGCTGGTGGACCTCTACCAGCGGGTGTCGACCCACCTGTCGATGGTGCGCACGGCGTCGTCTGATTCGGTGTTGGTCGGCCGGTTGTCGGGTTTGGTGGCCAAGGCACGCTCCGCGGTCACCGGTGCGCATGCCCCGCTGTCCCGAGAATTCGTCCGGTTCTTCACGGTGTCCTTTCCCGTAGTCGCCTACCAAGCGTGGCGGTGGTGGTTGGGAACCGCGGTTGCCTTCCTGGTCGTCACCGTGGCGATCGCGGTGTGGGTGTCCGGGAACCACGAAGTGCAATACGCGTTGACGACCCCCGGCGAGATCGACGAGATCGTGAACAACCGCTTCGCCTCGTACTACAGCGAGAACCCACCCTGGTCGTTCGCAATGCAGGTGTGGCTCAACAATGCGTGGATTTCGGTGCTGTGCATCGGGTTCGCGGTCGTGGGTGGCCTACCAATTCCGGCCCTGCTGTTCCAGAACGCCGCCAACCTCGGGGTGATGGCCGCGTTCATGTTCGACGCGGGCAAGGGCGACATCTTCCTCGGGCTGCTCACGCCCCACGGTCTGCTCGAACTGACGGCGGTGTTCCTCGCCGCGGCGGCAGGAATGCGGCTCGGCTGGTCGGTGGTGTCGCCGGGTGACCGGCCGCGGGGCCAGGTGCTCGCCGAGCGGGGCCGTGCCGTCGTCTCCGTCGCGGTCGGCATGTTCGTCGTCCTGCTCCTGTCGGGATTGATCGAAGCGCTCGTCACGCCGTCGGGGCTGCCGACGTTCGCGCGCATCGCCATTGGGGTGACTGCCGAGGTCGCGTTCATCGGCTACGTCGTGCACTTCGGGCGCAAGGGCGTTCGGGCGGGGGAGACCGGCGACATCGAGGACGCACCCGACGTCGTGCCGACGGGGTGACGTCCTACAGCTTGCCGCTGGCCTTCATCGCCAGGTAGCGGTCGGCCAACGCCGGTGCCAGTGCCTCGGGTTCGGCATCGACCACGTCGACGCCGTGCCGTCGCAACCGCGTCGCGATCGACACGCGGTCATTGCGTGCGCGTTCGGCGGCTGCGGCGTCGTACACCTGCGCCGCGTCGGAACGCCCTGCCGCCAACCGATCCACCCGCGGATCGGCAACCGCCGCAATCAGCACGTGGTGCCTTGTCGACAACTGCGGCAGAACCGCCATCAAGCCCTCGTCGAGCGCAGAGGCGTTCAGATCGGTCAACAGCACCACCAGCGCTCGCCGACGAATGCGTCGCCGGACCGTGGCGACCATCGCCGCCGCATCGGACTCGATGAGCGCGGGCTGAAGCGGCGCCATCGCCGTGACGAGCTGGGCCAGCAGTTCGGTGCGTGACGCGTTGTATACACCTGCCCGCGGCACCCGGTCATGCGCGACGAAGTCGACGTGGTCACCCGCGCGGGAAGCCAACGCCGCCAACAGGAGTGCGGCATCCATGGACCAGTCCAGCCGCGGCCAACCGCTCGGGTCGCTTGCGGTGGGGTCGACGCCGACGCGCCCGGCAGAGGTGCGTCCGGTGTCGAGGACGATGACGACGCGGCGGTCGCGTTCCGGGCGCCAGGTTCGCACCACGACGTCGGCACGACGCGCGGTGGCGCGCCAGTCGATCGACCGTACGTCGTCGCCGACCACGTACTCGCGCAGCGAGTCGAACTCGGTGCCCTGGCCGCGGATCAGCACCGGGATCGTGCCGTCGAGTTCGCGCAGCTTGGCCAGCCGCGACGGAAGGTGCTTGCGGGACAGGAACGGTGGCAGGATCCGCACCTGCCACGGCACCCGGTGCGAGCTCTGCCTACCGGCCAGGCCGAGCGGGCCGACCGAGCGGGCCGTCACCAGCGCCGACTCCTGATCGCCACGGCGCATCGGGCGCAACAGGGTGTTGACCCGGAACCGTTGTCCCGCCGCGATGTCCACCGGATGGATGTGCGGTTCCGCGCGGGCCGACGGCGCCCATGCGTCGCGAATCTGGCCGCGGAGCCGGCGTGACCCCGGATTCTCGACGATCAGCGCAGTGGACACCGTCTCGCCCAACCGCGCCGCGGTGTCCCCGACGCGGCTGAAGCGCAGGTTGCGCGTGTTGGCGGCCAACGCGACGTCGACGATGAGCAGCACCAGCAACAGCGTCAGCAGAACCGCGAAGGCCGTTGCAGGCCATGGCGATACGCTGATCGGCAGCACGCAGATCAGTGCGATCAGGCCGGCGCGGCCGGTCAGAATCACTAGCGCGGTACCGGAACCGACGCCAGGATGCCGTCCAACACCCCGTCGGGGGTGGCGCCCTCGAGCTCGGCCTCCGGCCGCAGGGCGATCCGGTGCCGCAAGGTGGGACGGGCCATCGCCTTGACGTCGTCGGGGGTCACGTAGTTGCGTCCGGACAGCCAGGCCCACGACCGTGCCGTCGCGAGCAGCGCAGTCGAACCACGTGGCGACACTCCCAACTGAAGCGACGGCGACTGCCTCGTCGCACCGACGACGTCGACGATGTAGCCGAGTACCTCGTCGGCGACCAGAACTCGAGACACCCCGGCACGGCCGGCGGCGAGCTCGGCGGGCCCTGCCACCGGCTGCACGGCCGACAGGTTGCGCGGATCGAAACCGTGCGCGTGCCTGGACAGTATCGCCATCTCCTGATCCCGTGGCGGCAGTGGCACGTTGAGCTTCAACAGGAACCGGTCCAGCTGCGCCTCGGGCAGTTGGTAGGTGCCCTCGTACTCGATCGGGTTCTGGGTAGCGGCGACGATGAACGGATCGGGTAGTGGCCGTGGTTCACCGTCGACGCTGACCTGACGCTCCTCCATTGCCTCTAGCAGAGCGGCTTGGGTCTTGGGCGGCGTGCGGTTGATCTCGTCGGCGAGAAGCAGATTGGTGAACACCGGGCCCGATCGGAACTCGAACTCCGCGGTGCGGGCGTCGTAGACCAGCGATCCCGTGACGTCGCCTGGCATCAGGTCGGGCGTGAACTGCACGCGCTTGAACTCCAACTGCAACGCTGCAGCCAGGGTGCGGACCAGGAGTGTCTTCGCGACGCCAGGCACGCCTTCGAGCAGGACGTGGCCGCGGCACAGCAGTGCGATGACCAGTCCGCTCACCACGGCGTCCTGGCCAACGACGGCCTTGCCAATCTCGTTGCGCAAGGCGCGCAACGCGTTCCGTGCTGCATCCTCGTCGGCTGTGCTGTCGGCGGGTGGATTCGGATTCACGACAGTGCGACCTGCCTTTCGATGTCGTCCAATTGGTTGGCAAGGTTGACCAAGTCCGCGTCGCTCTCGGGCGGCGGACCGAACAGCAAGTGGCCAAGGGCGTTCGGGTCGCCACCGATCCGCTGGGCCACGGCCTGGACCACCGCGGCCGGTGCGGCGTTGGGGTCGAGGCCCAGGCGCGGCAGAACGCGGTGCAAGGCAGCCGTACGCAACGCCTCGGCTGCCCGGTCGCGTGCCCGCCGTGACCGGTACAAGCGTCCCCGTCCCTCCACGGTCTCGGATGCCCGGACCACCACGGGCAGGTCTTCGGCGACCAGTGGGCCCACCCTGCGGCTGCGCCAGACGGCGACCAGGAACACCGCGAGACACAACTGCCCGACGATCCACCAGACCCGGTCGGGCATCAGGTCGGTCAGGCTCGCGCCGCCGTGGGAGTCGGTTTCGAACTGCTGAGGCGCGTACCAAATGAGCCGAGGCCGGGCACCCGCCAGGTTCATGGCGAGCGCGGCGTTGCCCTCCTTGAGCAGGCCCCCGTTCGTCATGAAGTCGGCGCTGCCAACGACTGTCACGGTGTGCCCATCCTCGGAGTAACGGACCAGGGCGCCGCCGTAGCACCGGGTGAGCGTGGTGTCGCCGTCCGCCTCGTAGACGGTGCTGACGCCGAACTGAGCCTCACCGGCGCGGTTCGCCTCGGGCATGTCGCAATCCGGTTTGCCGCCGAGAGTGGAAGACAGTCCGATGCGTATCGCTGGCGCCAACTCGCGCCGAGTCAGGGCAACGGGGTCGACCAGTAGTCGGTCACCGGGCACCGCGGCCAACCGCTGCAGTCCGCCGTCGTCGCTCAGGTACTGGGTTTCGGCGAGGACTAGCAGGGTGTCGGGGCGTGCGGCCCGCTCGACGTCGGCGATCGACGACGCTTCGACGACGTCGACACCCTGGTCACGCAGCAGCGTCAGCAGCGCGTGGGCGCCGTCGGGTGCGGTGGACCCCGGGTCCATCGGCCCGCCCGATCGTGGCGCGGTCAGAAGGGTGGTCAACGTCGACGCCGCCGCGATGACGATGATTCCGAGCACCACCCACTTGACGGCATGCCAGCGCTGCACGACCGTCGGGCCGACGGCGGACGACGGGTGGGTCATCGGACGTCGGCCCAGCCCTCGGAGGACCCGGGTGCCGCGGCGGCATCGGCGCCGACGGAGGTGCTGAAGCGGAGGTGATCGTCCAGGTCGGCAATCAGCCGGTAGGCCGGCTCGGTGCCTGGCCGCTCGCCGTAGGTGACGTCGTTGAAAGCCTCGGCAGCGCGGCGCAATTCGCCCGTCAGGCTTGGGATGGCCGCTCCGGCGTCACGCGCCAGTTCGGTGGCAGTCCGGCCGGGCACGGGATTCAGCACGCCCATCTCCTCGAGGTGACGGGCGACCGCACGTAGGCGATGCCGTATTGCCGCCGACCAGTTACCTTGCGCCGCAGCTTGTTCGGCAGTAGCCCGATGTTCGGCTGAGGTGAGCTCACCTGCGCCGAACAGTGCGGCGTCCTGGCCACGGTTGGTGCGGATGGTCCGCATGGTGATCCGCACTGCCACGAACGCCGCGACGGCCAGCAAGATCACGATGACCGTCAGCGTGAACCAACCGCCCGGTATCGATGCTGCCTGCGCTGTCAGCTTGTAGATCAGTTCGCCGAGCCAATCCCAGAGGCGGTCGGTCAGAGACGCCCTCGGATAGATCGGCTTCGACAGCTCGCGTTGGGCGGCGTCATGCGCGGCGTCCCTATCGATTTCGACTGACACGCTACGGATGCCGCGTCAGCCACAGGTGGTCGGTGGAGTCGGCGGGCGTGCCGGGAGGTGCCGCGGCGCCGGACTGCAGAATCAGGTCGAAGGCCTCGGCGCGCATGCGCCGGTCTGTGTAGAGCAGCACGAGGACGCCCGCGTTGAAGGGCGAGGTGATGATCTGCCCGAGCGCTCCACCGATGGCCATCAGGATCAGGCCGAAGATGATGGCCGAGGTCGAGGTGGCATCCATCACGAGGAGCAACTGACCACCGAAGGTGAACGGGACCGACACCGCACCGGCGACGATGCCCGCCACCAGCTGGCCGAGCACGATGATGCCGAATACCCGCCAGAAGTCGTTCTTGACCAGTGCGAAGGATCGCTTCATCGCGGATACGACGTCGAGGCGTTCGAGCACGATCAACGTCGGCGCGAAGCTCAGCTTCACGCCGAGGTAGACCAGGCCGACGATCAGCGCCACGACGAGTGGGGCGCCGATGACGAACGCCGCTGCGCCGTTGACGGCGGAGGCGGCCGCGACCACCACGACGACTGCGATCGCAACGAGGACCACCGCGCCGAAGACTTCTAGGCAGACGAAGCCGATCAGGGCCGGCAGGCGTCCGCGGGCCCGCTGCCACGCTTCGCCGATGGTGATGTGCGACCCGAACACGGCCCTGCCGACCACGACGGTGAGCAACCCGCTCAGCACGATCGTGGCGAGGGCCGTCGCCACGACGCCTGCGAGGCTGGACAGCGACGATCCGATGAGGGCGGCGTCGGAGACTTCGCCGCCTCCTTGGCCGAGGGCATTCAGTCCGCCGGCAGCGGCGAGCGGCCCGATCTGCAGCACCAGCGCGCAGATTTGGGCGATCACGACGACGGCCGTGGTCAGGCCGAGCGTGGCCTTCGGGTTCATCCGGACGTAGGCGATGGCGCCGTTGAAGATGTCGGAAAGGCCGAGCGGACGCAGTGGGATGACGCCTGGCTTGAGCGCGGGCGGCGGGCCCTGCGGGTACCAGGGCTGCTGATAGCCGGGCGGCGGGTAGCCGGGCGCTGCATAGCCGGGCGGCGGATAGCCTGGTGGCGCGTAGCCAGGCGGCGGGTAACCCTGCTGGCCGGATGGCGGGTAGTAGCCCTGTGGCGGGTAGTCCGCGTACCCCGGTGGTGGGTACCCCGGCGGCGGCGGGCCGCCAGGAACGAACCCGCCGGCATCCCTGCTGCCCCCGTTGCTCATGTCCACCATCCTGTCGACAGCCGAGAAAATTGACAACGTGCTGCGCCACCGCGCGCCGCCCGTCGGCGTAGCGTCTGGCCCATGGCTGAACTCAAGGACAGGCTGCGCGCCGACCTCACCGCGGCGATGAAGGCCAAGGACAAGCTGCGCACCGCGACGCTGCGGATGTTGATCGCGGCGATCCAGAGCGAGGAAGTTTCGGGCTCGACACCGCGTGAGCTGACCGACGCCGACGTCCTCAAGGTGCTCGCCAGGGAGTCGAGGAAGCGCGGCGAGGCCGCCCAGATCTTCATCACCAACGGCCGCGGCGAGCTGGCTGCCAACGAGCGCGCCGAGGCGAGCGTCATCGACGATTACCTGCCGACTCAGCTCACCGACGACGAGGTGGCCAACGTCGTCAATACCGCCATGGCTCAGGTGGCCGAGGAGATCGGCGAACGCCCGCACGTCAAGCACATGGGGTTGGTGATGAAGGCGGCCACCGCCATAGCAGGGGGTAAGGCCGACGGGTCCAGGTTGTCTGCCGCGGTGAAGGATCGGCTCTAAACCCCCACGCGGGACCGGCCGCCTGGCCGGCGAAAATCCCTCGCGACGAGGGGGCTTGGTGTGGCACGTTGGTTCGACGTGAGTACTTCTACGACCTTGGACCAGCTCGTCCTGCGCAGTCCGACCGACGCCGACTGGGCGCAGACGACGCTGCTACATGGGGTCAGCTTCGGTCACTTCGAGCACGCCGATACCTACGCCGTTGCCAGGGATTTGATCGCCGACGACGGCGCGGTGGTGGTGTGCGACGACGACGCAGTCGTTGGCATGGCGGCGTACTTCGACTTCGCGTTCACCGTTCCCGGTGGCGCCGTGGTGCCGATGGCCGGAGTGAGCATGGTTGGCGTTGCACCGACACATCGCAGGCGGGGCGTGCTGCGGGCCATGTACGTCGAATTGCACCGGCGCATCGCCGAAGCGGGATACCCACTGGCCGGTCTGACCGCCAGCGAAGGCGGCATCTACGGACGCTTCGGCTACGGCCCGGCGACCATGGAGCGGGTACTGACCATCGACCGGCGGTTCGCCAAATTCCATTCAGACGCCCCCGATCCCGGTGGTGCGCGCATCATCCGACCGGCCGAGCACGGTGACGCACTGGCCGCGATCTACGAGCGGTGGCGACGTCAAACGCCCGGTGGGATACGGCGTGTGCAGGGCTTGTGGGACGACCTGCTTGCCGATCGCGAGGACGACCGCGACGGTGGCACGGAGTTGGTGGGCATCCTTCACGAGGACGGCTACGTGCTGTACCGGGTCTGCGGCACCGAAACGTTGAAGGTCCGCGTCGAGGAATTCAAGGCCGTCACCACCGACGCCCACGTCGCGCTGACGCGCGGGCTGCTGGGACTGGATCTCGTGGAGACGGTGGAGCTCGGGACGTATGCGCGGGATCCGTTGCCGTACCTGCTGACTGACAGTCGCGTTGCGCGCACCACGAAGTACGAGGACGACCTGTGGCTGCGGATCATGGACGTTCCCGCAGCCCTGGAGACTCGCATCTACCAGGCCGACGTATCGACCGTGATCGAGGTATCGGACCAATTCGCCGGCAGCGGTGGACGATTCGCGCTCGACATCCGCAATGGCCGGGCCCGATGTAGGCCAACCGACGCGCCACCGCAGGTGAGTATGGACCTCGACGTACTGGGGAGCCTGTACTTGGGGGTGCACCAGGTGGTGCCCCTTGCGCTGGCGAACCGGGTGCGCGCCACTGATTCCATGGTCCTTCCGCGCCTGCAAGCAGCGTTCCTCAGCGACGTTCCCGCACACCTCGGCTTCCCCTTCTAACCGGCTCACCTGCACTTCCGCTGGGTTTCGCTATGCTCGGTGCTCCAACACCGTGAACCCAGAGGGAGTGATGAGGCGCTCAACCGCCAAACCCCGAAGACCCGTCCCACCCCGGACTGACGCCGCGACGATTTGCAGGCCGGAGGTGGGGACATGGTGACTGCGTTCGTCGGCATCGTGGTCGGCGTCCTGGTGGTGCTGCTCATCACCGCGCTGACCGGATACTTCGTCGCGCAAGAATTCGCCTACATGGCGGTCGACCGGTCGCGGCTGAAGGCCAGTGCCGAGGGCGGTGACATTCCGGCGCAACGTGCGCTGGCGGTGACCCGGCGGACGTCGTTCATGCTGTCGGGTGCTCAGCTCGGGATCACCGTGACCGGTCTGCTGGTCGGTTACGTTGCCGAACCGCTGATCGGCGAGGCCATCGGGGTGCTGCTCGGCGGCGTCAGCGTGCCCACCGGGGTGGGAATCGCCATTGGCGCGGTCGTGGCGATCGTGTTCTCGACGGTGGTGCAGATGCTCTTCGGTGAGCTGTTCCCGAAGAACCTGGCCATCGCGCGGCCCGAGCCCGTCGCCCGTGCATTGGCCCTGTCGACCACCTGGTACCTGCGGCTGTTCGGCTGGCTGATCTGGTTGTTCGACCAGAGTTCGAACTTGCTGTTGCGCGCCTTGCGGATTGAACCGGTGCACGACGTCGAGCATTCGGCCGGGCCGCGCGACCTGGAGCACATCGTGGCCGCCTCCCGCGACGCCGGCGAACTACCGCGAGATCTGTCGGCGCTGCTGGACCGGACGCTTGACTTCCCGACCCGCACCGCGGAGCACGCCATGATTCCACGCTCCCGCGTCGACGGCGTGTCCGCCGACGAGACCGCCGACGGAGTGCTGACCAAGATGGCCACCGGGCACACCCGATATCCGGTGTTCGGTGAGGACGTCGACGACCTGCTCGGTGTGGTGCACATGCTGGACCTGCTCGACCCCGAGATCACCGGCGGGACGGCCGGAACACGTTGCCGCCCAACCCTCGTCGTCCCGACCACGATGCCGCTGCCGGCGGTACTCGGAGCCCTGCGCAGCGCCGACGACGAGATGGCACTGGTCATCGACGAGTACGGCGGCTTCGCCGGTGTGCTGACGATCGAGGACCTCGCCGAGGAACTCGTCGGCGAGATCGACGATGAGCACGACGCCGCCGACCACCACGATGCGACAACCGAGGCCGATGGCTGGCTGATGCCCGGTGACACCCCGCTCGACGAGGTGCATCGACTTCTTGAGCGGGTGCTTCCCGACGGCGACTTCGAGACCATTGCAGGTCTTGCCATCGCCGAATTCGGCGGATTGCCGAGCGTTGGTGACATAGTCGCCATTCCGCTGGAAATGGAAGCCGCCGACTTGGTCGCCGACGAGCCTCAACCCACGGACGTGCTCACCATCGAGATCCGCGCTGTCGACAAGCACGTGCCGTCCTCGGTGTTCGTGGCCGTGCGTCCCGAGGAGGCGCGGCGATGAGCAGTCCACTCGTCATCGCGGCGATCACCGTGGTGTTGATCGCCTTGAGCGCGTTCTTCGTCGCCGTCGAGTTCGCGCTCATCGCCGCACGCAAGCACCGCATCGAGGATGCCGCCGCGAGCAGCAGGTCCGCGCGCGCCGCCTTGCGCAGCGCCGGCGAGCTGCCGCTGCTGCTGGCCGGGTCGCAGCTCGGCATCACGGTGTGCACCCTTGCGCTCGGTGCGATCACCAAACCCGCCGTACACCACTGGCTTACGCCACTCTTCAGTTCATGGGGTGCGCCAGGGTGGGTCGCCGACGTCGCCGGTTTCGTGCTCGCGTTGCTCATCGTGACGTTCCTGCATCTGGTGGTGGGTGAGATGGCTCCCAAGTCCTGGGCGATCGCGCATCCCGAGCGGTCGGCGATCATGCTGGCGCTACCGATGCGTGCGTTCCTGGCCGTCACGCGGCCGCTGCTGGTCACGCTCAACCGAGCGGCGAACTGGTGCCTGCGGCGGGTCGGGGTGACACCCGTCGATGAACTGGCTGCAGGACAGGACCCAGTCACGTTGCGGCACTTGGTGGAACACTCGGCGACCGTCGGAACCCTCGACGAGAAGTACAGCACCAACCTGATGAGCGCGCTGGAACTGCAGGCGCTGACGGTCGGTGATCTGGTGTCGGGGCAGAAGCCCAGCGGGGTGCCCACCGACGCCGACGCGATGGCGATCCAGTCTGCGTCGCGTGCGGCGGGCCACCTGCGGCTGCTCGTACAGCGTGACGGTGCGGTGGAAGGCGTCGTGCACGTGCGTGACAGCGTGGCCGCCCCACCCGGCGTCACCGCCGCGGATCTGATGCGCCCCGCCGTGGTGCTGGCACGCCGGACACCGGTGTACGAGGCGTTGCGCACGATGCGGGAGACACGCGGCCACCTGACCGTCGTGACCGACGACGACGGCGTCCCCCTCGGGCTGGTCACGCTGACCGACGTGCTCGACCGATTGATGCCCACCGACGCCCCGTCCAGCTGAGACAGAAGAAGGCCCCGACCGGAACCACCAGTCAGGGCCTCTCATCTGTCTCACGCGAGTCGGGGTGACAGGATTTGAACCTGCGACCTCTTCGTCCCGAACGAAGCACGCTACCAAGCTGCGCCACACCCCGCGGTAAAGCCACGACAGCGTATCGCACCGGACGCATCGGAAGCCAAACGCCTAGTCGCCGTGACCGCGATCACGCGTAGCGGCTGCTGGCCCGGGTAGACCGATGGAACGACGCGCCACAGGCGGTTCTCAGGCGACACAAAACACTCCGGATCTTGGGATCAATTTGGATGTCAGTGGCGTTGACGAAGATGAGAGCGTGCGGATCGCACGCTCAACTGACGAAGGGGTTCGAGATGACCGGGTTGGGAGCCGCACTGTACGGCGGATTCTTCGCCCTTGCCGCGTTGTGGCTGTTCATGACGTCCGACGCCGGAAGTGGCAGCAGCGACGATCAGGGCCAGAACCCGGAGCGTTCGAACTCGACCAACACGGCTCTGGGCGCCGAGTCGTTCAGCCCGGACTGGGCCAGCCACTCCTGATTGAAGTAGGTGTCCGCATAGCGGTCGCCGCTGTCGGCGAGCAGCGTCACCACCGATCCACTGCGCTTCTGCGCCACCATCTCGGCCAGCAGGCCAAATGCCCCCCACACGTTGGTGCCCGTCGACGGGCCCACGCGCCGTCCCAGCACCGCACTGACGTGATGGGCAGCCGCGACCGATGCGGCATCGGGCACCATCACCATCCGGTCCACCACGTCCGGCAGGAACGACGGCTCGACGCGCGGCCTGCCGATGCCCTCGATGCGTGATGACATGCCCGTGACGACGTCGCGGCGGCCCTGCGCATAGGCCGGGAAGAACGCCGAGTTCTCCGGGTCCACCACGCACAGCTTGGTGGCGTGACGGCGGTAGCGGATGAATCGGCCGATGGTCGCGCTGGTGCCACCCGTGCCTGCGCCCACCACGATCCACTCGGGGATGGGATGCTGCTCCTCACGCAACTGCTCGAAGATCGACTCCGCGATGTTGTTGTTGCCCCGCCAGTCCGTCGCCGCTTCGGCGTTGGTGAACTGATCGAGATAGTGCCCGCCGGTCTCCTCGGCAAGCCGCTCGGCCTCCGCGTAGACCTGTGCCGCGTTGGCCACGAAATGGCAACGGCCGCCCTGTGATTCGATCAGCGCGATCTTCGCAGAGCTCGTGGAAGACGGCATCACCGCGATGAAGGGCAGACCGAGCATCGCCGCGAAGTACGCCTCGGACACCGCCGTCGACCCGGACGAGGCCTCGATCACGGTGGTGTTCTCGCCGATCCAACCGTTGCACAGCGCGTAGAGGAACAGCGACCTCGCCAACCGGTGCTTGAGGCTGCCGGTGATGTGGGTGGTCTCGTCCTTCAAGTACAACTGCACGTCGACGACTTCGCACCATGCCGATGGCAGCGGGTACCGCAGCAGGTGGGTGTCGGCGCTACGCCGGGCGTCGGCCGCGATCAGTCGTACGGCGTCGTCCACCCACGACCGCGGGCGGCTGCGATCCGCGATGAAGGCCGCGTCGGTCACCTTGCCGAGACGGCCGGTTGGGACATGCCCGCCCGCGCACCGGTGTGGCCGCCACCGGTCGGTGCGGCCACCAGCGTCAGCATCGTCGCCTCGGGCCTGCAGCAGAACCGCACCGGCGCGTACGGCGAGGTGCCGATGCCCGCCGACACGTGCAGCTGCGTGTGAGCGCCCCAGCGCGATGGCCCCTTCACCCGGGACCTGTCGATGTCGCAATTGGTGACCAGGGCGCCGTAGAACGGCACGCACAGCTGTCCACCGTGGGTGTGGCCCGCCATCACCAGCTGGTAGCCGTCGGCCGCGAACCGGTCCAAGACCCGTGGCTCCGGCGAATGCGTCAGGCCAAGGGTGAGGTTGGCAGCCGGGCTGGCAGGCCCGGCGATCGTCTCGTAGCGGTCGCGCTTGAGGTGGGGGTCGTCGACGCCTGCCGCGGCGATCAGCTGGCCCTTGACCTCGATCTCGCGCCGCGTGTGGGTCATGTCCAGCCAGCCGCGCTCGGTGAACGCCGCGCGCAGGTCCTGCCAGGGCAGGGGCGCGCCGGTGATCCGCTTGGACGGATTGAAGATGTAGTTCGCCGGGTTCTTCGGCCTTGGCGCGAAGTAGTCGTTGCTGCCGAAGACGAACAGGCCAGGAACGGACAGCAGGTCGCCGAGCGCCTGCACGACGGCAGGCACCGACTTCTGGTGCGCCAGGTTGTCGCCGGTGTTGATGACCAGGTCGGGCGCCCAGCCGGCGAGCTCGCGCAGCCACGCCTGCTTGCGGCGCTGCCCGGGACGCATGTGGAGGTCACTGAGGTGCAGCACGCGCAGCGGCGACGACCCCGGGGCCAGCACCGGCATGGTCAGCTCACGCATCACGAACGCGTTGCGTTCGATCAATGACGCGTATGCGATCCCTGCGACCAGCGAGCCTGCGGCCGCGGCGGCCGTGTTCTTTGCGCGGTTCTTCGTGACCGTCGAGGGGGCGGGCATGAACTCAGCCTACTGCGAGACTTCGGCGGTTACCGCTTCTCACAGGATCGCGTTACCAACTCCACATCGGCGACCCCGCGGTGGATCAGGGTGGTGGCGGTGGGGGCGGTGGCCCCAGTACCGGCACCGTGATGGGCGGCAGGCCGGGGATCTGGATGACCGTCGACCCGATCGGCGCAGGCAGCGCGTTCGGATCCAACGGCGGCATGCCCGCAGGCGGAGGCGGCGGCGGCGGTGGGATGCCGTTGCTGACCTGGATCGTGATGATCGACCCCGGCACGGTCTGACCGCTCGGTGACGTGCCGACGACGGTCCCCGCGGGCGTCGCGCTGTTGACCGGGGTGGCCTGGTCGGCGACCTGGAAGCCGGCGTCCTTGAGGCGTTCCCTTGCCGTGTCCTGGCTCATCCCGGAGATGGTCGGCACTCGCGAGCCGGGCGCTCCGTCGACGTAGCGGGGATCGGTCGGGGGGAGGGCGACGGTATCCGGGGTGATCGGCTTCATCGCGGTGAACCACGTGCGCGCAGGTTCGTTGCCGCCGTACAGGTTGCCCGAGCTGCACTGTCGCAGCGGGAAGGAACACAGGTCCGACGGTGAGGTCGAGTCGTCGTAGATGTAGTTCGCTGCGGCGAAGTCGCTGGTGAAGCCGAAGAAGCCCGACGACCGGTGCGCCTCCGTGGTGCCGGTCTTTCCGGAGACCGGAAGGTTCCACCCGACCGATCCGGCCGCGCTCGCCGCGGTGCCGCTCTGGTCGTCCTTGCTCATCGCGTTGGCCAGTGTGTTGGCCAAGCCCTCCGGCACGACCTGTTCGCACGTATCGGTGGTGACCGAGACCTCGGTGCCGGTGCGATCGAAGACCTTGTCGATCGGGTTGGGCGGGCACCACTTCCCGCCTGAGGCCAGCGTGGCCGCGACGTTGGACAACTCGAGCGGGTTCACCTCGATCGGCCCGAGCGTGAACGAGCCCAGATTCTGGCGCTTCACGAAGTCAGCCAGGCTCTCGTTGCTGTCGGGGTCGTAGTCGCGGGCAGTGCCGGGCAGGGCATAGGAGCGCAGGCCCAGCTTGACGGCCATGTCGACGGTGCGCTGGACCCCGACTTGAGAGATGAGCTTGGCGAACGCCGTGTTGGGCGACGTGGCAAGCGCGTCGGTCACGCTCAGTGTCCCGCGATAGTTTCCGTCGTTGAGCACGCACCAGGTGGCCTGCGGGCAGCCCTTGGCGCCACCGCTGCCAAGCCCCTTGGCCTCGAAGCGTGCAGGCGCATCCAGCTGGGCGTTGATGCCCATGCCCATGTCGAGGGCTGCAGCGGTGGTGAAGATCTTGAAGATCGACCCGGCGCCGTCACCGACGAGGGAGAACGGCTGCGGCTGCATGGTTTCGCCGGCGTCCAGGTTCAGCCCGTAGGTGCGGTTGCTGGCCATCGCGACGATGGGATGGGAGTCCTTGCCCGGCTTGATCACGCTCATCACGCTGGCGACGCCCTCGAGGTCAGGTGCGGCGATGCCGTCGATGGCCGACTTCACGGTGCCCTGGACGTCGGGATCGAGCGTGGTGCGGATCAGATACCCGCCCTTGGCGACCTGCTCCTTGCTGATGCCTGCCTTGGCGAGGTATTCGAGGACGTAGTCGCAGAAGAAGGCGCGATCGGCGGCGGCAATGCAGCCGCGGGGGAGTTCGTTCGGCTGCGCCAGCACGCCCAACGGCTGCTTCTTGGCCTCCCGCAGCACGTCGGCCTGCTGCGGGATGTTCTCGATCATGGTGTCCAGCACGATGTTCCGACGCTCGAGGGCACCCTCGGGGTTGGTGTACGGGTTGAGCGTGCTGGTGGACTGCACCATGCCTGCGAGCAGGGCCGCCTGCTGCCAGTTGAGCTCGGAGGCGTTGATGCCGAAGTAGGTCTGTGCGGCGTCCTGGATGCCGAACGCACCGTTGCCGAAGCTCACCAGGTTGAGGTACCTGGTGAGGATCTCCTGCTTGGTGAACGTCTTGTCCAGCGTCAGTGCCATGCGGATCTCGCGGAGCTTGCGCGCGGGGGTGGTCTCGATGGCCGCGCGCTTCTCGGCGTCGGTCTGCGCGATCACCAGCAGCTGATAGTTCTTGACGTACTGCTGCTCGAGGGTGGAACCGCCGCGGGTGTCCAGGTCGCCGGACGCGTAGCCGGCCAGGCCAGTCAGGGTGCCTTGCCAGTCCACACCATTGTGCTCGGCGAACCGTTTGTCCTCGATCGAGACGATGGCCAACTTCATGGTGTCGGCGATCTGATCGCCAGGAACTTCGAACCGTCGTTGGCTGTAGAGCCAGGCGATCGGGTTGCCCTTCGCGTCGACCATCGTCGACACCGCGGGAACCTCGCCCTCGACGAGCTGCGCCGAGCCGTTGGCAACCACATCGGAGGCTCGGTTCGACATCAGACCGAAGCCGCCGACGAGGGGAAACATGATCCCCGCAGCTACGACACTCGCGAGCAGGCAGCACCACGCCAATTTGATGACCGTTACCGCGATCGGTGGTCGGCTTGGCGGCTCGGACATGGGTACAGAGTAGCGACGTCCTAGTCGAACAACCCGCCAGCCGTTGGCCTCGACGATCAGGACTTACCGAAGGCTGCGAACCTCCTGGACATGCAGCAAGATGGATGACGGCACGGTCGTGCCAAAAAAACCGGATTTGACTGTTGCGCAAAACCCCCCTGACCACCTAGCTTGGACACACAGTGCGATCTAGGTAACACAACTAGTCGCAATGTGGCGTAGATCGCACCAGCGTTCTACACCTGAAATGGACCGCCCCACAGGCGGCTCGACGGAGGGATCGCTGGTGTCAGGAACACGGCCCGCGGCGCGCAGGACAATCGCTACTTCTCCTGTCAATGGTGTAGTCCAAGGTAAAGAGGCGGAGGCCCGCATCGCGTGGGTTTCCCAGGCGCGCTGCAGACAAGCTGATCCTGACGAGTTATTCGTTCGCGGCGCCGCCCAGCGCAAAGCCGCCGTCATCTGCCGGCACTGCCCCGTCATCTCCGAATGCGGCGCCGATGCACTCGACAATCGCGTCGAGTTCGGCGTATGGGGCGGCATGACCGAACGTCAGCGCCGCGCACTCCTCAAGCAGCATCCCGAGGTGGTGTCCTGGTCGGAGTTCTTTGCCGCCCAGCGGAAGCACCGCAACGCGGTCTAGTTAGCTCGGCGAGGTCGGTCTCAGGCCGCCGCTTCGCCGGTGATTTGGTCGGCGATGGCGCGCAGCGCCTCGAGATCGGACACGTCGAACGGCAACGACGGCACACCGACGATCGCCACCGCAGGGTTGGCCCCGGTGAAACGCGACAGCAGCCGCACCTCCCGCTTGGCCGTCAACGCGCGATCGGCGTGAATCCGCAGCAATGCAGCCGTCAGTGCGTCGCTGCCGGTGTCACCGTCGGAGGCCGCCAACGTCTCGGCCGTCTCGTTGGCCTTCTCGGCGGTCAGCTCGCACAACATCGGATGGGTGCGGTTCAAGATGAGCCCCGCCAGCGGCATGCTCTCCTTGGACAGCCGGTCGACGAAGAACGATGCCTCCCGCAGCGCGTCCGGCTCGGCCGCCGACACCACCACGAACTGGGTGCCGCGCCGCTTGAGCAGCTCGTAGGTCTTGTCTGCCTTCTGCCGGAACCCGTCGAACGTGGCGTCCAGCGCCTGCACGAATCCTGCTGCGTCAGCAAGCATTTGGGATCCAAGCACGGTCGAGAGCGCCTTCATCGCCAAGCCGACGACGCCGGTGACCAGCTTGCCGATGCCCCGCCCAGGGGCGAGCAACAGCCGCCAAAGTCTGCTGTCCATGAAACTGCCGAGTCGCTTGGGTGCATCCAGGAAGTCCAGCGCGTTCCGCGATGGCGGCGTGTCGACGACGATCAGATCCCACTTGTCCTCGGCAAGGAGTTGGCCGAGCTTCTCCATGGCCATGTACTCCTGCGTGCCGGCCAATGACGTCGCCACGGTTTGGTAGAACTGGTTCTCCAGAATCGCCTCGGCACGCTCGGCGTCCGAGGAGTACTGCAGCACCATCTCGTCGAACGTCCGGCGCATGTCGAGCATCATCGCGTGCAATTCGCCGGTGACCTCCGGAGCGAGCGGCACGCGCTGCGGCGTGTTGCCAAGGCTCTCGATGCCGAGTGCCTGCGCGAGGCGCTTCGCCGGATCGATCGTCAGCACCACCACCGTGCGGCCGTACTCGGCTGCCCGCAGCGCCATCGCGGCCGCGGTGGTGGTCTTGCCGACTCCGCCTGCGCCGCAACACACTATGACCCGGTTGGAGGTATCGGACAGAATTGAATGCAAGTCGAGCGCACGGGGTGCGGTGCTCATCTACCTAACTCCCTGTTGGGCAAGCGCTTCGGCGAGTTCGTAAAGGCTTCCGAGATCTACACCGTCGCGGATCGCAGGCAACTCGAGCCGCGAGACGTCGAGTTCGTCCAATTGCTCGGCACTTTCGGCGCGGGCAGTGATGCGGGTCGCGTGCTGAATGCCCTCGGTGAGCAGGCCGGCAAAGTCGCCATCGGTCAGGTCGATGCCTGCCTTGGCCAGACCGGCCCGCACCGCGTCGGCGTCGACGTCACCCTCTGCGGCCTTGGCCAGGTCGTCGGCGGGGAGGTAGGCCGGGATGTTGCGGTTGACGATGACGCTGCCGATCGGCAACCCGAGCTCCCTTAGCTCGTCGATCGCCTCGACGGTCTCCTGGATGGGCAACGCCTCGAGCAGGGTCACCAGGTGAATGGCGGTCTTGTCCGAATGCAGCAGCTTCACGACACCGTCTGCCTGCGAGTGCACGGGGCCACCCTTGGCGAGCTCGGAGACGGCCTGCGTGACGTCGAGGAAGCGGGCGATCCGCCCGGTCGGCGGGGCGTCCACCACGACCGCGTCGTAGCCCGAGGTGCCCTTCGCCTTGTCCTTTTCGCCGCGCGTCACGATTTCCTTGATCTTGCCGGTGAGCAGCACGTCGCGAAGGCCCGGCGCGATCGTCGTCGCGAACTCGATCGCGCCGATCCGCCGCATCGCCCGCCCGGCGATGCCGAGGTTGTAGAACATGTCGAGGTACTCCAGGAACGCGGCCTCGGTGTCGATGGCCAGCGCGTTGACCTGCCCGCCCCCGTCGGCGGTGGCGATCTTGACCTCCGCGTACGGCAGCGGCGGCACGTCGAACAGCTGCGCAATGCCTTGGCGCCCTTCGACCTCCACGAGCAGCACCTTGCGGCCACCTGCTGCCAGCGCCAGTGCCAGCGCGGCTGCGATCGTCGACTTTCCTGTGCCGCCCTTGCCCGTCACGAAGTGCAGCCGCACCTTGGACAGTCGGGAAGGCCAGCCGACAGATCTTCGGCCGTCGGATGTGGGGGACTGGGTCGTCACTCCAGCAGCCTAACCAAGGCGACCTCCTCGACCGATAGGCTCAGCAACATGAGCGAACCGACCCGGTGGGAATACGCGACCGTGCCCCTTCTTACACACGCGACCAAGCAGATTCTCGACCAGTGGGGTGAGGACGGCTGGGAACTGGTGTCCGTGCTACCCGGCCCGACCGGTGAGCAGCACGTCGCCTACCTGAAGAGGCCGAAATGAGCGCCTCCCAATCCTGGCTGGCGAAGCTCGCAGAGCTGGGTATCTCGCTGCCCGACGTCGTGGCTCCGCTCGCGGCGTACGTACCCGCGGTGCGCACCGGAAACTTGGTCTACACGTCAGGCCAGTTGCCGATGCAGTCCGGCCAACTGCCCGCCAGTGGCAAGGTCGGCGCCGAGGTCACCCCGGAGGACGGCAAGGCGCTGGCACGGATCTGTGCCCTCAACGCCTTGGCCGCCGTGCACTCGTTGGTCGGCATCGACTCCGTCGTCCGCGTCGTCAAGGTCGTCGGGTTCGTCGCGTCGACGCCAGGCTTCAACGGCCAGCCCGGCGTCGTCAACGGCGCCTCCGAGCTGTTCGGTGAGGTCTTCGGTGACGCCGGCGCGCACGCCCGGTCGGCGGTCGGGGTGTCGGAGCTGCCGTTGAACGCGCCGGTCGAGGTGGAGCTCATCGTCGAGGTCGCGTGAGCGACTATCGGGCGGAGGTCGCGTGAGCGACTATCGGGCGGAGGTCGCGTGAGCGACTATCGGGCGGAGGTCGCGTGACCCTCGAACATCCGGCCTACGGGCAGCTGCGCCGCGTCACCGACACGGCGTCGGTGCTGCTGTGCGACAACCCCGGTCTGATGACGCTGGACGGCACCAACACCTGGGTGCTGCAGGGGCCGGGTAGCGACGAGATCGTGATCGTCGATCCCGGACCCGACGACGACGAGCACATCGGCCGGATCGCGAGTCTCGGCAAGATTCCGCTGGTGCTCATCAGCCACAAGCACGAGGACCACACCGGTGCCATCGACAAGATCGTCGAGCGCACCGGTGCGGTGGTGCGCTCGGTCGGCAGCGGGTTCCTGCGCGGTCTTGGTGGTCCGCTGACCGACGGTGAGGTGATCGACGCCGCGGGCCTGCGCATCACCGTGATGGCGACGCCAGGACACACAGCGGACTCGCTGTCGTTCCTCGTCGACGTCCGGAGCGACGGGAGAGGTGGAGCCGTGCTGACCGCCGACACGGTGCTCGGCCGCGGCACCACTGTCATCGACACCGAGGACGGCAGCCTGCGGGACTACCTCGAGTCACTGCGACGACTGCACGGCCTCGGCCGGCGTGTCGTGCTGCCAGGGCACGGGCCGGAGCTTGGGGACCTGCAGGCCGTCGCCGCCATGTACCTGGCGCACCGCGAGGAGCGTCTGGCTCAGGTGCGGGACGCGCTGCGGGTGCTCGGCGAGGACGCCACCGCACGCCAGGTCGTCGAACACGTCTACACGGACGTCGACGAAAAGCTGTGGGACGCGGCCGAGAAGTCGACCGAGGCGCAGCTGACCTACCTGCGCTCCTGACCTACCCGCGCCGACTTCTGCGCCAGGGCAGCTCCCCAGCGGGGAACACGACCCTGGCGCAGAACTCGGCGGTGAAACCTAGCGGGCGCGGCGAGCCAGTCGCTCGGAGTCCGAGATCAGCACGCTCTTGCCCTCGAGCCGGATCCAGCCGCGATGGGCGAAGTCGGCAAGCGCCTTGTTGACCGTCTCGCGGGAGGCCCCGACCAGCTGGGCGATCTCCTCCTGCGTCAGGTCGTGCGTGACCCGCAGTGCGCCACCCTCCTGCGTGCCGAACCGCTGAGCCAGCTGCAGCAGCTGCTTGGCAACACGACCGGGCACGTCGGTGAAGATCAGGTCGGCGAGGTTGTTGTTGGTGCGACGGAGCCGGCGGGCCAGCACGCGCAACAGCTGCTCGGCGATCTCGGGGCGATCCTTGATCCACGCCTTGAGCGCGTCGCGGTCCATCGACACGGCGCGCACCTCGGTGATGGTGGTGGCGCTCGACGTCCGCGGGCCTGGGTCGAAGATCGACAGCTCGCCGAACATGTCGGACGGGCCCATGATGGTCAGCAGGTTTTCCCGACCGTCCGGTGACCGGCGGCCGATCTTCACCTTGCCCGAGATGATGATGTAGAGCCGATCGCCTGGCTCACCTTCGGCGAACACAGTGTGCCCACGGGGGAAGTCCACGGGGTGCAGCTGCTTGGTCAGCGCGGATACCGCGGTCGGCTCGACTCCCTGGAAGATTCCGGCCCTGGCCAGGATCTCGTCCACGTTGCCCCTCTTAAGCTGTTGGAAAATATGACACGCGCAGACCATCCCTTGCTGGATGGCTCGGCCAGTCTAATTGCAGGCCGCTTCGCGACGAGCCAACGCTACACACGATCGGCCTGTCGAGTCGCCCGAAATTCCGGATTACTTCCACGGTGGATGTAGATCCGGGTCGGCAAGACCTGCTCGTATGCGGGTGATGTGCGGTGCTCGAGCCAGGTCTCGTAGGTGTCATACGCGTCATCGACGATGTGATCGTCGGGCCGCGCCGGCGGGCGTGCGCAGTCTGCCTTGGCTTGCTCCAGAACCGCCGCAATGTCCTCCGGTGACACCGTGTCGCCTTCGAGGTTGGCCTCCAGACGATCCAGCCCGAAGGTTGCCAGCATCAGCAACCCGGGGACGAATACCACTAGCAACCACGACACAGGCAGTAGTAAACACGGCGAAGATCTCAGGCCGATCACGAAATGCCACCGGTCCAATCCGATTGATGTCGGTGTCGTCAGTAGGCTTGTTGACGTGGCAGTCAAGGCGTCGAAAGGCAAGTCGGTCGCAAAGTTCGACACAGAGACCCACACCGGTCTGGTGCGTCGGGCCAGGAGGATGAACCGCACTCTCGCACAAGCGTTTCCGCACGTGTACTGCGAGTTGGACTTCACCAACCCGCTAGAGCTGACGGTCGCGACGATTTTGTCGGCCCAATGCACCGACAAACGAGTGAACTTGACCACCCCCGCGCTGTTCCTCAAGTACCGCACCGCGGTGGACTACGCGACGGCCGATCGCACGGAGCTGGAGACCCTCATCCAGCCAACGGGTTTTTACCGAAACAAGGCAAACTCGTTGATGAGGCTCGGACAAGAACTCGTCGAGCGGTTCGGCGGCGAGGTCCCCAACACCCTCGACGAGTTGGTGACGCTGCCCGGCATCGGCCGCAAGACCGCCAACGTCGTCCTCGGCAACGCGTTCGACATCCCCGGCATCACCGTCGACACCCACTTCGGCAGGCTCGTCCGCCGGTGGCGCTGGACGGAGCTGGAGGATCCGGTGAAGGTCGAGTTCGCTGTCGGCGAACTGATCGAACGCAAGGAATGGACGCTGCTCAGCCACCGCGTGATCTTTCACGGCCGCCGGGTGTGTCACGCCAAGAAACCCGCGTGCGGGGTGTGCGTGCTGGCCAAGGACTGCCCGTCCTACGGCACCGGGCCGACGGATCCGCTGACCGCCGCCGCGTTGGTCAAGGGGCCAGAGACCGAGCATCTGCTGGCCATGGCCGGTCTCTGACCTCAGCGTGAAGACTCCATGAGCAGGACGGCGCGCTGGACCGTCGCCGTGCTGGTCGTCATCGTCGCGATCGGTGTGGCGTTCTGGCGCGAACTCGATGACCGCGAAGAGCAAGCTTCGCCGGCGTCGTCGATCAGTCCCGGCACGGCTCGCGACCACAGGGACGCCGACACCCCGCAGGCGCTGGCGGGCCCGCGCGCCCGCGCCGATCTGCCGCCCTGCCCCACGGACGGTAAGGGGCTGGGCCCCGAACCACTGCGTGGCATCACCCTCGAATGCGCGGGGGACGGTTCGCCGGTGGACGTCGCGCGCGCCGTGGCGGGCCGCACGGTGGTGCTCAACCTCTGGGCCTACTGGTGCGGACCGTGCGCCGACGAACTACCCGCGATGGCCGAGTACCAGAGGCGGATGGGAACGGCGGTGACGGTGCTGACCGTGCATCAGGACGAGAACGAGACGGCCGCCTTGACCCGGCTGGCCGAGCTCGGCGTGCACCTGCCAACCGTGCAGGACGGCCGCCGTCTGGTCGCCGCCGCGCTCAAGGTTCCCAACGTGATGCCCGCGACCGTCGTACTGCGATCGGACGGTAGCGTGGCCGAAGTCCTGCCCCGTTCGTTCGCCAACGCCGACGAGATCGCGGCGGCGGTGGATCCGAAGATCGGCCAGAACACAGGAGAGCCGGGTTGAGCGCTGGAATCAACTCCGAGGCTGCTCCCGCGTGGATGAAGCCCCTGGTCGAGAATGTGGGCTCCGTGCCGAGTGCCTACCGTCGACGTCTGCCCGCCGACGTCCTGGCTGCGATCACCGCGGCCAACGCCAAGGCAACCTTGACCCGCACCAAGCGCGACGCGGCGGTGCTGGTGCTGTTCTCGGGCCCGTGGGACTCACCGTCGGGCGGGCTCCCCGACGATGCCGACCTGTTGGTCACCGTGCGCGCGTCGACGCTGCGCGAGCATGCCGGCCAGGCGGCCTTCCCCGGAGGGGCGTCCGATCCCGACGACGGCGGCCCGGTGTTCACCGCGCTGCGCGAAGCCCGCGAGGAGACCGGCATCGACGCCAGCAGGCTGCAACCACTGGTCACCCTCGAGCGGATGTTCATTCCGCCTTCGGGCTTCCACGTGGTCCCGGTGCTGGCCTACTCGCCCGATCCCGGCCCGGTGGGCGTCGTCGACCCCGCCGAAACGGCGATCGTCGCGCGCGTTCCCGTGCGTGCGTTCATCAACCCGGAGAACCGGTTGATGGTGTACCGCGAGCAGAACACCCGACGCTTCGCGGGGCCGGCCTTCCTGCTCAACCAAATGCTGGTCTGGGGTTTCACCGGCCAGGTGATCTCGGCGCTGCTGGACGTCGCAGGCTGGGCTGAGCCGTGGAACAGCGACGACGTCCGCGAACTCGACGCGGCAATGGCGCTCGTCGGCGGGGGTAGCGACTACGGTGATGGCCAACAATGACATCGTCTCAATGGCTTGATCTGGCCATCCTCGCCGTCGCTTTCGTCGCTGCCGTCTCCGGCTGGCGCTCGGGGGCGGTTGGCTCGCTGTTCGCGCTCATCGGTGTGGTGCTGGGCCTCGTCGCCGGTGTGCTGCTCGCGCCGCACGTGGTTACCCACATCAGCGGTCCCCGCACGCAGCTGTTCGCAACGTTGTTCCTCATCCTCGGGCTGGTGGTCGTCGGCGAGATCGCCGGTGTCGTGTTGGGTCGCGCAGTGCGCGGCGCGATCCGCAACCGGACCGTGCGGACGTTCGATTCGGTGGTCGGGGTCGGGCTGCAACTCGTCGCCGTGCTGGCGGCGGCGTGGCTGTTGGGGTCCCTGCTTACGTCGGCGGATCAGCCGAATCTCGCGGCGGCCGTGCGCGGTTCGCGCGTGCTGACCCAGGTCGAGCAGGTCGCACCGAGCTGGCTGAAGCCGATTCCGCAACGGCTGAAGGGCATGTTGAACACCTCCGGGCTGCCCGAGGTGCTGCCGCAGTTCGGCCGGACGCCGATCGTCAACGTCGCCATCCCCGACGCGACGCTGGCCGGTGACCCGGTCGTCGCGGCCACTCGGCCCAGCGTGCTCAAGATTCGCGGCGTCGCGCCGAGTTGCCAAAAGGTGCTCGAGGGTAGTGGTTTCGTCGTCGCGCCGAACCGGGTGATGTCCAACGCGCACGTCGTCGCGGGCTCGGAGAGCGTCACCGTCGAGGTCGACGGCCAGACCTACGACGCCAGTGTGGTGTCCTACGACCCCGGCGCCGACATCTCGATCCTGGACGTGCCCAACCTTCCGGCGCCGCCGCTGCAGTTCGACATGCAGGAAGCCAAGACGGGTACGGACGCGGTGGTGATGGGCTACCCGGGCGGTGGCGACTTCACCGCCACCCCGGCGCGGATTCGGGAAGTCATCCGGCTCAACGGCCCCGACATCTACCACACCACCACGGTGACCCGTGAGGTCTACACCATCAGAGGCACGGTCCGGCAAGGCAATTCGGGCGGGCCGCTGATCGACAAGGGTGGCGCCGTGCTCGGCGTGGTGTTCGGCGCAGCGGTGGACGACGCGGACACCGGGTTCGTGCTGACAGCCGACGAGGTGGCCAAGCAGATGGCCAAGGTGGGCAGCACCCAGCGCGTACCGACCGGGGCCTGCATCTCCTGAGCTAGGTGCCGTGCACCTGCGCGAGGAACCGGGTCAGCTGTTCGTTGACTTCCACGGGTGCTTCTTCGTGCGCGAAGTGCCCTGCGCCCGCTATGGATACGTACCGACCGTGCGGAGCATAGTGCTGGGTCTTGTACACCGGGTCGGCCAGTACGTAGGGATCGGCGTCGCCGCGCATGTGCAGTACGGGAACGTTCAAGGGGCGCTTCATCGACTTCATGAAGCGGCGACCCTCACTGCGCAGTTGACTGCGCACCGCCCACCGCTGGTACTCCAGCGCGGAGTGCGCCGCCGATGGGATCCGCACCGCCCTGCGCATGTAGGAGATCGTCTCCGAGAAGTCTTGTGACGATTGCCATTTGCCGCCCGAACGGCTGCGAACGATCGCTTCCAGTTCGGCTGCGTCGTGACGGGTCAGCTTGCGTTCCGGCCAGAACGGCACCTGGTAGCGCAGCATCCCCGGGAGAAGGGCAAGACCCTGGTCGCGCCGGGTCAGCGCGGAGGCGCGCAACGCCACCGGGTGCGGCGAACTGACCACTGCGATCGCGCGCACCGACCGCGGATGCAGCACCGACGTCGCCCAGCACACCAGCCCACCGTCGGCGTGACCAACCAGCGTGGCGGTCTCGTGCCCGAGTGCGCGCACCAGGCCCGCGGTATCGCCTGCCAGCGTCCAACCGTCATAGCCGCGCGGGGGCTTGTCACTGCCGCCGTAGCCCCGTAGGTCGACGGCCACCACGCGGGCGCCCGTCAGCCCGCGCAGTTGGTGCCGCCACGACCACCAGAACGAGCCGAACCCGTGCAGGAGGATCACCAACGGCCGCTCGGCCGACTCGGCGGGATGATTCTCGGTTGCCAGCGCTTCGACGACGTGGAAGCGAATCCCGTTGGCGTGCACGTCAAGATGACGCCACGGTCCGTCGATCCGCGTCATCGACGGGTCAGGAGGGGGCACTTACCAGCCTGAGGGATCAGCGGTCGACGCGGGCCGTGCACCGTCGAACGACGTGATCGCCTTGCCGGGCTTGTCGCCGCCGTGGGTCAGCGCCGCCCGCGTCTCCTTGACCGACTCGATGGTCTGCTGTGGCCCCCGGATCCGTCGCACCTTCAAATATCCCAGCACGGCGAACGCGGCAGCGGTCAACACCATGACGCCGAACACGATCAGGAACGCGACCCACCGCCACAGCCAGGTGTCGAGCAGTTCAGCGGCGAATAAGAAGAAGAAGAACGTCGAGTAGAACAACACGACGAGCGCCAGGATGAAGTAGATGCTGCCGGTGAGGCCCTTCTTCACGTCGCGGGTGATCTCGGCCTTGGCGAGCTCGACCTCGGCGCGCACCAAGGTCGACACCTGCGTGGTGGCATCCTTGACGAGGTCACCGATCGAAGGATCGGGTACCGGCGCATGCGGATCCACCAGCGGAATCGAAGTGACTGTGGTCGGCACGCCGTTCTTACGGTCGCCTGTGCTCACGAACGAGCCCTCCCCGCGTCGAGACCAAATTGGGATGTGCAGTGCGTTCATGTTGCCATGTCGCGCCCGGCCCGACCTCCCCGGCCGACGTTAGACTCACGTGGTTTGGCAGGAATTCGGACGGGGCAGTCGATGGAGGTGGTGTTGAGACATCGCTGGCACGACACTGCCATCGCAGTCGTCGTCACGGCGGCCCTGACCGTCGCATTGTCCGTCCTGACCGCGCCGTTTGCCCGCGCCGTGGACCCCGTTGCGCTCGGTGGTGGATCGGGCATCGTGATCGACGGCGACACCTACTGCACGCTCACCGCAATCGGCAACGACAGCAAGGGCAATCTCATCGGCTTCACGTCCGCACACTGCGGCGGGCCAGGCGCCAAGGTCGCCGCTGAAGGCGCCGAGGATCACGGCGTGCTCGGGACGATGGTGGCGGGCAACGAGGGTCTCGACTACGCGGTGATCCAGTTCGATCCGGCTCTGGTTCGGCCCGTCGCAGAGGTGAATGGCTTCCGCATCGACGGCATCGGGCCCGATCCGGTGTTCGGTCAAGTGGCGTGCAAGCTGGGCCGCACTACCGGCTACTCCTGCGGCGTCACATGGGGGCCTGGCGACCAGCCGGGCACCATCGTCAACCAGGTGTGCGGGCAGCCGGGCGACTCCGGTGCGCCGGTCACCGTGGACAACCACCTCGTCGGCATGATCCACGGAGCGTTCAGCGAGGACCTGCCCACTTGTGTGGTGAAGTTCGTGCCTCTGCATACGCCGGCGGTGACGGTGTCGATCAACGCCGTGCTCGCCGACATCACCTCGAAGAGCCGACCCGGCACGGGATTCGTGCCGGTTGGCTCCTCAGCCTGACGTGCTGGCTACTTCGACGCCCTGATCGCCTCGAACACGCTCGGGTCGACCAGCGTCGAGGTGTCGCCGAGTTCACGGCCCTCCGCCACGTCACGCAGCAGGCGCCGCATGATCTTGCCGCTGCGGGTCTTCGGCAGTTCGGGGACGACGTGGATCTCGCGTGGACGCGCGATCGGTGAGATCTCCTTGGCCACCTCGGCCCGAAGCTCCTCGACCATGCCCTCGTCACCGCCCTTGGCGCTGGATTTGAGGATGACGAACGCGCAGATGGCCTGACCGGTCTGTTCGTCGGTGGCGCCGACGACGGCGGCCTCGGCAACACCGGAGTGCCCGACGAGCGCGGACTCCACTTCGGCCGTCGAGATGCGGTGCCCGGAAACGTTCATCACGTCGTCGATGCGTCCGAGCACCCAGATCTCGCCGTCCTTGCCGTACCGCGCGCCGTCGCCCGCGAAGTACCAGCCCTGCTCGGCGAACCGCGACCAGTAGGTCTCCTTGAACCGCTCCGGGTCGCCCCAGATGCCGCGCAGCATCGATGGCCACGGCTTGTCGAGCACGAGGTAGCCGCTGGCTTGTTCACCGTGGTCGGAGCCGTGCTCGAGCTGGTTTCCGTCGTCGTCGACGATCTTGGCCGAGATGCCGGGCAGCGGAGTCATCGCGGACCCGGGCTTCGCGTCGGTGATGCCGGGCAGCGGAGAGATCATCGCGGAGCCCGTCTCGGTCTGCCACCAGGTGTCGACGATCGGCGTCTTGTCGGCGCCGAACACGGTGCGGTACCAGCGCCACGCCTCGGGGTTGATCGGTTCGCCGACCGAACCGAGCAGCCGCAAGCTGGACAGGTCGTGATCGGCGGGAATTTGGCGGCCCCACTTCATGAACGTGCGGACCAGGGTGGGCGCCGTGTAATAGATGGAGACGCCGTACTTTTCGATGATCTCGAAGTGCCGGTGCTCGTTGGGTGAGGCCGGTGTGCCCTCGTATACGACCTGCGTCGCGCCGTTGGAGAGCGGGCCATAGACGATGTAGGTGTGCCCGGTGACCCAGCCGATGTCGGCCGTGCACCAGAACACGTCGGTGTCGGGCTTGATGTCGAAGATGTTGTAGTGGGTGTAGCTGGACTGCGTCAGGTAGCCGCCGCTGGAGTGCACGATGCCCTTGGGCTTTCCGGTGGTTCCCGACGTGTAGAGCAGGAACAGCGGGTGCTCGGAGTCGAACGCTGCCGGGGTGTGCTCGGGGGATGCCGAGTCGACGACCTCGTCCCACCACAGGTCGCGCCCCGCGGTCCACGGGGTGTCGATCCCGGTGCGCCGGACCACCAGAACGTGCTCGACCGAGGTGCCGTCGGCCGATACGGCTTCATCAACGGCTTCCTTGAGAGACACCGCCTTGCCGCGGCGGTACTGCCCGTCGGTGGTGATGACCACCTTGGCCTCGGCGTCCTCGATGCGGGCCTTCAGTGCGGTCGCAGAGTAGCCGGCGAACACCACGGAGTGCATGACGCCGAGCCGCGCGCAGGCCAACATGGCGACGATCGCCTCGGGCACCATCGGCATGTAGATGGCGGCGCGGTCGCCTGCGACCAGCCCGAGATCGGTCAGTGCGTTTGCGGCCTTGCTGACCTCGGCCAGCAGCTCGGAGTAGGTGAGGGTGCGGCTGTCACCGACCGGCTCGCCCTCCCAGTGGATGGCGACGCGGTCGCCGTTGCCTGCCTCGACGTGGCGGTCGACGCAGTTGTAGGCGACGTTGAGCTTGCCGCCGACGAACCACTTGGCGAACGGCGCTTCTGACCAGTCGAGCACTTCGGTGAACGGGGTTTCCCATGACAGCCGTTCGGCCTGTGTTCCCCAGAACGCCAGGCGGTCCTGCTCGGCCTGGTCGTACAGGTCGACGGTCGCATTCGCCTGCGCGGCGAAGTCAGCGGGCGGGGGGTAGACAGACTGAGCTTCGGTATGCGTCTCCGACATGGCTGTGAGCGTAGTCACCCGACGTTGCGTGAACGTTGGCAAGTCACTGCGATGCCTGCGGACGGCGCCTCTGTTGCGACGAACGTCACGGAAGCTGGGGCCAACGGTCGGATAACGTGTTCTGCCGTGACCGATCCGCTGGCCCCGCTGGCCGAGCTGCCAGGGGTAGCCGAAGCGTGCGACGAAGCCAGGGAGGCGCTCGGCAAGGCGCATCGGCACCGGGTGAACCTTCGCGGCTGGCCGAAGACGGCGGCCGAGGCGGCGGTGCGGGCGGCGCGCGCGTCGTCGGTGTTGGACGGGGGTTCGCTGACGATCGGCTCGGGGGCGAGCGAAGCGACCGGGGATGTGCTCGACCCGGTGCTGGCCGGGGCACTGCGGGTGGCCGAGGCGCTCGAGGGCGGTGCCACCGCGCTGGTGGGGGTGTGGCAGCGGGCGCCGATGCAGGCGATCGCCCGGCTGCACGCGTTGGCCGCTGCTGATCTGACCGACGACGACCGGCTGGGCAGGCCCCGGCCGGACGGCGAGGTCGGGCGCCGCCTCGAACTGCTCGGCGACGTGATCGCCGGCGCGCGGGTTCCGGCCCCGGTGCTCGCGGCCGTCGCCCATGGCGAGTTGCTCACGCTGGCACCGTTCGGGGTCGCCGATGGTGTGGTGGCGCGTGCCGTCTCGCGGCTGATCACCATCACCAGCGGGCTGGATCCCCACGGGCTCGGCGTGCCGGAGGTCTACTGGATGCGGCAGTCCCGCGACTACCGCGCCGCGGCGCGGGGGTTCGAGTCCGGCACGCCCGCAGGCCTGACGGCGTGGATCCTCGCCAGTTGCACGGCGTTCCACGCGGGCGCTCGGGAGGCGTTGGCGATAGCTCAGGCGGCCTCGGAATGACCTGCCAGCAAAATGAAGCGGGCGGCGTTCCGAAAATGCTTCGGCTCGCCGCCCGCTAGCACGGATCTCGGTTACCAAGCGTGCCTGGTGGGTTGCGTGGGATGACCTCGGCGTGTTTGCAATGCGCTGTACGTGCAACCCCACCCAAAGGGTTGTCCTCGTAGTCCGCTTTTCACAATTACGCAGGCCCGCAACACTTTTGCCATTATCGCGGCTTATGCTCCGCGTGGGTGCCGGGTTCCGTGCTGGGTAGCCAAACTCGGGAGTTCGAGCCTTCTCTTCCGGCTCGACCTTGGCCTTGCCTGGCTTCCGTGCTTCCTTTGTACTCCGTGACCGCGGTCACATCAAGTGCCAATTCGGTGGTGTCGCCGGATCGTTACGACGCCTAGCTCAGCTACCTTCCGGCAACGAGTCAGGGCGCGAAGCGCCGCAGCAGCGAGTACGTAAGGGCGCCCGCCGCCAGTGCGCTCACGCTGACGGCGACGGTGGTCGCGACTGCGGCGCCCGACGGCGCGGCGGGAAGCCGGTCGCGCAGCGAGACCGGCCGCGAGAACGTCTGCGTCGGCCAGCCACGCGCCACAGACTCCTTGCGCAGCGCGCGGTCGGGGTTGACCGCCGTCGGATGGCCAACGGCTTCGAGCATCGGCAGATCGGTGATCGAGTCCGAGTACGCGTAGCAGTGCTCCAGTGCGTAGCCCTCGCGGGCGGCGAGCTCGTTGATCGCCTCGACCTTGCCCTCGCCGTAGCAGTAGAACGCCACCTCTCCGGTGTATTTGCCGTCTTCCACCACCATTCGCGTGGCCATCGCGTGGGTAGCGCCGAGCGCGCGGGCGATCGGCGCGACGATCTCCTCGCCAGACGCCGACACGACGACGACGTCGCGGCCGCACAGCTTGTGGTCGGCAATCAAATTTGCGGCCTCCGCGAACACCAGCGGGTCGACGATTTCGTGCATCGTCTCGCTGACGATCGACTTCACCTGTTCGACGTTCCACCCGGTGCACATGTTGGTGATGTAGGACCGCATCCGGTCCATCTGTTCGTGGTCGGCACCCGACATCAGGAACAGGAACTGGGCGTACGCCGACTTCAGGACGGTCTGACGATTTATTAGCCCTTGATCGAAGAACGGTCTGCTGAAGGCCAACGTGCTCGACTTGGCGATGACCGTCTTGTCGAGATCGAAGAAGGCGGCGGTCCGGACAGGCAGGCCCGTCGTGGTGCCGGTTCCCAGCTTGGTCGGATCCGCCAGCAAGCCGTCCTCCGCTGGGTCGGATGCGCTCACAGTCTCAGCATAGGGGTCGCGCGAGGAACAGGGGTTGACGCTTTCGCTCAAGTGGCAGTCGGTGTCACGTGGCCGTTGCTGCAACTTTCCAGGTCACAGGGTTGTTGCGGGGTGTATGCAGGACTTGCCACCCTCCGAGTAAGCGTGTGTATAGTGAGCATTACTCGGCTTATGCCGGGTGTGCATCAGCCCGACCCCCCGGGGCTGATACACGACGACCTCCGCCTCCTCCCCCCCTGGCGGGGGTCGTCCCTTTTCTGGGGTCTTTTCTTTCGCACGGACCCACCTCGTTCGCCGCAACGATGGCAAACTTCGCGCCGCTCGCGCCTTTGTACACAGATCTGATTTCATCCACAGATGGCTTCGCTGGCGTAGCAATTCGTCGTCACACCAGCCCAGAGTGGGGTGATGAACACCAGCGGCGGGATCCTCGCATTGGTCGCGGATGCGGATCTACGCAATGAGGTCGATCGCGTCGGAGCGGCCGTAGGAATCCGGGTGGTGCACGCGTCCGAACCGTCCAGCCGCAAGGTGTGGGAAGGCGCTTCCGCCGTCGTCATCGACGGTGAAACCGCCTGCCGCTGCGCTGCACTCGGTATGCCGCGCCGCGCTCGCGTCTTCCTCGTCGGGCGTGCAGAGCAGGGGCATGGGCAGTGGGAAGCAGCGATCGCCATTGGGGTGCAGCGGGTGTTGGCTCTGCCGAGCCAGGAGGCAGATCTCGTCGCCGAACTCGCCGACGCGTTGGAGTCGCGGCGGGCCGAGCGTCACGGAGCCGTCCTGGCGGTGATCGGAGGCAGGGGCGGAGCCGGCGCATCGGTGTTCGCAACGGCACTGGCGTTCGCCGCGCCGACGGCGCTGCTGGTCGACGTCGATCCGTGGGGCGGTGGAATCGATCTGGCGGTCGGAGGGGAAGCGGAGGCCGGGTTGCGCTGGCCCGACCTGGCGCTGCAGGGCGGCAGGCTCGACTACGCGGCCCTGCACGATGCGCTCCCGACGCGGGAAGGCGTGACGGTGCTGTCGGCGGGGCGGGCTCCCAGCGATGTCGACGCGGTGGCGCTTGGCGCGGTCATCGATGCCGGCCGCCGTGGCGGCACCACCGTCGTCTGCGATCTACCGCGACGTGCCAGCACAGTCGTCGAAGCCGCAGTGGACGCCGCCGATCTGGTGGTTCTGCTGACCCCGGCGGACGTGCGGTCGTGCGCGGCGGCAGCGGCCACCGCGCAGTGGTTGGTGGACTCCAACCCGAACGTCGGCCTCGTCATTCGTGGTCCGTCGCCAGGAGGGCTGAGCTCGGCCGACGTGGCGCAGATCGTTGGGCTGCCAACACTGGCCGCGATGCGGACACAACCCGGCGTGGCCGCAATGTTGGAGCACGGCGGACTGCGCTTGCGACGTCGTTCGCCGCTGGCGTCGGCGGCGCGGCGGGTTCTGACGGTGCTGCCACACCAGCTGGGGGCGGCATGAACTCAACACTGATCGATCGGGTGCGGGAGCGGCTGGCCGCCGATTCGGCCTCGCTTCGGCCGAACGTGGTCGCCGCCGCCATCCGCGCGGAATCCGGTGGTGTGCTTGGCGATACCGAGGTGCTGAGCAACCTGCGCGTGTTGCAGACCGAGCTGACCGGGGCAGGGATCCTGGAGCCGCTGTTGCGCGGCGAGGGCACCACCGACGTGCTAGTGACCGCTCCTGATTCGGTCTGGGTCGACGATGGAAACGGATTGCGCCGCAGCTCGGTCCGATTCGCCGATGATGCCGCGGTGCAACGGCTGGCTCAGCGTCTGGCACTGTCGGTTGGCCGGCGACTCGACGAGGCACAGCCGTGGGTCGACGGACAGCTGACGGGTCTCGGCATCGGCGATCTCGCCGTGCGTCTGCATGCCGTGCTGCCGCCGATCGCGGGCGGTGGCACCTGCCTGTCGCTGCGGGTGCTGCGGCCTGCCACCCAGAACCTCGACGCGCTCGTCGGTGCGGGTGCCATCGCAGCCGATGCACTCGGGCTGCTCACCGAGATCATCGGTGCACGGCTGGCGTTCCTCGTCTCGGGTGGCACGGGTGCGGGCAAGACCACGTTGTTGGCCGCCGCAATGGGCGCCATGTCGCCCGACGAACGCATCGTATGCGTCGAGGACGCGGCGGAATTGGCGCCGCGGCATCCGCACCTGGTCCGGTTGGTCGCCCGCTGCGCGAACGTTGAAGGCATTGGCGAGGTGACGGTGCGGGACTTGGTGAGGCAAGCCCTGCGGATGCGACCCGACCGCATCGTCGTCGGCGAGGTGCGCGGTGGTGAGGTGGTCGATCTCCTGGCCGCGTTGAACACCGGCCACGACGGGGGAGCCTGCACCGTGCACGCGAACAGCCCGGCCGAGGTACCTGCGCGGCTGGAGGCACTCGCCGCGCTCGGAGGTCTGGACCGGTCGGCGCTGCACAGTCAGCTTGCCGCCGCGGTTCAGGTACTGCTGCACGTAAGCAGGAACCGCGACGGGCTCAGGCACCTTGCTGAGATCGGAGTGTTGCGCCGCGGGCCGGACGGACTGGTGAGCGCGCGGACCGCGTGGCATGCCGAGCGCGGATTCGCCGACGGCATGCGTGATTTGACCGACCTCGTCACGCGAGGCCGGCCATGAGTGTGGCCGCCGTCAGCCTCGCTCTGGCGCTGCTGATCGCGCCGAGCTCGCCGCGCCGACGACTCGGGTTGCGCGACCGCCATGGGGCAGCCCGCCGCGCCACGTGGGTACTCGTCGGCATCGGAGGCGTCGTCGGGTTGGTCTTCGTCGTGCCCATTACCGTGGTAGCCGCGTTCGCGATCGTGGCGGTGACCGTAGCCGCGCGCCGACGACGGACCGTCCTGAGTGCCCGGCGCACTGCGGAATCGGCTGCGCTGCAGGGCGCACTCGCGGTTCTGGTCGGTGAATTGCGCGTTGGTGCCCATCCGATCGCGGCGTTCGAGACCGCAGCGTCCGAGGTGGACGGTCCCGTCGCTGCCCGGCTGAGCGAGGTGGCGGCCCGGGCGCGGCTGGGGGCGGACGTTGCCGCGGGGTTGAGAGATGTTGCAGCACAATCGATGTTGCCCGGGCAATGGGATCGTCTGGCGGTGTGCTGGCAGCTCGCGCAGGCGCACGGTCTTGCCATCGCGACGCTGATGCGCACAGCGCACCGTGACGTCGTCGGACGGGATCGACATGCGTCCCGGGTGGTCGCGGGCATGGCAGGCGCCCGTGCGACGGCAGTGATCCTGGCCGGGTTGCCGCTGCTGGGCATCGGCCTTGGCGAGCTCATCGGTGCCGACCCGCTGCGCTTCCTCCTGTCCGGCGGTCTCGGCGGCTGGCTGCTCGTCGTCGGCGTCGTGCTGGCGTGCTGCGGACTGGCGTGGTCAGACAGCATCACCGCCCGGGTGGTGACATGAGTTGGTCCGCGCTGCTGCTCGCGCTGGCGCTTCTGATCGGTGGTCACTCCGCGCGGGCGGGGCGTCGGCTCGATCCTGCGCGGGCGGTACCCCTTCCGCGGAGGCCGGGGTCCGATCTGTCACGCGACCCTCTCGCCGTCGCGTCCAGCCTCGACGTCTTCGCGGCGTGCCTGACGTCGGGCATGGCGGTGGCCACTGCTGCCGCTGCCACGGGGCCGTCGGCACCGGACCCGTTGGCAGGTGTGCTCATCCGTGCTGCGGATTTGCTGACGCTCGGCGCCGACCCGGTCACCGCATGGTCAGATCCCGGCCGGCCTGCCGATCAGCGGATCGCGGCACTTCTGCGCCTGGCCCGACGGTCGGCGTCGTCGGGCACGGCGCTGGCGCAAGGGGTGGCGGAACTGGCCGAGCAGTCCAGGCTCGACGCCGGTGACGCAGCGCAGGCCGCCGCCGAGCGCGCGTCGGTCCTGATCGCCGGTCCGTTGGGGCTCTGCTATCTGCCTGCCTTCCTCTGCCTCGGCATCGTGCCGGTGGTCGTTGGGCTGGCAGGTGACGTGTTGCGGTCGGGCGTCTGGTGAGCAGCCCTGCCGGATCGACGCTTCGCGGACGCACCGCGGGGAAGAGGACGAATGATGGGAAACGCGAAGATGAACAACACTTTTCGGCAACTGAAGCTGAGGTTGACCATGCTCGTGGTGGACGAATCGGGGATGTCGACTGTCGAGTACGCCATCGGCACCATCGCCGCGGCTGCATTCGGCGCCATCCTCTACACGGTGGTGACCGGCGACTCGATCGTGAGCGCGCTGACCAACATCATCACCAGGGCGCTCAACACCAACGTCTGAGCGACGATGCGGGCGGTGTCACGGTCGAGGCGGCGTTCGCCGTGGCGGCACTCGTCGTGGTTCTGGTGTTGTGTCTCGCGGGGCTCGCGGCCGTCGCCACGCAGGTCCGGTGTGTCGACGCCGCGCGGGAGGCCGCCAGGCTCGCGGCGCGGGGCGACGATCGAGGCGCAGCCGAGGTGGCACGTGCGGTCGGCCCGGACGGGGCGGGGCTGGAGGTACGTCGCAGCGGCGGCCGCGTCATCGCGCGGGTGGTCGCGAGATCGCCTCTGCTACCGGGGATCACCATCGCCGCCGAAGGCGTCGCGGCGATCGAACCCGGAGCACCGTGACCGCGGATCGGCGACGCTGCTGGCGGTGGCGATGATGTCGATGATCCTGGCCGTCGTCGGTGCGGCGATGGTCGTCGGCTCCGCGGTCATCGCCCGGCACGAGGCGCAGTCAGCGGCCGACCTGGCGGCGCTGGCCGCGGCGAGCAGGATCGCCGAGGGACGGACCACGGCGTGCGGCTGGGCGGGAGCGGTCGCCGGTGAGATGAACGCCCGCATGACCGCGTGCGGGGTCGAGTCCCTCGACGTCGTGGTCACCGTGGACGTCGACGCGGTGCTCGGAAGATGGGGGATCGGCGTGGCCAGGGCGGCAGCGCGGGCAGGTCCTGGTTGAAATTCGTGCAGTGACAGGGAACGCCGAGCAGGGGCGCGATGACGAAGAGTGGCGCAGCGACTACGTTGCGGCGATTTCGTCGTCGGTGGGCAGACGCAGCGAGAGCAAGCCCGCGAAGGTGTTCTCTTCGAGTTCGACGCGGTGCACGGTCACGTGGATGGGCACCCAACCACCCTCGCGTGCGCGCAACCGCAACACGCGCGCTGCGGATCCTTCCGCGAAATCCGTTGTCATCGCCGTCATCTCGGCCCCATCGTCGGGATGGACCACCGGCGCGCCCTTCTCGCTGGCTCGCCAGTCGTAGAACGGGCACGGATCGTCGAGCCACTTGAGCAGGGTCCATGACGAAAGGTCGACGAGCGCACGATGAACGCCGGGTTGGGCCAATCCGTTCAGAATTCGCTGGGCGAGGTCGTTGGGTGTCGCCAGCTCCTCGACGCGCTCGCTTCGCCAGTTCATCGCGCGACAGACCAACAGTTCGTGGCCGGCGTCGTCGCTCTCCACCAACACGCGCGCGGTGAAGCCGACGGTGATCGGATTGCCCGCGTGGTCCCTGATATCCCAAGTGTTGCAAAAGGTACGGCCAGGCTCGGGTTTGATCACGAGCGACAGCACCTCCGCCTCACTCGGGTTGAGATCCCTGGTGGGCAGATCTTCGGCGAAGGCGCGGCCATGGGTGGTCTCCACCGATGGATCGAGGCCACTGTTGGAGAGCGATTCCGCTGTGTGCGTGGCGATTCGGTTGGTCAGGTCCCACTTCAGGGGTCCTGGAGTCACGCGTGCGGGCGGTTCGACGTCGGGTGGACCCACCCACACGTGGACGCCGTGAATGCGACCATCCGACATCTGTACGACCTCGGTGCGAATCACGCGGTCGTTCTTGGGTGTGATGCTGCTCAAGGGCAAACCCGTGCGGACCGTCTCGCCGATCGCCGACCGAATTGCCATCAAGTTCGGATTCCGTCGCAGAAACGCGCTGATGGGAACGAGATTCTTGGTCTGCTGGCCCTGCGCCACCACCGTCGGCTCGGCGCCAAGTGTTTCCACGAGGAGCCAATCCGGTGTCATGGCGGAATAGTACCGGTCGGCAATTCGAAGGCTGTCCGCCAAACACGCAACGAAATACGTAGACGATGGCGTTTCAAGCCATTCTGGGGCAGGCGATGAACTCCCCGAACGCACCACTCGGGTTTGCATGCGCCCATGCCACACGGTATTTTGCGGGAGCACCCGGCACTGCCGGGATTGAGAACGGATCGCGTTGTCCGACCGTTCCTCGCATCGTCTGTGTGCTCGGCGAGGCTTGATCGGGGCGTTGCCGCCGATCGGTGAAGACGACCGTCGAGGGGTAGGTCGTCCAGCGCGCCGTCACCCTCTGTGACGTGCCAACTCGCCGAGCACCAGACGCAGCACCGCGACCGCTCCGCGTTTGTCGAGCGGATCATTGCCATTTCCGCACTTCGGCGACTGCACGCACGACGGACAACCGTTGGGGCACTCGCAGGCGTCGATTGCCGCCGCGGTGGCGCCCCACCACGTTTCGATCTCGCGGAACCCGCGGTCGGCGAAGCCGGCACCCCCTGGGTAACCGTCGTAGACGAAGATCGTCGGCAGGCCGTCCTCCGGGCCGACGGCCATCGATACGCCCCCGATGTCGCCGCGATCGCAGCTGGCCACCAGGGGCAGCAGCCCGATCGCCGCGTGCTCGGCCGCGTGCAATGAACCCGGCACCCGAAGCGCCTCGATCCCGTTGTGCTGCAAAGCCTCCGGAGTGATGGTGCACATCGCCGCCATGGTGTCCAGCGTCTGCGTTGGCATGTCAAGATCGACGGAGTCGATTACCTCGCCATTGAGCCTGCGGCGGAGGTAACCGACCACGGTGTGCGACACCGAAACGGGCACCGAGCCGATGGTGACCGGTCCGAAGGTGCGTCGCGTCCCAGACCCGGTGACCACGATGTCGGTGACGTCGCGCGCCGACGTCGTGTACCCGGGATCCTCGGCGTGCACGAACGCGATGCCGTCCTCGAAGTCCAATGAGTCGACCAGATAGGCCTCACCTTGGTGTAGGTATACCGCGCCAGGATGCACCGATGCAGGTGCCTGGCCCGCGCCGGTACTGCCGAGCATCCGGCCGGTGCCGGTCTCCAGAATCGCGATCTGTCCGCCCGACGATCCGCGGATGTCCACCGCGGAGTGCGGGTCGACGCCGGGGGCGGGGAAGTAGCCGGCCGGCCGCCGGCGCAACAGCCCGTCGTCGACCAGCGTCTCGGCAACGGTTTCGGCGTTCCACATCCTGACCTCGGCTGCGGTAAGGGGCAGTTCGGTTGCAGCGCAGAGGAGTTGGGGTCCGAGCACGTACGGATTGACCGGATCGATGACGACGCGCTCAATCGGTTTGTCCAGCAGTGCGCCCGGATGGTTGACGAGGTAGGTGTCGAGCGGATCGTCGCGGGCGATCATCACGATCAACGCGCTCTGCCCCCGCCGCCCCGCCCGGCCGGCCTGCTGCCAGAAGGAGGCCACCGTGCCGGGGAACCCGGCCAGGATCACGGCGTCCAACCCCGCGATGTCGACGCCCAATTCGAGGGCGTTGGTGGTGGCCAATCCGCGCAACCGGCCGTCGGCCAGTGCGCTCTCCAGGCTGCGGCGGTCCTCGGCGAGGTAGCCGGCGCGATAGGAGGCGACCAGGTTGGCCAGTTCCGGTGCGGTGTCCTCGAGTCGGGCCCGCGCACCGAGGGCGGTGAGTTCGGCGCCGCGACGCGAGCGGACGAACGTCAACGTCCGTGCCCCCTCGGCCATCAGGTCGGCCATCACGCGGGATGCCTCCGCACCCGCCGATCGTCGTACGGGGGCGCCGTTCTCGCCCATCAGATCGGCAAGCAGTGCGGGTTCCCACAGCGCTACCGTGCGCCCGCCCTGCGGTGAGCCGTCGTCGGTGACCTCGACGACCGTTTGCCCCAGCAACTCGGAGGCCGTCGCCGCCGGTGAAGCCGTCGTCGCGCTGGCGAAGATCACCGTCGGTCCAGGACCGTCGCCGCCGTAGCGGGCGCACAACCGCATCAACCGGCGCAGCACCATCGCCACGTTCGAGCCGAAGATGCCACGGTAGTAATGACATTCGTCGATCACGATGAAGCGGAGGTTGCGCAGGAACACCGCCCACCTGGCGTGGTTGCGCAGCATCGACAGATGGATCATGTCGGGGTTGGAGAAGATCCACCGGGAGCTCTCCCTGGTGAATCGTCGCGCCTCCTGGGAACTGTCGCCGTCGTACGCGCTGGGCCCGACCGTCGAAAGGCGCCCGACGGCGTCGGACAAGCCCTGCGCTGCGCGCAACTGGTCGTGGCCGAGAGCCTTGGTGGGGGACAGGTACAACGCTCTGGCGCGTTGATCGGCGGCGAGGGTCGAGGCGATCGGCAATTGGTAGGCGAGCGACTTGCCCGACGCGGTGCCGGTACTGAGCACCACGTGGCGGCCCGAGTGCGCGAGGTCGGCGGCGGCTACCTGATGCGACCAGGGCTCGGTGATACCGCGTTCGACGAACGCCGCCACCACGTCGGATTCCGCCCAGCGGGGCCACGATTGGGTGCGGGCGTGGCGCGGTGCCAGATCCGCGACGTGGCGTAGCGGATGCTCCGAGGAGTGGGTGCCGTCGACGGCGCAGGCGAGCAGTTCGCGACCGAAGTCCGACGCCCGATCCGTCACTGTTTCGCCTCCTCATCTCGTGCCCGCGTGGACCACACGAATTGTTAACCACATGATCACAACAAGACTGTCGCGAAGCCCCCGGACATGATTCACTTATCGTGGTCGCAGCTTCTGTGTTCGTGTGCCAGCACTCGCAGGAACGTCGTTGCGGTCGCGGTTCCTGCGAGGGTTGTAGGTCGGTACGTTCCGGCGCTTCCACGAAGGTATGGCGGTCGGAACGGGCCCGGCCCACCGAAGGCGGTGGACCGCACCCGCAGTAGTAGAAGGAAAGAAGTACAGATGCCTCAGGGAACTGTTAAGTGGTTCAACCCGGAAAAGGGCTACGGGTTCATCGAGCAGGAAGACGGCGGGGGCGACGTCTTCGTCCATTACAAGCAGATTCAGTCCAACGGGTTCCGCACCCTCGAGGAGAATCAAAAGGTCGAGTTCGAGATCGAGCAGAGCCCCAAGGGCCCGCAGGCGCTCAGCGTCAAGCCCGTCTGATCCGGCGACGATCTGAAGGAAACCTCCGCACGGCCCATTGACGGGTATGCGGAGGTTTTTTTCCTTTTAGGCGTTCCCGACCGCTTCGTGCGGCCCGGTAACACGTCGTGGGTGCACTGCTGGCCTAGTGTCGATTTCGTGAGTCAGCTGTCCTTCTTCTCGGCTGAGTCGATGCCGCCTTCGGTCGCCGACTTGACGGGGATCCTCGCTGCGGCGGGCCAGGTCGTCCTGGTCGGTAGCGGCGCGCAGCAGGGTGCGCGCTTGTCGGTGGTGGTTGATCGGTTGTGGCGCGCCGAAGCGCTCGCCGAGATGATCGCCGACACCGGGCTCGTCCCCGAGATCGGCCGCACTGACGAGAACACCCCGCTGGTGCGCACTGCGGTGGACCGCCGGTTGACGGCGATGGCCGCGGCCTGGACACGCGGCGCGGTGAAGACCGTCCCTCCGCACTGGTTGCCAGGGCCGAGGGAGCTGAGGGCCTGGACGTTGGCCGCTGGCGCGCCCGAGGCAAGCGACCGTTACCTGCTCGGACTCGACCCGCATGCGCCGGACACGCATACTGCCCTTGCATCGGCGATGATGCGGGTAGGAATCGCACCGACCTTGATTGGCACTCGTGGGACCCATCCCGCACTCCGGATCAGCGGTCGGCGGAGGCTGTTACGCCTGGTAGAGAACGTGGGGGAACCTCCAGGCGGTACGGAGGCGTTTTCGCAGTGGCCACGGACCTGAGGTCCAGTACGGGGGAATCCAGTTTGCGTCGGCGCGCGCAGGATGCGAAGTTGGCTGCGGTTATCGTTGCCCGGAGTCACTGCGACCATGGACGCTCATCGTCCGGCGCACGGCTCGCGGCACAAGAGTGGAGTGTAGGAAGAGTTGGCTGACCAGGAGGGCGGCGGAAACGGTAGTGCGCCGCGTGGACGCGGCGCCGTCGTGCGACGACTCGTCATTGTCGAGTCGCCTACCAAGGCGCGCAAAATAGCTGGTTACCTGGGGTCCAACTACATCGTTGAGTCCTCTCGCGGCCACATTCGCGACCTGCCCCGGGCCGCTGCGGACGTGCCCGCCAAGTACAAGTCGGAGCCCTGGGCCCGGCTCGGCGTGAACGTCGACGCCGACTTCGAACCGCTCTACATCATCAGCCCGGAGAAGAAGGGCACGGTCACCGAGCTCAAGGGTCTGCTCAAGGACGTCGACGAGCTCTACCTGGCCACGGACGGTGACCGCGAGGGTGAAGCGATCGCCTGGCACCTGCTGGAGACGCTCAAGCCCAGCGTCCCGGTCAAGCGCATGGTGTTCCACGAGATCACCGAACCCGCGATCCTTGCTGCCGCCGAAAACCCCCGCGACCTCGACATCGACTTGGTCGATGCGCAGGAGACGCGCCGCATCCTCGACCGCCTCTACGGCTACGAGGTCAGCCCCGTGCTGTGGAAGAAGGTGGCCCCGAAGCTCTCGGCCGGCCGCGTCCAGTCGGTCGCGACCAGGATCATCGTCCAGCGCGAACGCGAGCGCATGGCGTTCCGCAGCGCCGGCTACTGGGACGTCACCGCCGAGCTCGACGCCAGCGTGTCGGACGCGCAGGCGTCGCCGCCGAAGTTCACCGCCAAGCTCAACCAGGTCGACGGCCGCCGCGTCGCGGCCGGCCGCGACTTCGACTCGTTGGGCGGACTCAAGAAGCCCGACGAGGTGCTGGTCCTCGACGAGGCAGCCGCGGGCGCGCTGGCCACGGGCCTGCGTGGCGCCCAGCTGACGGTGTCGTCGGTCGAGCAGAAGCCGTACACCCGCAAGCCGTACGCCCCGTTCATGACCTCGACGCTGCAGCAGGAGGCGGGTCGCAAGCTGCGGTTCTCCTCCGAGCGCTGCATGAGCATCGCGCAGCGGCTGTACGAGAACGGCTACATCACCTATATGCGTACCGACTCGACGACGCTGTCGCAGTCGGCCATCGATGCGGCCCGTAACCAGGCCAGGCAGCTCTATGGCGAGGAGTACGTCCATCCGACGGCTCGCCAGTACACCCGCAAGGTGAAGAACGCCCAGGAGGCGCACGAGGCCATCAGGCCGGCGGGTGACGTGTTCCAGACGCCAGGTCAGCTGCACGCTCAGCTCGACACCGACGAGTTCCGGCTCTACGAGCTGATCTGGCAGCGGACCGTGGCTTCGCAGATGGCCGACGCCCGCGGCACCACGCTGTCGTTGCGGATCTCCGGAGCCGCCCGCTCCGGCGAGCAGGTCGTGTTCAGCGCCAGTGGCCGCACCATCACGTTTGCCGGCTTCCTGAAGGCCTACGTCGAGAGCCTCGACGAGCAGGCCGGCGGTGAGGCCGACGACGCCGAGAGCCGGCTGCCGAACCTGACGCAGGGGCAGCGCGTCGACGCCGCCGATCTGACCGCTGACGGGCACACCACCAGCCCGCCTGCGCGCTACACCGAGGCGTCGCTGATCAAGTCGCTCGAAGAGCTCGGCATCGGCCGCCCGTCGACGTATTCGTCGATCATCAAGACGATCCAGGACCGCGGCTACGTTCACAAGAAGGGCAGCGCGCTGGTCCCGTCGTGGGTGGCGTTCGCGGTGACGGGTCTGCTGGAACAGCACTTCGGGCGGTTGGTCGACTACGACTTCACCGCCGCCATGGAGGACGAGCTCGACGAGATCGCCTCAGGCCACGAGCGAAGGACCAACTGGCTCAACAACTTCTACTTCGGCGGCGAGCACGGCGTCGAAGGGTCGATTGCCCGCGCTGGCGGGCTGAAGAAGCTCGTCGGCGGCAACCTCGAGGACATCGACGCCCGAGAAGTCAACTCCATCAAGCTGTTCGACGATTCCGAGGGGCGCGCCGTCAACGTCCGGGTCGGGCGAAACGGCCCGTACTTGGAGCGCATGGTCATTGATCCTGATGCTCCGGACAATGCCTTGAAGCCGCAGCGGGCGAACCTCAAGGACGACCTGACGCCCGACGAGCTCACGCTCGAGCTTGCCGAGAAGCTCTTCGCCACACCGCAGGAAGGGCGCTCGCTCGGCATCGACCCCGTGAGCGGTCACGAGATCCTGGCCAAGGACGGCCGCTACGGCCCGTACGTGACCGAGGTGCTTCCCGAGCCGCCAGAGGATCCCGACGCGGGCGTCGGCGCCAAGAAGGCCAAGAAGCCGACCGGCCCCAAGCCGCGCACCGGATCATTGCTGCGCTCCATGGATCTGGAGACGGTCACCCTCGAAGACGCCCTGAAGCTGCTGTCCCTGCCGCGCGTGGTCGGGGTGGACCCGGCCAACAACGAGGAGATCACCGCGCAGAACGGGCGTTACGGCCCATACCTGAAGCGCGGCACCGACTCTCGATCGCTGGCCAACGAAGACCAGATGTTCACCGTCACCCTCGAAGAGGCGTTGAAGATCTATGCCGAGCCCAAGCGGCGCGGCGGACAGGGCGCGGCCACGCCGCCGCTGCGCGAGCTCGGCACCGATCCCGTGTCGGAGAAGCCGATGGTGATCAAGGACGGCCGGTTCGGCCCCTACGTCACCGACGGCGAGACCAACGCCAGCCTGCGCAAGGGCGACGACGTCCTGTCGATCACCGACGCCAGGGCGTCGGAGTTGCTCGCCGATCGTCGTGCTCGCGGACCCGCCAAGAAGACGGCGAAGAAGGCCGCAGCGAAGAAGGCGCCTGCCAAGAAGGCGCCTGCCAAGAAGGCGCCAGCCAAGAAGGCCTAGCGTTCGCGCTGCAGCTCGCTCGGAACTTCTTCCGGCGCAGCCAGATTCACCGGCCTTGCCAACTGGGTCGGGGCGAGGCGGCCACGCAGTTCGACGATCTCGCCGACGTCCCAGCACAGCGCCTCGGCGTCCAGAGCGCCGCTGACGGCGATCGCCGATGCCAGCACGTGGCCCTGCTCCAGCTTGGCCAGCTCGGTGAGCCGGGCGGCCTCGTTGACGGGGTCGCCGATCACGGTGTACTCGAAGCGGGCCTGTGCGCCGATGTGGCCCGCGATGGCGCGGCCTGCCGAGACACCGATGCCGAAGTCGGTCTGGCCCAACACCTCAACGAGATCGTCGTGCAGTTCGCGGGACGCTGCGAGTGCCGCGCCCGATGCGTCGGGGTGTTCGATGGGCGCGCCGAAGATGGCCAGCGCCGCGTCGCCCTGGAACTTGTTGACGAACCCGCCGTGCCGGTTCACGGTGTCCACGATGATCTGGAAGAACTCGTTGAGCAGGCTGACGACCTCGGAGGCCGGCTTGGTCGACGCGAGTTCAGTCGAGCCGACCAGGTCGACGAACAGCACCGCGACGTCGCGTTCCTGGCCACCGAGTTCGGTACCACGTTCGAGCGCGCGGCGGGCGACGTCCTCGCCGACGTAGCGGCCGAACAGGTCCCGGAGCCGTTGCCGCTCGGCCAGATCGCGGACCATGTCGTTGAATCCGGCCTGCAGCAGCCCGAGTTCGCTGGCGTCGTAGATCTGCATGTGGGCGTTGTAGTTGCCGCGCTGGACCTCACCGAGCGCCCAGCGCAGCTGCCGAAGCGGGTCGGCGATCGACATCGCGACGAGCACCGTGCCCGCCAGTCCGATCACCAGGGCGGTGACGGACAGCAGCAGGATCGGGGTGTTGAGCCGCTCGGCAGGCGCGGTCAGGATCTCGAACTTGCTCGCGACGAGGGCCAGCAGGATCGCCAGGACGGGCACCGCGGTGGACAGCACCCAGGTCAGCACCTGGCGCTGGATCACGCCGGGCGCGCGGAAGGCCTCGGGCACGCCGCCGCGCAGAGCTGCGACGGCGACGGGCCGCAGCACGCGCTCGGACTGCAGGTAGCCGATGATCGCGGTGGCTGTGGCGCCGAGGCCGGAGGCGACTGCCACGACAGGGGCGGAATGGCTGGCGACGGGCCAGCTGGCGACGATGAACACCACCGAGCCGAGGAGCCAGTTCGAAACGCTGATCACGGACCGGTAGAAGGGCATCTTCAGGGCCCGCACGCGAGCCAGCTCGGTGACGTCGGCGTCGCCGTCCACCAAAAGGGTGTCGCGACGCTGCCAGCGAATGACGGGCACCAGCAGGCGCAGCGTCAGCCAGGACGCGACGGTGAACGAGACGAACAGGTAGCCGAGGAACACGGCCAGGTTGAATGCGGGCAGGTCCTGCAGCTGCACGCGGTCCTCTGGGGGCAGCCCGAAACGGAGGAACCCGAAGACCAACAGGGCGCCGATGATGTCGGCCTGCAGCATGCCCAGCAAGAAGACCGGCCAGGGCGTACGCGCGACCCAACGCACCAGGGCGGTGATTCGCCCAATCCGTATCGCCTCGGTCACGTGACAACCGTATCGGGCGATGGGGACGTGTATCGCCGCTGTCTGAAAGCTCGTGTCGGGTTCGGACACTAGTGTTGGGTCCCGATGAGCGGTGTTTTCTCGCGTCTGGTGGGCCAGGACGCCGTCGAGGCAGAGTTGGTGGCCGCAGCGACGGCGGCCCGCGGTGATTCCTCTCACAGTGGACTCACAACTGGAAACATGACCCATGCGTGGTTGATCACGGGTCCGCCGGGGTCCGGGCGGTCGATTGCTGCGCTCTGCTTCGCAGCGGCGCTGCAGTGCACGTCGGACGGCGTACCCGGCTGCGGGGAGTGCAGGGCCTGCACGACGACGATGGCGGGCACGCACGGCGACGTGCGCCGGATCATTCCCGAGGGCCTGTCGATCGGCGTCGACGAGATGCGCAACATCGTGCAGATCGCCTCGCGAAGGCCCGGGATGGGCCGCTGGCAGGTCGTGGTCGTCGAGGATGCCGACCGGTTGACGGAAGGTGCGGCGAACGCCCTGCTCAAGGTGGTCGAGGAGCCGCCACCGTCGACGGTGTTCCTGCTGTGCGCGCCGTCTGTGGATCCCGAGGACATCTCGATCACCCTGCGGTCGCGCTGCCGCCACGTCGCGTTGGTGACGCCCCGCGTGGACGCGATCGCGCAGGTACTGATCGACAACGACGGCCTGTCGGACGCCGACGCGCGGTGGGCGGCGTCCGTCAGCGGCGGGCACGTGGGCCGGGCGAGGCGGCTGGCCACCGACGAGCAGGCGCGCAGGCGCAGGGAGCGCGCCCTGGGCCTGGCCCGCGACGCGGCAACCCCGACGCGCGCCTATGCGGCCGCCGAGGAGCTGGTGGCGACCGCGGAGGACGAGGCGAAGGCGCTGACGGGCGACCGCAACGAGGTCGAGACCGAGGAGCTGCGCACGGCGCTGGGAGCGGGCGGCACCGGAAAGGGCACCGCGGGAGCCCTGCGCGGGGCGGCGGGTGCGCTGAAGGACCTTGAGAAGCGGCAGAAGTCCCGTCACACCAGGGCGTCGCGCGATGCCCTCGACCGGGCGCTGATCGACCTCGCCACCTACTTCCGCGATGCGCTGCTGGTGTCGGCCGGGGCAGGCACCGTGGCGGCCAACCACCCCGACATGGCCGACAAGGTCGCCTCGATGGCGGCGGTCGTGCCGCCCGACCGGCTGCTGCGCTGCATCGAGGCGGTGCTGGAGTGCCGGGAGGCGCTCGCGGTGAACGTGAAGCCGAAGTTTGCCGTGGACGCGATGGTGGCGACCGTTGGGCAGGCGCTCCGCAGCTGACTTGGGCGGCTGGTGTGCCCTGCCGTAGACTCGTCCCGCCCGGGCGTCAGACCGGGTACGCCGCCCTAGCTCAGTCGGTAGAGCATCTCACTCGTAATGAGAAGGTCAGGAGTTCGATTCTCCTGGGCGGCTCCCTTTTTGCCTGATTGCGTCCCGCGAGCGTGCGCCCGTGGCGACGGATCGCGGTTTTCTTCGACCTCAGCGCACGCTCGACGGGTAGACCGTCGTCAGGTGTGTCAGCGCGGACTTCTCTGGCATGTAGCCGTCGTGAGGGCCCCACACGATGAGCGCAGGCGGTTGGACTCCCGCAGATGGGTCTGCTCCCGTGCGAACCAGTGCAGCGTCGACATCAGCGACCAGTGCAGCGCGATCGTGCGCCTGGCGGCCGGACCGGGGTTCTCCCACGACTCCTTCAGAAAGTCGTACTTCGGACCGAAGGCGTCTTCGTAGATGTCGCCGTTCTGGATTTTCAAGCCAGCGACGCGGGTCAGGGTAGACAGGGCCAGGCGGAAACCGAACTGCGAGCCGTAGTCGTGGAGTCAGATGGCGGATGGGTGCGGACGTGAACTGCACACGCTTGCCCATTGCCGTTGTGGGGCAGGGCTAAACGGTCACTTTGGTTGGTAAGGGCCAGCCGGGGCTGGGTGGTGACGTCGGGAAGTCGCTTCGGGGGTGTTGGCCGCTCGCTAGGACGACACGCCGTTCCGCCGGATCGGGAGCGTCGGCGACGCACTTAGCCAAGTCCGAATCGTATGTCGGCCACAGACCTCCGAACTTTGGGTCGCTCTTGGCGAAGGAATCGAGCAGACCTGTGATCTTCCAGTCGCCAAACACGTTATCTATGGGCGCGGGCGCGGGCGCGGGCGCCGGTCCGGTTTGTGGCGGCAGTGACATGCCTGCGTTGGGTGGCGCGGTCAGCAACAAGCGAAAGACGTCGATGCCATCGTCGGTGGCGAAGGCCTCTGCAACGCTTGAGAACGAGCCGTTCTCGTTCTCGTGAGCGAGGCGGTAGCGGTAGAAGCAGAGGTCGGCGATCAGTGCGTCGTCAGTGCGGGCGACAGATTGGATCATGAAGCGATTGGTTCCCACCGGGGGGTCATTGACGGGGCCCCGGTTGACGTCTGGTCGCAGATTCGACGTCAACAGGTCGTGACCTTCTTGAGGTTTCTTGGCGACAGCTTGGTCGAAGCCAGGGTATGCGTAGTCGAGGCTGCCCATCGTTTGGCCGTCGAGACGCGATTCGAAATAGGCGCGGATAGGAACTGCCGGGCCGCTTGCGAGGTCAATTCCTGGACTCGCGGTCCAGTGAAAACTCTGTTCACTCAGAGGGCCGCTGGATCGATCGACGGTCGTCTTGTCTCCGTTCGACGAGTTGCAGGCGGTGAGCACCATGAGAATCGTCAAAGGGATAGTGCCCCAGCGAAGATCGCGGAATGTCATTTCGTTGCCACCGCAAGGCGATCGTACTGGCTGCCGAAGGCGTCGCTTGAGTTCCGATCGGCACCCACGATTTGGTCGATCCTGGCGTTCACCTTGTCTCCGTAGACTTAGCGAGATCGTTAGTCACGACGATCGGAGCGGTAAGGATTCAATTCCCCTGCGCTGCGCGCTCATTTGCTGTCCGTTGGCCAACCGGGGATCGCCTCGCCATGTGCCGGTGGTTGGTCCTTGAAGCCCGTCATCATGGCGATGCGCTGTTCCCTGTTCATGGGCATGGCGTTCTCGCAGCGCTGCTGTAATTCTGGACTGGGGAACTGTTCAGCGTCGGGTCCGATGGCGGGACCCCAGCCCGACGTGCTCGCCCCCGTGAAGAACCAACTGCCAAACACGTCGTTTTCGGGAGCGGGTGCAGGTCCAGATTGGGGTGTGGTCACGGGCGGGCTGGGGTTGCGGCCGACGCGTCCCCCGTTTTCTTTGAACTCGATGCGATATGTGAAGACGCCGCTGTCGGTGGGCCGAAATGGTTGTGCCGTCGCGTCATTGACGCCGATGGCCACGAACTTGCCAGGCTTGGCCGTGCTTTCCATGAAATGTGCGAACTCGCCCATGCAGACGATTGCGCGGTAGCCATCAGCGATTTGATCGAGCTCCAAGAGATGAAATATCTGGTATCCGAAGTGGGGCCTTGCATCTCGAGCAGTCTTGGTTATTCCTACGCCCAGTGGCCGAATCTGGATGAGTTGCTGTGGGGAGTTGGCGCCCGGCTCCTGATTTTCAGGAGTTGCGTCGAGAAACCCTGGGTACGCATTGTCCATGGAAAAGGTGAACCATGCGGTGTCATACGATTCGAGGTAGGCCCGAACGACCATGGCAGGCGCGGTGGTGAGGTCTATTTGAGGTTCGGCACTCCAATGAAATCGAAAGTCGTTCAGCAAGGGCGGCCAGTTCTTGAACTGAGAAGTGGCCGTGGGCGTTTCGGTTGGGCTGACTTCGGATGATGGCGCACATGCGCAGGTGATCCCGAGCGACAGCACCGCCAGGGCGGTCAAGGCCTTCTTCATGAACCGGGCGGCTTGGTCGGATTGGTCATGGCACCAGAGTACGTATTCCAATACGTCTGAAGCATGCTAGTTATCGTGCCCGGTTCAGCCCCGCCCGTCGCTAAATAGTTCGTGATCGCCAATGTGAAGTTCTCATAATCCTTGCCTCCTTCTTGCGGCGGAATTATGAATTGCCCATTCGCATCGATGTACTTCTGAACGTCAGCCCGCAAGCCGGGATCGCCCGCGTTCTGCTCGGCTAGGGCGGCTGCCATCTCCATCTGGAGCGGAAACATATCGCGTGGTTGCGGGGGGCCCACTTGGTCCATCACGGGCTCAGGGCCAACAAGGAAGTCCTTCAAGAGGCCGCCGACTGTTGCCGCAGGGCCACCAGCGCCGGGTACCTGGCCGACACCAGCCATCACTGCATCGTATGACTTTGAGAGCACCTCGTGTGACTGAAGTTTGGCCTGCCATTCATTGTTCGTGGCGTCGTACCGCTCGTCGAAAGCTCCCAGATCCATCGCAGCCTGCAATTTTCCGGCCGACTTCATCGCAAAGTCGTTGTCGCCGGGCTTACCGTCTATCGCGGACTGTGCTGCGATATCGATGTACTTGTTGACGTGCTGTTGGGTGCTGTCCATCACGATCTGGCTTGCAGTCGCGGGAGCTTTCGGATCAATCGGCTGATCGAGCGGTGGGTGGTCAGACTCGAGAACACTCATGAGATGCCGGGTGTTGACCGGCTCGAGTACGGTGCCGTCCTTATCGAGCGGTGCGAACTGCCCGTCGCTATCGCCGGTGTTCATGCCGACCATGTCGTCGAAGTAGGGCGAGAACGATCGCGCGAGGTCGCGGGTCAGTTCGGGATTGACTTGACCGAGGGATTGGCCATCAGTGCCTGGAAGGTTCAGCAGGCGTTCATGGTAGGTGCTGGTGTAGTCAGCCAAGGCGTGTGCTGTTTGGGCGGCACGGCCCGTCGGGTCGTCGGCAGCCGATTCACCGATCCAGTCGAACAATCCGCCGGCAGCCAATCCGTCGTCCTGCCACTGATGCTCGGTGAGGTTGTCGAGGAAGGCTTTCCCACCTTGTCCGGTGACCGAGTCGTGGATGACCATGTCGTCTTTGTTGACGGCATTGAGCATGTTCTGCAGTGTCGGGTCGACGGTCGTGTGCTGCCACCTCGGCACGTCATCGGTTGGGCTGAAGCCGGGGCCGGGTGCCTGCGCGATCGGGTACTGGTTGGATTGCGCGAGCATCTCCTGGCTCTTCGCCATCAGGCCCGCATCGAGGGCAGTGCCCTTCTGCAAGGAGCCGTCCCCACGTTGAATGATGTCGGCAAGCTCGTTGAGGCCTTGCGAAGGTTGCAGCGGACCTGTCGGTTCTCCGTGAATGATCACGTTGCCGTTGTCGTCGCGGATGTCCTCGCTGAACGGCTGGTACATCGCCGGCCCGTCGAGCACCTTCTGAATGCCATCGGGCAGTGCGTACTTCCCGCCGCTCGCCGGGTTATCTGTCGATGGTGGTTCGGTCCCGGGCAGACCGGTCTTGATGTTGGGATTCGATGCGAGCTGGAACGCGTCCATGGCGCGACCACCTGTCGCACCGTTCTTGTCCATCATTGCCTTGATCTCGGCGGGGGTCTTGTCGCCGAACGAGCGCGAGAAGTTCTGCAGGTACGCCATCTGGTCGGGCGGCATCGTGGCCGTCCCGTTGTTGAGGGCAGTCGTCTGCTCTGGGCTCAGATGTGTGTTGGCTTCGATGCGTTCCCGCTGTGCATCGGTGAGCGTCCCATTCTGAAATGCCTCCGAATCTTCCTTCCCCAGTTCGGCGGGGGTCTTCTCCTCGTCCTTCTTCCCGTCGTCGCCGGTGCCGAGCTCTGGCTCCTCCTTGGGCACGAAACCCTTGAGCCCCAGCTTGTCGTACTCCGCGCTGAGTGCGCGGATCTTGCCACCGACATTGCCCAGCTCGCTGTTGGTCTTCTGAACGATGCCGACGACTTCGCCGATGCCCTTGTTGGCGATCGGCACCAGCTTCTGGTCCTGGTCCTTGCCTGGCGGAACGCTCGCGGCCGCGTCGGTGACCCACTTGCGGACGTCGTCCAGCTGGGTGCGGCCGTGGGCGACCACCTCGGCGGAGTAGGTCACCTGAGCGGCGAGGCGCTTGTCGAGTGCGCCGATTCCGCCGATGACCTCTTGGTGCCGGGTGTTGGCCGTGCCGTACGCGTTTGCCGACACGCCGGTCCACTGCGAGCCCGGGGCGGCGCCGTCGAGCGTGGCCTGCGCCTGACTGAGCTGGGCGCTTCCGTCGAACTGTTCGCCGGTCTGCGGTGTGCCCTCACCGAACGTGTCTCTCGCCTTCGACCACATCGCGTAGAAGCCGTCGAGCGCGCTCACCGCCTCCGCCTCCCCAACTCGAGCATCCGTCGATTATCCCCTGGGCTCGGCTACCTCGGTGCCACATATCCAACGGGTCCAGCAGCCAGGCACACCGACAAGTTCGACGTGTTCGCCTTGGCCAGGATCGAGTCACCCGCGCCCGACAATCGCACGTAGACGCGGTTGAGGCCGGGCTTTACCCGGACCTTCGACTCGGCGCCCTCGGTCAGCGACAACGTCATGGTGCCGTCGCTGTTGGCCAGGTAGTTGATTTCGGCGGTCCAGTCCGACGGCAGCAGCGGGCCGTTCAGCGGAATCCGCACCGGAGCGTCGGGCTGGACGAGGTAGCCGCACTTCGGGTCGGGGCCCGGGACGAGCGAGCGCACCCACGTAACCTGGGCGGGCAGCAGTCTTCCGTTCATGTCGAGCATGCGTAGATCCGTTGTGCTCGAATCGAACTCGGGCCGGTTGGGCATCAGTGCGAAGACGTGGCTGGCCATGTTCTCCGGCCAGGCCACCCGCTGCAGGACGAGCGAGTCGACCTCCTGATCGAGCAACGGTGCACTGGAGACACTGTGTGCCTGGGCCAAGCTGGCCTCGGCGGTCAGCATGTACTGCCTGGTCGGGTTGTCGCGCCAGATTCGGGTGAACGTCACCGTCGAGTACACGCTGCTCACCACGAAAAGCAGGGCGCAGCCGGTAATCACGGCCGTGCGGGCGCGTGATGCGTTCATCCACGTCGACCGCTCCCGGTTCGGGGCGCAGAACGCGACCGCCGCCAGCAAGGCGAGCACCACCACGAGGTCGGGCAGGTAGCGCAACGTCTGGGCCAACTCCAGCGCGGTGAAGCGCGACGAGCGCATCAGATAGATCGGCACCTGACACGCGACGGCGTAGCCGACGGCCACCACCCACACCGCACCGATGCGTTGCTTGCGGATCAGCGACACCGCGAATACCGCCGCCAACACGACCCACCCGAGCACCATCACCACCAAAGGTGGTGTCGCCCATGGTGAAGCGGGCGCCCAGCGCTGCCAGTCCCATGGCCCGCCCGCCAGGCCGGGCACGATGCCGTGCGTCACCGATCGGCGCAACAGGTCCCACGTCATGGCGAGGTCGGTGCTCCACCGCTGCTGATCGACGACGACGAGGTACACCCCGATCCACGCCACCGTGATCGCCAGCGCTGCCACCCACAGCCGCATCCCGCGGCGCCACACCGTCCGCAGGGCGGCGCGGTCGCCCGTGACGTGGGCCAGCAGCGCGGCCACCGCGAACGCGACGAACGGGATCACCGCCGCCTTCTCGAAGAACAGCAGGCCACCGAGGAACACCAGCGCCCCACTCAGCGCGTAACGCTGATCCCCGGTCCGCACCAGCAGGATGGCATCGGCACACACCCACGCCATTGCAGTGATCATCGGCAGCGAGTTCAGCGCCGCCGACCACCAGGCAAACGAGGGCACGCCCAACGGGATGAACAAGGCGAAGGTCAGCGGCACCAGCAGCACGGGCCGCCAGCCGAGCATCACCCGCAGTGCACGCAACAGCGCCAGTGACGCCACCAGCTGCAGCAGCACGAGGCTGATCGCGGGCCAGATCCAGTTCAGCGGCGCGAGCCGGGTGATGCTCCCTGCGATCAGGAACGCGGCCGGCATGACGTGTCCGTCGTGGTCGTCGAACAGATAGGACGTCGACACCAGGCTCTGCGTGCCAGCGCGACCGGTCAGGATCAGGTCGTCCCAGTAGAAGTAGCCCTGAAACGCCAGGACCCCCCGAAGAACCAGCTGCACCATGATCAGTGCGACGGCGGTACCGAGGACCCACGTATCCAGAGGTCGCCTCGCACCCGCCCACCGGTCCCACATCACTCCCTATGACTTTACGGGGAGGAACTCGGTGGGCGTCGGTATGGTGAGCCAGTGCGCACACTGGTCACGGGAGCAGCTGGATTCATCGGATCGACGCTGGTAGACCGTCTGCTGGCAGACGGTCACAGCGTCATCGGCGTCGACGACCTGAGCTCGGGTAACAGCGTCAACATCGTCGGCGCCGAGAAGCACGACACCTACGAGTTCGCCAAGGCCGACATCGTCGACGCCGATTTGGTGAGTTTGGTGGCCGAGACCAGGCCCGAGGTGATCTTCCATCTTGCCGCCCAGATTTCGGTGAGCCGTTCCGTCGACGACGCGCAGTTCGATTCAAGCGTCAACGTGGTCGGCACCGTCCGGCTGGCCGAGGCCGCTCGCAAGGCCGGGGTGCGCAAGATCGTGCACACCTCGTCGGGCGGCTCGGTCTACGGCACGCCGCCGGTGTACCCGACCAACGAGGACGTCCCGATCAATCCGGCCTCCCCGTACGCGGCCAGCAAGGTCTGCGGCGAGGTGTACCTCAACATGTTCCGCAACCTCTACGATCTGGACTGCTCGCACATCGCGCCTGCCAACGTCTACGGACCCCGCCAGGACCCGCACGGTGAGGCCGGTGTGGTCGCGATCTTCGCCAAGGCGTTACTGGCCGGCAAGCCGACCAAGATCTTCGGTGACGGCACCGACACTCGCGACTACGTCTTCGTCGACGACGTGGTCGACGCGTTCGTGCGGGCGTCGGGCCAGGCGGGGGGAGGGCAGCGCTTCAACGTCGGGACCGGCGTCGAAACGTCAACGCGCCAACTACATTCGGCGATCGCCGCGGCGGCTGGCGGGCTGGACGAGCCCGAGTTCCATCCGCCTCGCCTCGGCGATCTGAGGCGGTCGTGTCTGGACAGTGGTCGCGCGAAGGCCGTCATCGGCTGGGCACCGAAGGTCGCGCTCGCCGATGGCGTTGCAAGAACCGTGGACTTCTTCCGCGAAGCCGACTGAACCCCGCCGAGCCTGCTCAGAGATCGCAAGATCGTCACGAATCGCGATCTGTGCGCAGTCTCGGCGCGACCCTGAAGAAAAGATTGTAAGCACTCACTTTCTGTTGTACGGTGGCCAGAAGCCGACCACGGGGAGAAGCCATGACGTACGACGTGATCATCCGCAACGGACTCTGGTTCGACGGGACCGGTAGCGCCCCGCGCATCCGCACCCTCGGCATCCGGGATGGCGTCGTCGACACGGTGTCGGTCGGCCCCCTCGACGAGACGGGCTGCCCCGACGTCATCGACGCGTCAGGCAAGTGGATCGTGCCCGGCTTCGTCGACGTGCACACCCACTACGACGCCGAGGTGCTGCTCGATCCGGGTCTGCGCGAATCGGTCCGCCACGGTGTCACCACCGTGCTGCTCGGCAACTGCTCGCTCTCTGCGGTGTACGCCAGCACCGAGGACGCCGCCGACCTGTTCAGCAGGGTCGAGGCCGTGCCGCGCAAGTTCGTCCTCGGTGCGCTCGACGCCAAGAAGACCTGGACCACCCCCGCCGAGTACGTCGCGGCGCTCGACGACCTGCCGCTGGGCCCGAACGTCAGCTCGATGCTCGGGCACTCCGACCTGCGCACCGCAGTCCTCGGCTTGGACCGCGCCACCACCGACGGCGTGAACCCGACCGACGCCGAGCTCGACCAGATGGCCAAGATGCTCGAAAACGCGCTCGATGCAGGGCTTCTCGGCATGTCCGGCATGGACGCCGCCATCGACAAGCTCGACGGCGATCGTTTCCGCTCGCGCGCACTGCCGTCGACCTTCGCCACCTGGAAGGAACGGCGCAAGCTGATCGCCGTGCTGCGCAAACGCCGCCGGATCCTGCAGAGCGCACCCGACGTCAAGAACCCGATGTCGGCGCTCAACTTCTTCCTGTCCAGCAGCCGCATGTTCGGACGCCGCCCCGGGGTGCGGATGAGCCTGCTGGTGTCGGCCGACGCCAAGTCGGCGCCCGCCGCGGTGCACGTGTTCGGCCCGGGCACCCGGCTGATCAACAAGCTGCTCGGATCGTTCGTACGCTTCCAGCATCTGCCGGTTCCGTTCGAGTTGTACTCCGACGGAATCGATCTGCCCGTCTTCGAGGAGTTCGGAGCAGGCACCGCCGCGTTGCATCTCCGGGATCAGTTGGAGCGCAACGAACTGCTCGCCGACAAGGACTACCGCCGCCGGTTCCGGAAGTCGTTCGACCGCAAGAAGCTCGGGCCGTCGTTGTGGCACCGCGACTTTCACGACGCCGTGATCGTCGAGTGCCCCGACGCGACGCTGATCGGCAAGAGCTTCGGCCAGATCGCCGTCGAGCGCGGGCTGCACCCGCTGGACACCTTCCTCGACGTGCTCGTCGACAACGGGGAGCGCAACGTCCGCTGGACCACCATCGTCGGGAATCACCGGCCCAAGTATCTCGACAAGCTGGCTGCCGAGCCGTCCATCCACATGGGCTTCTCGGATGCTGGTGCGCACCTTCGCAACATGGCCTTCTACAACTTCTCGCTGCGCCTGCTGAAGCGCGTGCGCGACGCCGACCGCGCCGGGCGTCCGTTCCTCACCACCCAGCGCGCGGTTCATCGCCTGACCGCCGAGGTCGCCGACTGGTTCGGCCTCGACGCGGGCACGCTGCGTCAAGGTGACCGCGCCGACTTCGTCGTGATCAACCCGGAAGGCCTGGACGCATCGGTCGACGGCTACCACGAGGAGAAGGTCCCGTTCTACGGCGGCCTGAGCCGCATGGTCAACCGCAACGACGACGCCGTGGTCGCGACGGCCGTCGGCGGCACCGTCGTGTACCGCAACGGTGAGTTCCGTGAGGGGTACGGGACGACCGTGAAGTCCGGTCACTTCCTTCGGGCCGACACCCGTCACACCCCGAAGGTCCTTGTCTGACATGGCAAGAACTCAGCAGCAGCGCCGCGAGGAGACCGTGGCGCGCTTGCTCGACGCATCGATCGACACGATCATCGAGGTCGGGTATGCGCGGGCGTCGGCTGCGGTGATCGCCAAGCGGGCCCAGGTGTCCGACGGCGCGCTGTTCCGGCACTTCGCCACGATGGGCGACTTCATGGCGGCCACCGCGCTGGAAGTCATGCGACGCCAGCTGGAATCGTTCACCAAGCGGGTCGCCGAGATACCGGCCGACAAACCGGCATTCGAAGCGGCACTTGGCATTCTGCGCGACGTCACGGGTAACGACACCAACGCCGTGATGTACGAACTCCTCATCGCCGCGCGCACCGACGAGAAGCTGAAGGTCACCCTGCAGGCGGTGTTGGTCGAGTACGCGGCCAACATTCACGAGGTCGCAAGCGCGCTGCCGGGGGCGGATCAGTACCCGCCGGAAACGTTCGGGGCGTTGGTGGCGACGCTGACCAACGTCTTCGACGGTGCGGCGATCGTGCGAGCGGTGCTGCCGCTGCCCGAAATCGAAGATGCGCGGATTGCGCTGCTGACCGAACTGCTCACCGACCGCCCCGCGAAGGAGACCCGCTAGCGCTCGTCGGGGGCCCGTGCGCCTTCCAGTGCAACCGCGCGGGCCAGTTGGGCGTAGCGCAGTTCCAGATCCTTGAACCGCATGTAGGCGCTCAGTGTGGTGAACAGGAACGCGATCACCAGCGCGTACTCGATGAGATCGGTACCGCGGGCGACGCCGAGCCAGTTCGCCACGACGGTGGTGTCGTTGGGCCGGATGACCGCGTAGATCGCCCCGATCACGAACAGCACGTAGCCGACCTTCACCCACGCCCTGGACTTCGCGCTGCGCCTGGACCGCAGCAAGTACACCAGCAGCACCACGATCGCCGCGATCAGCAGGACCTGAATCCAGTTCATCGGCGCATCCTTCCGCGCAGCAGCCCGTCGACGATGATGTTGACGCCGTTGACCAGGGGTTGCCCCTTGGACATCGAGTAGTCGGTGTAGAGGATCTCGACGGGCTCTTCGGCCACCCGCCAGTGGTTCTCGACGATCAGCGCGACGAACTCGCTGGCGTGCGCCATCCCGTTCAAGGTGAGGTTCAGCCCGTCGGCGACGGTCCTATCGAACACGCGCAGCCCGTTGTGCGCATCGGTCAGGCCGAGTTTGCGACTTGCCGGGCTGAGTTTGGCGATGATCGGCAGCACGAATCGCTTCAGCTTGGGCATCCGCTCGGGTGCGCGGTCGCCGAAGCGGGTGCCGATCACGATGTCGAGGTCCTCGGCGGTGAGCCGGTCGATCATGCGGACGACGTCCTTGACCCGGTGCTGGCCGTCGGCGTCGAACGTCGCGAACACGTTGGCGCCCGGCCGGTTGCGGGCGTACTCGATGCCGGTCTGAATGGCCGCGCCCTGCCCGAGGTTCACCGGGTGACGCACTACGTGGGCGCCTGCGCGGTGCGCACGGTCGCTGGTGTCGTCACGGCTGCCGTCGTCGACGCACACGACGTTGCCGAATACGGAGCGAACATCGGAGATGACGTCGCCGATCACACTCGCCTCGTTGAAGGCGGGGATGACGATCCACACGTCGTGATAGCGATTGTCAGGCATGGTGATGGCGACCAAACTACACGGTCACGGTGCGGGAATCCTGCTCAGAGCACCCAGGTGCACGACGATTCCCACCAGCGGGCCGCACATCAGCGCCACGACGGTGCGCGTCTCGAGGGGCACCGGCAGCAGCAGGAGAAGGGCCGACGCCAGCGTTGCCCCGATCCAGCCTGCCGCGTACGCACGGTGCAGCGCGGCCGCGACCGTCGCAGCCCCGGTGAGGGTCAGCAGCGCGATCGCGATGGCCGCCGCGGTGAACCAGGCCAGCAGGGCGCCGCCTGCCTCGTACTGGGGTCCGAATGCGAACTGCAGCAGCCATGGCCCGGCAAGGCCCGCGATGAGCACCGCCACCACGCCTAGTCCTAGCACCACCAGCGCGGGCATCATCAGCGCCTTGAGCCTGGCCGCGCGCTGGTCGACGAAGTGGGCGATCAGGTTGCCCTGCATCGCGGTCAGTGGCACCAGAAGGGGCGCGCGGGTCAACGTCACCGCGAGGATGACGACGCCGCCCGCCGCTCCGAGGTCCTGCGAGGTCGCCTTCAGCAGTACCGGGAACCCCATGATCAGGATGGCACTCGCGCCCGCCGCCGCGATCGAGTGCGACGCGCCCCTCAGGAACGTCCCGATGGTGCCGGGCGTGAGCAGTCGCGCCGCCGCACGTGTCGCAGGCGACGCCAACAGCAGCGCCAGCCAGGCGATGGAGCCCGCGACCGTGGCCCATAGATAGCCGACCAGACCCCAGCCGACGAGGAACGTGGCCGTCGCCACCGCCACCCGCATCGTCGCGTCACCGACGATGAGCGCGCCGTACTGGCCCCAGCGGTCCACCCCGGCAAGTACTCCCAGAAGCGTCGCGTGCAGGCAGAACCCGGCGATCCCTGCGCTGAGCAGGGCCACGCTGAGGAGCCGCGACTCGACGAAGACGTGGCTCGACCACAGGGGTGAGCTGCCGACGACGACTGCCGCCGAGACCACCCCGACCAGAACGGCGACCCGGACCGGGTGGATCCGCGGGCCCTTGTCCGATGTCGCCGCCGGAGCGGCTCCGGCGCCCGCCGGAACCTGCTGTGCCTGCCGCACTTCGCGGGTCGACTCCTGGAGCAGGCCGTTGGCTGCGCCTGCGAGAAGTCCGAACGCGCCCCAGAACACGGCGAACACGGAGAAGCCTGCCGGTTCGAGGTCGCGTGCGGCGAGGTAGAGCACCGCGTAGCCGAAGAGCGCACTGATCACCGTCGCCGTCCCGACCCGGGCGAAGCTGCCCCTGGTCACGGGTCCCTGTGAGGGGACGGTCGACGCGCCGTCGGTCACAGGTCGGGGACGTCCTTCGAATACAGCCAGGCCTGCCACAGCGGCCGCAGTGACTCGTCCGAATAGTTGGCGGCCAGGCCGGTGAAGTCGTCGGTGACGGCGGTGCCGTGACGATGCCGGGTGGTCCAGTCGCGGAGCAGGTCGAAGAAGCCTTCGTCGCCGATGGTCCTGCGCAGCACGTGGAGCGTCAGCGCGCCCCGCTTGTAGACCCGGTCGTCGAACATGTCGCGCGGACCGGGGTCGGACAGCAGGAGGTCTTGCCGAGAGCTGGCGAGCTTGCCGTGGTAGTACCTGGCCCAGTCGTCGGCGCTTCGGCCTCCCGAGCCCTCCGACCACAGCCACTCGGCATAACAGGCAAAACCCTCGTGCAGCCAGATGTCACGCCAGCGCCGCGCGGTCACGGAGTTGCCGAACCACTGGTGGGCGAGCTCGTGCGCGATCAGGCGTTCGGCTGTGCGCTCGCCATCGCAGTGGTTGGCGCCGAAGATCGAGATACCCTGTGCCTCAAGGGGTATCTCCAAGTCGTCATCGGTCACGACGACGGTGTAGCCGCTGGACAACGGGTACGGGCCGAACAGCTTGACGAAGAGTTTCATCATCTCGGGCTGACGGCCGAAGTCGTAGTCGAAGTTGTCTCGCAACCGTTGCGGCAGAACTGCATTCATCGCCACGGGTGTCTTCGTCAGCCGGTGTGTCTGGTAGTCGCCGATCTGCAGGGTGATCAGATAGGTCGACGTGGGCTCGGCCTGCTCGTAGGTCCAGGCGGTCATCGCGGCGCGGGTCCGCTTCGACACCAGCTCACCATTGGCCACCGCGCGGTAAGGGTTCTCGGTGCTGATCACGATCCGATAGCTGGCCTTGCTGCTCGGATGATCGTCGCAGGGGAACCACGATGCCGCACCGTTGGGCTGTCCGGCGACCAGTGCACCGTTGGTCAGCTCCTCGAAACCGACCTCGCCCCATACGGTTCGGATCGGTCGGGGCGTACCCGCGTACCGCACGGTGATCGACATCGCCGCTCCCGCGGGCAGTGCGGTCGACAACGTGATGCTCAGCTTGCCGTGTGAACGGGTGAACGATTGTGGCCTGTGTCCGTTGACCGACACCTTGGACACCGTCAGCGCATCCGCCAGGTCGAGGGTGAACGACTTCAAGGACGCCAGCGTCGTCGCGGTAATCGTGGCGGTGCCGGACAGCCGGTTGATGTTCACCTTGTACTCGATGTCGAGTTCGTAGCGGGACACCCGGTAGCCGAAGTTGCCGTTGGCGGGAATATAGGGGTCGATGACGGGAGGTGTTCTCTTGGTGGCCTTTTTGTGCGATCGCGTCACGCGGCAGAGACTCCGGCCTTCTTGGATGGTTTGTCGGGCCGCTCACCGCGCTTCTTGCGGAACGCATTCCATGGCGCGATCGGATTGCCCTGCCAGCGGGTCGACGCGGGAACCTCGTCGCCGCGCATCACCAACGAGGCAGGGCCCACCGTTGCGCCGGCGCCGATCCGCGCGGCGGGCAACGCCACGCAGTGCGGGCCGAGTGTTGCACCGTCCTCGATGACCACCGTGTCCATCCGCATGATGCGGTCGTGGAACAGGTGGGTCTGCACCACGCAGCCACGGTTGACGGTGGCGCCCTTGCCGAGGGTGACGAGATCTGCCTCTGGTAGCCAATAGGTTTCGCACCACACGCCGCGGCCGATCTTGGCGCCGAGCGCCCGCAACCACAGGTTCATCACGAGCGTCCCGCTCGCGGCCCTGGCAAACCACGGCGCGGCGACCGTCTCGACGAACGTGTCGGATACCTCGTTGCGCCATACGAACGACGACCACAGCGGATGTTCGACGGCCCGAATGCGGCCGACCCACAGCCACTTCATCACCACCGCGATGCCGCCTGCTACCGCCCCCGCGACGAGTAGCACCACCCCGCCCGCCAATGCAGCCCACGCATAACCGAATTCGTCGGTCAGATACTGCAGGGCGCCAAGCACGGCAACGCCGATCGCGAACGTGACGATCAACGGCAAGAACCTGCACGTTTCGACGAGACCACGCAAGATCTTCAACCGCAGCGTCGGATGGAAGGTGCGCAGCACGTCGGCGGCCGTCGGTTGGCGACGTAGCCGGATCGGCGGGCTGCCCAGCCACGACGAACCTGCCTTCGCCTTGTGCGGCGTCGCGCTGAGCACGGCGACCAGTCCGTCATCCGGCACGCGCCGACCCGGCTGGGTGATACCGGAATTGCCAAGGAACGCGCGCTTGCCGATGGTGGCCTTGGCGACGTGGATCCAGCCGCCGCCGAGCTCGTAGGACGCCACCATGGTGTCGTCGGCGAGGAACGCGCCGTCCTCCACGACGGTGAACTTCGGGGTCAGAAGAGCCGTCGAGATCTCGGTTCCGCGCCCGATTTTCGCGCCGAGCACCCGCAGCCACACGGGGGTGAGCAGGCTCGCGTAGATCGGGAACAGGTAGTTGCGCGCCGCGTCCATCAGCCGTTCGGTGGCCCATACCTGCCACCCGACCCGGCTGCGCACCGGGTGGTAGCCCTCGTACAGGCCGATCGACAGCATTCGCACGCCGATCACCGTCAGAAGCGCGTACACCGCCACCGCCGTCAGCGTCGCCGCGGGCGTCCACAGCACCGCCGGCAGCAGCGCATCCTTGAGCGTCGCCGTGTGGCGCACCGCCCAGCCCAGCACGGCGAGGCCAGACGCCAGCGCCACCAACGGCAGGCTGCCGAGCAACACCGACGTCACGCCGAACATCGCCACCCACACCGGGGCGCGACGCGGCCGCTCGTCGGGCCACGGATGCCGGGCCTTGCCGGACTTCACGGCGGGCGAGCCCTTCCAGTACTGGCCGGCCTTCACCTTGCCGATGACTGCGGAACCCGGTGCGACGTCGGCGTTCTTGCCGACCACGGCGCCGGGCAGCAGCGTGGTGCGCGCGCCGACGGTGGCGTCGGTGCCAACCTCGATGCGGCCGACGTGGAACTGGTCGCCGTCGATCCAGTGCCCTGTCAGGTCGACCTCCGGCTCGATCGAACACCGGTGCCCGAGTGTCAGCATGCCGGTGACGGGCGGCGACGAGTGCAGGTCGACGCCCTTGCCCACCTTGTTGCCCAGTGCCCTCGCGTAATAAACCAACCACGGCGCGCCAGCCAGGTTCTCGGCACCGCTGGCTTCACCGAGTCGTTCGGCGAGCCAGATCCGAAGGTGCACGGGCCCGCCGCGGCGGTAGGTGCCCGGCTCGAGCCCGCCGAGCAGCATCCGTGCGGCGAGTACCGCGATGCCCATCCGGCCGACCGGCGTGACGAAGACGAGGAAGCCCGCCACGATCCACCACCAGTTCACCGGTACCGCCCACGGCACCAGGTTCAATGCGGCGGCGACGTTGTTGAGCAGCGCCAGCCACACCACCCACTGCATGCCGGTCAGCGTGGCAAGGGGGAGTGAGAGGGCCACCTGCGCCAGCTCCGTGAGCCGCGAAACCGGTTTGACCGTCCGGGTTTCCACCGGAGGCGGTGGAACGAGCTCGTCGAGGTAACCGGCGAGCGAGCCGAGCCTCGGGTGGTCGTACAGGTCTGCGACCGTAACCTGAGGGTGCTTTGCGCGCAGTGCGGCGACCAGCTGTGCGGCCGACAACGATCCGCCGCCGAGGGCGAAGAAGTCGGCCTCTGGCCCGTCGACCGGCGCGGCAAGGACGTCGCGCCACAACCCGGCCAGCCACCCCATCGTGCCGGCGAGGTCTGGCCCGTCGGATCCGCTGTCACCCTCGATCGGCCACGGCAGTGCGTTGCGGTCGACCTTGCCCGACGTACGGGTGGGCAGTTCGTCGACGAGGACCAGCCGTGGCACCAGGGCCGCAGGCAGGGCTTCGCTCAGGGCGGCGCGGGCTGCCGCGACGTCGAACGCAGGATCCGCGCTGGCGATGTAGCCGACGAGAAGCGGAGTGCCGCTTGCGGTGCGGCGAACGGCAGCTGCGCCGCCGCTGACCCCTGGCAGATTCACCAGGGCCGAGTCGACCTCGCCGAGCTCGATCCTGCGGCCACCGACCTTGACCTGGTCGTCGGCGCGCCCCTGGAAGTAGAGGCCGTCGGCTTCCAAGCGGACGAGGTCGCCACTGCGGTAGGCCCTGGTCCATGCCAGGGTGGGCATCGGCGCGTACTTCTCGGCGTCCTTCTCGGGATCCAGGTAGCGGGCGAGGCCGACGCCGCCGATCACCAGCTCGCCGACCTCACCAAGGGAGACCGGAGTGCCCTCCTTGTCGACGACGGCGAGGTCCCAGCCGGGCAGGGGAAGCCCGATGCTGACGGGGCCCTTGCCGTCGAGCGGGGCCGCGCAGGCCACGACCGTCGCCTCGGTGGGTCCGTAGGTGTTCCAAACCTCGCGTCCGTCAACCGCGAGCCGCTCACCCAGTTCGGGCGGGCACGCCTCACCGCCGAAGATCAGCAGGCGCACCGCCTCGAGCGCCTCGGCGGGCCAGAGCGCCGCCAGTGTGGGCACCGTGGACACGACGGTGATGTCGCGGGACACCAGCCACGGCCCGAGGTCCATTCCGCTGCGCACCAGCGAGCGGGGCGCAGGTACCAGGCACGCACCGTTGCGCCAGGCCAGCCACATCTCTTCGCACGACGCGTCGAACGCGACCGACAGCCCGGCGAGGACCCGGTCGTTGGGGCCAATCGGGTTGTCCTTCATGAAGATCTGTGCCTCGGCATCGACGAACGCCGCCGCGTTGCGATGGGTGACGGCGACGCCCTTCGGGGTGCCCGTCGAGCCCGAGGTGAAGATGATCCACGCGTCGTCGCGGGCCAACGGTCTTCCTGCGCGCCAGCCACGCGACGAGCCATGGCCGCGGACCAGGCCCTGATCGGTGATGACGCCGACGACGCCTGCCTCGCCGAACACCAGCGCGGCGCGTTCGTCCGGGTCGTCGGCATCGACGGGAACGTAGGCCGCACCGGCCGCCAGCGTTGACAGGATCGCGACGTAGAGCGCGTAACTGCCAGACGGCATGCGGATTCCGATGCGGTCGCCGCGGCCGATTCCCCGCGCGGCGAGCCACTCGACGCTCTCTTCGATGTCGAGGACCAGTTCGGCGTAGGTGAGTTGAACTTCGCCGTCGTCGATGGCCGGCGAGTCGGGATGGCGTTCGGCAGTCTCGTAGAGAATGTCGATCAGGGTCCGCGGCTCGGGAGCGGACGACGACAGCACGTACTGGGCGGGAATGCTGGGTCCAGGAGCGGCTGTCACGGTTACAAACTACTAAGCGCGACGCTCTGCCCGGCCACGCCGCACGCGGATTGTGATCACAATTGCGATGGCGACCGCCAGGCCGCCGATTGCATACCACTTGTACTGCTCGAAGGCCGCATAGATCGCCACCATGTGGGTGCCGGTGAGGAAGCCCAATCCGGCCCATGTGCCGACCCAGAGCACCGCGCCGAGCGCGTTGAAGCCGAGGAATTTCAGCCAGTGCATGCCGACGATTCCGGCGATCAGACCGTTGACCTGTCGCAGGCCCTCGACGAACCGCGCGATGGTGACGATCTTGCCGCCGTGGCTGTCGAAGTAGACCTCGGCCTTGTCGAGCCGCGCCGGGGTGAGGAACACGAAGCGGCCCCAGCGCTCGGCGAGTGGACGACCGCCGAGCCTGCCCACCGCGTACCCGATGTTGTCCCCGACGATGGCGCCGAGCACCGCGACGAGGATCACCCCGGCGATGTTCATGTGGCCCGCACCGGCGAAGATGGCCGCCGAGATCAGCAGGACCTCGCCTGGCACGGGCACCCCGAAGTCCTCGAGCAGGACGAATCCACCGACCGCGAGGTACCCGTAGTGCTCGAGGATCGGCTGGACGTCGCCGAAGACGCCGGGCAGCTGGGTATCGGTCATTCCGCTGAATTCTCGCTGATCGCAACCCTCGGCGAAACTTGGACGTGCACCTACCCTGGCCGAGGTGCGGTTATTCGTGACAGACGAGACGGGCAGCGACCTCACCGAGTTGACGTCGGGTGGTGGACCTGTGGTGCGGTTCAGCGCCCCCGACCTGCAGCGCGCAAAACGCAATGCGGCACGTCTGCGCGAAGGCGGCGGTGACGTGGCGGTCATTCTCGACCTCGCGGTCGCGGTGCCTGGGGACTTCCGTGCGGTCGGCGACGACGAGACGGTCCGGTACGCCGGTACGGTCGACGGTCTGACCGGGCTGATCGCCGACATCGACTCGGCCGACGTCGCCGACGGCGTTGCATTGATCCCTGCGGCCGGCCTGCCCCGTCAGGACCTGCGTCGGCTGGGGCACGACGTGCTCGGCAGGCTGGCCACCCGCGGGCGGGCCAGCGCCTGAGTGGGGTACATCCCCCCGCCGCTTCGCTCGTCCCTACGCACATCCCACGAAACTGATCCAATTACTGAATTAGTCGACGCCAAATCGGTCTTGGACATGAATGGATTGGGGCCATAGCGTTGGTCGCGTGACAGCAACGATCGCCGACCCCACGCACCTGACCGGACAAATGATCATCGCCGGGGCGCTCGTCACCGGAACCGGTGAAGTGATCCACGGATTCGACCCCGCCGCGGGCAGCGCCGTCGAACCCGGCTACCGCTACGGCGACGACAGCCACGTGGCCGCGGCGTGCGCCGCCGCCGCCGAGGCGTTCCCCGCCTACCGCGCGACCACGTCAGAACAGCGTGCGCAGTTCCTCGAGTCCATCGCCTCCAACCTCGAAGCCATCAAGCCCGCGCTCGTCGCGCGTGCCGTGACGGAGTCCGGGCTTCCCGAGGCCCGCATTGCAGGCGAGGTCGGACGTACGTGTGGGCAACTGCGCCTGTTCGCCGCAGTCCTGAGGGAGGGCAGCTGGACCGGTGCACGCGTCGACCCCGCCCAACCCGACCGAACCCCGTTGCCGCGTCCCGACATTCGCCAGCGCGCCGTCGCGCTCGGCCCGGTCGCCGTGTTCGGTGCGAGTAACTTCCCGCTGGCGTTCTCGGTGGCAGGCGGCGACACCGCGTCGGCGCTGGCGGCCGGCTGCCCCGTGGTGGTCAAGGCACACGACGCACATCCCGGCACATCGGAGCTCGTCGCCCGCGCCATCACCGGCGCCGTGGCCGCAGCGGGTCTGCCCAAGGGCACGTTCTCACTGCTGTTCGGAACGGGGCCAGGGCTCGGCGGCGCACTCGTCACCGACCCGCGAATCAAGGCCGTCGGCTTCACCGGATCCCGTTCCGGCGGAACCGCTTTGGTCGCCGCGGCCGCTTCCCGGCCCGAGCCGATTCCGGTCTATGCCGAGATGAGCGCGATCAACCCGGTGTTCCTGCTCGACGGCGCACTCTCGGCGCGCGGTGCCGACATCGGCCGCGGGTTCGTCGCGTCGCTGACCATGGGATCGGGGCAGTTCTGCACCAACCCCGGCCTGGTGATCGCCGTCGACGGCCCCGGCCTCGAGACGTTCATCGCCTCGGCGCGGGACGCCCTGTCGCAGGCCGCGGCGACCCCGATGCTCACACCCGCGATCGCCAAGAACTACGCCAACGGCGTGACCGCACTCAGCGGGCAGGCCGAGCTCGTCGCCCGCGGCGCCGCGGCCGACAACCCGACGACCTGCCAAGCCGCACTGTTCGCCACGGACGCCGCGAACTTCGCCGGCTCCGAGGTATTGCAGGCCGAGGTGTTCGGTTCGTCGAGCATCGTCGTCCGCTGTGCCGATGCCGCCGAGATGGTCTCGGTTGCGGACGGTCTCGAAGGGCAGCTGACCGCGACGGTGCACGCCGACGAGTCCGATTACGACGAGGCGGCCCTGCTGCTGCCGACGCTGGAGACCAAGGCAGGGCGAATCCTGTTCAACGGCTGGCCCACCGGCGTCGAGGTCGGGTATGCAATGGTGCACGGCGGGCCGTACCCGGCGACGTCGGACTCACGCACGACCTCGGTCGGCGCCCGCGCGATCGAACGATTCCTGCGGCCCGTCTGCTATCAGGACGTGCCGAACTCACTGCTGCCCAGTGCGATTGCCGACGGAAATCCTGACGGACTCCCGCGTCGCATCGACGGCCGCCTCATTCAAGACTGACCGAACCACCAGCTAGGAGACCCCCACATGCACAACGGCTTAGAAGGCGTGCTGTTCTTCCCCGTCACACCGTTCACCGAAACCGGTGAGGTCGACCTGCGCAAGCTCGCCGAGCACGTCGCCACGGGCGTCGACGCCGGCCCGGGAGGCGTTTTCATCGCCTGTGGCACAGGCGAATTCCATGCCCTCGAGACCGGCGAATTCGCAGGTATCGTGCGCACCGCGGTCGAGGCCGCCGCAGGGCGGGTGCCCGTCTACGCAGGCGCAGGCGGATCCGTCGCGCAGGCCAAGATCTTCGCCAAGGCGGCCGCGGACGCAGGTGCCGACGGGCTGCTGTTGCTCCCGCCGTACCTGGTGCAGATGCCGCAGGACGGTCTGGTCGCCTACACCCGTGAGATCGCGGCCGCCACCGACCTGCCGCTGATCGTCTACAACCGCGGAAACGCGCGCTACAGCGAGGCTTCCGCCGTCGAGGTGGCCCATCTGCCCAACGTCGTCGGGTTCAAGGACGGCACCGGCGACGTCGACCTGGTGGCGCGGATCGTGCGCGCGGTCACCGATGCGCTTGCACCCGAAGGCAAGCCGTTCCAGTTCTTCAACGGCCTGCCCACCGCGGAGGTCTCGCAACAGGCCTACCGCGCCATTGGTGTGACGCTGTACTCGTCGGCGACGTTCGCGTTCGCGCCCGACCTGGCGCTGGCGTTCTACCAGGCGCTGGAGCGTGACGACGCCGACCTCGTCGCCGCGCTGCTCCGCGAGTTCTTCCATCCACTGGTCCGGCTGCGAGACACCGTGCCCGGGTACGCGGTGTCCCTGATCAAGGCGGGCGTCAGAATGGAGGGCCTCGACGCAGGCCCGGTGCGGGCGCCGCTGACCATGCCGTCGCCCGAGGCGCTTGCAGAGCTCGGGCGGATCATCGAGGCAGGGCGCGCCGTGATCGCCGACGAACTAGCCGCCGCGCGGTGATGAGCGCTTGCGCGAAGAACAGAGCATGCCGATGAGCGCGGCTCGGATCGTGATCACGGGCGCGCGCATCACCCCCGTTGCCTTCGTCGACGCTCCGCTGCTCAACACCGTCGGGGTGCACGAGCCGTTCGCGCTGCGCGCGATCATCCAGCTCGACACCGACGTCGGATTGGTCGGGCTCGGTGAGACGTATGCCGACTCCGCGCACCTGGAGCGCTTGCAAGCCGCGGCCCAGGCCATCATCGGCCTGGACGTGTTCGCGCTCAATGCGATTCGCGCGGCCATCGCCGATCGGCTCGACGGAGACACCCGTGCCGTCGGCACTGCAGGCATGATCACCACGGCGAGCGCCGTCGACCAGGTCTTCTCGCCGTTCGAGGTGGCCTGCCTCGACGTGCAGGGACACGCCACCGGCAGGCCGGTGTCCGATCTGCTTGGCGGCCGGGTCCGCGACGCCGTGCCCTTCAGCGCCTACCTGTTCTACAAGTGGGCCGGGCATCCCGGTGCCGAGCCCGACGCGTGGGGCGAGGCACTGGACCCGCAGGGCATCGTGGCCCAGGCCAAACGCATGATCGACGAATACGGCTTCACCGCCATCAAACTCAAGGGTGGCGTGTTCCCTCCCGAAGAGGAGATGAAGGCGATCGAGGCGCTGCGCGACGCGTTCCCCGGCCACCCGCTGCGGTTGGACCCGAACGCCGCGTGGACCCCGCAGACGTCGATCAAGGTGGCGACCGGGCTCGACGGCATCCTCCAATACCTGGAGGACCCGACGCCGGGCCTGGACGGCATGGCCGAGGTGGCGAGTCAGTCACCGATGCCGCTCGCGACCAACATGTGCGTCGTCGCCTTCGACCAGTTGGCGCCCGCAGTCGCGAAACAGTCAGTCGGCGTCGTGCTCTCGGATCATCACTACTGGGGCGGTCTGCAGCGCTCGCGGCTGCTCGCGGGAATCTGTGACACGTTCGGGCTGGGACTGTCCATGCACTCCAACTCGCACCTCGGCATCAGCCTTGCCGCGATGGTGCACCTGGCGGGCGCCACCCCGAACCTCACCTACGCCTGCGACACGCACTGGCCGTGGAAGACGGGTGACGTGGTCAAGTCGGGGGTGCTCGAGTTTCGCGACGGCGCGGTCGCCGTGCCGCAGACGCCGGGGCTGGGCATCGAGATCGACGAGGACGCACTCGGACAGCTGCACGAGCAGTACGTCGGGTCGGGGATCCGCGACCGCGACGACACCGGCTACATGCAGAGCGTCGTTCCGGGCTTTCGCGCCATCAGCCCTCGCTGGTGATGAACACCGTCCTACACTGATTCACTACGGTCGCCCTTCGCTGCCGTAGTGATGCAAGGAGTGCATGGGTGTTCTCTCTCGCCCGGCTGTCGTGCTTCATCGCCGTCGCTGAGGAACTGCACTTCGGCCGCGCCGCCGAACGTCTGCACATGACCCAGCCGCCGTTGAGTCGCCAGATCCAACAGCTGGAGACCGAGCTTGGCGTTCAACTGATCGACCGGACCACGAGGTCGGTGACGCTCACTCCGGCCGGGGTGGCGTTCCTGCCCGATGCGCGACGGATCCTGCAACTGGCGGAGAGCGCGTCCCTGACGGTCAAGCGGGTGCCCGCGGGGGACCTCGGTACGGTCGTCGTGGGGTTCACCGCCGCGTCGGCGCACGCCGTCCTGCCACGTCTGTTGGAGCGCATGCGTGAGCAGCTACCGGACGTCAAACTCGAACTGCGCGAGATGGTTTCGGCCGCCCAGGTCGAGGCGTTGATGAGCGGTGAGATCGATCTCGGGATGGCGAGGCCGCCGTTGAAGCGGCCGGGCATCGTGTCGCGGCCGCTGTTGCACGAACAACTCGTCGCCGCGCTCCCCGCCGCTCACCCGTTGGTGGGGCAGACCCGGCAGCTCACCCTCAACGACCTCGACGGGCAGGACGTCGTGATGTACTCGCCCGTCCAGGCGCGGTACTTCAACGAGTTGCTGATCAGCACGTTCACCATCGCAGGCGCCACACCGCGGTACGTCCAGTTCGTCACGCAGGTGCACACCATGCTGGTGCTGGTGCGGTCCGGCATCGGCATCGCACTGGTACCTGCTTCAGCCGCGACGCTCCATCCCGAAGGCGTGGTGTTCCGGTCGATCGGCGCCTTCCGTGAGCGGCCGGTGGAGCTCGACGCGGCATGGCGTGGGGACAGCACCAACCCTGCCCTGTTGCGCTTACTGAGAGACGTCCTGCCGCAACGGGAGTGGACCACCGACGACCTGGTGGACGAGTTCGTCGGAGCCTAGCTCTCTTCGTCGACAGTCACACGCGCCACGTCAGCCACCGCCAGAAGGAGTGCCTCTCCTTGCCCGCCTCGCAGCGAAAGTGCTTTCCTCCGAAGAGGTGTGGGCCGTTCTTTCGAAGAAGTGTCGGGGCAATTCGCTGTGACGTGGGCACTTCGGTTGTCGTCCGGGCTGGATGCCGGCGCGGCTGATGGGACTGATGCGACCAGCGGGCCGCGACGATGCGGTCGCCGCCGCGGGACGACGCCTAAACCCGAACGCCGGGCTCCACGACCGGCGTCACCAGGCGCCCGCTGGCCAAGTACTCCTCGAGGTTGCGCAGCGTGAGCTGCTCCATCGCCGCGCGCGTCTCGACGGTCCCGCTACCCACGTGCGGCAGCAGCACCACGTTGTCCAGCGCCAGCAGCGCCTCTGGCACGTTCGGCTCGTCGGCGAAGACGTCCAAACCCGCCCCGGCCAGTCGGCCACTGCGCAGTGCCTCGACCAACGCGTCCTCGTCGACGACGCTGCCGCGCGCGATGTTGATCAGGTAGCCGTCGGCGCCGAGGGCATCGATGACGGCCCCGTCGACGAGCTTGCGGGTGCCACTGCCACCCGCCGCGGCGACGACGAGCACGTCCACCCCGGCGGCCAGTGCGACCGGCGAGTCGGCGTACGGGTACGGCGAGCCCGGTACCTCGTGACGATTGTGATACGAGATGGTGCACCCGAATGCACTGAGCCGCTTGGCGATTGCCGTGCCGATCCGGCCGAGCCCGATGATTCCGACCCGGGTGTTGCTCACCTGACGGGTCAGCGGGTAGTTCCCCGTCGCCGGCCAGCTGCCAGCGCGCACGTAGCGGTCGGCCGCCGAGAACTGGCGCATTACGTCGATCATCAGGCCCACCGCGGTGTCGGCTACACAATCGGTAAGGACGTCGGGCGTGTTGCTCACCCCGATTCCGAGCCCTGTTGCGCCGTCGATGTCGGTGGTGTCGTAGCCGACGCCGAAGTTCACGATGGCGCCCAGGTGCGGCAGTGCCTTCATCAGCGTGGCATCGACTCCGCTGCGCCCCGACGTCACCACGGCGGTGATGTCGCCGCCGTGCGACGACAGGAACTCCTCACGCGCCACGGGCTCCTCGGGCAGCACGTAGGCGCGATGGCTCTCGGAAAGCGTCCGTTCCAATGACGGTTTCAGCGGTCCGACCTGCAACACGGTCCTGACGCCTGGGGTTTGATGCTCGCTGCTCATGATGCTGACCACGGTACGGCGACCTGCGGCTACCCGTCCAACCCCGAAATAGCATCAACTCATGCCCAACCTGCATGGCTTGCCGATTCCCGGTGCCAGCCGGGTATCGACGACTGTCGTTCAGCCGTGAATGCCCTGTTCAACGTCATTTCGGGACGGGTTCCACGAGGTCAGGTCACCCTAATTTCAGGGTCGTTTCGCCGGTTCAGCCGGGGTTGACGCTGTTCGAAGGGGCTCCTTACGGTGTGGCTGCGATCACACGGTGCATCCACATACGTGAACTATTCGTCCGGTCGCTTCGCTCGCCCCAGTGACGTCACACCAGTAGCCCTCGGGAGAACTTCATGAGCCCCGCCCCACGCATCACGACTCGACGTCGAGCGCTGGCCGTCGCGGTCGCGGGCATCGCCGTGGCGTCCACCGGGTGCACCGTCGCCAACTCCGGCCACGGCGGATACGACCCGAACACGCTGCGGATCGTGCTGTCTCAGGAGCCGCCGACGCTCGAGCCGTGCGAGAGCTCACTGACCTCGACGGGCATCGTGGTGCGCTCCAACATCACCGAACCGCTCGTCGAACGCGAGCCCGACACCGGCGCCCTGCAGCCGCTGCTATCCACCGGCTGGCGCCAGACCTCGCCGACCGAGTGGACCTTCGACATTCGCAAGGGCGTCACCTTCTCCAACGGAGCACCCTTCACCGCCACCGACGCGGCCTTCGCCATCGACCGCGCCGTGAACTCCGAACTTCAGTGCAACGTCGACGGTTACGTCTTCGGCGACGAGAAGCTCAAGCTGGCCGCACCGAACGACACCACGCTGACCGTCACCACCGAATCGCCCGATCCCATTCTGCCGCTGCGTATCTCGTTCGTCGAGATCGTGCCACGAACCACCAGTACCACCGAGAAGGTGCGCGAACCCATCGGCACCGGCCCCTACGCCATCGCCGACTGGGAGTACGGCCAAAAGCTCACCCTGGCCCGCAACGACCGCTACTGGGGCCCCAAGCCCGCCTTCGCCCGTGCCGAATACCAATGGCGCAGCGAGGGCAGCGTCCGCGCCGCGATGATCACCAACGACGAGACCGACATCGCGACCTCGCTCGGACCAGAAGACGGCGCAGGCGATCTCGGCGTTCCGTTCCAGAACAACGAGACCACCGCGCTGCGGATGCAAGCAGGAGAGGCACCCCTCAACGACATCCGGGTGCGCCAGGCCATCAACTACTCGGTCAACCGCACCGGCATCGTCAAGGCGCTGTTCCGCGGCCTCGGTGAGCCAGCGTCCCAACTGATCCCCAAGGGCGTCGTCGGATACAACGACCAGCTTGCGCTGTGGCCGCACGACACCGAGAAGGCCAAGCAGCTCATCGCCGAGGCGAAGGCCGCGGGCGTTCCGGTGGACCGCCAGATCCGCCTGATCGGCCGCACCGCACAGTTCCCCAAGATCAGCGAGACCATCGAGGTCCTGCAGAGCGAGTTCGCGGAGATCGGCCTCAACGTCAAGATCGAGATGATGGACACCGCGAGCCAGCTGCAGTACCAACTGCGACCCTTCCCGGAGAACGCAGGCCCATACGTGCTGATGATCATGCACGGCAACCAGGCCGGTGACGCAGCGTTCACCATGGACCAGTACATGCTCAGCGACGGTCCGCAAAGTGCTTATGGCACAGCGGACTTCGATCACCAGATCCGAGCCGCGGAAGCCCTCACCGGCCAGGCCCGCCAAGACGCCTTCGCCAAACTGTTCGCCGAGGAGCCCCGGCAGATCATGCAGATGGCCTACATCGCGCACATGAAGGGCATCCTCGGCCGCGCGCCCCGTATCCAATACACGCCCAACTCCGCCACCGGTGACGAGATGCGGCTGTCCGAGATGACCGTCGCCCAGACCGCCCGCACCGACCAGTCCTGAGACCAGGAGACACCGAGCACATGTTCCCGTTCGTCCGGCGCCGGATGTACACCAGCGCACTGCCATTGGTCATCGTGCTGCTCGGCGTGTTCTTGCTCGCCCGCCTCACCGGTGACCCGACCAACCTCTATCTTCCCGAATCGGCCACCGAGGCCCAGCGCGCGGCGTTCGCCGAGAAGAACGGCTTCGACCAGCCGATCCTCACCCAGCTGATCGACTACTTCAAGGGCGTGCTGCACTTCGACTTCGGCACTTCGCTGCGCACGGGGGAGTCGGCGTCGGAGATGGCGCTTCGCGCCTTTCCCGCCACCCTGCAGCTCGCCGTGACCACGATGCTCCTCGCCATCGTCGGCGCCGTCGTCATCGGATGCTGGGCCGCCTACCGGCCCAACTCGCTGGCCGACCGCTTCTCCAGCCTGCTGTCCATGACGGCGGCAAGCATCCCCGACTTCTGGTTCGCCATCACCGGAGTGTGGCTGTTCGCCGTGCTGCTCGGTGTGCTCCCGACGTCGGGCACCGACGGCCCGTTGTCCTGGATCCTGCCCATCGCCACCCTGATGATCCGCCCGCTCGGTGTGCTGACCCAGGTGGTCCGCGGGGCCATGGTGTCAGCTCTGTCGGCGCCCTACGTCCGGTTGGCACGAAGCAAGGGGGCCAGCGACTTCCGCGTGGTTACCCACCACGCCCTTCGCAACGCGGCCGCACCGGCGCTGACGGTCGCAGGCGACCTGGCGGTCGGCCTGATCAACGGCGCGGTGGTGGTCGAAGCGATCTTCGGATGGCCCGGCATCGGCAAGCTGATGATCGACGCGATCCTGCAGCGTGACTTCGCCGTGCTGCAAGCCGCCGTGCTGCTCACCGCGGTCAGCATCTTCGTCCTGAACATCGCCATCGACGCCTGTTACGCCCTGCTCGACGCCCGCGTGCGGGAACCGGCCAAGGTCTGAGAAGGACTGGAGGACAACGCGATATGAGCACTCAAATCGACATGGTGCCGGTCAAGCCGACGACCGCAATCGTCGGTGAGGCCGCCGTGGACAAGGCCGGGGCGGGTCGCCGGCCCGGCCGCTCGGTCTGGTTCCGGATGTTGGTCAACGACCGCGTCGCGGCCGCAGCGGCAGCAGTCCTCGGGCTGGTGTTCCTCACCGCGATCTTCGGCCCGATGCTGGTTGGCGATCTTGCGACCCACATCGACCTGGACAACTCCAACCAGGCGCCGTTCACCCTCGCGCACGGCTGGGCCAACGTGCTCGGCACCGACCCGCTGGGCCGCAGCATGCTCGGCAGGCTCATCGTGGCGTGCCGCACCACCCTGTCGGTCGCCGTTCCCGCGGTGGCGATCTCCGCGGTCGTCGGTTCGGTGATCGGCATGTGGGCCGGTTTCTACCGCGGCTGGCGCGAGACCGTCGCGATGCGCGTTGCCGACGTCATCATGAGCTTCCCGTCGCTGCTGCTGGCCGTCGTCGTGCTGTACGTGTTCTCACCGAGCGCGGCGAACATCGTTGCCGTCCTTGCCATCACCCGCATCCCGGTGTACCTGCGGACCGCCCGAGCCGAATCGGCTGAGCTGTCCAGCAGGGTGTTCGTCGACGCCGCACGCACGTTCGGTGCCAGCGGCCGGTCCATCATCACCAGGCACGTCCTGCCCATCGTGCTGCCGACGCTGCTCACGGTCGCCACGCTGGACTTCTGCTACGTCATGCTCGCCGAGAGCTCCCTGAGCTTCCTCGGCATCGGCATCCAGCCACCCGACGTCAGCTGGGGCCTGATGGTGTCGCAGGGCCGCACCTACCTGCACTCCGCATGGTGGCTGTCGTTCTTCCCCGGCGTCGCCATCGTCATCACCACCGTGTCAGCGACCATCCTCGCCGCATGGGCGCGGATCGCAGGAGACCCCTCACAACGCTGGCGCTTGACGGTCCCCCAAAAGCGCCTGTCCCGCTTCGCCAAGACCGGAAAGGCCATCTGATGACCGCCGTCGCAGAGCACGTGCCCGCCGAACGTACGGACGCCGATCCCGCGCTGCGGGTCGAGGGCCTCACCGTCGACATCCGCACCATCTCGGGCACCGTGCGTGCCGTCGACAAGGTGACCTTCGCCGCCCACCGGGGCGAGACCCTGGCGCTGCTTGGCGAGTCGGGCTGCGGAAAGTCCATGACGGCAACGGCATTGGTGGGGCTGCTGGAGCCAGTCGCCGAGGTGGTCGAGGGTACGGCCACGCTCGCGGACGTCGACATCCTCGCCGCCGACCGCAAGACCCGCCGCAAACTGGCGGGCCCCGAGCTGGCCATCGTCTTCCAGGATGCCCTCACTGCGCTCAACCCGCTCTACACCGTCGGCACCCAGCTGGCCGAACCGTTCCGCATCCACCACGGGATGAAGGCCAAGGAGGCCAAGCGCAAGGCCGTCGAGCTGATGGACCGAGTGGGGATTCCGCAGCCGCAGGAACGGATGAATTCCTACCCGCACCAGTTCTCCGGCGGCATGCGCCAGCGCCTGCTCATCGCGATGGCCGTTGCACTCAACCCGCGCGTGCTGATCGCCGATGAGCCGACCACCGCGCTCGACGTCACGGTGCAGGCGCAGATCATGGCGCTGCTGCGGGACCTCCGTGCCGAATACCAGATGGCGCTCGTACTTATCACGCACGACCTTGCGCTGGTCGCCGAGGAGGCCGATCGTGTCGCGGTGATGTACGCGGGCACCATTGTCGAAACCGGCTCGGTCGCCGAGGTATTCGCCGACCCGAAGCACCCATACACCAAGGGGCTGCTCGACTCGGTGCCGGTGAACGCCGTGCGTGGTGCCGAGCTGAAGTCGATCGGCGGGTCGCCGCCCGACCTGCATTCGATCCCGGACGGCTGCGTGTACCAGGCGCGCTGCCCCCTGGCCCGCGAGATCTGCCACACCACGCGACCCCCGCTGCAAACCGTCGGCGCACGGCGGAAGTCCGCATGTCACTTCCCCGAGGAGGTACCCAATGTCTGATCAAGAAGCGGCGGATGACCAACTGCTCACCGTCCGCGACCTGTGCAAGACGTTCCGGGTACCCGGCGCACGCAGGGGCAAGGCCGAGCTGCGCGCGCTCGACGGCATCAACCTCGACCTGGCCCGCGGCGAAACACTTGGCCTGGTCGGCGAATCCGGCTGCGGCAAGTCCACTCTGGCCCGCACCCTGATGATGCTCGAACGCCCGGACTCCGGCACCGTCAGCTTCGACGGCACCGACCCGTTCGGCTTGAAGGGCAAGGAACTGCTCAAGTTCCGGCGACGCGTGCAGATGGTCTTCCAGGATCCCTACGCGTCCTTGAACTCACGGATGACGGCAGGCGACATCATCGCCGAACCATGGCGCACCCACCGAACACTGCACCCCGTCAAGCACGACCGCGACACCCGCGTGCGGGGTCTGCTGGATCTCGTTGGCCTCGGTGCGAAGGCCATGAACAAGTACCCGGCGGAGTTCTCCGGTGGCCAGCGCCAACGCATCGGCATCGCAAGGGCGCTCGCGCTGAACCCGGACGTCATCATCTGCGACGAGCCCGTGTCCGCCCTCGACCTCTCGGTACAGGCCCAGGTGCTCAACCTCCTCAATGATCTGCAGCAGCAACTGCAGATCTCGTACGTGTTCATCTCCCACGATCTGTCGGTGGTTCGCCACGTCGCCGACCGGGTGGCCGTGATGTACCTGGGTCGCATCGTCGAAACCGGGCCAACCGAAGCCGTCTTCGACCGGCCGAACCACCCCTACACGGCAGCACTGATGTCCGCGGCGCCCAAGCTGGACGCCGCACAACGCGGCGAGCGCATCCTGCTCAAGGGTGAGGTGCCCTCGCCGCTGAACCCGCCGTCGGGCTGCCGGTTCCGAACCAGGTGCCAGCACGCCACGGACGTCTGCGCCGGCGAACGGCCGCCCGTCGCAATAGATCTGCAGGTCCCCGATCACGCCGCCGAGTGCTACCACCCGTTGCTCGCCGACCAATCGGCCCTGTCCCGCAGCGCATGAGCGCCTGCCCGTGACGATCACCGACTACGTCGTCATCGCGGTCGCCGTTCTGCTCGCGTCGTGTCTGCAGGCGTCGATCGGCTTCGGCATGGGCATGCTGGCCGCGCCCGTCGTCGCGCTGGTGGACCCGGCGCTGATCCCCGGCACGCTGATCATGCTCGCCTCGCTGGTGACCCTCATGGTGGTGATTCGGGAGCGCACCGCGATCGACATATCGGGGACGGGCTGGGCGCTGGTCGGACGGGTGCCCGGCACGATTGCAGGAGCACTGCTGTTGGCCGCGATACCCCAACGCGCACTTGCCATCCTGATCGCCGGTGTGGTGTTGTTCGGCGTGATCCTGACCAGCGTCGGCTGGATTCCCGTACCGCACCGGCGCAACCTGATGCTGGCCGGTGCGACGTCCGGTGTGCTCGGCACTGCCACGTCGATAGGAGGACCGCCGATGGCGCTGGTGTGGCAGGGCAACAGCGGCGCGCGGCTACGCGGCACCATGAGTGGGTTCTTCCTGATCGGATCGGTGATGTCGATCGCGATGCTGGCGGTGACGGGTGCCATCGACGCGCACACCTTCCGCGCGTTTGCGGTGCTGATCCCCGCGACCGTGGCCGGGTACGCCCTGTCGCGAGGTGCCAACCGGCTGTTGAACCCGCAGCGGCAGCGGTGGACCGCCATCGCCGTCTCCGGCGCCGGTGCCGCGGTGCTCGTCGTGCAGCAGGCGGGGCTGCTGTGACGCCCAGGGACCCGTCGGATCTGGCTGTGCGCAAGATGGATTCGTCCTCCTCGCGTGCGGGTGTCAAGTCGGCCGTACGCACCGTCGAGCTTCTCGAGTACCTCGCCGCGCGGCAGGACCGGCCTGCGCGCATCCGCGAGATCAGCGAGGCGCTCGACATGCCACGCAGCAGTGCCCACGCGCTGTTGCGGACGCTGATGGCGCAGGGCTGGGTGCGCGCCGACGACTCCGGCACGCTGTACGGGATCGGCATCCGTGCGCTGCTGGTCGGGACGAGCTACCTGGACAGTGACCCGTACCTGCCGATGATCACGCCGTTCCTGGAGGATCTGCGCCAGGAGCTCGACGAGACGTTTCACGTCGGCCGCCTCGACGGCCCCGACGTCGTCTACCTGGCGACCCGTGAGTCACGGCAGTACCGCCGCGCGGCCAGCCGGGTCGGTCGGCGGTTGCCCGCGTTCACCACCGCGTTGGGCAAGGCGCTGCTGGCCGACCGGTTCGACACGGACCGCGAGCGCCACATCCCAACCGAGCTGGCCGCACTCACGCCGCACACCGTGACCGACAGGGCCCTGCTGGACGACGCCTTGGAGACCGCGCGGGTGCGTGGCTATGCCACCGACGACGAGGAGAACACCGTCGGCCTGCGGTGCTTTGCCGTGGCCTTGCGCTACGCGACGCCCGCGCAGGACGCCATCAGCGCATCCATCCCGATCGCCAGGCTGACCGCCGAACGGGAACGCGAGGTAATCGAGGCGCTGTGCAGCGTGGGGGACAAGGTGAGCCGCGTGTTGCGCCCGGTCGCGAACGGCGACAAGTGGTTCGCGCAGTGAATCCGATGCAGTCGGTGTATCAATCCATGCGATATCAGTGTTGGACGCGCATAGGTCGCGTTCGTAGGCTGATGGAATGACCACCCCAACCGTCGCGGAGATGCGGGTGATCCCGATCGCGGGACACGACGGCATGCTGCTGAACCTCAGCGGCGCGCACGCCCCCTTCTTCACGCGAAACCTGGTGATCCTGAAGGACTCCGACGGCAACACCGGCGTCGGCGAGGTGCCGGGTGGCGTACCCATCCAGCGGACGCTGGAAGACGCCCGCCAGATCGTCGAAGGACGCAGCATCGGTGACCACCACGCCGTGCTTGCCGACATCCGGCGCACGTTCGGCGACCGCGATGCGGGCGGCCGCGGCACCCAGACCTTCGACCTTCGCATCACCGTGCACGCGGTCACCGCGGTCGAGTCGGCGCTCCTCGACCTGCTCGGCAAGCATCTCGGCGTGCCGGTGGCCGCACTCCTGGGCGACGGACGGCAGCGTGACCGGGTGCAGGCGCTGGGCTACCTGTTCTTCGTCGGCGACCGCACCAAGACCGATCTGGCCTACCGTTCAGCGTCCGACGAGGCCAAGGACGCCGACGACTGGCTGCGCATCCGGCACGACGAAGCCCTGACACCGGACGCCATCGTGCGACTGGCCGAAGCGGCGCGGGATCGCTACGGCTTCCGCGACTTCAAGCTCAAGGGCGGCGTGCTGCCCGCACCCGACGAGGCCAAGGCCGTCACCGCCCTTGCCGATCGATTCCCCGACGCTCGAATCACGTTGGACCCCAACGGCGGCTGGCTGCTCGCCGACGCCATCACGACGTGCCGCGAACTGACCGGGGTGCTGGCCTACGCCGAGGATCCCGTCGGCCCCGAGGGCAGATTCTCCGGCCGCGAGGTGATGGCCGAGTTCAAGCGGGCCACCGGCCTGCCGACCGCCACCAACATGATCGCCACGGACTGGCGCGAATTGGGTCACGCCATCCGCGCAGGAGCGGTCGACATCCCGCTCGCCGATCCGCACTTCTGGACGATGAGCGGATCGGTCCGCGTCGCCCAGCTGTGCGATGCATGGGGACTGACGTGGGGTTCGCACTCCAACAACCACTTCGACGTGTCGCTGGCCATGTTCACCCATGTCGCCGCCGCCGCGCCCGGCGACATCACCGCGATCGACACGCACTGGATCTGGCAGGACGGCCAGCGCATCACCACGCAGCCGTTCCAGATCGTCGACGGCTACCTCGACGTCCCCGAGACCCCTGGGCTCGGCGTCGAGCTCGACGAGGACGCAGTGGCCGCCGCTCACCAGCTCTACCTGTCGGAGGGACTCGGCGTCCGCGACGACGCCGTCGCCATGCAGTACCTCATCCCCGGCTGGACGTTCGACGCCAAACGCCCAGCACTGCAAGTAAATTAGCGCACGTGCTGATCCTCGTAGCTGACCGCAACCTGGTGCCTCACAAAGAGAGGTTCGAGGCCGCCATGCCCGCAGGCGCCACGGTGCTCTGGCGCACCAAGCCCGCGGACCTTGGCGACGAGCTGCGTGATGTGCAGGTGTACGTCGGCGGTCGGTTCACCGCCGACATGGCCCGGGTGGCCGAGAAGCTGCGCCTCATCCACGTCGCGGGGGCGGGCACCGACCGGATCGCCTTCGACGCTCTCTCGAGTGATGTGTTGGTGGCCAACACCTTTCATCATGAGCGATCGATCGCCGAGTATGTGCTGGCCGCCGCAATCATGATGCGCAGGGGCTTCTTCGGCCAGGACAGGTCGTTGCGCCGCGACGTGTGGGCCACCGCGGTGTACGACGATGCGATCCCGCAGGCCAAGACGTTGCGCGACGCGCGCGTCGGCCTCGTCGGCTTCGGGCACATCGGCCAGTTCGCCTGGGACCTGTTCCGCGCCTTCGGCTGCGCCGGAATCGCCGTCACCGGATCGGGCCGGGTGGATGCCGCCGCGCACGGTCTGTCCTGGGTCGGCGACGTCACCCGGCTCGACGACCTGCTCCGCGAATCGGACGTCGTCGTGGTCTCCGCGCCGCTGACTCCGGCCACGTCGGGCATGATCGGCGCCGGCCAACTTCGGGCGCTCGGGCCCGACGGCGTACTGATCAACGTCGGCCGAGGGCTCCTCGTCGACGAACGGGCGCTGTTCGATGCGCTCCGCGAGGGTGACGTCCGCGGTGCCGCGATCGACGTCTGGTACCGCTACCCGGCGGGGCCAGGGGAGACGGCCGCTCCCGCCACGCTTGCCTTCGGCGAACTCGACAACGTGCTGATGACGCCACACTCGTCGGGGATCACCGCCGACACGTTCAGCGGCCGCACCGACGACATCTCCGCCAACATCGGCCGGCTGGCGCGCGGCGAAACGCTGCGCAACGTCGTCGACCGGTGAGCGCCCCAAAGAAGCAGATTGATTGCCAGTCATTCATCGCTGGGAACTAATCGCATGGTCCATCCGGTATGGGTCGTGCAGTCGAAGTAACCAGCAATATCAGCGATCGCTGTTGAGCGCGCTGAAAGCCCTGCTCCACACGACATGTTTGCCGGTGGGGATCCCGCTGCTGCGAATCGAGCGGCCAGCAGCTATTCTTGCTCAGGATGTCTAGTTGCCAGGCGCGAAGCTCATGAACGGCTGAAAGTTTGGCTCCGCGCAACCACGTGCGGATGGATTCACAACTGAATCAACTATGTTGCCCATGAGTCCGACGGCGATCGGAAGGGTACGGCCCCGGCCAGGAAGCGCAGCTTGCCTGGGACGTGACTACGAAACACATTGAGGATCAGCACGCATGACCCAAGACGCAGTCAGCACCAGCGCGGCAGCGCAGGAACCGGCGAGCCCTCCTCGCCGCAAGCGGACACGCATCATCGGTCTGGACGGTGTGCGCGGGGCGCTGTGCCTCATGATCGCCATCACGCACGTGACGACGCACTATTCGCCGAAGACCGCGGCGACCTGGCAGACCGGCATCTTCGGGTTCTCGCTGGTGTACTTCTTCGTCCTGAGTGGCTTCCTGCTGTTTCTGCCATACGTCCGCAATGTGGTCGAAGATCGGTCAGTGGGCAAGATGCCCGACGTCGCCGACTATGTCGTGCATCGGCTCGCCAGGATCGTTCCCGTCTATCTGGTGATCTTCCTGTTCGTGAACTTCGTCATGCGGTTGTCGTACATCCAGAACCCCGCCCTCCAGCCCGTGGGTACCGAAGACGGCACCGGCATGATCACCGATCCCGGCATGCTCATCGCCAACCTGACATTGACGCAGACGTACTTCCCCGGCTACATCCAGACGGGCATCAACCCGTCGTGGTCGCTGACCCTGGAGTACGCCTTCTACGCGTCGCTGCCGCTGCTGGGCTTCCTGCTGTTCAGATTGCGCAAGAAGTCGAACAGGAATCCATTCATGGTGGCCGCGGTCGCTCCATTCATCCTGCTCGCCATCGGATTCATCGGTCGGTCGCTGACGCCTCTGGTATACGCGAACTCGAGCACCACCGACTTCATTCTGCTCAACTGGGGCCCGAACTGGTCGGCAGTGTTTGCCAAGAGCTTCCTGACCAACGCCGACAACTTTGCGCTCGGCATGTTCGCCGCCATCGTGTTCGTCGCGCTCGAACACGGTGCTCTGCGCGAGAACATCGCCAAGCGGGTGCGCATGATCAGCGCCGTGGCGATCCTTCCGGTGTTTCTGCTGTCCGGAGTGCTGCTGGTCGTCGCGAATCAGTACGCGACGATGGGCGTCAGCGTCGTCGCCGCATTGATGATCGTCGTCATCATCGCCCCTCTCGGACGTGGAGAGAAGACGAAGCTGGCGGTGTGGCTCGACGCCCGCCCCATGCGGTACGTCGGGGAGGTCTCCCTGTCCGCCTACCTGTGGCACTTCCCGATGCTGCTCCTGCTCGGAAAGATCGGCTGGATGGCCGGTGACACGCTTCCGGGGATGCTCCGCAACATCGTGCTCCTGCTCGCCTGCACGATCCTCGCGGCCACCGTCACCTACTACGGCATCGAGAAGCCGGGCATGAACTACGCAAAGCGCCTCCGCGCCAAGAAGAAGGCAGTCCCTGCCGCCGTGGCGAAGCCCGCTCAGGACAGCGCGTCGTAGACGAGGTTGAAGTAGCGATTGGTCCTCGCTGAGCCCTCGACGCCCGGGCCCATCTTGTTCATCACGTAGGCGATCGTCGTACGCCGGTCGGGGTTCATCGTCTCCCACGACCCACCCCAACCGCCCCAGAAGCAGATCTTCTCGTCGGGCACGAATGGAATGGACTCCGGCGCAGGCAATCCGAAGCCGAGCCCCCAACGGATGCGGTGCCCGGCGAGCACCAGGTCAGGCCCGTCGCACTGCACCTCGAAGATCTTCTCGACGGTCTCGGGGCGAAGCAGTCGCACGCCGTCGACCTCGCCGCCGAGCGATATCGACGACAGGATCCGCGCCAGCGCCCGCGCGTTGGTGTGGCCGTTGACGGCACCCATGTCGGCGGAGCGCCACTCGAGGGAGTTTGCGGCCGCGGGATCCGGCGCGGGACCGGTGAAGGTCTTCAGCATCGGCTCGGTCCACTGATCCAGCGGTGGGATCCCCGCCATCGGGTCCGCCGCGGGGATGATCTCCGCGATCCGTGCGAAATCCTCAGGCGCGGCACCGATCTGGAAGTCCGCACCGAGTGGTCCTGCGATCTCGTCGGCGACGAACTGCTTGAGTGTCTTACCGGTGACACGCCGTACCACTTCACCGATGAGATGGCCGTGCGTCAACGCGTGGTACCCCGACGCCGTACCAGGCTCCCACCACGGCGCCTGCGCCGCGAGCATCGCCGTGGATTTCTCCCAGTCGTAGACGTCCTCGATGACGACGGGTTGATCCCAGCCCGAGACGCCGGACGTATGGGAGAGCAAATGTCGGAACTCGATGTCTTCCTTGCCGTTTGCGGCGAACTCCGGCCAGACGCTCGCAACACGAGTGCCCGCCTCGATGAGACCGCGATCGATCACCATCAGGCCCGCCAGCGCAGTGACCGTCTTGGTGGACGACCAGACGTTGACGATGGTGTCCTCGGTCCACGGCGTCGTCTTGGCGGCGTCGGCGTGGCCACCCCACATGTCGACCACCGTCGCACCGCCGATGTCGATCGCGATGGCGGCACCGACCTCGCCGCCCGTGGTGATCTCGTCGGCAAGTGCCTCGGCGACCTTGTCGAAGCGGGGGTCCCAGTGTCCGTGAACTACCTGCGGACGGGAGGAGCAAGATGGGGTGTCGTCCATCGAGCCATCATGCAACGCGTGACACGGTCGCCGCGGCGTTTAGCCGACCGGCATCACCAGTTGTGAAAGCCGCCTTCAGGTCCCAGCATGCGCTCGAGGCGCGTCCTGTTGATCTTGGCCAGCTCGTTGCGTAGCACCTTGCGCTCGGTCTCGACGTCGTTGTGCATGCGGTCGGACACCACGCCGAGAACGTCGGATGCAGCAAGCCCGCCGACGAACATGACGAATCCGAACCCGAACTTGTTGGCGTAGTCCCCGGCGGCGTTGGCCAGTCCAGCCATCACCTCGGCGTCGTCATCCCAGATCGCGCACTGCTCGGCTTGCGACTTCGCGCTGCGGGGCCGACGACCGACGCACGGGCATGCGTCCAGAATCTGGTCGACCGTCGCCTCGGACAGGGAGAAGAGCAACGCGTCGGCACGACGGAACAGCGCGTCGTGATCGTCGTAAGCGCGGCCGCGCGCCAGGTCGCGGGCCAGCGCCAGACTGTTGCAGCACTCATAGAGCGCGTGGACGGCCTTGCGTTCCGGCAGCGCGTTGAACGCGTCGAGCCCGATCCCCTGATGCAAGAGCACACAGCCATGATCGAAGGCCGAAGACACGTATGGGTTACCCCGTGTTACGGCCGTGCTAAATCAGGGCGGGAGGCCCAAAAGGGCTAGTGCCCCGAGGTCTTGTACCGCTCGACCGAGCGCTGCAACTCGGCCTCGGCCTCCTCGCGGCCCGCCCAGTCGGCGGCCTTCACGAACTTGCCCGGCTCGAGATCCTTGTAGTGCACGAAGAAGTGCTTGATCGCCTCGAGTTCGAACGGCGGCACGTCCGCGAGGTCCTGAATGTGGTCCCAGCGGGGATCGCCGGCAGGCACGCAGAGCAGCTTGTCGTCGCCGCCCGCCTCGTCGGTCATCTTGAACATCGCGACGGGCCTGGCTTCGACGATGCAACCAGGGAAGACCGACTCGGGGAGCAGGACGAGGGCGTCCAGCGGATCGCCGTCCTCGCCGAGGGTGTTCTCGAAGAATCCGTAGTCCGCCGGGTAGCCGAACGCCGTGTAGAGGTAGCGGTCGAGCTTGACCCGGCCGGTCTCGTGATCCACTTCGTACTTGTTGCGCGAACCCTTAGGGATCTCGATGACGACGTCGAACTCCACCGCCGCGGCTCCTTCACATCTGCTGGGGTCGTCGGGTGACGACGCGGGCCCAGCTTAGACGGAGCGATATCCTGCACTACACGGGTTGCTCGGCAGCCCTCCCGATCCCAGGAGACTCATGCGGCCCGCTCGATGGCGTCGATCCACGCACGTGGTGATCGGCGTGGCGGTGCTACTGGTCGTGGCCGCGGTGGTCGCCGTGGCCGCCGTCGTCACCTCGGGTGGCCATTCCACCAGCGACGCCGCGGCCGTCAAGCCGCAGCCGACGCCCGCGCTCGCCGCGCCCGGCGTCACCCCACTTTCCGACACCGCGCCCAAGCCGACGACCGACAAGCTCACCGCCGTCCTGGCGCCGTTGGTCGCCGATCCGAACCTTGGCATGTTCACCGGCCGCGTCACCGACGCGATCACCGGTGCGCAACTGTGGGCCCAGGGTGCGAACGTCCCGATGCAGCCCGCATCGGTCAACAAGCTGCTCACCACCGCCGCTGCGCTACTCACCCTCGACCGCGACGCACGTCTGACGACGACGGTGCAGACCGACCCAGACGACCCTGGGCTGATCATCCTCAAGGGCGGCGGGGATCCCACCTTGTCGGCGGCACCGCCGTCGACGCCGACCTGGTACCGCGACGCCGCCCGGATCAGCGACCTCGCCGAACAGGTGCGCAAGGCGGGGGTCGCCGTCACTGCCGTCCAGGTCGACGCCACCGCGTTCAGCGGGCCGACCATGGCACCCGGGTGGGATCCGCTGGACATCCTCAACGGTGACATCGCTCCGATGGAGGCGGTCATGCTCGACGCAGGCCGAATCCAACCCGTCAGCGTGGACTCGCGCCGGTCAGCCACCCCGGCACTCGATGCGGGCCGCGCCCTTGCCGCGGCGTTCGGGGTCGATGCTGCCGCGGTCACCTTCGTGCCCGCGCCGGTCGCGAACGCCAAGACCATCGCCACGGTGCAATCGCCGCCGCTGATGGAGCGGCTGCGCGAGATGATGAACGCCTCGGACAACGTGATGGCCGAATCGATCGGCCGGGAGGTCGCCGCCGCCAAGGGCCGTCCGCAGAGCTTCACCGGCGGTGTGCAGGCCGTGTTGGGTGAACTCGACGCCGCCGGGATCGACACCACGGGCGCGACGCTCGTCGACTCCAGCGGGCTGTCGGTCGACGACAGGCTGACCGCCGAGACACTCGACGAGGTGGTGGGCGCCGCCGCCGGCGACAAGACACCAGAACTGCGCCCGCTCGTTGACGTCCTGCCGATCGCCGGGGGCAGCGGCACGCTGTCCAACCGGTACCTCGACACCGACGCAGGCCGCGCCGCCGCGGGGTTCCTCCGGGCCAAGACCGGCTCGCTGACCGGAACGAACACCCTGGCCGGCATCGTCACCGACGCCAGCGGGCGCGTTCTGACGTTTGCGCTGATGTCCAACAACGCAGGGCCCACCGGCCGCACCGCGATCGACGCGCTCGCCGCAAGCCTGCGCTCCTGCGGATGCGGCTCGTGAGCCCGGCCGAGGCGCCCACCGTCGGACGCACCGTCGACTGGGGTTTCGCGGCCACCGTCGGCACCAAGCTGGTCCGGCCCGCGCCGCTCGTCACCGACTACACCCGCGAGCAGGCCATCGAGCAGTTGGCGGAATCGTCTCGCCGGGCGGAACTTCCGGTGCGTGACGTCACTGGGCTCAACGAGGGCGCTGCCGTTGCTGAAGCCCGGATCATCGACCGCGGTGAATGGGTGCGCGCCGCAACGGAATCGATGCGCGCGATGACCGGCGGCGATGGCAAGTCCAGTGGTTTCATCACCGGCCGTGTCACCGGCGCACAGACGGGCGCCGTGCTCGCCTACATCTCGTCGGGCATCCTCGGCCAGTACGACCCGTTCGCTTCGAGCGGGGGTGAGCTACTTCTGGTGTACCCCAACGTGATCGCCGTCGAGCGGCAACTGCGTGTCTCGCCTGCCGACTTCCGTCTGTGGGTCTGCCTGCACGAGGTGACCCACCGGGTTCAGTTCAAGGCCAACCCGTGGCTGGCCGAGCACATGTCGAAATGCCTTGCCGTGCTCACCGACGACGGCGACCAGGACCCGGCCCAGGTCGTCGAGCGGCTGTTCGCGTTGGTCCGCAGTCGCCGCAACGGCAGCGAGGACGATCCACCCGACCCGAATTCCGAAGGTGTGCTTGGCATCCTGCGGGCCATCCAGTCCGAGCCGCAGCGTAAGGCGCTCGACCAGCTACTGGTGCTCGGCACGTTGCTCGAGGGGCACGCCGACCACGTGATGGACGCCGTCGGGCCCGCCGTGGTGCCGTCGGTCGAGACCATCCGGCGTAGGTTCAATGAGCGCCGGATGAGCAAACAGCCACCGCTGCAACGTGTTCTGCGCACACTGCTCGGATTCGACGCCAAGATGAGCCAGTACACCCGCGGCAAGGCCTTCGTCGACCACGTCGTGTCCGACGTTGGCATGGCCCGGTTCAACGCCGTGTGGTCGAGCCCCGAAACCCTGCCGCTGCCAAGCGAAATCGACGAGCCGCAACGATGGATCGACAGGGTTCTGTAGCGACGCTGCGCAGGGCGGTCGCCGCGCTCGCCCGCACTCACCTCCCCGACGAAGGGCGGTGGTGCGTCGCGCTGTCGGGTGGTGCCGATTCCCTCGCGCTGACCGCCGTCGCCGCCGACCTTCGGCCCACCACGGCGCTGATCGTCGACCACGGATTGCAGGCCGGCTCAGCTGACGTCGCTGCCACCGCCCGCGAACAAGCGTTGACACTGGGATGTGTTGACGCCCAAGTGCTCAACGTCGACGTCGGATCGGCAGGTGGTCCCGAATCCGCGGCGAGAACCGCCCGCTACGCGGCCCTCGACACTGCCCGCGACGGCGCACCGGTGCTACTGGCGCACACGCTCGACGACCAGGCCGAGACCGTGCTGCTCGGTCTTGGCCGCGGCTCGGGCGCCAGGTCGATCGCCGGGATGCGGCCATGGGATCCGCCATGGCTCCGGCCGCTTCTCGGCGTGCGACGCGCAGACACGCACACCGCCTGCGCGCAGCTGGGGCTAGTGCCGTGGCAGGACCCCCACAACGTCGATCCCCGGTTCACCAGGGTGCGGCTGCGCGCGGAGGTGCTGCCGCTCCTGGAGGACGTGCTGGGCGGCGGAGTCGCCGAGGCGCTGGCCCGTACGGCCGCGGCGTTGCGCGAGGACAACGACGCCCTGGACGGACAGGCGGCGACGGTGGCCGTCGGAGACGGGTCGGACACCAGGCGGCTCGCCGACCTGCCCGCAGCCGTCCGGCGCCGGGTCATCAGGGCGTGGTTGCTGACCAGCGGGGCGAGCGACCTCACCGACGTCCAGATCCGCGCCGTGGACCGCCTCGTCACCGACTGGCGCGGGCAGGGCGGCGTCGCCGTCGGCTCCCCGCTGCGCAACGAGCGGCTCTTCGCGGGCCGCCGCGACGGGGTCCTGATCACCTACCGCGAGCCGGTCTGAGCCGTCCGGCTCGGGCGCCGTATTGGTCGCGGAGGTGCTGACGTGGCACGCTGTTGCCGTGCCTGCAGATCCTGCCGCCGAGCTGTACCCGGGTGACATCAAGTCCGTGTTGCTCTCCGAGGACGATGTTCAGGCCCGCGTCGCCGAATTGGGTAGGGAGCTCGCCGAGACCTACCGGGACGCCGTCGCCGAGAACGGCCAGGATCTTCTGCTGGTGACGGTGCTCAAGGGCGCGGTCATGTTCGTCACCGACCTGGCCCGCGCCATCCCGCTGCCCACCCAACTCGAGTTCATGGCGGTCAGTTCGTACGGGTCGTCGACATCGTCGTCGGGCGTGGTGCGCATCCTCAAGGATCTCGACCGCGACATCAACGACCGCGACGTGCTGATCGTCGAGGACATCGTCGACTCCGGCCTGACCCTGTCTTGGCTGCTCCGCAACCTCGCCACGCGCCACCCGCGGTCGCTGCGAGTGTGCACCCTGCTTCGCAAGCCCGACGCCATGCGCGCCGACGTCGACATCTCCTACATCGGCTTCGACATCCCCAACGAGTTCGTCGTCGGGTACGGACTCGATTACGCCGAGCGCTACCGCGACCTGCGTTACATCGGCACTCTCGACCCAAAGGTCTACGAAGCCGACGGCTAAGGCGTGTCGAATACTTCGACGGTACCGTCGCCGCGGACGCTGAACAGCCTGCCGGCGTCGGCGGTCTTCGTCCACCCGTTGAACGCATTGACCAGATCGAAACCCGTCCATGGCGCCTTAATGCTCGGGTCGGTCTTGCGTTGGGTAAGCGCGGTTTTCACCATCGCCAGGCACTGATTGAACGCGAACCGTGACGCTCCGGAATGTCGAGCCAGCACGTCACGCTGCTCGACGGTTGGGTCGAGACAGAACCGGAACGTCGTGTGGCGAGTCATCTCAGCGATGAGCATCCCACCGCTCACCGACAAACCCCAGATGCACGGGCGACGGTTTCACCGTCCGGACACAACGCTCGATGACCGAAGCCGACGTCGAGGTCGACCCCGCACGTGCCTTTCCGGGGTACTCGTTCTCAAGTGATCGCTCTAGGCGCAAGATGAGGTGATGACCCGGTCAGCCCTGCGCATCTGCCCGTTCTGCGAAGCCACCTGCGGCCTCACCCTCGAGATCGACGACGAAGCCGCGCGGGTGACCGCGGCCCGCGGCGACCGCGACGACGTCTTCAGCGCCGGTTTCATCTGCCCGAAGGGCGCCAGCTTCGGCGAACTGGACGGCGACCCCGACCGATTGACCGGCCCACTGGTCCGCCGCGACGGCGAGCTCGTCGAAGTCAGCTGGGACGAGGCGTTCGAGGCAGCCGCGCGCGGCCTGTCCGCCGTGGTCGCCGAGAGCGGCGGCGAGTCGGTGGCCGTCTACTTCGGCAACCCCAACGCGCACACCATCGCCGGCTCGCTCTACGTCCCGCTGATCGTGCGCGGGCTCGGCACCCATCAGGTCTACTCGGCGAGCACGCTCGATCAGATGCCCAAGCACGTCTCGCTGGGCTTCATGTTCGGCAGCCCGGTGGCGTTCACCGTTCCCGACCTCGACCGCACCGACTACCTCGTCGTCATCGGCGCGAATCCGTTGGTGTCCAACGGAAGTCTGGCCACCGCCGCAGACTTCGGCGGCAAGCTCAAGGCGCTGCGCAAGCGCGGAGGCCGGCTGGTGGTGATCGACCCGGCCCGCACCCGCACGGCCGCGATGGCGGACCGCCACCTCGCGCCGCGCCCAGGAACCGATGCGGCGCTGCTCTTCGCCGTGGTGCACACCCTGTTCGACGAGGGCCTCGTCGATCTCGGCGACGTCGCCGAGCACGTCGCCGGGGTCGACGACGTCCGCGCGCTGGCCACCGATTTCGCGCCGGAGGTCGTCGCCGCCCGCTGCGGGGTGTCCGCGGAGGACATCCGGATCCTGGCGCGCGAGATCGCCGCGGCACCCACTGCTGCCGTGTACGGCCGGATGGGCACGTCCACAGTCGAATTCGGCACCGTTGGCAGCTGGCTCGTCGACGTCATCAACGTCCTGACCGGCAATCTGGACCGGCCTGGCGGTGCGATGTTCGCGCAGTCACCGGTGGGGCCCGCCGCCCGCCCGCCTAAACCAGGCAAGGGCTTCCGCACCGGGCGGTGGCACAGCCGCGTCTCCGGCCATCCCGAGGCGCTCTCCGAACTCCCCGCCGCTGCGCTGCCCGAGGAGATCGACACCGAGGGCGACGGTCAGGTCAAGGCCGTCATCACCATCGCGGGCAACCCAGTGCTGTCCGCCCCCGACGGCGACCGGCTCAGCCGCGCCCTCGAAGGCGTCGGCTTCATGCTCAGCATCGACCCCTACCTCAACGAGACCACCCGGCACGCCGACGTGATCCTTCCGCCGCCACCGCCGTCGCGCAGCGCCCACTTCGACGTCGCGCTGAGCAACCTGTCGGTGCGCAACAATGCGCGCTACTCGCTGCCGGTACTGCCGCTCGACGCGGGTCGCCCCGACGAGCCCGAGATCCTGGCCCGCATCGCGCTGATCCTCTACGGCCTTGGACCGTTCACCGATCCCGCGCTCGTCGACGAGCAGGTGATCGCCGCGACGCTGACCAAGGAGACCGCGGATCCCGATTCGCCGGTGGCCGGTCGCGCCGTCGACGAGTTGACCGCCATGCTGCCGCAGGAGCGGGGTTACGAACGCCGGCTGGACATGATGCTGCGGCTGGGCCCGTACGGAGATGCCTTCGGCGCGAAACCCGATGGCCTGACCCTGAATCGACTCAAGGACGCCCCGCACGGCATCGACTTCGGCCCGCTGCGGCCGCGCCTGACCGAGGTGCTGCGAACACCGTCGGGCAAGGTGGAACTCGCGCCCGAGCCGATAGTGGCCGACGTGGCCAGACTGCGCGCATCGCTCGATCGGGACGCCGACGACTTCGTTCTGATCGGCCGCCGTCACCTGCGGTCCAACAACAGCTGGATGCACAACGTGCCGGCGCTGGCGGGTGGCACGAACCGCTGCACGCTGCAGATCCACCCGGACGATGCGTCAGCTCTCGGCGTCACGGACAGGGCGCGCATCAAGGGGCCCGGCGGGGAGCTGGAGGCACCCGTCGAGCTCACCGGCGACATCCGGCGCGGCGTCGTCTCGCTGCCGCACGGTTGGGGGCACGACCGCGCCGGAACCAGGCAGACGGTGGCCGAAGGCCAGCCCGGCGTCAACGTCAACCAACTCAACGACGGATCATCGCTGGACCCGCTGTCGGGAACCGCGGTGCTGAACGGGATCCCGGTCCAGATCAGTCCGGTATCGACGATCTAGACGAGCTCCCAGACCGCCGTCACCGAGAAACCGACGGTCTGCTGGCCAGGCTGGATCGGCACGGCAGCCTCCGCCATCGCGTCGTACCGGGGCATCGGCGTAGGAGGCGGGGGCAGGGCACCCGCCTCGGAGATCGAGATGACCTTGCCCAGTTTCAGCCCGGACAACTGCGCATACTGCTCGGCGCGATCCTTGGCGTCGTTGAATGCGTGCGCACGCGCGTCCTTCACCAGCTGCGAGTCGTCCTCGATGGACAGGTTCACCGAGTTGATCCGCGTGGCGTTGCCGCCCGCGGTCTGAATCGCCGTGATCACGCCCGAGGCGACGTCGAACTTGCGGACCTTCACCTCGATCGAGTTGTTCGCCCGATACGCCGTGATGACGGAGTTGTCGCCGTACTGCGGCTGCAGGGTCACGCCGGTGGTGCTGATGTCCTTGGCGTCGACGCCCTGGTTCTTCACGGCGTCGAGTACGGCGTTCATCCGGTCGTTGCTCTGGTTCAGCGCGGCGGTGGTATCGGACGCGATGGTCTCGATCGCGGCGTCGACGGTGACGGTGTCCGGCGTGCCCTCCACCTTGCCCGAGCCGACCACGGTGACCTGCCGGACGTGGGCGTCGGTGCCGGTCCCCGCGGGCGGTCCCGACGACGAATCACACGCTGAGAGCCCTACCATCGCAAGGCCTGCCACGGCGAGCACGAGCAGTCGAGTGGGCGTCTTCGTCCGTGCGGCGATCGGCATACAGGCACCCTACAGATCCGGCACGACCAGGATCTTGCAATGCCGGTCCGGGTCGGCCAGCTCGTCGAACGCCCCGCCGACCGCGTCCAGACCCACCTCGCCGGTGATCATCGGGGCCACGTTCACCTCACCCTCGGCGATCGACCGCAGCGAGCTCGCGAACTCCGCGGGGTCGTAGCCGAACACGAACTGCACGTTGATCTCCTTGGCAATCCCGAAGAACGGATGCACCGCGTCGGGCTGCATGCAGACGCCCGCGACGACGAGCCGGGTCCGGCTCGGCGCCCTGCGGAAGACGTCGTCGATGACGCCAGGCGCACCGACCGCCTCGAAGACGACGGCGGGTGACGTCGAATCGAACGGTGAGCCCGCAGCCGGGTCGACGGTGCGGTGCGCCCCGACGGTCGACGCCAGCTCGCGGCGCTTCGCCGAGAAGTCGGACGCCACAATCGTTTCCACGCCGCGGGCCGTCAGTGCCGCGATGATCGCGATCCCGATCGGTCCACATCCGATCACCAGGGCCGTCTCACCGGGGGTGATGCCGGACTTGTTGACCGCATGCAGGCCCACCGCAACGGGTTCGGTGAGCGCCGCATGCCTGGCGTCGAGCCCGTTGGGCACCGGCAGCAGCAGCGGCGCCGACAACAGCATCCGTTCGGCGTAACCGCCGAGTGTGCGGTTGCTGTAGACGATCATCTCCACGCCCGCCTGGGACAGCAGCACCGGCACGGACGTGACCAGGGTGCCCGCCGGTGGCGCCTCGGTGCCCGGTCCTGCATCGAGGATCTCGGCGCTGAACTCGTGGCCCATGAACACGTCCGCCCCGAGGTCCACGGAAACACCCGCTCCGTCGGGCAGACCCTCCAGCTGCGCGCTTGCCGCCAGCACGTCGTCCCCGTGCTTGGCGAAGTGCAGGTCAGACCCGCAGATCCCGCACGCCTTGACGTCGACCAACACCTGTCCCGGCCCAGGGGCCGGCTCGGGAAGGTCGTCGCGGTAGACCATGCGTCCGCCGCGCAGTACCGCGCCGCGCATCAGGCGCCGTCCGCCGGTGCCGCGTCGGCCTTCTGTTCCTCGACGTGCTCGGTGATCGCATTGACGATCGCCTGGCCCGCCCTGCCGAACAGCTGGTCCCGGATGCCCTTGGCCCATTCGTGCGATTCGTGGGGTGCGCCGAGCTGACCCTTGAAGTGCGGCATCACCTCTCGCGCGAACAGCTCGTAGGAGTGGTAGGTCGCTGCGGGGGAGGCCCAGTCGTGGCCGAGCAGCAGCAGGGTTCCGAAGCCACCGGACCGGTCCAGCAGATCCTGGATGTAGGCGATTGCCTCGGCGGGGGTGCCGATGCAGCAATTGCCCTTGCTTGCATAGTCTTCGACGAATTCTCGAGGCGTCTGACCGCCTTCGACCTCGTTGTTGAGCGGGACGAAGCCCGCGGCGCCGAAGTAGTCCGCGAAGTCCTGCAACCCGTAGGTGCAGTCGTCGATGGCTTGGTCCTTGGTGTCGGCCAGGTGGACGATGCCGAGCACCCGCCAGTCCTTGCGGTCGGGTGCGTCGCGGCCGGACTTGGCGGCCTGGTCACCGACGACGTCCCAGGTCGTCTCGAGTGCGGCGAAACCGCCGGGTACCGACATCGACAGCGAGAGCAGCGACGTGCCCAGCGACCCGGCCAGCCGAGGACCAGATGGTGAGATCATTGCCGCGCAGGCGATTTCGGGGTACGGCCAGGTGTACGGCCGTATGTGCAGGGCGGCATCGCGCAGCGTGAACCAGTCGGTCTCCCTGGTGATCCGCTCGCCAGGGCCTGCGCGGAACAGCGCAAGGATCGCTTCGAGCGACTCTTGCATCATCGGCCGCTGGTTCACCGGGTCGATGCCCATCATGTAGGCGTCCGACGGCAGCGCTCCTGGGCCGGTGCCGAAGATCACCCGTCCGCGCGTGAGGTGGTCCAGCAGCACCCAACGATCGGCCACCATCAACGGGTGGTGATACGGCAGCGACACCACGCCGGTGCCGAAGCGGATGTGCTTGGTGCGCTCGGCGGCCGCCGCGATGAACACCTCGGGACAGGCGATCAACTCGTAACCGCCGGAGTGGTGCTCGCCGAACCAGGCTTCGTCGAACCCGAGGCGGTCCAGCGCCTCGACCCGTTCCATGTCGTATTGCAGTGCGGTGGTGGGGGATTGGCCGACCGGATGGAACGGCGTGATGAACACCCCGAAGTTCAGTGGCTTGTTCACTTCGCCTCCAATCCGGTCAGGAACGCCAGCAGTTCTGCGTTGACCTCGTCGGGCCGCTCCTGTTGAAGCCAATGACCTCCGCCGTCGATGAGCACCTCGCGGTACGGGCCGGACACGACGTCGGTGACCCGGTCACGGGACATGAGCGCGAGCACCGGGTCCGCGGTGCCGCCGATGAACAGCGTCGGCACCGTGATGGTCGATGCAGGCGTGCTCTCGGTCAGCTCCCAGTTGCGGTCGAAGTTGCGGTACCAGTTCAGCGGCCCGGTGAAGCCGGTGCGGGTGAACTCGGCGACGTAGTGATCGATCTCGCCCTGGCTGATCCAATCCGGAAGGCTGACGGGCTCCGGCAGCCGGTCGATGAATCCCTCGGGCCCTGGAGCGAACAGGCGCGCCGCTGCGGCCGCGTCGTCGCTCGACACCAGCCCGCCCAGCATCCGGCGCATCGTTCTGGCTGGATCGCTTCCGAGCTCCGCGTCGGCGACGCCAGGCTCCTGGAAGTAGAGGATGTAGAAGAAGTTCTCACCGAACACACCGCGCCAGATCTGCGTGGGCGGCGCGGGCGCTCTCGGCGTCGGTGGCACGCTCACCGCGACCACGCCCGATACCCGGTCCGGGTGGAACAGGGGAAAGTTGGTCACGACGGGCGATCCCCAGTCGTGGCCGACCACGACGGCCTTCTCGGCGCCGACGTCGTCGAGCAACCCGGCGATGTCACCCGTCAGCGCCACGATGTCGTAGTCATCGACCGAATCCGGCTTGGACGAGCCGCCATAGCCCCGCTGATCCGGAGCCAGCACGTGATAGCCGGCATCGGCCAGCACCGGGATCTGGTGTCGCCAGGAGTACGCCAGTTCGGGGAATCCGTGTGCCAGCACCACGACGGGCGCGCCGCGATCGCCGGCCTCGGTCACCCGTAACTGCACGCCATTGGTGTTGACTAACCGTTCGGTGGATGTGATCACCATCTCAGTCTGCACGGCTACGTCCTCGGCTCAATACAGCGCCGGGAACTGTCCGACGTTGGTCTAGCGGTAGCCTGAACTGACCCAGCTGTGCGTATCGGAAGGACCTGGCCCTCGACGGCCGATGCTCGATGAATCGAAAAAACGTCATCCGTACCTTGACCGCGGTCGCGGTCGTGTTGCTCCTGGGTTGGTCCTTCTTCTACTTCAGCGATGACACCCGCGGCTACAAGCCCGTCGACACCTCGGTGGCGATGGCCCAGATCAACGGCGACAACGTCAAGACCGCGCAGATCGACGACCGCGAACAACAGGTCCGCCTCGACCTGAAGAGCGGCAACGGCGATACCGAGAACAGCGACAAGATCATCACGAAGTACCCGACGGGGTACGGAGTCGATCTCTTCAACGCGCTGAGCGCGAAGAACGCCAAGACGAACACCGTCGTCAACCAGGGCAGCATGTTGGGCTCGCTGCTCATCTACCTGTTGCCGCTGCTGCTGCTCGTCGGGTTGTTCGTGATGTTCTCCCGCATGCAGTCCGGCGGCCGGATGGGCTTCGGCTTCGGCAAGTCGAAGGCCAAGCAGCTCAACAAGGACTTGCCCAAGACCACGTTCGCCGACGTCGCAGGCGTCGACGAGGCGGTCGAGGAGCTCTACGAAATCAAGGACTTCCTGCAGAACCCGACGCGTTACCAGGCGCTGGGCGCCAAGATCCCCAAGGGCGTGCTGCTCTACGGCCCGCCAGGCACCGGTAAGACGCTGCTGGCCCGCGCCGTCGCAGGTGAGGCCGGGGTGCCGTTCTTCACCATCTCGGGTTCTGACTTCGTCGAGATGTTCGTCGGTGTCGGCGCGTCTCGCGTCCGCGACATGTTCGAGCAGGCCAAGCAGAACAGCCCCTGCATCATCTTCGTCGACGAGATCGACGCCGTCGGCCGTCAGCGCGGGGCAGGCCTCGGTGGTGGGCACGACGAACGCGAGCAGACGCTCAACCAGCTGCTCGTCGAGATGGACGGCTTCGGCGAACGTCAGGGCGTCATCCTGATCGCCGCCACCAACCGGCCCGACATCCTCGACCCCGCCCTGCTGCGGCCCGGCCGGTTCGACCGCCAGATCCCGGTGTCCAACCCCGACATCGCAGGCCGCCGCGCCGTCCTGAAGGTGCACTCGGCTGGCAAGCCGATCGCGCCAGACGCCGATCTCGACGGGCTGGCCAAGCGCACCGTCGGAATGTCGGGTGCAGACCTGGCCAACGTCATCAACGAGGCCGCCCTGCTCACCGCCCGCGAGAACGGCACCGTCATCACCGGGGCCGCGCTCGAGGAGGCCGTCGACCGCGTCGTCGGTGGTCCGCGCCGCAAGGGCCGCATCATCAGCGAGCACGAGAAGAAGATCACCGCCTACCACGAAGGCGGGCACACGCTTGCCGCGTGGGCGATGCCGGACATCGAGCCGATCTACAAGGTGACGATCCTGGCCCGCGGCCGCACCGGCGGCCACGCCATGTCGGTGCCCGAGGACGACAAGGGTCTGATGACCCGCTCGGAGATGATCGCCCGCCTGGTGTTCGCCATGGGCGGCCGTGCCGCGGAGGAGCTGGTGTTCCGCGAGCCCACCACCGGTGCGTCGTCCGACATCGACCAGGCCACCAAGATCGCCCGCGCCATGGTCACCGAGTACGGCATGAGCGCCAAGCTGGGCGCGGTGCGCTACGGCACCGAGCACGGCGACCCGTTCCTCGGCCGTTCGATGGGTACCCAGGCCGACTACAGCCACGAGGTCGCCCAGATCATCGACGACGAGGTGCGCAAGCTCATCGAGGCCGCCCACACCGAGGCGTGGGAGATCCTGACCGAGTACCGCGACGTCCTGGACACCCTCGCGGGCGAGCTGCTGGAGAAGGAGACGCTGCACCGAGTCGAGCTGCAGGCGCTGTTCACCGAGGTGAAGAAGCGCCCGCGGCTGACCATGTTCGACGACTTCGGTGGCCGGGTGCCCTCGGACAAGCCGCCGATCAAGACACCTGGCGAGCTGGCCATCGAGCGCGGCGAGGAGTGGCCGAAGCCGCAGCCCGAGCCCGCATTCAAGGTCGCGATCGCGGCCGCGACCAAGGCCGCCGAGGCCGCAGCGCGGCACAACGGCTCGAATGGTGTTGGCGGCAACGGTTCTCCGGTCAACGGCAATGGCGGACACCCGGCCGGTGCACCCGGATCGACGCAGCCCGACTACGGCGCCCCCGCCGGCTGGCATGCGCCCGGTTGGCCCCCGCAGCATCCGGGTCAGCAGCCGCAGGGGTACTGGTACCCGCCACCGCCGCCTCCCTCGGGCTGGCAGCCGCAGGCGCCACCGCCACATGTCGGCGCCGGTGCGCCTCCGGCGCCACATGTCGGCGCCGGTGCGCCTCCGGCCCCATACCCGCCGTATCAGCCTTACCCGCAGCCTGGGCATCATGTCCCGCAGAGCGGCGCACCCGCGCCAACTCCGCGCGACGAACAGGGGAACGGTGACCGGTCAGAGGATCGCCACAACCCGCCGCCGCCTGGCTGATACGAACGGAGCCACCAGATGACGCGGTCGCAGATCGATCCGGCCACGCTCTCCACCCCAACGTTCGACCAGGCAAGAGCCGAGGCGGCCGTGCGTGAGCTGCTGATCGCCATCGGGGAAGACCCGGAGCGCCAGGGGCTGATCGACACGCCTGCGCGGGTGGCAAGGGCGTACCAGGAGATGTTCGCCGGCCTCTACGTCGACCCCGACGACGTGCTCAACACGACGTTCGATGAGCAGCACGACGAGCTGGTGCTGGTCAAGGACATCCCGATGTACTCGACGTGCGAGCATCACCTGGTGGCGTTTCACGGTGTTGCGCACGTCGGCTACATCCCCGGCGTGGACGGCAGGGTCACCGGCCTGTCCAAGCTCGCAAGGGTGGTGGACCTGTACGCCAAACGGCCGCAGGTGCAGGAGCGGCTGACCGGACAGGTCGCCGACGCGATGATGCGCAAGCTCGATCCGCGCGGGGTCATCGTCGTCGTCGAGGCCGAACACCTCTGCATGGCGATGCGCGGCATCCGCAAGCCGGGGGCCAGCACCACGACCTCGGCAGTCCGTGGACAGTTCAAGACCGACTCCACGCTGCGTTCCGAGGCGCTGGATCTCATCCTGCGCAAGTGAGCCATCCTCCGCCGACACCAGATCCCGTCGCTGCGCTCGCCCGGGTCCCAGATCCCGTCGCTGCGCTCGCCCGGGTCCCAGATCCCGTCGCTGCGCTCGCCCGGGTCCCACATCCCGTCGCTGCGCTCGCCCGGGTCCCACATCCCGTCGCTGCGCTCGCCCCGCGGGTGATGGGGGTCGTCAACGTCACCGACGACTCCTTCTCCGACGGCGGACTGTTCCTCAACCGTGACCGCGCCGTCGAACACGGAATGGCAATGGCGGCACTCGGTGCGGCGATCATCGACGTCGGCGGCGAGTCGACCCGCCCCGGTGCCACCCGCATCGACCCGGACATCGAGACGGGCCGGGTGATACCGGTGATCAAAGAACTTGCGGGGCAAGGCATCACCGTCAGCATCGACACCATGCACGCCGACGTGGCTCGGGCCGCACTCGAGAACGGTGCGGCGATCGTCAACGACGTCTCCGGCGGCATGGCCGACCCCGACATGGCGCCGCTGCTCGCGGATGCGGGGGTGCCGTGGGTGTTGATGCACTGGCGCTCGGTGAGCGCGGATCTGCGACCGCACCAAGCCCCCGACTACGCCGACGTCGTCGCCGACGTCCGCACCGAACTCCTGCGCAGCGTGGATGCTGCGGTCGCCGCCGGTGTCGACCCGGCGCAGGTGATCATCGATCCCGGGCTGGGTTTCGCCAAGAACGCTCAACACAACTGGTCGCTGCTGCGGGCGCTGCCTGAGTTGGTGGCGACGGGCATCCCCGTGCTCGTCGGCGCGTCCCGAAAGCGCTTCCTCGGGGAGTTGCTTGCCGACCCCGACGGAACGCCGCGGGATCCTGGGGGCCGGGAGACCGCGACCGCGGTGATCTCCGCGCTGGCCGCTCAGCATGGGGTGTGGGGTGTGCGGGTGCACGACGTCCTGGCGAGCGTCGACGCGATCAAGGTCGTAGGGGCGTGGGACGGTGGAGCGCATGGCTGATCGAATCGAATTGCGCGGCTTGACCGTTCGTGGCCACCACGGTGTCTTCGAACACGAGCGGCGGGACGGCCAGGACTTCATCGTCGACATCACGGTGTGGATCGACCTCGCCGAGGCCGCGGCGAGCGACGACCTCGTCGACACGCTCGACTACGGCGTACTGGCTCAGCGGGCGGCCGACATCGTGGCTGGGCCGCCGCGCAACCTGATCGAGACGGTTGCCGCAGAGATCGCCGACGGTGTGATGGCCGACGAACGGGTGCATGCCGTCGAGGTCGTCGTGCACAAGCCCAGTGCGCCGATTCCGTTGACGTTCAACGACGTCGCCGTCGTCGCAAGGCGGTCGAGGCGCGGCACCGGGGGTGACACTCCGTGAGTCGAGTCCTGTTGTCGATCGGATCCAACCTCGGCGACCGGCTGGCGCTGCTGCAGTCGGTGGTCGACGGGCTCGGCGATGCCGTCCGGTCGGTGTCACCGGTCTACGAGACCGACGCGTGGGGTGGCGTCGAACAAGGTCCGTTCCTGAACGCGGTCGTCATTGCCGACGACGACGCTCTCGACTGCCACGGCTGGTTGCGACGGGGCCAGGAACTCGAGACCACGAGCGGCCGGGTCCGCGACGTACGTTGGGGCCCACGCACACTCGACGTCGACCTGATCACCTGCCACACCGGCGCGACCGAGGTGCAATCCGACGACCAGACGCTGACGCTGCCGCATCCCTTCGCGCACGAGCGGGCCTTCGTTCTCGTTCCGTGGCTCGCGATGGACGCCGATGCCACGCTGACGGTCGACGGGCAGCCCAGATCCGTTGCCGACCTGCTGGACGCACTCGATCCCGCCGAACGCGACGGGGTGCGACGCACCGACCTGACCCTGGTGACGTGATGGGGCCGACCCGCAAACGTGACCTGACCGCGGCGACGGTGGGCGCCGCGATCGTCGGCTACGTCCTGGTGCTCGCGTTGTACCGATGGTTCCCCCCGATCACCGTCGTCACCGGGCTGTCCCTGCTGGTGGTCGCCGGTGCCGAGGCGGGTTGGGCCTTCTACGTTCGATCGAAGGTCAACGACGGCAAGATCGGCTCCGGTCCCGGCCGGTTGCATCCGCTGGCGGTCGCGCGCTCCGTCACGATCGCGAAGGCATCGGCGTGGGTCGGTGCGCTTGCACTCGGCTGGTGGTTCGCAGTGCTGGCGTATCTGATCCCGCGCCGCGATGTGATGCGAGTCGCAGGGGAGGACACCGCGGGCGCTGTGGTGGCGGCGATCAGTGCGCTGGCGCTGGTGATTGCAGCGCTCTGGTTGCAGCATTGCTGCAAGTCGCCGCAGGATGGGCCCGAGGACCCCGACGGCGTGCCCGAGTAGCCAACGCCGCCGGTAGCAGGTCGAATCGCCGCGGCGGTCGACACGCTGGGTGACCTGTGACGGGTACAGTCAGCCCATGACCGAACCGACCCGTGGACCACGCCCTCGGCGTGGAAACCGCAGGCCGGGATGGGTTCTGCTGACGGCGTTGCTGGTGCTCGCGATCGTGGCCAGCTCCGCCCTGGTGTTCACCAATCGTGTTGAGTTACTGAAGCTTGCCGTCATCATCGCGCTGTGGGCTGCGGTGGCCGCGGCGTTCGTGTCGTTCATCTATCGGCGCCAGTCCGACTTGGATCAGGCCAAGGCGCGAGACCTCAAATTGGTCTACGACTTGCAACTGGACCGCGAGATCTCCGCGCGCCGCGAATACGAACTGTCCGTCGAATCGCAACTCAGGCGTGAGCTCACCTCGGAGCTGCGTGCCGAGCGGGCCGACGAAGTGGCCAGCCTTCGTGCCGAGTTGGCTGCGCTACGCGCCAACCTCGAGATCATCTTCGACACCGATCTGCAGCACCGCCCGGCCATCGAGACCGAGCGCACCAGCGTCCACAGATTCCCTGACTGGTCGAACGCCGCCGACGGTGTCGGCGGCCAGGATCGCAGCGATCGGGGGCCTGGCCGCGTAATCAGCAGCAGGCTCGACACCGACGACCGGGACGACGCCGATCCCAACACCGAAGAGAGCCCCATCATCGACGTGCCGGAAGAGCCGCATCCTCCTGAGCACGAGTGGGCGCCGCAGGTCGTTCCAGGTGGTGCCCATCGCAGGCCATCGGAGGTGGACCCCGTCCCGACCGGCTGGCAGCCACCGCCGCCGCCAGAGCCGTGGTCGATGCCAGAGCCTCCGCCCAGGGCTACGCCACCGCCACCGCCTACGCCTGCGCCTGCGCCTGCGCCTGCGCCTGCGCCGCAACCGTGGCAGCAGCCCGAGCCCGCGCGACGTCACAGTCTTGGCGGCGAGCCGGAGCCGGAGTGGCGCCCTGCGCCCGCGGAGGGGCAGTTCATCCCAGCGGGCAATCCCGGCAGCAACTGGCTGTCCGACGTGAGCGAGAACGGCGCGGCCAAGCACGCGCCGACACCGACACCGGAGCCCACGCCCGAGCCGCCAGCACCCGAGCCTGCGATGATGCCGCCGCCCGCCGAGGGACCCCGGGGGCGGCACTCCTCGGCGGGCTCGACCGACGCCGAAGCGCAGAGGCGAGCCAGGCACTCCGCGTCTGCGGACGTCGATCCCGGCAGACGCCAGCCCCCACCAACGCTGGCCCCGCCGCCCGCGCCGCAACCCCCGCCACCGGCTTCGACGCCACCCGAGACGGAACGTGCTGCACGTCACCGTGGGCTCGAAGAACTGGAGCCGGACAACGGCCAGCACATCGGTGGCCAGCCACTATCCGAATTGCTGGCACGTCTGCAGGTCGGCTCGACGGGCGGCGGCCGGCGTCGACGCCGCGAGGAATGAGTTAATCTCTTGGCGTCCGTCCGGTACCCGCAGCGCGGGACTGGAACGAATTAGCTCATGACGTCAGCGAGGTCGTCTGCAGTGGGGACCCCCAACGGATTCCGCCCGGCTCGGCTTGCCGTCGGCATCGTCTCCGCCGGCCGGGTGGGCACGGCAATTGGTGTGGCACTCGAGCGTGCCGAACACGTCGTGGTTGCGTGCAGCGCCATCTCGCAGGCGTCGCGCCAGCGTGCCGAGCGTCGGCTGCCCGAGACCCCGGTGCTTGCCGTGGACGAGGTCGCCCGCCGTTCGGAGCTGTTGCTGTTGGCCGTGCCCGACACCGAGCTCGCAGGCCTGGTGTCCGGGCTGGCCGCGACGGGCGCGGTACGGCCGGGTGCCATCGTCGCGCACACCGCGGGCGCGGTGGGGATCTCCGTGCTGAGCCCGCTCACCGAGCAGGGCTGCGCGCCACTGGCGATCCACCCCGCCATGACGTTCACCGGTTCCGACGAGGACATCGTGCGACTGTCCGACGCGTGCTTCGGCGTCACCGCGGCAGACGAGGTCGGGTACGCCATCGCACAGTCGCTGGTGCTCGAGATCGGCGGCGAGCCCTTCCGGGTGCCCGAGGACGTCCGCGCGCTGTACCACGCGGCTCTTGCGCACGCGGGCAACCACGTGATCACCGTGCTGCTCGACGCCGTCGAGGCATTGCGCGGTGCGCTTCGTGGGCAGGGGCTGCTCGGCCAGGAACTGGTCGGCGACGAGCCGGGTGGGCTTGCCGAGCGTGTGATCGGCCCGCTGGCCCGCGCGTCGGTGGAGAACGCGTTGCGGCGCGGCCAGGCCGCTCTGACCGGGCCGGTGGCAAGGGGCGACGCGGCGGCAGTGACGGCGCATTTGCGGGCGCTCCGCGAGTTGGATCCCGAACTGGCCCAGGCATATCGAACGAACTCACTGCGCACGGCCCAACGTGCGCACGCTCCAGCCGACGTGTTCGCCGCGTTGGCAGAACCGTCGACCTCAGGAGGGCAGCCGTGACCGCCCGCAAGCCACCGAAGTTCAACGCAGGGGAGCTCAACGTCTACGCGCGTCCTCACGACGTGTCCGACGTGTCCCGGGCGCTGCGGACCACCGGACGCCGCGTCGTGCTGGTGCCGACGATGGGTGCACTGCACGAAGGCCATCTGACGCTGGTGCGGGCAGCCAAGCGGGTTCCCGGCGCGGTAGTGGTGGTGTCGATCTTCGTCAATCCCTTGCAGTTCGGCGCAGGCGAGGACCTCGATGCCTACCCGCGCCCGCTCACCGACGACCTGGCCCTGTTGCGCAACGAAGGCGTTGAGGTCGTGTTCACACCGACCGCCGCCGACATGTACCCGCACGGCCAGAGAACCACGGTCATGCCTGGCCACCTCGGCGCCGAGCTCGAAGGTGGTTCCCGGCCAACACATTTCGCCGGAATGTTGACGGTCGTTCTCAAGTTGCTTCAGATGGTGCGGCCCGACCGCGCGTTCTTCGGCGAGAAGGACTATCAACAGCTGGTGCTGGTGCGGCAGATGGTCGACGACCTCGACGTCGACGTGAAGATCGTCGCCGTGCCGATCGTGCGCGAGGCCGACGGCCTGGCCATGTCGTCGCGCAATCGATACCTCGACGAGGTGGAACGCGAACAGGCGGGCGCGCTGTCGGCTGCGCTGCTGGCCGGCATGTACGGCGCGTCACGGGGAGCCGCCGAGGCGCTCGAGGCGGCACGCGCCGTGCTGGTCGAGGTGCCCGCGATCGACGTGGACTACCTGGAGGTACGCGACCCCTGGCTCGGCCCCGCACCCGTCGAGGGCGCGGCGCGGCTGCTGGTGGCGGCGCGGCTTGGCCGGACGAGGCTTCTCGACAACATCGCAATAGACATCGGCGCATCGGCCGGCATCGACGGGCATTCCCGGGTCGAGTCGGACCAGAATCACGAATTACCGTGGAGGAATTGATGTTACGAACCATGCTGAAGTCCAAGATCCACCGGGCCACGGTGACGCAGGCCGATCTGCACTACGTCGGCTCCGTCACCATCGACGCGGACCTGATGGATGCCGCCGATCTGCTCGAGGGCGAGCAGGTGACCATCGTCGACATCGACAACGGCAACCGTCTGGTGACCTACGCCATCACCGGTGCGCGGGGCAGTGGCGTGATCGGGATCAACGGCGCGGCAGCGCATTTGGTGCACCCCGGCGATCTGGTAATCCTCATTGCGTACGCCTCGATGGAGGATGCCGAGGCCCGCACCTTCCAGCCCAAGGTGGTCTTCGTCGACGGGCAGAACCGACAGATCGACCTCGGCCACGACCTCGCCTTCGTCCCTGCCGACGCAGCCGACCTGATGTCACCGCGGTAACGACGTGCTGCTAGCCATCGACGTCCGCAACACCCATACCGTCGTCGGTTTGATCGAGGGCTCCGGCGACCATGCCAAGGTGGTCCAGAACTGGCGGATTCGCACCGAATCCGAGGTCACCGCAGACGAATTGGCCCTTACCATCGACGGTCTGATCGGCGACGACGCCGAGCGTCTGACTGGCGCCACGGGTCTTTCCACCGTGCCGTCCGTGCTGCACGAGATCCGTGTGATGCTCGAGCAGTACTGGTCATCGGTGCCGCACGTTCTGATCGAGCCAGGCGTGCGGACCGGGATTCCGCTTCTCGTCGACAACCCCAAGGAGGTCGGCGCCGACCGCATCGTGAACTGCCTCGCGGCATATCAGCGGTTCCAGTCGGCGGCGATCGTCGTGGACTTCGGGTCGTCGATCTGCGTGGACGTCGTATCGCACAAGGGCGAGTTCCTCGGCGGGGCGATCGCCCCCGGCGTGCAGGTGTCCTCAGACGCTGCGGCGGCGCGCTCGGCGGCGCTGCGCCGCGTCGAGCTGACCCGGCCGCGGTCGGTCATCGGCAAGAACACCGTCGAGTGCATGCAGGCAGGCGCCGTGTTCGGCTTCGCGGGCCTCGTCGACGGCCTGGTGTCCCGCGTACGCGAGGACGTCGAGGGCTTCGACGGCAACGACGTCGCGGTGGTGGCCACCGGGCACACCGCGCCGTTGGTGTTGCCCGATCTGCGGACCGTCGAGCACTACGACAAGCACCTGACACTCAACGGTCTGCGCATGGTTTTCGAGCGCAACCGCGACATTCAACGCGGCAAGGTCAAACAAGCCCGCTAGGGAAATGCGGGATGCATCGAATTCGGTGCACGTGAAAAGTCATTTAAGCTGGCACGTCGTGAGCTCAGCCGATACCCCCGATGCGCCCGGAGCGGCCCCGGCCGCGACATCCGACCTACAGTCCGACCTTCCCGAGCAATTCCGGATTCGCCAGGCCAAGCGCGAACGGCTGCTGGCCGATGGCAAGGACCCGTACCCCGTCGAGGTGCCGCGCACGCACACCCTCGCAGAGATCAGGAAGAACTACCCCGATCTGGCTGCAGGCACGGAGACGGGGCAGAACGTCGGTCTCGCGGGCCGCGTGGTGTTTGCCAGGAACTCGGGCAAGCTCTGCTTCGCCACGCTGCAGGAGGGTGACGGCACCCAACTTCAGGCGATGATCAGTTTCGACAAGGTGGGCGCCGAATCCCTCGACGCCTGGAAGTCCGACGTCGACCTTGGCGACATCGTGTTCGTGCACGGCGAGGTGATCAGCTCGCGGCGCGGAGAATTGTCTGTGCTTGCCGATTCCTGGCAAATCATCTCGAAGGCGCTGCGACCACTTCCCGTTGCCCACAAGGAGATGACCGAGGAATCACGGGTTCGGCAGCGTTACGTCGACCTGATCGTGCGGCCCGAGGCCAGGACCATCGCACGTCAACGGATTGCGGTGGTGCGCGCAGTGCGTTCGGCATACGAGCGACGCGGCTTCCTGGAAGTCGAAACGCCGATGCTGCAGACACTCGCAGGTGGAGCCGCCGCACGGCCATTCGTGACGCACTCCAATGCCCTCGATGCCGATCTCTTCCTTCGGATCGCGCCGGAGTTGTTCCTCAAGCGGTGCTTGGTGGGCGGTTTCGAGAGGGTTTTCGAGTTGAATCGCGTGTTTCGAAACGAAGGTGCGGATTCCACGCATTCTCCGGAATTCGCGATGCTCGAGACATATCAGGCGTACGGCACCTACGATGATTCCGCCATCGTGACGCGCGAGATTATTCAGGAGGTCGCCGACGAGGCGATTGGCACGCGACAGGTGCCACTGCCCGACGGCAGCACCTACGATCTCGACGGAGAATGGGCCACCGTCGAAATGTATCCCTCGCTCGCGGAGGCACTTGGCGAGGAGATCACCCCTGACACACCTGCCGACCACTTGTGGTCGATTGCGGATCGATTGGGCGTCGAGATTCCCCGAGACCGTGGATATGGGCATGGGAAATTGATCGAAGAACTCTGGGAACACACTGTGGGCGAGACGCTCTGGGCGCCCACCTTCGTGCGTGACTTCCCCATCGAAACCACGCCTCTCACGCGATCGCACCGCAGCATTGCCGGTGTCACTGAAAAGTGGGATCTGTATGTGCGACGGTTCGAGTTGGCCACCGGATATTCAGAACTCATCGACCCCGTGATTCAACGGGAACGATTTGAAGCCCAGGCCCGTGCAGCTGCCGCAGGCGATGACGAGGCAATGCTTCTCGATGACGATTTTCTCGCCGCATTGGAGTATGCGATGCCCCCGACCACTGGAACGGGAATGGGTATCGACCGGTTGTTGATGGCCCTGACGGGTCTGTCGATTAGGGAGACGGTATTGTTCCCGATAGTGCGCCGACACGGCAACTGATTACGAGATCGCGTCACTTGTTGAATGGTGTGCGTTCCTATGTCAGCATTGTGGCGGGTTCGGGTTACCCAGGCAGAAGGGTCAGTGTGAAGTAATGGCAAAAAAAGTGACCGTCACCTTGGTCGACGATTTCGACGGTGAAGGTGCTGCCGACGAGACCGTCGAATTTTCGATCGACGGCGTGAGCTACGAGATCGACCTTTCGTCCAAGAACGCCGCCAAGCTTCGAAACGAACTGAAGCAATGGGTCGAGGCGGGCCGCCGCGTCGGTGGCCGCCGTCGCGGCCGTTCCGCCGGTTCCGGCCGTGGCCGGGCGTCCATCGACCGCGAACAGAGCGCCGCCATCAGGGAATGGGCCCGCCGCAATGGACACAATGTGTCCACCCGCGGCCGCATTCCTGCCGACGTCATCGACGCCTTTCACGCGGCAACCTAAGCAAGGGTTGCCGGATGCCCGGCGTGCGCATCCGGGCCGGTACGCGCTTTCGCTAGCGGCGAACTCCATCGGCGCTCATCGTGGAAACGTTCGGCGCCTACCAGGCGTTGACGTGTTGCAGCGTGGGATACGCGGCGTCGAGGCCCTGGACAAGCCAGGGACAGGCCCCGCACCCCGGGCCGCCGCCCATTAGAGTGGACGGTAGGTGCAGAGCACGGCTAACGCCATGCACAGAGTTGCGCTACCTATGGAGAGCAGGTAACCACCGATGTTCGAACGCTTCACGGACCGCGCACGTCGCGTCGTCGTCCTGGCGCAAGAAGAAGCCAGGATGCTGAACCACAACTACATCGGCACCGAGCACATCCTCCTTGGGCTGATCCACGAAGGTGAAGGCGTAGCCGCCAAGTCGCTGGAGTCGCTGGGCATCTCTCTTGAAGGTGTCCGCAGCCAAGTCGAGGAGATCATCGGTCAGGGCCAGCAGGCCCCGTCGGGCCACATCCCCTTCACCCCGCGCGCCAAGAAGGTCCTCGAGCTGAGCCTGCGCGAGGCGTTGCAGCTCGGCCACAACTACATCGGCACCGAGCACATTCTGCTCGGCCTGATTCGCGAGGGTGAGGGCGTCGCCGCCCAGGTTCTGGTGAAGCTGGGCGCCGAGCTGACCCGGGTGCGCCAGCAGGTCATCCAGCTGCTGAGCGGTTACCAGGGCAAGGAGACGGCAGAGGCCGGTACCGGCGGCCGTGGTGGCGAGGCGGGCAACCCGTCGACGTCGCTCGTGCTCGACCAGTTCGGCCGCAACCTGACCGCGGCGGCGATGGAGGGCAAGCTCGACCCCGTCATCGGCCGCGAGAAGGAAATCGAGCGGGTCATGCAGGTGCTGAGCCGCCGCACCAAGAACAACCCGGTGCTGATCGGTGAGCCCGGCGTCGGCAAGACCGCCGTCGTCGAGGGTCTGGCACAGGCCATCGTGCACGGTGACGTGCCCGAGACGCTGAAGGACAAGCAGCTCTACACCCTCGACCTCGGTTCGCTCGTTGCAGGCTCGCGGTACCGCGGCGACTTCGAGGAACGCCTCAAGAAGGTGCTCAAGGAGATCAACACCCGCGGCGACATCATCCTGTTCATCGACGAGCTGCACACGCTCGTCGGCGCGGGTGCCGCCGAGGGCGCCATCGACGCGGCCAGCATCCTCAAGCCGAAGCTGGCGCGCGGCGAACTGCAGACCATCGGTGCCACCACCCTCGACGAGTACCGCAAGTACATCGAGAAGGACGCCGCCCTGGAACGACGCTTCCAGCCGGTTCAGGTGGGCGAGCCGACCGTCGAGCACACCATCGAAATCCTCAAGGGTCTTCGCGACCGTTACGAGGCGCACCACCGGGTGTCCATCACCGACGGCGCGATCGTGGCAGCTGCCACCCTGGCCGACCGCTACATCAACGACCGGTTCTTGCCCGACAAGGCGATCGACCTGATCGACGAGGCCGGCGCCAGGATGCGGATCCGCCGCATGACCGCTCCGCCAGACCTGCGCGAGTTCGACGAGAAGATCGCCGACGCGCGCAGGGAGAAGGAATCGGCGATCGACGCGCAGGACTTCGAGAAGGCAGCGAACCTGCGGGATCGCGAGAAGACCCTCGTCGGTCAGCGCGCTGAGCGTGAGAAGCAGTGGCGCTCAGGTGATCTGGACGTCGTCGCGGAGGTCGACGACGAGCAGATCGCCGAGGTCCTCGGCAACTGGACCGGCATCCCGGTGTTCAAGCTGACCGAGGCCGAGACCACGCGCCTGCTCCGCATGGAGGATGAGCTGCACAAGCGGATCATCGGCCAGGAGGACGCGGTCAAGGCGGTTTCGAAGGCCATCCGGCGTACCCGCGCCGGCCTGAAGGACCCGAAGCGGCCGTCGGGCTCGTTCATCTTCGCCGGCCCGTCCGGCGTCGGTAAGACCGAGCTGTCCAAGGCGCTCGCCGAGTTCCTGTTCGGCGACGACGACGCCCTCATCCAGATCGACATGGGTGAGTTCCACGACCGCTTCACCGCGTCGCGGCTGTTCGGTGCCCCTCCCGGGTACGTCGGCTACGAAGAGGGCGGCCAGCTCACCGAGAAGGTGCGGCGCAAGCCGTTCTCCGTCGTCCTGTTCGACGAGATCGAGAAGGCGCACCAGGAGATCTACAACAGCCTGTTGCAGGTGCTCGAGGACGGCCGTCTCACCGACGGTCAGGGTCGCACGGTCGACTTCAAGAACACCGTGCTGATCTTCACCTCCAACCTGGGCACGTCCGACATCAGCAAGGCGGTTGGGCTCGGCTTCACCCAGGGGGGCGGCGAGAACAACTACGAGCGGATGAAGCAGAAGGTCAACGACGAGCTGAAGAAACACTTCCGCCCGGAGTTCCTGAACCGCATCGACGACATCATCGTCTTCCACCAGCTGACCAAGGAAGAGATCATCACGATGGTCGATCTGATGATCGGTCGCGTCGAGAAGCAGCTCAAGGCCAAGGACATGACCATGGAGCTGACCGACAAGGCGAAGGCGCTGCTGGCCAAGCGCGGCTTCGACCCGGTGTTGGGTGCCCGTCCGTTGCGGCGGACCATCCAGCGCGAGATCGAGGACGCGCTTTCGGAGAAGATCCTGTTCGACGAGGTCGGACCGGGCCAGCTGGTCTCCGTCGACGTCGACAACTGGGACGGCGAGAGCAACAACATCGAGGACGCGGTGTTCACGTTCGTCGGTAACCGCAGGGCCAGTGCCGACGCCGAAGACGGCGCCGATCCAGCGCTCGCCGGCGCTCCCGGTGCTGGCGGAACGACGGCCGCCGCCACCGAATAACAGCAGTACACGCGAGGGCCCCCGACAGTTTGTCGGGGGCCCTCTGCGTGCGAGTGAGCGATTCGGCTTACCCTCACCGGGCAACTCTCGGATCCCTAGAAAGGCCCGTTTCATGCTGGTAGTAACCACCAACGACCTCCCCGGTTGGGAGATTCAGCGCGTGTGTGGCGAGGTGTTCGGTCTGACCGTCCGGTCACGAAATGCCTTCGCGCAGATGGGCGCAGGCTTCAAGTCCATGTTCGGCGGGGAGCTGCAGGGCATGACGAAGAACCTCGCGGAGAGCCGCAACGAGGCGATGGGCAGGCTCATCACCGAGGCCCGTACCCGTGGCGGGAACGCGATCATCGCGATGCGCTTCGACACCACCGAACTGGGTGACGTGTGGACCGAGATCTGCGCCTACGGCACCGCGGTCCAGGCCGTGCCGGTCAGCGACGGCGCCAAGTACACCGCCCAACAGCTTGGTTATGGCGGAGCCTAGGTTTCGTCGATCTCCTCTGCCTATGATGCTCGTGTTAAAGACGCACGGAGGAATCCTGGTGGAAATCCAGAACGGTCGCGCCACTGTGAATAGTCAGACCCGACGGCGTCACCATCTGATACGGGACGCGAATTCCCGAAAGGAATCGACATGACCACTTCTGATGCACGGCGGAGCGCCGCTCCCGCCATTGATCTGTCAGCCACCAAGGCCGCCATCTGGCTGGCAGGCACCGCCTTCCTGGCACTGCTGGTGCTCTACTTCGTTGGCATGGACCAGGGCGCAACCTCGGTGTTCGGCGACAACATGTACATCCACGAGTTCCTTCACGACGCACGCCACCTGCTCGGTTTCCCCTGCCACTAAGAAACCCGAGACAGGAACTCACCCGAAAATGGAAAAACGAATAATCGGGCGCGGCCTATTGGCCGGCGCCCTAGCAGGCGTGCTCGCATTCGTCTTCGCCAAGATCTTCTTGGAGCCGGTCATCGGCCGCGCCATCGACTTCGAGGACGGGACGGCCGCTGCACACGAGGCAATGGAGATGACCGCAGGCGGGGGCCACAGCCACGCTGAGGGCGGCGAGCTGTTCAGTCGGGGCATTCAGTCGACCGTTGGCATGGGCTTTGGCGTGGTGTTCTTCGCCATCGCGCTGAGTGCGTTGTTCGCGGTCGTCTTCGCGGTCGCCTACGGTCGGGTCGGCAACGTGTCGGCACGGGTGCTGTCGGTGCTGGTGGCCGGCGGCATGCTGATCTCACTGTGGATCGTGCCTGCCTTGAAGTACCCCCCGAGTCCGCCCGCGACGAGTGACGACGCAACGATCTTTCAACGCTCGCTGCTCTACCTGCTGATGGTGGGCCTGTCCGCGATCCTGATGGTCGCCGCGGTGTACCTCGGACGCCAACTGGCTCCGAAACTCGGCACGTGGAACGCGACCCTCGTCGGTGGCGCGGTGTACCTCGTCGCGGTGTTCGTCGTGATGTTGATCCTGCCGACGATCAACGAGACCCCTGGCCCCATCGTCAACGACGCCGGAGTAATCGTCTTCCCTGGATTCCCGGCGATCGACATGTACGAGTTCCGCCTGTACACGTTCATCACTCAGTTGATCATCTGGACGACCATCGGCCTGGTGTTCGCCGCCTTGATCTCGAAGGTGTTGGACGGCAGGCGAAAAGAGCAGGACGTCACCGTCGCTGGATGAGTGACGGCGAGTGACAGGTGAGTGAGGTCGTCCGGCTGACCCTGGTGTCGCATGCCATGACCGATGCCATGGCGGCCGGACGATTTCCCACCGACGAGGCCGTGAACGCGATCGGCCATCGCCAGGTGGACGCGACCGTCGAACTCGGGCCCGTCGACGTGGCGCTGTGTGGACCCGAGAAGCGGACGCGCCAGACCGCCGAACTGCTCGGCCTTCGGGCCATGGTCGACCCGCTGTTGGCGGATCTGGACTGCGGTGCGTGGCGTGGCACCGTCCTTGGTGGGGTACCACCCGCCGACCTTGCCGTGTGGTTGACCGAACCGGCGCAGGCGCCGCACGGCGGCGAGTCGGTGGTCGATCTGATCGGCCGGGTACGCAGCTGGCTGGAATCGGTGAGCAACCACCGCGGCAGGGTCGTGGCCGTCACGCACCCTTCGGTGATCCGTGCCGCGATCCTGGTGGTGCTCGATTCGCCACCGAGATCGTTCTGGCGCATCGACGTTGGGCCCGCGAGTCGTTCCGTGTTGCACTTTCGTGGGCAGGCGTGGACGCTGCGGTCGACGGGCTGAATCACCCCACGGGGATGAGCCCGAACGCCTGCTTGGCGATCGACAGCAGCCATTCGGCCGCCGCCAGGCTGCGGTACTTCGGCCAGTTCAGCTGGAAGTTCACGACCCACGCCTGGCCGGTGCGGTCCTCGGCGTACCAGCTGAAGGTCAAGTCGCCTGGGAGGTTTCCGCCCTTGGCGCCGATGTATTTCCAGTTCGAGGGGTTCAAGTCGATCCCCGGTGTGGCCGACAGGATGTCGCGGATCGGCGCGGCCGGCCCGACCGCGGCCGTTTGCAGCGCGGCGTGCACCCGGCAGATGTCGGCGGCGCTGCCGTACCACTCGGCGCCGAATTCTGCAGCGGGCGTATGGGTTCGGTACGGATCGGGGTCGTAGGGGTTCTTGCTGGCCAGTGCGAGCACCTGCGCGCGGCCCTGCGGCCCACCGTGTTCGACGGCCTCTTGCCACTGCTTGCGGATGTCGGGGTCGCCCCAGCCGATGGCGAACAACTGATGTGCGGTCGGGAACGGCGTCATGCTGGCGGGGTCGTGGTGGCCTGCCGCGACGAGTGCCCTGTCGACGGCGCCTGGGCCGAGCCGGTCCATGAGCAGGTCGGTGGCCATGTTGTCGCTGGCCGAGATCATCTGCTGGGCGGCCTCGCGCACCGACACCGTGGAGCCCGGCTGAAGGTGATCGAAGCCTGCCGAGCCGACGGCCTTGGCCTCGGCGGTGATGGTCAGCTGGTCGGTCCAGTGCAACGTGCCCGCGTTGACGGCGTCCGCAACGGCCAGCAGCACATACAGTTTGAAGATCGAGGCCAGTGGAAGCGACTGGTCGACGTTGGTGCCCGCCAACTTCGTGCACGTGCCGCCGGTCACCTTGGCCACCTGGTACGAGTAGCGGGCTCCTGACTTCGTGAGCTCGGCATCGATGTCGCCCCACGTGTGAATCGGCGGCGGCTGGATGGTGACCTTGAAGCGGTCCACCAAACCGCCGTCGCTCGTCCGCAGTTCGATGTCCTGAGCGGCGCCGTAGGACGTCAGCGTGTGCAGCGTTGCCTCGCCCGCGCCGACGTCGATGCTCGTCACCGTGATGGGCCGGTCCCACCACAACCGGTCGAGGGCGGCCACGACGCTGTCGACCTGAGCGGGGACGGCCAGCGTGCGCACCCCCACGGGGCCGATGGGCCAGTCGGAGTTGACCATGTCCAGGGTCTGCTTGGCGTGCAGGCCCTGCGGGGTGTTGATGTCGATGTGCGTCCCGTAGGCGGCCGCCTCTGCTGGAGGCGGGCCTGCGTGGGCGCAGCTGCAAGCCAGGATGGCAACCAGCGCGACGGCGACCCACAACCCGGCCGCGCGGCACCGCCCCCGGCTTGCGCTATGCGTTGGTGCCGGTCCCCGCAAGATAGATCCCCAAGTCGCTACGCTCCTGCCCGCTGAACGTCCAACACAACCTCGAACTCAAGAAGGGACGCGCCGGTGGCCACTGGGTTGGCTCGCTGGCCTGCGTGCGCCTCGACGGCTGGGCCAGTCGCCCAGGCCTGGAACGCCTCTTCGGTCTCCCACTGCGTCACCACGAAGTAGCGGGTCTCGCCCTTGATCGGGCGCAGCAGTTGGAACCCCAGGAATCCGGGCTGGTTGTCGACGGCGTGCGCACGGTTCGCGAACCGCTTCTCCAACTCCGGGCCTGCGTCGGAAGGAACCTCGATCGCGTTGATCTTCACCACTGGCATGCGGCAAGGCTACCGCGTGGTCACGGCAAGATAACGGTGTGCACCCCGACCTGCTTACCCGCCGCGGCGGCCACGGTGATCCGGTGGTGCTGGTTCACGGCCTCATGGGCCGGGGCAGCACCTGGTCGCGTCAAATTCCCTGGCTGATCCGGTTCGGCGAGGTGTACACCTACGACGCGCCGTGGCATCGCGGTCGCGAGGTCGCCGACTCCGCACCGATCAGCACCGAGCGGTTCGTGTCCGATCTTGCCGACGCGGTCGCCGGTCTCGGTGGGCCCGCCACGCTGATCGGGCACTCCATGGGCGGATTGCACGCGTGGTGTCTTGCCGCGACGCGGCCAGAGTTGGTTGCTGCCCTGGTGGTGGAGGACATGGCGCCGGACTTCCGCGGGCGCACGACGGGCCCTTGGGAGCCGTGGGTGCATGCGCTACCCGTCGAGTTCGGTTCGGCGAAAGCGGTTTTCGATGAATTCGGAGACGTGGCCGGGCAGTACTTCCTCGACGCCTTCGACCGTACCGAGACGGGCTGGCGGCTGCATGGGAAGCCCGAGCGCTGGATCGAGATCGCCGCGGAGTGGGGCACGCGCGACTATTGGCAACAATGGCGTTCGGTATCGGCTCCAACGCTGCTCGTCGAGGCAGGCAACTCCGTAACGCCGCCGGGGCAGATGTGCGAAATGAACGAGACCGGCCACCGGACAACGTATTTGCACGTGCCTGGCGCCGGTCATCTAGTGCACGACGACGCGCCGCGGGAATACCGCAGCGCTGTCGAAGCGTTTCTAGCGTCGTTCGCCCATGACGCCTGACGCGGGCCACATGGGGCTCCGCTCGAAGCGCGTCCGGATGGCGTCCATGTCGTGCTCGACGCGGTAGTCGTCACGGTCTTCGCTCACGCCCGCCAGGTAGGTGCGCATGGGCTGCCCGCGGTGGGCGGCCCAGCTCAAAGCCGCGGCAAGTGCGAACGGTGCGATGAGGATCAGGAAGGTCAGTATCACGCTCATGGCAGCAATTGTTCGATGAAAAATATTCCGCCAACAGTGGCAGAAGTGACGTCGTACGATAAGATACTGCCATGATTAAAAGTGTCTCGGCACTGGTGCTCGACGGCCTCGCGCCGTTCGAGTTCGGGGTCATCTGCGAGGTCTTCGGTATCGACAGATCCGCCGACGGTGTGCCCAACTTCGACTTCAAGGTGTGCGGCCCGGAAGCGGGTAAACCGCTGCGGATGTCGATCGGCGCCAACATCACCCCCGACCACGACTTCAGCGCACTAATCGGTGCGGACCTGGTGGCGGTGCCCGCGGTGGCGGGCTTGGACTACCCGCAGGAGGCGCTCGACGTCCTGCGCGCCGCCGCCGACGCCGGCTCGATCATCCTGACCGTCTGCTCGGGCGTGTTCGTCGCGGGTGCGGCCGGATTGCTCGACGGACGTTCGTGCACCACGCATTGGATGCACGCCGACGAACTGGCGCGGATGTATCCCACCGCGAAGGTGGACCGCAACGTGCTCTTCGTCGACGACGGCAACCTGATCACCAGCGCAGGCACCGCGGCAGGCATCGACGCCTGCCTGCACCTGGTCCGCAGGGAGCTCGGCAGCGAGGTCACCAACACCATCGCCCGCCGCATGGTGGTGCCGCCGCAGCGCGACGGTGGTCAGCGCCAGTACATCGAACAGCCGATCCCGGTGCGATGTTCGGATGGCTTTGCACCACACCTGGATTGGATCCTGACCAACTTGGACAAGCCGCACACCGTCGCGACCCTTGCGAAGCTGGCAAGCATGTCGGCGCGCACGTTCGCCCGCAGGTTCGTCGAGGAGACCGGCCGCACACCGATGCAATGGGTTACCGATCAGCGCGTGCTCTACGCGCGCAGGCTGCTCGAAGAGACCGACCTCGACATCGATCACGTCGCCGACAAGTCCGGCTTCGGCACCGCAACGCTGCTGCGCCATCACTTCCGACGGGTCATCGGCGTCACGCCTTCTGACTACCGCAGGCGCTTCGCGTGCGACGACGCCAAGGTCGGGTTCGAGCGCGGCGACGCCGAAGTCGCGGCGACCGCTTAGGGCTGACTCTCGCGCTGCAACGCGTAGATCCGCCAGCGGCCTGGGACGCCCTTGAGGTCGTGCTCGCCACGATCGTCGAAGACCCGGCGCGACCCGGTCACGATCTCGCGAACGGTTGACGAGACCAGGACCTCGCTCGGCCCCGCCAGACCGGAGACGCGCGCACCGATGTGCACGGCCATGCCCGCGATGTCGTCGCCGCGCACCTCCACCTCACCCGAGTGCACGCCCACCCGCACCTCGATGCCGAGTACGGCTACCGCGTCGACGATCGCCTCCGCGCAACGCAGCGCGACGCTGGGGCTGATGAAGGTCGCGACGAAGCCGTCACCAGCGGTGTTCACCTCGAGCCCCTGGAACCGCGCGAGCTCGTGGCGCACGACGGCGTCGTGGTTGTCGAGCAGGTCGCGCCAGCGGTCGTCGCCGAGCAGGGCGGCACGGGCGGTCGAGCCGACGATGTCGGTGAACAGGATCGTGATGAGCACGCGTTCGGCGTCCGAGGCGCCGCGCACGCCGGTGACGAACTCCTCGACCTCGTCGAGGATCGAGGTGGCGTCGCCCACCCAGTGCAGCGTGTCGGACCCCGGAAGCTCGACGTAGCGAGACCCCGCGAGGTGCTCGGCGAGATATCGGCCGTGCCCGACCGGGACGAACTCCGAGTCGACACGATGCAGGATCAGGGTCGGTGCGGCGATGAACGGCAGCTTGCCGCGCATGTCGGCCTGGATGAGTACGTGGTTGGACATGCGGGCCATGCTCGGCGACGCGGCGCGGTTGCCCGCGACGTCCCACCACGCGCGGAACGCGCGATCGCCTGCCACCGAGGGGGCCATCGCCTGCAGCACGTCCAAACCCTGCTCGACCGCATCGGGTTCGATCGCGGTCGTCGTGTACCGAGTCGCTCCATCGAGCTGCACACCGGCTTGGTAGTCCGGTGCCCACAACAGCCGCGCTGCCGCGTTGACGAGCACCAGGCTGGCCACCCGCTCGGGGTGGTCGGCCGCAAGGAGCAGCGCACTCATCGCGGTGAACCCCGACCCGAAGATCGTGGCGCGCTCGCAGCCGACGGCGTTCATCACGGTGACGGCGTCCTCCGCCCAGCACGAGTGCGTGATGGTGTCGGCGGATCCGATTCGTGACGACATCCCCATACCGCGGTGGTCGAACCGGATCACCCGGGCGAACGATGACAGGCGGCGGTAGAACCGCCGCATCGACGGCTCGTCGTCGATCGAGTCGATCGGTATGAACGGGCCCGGCATCACGACCAGGTCGACCGGCCCGTCACCGATGACCTGGTAGGCGATGTCCAAGTCGCCGCGTGATGCGTAGCGAGTCCGCGGAGTCTGCGCCACAGCCACAGGCTAGTTGCTCAGGCTCTCAAGCTCGTCGTATTGGTGTGCAACCCTCCTGCGCACGGCTAGTGCGCTATGTGCCCCCCTCCTGCACATAGCGCACTAGCCGTCCGCGCCGCCGCCACCGTCGTTGGTGCTGCCCCCGCCGCCGGTGCCGCCGGTGCCGCCGGGATGGCCGCCTGCGCCGCCGTCGCCACCGTTGCCGGTGGGCCCGTTGCCGCCACCTCCGGCACCACCTGCTCCGCCTGGCGCGTTGAAACCGCCGTTGCCCCCCGTGCCGCCCTTGCCGCCGTTGGCGGTACCGGCACTTGACACAGTGGCACCGCCGCCTGCTCCGCCCGCGCCGCCGGGTCCGAGTGCACCGCCGTTGCCGCCGTCGCCGCCGTCTCCTGCGTTCACCGTGCCGAGGTTGCTAAACGAGCCGCCGCCGTCGCCGCCCTTGCCGCCTGCACCACGGACCGATCCGCTTCCGCCGTTGCCGCCATTGCCGCCGTCGCTACCCGACGTGGCGGTGCTCACCTGCCCGTTGCCGCCGTTGCCGCCGTCGCCGCCGTTGCCGCCCAAACCGCCCGCAGAGCCGCCGTTGCCGCCGGCACCACCATCACCAACGGTGCTGCCGCCGTCACCGCCGTTGCCGCCGTCACCGATTCCGATGACGCCGCCGCCGTTGCCGCCATTGCCGCCGTTGGCGCCGCCGCCGCCGTTGCCGCCGTTACCGCCGTCGCCGCGGATCCCCGCGTTGCCGCCGTCGCCACCGGCCCCGGCAGTACCGTCACCTGATTGGTTGTACCCGCCTGCGCCGCCGTCGCCGCCGTCACCGCTCACCAGGCCGCCGTTGCCGCCCTTGCCGCCGTCACCGCCGTTGCCGTCGGTGACCCCATGGGTCGCGCCGCCGATGCCGCCCGCTCCACCGTTTCCAACGAGGACGGCGTCACCGCCTGCACCGCCGGACCCGGCCGACCCGGTGAATCCGAACTCCTCTGACCCCGCTTCGCCGCCGGTGCCGCCTGTGCCGCCGTCGCCGATGAGTCCGGACCGTCCACCGCTCCCGCCTGCGCCGCCGGCGATGGCCTCGGCGCCTTCGTAGTAGGCGCCCAGGATCCCGGCGCCGCCTTCTCCGCCAGTCCCGCCGGTACCGAGCACGAATCCGCCTGCGCCGCCGGACCCGCCGGCCCCACCGGCCGCGGTACCCCGCAGGCCCGTGCCCCCGTCCGGCTCGCTCGAGGCGGATCCGCCTTTGCCGCCTGTGCCGCCGTTGCCGAATCCGAGCGAACTGCCGCCGCTGCCGCCGTTGCCGCCCTTGGCGTCGGTGCCGATGGTCGTCACCGAGAGGCCGTCGCCACCGGCCCCGCCGTTGCCGAACAGTCCGCCGCTGCCGCCGTTGCCTCCGTCGGGGTTGGACGCGTCTGCGTCGCCGCCGCGCCCGCCGTTGCCGAACAGCAGTCCGCCTCGACCGCCGTTCTGGCCGGCGCTGCCGTCGGCACCGTTGCCGATGAGTAGCCCACCGTTCTCGCCGGGCTCATCGCCGTTGCCGATGAAAATGCCGATGGCAGCGCCGATCAGGCTGCCGATCGCATCGGCTGGGTTCGCTTGGGCCAGGCTGGCATTGGGTGCGATCAACGCCATCGGCGCGTTCGTCGGTGCGCTGCGCGCGCTCGGTGCGACCGCCGAGCGCGTGGTGGTCGCCGGGGTGAATGCAAACCTGGTTGGCGACAAGACGGGGCCGGCGCCACCCGGGGTGGCCGAGGTGCCGCCGCCGAGCGCCGGTCCGCCAACGGCAATGCTGCCGCCTGGCCCAACCAGGACGACGGGCGGTGCGCCAGTCGCCGCGTACAGAGTGTTCGGCGTGATGACTGCGGCCAAGGTCAACGTGGGGGTCGGCGAACTGGCGCCGCGGGGCGCCGGGTGCGCGGCGGCAGGGGATGGACAATCGCTCACCGCACCGGTACCGGCGGCGGCAAGAACTCCGGCCGCCAGCGCTGCGGTGAACACGGTCCGTCGCCTGGCAGTCGTCATGGACAGTCCTTCCCTCGCGCAAGATCTTGCCCAAGGTGATCATGACGCAGTTAACGGCCGCCCCACCCGTAATCGACTACCTGGATTTGGCGCGACAACCCCGCCCGACTACTTGGTTTTTGGCGTATGGCCAGCTAGTCACCCTCGCCGGCGAGGGCAAACCGGCCGTCCGGAGTCTGCTCGACCAAACCGTCGACCAGCAAAGAATCCAGGGCGCGGTCACGTTGCGCGGTATCCGAAAGCCACGCCAGATCCAACTGGCCACGGGTCACTGGAGTCGGGTTGCCGCGCAACACGTCCAGTAGTTTGCCCCGCACCTGGCGATCGGTCCCTGCGTAGCGTTGCGGCCTGCGGGCCGGCGTGGTCGCGGGCGGGAAGCCTGCCGACCGCCAGGCGCAGACACTCAGCGGACACAGGCCGCAGCGCGGTGAGCGGGCCGTGCACACCGTCGCGCCGAGCTCCATCAGAGCCACCGAAAAGCGTGGCGCGTCAGGGTCATTGGGCAACAGCGCGGCCACGTCGGCGAGGTCGCGGACGCTGGCCGGTGAGTCGGCCCTACCGTGCACGGCCCTGGCCACCACCCTGCGCACGTTGGTGTCGACGACCGGAACTCTCTGGTCGTAGGCGAAGCAGGCGACGGCCCGCGCCGTGTAGCTGCCGATCCCCGGCAGCGTCAGCAGCACGTCGACGTCGTCGGGCACCTCGTCGCCGTGCTCGGTCGTGATCGCGATGGCGCACTCGTGCAGCCGTTTGGCCCTTCGTGGGTAGCCGAGTTTGCCCCACGCTCGCAACACGTCGGCGGAGTTGGCGGCTGCGGTGGCCGATGGCGTCGGCCACCTGGCTATCCAGTCCCGCCAGATCGGCTCGACCCGGGCCACCGGCGTCTGCTGCAACATGAACTCGCTCACCAGGACCTGCCAGGCCGTCACGCCCTCGCGCCGCCACGGTAGGTCGCGTTGTTCGCGGGCGTACCACGCCAACAGCTCACCCGAATCGATCATCGAGCGCCCGTCGGGCACAATGGACGCCATGCCTCGTACCAGCCCAGTGACTGCATGGAAAGCACTCAAGGAGGGTAACGAGCGCTTCGTCTCGGGCCAGGTGCAGCATCCCAGTCAGAGCGTCGACGACCGGACCAGGCTTGCGCACGGTCAGAAACCCACCGCGGTGGTGTTCGGCTGCTCCGACAGCCGGGTGGCTGCGGAGATCATCTTCGATCAGGGCCTCGGCGACATGTTCGTGGTGCGCACCGCAGGCCACGTCGCGGACTCGGCCGTGCTGGGGTCCATCGAATACGCCGTCACCGTGCTCGACGTGCCGCTCATCGTGGTGCTCGGTCATGACAGCTGCGGCGCGGTGAGGGCGACGCTGTCGGCCCTCGAGGACGGCGAAGTGCCAGGCGGCTACGTCCGCGACATCGTCGAACGCGTCACGCCGTCGATCCTGCTCGGCCGTCATTCAGGGCTGACCCGGGTCGACGAGTTCGAAACCCGCCACGTCAACGAGACCGTCGTGCAGCTGAGGGTGCGTTCCGCGCCGGTCGCCCAGCGGATCAGCGAGGGCAGGTTGGCGATCGTCGGGCTCACCTATCACCTCGCTGACGGGCGCGTCGTTCTGCGTGATCACGTGGGCGATATCGGCGAATAGCCTGCGACACGCCGGGCCACCTCGGACGACTCGGCGTGACCTGGCCTTACCGTGGACTCGTGCTGGATCTCGAACCGAAGGGCCCACTGCCCCACCAGATCTACTGGCGGCGTCGAGCGCTGGCAATAGGCATCGGTGTCGTCGTGGTGGCCATCGTCGCGGCAATCGCCATCCTGGTGGTGAGCAACAGCACCGGTGGTGACACCAAGACGCCGACGTCGAGCGCGGCGGCCCCCACCCCGTTGCCAGGCGAGAACCCCGAGGTCAAGACGCCGGTGCAGCCTCCGGCGCAGCAAGCGCCCCCGCCGACGCCAACCCCGTCTGCCGCTGTGACGCCGCCTCCGGTGCTGAAGGAGGGCGACGACTGCCCCGACTCCACGCTCGCGGTCAAGGGCATGACGAATCAGCCTGACTTCGTGGTCGGCGATCAGCCGAAGTTCACCATGGTCGTCACCAACATCGGCCTGGTCGCCTGCAAGCGCGACGTCGGTGCTGCCGTGCTGGCCGCCTACGTGTACTCGCTGAACAACGACCGGCTGTGGTCGAACCTGGACTGCGCCCCGTCCAACGAGACCCTGGTCAAGACGTTCAACCCGGGCGAGCAGGTCACCACCGAGGTCACCTGGACCGGTATGGGTTCCGCGCCGAACTGCCCGCTTCCGCGGCAGCCGATCGGTCCAGGCACCTACAACCTGGTCGTCCAACTTGGCAACCTGCGGTCGGCCGCGGTGCCGTTCGTCCTCGCCGAGCCCGCTGCCCCGCCGCCGGGTGACGCTCCGGCGCCCCCGCCAGAGGGCGCACCGCCGGCTCCCGGCAACTGAGCTCTGCGCCACCACCGCCCAACCGCACGTTTTGCAGCGAAAGTGCGAGAGCGCCTCTGCAAAACGTACGTTTCGTCGCAGACCGCGTGGGCCTAGGGTTTCCAGCCTCTGGACACCATCGCCGACCACGTGCGGCTGATGATGTCGTCCTCGCGGTCCTCTTTGATCACGCGGGTGACCTTCCAGCCCAGGCGTTCGAGTTTCGGCCAGACGCGGAGATCCTTGACGTACTGCATGCGGTTCGTTCGATGCTGATCTCCGTCGTACTCGGCGCCCACCATGTACTCCTCCCAGCCCATGTCGAGTATGCGAACGCGTCCGCGCTCGTCGACCACTGGAATCTGGGTGGTGGGCGTGGGAAGTCCGGCGTCGATGAACAACAACCGGAGCCAGGTTTCCTTCGGTGATGCGGCGCCACCGTCGACGAGCGGAAGAAGCTCACGCAATTGGCGCAAACCTCGCTGATTCTGGTGCCGTTTGGCGAGCAAGAGGACGTCCTCAATCGAGAAGACCTGTGCGCGCATCAGGGCGTCGAGCCGCGCAAGCGCCTCGCCGCGCGGCAAGTGCGGTCCAAGATCGAATGCGGTACGCGCACGGGTCGTGACCGGAAGGCCCGCAGCCCTGGTGATCTCGTCGTTGCCGAGTGTCTCGGTGCGCACCAATAGGCCGCGCTGCGGTCGAGCCCGTCGCGATAGCAGTTCGATCGGGACGTCATCGTCGACCCATTGGGCATGGTGCAACGCGGATGCGGCCGTGCCTGCGATCACTGCCTGGCGGTCTGAGGCCAACCACGCGCCCATCGTGCGGTCTCGTAGCGACGGCGTCGCGTTCTTGGGTACGTAAATCCCACGGAAGATTGGGCGATACCACCGCTGCAATTCGTGCCGCGTCAATCGACCCGAAAGGACCGCCTCGCGTCCGATGAACACTTCCCCCATGCGCCGACTCTGGCAGCGCCCACTGACATGGCCCCAGATGTACGTTTTGCAGAGGAAGTGCGAGAGCGGCCCTGCAAGACGTGCGTTTCGGTGCAGAGAGCTAGCCGCTCAAGCCAGCTGATCGGCGATCGTCGACTCGGCCAGCTGAGACAGGCCCTCCCGGATGTGGCGTGCCCACATCGACCCGATGCCATCCACCGACTGCAGATCGCTCGCGCTCGCCGCCAGCACGCCCTGTAGCGATCCGAACGAGCGCACCAATAGGTCGACGTGCGCGAACTGCAGACGCGGGATGCCTGCCATCGCGCGGTAGCCGCGCGAGCTCATCGCCGAATCCTGCGCCTCGAGCGTCGAGGGGTAACCGAATACGCGTGCCAACGCAGTGAAGTCGAGCAGCTCGTTGTCGGACAGTCCGTCGAGCTCGTCGAGCGTGCCCGTCACCTGCGCGGTGTCCGGCGGGTCGGGGTTGGCGTGGTAGTCGCGCACGACGAGCTCGCGGGCCGTGTCGTTGTCGCCGACGAGCTCCTCGAGCTGCAGCTTGAGCTGACGGCCGTCGGTGCCGAGCTCCACGACGTCGGCGTCGATCTCCAGGCTGATTCTGCGCACCATCTCGAGACGCTGCACCACCGTCATGACGTCGCGCAGCGTCACGAAGTCCTCGATCTCGGCCGTGGACAACTGCCGGTTGACCTCGTCGAGGCGGGATGTGTAGCGCTCCAGCGTGGCGATGGTCTGGTTGGTCCGCGACAGGATGGTCGCCGAATCCGGAACCACGTGCCGTTCGCCTGCGACGTACACCGTCACGATGCTCATCGAATGGCTCACGGAGATCACCGGATATCCGGTCTGTACGGCGGTGCGTTCGGCCGAACGGTGCCGGGTTCCCGACTCCTCGGTGGGGATCGACGGGTCGGGCACCAATTGGACGTTGGCCCGCAAGATGCGGGTGCCGTCGGTGGAGAGCACGACGGCGCCGTCCATCTTCGACAGCTCCCGCAGCCGGGTCGGGGCATAGGCGACGTCGAGGGCAAAGCCGCCGTCGCAGATCGACTCGACGCTGTCGTCGTAACCGAGCAGGATCAACGCCCCGGTGCGCCCGCGAAGAATGCGTTCGAGGCCGTCGCGCAGCTCGGTGCCTGGGGCCAACCGCCCCAGCGTCTCGCGCAGCGTCGGCCGCGACAGCTGCACCACATTGCTGCGTGCCGTCCTACCTGTGGACTTCACGGCCATCTCGTCTCCTAGGTTCGGCCGCCATTGTCCGCGATGCGCTGCACGCCTTGCAACAGCCGGCCGATGTCCTCGCAGGTAATGATCTTCAGGCCCGCAGGTACGTCGTTGACGCCGGGCGGCACCATCGCCCATCTGAAGCCCAGCCGTGCAGCCTCGGCGAGCCTGCGATCCATGCCCGTGACGCGCCGAATGTCACCGGCCAGACCCACCTCGCCGATGAAGACCGCGTCGGCGAGCATGGGGACGTCCCTGGCAGCGGACGCGATCGCGGCTGCGAGGGCCAGGTCCGACGCCGGATCGCTGAGTCGCATGCCGCCAACGGTGGACAGATACACGTCGCACTTGCCGAGTGGCAACTTGGCCCGCTTCTCGAGCACGGCCAGGATCATCGCGGCGCGCGACGAATCGATGCCGCTGGTGGCCCGGCGCGGGATGCCAGCAGACGATTCGGCGACGAGCGCCTGCAGCTCGCCGATCAACGGTCGCTTGCCGTCCAACGTCACCGTTACCGCAGTGCCTGCGACCGGTGTGGGCCGCTGATCGCGGAACAATCCCGAAGGGTCGGCGATGCCCTCGATTCCGCTGTCGTGCAACTGGAAACAGCCCACCTCGTCTGCTGCGCCGAACCGGTTCTTGACACCGCGCACCATGCGAAGCGTGGAAGCCCGGTCACCCTCGAAGTGCAGAACGACGTCGACGAGGTGCTCGAGCGAGCGCGGTCCCGCGATGGCACCGTCCTTGGTGACGTGGCCGACCAGGATCATCGCGACGCCGGTGGTCTTGGCGGCCATGGTGAGCGCCGTCGTCACCGCGCGCACCTGGGTGACGCCGCCGCTGACGCCGTCGGATTCGGCGGTCGACATGGTCTGCACCGAATCGACCACGACCAGAGTGGGCTGGACGGCCTCGATGTGGCCGAGCGCGGTCTGAAGGTCGGATTCGGCGGCCAGGAAGACCTCGTCGTGGGTGCATCCGGTGCGTTCGGCGCGCAATCGGATCTGTCCCGCCGACTCCTCACCCGACAGGTACAGCGCTCGTCGACCCGATTCCGCCCAGCGGTGGACGACCTCGAGGAGGAGCGTCGACTTTCCGACGCCGGGATCGCCGGCCAGCAGGGTCACCGAACCAGGGACGAGCCCGCCGCCGAGCACGCGGTCCAATTCGCTTATGCCCGTGTGGAAGTGGCGCGTCGTGCCGGGATCGATGGAGCTGATCGGGACGGCGGGGGAGGTGGGCGCAAGGGCACGGCCGGGTGAGGAGCTCAGCGCCGTGAGGACCGCGACCTCGTCGACGGTGCCCCAGGTGCTGCAATCCGGGCAGCGACCCACCCACTTGGCGGCAACGTGGCCGCACTCCGAGCATCGATACTGCGAACGCGCCTTGGAACCAGTTCGAGCCACACCGTGACGTTATCGGTCGTGACCGACAGATGGCCGCCTCGAGCTAGCCGTGTCCGCCCTGTGCTTCGACAGCACCCGCCGTGTCGCCCCCGGAGGCGCCCTCCTTGTCGCGCCGCGCAGCCTCACCAGCGGAGATCGGCACCGCGACGGTGGCGGAACCGGACCGCTCGAACGTGAACGTGAAGGGGTAGGTGAGGCCGTTGCTGATCGGCTGGGTCAGCGTCACGGCGGCTTCGACGGTCTTGGCGTCCTCGCTGGCGTCGAGCGGGCTTGGCTGGCCGTCCGGTGTGCCGACGACGAGGGTGCCCGCTGGGCGGATCGTCGCGTTCCCATTGATCACGACCGAGCCGACCTCGGAGGTGATGGACACCAGGCGATCGGCTTCGGCAGGTGATTCGTTGACGGCCACGAACAGCAACTCGGCTTTGCTGCCGGGCTGGACGTAGTCGGAGGTCTGGGGAGCGCGCAGATGGACGTTGCGCAGCGCCACGCCGGACGTCGGGTCGCCTGCCACGACGTTGGTGCCGTTGACCGCGGGTTCCTGAATGGCGGTCTGGGAAACCTGGCCCGCGCTGCAGCCCGTGAGGACGACGACGACGGCCAGACCGCAGGCGGACAGGCCCGAGGTGACGGCGAAGGCACGCGATCTTTGGCGGTTCACTCAAAGCCTCCTGCTCGGCCCACGCGACGATCGGGGCGCCGTCGGGGTGGTTCGACTATGCAGAGTAGTAGGTGACGGTTCGACGCGGTAGCCGAGGGCGCGCGGCGGCCGAAACCCGTGCGCATGCCGCGTCGGCGGGCCTTGCTGAGAGCGGCCTCGGCGTGTCGCAGGCGTGTCGGGCAGGAGCCGAACGTACCCGTGAAAAGGCCGATCGGGGTTCGCTGGCACGCGTGGGCGTTGCACGGATTCGTCACCATGTCAACCCCTGGTCTTCACCCGCAGTGCCCCTGACCTGCATCGTTGATCTACACGTGTCACGGCACCGTGCTAAGATTGACTAGTGAAAGGGGCTCTAATCTGATGATTTTCAAGGTCGGAGACACCGTTGTCTATCCACATCACGGTGCCGCATTGATCGAGGCGATCGAAACCCGAACCATCAAGGGCGAGCAACGCGAGTATCTCGTTCTCAAGGTCGCCCAGGGCGATCTGACCGTTCGAGTCCCCGCTGATAACGCAGAGTACGTCGGCGTTCGTGACGTGGTTGGTCAAGAGGGGCTCGACAAGGTCTTCCAGGTCCTACGCGCCCCGCACACCGAGGAGCCGACCAACTGGTCGCGCCGTTACAAGGCAAACCTCGAGAAGCTGGCATCGGGCGATGTGAACAAGGTGGCCGAGGTCGTCCGCGACCTGTGGCGCCGCGATCAGGAGCGTGGCCTGTCCGCAGGCGAGAAGCGCATGCTGGCCAAGGCTCGGCAGATCCTGGTCGGCGAATTGGCACTGGCTGAGAACACCGACGACGAGAAGGCTTCGATCATTCTCGACGAGGTTCTTGCCGCCGCTTCCTGACGTGGGTGAAGTACCGCGCATCGGTCTTGGTACCGACGTACACCCAATAGAACCAGGACGTCAGTGCTGGTTGCTGTGTTTGACATTCGATGACGCTGACGGCTGCGCCGGTCATTCCGACGGCGACGTTGCAGCGCATGCTCTGTGTGATGCGTTGCTGAGCGCCGCTGGCCTCGGTGATCTCGGCGCGGTGTTCGGCACCGATCGCGACGAGTGGGCCGGTGTCAGCGGCGCTGCCATGCTGCGCCACGTCCAATCGTTGCTGACCGCCGAGGGTTACCGCATTGGTAACGCGGCGGTCCAGGTGATCGGCAATCGACCCAAGGTCGGGCCGCGCCGTGTCGAGGCGCAAGAGGTGCTCTCCGGGCTCTTGGGTGCGCCGGTCTCGGTTTCGGCGACCACGACCGACGGCCTCGGCCTGACGGGCCGAGGAGAGGGTCTGGCGGCCATTGCGACGGCTCTCGTGATCGGGGATGTGACCGGTGCTGACGGTTGAGCGCGAATAGGCCGGTAAGCTGGCCCGTCGTGACCGACGGAGCCGCGCTGGCGGCGACATCCAGCCGTGGCGCCGCCGGATTGCGGCTACACGACACCATGAGCGGTGCCGTGCGCCCATTCGTCCCGCTGCGCGAAGGTCACGCGTCGATCTATCTGTGCGGGGCGACCGTTCAGGGCCTGCCCCACATCGGCCATGTGCGCAGCGGCGTCGCATTCGACGTACTGAGGCGCTGGCTGACCGCAAAGGGCTACGACGTCGCGTTCATCCGCAACGTCACCGACATCGACGACAAGATCCTCAACAAGGCCGCCGACGCGGGTAGGCCGTGGTGGGAGTGGGCCGCCACGTTCGAGCGGGCGTTCAGCCAGGCATACGACGCGCTCGGGGTGCTGCCGCCGTCGGCGGAGCCGCGGGCCACCGGGCACATCACCCAGATCGTCGAGCTCATCGAACGGCTGATCGCCGCGGGGCACGCCTATGCCAGCGGCGGCGACGTCTACTTCGACGTGATGAGCTACCCGCAGTACGGCCAACTCTCGGGCCACCGCGTCGACGACGTGCACCAGGGCGAGGGCGTTGCCACCGGCAAGCGCGATCAGCGGGACTTCACGCTGTGGAAGGGCGCCAAGCCCGGCGAGCCGTCGTGGCCGACGCCATGGGGCCCAGGCCGCCCCGGCTGGCATACCGAATGCGTTGCGATGTGCGAGGCCTACCTCGGCCCGGCGTTCGACATCCACGCAGGCGGCATGGACCTCGTGTTCCCGCACCACGAGAACGAGATCGCTCAGGCGAAGGCCGTTGGCGACGGTTTCGCCGCCTACTGGCTGCACAACGGCTGGGTGACCATGGGCGGCGAGAAGATGAGCAAGTCGCTCGGCAACGTGCTGTCGATCCCCGCCGTGCTCGGCAGGGTCAGGGCAGCGGAGCTGCGCTACTACCTTGGCAGCGCGCACTACCGGTCGATGCTGGAGTTCTCCGAGACGGCGCTGCAGGACGCAGTCAAGGCCTACAGCGGCATCGAGGACTTCCTGCACCGGGTGCGCAACCGCGTCGGCACCGTGGTGCCAGGCGAGTGGACGCCGAAGTTCGCCGCCGCACTCGACGACGACCTCGCCGTGCCGATGGCACTGGCCGAGGTACACGCCACCCGCGCGGAGGGCAACCGGGCGCTGGATGCGGGCGACCACGACACCGCGATGCTGCATGCCCGGTCGATCAGGGCCATGATGGCCATCCTCGGCTGCGATCCGCTCGACGAGCGGTGGGTGTCGCGCGACGAGACGTCGGCGGCGCTGGCGGCGGTCGACGTATTGGTGCACGCCGAGATCGACCGTCGCGCAGAGGCGCGCGAACAGCGGGACTGGGCACAGGCCGACCAGATCCGCGACCGACTCAAACGAGCGGGCATCGAGGTCACTGACACCGCGGACGGTCCTCAGTGGTCGCTGCTGGAGGGTGGCACCAAATGACCGGGCGAGCGAAGCGACGGGGACTATAAGCATGGCTGGAAATTCTCAGCGCCGCGGCGCGGTGCGCAAGGACGGCAGCAAGAAGGGTCCGGTCGTCGGATCGGGCGGTGTCCGTCGCCGTGGGCTGGAGGGCAAGGGCGCCACACCGCCCGCCATCGCGCGGCCCCATCACCCGGCTGCGAAGCGCGCCGCGAAGGCGGCCAAGCAGGCGCGCGGACGGCAGGTCCGCAAGACCGACGAGACCGAGATCGTTCTGGGTCGCAACCCGGTGGTGGAGTGCCTGCGCGCAGGGGTGCCCGCGACCGCGCTGTACGTCGCGCTGGGTGCCGAGACCGACGAGCGGATGACCGAGGCGGTAACCCGCGCAGCCGATTCCGGTATCGCCATCCTCGAGGTGCCCCGCGTCGACCTCGACCGGATGAGCACCAACGGTCTACATCAGGGCATCGCGTTGCAGGTGCCGCCATACGACTACGCGCACCCCGACGACATGCTGCGCTCGGCGAAGTCCGAGGATGCGCCCGCGCTGCTGGTGGCGTTGGACAACATCTCCGATCCCCGCAACCTGGGTGCGATCGTGCGATCGGTCGCCGCATTCGGCGGGCACGGTGTGCTGATCCCGCAACGCCGGTCGGCCTCGGTCACCGCGGTCGCGTGGCGCACCAGCGCGGGTGCGGCGGCCAGGCTGAGGGTGGCGCGTGCGACGAATCTGACTCGGACACTGAAGAGTTGGGCCGACGCGGGACTGCTGATCGTCGGCCTTGACGCGGAAGGCGACACCGAACTCGACGAGATGGACGGCACCCAGCCGATGGTTGTGGTGGTCGGATCGGAGGGCAAGGGTCTGTCCCGCCTGGTCCGAGAAACCTGCGACGGTATCGTGTCGATTCCGATGGCGGGCAAGACTGAGTCGCTCAACGCGTCGGTCGCTGCGGGCGTCGTGCTCGCCGAGATTGCCCGCCAGCGCCGATCCTGAAGGGACGCTTCGGGTTTCAAGTCACACGCCGAACAGCTGCAGCCCGGCCCACAGCCCGGCCACCGCGGCAAGTACCGTCACCGGCGTCGTGCACAGCCCAATGCGACTGAATTCGCCCATGGGAGCGGGCAATTCGTGCTGTCGCACCACGCGCCGCCACAGCAGGTTCGCCAGCGATCCCGCGTAGGTCAGGTTGGGTCCGATGTTGACGCCGATCAGGACGGCGAGGATGCCCGCAGGACCCGACGCCGCGACCAGCGGCAGCAACACCAGCACGGCGGGCAGGTTGTTGACGACGTTGGACAGCACCGCGGCGACGGCAGCGATCCCGAGCAGCGCGAGGAAGCTGTCACCGCTCGGCAGGACCGCGCGCATCGCGGTGTCGAGGCCGTGCAGCATCACCGCGTTGACCACGACGCCGAGGCACAGCACGAACGCCAGGAAGGGCACGTTGACGGAGTTCACGATGCCGCGGACGGTGCTGCGGCGTTGGGCAAGGCTGCGCACTCCGAGCACCACCGCGCCAGCCAGTGCCGCCCAGGCGGGTGCGACGTCGAGCAGTGAGGTGACGGCGAACCCGGCGAGCGTCAGGACGAGCACGACGAGAACGAAGATCGGCACCTCGGGCTTCGGCGGCGGCTCCTTGGGGCCGTCCTTGGGCTTGAGCTCCTTGGCGAAGAACCAACGCAGCACGAAGAATTCGACGATCACCGCGGCCAGCCACGGCAGCGTCATGACCGCGGTGAATCGTCCGAAGGACAGGCCCGCCGCGGTGAAGGCGAGCAGGTTGGTCAGGTTGGACACCGGCAGCAGCAGCGAGGCCGTGTTGGCCAGGTGCGCGGTGGCGTAGACGTGCGGCCGTGCCGGAATCGACAGCGTGCGTGCCGTTGCCAGCACGACCGGTGTCAACAACACCACCGTCGCGTCCAGGCTCAAGATCGCGGTGACGGCCGCGGCGATGACGAAGACCATGACCAGCAGTCGCCGAGGATCGCCGGCACTGGTCCGCGCCATCGCCACACCGGCCGCATGGAAGAGGCCCTCGTCATCGCACAGCTTCGCCAGTACCAGCACCGCGCCGAGAAACCCGACGACCGGTAGCAGTCGGTCGATCTCGTCGGTTGCGTCGTGCAGCGATATCGCACCGATGGCGATGAGCAGGCCCGCCGCGGGCACGGCCGCAACGGCTTCCGGCCAGCCCCGCGGTCGGGCCATGGCGAAGCCGAGGACGACGGCCAGCATCACGATCGAGACGACACCGGTGGCGCTCATCCGAGCGCCTGCCAAGGTTTCGTCGAGAGGAACATTCGATGACGACCCCGTCGACCGGCCGACCTCGACAGCGCAGGACGACGCGCGGTGGCTAGCGTCTGATCCATGCGCACGCGTCCGTTCGTCTCGTTCATGGCGCTTCTTGCGTCCGCGACCGTACTGGGTGTCGTCGGTCCCGTTCCTTCTGCGGCGCCCGCCGCGCCAGGGGCATTCGACCTCCAGGCACACCGTGGCGGCCGGGGGGAGACCACGGAGGAATCATTGCGGGCCTTCTCGAAAGCGCTCGAACTCGGCGTGAGCACTCTGGAATTCGACATCGTCCTCACGAAGGACAACCAGCCGTTGGTCTGGCACGACCCGACGGTCGACCCTACCAAGTGCGTCGACACCGGCCCCGCGTTGCCCGGCGACCCGCAATATCCGTACGTCGGGAAACTGGTGCACGACCTCACCTTCGCGCAGATCCGTACCCTGGACTGCGGCAAGCTGCTTTCCGACTTCCCCAACGCCGAGGTCGTGCGGCACAACAAGATCGCCACCCTCCCGGAGGTGTTCGAGCTCGCCGACTCCTACCGCGCGGACGTCCGCTACAACATCGAGACGAAGATCGAGGCCGACAAGCCTGGGAACTCCGCCACCCCAGCCGAATTCGTCGACACGATCCTTCCCGCGATCAGGGCGGCGGGAAAGATCGACAAGGTCGAGATTCAGAGCTTCGATTGGCGATCGCTGCCATTGGTGCGGCAGGCGGAACCGTCGATTCCGTTGGTGGCCTTGTGGGATGACACCACCTGGGTTCCGGACTCGCCGTGGTTGGCCGGGGTGAACCCCGCCTCTTGGGCGAGCGAAGCGACGGGAAATGCCGTCGTCGGCGACCCGATTGCCGGCGCAACGATGGTCGGCGCCAACATCCTCTCGCCGGGCTACTCGGTACCAACCGGTTTGACGCCCAAGGACCCGAACTTCGCCCTTGTCGCCGACAAGGCCTTCATCGACCGGGCTCATGCTCTTGGGCTGCAGGTCATTCCGTGGACGATCAACGACGCCGACGTGATGCGCGCCCAGATCGCGGCGGGGGCCGACGGCATCATCACCGACTATCCGACGCGGTTGCGCAATGTGATGGCCGGGCTCGGCATGCCGCTGCCGCCCGCCTACCACCGCGTCAGCTGAACGACCACGGGTCCGCGCGCTCCCACAGCGTCGGAAGGTGAAGGGGCAGGCCATCTTCGCGGGCCAACCGGGACAGCACCCGCATCGACACGTCGAGGTCGTCGCCGGCGTAGGGCAATGCGCGCAACGGCGCGGATAGTGGCCGGAAGAAGTCGTCCCAGTGGATGAGCACCACGCGGCGCGGGCCGACGGCACGCACGGCCTCCTCCCAGTAGTCGACGAAGTAGGACTCCGGCTGGAGGCCGAGTTGCCCGATGCCGAGATACACCACGTCGGCCCGCTGGCCGGCCAGTGCGCCGGGAACGTAGCCCGCGCTGCCGACGATCAGCAACCGGCGATCGGTGGGCCGGTGGTGGATCAGGATGGACCACGCCTCGCCGCACTGGTATGCGGCGGCCTTCACCGGTGGGACGACGGGGGAGGTGATGGGTCCGGGGAAGCGGTCAGGCGGGCAGTGATGGCCCTCGACGAGCGTCACGTCGAACGACCCGAACGGTAGCGGCGACCCAGGCGTGACGACCACCAGCCGGTGGTCGGGAAGGCCACCGCCGCGGCCGATTTGGGCCGCCGACGTCCCTCCGACGATCGTGGCACCGGTGCGGTCGGCGACCACCGCCGAGTCCATCGCGTGATCGAAGTGGGTGTGCACCGGCAGCACGGCGTCGAGCCGATCCACGCCGAGCCGGGCAAGGCAACCGTCGATCCTCGGCTGCGATGGCGACAGCGCCCGTGTGCCGACGGCCAGCAGGCCGGGCCGCGAGAAGAAGCCGTCGGTCATCACCGCGGACTCGCCATCGTGGATCAGCAGCGTGGTGACACCGGCCCACGTGACGGTCAGCGGCGACGCGGCGGTGGCGGCCGGCTGGTCGAAGTACCCCGCGTAGTCGGCAAGGTCGGGGCGGCCCAGTTTGAGGCGCATCAGACGAGCCCGCCCGTCGTCGTGGGCCAGCCGTTCTCCGAGACGAACTCGGCCAGCGGACGGCCGAACACCCACCTGTCGATCTCCAGCGCCGGCCGGTCGGGGAACTCGGGCACCGGGCCGACGCACAGAATCGCCACCGGCTCCGCGTCGTCGGGCATGCCGAGCAGCTGTCCGAGCCGCACTGGGTCGAAGATCGACACCCAGCCGACGCCGAGGCCTTCCGCGCGTGCGGCCAGCCACAGATTCTGGATGGCGCAGGACACCGATGCCAGGTCCATCTGAGGAAGGGTGCGACGGCCGAACACGTGTCTGCGCCTGCCCTCGCCGAGCGCAACGACGAGCAGTTCGGCGCACTCGAGGATGCCCTCCACCTTGAGGGCAAGGAACTCGTCGCTGCGCGCTCCAAGGGCGTCCGCGGTCTGCAGGCGCTCCTCGTCGACCAGCCCGTGAATCCGTAGGCGCAACGCCGCATCGGTGATGCGGATGAACCGCCACGGCTGCATCAGGCCGACGCTGGGAGCGGCATGCGCGGCCTGTAGCAGCCGGGCCAGGACATCGTCGGGCACCGCCGCGTCAGGCACGAACCGTCGCATGTCGCGCCGCTCCGCGATGACCCGGTAGACGGCTTGCCGCTCGGCCGTGCTGAACGCGTGCTCGTCCACGCGAGTCAGAGTAGATGGCACGATTGTTGGGTGACCCGTGAAGCGGTATTGATCACCGCATCGGAGCTGGCGCAGCGGCTCGCTGCGGACGCCCCGGTGGCCATCCTCGACGTGCGTTGGCAGCTCAGTGAGCCCGACGGGCGCGCCGCATATGAAGGCGGCCACATTCCCGGCGCGGTCTACGTCTCGCTCGAGGACGACCTCAGCGATCACAAATTCAGCGGGCGCGGCCGACATCCGCTGCCGAGCGGGCGCAGCATCGAGGCCGCCGGACGGCGCTGGGGCATCACCGAGGGCACCCCAGTCGTCGTGTACGACGACTGGAACCGGGCGGGGTCCTCGCGGGCATGGTGGGTGCTGTCCGCCGCTGGCCTTCGTGACGTGCGGATCCTCGACGGTGGGCTGAGCGCGTGGATCGCCGCCGGCGGCGAACTGGAGTCCGGGACCGTCACCCCGGAGCATGGCGACGTCGTCGTCGGCTACGACGACTTGTACGCGGGTGCGCTGCCGACGCTGGACGCCGAAGGCGCTGCGGCTCTCGGCGCACGGTTGCTCGACGCGCGGGCGCCGGAACGGTTCCGCGGCGAGGTCGAACCCGTGGACGCGGTGGGCGGTCACATTCCTGGTGCCAGGAACGCGCCGAGCACGGGCCTGCTCGGAGACGACGGACGCTTTCTGCCCGACGCCGACCTCGTGCGTCTGTTGGGCGATGCCGATGGCGTCTACTGCGGCTCGGGCGTCACGGCGTCGGTGGTGCTGGCCGCACTCGCCTCAGTCGGCGTCGACGCGGCGCTCTATCCGGGGTCCTGGTCGGAGTGGAGTTCCAATTCAGGACTCCCGGTGGCCGTCGGCCCCGAGTAGGCCGAGCGTCAGGCGTTGGCGCGCTCGCGAATCGGCTTGCCTAGCTTCGCGCGCAGGCTGCGGGTGCTCTCGTCGGCGAGCACCTCGTCGGCGCCGGACTCGATCCCGTCGAGCACCTGACGGACCACGTCCGCGGGGTCTGACTTGGGGGCGTCGCTGAACTTGCCCATGTCGGTATCGACCAGCCCCACGTAGACGCCCAAGACCTGCACGCCGCGGGGGCCGAGTTCGAGGCGCATCGAATCAGTGGCGTATGCCACTGCGGCCTTCGACACCCCGTAACTCGCCCCGACGGGCACCCACGCGAGGATCGATGCGACGTTCACGATGGCACCGGACTTCTCGGCGATCCGATCGGCGAACGTGGATGCCGTTGCGAGCGGACCGAATAGGTTGGTCTCCAGCTCCGCACGCAGTTTGGACGTATCCGGGTCGAGTACTGAAGCCGCGTGCGCGATGCCCGCGTTGTTGATCAGAACGCTGACGTCGGACGCCGTCCTTCCGGCCTCGGCGACGGATCGGGCGTCGGTGACGTCCAGCTGCAGCGGCACCACGCGTGGGTCTTCTGCGTCGATGGTCTGTGGGTCACGGGCCGCCGCGTAGATCTTGGTGACGCCGCGGTCGAGCAGCTGGGTGACGTACTCGCGGCCCATCCCGCGGTTGGCTCCGGTGACGAGCACAGTCTGACCGGCGAGCGAAGTCATGGCATTCTCCTTGAGGTAAACCGTTCGGTGTACATGCAAGGCCGACTGTAACAGCTGAAGCCGATGTAGTAAACCGATCGGTCTACTTCAGCCGGTGGCCTGGTCGAGAAGCGTCTCTGCGGCCTTGCGGGCGTGTGTCCATGGGGTGCGGTCGGCGAGCGACGTCGACAGCGCGGCAGCGCCCTCGTGGAGCACGGCGAGCTGGTTGGCCAGCTGCCTCGGGTCGCTGGCGCCAGCCTGCTTGGTCAACTTTGCAAGGCTGGTGACGAAGCTGCGCTTGTGGGCGTGGACGATGTCCTTGACCTCGGGCATGGCGTCGGCGGCCTCGACGGCGGCGTTGTGGAAGGGGCAGCCGCGCAACGGCCCACGCGGAGCGTCGAAAAGCGCGAGGATCCGATCGCGGGGTGTTCGTTGGTCGGCGTCCGGTCCGGGCGAAATGGGGTCTCCGACGCCGTGCTGAATGGCCCGAAGATACTCTTCGACTACGGCGGTCTTGCTCGGGAAGTGTTGGTAGAGCGTCCGTTTCGATACCGATGCCTCGCTGGCAAGTCGCTCGACGCCGGTCGCGTTGATGCCTTCGCGATAGAACAGCTTGGTTGCGGTGTCGAGGATGCGTTGGCGTGCGCCGCGGCCGCCCTGGGTATTCATGCTCGAAGTATACCGATGGGTTTACCTATCGGGCAGGGCGGCGAAGGCCAAGGCTGCCGCCTCGTGTGAGGCCTCGGCGCTCTCACGCGTATCACCAAGCCCGACGAAGACATTCACTCCGAGGGCCAGCAAGATCTCCTTCACCGGATCGTCGCACCCGACGAACGTCTCCGCGAGTTCGAGGGTGATGAAGCCATGCGCGAAGCTCCACAACTGGGCCGCGACGCGCGACGGGTCCTGTTCTCTGATCCGACCGCTGTTCACCAGCCGAGCGCACGCCTCGAGGACCTGGGTGTAGGCGTCCAGGAAGGCGTGCGAACGCCCACTTGCACAGGCGGATTCGGTCTGCTGCCGGTAGGTTCCCCGTGTCGAAAGGCCGAACATCAGGTCGTACAGGTGAGGGTTGTCGTGGGCGACCCGCCGGCACGTCAGCGCCTGAAGGGCGAGATCCGCCATGGGGTCGTCGGTCACCGGTAGCCGGCGAAACGCCGCATCGAGATCCTTGAAGCCCCGTTCGATGACGGCAGTGGTGAGCTCGGGGATTCCGCCGAAGTGGCTGTAGACCGCCATCGTGGACAGCCCGGTAGCCGCGGCCACCGTACGTGCCTTGATGGCTGACGGCCCCTGTTCGGCCAGAAGGCGGATGGCCGCGTCGACGAGCCGCTCGGGCACACCGTCCGGCATTGCTCCACGTCTCCCTTGCTGCGTTTGTATAACTTCGTTATATTACCCGATAACTTCGTTATCGCATGTCGATGGCGGCATCCGCGCGGCGTCCCTGAAAGGAAAGTCCCGTGACCGAACTGCACGACCCCGTGAAACTGCCCTGTGGCCTGGTGCTGCCGAACCGGATCATGAAATCGGCACTGAGCGAGGGGCTCGGCGACAAGCGCAATGCCCCCGACGAGCGACTCGAGCGGCTCTACACCAGTTGGAGTCGCGGCGGGTACGGCCTGATCGTCACCGGCAACGTCATGGTCGATCGCACCCAGCTCGGCGAGCCCGGCAACGTCGTCATCGAGGACGAGCGCGACCTCGACGCGCTGTCGCGCTGGGCCAAGACCACCAAGGATGCGGGCGTCCCGATCCTGGTGCAGATCAATCATCCAGGGCGCCAGTCGAACCCGCTCGCGCTTGGCCACACCCCCGTCGCACCGAGCCCGGTGGCACTGAACTTCCCCGGTGCGACCAAGCCCCGTGGGCTGACGTCGAACGAGATCGAAGACATCATCGAGCGTTTTGCGACGACGGCGGCGGTATGCGAGACGGCGGGCTTCGACGGCGTGCAGATCCACGGCGCCCACGGCTATCTGGTCGCGCAGTTCCTGTCGCCGCTGTCGAACCAGCGCGACGACGAGTGGGGCGGCGACCCCGAGCGGAGGATGCGCTTCCTGCTCGAAGTCGTGCGCCGCATCCGTTCCAGGGTCACGCCGAGCTTCGCGGTGGGCATCAAGCTGAACTCGGCCGACTTCCAGCGCGGCGGATTCTCCGAGGACGAATCCCGTTCCGTGGTGGCGGCATTGGCGACTGAGGGCATCGACCTGATCGAGGTCAGCGGCGGCAGTTACGAACAGCCCGCCATGATGGGCAACGCCGCAGACAGCACCCGCGCACGCGAGGCCTACTTCCTCGAGTACGCGCGCACGGTGCGCAGCCTGGCCGGCGACATCCCGCTTGCGGTCACCGGCGGATTCCGTTCCCGCGCTGCGATGCACGACGCCGTGGCCGACGGCGAGTGTGACGTCGTCGGTCTCGGCAGGCCGACCGCGACGACGACCGACGCCGCCGACGTGATCCTTGCCGGTCGCGCCGAGACGCTCACCCAACATCAGGTGCGTGCCGGAATGCGCGGTGTGCTCGGGCGGCTCATCGACATCAAATCGTTCGACGGCCTTCTCGAACTCTCCTGGCACACGGACCAATTGCATCGCGTCGGCGCGGGCCTCGAACCCGATCTCGAGCGCGGGCGCATCGCCACCACGATCGCGATGCTGCGACGCAACGGCACCACGTCATTCGGGCGTAGGCGCGGCGTGTGATACCCGGTTACCGGGCAGTATCGGTTTGATCGGCTAACGTGACGGAGCATGTCCAGAGGACCTGCCCCGCGGCGTAGGGCGACCCTGGCCTCGTTGGCCGCGGAACTCCAGGTTTCGCGCACCACGATCTCCAACGCCTACAACAGGCCGGACCAACTCTCGGCCGATCTGCGCGACCGCGTGCTCGCCACCGCCAAGCGGCTGGGGTACGCAGGGCCGGACCCGGTGGCGCGCTCGCTGCGCACCCGCAGGGCGGGCGCCGTCGGCCTGGTGATCACCCAGCCGCTCAACTACTCGTTCAGCGATCCTGCCGCGATGGACTTCGTCGCCGGTCTCGCCGAGTCGTGTGAGGAGGTCGGGCAGGGTCTGCTCCTCGTTGCCGTCGGGCCCAACCGCACCCTTGATCACGGCACTGCGGCCGTCCTGTCGGCAGGCGTCGACGGCTTCGTCGTGTACGCCGCCTCCGACGACGACCCGTATCTGCCCGTGGTGGCACAGCGCGCCCTGCCGACGGTGGTCGTCGACCAGCCCAAGGATCTGCCGGGGGCATCCCGGGTCGGCATCGACGACCGCGCGGCGATGCGTGCGATGGCCGAGCACGTGGTGGGCCTCGGGCACCGCGAGATCGGGCTGTTGACGATGCGGCTCGGGCGGATCTGGCCGCACGGTGACGCAGGCCCAGCGGTGGCTGATCGGGAGCGGGTCGACAGCCCGCACTTCCACGTGCAGCGCGAGCGCATCAACGGCGTCCACGACGCGATGCGCGATGCCGGGCTGGATCCGGAATCCCTGACGGTGGTGGAGAGCTACGAGCACCTGCCGACGTCGGGCGGTGCCGCCGCAGAAGTGGCCCTCGACGCCAATCCGCGAATCACGGCGCTGATGTGCACCGCCGACGTGCTGGCGCTCTCGGCGATGGACTATCTCCGGGCGCGCGGCATCTACGTGCCCGGCCAGATGACCGTGACGGGATTCGACGGCATCCCCGACGCGTTGGCACGCGGGCTGACGACGGTGAAGCAGCCAAGCGTGGAGAAGGGCAGGCGCGCAGGACGTCTGCTGCACAACCCGCCGCGATCCGGTCTCCCCGAGATCGAGGTGCTCGACACCGAAGTGGTGCGCGGCAGGACGTCTGGCCCGGTTTAGCCGCGCCGCTGCAACAGGTAGGCGAGTGCGTCGGCGACGTCCTGCGGGGACTCAACGCGGTACCCCGCCAACGTGTCGCCCGGCCCGACCTTGACCCCGACGTCTGAGTCGCGCATCCGCCGGAAGGCCTTCTCGTCGGTGACGTCGTCGCCGAAGTACACCACGGCGGTGGCCGCGTCGCGGTCGCGCAGGATGTCGATGGCCTCGCCCTTGTCTGTCGAGATGACCGCGAACTCCAGCACTGCCTTGCCCGCGGTGATCTCGGCGTCCCACGCCCGTGCGGCCTCCCGTGCGGCGTCCAGCGCGGCTGCGCCGTCGGCCGCGCTGGCATTGCGCACGTGCAGCGCGACACTGGCCGGCTTGGGCTCGACGGTCACGCCCGGCCGGTTCGCGGCGATCGCGGTCAGCTCGGCGATGATCCGGTCCAGCAGTCCGTGGTCGATGTCGTGCGCAAACCCGGGCACATTCCCCGAGTCGCTTCGCTCCTGCCCGCCGGTGTCGAACTCGGCGCCGTGACTTCCCACCAGATGCACCGACGGCGGCATCGACGACAACTCGCGCAGAGTGCTCAGCGCGCGCCCCGAGACCAGCGCGGCGGTGGTGGACGGTAGCGCTGCCAGCGCGAGCAATGCTTCGGCAGCAGCAGGCAGCGGACGGGCGTCAGCGGGGTTGGAGACGATCGGTGCGAGGGTGCCGTCGAAGTCAGATGTGACGAGCAGGCGCGGCGTCGCGGCGACACGGTCGAGCGCGCTGACGAGATCTACCGGGAGGAGCACCGGTCAAATCTTAGGGTGTTCCCCATCGCCGATGAGCAGCCGGACCGCGAGGTCCAGGCGCTTGCTGACGTCGGTGGCCGACGCTCGCCGAGTTAGCCAGGCAAGCAGGTTCGACAGCCACACGTCGGAGATCACGCGGGCGATGTGGAACTGGTCCTCGGTCGGCTCGCCCTCGCTCATGGCGCGGGCGAACATCGAGTCCATCAGCTTGCCGACGTGATCAACCTCACCGGCCGCGGAGGCATCGGCGAACACGAACGCCCGCGTCATGGCCTCGGTCAGCAGCGGGTTGCGCTGCATGGAGCGGTTGAGCTTGCTGACCATGATGTTGAGGCGCTGATACGGGGTGCCGCCGGAGAGGGAGGCACGGTCGGTCTTGGCGTCGATGCGCTCGAACTCCCGGCCGAGCGCGGAGACCAGCAGGTGCACCTTCGATGGAAAGTAGCGGTACAGCGTGCCAACGGCGACGTCTGCGCGTTCGGCCACGGCACGCATCTGAACTGCTTCGTAGCCGCCCTTGGACGCGATGGCGAGGGTGGCGTCGAGAATCCGCTTGCGGCGTTCGCGTTGCGCCTCGGATCCGAGCTCGGACTCGGCAAGAACGGCCACGTTCGTCACCCGACGCGGGCTGGAGGTCGAATCGGACCCCGAACCCGGATTGGTAACTGATGGTTGAGAAGACCCGGACATGCGGCGGTCAGCTCCTTCAGATTGCGCACTGGGTGAAAACGATACGCATGCCGATCTCTGATTTCCCACCTCCGTGCCCCCGGGACACCTAGATGTCCTGCTGTAATGGCGTTCGACTTGACGTTCGAACGCTGGCACCATTAGAACACGTTCTAGTGAGAAGCATCGCGTTCTCGCCCAAGGCTAGGAGGCCGGAGATGCCCGTTGCGTCCGCGACCGTCACTGACGAAGAGTTTGCCGTGCGCGACATGGTCCGTAGCTGGGCCGCGTCTTCGGACTCGATTTCGGCCGCCCGTGCGGTCGAGCAAGGCGACCCCGATGCGTGGCGGGCCCCGTACCAGGGCCTGGCACAGCTGGGGATCTTCGGTGTCGCGATCCCCGAGGAATTGGGAGGTGCAGGCGGCAGCGTCGAAGACCTCTGCCTGATGATCGACGAGGCCGCCGCGGCGTTGGTGCCCGGTCCGGTCGCGACGACGGCGCTGGCCACCCTGGTCGTCACCGACGAGACTCTCCTCGAAGCGCTGGCCTCCGGTGAACGGACTGCAGGCGTCGCGCTGGTGTCCGACATCGCGTTCGAGTCGGACACCGCGACGGGCACCGCCGAGTTCGTGCTTGGTGGGTTGGCCGACGGTCTGTTGATCCTTCCAGCAGGAGACACGTGGGTCCTCGTCGACGCCACCGCCGACGGTGTCGCCGTCGAGGCGCTGACGGCCACCGACTTCTCCCGCCCGCTGGCGCGTGTCACGCTGACGTCGGCGCCCGCCGCGGTGCTCGATCTGCCGTATCAGCGCTTCGTCGACCTGACCGCCACGGTGCTGGCCGCCGAGGCCGCGGGGCTGGCGCGCTGGATGCTCGAGACGGCGACCGAGTACGCCAAGGTGCGTGAGCAGTTCGGCAAGCCGATCGGCAGCTTCCAGGCGGTCAAGCACATGTGCGCCGAGATGCTGCTGCGTTCCGAGCAGGTCCGGGTCGCCGCTGCAGATGCGGCGGCTGCGGTCGCCGACAAGGACGAAGAGCAGTTGTCGATCGCCGTCGCGGTGGCCGCGACCATCGGCATCGAAGCGGCCAAGGTCAACGCGCGCGACTGCATCCAGGTGCTCGGCGGCATCGGCATCACCTGGGAACACGACGCGCATCTGTACATGCGCCGGGCCTACGCGCTTGCTCAGTTCCTCGGCGGCAAGTCGCATTGGTTGCGGCGCAGTGCGGAGCTGACCAGGGCGGGCGTGCGTAGACAGCTGCACGTCGACGTCGTTGGCGCCGAGGACATTCGGCCCGAGATCGCGGCGACGGTCGCCGACATCGCCGCCCTCACCGAGGACAAGTGGCGGGTGGCGCTCGCGGAGACGGGCCTGCTGGCGCCGCACTGGCCGAAGCCGTACGGGCGTGCCGCCACCCCCGCCGAGCAGCTGGTGATCGACCAGGAACTCGCCGCGGCGGGTGTGGCACGCCCCGACCTGGTCATCGGATGGTGGGCTGCCCCAACGATTCTCGAGCACGGAACACCCGAACAGATCGAACGCTTCGTGCCGCCGACGTTGACCGGCGAGGTGTTCTGGTGCCAGCTGTTCAGCGAGCCCGGCGCAGGCTCCGATCTGGCCTCACTGCGGATGAAAGCCGTTCGCACCGAGGGTGCGGACGCGAGGAGCAACGGAAAGTCGGGTTGGCTGCTCACCGGGCAGAAGGTGTGGACGTCGCGGGCCGACTGGGCGCAGTGGGGCGTGTGCCTCGCCAGGACCGACCCGGACGCTCCAAAACACAAGGGCATCACGTACTTCCTCGTCGACATGAAGACCGAGGGCATCGACATCCGGCCGCTGCGCGAGATCACCGGCGACAACCTGTTCAACGAGGTGTTCTTCGACGACGTATTCGTGCCCGACGAGATGGTCGTCGGTCAGGTCAACGGCGGCTGGCCGCTTGCTCGCACCACGCTGGCCAACGAGCGGATCGCGATGGCGTCCGGCGGCGCCCTGGACAAGGGCATGGAGCACCTGCTGGAGATCGTCGAGGGGCGTGACCTCGACGCAGCCGAACTGGACCAGCTCGGCACGCTGATCGTCGCGGCTCAGGTGGGCTCACTATTGGATCAGCTGATCGCGAAGATGGCCATGGGAGGCCATGATCCGGGTGCGCCGTCGAGCGTGCGCAAGCTCATCGGCGTGCGTTACCGGCAGTCGCTTGCCGAGAACATCATGGAGTCCTACGCCGGATCCGGGATCGTCGACTCGCCCGACGTGCGGTACTTCCTCAACACCAGGTGCCTGTCCATCGCGGGCGGCACCGAGCAGATCCTGCTCACCGTGGCGGGTGAACGGCTCCTCGGCTTGCCGCGCTAGTACGTCGTCCGTGCGCAGGCGGTCGGCGACGTCAGGTTGACGTTGGCGTACACCACCTGGATGTACGAGCAGACGATGTAGTCGGCGTCGGTCTTGGGCTGGCCCGTGTTCCAGTCGGTGGTACGGGTGTTGCCGACCACGGTGAACTTCTCGGGCGGTCCGCCGTCGAAGTACACGGTGCTGAACTCAACTGGCCCAACGGATTTGAACATTCTGGTGTTGGGCGCATTGAAGTCGGAATCCAGGTACACCAGCCGGTCCATCGATCGCAGCGTGGTGTTCTGCTTGGCGTAGAACTGCGCGGGGAAGCCCGTTGGGCCGTCCGGCGTGAGGAGGTTCGCCGACGACGTGAAGTAGCACTGGGCGTCGGCCTTCACGCACTTGGCGTTGGTGTGGACCTCCAGCGTGGTCACGTCATCGATGGGGATCGACGCGGTGGCGGAGTTCTCCGCGGCCGACGACACGGCCGTCGGCGCAACGAGAGCCATCGCGAGCCACGTCGCCGAGATCAGCGCAGCAGAGCAGGCAAACCGCTTCATGGTGCTCCCTCTATCAGGTCCGGCTCAGGTTAGACCGACGATTATTCGTCGTAGGTGACTTCGACCGAATCCGATGTCGGGTGGGATTGGCAGGCAAGGATCAAGCCCTCGTCCAGATCGGACTGTTCGAGCACGTCGTTGACGTGCATGTCGACGGTGCCGGATTTGACCAACACCGCGCATGCGCCGCAGTGGCCCTCGCGGCAGGAGAACGGGGCATCCAGGCCCTTGTCGAGCAGCACGTCGAGCAGCTTGGCGTTGCGTGGCCACCTGACCTCGTGGGTCTCGCCGTCGAGCGTGACGACCGCCGTCGCCGGACCCTCGTCGCTGTCGTCCTCTTCGATCACCACGGCTGCGAATGGGTCGGATTCCAGCGACTTGAAGACCTCGATGTGCACTCGCTCCGGTGCTGCACCCGCCGCCTTGAGGGCCTCCTCGGCTCCCGCCATGAACGGGCCGGGACCGCAGACGAAGGCGTCGCGGTCCACGTATTGCCCGACCAAGCCGGCGAGCGCCACTGCCGTCGGCAGCCCCTGAACGGTCTCGAGCCAGTGCACGACGGTCAGTCGGTCGGGGTACTTGGCGGCGAGGTCGCGAAGCGCCCCGGCGAAGATCACCGACTTCTCGTCGCGGTTGGCGTAGATCAGCGTCACCTTGCCGCCGCCCTCGGAGAGCGCCGACTTGAGGATCGCCATCATCGGGGTAATGCCGCTACCTGCGGCCAGCAGTAGGAAGTCGGTGTCCAGCGTCTTGGGCACGAACGTGCCCGACGGCGCCAGCACGTGGATCTTCATGCCGGGGTGGGCGTTGTCGCAGAGCCAGTTCGATGCGTAGCCGTCGACGGTGCGCTTGACCGTGACGGTCAGCAAGCCATCGGTGAACGGCGAGCTGCACAGCGAATAGCAACGCGCCACCGAGCCGGTGCGCTCGCTTGGCACCCGCAGGGTGAGGAACTGTCCGGGCGCATAGCGCAGCCGGTCGGCCGGGATGGGCAGGGCGCCTGGTCCGTCGGGAACCTTGAAGACCAGTGAACGCGCGTCGGCGGTCTCGTCTACGACGTCTGCCACCTGCAGCTCCAGCACGTGGCTGCCGAGCGGCTCATCCGTCACAGTGCGTACTTCCCTTCGTCGTGCTTGCGCCCTAGAAACTAGAACACGTTATAAAAATGCTCTTCCGCAGGTCTAGCGACCGTGGGATTGCCTTACTCGACACAAATCGTAACGTGTTCTAATCTTCTGATTAGTTCCTGCATCAGCCCCGCAATACCTGGAGGCAAACCCGTGACGTCCATTGAACAACGTGACGTGCAGTCCGTCCTAGATGGCATCGATGATTTGTTGCCGCTCATCAGCAAGCGGGCTCAGGCCACCGAGGATCTGCGCAAGCTTCCCGACGAGACCGTCGCCGAGCTCGACGAGGTCGGCTTCTTCAAACTGCTGCAACCCGAGCAGTGGGGCGGCCTGCACTGCGACCCCGCCGTCTTCTACGAGGCGGTGCGCCGTTTGGGCAGCGCATGCGGCTCCACCGGCTGGGTTTCCTCGATCCTCGGCGTGCACAACTGGCACCTCGCGCTGTTCGACCAGAAGGCTCAGGACGAGGTCTGGGGTGACGACCCGACCACCCGCATCTCGTCGTCCTACGCCCCGATGGGTGCGGGCACCGTGGTCGACGGTGGCTACCTCGTCAGCGGCTCCTGGAACTGGTCGTCGGGCTGCGATCACGCCACCTGGGCCTTCCTCGGTGGCCCGGTCATCAAGGACGGCAGACCCGTCGACTTCGGCAGCTTTCTGATCCCCCGCACCGAGTACCGCATCGACGACGTCTGGCACGTGGTCGGCCTTCGCGGCACCGGCAGCAACACGGTGGTGGTCAAGGACGTGTTCGTGCCGTCGCATCGCTTCCTGTCCTACAAGTCGATGAACGACCGCACCGCCGGTGGCCTGCAGAACAACACCGACCCGGTGTACAAGATGCCGTGGGGCACCGTTCACCCGACCACCATCTCGGCACCGATCGTCGGCATGGCCTACGGCGCCTACGCCGCCCACGTCGAGCACCAGGGCAAGCGGGTGCGCGCTGCGTTCGCGGGGGAGAAGTCCAAGGACGACCCGTTCGCGAAGGTCCGCATCGCGGAGGCGGCCAGTGACATCGACGCCGCGTGGCGTCAGCTGATCGGCAATGTCAGCGACGAGTACGCGTTGCTCAAGGCCGGCAAGGAGATTCCGTTCGAGCTGCGTGCCCGCGCTCGTCGCGACCAGGTGCGTGCCACGGCCCGTTCGATCGCATCGGTCGATCGGCTCTTCGAGGCGTCGGGCGCCACCGCACTGAACAACGACGCACCGGTGCAACGGTTCTGGCGCGATGCCCATGCCGGGCGCGTACACGCCGCCAACGAGCCCGAGCGCGCCTACCTGATCTTCGGCAACAACGAGTTCGGGTTGCCGCCGCAGGACACGATGGTCTGATGACTCAGTCCTTGTCGACGTCCGAAGAATCGGTGACGTTCGAATCCACCTCGCGCCACGCGCAGGTCCGCATCGGGGCGAGCGATGCGACGGGAGAAGCCCGTGACATGCGCCTGCACTACCACGAAGCGGGTGTTGGCAACGCGGAGACCGTGGTGCTGCTACACGGTGGTGGTCCCGGCGCTTCGAGCTGGTCGAACTTCTCCCGCAACATCGCGGTGCTGGCGCAGCACTTTCACGTGCTCGCGGTCGATCAACCCGGCTACGGGCACTCCGACAAGCACACCGAGCACGAGCAGTACAACCGCTACAGCGCCAACGCGCTGTTGAGCCTGTTCGACCATCTCGGCATCGAACGCGCTGCGCTGGTGGGTAATTCGCTGGGTGGCGGCACCGCGGTGCGGTTCGCCCTCGACAACCCGAAGCGGGCGGGTCGGCTGGTGCTGATGGGCCCCGGCGGGCTGAGCGTGAACCTGTTCGCGCCGGACCCGACCGAAGGCGTCAAGCTGCTCGGTAGGTTCACCGTCGACCCCACGCGCGAGAACATGGAGAAGTTCCTGCGCATCATGGTCTTCGACCAGAGCCTCATCACGCCAGAGCTGATCGACGAGCGGTTCGCCATCGCCAGCCAGCCCGAGTCGCTCGCCGCCGCCAAGGCGATGGGAAAGTCGTTCGCAGGCCCCGACTTCGAGCTCGGCATGATGTGGCGCGAGGTGTACAAGCTGCGTCAGCCGGTGCTGCTGATCTGGGGTCGGGAAGATCGGGTCAATCCGCTCGACGGCGCCCTGGTGGCACTCAAGCAGATTCCCCGTGTGCAACTCCACGTCTTCGGGCAGTGTGGGCACTGGGCACAGCTGGAGAAGTTCGCAGAGTTCAACAAACTGACCGTTGATTTCCTGAGCGGATCAAAGGGGGCGTAGATCGTGAGCATGAAGTCCCTTGGTTACCTGCGCATCGAGGCCACCGACGTGGGGGCCTGGCGCGAGTACGGCCTCAAGGTGCTCGGCATGGTCGAGGGCAAGGGCACCACCGACGGTGCGCTATACCTGCGCATGGACGAGTTCCCTGCCCGGCTGATCATCGTCCCGGGTGAACACGACCGCCTGATCCAGTCCGGCTGGGAGACGGCCAATGCCGCGGAATTGCAAGACATCCGCAAGCGCCTCGACGTAGAGGGAACTCCTTACAAGGAGGCCACGGCCGCCGAGCTGGCCGAACGCCGCGTCGACGAGATGATCAGGTTCGACGACCCGTCGGGCAACACCCTCGAGGTGTTTCACGGTGCCGCGCTCGAACACCGGCGCGTGGTCAGCCCGTACGGGCACAAGTTCGTCACCGAGGAGCAGGGTCTCGGCCACGTGGTTCTCACCACGAAGGACGACGCGGAGTCGCTGCACTTCTACCGCGACGTGCTCGGCTTCAGGCTGCGCGACTCGATGCGGCTGCCACCGCAGCTCGTCGGCAGGCCTGCCGACGGGCCTCCTGCGTGGCTGCGCTTCTTCGGCGTCAACCCGCGCCATCACAGCCTTGCGTTCATGCCGGGTGAGACGCCAAGTGGCATCGTGCATCTGATGCTGGAGGTGGGGGAGGCCGACGACGTTGGCCTGTGCCTCGACCGCGCGCTGCGGCGCAAGGTGCCGATGTCGGCGTCGCTCGGGCGCCACGTCAACGACAAGATGCTGTCGTTCTACATGAAGACCCCCGGGGGCTTCGACATCGAATTCGGTTGTGAAGGACTCGAAGTCGCCGACGACGACTGGGTCGCGCGGGAGAGCACCGCGGTTAGTCTGTGGGGTCACGACTTCACCATCGGCTTCAAGTAGCCTGGCATGTCTGAGCCGATCGACCCGCGCACGTTCCGCCACGTGCTTGGCCAGTTCTGCACGGGCATCACCATCATCACTTCGATGTCTGAAAGTGCTACGGGCGCCCAGCCGATCGGCTTCGCGTGCCAGTCGTTCGCGGCGCTCTCGTTGGATCCGCCGCTGGTGTTGTTCTGCCCGACCAAGGTGTCACGGTCGTGGCAGGCGATCGAGGCCAGCGGCAAGTTCTGCGTGAACGTCCTGCACGAGAACCAGAAGGACGTCTCCGCTCGGTTCGGCTCCAAGGAGCCCGACAAGTTCGCCGGAATCGACTGGAGTCCTTCGGCTCTCGGCTCACCGGTGATCGACGGGACGCTCGCGCACATCGACTGCGCGGTGGACTCGGTGCACGACGGTGGCGATCACTTCGTGGTCTTCGGGGCCGTGCACTCGCTGTCCGAGATCCCCAAGAAGAAGCCACGGCCGCTGCTGTTCTACCGTGGTGAGTACACCGGCATCGAGCCGGACAAGACCACACCCGCGCAGTGGCGTGACGACCTCGAGGCGTTCATCACCACCACCACCGCCGATACCTGGCTCTGAGTACACTCGTTCGCGCAGACGTCCGGCGGCTCGGGCAATGGCGCGGCAGGATCACCCTACTCAACGGCCCGGTCCGTCACCCGTGCGTTCGAGTCGAACGTCAAGTGTCGTCTCGCCGGGGCACGCCCCCGTCCGCACGGTGCGCTGGGTGCCCGTCAGCCCCGTGATCGGGTCCGGAACCGGTTGTGGCAGAACGAATTCTCCCGTCAGCACCGACGTACTTGGCGCGCCGTCGTCGCACGGCGAATCATCGGGCGCGCTGGTCGACGTCCACTTGTCGTCGGCGAAGGTCGGCACCAGCAGGGCCGTGGAGTTGGGCTCGACGAGATAGCTCAGGCAGTGCTCACCGGTGCGCAGGCAGCGGGTGTTCCCGCTGTAGGTGGTTGGCGGGTACACCTCGCCGGTCTGCGGGTTGGTCTGGGTCAGCACGTAGTCACCCCACAGCGCTGAACCGGGGGAGGAGGCGCGCGGCGCCTCGCCCTGGCCGTCACGACGACGCGACCCCGAGGACGAACTCGATGATCGTGTCCGAGACCGCTTGGTGCGTGACGTCGTTGAGGATGTCGTGGCGGCCGCCTGGGATCTCCTCGAGCCGTAGCGGTTCGATCTGCTCGGCGTATGCCCGCACCGCGCCGATGTCGGCGATCGGGTCGTCGCTGCCGTGCACAGCCAGCGTCGGCACGTTCAGCGTGGGCAGCTCAGCGCCGAACCGGTCCCACGCACGGTCCAGCTCGCGGGCCAGTGACACGCTGTCGGCATCGACGAAGGCCAGCGGATCGTTCTCCAGTGAGTCCAGGTAGAACGGATCGGCCGACAACCAACTCGGGTCGAGGTCGAATGAGGTGTCTGAGTCGAGCAATCCGGCGATGGGCACCAGCGGTGCACCGGAGATCACGCCTGCGCGGTACGGATCGGGCCCCGCGATCAGTCGCGACAGCGCGACCACCGACCCGAACGAATGGCCCTGCACGACAAGCGGAATACCAGGATTGTCGATCTGGGCCAGGCCTGCGAGTTGGTCGGCAAGCCCGATGCTGGCCTCGATCGAGCCGAAGTCGCCGCGCGGACCAGGGCTCAGCCCATGTCCGAACTGATCGACGGCGTACAGGTCGACGCCGGCGGCGTTGAGCGCAAAGCCGTACCGGTGGTAGACGCCGGTGTGCTCACCGAAGCCGTGCAGGAAGATCACCGCGGCACGGGGCGTGGCGGCTGCCCAGTGCCGGTAGTAGGCCTTGCCGTCATCGGTGTCCAGGAATGGCATGCTCCGACTGCACCAGGTGAACCCGCGTCCGCGCAAGAGATCCGCTCATGGTGTGCCCATCAGTACGTCCCGCTGCTCCTCCATCCGAGCGCGGATCGCCGCGACGACGGCGGACACCTCGGGCCTGCGCAACGTGTCCGGCCGCGTCACCAGCCAGTAGGTCAACTGAATCGCGACCGCGTCGGGCAGCACCCGGATCAAGTCGTCGTGCCGGTCGGCCATGAAGCACGGAAGCAGGCCAAGCCCGGCAGACGCCCTCGTCGCCTCGACGTGCACGAAGACGTTCGTGGAGGTGACGGACTCCCGCATGGTCGGCGCGAAGCTGCGGGCCAGGTCGAGATCGTCGACCTGCAGCATCGAGTCGATGAAGTAGACCACCGGGTGGCCGGCCAGGTCGCTGCGCGACGCGGGGATGCCGTGCTCGGCGAGATAGTAGGAGGAACCGTACAGGCCCAAGCGGTAATCGCCGAGCCGGATGGCTTCCGCGCGATGCACCTGGGGTTCGCCGACCACCACCTCGATGTCGAGGCCCGATCGCTGCTGGGTCGCGCGCCGGGTGACGGTGACGATCTCGACGGCGACCTTCGGGTGGCGCCTCTGCACTGCGGCCGCGGCGGGCGCAGCAACGTAGGCGCTGAAGCCGTCCGTCGCCGACATCCTGACGACACCCTCGAGCGCACGTCCATCCGCCGAATCCGCGGAAAGGGAGCGCATCGCGGATTCCACGGCCTCGGCGGCCGACAGCGCCTCGCGGCCGAGGTCGGTCAGCTCCCAGCCGCCGGCCACCTTGGCGAGCAGCCTGCCGCCGATGGACCGTTCCAGTGCGGCGATGCGGCGGGAGATGGTGGTGTGGTTGATGCCGAGTTCCTCGGCGGCGGTCACGTAGCGGCCGGATCGGCCGACCGCGAGCAGGACCAGCAGGTCGTCGGCGCTGAGTCGATTCGCCTGGGCCACGTATGCATTTTTGCAGATCGGTCCTGCAGGTTTGGCCATTGCGGCCGCAGGGAACCTGCATCGATACTCGACGGGCTGTGGCGGGCATCACAATCGGTGAAGGAGCTTGGCGATGAGTACACCCACGGGTTTGCGGCGGGTGGTCGCTGCCTCGATGGCAGGCACCGTCGTGGAGTGGTACGAGTTCTTCCTCTACGGCACCGCGGCGACCCTGGTCTTCAGCAAGGTGTTCTTCTCGGCGGGCACCAGTGAACTCGACGCGATCCTCGCGGCATTCGTCACCTATGCCGTCGGCTTTGCCGCGCGACCGCTCGGCGGCATCGTGTTCGGGCACTACGGCGACAAGTACGGGCGCAAGAAGCTGCTGCAGTTCTCGCTGTTGCTCGTGGGCGCGGCCACCTTCCTGATGGGCTGCCTGCCGACGTTCGGGCAGATCGGCTACTGGGCGCCGGCACTGCTCGTCGTGTTGCGCTTCATCCAGGGCTTCGCCGTCGGAGGCGAGTGGGGTGGCGCCGTACTGCTGGTGGCCGAGCACAGCCCCAAGGAGGAGCGCGGTTTCTGGGCCAGCTGGCCGCAGGCCGGTGTGCCCGCGGGCAACATGCTCGCCACGGTGGTCCTTCTGGTGCTGACCGGGACGCTGTCCGCCGACTCGTTCCTGTCATGGGGTTGGCGTGTCGCGTTCTGGCTGTCCGCGGTGGTGGTACTCGTCGGGTACTACATCCGGACCAAGGTCACCGATGCCCCGATCTTCGTTGCGGCACAACGAGAGGCCGAGCAGATCAAGGCGACGTCGTTCAGCGTGATCGAGGTGCTCAAGCGCTACCCGCGTGGGGTGTTCACCGCGATGGGTCTGCGGTTCGGTGAGAACATCATGTACTACCTGGTGGTGACGTTCTCCATCACGTATCTGAAGGTGCAGGTGGGCGCCAACACCAGCTCGATCCTCTGGTATCTGCTGGTCGCCCACGCGGTGCACTTCGCGGTGATCCCGTTGGTGGGCAGGCTCGCCGACCGTTACGGCAGGCGGCCGGTGTACTTCGTGGGGGCCGTACTCGGTGCCAGTTGGGGTTTCTTCGCCTTCCCGATGATGAACAGCGGCAACTACGTCGTCATCACGGCGTCGGTGACCCTCGGCCTGATGATCCACGCCCTCATGTACGCGCCGCAGCCGGCGATCATGGCAGAGATGTTCCCGACCCGGATGCGGTATTCCGGTGTGTCCCTTGGCTATCAGGTCACCTCGATCGTGGCGGGCTCGCTGGCGCCGATCATCGCGGTGAAGCTGCTGGAGGTCTACGACTCGTCGGTGCCGATCGCGGTGTACCTGGCGGCGGCGTGTGCCATCACCCTCGTCGCGGTGCTGTTCACCCGTGAGACCAAGGGCATCGACCTGACGTCGCTCGACGTCACCGACGCCGACGAGATGGCCGGACAGCGTCAGGCCGCGGTGGGATGACCGACCTGGCGGGCCGCACTGCCTTGGTCACGGGCGGTGCGAGCGGTATCGGCGCGGCGTGCGTGCGGGAACTCGCGGGCCGCGGTGCCACCGTCGTCGTCGCGGACGTCGACGACGTGGCAGCCAAGGCGCTCGCCGACGAGGTTGGTGGAAGTGCCTGGGCCATCGACCTTCTCGATGTCGTAGCGCTGGAGGATCTGGTGCTGCAGACCGATGTCCTGGTCAACAATGCGGGCGTGCAGACGGTCGCCCCGATCACCGAGTTCAGCCCGCAACGCTTCCGGTCGATGCTCGCGTTGATGGTCGAGGCACCGTTCTTGTTGATCCGCGCGGCACTGCCGCACATGTTCGCGCAGCGGTTCGGCCGGATCGTCAACGTCTCGTCGGTGCACGGCATTCGGGCCTCCGAATACAAGGTGGCCTACGTGACCGCCAAGCACGGCCTTGAGGGGCTGTCCAAGGTGACCGCGCTCGAAGGCGGCCCGCACGGAGTCACCAGCAACTGCGTCAACCCGGGCTACGTGCGAACCCCGTTGGTGGCCAAGCAGATCGCCGACCAAGCCCGCACCCATGGTGTCCCCGAACCGGAGGTCGTCGAGACGATCCTGCTGTCCGAGAGCGCGATCAAACGACTGGTGGAACCCGAGGAGGTCGCGGCCCTGGTGGGCTGGCTGGCGTCGCCGAGCGCCGGCATGGTCACCGGAGCGTCCTACACGATGGACGGCGGTTGGAGCGCGCGCTGACGCCGATCACGCACGCGGCGCGGTCTTGGGCAGTATTCGCCGCAGGTACTCACGGTTGGTCGCACTGACGCTGAGCCCGTCGCCGCCGTAGTGCTCGGTGCAGAAGGCACCCTTGAAGCCGCCGTCGATGGCCATCTGCACCGCCTTGCGATAGTTGATGACCCCCAGCTCCAATGGGGCGGGCGCGGTGACGACTGTTCCGCTGGTGCCGTCCTCGGTGCGGAAGTAGTTCTTGACGTGCCAGTAGTTCACGTACGGAAGCGTCTTCTCGGCCATCACCTCCCAACGCTCGACGGGTCGATGCAGGCGCTGCAGGTTGCCTAGGTCTGGGTTGAGACCGACGGCGGGATGGTCCACGTCGCGGACGAAGCGCACTGAACTGTCCGCCGAGCCGAGGTAGGTGTCCTCATACATCTCCAGCGACACGGCGATCCCGACCTCCGCGGCGTGCTTGCCCAGTTCGCGGGTGCGGTCAACCGCGAGCTGCCAGGCGGCGGGTTCGTTGGAGTCGACCGGTCCCTGAACGGTCCAGAACCACAGCGCATCCCGTTGCGCAGGCGTCAGGGCACGGAAGAAGCCGAAGGACGCCACGGTGGCGCCGATGGCCACGGCGGTGTCGATGACCCGATGCCCGTACATCAGGTAGTCCTCGCCGAAGTCCGGATCGACGACGCTGCGCCGCGCCGTGGAGATCGCGGGCATCGTCAGGCCGACGCTCTTCACGACGTCCTGGAACTCCTGCAGCCGTTCGGGGCTGAGGTCTGCGAGCCGAATCCAGGAATCGGTGGGGTCCACCTCGGTGAATCCGGCGTCGGCGACTTGCTCGAGCGTGGCGGCCCATCCCTCAGCGCTCTGGTCCTGTGTCGTCGTTCCATCCGGAAGCACCGACGGGAAGTTGATCATCGCCGCGGCGATGGGCCAATTCTCCCGTGTCAGCGGTTCGATATCGGAAATCGTCATAGGTGCACTCCCTGCAGGTTTTCGTGAAGAGGTTCTGGAAGAGGCGTTGCCGCCGGCGTGCTAGTCGAGTAGTTCGTCAGCCTTGACGCGGAACCTGCGGGTGTAGAACATCATCGCCGCGGCAACCAGGGGCAGTACGCCGAGTGCGTAGATGCCTGCCGAGCCCGCCGCGTCGTTGACGATGGCATTGACCTTGGTACGCAGAATGGGTGCGACGAAACCGCCGAGGTTGCCAAGGGAGTTGATCAGGCCGATGCCCGCTGCGGCCGCGGCTCCGGTCAGAAATGCCGCGGGATAGGACCAGACGATGGGACCGACGCCAAGGAAGCTGCACACCGCAAGGGTTATGAAGATGAGCCCCAGCACTGGCTGGTGGTACGTTCCCGCCCAGGCGGACCCGAAGATGCACAGCGCGGTCGATACGAACAGCAAGGAGCCCCAAATGCGTCGTCGCTGCATGGTGGTCGCCGACCGCCCGATCAAGTAACACGCGAAGATGCCGAAGAACCACGGGACAGCCACCAGCAGGCCGACTTTCAGACCCACCTTGGTGCCGGTGAGTTCCGACACCTGTGCGGGCAGGTAGAAGGTGACGCCGTAGACCGCCACCTGCATGCAGAAGTAGATGGTGGTGAAGTACCACACCTTGCCGTTCCTCATCGCATTCCACACGCCGCTGGGGCCCGTCTGCTCCTTGACGGTGTGCTCCTGGGCCATAACCGCTTTCAACGCGCTCCTCTCGGCGTCGGTGAGGAACTTCGCCTGCTCCGGCCCGTTGATGAGGAAGACGAAGGCGGCGATCCCGGCCGCGACGGCCAACAGTCCCTCGACCGCGAACATGATCTGCCAGCCGTGTACACCGGGCATCTGATCGCCGATGTTGATCAGCCAACCCGACAGCGGTGCCCCCAACATCTGGGAGACCGGCTGTGCCAGATAGAAGATGGCGAACATCTTGACCCGCACCTTGTTTGGGAACCAGGCCGCCAGGAACATGATCACTCCGGGGAACAGGCCCGCCTCGGTCACGCCGAGCAGGAACCGTAACGCTATGAATGTGTTCGGACCCTGCACGAAAGCGAAGCACGCCGAGACGATTCCCCAGGTGATCGCGATCCGCGCGAGCCAGAACTTCGCTCCGACACGGTTCAGGAGCAGGTTGCTGGGGATCTCGAATATCGCGTAGCCAATGAAGAAGATGCCGGCGCCAAGGGCGTAGGCACCCGCGGATACTCCGCGGTCCACCTCGAGTGCATCCGCCGCGAACCCGACGTTCGTGCGGTCGAGGAACGAGACGATGTAGAGAATGACGAGCATCGGCATCAGCCGGTGCGACGCCTTTGAGATCGCCGACGCGAGAACTGGCTCGCGCAACAGTTCCTTACTTGCGGTCAAGTCTATCGTTGACATAACTGCTCCTGTCGGACGGTGTTGCGTTGCAGGTGAGCTTGCGGATCACGTTGCGGCTCAACGTGAGGAGAGGATCAGAGCCACCCCGACGAGACAGATGATGACGCCGACTGTCAGGTAGCTCAGTCGCTCGCGGGTCCATCGGGACGTGTCGTCAGTGCGCATGCGCAGTACTCCTGGTTCGGTTCGATGCCGCCGTCGACGGTCAACGGAGGTCGTGCGCTAGTTGAGGGGAGCGGGCCCGAGCTCGTCGAGCAGCTTCTGCATCAGCACATAGGCCTTGTTGCGGTATGCGATCAGTTCGGGGATCCGCTCCGCAGGGACGTCCAGGAAGCCCGCGCCGGTCTTGGTTCCGAGCTTGCCCGCCGCGACGAGTTCGCTGAGGGCCCGCGGTGTCGCGAAACGTTCTGGGAACCCGGTTTGCAAAGAGCGGTAGCAGAATTCGTAGACGTCCAGGCCAGCCATGTCAGCGATGGCGAAGGGTCCGAAGAAGGGCAGTCGGAAGCCGAAGGTGGTGCGCACCAGGGTGTCGATGTCCTCGGCGGTCGCGGTGCCGTCCTCCACCAGTTGGGTTGCCTCATGAAAGAGGGCGTACTGCAATCGATTCAACACAAATCCCGTGACGTCATTGACCTGGGCGGTCGATTTCCCGGCGTCGTGGATGAGCTGTCTTGCCCTGGTGACGACGTCCTCGTCTGTGCCGGAATGCGGAATGATCTCGACTCCGGGGATGAACGGCGACGGGTTGCTGAAGTGAACGCCGAGGAATCGGCCGGGATTTGTGACGGCATCGGCCATGTCGCCGATGGAGATCGTCGAGGTGTTGGAGCCGATGATCGCGTCCGGCCTGGCGGCGGCGCTGATCTGACGCAGGGTGTCGTGCTTGACGGCAAGGATCTCCGGCACGGCCTCTTCGATGAAGTCCGCATTGGAGACTGCCTGGGCCAACGACGTGGCGGGCCAGAGGTTGGCCTCGAGTGTCGCGGTGGCATGGTCTGGAAACAGGCCCTGGGCGACGAAGTCTCTCGACTCGGCGATCAGGCGATGGTAGTTCTTCTCGGCGATCTCCGCGTTGACGTCAGCGAGGGCCACTCGCGCGCCGGCGAGTCCAAAGACCTGCGCGATGCCTCCGCCCATGTACCCCGAGCCGATTACCGCGATCTGTCTCGTCATTGGTGTAGCCACTCGCTCTCACTGGTGTCGTTCTCTCGTGCGCCCGCATCGGCGGTATTGAGTCGTGCATCCCACTCCGGGTCGCATTGAGACGGTAGTCACAGGGGAATTCCTATAGGATCTAGGATCGATGATCCAGTGTCAAGCAATTCCTATAGGATCTTTTCGTGGCTTCAGACGTCGTCGCTTCCCGACCTGTCCGGCAGGTGCTGACCGACCATGTCCACGACAGGTTGCTCGAGATGTTGATGGACGGTCGGTACGAGGCGAACGAGGCCATCAGCATCGACGGCATCGCCCGTGAACTCGACGTCTCGGCGACACCGGTGCGCGAGGCTCTTGCCCGTCTCGAGGTGACCGGTTTGGTGATTCGGGTAGCGCTGCGTGGCTACCGTGTCGCGCCGCTGCTCAGTGCCGACGAACTCGCCGAGCTGATCGACGCCCGGCTGATCATCGAGCCGGTCAACGCATCTCGCGCCTGTGAGCGCGCGACGCCGGCCTTGATCGAGGCGCTCGACCTTTCGATCGCCGATCTGCGCACCGCTCCGAGGGGGCCTGAGTTCGCCGAGTACCGAGACTACTGGCAGGCCGACATGCGATTCCACGAACTGATTGCCGAGGGCGCAGGCAACCGCTTCCTTCTGATGGCATACAACTGCCTCGGCGGATCGGTGCAACGGTTCAGGCTCTTCACGGGACTGGGAGTGACCGACGCCGATTTCGCCATCGACGAGCACACCGCGATCCTGGCCGCGTTCCAGGCGGGGTCGCCGGAGCAAGCACGGCAGGCCATGGTCAACCATCTGCACGGCGTCAGGGACCGAGGCTTCAAGGACGTCGTCGACCACGGCTGAGACGTGCACCTGACCGACGCAAGAGGGCACTGCAGCTGTCGAACTCCCCGCTCGGAGTGGTGATCGCGCGTATCCGCCGTCGTCGTCTTCGTGCTCAGCGTGATCCGCAGCGTCAATCCCAACGTGGAGATCAGCGGTATCCCGTACGTGCTGCCGCTGATCCTGGTTCTGCTCATCGTCATGACTGTGGCGCTGGGGCGGACGTCGTACGGACGGCACATCTACGCGGTCGGCGGGGCGCAAGGTCGAGCCATCGCGCCGATGCAATGCGTGGATCCTCTCACGGGCCAGCGAACACGACGACCGCTAAGCCACCGTCGACAACCAGGGACCCATCCGGCGAAGTGCCTCCGCGATGTCGCTCGTCGGGCCTGCGAACGACAACCGCACGTAGGCACCCCCGCGCACGGTGTCGAAGTCGATGCCCGGCGCGATGGCAACTCCGGTGTCGGCCAACAGCTTTGCGCAGAACTGCAGTGAGTCGGTGGAGTAGTCGGAGATGTCGGCGTAGACGTAGAACGCGCCGTCGGCGGGGGCCAGCCGATCGAGGCCCATCTCCGGTAGCCCCTTCAGCAGCAGCTCGCGGTTGGCCGCATACTGCGTGACCAGCGCGTCGGCCTCGACGATCGATTCCGGAGCGAACGCGGCGACGGCGGCCTTCTGCGGCAGGGCCGGAGGACAGATCGAGAAGTTCCCGGTCAGCCGGTCCACGGCCCGCAACAGTGGCCGCGGCACCAGCAGCCAGCCCAGCCGCCAGCCGGTCATCGCGAAGTACTTCGAGAAGCTGTTCACCACGATGGCGTCGCGCGACGTCTCCCATGCGCAACTCGTCGGTGGCGCACCGGGATACACCAGGCCGTGGTAGATCTCATCGCTGATCAATTGCACGCCGGACTCGGCGCACCACGTCGCGATGGCGGCCAGATCGGCAGGCGGAATCACCGTCCCCGTCGGGTTGGCTGGGCTGGCGATCACGACGCCCTTGATCGGTGGGTTGATCGCGGCGAGCATCTCGACGGTCGGCTGGAACCGGGTGTCGGGCCCGCACGGAACCTCGACCACCTCGCAGCCCAATGCCGAAAGGATGTTGCGGTAACACGGGTAGCCGGGGCTGGTGACGGCGACACGATCACCGACGTCGAAGCTGGCAAGGAATGCCAGCAGGAAACCGCCGGTCGACCCCGTGGTGACCACGACGTCGTCGGGTTCGACGGTGATGCCGTGGCGGTCGGCGTAGGACGCGGCGATCGCCTCGCGCAGTTCATGGATGCCCAGCGCCACCGTGTACCCGAGGTTGTCGTTGGCCAGCGCATCGGCCGCGGCCGCACGGATCGGCGCCGGTGCCTTGGCGCCCGGCTGCCCAGCAGACAGGTTCACCAGGTCGCCGTGCGAGCGCTCGCGCTCCGCCGCGGCCAGCCACACGTCCATCACGTAGAACGGCGGAATCCCCGCGCGCACCGCCACGCGATCCCGGGGCGAGCGAAGCGACGGGGAACGTCCTTCGGAAGTGCTCACCGGCGTCAGGTTAGAGCACCTCGGCTTCGAGGCGGCGCAGATGCTCACGAGGCGGCCCGAGCAACTGCGCGCTGCCGTGTGCACGCTTGAAGTACAGCTGGATGTCGTGCTCCCAGGTGATCGCGATACCCCCGTGCATCTGCACGGCCTCCGCCGCGACGGCACTGAACGCCTCGCTGGCTGCGAACCTCGCCAGCGCGGCCGACGTCGGCGTCGGGTCCGCGACGGCGTCGTTGACCACCGCGCGCGCCACCTGCACCTTGACGTAGAGGTCGGCCATCCGGTGCTTCAGTGCCTGGAAGCTACCGATCGGCCTGCCGAACTGAACCCTGTCCTTGGTGTACGCGACGGTCAGGTCCAGGCAGCGGCTTGCGGCGCCGATCTGCTCGGCGGCAAGCAGGATCGCCGCTGTGTCGGCGAGTCCGGGGTCGGTTCCGATCGTGACGGTGTCGGCCGCCTCGACCCGCGCCAGCCTGCGAGTGGGATCCATCGTGCGGGCCGGGTGCGACGTCGAGTTCGTCCAGCGTGTCAGTGCGCCGTCACGCACACCGATCACCACGTCGGCGACGTCACCGTTCACCACGTGGTCGGCATCGAAGACGACCGCTCCGATCGACGTGCCCTCGGCGAGCTTCTCGAGGGCATCGGCATCCGGTTCGTCGGAGGCCAGCAGCGCCAGCTCGGCGAGGGTAGTGCCCAGCAGCGGCGTCGGCACCAGACCCTTGCCGAGCTCCTCCAGCACGACGGCGGCGTCGCCGAGCTCGCCGCCAGCACCGCCCTGTTCCTCTGGCACGACCAGTGCTGCAGCACCGACCTGCTCACACAACAACTTCCACAGCGGCTCGTCGTAACCGCGCTCCGAGTCCATGGCCTCGCGCACCGCGGCCGGGGAGGCGTGCTTGTCGATCAGTGCGGCGACGGTGTCGCGCAACAGATCCCGTTCGTCACTCACCGGTCGTTGCCTCCAGTCGATCGAGAACTCTGCGGCGGTGCCATGTCGGGTCGCCCCACGCCGAGTGCAGTGCCTGCACCCGCAACAGCAGAAGCGACAGGTCGTGCTCCTGCGTGAAGCCGATGGCGCCGTGTGTCTGCAGCGACGAACGTGCCGACAGCAATGCGGCATCCGACGCGGCGGCCTTCGCCGCGCTGACGTCGCGCGCGGTGTCGGGCGATCCGTCCGCCAGCGACAGCGCCGCGGCATAGACGAGTGGGCGAGCCAACTCGACCGCGATGTAGACGTCGGCCAGCTTGTGCTTGATCGCCTGGTACGAGCCGATCACGCGGCCGAACTGGCTGCGCTGCTTGGCGTACTCCACCGACCCGTCCAGCATGGCTTGACCTGCGCCGACCAGCTGGGCTGCGGTGACGAGCGCACCAAACTCGAAAGCCCGTGCGGTATCGGCCTGCTGCGACTCGCCGGCCGTGGTGACGTCGAACAACCGGCGTGCCGGGTCGACGGACTGGTGGAAGGCGCCGGCCGTACCCTCAAAGACCACGCCGTCACATGCCACCAGGATCAGACCGGCGGTGTCGGCGTCGACGGCCCTTGGCGCGAGCGGCGGCAACGCCACCGTTGCGATGAGCTCACCGGACGCCAGCCCGGCGCTGCGCTCGGCATCGCCTGCCAGCAGAACCGGTGCCACGGCGATGGATTCGGCGACGGGGCCGGGTACACCCCAGTAGCCCAACCGCTCTGCGGCCACCACCAGGTCGACGGGGTGCGCGCCGATGCCGTCGAACTCCTCGGCCACCGCGAGCGCGGTGACGCCGAGATCGGCCAGCGTGGCCCACAGCTTGCGGCCGGGCCCGGTGTCGCCTGCAGACCACGCGCGCACCACGGCAGGTACGTCGGCGGATCCGAGCGCAGCGTCGATGCTTGCGGCGAAGTCGCGCTGCTGTTCGTCGATCTCGAAGTTCACTTCTCGACTCCCGCTCGTTCCGGTCCTCGCTCGTGCCTCGCTGCGATCCTCGCTCGCGGTCGTCTTCGGGTGTTCACTTCGGCTCCCTCGGCAGGCCCAGAAGGCGCTCCGCGATGATATTGCGCTGAATCTCGTTGGTGCCCGCGTAGATCGGGCCGCCCAACGCGAACAGCAGCCCGTCGGTCCAGTTGTAGGATTCCTCCTCGCGTCCGGGGAAGTCCGCCAGCTCGGCGTCGGCCCCGCGCAGGTCGAGCGCGGTCTGGTGCAGCGCAACGTCGAGCTCCGACCAGAACACCTTGGTGACCGAGGACTCCGCGCCCAGCTCACCGCCACCGGCCAGCCGCGTCACGGTGCCGAACGTGTGCAGGCGGTAGGCTTGAGCCTTGATCCAGGCGTCGGCGACACGATCGGCGTAGGCCGGATCCGGATCGGCCTGCCACAGCTTGACCAGCCGCTCGGCGGGTGCCACGAAGCGGGCAGGGCTGCGCAACGACATGCCGCGCTCGTTGCTCGACGTGCTCATCGCCGCACGCCAGCCTTCGTTCACCTCGCCGATCACGTCCTCGTCGGGCACGAAGACGTCGTCGAGGAAGATCTCGCCGAACCCGGTGTCCCCACCGAGCTGCGCGATCGGACGCACCGTGATGCCGTCGGCCTTGAGATCGAACATGAAGTACGTCAGGCCCTTGTGGCGTTGCGCGTCGGGATCCGAGCGGAACAGCCCGAATCCCCTTTCGCCGAACGGCGCCCGTGAGCTCCAGATCTTCTGGCCGTTGAGCTTCCAGCCGCCGTCGGTCCTGGTGGCCGTCGAACGCAGTGAGGCAAGGTCGCTGCCCGACTCGGGTTCCGACCAGGCCTGTGCCCAGATCTCCTCGCCGCTGGCCATCTTGGGGAGCACCCGATCCAGCTGCTCCTTCGTGCCGTGTGCGAACAGCGTCGGCGCCAGCATCGACGTGCCGTTGGCGCTGGCCCGGCCCGGCGCGCCCGCGCGGAAGTACTCCTCCTCGTAGACGATCCACTGCAGCAGGGTGGCGTCCCGACCGCCGTACTCCTTCGGCCATGCGATCACCGAGAGGCCCGCGTCGAAGAGCACCTTGTCCCAGTGCCGGTGTTGTTCGAAGCCCTCGGCGGTGTCGTACGACTTCGTCGGGAATGCAGATGTGTTCGCGGACAAGAAGTCCCGGACCTCGGCCCGGAACTCCTCTGTCGCGTCGTCGAAGGTCAGGTCCATCAGGCTCTTTCTCGTAACAGTGGCTTGACCACCTTGCCGCCGGGATTGCGGGGCAGCACGTCGAGGAACTCCACCGATTGTGGTGTCTTGAACTTCGCCAAATGCTCACGCGTGTAGGCGATCACGCTTGCTTCGTCGAGCTCGGCGCCCGGCTTGACCACGACGAACGCCTTGCCGACCTCGCCGAGCCGCTCATCGGGTACGCCGATGACCGCGGACTCGGCGACGCCGTCCAGCCGGGCGAGCACCTGCTCGATCTCGGCGGGGTAGACGTTGAAACCGCCGCTGATGTACATGTCCTTGAGGCGGTCCGTGATCCGCAGATTGCCCTTGTCGTCGACGGTTCCGATGTCGCCGGTGTGCAACCAGCCGTCCGCGTCGATCGCCGCCGCGGTGGCTTCGGGATCGTCTAGGTAGCCAAGCATGACGTTCGGGCCGCGCAACAGAACCTCACCGGTCTCGTCGGCGATCGCGAGCTCGAAGTCGGCGATCGGCCGCCCGCTGGTGGTCGCCACCGTCTCCGCATCGTCGTCGGCCCGGCACATCGTGCCGAATCCGCTTGCCTCCGTGAGGCCGTAGGCCGTGAGCACGATGTCGATGTCCAGCTCGGTCTGCATCCGCTCGATCAGCACCACGGGGATGGTGGCCGCACCGGTGACCGCGAACCGCAGTGAGGTCAGGTCGTAGTCGGCGCGCTTGGGATGGTCGAGCAGCACCTGATAGATCGTCGGGGGCCCAGGCAGCACGGTGATGCGGTGCTCCTGCACCGCGCGCATCGCGCTCTCTGGGTCGAACGTCAGCTGGGGGATCAGCGTGGCGCCCGTCTGAAGGCAGGCCAGGATGCCTGCCTTGTAGCCGAAGTTGTGGAAGAACGGGTTGATGCACAGGTAGCGGTCGTCGCTGGTGAGCTCACCGCACGCCGCCCACGCGGCGGGGGCCTCGAGCGACTGCCGGTGCGAGCACAGCACGCCCTTGCTGCGCCCCGTCGTCCCCGAGGTGAACAGGATGTTGGCGACGTCGTCGGGGGACAGGGATGCGGCGCGGGCATCCACGGCGGCGAGATCGGTGCCGCGGGCCACGAATTCGTCCCATGATGTCGCCGCGCCCGCATCGCCTTCTCGAACGGGGATGCGCACGATGTGCCGCAGCGCGGGCAGCGCGGCGCGGTCGAGTTCGGCGGTTCGGTCGGAGCCGAGGAACTCGCCCATGGCGATCAGCAGCGGCGCATCGGTGCGGGCCAGGATGTCGGTCGCCTCGCTGGCGGTGTAGCGCGTGTTCAGTGGCACCACGGCGGCACCCGCGTAGTGCGCCGCCAGGCACGCGACCACCCAGTGCCAGGTGTTCGGCGACCAGATGGCCACCCGGTCGCCCGCCTGTACGTCGAGGTCGATGATCGCCGCCGCGGCCCGCCTGACCTCGGTGCGCAGCTGCGCGAACGTCAACCGGCGGTCTCCGGTCGTCCCTGACGGCTCGGCCGTCGCTGTGACCAGCGCGTCGTGGTCGGAGAAGCGGTCGGCGATCTCGTCCAGGACCTGCGGAATGGTCCGTGGCTCGGTGCTCATTGATGCTCCTCTAACAAAGCAAGTGCTTGGTAGGTTAGCCTACAAGGGTGATAGGGGTCCAGGAGTTCCGGGCCGAGGTCCGGCAGTGGCTCGCCGACAATCTCGTCGGCGAATACGCCGCGCTCAAGGGCCTTGGCGGGCCGGGGCGCGAGCATCAGGCATACGAGCAACGGGTGGCATGGAACCAGCATCTCGCCAAGGCGGGGCTGACGTGTCTGGGTTGGCCCGAGGAGCACGGCGGGCGCGGCATGTCCGTCGCGCATCGTGTCGCGTTCTACGAGGAGTACGCCCGCGCGGACGCACCCGACAAGGTCAACCACTTCGGTGAGGAACTGCTCGGCCCGACGCTGATCGCCTTCGGCACCCCCGAGCAGCAGAAGCGCTTCCTGCCCAAGATCCTCGACGTCACCGAGCTGTGGTGCCAGGGCTACTCCGAGCCCGGCGCGGGCAGCGACCTCGCCAATGTGTCGACGGCTGCGGAGCTCGATGGCGAGCACTGGGTCATCAACGGGCAGAAGGTATGGACGTCGCTGGCGCACCTGTCGCAGTGGTGCTTCGTCGTCGCCCGCACCGAGAAGGGCTCCAAGCGGCACGCCGGTCTGTCGTATCTGCTGGTGCCCCTGGACCAGCCGGGCGTGGAGATTCGCCCCATCGTCCAGCTCACGGGTGACTCGGAGTTCAACGAGGTGTTCTTCGACGACGCTCGCACGGACGCCAACCTGGTGGTGGGTGAACCCGGCGACGGCTGGCGCGTCGCGATGGGTACGCTCACGTTCGAGCGTGGGGTGTCCACGCTGGGCCAGCAGATCCGTTACGCACGTGAGCATTCCGGCCTCGTCGAGCTGGCCAAGGCCAACGGCGCCATCGACGACCCGCTGATCCGCGAGCGCCTCACCCGGTCGTGGACGGGGCTACAGGCCATGCGGTCCTATGCGCTGGCGACCATGGACGTCGAAGGAGCCGGTCAAGCCGCCCCAGGAAAAGACTCGGTATCGAAGCTGTTGTGGGCCAACTGGCATCGCGAACTCGGTGAGATCGCGATGGACGTGCAAGGCATGGCGGGCCTGACGCTCGACGACGGCGAGTTCGACGAATGGCAACGGCTGTACCTGTTCTCGCGCTCGGACACCATCTACGGCGGCTCGAACGAGATCCAACGCAACATCATCGCCGAGCGCGTGCTTGGCCTACCCAGGGAAGTGAAGGGCTAGTGGACCTTTCCATCGTGCCGAAGGAGATCGAGGGACACGGTCTGCTCAAGGGCAAGGTCGTCCTGGTGACGGCCGCCGCCGGTACGGGCATCGGCTCGTCGACGGCACGGCGGGCACTCGCCGAGGGTGCCGACGTCGTCGTCTCCGACTACCACGAACGGCGCCTCGGCGAGACCCGCGACGAGCTGGCCGGGCTCGGACTCGGCCGCGTCGAGGCTGTGGTGTGCGACGTGACCTCCACCGAAGCCGTCGACGCGCTGATCACGGACGCGGTGACCGCGATGGGTCGTCTGGATGTCCTGGTCAACAACGCTGGCCTTGGCGGTCAGACGCCCGTCATCGACATGACCGACGACGAGTGGGACCGGGTCCTCAACGTCACGCTGACGTCGGTCATGCGTGCCACCCGCGCGGCGCTGCGGTACTTCCGCGACGTCGACCACGGCGGCGTCATCGTCAACAACGCCAGCGTGCTTGGCTGGCGCGCGCAGCACTCCCAGTCGCACTACGCCGCCGCCAAGGCAGGTGTCATGGCCCTGACCCGCTGCAGCGCAATCGAAGCCGTCGAATTCGGGGTCCGCATCAACGCAGTATCGCCCAGCATCGCCAGGCACGAGTTCCTCGAGAAGACCAGCAGCTCCGAACTGCTCGACCGGCTATCGTCGGACGAAGCGTTCGGCCGGGCTGCCGAGCCGTGGGAAATCGCCGCCACCATCGCGTTTCTGGCCAGTGAGTACTCCAGTTACCTCACCGGCGAAGTGATCTCGGTGTCCAGCCAACGCGCCTGACGGCTGCATTTCTCTACGTCAGCGAGCCGAGAATCTCCACGGTTTCTTCACATTCGCTGACCGGTTGCTCCACAACCAGCACTTACAGTCGGTGGTGTGAAGCGAATACTGGTGGTCGAGGACGAGCCGACGATCCTCGCCGCCGTCGCCACCAGGTTGCGCGCCGAGGAATTCCTGGTGGAGACCGCCATCGACGGGCCATCGGCGGTGGCGACCGCCGCGGCGACCCCGCCCGATCTCGTCGTACTCGACGTCATGCTTCCTGGATTCGACGGCCTCGAGGTCTGCAGGCGGATTCAGGCGGAACGCTCCGTCCCGGTATTGATGTTGACCGCCCGCAGCGACGAGACCGACATGTTGATCGGCCTTGGCATCGGCGCCGACGACTACCTCACCAAGCCCTTCAGCATGCGCGAGCTCGTCGCAAGGGTGCGGGTGCTGCTCCGCAGGATGGAACGGGCGGGGGACGCGGGAGAACCGCAGTCGTTGTCGGTGGGTGGCTATCGACTTGATCTGCAGGAGCGCAGAGTTCACCACGGCGAGCACGAAGTCCACCTGACCCGAATCGAATTCGACCTGCTGGCCTTCCTGGCCGGCCGGCCGCGCACCGCGATCACCCGCGACACATTGCTCGAACACGTGTGGGGTTGGGCATCCGGCGTGGAGACCCGCACCGTGGACAGTCACGTCAAGGCGTTGCGGCGCAAGCTGGGCTCGGATCTGATCCGCACCGTGCACGGCGTCGGCTATGCACTGGAGATCCCACGATGAGCGGATTCGCCGCGGTATGGGATCGGTTGCCCCGGCCGCTGGACCCCTTTGCGTCGTTCAAGATGAAGATGGGGCTCGTGGTCGCCAGCGCCATCACCTTCGTCGCGTTCATGTTCTGGGTCGGCACCGGCTGGCAGTTGCGCTACACGCTTCTCGCGGCGATGGCCGGTTCGCTCGTCTTTGCGGTGTTCCTCGCCCACGGCATGACCTCACCGCTGCGGCGCATGACCGCCGCAGCAAGGGCCATGGCCCGCGGTGACTACACCGTGCGCGTGCGGGCCACCTCCCGCGACGAGGTAGGCCAGCTGGCCGCCGCCTTCAACCAGATGGCCGCCGATCTGGGGGCCGCCGACGAATACCGACGAGGCCTCATCGGCAATGTCTCACACGAGCTGCGCACGCCCATCGCGGCGCTGCATGCGTTGCTCGAGAACGTCGTCGACGGCGTCGCCGAACCCGACGCGGAGACGATGCGGATGGCGCTGTCGCAGACCACCCGCCTCGGCGAGCTGGTGGCCAACCTGCTCGACCTGTCGAGGGTCGAAGGCGGGGCAATTCCGTTGCAGCTCGAACTGTTTCGGGTGGACGAATTCGTCGACGACGCCATCGGACACGTCGCAATAGCACCCGCCGACGTCCGGATCGCGGTAGCCGTCGCGCCGTCCGATCTGGCCGCGGTCGCCGACCCTGCGCGCCTGCGGCAGGTGGTCGTGAACCTGGTCGACAACGCCGTTAGGCACAGCCCGTCGGGCGGCTTGGTGTCCGTGCAGGCGAGCGTGGGAGAGCTCGGAGGTCTGCGACTGGACGTCTGCGACGAGGGACCAGGCATCCCGCCCGGCGAGCGAGAACTGGTCTTCCAGCGCTTCAGCCGCGGCGCGACGTCAGCCGGCGGCACCGGACTCGGTCTGGCGATCGCCCGCTGGGCGGTCGAATTGCACGGCGGCACGGTCGAAGTGGTCGATGTCCGAATGGGGTGCCGGATCAGGGTCACGCTGCCCGATCTGACGACAGCGGAGGAGCTCGCATGACGATGATGGTTCCGGGGATGTACGGCTACCCGCCACCCCCGCCACCGCCACCCCCACCGCTCAACGGTCCTGCGCTGCCGCAGTACGGCGAACCGGGTTGGACCATATGGCCGCATCGCATCTGGCCGCTCGACCCGCTGGCGTCCGCGCCGCGTCGACTCGTGGTGCTGGCTCTCGTCGCAGGCGCGGTTGGCACTGCACTGTGGCGCCCGTCGGTCCTGAGCGTCGGGTACTTCGTCGTTGGCGTCGTGGTCTTCGGCGTGGTCTACGGCACCGCCGAGCGTCGTCCCACCCGTTCGGAGTGGGTCGGGATCGCATTGTCCCTGGCGCTTCTCGCGGTGCCCGGCGTGCTCGCGGCGGAATGGGTTGGCGCACTGTGCATCATCGCCGCATGGATCGTGGGGTGGTGCACGCTCGTCGGCGGCCACACGTGGACCGCGGTGTTCGCGGGACCGTTCGTGCCATGGGCGCTACCGGGGCGGGTGCTCGGCTGGGTGCGGCGCGCCGATCGCGTCGTTGGGCACGAGGGCATAGGTACTCCCCGTCTGGTCCGCGGCCTCGTCGTCGTCGGCATCACCGTGGTGCTCGGACTGGTGTTCGGCGCGTTGTTCGCGGCGGCCGATCCCGCGTTCGCACGTCTGGTCGGCAACCTGGTGCCCGCGTTCAGCGCGGCGGACTTCGTGGCCAGGGGCGTGGTCTTCGGGATGGTGATGGCGTTCGTCTTCTGCGGCGGCTACGCCGTGCGGTTCGCGCCGAAGCTGGACGCCATGGCCCCCAAACCGATGCGGCCGGTGCAGCGGTGGGAGTGGGCGTTGCCGCTCGGCGTGCTCGATGCGCTGTTCATCGCGTTCGTGGTGGTGCAGGCGGCCGTTCTGTTCGGCGGCCACACGCACGTGCTGGAGACCGAAGGCCTGACCTACGCCGAGTACGCCAGACAGGGCTTCTGGCAGCTGCTCTGGGTATCCGCGCTGACGCTGCTGGTGCTCGGCGTCGTCATCCGGGTGGCAGGGCGTGCCACCGCAGCCGATCGTCGAATCCTACGCGTGCTCGTCGGAACCCTATGCGCCACTTCGGTCGTCGTGGTGGTCTCGGCGATCCATCGGATGTGGTTGTACCAGCAGGCCTATGGCTTCAGTACCGAGCGGGTGATGGTGGTGACGATCGAGCTGTGGCTGGGTGCGGTGTTCGTGCTCATCGCGATTGCGGGCGTCCGCATGACGGCGCGGTGGCTACCGCGGGCGGTTCTGTTGGCGGGCGCGGTGGCGCTGCTCGGGCTTGCGGCCATCAACCCCGAGAGGCTGATCGCCGATCGCAACATCGACCGATACCAGCAGACCGGGCTGCTGGACACCGACTATCTGCTGTCCCTGTCGCAGGACGTCGAGCCTGCGCTGCAGCGGCTGCCCGAGGAAGTCCGGCAGTGCGCGAGGTACCGCAACCGCGAGCCCGACGCCTGGTACGAATTCAATGTGTCGCGGTCGCGCGCCCCAGGTGGTGGCACGGCGTCGTGGGACGCGTGCGAGGCGTACTGGACAACCTCTCGCTGAAGGGGCCCCCGGTAGCCAAGCAAGCGCTTGGTAGATATAGTGGGCAGGTGGACAAGGCCCCTGCGAGCCGCCGCGACGAGCTCCTGGATCTCGCCGCGACGATGTTCGCCGACCGCGGCCTGCGCGCGACGACCGTGCGCGACATCGCCGATTCGGCGGGCATCCTCTCCGGCAGCCTCTATCACCACTTCAAGTCCAAAGAGCAGATGGTCGAAGAAGTGCTGCGCGACTTCCTCGACTGGCTCTTCGAGCGGTACCAGCAGATCGTCGACACCGAACCGGATCCGCTCGAGCGGGTCAAGGGGCTCTTCATGGTTTCGTTCGAAGCCATCGAGCACCGCCACGCGCAGGTCGTGATCTACCAGGACGAGGCCAAGCGGCTGTCGGCTCTGCCGCAGTTCGGCTTCGTCGAGGCGCGCAACCGCGAACAGCGCAAGATGTGGGTCGACGTGTTGAAGCAGGGGGTGGCGTCAGGCGCCTTCCGGCCCGACATCGACGTCGACGTCGTCTACCGGTTCATCCGGGACACCACATGGGTTTCGGTCCGCTGGTATCAAGCTGGCGGACCGCTCACGGCCGAGGAAGTCGGCCGGCAATACCTGGCCATCGTGCTTGGTGGCATCACGAATGGAGAGGGTTGACATGACCGGGACATCTCAGGCGTACGTCATCGACGCGGTGCGCACCGCAGTCGGCAAGCGCAACGGAGGGCTGGCCGGGGTTCACCCCGTCGATCTGGGTGCGGCCGCGTGGCGTGGCCTGTTCGAGCGCAACGACGTCGATCCCGGCGCAGTCACCGACGTGATCGCGGGATGTGTCGACGCGATCGGTGGCCAGGCGGGCAACATCGCACGCCTGTCGTGGCTGGCCGCGGGCTTCCCGGAAGAGGTGCCCGGTGTCACGGTCGATCGGCAGTGCGGATCGAGTCAGCAGGCCATTTCCTTTGGTGCACAAGCGATCATGTCGGGTACCGCGGACATCATCGTCGCCGGTGGCATGCAGAACATGAGCCAGATCCCGATCAGCTCGGCGATGATCGTCGGCAAGGAGTTCGGCTTCACCTCACCGACGAACGAGTCGAAGAGCTGGCTGCATCGCTATGGTGACCAAGAGATCTCGCAGTTCCGTGGCTCCGAGCTGATCGCCGAGAAGTGGAACATCTCGCGTGAGGAGATGGAGCAGTTCTCGCTCACCAGCCACCAGAGGGCGCAGGAGGCGATCCGCGCCGGCTACTTCGAGAACGAGATCATCGCAGTGGACGGCTTCGTCACCGACGAGTGCCCGCGCGACACCTCGCTCGAGAAGATGGCCGGGCTCAAGACTCTTGTCGAGGGCGGCCGTTTGACTGCGGCGATGGCCAGCCAGATATCCGATGGTGCCAGCGCTGTGCTGCTTGCCTCGGAAAGCGCAGTGCAGACCCATAACCTCAAGCCGCGCGCCCGGATCCACCACATCAGCGCGCGCGGTGCCGATCCGGTGTTCATGTTGACGGGCCCGATCCCGGCCACCCACTACGCGTTGGAGAAGACGGGCCTGTCCATCGAGGACATCGACACCATCGAGATCAACGAGGCCTTCGCGCCCGTCGTGATGGCGTGGCTGAAGGACACCAAGGCCGATCCCGCCAAGGTGAACCCGAGTGGCGGCGCCATCGCCCTCGGCCACCCGCTCGGGGCGACGGGCGCAAAGCTCTTCGCGACGATGCTGAACACGTTGGAGCGCACCGGCGGTCGTTACGGCCTGCAGACGATGTGTGAGGGCGGCGGCACCGCCAACGTCACCATCATCGAACGGCTCTAGCTCTTTTCCGCCGTTCGTGAATCTGGCGACACGTCGCTGGCGTGTTGCGTCGCCACATTCACGCACGCGGGCATGTCGGTGGGCGTTGGCAACATTCGGCCATGGCAGAGCTACCGTGGCCCTTCGTCGGGTCGGAGGCGCTGGCGGCGCGTGTGATTCCCGAGCGCGCGATGCGCACGCTCTACCAACCCGTGTATCCGGACGTGTTCGTCCCCTGGGGGGTCGCACCCTCGGCGGTCGAGCGGGCCAAGGCCGCGTGGTTGTGGTCGCGGCGCCGCGGAGCCGTGGCAGGTCAGTCGGCTGCGGCCATGCTTGGCACCAAGTGGGTCGACGGCGCTCAGCCGGCGGAGCTCATCCACGACAATCGCAAACCCCCGGCTGGGTTGATCGTTCATTCTGACGTGCTGACGATGGGCGAGACCCAGGACGTCGATGGCGTCGCCGTAACCACGGCGGCGCGAACGGCTTTCGACCTGGGGCGTCACACACCCTCGCGGTTGCGGGCTGTGCAACGTCTCGATGCGCTGGTCAACGCCACCGACGTGAAGCTCCTCGACATCGAGGCCGTGATGGCCGCGCATCGTGGTGCCCGCGGGATGCCCTGGCTGCGAAAGGTACTTCCGCTGGTGGACGGCGGCGCCGAGTCACCGCAGGAAACCCTCGCGCGATTGGTGTTGATCGATGCGGGCCTACCGTCGCCTCGGACACAGATTCAGGTCTACGACGGCTATGGATGCTTTGTTGCCCGCATCGACATGGGCTATGAGGACGTGATGGTCGGCATCGAGTACGACGGCCCGCAACATTGGACGGACCCGGCGGTTCGCCAGGCTGACATCGACAGACAGGTCGCGTTACAGGACCTCGGGTGGAAGGTCATCAGGGCGAGCAGGGACCTGCTGAAGTTCCGCCGGGGGACGTTCGTCGAGAGGGTGGCCTCCGCGCTTCGAGACCGGGGCGTGACCTGGTGAGTGAATCTGGCGACGCGGCACGCCGCTGGGGCGTCGCAGGATTCACGAACGGGCGGGCTCAAGCCTCTTCGGTCTGGGACTCCACCACGGTCTTCGATGGTGCGTAGCGCTCCCACAGCACCGCGCCGACACACGCCGTGACCACCCACCCCGTTCCCACCGCACCGCACCACGTCAGCAGGGCCATCGCCACCCCGATCGGACCGAGCTCGTTCCAACCGTCGAGCAGGGGCGGGAACAGCCAGCGCGATCCCAGCGGCAACACGATTCCGTCGATCACGACACCGGCTAGCCCGGCGAGCATCAGGTAGTTGCGGCCACGCCCGCCGTCCCGGACGAGCAGCGCCGGGGTGAGCGACCAGAAGATCCAGACCGGCACCAGGGAGACCATGAAGCGGACCATCCGCATCCCTGCGTGGTGATCGCCGCCGAATGCGATCCGGTCGCGCAGGCCGATCATCGTCAGATACAGCGCGAACCACACCAAGCCACGCCACAGCCTGCTGCCGAGTCCGAACTGCTGGCGGTGCCAGGCCTTGGCAAAGATTCCCGCGATCATGATGCCCATCGGGATGCCCCAGACCAGGAAGCCCGCGACACCGAGAAACGTCCAGCTGGACCGCAGGGCTGACGAATGACCGAAGGCCTCGCGCACGTGATCGGATGTGGGGTGGACCAGGCCGAGCTCGCGAATCACCAGCGTGCCGGGGCTGGCGTTGTCGGCGAATCCCTTCATGTACGAAAAGCCCATGATCATGAGAGGGATGACGGTGGTGAACAGCTGCACCGACACCATGGCGCCCAACATGCTGCCGTCGATCTCGTTGAACCGTCCGACGATTGCCGTGACGGGCCGCAAGCGCCTGGCCTCAGCCAATCGTCGGTAGCGGTCCTGGAGCCGCTGCACACTGCTCTGGCGAAGGTCCGAAGGGCTGGTGCCGTCGCTCATGGGTCAGCCAGGTTACCTTCCGAAGCTGTCAGTCGACGACGAAGGAGACCGCGCTCTGCAAGTGCGTGATGGCTTCGGCGACGATCGCAGGAACCAACTCGGCGCACGACGGCAGGTCGTCGAGGATGCCCGCGACCTGACCGGAGGCCAGCACGCCGGCCTCGGTGTTGCCCTCGACCAGCCCGGCCTTGAGCAGCATCGGGGTGTTCGCGGCCATGACGACCTGCGACCAGGTGAGCTCCTTGCCGTGTCGCATGGCGAGGCCGTCCTTCATCATCGAATGCCACGTCATGCCCGACATCTTCTTGAATTTCTGTGCGTTGAGGATCGCGGCAGCGAAACCCCGTGCCCGCGAACCGCTCTCCAATTTTTCGACCAGGCCGGTACGCAGTACGCGGTGTGGCATGCCGTCCACGCGCTTCGACACGACGGTTGCATCGAAGGCGGAGTCCAGATAGCGCTGCTTGACGGCATCGGGCACGGTCGAGTCCGACGTCAGGAGGAACCGCGTGCCCATCGCGACGCCAGCGGCGCCGTACGACAGTGCGGCGGCCAGGCCGCGGCCGTCGAAGAAGCCGCCGGCGGCAACCACCGGAATGTCCACGGCGTCGAGCACCGACGGCAGCAGCAGGGTGGTCGCGACGGGCCCCGTGTGGCCGCCGCCCTCACCGCCCTGCACGATCACCGCGTCGGCGCCCCAGCCCGCCACCTTCTTGGCGTGCTTGGCCGCGCCGACCGACGGAATGACCACGACGCCAGCTTCTTTCAGCCGCGCGATCAGCTCCGGCTTGGGTGCCAACGCGAACGATGCCACCTTTACGCCCTCGCGAATCAGCAGCTCGATCCGGTCGTTCGCGTCGCCCGCGTCGGCCCGGATGTTGATCCCGAACGGCTTGTCCGTGGCGGCCTTCACCTTCGCCACCGCGGTGGCCAGCTCGTCGAGCGTCATGGTCGCCGAGGCGAGGATGCCGAGACCGCCGGCGTTGGACGTCGCCGCCACCAGGCGTGCGCCCGCCACCCAGCCCATCCCGGTCTGCACGACGGGATGCTCGATGCCGACCAGCTCGGTGAGCGGCGTGCGCAGGGCGGTCATCCCCTTACTTCTCTGTCCCGCAGACCCCTTGGGTCGATGACCACTTGAATCAGCTTCTGCTCGTCGCCCGTTGGCAGGCGCGTGGTCTCGGCGGATTCCAGGTCGTGCACCTCGAAGCCGGTGTTCTCGGCGACCTCGGCGGCCTCGACACCCGGATGCAGCGACACCGCCCGCATCTGGTGGTCCGGTCCGTTGAAGTCGAACACTCCAAGGTTGGTGACCACGCGGTAAACGTTGACGAACCGGTACGCCGGATTGCCGGGATCCACCTTGTCCCAGCCGATCCCGGACACGACGTCGACGGACCCGCCGAACACCCGCGCGGAGTGGTTGCCCACCCAGTAGCTGGTGGCGTGGTTGATGGTGTTGCCCGGTGCGCCGCGGACGCCGAACATCTGCCGCTTCGGGTGCTGGATCGGACCGAACGCCGACAGGTTCTGATTGCCGTAGCGGTCGATCTGGTTGGCGCCCATCACCACGTGCCGCCGGCCCCACGCCAGGGTCTCGAAGACACGACCGAACGGCATCCAACCCTCGATCGCCCCAGTGGCACCCATCGCTGGCGTGTCGGCCAGCAGGCGGGCCTCGCCATCGGTGAGCAGGATGTCGGGGGAGAACGTCAGCCGGGCCAGCCGGGCGCCGATGGCCACCATGGGTGCCATGGGGCTGACCATGATCTCGCCGGCATCGCGGAACAGTTCGGCGCAGGCGACGGCGCAGACTTCGGCGCGGGTCACTGAGATCACTTGGATGCCTCCTTCGCGGCCGCTGCAGTGAACTTCCGCACCGCGGCTTGGTAGGCGGCCTCGTCGCCGGCCAGGTAGGTGGCGCAGAACTCGCTCCACGACTCCGGGGAGCCTGCGGCTTCGGCGTAGTGCCGCTGGAACTTCTCGTCGCGGTGGTAGTCGGGCTCGGCGGTGGTGAAGTGCGCCCCGTTTGGTGCTTCGACGACGCTGTCGACCATCATCCGGTTGATCAGCAAGGCCTGCGGCGGAACGGATTTCACCAGTTCGGCGGTTGGTACCACCTTCTCGACAGAGAGGTACCGCCGCTCCGCGGCCATCAGGAACAGATCGTCGAAGTAGGGGTCGATGCCGGTGTAGGCGGCGTTGCCGGATGCGTCACCGAGGTTGAGGTGGACGAACGCCGCATCGAGTGTTAGCGCGGGCATGGCGATGAGCTCCTCGAAGCCATTGCCGGTGGGGTACGGCGACGTCACGGTCTTGAGCTCGTCGCCCCAGAACGCGCGCACGTCGCTGCCAAGTCCGGCGCGAATCGGCAGGAACGGCAGGCGTTGTGCTGCCGCCTGCAGCCCGCAGCGCAGCATGCCCTCGTCCATCTCGCGTGCTTCGATGGCGCCGGTGGTGCGGGCCTTGGCGAACCAGGGATCGTAGAACGGTGGTGAGTCGAGTGACACGAACCCGTAGTAGAGGCGCTTGATCTTGCCTGCCGAACACAACAGGCCCACGTCGGGTCCGCCGTAGGAGACGACCGTGAGGTCGGTGACGCCGGTGCGCAACAGCGCCCGGACGAAGGCCATCGGCTTACGCCGCGAGCCCCAGCCGCCGATGCCGATGGTCATACCGCTCTCGATGGACGAGACGGCTTCGTCGAGCGTCGTCCTCTTGTCCGTCACACCGGTCATTTCTTCCCCGCTCGCTTCGCTCGTGCCCGCCGAATCACTTCGCTCCCTTGTCGGTTCCCGCGAACGCATCGCGATGCTCGTCGGACACGCCGGCCAGGTTGAGCTCGAACGTAAAGCCTTGCTCCATCCGGTATCTGGCGTTGACCGGCTGCACGTCGATGAAGTTGAGTGCTTCCTTGGCGGCCCGGATCACCCGGGTGTCCTTGGATGCGATGTCGCGGGCCACGCGCAGCGCGGCCTCGTCGAGGTCGGCGCGCGGCACTACCTCGTGCACGGAGCCGAAGTGGTGCAGTGTCTCGGCGTCGACGGTGGCGGCGGTGAAGAACAGCCGTCGCATCATGTGTTGTGGCACCAGTCGCGAAAGGTGCGTGGCCGCGCCGAGCGCGCCACGCTCGACCTCCGGTAGGCCGAACTTGGCGTCGTCGGAGGCGACGATGACGTCGGAGTTGCCGACCAGCCCGATACCGCCGCCGACGCAGAAGCCGTTGACTGCCGTGACGACCGGTACCTCGCACTCGTACACCGCCCGAAAGGCGTGGAAGCAACCGCGGTTGGCGTCGATGAGCGCGGTGAAGCCCGCGGTGTTCTGCATCTCCTTGATGTCGACGCCCGCGTTGAAGCCGCGGCCCTCGGCGCGCAGGATCACCACGTGGGTGCTGTGATCGCGGCCCGCGGCGGTGATGGCGTCACCGAGTTCGAACCAGCCTCGCGACGGGATGGCGTTGACCGGTGGGTAGTCCACGGTGACCGAGACGATGCCCGGTTCCACGGTCTTGGTGGTGATGGTCATGAGAGGGCTCCAGGTGACGATCGAACGGGCGGCTACCTAAGCAAGCACTTGCTTGGTACGCTAGCACAGTGACCGACGCCGCTGACAGTGCTCCGTTCAACTTCGGATTGGGCGGGCGAGTGGTTCTGGTGACCGGCGGCGTGCGAGGGGTTGGCGCCGGCATCAGTGCGGTGTTCGCCGCGCAAGGGGCGACCGTCGTGACGTGTGCGCGCCGCCCCGTCGAGGGCCTGCCGTACGAGTTCCACGCCTGCGACGTCCGCGACGACGACGCGGTCAAGGCCCTCATCGACGCCATCGTGCAGACGCATGGCCGCCTGGATGTCGTGGTGAACAACGCAGGCGGATCGCCCTACGTTCTGGCCGCCGAGTCGTCGGCGAGGTTCAGCACCAAGATCATCGAGTTGAACCTGCTTGCGCCACTGTCGGTATCGACGCACGCGAACGCCGTCATGCAGGAGCAGGCGGGCGGCGGGTCGATCATCAACATCACCAGCGTCAGTGGCCGCAGGCCCACCCCGGGCACCGCGCCGTACGGCGCGGCCAAGGCGGGCATGGAGAGCCTCACCAGCACGCTTGCCGTCGAGTGGGCGCCGAAGGTCCGGGTGAACTCGGTGGTCGTCGGCATGGTGGAGACCGAGCAGTCCGAACTGTTCTACGGCGACGCCGACTCCATCGCCGCGATCTCGAAGAACGTCCCGCTCGGCAGGCTCGCGCAGCCGACCGACGTCGGCTGGGCTGCGGCGTTCCTGGCGTCCGACGCGGCGGCCTACGTCAGTGGCGCGTCGCTCGAGGTGCACGGCGGTGGCGAGCCGCCGCACTATCTGGCCACCACCACCGCGATCAAATAAGTACGTCAAAGAATAAGGGAGACATACGGATATGGGACTGCTCGACGGCCGCGTTGTGATCGTGACGGGCGCAGGTGGCGGTATCGGACGCGCGCATGCGCTGGCGTTCGCCGCCGAGGGTGCGCGTGTGGTGGTCAACGACATCGGCGTCGGCCTCGACGGTTCGCCCGCAGGCGGTGGCAGCGCTGCGCAGGGCGTCGTCGACGAAATCACCTCTGCCGGTGGCGAAGCCGTCACCAGCGGAGCCAACGTCGCGGACTGGGCGCAGGCCGAAGGTCTGATCCAAACCGCCGTCGACGCGTTCGGCGGCCTCGACGTCCTGGTCAACAATGCAGGAATCGTGCGCGACCGAATGTTCGCCAACACCAGCGAGGAGGAGTTCGACGCCGTCATCGCCGTGCACCTCAAGGGGCACTTCGCCACCATGAAGCACGCCGCGGCTTACTGGCGCTCGCAATCGAAGGCCGGTGCCACGGTTGACGCCCGCATCATCAACACCAGCTCCGGCGCCGGCCTGCAAGGCAGTGTGGGACAAGCGAACTACAGCTCGGCCAAGGCGGGTATCGCGGCTATGACGCTGGTGGCCTCGGCGGAGATGGGCCGCTACGGCGTCACCGTCAACGCGATCGCACCGTCGGCGCGTACCCGGATGACCGAGACGGTCTTCGCGGACATGATGTCGACCCAGGACTCCGCATTCGACGCGATGGCGCCGGAGAACATCTCGCCGTTGGTGGTGTGGCTGGGCAGCGTGGAATCCCGCGACGTCACCGGCAAGGTGTTCGAGGTCGAGGGCGGCATCATCAGGGTCGCCGAGGGCTGGGCCCGTGGCGCCGAGGCCGACAAGGGTGCCCGCTGGGATCCCGCTGAGTTGGGCCCCGTCGTCACCGACCTGCTGGCGAAGTCGCGAACGCCGCTGCCGGTCTTCGGCGCATAGCGATCACGCAGGCTCGCACACCGCCAGGGGAATGGCGCGGTCCGTGGCGTCGTGGCGGTACACGGCAATGTGCGGCGCCGAGTTGCGGCCCTAGATGGCCGGGCGGGGCGAATCGCAAACGCCCGACTACTTCTTGGTGCGACGACTGCCGCCGTGCCAGTCCTCTTCCTTGCCCGCTGCCTGCGGGTCCACCCCGAAGCTGGCCAGCTGAGGCCGCTCTCGCAGCGATCGCTTGAGCTCGGCGAATCCGGGGAACGAGGCGAGCCCGATGACGTGGTCCCACAACACGCCTGCGTCGTCCTTGCTGGGCAGCCTGCTGATGACGGGCCCGAAGAACGCGGTGCCGTCCGGCGGCTGGAAGTGCAGGATCGGGGTTCCGACGTCACGGCCGGTCAGCGCGAGCGCCTCCTCGGTCTCGGCCCGGATCTCGTCGTCGAGCGAGGTGTCGTCGAGCGCGTCGGCCAAAGCGACCGGCAGACCGACCGACTCCAGCAGCGGCTCCAGTACGCGCCGCGCACCCTGGTCTGCCCCCGACAGCGGGTCGACCTCACGTGAGGTGTCGAAGATCCGGGTGCCGATCGCCTCGTACAGCGGACCGACGGCCTCGCGGCCATGCGCGGCCCTTACCGCGGCGGCGACCCGCAACAGCCGCAGGCCTGCGGTGTGGCCTGCCTCGTATTCGGGCGGGAAGTGGGCGTCGTAGTCGATGTGCGCGTTGAGGATTCGCAACGAGATGAAGCGCCAGTCCACGTCATAGTCGCGCTGAGCGGCGACGATGCGGACCCACTTGCTGGTCATCCAGGCGAACGGGCAGACGGGATCGAAGTAGAAGTTCAGATCGGGGTGCATGACCCGATTCTGCTCCCCGAGGCTACGCGGGGTCGCAGATGATGATCGGAATCTTGCGCTCGGTGTAGGAGCGGTAGTTCGCGAAGTCGGCATACATGGCGTCGAGCTTGGGCCAGTACACGTCGCGCTCGGCGTCGGTCGCCTCGCGGGCGGTGAGCGTGTGGTGCCCGTCCTTGGTCTGGAAGGTCACGCTCGGATTGGCTACGAGGTTGAGGTACCACATGGGGTTCGTCGCCCGGCCGCCCTGCGACGCGACGAGAACGATGCGCTGACTCTCCTGCAGGAACAGCAGCGGACTCTCCCGCGGCTCACCCGACTTGCGGCCGATCGTGGTCAGGATCCCGACCTCGGCGCCCTTCAGGAACTTGTTGCCGAGCTTCCCGTTGGTCCTCTTGAAGATCCAGGTCTGCGCCCGCGACATCCATTTGATCGCGGTGCCGACCTTCGCCGAGTTCAGGCTCTCGATCTGCTTGGGCTTCAGTGGGCGGGGAGGGTCGGCCATTTTGTCAACCTATCTCGCGCTAGCGCTGGATGAAGGGCCGAAGATGGGCCCGGATGTGCTCGATCTCGCCGTCCGCGGTGAAGGTGAACGTCTCGTCGACGTGGGCGCACACCCTCCGGCCCGCGATCGACGGCTTGGTGATGACGTCGAAGAGGGCGCGCACCCGGTTGCCGTCGACGGAGAACTCGGGAGCCGTCGTCGACGCGATGACCCGGTACTGCAGGCCGCGGTTGAGGCTGCGGCGCAGGTGCTTTCCGGAGAAGCCCGTCTTCATCCCCACCTCTACGCGAGTACAGTCCACCGCGAACGGGACGGCGTCTGCCCGGTGATCGGCCAGCGCGTCGATGTAGGCCTGTGCCGCGGCGATGCGCTGGGTGTCGGTGGTCGGAACCACTAGATCCGCTCGATGATGGTGCCCGTCGACAGGGCGCCGCCTGCACACATGGTGATGAGCGCGGTGCTCTTGTCGGAGCGTTCGAGTTCGTGCAGCGCCGTCGTGATGAGGCGGGCGCCGGTACTGCCCACCGGATGCCCGAGCGCGATCGCACCGCCGTTGACGTTGACGCGGTCCATGTCCGGCTCGTGCACACGGGCCCACGACAGGACTACCGAGGCGAAGGCCTCGTTGATCTCGACGATGTCGATGTCGCCCATCTTCATCCCGGCCTTCTCCAGCACCTTGGCGGTCGACTGCACGGGGCCGTCGAGGTGGTAGTACGCCTCGGCGCCGACGTTGGCTTGGCTCACTATCCGTGCGCGCGGAACGAAGCCTTGCGCTCGTGCCACGGACTCGTCCATCCACAGCACGGCAGCCGCGCCGTCGGAGATCTGCGACGACGTCCCCGCGGTGTGAATCCCGCCTTCCATCACCGGCTTCAGCTGTGCGAGGCCCTCGAGCGTGGTGTCGCGCAAGCCCTGGTCGCGGGTCACGGGTGCGCGCTCGGCCGTCGGTCGCTTGTTCTCGTCGAGCACTGGCGCGACGATGGGCGAGATCTCGCGGTCGAACCGCCCTTCGGCCCAAGCCACCTTGGCCTTCTGCTGGGACGCGAAGCCGAAGGCGTCGATCTCCTCACGGGTGATCCCGCGCCGCTTGGCGATCCGCTCGGCCGCGGTGAACTGATCGGGCAAGTCGATGTCCCACGATGACGCGCGGATGATCGACCGGTCGGGTCCGGCGTTGGCGCCGAGACCCACGCGGCTCATCGCCTCGATGCCGCACGCAATGCCGATGTCGATGGCTCCGACCGAGATGAGGCCCGCGATGAGGTGGTTGGCCTGTTGGGCACTACCGCACTGGCAGTCGACGGTGGTCGCGCCGACGTGCTCGGGCAGACCAGCGGTCAGCCAGCCGACGCGGGTGATGTTGTTGGACTGCTCGCCGAACTGCGTGACACAGCCGCCGATCACTTGCTCGACCTCGCCGGGATCGATGCCGGCCTTCTCCACGAGAGCCTTCTGCACGGCACCCAAGAGTTCGGTGGCGTGCAGGCCGGACAGCCAGCCATTGCGCTTTCCGATTGGGCTGCGGGTGGCTTCGATGATGACAGGGTTACCCATTCCGCCAGGCTAGAACACGTTTCATAAGTCTGACAAGCTGTGAAGTGCCCACGCCTTTGATCTGCGGTGAAGCCATGTTTTACTGGCACTAGAACACGTTGCAAGTTTGTTGTTGAAGAGGAGCACCTGCCTTATGGCACCCCACAGCATTCCGGCCGACTTCGACTTCCTGGACTCGGCGCTGAACCTCGAGCGACTGCCCGTCGAGGAACTCGCCGAGTTGCGCAAATCGGAGCCCATTCACTGGGTCGACGTCCCCGGCGGTACAGGCGGTTTCGGGGACAAGGGTTACTGGCTGGTCACCAAGCACACCGATGTCAAGGACGTGTCGAAGCGCAACGACGTCTTCGGTAGCTCGCCCGACGGCGCGATCCCGACCTGGCCGCAGGGGATGGAACGCTCGGCGATCGATCTGCAACGCGCGGTGCTGCTCAACATGGACGCACCGCAGCACACGCGGCTGCGCAAGATCATCTCGCGCGGGTTCACCCCGCGGGTGGTCGGCCGGCTGGAGGAGGAGCTCAGCCAGCGCGCCCAGAACATCGTCAAGGCCGCAGCGGCCGCCGGTAGCGGCGACTTCGTCGAGCAGGTGTCCTGCGAGCTCCCGCTGCAGGCCATCGCCGGCCTGCTCGGGGTGCCGCAGGACGACCGCGACAAGCTGTTCCGCTGGTCCAACGAGATGACGGCCGGCGAGGACCCGGAGTACGCCGACGTCGACCCGGCGATGTCGTCCTTCGAGCTCATCACCTACGCGATGAAAATGGCAGAAGAGCGCGTCAAGAATCCGACCGACGACATCGTCACCCAACTGGTCGAGGCTGATCTCGACGGCGAAAAACTGTCCGACGACGAGTTCGGTTTCTTCGTGGTCATGCTCGCGGTGGCTGGCAACGAGACCACGCGCAATTCGATCACCCACGGCATGATCGCCCTCGCCAACAATCCCGATCAGTGGGAGCTCTACAAGAAGGAACGGCCATCGACGGCCGCCGACGAGATCGTCCGGTGGGCCACTCCCGTGTCGGCCTTCCAGCGCACCGCTCTCGAGGACACCGAGCTGTCGGGTGTGCAGATCAAGAAGGGCCAGCGGTTGGTGATGTCCTACCGGTCGGCCAACTTCGACGAAGACGTGTTCGAGGATCCGTACACGTTCAACATCCTCCGCGACCCCAATCCGCACGTCGGGTTCGGCGGCACGGGCGCGCACTTCTGCATTGGCGCCAACCTCGCGCGGATGACGATCAACCTCATCTTCAACGCGGTTGCCGATCACATGCCGGATCTCAAGCCCATCGGCGAGCCCGAGCGGCTACGGTCGGGGTGGCTGAACGGCATCAAGCACTGGCAGGTCGACTACACCGGCACCAGCGCTTAAAACCCCAGGAATCAAGGAGGATTCGGGTGGACTTCACCCCAGACGAGGGGCAGCAGGCCGTCGCCGACGTGGTGACGTCCGCGCTCGGTCGCGACAACACTTGGCAGGCGCTCGTCAGTGGCGGCGTGATCGCGTTCGGCGTTCCCGAGCGGCTCGGTGGTGATGGCCTCGGCCTTGCCGAGGTCGCGACGGCGCTCACCGAGATCGGCAGGCACGGCACCGTGAGTCCCGCGCTTGCGACGCTCGGCCTCGGTCTGGTGCCACTCCTCGACCTGGCCTCCGACGAACAGCAGGACCGCTTCCTGGCCGAGGTGGCCAAGGGCGGGGTGTTGTCGGCGGCGCTCAACGAGCCAGGTGCCTCGCTGCCGGATCGGCCGAAGACTGCACTGTCGGGCGGCAAGCTGTCCGGCACCAAGGTCGGCGTTCCCTATGCGGAACTGGCCGACTGGCTCGTCGTGACCACCGATGGCGGTGTCGTCGTGGTGTCGCCGAAGGCCAACGGGGTGACGCTGACGAAGACCCCGACGTCCAATCACTCCGACGAATACGTCGTCACGTTCGACGGTGTGGCCGTTGCCGATTCGGACGTCCTGGCCCGGGCGACCGGGGCCGCCGGGCCGGCGACATTGGAGACTGTGCGTCGGGTCAATCAGCTGGTGGTGGCGACGACGGGCGCGTTCGTCGCAGGCCTCGTCGCAGGCGCACTGCGGCTGACGGCGGACTACGTGGCCGGTCGCGAGCAGTTCGGCAAGCCGCTGTCGACGTTTCAGACCGTGGCCGCGCAGCTCGCCGAGGTCTACATCGCGTCGCGCACCATTGCGCTGGCCTCGACATCGGTGATCTGGCGGTTGTCCGAAGGTCGGGACGCCAACGAGGACATCGACGTGCTCGGCTACTGGGTCACGTCACAGGCACCGCCGGTGATGCAACTCTGCCACCATCTGCACGGCGGCATGGGCATGGACATCGCCTACCCGATGGACCGCTACTACTCGACGATCAAGGACCAGACCCGGCTGCTCGGCGGCCCGTCACACCGTCTGACTCTTCTCGGCGAATCGACTCTGGTGGGAGCGTAATGTACATCGAACTGACCCCTGAGCAGCGTCAGCTGCAAGCTGAACTGCGGCAATACTTTTCGAATCTGATCAGCCCCGAAGAAGCCAAGGCGATGGAGTCCGATCGCCACAACGAGGCCTATCGCGCGGTGATCAAGCGGATGGGCTCGGACGGCAAGCTCGGTGTCGGCTGGCCCAAGGAGTTCGGCGGCCTCGGCTACGGCCCCATCGAGCAGTCGATCTTCGTCAACGAGGCGCAGCGTGCCGACGTGCCGCTGCCTGCGGTCACGCTGCAGACCGTCGGGCCGACGCTGCAGCAGTTCGGCAGCGAGCTGCAGAAGAAGAAGTTCCTGCCGGGCATCCTCGCAGGCGAGGTGCACTTTGCCATCGGCTACACCGAGCCCGATGCGGGCACCGATCTGGCATCGTTGCGCACCACCGCGGTCCGCACGGGCGATGAGGCCACCGGGTATTACACGGTCAACGGGCAGAAGGTGTTCACCACGGGTGGCCACGATGCCGATTACATCTGGCTGGCATGCCGGACCGATCCTGAAGCCGTGAAGCACAAGGGCATTTCGATCCTGATCGTCGACACGAAGGACCCCGGCTACAGCTGGACGCCGATGATCCTGTCCGACGGTGCACACCACACCAACGCCACCTACTACAGCGACGTGCGGGTTCCGGCCGACATGCTCGTCGGCGAGGAGAACGGCGGCTGGCGGCTGATCACCACCCAGCTCAACAACGAGCGAGTGATGCTCGGTCCGGCCGGGCGGGTCGCCTCCATCTACGACCGCATCCACGCATGGGCGTCCAAGCCGGGAAGTTCGGGGGACACCCCGCTCGACCATGACGACGTCAAGCGTTCGCTCGCCGAGATCAAGGCCATGTGGCGGATCAACGAGCTGCTCAACTGGCAGGTGGCGGCGTCCGGAGAGAACATCGACGTCGCCGATGCCGCTGCGACCAAAGTGTTTGGCACCGAGCGCATTCAGTACATCGGGCGGCTCGCCGAGGCTGTCGTCGGCGCTCATGGCAACCCGGCCGACCCGGAGACCGCAGAGCTGCTCGAGTGGCTCGACAGCCAGACCAAGCGCAATCTCGTCATCACGTTCGGCGGCGGCGTCAACGAGGTGATGCGCGAGATGATTGCGGCGTCCGGTCTGAAGGTTCCCCGGGTGCCTAGGTGATTAGCGTCGCGAAGAACGGAGAGTCATCATGAGCGCGGTCGAGGACATCCAGAAGGCGGCAGAGCGAGTCAAGGCCGAGGGGCGCAGCAAGCCGCGCGTCGGTCGCCACCCGGTGAACCAGCCGATGGTCGATCACTGGCTCGACGCCATCGGTGACAAGAACCCGATCTACGTCGACGAATCCGCAGCCAAGGCCGCCGGTCATCCGGGCGTCGTCGCGCCGCCCGCGATGATCCAGGTGTGGACGATGATGGGCCTCGGCGGCAATCGCCCCGACGACGATCCGCTTGGCAAGATCCTCGAATTATTCGACGACGCAGGCTATATCGGCGTCGTCGCGACCAACTGTGAGCAGACCTACCACCGGTACCTGCGGCCGGGCGAGGAGGTCAGCGTCGCGGCCGAGCTGACCGACGTGGTCGGCCCCAAGCAGACCGCGCTCGGCCAGGCATTCTTCATCACGCAGCGGATCAGCTGGACAGTCGGCCACGACGTCGATGATGAGTTGGTCGCCGAGATGATGTGGCGCATCATGAAGTTCATTCCATTGGAGAATGGGGAGGCCAAGGCGTCGACCGTCGCGCCGGTGCCCGATGACCTGGATGCCGACTCGATGATGCGCCCCGCGTCGTCACGGGACACCAAGTTCTTCTGGGATGGCGTCAACGCACACGAACTGCGGCTGCAGAAGCGACCCGACGGCAGCCTGCAGCATCCGCCGGTTCCCGCGCTGTGGCTCGACAAGCAGCAGGAGACCGACTACGTCGTCGCCAGCGGCGAGGGCACGGTGTTCAGCTTCGTCGTGCACCACGCCCCGAAGGTGCCCGGCCGCACGTTGCCGTTCGTCATCGCGCTGGTCGAACTCGAGGAAGGCGTCCGGATGCTCGGCGAGTTGCGCGGTATCGATCCCGCGAAGGTGGAGATCGGATTGCCCGTTCGCGCAACGTATATCGACTTCCCAGCCAACGACGTCGGTCCGGCTTGGACCCTGTACGCATGGGAGCCCGCCAAATGAGCGCACCTGGATCCAATGTCACCGCCGGGGTGGCTCCGGAAGTCGAAGTGGGACATAAGCTTCCCGAACTCAAGCTCTACGGCGACCCGACGTTCATCGTCTCGACTGCCATCGCCACCCGCGACTACCAGGACGTGCACCACGACCGGGACAAGGCACACGCGAAGGGGTCCAAGGACATCTTCGTCAACATCCTCACCGACACCGGTTTGGTGCAGCGCTACATCACCGACTGGGCGGGACCCAGCGCGGTAATCAAGACGATCGGCTTGCGGCTCGGCGTGCCCTGGTACGCCTACGACACCGTCGCGTTCAATGGTGAGGTGACCGCCATCGCGGATGGCCTGATCACGCTGAAGATCGTGGGCAGCAACAGCCTTGGTGATCACGTCATCGCCAACGCGACCCTGACGATTGGAGGAGCGGCCTGATGGGCGAGCTCTCGGGTAAGGCCGCGATCGTCGGGATCGGCGCCACCGACTTCTCGAAGAACTCAGGCCGCAGCGAGCTGCGCCTCGCCGCCGAGGCGGTGCTCGACGCGCTCGACGACGCGGGCCTGACGCCTGCCGACGTGGACGGCATGACGACGTTCACGATGGACTCCAACACGGAGGTCGCTGTCGCGAGGGCCACCGGCATCGGGGACTTGAAGTTCTTCTCCAAGATCCATCACGGCGGTGGCGCCGCATGCGCCACCGTGCAGCAGGCTGCGGTGGCGGTCGCCACCGGCGTCGCTGACTGCGTGGTGGCCTATCGCGCCTTCAACGAACGCTCGGGCATGCGGTTCGGTCAGGTGCAGACCCGGCTGGTCGAGAACGCCGACTCGACCGGGGTCGACAACTCCTTCTCGTATCCACACGGCTTGTCAACGCCCGCAGCGCAAGTCGCGATGATCGCCAAGCGCTACATGCACCTCTCCGGCGCGACGAGCAAGGACTTCGGCGCCGTCTCGGTGGCCGACCGCAAGCACGCAGCCAAGAACCCGAAGGCGTACTTCTACGAGAAGCCGATCACCATCGAGGAGCACCAGAGCTCACGGTGGATCGCCGAACCCCTGCGGCTGCTGGACTGCTGCCAGGAGACCGACGGTGCCGTCGCCCTCGTCATCGTGTCGGCCGACCGCGCCAAGGACCTGAAGAACCGGCCCGCCATCATCGATGCCGCTGCGCAGGGCGCCAGCCCCGACCAGTACTCGATGGTGAGCTACTACCGGCCCGAACTCGACGGGCTACCCGAGATGGGCCTGGTCGGCAAGCAGCTGTGGGCGCAATCGGGTTTGAAGCCCACCGACATCCAGACCGCGATCATCTATGACCACTTCACCCCGTTCACCCTGATTCAGTTGGAGGAGTTGGGTTTCTGCGGTTGGGGTGAGGCCAAGGACTTCATCGCCGACGGTGCCATCGAGATGGGTGGGCGGCTGCCCATCAACACCCACGGCGGCCAGCTCGGTGAGGCCTACATCCACGGCATGAACGGTATCGCCGAGGGCGTGCGCCAGTTGCGCGGAACGTCGGTCAACCCAGTGCCCGACGTCGAGCACGTGCTGGTCACGGCAGGCACCGGCGTGCCGACCTCGGGGCTCATCCTGAGCTGATGTGGCAGGGAGGCCCCGACCTGCGACTTCACGGTGGCCCACCGCGGGCACCCGACGCGCGTCGTATCGGGGGCGGAGTGAGAACATCCCAGCAAACAATAGTGCCGTTGAGAATCAAGATCGGTCAGTTCGCTAGCGGCAGCCAACGACGTGATCGAGACCGCGGCACCGGCCGACCCGCGCCAGCAATCCGCGTTTGTGCTCTAGGTCGGGCCCATGGGCGCGGAGATTTGTTCTTCCTGTGAAACCCCAGTACAGCGAAATGGCGCCACCGAAAACTCACGTGCGCGATGCTCGAAGTATTTGATATCGCGTCTAACTGGACAAACGTCCAACGGATTCCGAAGGTTACCGACGTTAACTACTTTCGCAGGGAATCTCTTATTGACGCGCGTGAACGATCCGTTGACGGTACTTTTGGCAAAGGTTTAGCATTGGCCCACCTCAATAGCAGAGCATTGGTGGTGGGCCTCGGAGGGGGACCGGTGCTCGCACAAGCACTAGTCTGCCCACCGGCGGTGAGGGAGTGCGGGCGACGGCGGGCGCCGACTCGGTCACTGCTTCGTGCCCTCCCAAAGACACGCGAATCAGTTCAATAGGTGGGGGGAGGCAGTCGATGACGCAGCTGCGGTGTACGACTGAAACGGGCAAACACACTGTCTCGGGCGTGATTCCCGAGCACATCTTACGAGGTGAGCGAAGACCGCTCGATCGCACTTCGAACATCAGCCTGTCCAGCGACCTTGGGAATCGCTCGATTCCGGTCCCGGCGTCGAGGATCATTGCACCCGATAGCCCGCCGATCGCGTGTACGGACCCGAGGGTTCGATCCAATGGTCATGTACGTGACCAACTGTCGGCGTCTCCATCGCGCACGTATGAGTCGGACGGTGCGACCACTCCGTCCAGGCAACTGGTTTTGCACAATGGACACCCCCCGCGGGTCGCGCAGTTCAGTCATCAGCGTCCTGATGCAAAGATTTTGATCCTCGACGGCTGCACGCTTCAACGGGAGAATCTAGCCGCGGTCTTCGCAGCTAACGGCACTTCCGTGCCGGCGGTCGCTTGGGATGTGCCATCGTTGCGCGCCGCAGTGGACGTAGCCAGTCCGGATATCGTGCTCTTGAACATGCTCACCAGCGAGAACGTGAACTTGCTTGGTTCGCTACGGGAGACATGCCCGCACGCAAAGGTGATCGTCGTCGGCATTTCCGAGGACGACGAATCGGAAATCGTCGCGTGCGCCGAAGCCGGTGTTGCCGGCTATCATCTGCGAACTGAGTCGCTCAACGATCTGTTCGTCCTGATCTCCAAGGTCTTCGACGGAGAGTCCCTTTGCTCGCCAAAGGTTTCCGCCATCCTGCTCAATCGCTTGTCGGCGCTCGCCGCGCAGCGGCAGCTGGAGGGCAAAGAACTAGTTCTCACAGCACGGGAGATCCAGGTCCTGCGGATGTTGGAGATAGGCCTGTCGAATCGAGACATCGCAGAACGGCTGTGTATCGCGTTGCACACGGTCAAGAACCACGTGCACAGCATCCTGGGAAAGCTCGGGGTCAGCACGCGGGCTCAGGCCGTGGCCGTCTCGCGCTCATTTCAGTACACCGAGCTCAACGCAAAGGGCCTAGGCACCGAGCTGGGCTGAAGATGGCTCCGACGGTCCATATACGGCCGGGCAGGGCGGGGTCGATAGTGATTCGGTGCGCTGTGAGTTAGCTCAATCCCGTTGTTCCATCAACATTTACGCAGCTCTGCCGATGCCGCTGCGGTGTGTGGAGATCGATTCGACTCCGATCGATCGCGGGCGGAAGACGAGGCCGTACTGGTTGCCGACGACCTGGCGACGCCCGCCCGCTCATGGGATCGACCGGTCGCGCCCGCTTCGCCTCGTTGCGTCGAGTGGCGGTAGCCAGGGTCGCCGCAGGAGGCTGGCCGTGGCACCGTCGTCAAGGAGGGCGACCTAATGCTCGACCAGACGCGGCCGTCGCGCTCCTCGACGCCACTGCCCCATAAGCGACCGCATGGTGGTTCGCCGGAGCGTCCCGCCAATCGCGTTGTTGGTGCAGCCATCGTCGCTGGTGGCCTCGCCTTCAGTGTCTCGCTCTACCCACTACCGGATGGACCGAATCTCCCTGACCGATTCTCGCCCAACCACCAGTCAACGTCGGATTCCCAGAGGGTCGCCAGCGCAAATTTCCTTGGCTACACGAACACGGGTTCATTCACGCTGAAACTGGCGGACATGGTGAATTTGGTTGCGCTGAACCACGACTTCCCGGGCTTCGGTGCGGACGGGTTGCTAGACCTGGCGATGACCTACGGGATGCCGCACGTGGTGAGGTCGCTTCAAGTCCTCGACTCGCTCGGTCTTCTCAGACACAGCCTTCCGAGTGTCTCCCGTGGCGGGGGCGGCGGATCGTCGGATGTTCCCGGGGAACTGTGGCCGGCCGTGATGTTGTTGGTCGACTTCTTGGAGCAGAACCCGCCAAGTCGCTCGGGTGGTGGCGGACTGTGGGATCTCATCACAAACGTCTTCCCGGACTTGGCGGTGTCCCTTCGCGTCCCGCTCGTTCAGGCCGCGCCGCCACCCGAGGCACAAATCTCGACACCTGCCGCGGCTCAGGAGTTCACTTCAATCGAGGCCCCGAATTTGGCGTCTCCCGATCCTCCAGCCTCGGGACTCGCTCAGGCTCCCATTTCGGCGACTGTCGAACCCGCGGCCGCGGCATCTGTCGAACCCGCGGCTCCGGCATCTGTCGAACCCGCGGCTCCGGCTCCTACCGAGGTTCCTCCGTCGGCGTCTGTCGCATCTTCCGTCTCCGCGCCGGAACCGTCCAGTGTTTCGGTGCCGGATACGGATCCGCCGAGTCCTGATCCTCCGTCGTCCCCAGCAGGTGCAACGGATGCGGGTTCCGCTGGGGATTCCGGTAGCTCTGCGGGGAGTTCCGGTGGCGGTTCTGCTGGGGATTCCAGTGGTGGTTCCGCTGGGGACTCGAGTGGTGGTTCCGCTGGGAGTTCCGGTGGAGGATCCACGGGTAACTCCGGTGGTGGTTCTGAGGGGAGCTCCGGTGGTGGGTCCTCAGGCGGTGAATGACCTCAGGCGTCCGTCTCCCTTCGTGGCCCCGCGCGTTCCTCCCGGTCTCAACGGTCAGCAAAGCGCGCCTGATTCGCGATCGCGTCCGAAATCGTGCGGAACGCTGAACCTGGGACACGCCCCCGACCGGTTCTGGTAGGTCCGAGATGGTCCCAGAGAGCGCAGACAAGCAAGATCCCGGACGGGACGACCGGATCTTGATCATCGACGACTGCACGCTCCATCGCGAAAACCTGGCCACGATTTTCGGCATGAACGGAATGGCGGCTCCGTGCGTCGCTTGGGATTTGCCCTCGTTGGTCGCGGCGCTTGAAGGAACCGCGCCGAGCGTCGTCCTTCTGAACATCGAGACCCGTGGCAGTGCGTTGTTGCTCCAAGCAGCGATGGACATCTGTCCGGGCGTGCGGGTGATCGTCCTGGGTGCATCCGAGGACAACGAACCGGAGATCGTCGCGTGTGCCGAGGCTGGTGTGGCCGGCTATCACATGCGCACTGACTCGCTCGAAGACTTGCTTGTATTGATACGAAAGGTTGCTGCCGGGAGTACATCCTGCTCGCCAAAAGTGTCGGCAATTTTGCTCCGCCGCTTGTCGGCTCTTGCTTCACAGCGGCAACCGGCGGTGAAGGAACTAGCTCTAACGACGCGAGAGGTCCAGATCTTGCGGATGCTGGAACTGGGCCGGTCGAATCAGGACATTGCGATGCAACTCTCCATCGCGGTACACACCGTCAAGAACCACGTGCACAGCCTGTTGACCAAACTCGGGGTGAGCACACGCGCCGAGGCAGCGGCAGTCTCCAGGAACCTCCGGCTGCACCAAGTGTGAACCCAGGCGAACTAGTCCCCGGGCTAGTCGAAATTCGCTCTGATGGCCCATGTACGGGGGCATTGCTTACACCGATAGTGAGGTGGTGTTCCTCAGGTTAGCTCCAGACGGCGGCAGGCGATCGCTGGCGAACGGATCGGTCCCGCTCGGTTCGACGCCAGGGCCGTCACTCGGTTCGGCAACCTTCGTATCGACTCGGGCGGTGTCGAAGCCGAGATTGGGCAGTGCGCGGTTGTTCCACTTCCCGGAATCTCCAAGCGCCGATCCATCGCACCGTCCCTCACCGCTTCGTCAATCCGCTCCGGATGAAAGTTGCCTACGCGACATCGGGAGTTGCGAGGCGCCGATCGCGCAGCCATCCGCGCGCGGGTCGTCGGCGCCACTGCAAACCGGATTCTCCTCGGCGGCCACGGATCAGGAGGCCGGGTGATGTGCGGCATCATCGCGTGCCGGACGCACGCGCCCGCGATCGACTACCTCCTTACCGCACTCAGCCGACTCGAGTACCGCGGTTACGACTCAGTCGGGGTCGCCGTGCAAACGACGAGCGGCGACGTCGTGCGGCTACGCGCCGTCGGACGGGTCGGCGCACTCGATCGTTTACTGCGCGACTGGACCGGACCAGCGCTCGATGGGGTTGGCATTGGTCACACGCGGTGGGCAACGCACGGGCCGGCGACCGAGATCAACGCACACCCGCACAGCGACTGCACCGGCCGGATCAGCCTCGTCCACAACGGAATCATCGAGAACGCCGACAGGCTGCGACACGCACTGACGACATCGGGCCATCGCTTCGCCACAACCGTCGACAGCGAAGTCGTCTGCCACCTGATCGAAGACCAATTGGAGATCCACCGAGATCTCTTGGACGCAGTGCAGGCCGCCCTCACTCCGCTCGAAGGCTCCTGGGCGCTCGCGGTGTTGGAGGAACGAACCGGTCGGGTCGTAGTCGCCGCTCAACGCTCTCCACTGCTCGTCGCACACACGGGCCATGGCGACTTCGCGGCAAGCGACATCGCCGCGGTCGCCGACTGGGTCGATGAATTCCGGGTCCTCGATGACGGTGAAGTCGTCGAGCTCACGGGTGCCAACGGATGGCACGATCATGGAGTTGGTGCCGCGGCGCCGGTGATGGGGAGGTACATCTGGCGTACGAGTCACGCGGACTTGAACGGCCACGCCGATTACATGGCCAAGGAGATCGACGAACAGCCCGAGGCCGTAACGCGGGTGCTCGACGAGTTCGGCGGTCGCGTCGCAGACGGGTCGCTCTGGACTGATCTCGGATTGGCGCCGTTCGATCGTGTACAGGTAATCGGTTGTGGCACTTCCCTGAACGCGGGCAGCGTGATTCGCAACGTGGTGCGACGCCTCGGTGGGCTACCGGTGGTGCTCACGGTTGCCAGCGAAGCGGCCGAGGAGATCATCGAGCCTCGCACCCTGCGCCTCGCCATCAGTCAATCGGGTGAAACGGCCGACCTGCTGAATGCCGTCGATCTGCAGGAGACTTCCCAGACGCCGATCCTGGCTGTAACCAACAACCCGTTCTCCACGCTTGCGCGCCGTGCGGATGCCGTCATCACGTGTGCAGCAGGCCCGGAAATCGGAGTGGCAGCCACCAAGACCTTCATGTGCCAGATCGTTGCCGGTGTCGCGGTTATGGTTTCGGCGCTCGTCGCCACTGACCGGCTCTCGGTCACCGCCGCCACCCGGCTCGTCGACGACCTCCGACGGCTGCCGGATCGTCTGGCGGCGGCCGGCACCGTGGCCAAGTGCGTGGTGCCCCCGATTGCCGACGAGTTGATCGACGCCAGTGGCTTCATCTTCATCGCCAGGGGGACGGCGCTTCCCTATGCCGCCGAGGGTGCGCTGAAACTCAAGGAACTCAGCTACCGATGGGCCGAGCACTACCCGGCAGGCGAGCTCAAACACGGACCACTTGCGCTGGTCTGCGACGGAATTCCCGTTGTAGCCATAGCGAGCGCGGATCCGAGACTAGCCCATAACGTCGCCGAGGTCAGGGCTCGAGGCGGACGCATCATCAGCATCGGATCACCCGGTGGCACAGTTCCCGTCGTGAGCGACCTCGCCGCACCGTGGGGCCCGATCGAGAGCGTCATCCCGCTGCAGATCCTGGCCCGAAATCTCGCCCTTGCCTTGGGGTGTGACGTCGACAAACCCCGCAACCTCGCCAAATCAGTGACGGTGGAATAGCCCAGTGAATAGCCACGGGCCTAGCGCCGGACATCTGCCTGGAGCCCTCAACGACATTGCAACGCCCGAACAGAATGGAGCCGAGAAATGACCGATCTACAGACAAATGAGGTCGAAATCATGGACGCCCCAACGCAGTTACCGACCACGGCGGTCCATGACCCCATCGAGCAGCGGCGGCGTACCTTCGGCCGGTTCCTCGCGCCGGCATCGACGGTCAGCCTGGTGATCCCGGTCAGAAACGAGGCTCGCAACATCGCTTTCGTGCTCGAGCAGATCGCCGACGACGTGGACGAGATCATCCTCGTCGACGGCAACTCGACCGACGCGACGCTGATCACCGCGTGCAGCTACCGCCCCGATATCAGGGTGGTGCCCCAGGAGGGCGTCGGCAAGGGCAGCGCGCTACGAACCGGATTCCGGGCCGCCACCGGCGACTTCATCGTGATGATGGACGCGGACGGCAGCATGTCGCCCCAGGAAATCCGCCACTACGTGCACTTCCTGGCCAACGGGTACGACTTCGTCAAGGGATCACGATTCATCGGCGGGGGTGGGTCGTTGGACATCACGCCGTTCCGGCGGCTCGGCAACCGATTCCTGCTCGGGGTGTTCAATTCCCTCTACGGCGCCGACCTCACCGACCTGTGCTATGGCTTCTGCGCGTTTCACCGTCGGTACCTCGAACACCTTGCACTCTCGGCGACGGGGTTCGAGATCGAGGCAGAAATGACCGTTCATGCGATGCAGGCCGGTCTTCGGATCGCCGAGGTCCCGAGTCTGGAAATGCCGCGGAGGTCGGGCAAGTCAAACCTCCATGCAATCCGCGACGGTATTCGGGTGCTGCGCACCGTCCTGCGCGACCACCGCTCCGGACTGTCCGGATACCTCGCGCAGACACTGTCGTCCAGCAGTGCCTCACAGCAACTCGAACAACCCCGCCCATCTACCCGATGAACGTGCACATGAAGAGTCCGCACATGAAGAGTCCATTGCCGTCGATCGACGGATGTTCCGACGGGTCGGCTGGCTTATTGACGGCGCCAGTAGATCTCGGGGCATCATCGCCAACCTTTGCACCAGAGGCCTGCTGGCTGGCCTCCGCCCAGCGTCGACCGGGAGATTGACAGACATGCGCATACTCGTTACGGGCGCCGCCGGATTCATCGGATCTACCTTGGTCCACCGTCTCCTGGCCGACGGGCACCAGGTGATCGGGGTCGACAAAGTCAGCCCGGGCAACGCGGCCAACCTTGCGCCGGCTTTTGGCGTCACGGGTATGGGCACGGGTCGTTTCACTTTCGTACAGGTGGATATTCAGGCGCCCGAACTGACCGACATCGTCGCGGGCACAAACCCGGACGTCATCTTCCATCTCGCCGCGCAGGTGGATCTCAGACGTTCGGTGTCCGATCCCCAGTTCGACGCGCGTAGCAATGTGCTGGGCACGATCAATCTCTGTGAAGCCGCTAGGCAGGCGGGCGCCAAGAGGATCGTCTACGCCGCTTCGGGCGGTTCTCGCTACGGAACGCCTACTCATCTGCCCGTTGACGAAAGCGCTCCGGTCGGTCCGCTTTCGCCGTATGCGGTAGCGAAGCTCGCTGGGGAGTTCTACCTGCGCGCCTACGCAGGAATGTACGGTTTGGCACCGATCTGCTTGGCACTGGCCAACGTCTACGGTCCGCGTCAGAATCCGCACGGGGAAGCCGGTGTGATAGCGGTTTTCGGCAGCGCGCTCATCACCGGCCGTCCTGTGACCGTGTACGGCGACGGTACCGCCGCCCGAGATTACGTGTACGTCGATGACGTCGTGGACGCGTTCGTGCGCGCCGGCGAGGCTCCATTGTCGGTCACCGGAACCTACAACGTCGGCACCGGTCGACAGACGACCGTTACAGAAGTCCACCGGATGATTTGTTCGGTGCTCGCCGAGTCGGCACCACCCCAGTACGCCGCGGCTCGCACCGGAGAGCTGCACGCCATCGCCTTGGATGTGAGAAAGGCGGAGGTGGCTCTCGGGTGGAAACCCGCCATCGACATCGTCGAGGGAATTGAACGCACGGTCCACTGGCTTCGCACTGCTCTCGACCCTGACTCTTCCGCAATCGTCCGAGTCTGAGGGGTTGTCATGCCGATCGAGAAGCGCGTCGAAATTTCGCGAGAGCCACCAGCCCCGGACCAAAGGATGCCCGCCATGATTCGCCATGCCATGGACGGCGCGCTCGGGGCACCGCAGCCGCCACGACGGATCTCGCCCTACGTTGGCCGTCTGGGCGCAGCGGTCGTGACGGCGATCGGCGCAGCCGGGATCGCGCTGAACGACGCTCAATCCACCGCACCCTTCGCCCGCACTTTGGTCGTAGCGTTCGTGTTCTTGGCGCCTACGATTGCGATCGCTGGGCTGCTGCCGAGCGTCAACGCCGTCGTCGCCCTGATCGTCGCGGCCACCGGCGCCGTCGTCATCAATGCCCTTGTTGCGCAGTCGATGCTATCGGTCAGCGCCTGGTCGCGTCCTGCGGGTGTCATCGCCGTTGGTCTCATCGCGTCCCTCCTGTGGCTGGTCCCGACCACGGGGAGTGGCTCATGACGACCTGGCTCGACCGCTAGCGGCGGATGACAAGCGTGCCCATCCGCCGAACGACCAAGAGAGGTGCTAGATGACGGGTGCAACCATCAGGCGCAATCCCACCTTGGGTGTGGTGATCTGTGCCTACACGAGCGATCGGTGGGATGACACTGTTGCCGCGGTAGCGTCGGTTCGGAGCCAAACGACAGCAGCAGACGAAATCGTCATAGTCGTCGACCACAACGCCGATCTGTTCAGCCGCCTGCGCACCGCACTTCCGGACGTGACCGTCGTCGAGAACCGGCATCGGCGCGGATTGTCCGGAGGCAAGGACACCGGCGTCGAAGTGACCTCCAGCGACGTGGTGGCCTTCCTGGACGACGATGCCGTGGCTCACCCCGACTGGCTGAGACACTTTCGCGATGCCTACACCGATGACAGCATCGTCGGAGTGGGCGGCACCACGCTGCCGCTGTGGGAAACCGCGCGGCCGCGGTGGTTCCCAGAGGAATTCGACTGGGTCCTGGGCTGTACGTTCACCGGCAGGGAGCCAGGGCCGGTACGAAACCTTCTGGGCGGCAACGCATCCTTTCGTCGCGAGGTCTTCTCCGTCGCGGGGGGCTTCCCGAGCCACATTGGCAGGACGTCGGCCCAACGTCGCCCCCTGGGCTGCGAGGAGACCGAGTTCTGCATCCGGGTGAGCCAGCACCGCCCCGATTGGACATACGTCTTCGAACCACGGGCAGTGATCTGGCACCGCGTAGGCGCCGAACGAGAACGGTTCGCCTACTTCCGTTCTCGCTGCTTCGCCGAGGGATTGTCGAAGGCGGAAGTGACCCGCAGCGTGGGCGTTGCGGACGGGCTCTCGACCGAACGGAAGTACACCACGCATACCCTCACTCGCGGTGTCGCGCGAGGGCTCGGTGAGGCGCTGCGCGGTGATCGGACCGGGATCGAGCGCTCCGGCGCCATCGCCGTGGGGCTACTCTCCACGGCAGCAGGTTACGCACGCGGTGGCGTGCCTCTGCGCCGACGACGCGCGATGAACGGGTCGGAATGACCGCAACGGTTCCGATCCTCATGTACCACGCCGTCGCGGAGCACCCGTCGGCAGCATCGAAACGCCTGTCCGTTTCCCCCGATTCATTCGAGGAGCAGGTCGCCTTCTTGGTGGAGCACGGCTTCACCGGGATGACCTTCTCGGACCTGGCCGATGCCTTTGAGACCAGTAAGGCCTTGCCGAAGCGGCCGGTTGTGATCACATTCGACGACGGCTATGCGGACTTCGCGAACGCCGCTTTGCCGGTTCTTCAGCGCTACGATTGTCCGGCAACAGTATTCGTCACGAGCGGCTGGATCGCTGACGCCGGTCCTTATGCCGGCGGTACGCCGCTGGACAAGATGATGACTTGGGCGCAAGTTCGTGACGTTGCGCAGGCGGGCATCGAGATCGGGGCCCACAGCCACAGCCATCCCGAGCTCGACCAGCTCGCTGACGCCGCGCTGTGGGAGGAGCTCCGCGTCAGCCGGGTACTGCTCGAGGATTGCATCGGTACCCCGGTCCGAGCCCTTGCCTATCCCTTCGGCTACACCACTCCGCGGGTACGCCTCGCCGCTCGCGCGGCTCGCTATCGTTGCGCAGCAGCGGTGCGGAATGTCCGAGCGTCCGCGTTCGACGACATCTTCATGCTCCCGCGGCTCACGATCCGCCGTAGTACCAATGCGGTCGCCTTCGCCTCGGCCATGATCGGCGGCGACGACCGAGTCTTCCGGCGGGATCGTCTGCTGACGGCAGGTTGGGCGTCTGTTCGCAGCGCTCGACGGGTCCGAAAGCGGGTCCTGGGCAATGCTTGAGAGTGCGAGCGCGACGCAAGCTGCCGGCGAGAATTCCGTAGCGGGTCCGCATTCAGTTCGCCACCGCCGGAGGAGAATTCGATTCAGCGGCCCGCCGTTCTTGCGGAACGCCTATGCCCTCATCCTCAATACCGGGATTTCGGGGGTTCTGGGTCTGGTGTACTGGATTCTGGCGGCGCGCTACTACGACGATTCCGACGTCGGTCGCGGATCGGCCGCCATCTCGGCGTTGATGCTGTTGACCGGCCTGGTGTCGGTCAACTTCGCCGGCACACTGAACCGGTTCATCCCCAAGACCGGAAGGCATACGGTCGCCGTCGTCGCGTTCACCTATCTCGTCACCTCCGCTGTAATCGCCGTCCTTGCCGTGGGCTTGCTGTTCACCCTCCACATGGTGGGAGGTCCGGCATACGACCTCCTGCGCGACCGGCAGACGCAAATGTGGTTCGTTGCAGCGGCGGTTGCTGCGAGCGTAATCACGTTGCAGGACAGCGTATTGACAGGGCTGAGGGGCGCGGTTTGGGTGCCTGTCTGGAACGCCGCGTTCTCCGTCGCCAAGATCACCCTTCTGGTAGTGCTTGCTCAATCCATGCCCCGGTCCGGACTGTTCTTCTCTTGGATCATCCCCATGATCATCGTCATGTTTCCGGTGAACCTGTTGATCTTCCGTCGGCTGCTGCCGCAGCATGTACGCACGTCGACGCACGAAGTAGGGCTGACGGCCGCACAGGTCGGTCGGTTCTTTGCCGCTGACTATCTGGGCGCGCTAGTGCTATACGGCACCATGTTTCTCGTCCCGGTGCTGGTGGCAATACACGTCGCGCCGCACACCTACGCGTACTTCTTCTTGGCCTGGGCCATCGCGACGATGATGAATCTGGTGGCCGTCAACATGTCGGTGTCCATGGCAGTGGAGGGTGTGCATGACCCTTCGCGTTTGGCCGGCTATTGCCGCTCTGCGCTCACTCGAGCCTTGATACTGCTGTCCTTCGGAGTCGTGGCGATCGGCCTTGCGGCTCCGTACACCATGGGGCTGCTCGGTGACGGATACCTCGACGCCGTGCCGTTGCTTCAGCTGTTGGCCTTTGCAAGCTTGCCAAGCGCGGTGGTGGACATCTATGTCGGGACGCTACGGGCGCGAACCAAGCGCATGCGGATCATCTGGGTGCAATCCCTTCGGGCAGTTGCCGTGTTGGGGCCGGTGGTCGTCTTCCAGCACTATCACCAGTTGTTCCTGCACTTCGGTGACCCGAGGCTGACCGCAGTGGGAGTGGCGGTACTGCTCGGCCAGCTCGTCGTGATGTCAGTTGTGCTTCCAGACCTTGGCAGGCTTCTCGGGTGGCGTCGGCGACTTGCGCCGCCGGTCATGATGCACGAGGAGACGGAATGTCTCCTCTGATGTATGCGGATGAGCGCCAGCTCATTCCGACGGTGCTCCCTCCTCGGGCCACCGAGGAAGGAGCACCGTCGGACAGTCCTCGACCCAGTCACGGCCAGGGCGTCCGTGTGGCGATTCTGTGCCTCGTGACCGTAGGGGCAGTCGCGTTGTACCTCGACGAGTTGCATGGCGTCGATCTTGACGGCATGACCGGGCTTGGGCTGATCTCAGTTCTGCCGGCGTCGACGTTGGTCGGGCTCGCACTTCTCACCGTCGGCTTCGTTGGGGCGCTTTCACTGCCGCGGCGCTGCGTCTGGTTGCTCTCTGCGCAATTGGTACTACTCGTCCTGATGCTTCATGGCATCACGGCGCTGCTTGAGTCCGAACCGCGCTTCGCGATCACTTGGGTCCATGCCGGTTTCGTCGAGTTCATCGATCGCACTGGGACGACGGCGCCGGACCTCGACACCCGATGGTCCTGGCCCGGATTCTTCGCGCTCGCTGCGTTCTGGGCCGGTTCGGGCAAGCTCGAGGCGTTGCAGACCGTCCTTACCGTGACGCCGGTGGTGCTGAATCTGCTGTACCTGGTTGCGCTCGGGCTGCTGATGACCACCATCCGGATGGTCTGGCAGGCAAGGTGGTTGGCGGCGTTGTTCTTTTGCCTCCTCAACTGGATTGGGCAGGACTATTTTTCGCCGCAGGGCTCGTCATTGTTGTTCTACCTGCTCTTCGTGGCCTTCCTCGTCATGTGGTTCCGCCCGCCGCTGAGCCCGCCCGGGGACCTTCCGAGGCCCCTCCGCTGGGGAAGCAAGCTATGGCGGCGGCTCTGGGGCAATGCATCACGGGGCGAGCTGCCGCCCAGGAAGGCTGCGCCGGCGGAACGTGTTGTCGTGCTGGCGGTGGTGGTGGGCCTGTTCGCCGCGGCCACCGTCTGCCACCAGCTGACTCCGTTCGCCATGCTGGTGAGCGCCGCTGGGCTGGTCGTCGCCCGTCGGTGCGCTCTCACCGGGCTCCCCGTGCTGCTCGTCGTGATCCTTCTGGCGTGGATCAGCTTCATGACCCAGGCCTATTGGGGGGCCAACCTTGGCGACGTGGCTGGCGGCGTCGGGGATATCGGTGGGGCGGTGGGGAACCGAGCCAGCCTAGGCAACGCCGAGCACCTGCTTGTCGTTCACGCCCGGATGTTCGCGACCGTGATGGTCTTCCTGATCGCGGGCTGGGGGCTGCTCCGCCGTAGGCGGCGAGGGATCGAGGACCGCGTGCTGCTGGTGCTGACCGCCGCCCCGATCGGGCTGGCTCTCATGCAAAGCTACGGCGGCGAGATGGCCTTGCGCGTCTACCTGTTCGCACTTGCGCCCGCATCCGTGCTCGCTGCCCTGGCCTTGTTCCCCCGCCCGGCGTCGCGCCCCTCCATGTTGGCGCGATGCGTCGCCGCCGTAGGCGCTCTGGTTCTCTTGTTCTCCTTCTTCGTCACTCGTTACGGCAACGAGGCGTTCGAACGGATCCCCGTTGGGGCGGTCAGCGCGGTGGAGACGGTTTACGAGCATACGGCTGGACCCGTGAAGTTCCTCTACGTCACCGCTGTGCCCGAGCTCAACTCCACTCCCTTCATGCCGCTCGGTTACCGCGACGTGGAACGGGTGCACTGGATGAACACGATGGCACCGATCGATCCGAACGACGTGTCCGGGGTGGTGCAGACCCTGAGGGAGCAAGGGGCTGGCGGATATCTCATCACCACGCGAAGTCAGGAGGCGTACATCGTATTCGGCCAGGGCTACCCCAGGGATTGGGGCGCCCGATTCCGCCACGCCCTAGCTGCTGCCCCCGGGCTTCGGGTGGTTGTCGACAACCCGGACGCGACCATCTATGCACTCAACTGGCCCCCCGGCGCGGTAGCCAACCGCTACCCGCCGACGTCCACTGGATTGCAGGTGTGGCGTACGCCCTGGACCACGGTTGGTGCGGGCTTTCTGGTCATGCTGTTGGGCATTCTGAGCATGCTTGAGGTGTGGCGGATTCGCCTTGCACCTGACGAGCACAGGCGGCTGCGCCCACTCGTGTACGCCGCGGCGCCGTTTCTGGTCGGGTTCGTGCTCGTCGTCGTCGAGCGTTTCGTGTTGCTTACGTCATGAGCAACTTCATGGACCGGTTTCGAACCGGTGAACAAACTCTACAAGACCATTAGGAAGCCATGTCTCACACCATCTTTCCCGACAGGGCCGCCGCCTCTCTCGACGTCGATGCCGTCGGCGACGTGATTACGCACTTCGCCACCGCCGCGAGAGATTGGCCTCACCATCCTGCCATCGTGCACAACGGGACCGCCATCAGCTATCGAGACCTCGCGGAGCGAGTTCGACTCACCGGGTTGCGCTACCGGGCAGTCCGATTCGACACCAATGGACCATCCGGTCTGATCGGAGCGTTGGTCTCGCACACACCCGCCGTGGTCGAGCACCTGCTCGGGATACTGCAGGCCGGCGCGACCTACTGCCCGATCGACGCCGCCCTTCCGGTCGGCCGCAAGCAGGCGATTGCCGACGTACTCGGCCTGGATCGCTTGTTTGCGGTAACCGCCGGCCCGCATGAACAAGCAGATCTGCGGATCGAAACGCTCGACGGTGACCCAGCACCTGCGGACATCGAACTGCCGCAGGCTCTATGGGAGGGCAGCGATCCAGCGTATGTGCTGTGCACCTCCGGTTCGACTGGGGCGCCGAAGCCGGTGGTGGTATCGCGTCGAGCCCTAGCCGTCACGGTGCGCGCACTTCGCGACCTCTTCGCGCTCACTCGCAAGGACCGCGTGCTCCAATTCGCCTCGCTTGGCTGGGACACCTGCTTGGAAGAGATACTGCCCACGCTAACCGGCGGCGCAACTTTGGTTTTCGACGACGAGGCCCATTCCGGCTCGTTCCCGCGCTTAGTCCGCATGCTGGCGCAACGGGAGATCACCGTGCTCGACCTGCCAACGGCGTTCTGGCACGAACTGGTGCTCTACCTGCACGAGGGGCAAGCTGCACTGCCGAACAGCGTCCGGCTGGTGGTGATCGGCGGTGAGCGGGTTGATCCCACCCGATTGCGGCAGTGGCGTGATCTCGACGTCGGACACATCAGGTTGCTCAACACGTACGGGTGTACCGAGACGACGATGATCACCCATGCGGTGCAGTTGAGCGGTCCTGGTAGCGAACCAGAAGTCGCGGCCGACGATGCCGAGGCGCCTCTCGGGCGCCCGCTGCCCCATGTGCGCGAGCACGTCACCGAAGACGGTGAACTGCTGGTGTCGGGGCCCTCCCTGGCCACCGAATACCTTGGGTTGCCGGAAATCACGTCTACCGGATTCCCGATCGCCGACTACGGATCGGGACCCACCCGGTGGTTCCACACGGGGGACCTGGTCACCCGCGGTGAACACGGTCTGCTGTACTCACGTGGCCGCGCTGACGAGCGGCTGAAAATTCTTGGCGTACGGGTACATCCGGCCGAGGTGGAGGCACAGCTGCGCACCCATCCCGGGGTCGCGGGCGCCGTCGTCGTCGGCGAACGGCTACTCGAGCGCACGTCGTTGACGGCGTACGTCGTTCCGGCTGGGTCGACGACTACTCCGGCTGAGCTGAAACGTTACCTACGCGAACGACTGCCCAGTCAATTCGTGCCCACCCAAGTGAAATTCGTTGTCGCGTTGGCCTATACGGCGACCGGCAAAGTTGATCGTGCAGCAACACAGCGTGCTGCAACGGATTGCCACGGCAAAGGAGCAGGTCAATGAACCCCGACCACATCGTCCATATCTTCCGTAGAGTTCTCAACACGCCTGAGGTGAATGCGAGCTCCGACTTCTTCGAACTGGGCGGCGATTCGCTGCTGGCCACCCGGGTGCTCAGTGCGATCGCACGGGATTGCGGGACGGAGTTGTCGTTCGAGGACTTCCTCGACGATCCCACGCCGGACGGATTGTTCGCCAGAATCGCCGCGGTAGCGCCATGAACCGGGGAGGCATGCGCATCGTCGTCGTCGGTGCCGGTCTGGCGGGACTGACCGCCGCCGTCGAGTTGGCGGCGGTAGGTGCGGAGGTCACAGTACTCGAGGCACGTGAGCGGGTAGGCGGCCGGATGCACGGTATCCCGGTGTCCACCAACGTCGTCGCCGATGGGGGCGCAGCCTATCTTGGGGTGCGGCATACCGAGCTGCTCGCAATGGCCCGGCAGCATGGACTCGGCCTGGCCTCCACGGTCATGGAGGGGGATAGCACATTCTTGGTATCGGATGAGCGGACGACGACTGCGACCCGGATCCCCCCGCTGGACGCGGTCGCACTCGGCGATCTGTTCGATCGGCTCGAAGAACTGGTCGCGCAGGTGCGGGCTGACGCGCCGTGGGAGAGCCCGCGCGCGGAGTATCTCGACCAGTTGACGGCCGCACAGTGGCTTGCCGACGAGGTCAAGCATCCGGACGCGCGGACCTTCTTCCCGCTGTTCCTCGGTGAAATGATGGCGGCCGATCCGGCGGCAATCTCTGTCCTGCACATGGCCTTCTACCTGCGCTCTGGTGGAGGGATCCGCTACCTCAACGCCTTCGAGGGCGGGGCTCAGCAATGGCGGATCGATGGCGGCGCGCATTTGCTATGCGAGGCGCTCGCTGACCGGCTTGGCGAGCGAGTTCGGCTGGGCCATCCCGTTTCTGCGATCGATCAGGACGCCGACGAGGTCGTGGTGCATTGCATCTCGCCCGTAGATGGCAGCCGTTCCGAGTACCGCGCCGACCAGGTCGTCGTCGCCATACCGCCGCTGTTGGCGCAGCGGATCGAGTTCCGGCCCGCGTTGCCCGCGCCGCGGGCGACGGCGGCCACCGGCCGCGGTTGCGCGGTCAAAGTACATCTGAGTTATCCCGCCCCGATCTGGCGTGCGCAGGGCTTGTCCGGGTGGTCGGTGAGCGCGCACGGACCGCTGCTGTCTACGGTCGATGATTCTCCGTCGGATGAATCTGCCGGCGTGCTCACGGGATTCGTCACCGGCTCTGCGGCATCGGCTTTCAGCGCGCTGTCGTCGGACGAGCAGCGGGACGCGGCACTGGCCCACACCCGCCGGCTCTTTCCGCAGTTGCCGCCGCCGACGCAATGCTCGGTGACCGACTGGCCGGCGGAGATGTACAGCAGGGGATGTTATGCCGCCCTGTTCGGCCCGGGCGACTGGTTGCGGCTAGGGCCGACACTGACCGAACCCCATGGCCGAGTCCACTGGGCAGGCACCGAAACCAGCCTGGAGTTCTTCGGGCTGATGGAGGGTGCGATCAGGTCGGGCCAACGCGTCGCGACCGAATTGATCCAGGGCGCTGAACCGGCGACCGTTACGGGAAAGGTGATGGCGCAATGACATTACTCACAGAGTTCACGGAATCGGTAAGTACCGGCTTCACCGCTGCAATCGATCAGCCGTACACCTATGTGCGCAAGGAGTTGTCCGAACCGGATTGGCGTCGTTACCCGGGATGGGCGACGGTCACGGAGGCCGAATGGCGGGACGCGCAATGGCAGCGAGCGCACTCCGTCAAGAACATTGGGCAGCTGCGCGCGGTGACGGGGGACTTGCTCGAGGAGCGGTTCTACATCGATATGGCGGCTGATCAGCAGCAACGCGCCACCATGTCGATGCTGCTGCCACCGCAGATGCTGAACACGATGGCGCCCAACTGCGCGCTGGAACGCCGAACGTTCACCGAGGCCTTCTATGCCGATCCGATCCGGCGTTACATGCTGCCACTGCTCAGCGATCGTGAGCCGCAATGGGCCTCACATCCTTTCGCCGCGCGAGATTCGTTGCACGAGAGCGACATGTGGGTGGTAGAGGGGCTGACCCATCGATACCCAACCAAGGTCCTCGCCGAAATGTTGTCAACCTGCCCGCAGTATTGCGGGCATTGCACGCGGATGGATCTCATCGGCAATTCCACACCATCAGTCAGCAAGAACAGGCTGACCCTGCAGCCCGCGGACCGGCAGGACCGAATGCTGGACTACCTGCGCGTCACGCCGACGGTGCGTGATGTCGTGGTGTCCGGGGGCGATGTGGCCAACGTTCCCTGGCCGCGGTTGGAATCGTTCGTCATGCAATTGCTCGAGATTGACACCATCCGCGATATTCGCTTGGCGACGAAGGCGCTGGCCGCGCTGCCGCAACACTGGCTGCAGGTGAAGGTGGTTGACGGAGTCAATCGCTTGGCGCACATCGCCGCTGCCCGCGGCGTCAACCTGGCACTGCACACGCACATCAATCACGTGCAGTCGGTGACTCCGCTGGTCGCGGCGGCGACGCGGGCGTTGATCGACGCAGGGTTGCGAGACGTTCGCAACCAGGGGGTGTTGATGCGCGGGGTGAACGCCACTGCCGACGACCTGCTCGACCTGTGCTTCGCGCTGCAGGGCGAAGCCAACATCCTGCCCTACTACTTCTATATGTGCGACATGATCCCCAACGCCGAACACTGGCGGACCTCACTGTGGGAAGCGCAACAGTTGCAGTTGGCGATCATGGGGTATCTGCCCGGTTTCGCAACGCCGCGAATCGTGTGCGATGTTCCCTATGTCGGTAAGCGGTGGGTCCATCAAGCGGTGCAATACGACCGGAATCTGGGCATCTCGTACTGGACGAAGAACTACCGCACCGGTTTGGATCTAGCGGATGTCGATGCCTTGAACCGCGTCCACCCGTTCTACGACCCGATCGACACTCTGCCGGCGTTCGGGCAGGCGTGGTGGCGGGAGAATTGCGGCCGTTCATATGACACAGCACTTTCGGTCGAATATGACTCGGTCGCGTCCGCCTCGGACGCCGACACCGTACCTGACCACGAGCCGCCGATTCTCTACGCAACGGCGGACTACCGCCCAACGCCAGGCATGCCAGGAACGGCAAGCTGTTAGAAGGGTACGAGCGAGATGACCGTCGAGCTGACACCGATCACGGACGTAGACGTGGCTGCGGTGGCGGACTTCTTGAACGCCAACCACAATGACCGAGTTCCTTGGGCCTCGGCATGTTCGGCGGTGCCATGGACAGTGGAGGCACCCAATCACGGATTCATGCTCCGGGACGGGCAGCGCGTCGTCGGCACACTATTGGCCCTCTACTCAGAGCGGCTGATGGCAGGACGGGTGGAGCGGTTCTGCAACATGGGATCGTGGTGCGTGCTGCCCGGCTATCGGTCCCGGAGCATCTTGTTGGTCAAGGCGCTGCTGGCACAGGAGGGCTACCACTTCACAGTCCTCTCGCCCGACGACGGGCCGCAGGAGATTCTCGCCTGGCTCAGGTTCCGATTGCTCGACACGTCCGCGGCACTCATTCCCAACCTGCCGTGGCCTGGCCTGCCGGGCCGAACGAGGATCAGTGTCAAACCAGACGTCATCGAAAGGACGCTCACCGGGACGGAGCTGGAGCTCTATCACGACCACGCGCGAGCGCTCGCAGCGCATCACCTCGTGCTAATCCGTGGCCAGGAGTCCTGCTATGTCATGTACCGGGAGTTTCGGTACAAGGGTGCGCCGGTGTTCGCCATCATCCTTCACGTCAGCGATCCCGACCTGTTCCATCGTGCGTTGATCCCGCTGACCCGTCATCTGTTGGTTCGTCATGGGCTAGTGGCGACCCTGGCCGAGCTACGGATCATCGAGCACGAGCCACGTCTATCGTTCAAGCTGAACAACTGGCCCAAGATGTACCGCAGTGCCAGCCTGGAACCCCGGCAGATCGACTACCTCTACAGCGAGCTCGCTTGTGTGCCTTGGTAACCGGTGAGCTGTAGCGGCAAACCGGCAAACACACTCGCTGAGCGCACATTCAACCCGAGGAGCATACGAGCACGCGGGAATTCAACGATGAGAAGGGTATTCGATCAACATGATGGAGATTGCGGTAGGCGCGATAGTGGTGCTGATCGCTACAGCGGCAGCCATGTTTCTCATTCTGGTGGCCATCAACATTGCGCTCTTCCTCAAACTCCGATCGGCAATCCCGCAACAGCCGTTCTCGAAGTCCGAGCACGAATAGGGCGTGCATGGATTCGTGATGACCACTCACCGGCGTCGGCGCCGGACAGCAGTAGGCCAGGCGGCGGCCATCGTGGTGGCCGTGACGGCGCTTTCTCTGGCGATTTGCGTTCGATCCCCCGTGCCTCCCGCTTCCAACCGCCACGGCGATACCGGCTGGCCCGGCTGGGGTTTCACTCACACACAGTTCAGCGCCGACGACGGAGAGTCCGCAGCGGTTGCCACTGCCGAGGGGGCGATCAAGTCAGTGCCGATGGTGCAGGCCCAGGCCATCATGGGCTGGGGGGTAGACAACCCTGAGCCCTCGCCCGGTCTGTACGACTTCCGCAGCCTCGACCGTCGGATGGACTTCATTCGCCGCAGCGGCGGCATTCCCGTGATCGTCTTGTGCTGCGCCCCGGACTGGATCAAGGGCGGCAAGGCGGGGGAGACGGACTGGGATCGTTTGGAAGACAAGCCGCTCCCCGAACACTTCGCTGATTTCGCCGCGCTTAGCGCAGCAGTCGCAGCGCGCTATCCCTACGTTCGGCACTTCCTCGTCTGGAACGAGTTCAAGGGATTCTTCGACAACGAGCTCAATCGTTGGGATGCAAAGGAATACGTCGACCTCTACAACGCCGTATACGACGCGTTGAAGGCCGTGAACGAGGCCAATCAAGTCGGTGGGCCCTACCTCGACTTCGCCGAACCCTACGATGCGTCCCACATTGCGCCCGACCTGCACGGCCCTTGGGGAGCGGTGGACCAACGAGTGCTGGACGCGTTTGCCTATTGGGAGCGGCACCGCAGGGGTGCCGACTTCGTCGCGGTGGACGGGCACGCAACCACGGGTGATGGTGCCACCGACGAGTTCGCCGCGTTGGAGAAGTTCGCCGCGGTCGACGCGTGGCTCCGAAAGCAGGTCAATCTGCCCATCTGGTGGGCCGAGTGGTACGTGGAGCCGGCGAGTGCCGATTGGTCACCGCAGCACGAGGTTGCGTTGCGCGTCGCCGCGATGATCGAGCTCGCGACTACCGGAGCGGACACTGTCCTGTACTGGAACCCGCGTCCGGACGGCGTGGACTGTGCGACCTGTTTGTGGACCGACACCCGGATGGCCGGTGGAGGCCAGCCGCTGCCCTTCTTGACCAACTTCCTCCAGCGCTTCGCCCGCTCGTTCCCGCCGGACGTCGATCGGCGGAAGGTGCGAATAGCGGATGGGCTGCTCGCGCTTGCGTCCGAGCGCACTTTCGTGATCGTCAACATCACCGATAGGACGATCAGTGCCACCGTCCAGGGTCGGCCGATCGAGTGGTCGGCCTACGAGACGCGGTGGATCACCGTACAGCCGTAGCTGCGGCAGGCGGCCAATGCACAGCCGCCTGAACGGGCAGATCATGAAAAGCGCCCCACTGCAGTGGAGATGGCTGCAATGACTGGGAATGCGGTCGCTTTACGGCGACGGGCAGGCCTCCGTTGGGCCAGGATGGCGGCGGACCTCGCGACGGAGCGTCAGCAACCGGAGCGTCCGCCGCTGCAGGATTTGCTTCACCATCGGTACGGATCGCTTGACATGTAGGTGAACATCCTGCGGCGACGGTTGTAGGCACTAGCTCTCGCGGCGGCGAACGGCGGAGAAGGAACCAGTTCCCATGGCGCGTAAGGCCTAGTTCTAGGCGGTGTCGGGAACGGGCCTTTCTAGTCAGGATGTCCCAATGCAGCTGGGTATCTCGATTCATCCGGGTCGGAATCACCTGCACGGTGTTTGGACGGAGCGCGGCTTCGGCACTCGCCCCACGTCATTCGCCGCGCGCGGGGCGATCGCAGGGACTAGTCCGGGAGTTGTCTGAAGTTCGCTCTGATGGCTCATGTACGGGTGACTTGCAGGCACCGATAGTGAAGTGGTGTTCGGCTAACTGCAGACCGTCGTTCGGGAGGGCGCCAGGTTTTCGCAAGGTCTGAGTCAGCAAACGCCATGCCTGCCGGGGCGCCGACAGACACCACTCTGAGGAGGTTCCTACCTTGTCCAAGCACTACGTGCGTGTGCCGCGGATGTCGGCCCGCCAATACGTCACCACAGGATTCACGGGAGCAGCGATGGTCGGGATCGGCGTCCTGCTGGCGGCTCCCCCTGGCACGCCGGCGCCGATCACTGCGGAAGTGCAGCTGGCATCGACCGGTTTCGCGCTGAGCCCGCAAGATCTTGATTGCGGTCCGCTTCCAGATTGCAGCCTCCTCGGGGCAGCCGGCTCGCCCACGCCCACCGCGCTGGCTGCGGCTGTTGACCCCCTGCAAGTGCGACCGCTCTTCGGTCCGGGTGGCTGGCTGATCGGCGACGGCCTCGATGCAGATCCCGCCACGTGCACCGCTCCCTGCAATGGCGGTAACGCCGGGTTGCTGTGGGGCAACGGTGGAGCCGGCGCTCTCGGTGGGAGCGGCGGCAACGCCGGTCTGTTGTTCGGCAACGGCGGTGCCGGTGGCAACGGCGTAGACGCCGTGTACGACGAGACGACGGGAGCATTGGTCTCCGCGGCCACCGCCGGTGGAAGCGGCGGCAACGCCGGTCTGTTCGGCACAGGTGGCAATGGTGGCAACGGCGGCAGTGATCTCCAGTCAGTGATGGCGGCAGAGCCACTTGACGCCATCGGCGCCGCCGCCGGTAGCGGCGGAAGGGGTGGTCTCATCGGCGGCAGCGGCGGGACTGGCGGCCAGGGTGGCGACGCGATTTCCCTCGCCGGGAACGCCACTGGCGGCGGCGCGGGAGCCGGCGGTGGAGCAGTGATCGGCGACGCCGGTGACGGCGGCCTCGGCGGGTTCGCCGAGGCCCACGGTCTCGGGGGAACCGCTACCGGTGGCAACGGCGGGGCCGGCGGTCAAACAGTCGTCGGTACCGGCGGCGATGGCGGCATGGCCGGATACGCCAGCGCCAACGAAGGCAGCGGTACTGGCGGCACTCCCGGCAACGGTGGCAGCGCCGTGCTCGTCGGCTCAGGTGGTGCTGGCGGTAGGGGCGGCGACAGTTACAACAGCCTGCCCGCTGACGATCAAGGTTCCGCCGACGTCACGGGCGTCACCGGAGGGACGGGTGGTAGTGGCGGCCTGTTGGGCGGCAACGGCGGCACCGGGGGCGAAGGCGGCTTCGCGCAGTCACAGAACGGGAACGCCACCGGCGGTGCCGGTGGGTCCGGCGGCGGGGCAAGCAATGGCACCGGCGGCAGTGGTGGTGTCGGAGGCGCCGGGAGCTCGGAGGGCACGGGAACCACGGCCACCGGCGGTGCCGGTGGCGGCGGCGCAGGAACAACCATCGGTAGCGGCGGCGCCGGCGGCCACGGCGGCAACAGCAATTCCACCAGTGGCCCATCCCAGGGTGGCGCCGGCGGCACGGGCGCCAACGGTGGCCTTGGCGGCGCTGGTGGTGCGGGCGGCACCGGCGGTGACGCGACCGGCGGTGGTACCAACACCGGCGGCACCGGGGGCGCTGGCGGCACAGGTGGCGCAGGCGGGTCGTCCGGCGCCTCGGGCAGCAACGGCAGCCCGTAGACCCGACGACGCCCATCGGTGATGACACCGGCGGGTACGGGCGCCGACGAACGAAGCAGTCGACGCCCGTACCCGCCACACCGTGCGGCACCGTCACTCCGCGGTACGCGGACATTACCTCTTGCACAACGAAATTCGACCTTCTCGGAAAGGTGATGGGAATGCGCGCAACGCAGGATTCGACGCCAGATGTGGAAGACGTTGACGATGTGAGTACATCCAATGCGATCCGGCCAGGGCCGCCAGCGCAATCGCGTTGGGTCTCAACGGCTGCTCTGGTGATCGCATTGATCGCCATGGGTGTGGCCACCTGGATGCTCGCGCGGTCACCGGTCGAGCCTTCCGGCACGATGGCTGAGCCTGCCGCCAACGCCGAGCAGTCCGATGCCGCCAAGGCACGTGTGTGCGACGCATTCGACATCGTGCGCAAGGCAGTGTCAAAGCAAACCAATACCGACCTGGGGCGTGATCCGACTGCGATGGAAGCGGTGGCGGCCAACGCCCGGTTGGCGACACTCGGAGGCGGCGATTACCTGGTTTCCCGCCTGGACCCGGCCGCCCCGGCTGAGCTGGCGGCTGCGGTTCGTGCGCTCGCCAACGACTTCCAGGACATCGGGATGAACCAACTCGTCGGTGTGCCGAACAGTGATCCTGCTGTGGCTGCGTTGCTGGGACGAGCTCAAGCCGCCAGCGACCACATAGCACTCATGTGCAGGTAGGCAGTGGTGCGCCCCCGCACGGTCCTTGCGTCGCTGGGGTCGATGCTGTGCGTCGCTGCCGGGGTGATCTACCACCAGGCGCCAGCGCAGGCCGCTCCCGACAACTGTCCGGTGACTGCCGCCGCCGCCCACCAGTGGGGCGCGCCGAACAAGTCCGACGACTTCGACGACCCATCGTCGCTTGCCGGTTGGAACCTCTACGACGGTCCGGGACACGCCGGAAACGGCAGCCGGACCCCGAGTGCCGTTTCCGTAGCCGACGGCGTGTTGACGATCACTGGCGACTCCCGGGGCAATTCCGAGGGAATGTCGTGGAGCCCAGGTCAGACGTTCGGCCGCTGGGAAGTGTGCGTGAAATCGCCTGCGGCGTCACCGAACTACCATTCCGTGCAGTTGCTGTGGCCGGACCGGCGAGGTGGTGGCGAAGTCGACTTCATGGAAATTGCCGATCCCACGCGGCAGAGCGTCGACGCCTTCGTGCACTACGGCGACAGGCAAGAAGCCGGCCACATCCGGATAGACGCCACGCAGTGGCACAGCTGGGCTGTCGAGTGGAGTCCCCAGCGGATTGCCGTGTTCGTCGACGGTGCGCAATGGTGGGAGACCACCAACGCAGCCCACATCCCAACCGGTCTGATGAGGATGTGCATGCAGCTCGACGATTTCGGCGGGGACATAAGCCAGGGCGGTCAGCAGATCGTCGATTGGGCACGCCAGTATCCACTCGTCGCAACGTGAGTACGGGGCCGCGCCGGATTCACGCTGTCGCCGACGACGGCGGTATCACGATCGTCGCGACGAGACCCCGATGATCTGAACCGGGAATCTCGATCGTGCGCAGCGAAGTCGTGGTGCAGCCGCGAGTCACTACGTGATCGATGGCAATGAATGGCGGTAGCGGCCAGTCGGCCGGGAAGGTGGGCTTGATACCTGCCCCGGATTGCTCGGCCGCATCCCGATAGCCATTGCGCAGCAGGCTGCGAAATGGGCGCATGTCCATGGTGCTGTTCAGATCTCCCGCAACGACCACGGCACCGCCACCCACCCCCTCGGCGACCTCATCCAAGGTGGTCGGCAGACGATCCATGTCACGACGCCAGTCATCGATCGGCTGCGGCCAGGGACCGGGTAGGTGCACGACGAGGACACTGGGATCGATTGAAGTGCCCGCGACCCGTATTCGCGCGCTTACGAACGCCATGGTGTAACCGTCGATCCGCTTCGTGTCGTGCATCGGGAACCGACTCCACAAGCCGACTCCGGAAGCCCCCCGCCGGGGTTCGAGCCACCGGTACGGGAATGTCGCGTCCAATCCGGCAGTTGATAGGCGGTCGACTTCTCTGGGCGTGAGCTCTTGGAATGCGAGAACATCCGCCTGTGCCTCAGCCGATTTCACGAGGTGGTCTGGGTCGGCCGACCCGTTGCGGAGGTTCGCCGTAATGACCCGAACGATGACGCCCTCGACGTGGGCGACATCCGAACGCAGGTACAGAGGAACCTCGAGCGCTAACGTCACCACGGACACGACGAGGGCGACCATGGCGAGAATCCAGCTCCTAGCCAGAACCAGCAAGGCCACGGCTACGAGTCCGCAGAGCATCAGGTACGGCGAAAGCGCCGCCGTGAGCATCACGACGTGGTTGGTGACCGGTAGATACCGGGAGGCGAAGGCCCAGCACGCAATGGCGAGCGCGACGAGGCCGATTGCAGTCTTGGGCACCAACTGAATAGTAGCTAGTAGGTTCGGTTTTGGTGCACGCTTGGCTTGGGGGGTCTTCTGCGTTTCGTCAAGTGATCTAGCCCCGTCGCCGCCATGAATCTTGGCACCCTCCACCGACTCTCGGTTCTGGGCCGCGGTCGCTGCAGCGCCAGGTCAGTCGAGCGACCACTGCCCCGCTGTCCGACGGTGTCCAGTCGACCGTCCGGGCGACCGGTGGTGGACCGGTCTGGAAGACAGAACGGCAAGGGGTGCAATCGGAGCCGTGCTGCTCACCGCAGCCAGAGCGGCGACAAGTGGCGACTGGGTGTCGCGGCGATCAAGCGGTCATCGTCTGGGCGGCCTCATTGGTGGATCCGCCAGGCGTTTCTACGCGCTTTTGTGTGCCCCGACCACCTGCGGCAGCGGTAATCTCGTTTGAGATAGCTGACCGCGATGTGAGGGGAGCGGTGTCGTGGGGTTGCCGCGCGACGTGAGTCCGTATGGGTCGCAGACCGTGATGGGTCCTGCCTGGCCGAATGTCGAGGAGGAGCAACTCGCCTCGGCGGCGGCCGAATACACGCAGTTCGCCACCAAGCTGACCGGTTCTGTCGTGCCGTTGCAGCAGAGCCAACTGCAGGCACTCGCCGCGCAGTGGACCGGGGCTGGTTCGATCGCAGCGTCCGGTGAGGCAACTTCGATCATCGCAGGTCACGAGGCCAATGCGGCCCACGCCGCGGCGATCGCGCTCAAGCTGCAGACGATGGAGGCCAGCGTCGTCAAGACGAAGACGCTTGCCAACGCGACGGCTGAAGAGACCCAGCAGGAATGCATGGCGATCGAGGCAGCGGCGTCGTTGGTCGGCAACGCCGAGGCGCTGATTCAGAGCCGGATCAAGTTGGGCCTTTCGCAGAACATCGCCTATGTCACGGAGGGCGCGACCGAAATGGCCAACGGGCTCGGCGTGCCTCCGAGCATGCCCAGCGCCGGCGCCCCTCCCGGCACGGCGCAGGCAAGCCAGGCCGCTAGCAAGGGTTCTGAGCAGATGATGCAGATGATGATGCAGATGGGCCAGATGGCCATGCAGCTCCCGCAGCAGCTGATGCAGCAGGTCACCCAGGCTCCGCAGCAGCTCATGCAGCAGGTAACGCAGCCGCTGCAGCAGCTCACCTCGATGTTCGGCGGCAAGGGTTCGGGCGGGGGGCTGGGTGGCGCGAGCCCGTTCAACGCGTTCTCCAACCATCCGTTGGCAGGCGGCTCGGGAGCGAGTGGCGGCGGTGGCCTGGTCAAGGCCGCCTCCCTGCCTGGCGCGGGTGGTTCTCCCGTGCAGACTCCGATGATGTCGAATCTGGTGGGGACCTCGGACGTCGCGGTGCGGCCCGCGGGAGCGAGCAGCGGTGCCATTGGCGGGGTCGCGCCGGTCGCGGCAGGCGCGGGTGGCGGCATGGGCCCGATGATGGGCCAGCGGGGCGAGAGCGGTGGGGGCCACGCGACGTCGCTGGCACAACCGCCTGCGCTCGAATACGACTTGGGTGATGAGGTCGACGATGACTGGTGAGTCTGGAGGTAGGCGCTGATGACTGGGCTACAGAGTCCGGGGAACATCTCCTGGAACCCCGCGTCGGTGGAGATGCCTCCGATGCCGTCGATTGCGCCGGGCGAGGACGCGATGAGCATGACGATCGCCGCCGTGCTGCCGACGTTGGCCGCCCCGCTCGCCGCCAACGTGACCGCCTTGCAGGCGAAGGAGACGATGTTCTCCGGCAAGGTCACCTCCGCCCAGACGGCGTATGACAACGCCGACGGTCAGGGCGGCCAGGCGGTCGGTCAGCTGTCGGGCATGATCGGGAAGGTCGGCGAAATGGCGTCCAAGGCCGGTGAATCGGCCGGTGGTGGTGGCGGTGGCGGCGGCATCTTCGGGTCGCTGATGGAACAGGTCATGAAGGCTGCTCAGAGTGGCGGGCAGGGCGGCGGCCAAGAACCGGGCACGCAGCCCGAACAGCCGCAGCCAGGGCAACCGGCACCCGCGCAACCGGTCTCCGGCCAGGGTGCAGGCGGGCAGGGCGGCGGTGCTCAGGGCGCAGGCGGTGGGCAGGCAGGGACAGGTGGCTCGCAACCGCAGCCGCCGCAGCAGCAACCGCAGCCGCGCGCGGATGAGGGTGCGCACCAGGACCCCGCCCCGAAGCACGACGACCCAAGGCAGCAGCCTTCGCACTCCGAACAGCCCCCCAAGGATGCTGCGGGACCTGGTGCGCCTGAGCGCAATGCGGGTCCCGTGCCGGTGGCTCCGCCCGAGTCGCCAAGGCACGGCGACGACGACATCAGGCGCAGGCTGTAACACGCCACGCTCTCGTCCCATTACCCTCATGAGCGATGCATGGGGGTTGTGTAGTGAGCGCTAGCGATACGGAGGAGTGGGCATGAGTTCGCCTCCGCCACCGTGGGAGTCGCATCCGCCGTTGGAGGAAGACGGCTTCTATGGAGCCAATACCGACGCCGACCCCGAAGCGGACACCGGGCCGGTGCACGTCGTGACGCCCGAGGACGTCGCGCGTGTTGAGGACGCCGACGTCGATTACGGGTCGCAGACCCATTACCCGCCGCCCGTCGATGACACCGACTTCGAGGAAACCCGCCCCGTGCCGTGGCTGCAGGCCCAACGCCCGCCGCCGCCCTTGCCGGAACCGGACACGTTCGCGGGCCGCTTTGCCGCGCCCCTGACGATCGATCCCCGCACGACACCGGTGAAGGTCGAGCGAGTTCGTCTGGGGCCCATTGCCGCCGGCGTTGCGGGCGTGCTCGCCATTGGGCTGGCGGCCTGGCTGTTCTGGCCGTCGTCGGATGCCTCCGAGTCGCCGGGTGCCGCATCGCCGACGGCGACGACCACCGAGAAGCCCGTCGATACCGAAGCGCAGGCGAAGCTGCAACGGCTGCTGCCGCCCGGTTACCCGTCGAACTCTTGCAAACAGGTCGACCCGCCGAAAGATGCACTGGCACAACTCGATTGCGCAAAGAACGCCGACACCGACGGTCCGCCGTCGGCCACCTACACCCTGGTGCGGGACAAGGATGCGCTGAAGGCTGCGTTCGATGGCGTCGCAGGAGGCATCGGCGTAGTGAATTGCCCCGGCAACATCCAGTCACCAGGGCCGTGGCGTCGCAACGCCACGCCGCAACAGGTCAGCGGAACGCTGGTGTGCGGCTTGCAGCAGGGTCGGCCCACCCTTGCGTGGACCGACGACATCGTCCTCCTGCTGGCCGTCGTGAAGGCGGACGACAAGGGACCTACCCTCGACCAGCTCTACTCGTGGTGGACGAGCCACTCCTGATTGGTCAGGCAGGCGGCTTCGGCGCAATCACCGTGGTGGTGGGCGCAACCGGCGTGCCCTCGCTGCCCGCGGGAAGCGGAGTGCCTTGGCTGGCAGGTGCCGGCGCGACTGCGGGTGCCTCTTGGGCGCTGGCGGGCAGGGGAGCACCCTCGGTGCCAGCCGGAAGCGGGGTGCCCTGGCTACCGGCAGGAACTGGGGCGCCCGGTGCTGCAGGGGTGCCAGCGGGAGCCGGCGTTCCCGCGGCGCCTGCCGGAAGCGGTGTGCCCGAGCTGCCGGACGGCAGCGGGGCGCCCGCAGGGAGTGGTGCGCCCTCGGTGCCCGTCGCAGCCGCGGGGCTGCCCGCCGCTGCGGGCGTTGCCGGGGTGGTGGCCGCAGGAGCCGCCACGGTCTGACCGCGCGAACCCGAGGAAGAACCGCCGCTCGAACGTGGCGCCGGCGGGGGCTGCACCCAGATGAGCAGGTCCTGGCCGCCTGCGTTGTAGACGACGCTGTCCGGGGTGTCGCCCGTGACGTCGAAGTACACCTTGCCCGTGGTCTTCTCGCCTTGCGCGAGCGTGGACGGGTTGACGCCCTGCGGCGTGGCAACGCCGAACAGCGCCCGGTAGGTCTGGCCACTCCTGGCCCGCGCATTGAGGTTCGACACGATCGGGGTGGCGCCACCCTGGAGGGCCTCGTCGGTGGCGGTTGCCTCCCACAGCGTGCCCGCCACGGGGTAGGGGATCGCGTCCGAACTCGTCTTGAGACCGGTGACGGTCCAGCCCTGAACGACGTTGCCGTCGACCAGCTTCGCCTGCGACCCGATGGTCGTGGTCGACGGATCGTCGGCGGCCGCGATCGGCGCGCCGATGATGCCGACGGAACCTGCTGCGGCGATGGCCGCAGCGGCTGCCAGTGCGCTGGTGATCTTCACGTGAAGTGCCCTCCTGAAACGTCTGAATCGCGACATCCCCCCGACGGGAATGGCCACTAATTCTGAAGTTAGCAGGTTGTGACTTGCTCGTGGACCACCTATGTGAGGGCCCAGAACCACACGGGCACCGTGCCTGCAGCGGCTGCAACGTCCTACCAGCGTGCAACGTGGCTGGGCACTCGGGATTTTCGAATGATGGAGCGGGCGCGGCAAAAATCAGGCCGCGTCCAACTCGACGAGGGCTCGACGGACCTAGCCGAGAATGCGCAGGATTCCGTTCCGGCCATCTCCGATGTTGACGGCACCGATGTTGCCACCACCGACCTGGACGAGGCCGAGGTTCCCTACGCCGACGTTGAGGAGGCCCGCGTTCGCGGCGCCGACGTTGGCGACGCCCAGCTGGCCGGCGCCGATGTTGGCGATACCCGATTGCAAGGTGCCGATGTTGGCGATGCCGCCCTGCAGAGCGCCGATGTTGAGCAGCCCGTTGTTCACGTTGCCCTGATTGGCGATGCCTTGGTTGCCGAAACCGCCGAGCAGGCCGTTGGCCACACCGAAGTTGCCGCCGCCGGGGCCGAGGAGGTTGTTGGCGATGCCGGTGTTACCCGTGCCGCCATTGAGCAGCCCGTTGTTACCGGGTGTGAGGTTGATGCCGCTATCGGCAGTGGCGGCGCCGGCGCCGACGAGGGCGATTGCACCTGCACCAATGAGCGAGCATCCGAGGATGATGCATGAACGGAACGATGGCATGACCAATCCTTAGCTAGCTGAGACCTGACGAGCATCACGCTAGGACGCCAGTCGGCACCTGTAAATGCTCGCGGCAAACGCTTTTGGCAAGATCTTGCGTCGGCAAGGACTCGGGCGCGACCGTGGGTGGGGCGTGCGGCACTGCAGGCCTCGGCGCGGTTCGTCGACGGCGGTGGCAAACAAATACTGGCTTTGACTCCTGCGCAGATAAGGCATTGACCTGCTTGTAAATAAGGCCAATGCGTCGTGACAAGCGCCAAACGGTGGAACTTCAGCAATCAGTCATTGCGTCTAACTGCTTTCCTTGCCGAACTGTCGGATCGCCTCGTGTCTCCTCGCCGACGGACACACCGCACCGTCGCACCGCACCGGAGGCCAGGAAACCGCCACTGATGGTCGGTGAATCCGCACCGGCGGACCGTTGATTACGCAAACATCCTCATGGTCGTTTGCTGAAAGCGAGTTATCCTGCGGAATTTCGGGTAGTCGTGCCGGCTCAGGCCTGGCTCAGCTCGACGCCCGACAGGACGACGGCGTCATCGCGGCTCGGCGCGGTAAGCACCGCCACGAACTTGTCGTTGTCCTTCCAGATGCTGGCCTTGAGCGTCTCGCCGGGGAACACCACGCCCGCGAACCGGGCGCCGTAGGACCGCACCCGCGAGACGTCGCCGTCCAAGAACGTGTCGACGATGGCCTTGCACCCGATGCCATAAGAGCACAGGCCGTGCAGGATCGGCGCGGGAAAGCCCGCGGCAGAAGCGAAGCCCGGATCCGAGTGCAGCGGATTGCGGTCGCCGCACAGCCGGTACAGCAACGCCTGCTGCGGCAGGATCGGCAGCGCCACTTCGGCGTCCGGTGCGCGATCGGGCGGCTCGACGGACCCGGTCGGCCCGCGATCGCCGCCGAAACCGCCCTCGCCACGGGCGAAGATCGACCGCTTCTGCTTCCAGAGCGGGGCGCCGTCCAACGTGGTCACCGTGGTCTCCGACCAGATCACCGCGGCCTTGCCCTTGTCCCAGATCTCGGTGAAGCGAGTCACCGCCCGACCCGTGCCCGACGGCGGGATGGGGCCTGGCACGGACACGGCCTCGCTGGCGTGCAGCACCTTTGACAGCTCGATGTCGATGCCGGGGTACTGCACGGTGGGCGGTTCGGTCTGGTGGAAGGTCTGGGCCACGCTGGCGAACGTCGGCAGCACCGCAGGGGTGTCGTCGGCGAGGTAGGCCAGCTCGCGCTGGTTCAGCGGATCGGCACCCGCGCCGAGGCCCAGGTGATAAAGCTGCACATCGCTACTGCTCCAAGCGAACTCGACGGGAGCGAGCTCGGCGCCGATGGCCTCGTCGAGATTGATCGGCACGTGCTACGCCCCCGGGCCCGACGTCGGAGCTCCGGACGCGGCCAGGTGCAGCGCCGCCAGGTAGCCGAACGTCATGGCCGGGCCGATGGTCCCGCCTGGCCCCGGATAGGTATGTCCCATCACCGGTGAGCTGACATTGCCTGCGGCATAGAGGCCGTCGATGATCGAGCCGTCGTCGCGCAGCGCCCGCCCGTGTACGTCGGTGCGCACGCCGCCCTTGGTGCCGAGGTCGCCGGGCACCATCTTGGCCGCGTAGTACGGCCCGTGGCTGATCTCGCCGAGGTTGGGGTTGGGCTTGTTGGTCGGGTCGCCGTAGTAGCGGTCGTACGCGCTCTCGCCGCGCTTGAAGTCGTCGTCGACACCCTTGCGGGCGAAGCCGTTGAACCGCTCGACCGTCGCCTTGAGCTCGTCGACGGGCAGGCTCGTCTTCTCGGCCAGCTCCTCGAGCGTATCGGCGACGAGCACCACGCCGGAATCCAGCCACTTCTTCGGAATGCGTTGTCCCGGTTGCAGACCCGCGAAGATGTAGCGGTCGCGGTACCGCTGGTCGAAGATCAGCCAGGCCGGCACGTTCTCGCCGGGCCCCGGGCCCTGGCCGAACTCGCCGCCGTACATTCGGTGGCACGCCTCGACATAGGGCATCGACTCGTTCATGAACCGCTTGGCGCTGGTGTTCACGATGATCGAGCCGGGGGAGTTGCGCTCGGACAGTGCGAACCACGGTGCGCCGACCAGCGGGACCGTCGGCCCCCACCAGGCGTCCTCCATCAATTCCAGGGCGGCCCCGAGCTTCTCGGCGGCCAGGATGCCGTCGCCGGTGTTGGCGACCGCGCCCACCGTCCACTCGGTGGTGATCGGGGCACGCTGGTACTTCACCCGCATCTGCTCGTTGTGCTCGAAGCCGCCGCTGCCGAGGATGACTCCGCGGCGGGCCCGGATGAGCCGGGGCTCGGCATCGGCGGAGTCGTCGGAGGACCGCACCCAGATCCCACGAACCCTGCCGTCCTCGACGAACAGATCGGTCAGCGCAGTGTTCAGCTGCACGGGTACACCGGCCTGTTGCAGGCCGATCCGCAACGGCGCGATGAGCGCGCGACCCATGCCGACGAGATGCTTTCCGGTGGCCTTGGCCCACGTCGCGCGGAGGCCGACCTTGAGGCTGCGCAGCACACCGCGGGGGTGGCGCTTGAGCTGGTTGAGCCGGACGTAGTCCTGCTGCAAGACGACCATGTTCATCGGGACCTTGCCGTACGGCGGCTCGAGGCCCGGCAGGTCGGCGCCCAGCTTCTTGGCGTTGAACGGCTTCGGCTCGATCGAGCGCCCACCGGCCCGACCGCCCGGCGACTCCGGGTAGTAGTCGGAGTAGTTCGGCACCCAGCACATCTTCAACGGCGAGTGCTTCAACACGAACGCCAGCATCTCCGGCCCGCGCTCGAGATAGGTGTCGATGCGCTCGGCGGGAACCACGTCGCCGACGATCGTGTGCAGGTAGGTCCGGGCTGCCTCAGCAGTGTCTTTGACCCCGTCGCGCTTCAAGATCACGTTGTTCGGAATCCAGACGCCGCCGCCGGACCGCGCAGTGGAACCGCCATAGTGCGGGGCCTTTTCGACGACTAGTGTCGAGAGTCCGTTGTGGGCGGCAGTAAGCGCGGCGACCAGGCCCGCTCCGCCGCTGCCGACTACGACGACGTCATACTCCGTTTCCGTCATGTAGAACACGTTATAGAATCGCCCGGCCGACCCACAACTGTGCCGGTCGACGAAACGAGGGGACTTCACCGATGTTGTCCGAGGAAGTACGCGACGAACTGGCCGCCGAGCTGGCTCAGGCGGAGCGCAGCAAGGTGCCGCTGAAGCCGTTGACCGACGGTGTTCCAGGCATGGACGTCGTGGATGCCTACGAGATCCAGCTGATCAACATCAGGCAGCGGGTCGCCGAGGGCGCACGTGTCATCGGCCACAAGGTCGGGCTGTCGTCCGAGGCCATGCAGAAGATGATGAACGTCGACGAGCCGGACTACGGCCATCTACTCGACGACATGGAGGTCTTCGAGGATAGGCCCGTCGAGGCGGGCCGGTTCCTCTATCCCCGTGTGGAGGTCGAGGTCGGTTTCATCCTCGCCGACGACCTTCCCGGCGAAGGCTGCACCGAGGACGACGTGCTGGCCGCGACGGCAGCATTCGCCCCGTCGATCGAATTGATCGACACCCGCATCACCGACTGGAAGATCAAGTTGTGCGACACCATCGCCGACAACGCCTCGTCGGCCGGCTGGGTGCTCGGCAAGGAACGGGTGTCGCCCAAGGACATCGACATCTGCAACATCGACGCGGTGCTGACTCGCAACGGCGAGGTGGTGGCCGAGGGGCGCAGCGACGCGGTGCTCGGCAATCCGGTCACCGCGGTGGCGTGGCTGGCCCGCAAGGTCGACCAGTTCGGCGTGCGGTTGAAGGCCGGCGACATCGTCCTGCCCGGGTCGTGCACGCGTGCGATCGACGCTCGCCCCGGTGATGACTTCGTCGCCACATTCGACGGACTCGGTTCCGTCCATCTTTCGTTCGAATAGAAGGAATTACGACATGGCACTGGGCTCATCGAATAAGAAGGCAACCGTCGCGATCGTCGGGTCGGGCAACATCAGTACCGATCTGCTGTACAAACTGCTGCGCTCGGAGTGGTTGGAGCCGCGCTGGATGATCGGCATCGACCCCGAGAGCGAAGGCCTGGCCAGGGCGCGCAAGCTGGGCCTGGAGACCAGCCACGAAGGTGTGGACTGGCTGCTCGCCATGGATGAGAAGCCGGACTTGGTGTTCGAGGCCACCAGTGCCTACGTGCATCGTGATGCCGCCCCGCGCTACGCGGAGGCGGGCATCCGTGCCATCGATCTGACCCCGGCTGCCGTCGGTCCTGGGGTGATCCCGCCTGCGAACCTGCGCGCGCACCTGGATGCGCCGAACGTCAACATGGTGACCTGTGGCGGGCAGGCCACGATCCCGATGGTCTACGCCGTGAGTCGTGTGGTCGAGGTGCCCTACGCCGAGATCGTGGCGTCCGTGTCGTCGGCGTCGGCAGGGCCGGGGACGCGGGCGAACATCGACGAGTTCACCAAGACCACCAGCAGTGGCGTGGAGGTGATCGGCGGCGCGAAGCGGGGCAAGGCGATCATCATCCTCAACCCGGCCGAACCGCCAATGATCATGCGCGACACCATCTTCTGCGCCATCCCCGAGGATGCCGACCAGGACGCGATCGCCCGCTCGATCAAGGAGGTCGCGGCCGAGGTGGCGACCTACGTGCCCGGTTACCGGCTGCTCAACGAGCCGCAGTTCGATCCGCCGTCGGTGCACTCGGGCGGCCAAGCGGTGGTCACCGTGTTCGTCGAAGTGGAGGGCGCCGGCGATTACCTGCCGCCCTATGCGGGAAACCTGGACATCATGACCGCGGCCGCGACGAAGGTGGGCGAGGAGATAGCCAAGGAAATGGCGTCTGTGTCAGAGGGAGCACGAGCATGACCGATGGAGTCTTCTTCAACCCGATCTGGGACGTCCGGATGACCGATACGTCGCTGCGCGACGGCAGTCATCACAAGCGCCACCAGTTCACCGCCGACGAGGTGCGGGGCATCGTCGCCGCACTGGACACCGCGGGTGTGCCGGTCATCGAGGTCACCCACGGTGATGGGCTTGGCGGATCGAGTTTCAACTACGGCTTCTCCAAGACCCCGGAGCAGGAGTTGATCAAGCTGGCCGCCGAGACGGCCAAGGAGTCCAAGATCGCGTTTCTCATGCTGCCGGGTCTTGGCACCAAGGACGACATCAAGGAGGCCCAGGGCAACGGCGGGTCGATCTGTCGCATCGCTACGCACTGCACCGAGGCCGACGTGTCGATCCAGCACTTCGGGCTGGCTCGCGAGTTGGGCCTTGAGACCGTTGGCTTCCTGATGATGGCGCACACCATCTCCCCGGAGAAGCTCGCGCAGCAGGCCCGGATCATGGCCGACGCGGGTTGTCAGTGCGTGTACGTCGTCGACTCCGCCGGCGCATTGGTGCTCGAGGGTGTGGCCGACCGGGTGTCGGCGTTGGTCGCGGAGTTGGGGTCGGATGCCCAGGTGGGCTTTCACGGCCACGAGAACCTGGGCTTGGGTGTGGCCAACAGCGTGGAGGCCGTTCGTGCGGGCGCCAAGCAGATCGACGGTTCCACCCGTAGGTTCGGTGCAGGCGCGGGCAACGCTCCCGTTGAGGCGCTGATCGGGGTGTTCGACAAGATCGGGGTGAAGACCGGCATCGACTTCTTCGACATCGCCGATGCTGCCGAAGAGGTCGTTGCCCCCGCGATGCCGCAGGAGTGCCTGCTGGATCGCAACGCCTTGATCATGGGCTACTCCGGGGTGTACTCGAGCTTCCTCAAACACGCCATCCGGCAATCGGAGCGATACGGCGTTCCCGCGCACAAGCTCCTGCACCGCGCAGGGCAGCGCAAGTTGATCGGCGGCCAGGAAGACCAGCTGATCGACATCGCACTCGAACTCAAGCGCGAGCAAGACGCAGCAGCCGGCTAGGCGTTCATCCTGCCCCCAAGGGGCGGATCGGTATCAGGCGTCGGGCTTTCATGGGCCTGCCGTCCACTTCGTCGACGCATGGTGACTGAAACGTGCAATTTCTTTCCGCGTCGCATTTACCGGAGCGGCGAACCGGTAGTACCATCAGCGAAGTCCAATCAAGCGTTCCCGTCGTTAGCTGACGCGGAGCGCTTGTGGCTGAATGTCGAAGTGTTGGTCTTCACTGTCTTACTGTTGGGTCGGGGTTGACAAAGGATTTGATCATCAGAAGCGTTAGCTGTTTCAGTATTCTGGGCATCGCCGCCGCCGGTGCAGTGGCATTGCTATCCACCAATTACGGAGCGGTCGCCGCTAACCCGCAACCGCGGGTCGTCCCCGAGGTTGCGCCCGTGGCGTTCAGCTTCAGTCAGATCTATCCGTGGGTGGTTGCGCCATCACCTGCGACCAGCACCGCCGGCGCCGCTGCACTGTCCGCCGCCGCACTGACCGCAGCCGGTGGCGCCCTGCAGGTCGCTGGGCAAGGCGCCCTGCAGACCGTCAATCAACTGGGTCCACTGGCGTTCGATCTCAACTCGATACGAGCATTCAGTGCCGCGCAACCGCCGCCAGGCAGCAACACGGCAACGGGCAACTACACGAGCATGGATCAGTGGAAGACCGGGATCGCCGGGCTGGCCAACAGCACAGGCGCGCTGGGCTTCACCGACAACCTCGCCTCGTTCGATCCGATCCTCGCCAACCATGCCGGCGTCCTGCAGACCGCCAACAACTTTGGCCCGGCGTTCTTCAACCTGAACGTCCTCAAGGCCATCGGCTTCACCCAGGCCCCCGGCACCACATTCCTGCCCATACCCAACGGCCTGAATGACAACTTCAGTGCCGTCGACATCGGTCGGTGGTCGGCCGGAATACCTGGTGTCATCACCAACACCGGCACCACGGGCTTCGTCACCTCGACCAACTTCACGGGTGGCCCGCCGAACGACTTCCGGGTCGGAGGCCTGCACACCACGACGCAAGTTGGCGGGATGACGTTCGACTTCAACGTCCTGCCGGCCATCAGCGTCGGTCCGGCGGGTGTCTCGTTCTCGTTGGCGCCCGACATGACCGCAGCGCCAACGCCGTTCGCGGGAATCACGCCGCCGACGCCAGGGGTGGTTCAGCCCGGTGGCGGCCTACCGATGCCTGCGCCGGTGCCCGTCGCCCCGCTGGCCCCGACGCCTCCCGCTCCGACCCCCTTCGCCGCCACCAGCTCGGCGCCGGAGGCCCGCGTCGACGAGACCGAGACCGAGACGCCGAAGCCCACGAGCTCGCGGGTAACCGACGTGAAGCCAACGGCCGTGATCCCTGGTGTCAACGGGGCTCCCGTCGTCAAGCCGCCGACGGTCCACCCTGGCGCGGCAGGAGGCAGTCCGTTCAATCCGTTCAAGCCGATCACCGACGCGATCACCAATGGCCTCGGCGCCATCACCGGTCCCCGCCAAGGGACGACCAATGGCACGGAGTCGACCGGTACCTCGTCTGGTGCAGGCACCGGCGGATCCAGCGGTGGTGCGGACTCCAGCGCCAGCGGAGCCGGATCGAACTAGGCCGGACGTCGTCGGCTGGTCACTTGCACAGCTCGACGACTCGCGCGCTGGTCCCTTCGAGGTCCTTGAGACGTGCAGCCTGGCCGGCGTCGCCGTCGGTGGTTCCGGCCAGCGCGTTGATCGCGAGACCTTGAAGATCCGCCGCGACGGAACGCAGTAGTCCGTTCAACTCCGAGGGGACGGCGGGGCTCAGGCTGTCGACGAGATGCTGGCTGCCGACGGCCATCGCCAGGCGCGCGTTGGCCGCGATCGCCTGCGCGGCGATCGGGTCGGTGCCGGTGTCGGCTTGGGTTTGCAAGGAAACCGCAGTCCGGGCCAAGACGTAGGCGTCGCACGCGCGCTTCGTCGCGTCGGCGGTCTCCTGAGCAGTAGCAGCCGGCGGGGTCGGAGACGTCGGGCGCATCAGCGCCCAGATCGCGATCCCCAGCGCGACGACCGCGATCAGCGTGGGCACGACGAGGGCCAACCGCGACACGATGCCCGGTGCGGGAGGAGGCGGCTCGTCATCGGGGTCTGGCCGTGCGTGCGCTGGCGGGTGCGGTTGCTCTTCGTCCGGCTCAGCGCTGTGGGTCATGGTCAACGGATCGTATCCGCTGGTCCTGTCACACGAGCCACATCGGCACCGGCATGGCAGGCCGGATAGCCGGGCTAACCAAGAAGTTTTGATGGTCCGACTCGCCGCGGTGGCCTGCACGGACACCGTCGCGGCGGTGCCGGACCCGCGAGCTTGGGTGTTTACCGTTCGGTGAGATGGCTAGGCCTTGGGCTGCGATCAAACGCATCGCAGACCAAGGAGGTAACCATGAGCACGACCGCAAAGAATCTTCGTCGCGGCCTGTACGGAATGATCGCCGGAGGCCTGCTGGGCGGTGTCGCCACCGCCACGATCGCACTGCCTAGCGCAAGTGCAGCGCCGGATGAGTGCACTGCCAGCGGGGTGGCCACCGCCCAGAGCTCGGTGCAGCTGTCGATGAGCACGTATCTGCAGATGCACCCGCAGACCAACCAGGCGATGACCGACATCGCCAAGCAGTCGCCGACCGAGGCGCAGGTGTCCTACCGCACCTACTTCGAGAACAACCCCAAGGTTGCCGATGACCTCAAGGGCATTCAGCAACCCGTCACCGAGCTGTCGTCGCAGTGCGGCATCCAGGTGACACCGAACCAGCTGACCGACGCGCTGAAGACGGCCGTCTAACAGCAAGCGGAGGCAAGATGGGGCGGTGAACTCGGCCCCCCCAACGCGGCCCGCCGACACCAAGCGACGTGTCGGTTCCCTCGAGGTCTTGCTCTTCAGCCTCATCGCGCTGGCGGTTTCCGCCGGCGCGATGAGTGCGTTCGTGGCAGGCGATCCGCGTCTGAGCACGGCGGCGACGGTGTTCTGCGGCGTCTTCGTCCAGGCCCTGCCGTTCCTAGTGCTCGGCGTCGTCGTCAGCGGGCTGATCGCGGCATTCGTCAGTGCAGAGCGGCTGTCGCGGTGGCTGCCTCGCAGGCCCGCGTTGGCCGTCGCGCTCGCGGGCATCGGCGGCGCGGCGCTACCCGGGTGTGAGTGCGGGTCGGTTCCAGTAGCCCGTCGGCTCTTCGGCCCCGGCACGAATGGGGCTGCGGCGCTTACGTTCATGCTCTCCGCACCCGCGATCAACCCCGTCGTTCTGGTCGCCACCGCCGTGGCGTTTCCCGGCCAGCCCGCGCTGGTGCTGGCAAGGTGCGCGGCCTCGCTGGCCACGGCCGTCGTGATGGGGATGCTGTGGTCGCGCTTCGGGCGCGACGCGTGGGTGACGCGCGATCTTCCCGAGCCGCCCGCCGAGGGATCGTCCCGGTGGACCGTCTTCTCCGAGGCAGCGCGCCACGACTTCCTGCAGGCCGCGTCCTATCTGGTGGTGGGCGCCGCCGCCGCCGCGGCGATGCGAGTGTTGGTACCCGCGTGGGTCTTCGAGCACCTCGCAGGCAACCTGATCGTCGGTGTCGTCACGATGGGCTTGCTGGCCGTCGTGCTGGCACTGTGCTCGGAGGCCGACGCGTTCGTGGCGGCCAGCCTGACGATGCTGCCGCTGGTGCCTCGGTTGGTGTTCCTTGTCGTCGGCCCCGCGTTCGACGTCAAGCTCGCCGCCATGCAGGCGGGCATGTTCGGGCGCCAGTTCGCGGTGCGGTTCGGTCCCGTCACGTTCGTGGTGGCCACGGTGATCGCGACGGCGGTTGGGCTGGCGCTGCTTGGAGGCGGCACGTGAGCCGGGGCACGCAGAACCTCGTCCTGCTGTTGGTGGGGCTGAGCACCGCGGTGATGCTCGTCAAGGGCACGTACCTGAACTACGTGAAACCAGGGCTGCTGCCGTGGCTGATCGCGGCCGCGGCGGTGCTGGTCATCCTCGGGCTGGCGGCCGTCGTTCGCGACCTGCGCCACGCGGCAGGCGATCCCGATCCCGGTCACGATGAGCACGAGGGCCACGATTCCCATCACGATTCCCATCACGATGGCCATCGGCACCAGCCGTGGCTGGCCTGGCTGCTGCTCATTCCGATCGCCATGGTGGCGTTCGTGGTGCCGCCGCCGCTGGACGCCCGAGGGGCCAGCCCGCAGGCCGCGGTCAGTACGCCGCACCGCAGACCCTTCCCCCCGCTGCCGCCCGGCCCTGCGCCCGTGGTGTCGCTGCCGGAGACCGTGATGCGGGCGGCCGCTGACTCCACGAATTCGCTTGATGGCAGGTCGATTACGCTGACCGGCTTCTCGCTGCACCACGCCGGGGGCGTCGACCTCGGCAGGGTCGTCATCGTGTGCTGCGCCGCCGACGCGCAGCTGGCCCGCATCCACCTCACCGGCCCCGGGCTCGATGCGGCGAAGGGCTTTCCCGACGACACCTGGCTGCGGATCCTTGGCCAGATCGTGCCGGGATCGGCGCAGGCGGTCGACGGCTTCATCCCGACGATGTCGGTCGAAAGCGTGACGCAGATCGACAAGCCGAAGAACACCTATGCGTACTAACGGCGATGAGTTCCGGCGCAGAGGCGGGTCTGTTCTCGCATGACCACCAACGATTCGCCATCGCGACCACCCGTCGTCGACATGGCCATCTGGCAGGCCGCCCGCGACGAGCTCCTGATCCGCGAGAAGGCGCACACCCGTGAGGGCGATGCGGTCGCCGCGGCCCGCCGCCGGCTGCCGATGGTGGAGTTCGACGGGACGGTCGAGGTCGTCGGGCCCGATGGACCGGTGCCGTTCATCGACCTGTTCGAGGAGCGCGGCGAGCTCGTGGTCTACAAGCACATGTGGCACGACGGCGCGCCGCACCAGGGGCAGTGCGGCGGCTGCACCACCACGGCGTGGCACGTCAAGGACGCCGTCTACCTGAATGCCCGTGGCGTTTCGTACGCGGTGCTGACCGAGGGCCGATGGGACGAGGTGGCTCCCTACGTGGAGTTCATGGGCTACACCGAACCTTGGTATTCGGTGCGCGATCTGGGCGCGCCGGTCGGCAACGACATGGGTTCGATCACCTGCTATCTGCGCGACGGTGACCGCGTGTTCCTCACCTACGCCACGACCGGCCGGGGCAACGAGCCGGTCAACGGCTCCATGGGCCTGCTCGACATGACGCCGTACGGGCGCGGTGAGGCTTGGGAGGACAAGCCGGAGGGTTGGCCAGAGGGACGGCACTCGTGCTGGTACTGGTGTTCGGACGCGGATGGGAACGCCACCTGGGGCGAGACGAGTCGCCCCGTGCCGCAGTGGACCCGCCCCGGCGCGACCCCCGTGCAGACCCTCGGCAGGCAGGGCGAGCACGACTGATGTTTGGATGACGCCCATGAGCACCTTTCCCGGCTTCGCCGACGAGGGCTTCGGACCGGTCGCCGACGCGTTCGTCGAGAATTTTCGCCGGGGCAGCGAGATGGGCGCGGGGTGCGCGGTGTACCACGACGGCCGACTGGTCGTCGACCTGTACGGCGGCACCGCCGACGCTGCTACGTCGAGACCGTGGACGGCCGACACCCTGACGATCGGCTTCTCCGTATCGAAGGGCTTGATGGCGCTATGCGGCTACCTGGCCCAGCAGCGCGGACTCCTTGACTTCGACGCCCCGGTCGCCACGGTGTGGCCGGAATTCGCCGGGAACGGCAAGCGGGACATCGTGATTCGCGACGTGTTCTCGCACAGGGCGGGGCTGATTGCCCTCGATGCGGTGTTGACCCTGGATGACGTCCTGAACTGGGAGCCCGTGATCAAGGCCATCGAGGCGCAGCGACCGCTGTGGACGCCGGGCACGGCGTACTCCTACCACGCGCTGACCTTCGGATGGCTCACCGGCGAGATCCTTCGCCGCGCCACGGGCAAGATGCCGAGTGCGCTGCTGGCCGACTACCTCGCCGACGCCCTCGGCGTGAACGCCTGGATGGGGCTGCCCGCCGACGAGCAGCACCGGGTGGCCCGGATGCATGCCCCTCGCTCGAGGATCCGGCGCACCGCCTTCCGCGTGCTGCCGAAGATCCTGCCGCGAATCGGCAGGGCGGCCACCGTGCGGGCAGTCACGATGGGGGAGGCGTTCCCCTTCTCGTTGATCGACGGCGGCGCGGGTGATTTCAACTCCCCCGCCGTGCATTCCGCCCAGATCCCTGCAGCGAATGCCATTCTCGACGCGCGGGCGCTGGCGACCATCTACGCCGCGGCGGTGTCCTCGGTGAACGACGTGCAATTGCTGACGGACGAGTCGATCGCCGATGCCGTCAAGGTGCGCTCCGCTGGCCGCGGATGGCACGTTTCACTCACTCCGCCTGGCGTCCGCTTTTCGACCGGATTCCTCGTCAACGGCATCCCCTACCGACCACTGCTGTCGGACTCGTCGTTCGGCCACGACGGTGCGAGCGGCAGCCTCGGCTTTGCCGACGCCGAGAGCCGGACCGGCTTCGGGTACGTCAACAACCTGATCGGCGGGGGCCGCGATCAACGTGCCAACGACCTGACCGCTGCCCTCCGGCGCTGCCTGGATCGTTAGCCGTCGGACCCTGCGGGCACTATTGCGGGATGCTTCACCCTGATGGCTCCTCACGTCCAGAGTCTGATTGCTCCTCGCGTCCGCATGCGACCCGCGAGCAGGCCCAAGCGATCCTCGAGCAGCTGGCCGGACCGCAGGCCACGTTGCGCGACGATCAGTGGACGGCGATCGAGGCGCTCGTCGTGCACCGCAGGCGCGCGCTCGTCGTGCAGCGCACGGGGTGGGGCAAGTCGGCGGTGTACTTCATCTCCGCCAAACTGCTCCGCGCTGCGGGCCACGGACCGACGGTGATCGTGTCGCCTCTGCTGGCGCTGATGCGCAACCAGGTGGCCGCCGCCGAGCGGGCAGGCGTGCACGCCGCCACCATCAACTCGAGCAACGTCACGGACTGGTCCGAGATCCATGACCGGGTACGCAACGGCGATCTCGACGTCCTGCTGGTCAGCCCGGAACGGCTGAACAACCCCGACTTTCGTGATCAGGTGCTGCCCGCGCTTGCGCACGACGCCGGTCTGGTCGTGGTCGACGAGGCGCACTGCGTCTCGGACTGGGGGCATGACTTCCGGCCCGACTACCGCCGCATCCGCACGCTGATCGGAGAACTCGGCGCGAACGTTCCGGTATTGGCCACCACGGCCACCGCCAACGACCGTGTGGTCGACGACGTGGCCACCCAATTGGGTGTCGGTGGTGGCGAAACCCTGGTGCTGCGTGGTGGGCTGGATCGCGAGTCGCTGAGGCTGTCGGTGGTGCGGGCTGGCAATCCGGCGCAACGGGCGGCTTGGCTTGCCGCACACATCGATTCGCTTCCTGGTTCGGGCATCGTCTACACGCTGACCGTCGCGCAGGCACACGACGTCGCGGCACTGCTGCGCGAACGGGGTCACGCGATAGCGGCCTACACCGGTTCGACCGAGACCGCCGAGCGTGAACAACTCGAGGGCGACCTGCTCGCCAACCGGGTCAAGGCTCTGATCGCCACGTCGGCGCTCGGCATGGGATTCGACAAGCCGGACCTCGGCTTCGTCGTCCACCTTGGTGCACCGTCCTCACCCATCGCCTACTACCAGCAGGTCGGCCGCGCAGGCAGGTCGACGGCCAGCGCTGAGGTGGTGTTGTTGCCCGGTCGCGAGGATCAGGACGTCTGGCGTTACTTCTCGTCGGTGGCGTTCCCTTCGGAGTTGATGGTGTGCAACGTCATTGACGCTCTCGAGCTCGACCGCCCGCAGTCGACGCCGGCGCTCGAGCCGCTGGTGGACCTTGGCCGGACCCGGCTGGAGATGGTGCTGAAGGTGCTCGACGTGGACGGGGCGGTGCGACGCGTCAAGGGCGGCTGGGTCAGCACCGGACAGCCATGGGAGTACGACGAGGCGCGTTACCGCAAGCTCGACGAGGCCCGTAAACGGGAGCAGCAGGCGATGCTCGACTACCAGGCCACCGACGGCTGCCGGATGGCGTTCCTGCGCGGCCAGCTCGACGATCCCGACTTGACGGACGGCGAGCGGTGCGGGCGCTGCGACAACTGCGCGGGGTCGCGCTACGACGGTGCCGTGGACGCCACGGCGGCCGAGGACACCAGGGCTCGCCTGATGCGGCCCGGCGTGGAGATCACGCCGCGCAAGCAGTGGCCGTCGGGCCTGGCCAAGCTCGGTGTCGACCTGAGCGGGCGCATCGGCGATGGACCATCGCCCGGCCGGGTGATCGGCCGGGTGACCGATCTGGGCTGGGGAGCCCGGTTGCGTCGGGTGCTCGACGAACCCGACGGCGAGGTGTCCGACGACGTCGTGCAGGCCGCGGTGAAGGTGCTGGCGTCATGGGACTGGAAGACGCGACCCACCGCCGTGCTGGCGCTGGACTCCGACGAGCATCCGAAGCTGATCGGGTCGCTTGCGCGTGAGCTCGCCCGGCTCGGCAAACTCACCGATCTCGGCACGTTGCAGTACGCGCCGGAACGCCGTCCCGTGACCGCGGCCAACTCGGCCTATCGGGTGGCCGCTCTGCATGGTTCGTGGCTGGCGCCGGATCCCGCGGTGATCGGGTCGGCCGGCGGCCCTGTGCTGCTGGTCGACGACGTCACCGACACCGGATGGACGCTGACGATGGCTGCCAGGGTGGTGCGGGCGGCAGGAGCACCGGACGTGCTGCCGTTCGCGTTGGCGGCCACCAGCTAGGGATGCTCAGATGCCTCGCGCACCACACGGGTAACACCGCGCGCCGCTCCAGCGAAGTCATGTGCAGTGGCCCAGTCACCGTCATCAGCGTGGCTGGGTACCAGGAACGAGAGAGAGCTTGCCCATGATCGAGACCAAGACAGTGATTCGCCGATCCGCACTCGCAGTCATCGCAGCCGGAGCGGCCTTCGTCGCACTGACGGCGCCCTCGGCCAGCGCCGATCCGGTAGAGGCCGACGACACCACGGCACCCACGACGGCAGCGGCCCCCGCCGCCCCGGCAACGCCCGTCGCCGCGGCCGCTGGTGACTGCAACGCCGCAGGGCTGGCGAACACCATCAGCTCGGTGACGGCCTCGCTCTCGACGTACTTCGCGGCCCATCCCGACGTCAACGAGGCGCTGATCGAGGCCACCCGGCAACCTGCGTTCGTCGCGGTCGGACAGTTCGACGGCTACTTCAAGGATCACCCGGAGCAGGCCGACGACCTTCGTGCCATCCAGGCGCCGCTGACTGCCTTCAAGGATCGCTGCGGTCTGCAGGTGGCACCCACCGACGCCCTCGCGGTGCTGGCCGAGGTCTAGGTCCAGCGCAAGCGCTCATCGCCAGTCGGGCTTGATCCCCCCGAGTGTCGCCGTCAGCCGGTCGGCGGTCGCCATCAGACCGCGGGCGTTCCTGGCGATCTCGGCGTCGCTGAGGGCCCGGCCGATCTGCAGCGACACCACCATCGCCTGGCGCCGGTGATGGTCGTAGACCGGTGCCGAGATGACGCTCACGTCCAATCGGGCGCCGCGGCGCTGTTCGGACTTGCCCTCGCTGCGTAGGTACACCCGCTCGCCGATGTCGGAGACGAGTTCGCCGAGCAGCGCCCGCAGTTCGTCGGGCAGTGCGCTCGACATCCCCGCCATCAGGGCATAGACCCGCCGTCCGCCCGGCGTCAGCAGTTCGACGAGATGACCCGTGGTGCGACATTCGCCGATCACGCGATCCAGCCGATCGGTGTCGGTGCGCAGTGGAATCGTCGGCTCCTTGGCCAGCCAGTCCCGTAGAGCGTCGTCGTCCCACAGCACGAACATCAGGCCGACGGGCGGGGCGAACGGGTAGCTCTGCCCAACGCGGACCCCGACGTCCGTACCCGGCGGCCCGACGAGTTCCAGCAGCGTGATGCGGTCGTCGATCACCGCCGACAGCGCGGCGGTGGTGTCGTATGCGGAGGAGAGGCGGCGCAGCTCCTCGCGGGCCGCGGGGTTCACCCTCATCGATTCCTGCGCGGTGTGGCCGAGCGAGATCAGCGCGGGCCCCAACCGGTAGGTCTTGTCCTGTGCGTCGCGCACCAGGTAGTCGGCGGCGGCCAGGGTGCCGACGATGCCGAGGCAGGTCGGCTTGGACAGGCCGAGCCGCCGCGCCAATTCCGATACCCCGAAACGGTCGTGCGGATGCCTTGCCAGGAAGTCGAGAACCGCCACCACCCGCTCGGTGGGCGGTGAGGCCCGACCGGTCGATTCGTTGGTCGCCATCTCAGAATTGTACCCATACGGTACAGATATGGAACGCCAAGTGGACCACGCGACGTTGACGGAAACTAGAACGCGTTCTAGTCTAATGACGAAATATCTACCAGCACGGTCCAATATTGAACCGCGAAGGGTTGACGTCAATGTTCTCAACACCGTTGGTCGAGGCGATCGCGGAGGCTGAACGCCTCGTCGCAGAAGCGCCCTTCATCGAATCCGAGGCCGACCTGCTCGAGGGTCTGCAGTACCTCGCCGGCTGCATCTCGGGGTGCACCCACGTCGCGTTCGACTACGACCGCGATCACCCGTTCTTGCACGAGGGCACGGGGCCGTTCACCAAGATGGGTCTGGACAACCCCGACACCATGTACTTCGGCACCCGCGTGCAGCCCAACCACGAGTACGTCGTCACCGGCAAGCGCGGAACGACGACGGACGTGAGCTTCCAGCTGCTCGGCGGCGAGTACACCGACGCAGGAGTGCCCGACAGCGAGACGGCCTTCGACGACCGCAAGCTCGACATTGCCGCCGACGGGACCTTCGAGTGGCGGTTCACGCCCACGGGTCCGGCCCAGCTCGTCATCCGCGAGGTGTACAACGACTGGTCGGCGCAGCGTGGCTCGTTCGCGATCGCGCGCACCGACACCGAGGGCACCGCGCCTCCGCCGCTGACCAAGGAGCTCATCGAAAAGCGTTATGCCGTAGCCGGTAAGCAGCTGGTGCAACGGGTCAAGACGTGGCTGCAGTTTCCGCAGTGGTTCTACACGGATCTTCCGGTCAACACCCTGGTGGCACCACGGCTGACCCCAGGTGGCCTGGCCACCCAGTACTCCTCGGTGGGGCACTTCGACCTGGCGCCCAACCAGGCGCTGGTGATCACCTTGCCCGTGACCGATGCGCCCTACCTCGGCTTCCAGCTCGGCAGCCTGTGGTACATCTCGCTGGACTACATCAACCACCAGACCTCGCTGAACGGCACTCAGGCGCAAGCGGATCCGGATGGCAAGATCCGCATCGTGGTCTCCGATCAGAACCCAGGGGTGACCAACTGGGTGGAGACAGTCGGGCACCGAAAGGGCTTCCTGCAGTTCCGGTGGCAACGGGTCTCGCGTGAGCTGACGGCGGCCGACGGCCCGACCGCTGAGTTGGTCGACATCGACCAGGTGGCCGCCGCGCTGCCCTACCACGAATCGAACAAGATCTCCGACGAAGATTGGCGAGCGCGGATCGCGTTACGCCAGAAGCAAATTGGCGACAGGATGGTGGGCTAGGACATGGCAACGGGACTGCTGGACGGTAAGGTAGTCGTCATCAGTGGCGTCGGCCCAGCGCTTGGCACCACGCTAGCGCGGCGATGTGCCGAGCAGGGGGCGGACCTGGTACTGGCGGCTCGTACGGTCGAGCGTCTCGAGGACGTCGCCAAGCAGATCACCGACCTGGGTAGGCGCGCCATCTCGGTCGGCACCGACATCACCGACGACGCGCAGGTGGCCAACCTCGTCGAGGAGACGCTCAAGGCCTTCGGCAAGGTCGACGTGTTGATCAACAACGCATTCCGGGTGCCATCGATGAGGCCCTTTGCGAACACCACCTTCGAGCACATGCGCGATGCCATGGACCTGACTGTGTTCGGTGCGCTGCGGATGGTCCAGGGCTTCACCCCCGCGTTGGCGGAGGCCAAGGGCTCGGTCGTCAACGTGAACTCGATGGTGGTCCGGCATTCGCAGGCCAAGTACGGCGCCTACAAGATGGCGAAGTCGGCTCTCCTTGCCATGTCTCAGACGCTGGCCACCGAGCTGGGTGAGCAGAACATTCGCGTCAATTCGGTTCTGCCCGGCTATATCTGGGGCGGCACTCTACAGAGCTACTTCGAGCACCAGGCAGGCAAGTACGGCACCAGCGTCGACGACATCTACAAGGCCGCGGCGGTCAACAGCGATCTGAAGCGCCTGCCCACCGAAGACGAGGTGGCCTCGGCGATCCTGTTCATGGCCAGTGATCTGTCCAGTGGGATCACCGGGCAGGCCCTCGACGTGAACTGCGGGGAGTACAAGGCGTGATGCGAAGGCGAGCGCGAGTGAGGATCGCAGCGAGGGACGAGCGAGGACCGGAGCGGGTGGGAGTCGAGCCATGAGTGGGACCATCAGAACAGATGTCGGCACCGTCGACGACCTGCACGCGTCGGCCGTCAAGGCCACCGGCCTCGACGACTTCGGCGGCGACGACGACAACTACCGCGAGGCACTCGGCGTGCTGCTCGACTCGTTCCGGCGCGACGCCGACCTGACCGAGCTCGGCAGCAAGATGCACCGGTTCTTCGTCCGCAACGCGCTCGTTGCTCGACTGGTTTCCGAGGCGGCGTGGAAGCAGTATCCCGAGCACGCCGACGTGGCGGTCGAGCGGCCGATCTTCGTCACGGGTCTGCCCCGCACCGGCACCACGGTGGTTCACCGGCTGCTCACCGCCGACCCGACCCACCAGGGTCTCGAACTGTGGCTGGCGGAGTTCCCGCAGCCCCGACCGCCACGCGAAACCTGGTCGGAAAACCCGGTATTCGCGCGACTCGACGCGCAGTTCGCCAAGGCGCACGCCGAGGACCCGGACTACACCGGCCTGCACTACATGACCGCCGACGAGGTGGAGGAGTGCTGGCAGCTGCTTCGCCAGTCGCTGCACTCGGTGTCCTATGAGACCCTCGCGCACCTGCCAACCTACTCGCAGTGGCTGGCCAAGCAGGACTGGACGAAGTCGTATCAGCGGCACCGCAAGAACCTTCAGCTGATCGGGCTCAACGATCCTGGCAAGCGGTGGATCCTGAAGAATCCCAGCCACCTGTTCGCCCTCGACGCTCTGTTCGCGACGTACCCCGACGCGCTGGTGGTGCAGTGCCACCGGCCCGCGGAGACCATCATGGCGTCGATGTGCTCGCTGGCTCAGCACACCACCGAGGGGTGGTCGAGCAGCTTCTCCGGCGACGTGATCGGGCAGGACGCGATCGAGACCTGGTCGCGCGGGCTGGAGTTGTTCAATGCCGAACGCGCCAAACATGATCCGGCCCAGTTCTACGACCTCGACTACTTCGAGCTGATCAAGGACCCGATCGCCGTCGTCGAGGAGATATACGGCAAGTTCGGGCTGGACTTCACCGACGCGGCGCGCGAATCGATGGAGCACATGCACGCCGAGAGCCAGAAGGGCCCGCGCGCCCCGAAGCACACCTATTCACTGGCCGACTACGGGTTGACGCCAGAACAGGTCAAGGAGCGCTTCAAGGGGCTGTAGCCCCTCAGAGCGCGAACACCTGACCGTCGCGGGCCACGGTCACCTTGCCGGAGAAGTGCTTTCCGATCGCGTCGAGCCATTGCGAGTCCGGCAGGTCGGTTGGCGAGTAGTGGCTCAGGATCACGTGTTTGGCGTTGGCCGCTGCCGCGACCTCTCCGACCTGCTCGGCGGAGGTATGCGAGTTCACCAGGTAGTTCGGCGGGAACCTGTTGTGGTAATAGGCGTCGTCGAGGCTGAACTGCGCCTCGTGCACCAGGATGTCCGTGTCCTTGGCGAGTTCGATCAGGTTGTCGGACTTCGTGGTATCGCCCGAGAACGTCACGGATACACCGGATTTCAGCAGGTCGAAGCGAAAGCCGAATGCTGGGTAGACGTCGTAGTGGGACACCAGCGTCGCCGTGACGGCCACGTTCTCGTCGGTGACCACCGGAAACGGCGCGATTCTCGGTGACCTGTTGAGGTAGTCCGAACCCGGCGGAACCGCGATCTCGATGATGTCGGCCAGACGCACGATGTCGTCGGTCCCCATGTCCCGGATGAAGATGTTGTTGGTGTACGCGAATGCCTGTTGCAGCGCCCCCGTGGCGGCGGCCAGCCCAGGCGTCGGGTTTCCCGCGTCGATCGTGGCGGGGTCCGGGTTGCCGACTCGGCTCGGCGGCAGTCCGCCTGCAGGACCGGGACCGTAAACGGTCACCGGCGCCTTGCCCTTCGACGCGGTGTAACCACCGGAGAGGAAGAAGCTGAAGTAGTCGACCATGTGGTCGGTGTGCAGGTGGGTGATGAACATGCTCTTCAGGTCGTCGAACCGAAAGCCCGCGTTGGTGAACGCATTCAACGAGCCTAGGCCGCAGTCGATTTGGTAGACGTCGCCCCCGACCTTCAGCGCGGTGGAGATTCCGGTCCTGTTCGGGACCGGCGGTGGTCCGGCCTGGACGCCGAGGGTGACGAGCGCATCGTCGGGCATCGGCGCCGGAGCCAGGGGGAGTTTGGCAGGGGCGGCGGAGCTGGGAGCCGACGCGCCCAACATCGCGGCGCCGAACACGGCAGGCGACGCAGCGAGTACCGATCTCCTCGAGATCGCGGACAGGCCCAACGTGTCATCGCCAGGGGCGAGCGGAGCGACGGGGGGATCCTGGTCACATCGGTCGCACATGTCCGTCAGACTAGGGTGCCTACGTGTTCAGCGCCCCATCTACGGGCCAGTGAATGGAGCAGCGATGTCGTTGATAGCGCTCGAGGAGCACTACGCGTGGGATCCGGCCAGCGAAGGCAACGTGGTCGGCAGCTGGCTCAAGGACAATGACGTCACCGCCTACCAGCGGCTGTACGACAGGGGAGACCTGCGCTTGGCGCAGATGGACGCCGCGGGCATCGGCTTCCAGATCCTTTCGCTGTTCGATCCCGGCGTGCAGGACGAGACCGACGTGGGGCGCGCGGTCGACCTCGCCCGCCTGGCCAACAACAACCTGGCCGAGACGGTCCGCGCAACGCCCGACAGGTTCGGCGGATTCGCGACGCTGGCGACCCAGGATCCCGACGCCGCTGCCGCCGAACTGCGCCGCGCGGTCACCGATCTCGGTCTCGTCGGTGGGCTGATCAACGGGCATTGCCAAGGCCGCTACCTGGACGACCCCGCCTACGGTGAGCTCTTCGCGTGCGCCGAGGAACTTTCGGCGCCGATCTACCTGCATCCGACGACACCGCATCCCGCCGTGATGGACGCCTGGTTCAGCCCGTACGTCGGCGACGGGCTGCATCTGGCGTCATGGGGTTTCGCGGCGGAGACGGGCACGCACGCGCTGCGGCTGATCTACAGCGGGCTGTTCGACCGGTACCCCGGACTGCAATTGATCCTGGGCCACCTCGGCGAGATGTTGCCGTTCGCCGCCCATCGGGTGGACAGGTATTACGGGCTCGGCGGCGATACGTCGGCGGGTCATCGCCGCCTAGAGCGCCTTCCGTCGGAGTACTTCCGCACCAACTTCCACGTCACGACCAGTGGCAACTTCTCTCCACCGGCGTTCGCCTGCACTCTCGAGGTCATCGGTGCCGACCGCGTGATGTTCTCCGTCGACTACCCGATGGACGACAACGTGGCGGGCGCCGACTTCCTGGCCGCCTACCCGATGGACGACGCGGTGCGACGGCAGGTGGGCTCGGAGAATGCGCTGCGACTGTTCGGTGATCGGATACCGGGGCGAGCGAAGTGACGGGGGAATTGACCGGCCGGTCACGCCTGAGGGTGATCGGCGGGGTTGACGGTGTTGTCTACGCCGACGCCGTTCCAGCGCTTGATGCCCGGCAACGAGATGTCGAATAGTTCGAGTGCGCGGCCGACCGTCTGGTTCACCACGTCATCCAGGGTGACCGGCAAGGCGTAGAAGGCAGGCACCGGCGGCATGATGATGGCGCCGTTGCGCGTGGCCGCAGCCATGATGTCGATGTGCCCTGCGTGCAGCGGAGTCTCCCGGAGCATCAGCACTACGCGGCGGCGCTCCTTGAGGCAGACGTCTGCCGCTCGCACCACCAGATTCTCGTTGTAGGAGTGCGCGATTCCGCTCAGGGTCTTGATGGAACAAGGCGCGACGAGCATGCCCGCCGTCACGAACGACCCTGACGAGACGGCGGAGCCGATGTCCTTGGGGTTGTGGTACTGGTCGGCGAGCGCTCGCACCTCCTCGGATCGATAGGAGGTTTCGTGCGCGATCGTGCGCTGCGCCGACGACGTCAGGATGGCGTGGGTCTCGACGTCAGGGACGGACTGCAGCATCTCCAGCGCGCGGATGCCGTAGATGGCGCCCGACGCGCCGGTGATGGCGACGATGAGCCGTTTCACGTCGGTGCTCCTTCCTGACGTCCCGCTGCGGTCGCGATCACCGCGAGGGCTGCTGCCACGGCGCCGTCCACCGTGCCGCCATCGTACGACTGGACGACGAGTTCCATTGCCGTCGTGGTGTGTTCGACGACGCTGCCTGCGCCCCTCGGTGCGTCGAACTCGTCCGCCCACCGCCCAAGCTCATCCAGCTCGACCAGCTCGGCGTCCAGTTCCGACCCTGCCACGTGGCGCCGAAGCGACGCGGTTCTGGCGTCCGGGGCCGGTGCGGGGCCCGACTTGAGCCGTCGGCGCACCGCGCGCAGGGGGCGCACGACCTCGGTGTGCCACGTGTCGACGACGGCCCTCGCCGCGTCGACGTCGTCTGCGGTCAGCGTCTTTCCCTGAACGCCGATGTAGGCACCGAGCAGCAGCACGTTCACGTCGAGATCGAAGCGGTCCTGCAGCAGCACGCACGCTGCTGGCACACCCTCGACGTCGTGAACGGCAAGCGCAAACTGGCGTAGTCCAACGGGGGCTCTACCCGCCCTTGCCGGGGGCGGCTGAGCAGGGTACTTGTTGTACTTGCCAGCAACCGCCACGCAGGAAAGTATGGGGCATCGCATCGTGCCGTTTCAGGATTTCCGAGAGTTCCTCGATGCGTTGCGGTCGGCTGGTGAGCTCATCGACGTCGACCGTCCCGTCGCCTTGGAACTCGAGGTTGCCAAGGCGATGCGCAAGAGCGCGTCGGTTGCCGGCCCCGCCGTCGTCTTCACGCAGAACGGCACCCAATTTCCGCTAGTGGGCGGCGTCTACAACTCGAACGCCAAGGCGCTGATCGCCTACGGCTGTACTGGGGAGAACGTCTTCGACGAGATCGTGGCACGGCTGAGCACCCGCATTCCGCCCAAGCACGTCGACGACGGCCCCGTGCACGAAAACGTCATCCTCGGCGATGAGATCGACCTGTCGATTCTGCCGGTGCCGCGGTACAGCCCCGACGACGGCGGCCCGTACATCACCCCGGGATTCGTGGTCAGCCACGACCCGGAGACCGGTGTCCCCGACATCGGCCACTACCGCTGCGAGATCATCGACTCTCGCACGATGTCGCTGATGGCAGCGCCCAGTCACCGGTTCGCGAAGAACCAGGCCAAGGCAAAGCAAATGGGGCACAAGACGTTTCGTGCGGCACTCGTCGTCGGTGTCGATCCCATGATCGCCTATTCCTGTCCGATCCAGGTGCCCGAGGACACCAACGACTGGGAGGTCGTCGGCGGCATGCGTGGCGGAGCCGTCGAGCTCGTCAAGTGCCTGACCAACGACGTGTGGGTGCCTGCGCATGCCGAGGTGGTCATCGAGTTCGAGGTCGACTTCACCAAGACCGTGGACGAAGGGCCGCTCGGCGAGTACACCGGCTACTACACGCCCGCGTCGCCGAAACCCGTTGTCAGGCCGACCGCCATCACCCATCGCAACGGTGCCTACTTCCAGGCTCTGCTGACCGGCAGACCGACCACCGAGAACCACATCCTCAAGCAGTTGTCGTTCGAGGCGTCGTTCTACGACATGTTCCGGCAGCAGTTCCCCACCGTGACGGCGGTGGCGATCCCGCCATCGGGTGGCGTCTACTTTCGGTTGATCATCGCCATGGCGCCGCGGTACTCGGGCGAGGCGCGAAGTGCGATCCTCGCCGCGATGGGCAGCAACCTGCGACCGAAGATGGTCGTCGTGGTCGACCCGGACATCGACGTGCACGACTCCGAACAGGTCGAGTGGGCAATGGCCTTCCGTACCCAGCCCGCGCGCGACGTGATCATCGTGGACAGCCTGCCCGGCGGACCGCTCGACCCCACGGCCGACGAGTCGCTGCCCGCGGATCAGCGCACCGGGTCGGCCATCGGCATCGACGCCACCTACCCCTACGGCACGGTGGTCAAGAAGGCGGGCGACCTGTGCGGGCCCGCGTTGGAGGAGCACGGCGGCAAGGTCGTCGAGGTGGCCGACGTTCCCGGCTGGCGCGACTACGACTTTCCCGAACTCGACACGAAGTAGGAGGGCCCCATGCCCGATTCTGATACCCACCCCGGCTCCGCCCGCCCGACGATCGACCACGAGATCAAGATCGCGGCCGCACCCGAGAAGGTCTTCGGTGCCCTGACGACGCTGGACGGCGTCAAGGGCTGGCATGCGCCGACCGCGACGGGAAGCGGGGAGGTCGGTAGCGTTTGGGTGTTCTCGTTCGCCGACCATCCCGAATTCGCTTGGGAGGTAGTGGCTTCCGAACCGGTCAGCAGGGTGCAGTGGCGGTGCACCCGCGGGCCTGGCGACTCGGTCGGCACCACGGCGACCTTCACCGTCGCCGCTGCAGGCCAGCGGACCCTTCTGGAGCTTCAGCACGCAGGCTGGCCGGGTACCCACGGCAACTTCCGCAAGTGCAATACGACGTGGGGCGTGCTCCTGCACCATCTGCGCGACTACGTCGAGACCGGCAAAGCCGTTACGGCATTCGAGTAAGGACCCCAATGCCACAGCAGAGCCTCGGCGACTTCGTCGACGACATGGAGAAGGCGGGCCTCCTGGTCCGGATCAAGGAAGAGAAGCGGGTCGACGAACTGCCCGCCGTCATGGAGGCCAACCCGCTGACCGCGGTTCTGGTGGAGAAGATCACCGACTGCGAGTTCCAGTTCCTCGCCAACGCGTATTCGAACCAGGACCAGACGGCGTGGGCGCTCGGCTGTGACAAGAGCGAAACCGGCCGTCGGATGGTCGAACTCGGCAAGGGCAGGATCAAACCCGAGATCGTCGACACCGCGCCGTGCAAGGAGGTCATCCTCACCGGTGACGACGTCGACCTGACGCGGTTGCCGCTGTTCCTGCACCACGACCGCGACGGCCACGCCTACACCAACGACAACTTGGTGGTGAGCAAGCACCCGGACACGGGCGTCTACGACTGGGGCATCTACCGCAGCATGTTCCGGACCAAGAACGAGAAGTTGTTCGACATGACGTGCACGTCGCACCGTGCGCGGCTGAATGCCCAAGCCGCACAGGCCAAGGGCCAGAACCTCGAGCTGGCGATCGTGCTCGGCGGCCCACTGGTGGACAAGGTCGCCGCGCTGACGGGCGTCCCACCGGGTACCGACGACTTCGAGGTGCTCGGCAGCTTCTACGGGCACCCCGCGAAGCTGGTGAAGTGCGAGACCATCGACCTGCTGGTGCCCGCCAACGCCGAGATCGTGATCGAGTGCGAGCTGATGGCCACCGAGGGGCTGACGCACGACGAGGGTCCGTACGGCGAGTTCACCGGGATGTACGGCGGTGGCATCAAGGCCAACTTCCGCGCGGTCGTCAAGGCGATGACCTTCCGCAAGGGTGGCATCTTCCAGCACGCGACCATCGGTGGCCTGCACCCTTGGTACACCGACAACATGCTCCAGCTGCCCATGATCGAGTCCGACCTCTATGGTGGGCTCGCGATGGCGGGCATCGACGTCAAGGAAGTCCGCGCGCCGCTCGGCGGATTGTCGAACATCGCGTACGCGAAGATCAATACCCGCGGAGCCGGTGACTCCAAGCAGGCGCTCGGCGTGATGCTGACGTGTTCGAAGCAGGGCCTTCCGAAGATCGCCATGGTCTTCGACGAGGACGTCGACATCTGGGACGACAACGCCGTGCAGTTCGCGATGGCCTTCCGGTACATGCCGCACCTCGACACGGTGACCATTCCGAACGGCAACACGATGACCGTCGACCCGATGATCGCCGAGGACGCATCACCGGGTACCGCGTCGAAGATCGGCTTGGACTGCACCATCCCGATCAGCCCCAAGTTCAACAAGACGCACTTCGACCGCAGCACCGTGTTCGAACTCGGCGATCCACCACCCGACGTCGTCCCGATGTCGGAGGCGGAGCTGACGCTCGACATGGCCGCGCTCATCCGGGAGGCTCCCAGGACCTGGAAGGAGATCCTGCAGAACTACCACGGGCAGCCGTACCGGGCCGTCTACGGGGCGTTCAGCAATCTTCGCCATCAGCTCGGGCGTTGCGACGACGAGCCGTGGTACCGCTACACGTTCTCCGATACCGACTTCGCGGTCACCCCGCAGGAGGGTTCGCCGTCCAACTTCGATCCGCGGCATCGCTGACCGATCCGGCGGCGCTGCCGTTATCGTGAGCCGGTGGAAGGGACGCCATTCGGCCGCTACCAGCTGATCGACCTGCTGGGTCGTGGCGGGATGGGCGAGGTGTGGCGCGCCCACGACACGGAAATCGACCGCGTGGTTGCGCTGAAGATGCTGCTTCCCCACTTCGCCAAGGACCCCGACTTCGACAAGCGGTTTCGTCGCGAGGCCCGAATCGCCGCGCGCCTCAACGACCCGCACGTCGTGCCGATCCACGACGTCGGCGAGATCGACGGACGGCTCTACGTCACGATGCGGCTCATCGACGGCGTCGATCTGGACGAGTTGCTGCGAGCCGGCCCGCTGCCGCCCGAACGTGCGGTGCACATCATCGAGCAGATCGCATCGGCGCTGCACACCGCCCATCGCGCCGGGCTGGTGCACCGCGACGTGAAGCCGTCCAACATTCTGTTGGCCGACAACGACTTCGCCTATCTCATCGACTTCGGCATCGCGCGCGCCGCGGATGACACGGGCTTGACGTCCGAGGGAGCCACGATCGGCACCTGGGCCTACATGGCGCCAGAACGCTTCCAGTCCGGTGACATCGAGCCGAGCTCCGACATCTACGCGCTCGCGTGCGTCTTCTACCAGTGCCTCACCGGTGAACCACCCTTTCCAGGCAATACCCTCGAGCAGGTCGCGGTCGGCCACATGGTCGCGCCACCGCCACGGGCGTCCGAGACGAAGGACACCGTCCCGACGGGATTGGACCGGGTCATCGAGACGGGGCTGGCCAAACAGACCACGGAGCGGTACTCCACCGCCGTCGAGCTGGCTTCCGCCGCACGACGGGCCATCGCCGAACCGACGAGTCAACCGCACAGCGCTCCAACACAATTCGCACCGATCAGCGACAGCAGCCCGCGCTGGACCGCGCCGCCGAACGCCGCATTGACCTACCCGACACCGCCCCCGCAACATGGCCAGCCACAGCACGGGCCACCGCCGACGCACGGCCCGCCCCCGACATACGGCCCGCCACCACAGTGGGCCCCGCAGCCACCGCAGCAGTGGGGCCCGCCGCCGACGGCACCGCCCACCGAGAAACCGTTGGGACGCCGGCGCGGTGTCCTGATCGGCGCCATAGCGTTCGTCGTGGCGGTGATCGCCATCGCGGGTGCAGTGTTCGCGGTCGTCGGGCGCAATGGGGGCGGCAATTCGCCTTCGAAGCCATCTGCCCCGGCCGCCGCCGGCACCGACTTCAGCGGCACCTACCGAGTCGACTACGGTCCTGGGACGGATCTCGACGACAAGCCGGTCGCGAATGCTCCTGCCACGACCAGTAGTTGGGACGTCCGCTCGGAGTGCGGCGCCAGGGGCTGCGTCGCGACGGCGGCGAGTGCCAGCGGCAATTCCCTCTTGTCGAACATGACATTCGATCGATTGGGCGATAGGTGGGTAGCCGTCGGCATCGCGTCGGCGGAGTGCGGCGGTGCGACGCCCTCCGAGGTATGGGTGGTGGTGACGTTGCAACCGCAGTCCGACGGCTCGCTGACCGGTGACACCGTCAGATCCTCGACCGACAGCTTGTGCGCCGCCAAGCGCAGTGTGAAGTTCACCCGCACTGGCGATCCCGATCTCGGCAAGGTTCCCGATCCGGCGGTTATCCCGCCGCGAGTGGTGAGCCCTGCCGACGGGCTTCGTGGCAGTTACCGCCAGACGACGACCTTCACGAACGGCCCCGTGGTTCCTGGCAAGGTGCTCGCAGCAGATACGTTCTGCCTGCGCACCGGCGATCGGTGCATGAGCTTGTTCCACGCCGGCGGTGGAGCCGTCACCTTGATGTACGCCGACGACAAGTGGACCCGCAACGAACAGGGCACCACGACGTGCGGTGCGGGCGGCACGGCGCAGATCACGATCACCGCGGACTACCCGATGCCCCGGCAGTTGGACGACCCGATCGCGGTGCTCACCGGGCGGGGCACTCAAACCGTCGCGGCGGGCGGGGACTGCACTGGCGGTGGGGATTTCGAGGACCAGTTCCAGCGCACGGGGGACTAGCGCCCGGTCCGTTAGAACGGCGGTGGGTCTTCGTCGATGGCGTGTTGGTTGCGTTGGCGTTCGGCGTGGCGTCGTTGGGCGGTTTGTTGGGCGCGGGTGGTCGTGCGGGTGGGCATGATGAGGCCACGTTCGGGCGTGCCGGTGGCCGCTTCGGGTGTGACGGTGCCCGGCGGTAGCGGTGTGGTGGTGTCCCA
>NZ_NPKO01000024.1 GCF_008329605.1 Mycolicibacterium sp. P9-64
GTGTTGTTTGAGAACTCAATAGTGTGTTTGGTGGTTTTTGTTTGTTGTTTTGCCATGTTTCTTTTTTTCTCGTTTAGGGGAATGTGGTTGTTTTTTTGATGCCAGTTTGTTTGGTGTCTTTGGTTTGGTTTCAGATTGTTCTGATTCGAATTCCACCTGTGCCTTTGGGTGTGGGTTGTTTTTGTTTGGAGAGTTTGATTCTGGCTCAGGACGAACGCTGGCGGCGTGCTTAACACATGCAAGTCGAACGGAAAGGCCCTTCGGGGTACTCGAGTGGCGAACGGGTGAGTAACACGTGGGTGATCTGCCCTGCACTTTGGGATAAGCCTGGGAAACTGGGTCTAATACCGAATACACCTTGCTGGATGCATGTCTGGTGGGGGAAAGCTTTTGCGGTGTGGGATGGGCCCGCGGCCTATCAGCTTGTTGGTGGGGTGATGGCCTACCAAGGCGACGACGGGTAGCCGGCCTGAGAGGGTGTCCGGCCACACTGGGACTGAGATACGGCCCAGACTCCTACGGGAGGCAGCAGTGGGGAATATTGCACAATGGGCGCAAGCCTGATGCAGCGACGCCGCGTGGGGGATGACGGCCTTCGGGTTGTAAACCCCTTTCAGTAGGGACGAAGCGCAAGTGACGGTACCTACAGAAGAAGGACCGGCCAACTACGTGCCAGCAGCCGCGGTAATACGTAGGGTCCGAGCGTTGTCCGGAATTACTGGGCGTAAAGAGCTCGTAGGTGGTTTGTCGCGTTGTTCGTGAAAACTCACAGCTTAACTGTGGGCGTGCGGGCGATACGGGCAGACTAGAGTACTGCAGGGGAGACTGGAATTCCTGGTGTAGCGGTGGAATGCGCAGATATCAGGAGGAACACCGGTGGCGAAGGCGGGTCTCTGGGCAGTAACTGACGCTGAGGAGCGAAAGCGTGGGGAGCGAACAGGATTAGATACCCTGGTAGTCCACGCCGTAAACGGTGGGTACTAGGTGTGGGTTTCCTTCCTTGGGATCCGTGCCGTAGCTAACGCATTAAGTACCCCGCCTGGGGAGTACGGCCGCAAGGCTAAAACTCAAAGAAATTGACGGGGGCCCGCACAAGCGGCGGAGCATGTGGATTAATTCGATGCAACGCGAAGAACCTTACCTGGGTTTGACATGCACAGGACGCCAGTAGAGATATTGGTTCCCTTGTGGCCTGTGTGCAGGTGGTGCATGGCTGTCGTCAGCTCGTGTCGTGAGATGTTGGGTTAAGTCCCGCAACGAGCGCAACCCCTATCTTATGTTGCCAGCGCGTTATGGCGGGGACTCGTAAGAGACTGCCGGGGTCAACTCGGAGGAAGGTGGGGATGACGTCAAGTCATCATGCCCCTTATGTCCAGGGCTTCACACATGCTACAATGGCCGGTACAAAGGGCTGCGAATCCGTGAGGTGGAGCGAATCCCTTGAAAGCCGGTCTCAGTTCGGATCGGGGTCTGCAACTCGACCCCGTGAAGTCGGAGTCGCTAGTAATCGCAGATCAGCAACGCTGCGGTGAATACGTTCCCGGGCCTTGTACACACCGCCCGTCACGTCATGAAAGTCGGTAACACCCGAAGCCGGTGGCCTAACCCGTAAGGGGGGGAGCCGTCGAAGGTGGGATCGGCGATTGGGACGAAGTCGTAACAAGGTAGCCGTACCGGAAGGTGCGGCTGGATCACCTCCTTTCTAAGGAGCACCACGTGTTTTGGGCCGGCCCGCATATCGCGGTTCACCGAGACCTGAACGATTCGTGAGATGGCCTTCGCCTGTAGTGGGTGGGGGTCTGGTGCACAAATATTGCAACGAACGCTGCAGCCCTCGAGAGGCTCCCTTTGGGGGTCGGATTGCGAAAAGAGATCATCAAACACACTGTTGGGTCCTGAGACAACAGGCCCGTGTTTCCCTGGCCACTGTGTGTGGTGGGAGGTGTGTTGTTGCCCTGCTTGGTGGTGGGGTGTGGTGTTTGATTCGTGGATAGTGGTTGCGAGCATCAAGCTGGCATCGTAAGAGTTCCGGTGGTTCTTCTCTTTTGGGGGAGGGTGTCGGGGCTCGATGTGGTGTTGGTTTGTTGTGGTGTGATTTCTCTGAATTGTTTTTTGGTTTTTGTGTTTTTGTTGTAAGTGTTTAAGGGCGCATGGTGGATGCCTTGGCATCAGAGGCCGATGAAGGACGTGGGAGGCTGCGATATGCCTCGGGGAGCTGCCAACCGAGCGTTGATCCGAGGGTGTCCGAATGGGGAAACCCAGCACGAGTGATGTCGTGTTACCCGTATCTGAATACATAGGGTGCGGGAGGTAACGCGGGGAAGTGAAACATCTCAGTACCCGTAGGAAGAGAAAACAATTGTGATTCCGTGAGTAGTGGCGAGCGAAAGCGGAGGATGGCTAAACCGCATGCATGTGATACCGGGTAGGGGTTGTGTGTGCGGGGTTGTGGGACGTGATTTTCCAGCTCTACCTGGCTGGAGGGTAGTGAGAAAATGTCGTGGTTAGCGGAAGTGGCTTGGGATGGCCTGCCGTAGACGGTGAGAGCCCGGTACGTGAAAACCCGATGTCTGCCTTGATCGATGTTCCCGAGTAGCAGCGGGCCCGTGGAATCTGCTGTGAATCTGCCGGGACCACCCGGTAAGCCTGAATACCTTCTGATGACCGATAGCGGATTAGTACCGTGAGGGAATGGTGAAAAGTACCCCGGGAGGGGAGTGAAAGAGTACCTGAAACCGTGTGCCTACAATCCGTCAGAGCCCTCCTTCGTGGTGGGGTGATGGCGTGCCTTTTGAAGAATGAGCCTGCGAGTCAGGGACATGTCGCGAGGTTAACCCGTGTGGGGTAGCCGCAGCGAAAGCGAGTCTGAATAGGGCGTATCCACACAACAGTGTGTGGTGTAGTGGTGTGTTCTGGACCCGAAGCGGAGTGATCTACCCATGGCCAGGGTGAAGCGGCGGTAAGACGCCGTGGAGGCCCGAACCCACTTAGGTTGAAGACTGAGGGGATGAGTTGTGGGTAGGGGTGAAAGGCCAATCAAACTCCGTGATAGCTGGTTCTCCCCGAAATGCATTTAGGTGCAGCGTTGCGTGTTTCTTGCTGGAGGTAGAGCTACTGGATGGCCAATGGGCCCTAAAAGGTTACTGACGTCAGCCAAACTCCGAATGCCGGTAAGTGAAAGCGTGGCAGTGAGACGGCGGGGGATAAGCTCCGTGCGTCGAGAGGGAAACAGCCCAGATCGCCGGCTAAGGCCCCTAAGCGTGTGCTAAGTGGAAAAGGATGTGCAGTCGCGAAGACAACCAGGAGGTTGGCTTAGAAGCAGCCACCCTTGAAAGAGTGCGTAATAGCTCACTGGTCAAGTGATTGTGCGCCGATAATGTAGCGGGGCTCAAGCACACCGCCGAAGCCGCGGCAATCAACTTATGTTGGTTGGGTAGGGGAGCGTCCTGCATCCGGTGAAGCCGCAGAGTGATCTAGTGGTGGAGGGTGTGGGAGTGAGAATGCAGGCATGAGTAGCGATAAGGCAAGTGAGAACCTTGCCCGCCGAAAGACCAAGGGTTCCTGGGCCAGGCCAGTCCGCCCAGGGTGAGTCGGGACCTAAGGCGAGGCCGACAGGCGTAGTCGATGGACAACGGGTTGATATTCCCGTACCCGTGTGTGTGCGTCCGTGACGAATCCATTCTGCTAACCGTCCAAATGGTGGTTCATCAATCCCCTTCGGGGGTGCGAGTGCTATCGGCTGCACGGGACCCGGGTGGGTAGTAGTCAAGCGATGGGGTGACGCAGGAAGGTAGCCGTACCAGTCAGTGGTAATACTGGGGCAAGCCCGTAGGGAGAGACCTAGGCAAATCCGGGTCTCGCATATCCTGAGAGGTGATGCATAGCCGAGTGAGGCGAATTCGGTGATCCTATGCTGCCAAGAAAAGCCTCTAGCGAGTCTGCACACGGCCCGTACCCCAAACCGACACAGGTGGTCAGGTAGAGAATACCAAGGCGTACGAGTGAACTATGGTTAAGGAACTCGGCAAAATACCCCCGTAACTTCGGGAGAAGGGGGACCTCTTACCGTCAAAGCCCTTGCGGCTGGTAGCGGTGGGGGGTCGCAGAAACCAGTGAGAAGCGACTGTTTACTAAAAACACAGGTCCGTGCGAAGTCGCAAGACGATGTATACGGACTGACGCCTGCCCGGTGCTGGAAGGTTAAGAGGACCGGTCAACCACGCAAGTGGTGAAGCTGAGAATTTAAGCCCCAGTAAACGGCGGTGGTAACTATAACCATCCTAAGGTAGCGAAATTCCTTGTCGGGTAAGTTCCGACCTGCACGAATGGCGTAACGACTTCTCAACTGTCTCAACCATAGACTCGGCGAAATTGCACTACGAGTAAAGATGCTCGTTACGCGCGGCAGGACGAAAAGACCCCGGGACCTTCACTACAACTTGGTATTGGAGTTCGTTACGGTTTGTGTAGGATAGGTGGGAGACTGTGAAGCGCACACGCCAGTGTGTGTGGAGTCATTGTTGAAATACCACTCTGATCGTATTGGGCTTCTAACTTCGAACCGTATATCCGGTTCAGGGACAGTGCCTGGTGGGTAGTTTAACTGGGGCGGTTGCCTCCTAAAATGTAACGGAGGCGCCCAAAGGTTCCCTCAACCTGGACGGCAATCAGGTGTTGAGTGTAAGTGCACAAGGGAGCTTGACTGCGAGACGTACATGTCGAGCAGGGACGAAAGTCGGGACTAGTGATCCGGCACCCCCGAGTGGAAGGGGTGTCGCTCAACGGATAAAAGGTACCCCGGGGATAACAGGCTGATCTTCCCCAAGAGTCCATATCGACGGGATGGTTTGGCACCTCGATGTCGGCTCGTCGCATCCTGGGGCTGGAGCAGGTCCCAAGGGTTGGGCTGTTCGCCCATTAAAGCGGCACGCGAGCTGGGTTTAGAACGTCGTGAGACAGTTCGGTCTCTATCCGCCGCGCGCGTCAGAAGCTTGAGGAAACCTGTCCCTAGTACGAGAGGACCGGGACGGACGAACCTCTGGTCTACCAGTTGTCCCACCAGGGGCACTGCTGGATAGCTACGTTCGGACAGGATAACCGCTGAAAGCATCTAAGCGGGAAACCTTCTCCAAGACCAGGCTTCTCACCCATTAAGTGGGATAAGGCCCCCCGCAGACCACGGGATTGATAGACCAGACCTAGAAGCCTAGTAATAGGTGCAGGGAACTGGCACTAACCGGCCGAAAACTTACACACAACAAAAACCATGAACGGTTTCAGAGAGTGTGTATCACACCGCAACGAAGACGCGTCCGCAACCACGCAACCACGAATTCAAGATCCATACCCCACCACCAAAAACACTTCCCCACACAACATTGTGGGGGCACTCGGAAAAGAGTGAATAAAGTTACGGCGGCAAGAGCGGTAGGGAAACGCCCGGTCCCATCCCGAACCCGGAAGCTAAGCCTACCAGCGCCAATGATACTGACCATACGGTCGGAAAAGTAGGACACCGCCGAACACCATTT
>NZ_NPKO01000026.1 GCF_008329605.1 Mycolicibacterium sp. P9-64
TCTCCGGCAACCTCCTCACCAACGACACCGACATCGACATCAGCACACTGACGGTGGTCAACCCGGGAACGACCACGACTGACCACGGCACCGTCACCCTGGCGGCCGATGGATCGTTCACCTACACACCGGTCGCCAACTACAACGGCACCGACAGCTTCACCTATCAGGTCACCGACGGCACAGCCACGAGCAACCCCGCCACCGTCACCATCACGATCACAGCAGTCAACGATGCGCCCGTATCAGTCGGCGACGGCGTGAGCACCACTGAAGACAGTCCAGTCTCCGGGAATGCGCTCACCAACGACACCGACGTTGACAGCAGCACGATCACCGTCGCCAGCCCAGGCACCATCACGACTGACCACGGCACAGTCACTTTGGCGGCGGATGGATCGTTCACCTACACACCGGTCGCCAACTACAACGGGACCGACAGCTTCACCTATCAGGTCACCGACGGCACAGCCACGAGCAACCCCGCCACCGTCACCATCACGATCACAGCAGTCAACGATGCGCCCGTATCAGTCGGCGACACCGCCACCACCAACGAAGACACCCCCGTGTCGGGCAACGTCCTCACCAACGACACCGACGTCGACAGCAGCATGATCACCGTCGCCAGCCCAGGCACCATCACGACTGACCACGGCACAGTCACTTTGGCGGCGGATGGATCGTTCACCTACACACCGGTCGCCAACTACAACGGGACCGACAGCTTCACCTATCAGGTCACCGACGGCACAGCCACGAGCAACCCCGCCACCGTCACCATCACGATCACAGCAGTCAACGATGCGCCCGTATCAGTCGGCGACACCGCCACCACCAACGAAGACACCCCCGTGTCGGGCAACGTCCTCACCAACGACACCGACGTCGACAGCAGCACACTCACCGTCGCCAACCCCGGCACCATCACCACCACCCACGGCACCGTCACCCTCACCGCGGACGGATCGTTCACCTACACCCCCACCGCCAATTTCTTTGGCACCGACTCATTTACCTACCGCGCGACCGACGGCACCACCCTCAGTGACCTCGCCACCGTCACCATCACCATCACCGCCGTCAACGACGCACCCGTCGCGACCGACGACGGCGTGAGCACCACCGAGGACAACCCCGTCTCGGGCAACGTGCTCACCAACGACACCGACATCGACAGCAGCACAATCACCGTCGCCAACCCAGGAACCATCACCACCACTCACGGCACAGTCACCCTCGCAGCCGACGGATCGTTCACCTACACACCGGTCGCCAACTACAACGGCACCGACAGCTTCACCTATCAGGCGACCGACGGCACCACGGTGAGTGCACTGGCAACGGTGACGATCACCATCACCGCGGTCAACGACGCACCCGTGGCCACCGACGACGGTGTGAGCACCACCGAGGACACCCCCGTCTCGGGCAACGTCCTGACCAATGACACCGATATCGACAGCAGCACGTTGACGGTGGTCAACCCCGGCACCATCACCACCACACACGGCACAGTCACCCTCGCAGCCGACGGAACCTTCACCTACACACCGGTCGCCAACTACAACGGCACCGACAGCTTCACCTACCAGGCGACCGACGGCACCACGGTGAGTGCACTGGCCACGGTGACGATCACCATCACAGCAGTCAACGACGCACCCAATGCCATCGACGACAACTTCACGACCGGCGAGGACGGTCCACTGACCGTCGGCGCCGCCGCCGGAGTACTAGGCAACGACACCGACATCGACAGCGGCACCTTGACGGTGGTCAACCCGGGAACGACCACGACCGCCCACGGCAGCGTCGTACTAAACGCCGACGGTTCCTTCACGTACAGTCCAACCGCCAACTTCTTTGGCACGGACTCGTTTACCTACCGCGCGACTGACGGCACCACCGTCAGCGCACTGGCCACAGTGACGATCACCATCACCGCAGTCAACGACGCACCCGTCGCCAGCGACGACGGCGTGAGCACCACCGAGGACAACCCCGCCTCGGGCAACGTCCTCACCAATGACACCGACATCGACAGCAGCACCTTGACAGTGGTCAACCCGGGAACGATCACCACCGCCCACGGCAGCGTCGTACTAAACGCCGACGGTTCCTTCACGTACAACCCAACCGCCAACTTCTTTGGCACGGACAGCTTCACCTACCAAGCCACCGACGGCACCACCGTCAGTGAGATGGCCACAGTGACGATCACGATCACCGCCGTCAACGACGCACCGGCGGCCACCGACGACACTGCCACCACCAACGAAGACAACTCGGTCTCCGGCAACGTCCTCACCAACGACACCGACATCGACAGCAGCACACTCACCGTCGCCAACCCCGGCACCATCACCACTGACCACGGCACAGTCACTTTGGCCGCCGACGGAACCTTCACCTACACACCGGTCGCCAACTACAACGGGACCGACAGCTTCACCTATCAGGCGACCGACGGCACCACCGTCAGCGAGATGGCCACCGTCACCATCACCATCACAGCAGTCAACGACGCACCCGTGGCCACCGACGACGGTGTGACCACCACCGAGGACACCCCCGTCTCGGGCAACGTCCTCACCAACGACACCGACATCGACAGCGGCACACTGACGGTGGTCAACCCCGGAACGATCACCACCACACACGGCACAGTCACCCTCGCAGCCGACGGAACCTTCACCTACACACCGGTCTCGAATTACAACGGGACCGATAGCTTCACGTATCAGGTCACCGACGGCACAGCCACGAGCAACCTCGCCACCGTGACGATCACCATCACCGCGATCAACGACGCACCCAATGCCATCGACGACAACTTCACGACGAGCGAGGACGGTCCACTCACCGTCGGCGCCGCCGCCGGAGTCCTGGGCAACGACACCGACATCGACAGTGGCACGTTGACGGTGGTCAGCCCGGGCACCATCACCACGGACCACGGCACAGTCACTTTGGCCGCGGACGGATCGTTCACCTACACACCGGTCTCGAATTACAACGGGACCGACAGCTTCACGTATCAGGCGACCGACGGCACCACGGTGAGTGCACTGGCAACAGTGACGATCACCATCACCGCCGTCAACGACACACCCGTCGCAGGCGACGACACCAGCAACACGCCAGAAGACACCCCGGTCACGGGCAATGTCCTGACCAACGACACTGACGTCGATAGCGGCGCCTTGACAGTGGTAAGCCCGGGAACGATCACGACTGACCACGGCACAGTCACTTTGGCGGCGGGCGGGTCGTTCACCTACACCCCCGCCGCGAACTACTTTGGCACGGACTCGTTTACGTATCAGTCGACCGACGGTCAGGCCGTGAGTGACCTCGCCACGGTGACGATCACCATCACAACGGTCAACGACGCACCCGTCGCAACCGACGACGGAGTGAGCACCACCGAGGACAACCCCGTGTCGGGCAACGTGCTCACCAACGACACCGACGTCGACAGCAGCACAATCACCGTCGCCAATCCAGGCACGATCACCACCACACACGGCACCGTCACCCTGGCCGCCGACGGCTCCTTCACCTACACACCCACCGCGAACTACTTTGGCACGGACTCGTTTACCTATCAGTCGACCGACGGTCAGGCCGTGAGTGACCTCGCGACCGTGACGATCACCATCACCGCGGTCAACGACGCACCGGTGGCGACCGATGACAACTTCACGACCGGCGAGGACGGCACTCTGACCGTAGGTGCCGCTGCCGGCGTGCTGGGCAACGACACCGACATCGACAGCAGCACAATCACCGTCGCCAACCCAGGAACCATCACCACCACTCACGGCACAGTCACCCTCGCAGCCGACGGATCGTTCACCTACAAACCGGTCGCCAACTACAAC